>NZ_CP023315.3:0-2400000 GCF_002310375.3 Caulobacter vibrioides
GAATTCTTAACGTCGCGCCGGGCGCGAAAAGCCCCTTGCCAGACTCTTTCAGGCCCTAGGGACAACTAGGATTCAGACTTCGGGGGATGCGGCGCACGCCTGGGGATGGTAGGCGAGCAATGCGACCGTTGATCACAGCGGCGCCGTGTCACGACGTCTTCGGGGCTGTTCGGCGCCCGGACGTCCCCAGAGGCAGGGCAAGTGGTTAAGCAACCGTTAACGGATGATCCACAGGAGAGTCTGGCTCAGGGCGAGGGCGAAAGGCTGCCGCCGCGCTTTGCGACCTATTTCCATATCCACCTTGTTTCGGACTCCACCGGCGAGACTTTGAACGCGATGGCGCGGGCAGTCTGCGCGCGGTTCACCGACATCCTGCCGATCGAGCACATCTATGCGTTGGTGCGCTCCACCCGTCAGCTAGATCGGGCGCTGGAGGAGATCGCCGGGGCGCCGGGGGTGGTGATGCACACCATCGTCGATCCGGGCCTGCGCGCCGCCCTCGAGGAAGGCTGTCGCAAGTTGGAGATGCCGTGCATCGCCGCGCTCGATCCGGTGATCAGCGCCATGTCCCGCTATCTCGGCGCGCGGATATCGACCCGCGTCGGCGCCCAGCACGCCCTGACCAACGACTATTTCGATCGTATCGAAGCCCTGGACTACGCCATCGCCCACGATGACGGCCAGGGAGGTCAGGACCTGACCCAAGCCGATGTCATCCTGGTGGGCGTGTCACGCACCTCCAAGACGCCGACCTGCATCTATCTGGCCCATCGGGGCGTGCGTGCGGCGAATGTGCCCTTGGTTCCGGGCCGGCCGCCGCCCCCGGAACTATTCGAACTGAAGAACACCCTGATCGTGGGTCTGGTCACTTCGCCGGATCGACTGATCCAGATCCGTCGCAACCGCCTACTCTCGCTGAAAGAGAACCGAGAAAGCGACTATGTGGACTCTGACGCGGTTCGCCAGGAGATCATCGCCGCGCGTCGCCTGTTCGAACGCCAGAACTGGCCGGTGATCGACATCACGCGTCGCTCTGTCGAGGAGACGGCGGCGGCGGTGATTAACCTGCTGTCCGGAGGACGCGGCAAGGTCGAGGTGTTGGGATGAGCCTGACGCCCGTCACCCTGGCCTCGCAGAGTTCGGCGCGCCAGATGATCCTGAAGAACGCCGGCGTCCTCTTCGAGGCCGTCAGCCCTGGGGTCGATGAGGACGCCGCCAAGGCCGGGCTGCTCGCCGAGAACGTTACGCCGCGCGACATCGCCGACGCCCTGGCCGAGATGAAAGCCGTCAAGGTCTCGACCAAGCGGCCAGGCCTAGTGATCGGCGCTGATCAAACCCTCGACCTGAAGGGGCACCTGATCGACAAGGCCGGTTCGCTGGATGAAGCCCGCGCCCGCCTCCTTGAGCTGCGCGGAACCACCCACAAACTGCACTCGGCCGTGGTCGTGGCGCGGGACGGCCGGCCGATCTGGCGGATCGTCGAGACCGCCAAGCTGTCGGTGCGACCCTTCAGCGACGCCTGGCTCGACCGCTATATAGAGCGTCGCGGCGAGGCGCTGCTCTGGTCGGTCGGCTGCTATGAGCTGGAGAGCGAGGGCGTTCAGCTCTTCGACGAGATCAACGGCGACTATTTCACGATCCTGGGCCTGCCTCTGGTCGGTCTGCTCGATTTCCTGCGCCTTCATGGAGCCCTGGCGGCATGAGCCATGTCATCACCGGCGGCGCCATTGTCGGCGGCGTCTGCGGTCAGCCGATCACCCATTCGATGAGCCCGGTGATCCACAACGCCTGGATCGCAGCGGCCGGCCTCGACGCGGCCTATGTTCCATTCGCCCCGGCGGCGGATCAGTTCGAGACCTTTGTCGATGGTTTGCGGGGCGGCGCGGTGCGCGGGCTTAACGTCACCATCCCCTTCAAGGAACGGGCGCTGGCCGTCGCCGACACCGCCAGCGATCTGGCGCGGATGGCCGGGGCGGCCAATCTGTTGCTGTTCAGTGAGGACGGCCGCGTCCATGCCGACAATACCGACGGTCCGGGCCTGTTGGGCGCGATCGCAATCCAGGCGCCGGGCTTCGACGTCACGGCCGCACCGGTGGTCATTCTCGGCGCCGGCGGCGCGGCCCGGGGGGCGGTTGCGGCCCTGCTGCTGGCCGGCGCGCCGCGCATAGCTGTCGTCAACCGCACTGTCGCGCGCGCCGAGGAGCTGGCCGACACGTTCGGAGAGAGGGTCGTGGCCAAGGGTGAAGACGCCCTCCCCGCCCTGCTGCCCGAAGCGGGGTTGGTCATTAACGCCACCTCCCTAGGTCTGGGTGGTGGGTCAGGCCCCGCCGCCGACCTGACCTTGACCCCCAAGACCGCCGTCGTGATGGACATGGTGTATAAGCCGCTGCGGACCGAGTTCCTGCGCCGCGCCGAGGCCGCTGGTCGCCGCACGGTGGACGGGCTGGAGATGCTGCTGCGTCAGGCGATCCCCACCTTTGAAGCCATCTATGGTCAGGCCCCCTCCCCTGCGGTCGACGTTCGGGTCCTGGCGCTCAAGCTCCTGGGCGAGGTCTGAAATGTTGATCCTTGGGCTGACCGGTTCGATCGGCATGGGCAAGTCGACGACCTCCAAGATGTTCCAGGACGAAGGCGTGCCGGTCTATGACGCCGACGCGGCCGTCCACGCCCTGTACGCGACGGGCGGAGCCGCCGTGGGGCCGGTTGAGGCGGCCTTTCCCGGCGTCGTCGTGAACGGGGCGATCGATCGAGCCAAGCTGAGCGCCCAGGTCGTTGGAAATTCCGAGGCCCTCGCCAAGCTGGAGGCGATCGTCCACCCGCTGGTGGGCGCCCACCGCATCGGCTTCTTTGAGCAGGCCAAGGCCGAGGGCCATGAAATCGTCGTGCTCGACATCCCGCTGCTGTTCGAAACGGGCGGCGAAAAGCGGGTCGACAGGGTGGTGGTGGTGTCGGCTCCGGCCGATGTTCAGCGCGCGCGGGTCCTGGCCCGCCCGGAGATGACGCCGGAGAAGTTCGAGGCCATCCTGGCCCGCCAGACGCCAGACGCCGAGAAGCGCGCACGCGCCGATTTCGTCATCGACACAGGGCAAGGCCTCGATCACGCCCGCCAGCAGGTCCGCGACCTTCTGACTCTGTTGAGAACCGCCCGCTCGGCTTGAAGCCGACCGCGAACGGCTCCATGGAAGGGGCCATGGCCCGCGAGATCATCCTCGATACCGAAACCACCGGCTTCGACCCGAAGACCGGCGACCGCCTGGTCGAAATCGGCTGTATCGAGGTCGTCGATTTCATGCCCACCGGTCGCTCTTTCCATGAGTACTGCGACCCGTTGCGCGACATGCCGGCCGAGGCCGAGAAGGTGCACGGCCTGTCCAGCGCCTTCCTGACGGGCAAGCCGAAGTTCCACGAGATCGCCGATCGCTTCCTGGATTTTGTCGGCGACAGCGTCGTGGTGGCCCACAACGCCGCCTTCGACCGCCAGTTCGTCAATTTCGAACTGGAAAAGTGCGGCAAGGCCCCGATCCACGAGGAGCGCTGGGTCGACACCCTGGCCATGGCCAAGAAGCGCTTTCCGGGCATGTACAACTCGCTCGACGCGCTCTGTAAGCGGTTCAAGATCAGCCTGGAGAGCCGCGACAAGCACGGCGCCCTGATCGACGCCCACCTGCTGGCCGAGGTCTATCTGGAGCTTCAGGGCGGTAAGGAACGCGCCCTGGAGCTGACCCATTCGGTTGGCGTCTTGGCGGTTTCGGCTGCGGTTCAAGGCGCCTATGGCGCCCGCCCCCGACCGCTCGCGCCGCGCTCCACCGACGCCGAGCGGGAGATTCACGCGGCCTGGGTCCGCAAGAACCTCAAGGACAAGGCGCTCTGGATCCAGTTCGGCGTCGTCCCCGCCGAAGGCTAGCGGCGACCCGATCGGTTTCTGGTCGTCAGCCTTGATCGCGGGCGAAGCTACGCGCCGACTTGGGCGGTCGGGGGGGCTCCCCAACGCCATCGGGCTCTCTATAACTGCGCCTGCTCAAGCAGGAGACTATGATGGCCCAGTTCCAGACCCTGATCGTCGAGGCGCCGGAAAGCGCGCCGGGCGTCGCCCTCATCCGCCTGAACCGGCCTGAGGCGCTGAACGCCCTCAACACCGCTCTGCTCGGCGAACTGGCACAGGCGCTGGCGGCGGCCGAGGCCGATGACGGCGTGGGCTGCATTGTGCTGACCGGCTCGGCCAAGGCCTTCGCCGCCGGCGCCGACATCAAGGAGATGTCGGACAAGACCTATGCGCAGATGTTCAAGGCCGACTTCTTCACCGCTGGCGCGCGGGCGATCGAACAGTGCCGCAAGCCGATCATCGCCGCGGTCGCCGGCTACGCGCTGGGCGGCGGTTGCGAGCTGGCGATGATGTGCGACTTCATCCTGGCGGCCGACACCGCCAAGTTCGGCCAGCCAGAGATCAATCTGGGCGTGGCGCCTGGCATTGGCGGCACTCAGCGTCTGACCCGCTTTGTCGGCAAGTCCAAGGCCATGGACATGATCCTGACCGGCCGGATGATGGGCGCAGAGGAAGCCGAGCGCTCGGGTCTGGTGTCGCGCATCTTCCCCGCCGACAGCCTGATCGATGAGACCCTGGCGATCGCCGCGAAGATCGCCAGTCAGTCGCCGCTGGCCGTGGCTATGAACAAGGAATTGGTCGAAGCCGCCTATGAAACGACCCTGACAACCGGCGTGGCGCTGGAGCGTCGACTGTTCCATTCGCTGTTTGCGTTCGAAGATCAGAAGGAAGGCATGACAGCCTTCGTCGAGAAGCGTAAACCCGCGTTCAAGGGCGCGTGATCCAGAACCGAAACGGTGACGGCGAAGCGGCCTCGGGAATCCTGCCTGTGGACCGTTGACCCCGGCCAGCGCTTCCCGTATATCCGCGCGCTCACATTTCCACCTGCTTCGCGGCCGCCCGCGCGGCTGTCCGTTTGAAGGTCCGACCAATGGCCAATAATCCCGGCGCCAAGAAAGCGATCCGCAAGATCGCTCGCCGCACCGAAGTCAACACCGCTCGCCGCTCGCGCGTTCGTACCTTCCTGCGCAAGTTCGAAGACGCGATCGCCAAGGGTGACGTGGCCGTCGCCAAGGCCGCGTTCGTCGAGGCTCAGTCCGAGCTGATGCGCGCCGTTTCGAAGGGTGTGGTTCACCCCAACACGGGCTCGCGCAAGGTCTCGCGTCTGGCCGCGCGTCTGAAGAAGTTGGACAAGGCCGCAGCCTAGTCAAGATTCTGGACGAACCTCGTTCGTCTAATCTTTTCAAATAGTTACAGAAGCCGATCAGGGAGACCTGGTCGGCTTTTGCTTTGAATCCAACGCTCTATTTCTAGTGTTGCAATCTGTGATCTGAGTAGTCGGTGACGCTATTCCCTTGCGGGGCGAGGGGCTCTCGCGAGTCAACAGAAATATCCGCGATCGGACGCAAGTTTTCCGTTTGACCGGCCCCCTCCGCTGGCTAGTTTAAGGGCCTCAACGCTCTTCCAGTCTTGGACGAAACAAGGCGGCGGCGGACCCATCGTGTTCGCCGAGTAAGAACCTGTGTGCGTTGGGAAAAACGGTCGCGCGCCATGGGGGGCGGCGGCTGAATTATGCGGCGATTGTTTTTGTGCAAGGCGGTGGACGAATGACCATGAAGGGCGGGGTTGCCAGCCAGGACTTCTCGGCGGCGATCGCGGCGGCTTGCGAGCCGGCGGCGAACGTGTGGTCGAAAGTTTGCGTGGCGTTGAAGCGCGAGCTGGGTGACGCGGCCTTCGGGTCGTGGATCGCGCCGGCCATGTTGCGCGAAGCCGCCACCGGCGACGTCGTCCTCGTGACGTCTACGGGCATCGCCCGCGACTGGATCCGTCGCAGCGCCTGGCGGCGTATTGGCGAACTGTGGGCCGCTCATGATGCGACCGGTCGTCGCATCGACCTGAAGTCGCGCCTCGAGTTCGAAGCCGCCGCAGGCGTCTATGTCGAGGCGGCCCCCAAGGCTATGGCCGCTGAACCGATCGAAATCGTCCTGCCCGTCTCCTCCGACGCGCCGAGCGTTGTGGCGCCCAGCGCCAAGTCGCCGCGCACCCAGGGCCTGCAGGAACGCTTCACCTTCGAGACCTTCGTCCCGGGCCCGGCCAATGAGTTCGCGCACGCCGTGGCGCGGCGGATCGCCAATTGGGCGGACGGTCACTTCAATCCCGTGCTGTTCCACGGCCCCTACGGTTTCGGCAAGACGCACCTGCTGAACGCCCTGGCCTGGGAAGCCATGCGCAATGCGCCGGAAAAGCGCGTGGTCTATCTGACCGCCGAGCGTTTCCTGTCGACCTTCGTGCGCGCTGTCATGGATCGCCAGACGGCGGCCTTCAAGGAAGAGCTGCGCGCGGCGGATCTGCTGATCATCGATGACGTGCACTTCATCGCTGGCAAGCAGTCGACGCAGGAAGAGCTGTTCCACACCCTGACCGCTCTGGTCGGGGAGGGTGGTCGCGTCGTGTTCTCGGCCGATCGTCCGCCGTCCGCGATGACCGAGATGGACGCTCACCTGCGTTCGCACCTGTCGGCGGGCCTCGTCTGCGGCCTGGAGCCGGCGGACCGCAATCTCCGCCTCGGCATTCTTGAGCGCAAGATCCAGACCTTGTCCGCCGCCCATGGCTTCGAGCCGAGCATGCGTCCCGAGGTCATGCAGTTCCTGGCTGACCGCTTCACGGACAGCGTCCGTGAGCTGGAAGGCGCGCTGAACACCCTTTCGGCGCGCGCCGGTGAAGGCCTCTCGCGCATGACCCTGGACGAGGTGCAGGCGATCCTGCGTCCGCACCTGCGTTCGGGCGAGAAGCGCATCACCATCGACGACATTCAGAAGGCCACCGCCGAGCACTACGGCATGAAGCAGGCTGATCTGCTCAGCGAGCGCCGTAACCGCGCCGTGGCGCGTCCGCGTCAGGCGGCCATGTGGCTGGCCAAGCAACTGACCACCCGTTCGCTGCCGGATATCGGTCGTCGCTTCGGTGGCCGCGATCACACCACGGTCTTGCACGCGGTGCGCCGGATCGAGGCCCTGCGCGCCGAAGACAGCGCGCTGAACCACGACCTGGAGACGCTGACGCGCAAGCTGCGCGGCTGACGCCTAGGCCTCGGACGCCTTCAAGAGGATGGATTTGTAAAGGGGTCGCTCCGACAGGGGCGATCCCTTTGTTTTTACGCCATCGATCTTGTCGCTCGAGAACCGGCGCTCTGCCCACCTTGAAGGGCAAATGCGCGACAGCTGCTGACGACAGCGATTGACGTCGGACTATTTGTGGTTGAGTCTCCTGACATCTAGTCGGATGGGGAGTCTGCGGGTGGGCAAGAGAACGACAACATTGGCCCTCTTGGCGAGTTTGGGGCTCGCGATGGCGTCGGGCGCTCAAGCCGAAGACGCCAAAGGCGAACAGAAGCTGGCCAAGATCTTGGAGGGCCGCACGGTTCGCGCCGCGATCCCGTGCATCGAGGTCCGTAAGATCATCACCACCGAGATCATCACGGGGACCGCGATCGTCTACCGGCTTCGCGGCAGCCCAACGCTCTATGTGAACAGGCCGACGGCGGGCTTGGAGGATCTGAACTCGAACAACGCGCTGATGCTCAATCAGGCCGTGAACCTGTGCGAAGGCAATAACCTGCTTACCGGCGACAATGGCGGGCGTGGCGCGGGGCCGGGCTACAACGGCGGGATACGGCTCGGAGAGTTTGTCCCCTACGTCAAAGACAACTAGGCCGCTAAATCTGGTCCGGCCTCGGATCCGTCGTCTCTCGGGATGGTCTCTAAAGCGCCTTTCGCAGAGTCAGGTTGATCCGGCCGCCGCCGGGGACCAGGCTGGATGAGCCTGGCTGGATCCTGTCGACCCCGTGGAAGGCAAGCCGCGCGGGTCCCGACAATCGGCAGACATCGCCCGAGGACAGTTTCAGGCTCCGGGTCGGATCCTTGCGGTCAAGGCCGCCAATCCGAAACACGGCCGTGTCGCCGAGCGAGATCGACAGCACCGGAAACCGGGGATCAGCCTCGTCACGATCCTGATGCAGGCCCATGCGGGCGCCGTCCCGATAGAGATTGATCAGACAAGAGTCCGGGGGCGTATCGGCGTCGCCGAGCCGCTTCCAGAGATCGAGCAGCGCCGAGGGCATTTCAGGCCAGGGTCGGCCCGTGCCGGGGTGTCGGTCGGCGTATCGGTATCCGCTGGCGTCGCTGGTCCAGCCCAGCGGCCCGAACGCGGTCATGGCGACACTCATCGCCTTTCCATAGGCGGTCCCATAGTTCGAAAAGGGCGCCTGTTCCGCCGCGGCGAAGACCGCATCGACCAAAGCGCGCTGGGCTGGGAGATCCAGGAAACCTGGCCAGACGTCAAAGCCGGGTGTGACGGCGAGGGGCTTGAACATCATCCAGAACTCAGACGCCGTCGCAGCCTGACGGACCCGGCTATGTTTCACAAAGCGGATGATCATGCATGGTTTCGCCCCGTGGTCGACGAGACCCGTTCCAGCGAAGGCCATGATGCTCGGCTACGGCGCCGTTTGCGGCCATTTTTCTTCGTCCCGAAGCCAGATTCCCCCTTGGCTGAAGGGGTTATGGCCTTGCGTGGCGGCGCCTATCCCCCATATCCGGCTTCGAAGCGGGGTTGACGGGCTCGTCAACTTCGCACAACGCATTCGGCCCGTTCGATTTTCGTCGACGGCGCGGAGTGCGGAACTTGAACCGTAATGAGTGCGAAGCCACTGGGGACGGAGCGAGAAAAACCGGGGCGCTTCTGAGAAGGCCCTTGTCACCGCCGTCCGCCTAAAGGAGCGACAGGTACGAAGATGAGCAAGATTATCGGTATCGACCTTGGCACCACGAACTCGTGCGTCGCCATCATGGACGGCAAGACCCCGAAGGTGATCGAGAACGCCGAAGGCGCTCGCACCACCCCGTCGGTCGTCGCCTTCCTCGAGGACGGTGAGCGCCTGATTGGCCAGCCCGCCAAGCGCCAGGCCGTCACCAACCCGACCAACACGCTGTTCGCGATCAAGCGCCTGATTGGCCGCACCGCCAGCGATCCGGTGGTCGAGAAGGACAAGGGCATGGTGCCCTACGAGATCGTCAAGGGTCCCACCGGCGACGCCTGGGTCAAGGCCCACGGCAAGGACTACAGCCCGCAGGAAGTCTCGGCCTTCATCCTGCAGAAGATGAAGGAAGCCGCCGAAGCCCATCTGGGCGAGCCGGTGACCAAGGCGGTCATCACGGTTCCGGCCTATTTCAATGACGCCCAGCGTCAGGCCACCAAGGACGCTGGCAAGATCGCCGGCCTGGAAGTCCTGCGCATCATCAATGAGCCGACCGCCGCGGCCCTGGCCTATGGCCTGGACAAGAACGACGGCAAGAAGATCGCCGTCTATGACCTGGGCGGCGGCACCTTCGACGTGTCGATCCTGGAAATCGGCGACGGCGTCTTCGAGGTGAAGTCGACCAACGGCGACACCTTCCTGGGCGGTGAAGACTTCGACCTTCGGATCGTCGACTACCTGGCCGACGAGTTCAAGAAGGAGCAGGGCGTCGACCTGCGCAAAGACAAGCTGGCTCTGCAGCGTCTGCGCGAAGAGGCGGAAAAGGCCAAGAAGGAGCTGTCGTCGACGGCTCAGTACGAGGTCAACCTGCCGTTCATCAGCATGAACGCCTCGGGCCCGCTGCACCTGAACATCAAGCTGTCGCGCGCCAAGCTGGAAGCCCTGGTCGACGACCTGATCGCTCGCACGATCGGTCCGTGCGAACAGGCCCTGAAGGACGCCGGCCTCAAGAAGAGCGACATCGACGAAGTGATCCTGGTCGGCGGCATGAGCCGCATGCCCAAGGTCCAGCAGGCGGTGCAGGACTTCTTCGGTCGCGAGCCCCACAAGGGCGTGAACCCCGATGAAGTCGTGGCGCTGGGCGCGGCCGTTCAGGCCGGCGTTCTGCAAGGCGACGTCAAGGACGTGCTGCTGCTAGACGTGACTCCGCTGACCCTGGGCATCGAGACCCTGGGCGGTGTGTTCACCCCGCTGATCGAGCGTAACACCACGATCCCGACCAAGCGCTCGCAGACCTTCTCGACTGCCGACGACAACCAGTCGGCCGTGACGATCCGCGTGTTCCAGGGCGAACGCCCGATGGCGCAGGACAACAAGATCCTGGGTCAGTTCGACCTGGTGGGCATCCCGCCGGCGCCGCGCGGCGTGCCGCAGATCGAGGTCACCTTCGACATCGACGCCAACGGCATCGTCCAGGTGCACGCCAAGGACAAGGCGACCAACAAGGAGCACTCGATCCGCATCCAGGCCAATGGCGGCCTCTCGGACAGCGACATCGAGCGCATGGTCAAGGAAGCCGAGGCCAACAAGGCTGCGGACGAGAAGAAGAAGCTGCTGGTCGAGGCCAAGAACCAGGGCGAGGCGATCCTGCACTCGACCGAGAAGGCCCTGGCCGAGCACGGCGACAAGGTCGGCGCGCCTGAGAAGACCGCGATCGAGACCGGCATCACCGAGCTGAAGACGGCTCTGGAAGGTGAAGACGTCGAGGCCATCCAGGCCAAGACCCAAGCCCTGATCCAGGCCTCGATGAAGCTGGGCGAAGCCATGTACGCCGCCCAACAAGGTTCGGCCGACGGCGATGACGCCAAGGCCGACGACGGCGTCGTCGACGCCGAGTTCGAGGAAGTCGACGACAACAAGCCGGCGGCTTAAGACCGTCATGCGCGCGCTGCGGAACCATCGCCATAAGATCGTTCCGCAGCCGCGACCTGCTGTCCTAGGGTCCGTGAGCGCCTTGCGCCGGGCCTGGGGCTATCCCACCTCTCCCTGTAACAACGCCACTTTCGTGGGCCTTTTGGGCGCCAGACGCTGACGATGCGCGACTATTACGAAATTCTCGGCGTGACCCGGACTGTCGATGAGGCAGGTCTGAAGTCCGCGTTCCGCAAGCTGGCGATGGAACACCACCCTGACCGCAACGGCGG
The DNA here is from genome assembly GCF_002310375.3 of Caulobacter vibrioides. Classification (GTDB taxonomy): domain Bacteria; phylum Pseudomonadota; class Alphaproteobacteria; order Caulobacterales; family Caulobacteraceae; genus Caulobacter; species Caulobacter vibrioides_D. The sequence goes on from NZ_CP023315.3 coordinate 11,003, forward strand.
CTGCGAAGCTGCGGCTGGGCGGTTCAAGGAAATCAACGAGGCCTATTCGGTCCTTTCCGATCCCCAGAAGCGCGCGGCTTATGACCGCTTCGGCCACGCCGGCGTCAACGGTCCGCAGGGCGGTGCGGGCGGGTTCGGCGGCCAGGGTTTCGACGCCAGCGATATCTTCAACGACGTCTTTGGCGACGTGTTCGGTGAGATGTTCGGCGGCGGCCGTCGCCAGTCCAATGGACCGCAGCGCGGCCAGGACTTGCGCTACGACTTGGAGATCAGCCTTGAGCAGGCCTATGCGGGCGCTGAGGTGGAGATCACCGTCCCCGCCGCCATGACCTGCGAGGTCTGCGAAGGGTCCGGCGCCAAGCCCGGCACCAGCCCCACCGTCTGCGGCACCTGCGGCGGCGCAGGCCGGGTTCGCGCGACCCAGGGCTTCTTCGCCGTCGAGCGCGGTTGCCCGCGCTGCGGCGGATCTGGCCGCTTGGTTCTGGACCCGTGCTCCAACTGCCATGGCCATGGCCAGGTGCGTCGCGAGCGCATCCTGTCGGTTCGTATCCCGGCGGGCGTCGACGACGGCGCCCGGATCCGCCTGGCGGGCGAGGGCGACGCGGGCGCGCGCGGCGGGCCGCGCGGCGACCTTTATATTTTCCTGTCGGTAAGCCCACACGAGCTGTTCGAGCGCGACGGCCTTGACCTCCTCTGCACCGTGCCGGTGCCGATGACCACGGCGGCGCTCGGCGGTGAGATCGAGGCCCCCTGTTTGCGGGGCGGTGAAAACTGCGATGGCGAATGCAAGGTCCAGGTCCAGGTGCCCGAGGGCGCCCAGACCGGCAAGACCGTCCGCCTTAAGGGCAAGGGCATGCCGTCCCTGCGCAGCCGCCAGCGCGGCGACCTGGTGGTCGAGTTGTTCGTCGAGACCCCCACCCACCTGTCCGCGCGCCAGAAGGAACTGATGCGTGAGCTGGCCGGTCTCTGTGGCGAGAAGCAAAACCCCAAGTCGGCCAATTTCGTCGGCAAGGCCAAGCGCTTCTGGGAAGAGGTGACGGGCAGCTAGGGCTTCGATGCTCTGCTGCGGGCCGCGCGATTGTGATAGCGGCCTAAGATCCAGATGAACGCCAACAGCAGCACCGTCGAGACGATCGCGACGACGGCGCCGCCTTGGACGAGGAGCCGAGCGTCCTTTGGGCCAAGTCCCATCGTCTGCGAAGGCTCAGGAATCTGGAAAACCAACGGAATGGTCACCTGGCCCGGGTTCGGGCGAAGATCATCGGGCGGGATCATCCGGAACTTGGGCGCCAGGCGTAGAGCGGCTTGGCCAAATTGCTCTCCCTCCGGCGTTTCGCTGGCGATGCGACAGTCCGCAAGCCGCCCGTCGGCCTTCACCTGACAGACCATCGTCACCTTGCCCGAAATCTCCCGACGCGCCGCCCGGGGAGGGTAGAACGCCGCCATGTCGTCCCCCGACGGCTTCTCCAACCAGTCGGGTCGATACGCGCCCATGACAGCGGGCCTGGGTGGAAGCGGTTGATGGGCGGCGCTCATGGCGACAGCTCAACTTTCGGACGATCAATCGTCAAGCACTCTCTTGGTGCCTTTGGCCTGACATTCCCGGAATTCCTTAACGCCGCCCCTTAACGCCACCCGCGACGCTCTGTAGTTTCCGGGGCGATGAACGCCCACGCCTCGCCAACCCCAGCCCACGAGATCGACCCCACCGGCGCGACGCCGGTGATGCAGCAGTTCTTCGAGATGAAGGCGCGGCAGCCTGATGCGCTGATCTTCTTCCGCATGGGCGACTTCTACGAGCTGTTCTTCGACGACGCCTACAAGGCCGCCGCCGCCTTGGGCATCAGTCAGACGTTCCGGGGCACGCACAACGGCCAGCCGATCCCGATGGCGGGCGTGCCGCAGCACGCGGCCGAGGCCTATCTGTCCAAGCTGATCCGCCTGGGCTTCAAGGTCGCCGTCTGCGAGCAGATGGAAGACCCCGCCGAAGCCAAGAAGCGCGGCTCCAAGGCGGTGGTCCGTCGTGACATCGTTCGGGTGGTGACACCGGGCACGCTCACTGAGGACGGGCTTCTCGACGCCCGGGGCGCCAATCGCCTGGCGGCCGTGGCCCTGCGCGCGGGCCAGGCGGCCGTGGCGTCGGTCGAGCTGTCCACCGGCGAGGTTGAGGTCTTCGCCGTCGCCAAGGAGGGGGTCGCCCCGATCCTGGCCGCCCTGGCCCCGTCCGAGACCTTGGTCGCTGACCGCCTGTTATCGGACGACAGCCTTTCGCAGACCCTGAGGATCTGCGGCGGACTGGTGCAGCCGATGCCGTCAGCGCTGTCCGAGCCGCAGGCGTCGGAGACCCGGGTGAAGCGCCTCTATGGCGTCGAGACCCTGGACGGCTTTGGCGGTCTGTCGCCGGCCGAGATCGGGGCCCTGGGTCTGATCGCCGCCCATCTGGAGATGACCCAGGCGGGTCGGCTGCCGGCGCTGCGAGCCCCGCGGCGAGCAGCCGACGCCGACGTCATGGCCATCGATCCAGCCACCCGCTCCAGCCTGGAGATCGACCGCACCCAAAGCGGTGACCGCAACGGCTCGCTGCTGGCGGCCATCGACCGCACGGTGACGGCGGGCGGCGCGCGGATGCTGGCCTCGCGTCTGGCGCGTCCGCTGCTGGATGTCGCCGCCATCGACCAGCGTCTGGACGCGGTGGAGTGGTTCGTCGAGCACCGCCAGCTGCGCCAGCGCCTGCGCGAGGTGCTGAAAGGCGCCGGCGACATGGCCCGCGCGCTTTCGCGCCTGGCGCTTGGCCGAGGCGGTCCGCGTGACCTGGGCTGCATCCGCGACACCCTGAAGGTCGGTGAGCGCTTGGCCGGCATGGCCGGCGGGTCGCCGGATCCGCTTTCGCCGCCGCCCTACGAACTTGAGCATGTCTTCAAGGCCCTGACGCCGTCGCTGCACGAGGGCCTTTCCCAGTTCCTGGCCACCCTGGAGCAGGGCCTTGGCCCCGACCTGCCGGCCCTGGCGCGCGATGGCGGCTTCGTCGCCTCGGGCGTCCGCCCCGAACTCGATCAGGCCCGCAACCTGCGCGACGACAGCCGCAAGGTGATTGCGGCGCTCGAGTCGCAGCTCGCTCTGGAAAGCGGCGTTCCGCTGAAGATCCGTCACAACGGCGTGCTCGGCTATTTCGTCGAGGCGACGGCGGGCAAGGCTGATCCGCTGTTCCAGCCGCCGTTGAACGCCACCTTCATCCACCGCCAGACCCTGGCCAACCAGGTGCGTTTCACCACCGTGGAACTGGCGGACCTGGACGCCCGCATCGCCCAGGCGGCCGAGCGGGCTCTGGCCATGGAGGTCGCCGCCTTCGAGGACTGGCGCGAGCAGGCCCGGATGCTGGCCGACGCCGTCCAGATCGCCTCCGAGGCCCTCGCACGCCTGGACGTCGCCTCCAGCCTGGCCGAATGGGCCGAGGACGCCGGCGCCGTGCGGCCGATCGTCGATACATCCCTGGCCTTCGACGCCAGGGCCGCGCGCCACCCGGTGGTCGAGGCCGCCGTCAAGCGGGCGGGCGAGCCCTATACGCCCAACGATTGCCGCCTGGACGCTTCTGGCGAGACCGGCGCGCGCCTCTCGATCGTCACCGGCCCGAACATGGCCGGTAAGTCGACCTTCCTGCGCCAGAACGCGCTCCTGGCGATCCTGGCCCAATCGGGCTGCTACGTGCCGGCCGCCAGCTTCCGGCTGGGCGTGGTCGACCGCCTGTTCAGCCGTGTCGGCGCCGGCGATGACCTGGCCCGAGGCCGCTCGACCTTCATGATGGAAATGGTCGAGACCGCCGCCATCCTCACCCAGGCCGGTGCGCGCAGTCTGGTTATTCTCGACGAGATCGGCCGAGGCACGGCCACCTATGACGGTTTGGCTATCGCCTGGGCCTGCGCCGAGGCCCTGCACGACGTCAACATGAGCCGCGCCCTGTTCGCCACCCACTATCACGAGCTGGCGACCTTGGAGACGCGGATGGCCTTCGTCTCCAACCTCAGCCTCCGGGCCAAGGAGTGGAACGGCGACCTGGTGTTCCTGCACGAAGCCGCGCCCGGTCCGGCCGACCGCTCGTACGGCGTTCAGGTGGCCAAGCTGGCCGGCGTGCCGGCGCCTGTCGTCGTCCGCGCCCGCGAGGTGCTGGACCGCCTGGAGAGCAAGGACCAGTCGCCGGCCAAGCTGGATGATCTGCCGCTGTTTGCGATGAGCCAGGCCGTGGCCGCGACGTCCATGACCGCGCCCGCCAAGGCGGCGCCGAGCGCGGTCGAGACCTCGCTCTCCGATCTCGACATTGACGGCATGAGCCCGCGCGAAGCCCTGGAAGCGCTTTATCGTCTTAAGGGTCTGCTCAGGGCCTAGGATGTAACCATATTACCCGCATGCCCCGTCGCCTTCGCCCCACCCGCCTGGAACACGTCGTCGACGGTCACGCCCTTCGGGCGAGGCTTTCGGCCGCCGCCCTGGATTCGATCGGCAATGAGGCCGAACAGCGCGCCCGCGCCATTGAGATTCTCAAGCAGGCCCTGTTCCGCGGCCGAATGATCGCCAAGGAGCGGCTGGAGAACGGCGCCAGCGGCGTCGAGACCAGTCGTCTGCTCAGCGGGGTCACCGACGAGGTGATCACGGCCCTCTACGACTTCACGACGGTCCACGTCTTCCGGGCCCGCAATCCGACCGAAGGCGAGCGTCTGTGCCTTCTGGCCGTCGGCGGCTATGGCCGGGGAACCCTGGCGCCGTTCAGCGACATCGATCTTCTGTTCCTGCGACCCTACAAGCAGACGCCGCACGCCGAGAGCGTGATCGAGTACATGCTGTATGCGCTGTGGGATCTGGGCTTCAAGGTCGGCCACGCCTCGCGCACGATCGAAGAGTGCGTGCGCCTCTCGAAGGAAGACTTCACGATCCGCACCTCGATCCTTGAGGCGCGGCGCCTCACCGGCGACGAGCGTCTGGCCGAGGATCTGAAGCGGCGCTTCCGCGACGAGGTGATGAAGGCCACCGGCGCCCAGTTTGTCGCCGCCAAGCTCAAGGAGCGCGACGACCGACAGGCCCGCGCCGGCGCCAGCCGCTATATGGTCGAGCCCAACGTCAAGGAAGGGAAGGGGGGTCTGCGCGACCTCCACACCCTGATGTGGATCGCCGAGTATCTGCACCCAGTCGACCGGCCCGAGGACGTCTTCAAGATGGAGGTGTTCTCGTCGCGAGAGATCAAGGCCTTCATCCGGGCCTTCGACTTTCTCCACGCGGTTCGGGCCCATCTGCATTTCACGACCGGCCGACCCGAGGAGCGGCTGACCTTCGATCTGCAGCCGGAGATCGCCAGGCGCATGGGCTACGGCGACCGGGGCGATGCGCCGGCGGTCGAGCGTTTCATGCGGCGCTATTTCCTCATCGCCAAGGAGGTCGGGACCCTGACCCGCGCCTTCTCGGCCAAGCTCGAAGCCGAGCACTTCAAGAACGAGCCCAAGGGCATCTCCAGATTCCTTCCGGGCGCACGACCCAAGCGCAAGGCGCTGGACGTCGAGGGATTCTACGAGGACGGCGGTCGCCTCAACATCGCCGGGCCAGAGATTTTCGAGACCGATCCGGTCAACCTGATCCGTCTGTTCAAGATCGCCGACGAGCGGGATCTTGATCTGCATCCCGACGCCTTCACCGCCGTGACCCGCAGCCTTCCGCTGATCACCTCGAAGGTTCGTCGCGACCCCGACGCCTGCCGCGCCTTTCTGCACCTGCTGGCGCGCGGCAAGCGCAGCTACCGCACCCTCACCCTGATGAACGATGCGGGCGTGCTGGGTCGCTTTGTCCCGGAGTTCGGCCGGGTCGTCGCACAGATGCAGTTCAACATGTACCACTCGTACACGGTGGATGAGCACACGCTGCGCGCGGTTGGCGTGATCGGCGACATGGCCGCCGGCAAGTTGGTCGAGGACCATCCCCTGTCGGTTTCGATCATGCCGCTGATCGAGGACCGGGAGTCGTTGTTCCTGGCCATGCTGCTGCACGACACGGGCAAGGGCGGGGTCGGCGGACAGGAAAAGGCTGGCGCCCGCAGCGCCCGCAGCGCGTGCGAGCGCCTGGGTGTCGAGCGCAGCAAGGTCGAGTTGGTCGCCTGGTTGGTCGAGAACCACCTTGTGATGAGCGACTTCGCCCAGAAGCGTGACGTTTCCGACCCCGGCACCGTCGCCGCCTTCGCGCGGATCGTCGAGAATCCCGAGCGCCTGCGACTGCTGTTGGTGATCACCGTGGCGGATATCCGCGCCGTGGGACCGGGCGTCTGGAACGGCTGGAAGGGCCAGCTGCTGCGCGAACTCTACAACGCCACCGAGGCCGTGTTCCGCGGTGGGCGCGGCAGCGACGCCGCCGCCAATGTGCAGCGCCATCAGGAGAGCACGGCCGAGGCCGCGCGGGCCGCGCTGCTGGAAATGGATCCCGCCGCCAAGGGCTGGGTGGCGGCGATGGAAAACGCCTATTTCAGCGCCTTCTCGCAGGACGACCTCTTCCATCACGCCGAACTGGCCCGTCGCGCGACGATCCAGGGCGGCGCTGCGGCCGAGGGCCAGGTCCGCCCGGGCAGCAACGCGGCCGAGGTGGTCGTCGCCGCCAAGGATCGGCGCGGTCTGTTCGCCGATCTGGCCCTGGCGATCTCGTCTCTGGGCGGCAATGTGGTCGGCGCCCGCGTGTTCACGTCCCGCCAGGGCCAGGCCCTGGACGTCTTCTATGTGCAGGACGTCATGGGCGCGCCGTTTGGTTGCGAAAATCCCCGAGCGCTTCGTCGGCTGGCCGATGCTCTGGAAGCGGCCGGAAAGGGTGACGCCCTGGCGGTTGAACCCCGCCGTGGCTCGGAACTGGCGCGTGCGGCCGCCTTCGCCATCGCCCCGTCGGTCACGATCGACAATGACGCCTCCAACGACGCCACGGTGGTCGAGGCCTCGGGACGCGACCGTCCGGGCCTGCTGCACGCCCTGGCCAAAACCCTGGCCGACAGCGCTCTGTCCATCCAGTCAGCCCACATCGACGGCTATGGCGAGCGGGCGGTCGACGCCTTCTATGTTCAGACGGCCGAAGGCGGCAAGGTCAGCGACACACGCAAGCTCAATACGCTGAAGACGGATCTGCTGGCGGCCCTCGAGCAGAACGAGGCCGGCGCCCCGGCGGCGCGTCCCGGCCTGAAGCGCGCCCGGGCCAGCGTAGCGCGCTAAAGCCTGTCGAGTTTAGATGGGAGCCTCTAAAGCTAAAGAGCTCTAGGTCTAGGCGGCTTTCCAGTCGCCAGACTTGCCGCCGGTCTTTTCCAGAAGGCGAACGGTCTCGATGACCATGCCTTTCTCGGCGGCCTTGAGCATATCGTAGATCGTCAGGCAGGCCACCGAAGCGGCCGTCAGGGCTTCCATCTCGACGCCAGTTGGTCCCGTTGTCTTGACCCGCGCTGTCACCGCCAGGCCGTCGGCGGCCGGTTCGACGGCGACCTCGACCTTCGACAGCGCCAAGGGATGACAAAGCGGGATCAGATCCGAGGTCTTCTTGGCCGCCATCACACCGGCCAATTCGGCCACCGCGCGAACGTCGCCCTTGCGGCCCGAGCCCGAGATGGCCAGCGTGAGGGTTTCGGGGCTCATGCGCACAAAACCCGTCGCCACGGCCTCGCGAACGGTGGCCGCCTTGTCCGAGACATCGACCATGCGCGCGCGCCCTTGGTCGTCGATATGGGTGAGCTTGCTCAACGTTCCAGAAGCCTCGGCATCAGTTCGACCATGTTGCAGGGCTTGTGGCGGCTGTCCAACTGGGCGGCGATGACCTTGTCCCAGCCATCCTTCACCGCGCCGTTGCTGCCGGGAAGACAGAAGACGAAGACGCCGTCGATCAGGCCCGCCGTCGCGCGCGATTGCAGGGTCGAAAGGCCCACGGTGGCGTAGCTGACCAGATGGAAGATGACCGAAAAGCCGTCGATCTTCTTGTCGAACAAGGGCTCCAGCGCCTCGACGGTGACGTCACGGCCGGTCAGGCCGGTCCCGCCGGTGGTCACGATCGCATCGACCGTCTTGCTGTCGATCCAAGAGCGAACCTGAGCCCGGATCTGGTCGATGTCGTCGCGCACGACCACGCGGCCGCCCAGCTCATGCCCGGCGGTCCTGATGCGCTCGACCAGGATCTGGCCTGAGGTGTCGCTGGCCTCGTCGCGGGTGTCGGAGATCGTCAGCACCGCGACGCGAACGGGCGTGAAGGGCAGGTCGGGCTTGATCCCGCCGCCGGGTTTCAGCGCTTCGGACACTCAGGCCTCCTCATCCCAGCGTTCGGCGTCGGTCCTATCGCGCGCGGTGGGTTCGATCCAGCGCGGACCGTCGGGACCATGCTCCTTCTTCCAGAAGGGCGCGCGGCTCTTCAGATAGTCCATCAGATAGTCGCAAGCCTCGAAGGCCTCACGGCGATGGGCGGCGGCCGTCGCTACGAAGACGATCGCCTCGCCCGGCGCGATACGGCCGACACGATGCACGATGTGGACGTCCTGCAGGGCGAAGCGCGTGACGGCGTCCTGCGCGATCCGCCCGATCGCCGCATCGGTGAAACCCGGGTAGGCCTCAAGCTCCAGCGCGCGGGCGGCTCCCTTTTCGGCGCGCGCGAGCCCGATGAAGGTCGCCACCGCGCCGGTTTCATCACGGTCCGCGCAAAAGGCGGTGACAAGCGCCCCGGGCTCGAACGGCTGGTCCGTCAGGGTGACGATCATCCGCCGCTCATGGGCGGCAGGAAGGCGACCTCGCTGGCGGGCGACAGCGCCGCCTCGCCTCGGACGATGGCCTTGTCCACCGCGACCTGCACGCCGGGCGCGACAAGCGCCCCGGCGAGGTCCGGATCCGTCCGGGCGATACTGGCGCGCAGGGTCGACAGGTCCAAGGCCTCGACCTCGCGCTCGCGCCAGCCGGCCTGGTCGGCCAGGCGTCCAAACAGGAGAACCCGCGCCATCCTTCAGCCCCCAGTCGTCGACATGTGGCGGGCCACGGCGGGACGCGAGGCGGCGATCTGAAAGTCGTGGCCCTTGGGCTTGGACCCGATCGCCGCGAAGATCGCGTCGATCAGTTCCGCGTCATTGGCCCCGCTGCGGATCACCGCGCGCAGGTCGCTGGCGTCGTCGCGACCCAGGCAGGTGTGCAGCGTGCCTGTGCAGGTCAGGCGCACGCGGTTGCACGTGTCGCAGAAGTGGTTGCTGAGCGGGGTGATCAAGCCCAGCCGGCCGCCGGTCTCGGCCACGCGGACATAGCGGGCTGGGCCGCCTGTCGCGTCGGGAATGTCTTCCAAGGTCCAGAACGCCGACAGGTCCTGGCGGACGTCCTTGAGAGAGAGGAACTGGTCCGTGCGATCCTGGTCGACCTCGCCCAGCGGCATGGTCTCGATCAGGGTGATGTCGCAGCCGCGCGCGTGCGCCCACTGGATCAGCGCGGGGATCTCGCCGGCGTTGTCATGCCTGAGCGCGACGGTGTTGATCTTGACCGCCATCCCCGCCGCCTGGGCGGCGTCGATCCCAGCGATAACGCGCGCGACGTCGCCGCCCCGGGTCAGGGCGCGGAACAGGTCGGGCTTCAGCGTGTCGAGCGAGACGTTGATCCGCCGAACGCCGTGGCCCGCCAGATCCGCGGCGTAGCGTTCGAGCTGCGACCCATTGGTGGTCAGGGTCAGCTCGTCCAAGGCGCCGGAGCGCAGATGTCGCGACAGGCTGGCCACCAAGGCCATGAAACCCTTGCGCACCAGCGGCTCGCCGCCGGTCAGGCGCAGCTTGCGCACGCCCAGGCCCACAAAGGCCGAGGCTAGGCGATCCAGCTCCTCAAGCGTCAGCACCTCCGCCTTGGGCAGGAACGTCATGTGCTCGGCCATGCAGTAGACGCAACGCAGGTCGCAGCGATCGGTGACCGACACGCGCAGATAGGTGACCGCGCGCCCAAAACCGTCGATCAGCGACGGCCCGGGCGCTCGGGCGTTGGTCAAGACCGCTTGCGCGGCGCTGTCATCGTAGGGCGTCATGTCGGACCGTTAGAATAGGCGCTGCGACCCATGACGCAAAGAGATACGAGCCTTCTCGACGCCATCGTCCTGGCGGCGGGTCGCGGCGTTCGTTTCGGCGGCGGCAAGCTGACCGCAGCCTTGGATGGCGCGCCCCTGGTGGCCGGCGCTCTGCGGACCGCGTTTCTGTCGCCAGCGCGCCGGGTCTTCGTGGCGGTGGGCCCTGACCAGGCGGTTCGCAAGGCGGTTGAAGCGACCGCGACACGTCTGGCGGCGAGCGACCGCCTGGTGCTTGTGGCGGTCGATGATCCCTCGGCCGGCATGGGCGTTTCGCTGGCGACGGCGGCGCGCAGCGTTCCGGACGACACGGCCGGTGTCTTCGTCTTTCTTGGCGACATGCCCAGGATCGATCCAGCGACGCCAAGACATCTGGCCAGGATGCTCGCTGATCCGAGCGACATCGTCGCCCCCACCCATCTTGGACGCCGGGGCCATCCGGTTCTGTTCGGCGCCGAATGGATGCCGGTCTTGGTCGCGCTGTCCGGCGACGAAGGCGCACGGGCGATCATCGACCAAGCGGGCGCGCGACTGATCCGCGTTCCGGTCGAGGACCCCGGCGTTCATCTCGATGTCGATCGACCCGGCGACCTCGCGCGGGTTGAGACGAACGGCTAAGGCGACGTCGCGGAAAAGACAGGCCCGCCCACAGCGTTCAGTGCTCCGGCGGTTCCGGGGCCGTGACGATCGCTTGAAGCTCCCGGATCAGCCTCAAGGCGCCGGCGGTGTCGCCTCGCTCCTCAAGCGCCGCCAAACGGGGAATGAGCAGACTGAGCACCCGACGATAGTCAACGCCCACCTTGGCGAGGGCCTGGAGGAACAAGGCGACGTCTTCCTCCTCGCCGAGCGCGTCGAGATCAGAATCCGAACACGATCTCATGGGCGCGCCCCACGCCGAGCTTTCGCGTCGCAGGCCCGACCCATGGAGCGACTTCGTACAAGATCGCGAGCGTGTCGGCCTACACCGGCCAACCGTTGAACCTGATCCACGCCCACCCCTCGGCGAGGCGGTTCGCTGACGCTTGTCTTCCCTTCGCCGGGAAACGCGCCGACGCATGGCGGGATCTCCGGAAGTCGGAGAGACACGGCGGTCGGCCATAAGACCTCCCGCCCGCTCAAGGCCGGCTCGTCAAACACGATACGGTTACGCTCACCCATACCGACAGGATGATCGGGGAATTTCTTCCCGTCCAGCGTGTATTTACTGCCGGTGGTCGATCAGGCTTGCGCGCTGACCCACGGCAGGCGCGAGGTCGCGGTCTTGTTCAAGGCGAAAATGGCGTTGGCCACGGCCGGCGCGATCACCGGCGTACCCGGTTCGCCCACGCCGCTGGGTCGATTGCCCGACGGCACGATATGGGTCTCGACCGACGGCGCCTCGTTGATCCGCAGCACGCGGTATCCATCGAAGTTGGTCTGATCGACTTTGCCGTCCGTCAGCGTCACCTCGCCAAACAGCGCGGCCGACAGGCCATAGCACGTGCCGCCTTCCATCTGCGCGGCGATCTGGTCGGGCGAGATCGCCACGCCGCAGTCGATCGCGGTCACCACGCGGCCCACACGCGGAACGCCGTCCTCGAGCTTGACCTCGGCCACCTGCGCCACGACGGAGCCGAAGCTCTCGTGGACCGCAACGCCGCGCGTCCAGCCCGCCGTCGCCTTGGGGCCAGCTTTCTCCATCGCCAGGTTCAGGACGGCCAGGTGACGATCCGCGCCCGCCTTGGCGTAGAGCGCTCGCCGGTACTCGACGGGATCCTTGCCGGCCTTGGCGGCCAACTGGTCGATGGTGTGCTCCATCACGAAGGCGGTATGGGTCGCGCCCACCGAGCGCCACCACAGCACCGGCACGCCGACGTCGGGGAACGCCACCTGGGCGTCGACCACGGGCGTCGCCTTCAGATAGGGCGAGTCGTTGATGCCCTCGAACGCCGAGGAGTCGGGGCCCTTGCCCATCGGCATGGGCGCGCCCTTCATGATCGACTGGGTGACGATGCGGTGGCGCCAGGCCGCCGGCAGGCCGTCCTTGTCCAGCTTCACCTTCAGCGCGTGCAGGACGATCGGTCGGAAGTACCCCGACTGCATGTCGTCTTCGCGCGTCCAGACCAGCTTCACCGGACGGCCCTTGCCGACCTTCTTGGCGATGTGGACGCACTCGACGGCGTAGTCCGACTGGAAGGTGGCGCGGCGACCGAACGAGCCGCCGGCGAACAGGGTTTCGATCTCGACCGAGCCTGGCAGACAGCCCACGACCTTGGCCACGTTCAGCTGGTCCAGGGTCTGGCCCTGTGATCCGAACGTCAGCTTGACCTTGCTGCCATCGACAGCGGCGACGCAGTTCATCGGCTCCATGGTCGCGTGGGCCAGATACGGGAACTCGTAGCTCAGCTCGACCACGTCGGCGCCCTTGGCCGTTTCCAGCGCAGCGCCGTCGCCGCGTTGGTCGAAGGGCTCCCATTTCACCGAGGCGTCCTTGCCGGACAGCACGTCGCGATAGCCCTGGATGATCGCCGGGCTGCCGCGCTTCTCGGCCTTCTCTTCGTCCCACTCGACCTTCAGGGCCTCGCGGCCCATGCGGGCGGCATAGGTGTTCTGGGCGACGACGGCGACGCCGGTCGGGATCTCAAAGACGTCGACGACACCGGCGACCTTCTTGGCCTCGCCCGCGTCGAAACTCTTCACCTTGCCGCCGAACCGGGGGGCGTGAGCGACCATCGCGGTCAGCATGTCGGGCAGGCGGACGTCCTGGGTGAACCGGGCCGTGCCGTCGCTCTTGGCCTGCGAGTCCTTGCGGCGCACGCGGTCCGAGCCGATCAGGGTGAACGCCTTGGGATCCTTCAGCTTGGGATCGGTCGGCGGGTTGACCTTGGCCGCGTCGTTCAGCAATTCGCCAAACGTGGCGGTCTTGCCCGAGCTATGCGCCAGCACGCTGTCCTTCAGCGTGATCTCGCCGACCGGGACGTTCCAACGGTTGGCGGCGGCCTGCACGAACATCGCCCGAGCGCCCGCGCCCGCCTTGCGAAGCTGGTCCCACGAGTTGGAAATCGCCGACGAGCCGCCGGTCAGCTGCGCGCCCATGTTCCCGTTGGCGTAGAGCTTGGCGTTGGCGGGGGCCTGTTCGACCTTCACCTTGCTCCAGTCGGCGTCCAGTTCCTCGGCGACGATGGCCGCTAGGCCCGCGTGATTGCCCTGGCCAAATTCGATGTGCTTGGAGATCACCGTGACCACACCATCGGGCGCGATCTTGATGAACGGACCAAAGGCGCCGACCTCGACCTTCGAGCCGGCGCTCATCAGGTCGGCGGGAGAGCACCCGACCAGGAGCGCGCCGCCCACCATCGTGGAGGCGACCACGACATCGCGGCGGCTGGGCTGGATGGCCTTCAGGCCCTTGGGATCGACGGGGGCGTTCATCGGCCAGCTCCCCGGTGCGTCGCGCCCGAGGCGGCGACGATGGCTTCATCGATATCGGCGTGCGCTTCACCCGTGGGCGGGCCGAAATCGGCGGCGTCCTTGATCGCGGCGCGGATGCGTTGGTAGGCGCCGCAGCGACAGATATTGCCCGCCATGGCCTCGTCGATGTCCTGGTCCGTGGGCTTGGGCTTCTGGGCCAGCAGCGCGCAGGCCGACATGATCTGGCCGGACTGGCAGTAGCCGCACTGGGGGACGTCGTGACGCACCCAGGCCTGTTGCACGGGATGCTGACCGCCCAGGCCCTCGATGGTCGTGACCTTGGCGGCGCCCACCGCCTCAATCGGCGTGACGCAGGAGCGGATCGGCTGGCCATCCAGATGAACCGTACAGGCGCCGCATTGAGCGACGCCGCAGCCGAACTTGGCGCCCGTCATGCCCAGTTCGTCCCGCAGCACCCAAAGCAAGGGCGTCTCCGGCGCGGCCTGCACAGAAACCGGCTTGCCGTTGATATCGAGGGTCATGGCCATGCGTCTTCGCCTCCCAACGAAAGACGGGACGCATCGCGCCCCCTTGTGAAACCTAACACCGTTCACACATGGCTTGGCCAGAAGGATTTTCAACCGCTCGACCAACGAACGTCCCTCTGACGAAAATCGTCGGCCTAGAGGCGGGATGGCGGGGCGCCGGGCGCGAAACGGGCTATGCTTGCGGTCACCCAGGGAGTTCGCGTCATGCGTCGTATGGTCATTGCCGTCGCCATCCTATCGGCGACGCTCGCGGGCTGCGCCACGGTCGCGCCGATGGACTCGACCGACGCGCCCATCCGCTACAGCTGCAAGGCGGGCAAGCGTTTCACCGCCGCCTACGCCCTGCACGGAAAACGGGTCGTCGTCTCCGCCGGCGGCGTGACCAAGACGCTCAAGCTGGCGCGTTCCGCCTCCGGGGCGCGCTACACCGCGGGTCAGGCCGAGATCTGGAGCAAGGGCGCCGACGCCATGCTCACGGGTTTCCCTGGCGGCCCCTATGACGACTGCCGTTCGCAATAAGCCTCGAGGTTTTGTGTTGGACTCGTTCCCCGCTTTCTTCCCCCTGGCCGGCCGCAAGGTGGTGATCGCCGGCTCTGGCGAAGCCGCCGAGGCCAAGGCGCGGCTGTTTGACGGCTCGCCCGCGACGCTGGTTCGCCTGGACGGTCACGCCGCCTATCTGCCCGGATCCTATAGCGGCGCCGCCTTCGCCTTTATCGCCAGTTCCGACGAGGTGTTCGTGCAGGCCGCCGCCGGCGCCGCGCGCGCCGCGCGGGTCCTGGTCAATGTGGTGGATCGGCCGGAGCTCTGCGACTTCAATACGCCTGCGGTGATCGACCGGGGCCAGGTGGTGGCGGCCGTGGGGACGGGCGGCGGGGCGCCGGTGCTGGCCACCATGCTGCGCAACGACATCGAGGCCCAGGTGCCCGAGGGCACGGGCCGGGTCGCGGCCTTGCTCGCCAAGTTCCAAAGCGAGGTTCGCAAGACCCTGCCGGCCCTGCATGAGCGCCGGGCCTTCCTGCGCGAAGCGGTGATGGGCGAGGCCGCCGCCGCCGCCCGCACGGGCGACATGGACCGCGCCGGGCAGCTGTTCCGCGAGGCCCTGGCCAAGGGCGGGGCGCGCAAGGGCGTCGTGCGCTTCATCGCCGGCAAGGGGCCCTCAGACCTGTTGACCCTCCGCGCGCTCCGCGCCCTCGGCTCGGCCGACGTTCTGGTGCTGGACGGCGACGTCGAGCCCGAGGTGGTGAAGATGGCCCGTCGCGACGCCGAGCGCCTCGACGCCGAAACCGCCGACGCCGACCATCTGATCCAGCTGGCTCGTGAGGGCCGCCAGATCGTCCGGCTGATCGCCCATCCGGTGGATCCGGCCCTGGTGCACGCCCTCACCCAGGCCGAGGTCGCGGTCGAGGTTCTCCCCGTCGCGACCTGACCCAACCGGGCTAGTTCAGCGGCCGCTCCTTGGTCTCGGGCAGCAGGAAGGCGGTGGTCAGCACGCTGAGCAGCGTGAAGGCGACGGGATACCACAGGCCCGCATAGATATTGCCGACCGCCGCCACGATCGCGAAGGCGAAGAACGGCACGAAGCCGCCGACCCAGCCGGTGCCGATGTGGTAGGGCAGGGACAGCGCCGTGTAGCGCACACGCGTCGGGAACAGCTCGACCAGGCAGGCCGCCAGCGGTCCGAACAGGGCCGTGGCGGCGATCACGAACACAAACAGCACGCCCAGGATCATCGGCACGTTCATTCGCGCCGGATCCGCCTTGGCCGGATAGCCGGCCTGGGTCAGCGCGGTCTTGATCCGGGTCTCTACCTCGGTCTTCACCGCCTTGACGTCGTTCGTCCCCAGACCTTCGGCGCTTCTGGAGGCGATCTCGGCGCCGCCGATGCGCATGACTGCGACAGCGCCCGCCGGCGCCGCTTCATTGGTGTAGGACACGCCCGCATTGGCCAGCGTGCTCTTGATGATGTCGCAGGAGGTCACGAACGCGGTCTTGCCCACCGGATCGAACTGCAAAGAGCAGTCCTTGGGATCGGCGAACACCACGACGGGGGCCTTGGCGCTGGCTTCGGCGAGGGCCGGATTGGCCGCCTTCTCCAGCAGGTGGAACCCGGGGAAGTAGAACAGCAGCGCCAGGGTCATGCCGCCCAGCATCACCGGCTTTCGGCCCACCTTGTCCGAGAGCCAGCCGAAGACGACGTAGAAGATGGCGCTGATCGCGGTGGCGATCATCATCAGTTCGTTGATCGTCACCGGGTCAACCTTCAGGAACTTCTCCATGAAGGTCTGGACGTAGAAGAAGCTCGTGTACCAGACCGCGCCCTGGGCGCACATCATCGACACGAAGGCCAGGATCACCAGCTTGAGGTTGCCCCATTGGCCGAAGGCCTCGGCGTAGGGCGCCTTAGAGGCCTGGCCCTCGGCCTTCATGGCTTCGAAGGTCGGGCTTTCGGTCAGCTTCAGGCGCATCCAGACCGAGACCCCCAAAAGGCCGATCGAGACAGCGAACGGGATCCGCCAGCCCCAGGCGTCGAAGGCGTCGGGACCGACATACTTGCCCAGAGCCCAACGCGTGGCGAGGATGACCAGCAGGGCGCCGAACAGGCCGAAGGCGGCCGAGGTCTGAACCCACGAGGTCGACCAGCCGCGCTTGTTGGCCGGCGAGTGCTCGGCGACGTAGATGGCCGCCCCGCCGTACTCGCCGCCCAGGGCGAAGCCCTGCAGGCAGCGCATGATGATCAGCAGGATCGGCGCAATGATCCCCGCCTGTTCGTAGGTGGGCAGGAAGGCGATGGCGAAGGTGGCGCCGCCCATCAGCAGAACCGTGGCCAGGAACGCGCCCTTGCGGCCGGCCTGGTCGCCGATCTTGCCGAACACCAGGGCGCCCAGCGGCCGGAACGCGAAGCCGACGCCAAACAGCGCGAGGGCGGCGATATAGCCTGCGGTCTCGTTCAGCCCGGCGAAGAAGGTCTTCGAGATGACCTGGGTCAGGCTCCCGAAGATGAAGAAGTCGTACCACTCGAACGCCGTACCGGCCGACGAGGCCGCGACCACCGTGCGCATCGACGCGCGTTCCTGACCTTCGTCAGCCATCTGGTTCCCCCTATTTTGGCCCTGCTTAGCGTGGTTCAGGGTTTGGGGGAACGGGGTTAGGCGACCGCGCAGCGGTTGTCCGGCTCTCTGTTGGACAGACGAACGATCTCGGTCACCAAAGCCGTGGGCGAGATGGGTTTGGCGACGACCCCATCCATACCGGCGGCCCGATAGGCCGCGCGCTGATGGGCCATGACATTGGCGGTCAGGGCGATGATCGGCGCGCGCCCGGCGGAGCCGGGGAGGGCGCGAATTTGACGCGAGGCCTCCAGGCCATCCATGCCGGGCATCTGCACGTCCATCAGGACGAGGTCGAAGCCGCCGCCAGCCGCCGCCGCGACGCCAGCGGCGCCGTCGTCCGCCACGCTGACGGCCGCGCCCAGCTGCTCGAGAATCCGGCGGGCGACCAATTGGTTCGTGCGGTTGTCTTCGACCACCAGGATTTTCAGGTCGGTCAGCAGGGCGGAGATCTCGTTGACCTGGGCGCTCGGCGGGTCGGCGGGCGGCGCGGCGATGCTGAGCGAGAATGTCGAGCCTTCGCCTGGCGTCGAGCGGAAGGCGACCTCGCCGCCGAGCATGCGGGCCAGCTTGCGCGTGATCGCCAGTCCCAGGCCCGAGCCTCCAAACCGTCGGGTCGTGCCCGCGTCAGCCTGCTGGAAGCGCTCGAATAGCCGGCCTTGCGCCTCGAGAGGTACGCCCACGCCGGTGTCGATGACGTCGAACACCAGCTGCGGCGCCTCGTCGGTGATCAGGCGCCGGGCGCGCACGGTCACCGAGCCCTTCAAGGTGAATTTCACCGCGTTGCCGACAAGGTTGAACAACGCTTGCCGGACCCGGGTGGGATCGGTCTGGATCCACCCCAGGTCTTCGGGGAGGTCCAGCTCCAGACGCAGTCCCTTGTGCGAGGCCTGGGCGGCCAGGAGCCGGGCAACGCCGCGCACCAGCTCGCGCGGGTCGACCGGCTCGCGGTTGAGGTCAAGGCGGCCGGCTTCGATCCGCGAAATGTCGATGACGTCATCGAGCAGGGTCGAGAGCATCTGGCCCGCGGCCAGCGCTTCGCTCAGGAGATCGGCGCTGTCGCCGGGCGGCAGTTCGCGCTTCAGGACATGCATCACACCCAGCACCCCGTTCATGGGCGTGCGGATCTCGTGGCTCATATTGGCCAGGAACTGGGCCTTGGCGTCGTTGGCGGCCTGGGCGACGCGTTCAGCCGCGATCAGGGCCAACTCGGCCTTCTTCTTCTCGTCGATATCGAGGATCAGACCCACCGCCTTGCGCGCCTTACCCTGACCGTCGCGATGGACCTCGTGGAAAATCCGCACCCACCGCGCCTCGCCCTCAGGCGAGAGCAGGCGGACCTCATGCTCTTGGGGCGTGCGGCGACCCTCGCGCCGCCAGGCGGCCGCAGTTTCGTAGAGCTGGGTCAGGTCCTCCGGATGCACCATCGGCCAGATCCCCTCGCGGACGTTCTGGTACTCGACCCGACGACCCATCATTCGGTGGAACTCCGGGGATCCCCAGAAGGTCTGCCGTTCGTGGTCGATCTCGTAGACCCCGGCCCGCGCGGCCCCCAGGGCCACCTTCAGCCGCCGCGCGTTGCTGCGAGCTTCGCGTCGCGCCCCGGTGAGGGCGGTGATCTCGTCCATGTAGGTGATGACGCCGACGATCTCTCCGGCGACGTCGCGCCAGGGCCGGGCCTCCCAGCGGAACGCGTGCTCGACGCCTTCGGCGTCACAGAGGCGGTCTTCTCGTCGGGTCACGACCTCGCCTGAGAGCGCCCGCGTCACCCGGGCCACGAACCGACGGCGCCCGCCATGAGTGAGTTCGGTCAGGGTCTTGCCGATGACCTGATCCTCGGTCGACCGAAAGACCTCCAGGAACCGCGGGCTGACCATCCTCAGCCGCATGTCCAGATCGTAGACCGCCACGGCGAACGGAGCGTCCTCGATCAGGCGCCGCGCGCGGCGCTCGCTCCAGATCGCCTTGTCACGGCTCCGGGCCACGTCCGTGATGTTCTGCGAAACGCCCTTCAGCGCGAACAGCGATCCGGGCCTGGCCTCGGCGCGGTAGGTGGCGCGCAAGGTGAACCAGCGGCCGTCATTGGCCCGCAGCCGATACTCCAGCGAACCGCCTTCGCCGGTGCGCACCGCCCGCGCGAACGCCGCCTGGACTGTTGCGCGCTGGTCTTCGGGCAGACGGGCGAGGAAGAGGTCGGTGGTGGCGACGTCTTGCGGCGATACGCCCATCAGGGCCAGGGCGTCAGGCGCCCAATCGATGCGCCCGGTCTCAGGCTCATAGTTCCAGACGCCGATTCCAGCTTCCTCGGCCAACAAGGCCTGGGTGCGCCGGGCTGCTTCCAGTTCGAGCCGCGCCTCCACCTCAGCGGAGATGTCGTGCATGACGCCGACCAGCTCGCCATTGGGCCCCAGGCGCGAGCGGCCCTGCAGCCAGATCCAGCGGCCATCCTTGCAACGGATTTTCAGTTCATTGATCGCCGAACCCGTCTGGCGAAGCCGCCGACCGGTGTCGATCAGTTCGGCCTGGCTGTCGGGATGAACGAACTTGATCGTGGGCTGGCCCACAAGCTCGTCCTGGGCCCAGCCGGTCAGCTGCGACCAGGCGTCGTTGACGCTGATGAACCTGCCTTCGGCGGACACCACGGTGAAGAGGTCGCTGGCGTTGTCGAAAAACCAGCGTGCGGCCTCGACCTCGCCAAAGGACGAGGTGGGGGCGGGCACGGGGGTCGACGCCTTGGACATCCGATCTCCAAAAAGTTGGGCGGATGTTGGGGCGCAACCGTAAACTTATAGTTCGCGCGGCGTAGCAATGTTCGCCGAATGCAACCGACCGCCTGGGCTCAGACCTCGGCCCATTGCCGCAGCAGGTTGTGATAGACGCCGGTGAGCGACAGGATCGCCTCGTCGTCTCGTTCCACCTTGCGCGACAGGCGCTGGATGGCGACGTCCATGTCCAGCAGCAGAGAGCGCTTGGCGTCGTCGCGGATCAGGCTCTGGATCCAGAAGAAGCTGGCCGTACGCCGGCCGCGCGTCACGGTCGTGACGTGATGCAGGCTGGTGCTGGGGTAGAGGATGGCGTCGCCCGCGGCCAGCTTGACGACGTGGTCGCCATAGAGGTCATTCACCACCAGTTCGCCGCCGTCATAGTCCTCGGGATCGGTCAGGAAGAGGGTGCAGGACAGGTCGGTGCGCAGGCGCTGGCCCGTCACGGGATCACGCCGGATGGCGTTGTCGACGTGGTCTCGGAAACCCATGCCTTCGCCATAGCGGTTGAACATCGGTGACAGGATGGTCTGGGGCAGGGCGGCGGAGACGAACAGCGGGTTGGCCTCCAGGGCCTGGACGATCATCGCCCCGACCTGGCGGGCCTCGGCGCTGTCCTGCGGCAACTGTTCGTTGTTCTTGGCCATGGCGGCCTGGAAGCCTGAGGTGACGTTGCCGTCGACCCAGGGGCCCGCATCGAGGATCGCGCGGCACTCGGCCACCTGCGCCTTGGTCAGCACCTCGGGAATCTGCAGCATCATGACGGGTGTCCTATTTGCGAGCCATTCCTAGATGGCCAGGCCGATCACGCCCTTGATCCGGATCAGATCATCGCCGGCCCTCAAAGGAAAAACGCCCCGACCGACGAAAGCCGGACGGGGCGCTGGCGTGAAGTCCTTCGAGGGGAGGTCAGTACTTCACATTGACGGTCAAGGTCGCCTGGCGGCCTGGCGCGGGATCGGCGTGGTGCACGCCGTTGGTGCGCAGGATGTAGCGCTCGTCCGTCAGGTTCTGGACGTTGAGCTGCAGGGCGACCGTCTTGCTGAGCGACCAGGACGCGAAGGCGTCGTAGCGGGTGTAGGACGGGGCGAAGACCTTGTTGGTCCCGCCGCCGGCGCCGCCCTGATTGCCGCCGAAGCTCTTGGAGACGTAGTAGGCGCCGCCGCCCACCGACACCTGCGGCGTCACCCGGTAGGTCGAGAAGAGGCTGACGGTGTGGTTGGGCGTGTTGGCCAGCGGATCGCCGATGTTGACGCTGGTATAGGGGCCCCGGACCAACTCGCTGTCCATATAGGTGTAGCCGCCGAAGACCTGCCAGGCGCGGGTGACCGACCCCGACACGCCCAGTTCGACGCCCTGCACGCGAACCTCGCCCGCCTGTTCGGTCTGGGTCGCGCTGACGGCGATCACGGCGTTCTTACGCTCGGTGCGGAAGACCGCGCCCGAAAGCGCCAGCTTGTCGTCAAACACGTTCCACTTGGCCCCGGCTTCAAGGCTGGTGGTGTCTTCAGGATCCAGCAGCGCCTGGGCCGGGGTGGCGGCGGTGTTCTGGTCGCCGGCGGCGATGGTGGGCGGGGTCGAGGCCGTCGCGTAGGAGACGTACAGGCTGCTCGACGGCGTCGGCTTGTAGTTCAGGCCGATCTGATAGTTGACGAAGTCCCAGCTGGCCTTGTCCAGGTTGGCGTAGGTCACGCCGGTGACCACGCCGTTGGCGGAGGTCGCCGTCGCGTTGAAGCCTTGCGTGGAATAGTCGTCGTAGCGGACGCCCAGGTTCAGCAGCAGCTTCTCCGACAGGTCGATCGTATCGAACGCATAGATCGAGCCGCTGCGGGTCTTGGACTGCGAGGCGGGGCCGCGATTGATCACGCCCGTCCAGGCGTCGCCCGGATTGGGGGCGTAAAGCCGCGTACAGTCGCCCGTGCCCGCGCCGGTGAAGCCTGTCGGGCAGGCCGAACCCGCCGTGGTGAAGATCACGTAGGTGGCGTTATCATTGACCTCGCGCGACAGCTCCATGCCCAGGTTGAAGCGGTTCTTCAGCCCGGCCAGCTCGAACTTGCCCGTCAGGTCGGTGACGAAGGCGGTGGTCTCGGTCTCGTTCCAGCGCGACTTGGTCCCGCGCTTCATCCACCACTCGCCGGCCACGAACTGGGCCGCGCCGCCGTCGCCGGGGTTGGTGACCAGATAGTCGTTCAGCGTCTTGCCGTAACGGATCACCTGGCGGACGGCGAGGTTCTCGTTAATCTCGTGACGGACGGCGACGGTGGCGATGTCGGCCTTGGTCTTCATCCAGTCGCGATCCAGGCCGTAATAGGCGCTGCGCGAGACATCCAGGATGCCATCGGCCGGGCGCGTGCGGCTGTCGGTTCCGGCCACGCCCCAGGTGCGCTTGGCCGCTAGCGGAATCCCGTAGTCCGGGTCCTGTTCGCTATCGAGGTGATAGTAGCTGAGCGTGGCCTGAGTCTGGGTGTCGATGCCGAAGGCCAAGGACGGCGCCAAGCCCCAGCGCTTGAAGTCTACACTGTCGCGCCCAGGCGTATCGCCGCCGGTGGCCATCAGGTTCAGACGCAAGGCGGCGTTCTTAGCGAAGGCGTAGTTGCCGTCGGCGGTGACGCGATAATAGTTGTCCGTGCCGGCGGCGGCCGACCCTGCCACGAAGGTGTCGAGCTTGGGCGTCTTGGACGACAGGTTGATGCTGCCGCCGCCCGAACCGCGACCGCTATAGACCGAGTCCGGACCCTTGATCACTTCAACCTGTTCGAGGTTGAACACCTCGCGCGTCTGTCCGCCCGTGTCGCGCACACCGTCAACGAAGACGTTGTTGCCCGAGCTCTGGCCCCGGATGAACGGACGGTCGGCCAGTGGCTGACCGCCTTCGCCTGCGCCGAACGTGATGCCCGGCGAGGTGCGCAGGATGTCGGCGAGCGAGGTGGCGGCGGTCTGCTCGATGATCTTTGACGGGATGACCGTCACCGAGCGAGGGGTGTCGACCAGGGGCGCGGTGAACTTGCTCGACGAGGGGTCGGCCACCCGCTTGGCGTCGATCTTGACGCCGGAGACTTCCGTGCCGTCGGCGGTCGACGCCGTGGCGATCGGCGCGGCGGCGTCCAGCTCGGTGGCCGAGACGGCTTGAGCCAGGCCAAGGCCCGCGAGCCCGGCGACAGCGGCGACGCCCAAGGCGCGGCGGGGCCGGCTTACAACGCCAGCGAAGTTCGGATTACGCATAGTGATTGTCCCCAGAGAGCGCCAACACCGCTCTTCTTGAAATTGCGAGGCGTTCTTACCGATCTTGCAACACGTTCGCAATGATAATCGTTCGCAATTGCGGCTTCTGTGTCAGAAGTGGGGCCGCCGCTGGTCGTCCAGGCCTTTCCCTGGCCCGCCGCTGGCTGATGGCCACCGAGGCGCGGCGGTGATCGCAGGCTTGACGCCCAAGCAACGCAGCGGGCCTATCCTGGGCGTTCCCTGGAGTCGCCGATGAAGACCGTCCCCGCCGCCATCCTGGCCGCCGCCCTGACCCTTACGACCGCCGCTGCGGAGGCCTACAGCCTCCAGGCGTGCGCCGTGCCCAAGGACGTCACGCCCGCGCCGACCGAGATCCCGCCGCCCGACGAGATCCATCGCAACGTGCCGATCGCGGCCTATCTGCTGGCGCTCTACTGGTCGCCCGAGGCCTGCCGCGCCGGCATCCCGGAGTCGGACAAGGCGATCCAGTGCGAGGCCAACCGCTTCGGCTTCACGGTCCACGGCCTGTGGCCCAACGGGCCCGACCGGGTGCATCCGCGCTATTGCCGCTCGAGTCCGCCGATGCGGGTCAAGACGGTGAAGGCCAATCTGTGCATGACCCCGTCGCCCTGGCTGCTGCAGCACGAGTGGCAGGCGCACGGGACCTGCAACTGGAAGACGCCTGAAGCCTATTTCAAGAAAACCCGCCAGATCCGCGATCGGCTCAATGTGCCAGACCTTGATCCCGGCGCTGACGGGACCATGACCGCCGGCGAGATCCGCCAGGCCTTCATCGCCCGCAACCCGGGCGTCCCCGCCCAGGGCCTGAACGTCCGGATCAAGCAGGGCCGCCTGACCGAAGTCTGGGTCTGCATGGACCTGAAGTTCAAGTGGGCGGCCTGCCGGGGCGGTAACGGACCGGCGGATGCTGTGGTGGCGGCGGTGACGCCTAAGCGGGGATAAGGATACCCCCTGATATAGGATCGTCATCCCGCGACTTGTTCGCGGGACCCATTTCTCCGCCGCGAGTGCGAAGCGGAAGTTCGCTCTCACGTGAAAGCTGAACCATGGGTCCCGCGCATGAAGCGCGGGATGACATGTCCTTGAGACCTCAGCCCTCGATGAAGGCCAGGAGGTCCTTGTTGATGGTCTCTGCCTCGGTCGAAGCCATGCCGTGCGAGAAGCCCGGATAGGTGATCAGCTTTCCGGTTTTGACCAGCTTGATGGCCAGCTGCGCGCTGTCGGCGATCGGGACGATCTGGTCATCCTCGCCGTGCAGGATCAGGACCGGAACGTCGATCGCCTTCAGATCCTCGGTGAAGTCGGTCTCCGAGAAGGCGGTGATGCAATCGTAGTGTGCCTTGGCGCCGCCCATCATGCCCTGGCGCCACCAGTTGTCGATCAGGCCCTGGCTGACCTTCGCGCCGGGACGGTTGAAGCCGTAGAAGGGACCTTCCGGAATCTCGCGGAAGAACTGGGCGCGGTTGGCCAGCAGGGCGGCGCGGAAGCCGTCGAACACCTCCATCGGCAGGCCGCCGGGGTTGGCGGGCGTCTTCAGCATGATCGGCGGCACGGCGCCGATCAGCACGGCCTTGGCGACGCGGCCAGGCTCGGCGCGGGCGACATAGCGAGCGACCTCGCCGCCGCCGGTCGAGTGACCGATATGGATCGCGTTCTTGAGGTCCAGATGCTTGGCCAGGGCGATGACGTCGGCGGCGTAGGTGTCCATCTCGTTGCCGGTGTCGGTCTGGCTGGAACGGCCGTGGCCGCGACGGTCATGGGCGATGACGCGATAACCCTTGCCCAGAAAGAACATCATCTGGGCGTCCCAGTCGTCCGAAGACAAAGGCCAGCCATGGTGGAAGACGACCGGCTGGGCGTCCTTGGGACCCCAGTCCTTGAAGAAGATTTGGGCGCCGTCGGTGGTGGTGAAGAAGCCGCTGCTCATGTCCGTCATTCCCGCTGGTGGGAGGCCGTCTGGCCGGTCCCGTTGTTCCGATGAGGCGAGAATGACGGACGCCTTTGGGCAACGATATGGAAATGATAGAAAGGCTTTGTTTCCAAAATATAGACTAGGACATTGTCAGCACTGGCTGGGCCTGTCGGACTTGATCACGCAAGCCATCTTCCGCCCCCGAACGGCGCCGTAGCGCGCCACGAGCTGGTCTTCGAAGAACATCCACTTGGCGCGTGTGTCCCGCGCCGCGACGTCCATCGCCTTGGCGTAGCCGCCGCGCGTGGTGTCGGCGGTGTCCTTGTTCAGCGTGGCGTGCTTGACGCGTCCGCCGCAGTGAAACGTCTCCGGAAAGCCATCATAGCATCCGCTGATCAGCCCGGCCGGAAACGCCGCGCGGTCCGACGACAGCCACCGCGCGGGCGCGCCGTTGTCGAGCCCCGGAGGATTGTCGATCGTCGGAGCGGAGCGCGGAGCGTCGACCCAGTTGGTATGCGAATAGAAGTCCTGGGCGGCATGGAACGCCAGACCCAGGTCCTCCAGCACATTGCATTTGGCCCGCCCCTTGGAGCCATCGTAGGTGCAGCCACCGAGGATACTGGTGCTATCCAAGTCGAGGTTGGGCTTGACCAGGCCAGCAGCGTCCCGCACCGCCGCTTCGAGATTGGTCATGATCCAGGAACGGCATGCGGACAGCTGGGCCTCCGCGGCCGAGCGCGTCTGAGCATAGCCGGGCGTGTCGAAGTAATCCCCGCCGTCGCAATGGACTTCCTTGCGGTCCATGAGGCCGCGACCAGGCCGGTCCGGCGCGCCGACGGCGCCGAAGGTTCCCGCCTTTCCCGCCAGCTCGGACAGGGAGTCCCCGCCAAATCCCAGACCGGCCAGGCCCTGCCGGGTTATCCGTTCGTGTTCGGCGTTTTGGCCAAGCAAGCCTCGAACGGTGCCGAAGGCGAGCGCGTGCGGAACGCCAACCACCAGCATGGCGATGGCGGTGATAAGCCAGTGACGCAATCTCATGGCAACCCTCACAGCCATGCAATCAAAGATTGCACACGAGGTGACCTGTGTCACGCAAAACGGGCGGCCCCTTTCGGAGCCGCCCGCCTGATTGCATCCGGAATGGAAGCGAAAGAGGCTTACGCCTCTTCGGCCGCCGCTTCCTTCTTGCTCAGGTCTTCGCCGGTTTCCTGGTCGACGACCTTCATCGACAGCTTGGTCTTGCCGCGGTCGTCGAAGCCCAGGAGCTTGACCTTGACCATCTGGCCTTCCTTCAGCACGTCCGACGGCTTGGCGACGCGTTCGTTGCTGATCTGGCTGACGTGGACGAGACCGTCCTTGGCGCCGAAGAAGTTCACGAAGGCGCCGAAGTCGACGACCTTCACGACCTTGCCGTCGTAGATCTTGCCCACTTCAGCTTCGTCGGTGATCGACTTGATCCAGTCGATCGCGGCCTTGATCTTGGCGCCGTCCGAGGCCGAGACCTTCACGGTGCCTTCGTCGTTAATGTCGACCTTAGCGCCGGTGGTGGCGACGATCTCACGGATCACCTTGCCGCCCGAACCGATCACTTCACGGATCTTGTCGGTCGGGATGGTGATGGTTTCGATCTTCGGGGCGTAGTCGCCGACGTCTTCACGCGGGGCGTCCATGGCCTTGTTCATTTCGCCGAGGATGTGAGCGCGGCCTTCCTTGGCCTGGGCAAGAGCCTGCTCCATGATCGCGGGCGTGATGCCGGCGATCTTGATGTCCATCTGCAGCGAGGTCAGGCCTTCGCTGGTGCCGGCGACCTTGAAGTCCATGTCGCCCAGGTGATCTTCGTCACCCAGGATGTCCGACAGAACCGCAAAACCGTCCTGCTCCAGGATCAGGCCCATGGCGATGCCCGAGACCGGACGGACCAGCGGCACGCCGGCGTCCATCATGGCCAGCGAGGAACCGCAGACCGTGGCCATCGAGGACGAACCGTTCGACTCGGTGATCTCCGAGACCAGACGGATCGTGTAGGGGAAGTCTTCCTTGCTCGGCAGCATCGGGCGCAGGGCGCGCCAGGCCAGCTTGCCGTGGCCGATTTCGCGGCGGCCTGGCGAGCCCATGCGGCCCGTCTCACCGACCGAGTAGGGCGGGAAGTTATAGTGCAGCAGGAAGGATTCCTTGTAGGTGCCTTCCAGGGCGTCGATGAACTGCTCGTCGTCGCCGGTGCCCAGGGTGGCGACCACGATCGCCTGGGTCTCACCGCGGGTGAACAGGGCCGAACCGTGGGTGCGCGGCAGGATGCCGACTTCGCCCAGGATCGGACGGACCGTCTTCACGTCACGGCCGTCGATGCGCAGGCCGGTGTCCAGGATGCCGCGACGCACGACGTCGGCTTCCAGTTCCTTGAAGATCGCGCCCAGCTTCAGCGGGTCATAGCCGGTCGGGTTCTCTTCCGACAGGCCAAGGGCCGCGACGGCCTTCTTCTTGGCGGCGCCGACCGCTTCGTAGCGGTCTTGCTTTTTTTGGATCTTGTAGGCGGCGGCGATGTCGGCGCCGACCAGATCCTTCATCTTCGCCTTGATCGCGTCGGTGTCTTCCGGCTCGAACGCGAAGGGCTCCTTGGCGGCGTGCTCGGCCAGGTCGATGATCGCGTCGATCACGGTCTGCATCTGCTGGTGGGCGAAGTTGACGCCGCCCAGCACGATCTCTTCCGAGAGCTCCTGGATTTCCGATTCAACCATCATCACGGCGTCGGCGGTGCCGGCCACGACGAGGTCCATCTTGCTTTCCTTCATCTCATCGAGAGTCGGGTTCAGCACGTAGCCGCCGTCGACCCAGCCCACGCGAGCCGCGCCGATCGGACCCATGAACGGGGCGCCCGACAGGACAAGAGCGGCCGAGGCGGCGACCATGCCCAGGATGTCGGGATCGTTCTCGAGGTCGTGCTGCAGCACGGTGACGACGACCTGGACTTCGTTCTTGAAGCCCTTGACGAACAGCGGGCGGATCGGACGGTCGATCAGGCGGGAGACCAGGGTCTCCTTTTCCGACGGACGGCCTTCGCGCTTGAAGAAGCCGCCGGGGATCTTGCCGGCCGCGAAGGTCTTTTCCTGATAGTTGACCGTCAGCGGGAAGAAGTCTTGGCCCGGCTTCTGGCTCTTGGCGAACACGGCGGTGGCCAGGACGACGGTTTCGCCCATGGTGGCCAGGACGGCGCCGTCGGCTTGACGGGCGATGCGACCGGTTTCGAGGACCAGCGTCTTGCCGCCCCACTCGATCGTCTTGCGTTTGATATCGAACATTTTTCTTCTTTCGGTTCCCGCGGGCGGATTCCCGTCGGGGCGGACAGGGGCGGACGGCTAACGGAAGCCGGCCCGATGATCCTCATCCAGTGTGACAGGCGGGTTTGAGGACGTGAACCCTCGGACAGTCGGACAACCCGGTTTGAGCGGGCCATCCTCGGGAAGCCTGGCGTACGGCCTGTCTCGGCCGCCGGGCCCCAAATACGCGATCCGCCGCCCTGCTTTCGCGGGGCGGCGGACCTTGTGCCTTAGCGACGCAGACCCAGCTTTTCGATCAGGGACTGATAGCGACCGGCGTCGGACTTCTTCAGGTGGTCGAGGAGCCGGCGACGCTGGGAAACCAGCTTCAGCAGACCACGACGGCTGTGGTTGTCCTTCTTGTGCGTCTTGAAGTGCTCGGTCAGGTTCGAAATGCGTTCCGAGAGGATCGCGACCTGGACTTCAGCGCTGCCGGTGTCGCCAGTGGTGCGGGCGTGTTCGGCGATGAGAGCGGCCTTGCGCTCGATAGTGATCGACATCGGGTTGTCTCCGCTCAGGTGAGTTGGAAGACCCGCACGGGATTGAGCTTCCCAGCGCGCATCTCGCACAGGGCCACCAACCTGTCGCCGGACATGGCTGAAACGGTGCGATCGCCGGGCGGAAGCTCGGCTTTCAGCGTTTCAACCTGCCTCGGGAGCAGGACGATGGCGCGTCCCTGTGCAAGCCGGAAGGCGTCTTCGTCGGTCACGGCCAACGCCGGGATGTCGTCCAGCGCGGTCTCGACCGGAAGCAATGCCTCCGACAGCCGGGCCTCATAGCTCAAATTCTCCAGAGTTTCCAGCGCTATCGCCGAGCCCTCGGAGAAGCCGCCCACCCGCGTTCGACGCAGATCGGCCACGTGACCGCAGGTTCCCAGCGCCTTGGCAAGGTCCCGGACCACGGCGCGGACATAGGTGCCCTTGCCGCATTCCATCTCCAGCGTCACGTGGTCGACGTCCGGCTGATCGACCACCTTGAGGTCGAAAATGCTGACCTTGCGGGTCGGCAGCTCGAACTCGACGCCGTCGCGGGCCAGGTCGTAGGCCCGTTCGCCGTCGACCTTGATGGCCGAGAAGTTGGGCGGGATCTGATCCACCTCGCCGATGAAGGCGGGCAGCGAGGCCTCGACCTGCTCGCGGGTGGGGCGCACGTCGGAGGTCGCGGTGGTCTCGCCCTCGCGGTCCAGCGTCGTTGTGTCACGGCCCCAGGCGATGGTGAAACGATAGGCCTTGTCGGCGTCCATCAGGAACGGGACGGTCTTGGTCGCCTCGCCCAGCGCGATCGGCAGGATCCCGGTCGCCAGCGGGTCCAGCGTGCCCGCGTGACCGCCCTTCTGGGCGTTGAACGCGCGACGCACGCGGGAGACGGCCGTGGTGGAGGTCAGGTCGTAGGGCTTGTCCAGGCACAGCCAGCCCGAGACGGCCTCGCCCTTCTTGCGGCGGGCCATGCTTAGGCCTCGTCTTCGTCGTCGACCACGTCGGACAAGCGGCGGGTGTCCTGCTGGACGCGCGGATCCAGGAACAGCTTGTCCATATAGGCGGCCGTGCCGAAGCTCTCGTCGTGGATGAACTTCAGGTCCGGGGTGAACTTCATGTCGATGCTGCGGCCCAGGCGCCCGCGCAGGAACTTCGACACCCGGTTCAGGCCCTTGATGATCTCGCCGGTGTTCTTGGCGGCGTCCTGGCCGGTCAGGCCCGCGCCCAGCGGCTCGACGAAGCAGATGGCGTGCTTGAGGTCCGGGCTCATCCGCACCTCGGAGACGGTGACCGAGATGTTCTGCAAAGCCTCGTCCTGCAGCTCTTCCTCGCGGAGGATCTCGACCAGGGCGTGGCGGATCAGTTCGCCGGCGCGAAGCTGGCGTTGCGAGGGGCCGGTCAGGACGCCCTTCTTGGTGTCAGATTGGCGCTTCATGGCGCGATAGTCCTTGTGGCCCGGCCGGCGGATCGAACGCCGGTGCGCGGGGAAAATCGGAAGGCGCGGTGTCTAGGCCTCCAAACGGCGGAAGTCCAGTGCGACATCCTTCTCCCCTTGCCGGAGAGGGCGCCTACACGCCGGTTCTTTCTTTGAAGAATGCGATCACCTTGTCCCGGGCCTGCATGCTGCCGCTGGTCGGGACCGAGCGATGCAGGTGCAGGGTCAGCACCGAGTGCGGGGCCATCGGCTGGCCCGGCGCGGCGTCCGCATCGGCCAGTTCCACCACCTCGACCTTGTCGCCGAACTCGGCCTTCAGGCGGGCGATGCGGGCGTCGGGCACCAGCTTGTCGGAGGTGAAGCGCAGGGCGATCAGCGACAGGTTCTCGTCCTGGAACCGCTTCTTGGCGCAGGCGATCTCGGACGCCGAGCAGTCCAGGCCGCCCTTGTCCTTCAACGGCAGCGAGGGCTGCGAGAGCACCGGCGCCACGACCGAGGGCTCGGTCATCATCGCCAGAGCAAAGCCGCCGGTGAAGCACATGCCCACCGCGCCCACGCCCTTGCCGCCGCAGTCTTGGTGGGCCTTGCGGGCCAGGGCGCGCAGCCAGTCGACGATCGGGCTGGAGCGGCCGTCCTTCCAGACGGTGAACTCACGACGCACGCAGATGTTCTTCAGGATCTCGCCGATCGCATAGCCGCGACCGATCTGTTTGCCGGGCTTGCCGAACAGGCTGGGGCAATAGGCGGTCAGGCCCGCGTGCGCCAGGTCGCGGGCGAAGGCCAGAACCCCCGGATGCAGGCCCGGGACCTCGTGGATCACGATGACGGCCGGACCAGCGCCGATCTTGTGGACCTCACGCGACCAACGGCCGTCGTCGAAGTCGAAACGCTCAAAGCCCGCCAGCACGGTGTCGTCAGCCATCTTGTCCCCTCCGCTTTTCAGCGAGGCTAGACCCTGGCCGCGCGGCTGGCGAGGGCTCTAGTTCGAGACGTCCGGACGCTGAGGGTTATCGGTCCAGTCCGACATCGGATCGGGCGTGCGATTGTCCGGCAGTCGCCATTCGCCGCGATACGAGAAGTCGAGCGTCCCGCACAGGCGCGCCTGGCCAGGCGTCTTGGGATCGTCGCCGAACGCCTGGATCCGCAGGTCGCGGCGCACGGCGATAGGGCTGAACGACAGCCAAAGGCGCGCCGAGCCGGGGCAGAAGGCGCGGACATAGATCTTGCCCTGGGCCGCCGACGCGTCGACCGCGTACAGGGCGGCTTTGGCGTCGACGCCGCTCATCGCCGAAAGGCCGTCTGGACCGAGATCCTTTGCTCGCGCGGCCTTCAGCATCGCCTGGGCGGGAACGCCGGTGGCCAGCACCTTGAGCGGCCGGCCGGCGCCCAGGAAACCATCCTTGAACAGGATGGTCACCCCCGCGCCCGTCAGGCGCTTGGCGTCCGGCGAGATCGGGTCGTAGGAGAACATCCGCGTCTCGGCGGACGCGGCGGAGGACGTGGCGGCGATCATCGCCACCGCGAGGACTGCGCCGCGGACGATCGATCGACGCATCACTTGCCGCGAAGATTGGCCGCCTGGGCGTCGAAGCCCGACAGCCGCCAGCGATCGCCCTCACGGGTGAAGGTCAGGAGGCAAGGGCCATCCTGTCTAGCGGCGCAGACGCGGCCGTCGCCGGTGGGGCGCAAGGCGGCGGCGATCGCCACGCGACCGGGGATCGGGCGATCAGGCGTGTAGCCGTAATAGTTGGCGGCCGCGCGGAACGTCTCGGGGCGGATCAGGGCCTCGCCGGCAGCGTTGGCCAATGGGCCGGCGGCGATGGCGGCCAGGGCGATGACGCCGTCGTTCTGGCCCGCGCGCTGGCGGGCTTCGGCCATCAGTCGCGCCTCGATCTGACTCTTCAGAGCGCGGCGGTCGACATGGGCGTCGAACGTGGCGCGGTCGTTGTCACGGATCGCGACCAACAGGTCATGCACATCGCCGCCGGCGTCGAGGCGGTTGACGGTCGCGCAGGCGCTCAGGGAGGCGGCGACAGCGGTCAGGGCGAGAAGGGCTTTCAGGCGCATGCGCAAGGCGTAGCCAGAGATTGGGGCGATTTCCAGTCTCGGTTTTCGGCAACGAAAAAGGGCGCAGGCCTTTCGACCCGCGCCCTGATTTTATGATCTCGCGAAGCTCTTAGTCGAGCTGGCGCTTGATCTCTTCGACGGTGAAGCACTCGATCGTGTCGCCGACCTTGATGTCCTGGAAGCCCGCGAACATCATGCCGCACTCCTGACCGACGGGGACTTCGTTGACCTCGTCCTTGAAGCGCTTGAGCGTCTGCAGGGTGCCCAGTTCCAGAACCACGATGTCCTGACGGATGATCCGGACCTTGGCGCCCTTGCGGACCACGCCTTCGGTGACCTTACAGCCGGCGACCTTGCCGATCTTCGAGATGTCGAAGGCCTGCAGGACCTCGGCGTTGCCAAGGAAGGTTTCGCGCTGGATCGGCGCCAGCATGCCCGAGAGCACGCCTTTGATATCGTCCAGCAGGTCGTAGATGATCGCGTAGTAGCGGATCTCGACGCCTTCGCGTTCGGCCAGGGCTCGGGCCTGCGCCGAGGCGCGGACGTTGAAGCCGATGACCGGCGCGCCGGCGCCCTTGGCCAGCATGACGTCGCTTTCGCTGATCGCGCCGGCGCCCGACAGGATGATCCGCGCGCGGACCTCGTCGGTGGCCATCTTGTCCAGCGAACCGATGATCGCCTCGGCCGAACCTTGCACGTCGGCCTTGATGATCAGCGGAAGCTCTTTCAGCTTCTTGTCCTGCAGCTTGGCCATCATGTCGGCCATGGAAGCGCCCGCGCCGATCGGCGCCAGCGACTTCTCGCGCTTCTGGCGGATGCGGTACTCGGTCAGCTCGCGAGCGCGGGCTTCGTTCTCCACCACGGCGAAGGCTTCGCCCGGCGAAGGCACGCCGTCCAGGCCGAGGATCTCGACCGGGGTGGCGGGACCGGCTTCGGTCAGCTGCTCGTTACGCTCGTTCAACAGGGCGCGAACCCGGCCGAACTGGGCGCCGGCGACGACGATGTCGCCGCGCTTCAGCGTGCCGCGATTGACCAGGACGGTCGAAACCGCGCCGCGACCCTTGTCCAGCTTGGCCTCGATCACCACGCCATCGGCGGTGCGGTCGGGGTTGGCCTTCAGGTCCAGCACTTCGGACTGCAGCAGGATGGCGTCCAGCAGGTCGTCCAGACCCGTGCGCGCCTTGGCCGAGACCTCGATGATCTGGGTGTCGCCGCCCAGGCTTTCGACGACGATCTCGTGCTGCAGCAGCTCGTTGACCACGCGGGTCGGGTCCGAGCCCGGCTTGTCCATCTTGTTGACGGCGACGATAATCGGCACGTCAGCGGCCTTGGCGTGTTTGATCGCCTCGATCGTCTGGGGCATCACGCCGTCGTCACCGGCCACGACCAGCACCACGATGTCGGTGATGTTGGCGCCGCGAGCGCGCATCGCCGAGAAGGCGGCGTGACCGGGCGTGTCGAGGAAGGTCACGCGTTGACCGTCCTTCAGGCGAACCTGATAGGCGCCGATGTGCTGGGTGATGCCACCGTGCTCGCCGGCGGCCACGTCCGTCGAACGCAGGGCGTCCAGCAGGCTGGTCTTGCCGTGGTCGACGTGACCCATGATGGTCACGACCGGCGGTCGGGCCTCCATGTGGTCGTCGGTGTCCTCGGCGCCGATGAAGCCTTCTTCGACGTCGGCTTCCGACACGCGCTTGACGGTGTGACCAAACTCGGTGGCCACCAGCTCGGCGGTGTCATTGTCGATGACGTCGTTGATCTTCAGCATCACGCCCTGACGCATCAGGAACTTGATGATGTCGACGCCGCGCACGGCCATCCGGTTGGACAGTTCCTGCACGGTGATGACGTCGGGAATGACCACTTCACGGGCGACACGCGCCTGTTCGGCCACGCCGCCGCGGCGCTTTTCCTTTTCGCGCTCACGGGCCCGACGGACCGAGGCGAGCGAACGCATCCGGTCGGCGGAGTCGCCGTCACCGGCCACGGCCTGGATGGTCAGACGACCTTCGCGGCGCTGCGGGGCGCCCTTGACGCGGGAGACGGCCTTGTTGGGCGCGGCGCTCTTGCGGCGATCATCGTCCTCGTCGGGCCGGCGGCTGACTTCGCCGCCGGGACGCGGGGCCGAGCGCATGGCGCGCTGGATTTCCGGCGTCGCCGGAGCCGAGGCGGGAACGCCAGGGCGCGGACCACGGGGCGGGCCGCCGGGACCGCGCGCGCCACCAGGCGCCGGGCGCGGAGCCAGGGCCGAGTAACGGACGGTCTGCTGAGGACGATCGCCTTGCGGACGGTCGCCCTGCGGACGGTCGCCGCCTTGCGGACGATCACCACGATAGCCGCCGCGATCCCCTTCGGGGCGCGGACCGCGCGGACGGTCGCCCTCGGGGCGCGGCGCGCGCTGACCGAAGTTGGCGTTGGCGTCGGGACGCGGCGCGCGCTGGTTGAACGGACGGTCGCCTTGCGGGGTCGGACGATAGGTCGTGGTGCTGGGACGATCGTCGCGACGCTCGCGGCTGGGTTCGTAGGTGCGTGTCTGGCCGGCCGTCGGGGCGCGCGTGTCCTGACGCGGGGCGTCCTGGCGCGGGGCCGGGGGCGCAGTCGGGGCTTGAGCCACCGGTCGCGGCGCCTGAGGCGCAGCGGGCGGCGGGGTCACGGGCGCGACAGGCGCCACAGGCGCTTGCGCGACGGGCGGCGGAGCAGCGGCGGCGCGCTCGGCCGCGGCCTTGGCGGCGGCTTCACGTTGAGCGGCTTCCTGGGCCGCGCGGGCGCGGGCCTCCGCAGCGGCTTGTTCGGCCGCCTGGCGGGCTTGAGCCTCACGCGCGGCGTCGACGACGCGTTGACGGGCGCGCAGTTCTTCCTGCGACAGCCCACCGGCGGATCCGCCACCGCCACCTTGCGATTGCGACGGGCGCGGCGCGGGCGGATCGCCCTGACGACGCTCGGCCGAGGACGGCGCGGCAAGATTGCCTGCTGCGGGCGCGTGGGGACGCGTCCGCTTGGTTTCCACCACCACCGTCTTGGTCCGGCCGTGGCTGAAGCTCTGCTTCACGACCCCGGCGCTCACTGAGCCCTGGCGGGGCTTCAGGGTCATCGGGGTGCGTCCGCCGGGTCGGCCGTTTTCGTTCTCGTCGCTCATGCGCTCGCTTGTACTTCCGCCGGGCGGTACCCGGCTAAAAAACCGTTCGTTCCATGTGAGAAAGGGGCCCGGACGTACCTCCAAAAGGAAGCCGTTTCCCCGACCCTTCACTCACGAGCCCGGCCGAACACCTGGGCTCACTCAAAGATTCTAGAGCTTTCCCATCCCACCGGAGGCCCGGTGAGATGGAAAAGCTCTAGTGCCTGCCAGGGTCGGCGAACCGACCGGGCGGACAGGCCCGCCGTCTTTGTCCAGGGCCCGCCAGAGGCGAAAATCCCTAGTCGTCCTCGCGTGCGTTCGCCGACCATGCGGGAGGCAGAAGCGGGCGGAAGCCGGATAAACGCTCGACATCTAAAGTCCAGCGATCGGTCCCACGCCCAGCGAGAAGCGCTGTGTGTATCACATTCTCCCCGCCCAAGGCCAAACCCAATTCGTCGGAATTGAAGGCGCCCAGCAGGCGAGGCTGATTTGCGGCCTTCCGCGCGGCGGAAAGAATCTTGCGGCGACCGTCTTCGGCGCCGTCGGCGGCCTCGACCAGCCAGGCGACCTTGCCCGTTCCCAGGGCGGCGACCACCTTTTCGAAACCCGAAATAATGCCGCCGGCCTTCCGCGCAAGGCCCAGGCCCTCAAGAACCCGGCGGGCCAGCAGCGCCTCGACCTGGTCGGCCAGATCGGGCGGGGCGGTCAGCTTGGTTTTGGCGGCCCGGGAGAACAGGCCCTTCTTGGCGGCGGTCGTGATCGAGTCTCGGTCCGCGCCGACCCAGACGCCGCGCCCGGGAAGTTTGCGCGCCAGGTCGGGAACCACAACGCCGTCCGGCCCCGCCACGAAGCGGATCAGACGCGCCTCATCGGTCGCTTCGCCAAGGACGATGTCCTTGCGAAGGCGATTGGCTTCGGCGTGGGTCCTGGGCGCGGGGGCTTCGGTCATGATCTTAGGGGACGCCTAGGAGCGCGAACGGCCCCGCGGATTGCTCCGCGAGGCCGTCCAGCACAGCTCCAAGGCGCTTAGGCCTCTTCCTGCTCTGCGGCGACGTCGCCTTCAGCGGCGACCTCTTCAGCGGCGTCTTCAACGACATCTTCTCCGATGTCTTCAGCGACGTCGCCTTCACCTTCTTCGTATTCCGGCTCAGGCGGGGCCTCGACCCAGCCCATGGCGATACGAGCGCGCATGATCAGCGCCTCGGCGTCTTCCGGCGAGAGGTTGAAGCTTTCCAGGATGCCCGGTTCGCGCACGCGCTCGCCGCCCTTGTTCTCGAACCAGCCGCGCATGTCGTCCGGCACCAGACCCGCAAGATCCTCGACCGACTTCACATCGCCTTCGCCCAGGGCCACGGCCATGGCCAGGGTCACGCCCTCGATGGCCAGGACCTCGTCCTCGACGCCCAGCGCCTTGCGCTTGGTGTCCAGTTCGGCGGCTTCCTTTTCGAGGAACTCGCGGGCGCGGGCCTGCAGTTCCTCGGCGGTTTCCTCGTCGAAGCCCTCGATCGAGGCGATTTCATGCGGCTCGACATAGGCGACGTCTTCCACCGCGGCGAAGCCTTCGGTGACCAGCAGCTGGGCGATGACCTCATCGACGTCCAGGGCTTCCTGGAACAGGGCCGTACGCTCGGCGAACTCGCGCTGGCGGCGCTCGCTCTCCTGGCTCTCGGTCATGATGTCGATCTGCCAGCCGGTCAGCTGCGAGGCGAGGCGCACGTTCTGGCCGCGACGGCCGATGGCCAGCGACAGCTGTTCGTCCGGCACCACCACTTCGACGCGCTCGTCCTCCTCGTCCATGACGACCTTGGAGACTTCGGCCGGGGCCAGGGCGTTGACGATGAAGGTGGCTTCGTCTTCCGACCACTGGATGATGTCGATCTTCTCGCCCTGCAGCTCGGCCACGACCGCCTGAACGCGCGAGCCGCGCATGCCGACGCAGGCGCCGACCGGGTCGATCGAGCCGTCGTTGGAGATGACGGCCATCTTGGCGCGCGAGCCCGGGTCGCGGGCCACAGCGCGGATCTCGATGACGCCGTCGTAGACTTCCGGCACTTCCTGGGCGAACAGCTTGGCCATGAAGCCGCCGTGCGCGCGGCTCAGCATGATCTGCGGGCCCTTGGTCTCGCGACGGACGTCGTAGATGTAGGCGCGGATGCGGTCGCCGACGTTGAAGTTCTCGCGCGGGATCGACTGGTCGCGGCGCATGATGCCTTCGCCACGGCCCAGGTCGACGATCACGTTGCCGTATTCGACGCGCTTGACACTGCCGTTGACGATCTCGCCGACGCGATCCTTGTACTCGTCGTACTGACGCTCGCGCTCGGCCTCGCGGACCTTATGCATGACGACCTGACGGGCCATCTGGGTCTGCACGCGGCCGATCTCGAACGGCGGGAGCACTTCTTCATAGACCTTGCCGATCTCGGCGTCGCGCCAGGTGCGCTTGGCGATCGAGAAGGGCATCTTGCCGATCTCGCCTTCCAGGTCGGTTTCGTCGGCGACGACTTCGATCAGGCGCTTCTGCGTCGTTTCGCCCGTCTTGGGGTCGATCTTGACGCGGATGTCGTGCTCGGCGCCGTAGCGGGCGCGGGCAGCCTTCTGCAGGGCGTCCTCGATGGCCTCGATGACGACTTCCTTCTCGATGCCCTTTTCGCGGGCGACCGCGTCGGCGATCTGCAGGAGTTCAAGCCGGTTGGCGGCGATGCCGATGGCCATGGTCAGTCCTCTTCACTTTCGGACAGGTCTTCGTTTTCGGATTCGAGGCGGGCGGCCCGTTGCTTGGCCCCCCGCTCCATCAGGGCGTCGGTCATGACGAGCTTGGCGTCGATGACCCACGCGAAGGGGAAGTAGACGGTGACGTCGTCCTCGCCCTCGATGTTCAGGCCCACCTGGTCGTCCTCGACCCCGGCGAGTTCACCCTTGAAGCGCTTGCGGCCCTCGGCCACGCGATCAAGCTCGATGCGGGCTTCCAGGCCCGCATAGTCGTCAAAGTCCTTCAGGCGGGTCAGCGGCCGGTCGATGCCGGGGCTGGAGACTTCCAGAGTGTATTCGCCGACGATCGGGTCGGCCGCGTCGAGCACTTCGGAGACGGCGCGCGACAACTTGGCGCAATCCTCGACGTTCATGTCGCCGCCCGTGCCG
Organism: Caulobacter vibrioides; assembly: GCF_002310375.3. Lineage (GTDB taxonomy): Bacteria > Pseudomonadota > Alphaproteobacteria > Caulobacterales > Caulobacteraceae > Caulobacter > Caulobacter vibrioides_D. Next base: position 49,581 of record NZ_CP023315.3, read on the forward strand.
TCTTCCAGCAGCGGGTGCTCGGCCATGATCTGCAGGCGGCGTTGTTCGGTCCCGCCCATCAGGCGCAGGCGAACAATCTCGTAGCCGAGGCTCTCGGCCACGGGATCGAGCATCTCGATCAGGTCACGGTCTTCCTGCGTCTTCCCGCGCACGGTCTCTCAACTCAAGTTCTGGGCCGGCGGCGCTGAGACCGTTCGGCCAAACAAAAAGCGGCAGCCTTTCGGGCCGCCGCTCGAAAGCGCCATCAGCGCTAACGGACGATGTAGAACGCTTTGTAGGCGAATTGCCGATCGTTGTCGACTCATGACGGGGAAATCTCCGGAGTCGTCTTCCGCGCCGCAGCATTTTGGGCCTATAAGCCCAGCCGCGCAGGCCGCTCCCCAAGGGCCGCATCTGATAAAGAGTCAAAATGGACCTGTCCAAGATCGCCGTCGGCGTAAACCCGCCGTACGACCTGAACGCCATCATCGAGATCCCGCAGGGCGGCGAGCCGGTGAAGTATGAAATCGACAAGGAAAGCGGCGCCCTGATGGTCGACCGTTTCCTGCACACGGCGATGTTCTATCCGGCCAACTACGGCTTCATCCCGCACACCCTGGCCGACGACGGCGACCCCGCCGACATCATGGTGGTGGGTCCGACCCCGGTGGTGCCCGGCGCGATCATCCGCTGCCGCCCGATCGGCACCCTGATGATGGTCGACGAGGCTGGCTCGGATGAGAAGATCCTGGCCGTACCGGTCGACAAACTGCACCCGTTCTACACCGGCGTGACCAGCTGGCGCGACCTGCCCACCATCCTGACCGAGCAGATCGCCCACTTCTTCCAGCACTACAAGGACCTGGAAAAGGGCAAGTCGACGAAGATCAGCGGCTGGGCCGATCCCGACGAGACCGCCGAGATCATCCGCACGGCGATCAAGCGCTACAACGAAAGCTACTGAGTTAGTTCAGCCCTGGTGACTGGCCCATAGGCCGGTCACCAGTAGGGCGATCACTGCGCTGTCAATGAGGATGGCGACGCCTGAGAAGCCCTTCAGATAGCGACGCCCCTGAGCGATCAGCGATCCGATAAAGAAGGCCTTGCTCACGACCGCCACGGCGACCGCCATGGCCCGTGTCTCCGGGTGGAAGGCCGCCCACACCAACATGCCGCCGATCAGGGCGATCAGCAGGCCCCAGCCGCGGACGATGATCTCCGCGACCGGCCCCTCAAGTGCTTCACCGAAGGTCGAACGCTGAGCCCGATCCGGCGCCAGCGCGAACTGCAGCATCGACAAGGTCAGAAGGCCGCTGACCACCAAGACGCCGGCGTAGTGCTCCGAAATCCAAGACATGACCGCCTCCCAAGTCGCCCCTGACGGGGGGCGTTCGGGTGCGAGCCTAGGTGTGTCCGAGGCCTCGGGGAAGCACGTCTGACGCCGTTCGACTAAGCCCTGACAAAGTCCAGGAACACCGGCGCGCAGTCGCCCAGCTTCTTTTCCTCGTAGCGCGTGGTCACGTGGTCGGTTGGGATCGCGTTGCGGTCCGCCGCCTCATCGGCGAAACGGAAGTCCGGATCGGCCAGCACCCGCTCGGTCGTCCACTCGGCGTAGTCGGCCCAGTCGGTGGCGAAACGCAGGGCGGCGCCCGGCTTCATGACCCGCGCCAGCTCGCGCACGAACTCCGGCTGGATCAGGCGGCGCTTGTTGTGCCGGGCCTTGTGCCAGGGATCCGGGAACATGATGAACACGCGATCCAGGCAGGCGTCGGGCAGCCAGTCCACCACGTCGCGGGCGTCGCCCTCGTGGATGCGGACGTTCTTGAGCGCCTGCTCCTCGACGTGACGCACGGCGCTGGCCACGCCGTTCACGAAGGGCTCGGCGCCGATCACCAGGGTTTCGGGGTTGCGGCCCGCCTGGGCCGCCATGTGCTCGCCGCCGCCAAAGCCGATCTCCAGCCAGACGGCCTTGGCCTCGGGCATCAGGTTCAGCGGCTGGAACGGACCGCTCGGGACGGCGATCTGCGGCAACAGGGTGTCGAGCAGGGCCTGCTGGCGCGGCTTCACAGGGCGCGACTTCAGGCGGCCGAACGAGCGCAGCGGCCCGTGGGGTTGTTGCGGGTTGGTCATGGGCGGGCGTCTTAGCGGTGATAGACGCGAGAGGCCAGCGTCGTGGGTTCTTCGAGGCCCGCTGCTCGGGAGCCTCAGGATGAGGGAGCCGTTGCCATAACGACCTCATCCTGAGGTGCGCGCTCCTGAGCGCGCCTCGAAGGACGCACGGCTCAAACGAAAACGGGCCCCGGCGCTAACCGGAGCCCGCTCGCATAGCCAAAGGATCGAGGCTTACGCCAGGCCCTTCAGGTCGCTCATGAGGTCGGTCTTCTCCCACGAGAAGCCGCCCTCGCTGTCCGGCGTCCGGCCAAAGTGACCGTAGGCGGCGGTGCGGGCGTAGATCGGGCGGTTCAGTTGCAGGTGCTCGCGGATCGCGCGCGGGGTGGCGCCGCCGATCAGCTGCGGCAGGGTCTTTTCCAGCACCGCCGGATCCACCTTGCCGGTGCCGTGCAGGTCAACGTGGAACGAAACCGGCTGGGCGACGCCAATGGCGTAGGCGATCTGGATGGTGCAGCGATCGGCCAGACCCGCGGCGACCACGTTCTTGGCCAGGTAGCGGCAGGCATAGGCCGCCGAGCGGTCGACCTTGGTCGGATCCTTGCCCGAGAACGCGCCGCCGCCGTGCGGGGCCGCGCCGCCGTAGGTGTCGACGATGATCTTGCGACCGGTGAGACCAGCGTCGCCGTCCGGGCCGCCGATCTCGAAGCGGCCGGTCGGATTGACCAGCCACTGGGTCTTCTTGGTGATCAGGCCGTCGGGGAAGATCGGCAGGATGTGCGGCTTGATCAGCTCCAGCACGCGCTTGGAGGTCGCGGCCTTGCCGTCGATCTTCTTCTTGTGCTGGTGCGACACGACGATCGAGACCACGCGCAGCGGGCGTCCATTACCGTCATATTCCAGGGTGACCTGGCTCTTGGCGTCGGGCTCGAGCTCGGAGAGCGCGCCACTGTGACGCAGCTCGGCCAGGCGCTTGAGGATGTTGTGGCTGTATTGCAGCGTGGCCGGCATCAGTTCCGGGGTCTCGGTGCTGGCGTAGCCGAACATGATGCCCTGGTCGCCGGCGCCTTCTTCCTTCTTGTCGGTGGCGTCCACGCCCTGGGCGATGTGGGCGGACTGGCCGTGCAGGAAGTTGGAGTACTTCGCCTTGTTCCAGTGGAAGCCCTTCTGCTCGTAGCCGATATCCTTGATCGCCGCGCGGACCTTCGGCTCCAGGGAGCCGAGGATGTCCTTAGTCAGCTGCTTGTTGGCCTTCTTGTCGCCGTCCGGCTTGCCGGCGCGAACCTCACCGGCCAGCACGACGCGATTGGTGGTCACCAAGGTCTCGCAGGCGACGCGCGCCTCGGGATCGACCGAGAGGAAGGCGTCGACGACGGTGTCGCTGATGCGATCGGCGACCTTGTCGGGGTGACCTTCGGAAACGCTCTCGCTGGTGAAGATGTAGGACGAACGGCTCAAGAGACAGCTCCGGTCATGAAGACACGCACGGGCGCGCGGCGCCCAGTCGGCGTTCAGTTAGACCAGAATCATATAAAGATATGTTTATGCGAGCAAGGCGAGCTTATCTAACAGCCGCGTCAGTCGTCCAAGCCGCTAGCCGCGTCCTCGGCGGCCATGGATCGCACCAGCTCCAGGATCCGCCGCCGAACCTTCTGTCGATCGATCTTTGGGAACAGCGTCGCCAGTTCCAGCCCTTCGGGCGTCATCAGGAAATCGTGCGTGAACGGCCCGCCTTCGTCGGCCATGCCGCCGCCCGCAGCGTCCTCGAGACCCTCGAAGAAGTAGTCGACGGGCGACTGCAGGCTCCTGGCGATTTCATAGAGCTTGCTGGCGCTGACCCGATTGGCTCCGCGCTCGTACTTCTGGATCTGCTGGAAGGTGAGGCCGAGGTCCTCGGCGAGGCGCTCCTGGCTGACGCCCAGGATCCGACGACGCATGCGAATGCGGGCGCCAACATGCAGGTCGACGGGATTGGGGTGGCGTTCGGTGTCCGACGGTTCGCTCATGCCCACGCCAGAAGCTGAAACTAGGCTTTAGTTCAGCTCAAGTTTCACTAGCGCGCAATAGAGGATGAGGTTTTACCGATCCGTAAGCGAGCTGATGCAACCCCTGATATCAGTAAAAGCGCCCAAAAGGCTGCATCTCCGAAGTCGTCGTAGGGCGTAACCTCACCCACACCTGGTATTTGCGCGTCGATGACGCCGCTTTTTCCTAGGCCCAGCGAAGCTCCGGGCGCGAGACGGCCGCGTGCGTCGATGACGCCGCTGATTCCGGTGGGCGTGGCGCGTAAAAGCGGCCGGGCGCTTTCGATCGCGCGGTAGCTCGCCAGGTTCAGATGCTGTGGCGGGCCCGACGTCACGCCAAACCAGGCGTCGTTCGAGACATTGATCAGGGCCCGGACGCTTGGATCTGGCCTGGCCAGGCCGGGGAACAGGCTCTCGTAGCAGATCAGCGGTTGAACCAGCAGATCAGGAGATATCCGCAACGGGGCGGGCGCAGGACCCGTAGTGAAGCTGTCGCCAAGATGCGCCAGGGTCTTGAAGCCGATCGCCGTCAGAAAGCGCTCGGCCGGCAAGTACTCGCCGAACGGCACCAGGCGGTGCTTGTCATAGATCCCGACCAGTTCCAGATCGCTGGCGCCCCGGCGAAGGGCGACGAGGCTGTTGTAATAGGTCGGGCGATCGACCGCGCCTTCATAGCGATAGCCGCCGATGAGCAAGACCTGGCCCGGGACCAGGCTGTCGACAATGGCCTGCCTCACCCATGAGCCGGGCGCGAGATAGTCATTGACCGCCGCGGGCACCGCGCCTTCGGGCCAGATCACGACATCAACCGGCTTGTCGGCATAGGGCGTGGCGGTCAGCGAAACATAGGCCTGGACGATCTGAGCAAAGCGCTCGGCGTCCCATTTGAGGTCCTGCTTGATGTCCGCCTGGACGATGCGCACCGTGGTGGGTCCGCTGGGTCCGACAGGCTTGGACAGAACGAACGCGCCATAGCCATAGAGTGCCACCAAGCCGGCGGCGGCCGCGCCCAAGGCCAGTCGGCCGGCGCGTCCCTCGCGCCACACCGACGGCGCGCTGGCGATGGCTAACGTGATCCAGGTCAGGCCGTAGGCGCCGACCAGGGCGGCGGCCTGCGACGGGGCCGAGCCGGCGCGCCAGGTTTCGCCGATGAGGTTCCACGGAAAGCCCGTCAGAATATGACCGCGCGCCCATTCCAGCGCCGCGAACGCGCCGGCGAAGGTCAGGATGCGCCAGACGCTCGCTGGCCTCATCCAACGATTGGCCAGGGCGGCGAGACCCCAGAACAGCGCCAAGCCCGCCGCCATCGCCGAAACCGCGAACGGCGCCATCCACCCGTGGACGGCGGCGTCCACCAGGAAGGCTTCGCCGACCCACCAGGTGCTGAGGCCAAAATAGCCCAGACCCGCCAACCAGCCCCGCCAGAACGCCGAACGCAGCGGGCGCTCGGCGTCAGCGCCGTCGATCAGATAGAGCAGCGCCGCATAGCCCAGCAGGCCGGGCAAAAAGCCGAAGGGCGGATGCGCCAACGCCGCCGCCAGGCCTGAGACCAGGGCCAGCAGGGGGCCGCTCCAGCGGCGTTCGCGAAACCGCGCCCAGGCCGTCACGAGAGCCTTGCGTCGAGCGGGGCGCCGTCCACGGCGGTCTCTGACGGTCGGGAAGGACCGCCCCGAACACGAATGCGCCGCACCCGACGCGGATCGGCCTCGACCACTTCGAACTCGAAGCCGTCGGGATGGGCGATCACCTCGCCCCGCTGCGGCACGCGTCCGGCCAGGGCGACGACCAGCCCGGCGACGGTGTCGATATCCTCGTCCATGTCGGGCGGCGCCAGATCATGGTTCAGCGCCGCCTCCAGCTCCTCCAGCGGCGCGCGGGCGTCAGCGTCGAACACTCCGCCCGGGCGGGCCACCACCGCGACGGCGGTGGCGTCGTCGTGCTCATCGTCGATCTCGCTGACGACCGCTTCGATCAGGTCCTCCATCGAGACCAGGCCGTCGGTGCCGCCGAACTCGTCGATCACGAGGGCCATGTGGATTCGGCTGGTGCGCATGCGGAGCAGGAGGTCGGCGGCCTTCATGGAAGCGGGCACGTACAACGCGTCACGGCGCAGCTTGTTCAACACCGGATCGGCGGGCGCGGGCCGTTTGGCCTCGTCGGCCAGCAAGCGGAACACATCCTTGACGTGGACGACGCCGACGGGGTCGTCGAGAGTCTCGCGATAGATGGGCATCCGCGAATGCTCGGCCTCGGCGAACTGGGCCGCCACCGCCTCGAACGGCGTCGAGAGCTCGACGGCGACGATGTCGGCGCGCGGCGTCATCACATCGGCGACCCGCAGGCTCTGGAATGCCTCGGCCTGATCCACCAGGTCGACTACGCCCGCAGACCCCGCGGTTTCGGGCGGGCGAGGGGGCTCGCCGCCGCCCATCAGTTGCCTGCGCATATGGCGAAAGAACGCCCGCACGCCCCGGCTTCGTCGGGCGGCGGGCTGTTGACTAGGCTCGTCGCTGGGCATGGCCCTGGTCAGCGTCCCTCTTCATCGCTGGCGTATGGGTCCGGAACGTCCAGACCCGCCAGGATTTCGCGTTCGAGCGCTTCCATGGCTTCCGCCTCGTCGTCGCGCTCGTGATCATATCCTAGGAGATGAAGCACGCCGTGCGCCACCAGATGTTGCAGATGGTGGGCCAGCGGCTTGCCCTGTTCGGCCGCTTCGCGCGCGCAGACCCCATAGGCCAGGGCGATATCGCCGATCTGACCCTCCGGATTGGGCGGGGAGGGGAAGGACAGGACGTTGGTCGCATAGTCCTTCTGACGGAACTCGCGGTTCAGCGCCTGAACGCTGTCGTCATCGGTCAGCAGGATCACGATCCCGTGGCCTTCGATGTCCTCATGGGCGTCCAGCACGGCCTGGGCGGCGCGCCAGACCAGGGCCTCGGTCTCGGCCTCCGCCGTCGTCCAGGCCTCGTCCTCGATCTCGATATCAACGGTAAGGGTCATGTTACCGGGGAGTACTCTGCGCCGCGTCCGCGTCATAGGCCTTGACGATGCGTTCGACGAGCGGGTGGCGCACGACGTCGGAGGCGGTGAAGCGCGACACCGCCACGCCCTCGACGCCTTCCAGGATCGACACGGCGTGGGCTAGGCCGGAGTCACGCGGATTGAGCAGATCCACCTGGGTCGGATCGCCGGTGACGACCATGCGCGCGCCCTCGCCGATGCGGGTCAGCACCATCTTCATCTGCAGCCGCGAGCAGTTCTGAGCCTCGTCGACGATGACGAATGCATGCGCCAGCGTGCGACCGCGCATGAAGGCGATCGGGGCGACCTCGATCTCCAGTTTCTCGCGGCGGCGGCGCAGCTGGTCCGCGCCCATGATGTCGGTCAGGGCCTCCCAGACCGGCGCCATATAGGGATCGACCTTCTCGTTCAGGTCGCCCGGAAGAAATCCGAGTTTTTCGCCGGCCTCGACGGCGGGGCGGGTGACGATCAGGCGATCGACTTCGCCCCGCATCAGCATGCCCGCGCCATGGGCCACGGCCAGGAAGGTCTTGCCGGTGCCGGCGGGGCCCAGGCCAAAGACCAGCGGGTGGGTCGCCATCCGCTCCAGGTACTGCGCCTGGCTCTTGGTCTTGGGCGAGACATTGCCCTTGCGCACCGCGCGGGGCGAGGCCTGACCGCTGGTCTCGTGCGCGCCGCCGATGGCGATCCGTACATCGGCCTCGACCACTTCCTCGCCGGCGTCGGCGCGGGCGGCCAGGGTCTGCAGCGCGCGCTTGGCGCTGGTGCGGCCGCGCGCGTCGCCGGTCAGGGTGACGCCGCCGCCCGGCGTCTCGATCAGCACCTTGAAGGCGTCTTCGATCAGGGCCGCGTGACGGCCGCTGGGGCCCGAGACGGCGTGGACCGCGTCGTCGGACAGCGGCAGGAACTCAGGGGTGCGACTCAAGCGGTCTCCAGAACGGGTTCGAGCCGGCCCGCCAGGCTCATCTTGGCGGCGCTCTCGATATGGACGGGAACGATCGTCCCGATCAGATGCTCACCGCCCTCTGCGTGGACGGCCTGCAGATAGGGGCTGCGGCCCACGACCTGGCCAGGATGGCGGCCGGCCTTCTCGAACAGCACCGGCAGCACCTTGCCCACCTGGCTGGCGTTGAAGGCGCGCTGCTGTTCGTCGAGCAGTTGGTTCAGGCGCTCCAGGCGCTCTGCCTTGACCGCTTCGTCGACCTGGCCGGGCATGGCCGAGGCCGGCGTGCCCGGACGGCGCGAATACTTGAACGAGAAGGCGCTGGCGAAGCCGACCTCGCGCACCAGCTCCAGGGTCTTTTCGAAGTCGCCGTCGCGCTCGCCAGGGAAGCCGACGATGAAGTCGCCGCTCATGGCGATGTCGGGCCGCGCGGCGCGGATCTTCTCGATCAGCTTCACATAGCTTTCGGCCGTGTGGTCGCGGTTCATGGCCTTGAGGATCTTGTCGCTGCCCGCCTGCACCGGCAGGTGCAGATAGGGCATCAGCTCCGGCAGCTCGCCGTGGGCCTCGATCAGATCATCGCCCATGTCGCGCGGGTGGCTGGTCGTGTAGCGGATGCGGTCCAGGCCATCGATCTTGGCCAGCTGACGGACCAGCTTGGCCAGGGTCGAGCCGTCGCCGTCATAGGCGTTGACGTTCTGGCCCAGCAGGGTGACTTCGCGTACGCCCTGGTCGGCCAGACGCTTGGCCTCCTCGACGATGTCGCTCACCGGCCGCGACCATTCGCCGCCGCGCGTATAGGGCACCACGCAGAAGGTGCAGAACTTGTCGCAGCCTTCCTGCACCGTCAGGAACGCGGTGACGCCGGTCACGTGGCGCTCGGCCGGCAGGGCGTCGAACTTTTCGTCGGCGGCGAAGTCGGCGGCCAGGCGCTCGCCGGTCGCGCGGTGGGCGCGGGCGATCAGCTCGGGCAGCTGGTGATAGGCCTGGGGCCCGACCACCAGATCGACCGCCTTCTGGCGGTTCATGATCTCCTTGCCCTCGGCCTGGGCGACGCACCCGGCCACGGCGATGGTCATGCGACCGCCGGCCTCGGCCTTCCGGTCCTTCATCTGCTTGATGTAGCCAAGCTCCGAATAGACCTTCTCGGTGGCCTTCTCGCGGATGTGGCAGGTGTTCAGCACCACCAGGTCCGCGCCTTCGGGCTCGTCGACGACGCCATAGCCCAGCGGACGCAGGACATCGGCCATGCGCTCGCTGTCATAGACGTTCATCTGACAGCCGTAGGTCTTGATGAAGAGGCGCTTTTGCGGGGTCTCGCTCATGCGGCGAGGTTATGGGGGTGAGAGGCCCGGTGTGCAAGGGTGGCGGGGTCGCAGCGCGTCTCCTTCTCCCCTTGTGGGAGAAGGTGGGCCGCGTCAGCGGCTCGGATGAGGGGTTTCTCGGTAGGGCCCGCTCGACCCCTCATCCGTCGCTTCGCGACACCTTCTCCCGCAAGGGGAGAAGGGCTGGACTTACTCCTCCAGCGGCATTCCGTAGAGCTCGAGGCGGTGGTCGATCAGCTTGTAGCCGAGCTTCTTGGCGATCGCGTGCTGCAGGGCCTCGATCTCCTCGTCCACGAACTCGACGACCTTGCCGGTCTTCATGTCGATCAGGTGGTCGTGGTGGTGGTCCGGGCTCTGCTCGTAACGCGAGCGGCCGTCGCGGAAGTCGTGGCGCTCGATGATGCCGCTTTCTTCGAACAGACGTACCGTGCGGTAGACCGTGGCGATCGAGATGTGCGGATCGATGGCGTGGGCGCGGCGGTGCAGCTCCTCGACGTCCGGATGGTCCTCGGCCGACGACAGCACGCGTGCGATGACCCGACGCTGGTCGGTCATGCGCATGCCTTTTTCGATACAGGCCTTTTCGAGTCGATCCACGGCGGAGCCTCCGTCTGAGTCGCCGGCAAGATAGGCGGTAGACCCTTAAGTGTTAAGCGCCCGTCGCATCACCAGCGCGTCCTTGGCCCCATCGGGATGGGGATAATAGCCCTTGCGCAAACCCACCTTGAGGAAGCCGGTGGTCTGGTACAGCGCGATGGCGGCGAGGTTGTCGGCGGCGACCTCCAGAAACATCGCCTCGGCCTTGGTCTCGGCGGCGATCCCGGCGGCCACCGCGACCAGGGCCGCGCCCCAGCCGCGCCGACGGGCGGCGGGATCGACCGCTACGGTCAGGATTTCGGCCTCGCCGGCGATCGAGCGGCACAGGATGAAGCCCTTGGCCTCCGCCGGCTCGCCCGCCTCGCCAAGGATCGCGAAAGCGCCTGGGGACTTCAGCAGGTCGTCGAACTCCAGCGCCGTCCAGGGGCGATCGAAGGCCTTGTCGTGCAGGTCGGCGAGATCGAAGGCGGCTTCGGAGCCGACGGGACGCAGGTTCATGATCAGCCTAGGCGGCGGGCAGGGTTGCGTAAGGCGCGCGCAGATACAGCGGCCGGGGCGCGTGGGTCGGGGCGGGTCGGCCCGCCGCCAGGCGCGCCACGGCCACGGGATCGGGCGCGGCGGGGGTCAGGATCACCGCCCCCCTCATGGTGTCGGCCAGCAACGGCGCGCCTGAGCCGATCAGGGTCGCCGGGCCGCCGGAATACAGCTCAACGAGGCGCGCTGAGGCTTCGCCAAGGCCCAGGGCGTCGGGCGCCATCACGGCTGCACCATCGACGAAGGCCTGCATATAGACCTGCTCCATGCGCGCATCGATCAGGGCGACGGCGAAGCCCTTGGTCCCGAACGCCAGGCTCTCCAGCGTATTGACCCCCACGCACGGGATGGAGAGCGCGGTGGCCAGGCCCTTGGCGAAGGCCAGGCCCACACGCAGGCCGGTGAAGGAGCCGGGTCCCACCGTCACGGCGATCCGCGACAGGTCCGTGAACGCGACGCCCGCCTCTGCGGCGGTCTCGCGCGCCAGGATCCCGATGCGCTCCTGGTGGCCCCGGGTCATCGGTTCGGTTCGCATGGCCAGCACGCGGTCGCCGTCGAGGATGGCGACCGAGCTGGCGCCCAGGCAGGTGTCGATCGACAGGATCATGGCTCAGGCCGCGCCGACGACGGCGCCCTCGGCGGGACGCCAGATCAGGGTGTTGAGCTGACCCTTGGCCTTCAGCGTCGCCTCCGGCGGCAGCTCAGGCTTGGTCCAGCCGGGAACGCCGAAGACGTACGACACCTGCGGGGCGTCAGGGCGCACGCAGATCGTCATGTTGACCTCGCGGCCTTCGCCCGCCCGGCACTGGTCGGCGGTGAAGCCAAGATCGCCCCACTTGGCCAGCAACTGTTCGTCCTTGGGCCCGCGCGCGTCGCCCGCCTCGACGCGGACATAGGCGATGTCGCCCTCGTCGCGCTTGCCGATCTCGGCCAGCGGCGTGTTGTCCTGTTCGAGGGTGATGATCGGCTGGGCCGGGCCGTCGCCCGACTGCAGGAAGGCCTGTTCGACCTTGGCCTTGGGGAAGAGCAACTTCAGGGTGGCGAGGTCAAAGGCCACCGCGCTGGTGATCGGGCCGACCCCGTCGTTGCTGATTTTCAGGGGGCCGCCCGCGTAGGGCGCAATGGCCACGGTGACCGGGCCCTTGGCGCTGTCGTCGGTCTTGGCGGGACCGCAGGCGGCCAGAAGCAGCAGTGGCAGGGCGAGGTAGCTGTGGCGGGGGGTCATGACCCCCCTTCTAGCCAATGTGCATGACATGCACAAAATCCTTGTCATCCCGGCCGCAGCGCAGCGAAGAGCCGGGACCGCAACAGGCTCGGCGCTTCCGGCGATCCCGGCTCGGCGCGCCAAGGCGCCGGGCCGGGATGACAGGTTTTTACAGAATCTTGGCGGCTTCGTCGAAGTCCAGGCGCGGGTTGCGCGGGAACAGGCCTTCGTCCGTGCCGTGGCCGATCGAGACGATGAAGTTGCTCTTGATGTTCGTCCCCGCGAAGAACTCGGCGTCGACGGCGGCGTTGTCAAAGCCCGACATCGGACCGACATCCAGGCCCAGCGCCCGCGCGGCGATCATGAAATAGCCGCCCTGCAGCGAGCTGTTGCGCAGCGCGCCCCACTCCTTGGCCACGGGGTCGCTGAACCAGTCCTTGGCGCCGGGCGCGTGCGGGAACAGCTTGGGCAGGGTTTGCGGGAAATCCAGGTCATAGCCGATGATGACCGTGCACGGCGCCTGCAGGATCTTGGGCCCGTTCGAGCCGGACGACAGCTTGGCCAGGCGTTCCTTGGCCTCGGCCGAGGTCACGAAATAGAAGCGGGCGGGGCTGCCGTTGGCCGCCGTCGGACCAAACTTGGTCAGCGCATAGAGCTCGCGCAGGACGCTCTCGGGCAGGGGCTCGGGGTTCCAGCCGTTGTAGCTGCGAGCCTGCGTGAACAACTGGTCGAGCGTGGCGTCTTCAAGCTTGGCCATGGGAGGTCCTTTCCGTAACTGCAGAGGTTACGATATAGCGGCCCGAAAGGGCGGATCAACCTGGAAAGGTCAGAGCGTCTGCTCGACCCGCGTCACTTCGGGGACGTAGTGCTTGAGCATGTTCTCGACGCCGGACTTGAGGGTCGCCGACGAAGACGGACAGCCCGAACAGGCGCCGCGCATGTGCAGCCACACCACGCCGGTCTGCGGCTCGAACCGTGAAAAGACGATGTCGCCGCCGTCCTGAGCCACAGCCGGGCGGATGCGGGTGTCGAGCAGTTCCTTGATCTCGGCGACGATCTGCGAGGTCTCCTCGTCGTAGTCGCCCTCGTCATGGCCGCCGCTCTCGGCGTTCTGGTCCAGCAGCAGCGGACGGCCGCTGGTGAAGTGGTCCATGATCGCCGCCAGGATCGGCGCCTTCAGGTGCGGCCACTGGGCGTCCTCGCCCTTGGTCACGGTCAGGAAATCGGGGCCGAAAAACACCCGCGTCACATCGCCGAGGTCGAACAGCGCCTTGGCCAGCGGCGAGGCGTCGCCCTCTTCAGGCGTGCGGAATTCGCGCGCGCCCTCACCCAGCACTTCGCGGCCGGGAAGGAACTTCAGGACCTCGGGATTGGGCGTGGTTTCGGTCTGAATGAACATGCGCCTGAAATGGACCTCGCGATGTCGTGACGCAAGGGCGTCGAAAGCATGCATTTTAAAAGTGACACAGGCGTCATTTTCTGGCGTGATGTCGCAAAACACCGATCCGCGGGAGGATCTCATGAGCGACGGTTCGATCGACCTTAAGGCTGACGCGCGGGCGCGAGCCTATTCCATTCCCCTCGAAGACTATCACATCGCCGATCCGGCGTTGTTCCAGGCCGATGCGATGTGGCCCTATTTCGAGCGCCTTCGGAAGGAAGCGCCGGTCCACTATTCGAAGGGTGACGAGGAGGTCGGCCCCTACTGGTCGATCACCCGCTACAACGACATCATGACCGTCGACACGACCCATCAGGTCTTCTCGTCGGACGCGCACCTGGGCGGCATCACCATCCGGAACTTCGACGAGGACTTCGTCCTGCCGATGTTCATCGCCATGGACCAGCCCAAGCACGACATTCAGCGCAAGACGGTCAGCCCGATCGTCTCGCCGCAGAACCTGGGTCGTCTGGAAGGGATCATCCGCGAGCGGGTCTGCCAGATCCTCGACGCCTTGCCGATCAACGAGCCGTTCGACTGGGTCGACAAGGTCTCGATCGAGCTGACCACCCAGATGCTGGCCACCCTGTTCGACTTCCCGTGGGAAGAGCGCCGCAGGCTGACCCGCTGGTCTGACATCGCCACCGCCTCGCCCGAGAGCGGTCTGATCGAGAGCGAGGAGGCCCGTCGCGCCGAGCTGCTGGAGTGCCTGGCCTATTTCACCAACCTCTGGAACGAGCGGGTGAACCTGACCGAGCCGGGCAACGACCTGATCTCGATGCTGGCCCACGGCGAAGCCACCCGCGACATGCCGCCGATGGAGTATCTGGGCAATGTCATCCTGCTGATCGTCGGCGGCAATGACACGACCCGCAACTCGCTGACCGGCGGCCTCTACGCCCTGTCCAAGAACCCGCAGGAAGAAGCCAAGCTGCGCGCCGATCCCAGCCTGATCCCGAACATGGTCTCGGAGATCATCCGCTGGCAGACGCCGCTGGCCCATATGCGCCGCACGGCGCTGGAAGATTTCGAGCTGGCCGGCCAGACGATCAAGAAGGGCGACAAGGTCGTCATGTGGTACGTCTCGGGCAACCGCGACGACACGGTCATCGAGAACGCTGACCAGTTCATCGTCGATCGCCCCAACGCCCGCCGCCACCTGTCGTTCGGCTTCGGCATCCACCGCTGCGTGGGCAACCGCCTGGCCGAGATGCAGCTCAAGATCGTCTGGGAAGAGATCCTCAAGCGCTTCCCGAAGATCGAGGTCCTGGAAGAGCCCAAGCGCGTCTACTCGACCTTCGTGAAAGGCTACGAGCGCATGATGGTGCGGATCCCGGAACGGACCTGATACCCCTCTCCCCTTGCGGGAGAGGGTGGCCCGCGCAGCGGGGCGGGTGAGGGGTTGAAGAAAGAGACCGCCGCGACTGGCTTGCCGCCGTCGCGGTGGTTTTCGTTTGTGCGACCCCTCATCCGGCCCATCGGGCCACCTTCTCCCGCAAGGGGAGAAGGAAATCTCTCAATCTACGCCCCCCAGAAGCCGACCAGCTTCTTGACCTCGGCCAGGGTCGGGGCGGCGGCCTCGCGAGCCTTTTCCGCGCCCTTGGCCAGGATGGCGTCCAGCACCGCCGGATCGCCCAGCAGGCCGCGCATCCGCTCGCCCACCGGGGCCAGGCTTTCGACCGCCAGCTCGGCCAGGGCCGGCTTGAAGGTTCCAAAGCCCTTGCCGGCGTAGTCGGCCAGAACCTCGGTCTTGGTCTTGCCGGCCAGGGCCGCGAAGATGCCCACCAGGTTGTCGGCCTCGGCGCGGGTCGCCAGTTCCTCGATCGTCTCCGGCAGCGGTTCCGGATCGGTGCGGGCCTTCTTGACCTTAGCGACGATGTCGTCGGCGGTGTCGGTCAGGTTGATGCGCGAATAGTCCGACGGATCGGACTTGCTCATCTTGGCCGAGCCGTCGCGCAAGGACATGACCCGCGCGCCGGGCCCCTGGATCAGCGGGTCGGGCAGCGGGAAGAAGGCCGGCGCCCCCCCGGGCGCGCCGAAGTCGTGATTGAACTTCTGGGCGATGTCGCGGGTCAGCTCCAGGTGCTGCTTCTGGTCTTCGCCGACCGGCACGTGGGTGGCCTTGTAGATGAGAATGTCGGCCGCCTGCAGCACCGGATAGGTGTAGAGGCCCACCGAGCTGCGCTCCTTGTGCTTGCCGCTCTTCTCCTTGAACTGGGTCATGCGGTCCAGCCAGCCCAGGCGCGCGACGCAGTTGAAGATCCAGGAGAGCTCGGCGTGCTCGCGCACCGCCGATTGCGGGAAGATCGTCGCCTTGTCCGGGTCCAGGCCAGAGGCGATGTAAGCCGCCGCGATCTCGCGGGTCTGCTGGGCCAGGGCCGCAGGATCCTGCCAGACGGTGATGGCGTGCAGGTCGGCCACGAAGATGAAGGTGTCGATCTCGTGCTGCAGGCGGGTGAACTTCACCAGCGCGCCCAGATAGTTGCCCAGGTGCAGGGCGCCCGAGGGCTGGACGCCCGAAAGCACGCGGGGCGGGCCCGCATAGGTGACGGGAGCTTGGTCGGTCATGGCTTCAGCCTTGGATCTTGAAACTTGGAATGGCGAGCGCGGCGGCGCGAACCGCATCCGGGGATACGGCGGATCAGGGTCAGTGTGAGCCGCGCCATCGCGGCGCGTGCAATCCGATCACGGCCATGGACGCTGGTTACCGCTCTGCGCTGCGCAGGGCAAGCCGGCTCAGCGGCCGGCGCCTCGTCGCAGCACGGTCCTGGCCTCGGCCAGGGTGACCCCGCCCGACAGCAGCAGCAGCACGGGGTAGAGCCCCGCCGCCAGGGCGCAGGTGGCCAGGATCGCCAGCTCCTTGGCCGAGCCTATACCCACGGCCAGGATCGGGGCTTCAAGGGCGGCGCGCCCGTACGAGATCGCCGCCAGGATCAGGCCCAGGGCCACGCTGGCCGCCAGCACCCGAATGATCTTGCCCCAGGCGGCGGCGCTGGGCGCGTAGTCGCCGCGCTTGCGCAGGGTCAGCGCCATCTGCAGCACATTAATCCACGAGGCGGCGCTGGTCGCCGCCGCCAGGCCGGGCACGCCCATGACCGGGAACAGCGCCAGGCCCAGGCCGATATTGACCGCCACCGAGATCAGGGCGAACCGCATCGGACCCTTGGTGTCGCCTCGGGCGAAGAAGGCCGGCGACAGGATGCGGGCCAGCACGAAGGCCGGCGTGCCCCAGCCGTAGTGCAGCAGGGCGTTGGCCGTCTGACGTGCGTCGAACACCGTGAACTCGCCCCGGGTGAACAGGCCGTCGATCAGGAAGAACGGAATGCTGAACAGGGCCACGGCGGCCGGCAGGGTCAGGGCCAACGCAAAGACGATGGCCTGGTCCATGGCCCCTTGCGCCTCGGCGCGGTCCTCGGCGGCCACGGCCCGCGACAAGCGCGGCAGAAGGGCCACGCCGATGGCCACGCCCACCAGGCCCAGGGGCAGCTGGTACAGGCGGTCGGCATAGGCCAGCCAGGTCCGCGCGCCGTTCACATGGCTGGCCAGCACGCCCGAGATGGTGATGTTGATCTGGCTGGCGCTGGCGGCGATGGCGCCGGGGATGGCCAGGGCGATCAGGCCCTTGATCTCTGGCGTCAGCCGCGGAAGCCGCCAGCGGATGGTGGCGCCCGCCTTTCGCACCGCCCAGACCAGCAGCGCCACCTGGGCGAGCCCGGCCGCGAAGATGCCCCATGAGGCCGCCACCGCCGCGTCATGGGCGTTGCGGGTCGGGATCACCGCGATCAGGGTCACAAGGTTCAGCAGGATCGGGGCTGCGGCCGAGACGATGAACTTGCCCCGGGCGTTCAGCACCCCTGACAGCAGGGCCACGATCGCCATGCACGGCAGATAGGGCATGGTGATCTGGGTCAGGATCACGGCCAGCTTGTACTTATCGGTGCCGAAACCAAAGCCCGGGCTGATCACCATCATCAGCCACGGCATGGTCGCCTGGGCGATCAGGGTCAGGCCCACCGTGAAGGCGGCGATGGTGGCCATGGCGTCGGCGGCCAGCTTGTCGGCCACCTCGGCCCCATCCCGGTCCAGGGTCTTGGAATAGGCCGGCACGAAGGCCGCTGCGAAGGCCCCCTCGGCGAAGATCCGCCGGAAGAGGTTTGGGAACATCTGGGCGGTGTTGAAGGCGTCCGCGCCGATATTGCTGCTGGCCCCCAGGAAGTACGAGATCACCAGATCGCGCACGAAGCCCATCAGCCGGCTGACCAGGGTGAGGCCCGAATAGATCGCCGAGGACCGGATCATGCCGGGGGCTTTTTTCGGGGCGGATGCAGGCGGCGCGGTATCGGTCACGCTCGGCTTCTGGGCGCTCGATGAGAGGGCGTCAAGGCCCACTCTAGGCCCCGCGACCGGCCCCCTTCCAGGACCGCCGGCAGCGCCCGCTCTAGGCCGCCGCCCGCGTTTCGGCGTTCGCGATGCGCAGCTCGCCCATGCGCTGAGCCAGTCGCGTGGCTTCCTGCGCCAGGGTGTGGCTGGCGGCGGTGGTCTCCTCGACCATGGCCGCGTTCTGCTGCGTCACCTGATCCATCTGGTTCATGGTCGTGTTCACCTCGGACAGGCCGCGCGCCTGTTCCTGGGTCGACGAGGCCATGGCGGCGACCAGACCGTCGATCTCATCGACCTCGTGGGCGATGGCGCGCAAGGCCTCGCCCGCCTTGCCGACATACTCAACGCCCTGCCCCACCTCGGCGGTGCTGGCGCTGATTAGGGTCTTGATCTCCTTGGCGGCGTCGGCCGAGCGTTGCGCCAGGGCGCGCACCTCTTGGGCGACGACCGCGAAGCCGCGACCGGCCTCGCCCGCACGCGCGGCTTCGACCCCGGCGTTCAGCGCCAGAAGGTTGGTCTGGAAGGCGATCTCGTCGATCACGCCGATGATCTGGCCGATCTGGCTGGACGACTTCTCGATCGCGCCCATCGCCTCGACGGCCTGGCTGACGATCGAGCCGGAGGCGTCGGCGGCGCAGCGCGCGCGCTCCACCACCTTGCGGGCGCGGGCCGCGCCGTCAGCCGTCTGGCGCACCGTGCTGGTGATCTCGTCCAGCGCCGCCACAGCTTCTTCCAGGCTGGCGGCCTGCCGTTCGGTGCGGGTGGCCAGCTCATCGGCCGCCTCGGAAATCTCGGCTGTGCCGCCATGGATCGCCTGCGTCGCGTCGAGGGAGGCCGCGATGACGCCCGACAGCTTCTCGATGGCGGTGTTGAAATCGAGGCGCAGGGCTTCGTACCCAGCGGGGAACGGACGATCCAGTCGGCACGTCAGGTCACCGGTCGACATGCGGCCCAGCGCGCCGGCCAGGCTCTCGACGACCGCCTTTTGCGTGGCGTCGGCCTCCGCGCGGCGACGGTCGCTTTCGCGACGTTCGATCTCCAGGGCGCCACGAACATCGGCCGCCTCCATCTCCTTG
Organism: Caulobacter vibrioides; assembly: GCF_002310375.3. Lineage (GTDB taxonomy): Bacteria > Pseudomonadota > Alphaproteobacteria > Caulobacterales > Caulobacteraceae > Caulobacter > Caulobacter vibrioides_D. The sequence continues at coordinate 68,214 of NZ_CP023315.3, forward strand.
CGACAGGTTTCAACCGCCTCGTGGAAGCTGCGTAGCGCTTCGGTCATCTGGCCGATTTCGTCCTCGCTCTTCTTCTTCGGCAGGACGACGTCCACATCCCCGGCGGCCAGCCGGCGCAGACACCGGGTGATCTCGACCAGCGGCGCGACCAGGCCTCGGCGGGCGGCGAACATCAAGACCGCCGCGAAGGCCGCCGCCACCAGCAGAAGCCCCGCCATGATCGCCTGACCGATCACGCCGAGCGACTTCGCCAGGTCCGCGTCGTGCGAGGCGGCCGCCTCGATCTCGGTCGAGGCCGCCTCCATCTTGTCCTCCAGCGCCGAGAACTGCTCACCAAATCCCGCCAGCTTGGCGTGCGCCCCGGCCGGATCGGTGTCGGCGGTTCCGACGATCTCTTCGGCTGCGGCGATGTAGGCGTTGAGCGGCGGCTCGACGGCTTGCAGAGCGGCCTTGGTTCTGGGGTTTTCGGCCAGCTTGCTGCTCTGCGCGATATCGCCCCGGAACGCCTGGGTGTGTTCGGCGAGGTCCGCGCGGACCGCCTTGAGGTCGACGCCAAGCGTGGGATCGCTGGACATGATCGCGCCCATGACATCGGCGCGCAGGGCGTCGTGCATCATGTCGGCGTGCATGTGAAGCTGAAGGATCTTGGCTGAGTCTTCAGCCCGGGTCAGCGCGGAGTCGAGGCTCCAAGCCACCCAGAGTCCCGCGCCGGCCGTCGCCGCGCACAGAAGCGCCGCGCCGCCGGCGGCCCCCATGACCTTCTGACCCAAGGACGCCATGCCGCTACCTCCCAAAGGTGCAAACCCAGGAGAGGATGCGGCATGACCAGTCTAGCGGGCCTTAACCATAAGGTTCTCGCGCTGGTGGCATAGTGTCGCACGGCCAACGTGTGTCGGTCAGACGAATTTCAAGAAATTCAGTGGGTTGCCGCGCGAGCGGCCTATCTCGGGATCTCGGTGGTCTTTACCAGGGCCACCTGACGGTAAACGGCGGCGATCTCGAAATAGCGCCCGAAGGCGGCGTGGAACTGGTCGACGGCCTGCTTCACGCCCGGCCCGCCGATCTCGCTGATGTCGTGCCAGTAGTCGTCCAGCACCATCATGCCGCCCACGCTGAGCAGGCTGGCGCAGAAGCACAGGTCGATCAGCACCGCCAGCGCCGTGTGGCTGCCATCGACATAGATCAGGTCGAACTGCTCGCCCCGCTCCAGCATCTGCGGCAGGACGTAGGTCGAAAAGCCCTTGTGGGTCGAAAGGCTCCTGAAGCCGCACTTGTCCATGTTGCGGCCAAAGCGCGGTTCGACGGCGTGATACTTCTCTTCGGGGTTCAGGGCCTCGTCGAACCACGGATCGATGACCGTGACCGCCAGGCGGTCCGGCAGCAGCCAGTCCATGAAGGCCAGGTTGCGGCCCTCATAGGCGCCGATCTCCATGTAGCGGATCGTCTCGCCCGCCGGCCGCTTGGCCGCGAAGTCGCGCAGAAGCGGCGTGACGAACGGAATGTTGTTGCTGGCCCAGGTCGAGGTGAACTCGAAGCCCTTGTCGGCGGCGTGGGCGTTGAAGGCCTCGACCACCGCGTGGTCGCGCGGACCGCCCAGCATGGTCTTAGCCAGATTGGGCGCCAGGCGCGGATTGACCTTGGTCAGCGAGCGCAGCTTCGAGAGGCCGCCGCGATGGGTGACCGTCTCGGCGTCGAAGTGCATGTCGGCGGTCATGGTCCCGGCTCCTCCATCGGTTGCGAGGGAAGCTAGCGCCAAGGTCTTAAGGAAGGGTCAGGCCGTGACGATCTGACCGTCCCGCACCGTGACGGGCCAAGGCGTCAGGCGGGCGCTGGTTGGGCAGGGCCCCGCCACGCAGCCGCCGTCCTCAATGCGGAACAGGGCCGCGTGGCCGGCGCACAGGATCAGGTCGTTGTCGCGGGTCAGGTAACGGCCTGCGAAACCGGCCAGGGGCCAGCCGGCGTGCGGGCAGCTGTCGACATAGCCGACCAGGGTCTCGCCCTTGCGCACGACGAAGCCGGCGAACATCGCGTCGCCCTCGCGCCAGCGAAAGCCCTTCGACCCGGGCGAGGCGATCTCGTCCAGGCCGCACAGCACGGTCCCCGTCGGGGGACGGGCGGGATTGTCCTCGGCGTCCCGCAACGGCTCAGAGCGCGCCGATCGCCACGCGCCAGGGCCGCACCTCGACGCTTTCGAACACCCCGGCGGTGGTGAACGGGTCGTTGTCGGCCTGGGCCTGGGCGGCGGCCAGATCCTCGGCCTCGACGATCAGCAGTGAGCCGATCGGATTGCCGTCATCACCCAGCAGCGCGCCGGCCAGCTTCAGGCCCGTCGACTGGTTCAGGTAGTCGAGATGGGTGGGGCGGGTGGCCAGGCGGGTGTCCAGCGCGCCGGGCTTGTCCTTGCAGAGGATGGCGAAGAGGGCCATGCGGGCGGTCCTTGTGCTCAGGGTTCGGGTGATCAGGCTTCGGGCTTCAGGGGGCGCGAGAGCAGGCCCGCAATCGCGGCGTCGACCGCGACCTCGCCCGCCAGGATGGCCGCGACGGCTTCGCAGATCGGCGCCTCGACGCCGACCTTGCGCGCCAGGGCGCGCACGGCGGGGGCCGAGGCCACGCCTTCGGCCACCGAGACCTTGCCGGCCAGCGCCTGCTCCAGGGTCAGGCCCTGACCCAGCGCCAGGCCTACGCTCATGTTGCGCGATTGGGAGCTGGAGCAGGTCAGCACCAGATCGCCCAGGCCGCAGAGGCCGGCCACGGTCTCCGGCCGCGCGCCCAGCGCCACCGCCAGGCGGGTCAGTTCGGCGAAGCCGCGGGTGATCACCGTGGCATGGGCGTTGCGGCCCAGGCCCTTGCCCTCGACGATGCCGCAGGCGATGGCCAGCACGTTCTTCACCGCCCCGCCGGCCTCGGCGCCGATCAGGTCATTGGCCGTGTAGGGGCGGAAGGTCGGGATGGCGATGGCCTCGGCGATGGCGCGGCCCAGGGCCTCGTCTTCGCAGGCCAGGGTGACGGCGGCGGGCAGGTTGCGGGCGACTTCGCCGGCGAAGCTGGGCCCCGACAACACCGCGATCGGCGCGCCCGGCAGGGCTTCGGCCGCCACCTCGGTCATCAGCTTCAGCGAGCCCTGTTCCACGCCCTTGGAGCACAGCACGACGGGCGCGCCCGCCTTGCGATGCGGGGCGAAGGCCGTCAGGGCGGCGCGCAGGTGCTGGGCGGGGGCGACGGCCAGGATCAGGTCGCAGTCCGCGAGGTCCGCCAGGTCGGTGACGGCCTTGATCCCCGGCTCCAGCGCGACGCCGGGCAGGAAGACCGCATTCTCGTGCGCCGCGTTGATCGAGGCTACGACCTCGGGCTCGCGCGCCTGCAGCGTCACCGCCAGGCCCGCCCGCGCCGCCACCTGCGCCAGGGCCGTGCCCCAGGCGCCGGCGCCGATCACGCCAACCGTCTCAAAGGTCATGGGCTTGAACGTCATGCCTTGGCTCCCTTGCGTCCGTAGGCGTTGGCGGGATTGGCCAGCGCCGCGGCCTCGTCCAGCGGCCAGCGCGGACGGGCGACGGCGTCGAGGTCATCGAAGATACCCAGGGCCAGCCGCTCGGCGCCCGCCAGGGCGATCATGGCGGCGTTGTCGGTGCAGTAGGCCAGCGGCGGCGCGGCGAAGGAAAAGCCGTTCTTCTCGCAGTCGGCCAGCAGGGCCGCCCGCACCGCGCCGTTGGCCGCCACGCCGCCGGCGACCACGAAGCGCAGGTCGTCTTGGTCGTGGCTGTCCTTGTAGAGCTTCATCGCCCGATCGACCCGCTCCGACAGCTGGCGGGCGATGGCGGCCTGCACCCCGGCGGCCAGGTCGCGGCGCTCGTCGTCGGTGGTCAGGGTCTCGGCGATCCGCGCGGCGGCGGTCTTCAGGCCCGAGAACGAGAAGTCGCAGTCCTTGCGGCCCAGCAGGGCGCGAGGCAGGGCGTAGCGCGTCGCATCGCCGCTCACGGCCAGCTTCTCCAGCGCCGGGCCGCCCGGATAGGGCAGGCCCAGACTCTTGGCGATCTTGTCGAAGGCCTCGCCGGCGGCGTCGTCGATCGTGGTGCCCAGGCGCCGGCAAGCCCCCACGCCTGACACCTCCAGCAGCTGGCAGTGGCCGCCGGACACCAGCAGCAGCAGGAACGGATAGGCGATGTCCGCGCCCAGGCGGGCGGAGACGGCGTGACCTTCCAGGTGGTTCACGGCCACCAGCGGCACGCCGCGCGCCAAGGCTACGGCCTTGCCGAACGCCAGGCCCACCATGACCCCGCCCACAAGGCCCGGTCCCGCCGTGGCGGCGACCCCGTCCAGATCTCCGAATCCGACGCCCGCCGCGCGAACAGCCTCGGCGGCGATGGCGTCGATCGACTCGACGTGCGCCCGGGCGGCGATCTCGGGCACGACGCCGCCGAACGGCGCATGCTTTTCGAACTGGGTGCCGATCACCGACGACAGCACCGTCACCGTCCCGTCCTGCTCGCGGCGCACGACCGAGGCCGCGGTTTCATCGCAGCTGGTCTCAAGGCCGAGGATAAGGAGGTCGGATTGCTTAGGGGATGTCATCAGGTTGCGGGCTTTCCGCCGCTCCTGTAGCAGCGAAGAACAAAATTCGTCTCCGCAGGTAACGTTCAGACCGTGTCCCGGCAACCTCCCATCCGCATCGGCGCGCGCGGCTCCAAGCTGTCCCTGGCGCAATCGGGCCTCATGCAGGCGCGGATCGCCCATGCGCTCGGCGTTCCGGCCGGGGCCAGCAGGGAAGAGATCGAGGCGGCCGCGCCGCTGATCCCGATCGTCACCAGCGGCGACCGCATCCAGGACCGTCGCCTGATGGAGATCGGCGGCAAGGGCCTCTTCACCAAGGAGATCGAGGAGGCCCTGCTGGACGGCCGCATCGACTGCGCCGTCCATTCGCTGAAGGACATGCCGGCCGAGCTGCCGCCGGGCCTCGTCCTGGCCGCGACGCCCGAGCGCGAGGATCCGCGCGACGCCTTCATCAGCCACATCTGCGAGCGCCTCGAAGACCTGCCCAAGGGCGCGCGCCTGGGCACCGCGTCGTTGCGCCGCCAGGCCCAGGCCCTGCATGTGCGCCCTGACCTCGAGATCGTCATGCTGCGCGGCAACGTCGATACGCGCCTGGCCAAGCTGGAGCGCGGCGAGGCCGACGCCATCCTGCTGGCCCAGTCGGGCCTCAATCGCCTGGGCCTTGGCCATCTGACCAAGAGCTGGCTCGATCCCGACGCCTGTCCGCCGGCCCCGGGCCAGGGCGCCCTCGTCATCGAGACTCGGGCCGAGGATGTCGGCGCGCCGTGGCTGGACGCCGTCCGCTGCCGGGAGACCACGATCGCCGTGGCCGCCGAGCGCGGCGCGCTGCTGGCTCTGGAAGGGTCTTGCCGCACCGCCATCGGGGCGCGCGCGATCCTGGACGGGTCGCGGCTTTCGATCCTGGTCGAGGCCCTGACCCCCGACGGCGCCCAACGGTTCCGGCGCGAAGGCGACATCGTGCTGACCGGCGCCGACGATGTCGGCGAAGCCCGCGCCCTTGGCTTGACGCTGGGCGCCGAGGTCCGCGCGGCCGGCGGTGACGCCATCGTCCTGCCGGAATAGAGCCTTGGGCTCGGGCGCGCCGGTTTGGATCACCCGCGCCCAGCCTGGCGCCGCGGCGACGGCCGAACGCGTAGCGGCGCTGGGCTTCACGCCGATCATCGACCCGCTGCTCTCCGTCGAGCCGATCGTCGCGCCGATCGATCTGTCAGGTGTCGCGGCCCTGGCCTTCACCAGCGTCAATGGCGTCGAGGGCTTCGCCCGCTGCTCCGCACGGCGCGACCTGCCGGTCTTCACGGTGGGCGCCGCCACGGCCAAGGCTGCGCAAGACGCGGGATTTCTCCTGACCCGCAGCGCCGACGGCGATGTCGAGGCGCTGGAGCAGCTGATCGCCGACGCCCGTCCAGGGGCGGTGCTGTGGGCGGGCGCCCAGGCGCCGGCCGGCGACCTTGTCTCCGGCCTACGTGCGCGCGGCCTGGAGGCGCGCGGCGTGTCGGTCTACGCCACCGTTGAGCGCGCGCCGTCGGCCGCCACCTTGTCGCTGTTCGATGCGCCGCTCACCGTACTGGTCCATTCCCCCCGTGCGGCGCGAGCCCTGGCGGACGTCGTGACGGGCCGCGCCTGCGCTCATCTGCGCCTCCTGTGCCTGTCGGCCGCCGTCGCCGCGCCGCTGGCCAAGCTTGCCGAACCGCGTTCTGTGGCGTTCGCGCCGCGCCCGGACGAATCCGCGCTGCTGCAACTGCTCGACGGTTGAGCGCGGCGTTGCGCGACGCGGCGGGGTGGGGCACGAATGGGCCATGAACGCCGATGCCGATCCCGTTGAAATCGCCGCGCCCAGCGATCCGGCGCTCTATGCCCGTCGTCGGGTGATGGGGCCGGGGGTGTGGGCCTGGCTTGTGCTCTGCCTCGTCTGCGTTGGCTTGGGGGCCGGCGTCGCCCGCTTCGGGCCATCCTGGTTCGCAGCCCAGCCCGCCCCGCCCGAGGCGGCCGTGTCAGCCACGCCCAGCCCGCGTCCGATCGCCGAGCGGGTGGCGACGGGCGCAGCGCTTCCGCTGGAGAGCCCCGAGCCGATGGTCGCCGCGCCCGCGCTGGCCGACGTCGAGCGGCTCAATGGCCGAATCACCGCTTTGGAAGCCAGCCAGAAGACCGTGGCCGACGCGGCGGTGGCCGCGCTCGCGGTCGCGACCCTCGCCGAGGCGGCGGGAACCTCGCGTCCGTTCGGTCCGGAGCTGCTGGGCCTGGAGCGGGTCTTGCCAGGCTCGCCCGATCTGCGCGCCCTTGAGCCGCTCTCGCGCACGGGCGCGCCGACCCGCGCGGGTCTGGCCACCCAATTCGGCAATCTGGCCGGCCGCGCCGCCAGCGCCTCGCGCAATCCCGGCATGGACGCTGATCTGTTCTCGCGGGTCCGCTACGCCCTCTCCAGCATCGTCTCGATCCGCCACGTCGGCTCGACCAAGGGCTCGACGCCCGACGCCATGCTGGCGCGCGCCCAGGCCCTGCTGGACGAGGGCGACGTCGAAGGCGCGGTCGCCGCGCTCGACCCGCTCAACGATTCCTCGCGTGAGGTGCTCGCGCCGTGGTTCGTCGCCGCTAACCGCCGGATCGAGATCGACCGCCATGTGTCGGCCGTCCGCGCCGACGCCCTGGCCGAACTGGCGCGGGTCTCGCGCGCCACCGCCCCGGTCGCGCCATGACCCGCGTCGCCTTCGCGCTCTTTCTGGTCGCCGTCGTCGCCGTCAGCGTCCTGGCCCTGACCGGCGAGCCGGGTCGCGCCTCATTGGAGTGGATGGGCTGGCGGGTCGAGATGACGGCCGCCGCCGCCGCGCTCTTGACCCTGTTCTCGGCCCTGATGTTCACCCTGCTGTGGCGCGGCGTCATCTGGATCGTCGAGGCCCCCCGCCGTGCGGCGAGGGCCCGGGCCGAGGCCAAGCGCAAGCAGGCCATCGAAGCGCTTTCGCGGGGCTTTCTGGCCGTGGCCGCCGGCGACGGCTCGGAGGCCCGCCGTCTGGCGCAGAAGTCGTCGGAGCTGGCCGAGGACGCGCCGGCCCTGGTCCGCGTGCTGGCCGCCCAGGCGGCCGAGGCCGCCGGCGACCGCGGCGCGGCCAAGAGCGCCTACAACGCCATGCTCGGCTTTCCCGAGATGCGCCTGGCCGGTCTGCGCGGCCTGATGCTCGCCGCCCAGGCCGAGGGCGACCGGCAGGCGGCGATCCGCCACGCCGAAACCGCCTATGGCCTGGCGCGGACCGCGCGCTGGGCGTGGCGCGCCCTTCTGGAGGCTCGCCTCGAAGCCGGCGACTGGGCCGCCGCCCTGGAGCTTGTCCGAGGCGCGCTTGAGCGCAAGATCGTCTCGCCGGTCGTGGCCGAGCGCAGCCGCGCGGCCCTGCTGGCCGCCTCGGCCGCCAGCCTCGTCAATGCGCATGACCCCAAGACCCGCGCCCAGGCGCTGGATTTCGCGACCCAGTCGGTGAAGCTCAAGCCCGACTTCGCGCCCGGCGTGGTCATGGCCGCGCGCCTGCTGGCCGAAGACGGCAAGACCGCCAAGGCCAGCGGCCTGATCGAGACCGCCTGGAAGGCCGAGCCCCATCCGGCGCTGTGGCTGGCCTATCGCGACCTGAAGACCAACGAGACGCCCAAGGCCCGCGCCCAGCGCCTGGCCGGGCTGGCCGCCTTGAAGCCCGAGGCGCGGGAAAGCCGTCTGTTGCGCGTGGAAAGCGCCCTGATCGGCGGTGATCCGGTCGCCGCCCGCGCCGCCGCCCGTCTGCTGGATGACGAGGCCCCGACCGCCCGTTTCGCCGGCCTGATGGCGCGGGTGGCCGCCGCCAACGGCGACGCGGACGAGGCGCGCGCCTGGATCGCGCGCGGCGTGGCCGCGCCCCAGGAGCCGGACTGGTCTGATCTGGATCCCGAAGGCCTCGCCTTCGCCTATCAGCGCGACGACTGGGCCCGGCTGGCGGTCAGCTACGCCGAGACAGGCCAGCTGATCCACCCCCGCCATGAGCGGCGCGAGCGGACCATGAACGATCTGCCGGAACTGCCGTCGGCCTATGCGGAGTCGACCCCGTTCATCCGCGCGGCCGAGACCGGCGGCGCCCTGCTGCCCATTCCGGACGACCCCGGCGTGTTCGACGCCCCGCCTGTTCCGGAGCCTCCGGAAGGCGGTCCGGCGCCCCGTCGCAATTCTGGTGCAAGACGGCGCTTGGCAAGTGGCTCGCGCGCCGCTAAATAGGCGCTCCCTTCGCTCTGAAGCGCCCGCTTCGGAGCCCGTGGGCCGCCTTAGCTCAGCCGGTAGAGCGGCGCATTCGTAATGCGTAGGTCAGGTGTTCGAGTCACCTAGGCGGCACCACTTTTCATAAGCTTGAACAATCACTTAGGTGTTTGGGTGATTGGTGCCCCAGGGCTTCGTTGAGAAGCGTGGATGTGAGCTGAAAACACCAGCGCAAACCCCAGATACCCACAGCTTAGTGGCTCCAGTTCGCAAGACGGCGGCGTTGATCCTCGCCCAGAATGTACAGAAGATATCCCCGTCTAAAGTGAATTGACGGGAAGCGACCCATTGTAGTCAGGCGATTCGAGAGGGACCATTGCCACGTTCGAACTTTTCGAACGCTGAACCCGGAGACCTGAAATGGACATCACCGTCCAGATCCCCGGGCTCTTGGTCCTCCTGCTCGTGGCAATGGCTGTCGCGATCACGAAGGCAAAGCGCTGACCGGAGGGTGCCGAGGGATCTAGACCATCTCTCGGCACCTGCTCTGGAAGACGCCGCATTAGGATGCGTCGTGGGGCATAGCGCGGTCAACTAAGAGGTTGGCTAAATCGGTAGCTATACACAGATGGATCCCCCTCTGGGGCATTGATCGCGGTTGCGCGCCTTATCCCGCCGCGCCGTAGCCCCGCTTAAGCGCGCAACGAAAAGGCCCGGTGTTGCCACCGGGCCTTCCGTCGTTCTGAGCTAAGGCTGGGCTTACGCCGCCGCCTTGGCCTTGGCGCCGAAGCGGCCGTAGAAGGTCTCGCCCTTCTCGGCCATCTCGCGCAGCAGGGCCGGCGGGGCGAACCGCTTGCCGTACTTCTGGGCCAGGGCGTCGCAGGCCTCGACAAAGGCCTTGGCGCCGACGGCGTCGATCAGGCTGATCGGACCGCCGGTCCAGGGCGCGAAGCCCCAGCCCAGGATCGCGCCGACATCGGCTTCGCGCGGATCGGTGATGACGCCTTCCTCGAAGCAGCGCGCGGCCTCGACGGCCTGGCGGTACAGGAGGCGGATGCGGATCTCCTGGATCAGCGCCTGGTCGGCCTCTGCGATCGTCACCGGCGCCAGCTCCGACAGACCCTTCCACAGGGTCTTGGGGCCATTCTCCGGATAATCGTAGAAGCCCTTGCCGTTCTTGCGGCCAAAGCGCTGCAGCTCGACGACCATCTTTTCGATGATCGGGGCGAACGGACGGTCCTCGAACTTGTCGCCGAGGTCCTTCTTGGTCTGCTGGGTGACCTTGTAGCCAAGGTCCAGAGCGACGTCGTCGTTCATCTCCAGCGGACCGCGCGGCATGCCCGTGGCGCGGCCGACATTGTCGATGATGGCCGGGGCGATGCCGTCGGCCAGCATCTCGAGGCCTTCCTGCACGAAGGTGCCGAAGCAGCGGCTGGTGTAGAAGCCGCGGCTATCGTTCACGACGATCGGGGTCTTCTTGATCTTCAGGACGTAGTCGATCGACTTGGCCAGGGCCTCGTCCGAGGTTTCCTCGCCCATGATGATCTCAACGAGGCCCATCTTGTCGACCGGCGAGAAGAAGTGGATGCCGATGAAGTTCTTCGGACGCACCGACGCCTTGGCCAGGCCGGTGATCGGCAGGGTCGAGGTGTTGGAGCCGAAGATGGCGTCCTCGGCCAGCTGGGCCTCGGCCTTCTGGGTGACGTCGGCTTTGATCTCGCGGCTCTCGAACACCGCCTCGATCACCAGATCGCTGCCCTTGACGTGGGCGTAGTCGGTGGTCGGGGTGATCAGGGCCAGGACCGCGTCGGCCTTGTCCTGAGTCATCTTGCCGCGCGACACGGCCTTCTTGAGCAGGTTTTCGGCGTAGGCCTTGCCCTTCTCGGCCGCCTCTTGGCTCTGGTCGATCAGCACGGTCTCGATGCCGGCCATGGCTTGGACATAGGCGATACCCGCGCCCATCATGCCCGCGCCCAGAACGGCGACCTTCTTGGCTTCCGACGGCGGCACGTTGGCCGGACGGCCCGAGCCCTTGCCCAGTTCCTGCAAGCTGAGGAACAGGGTGCGGATCATGCCCTTGGCCTGCGGCGACATCATCGTCTTCAGGAAGTAGCGGGTCTCGATGCGGATGGCCGCGTCGAACGGCACCTGCGTGCCTTCATAGACCGCCTTCAGGATGTTCAGCTGGGCGGGGTAGTTGCCATAGGTCTGCTTGCGGAGCATGGCGTTGCCCATGATGAACACCTGGCCGCCGGTCGGGGTGTAGGGACCGCCGCCGGGCAGCTTGAAGTCCTTCTTGTCCCACGGCGCGACCGGATCGCCCTTGGTCTTGACCCAGGTCTTGGCGGCTTCGACGACTTGGTCGGCCGGCACGACTTCATGCACGACCTTGTTGGCCAGAGCCTCGGCCGGCTTCATCGACTTGCCTTCCAGCAGGTACGGCGCAGCGGCCATCACGCCCATCAGGCGCGGCAGGCGCTGGGTGCCGCCGGCGCCGGGCAGGAGGCCGACCTTGGCTTCGGGCAAGGCCAGCTGGATCTTCGGATGGTCGGCGACCACGCGATAGTGGCAGGCCAGCGCGATCTCGAGACCGCCGCCCATGGCCAGGCCGTTGATCGCCGCAGCGACCGGCTTGCCGCAGGTTTCCAGGGCGCGGAAGGCCTTGTTCAGCGCAAAGCCGGCGTCATAGGCGGCCTTCAGGCCGGCCTCACCGCCAGCGCCGCCGCCCAGACCGCCGTTGCCACCCAGTTCGCCCAGGTCGGCGCCGGCGCAGAAGCCCGTCGTCTTGCCCGAGGTGATGACGACGCCCTTGATCTCGGCGTCGGACTTGATGCGTTCGACGATCTCGCCGATTTCGCGGATGACCGACGCGGTCAGGGTGTTCATCGAACGGCCGGGGACGTCGAAGGTGACGAGGGCCACGCCGTCGGAGTCGACCTCGATCTTGAAGTTTTCCATGGGGATTCTTCCTCAGAATTCGATGTCATCCCGGCCGTAGCGCAGCGGAGAGCCGGGACCGCCAGAAACTCGAAGCTGGAAGCTCTGAGCTTGCCGCGGTCCCGGATCGGCCCTTCGGGCCGTCCGGGATGACAGGTTAAATCAAACGCGTTCGATGACCGTGGCGGTGCCCATGCCGGCGCCGACGCACAGGGTGATCAGGGCGGTTTCCTTGTCCGAGCGCTCCAGCTCGTCCAGGACGGTGCCCAGGATCATCGCGCCGGTGGCGCCCAGCGGGTGGCCCATGGCGATGGCGCCGCCGTTCACGTTCATCTTGTCGTGCGGGATGTCCAGCGCCTGCATCATGCGCAGCACGACCGAGGCGAAGGCTTCGTTCAGCTCGTAGAGGTCGATGTCCTTGACCTCCATGCCCAGCTTCTTGAGCAGCTTCTCGCTGACCAAGGCCGGACCGGTGAGCATGATCGAGGGCTCCGAGCCGATCGAGGCCGCGCCCTTGATCTTGGCGCGGGCCTTCAGGCCCAGGGCCTCGCCCATTTCCTTGGTGCCGATGAGCACGCCGGCGGCGCCGTCGACGATGCCCGAGCTGTTGCCGGCGTGGTGCACGTGGTTGACGCGCTCGACCTGCGGATAGCGCTGGGTGACCACCGCGTCGAAGGCCATCTCGCCCATGCCCGTGAACGAGGGGTTCAGCGAGGCCAGGGTCTGCATGGTGGTGGAGCCGCGGACGGTCTCGTCATGGTCCAGCAGGGTCAGGCCCAGCTGATCCTTCACCGGGATCACCGACTTCTTGAAGCGGTTGTCCGCCCAGGCGGCGGCGGCGCGCTTCTGGCTCTCGACGGCGTAGGCGTCGACGTCATCGCGGGAAAAGCCATAGAGGGTGGCGATCAGGTCGGCCGACACGCCTTGCGGCGCGAAATAGGTCTTGAAGGCCGAGGACGGGTCGGTCGGCCAGGCGCCGCCGTCGCTGCCCATCGGCACGCGGCTCATGCTCTCGACGCCGCCGCCGATAGCGAGGCCCGCTTCGCCCGAGGCGACCTTGGCCGCAGCCATGTTTACCGCTTCCAGGCCCGAGGCGCAGAAGCGGTTGATCTGCACGCCGGCGACGCTCTCGGCGTAGTCAGCGGTCAGGACGGCGGTGCGGGCGATGTCGCTGCCTTGCTCACCGACCGGCGAGACGCAGCCCAGGACGACGTCGTCGACCTTGCTGGTGTCCAGGCCGTTGCGGTCGCGCAGGGCTTCCAGCACCTGGGTGGCCAGCGACAGGGCGGTGGTCTCGTGCAGCGAGCCGTCCTTCTTGCCCTTGCCGCGCGGGGTGCGCACGGCGTCGAAGATGTAAGCGTCAGCCATGGAATGGCTCCTTCCTGCGAAGTGTTGTTAGTGTCGTTGACGGGCGGCCGGCGAACCGGGCGCCTTATGGCTTCCAGTTGCCGATCGGGTACTTGCCGATCGGCTCGCACTTCAGGCCGCTGGCCGAGGCCTTGGCCCGGTAATAGAGGCGTGATCCGAATTCCGGTGGCGGCAGGGCGCAGGGCGTAAAGCCGGAGGTGGTCACCTCCAGCTTCCACTCGGCGACCTTCGAGCGCAGCAGGACGTTGCAGACGTCCTTGCCGGGCGGCTGCAGCGGCAGCTTGAACGCGCCCGGCTGCGGCCGCTTGCCGACCAGCTCGCCCGAGAAGGTCAGCGGGCGCGGGCCTTGCGCGGCGCGCACGCAGACCACGGCCGAGCGGGCGTCATTCGCGGCTTTTGGCGGCGGCTCGGCCGCCGCGGCGCCGGCCAGAAGACCGGCCAGCAGCGATACGATCATAGCGTCCTCGCGATCAGGAGTTTCATGATCTCGTTCGTGCCGCCGTAGATGCGCTGGATGCGGCTGTCCTTGTACATGCGCGCGATCGGGTACTCGTTCATGAAGCCGTAGCCGCCGAACAGCTGCAAGCAGCGATCGACGATCTTGTTCTCCAGGTCGCTGACCCAGTACTTGGCCATCGAGGCGGTGGCCGCGTCCAGCTTGCCTTCGAGGTGCTGGCCGATGCAGTGGTTGACGAACACCTTGGCCACGGTCGCCTCGGTCTTGCATTCCGCCAGCACGAACTGGGTGTTCTGGAAGTCGATGATCGCCTTGCCGAACGCCTTGCGGTCCTTGACGTAGGCTATGGTCAGCTCAAGCGCCCGCTCGATCGTCGCCATGCCCTGGACGGCGATGTTCAGGCGTTCTTGCGGCAGCTGGCTCATCAGCTGGAAGAAGCCCTGGCCCTCGTCGGTTCCGAGCAGGTTCTCGGTCGGAACCTTCACGTCGTTGAAGAACAGTTCCGAGGTGTCCTGGGCTTCCTGGCCCAGCTTGTCGAGGTTGCGGCCGCGCTCGAAGCCCTCGGCGCCGTCGGTCTCGACGAAGATCAAGGACGTGCCGCGCGCGCCGCCGGCCGGGTCGGTCTTGGCGACGACGATGATCAGATTGGCCGTTTGCCCATTGGTGATGAAGGTCTTGGAGCCGTTGATGACGTACTGGTTGCCGGCCTTCTTGGCGGTGGTCTTGATGCCTTGAAGGTCCGAGCCCGCGCCCGGTTCGGTCATGGCGATGGCCGAGACGAGCTCGCCCGTGGCCATGCGCGGCAGCCAGCGCTGCTTTTGCTCCTCGGTGCCGTAGTGAACGATGTACGGCATGACGATGGCGTTGTGCAGGCTGGCGCCGAAGCCATCGACGCCCTTCTTGCCTAGCTGCTCCATCAGCACGACCTCGTGCCGGTAGTCGCCGCCGGCGCCGCCGTACTGTTCGGGCGTGGAGAGGCCAAGCAAACCCGCCTCCCCCGCCTTGGTCCACATGTCGCGGTCGACGCAGTGGTTCTTGCGCCACGTCGCCACGGTCGCTTCAGAAGCGTGCTCGTCGAAGAATTTGCCGACCGCGTCCTCGAAGATCGCGATGTCTTCCTCGGCCATGAAGGCCGGCTTTTCAACGTTGAGCACGCTCATGATCAGAAAGCCTCCGCAGGCAGCGCCATCAGGGTCGCTGAACCGGTCTTCAGCTTGGCCAGATGCGACGCAGCGTCAGGCAAGATGCGTTCGATGAAATAGCGACCGGTCGTCAGCTTGGTCGTGAAGAACGGGTCGGACGAGCCGGCCGCGATCTTGGCGTTAGCGGCCTTGGCCATCAGCGCCCACATGTAGGCCAGGCCCGTCAGGCCAAACAGGTGCATGTAGTCGGTCGAGGCCGCGCCGGCGTTGTCGGGGTTCTGCAGGCCGTTCTGCATCAGCCACATCGTGCCGTCCTGCAGCTGAGCCTTCACGCCGCCCAGGGCTTCGATGAAGGGCTTCAGGGCCTCGTCGGTGTCGTTCTCGCCGATGAACTGGTCGATTTCCTGGAAGAAGGTCATCACCGCGCGGCCGCCCTTGGAGGCCAGCTTGCGGCCCACCAGGTCGAGCGCCTGGATGCCGTTGGTGCCCTCGTAGATCAGGGCGATGCGGCAGTCGCGCATGTACTGGCTGACCGGGAAGTGCTCGGTGAAGCCGCTGCCGCCGTGCACCTGCACCGCGTTCGAGCAGACCTGGAAGCCCTTGTCGGTCAGGTAGCCTTTCAGCACCGGCGTCATCAGGCCCATATAGTCGGAGGACTTCTCGCGCACCGCCGGGTCGGGGTGAACGTGCGACAGGTCGCCGTGCAGGGCGGTCCAGAACAGGAACGCGCGGCCGCCTTCGATCAGGGCCTTGCTCTCCAGCAGCATGCGACGCACGTCCGGGTGGACGATGATCGGATCGGCCGGGCCCTCGGCGTTCTTGGGACCGGTCAGCGAGCGGCCTTGCAGGCGGTCCTTGGCGAATGCGACGGCGGCCTGATAGGCCGCTTCGCCCTGAGCCACGCCCTGCATGCCCACGCCCAGGCGCGCCTCGTTCATCATGACGAACATGATCTTGAGGCCCGAATTCTCCTCGCCGATCAGGTAGCCCGTGGCCTCGTCATACTGCATCACGCAGGTGGCGTTGCCGTGGATGCCCATCTTCTCTTCGAGGCCCACGCACTTGGCGCCCTCGTTGCGCGGTCCCACCGAGCCGTCGGCGTTGGGGATGAACTTCGGCACGATGAACAGGCTGATGCCCTTCACGCCGGCCGGAGCGCCTTCGATGCGGGCCAGGACGAGGTGGACGATGTTGTCGGCCATGTCGTGCTCGCCGGCCGAGATCCAGATCTTCTGGCCGGTGATCTTGTAGCTGCCGTCGGCTTGCGGAACCGCCTTGGTGCGCAGGAGGCCAAGGTCCGTGCCGCAATGCGGCTCGGTCAGGTTCATGGTGCCGGTCCATTCGCCGGACACCATCTTGGGCAGGAAAGTCTGCTTCTGCTCGTCCGAACCGCCGACATGGATGGCCGAATAGGCGCCGTGGGCCAGGCCCGGATACATCGAGAAGGCCATGTTGGCCGAGCTCGACATCTCGCTGAAGGCCAGGTTCACGACGTGCGGCAGGCCCTGGCCGCCATAGGCGGGGTCAGAGCCGATCGCGGTCCAGCCGCCCTCGCACATCTGCTTGTAGGCGTCTTTGAAGCCGGGCGGGGTGGTGACGGTGTTGGTGACCGGGTCCAGCTTGCAGCCCGTCTTGTCGCCGACCGTGTTCAGCGGCGCCAGCACCTCGCCCGTGAACTGGGCGGCGGCGTCGAGGATCTGCTCGACCACGTCGAACGGCGCGTCCGAGAAGCCCGGCAGGGCGCCGTGTTGGTCGATATTGAGCACGTCGCGCAGGATGAAGGCGTGATCGCGAACGGGCGGCTGATAGGTCATGGAACGGTCCTGCCAGGGAACTTAAGAGGAGTGATCGGGAGGAAGAAAGACGGGCGGCCGCCGCGCGCGCCTTGGGGGCGGCGTCGGCGGCGCGAAACGGCCCTACTTGCCCAGCATCGCTTCGGCGTGGCCGTCGAGGCGGGCGCGCAGCACCTGCTCGTAGTCGGCCGCGCGGGGCAGCAGGTCGGGGCGGATCTCGGTGAGCCGCCGCTCGAGGCGGTTGCAGGCCTCGCGCAGCTCGATCAAGGCGTTGTCGATGTCGTCGCGCTGTTGCTCCAGCGCGGTGGCGCGTTCGCGGAACTTCTTCAGCGAGCGGGCCATCTGCGCCGCGCCCTCGTCGTTCTCGTCATAGAGGTCGAGGAGCTCGCGGATCTCGGTCAGCGACAGGCCCACGCGCTTGCCGCGCAGGATCAGCTGCAGGCGGACGCGGTCCTTGTGGGAATAGACGCGGTTCAGGCCTTCACGGGCGGGGTTCAGAAGACCCTTGTCCTCGTAGAAGCGCAGAGCGCGGGGCGTGGCTTTGAATTCGTTGCACAGCTGGCGGATCGTGAAGGTCCGCTCGGGGCGTCGCAGGTCGGCCATGGATGGAAACCTCCCAAGGAAGAGGGCCTGGCTACTGCGGCCGGGCCGCTTTGTTATCGTTGATCACCCTAAACCCGATCTCGTGACGTCGTCAACGCTTACGTAAACGTCAATTGGCGCGCAGGCGATAGGTTTACTTTCCTAGCCCAGCGGGCGTACTTTCTCCGGGAAGGCCGATTGGAGGAGGAGCCGATGGCGACCCTGTCTCACGGCGAAATCTGGCGCGCGATCGACGCCTTGGCCGAGCGCTTCGATATGACGCCGTCGGCCATGGCCAAGATGGCGGGCCTGGACCCCACCAGCTTCAACCGCTCCAAGCGCGGCTCGGCCGAGACCGGTCACGCGCGCTGGCCGTCGACCGAAAGCCTGTCGAAACTGCTTGAGGCGACGGGGGTCAACTTTTCGGAGTTCGCCGCCCTGACCGAGCGTGCGCCGGTCCGAACGCCCGGCCGAAAGGGCGCGCCGCTGATCGACCTGGCCCAGGCGGGTCAGAACGGCTTCTTCGATGAGGCGGGCATGCCGGTCGGCGCGGGCTGGGACGAGGCGCCGGCGCCGGATCTGGGCGAGGGCCTGTTCGCCCTGGAGGTGACGGGCGATGAGCTCGCGCCGGTCTATCGCGACGGCGACCGACTGTTGGTCTCGCCCACCCTGGAGCCGCGCAAGGGCGACCGCGTCGTGGCGCGCACCCACGGCGGTGAGGTTCTGGTGCGGGAGCTGGGCCGGGTCACCGCGCGGAGCATCGAGCTCTTGGCGCTGGATCGCGTGAGCGGCGAGCGCCTGCTGTCACGCGACGAGATGGCCTGGATCGCGCGGATCGTCTGGGTCAGCCAGTAGGCCGACCCTAAGGATCCTGCGCTGCGACGGATCAGGTGCGCGGGCAGCTGGCGTGGCTGTCGAGAAGCCAGGCGATCAGCGGGCCGGCGGCCGGATCAGCGCACGACACGTCGACGCGATAGGAGTTCCAGGTGTCATTGTGCGCGGCCTCGACCTGGGCGTCGGGGAACTGTTGCACGATGCCGCCGAGCAGGGAGTCGAATTCTTCGCGATCGGTCGGGCGCAGGGTGAAGGAAGCCATGGGACGAAACCTTGAGGACTAATCTTGGTTCTGATGGTTCCAGCCTAGACTCCGAAACGTGGGCATACCCTTAATCCCGGCTTCAGGCGGTGTTCATCCTCGCGGACACGGTGTCGCAGGTCGCGCGGATTCACCGGGCGCGACACATGCCACGCGCCCTTCTCCCCTTGAGGGAGAAGGTGGCGAAGCCGACGGATGAGGGTTTGAAAGGCCTGTCCGGATAGCGAGCGCCACCCCTCACCCGGCCCTTCGGGCCACCCTCTCCCGCAAGGGGAGAGGAATATGGATCAGCCCAGCTTTTCTTCGATCAGCGCCACCGTGCGGTCGATCCCGAAGATCGCCGCGAACGAGCCGAAACGCGGGCCCTGGCTCTGGCCCAACAGCACTTCGTACAGGGCCTGGAACCAGGCGCGCAGCGGGTCGAAGCCGTGGGTTTTGCCGACCTCGAACACCTCGTTCTGGATCAGCTCGGCGTCCTGGGTTCCGGCCGGCATGGCCTTCAGCTTGGCCAGCAGGTCCAGCATGGCCGCGCGCTCCTGATCGGTCGGGGCGCGGAACACCTTCGAGGGCTTCACGAAGTCCTCGTAGTAGTTGATCGCGTAGCCGGCCAGGCGGTCCAGCAGCGGCTGGCTTTCGGGCGACGCCCCCGGGATGTAGCGCGACAGGAAGCCCCAGAGGATTTCCTTGGTCGAGGCGTCGGCGGCGGAAACCAGATTCAGCATCAGGCTGAACGACACCGGCGAGCCCTGCTGCGGCGGCTTGCCGCCGTGGATGTGCCAGACCGGGTTGTCCAGCTGCTTGGCCGGCTCCTGGCGGCCAAAGCCGTCCAGCTGCTGCAGATACTCGTCGCTCGCCTTGGGGATGACGTCGAAATAGAGCTTCTTGGCCGACTTGGGGCTCTGGAACATGTAGTACGACAGGCTCTCGGGCGCGCCATACCGCAGCCAGTCCTCCATCGACAGGCCATTACCCTTGGACTTGGAGATCTTCTGGTTGTTCTCGTCCAGGAAGAGCTCGTAGTTGAAGCCCTCCGGCGGAACCCCGCCCAGCGCCTTGCAGATCGCGCCCGAGGCCTTGACCGAGTCGATCAGGTCCTTGCCGCTCATCTCGTAGTCGACACCCAGCGCCGTCCAGCGCATGGCCCAGTCGGGCTTCCACTGCATCTTTACGTGGCCGCCGGTGACCGGAACCTCGACCTTGCTGCCGTCCTCGTCCTCAAAGACGATCGTGCCCTTTTCGACGTTGCGCTCCAGGGTCGGGACCTGCAGCACCTTGCCGGTGGACGGACTGATGGGCAGGAACGGCGAATAGGTCGCGCGGCGCTCCTCGCCCAGCGTCGGCAGCATCACCTTCTGGATCGCGTCGAAGCGCTCGAGCGCCGTCAGCAGGGTCGCGTCGAACAGGCCGCCCTTGTAGCAGTCGGTCGAGCTGACGAACTCGTACTCAAAGCCAAAGCCGTCCAGGAACGCGCGCAGGCGGGCGTTGTTGTGGGCGCCGAAGCTGTCATGGGTGCCGAACGGGTCGCGGACCACGGTCAGCGGCTTGCCCAGATCCTCGATCAGCGGCTGCTTGTTCTCGATATTGTCGGGAACCTTGCGCAGGCCGTCCATGTCGTCGCTGAAGGCGATCAGGCGGGTGGGGATGGCTTCGTCGGTCAGGGCGCGGAACGCCTGGCGCACCATGGTCGTGCGCGCCACTTCACCGAAGGTGCCCAGGTGCGGCAGGCCCGACGGCCCATAGCCGGTCTCGAAGATCACCGCCTTGGCCAGGGCCGGATAGGCTTTCACCGCCTCGTCGGTCTTGCCGGCGTCGATCAGGGCCTTGGCGGCCTCCTGGTCGGCGCGGTCGGGGAGGCGCACGCGCAGGACGCGGGCGATCGTGGCGCGCGCCTGCTCGAAGGGCCAGGAGCGGGCGTCACGGGCGAGGGGGGAGAGGCCTTCAAACATGCGGGGCGGTATAAGCGCTGACGCGGCGAAGGGCTAGGGTGGCGGTCGTCGCAAGCTGGACATCTCCATCACCGTGTCATCCCGGCCGCAGCGGAGCGCCGGGACCCAGGGGTGGCGGGAACGCCGCGCTTGCGGCCCCTGGGTCCCGGATAGCCTCTGCGAGGCTTCCGGGATGACACGGGCGTTGAGCTGATCAGCCCTTCAACGCACCCGCCACCACCTCGCGAGCCTCGGCCTGAACCTGCTTCAGGTGATCAGCGCCCAGGAATGACTCCGCATAGACCTTGTAGACGTCTTCGGTCCCGGACGGCCGGGCGGCGAACCAGGCGTTCTGCGTGCAGACCTTCAGGCCGCCGATCGCCTCGCCATTGCCGGGGGCGGCGGTGAGGATGTCGGTGATGGCCTCGCCGGCCAAGGTCTTGGCCGAGACGTCGCTGGGGCTGAGCTTGGAGAGGCGCGCCTTCTCCTCGCGGCTGGCCGGGGCGTCGACGCGGGCATAGGCCGGCGCGCCGTACTGTTCGGTCAGACCGGCGTAGAGCTGGCTGGCGCTCTTGCCGGTCACCGCCTGGATTTCGGCCGCTAGCAAGGCCAGCTGGATGCCGTCCTTGTCGGTGGTCCACACCCCGCCGTCATGGCGCAGGAAGGCCGCGCCCGCCGACTCCTCGCCGCCGAAGCCGACCGAGCCATCCAAGAGGCCGGGCACGAAATACTTGAAGCCGACCGGCACCTCCAGCAGGCGGCGGCCGAGTCCTGAGACCACGCGATCGATCATCGAGGACGAGACCAGGGTCTTGCCGACGGCCGTGTCCGCGCCCCAGCCGGGACGGTGGCTGAACAGGTACGAGATGGCCGCGGCCAGGTAGTGGTTGGGGTTCATCAGCCCGCCGTCGGGCGTGACGATCCCGTGGCGGTCGGCGTCGGCGTCGTTGCCGGTGGCGACATCATAGGTCGCGCCGCCCTTCATGATCTCGATCAGATTGGCCATGGCCGACGAGGACGAGCAGTCCATCCGGATCTTGCCGTCGGTGTCGAGCGGCATGAACGCCCAGCGGGGGTCCACGGCGTCGTTGACGACGGTCAGGTCCAGAGCGTGGCGCTCGGCGATCGCGCCCCAATAGGCGACGGCCGCGCCGCCCAGCGGATCGGCGCCGATCCGCACCTTGGCGGCGCGGATCGCGGCGATGTCGATCACCGCCGGCAGGTCGTCGACATAGCGGCCCAGGAAGTCGTAGTCGCCGACGGCCTTGCGGGCGGTCTCGAACGGAACGCGCTTCACGCCGGCCAGGCCCTGCGCCAGCAGCTCATTGGCGCTTGCGGCGATGGCCGAGGTGGCGTCGGAGCCCGCCGGACCGCCAGAGGGCGGGTTGTACTTGATGCCGCCATCGCGGGGCGGGTTGTGCGATGGCGTCAGCAGCAGGCCGTCCGCCTGGCGGCCGCCTTGCTGGTTATGGGTCAGGATGGCGTGCGACACCCCCGGGGTCGGGGTGAAGCCGTCGCGGGAGTCGACCAGGGCCTCGACGCCGTTGGCCGCCAGCACCTCCAGCACCGAGCGCCAGGCGGGCTCGGACAGGCCATGGGTATCGCGGCCGACGAACAACGGCCCGGTCACGCCCTGGGCGGCGCGATATTCGACGATCGCCTGGGTGACGGCCAGGATGTGCGCCTCGTTGAACGCGCCGTCGAGGCTGGAGCCCCGGTGCCCCGAGGTGCCGAACACGACCTTCTGGGCGGGATTGGAGACGTCTGGCTTGATCTCGAAATAGGCGCTGATCAGCGCGTCCAGATCGACAAGATCTTCGGGAAGAGCGCGAAGGCCGGCGCGGTCGTGCATCAAGTCACCAGATAGAGTTTTGATGAGGTTTGGACGTCTGAAGACCTATAGGGGGTGAAAGACAATTTCACGAACTATTCCGTGTCTGTTTCTGCCATTTTGGATGATTTTCCAGCGCCGCAGCCCCCCACCTGACCTGCTTCGCAGGTCGTCCGCCCCCGGGAGGGGGCGGAAGGGACGCGCGCCCGGCCTTCTTCCCCCTCCGGGGGAGGAGCGCGCAGCGCGGAGGGGGCAAGTAACCGGCTTTCGCTCAGCAGCCACCCCATCGCCCGCCCTTTCCCCATCAAGGGGAAGGGAGAAATCGACGACATTGACTCCCCCGCCCGCCCCCGTATTTTCCGCCGCGTTCGCGTGACTGGCGCTAGTGATGGGGAACCATCGGGGAGCGTGGACATCATAAGCCGCGCGCCTGGGCTCCCTTTCTGAAACACACCAGAGGAGTCCGCCGTGCCCGCCGCCCCCGACTATCCGTCCGCCCCCGATCTCGTCGCGCCCAAGCGCGCCCTGCTGTCGGTCTCCGACAAGACTGGCCTGGTCGAGGCCGCCAAGACCCTGCACGCGGCCGGCGTCGAGCTGGTTTCGACCGGCGGCACCAAGGCCGCGATCGCTGCGGCCGGGATCCCGGTGAAGGACGTCTCGGACCTGACGGGCTTCCCCGAGATGATGGACGGCCGCGTGAAGACCCTGCACCCGGTGGTGCACGGCGGGCTTCTCGGCGTTCGGGATGCGCCCGAACATGCGCAAGCCATGGCCGACCACGGCATCGGCGGCATCGATATTCTGTACGTGAACCTCTATCCGTTCGAGGCGACCGTCGCGAAGGGCGGCAGCTACGCCGAGTGCGTCGAGAACATCGACATCGGCGGCCCGGCCATGATCCGCTCGGCGGCCAAGAACCACGGCTATGTCGCCGTCTGCACCGATCCGGCCGACCTCGCCGAGGTGCTGGAAGCCCTGAAGGCCGGCGGGACGACCCTGGCTTTGCGCCAGCAGCTCGCGGCCCGCGCCTATGCCCGCACGGCGGCCTATGACGCGGCGATCTCGGCCTGGTTCGCAGAAGCCCTGGGCCAGGACTTCCCGGCCCGCAAGTCGATCGCCGGGACCTTGCGCCAGACCATGCGCTATGGCGAGAACCCGCACCAGAAGGCGGCTTTCTACACCTTCCCCAATCCGCGTCCGGGCGTGGCCACGGCCACCCAGCTGCAGGGCAAGGAACTCAGCTACAACAACATCAACGATACCGACGCGGCCTTCGAGCTGATCGCCGAGTTCGACCCTGCCCAAGGGCCGGCGGTGGCGATCATCAAGCACGCCAATCCCTGCGGCGTGGCGGTCGGCGCCACCCAGCGCGAGGCCTATGAGCGGGCCCTGGCCTGCGATCCGACCTCAGCCTTCGGCGGCATTGTGGCGGTCAATTCGCGCCTGACCCGCGAGGCGGCCGAGGCCATGGTCGAGATCTTCACCGAGGTGGTCATCGCCCCCGAGGCCGACGAGGACGCCGTCGCCGTCTTCGCGGCCAAGAAGAACCTGCGCCTCTTGGTCACCGGCGGCCTGCCCGATGCGCTGTCGACCGGCGACACCTTCAAGAGCGTGGCCGGCGGCTTCCTGGTGCAGTCGCGCGATGACGCCCGCATCAAGGCTTCGGACCTGAAGATCGTCACCCAGCGCCAGCCGACCGACGAGGAAGTGCGCGACATGCTGTTCGCCTTCACCGTGGGCAAGCACGTCAAGTCCAACGCCATCGTCTACGCCCGCGCCGGCCAGACCCTGGGCGTCGGGGCCGGCCAGATGAACCGCAAGGACAGCGCCCGGATCGCGGCCCTGCGCGCCGCCGATTTTGGCCTGGACCTCAAGGGCTGCGCCTGCGCCTCGGAAGCCTTCTTCCCGTTCGCGGACGGTCTCATCCAGGCGGCCGAGGCGGGGGCCACGGCGATCATCCAGCCGGGCGGCTCGATGCGCGATCCGGAGGTCATCGAGGCGGCCGATAAGCTTGGCCTTACAATGGCCTTCACGGGTGTGCGAGTGTTCCGCCACTAGAGCATCGTGCGGAAAAGTGGGAACCGATTTTCCGCAAAAACGATGCAAAAACAGAAAGCTAGAGCGAGATGTGCGATTCATGAATCGCGCATTTCGCACTAGATGATCCGATGAGGGACGAATGGACAGCGCCGCCTGGGGTGAAAAGGTCGCCAAGCACTCGCGGGTGTTCAAGCCTGCGGGTCCCGGCCCCTTCCCGGTCGCGCTGATCCTGCACGGCTGCGGCGGCAAGACGCCGTTCCTCGAGGAGTACGCTCGGGTGGCCGTCCAGGCCGGCTGGGCGGCCGTGGTGGTCGACTCGCTGAAGCCGCGGGGCATGTCGACCCTCGACGCCAAGCTGTTCGTCTGCACGGGCGTGGCGCTGCACGGGCTCAAGCGCGCGGCCGATGTCTTCGCCATGCTGACCTGGCTGGAGACCCAAGGCTGGGCCGACGCCAGCCGTGTCTTCCTCGCCGGCTGGAGCCATGGCGGCTGGACGATCATGGACAGCTACGCCGTTGGGAACAGCGCCGCACGGGGCACGACCCTGGTCGACGCCGATCCCGCCAAGCTGCGCAAGCGGGTCAGGGGAGCGCTGCTCGTCTACCCCTACGCCGGCTATGGATCGCTGACCGCGTCGCGCGGCTGGGGCGAGGGCGCTCCCCCCGTGTGGTCGGTGCTGGCGGGCAAGGACCAGGTGGTCGGCTGGAAGGCCCCGGCGAAGGCGCTGGACCGGCTAGCGGCCGATGGGCTCAAGGTCGATCGCGTCTTCCACGCCGACGCCACCCACGCCTTCGACGACGACCGCGCCAACGATCCTCGGGCGCGCTACCGCCCGGACCTCTTCCAGGCGGTGCAGGGCTATTTCGTGAGGGCGCTCGGCAGCTGTTAAGCCGTGACCGCCGGCCTCGGGCGGCGCAACGGCGTCGGGCCGCGATACAGGCGCCGCCACAGCCATTCCAGCGGGCCCATCGCGAAGCGGTCCATCCACCAGCGCGACCACAGGATCTGGACGATCCAGATCCCGATCGTGATGGCCGCCAAGCCGGGCCGGTCGACCTCGCCGTGCAGGTTCAGGCCACGCCCGCCGTAAAAGAGGGCGGTCATGATCAGCGACTGGGTCAGATAGTTCGTGAACGCCATCTGCCCGACCGGCGCCAGGGCTCTTGGAATCACGCTCCAGAAGCTCTTGGAGCGGGCGGCGAAGACCATCAGGCTGACATAGGCCAGGGTCGATAGCGGCGCGGTGGCCATCTGGACCGTCATCGCCACCATGCTCATCGGACGCGACAGATCCTGCGCCATGAACTGGACGAAGACCAAGCCCACCCCTGCCAGGGCCAGCAGGCCGATGACCAGCAGGATCACATAGGTCCGCGTCCGCGCCTCGCCGGTGAACAGCCCCAGCTTGAAGCAGGCCAGGCCGATCATCATCAGGCTGGCGGTCATCAGGAAGATGATCGGCTCGTTGGGCAGCAGGACGAGGCGATCCTTGGCGTTCTGGACCAGCGACTGCAGGAAGGTCCCGCTGTACTGGATCTCGGCCAGCCCGGCCTTGGCGATCTGGGCGCTGGCCGCCGCGCCCGCCTGGGCGCTTTCGCTGGGCGCCAGCATCATCGCCGCAGCCCCGGCGGTCATCAGCAGCGAGAAGGCGACCCAGACGCCGACCCCGGTCCAGAGCAGGCGCTTGGGGCTCCACGAGCGCGCGAACATCACCGCAAAGCCGGCCAGGGCGTAGCTCAGCAGCACGTCGCCGTACCAGATGGCAAAGCCGTGCAGCACGCCGAACAGCACCATCCAGGACAGGCGCTTGCGCAGGGTCGATCCCCGCTCCTTGTCGGTCCGCTCGCCGCCCACCAGGAAGATCGAGACGCCGAACAGCATCGCGAACAGGGTCACGAACTTCCGCTGGAACAGCCACTGTGTCACGAACCAGACGCCCAGCGTGTCCGGACCCGTCCCGTGCGGCCAGGATTTCACCGACTCGGCGATCCCCGGCGGCACGGCGAAATCCGGCGCGTTGCACAGCAGAATGCCCAGCACCCCGAGACCCCGCAGGGAATCGAGCAGCACGATGCGATCCTTGGTCATGAGCGCCCCCTCGGGGGGACCCTGCGCCTTTACGGCCTGATCGACAACCAAGGCGCGGCGCGGTGGCGGGGTCAGCGGGCTTCCCACTTGCGTAGGAAGCCCGCGACGCCCAGCCTTAAGCCGCGCTGGAAAGCTCGCGCAGGGCCGCGTTGGCGATCGTCAGCTTGGCGAAGGTCCAGCCACCGCCGGCCTGTTCGATGTCCTCGATCGTGCGCTTGACGGCGCGCGGACGATCCCCGCGCAGGGCGGCCCAGGACGAGATGGCGGCCTTGGCGGCGCCTTCGTCCTCGCCGGCCTGGGCGTTGGCGGCGAATTTCAGCACCTGCTGGGTGATCGAGGTCTGCTCGGTCAGCATATCCTCGATCAAGCGACGCACGGCCAGGCGCTCGAAGGCGTCGCCGCCCACGAACGAGCCTGCCGCGCCGCGCAGGCGGTCGAAGCCGAACGCCGCGCCGACCTGATGGTAGAGGCGCGCGACATTCTCGACGCTCCAGCTGGAGGCGTTGGCGAGATCGACAAGGTCGGCCGCCGTCGTCAGCGGTTGCAAGGCGGCGACGCTCAGGGCCAGCGTTTCCGGCGCGCCGTCCGCGACATAGGCCTTCACCCGCTTGGACACCGCCTTCTGCTCGAAGGGCGACAGGATCGCCGGGGCCAGGGTCTTGAGCGCGGCGACCGACGGGCCATAGGCCTCAACCAGGGCCTGGACGTTGGCGGCGTCGCGCTGGGCGCGGCGCGCCAGCCAGAAGGTCAGGCTGCGCAGGGCGTAGGCCAGCGCCTTGTAGAGCGCGGTCTGGCCCTCGGCTGAAGCCTTGTTGTCCAGGCCGTTGACCTGAGCCCACAGGCCGTCGATTCCGAGGATCTCGCGGGCGGCGGTGAAGCCCACCACCACGGCGTTGACGTCGGCGCCGGCGGCCGCCTTCAGGCGGCTGACGAAGGTTGGGCCGCACATGTTGACCATCTGGTTGCCGACCACGGTGGCGATGATCTCGCGCTTCAGCCGGTGCTTCTGCATGGCGTCGGCGTACTGATCCAGCGCCTTGGGGAAGTAGCCGCGCAGGGTGCGCTCGAACCAGGGATCATCGGGCGACTGGCTGGCGACGATCTCGTCGAACAGATCAAGCTTGCCGTAGGCCAGCAGGACCGCCAGCTCAGGACGGGTCAGGCCACGGCCCGCCGCTTTGCGCTCCAGAAGCGTCGTATTCGTCGGCAGACCCTCGACCCGGCGATCCAGCCGGCCGCGCTGTTCCAGATCGACCATGTAGCGGATCTGCGCGTCGACCTCACTGACCGCGTCGCTTTCCAGCAGCGTCAGCGCCAGGGTCTGATCGTAGTTGTGCTCAAGCACGTGGTGGGCCACGTCATCGGTCATCGAGGCCAGCAGCGTGTTGCGGCTTTCGCGATCCAGCTGTCCGCCGCGTTCCAGGATCCCGGTCAGGATCTTGATATTGACCTCGTGGTCAGAGCTGTCGACGCCGGCCGAGTTGTCGATGGCGTCGGTGTTGATGTGGCCGCCAGCTTGAGCGAACTCGATGCGGCCGGCCTGGGTCAGGCCCAGGTTCGCGCCCTCGCCGACGACCTTTACGCGAAGGTCAGAGCCATTGATCCGGATAGAGTCATTGGCCTTGTCGCCGGCGTCGGCGTTGGTTTCGCCCTTGGCCTTCACATAGGTGCCGATGCCGCCGAGATACAGAAGCTCGGCCTTCGACTTCAGGATCGCCGTCATCAGCTCGGCGGGAGACACGGCCTCGGCCTTGATCTCCAGCAGGGCGCGAACCTCGGCCGAGAGCGGGATGCTCTTCAGGCTGCGGGCGAAGACGCCGCCGCCGGCCGAAATCTTCGACTTGTCGTAGTCCTCCCACGACGAGCGCGGCAGCTTGAACATCCGGTCACGCTCGACCCACGAGACGGCGGGATCCGGGTTCGGGTCGAGGAAGATGTGGCGGTGGTCGAAGGCGGCCAAGAGCTTGGTCTGCTTGGACAGCAGCATGCCGTTACCGAACACGTCGCCGGACATGTCGCCGACGCCCACGACGGTGAAGGTCTCGGTCTGGATGTCCTTGCCCAGCTCGCGGAAGTGACGCTTGACCGCTTCCCAGGCGCCGCGGGCGGTGATGCCCATCACCTTGTGGTCGTAGCCGACCGAGCCGCCCGAGGCGAAGGCGTCGCCCAGCCAGAAGCCGTAGCTTTCGGCCACGCCGTTGGCGATGTCGGAGAAGGTCGCCGTGCCCTTGTCGGCGGCGACGACCAGATACGGATCCTGGGCGTCGTGGGCGACGACCGACGGCGGCGGCACGACCTGGTTGTCGGCGTCGATATTGTCGGTCAGGTCCAGCAGACCCGACAGGAAGGTCTTGTAGGCGCGGATCGCCTCGGCCTGGATGGCGTCGCGATCACCGCCGCGGGGCAGTTGCTTCGGATAGAAGCCGCCCTTGGAGCCGACCGGCACGATGACGGCGTTCTTGACCTGCTGCGCCTTAACCAGGCCCAACACTTCGGTGCGGAAGTCGTCGCGACGATCCGACCAACGCAGGCCGCCACGGGCGACCGGGCCGAAGCGCAGGTGGACGCCCTCGACGTGCGGCGCGGAGACGTAGATCTCACGATAGGGCTTGGGCGCCGGCAGGTCTTCCAGCTCGCGCGAGGCGATCTTGAAGCTGATATAGGACTTGGGCGCGCCATCAGCGCCGAGCTGGTAGAAATTGGTGCGCTGGATTGCGCCGACCAGCGCGGCCAGACGGCGAAGCACGCGGTCGGCGTCCAGGCTTTCGACAGCCTGCAGGGCTTCGACGATGTTGGCCTGGACGGCCTTGGCCTGCTCCTGGCGGGTCTTCAGATCAACGCGGATCGCCGGGTCGAACTTGGTCTGGAAGAGATCCAGGATCAGCCGCGCAACGCCGGGGTGATCCGACAGAGCTTGCTCCTGCACGCCCTGGCTGGGGTCCAGACCCGACTGCTGGCGATAGCGCGCCAGGGCGCGGATCAGCGCAGCCTCGCGCCAGCCGACGCCCAGTTCCAGCACCAGGCGGTTGAAGCCGTCGCTCTCGGCGCGACCGGTCCAGATGGCGACGAAGGCGGCCTCGAAGGCCTGCTTGACGTCGGCGAAGATCAGATGCTCCCCGGCCTCGTCACGCATGACGAACTCATGGACCCAGACCGGCTGGCCGTCGGGCGAGACCTTGAAGCCCTCCTCGATCAGGGCCTTGAGGCCCATGTGCTCGAGGATCGGCAGGACGTCGGCCAGCGGTGCGGCCGCGCCGGGACGATAGAGCTTGAAGCGGAACGTGACGGCGCTGTCGTCCTCGCGACGGAAGGCGCGGACCCTGACCGCCTCATCTTCGCGGAGGTCGTCGATCACCTCGATGTCCGCCAGGGCTTCGGTGGCGTCGTACTGATCGCGGTAGCCCGGCGGGAAGGCGCCGGCGTAGCGGGCCAGGAGGTGGGCGACACGTCCGGACTGCCCCTCGCGGATGACGGCCTCGAAGCGGTCGTCCCAGGTGCGCGCGGTCTCGGCGATCGCAGCCTCGACGGTAGCGAGGTCCGGCTCGGCGTGGTCCCCGGGGGTGACGCCCAGAATATAGTGCACCCGGGCGAGCGGGGCGTCGGAGAAGCTTGGATAGTAGGCCGACACGCGGCCCTGGAACGCTTCGGCCAGGATCTGGCCGGCGCGGGCGCGCACGCCCGAGTCATAGCGATCGCGCGGCACGAACATCAGCACCGAGATGAAGCGATCGAACGGATCGCGGCGGGCGAATAGCTTCACGCGGGGCCGGTCGTAGAGGTGCAAGACGCCCAGCGCCATCGCCAGCAGCTGGTCTTCCTCGGTCTGGAACAGCTCATCGCGCGGCCAGGTCTCGAGGATGTTGCGCAGGCGCTTACCGTTGTGGCTGTCAGGATCCTTGCCGGCGCGCGAGAGCACGTTCCCCACCTTGCGGCGGATAAGCGGGACCGCATTGGCCGGAGTCTCGTAGGCCTCTGCGGTGAAGAGGCCCACGAAGCGGACCTCTCCCGACGGCTTGCCGTCCGCGCCGTAACGGCGGACGCCGACATAGTCCATGTAGCCGCGGCGGTGGACGCGTGAGCGCAGGTTCGACTTGGCGACGACGATCGGGTCGCCGATGTCGATATGCGTGCGGATCTGGGCGGAAAGGATCGCCGGCTCGTTACCACGGCGCAGCACCGTGCGCCCCTGATCGCGCAACACGCCGAGGCTGTCTTCGGGCTGATACAGCGGCTCCTCGGCCGCGTAGCCGCCATCGTCTGCGCGGGGATATTCATAGACGCGTGCGCCCAGGAAGACGAAGTGATCGCCCTCAAGCCAATCCAGGAACGCCATGTCTTCGGTCTTCTCGTCGCCGGACACGGGGGCTGACGCGCTCTTCAGCTCCTCGATCGTCCGGCGCATCAGGCCACGCATGGCCTCGAAGTCCTGAACGGCCATGGCGACGTCGGAAAGAACCTCGCGGACGGCCTGTATCAGCGTCGCCTCGCGATCCTCGCCCACGGGCGCCAGCCAGATCTGGATCATCGAGCGACGAACGCCGCCGCAGTCGGACACGGGGTGGAACATGGCGCGGACCGAGAACCCGGCCTCGGTCACCTCGCCCATGATGCTGTCGACCAGGAACGGACGGTCCAGTTGGACGATCTCAAGCAGGTCGGAAGGCGTTTCGCCGCCCTCGGCGCGCCGGATTCGGATAGCGGGTTGCGAGACATCCTTGGCCGCTTCGCCAAAGCGCCAGAACTCGGCGAGGGCGCGGGCGACATCAGCGCCGTCCAGGCCGGGAAGCTCTTCGGCGGACCAATCGTCCTGGGCTTGCGAGGCGAAATCGAACGCGGCCGAAGGCAGGCTCTCGACCGTCGCGCCCAAGGCCTCTGCGAAGGCGGTTACCAGCGGACTGATCGGGGCCCCAGCGGACTTGAGGTCATTTTTTGCACCGACCATGGGAGTTCCTCGCGAATTTTTGGCCGCAACCTAGCCGCTTTGGGCCCTACTTCAACCGATACGTCGGAAATTGGAAACAAATCGTGCCGTTTCTGGACGCAAACTGCGAAAACGGAAGCGCCGCCGGCTGGGGGGAGCCGACGGCGCGGGCCCGCTGGGGGAAGCGCGGGCGTCCTCCGCAACGATGGTCGGCGGCCTTGCCTGCCGCCATCTGCGGTGTGTCCGGGTGGGGGATCCGGACAGGTTAGAGATAGGCGCCGCAGGACGCTGTTTAAGGGGGGCGTTCATTTCTTTTGCTTGGTGGCGGACGCTGGGACCTCGGGGATGCCTTGAGGATCGCCGTCCTCGGACAAGAGGATCGCGATCCAGCGCGAGCCCTCGAACTGGGCGAGAATGACCATGGCCGCGACGGTGAGGGGGGTCGACAGGAACATTCCGGGCACGCCCCACAAAGCGCCCCAAACCGCGAGGGACAGCAGAACCACCGTCGGGTCCATGTTCAGGCTGTCGCCCTGCATGCGCGGAAGAATGACATTGCCCACGACGAAGAAGAT
The DNA here is from genome assembly GCF_002310375.3 of Caulobacter vibrioides. Taxonomy (GTDB): domain Bacteria; phylum Pseudomonadota; class Alphaproteobacteria; order Caulobacterales; family Caulobacteraceae; genus Caulobacter; species Caulobacter vibrioides_D. The sequence continues at coordinate 99,721 of NZ_CP023315.3, forward strand.
GCCCTGAAGCGCAGCGAAGAGGATGACCGCCGGCCAGAGACTGTCAGGGAACTGGATCAGCGCGAAGATGGGCGGCATGAAGCAGCCGACCGCGCCGCCGAGGATCGGGATATACGCCGCCAGGAAGATCAGGAACGCCCAGAAGAAGGCGTTGTCCAAGCCCACCAGCATCATCACGACGAACGCCGAAACCGCGATCATCAATCCCGTGACCGTCTGGATCCAGAGGTACTGCTCGACGCCGTCGCGGATGCGCTGGAACATTTTCATGTTCGTCTCCCGCTCGGCGTGGTGCGGAAACAGGGCCACGATCTTGCGGGCGAAGCCGCGGCGCGAGGCCAGGATGAAGCCCAGATAGATCAGGACCAGGACGGCGCTGGTGGCGAAGCTGTTGAAGGATTGGGCCACATCGCCGAAGTAGCGCTGCGGGTTCCATTGCTTGACCAGGTCGCCGATGGTCGGCGCCACCGAGAGTTCGAGGCCCGGCGCCAGACGCGCCACCGTCGGCGTGAACTTGGCGATGATCGCGTTGAGGCTGTCGATGTATTGCGAGGAGTGATCGAAGAACTCCTTGCCATTGTCGACGACGATCCAGATCGAGACGCCGAACAGCAGGAGCAAAAGCACGATTGCGGTCGGCGAGGCCAGCCTGCGGGGAAAGCGCGGCGTCCGTTCGGTAAGCACACGGGCGAAGCTGTCGATCATCAAGGCGAGGAAAACCGCCAGCGCCAGGGGCGTCAGGATGTCCTGCATCCACTTCAGGGTCGCCGCGCCCGCGATCACGGCGAGGAAGACCATGGCGTTGCGCGTCGTCACCGACGGCGGGGCGGGAGCCGGCATTTGTAAAATTTCTCCAGATACGCGGTCGAGAGTGCCCGCCCCGATTGGCGCGGCGCAAGGCCCCGTTTAGGGTCGAATGCGCATCGATGTAAGGAGTTTGCCCATGCCGTTGTCCATCGGCGAGAACGAGATCCTGGTCGGACTTGGCGAAGGCCCGGTCACGCAGCGGCTCGATCGCTCGAACCGGCACGGCGTCGTCGCGGGCGCCACGGGCACGGGCAAGACCGTGACCTTGCAGGTGCTGGCGCAGGCGTTCTCGGAGGCCGGCGTTCCGGTGTTCGCAGCCGATGTGAAGGGTGATCTTTCGGGCCTCGCCATGCCCGGAACCCCCAACGAAAAGATGCTGGCCCGCGCCGCTTCGATGGACTTCGTCCTGGCGCCAGCCGCGCCGCCGGTGATCTTCTGGGACCTGTTTGGCCAAAAGGGACACCCGATCCGCACGACCATCTCGGAAATGGGACCGCTCCTGCTGTCTCAGTTGCTCGAGTTGAACGACGTGCAGGAAGGCGTGCTGACCATCGCGTTCCACGTCGCTGACAAGGACGGACTGCTGCTGCTGGATCTGAAGGATCTGCAGGCCGCGCTGAAGTATGTCGCCGACAACGCCGACGAGATCGGGACCCAGTACGGCAATGTCGCGCCGGCGACGATCGGCGCCATCCAGCGCAAGCTGCTGACGCTGCAGACCCAGGGCGCCGAGTACTTCTTCGGCGAGCCTGCGCTTGATCTGTCGGACCTGATGCGGACCGACGTGGCGGGGCGCGGCTATGTGAACCTGCTGGCCGCAGACCGCCTGATCCAGTCGCCCAAGCTCTACTCGACCTTCCTGCTCTGGCTGCTTTCGGAATTGTTCGAGGTCCTGCCCGAGGTCGGCGATCCGGAGAAGCCAAGGCTGGTGTTCTTCTTCGACGAAGCGCACCTGCTGTTCAACGACGCCCCCAAGCCGCTGCTGGAGAAGATCGAGCAGGTGGTGCGGCTGATCCGTTCGAAGGGTGTTGGGATCTATTTCGTCACCCAAAATCCGGCGGATATTCCCGACGCCGTGCTGGGCCAGCTCGGCGCACGCGTCCAACATGCCCTGCGCGCTTACACGCCCGCCGATCAGAAGGGCTTGAAGGCGGCGGCGCAGTCTTTCCGCGTCAATCCCGGCTTCGACACGGCTGAAACCATCCAGGCGCTAGGCGTGGGCGAAGCGCTGGTGTCTACGCTTGACGAGAAGGGCGCGCCCCGGATCGTCCAGAAGACTCTGATCCGCCCGCCAGCCTCTCGTCTTGGCCCGCTCACGCCCCAAGAGCGCGCGGCGCTGCAGGCTCAAAGCCCGGTGGCGGGGGTCTATGACACCGCCGAAGACCGCGACTCCGCCTATGAAATTCTGCAAGGGCGCGCCGCAGAGGCGCAGCGCGAGGCCGCAGCCGATCGTGAAGAGGCCGAAGCCGATCAGCGCGCCGCCGCCGAGGCCAAGGTGCGGGAGCGGGAGGTCGCCCGCGAAGCGCGCGAGAGCCGCCCTCGCGCCTCGGGCCGCCAGACCATGGTTGAGGCCTTCGCGGTCACCCTGGTTCGCACGGTCGCCTCGCAGGCGGGGCGCGAGCTGATGCGCGGGCTTCTGGGCGGCCTCAGCGGCGGGGTGAGCCGTCGCCGTCGTCGCTGATCGGATGGTCTAGGCCGAGCGCCTGGTTCTGCGTTTCGGGCTGATCTCGACCGGCGGGTTCGCCATGGTCCATGCCGTCAAGGAGTCGACGGGCGCCGGCCGCCCGATCGCATAGCCTTGCAGTTCAGCGCAGTCCTCTCCTCTCAGGAACAGAATCTGTTCCTCGGTCTCGACACCCTCGGCGACAACCGGGATCTCAAGGCTGCGGCCCAGGCCCAGCACCGCGCGAACAATGGCGGTGGCGCGGTCATGGCGATGGATGTTCTCGACGAAACTCTTGTCGATCTTGATCTTGTCGAACGGGAACGACTGCAGCGTCGACAGCGACGAGAAGCCGGTGCCGAAGTCGTCCATCGCAATCCGCACACCGAGCGCCTTCAACCGACGAAGATTGTCCAGCGCGCGCTGATAGTCCTTGAAGAGCGCGGTCTCGGTGATCTCCAGCTCCAGGCGCGAGGGCGACAGGCCCGTCGTGATCAGCACCTCGTGCACCAGGCTGGGCAGGGCGGGATTGTGCAGTTGGATCGGCGAGAGATTGACCGCAATGCGCAGCGGCTTCTCCCAGTCGGCCGCATCGGCGCAGGCGCGACGCAGGACCCAGTCGCCCAGCGCCTCGATCAGACCGTTCTCCTCCGCCACGGGGATGAAGTCGAGTGGGGGGATCATGCCGCGCGTCGGATGGCGCCATCGAACGAGCGCCTCGAAGCCGCACACCTCGCCATCGGCGGCCCGGGCCAGGGGCTGATAGTGGACGACCAGTTCGTTGTCGGCGATGCCCTGGCGAAGATCGCGCGCCAGATTGCGGCGCTCACGGATCGTGTCGTCCATCTCGCGCTTGAAGAAGCGATAGGCGCCGCGACCGCTTTCCTTGGCGCGGTAGAGGGCCATGTCCGCGTTGGCCATCAGGGCCTCGGTGGTCCTGCCATCGTCGGGATAGAGGCTCACGCCGAGGCTCGACCCTGACGCCAGTTCCTGGCCGTCGACCGCGACGGGCGCTGCGAGCAGTTCAAGCAATCGACCCGCGAGCTCGGCGGCGGCGGTCGGCTGATCGCCGCCGGCGATCTGCACGACAATGAACTCGTCGCCGCCGAGACGGGCGGCGAAGGACGGCGCATGCACGGCCGCTTGCAGTCGACGAGCCGTTTCGACCAGCAAGGCGTCACCCGCCAGATGGCCGTGCTGGTCGTTAGCCTCCTTGAAGTGGTCCAAGTCGACGCAAATGACCGCCAAGCTTTCACCGGAGGCCTCGACCCGATCAATCGCCACGGCCAGGCGCATCTGCAGCGAGTTTCGGTTGGGCAGACCGGTGAGGCCGTCATGCTCGGCCAGGTAACGGATCTTCTCTTCGGCGGCCCGACGTTCGCGCAGGTCGCGCACGGCCAGCACCGTGAGACCCGAGGTCTCGGCTCGGGCGCCGTCGTCCATAAGGCGCGAGAAGACTTCGACCGGGATTTCGCGTCCGCCGATCACGGGCCGCAGGTGGCCCTCGCGCCGCACGTCATCGCGATTGGGGCCCGCTTCGTCGAACGTCAGCATCTCGCCAAAGAGGGGCCGTCCGACCAGCTCCGCCAGCGGCGCGCCGGCCAGCTCGCAGAAGGCGGCGTTGGCGTCGTTGATGCGGCCCGATTGGACGACCACGAGGCCTTCATAGGCGGCGTTGGCGAGACGACGGATGCGTTCGAGCGCCGAACGCGAGGTCTGGGATTCGATCGCGACGGCGCCAAGGCCGCCCAGGATGATCATGCTGGTGATCGAGCCCACGGCCAGGGTCAACATGCCGCCGGACAGCAGCTGGTCAGGGACCACTACGGCGGCGTCCGGCAGGATCGTGATCGCCGACATGCCGGTGAAGTGCAGGAGCACGATGCCCAGGCACAGTAGGCCCCCACCAATCGCCTGGCGACGAATCGTCCGCGCCGTTCCCGCCACGACCAGGGCGGCGGTGGCCCCGCAGACGCCAAGAATCGCTGAAAGACCAACGGTCGCATGTTCCCAGACCAGCTGGCCCTGGGTCACGAAAGCCGACATGCCCATATAGTGCATGGCGGCTACGCCAAGACCGATCAGCACTCCGCCGGCGAAATCGTTCGTGGTGCTGCGTTGCGCTGAGGCCACCGCGAAGCCGCTGGCCATCAAGAGCGCCGCGATCATCAGCGACATCAGAGTGCCGGTCGGGCTGTAGCCCGTCTTGAGCCCCGGCGTGAAAGCGACCATCGCGATGAAGTGGGTGGCCCAGACGCTGGAGCCCGCGACGAGACCGGTTAACAGCAGCCATGCGGCCCGAACGACGCCGCGCGCGCCGCGCATCCGCGAGTAGAGACGAAACGTCGTGAAGCAACCCGCCAGGCAAACGACGCCGGCGACGATCACAAGTCGCAGGTCATGCTGCGTCGTCAGGCAGGTCAGAAACTTGAACACGCAACGCCCCCAAGGGTCACTTACCTTTAGGGCTACCGGAAGAGTTACGAATAAACCCTTTCTGAGTTTCCCGGCGAGGCGCTCAATATCCGAGTTCGGAGCGTTTGCGGTGCCATCGCCAGGCGCTGTCGAGAATGGTGTCGAGGTCTCGCGAGGGCTTCCACCCCAACTGTGTCCTCGCCTTGGCGTGGTCGCCGACCAGGACGGGAGCGTCTCCCGGCCGGCGCGGCGCGACCTCGAACGGCAGGGTGCGACCGATCGCCCTTCCCACGCCGTCGACCAGCTCCCGAACTGTCGTCCCGGTTCCGGTCCCGAGATTGTAGCTCTCCGACGATCCCCCCGCGAGAAGGCGCTTGAGGGCCGCGACGTGAGCGTCCGCCAAGTCGAGGACGTGGACATAGTCCCGCACGGCGGTGCCATCACGCGTGTCGTAGTCGTCGCCAAAGATCGTGAAATGCCGCCTCTGGCCCAGCGCCACCTGGATCGCCAGGGGAATGGCGTGGGTTTCAGGCTCGTGCCATTCGCCGATGCGGCCCTGTGGATCGGCGCCGGCGGCGTTGAAATATCGCATCACCGCGCTTCTGAAGCCGACATATCGATCGTAGTCGGCCAGGGCCTGCTCGACCATCAGCTTGCTGCGGCCATAGGGATTGAGCGGCGCCTGAGGGTGCGCCTCGTTCATCGGCAGATGGACTGGATCGCCAAAAGTCGCGCAGGTCGAGGAGAACACCAGAGCGTTCACGCCAGCGCGCCGGGCCGCCTCGATCAGCGTGATCGCGCCTCCGACATTGTTGTCGAAGAAAGCCCCAGGGTTCTTGACGGACTCGCCGACCTCGATGCGGGCGGCGAAGTGCAGGACGGCCACCGGCGCATGGGCGGCGAACACTGCGTCCAGGCGCGCGGCGTCACGGATATCGCCCACCTCCAGAGGACCCCACTGGACATGCTCGCGATGGCCGTTCGACAGGTCGTCAAACACGACGGGGCGAAAGCCGGCCTCGGCCAAGGCCAGACAGCAGTGCGAGCCGACATAGCCAGCGCCGCCAGTCACCAGAACGGTCTGCATCCAGGTCCCTCAAAGCCACGCGTCATCGCTAGCGGCTTTGACGCGCCGGCGGAAGGACGCACCGTGTTTCCGCCCCGATGACCTTGCGACAGCGGCGCCGCCTTCAGGGCGACTTTTTCGCCGCGAGCTTGGCGAGTTGGTGCTCGCGCCATGAGATGAACAGCGTGGAGCCGACCACGATCACTGCGCCGACCACCGTCGCGGTCCGCGGGATCTCATTGAACAGCAGAAGGCCAACAATCACCGCGAACACCAGTCGCGTGTAGTCGATCGGCGCCATGACGGCCGCTTCCCCCGCCTCCATACCCTTGATGTAGGCCCCTTGGGTCAATGTGCCGATGACACCCATGGCGGCCAGCAGTCCAAGGTCGGGCCAGGTCGGCCAGCGCCACACAAAAAGGGCGGGCGGTATCGAGAAAACCAGGCCCAGCACCGCCGCATAGACCAACAGCACGAACGGGCTGTGGTCGCGGGTCATGACCTTCATGCCCGTGATCGTCAGGGCGAACAGGAACGCCGCGCCCAAGGCACAGAGTTGCGGCCAGCCAAGCCAGGCTTCGACTCCTCCGGCCCCGGGCCGCAACATGATCAGCACGCCAACAAAGCCCACCAGCGCCGCGCCGATCCGGCGTGGCCCGATCGGCTCGCGCAGCACAAGACCCGCCAGCGGCACCAGCCACAGCGTCCGCGTGAACGACAAGGCGTTGGCGTCCGCCAGCGGAAGCTTCTGATAGGCGTAAAAGCTCATGATCAGCGCCAGCACGCCGGCGCTGGATCGAAAGATCACGATGCCAGGGCGCGTCGTGCGGAAGGCGCCGCGCCAGTCTCTGGCGATCAGCGGCAGCAGGACGAGGACGCCCGCCAGCTGCCGGTAGAAGGTTTGCAGGGCCGCCGGATAGTCCGAGCCCAGGAACTTGATCAGGGTCGTCATCACCGTGAAGCCGACCGCAGAGGCCAGCATCCACAGCGCGCCGCGCAGATTGGGACTGAGCGTCACCCGGTCGCGCCAGCCGTCAGCAACTGGGCCCGCATCTGCTCGGCCTGCTCAGGCGTGATGCCCATGGCCGCCAGGATTGGTGACGGCGTATTGACGTCCCAGGCGCTGCGCGGACCGACGGTGATGCCGCCGTCGACCACGATGTGCGTGCCGGTCACGAACCGCGAGTCGTCGCTGGCGAGATAGAGCGCCGCAGCGGCGATGTCCTCGGGCAGGCCCGACTTGGGGATCGGCTGGATCTTTGGGCCGATCGACTCGATCTGGGCGGCCATCTGGTCGGCGACCTCGCGCGGCAGGCCCATCGAGGCGCCGAAGATCGAGGTGGCGATCAGACCCGGGCAGATGGCGTTGACCCGGATCTTCTGCGGCGACAGTTCGGCTGCGGCGCAACGGCTCATGTGGATCACGGCCGCCTTGGCCGAGGAATAGGCCAGCGGACCAAAGCCCGCCTGCAGCCCGGCGATCGAGGCGGTGTTGATGATCGAGCCGCCGCCGCGTTTTTGCATCAGCGGCAGAGCGTGCGTCATGCCCATGGCTGGCCCGCGCACCAGGAGGGCGAAGGTCTTGTCCCAGGCCTCGGCGCTCAGTTCGGACACGCCCGCCGGCGTGCCGCCGTGACCGGCGTTGTTGAAGAGGATGTCCAGGCCCCCGAAGCTGCTCTCGGCCAGGGCCATGGTCTTGGCCAGATCGTCATCGAAGGTGACGTCACAGCGCGAGAAGCGGACCGTGTCGGGGAAGCGCTGCTCCAGCATGCGCCCCTTCTCGTCCTGCAGGTCGGCGGCGACCACGCAGGCGCCCTCGGCGACGAACAGCTCGACCGTTCCAAGCCCGATGCCCGAGCAGCCACCGGTGATGACGGCCACCTTGCCGTCCAGACGTCCGACCATCGTACTTCCCTCCGCGTCCCGACCTCACGCGGGTCAGTGATCAATGATCATATTCGCGGAGCAAGCCGGGATTGGCTAGGGGCTTCGCGGCTCTGGGCTCAGCTTTTGAGCGCTTCCGGGGCGGGGCGTCGGACGAGGGGTTGCAGGCGTCGCCCCAGGTGGTTGGCGGCCAGCCAGAGCAGGCAAGGCGTCAGCAGCACAGCCCAGGCCAGGCCCAAGCCCACGAGGCCCAAGGCGGCCACGCCGCGATGGGCCAGGCTGGAGCGCTCCTTGGCCTCCAGCGTCATGACACGGATATCCAGGCCCATCAGACTTCAAGCCCCCTGAAGTTCAACAGCATGACGTTCCCGCCGCGAACGGCGCCCACTGGAGCGGTCATGTTAGCGCGCCGCCTCGTTGCGAGCGCGGATCTGCTCCCAGCGCGCGTTTTCCGCGGCGCGGGACTCGCTCGTCTCGACACGCCGGGACAGCGCCCGGGCCACGTCGCCGACGGCCGGGCCGATCAGCGACCAGGGCTCTATGCAGTAGCGAGAGAAGAGGCGTTGGGGATCCGACATCAGGCGGAACAGCCATTCCATGCCCAGCGGGCCCATCCAGCGCGGCGCGGCCTTCTGGACGCCGGCCTCGTAGTCGAAAGCGCCGCCCACGGTGAAACTCGCCGCCGGGCCGTAGGCCTTGTGGTTTTCCAGCGTCCAGATCTCCTGGCGCGGCATGCCCATGCCCACCAGCACGATGTCCGGGGCGTAGTCGCGGATCTTCGCCACGACCGCCTCGTTCTCGGCCGAGCCCGGGGTCACGTCGAAATAGCCGTGATGGGTCTCGATGCGCGCGTTCGGCCAGTCCTGGCGGATGCGCTCGACGGCCTTTTCGCCCACGCCCGGCGCGCCGCCGACGAAGAAGACCTTCCAGGCCTTCTCGCTGGCCAGGGCCCAGAAGGCGTCGCGCCAGTCCAGATAGGTGCAGCGATGGAAGCGGCGGCTGGCGCGGCCCACCAAGCGCGCCCAGAAGATCAGCGGCACCGAGTCGACCTCGACCAGGTCGGCGGCCTTGTAGAAGTCGCCGATCCGGTGGTCCTTGCCGATCAGGTATAGGCTGTGGAGGTTGTGGTTGGCGACGATGGCGCTCTGGCCCGCCTCCAGCTTGCCGGTGACGAAGTGGAAGACCTCCTCGGGGCGCACCAGATCCATGGTCCCGCCCAGCACGCGCACGCGCTCCTCGGGACGCCGCGACAGCCGGTAAGGGCGGCGCGGGGCGGCCGGCGCGGCCTCGTTGAGGCCGCTCTGCTCCTGGGGAACGAACATCTCCGCAGAGTCTCCTAGTCTTGGAGACATTCTGCGGAGATATCCTGTTTCCTTCGCTAAAAAGGATACTTAGCGGGATTTAACCACGTCTTCGACATCCCCTTCAGTCGACGGTGATGACCACCTTGCCCATCGCCTTGCGGCTGGAAAGGTGCGCGATCGCCTCGCCGGCGCGGGCCAGCGGGAAGCGCTCAGAGACGTACGGACGGATCTTGCCGGCGGCGTAGAGATCCATCAGTTCCTTCAGGTTCTGGGCGTGGCCCTTGGGGTCGCGCGCCACCGCCGCGCCCCAGAACACGCCGACGATGTCGCACGACTTCAGCAGCGTCAGGTTCAGCGGAATCTTCGGGATGCCCGACGGGAAGCCGATCACCAGGAAGCGGCCGTTCCAGCCCGCCGCGCGGATGGTGGCCTCCGAATAGTCGCCGCCGACCGCGTCATAGGCCACGTCCCAGCCGTCCCGGCCGCAGGCGCCCTTGATCAGGTTGGCCAGTTCCTTCTGGCCGTCCTTGTCGAACGGGCCGCGCGGATAGACGACGCCGCTGTCGGCGCCGTGCTTGATGGCCAGGTCGATCTTCTCCTGGCTGGAGGCCGCAGCGATCACCTTGGCGCCCATGGCCTTGCCCAGCTCCACGGCCGCCAGGCCCACGCCCCCGGCCGCGCCCAGCACCAGCAGGGTCTCGCCGGCCTTCAGCACGCCGCGCTCTTTCAGCGCGTAGTACGAGGTGCCGTAGGTCAGGACGAAGGCGGCCGCCTCGTCGAAGGGCATGTTGTCGGGGATATGGGTGCAGCGGCCCTCTTCCAGGGCCAGCTTCTCGGCGTAGCCGCCCCAGCCGGTCGAGGCCAGCACGCGGTCGCCGACCTTGAAGCGGGTCACGCCCTCGCCGACCGCCGAGATCACGCCCGACACCTCGCCGCCCGGGGCGAACGGACGGGTCGGCTTGAACTGGTACTTGTCCTCGATGATCAGGACGTCGGGATAGTTGACCCCGCAGGCCTTGACGTCGATCAGCACCTGGCCTGCGCCGGCGACGGGATCGGGCAGCTCCTCCAGCACCAGGGTCTCGGGACCGCCGACTTCCTTGCTGAGCACTGCCTTCATGATCGCCTCTCCCCAAATCTTTTCGCTAAAAGGACGTTCTTCGCTAAGAGCCCGGACGCTAGCGCGGGACGCCGAGCCAAGGAAGCAGAATGTCAAACAAACGTTTTAGTCTCGCCCTGCACGGCGGCGCCGGGGCCAAGCGCGGCCGCGACTACGGCGTCGAGATCGCCCACATGCGCGGCCTCGTCGAAGCCGCCCGCGATCGCCTGGCCGCCGGCGCCAACGCCCTGGACGTGGCGGTCGAGACCGTGGTCGGCCTCGAGGCCAGCGGCCTCTACATCGCCGGCAAGGGCGCCTCGCCCAACGCCGACGGCGAGTACGAGCTCGACGCCAGCCTGATGGACGGCCCGACCCTGCGCGCCGGCTCGGTCGCCGCCCTGCAGGGCTTCAAGAGCCCGATCCTGGTCGCCCGGGCGGTGATGGAGCACACCCCCCACGTCATGCTGGCCGGCCAGGGCGCCATCGCCTTCGCCCGCGACCAGGGCCTGGAGACGGTCGAGGACCCCGACGCCTGGTTCACCCGCGCCGGCGCCTTCGAGGACAACCATCCGCCAGATGCCTTGCCCACCGGCACCGTCGGCTGCGTGGTCCGCGACGGCGAAGGGCGCCTGGCCGCCGCCACCTCCACCGCCGGGGTGTTCGGCAAGCGGCCCGGCCGGGTGGGCGACAGCCCCATCATCGGCGCCGGGGCCTGGGCCGACGGCCACGCTGCGGTCTCCTGCACCGGCCAGGGCGAATACTTCATCCGCGCCGCCGTCGCCGCCCAGATCGCCCACCGCGTCCGCTTCGGCGGCCAGGCGCTGGACGCCGCCGCCCAGGCGGCTATCGACAGCGTCGCGGCGCTGGGCGGTCACGGCGGACTGATCGCGGTGGATCGCGACGGAAACATCGCCATGCCCTTCGTCTCCAGCGGCCTGAAACGCGCCGCCCTGATGCCGGACGGAACCATCGTCAGCGCGGCGTTCTAGAAATCCTCCCTTCCCCTTGATGGGGAAGGGTCGGGGATGGGGTGATCAATCCTCCCCCCCAGCGGGGGAGGTGTCCGCGCAGCGGACGGAGGGGGAAGTCCTGCTGACCTTGCCCTTTCCCCCTCCGTCGCCTCTTCGAGCCGACACCTCCCCCGCTGGGGGGAGGATTTGGGGCGTGCGTCCGCCGCTTCACGCGATCGCTCGCTGAAGTTCATGGGGAGGCGACGGAGCGGCCGGGCGAACCCGGAGACCGTGAGTGTTGTTTTGCGTTTCGGCTCGACTGTCCGCTCCGCCAGGTTGTTCTTGTCCGTGAGGAAGGGGGGCGTGAGCGTCTTTCAGCTCGGGACCCCAAGAGCCCCCGGACGGGCGCGGACCAACTGGAGCGGCTACACCCGTGTCCAGCCCGACGATCCACGATAGGCGGCTTGTACGATCACCGCCCTGTCGCTCCGCGCTCGGCTAACGTCCCGGCCTTCGTGTGGTCCCGGATCTATCCACGAACAGACCACCACCCGAACCGAGAGCGCGCCCACGCGGCCCCGCTCAACCTAGCCCCGCCGCCGTATTGGGCCGGATCCATACGCCCTCCCCCGCGACGGGGATGAGTTCAGTATGGGGCGGTGCTGAGCGCGGATCATTCAGCGAGGTGTAGAATCGACAAGTGATTGATTTCGTGGGGCTCGATTCCGCGAACGCCGAGGATAGAGCGCGCTGAATCCCCGTGCTCACCCTCTCTCTATGAGAGAGGGGGTCTTCAGCCCGATCACCCAACGGCGTCATCCCGGAAGCCTCGCAGAGGCTATCCGGGACCCAGGGGCGGCGCGCACCGTGCTTCGTCACCCCCTGGGTCCCGGCTCTACGCTGCGCTTCGGCCGGGATGACACGTGTTTTTTGGCTGCTCTCTCGCCCGCGAGCCGAGCCCCCCCTCCCATCTCACGGCGCGACGGTCGCTGGCCCGTTCGGGTTCCTCAAGGACGACGCTCCGCATCGCCGCTGCGCGGCCGCCCGGCGGGCGGTCCTTGACCAACCCGGCCGGCCCAGCACGCTACTGCCTCCAAGCGATTTAAGGTGGGCTCTCGCTATGGGCGTTCGCTTTTAACCTTGGCCAGACAGAAGTCGGGTCCAATCTCTAACGCTGAGTTTGAGGCGCTCAACTTCATCAGGAGCGAGTACTCCACAGTGAGCAATCGGCCCTCTCAACGTATTTAGAGTCGCCATAACTCTTCCAACGGCTTTCACGCTTGTGAGAACGCCGCCAAATGCGTCCCAATTCTCCCGTATGATGTCCCCAAGGTGTCCAAATGTCGTGTAATCTAGAGGGTCATCTGAGCGGAGTTGAAACCCAAAGTCTCTTTCGCGATTTCTATTCGATTCGACGTCTCTGCGTACAGGTTCTGGAACGCAATTATCCCACCAGTTTTTATCTTTTATGGATAAAGTATCTCTAACTAAACTTCGAATATCGTTTTCGAGAAGATAAAAAAGGACATACCATTTTGCCATAAAGGCTGCCTGGTCGCGATCCTTTTGCTCAAAATGCTTTATCAGTGGGTTGAGTTCGTCTCCTGAATTTCCAGGATTCAATGTTTTATCTGACGGAGTTATTGGATTAACATTTCTAATGTCAGAGTTTACAACGGCGCAGTTGTAAAGGAATAGCCGTATATCATTCTCGCTCATTGTAAAAGGCTCTCTCTAAGAGCCTTAAATATAGAGTGATATACATTGATATCTGTGGTTTCTGGCAGGACAATGTTTATTTGATTTGAAAGTCCAATGCTGAACCCGCCTTTTTGGATCGCTGGTGCGGGTGGCGTGAAGTGTTTCTGATCTGCCTTGGGTGTTTCTGACTCTGGGGTGCCTTCAGGACCTATGGCCGCATCTTTCGCATACTCCCTAAATACGTCGTATGTATTTGTAATTGCTCTAAATATCGGATCAGTACGAGTGAGGCCGGTTATCTCGACGAAGAGGTCGTCGACTTCAGATCGATTAAGTTTGTGGGCGTAACGATTTTTCCTAAATAGCTCAGGCCATCCTGATTTCAGCGCTTCAAACGCGGCTTGAGAGCGTTTCGAATCCGATTGGAATTGCGCATAACGTTCGGTTGGAGTGCCATCTGATGTTAGTAGCCCAGTTCTCTTCAGCAGAGGAACAATAGGTCGCGCGGAGCCTCCGCTGGCCCCGAGAACGGTACTTAGAAAGTCAGTGTCAAAATGCGGGGGGCGCTCAGATATCAGCAGTCGAGCCACTGCTTTTTTCAAAACTCCTGGTGCCTGAGTGTACGGAAAGCCTCCAGGGATCTCACGCCGATCCTTGGTTGCCTCCGGTTGAGTTGCTTCCGGTGCTTCAGCGACAGGCTTTTCAGCGACAGGCTTTCTCGCCATCTAGTCCCCCATATAGCTCAACTTAGCTTTGCGCTAATTGGAAGCAACTACAAGGTGCGCGCAGTTTCGGCTTCGTGCCTACCGGGCTGTCTCCATCCGCTCCCTAACCGCCCGAAACACCATCGCCATCTCGACATGCGTGTGCACGAACCCGTGCTCGAACAGGTACGTTAGCATCCGGTCGTAGACGTCGTCATAGTCCGCCATCGCCACGCTGCCCGGCGTCCGCGCCTCGCGCTCCAGCATGGCCAGCAGGTCCGGCTCGTCGGCGCTCAGCGCGGCGATCACTTCCGAAATCTCGTCGTCGGTGTATTCCGGCGCCTGGTGCGTGCGGCCAGGATCCTGGGGGCGAGGGCGGGAAAAACCCATGTCGCCTAGCCCTCGGCCTTGGTCAGTTTCCAGCGGATCTTGGCCCCAACCTCGGGGCGGACCTGGCTTTTCAGCACGATCTGGCCGGCCTTGCGGGCCAGGCCGTGGTCGAAGTGGGCGCTGGGGGCGATCTCGACGTCGACGGCGTCGTTGCGCAGCCACCAGCCGATATTGTTGGGCCCCCGGATCAGCACGCTCTTGCCGTCGCGGGCGATCGAGGCGCGGGCCTCGGGGTGCAGGTGGAAGCGCACGGCGAAGGGCAGGTAGCGGCGCGGGCCTTCCGCGGCCTTGGGGTCGAGGGCCAGGGGCGAGAGGCTGTCTTCGCCACGCAGCTCGTCATGCACCGCGTCCAGGAACAGGCGACGAGCGTGCGTCAGGCCCAGATGCCGCCAGCCGTCGTGGACGATGTCCAGCCAGACGCCGCCGACGTCGTCGTGGCGCTTGGCCTCGACCTTGACCGCGCCGTCGACCAGCCAGGGCCCCAGGGCCTTGGCCCGGAAGCCCGATAGCGGCCGGCCGGCCGAGCCCTCGCCGACGCTGACGGTCGAGGCCGCGTCCGACAGTCGAAAGGCGTGGGCGCCGGCGGCCTCGGGGCTCCAGCCGCAGCTGGTGATCAGGCGGTCCTTGGCGCAGACGATCTCCAGCGCCGCCGGCTGGGCGCAGGCGTTGACGCTCAGGGGGCCTGCCGGGGGCGTACCGCAGTCGGCGATCACCTCGAGGCTGCCGCCGATCATCTTGTGATAGCCGCTGTGCGGCGCGGCGTTCAGGCTGCGCGGGCCGGCGTCGTCATGGGCGAGCGCCGCGGCGATCCGCGCCGGGCCGACGGTCTCGCCGCCGTGAAAGGCCGCCAGATGTCCGTCGCCCAGGGTGAAGAACCGCGTGGCGCTGGACAGCCGGTCGATGGCCCGTGACAGGGCCTCGGGGCTGGGGCGGCCGCGCTGGCCCAGGGCGTCGTCGAGGGTCAAGAGGTCGAACAGGAGCTCGACCCCGGCCTCGGGGCTGCGGGTGGCGTGGCCGCCGTCACCCAGCACCATGGCGTCCAGCCGGGGGACCAGGACCTTCAGGGCCTTGTCGATCAGCTGCTCGCCCGGCTTGCCGGCCAGGACGCAACCGGCCAGCCCCGCAGCGGCGGCGCGCTCCAGGGCGCGTTCGGGGCTGCGCTTGATCTCCAGAAGGTGACGGCCCTGGCGGGCGAGATCGAAGATCAGGTCGGCGACCTCGGCGTCGCTGGCCTCGGCGGCCAGGCTCTTGGCGGCGCAGGCCAGGTGATGGACGCGCCGCTCGATGCACTCGGCGCTCCAGGAAAAGGCGTTCCACTTGCTGAACACCCGCCGCCAGTCGTCGATCAGGCGCAGCGCGCGGCGGGCGCCGTTCGGGCCGGCGGCGACCAGGTCGGGCAGCCAGTCGAAGCGGTGCAGGCTGACGGCGAAGCGGCGCGAGGGGCTGGCGGTGTCGAACGGATCGCCGTCCGGGCCCAGCCGCAGCGAACCGCCGTCCAAGGCCAGGGTCCCGGCCAGGATCTTCTGGCCATGGGCGACATCGACGGGACGCGGATCGTGAGGGCGGGCCGACAGGCCTTCTGGCCGGGGCAGGGCGATCTTCAGGCGATGGGGCCCAGAGCCGAACCACTCGCGCTCAACATGCCTGGCGGACTCGGCGCGGATCGCCTTCCACAGCACGCCGCCCCGCGGAAGCGCGGGGAGGGCGAGGCCGAGGACGGGGGGCTTGCCGGCCATCGCGATCCGTCAGCCGCCCTTCAGCGCGCGGATGTTGTCGGCGTAGGCGGCGGGGCCGCCCTTGAACACCGCCGAGCCGGCGACGAGGGCGGTGGCCCCGGCGGCCACGCACTGCGGGGCCGTGACCGGGGTGACCCCGCCGTCGACCTCGATGATGATGTCCAGGCCCGCCTTGTCGACCAGCTTGCGCAGGGCCTCGACCTTGCGCAGCTGGCCCGGAATGAAGCTCTGGCCGCCGAAGCCCGGGTTCACCGACATGACCAGCAGAAGGTCGACGTCCTCGAGGATCCACTCGATGTGGTCGATCCCGGTCGAGGGATTGAACACCACGCCTGCCTTGGCGCCCAGCTCACGGATGCGCTTCAGGGACCGATGCAGGTGCGGGCCGGCCTCGGGGTGGATGCTGATGATGTCGGCCCCGGCGGCGCGGAAGGCCTCCAGATACGGATCGGCCGGGCTGATCATCAGGTGCACGTCGAACGGGATCTTGGCGTGCGGCCGGATGGCTTTGACGATGTCGGGGCCTAGGGTGATGTTGGGCACGAAGTGGCCGTCCATCACATCGACGTGCACCCAGTCGGCGCCGGCCGCCTCGATGGCGGCGACTTCCTCTCCGAGCTTGGCGAAGTCGGAGGCGAGGATGGAGGGGGCGATGATCGGCGCGGTCATGAACCTGGGATAGCGGGCCAAACCCCTTCTGTCATCCCGGGCGAAGACCCGGGACCACAGGAAATGCTCAAGCTTGCCGCGATCCCGGCTTTCGCCGGGAAGACAGTCAGACCTTACGAAACCGCGCAGCGAAGAAGCCGTCCTGGCCGTCGTCGCGGTGGTGCGGCAAGAGGCGCAGGGTCCCGCGCGGAGTGAGGCTGGCCTCGGGGAAGCCGGCCGACGGCGCCTCGGCGGCGGTGATCGGCTCCAGCACGACATCCTTGCGGCGGGCCAGGAACGCCTCGACCTGGGCTTCGCCCTCTTCGGGCTCCAGCGAGCAGACGCAGTAGACGAGGCGTGCGCCGGGCTTCAGGCGATCAGCGGCGGCGTCGAGGATGCGGGCCTGCACGCCGGCGAGGCTGGCCACGTCGCCGGGCCGCGCGGCCCACAGCACGTCGGGGTGGCGGCGGAAGGTGCCGGTGGCGCTGCACGGGGCGTCCAGCAGGATGGCGTCGAAGGTCCGCGCATCGTCCCAGGCGCCGGCGTCGGCGGCGACGACCTCGGCGGAGAGGCCGGTGCGGGTCAGGTTCTCCGACAGCCGCTTGAGGCGCGCGGCCGAGCGGTCGAGCGCCACGACCTGCGCGCCCGCAGCGGCCAGCTGCAGGGTCTTGCCGCCCGGCGCAGCGCAGAGATCGAGCACGCTCGCGCCCGGCTGAACGTCCAGCAGGCGGGCGGGCACGGCGGCGGCGGCGTCCTGCACCCACCAGGTCCCGTCCTCGAAACCCGGCCAGGCGGCCACGTCGCCCTTGCGGCGCAGACGCAGGGTCCCGCCGGGCAGGACCTCAGCCTCCAGAGCTTCGATCAGCGGCGCAAGGTCGGCGTCGGGCTTGGCCGACAGGTCGGTGGCGGGCTCGATGGCGATCTGGCCGGCGATCTGGCGGGCGGTGGCCTCGCCGAACGCCGACACCCAGCGCGCATAGAGCCACGGCGGCGCCAGGAGGCTGGGATCATCGGCCGGCGGCGCATCGCGCAGCAGGCCGCGCAGCACGGCGTTGACCAGGCCCTTGAACGGGCGGCTGGTCTTGTTGGCGCCCGCCAGCTCCACCGAGGTGGCCACAGCGGCGAAGGCGGGCACTTCCAGATAGAAGGCCTGCGCGGCGCCCAGGCGCAGCAGATGCATCACCCGATCCGGCGGGGCCTTCTGCAGGCGCGCCGTCAGGGCGCGGTCGATCGGGCCAAGGTGGCGCAGCACGGCCATGGCCAGGGCCCGGGCGAACGCGCGCTCGCGCGGCTCCAGGAAACGGAAGCCGTTGGCCGACGCGGCTTCGTCGAGGCCGCCGCGCCGCGACAGGGCGGCGTCAATCAGGGTAAGCGCGGCTTCCCGGGCGGGGAGGCCGTCGTTGAGTTCTTGAGTCACCGCCCCGCCGTGCCTCGGGACGCGCCCGGACGCAAGTCTATTGTCGCCACACCGGGTGTGCGTGAACGATTGTCGGCGGCCAGGATCGCTCTATATCGACGAGGCAAGGAGCCGCCATGACCGACACCCCGACCCCAGAGACGGACGCCGCCCCCGAGGTTCCCGGCGCCGCGCCCGGCAAGACCCTGACCCCCGCCGCGCGCCGCGCGCTGGAGGAAGCCGCCGCCCGCCGCGCCGCCGAGGCTGCCATGTCCCTGCCGCCGGAAGAGGGCGGCCGAGACGGCCCCGAACCCACGCGCTTCGGCGACTGGGAAAAGAAGGGCGTCGCCGTCGACTTCTGAGCGACAAGCGGCGACACCGGCGCACGGGGCCTTAGCTAGAACGACGCCCGCAGGGTGACGCCCCAGGTGCGCGGGTCGCCCGGCTGACCGGCGATCAGGCCGGTGTTGCTGGGGCCCACGGCCAGCTGCTCGAAATAGTTCTCGTCGAAGGCGTTGCGGACCCAGCCATAGAGATTGAAGCCCTCGGGCGTGCGGAAGCCGGCCCGGAAGTTGGCGATCGTGTAGCTGTCGACCCAGGTGTAGGCCGAGGGCGAGGGGTTGGACGAGAACTTGCTGCGGTAGCTGCCGTCATAGCCGACATAGAACTCGCCGGTCTTGCCCAGGAAATCGCCCGGAACATTGGCCTCGGCCCCCAAGGCCACGCTCCACTTCGAGACGCCGGGCAGCCGCTGACCCGAGACGTCGCAGTTGGCGGGGCTGAGCGCGCCCGCCACCCCGGCCGGACCCGGAACCTGCGTCCCCGTCGCCACCGTGCCGCCCGACAGCTCCGGCGGGCACGGCGCGTCGACGAAGCGCACATACTTGGCGTCGGTGTAGGCGGCGTTCAGATAGGTCGAGAAGCGGGCATTGGGCCGATAGGCCGAGTCCAGCTCCACTCCCTGGGTGCGCACCTTGCCGGCGTTGGCCAGATAGCCGCGTAGCACGCCCAGCTGACCGTTGGTCACCGTGGCTTGGTAGTTCTTGATGTCGCTGCGGAACACCGCAAGGTTGGCCGTCAGGGTGCGGTCCAGCCACTGGGTCTTCAGGCCGCCCTCGAAGTGGTTGATGTCCTCGGGCTTGATCGCGCCCGCCGCTTCGATCGGCTTGCCCGCCGCGTCGGTCGGCAGGCCGTTCTGGTTGATGCCGCCGGTCTTGAAGCTCTTGGCGTAGGTGGCGTAGGCCAGCACGTCGCGGTTCAGCTGGTAACTGGCCGACAGGTCGTAGGTGAAGTTCCAGTCGTCGAAGCTGGGGGCGCTGACCTGCGGGGTGTAGACCGCCAGCTGGGCCGCGCGGCGCGCGCCGGTGTCGGTGAGCAGAACCGGCACGCCCTGGCCGTCGACCACCCTGCGCTCATAGAAGCCCGACTTCTCGTCGTAGTTCAGGCGCGCGCCCGGCGTCAGGGTGAAGGCGTCGGTGACCTTCCAGCTCAGCTGGCCGAACACCGCAAAGCTCGTGCTCTTCAGCCACTGGGTGTTGAGCGCCGTCAGGCCCGCCAGGACGGTGGGGTCGTTGGACAGGACATTGCTGGGGGTGATGTTCCAGCGGCTGGCGCTGACGCCCTGCTGCTCGGTGCCTTGCGTGTCGATGCGCTGGTGGAAGGCGAAGGCGCCGACTACCAGGTCATGGGCGTCCCATGAGCGGTTGAACCGCAGTTCCTGGCTGTACTGGTCCTGCTGCGAGGGGTTCTGCGACTTGGCTACGATCGACAGGCCCAGGAAATCGCGGTCGTTCTGCGGCTTCCAGTCCCAGAAGCGCCAGGCCGTGACCGAGGTCAGGGTCCCGCCCGCGAGGTTCCAGACCACCTTGGCCGAGGCGCCGCCGACCTTGTTGCCGGCGTTGAGCTCGGCGTCGACGTCGGTGACGCGGTCGAAGGGGTTGGTGCTGGGGACCGCATAGCCCAGGGCGGACGTCAAAGCCGCGTACTGGCGGTTCAACGCCCGCTGGGTGGCGCCGGTGCGCACATAGATCTGGGCGAAGCCCTCGGGGTCCTGGCGGCTGTAGTCGGCGGCCAGGGTCACGGCCAGGTCTTCGCTCGGCTTGAACAGCAGTTGACCGCGCAGGCCCAGATTGTCCTGCTCGTTGATGTAGCGGCGGCTGGTGACGTTGTAGATCGTGCCGCGCCGATGGGTGCTGGACACCGCCAGACGCGCGGCGAGCTTGTCGTTCAGCGGTCCCGAAATCGCGGCCTTGGCCTGCTTGTAGTCCAGATTGCCCAGCGAGACCTCGGCGTTGGCCTCGAAGTCGAAGGTCGGTTGGCGGGTGGTGATGTTGATCGCGCCGGCGGTCGTGTTCTTGCCGTACAGCGTGCCCTGCGGACCGCGCAGCACCTCGATGCGGTCGACATCGAGAAAGTCGAAGGTCGCGGTGGCGACCCGCGAATTATAGACGTCGTCGACATAGATGCCGACGCCCTGCTCGAAGCCGTCGCTGGTCAGGCCGAACGGCACGCCCAGGCCCCGGATATTCACCGCCGTGTTGCGGGGGTTGGACGAGTAGAACTGCAGGGTCGGCGTCAGTTGCTGCAGGCGGCCGACATTGAACGATCCCGTTCCATCCAGGCGGTCGCCCCCGACCACCGACACTGCCAGCGGCACCGACTGCACGGTCTCGGACCGGCGACGAGCGGTGACCGTCAGGGCCTCCACCGTCGCGCCGGCCACGTTCGAGCCGTCGGATTGGGCGCCGTCTGGCGCGGTCGATGCGGCGACGACGACCGTCGTGTCCTCGCTCACACCTGCATAAGCGCCGCTGGCGCCGCCGCAGAGTAGCGCTGCGAGCAGCAGCGCCTTGGTCGCGTCGTTACGCTGGGTGAAAGACATGTCCGATCCCCTCGGTTGAAGTCTGGGAAAACCGATACCGCTATAATCCTACAGGAATAATGGGATTTAACTGGGGCGGCCGTTAGCTATTCTCTTAACCTCGTCGACCATCCGCCTTTCCCGTGTCTCGCGCGCGCCACAAGCTTGCCTGCGGATCGTCAAGACCGTTGCTCGCACGCGCCCATCCGCTAGCGTGGACGGACGAAATCCTGGAGGCCGCCTTGCGCCTGTTTGCTCACCTCGCCGCTGCGCTGTCGGCGGCGCTTCTGCTGGTCGCGCCGAGCGTCGAGGCTGCGCCCAGGTCGTCCGCCGCGGCGATGCGGGCGCTGGAGGCGGGCGCCGTGGCCGCCCCGGATCGCTACGGCGCGCTGGCGGCGCAGGAGGTCCTCAAGGCCGGTGGCAATGCGGTCGATGCGGCGGTGGCCACTGGTTTCGCCCTGGCCGTCACCTATCCCGAAGCCGGCAATCTGGGCGGCGGCGGGTTCATGACCGTCTATATGGACGGCAAGCCCTATTTCCTCGATTACCGCGAGACCGCGCCGGCGGCGGCCAGGGCCGACATGTATCTGGGTCCCGATGGCGAGCCGGTCGAGGGCCTGTCGCTGTACGGCGGTCTGGCGGCGGGCGTGCCCGGCACGGTGCGGGGCCTGGCCATGGCCCACCAGCGCTTTGGCAAGCTGCCCTGGGCGCGGGTGCTGGCGCCGGCCATCCGCTACGCCCGCGACGGCTTCGTCGTCGATGCCCATCTGGCGGGCGTGCTGGCCGACGAGCCGCCGGCGGAATTCGCCAAGGCCAACTTTCGGAGTTACTTCCCGGCGCACAAGGCCGGAACGCTGTTCAAGCAGCCCGAGCTGGCCGCCACCCTGGAGCGGATCGCCCGGGACGGCGACAAGGCCTTCTATACGGGCCAGACCGCCGACCTGATCGTCGCCCAGATGGCGCGGGGCCCGGTGAAGGGCCTGATCACCAAGGCCGACCTTTCGGCCTACAAGGCGGCCTGGCGGACGCCGCTGGTCGCTCAGTGGCGCGGCTATGAGGTGATCACCGCCCCGCCGCCCAGCTCGGGCGGGATCGCCCTGATGCAGCTTCTGCTGATGAAACAGGACCTGGCGCCGATGTTCCAAGGGGTGGCCCTGAACGATCCGCAGTATGTCCACCTGTTGGCCGAGATCGAAAAGCGCGTCTACGCCGACCGGGCCGAGTATCTGGGTGATCCGGACTTCGTGAAGGTTCCGGTCTCCAACCTGATCGACCCAGCCTATGTGGCGCGGCGCGCTAAAGAGGTCGATCCCGACAAGCCTTCGGCGACCAAGGCCGTGCGGCCGGGTCTGGAGAAACACCAGACCACCCACTATTCGATCGTCGACAAGTGGGGAAACGCCGTCTCCAACACCTACACCCTGAACGGCTCGTTCGGCTCGGGCGTGGTGGTCGAGGGCGCGGGCTTCATCCTCAACAACGAGATGGACGACTTTTCGGCCAAGCCCGGCGCGCCCAACATGTTCGGCGTGGTCGGCGGGGCGGCCAACGCCATCGCGCCCGGCAAGCGACCCTTGTCCTCGATGACCCCGACGATCCTGACGAAAGACGGCCGGGTGGCCATGGTGATCGGCACGCCCGGCGGCTCGCGGATCTTCGCCTGGGTCTTCCAGGTGCTGGCCAATGTCTATGACCATGGTCTGAGCCTGAAGGCCGCCCAGGCTGCGCCGCGCTTCCACCACCAGCTGTTGCCGCAGAACGTGATCTTCTATGAACGCTCGGGCCCGCCCTCGGCTGACCTGAGGGCGGCGCTGGAGGCGCGGGGCTATAGCTGGACCGAAAGCTTCAGCGGCGATGTCGAGGCGATCCAGGTGCTGGACCGCACGCCGGTTCCTGAGCCGGACCCCCGCGCGCGGGGTGTGGGGTTGGTGGTGAAGTGATCGCCCTTCCCCCTTGATGGGGGAAGGGTTGGGGATGGGGGTGATGCCGCCTTTGACGTCGCGCGGCATTGACCGCCGCAGTCACCCCACCCCTGCCCCTCCCCATCGAGGGGAGGGGTAGAGATCAAACCCCCGCCATCTCCGCCACCACCTTCAGCGCCGCCTCGTGCGGGTCGTTGGCTGCGGTGATCGGTCGGCCGCAGACCAGGTGGGTGGCGCCGGCGCGGAGCGCATCTGCGGGCGTCGCAGCGCGGGCCTGGTCGTTCTTGGCCGACCATTCGGGACGCACGCCCGGGGTGACGATCAGGAAGTCGGGCTGGCCCGCCGCGTTGGCGATCTCGCGGGCGAGCGCTGCTTCATGCGGGGAAGAGACGATGCCGTCGACGCCGCAGGTCAGGGCCTGGCGCACGCGGCGCTCGACCAGGTCGCGGGCGTTGAAGGCGTAGCCCATCTCCTCAAGGTCGGCGTCGGTCAGGCTGGTCAGCACGGTCACGGCCAGGATCTTCAACGACGAGTCGCCGCGCGCCGCGACGGCGGCCTTCATCACCTGCGGCTCGGCGTGGACGGTCAGGAGGTCGCAGCCGCTGGTCGCCAGCACCCGGGCCGAGCGCTCGACGGTCGCGCCGATGTCGTGCAGCTTCCAGTCGAGGAAGATCGACTTGCCCGAGGCCTTCAGGTCATGGGCCAGGCCCATGCCGTCGCTGGCCAGCAGCTCCAGGCCGATCTTGTAGAAGCTGACCGCGTCGCCCAGGCGCTCGACCATGGCGCGGGCGTCGTCGACGGTGGGCAGGTCGAGCGGCACGATCAGGCGCGGGTCAGCGGTCATGGGAGTCCCCGATGTTTTGGTCGCAAGGGTTGGCGCGCGCGACGGTCGGCCCTAGGAAAGGACAAGCTTAGGCGCGATCTGAAAGGTAAGGACGTCGAATGACCGAGGCCAATCTTGCCGTCAACTTCTTCGTCGCCCTGTTCGCCCTGATCGACCCGATCGGCAACGTGCCGCTGTTCGCCGCCGCCACCCTGGGCGCGGCCGCCGCCGGACGCCGGATGGTGGCCGTCTATATCGGCCTGTTCATGGCCGCCTTCCTGGTCTTCTTCTATTTCACGGGCGTGGGCCTGCTGGCGTTTTTCGGCATCTCGATGCCGGCCTTCCGGATCGCCGGCGGCATCATCCTGTTCATTCTCGGTTTGGACATGGTGCGCGACGACTTCACCACAATGTTCGCCGACGCGGCCGAGGGCATTGAGGGCCAGACGCCGCGCGCCTACGCCAAGCAGCGGTTCGAGCGCCTGATCGTGCCGTTCGCCATGCCGTTGCTGATCGGGCCAGGCTCGATCTCGACCGTGATCATCTACGCCGCCGAGGCCAAGGACTTCGGCGCGGCGGGCATGGGCATCGGGGTCGGGGTGATCGCCGCCGTGTCGCTGGTGACCGTACTGACCTTCTGGGCCTCGCCGCTGATCAGCAAGCTCCTGGGCCGCATCGGCATGAGCATCGTCGTCCGCGTGCTGGGCCTGATCCTCTGCGCCCTGGCGGTGCAGTTCGTCCTGGTCGGGGTGGCCGACGCCACGCGCGGCCTGATCAAGAACGACGCTAAGGCGCCCTACGCCGAGAGCCATAAGTAGGGACCCGGCTCTGGACAGCGGCGCGCGGCGGGGCCCATATCCCCGCCATGCGCGCCCCCAACGCCCCTTCGCATGACGCTGATGTGATCATCGCCGGCGCCGGCATGGCCGGCTCCACCCTGGCCCTGGCTCTGGCCTCGGGCGGCCTGCGGCCGCTGCTGGTCGATCCCCAGCCCTTCGAGGCCCAGCTGGCCCCGACCTTCGATGGTCGCAGCTCGGCGATCGCCTATTCCTCGTTCCGCCAGTGGCGGGCGATCGGCGCGGGCCAGGCGCTGGAGCCGCACGCCCAGCGCATCGAGCAGATCCTGGTCACCGACGGCCGCACGCCCGGCGCGGCGGCCCGCAAGCCGCTGCCGGCCTTCCTGCGCTTCGACTCCAGCGAGATCTCCGGGCGCATCGAAGGCGAGCCGCTGGGCTATCTCGTCGAGAACCGCCAGATCCGCGCCGCCCTCTCCAAGGCGGTGATCGACAAGAAAATCCCCGTCATCGCGCCGATGGCCGCCAAGGCCCTGTCGGTCGAGCCTGGCGCCGCCAAGCTGACCCTGTCGGACGGCCGCGTGCTGACAGCCCCGCTGGCGGTCAGCGCCGAGGGGCGCGGCTCGTCGTTGCGCCGCGCGGCGGGCATCGGCGACATCGGCTGGAGCTATGGCCAGAGCGGCGTGGTCTGCACCGTCAAGCTGGAGCGCCCGCACGAGGGCGTGGCCCACGAATATTTCCTGCCCAGCGGCCCCTTCGCCATCCTGCCGCTGACCGACAATCGCGCCAGCCTCGTCTGGACCGAGAGCACCGCGCGCGGCGAGGCCCTGCGTCAGGCCAGCCCCGAGGCCTTCCACGCCCACCTGACGCGCCGGTTCGGCGACTTCCTGGGCGGGGTGACGATCGAGGGGCCGATCTTCGTCTATCCGCTGTCGCTGTCGCTGGCCGAGCGCATGGTCGCCCCGCGCCTGGCTTTGATCGGCGACGCCGCCCACGGCGTGCACCCGATCGCCGGCCAGGGGCTGAATCTGGGCCTCAAGGACGCCGCGGCGCTCGCCGAAGTGCTGGTCGAGGCGGTTCGCCACGGCGAGGACATCGGGGCCGAGGCCGTGCTGGAGCGCTACGCCCGCTGGCGGCGGTTCGACACCGTGACCAACGCTCTGGCCTTCGACGCCTTCGTGCGGATCTTCTCGAACGACAATCCGCTGCTGCGGCTGGCGCGCGGCGCGGGCCTGGCGGTGGTCAACCAGATCGCCCCGGCGCGCCGCTTCTTCATGCACGAGGCCGGCGGCGGGGTGGGCGATCTGCCAAAGCTGTTGCGGGGGCAAGCGCTGTAAAATCCTCTCCCTCTGGGAGAGGTGTCGGCGTAGCCGACGGAGAGGGGAGAGGCAGGTTCCGTAGAGCTTCCCCCTCCGGTCGCTGCGCGACCCCCTCCCCCGTCAGGGGGAGGATTTAAGCTTCCAGCTCCCGCGCCTCTTCGGGCAGCATGATCGGCACGCCGTCGCGGATCGGATAGGCCAGCTTGGCCGCGCGGCTGATCAGTTCGCCCTTGGCGCGGTCATACTCCAGCGGGCCGCGGGTCACGGGGCACACCAGCACTTCCAGGAGGCGCGGATCGACGTCGATGATGGGGGCGGAAGCTTCGGTCATGGGGTCTGTCTACTGGCCATCATCTCTATTGGATAGAGGTGGGTTCATCATCATCGCCGCCCGCCGCGTCGATCTCGAGCAGGGCGGTCAGGGTGGCCTTGCGCTCGAAAATGGTCTCGGCTTCCAGCAGGGCCTGCTTCTCCATCGGATCGAACGGCAGGGCCATGGCCAGGCTGTTGATCAAGGCGTCCGAGGGGGCGGATTCGGCGTCGCTCCAGTCGATGGCCAGGCCTCGATGGTCGAGATAGCGCCGCAGGGCGATCATCAGGCGATCGATCTCGCTGGCCGTGCGCGTGCCGGCCGCCTCCTCGCGCAGATCGGCTTCGTAAGGCGCGAAGTCGGCGCGCACCTGGCGGTAGGGCGTACGCGCCGGCAGTTCCTCACCGGCCCGGAACCGGCAGACGCCGGTCAGGGTGATCAGATAGCGGCCGTCGCTGGTCTCGGCGAAGCTGGTCACGCGACCCGCGCAGCCCACCGGCGCGAGGCTGGGGCGGTGCGGGTCGCCGCCCTTGCCGCCCGGGGTGGCGCGCGTCTGGATCATGCCGATGATCCGCTCGCCCGACATGGCGTCGTCCAGCATGTTCAGATAGCGCGGCTCGAAGATGTTCAGCGGCAGCTGACCGCCGGGCAACAGCACCACGCCGTCCAGCGGGAACACCGGGATCACCAGAGGCAGGTCGCTGATCTTGCGGTAGGCCGCCGCCATCCAGAGCTCCTGAGGCTAGCTGAAGAGGATCGAGGACAGTTTGCGCCGGCCCTGCTTGGCCACTTCGGACGTCGGTCCGGCGGCCTCGAACACGGTCAGCAGCTGCTTGCGCGCGGCGTCGTCGTTCCAGGCGCGATCGCGCGCGATGATGGTCAGAAGATGGTCGGCGGCGTCCTGCAGGCGGCCCATGCCGGCCAGGGCCTTGGCCAGCTCCAGCCGCGCCTCGTGGTCGTCGGCGTCGGCGGCCAGGCGCTGTTCGAAGGCGGCGGTCTCGGACGGCGCCTCAGCCGCCAGGGCCAGGGCGGCGCGGGCCGCGTCGAGGTCGGGGTCCTTGGCGTCGGCGGGGGCCATGGCCACGACCTCGGCCGCGCCTTCTGGGTCGCCGTTGGCCAGGTGGACGCGCGCCATGCCGCCCAGGGCCTTGGCGCTGGTCGGGTCGATCTGCAGGGCCTGGGCGAAGGCCTGGGCCGCGCCGCCCAGGTCGCCGATCTCCAGCGACTCCTTGCCCATGGCGATGATCTCGTCGAGGGCGCCGCCCTCGTCGGCCCCGGCCAGCTTTTCCACGAAGGCCTTCACCTGGCTCTCGGGCAGGGCGCCTTGGAAGGCGTCCACCGGTCGGCCGTCGACAAAGGCGTAGACGGTCGGGATCGACTGCACGCGCAGCTGGCCCGCAAAGCCGGGGTTCTTGTCGACGTCGATCTTGACCAGCTTCACCGCGCCCTTGGCGGCGGTGACGACCTTCTCGATCGTCGGGGTCAGCTGGCGGCACGGCCCGCACCAGGTGGCCCAGAAGTCGACGATGACGGGCTGGGTCTTCGAAGCCTCGATCACGTCGGCCATGAAGCTGGCGTCCGTGCCGTCCTTGATGTGGTCGCTTTTCGAAGAGGGCGCGGGCTTTTCGCCGATCAGGGACATCGGGGTTCTCGTACTCGGAATTAGGGGAACGCTTTCGCCGTCAAGATGGTCTCTGATCGGCCCGCGCGCAATGACCCGTTCGTCGTTTGGGAGGGGGCGAGGGCGACGCTAGCCGACCACCTGCATCGCGGCGAAATCGACGATCATCGGCTCAACGCCCAGGGCGGCGAGGAACTTGCGCAGGCCCGCCTGGCTGACGGCGGTGGTGGCGTCGTTCTTCAGCGGGTGGAAATTGACGGGGTCGCTATCGGCCAGGGCCTTGTCCAGCACGAAGCGGACGCGCTTTTCGGTGTCGTTGATCAGACCAAAGGCGGTGACCGAGCCGGGCGTCACGCCCAGGGTCTCCAGCATCATCTCCTGCGGCCCGAACGACAGCCGGCCCGAGCCGATCACGTGATGCAGCTTCTTCAAGTCGATGCTCGTCTCGCCGAGCGCCGAGATCAGCCACAGCTGGCCCTTGGCGTCCTTGAGGAACAGGTTCTTGGTGTGGCCACCGGGCATGGCGGCCTTGATCTCCAGCCCCTCCTCGACGCGGAAGACGGGCGGATGGTCCAGGGTCTTGTGATCGACCCCGTGGGCGTCGAAGAAGGCGAAGAGGTCAGCGCGGGTCTTCATGCTGAGCTGCTTACTGGTCTTGTCCCTCAATTCCAATTCCGACTTCCCCGTCGGATGTCATCCGAGACAAACAAGGGTTGGCGGTGGCTGATCTAAACGTCAGCTAGCGTTGCAGCCGCCAATTTCCGCTCCCGACCCTGGTCGGACGTTCGAAAATCCTCCCCCCAGAGGGGGAGGAGGCCGAAGGCCGGAGGGGGAAGTTCTGCCGAGCCGGCTTCTTCCCCCTCCGTCGGCTTCGCCGACGCCTCCCCCGCTGGGGGGAGGATTTGGTCCGCTATCCACCCCTAGCTGACGTTCGGCCCATCTGCTGTCTGGAAATTTTCGGCGTCGGCGCATTCCCCGCTACAAGGACGAACGCCGGGGAGGTCGGTGGAGATTGAGGCGCTGCTCTAGGTGCTGGACGGCGCAAGGCCGCGAGCGCTAGACCTGATCCCAGGGCAGGAAGAACAGATAAAGGACCGGCATGGAACTGGAGTGCTATCCCACCGAGAACCGTCCGCCGGAGATCGTGCCGGGACGGCCGCAGCGCGCCTGGATGGACCGCTTCGCCGAGCGCCATCCCTATCGCTGCCTGCCGCTGACCATGGCCAACACGACGGGCTGGGACATTCTCTGTCCGGTCGGCTTCACGATGACCTGGGACGGCGGGGCGCACCAGGAGTGCATCAAGTTCCAGCCCGACCATCCCTATCCGGGCTTCCATGACTTCGTGAAGTCGCACTTCACGCGCGGGGTGGTGACGTTCCACACCGGCTATCTCTTCCGCACGCCGCCGGGCTGGTCGCTGATGGCCATGGGGCCGCCCAACCACGTCAAGGACGGCGTCCAGCCGCTGGCCGGCGTGATCGAGACCGACTGGCTGCCGTTCCCCTTCACGATGAACTGGATCTTCACCCGGCCGGGCACGGTGCGGTTCGAGAAGGGCGAGACCTTCTGCTTCATCATGCTGATCCAGGACAAGCCGATGGAGGCCTTCCAGCCGGTGATCCGCTCGATGAACTCCAATCCCGAGCTGCGCCGCCAGTACGACGTCTGGGCCGAGAAGCGCACCGAGTTCAACAACCTGATCTTCAAGCGCGACCCCGAGGCCACCAAGGAGGCCTGGCAGCGCTTCTACTTCAAGGGCGAATACCCCGAGGAGATCCAGGCCGAGGCCCCCAGCCACCACGTCAACAAGCGTCGGATGAAGTCGCCGAAGGTGGGGGTCTAGGCAGGGCCCTGGGCGCGGCGCGACGGCCGCGCCCCCTGCACACAAGCACTCAGAGAGCTCTGCTTGACAGAGTAACGCTTGGGGCGTAACTCTGTACTGCAGAGCGCTCTGATGCGCCTGAACAGGGAGGGTCTCATGACGATCAGCCGAAATGACGCGGCCGCCGCACTGTCCGATATCGAGAACACGCAACGCCGGGGCATGACCCTGCGCGGCTATCGCGTCGGCGGACCGATCCTGATGATGTGGTCGCTGATCTGGGCGACCGGCTACCTGACCATGGGCCTGGCGCCGCCCGAGCTCTGGCTTCCCGTCTGGCTGGGCCTGGATGTCGTCGGCGTCGCCGGCGCCCTGCTTCTGGCGCGCGCGGGCAAGCCGGCGGGGGCCGGAGCGCCCCCGGGGATGACCTGGCGCCTGCTGGGCGGCTCGCTGGCCCTGATGATCTTCGCCCTCAGCGTCTTCTGGGTGATGAAGCCCACCGAACCCGCCGCCGCCATGGCCTTTCCGGGGTTGCTGATCGGGGTGATCTACGCCGTGGTCGGGTTCTGGGCCGCGCCGCGCTACGCGGTGATCGGGGCCTTGATGTTCGGCCTGACCCTGGTCGGCTACGTCCTGTTCCGGCCCTGGCTGCCCTTCTGGATGGCGGCGGCGAGCGGCGCGCTGTTCCTCAGCGGTGTCTGGCTGTGGAGGCGCTGAGCGTGGCGGAATCCGACGACATCATCCACCAGCCGCTGCGCCTGAAGATCATGGCCGCCCTCAGCGCCGAGAAGGGCCAGCCGCTGGACTTCCCGCGCCTGAAGACCATCACCCAGGCCACTGACGGCAATCTGGGCAGTCATCTGGCCACCCTGGAGAAGGCTGGCTACGTGGCGATCGAGAAGGACTTCGTGGGCAAGCGCCCCCGCACCCAGGTCCGGTTGACGGCGGAGGGACGCAAGGCCTTCCGCGCCCATGTCGACTATCTGAGGGCGGTGGTCGAGGCGGCGGAAGACGAGGGTTGAAACCGATGAAACCCACTTCGCCGTGGCGCCCGCTCGCGCCTTCGCTCTTCCGCAAGACGCCGCCGGAAGTACGGGCGCTGGACGAACGCCGCCGTGAGACGGCCCGAAAGATTGAGCACCGAAAAGCCGCCTTCCTGGCGACGGTGAACGGCCTTGTCCTGACCTCCGCCGCGATTGCGGCCCTGGCCATGGCGGCGGCGGCGGCTATCTGGTGGCGCTAGGCTGATCTCGGCGGATCTGCGGCCGCCCGACGGTGACACCGTCCCTCTTCCCCCCTAGGGTCACGCCCAAATCGTGCCCATCAGGTGTTCGGGGGAAATCAAATGGATCGTCGGCTGACGGCGCTGGCCGCCTTGTTGTTGATGTCGGGCTCGGCCCTGGCCCACCAGGCCTTGGCGCAAACCGCGCCCGCGAGCGCGCCGCCGACGGCGACCGCCAAGCCTGACAAGCCCGAGAAGTGGAACGTCAACGCCCCGCCCGGCGTGACGACCCGCGAGGTGCGCATCAGCGTCGACAACGGCACCTGGATGAACGTCGACGTCTCGCGCGACGGCAAGCTGATCGCCTTCGACATCCTGGGCGACATCTACACCATGCCGATCGCGGGCGGGACGCCGACCCGTATCGCCGAGGGCCTGGCCTATGATCAGCAGCCGAGGTTCTCGCCGGATGGCAAGCGGATCGCCTTCACCTCCGACCGGGGCGGCGGCGACAACATCTGGGTGATGAACCTGGATGGGAGCGACAAGCGCCAGGTGACCAAGGAGGAGTTCCGCCTCCTCAACCAGCCCAGCTGGAGTCCGGATGGCCGCTTCATCGTCGCCAAGAAGCACTTCACCACCGGACGCTCGCTGGGGACCGGCGAGGTGTGGGTCTATCACGTCTCGGGCGGCGGCGGCGTCCAGCTGGTCAAACGCGCCAGCGAGCAGCTGCAAAAGGAGTTGGGCGAGCCGATCTATGCGGCCGACGGCAAGAGCGTCTTCTACACGCGCAACGTCACGCCCGGCCCGATCTTCGAATACGCGCAAGACTCCAACACCGCCCTGTTCGACATTGAGCGCTATGACCTTGAGACCGGCGAGGTCACGACCGCCGTGTCGGGCCTGGGCGGCTCGGTGCGGCCCACGCCTTCGCCTGACGGCAAGAAGATCGCCTTCGTCCGCCGCGAGCGGACCAAGTCCAAGCTCTATGTGAAGGACCTGACCTCGGGCGAGGAGCGCAAGATCTATGACGCGCTGGATCAGGACGTCCAGGAGACCTGGGCGGTCACCGGCGTCTATCCGAACATGGCCTGGACGCCCGACGGCGCGGCCGTGGTGGTCTGGGCCGGCGGCAAGATCCGGCGGGTGAACGTGGCGGATGGCGCCTCCAGCGTGATTCCGTTCAAGATCGACGACACCCGCGTGGTGATCGACGCCGTTCATCCCGAGGTCGCGGTCGCCCCCGACCGCTTCACCACCAAGACCCCGCGCTGGGCCAGCGTGTCGCCCGACGGCAAGTCGGTGGTGTTCGAGACCCTGGGCAAGCTGTGGATCAAGTCGACGGCCGGCGGCGAGGCCCGTCGCCTGGTCAGCGGCGACGAAGACGCCTTCGAGCTCTATCCGTCGTGGTCGCGCGATGGCCGCACGGTGGTGTTCGTCAGCTGGACCGACGCAGGGCTGGGGCGCCTGCGCACGGTGGCCGCCGCCGGCGGCGCGGCCAAGGACGTGATCGCGCAGCCGGGCCACTACGGCGCGCCGCGCTTCTCGCCCGACGGCAAGACCATCGTGTTCGAACGCCGTCGCGGCGGCGGCCTGACCTCCGGACGCTGGTCGCAGGATCCGGGGATCTATCGTGTGGCCGTTACGGGCGGGACGCCGGTGCGTGTCTCGCGCGGGGGCTCCGAGCCGCAGTTCGGCGCCGGGAACGACCGGGTGTTCATGCTGATGTCGAGCGGCGACAAGCGCCAGCTGGTCAGCACCGACCTGAACGGCCAGGCCAGGCGGGTCCACGCCAGCGGCGACATGGTCAACGACTTCCAGGTCTCGCCGGACGGTCGCAACGTCGCGTTCCGTCAGAACTACGAAGCCTTCGTCATGCCGCTGATGCCCGGGACCCAGGAGGTCGCGGTCGACCAGAAGGGCGGGCCGCTGCCGGTGACGCGCGTCAGCGCCGAGGGCGCGGAGTTCATCCACTGGTCCAAGGACGGCAAGCAGGTCCACTGGAGCATGGGTCCGACCCTGTTCACCGCCGAGACGGAGGCTCTGTACGCCAGCGCCCCGGCCGCCGACGGGGCCAGCAAGGACGACGGCAAGTTCAAGCCGGTGAAGACGGGCCTGTCGCTGTCGATGGAGGTCGTCGCCGACAAGCCGACGGGCGTTGTCGTCCTGACCGGCGCGCGCGTCGTGACCATGGCCGACAAGTCCGGCGGGATCATCGACAACGGCGTGATCGTGATCAAAGGCGACCGCATCGTCGCGGTGGGTCCCAAGGCCAGCACCCCGGTTCCGGCCGACGCCAAGGTGGTCGACGTGACCGGCAAGACCATCATCCCCGGCCTTGTCGACGCCCACGCCCACGGGCCGCAGGGGGCCGATGACCTGATCCCGCAGCAGAACTGGTCGGCGATGGCCAACCTGGCGCTGGGCACGACGACGATCCACGATCCCTCGTCGCGGGCGACCCAGATCTTCGCCGCCGCCGAGCTGCAGCGCGCGGGCAAGATCCTGGCTCCGCGCACCTTCTCGACCGGCGAGATCATCTATGGAGCCAAGGCCGCCGAGGTCTATGCCGAGATCAACAGCCTGGACGACGCCCTGGCCCACGTTCGCCGGCTGAAGGCCCAGGGCGCGCACAGCGTCAAGAACTACAACCAGCCTCGCCGGGACCAGCGCCAGATGGTCGTGGTCGCGGCCCAGAAGGAAAACATGGAGGTCGTTCCGGAGGGCGGGTCGCTCTACAATATGGACGTGACCCTGATCCAGGACGGCAACGCCACCGTCGAGCACAATGTGCCGGTGGATCGCTTCTATGACGACATCGTCAGCCTGTGGTCGCAGACCAAGACCAACTACACCCCGACCCTGGTCGTGGCCTATGGCGGTCCGGCCGGCGACCCCTACTGGCGTCAGCACATGGACGTCTGGACCCACCCGCTCCTGTCCAAGCACGCGCCGCCGGCGCTGCTGGCCGCCCAGAACGCTCGCCGCCAGGCCGCGCCCGAGGAAGACTATGTCGACGGCGCCGCCGCGCGCGAGGCCAAGAAGCTGGCCGATCGCGGCGTGCAGGTGGCCATCGGCGCGCACGGCCAACAGGCGGGCCTGGGTTCACACTGGGAACTGTGGTCGTTCGCGCGCGGCGGCTGGAGCCCGGTGGAAGCCCTGGCCGCCGGCACGATCAGCGCCGCCCGCTCGCTGGGCTACGCCAAGGATGTGGGCTCGCTGGAGGTCGGCAAGCTGGCTGACCTTCTGGTGCTGGACGCCGATCCGACCGTCGACATCCGCAACAGCGACAAGCTGCACCGCGTGATGCTGGGCGGCCGGCTCTACGATCCGGCGACCCTCAACGAGACCGTGACCGGCCAGCGCATCCGCCAGCCCTATTGGTGGGAACGCTCGGGCGAAGCCTGGAGCGGCGGCCCGAGCGGCTCGGACCACACCGACGACGTGGGGTAGCTGAAACCTGTGTCATCCCGGCCGTAGCGCAGCGAAGCGCCGGGACCCAGGGGCCGCTTGCGCCGCGCTTCTTCACCCCCTGGGTCCCGGATAAGCCCTGCGGGCTTTCCGGGATGACACGCTTAGGGGCGGGCCTGCTTACGCCGCCTTCACCGCCGAGGCGATCGACTTGACGACCTTCTTCACGAGGGCCGGGTCGTCGCCTTCGGCCATGATGCGGATCAGCGGCTCGGTGCCCGAGGCGCGCACGACGATGCGGCCTGCGCCGTTCAGCTGGCTCTCGCCGTCGGCGATGGCTTCCTTGACGGCCTGGGCTTCCAGCGGCTTGCCGCCGGCGAAGCGGACGTTTTCCAGAAGCTGCGGCACCGGCTCGAACTGACGGCCCAGCGCGCTCATCGGCTTGTCGGTCTCGACCATGACGGCCAGCACCTGCAGGGCCGCGATCAGGCCATCACCCGTGGTCGAGAAGTCCGACAGGATCAGGTGGCCCGACTGCTCGCCGCCCACATTGAAGCCGCCCTCGCGCATGCGCTGCATCACATAGCGGTCGCCCACAGCGGTGCGCTCCAGCGACAGGCCCATGGTGTTCAACTGGCGCTCGAGGCCCAGGTTCGACATGACCGTGGCCACGACGCCGCCGCCCTTCAGGGTCCCGGCCTGGTGCGAGGCCGCAGCGATGATCGCCATGATCTGGTCGCCGTCGACGACCACGCCCTTCTCGTCGCAGATCACCAGACGGTCGGCGTCGCCGTCGAGCGCGATGCCGATGTCGGCGCGGTACTCGCGGACCATCTTGGCCATGGCCTCAGGATGGGTCGAGCCGCACTCCTCGTTGATGTTGGTGCCGTCGGGCGAGACGCCCAGGCTGATCACCTCCGCGCCTAGCTCGTAGAGCGCAGTGGGGGCGACGCGGTAGGCCGCGCCATTGGCGCAATCGATGACGATGCGCAGGCCCGACAGGTTCAGGTGGCGCGGGAAGGTCGCCTTGACGATCTCGACATAGCGGGCCTGGGCGTCGTCGATCCGCTTGACGCGGCCCAGTTCGCGGGGAGCGGCCAGACCCTCCTGCAGGCCCTGGTCCATCAGCGCCTCGATGCCCAGCTCCTGGGCGTCCGACAGCTTGTAGCCGTCGGGCCCGAACAGCTTGATGCCGTTGTCGGCGAAGCTGTTGTGGCTGGCGCTGATCATGATGCCGAGGTCGGCGCGCATCGAGCGGGTCATCATGGCCACGGCCGGGGTGGGCAGCGGGCCGAACAGGCGCACGTCCAGGCCCACGCTGGTCAGGCCCGCCACCAGGGCCGGCTCGATCATGTAGCCCGACAGGCGCGTGTCCTTACCGATCACCACCAGGTGGCGGCGCTCGTCCTGCGAGCGGAACAGCTTGCCGGCCGCCAGACCGACGCGCAGGGCCACCTCGGCCGTCATCGGATGCTTGTTGGCCTGGCCCCGGATGCCGTCGGTGCCGAAATAGGCGCGCTTGCTCATGGTCGTGCTGTCGTCTCTTTAGGGTCGTCGTCGGACCGCGAAACGATCCGAAATGCAGATTTATGCGATGCGGTCTTTAGCCAGTGCTAAAGGCGCCTCACGGAAATTCGCGTGTCGGTAGGCATAATCCTGTCGGCGCGTTCTACAAGGGATCATGGCCCATGTGCGGCATTATCGGCATCGTCGGAAAAGAACCCGTCGCCGACCGGCTGATCGAGAGCCTAAAGCGGCTCGAGTATCGCGGCTATGACTCCGCCGGCGTCGCGGGCGTCGTCGACGGAACGGTTCAGCGCCGTCGCGCCCAGGGCAAGATCAAGGCCCTGGAGGCCGTGCTGGCCGATGAGCCGCTGACGGCGACCACCGGCATCGGTCACACCCGCTGGGCCACGCATGGCGCGCCCAATGTCCGCAACGCCCACCCGCACACCGCCGGTCGCGTCACCCTGGTGCACAACGGCATCATCGAAAACTTCGCCGAGCTGAAGGCCGAGCTGGCCGCCGCCGGGCGGACGTTCGAGAGCGACACCGACACCGAGGTCATCGCCCAGCTGATCGACGTGGCGCTGGCCAAGGGGCTGGCGCCGCTGGACGCTTTCAAGGCCACGCTGGACCGGCTGACCGGGGCCTACGCCCTGGCGGTGCTGATCCAGGGTGAAGCGGACCTGCTGCTGGGCGCGCGTCGCGGCAGCCCGCTGGTGGTCGGCGAGGGCCAGGGCGAGATGTTCCTGGGCTCGGACGCCCTGGCCGTCGGCCCCTTCACCAACCGGGTGATTTATCTGGAGGAGGGCGACTATGTGGCCCTCGACCACGACAACCGCCGCATCTTCGACGCCTCGGGCGCGCCGGTCGAGCGGCCCGTGCGCGTGGTGCCGACCTCGTCGGTCATGCTGGAGAAGGGCAACTACCGGCACTTCATGGAAAAGGAGATCCATGATCAGCCCGAAGGCTGCCAGCGCACGATCGCGGCCTATGTCGACACCCTGACCTCGAAGGCGGCCGTGCCGGGCGATATCGACTTCGCCACGCTGGATCGGATCCAGATCGTCGCCTGCGGCACCTCCTACATTGCCGGCGTGATCGGCAAGTACCTGATCGAGCAGCTGGCCGACCTGCCGGTCGATGTCGAGATCGCCTCGGAGTTCCGCTACCGCACCCCGGCCCTGCGGCCCGGCTCGCTGGTCGTGGCCATGTCGCAGTCGGGCGAGACCGCCGACACCCTGGCGGCCCTGCGCTATTGCAAGGCCAAGGGCATGAAGAGCGCCGTGGTCGTCAACGCCCAGGAATCGACCATGGCCCGCGAGGTCGACGTGGTCTGGCCGATCCATTGCGGGCCCGAGATTGGCGTCGCCTCGACCAAGGCCTTCACCGCCCAGGTCAGTGTGATGATCGCCCTGGCCATCGCCGCGGCCAAGGCGCGCGGGACGATCGACGCGGCCGAGGAGCAGCGCCTGGTGAAGGTGCTCTTGGAGGCTCCGCGCCTGATCGCCGAGGCCATCGGCCTGGAAGACGCCATCAAGGAGATCGCCGCCGACGTCGCCAAGGCCCGCGACGTGCTCTATCTGGGTCGCGGCCCGATGTCGGCCCTGGCCCTGGAAGGCGCGCTGAAGCTGAAGGAAATCAGCTACATCCACGCCGAGGGCTATGCCGCCGGCGAGCTGAAGCACGGCCCGATCGCCCTTGTGGACGACCAGACCCCGATCGTCATCCTGGCCCCCTATGACAGCTATTTCGAGAAGTCGGCCTCGAACATGAGCGAGGTGATGGCGCGCGGCGGCCAGGTGATCTTCATCACCGACACCGAAGGCGTGAAGCACGCGCCGGCGGGGGCCAAGGTGGTCGTGACCGCGCCGGCCTCGGACCCGCTGGTCTCGACCCTGGTGATGTCGGCCCCGATCCAGCTGCTGGCCTACCACGTCGCCGTGGTGAAGGGCGCGGACGTCGATCAGCCGCGGAACCTGGCCAAGTCGGTGACGGTGGAGTGACACGGGTAGGCGCCCCCTCCCCCGCTGCACGGGGGAGGTGGCGCGCCGCGCAGGCGCGGCGTGACGGAGGGGGCGCTCTACCGGCTTCCCAGCAGGTAGTCCCGCGTCAGCGGAACCGCGTCGCGCTTTTTGGCCAGCTGGATCTGGAAGACCATGTGGCCGCCGTGTCGGAAGCCCAGCTCCGCCCCAGCCAGGTAGAACTCCCACATCCGCCGGAACCGCTCATCGAACATCTGCGGGATGTCCGGGTCGGCCATGAAGCGCTCGCGCCAGATGCGGCAGGTTTCAGCGTAGTGCAGACGCAGGATCTCGATGTCGGTGATCCAGAGGCCCGCCCGCTCGATCGCGGTGACGATTTCCGACAGGCCAGGGATATAGCCGCCGGGGAAGATGTACTTCTGGGTGAAGGCGTTGGTCGCGCCGGGGCCATGCATCTTGCCGATGGAATGGATTAGGGCCACGCCGTCCTCGTCCAGCAGCCGCGCGATGGTGTCGAAATAGGTCTGGAAGTTGGGCGCGCCGACATGCTCGAGCATGCCCACCGAGACGATGCGGTCGAACGGTTCGCTCAGATCGCGATAATCGGTCAGGCGGAAGTCGATCTGGTCGGAGAGCTCCGCCTCTTCGACCCGCGCCTTGGCCAGGGCCAGCTGCTCGGTCGACAGGGTGACCCCGGTCATCCGCGCCCCGAAGTCCTTGGCCAGCGTCATGGAGAGGCCGCCCCAGCCCGAACCGATGTCTAGCGTCTTCATGCCGGGCTGGATCAGGAGCTTGCGGCCGATCAGCGCCTTCTTGGCGGCCTGGGCTTCCTCGAGCGTCATGTCGGCGCGTTCGAAATAGGCGCAGGAGTACTGCATGTCGGCGTCGAGGAACCGTCGATAGAGGTCGTTGGACAGGTCATAGTGGTGGGCGACGTTGCGGCGCGAGGCGACGCGGTCGTTGACCTGCTGGAGCTGTCGTTTGACGGCTTTGCGCCAGCGCGTGAAAGCCAAGCTCCGCTTGGGTTTGCGCCCGCCGCTCTCGCCGACGATGGTCAGCAGATCCGAGATCGTGCCCCGCTCGAAGACGATGTCGCCCTCCATATAGCCTTCGCCGAGGCCAAGGCTGGGATTGGCGAGGCGCCGCAGGCCCCGGGCGCTGACCCGCATCACTACGGACGGGCCGGTTCCATCGCCGGCCCTGACGACGCGCCCCCCCGGCAGGTGCGCCGTAAGGTCGCCGGTCTTGATCATCTTGCTAAGCAGCGCTTCGATCATGACAGTGCCTTTGGAAAAGGTTTGTCCGCGAGAGGCGCTCGCATCTTCCGTGTAAGGACGCGCAATGTCGATCATGTTGACGCCGATCGGACAGGTGGAGGGCGGCCGGACGGTTCCGGAGGATGACGACTGGGGCGACAGCCGCGCCCGGATCGTTCTGGATCCCGCGCGTTTCGACGACGAGGCGCTGTTGGGCCTGGATACCTTCAGCCACGCCGAGGTGATCTTTGTGTTCGACAAGGTCGGCGACGATCAGATCGTCACGGGCGCCCGCCATCCGCGCGGCAACAAGGACTGGCCGCGTATCGGCATCTTCGCCCAGCGCGGCAAGAACCGGCCCAACCGGATCGGCGTCACGGTCTGCGAGATCGTCTCGGTCGCGGGCCGGGTGCTGGAGGTGCGCGGGCTGGACGCCATCGACGGCACGCCGGTGCTGGACATCAAGCCGGTGATGAGCGGCTTTGCGCCGCGCGGCGCGGTCCGCGAGCCCGACTGGGCCAAGGCGATCATGGAGCAGTACTGGTGAGCGCGGGCCTCGTCGTCTCCCGGGCCGGCGCCGACGAGGCGCCGGTCATCGCCAACCTGATGCAGTTCTATCTCCACGATTTCTCGGAGCTGTGGTTCGACCGCGCGGTCGAGGGGGAGCTGGCTCCTGACGGGCGCTACTCGGACTATCCCGGCCTGGAGGCCTACTGGCGCGATCCCGCCCGCCAGGCGTGGCTGTTCCGGATCAAGGGCCTGCCGGTGGGCTTCGCCCTCGTCGACGACGTCGCCCACTCGCACGCCCCGATCGACCGGGCGGTGGCCGAGTTCTTCGTCGTGCGCAAGCATCGCCGGCGCGGCGTGGGCCTGGCCGCCGCCCATGCGCTGTTCGGCTCGGCCTGGGGCGTCTGGGAGGCTGCGACCGTTCGTCGGAACGTCGGCGCGCTCGCCTTCTGGCGCAAGGCGGCCGAGACCTATCCGGGCGTGCGGGATGTGGTCGAGGAAGACCGCCACGACGCCCGCTGGGACGGCGCGGTGCTCACCTTCCGCGTAGGCTAGCGCTTCCGAAGTTCGGGACAGGCGTCGGGTTCGGCGGTCCAGCTGACACTGGCGACCTTCCAGGCGCCCTCGGTCTTGGCCAGGGTGAAGACATTGACCCCGCAGTGGACGGTCTTGCCCTCGCGCGTGATCTCGAACGGCCCCGTGACCGTCGCCAGGGCGCCGCGCCGCACGACGACGGGCGACCACATCCATTCCTTCAGTCCGGGCGCGACCTTCTTGCCGAAGCTGTCCTCGAAGCCGAACCGGCGGACATCGACCGTACCGTCGGGCTTCGTCGACAGAGCCATCAGCGGGATGTTGGGCAGGGCGGCGGCGCGCATGGCGACCGGGTCGGCGGCTTCGAGGCCGTCGAAGAAGGCCTGGGTCGTGGCGAGCACGGCCTTGTCCTCGGCGTCTGCGGGAACAGCCGTGATGGTCAGGGCGGCGGCGAGGCCGATCGCGATCAGAGGCATGGTCTTCCTCAGGCGTCGTCTGACAGGCGCGCAAGGAACGCCTTGGCGGCGTCCCTGTGGCGGGGTTTCAGCGTCTTGCCCAG
The DNA here is from genome assembly GCF_002310375.3 of Caulobacter vibrioides. GTDB lineage: Bacteria > Pseudomonadota > Alphaproteobacteria > Caulobacterales > Caulobacteraceae > Caulobacter > Caulobacter vibrioides_D. The sequence continues at coordinate 139,935 of NZ_CP023315.3, forward strand.
GATCGCCACTAGGGCCGCGATCACCGCGGCGTCGTCGGTGAAGCCGATCACGGGCAGGAGGTCGGGCAGGGCGTCGGTCGGCAGGACGAAATAGGCCAGGCCCGCCAGCATCATGCCCTTGGCCGCGATCGGCGTTTCCGGGTCGCGCGCGGCCCACCAGACCGACAGCGCGTCGGCTGCGAACGGGATCTTGGCGGCCACCTTGCGGATCTTCGGCAGGAAGCCCTCGCGGACCTTCTCCTCGTTGACGCGCACGGTGGCCGGGACCAGCGCCTTGGCCGGATCCAGCACCTCGTTGACGTTTACGTCGGGGGACGGTTTGGCGTCGCCGCTCATCGGGATAAACCTCTGTTCAAACTCGATCCTAAACGCGAACGCTTCAAACGCGAACTAGCAGGGAAACGTCCAATGAAACTCGACAACACCGTCGCCGCCGTCGTCACCGGGGGCGCTTCGGGCCTCGGCGAAGCCACCGCCCGCGCGCTCGCCGCCCAAGGCGTCAAGGTCGCCCTCTTCGACATGAACGAAGAGCGCGGCCTGCAGGTCGCCAAGGAAATCGGCGGCGTGTTCTGCAAGGTCAATGTGACCAGCGACGCCGATGTCGACGCCGGCTTCGAAAAGGCCCGCGCCGCCCACGGCCAGGAGCGCATCCTGGTCAACTGCGCCGGCACCGGCAACGCGGCCAAGACCGCCAGCCGCGACAAGGCCACCGGCGAGACCAAGCACTTCCCGCTCGACGCCTTCGACCGCATCATCCAGATCAACCTCGTCGGCACGTTCCGCTGCATCGCCAAGTCGGCCAAGGGCATGCTGGATCTCGAGCCGCTGGAAGACGGCGAGCGCGGCGCGATCGTCAACACCGCCTCGGTGGCGGCGGAAGACGGCCAGATGGGCCAGGCGGCCTATTCGGCCTCGAAGGGCGGCGTCGTGGGCATGACCCTGCCGATCGCCCGCGACCTGATGAGCGAAGGCATTCGCGTCAACACCATCCTGCCGGGCATCTTCAACACCCCGCTGATGAACAATGCGCCCGAAGCGGTGAAGGCTGGCCTGGCCGCCAGCGTGCCGTTCCCCAAGCGCCTGGGTCATCCGGAAGAGTACGCCCAGCTGGCGGTCACCATGATCACCTGCGGCTACTTCAACGGCGAGGACGTGCGCCTGGACGGCGGCATCCGCATGGCGCCGCGGTAGTCTGCGCATAAAGAAATCCTCCCCCAAGCGGGGGAGGTGATCGCGCAGCGATCGGAGGGGGAAGCGATGCGGGAATCCCGCTGACACTTCCCTCTCCGTCGCTCCTTCGGATCGACACCTCTCCCCGGGGGAGAGGATTTCCCGACCTACTTCATCTCCGGCCGCACGATCGTGCTGGCCAGGTTGGTCATGATCTCGCGAGCGTCATAGGCGCGCGGATCGCCTTGCGGCTTCTGGCCCTTGTGCATCACGATCTCCGCGCCGGCCTCGAACTTCTCGACCGTGCGGATCTGGGCCCGATCGGCGAAGAAGGGGTCACCCCAGAAGGGGTCCCAGGTCCGCCAGCCATAGGCGGGGCCGTAATAGCGCCACGCCGGGCGCCAGTAGCCGTACGGATAGCCGAGGCCAAAGCCCGGCCGCGAGAACGGATCAGCCTCGACATAGGTGCGCGAGGAGCGGTCCGTGCGGTGGTCGGCGGTCTCGAACCAGTCATAGCCCTGCTGCACCGTCAGCTCGGCCGCGCGGTAGAGCAGATAGCGCTCGACGGTCTCGCGCGAGGTCAGGCTGTTGCCGGCGAACGACACGCGATAGCGGTCGCCCTCCAGCTTCTGCTCCGAGAAGCCGCCGGTGACGGCGCCGGAGGTGACGCGAGGCTGATACGGCGTCGGCGTGGCGCAGGCGGCGAGGCCGGCGGTCACGACCAGCGCGGCGGCGAGGGCGGCCTTCTTGATCGACATGACGTGCTCCTTCACGCGGAGTCCTTGGACATTGGGCTTAACTCTGGCCGCGCTTTGTGGTTTCGCCAAGGCCGCTTTGCCTCACAGGCGAAAACTTAGCCGCGCGAGACGATCAAGCCGGCGGCGGTGATCAGCAGCACCCCCACCAGGACCGCGAAGCCGCGCCGGAACCCGGGCTCGTTCATCCGGTCGGACAGCGCCGCGCCGCCGACGCCGTAGGCGGACATGCTGATCAGGTCCATGCCGATGGTGGCGCAGGCGAACATGATCAGCTGCGGGACCAGCGGCCGGTCGACGTCCAGGAACGGCGGCAGGACGGCGGTGAAGAACAGCAGGGCCTTGGGGTTGGCGATCTGCACGGCGAAGCCGTCGACAAAGGCCGACTTGCCGCCGCGCACCGTGGCGACCGCGTGGCTTTCGGCGTTTTTCCAGCCGGCCCACAGGGACTTCAGGCCCAGCCAGACCAGGTAGGCCGCGCCGGCCAGCGCCAGGATGTGAAAGGCCTGAGGAAAGGCGATGATCAGGGCGCCCAGGCCCAGGGCCGAGCCGATGAACCAGATCAGGGTGGCGGCGTTCATGCCCAACACGCCCAGGAGGGCCGCGCGCTTGCCTCGCTCCATGCCCGTGGCGATGGCGAACAGATTGGCCGGGCCCGGCGTGATGGCCATGACGAACATGGCGACCAGAAAGGCGCCGTAGCGGGCGGGATCGACGGGCAGATGGTCCATGGCGCGGATATAGGCCGCTCCGCCACGGACCACCAAGCAAAGCTAGGCGCCGACGACCGCGTAAACGTAGATCGCCCGCCCCAGGGCGCCGAACAGCAGCACCGCGGTCGCCAGCATCTGGATCATGAAGCCCAGCTCACGCTTCTTGGCGTCGGCGGCGTAGCCGAGGGCGTACAGGATCCGGCCGATGATCCAGACCACGCCGGCCGCCGCAGCGAACAGGTCGTTCCAGTAGATCGCGAACAGCCACAGCGAGGGCAGGTAGATGACCAGCCACTCGACGGTGTTGGCCTGCACGCGCAGATGACGCTCGAGCTCCGGATCGCCCGTCATGGCCGGGGCGTCGATGCCGGTGCGCCGACGCGCCCCGCCGATCCGCATGATCATCCAGACATAGACCAACAGCGAAACCAGGGTGACGATCGCCACCAGCGCATGGGATTGTTGCATCTGTTTGTTCCCTCCGGACGGCCTCCCCGGGCCGCGTAAGGGTTGACCCTAGTCGGGTTTGGCGCGCCTTGGCATCCCCTCCCGCGAGGCGTAAGGGCTTGCGCGCCAGATCGTGGTTCGGGGCGGCGGTCATCGCCCGGGCGCGGAGCCATTGGAACCTCGCCCGGCTTCGCTCGCTTTTCCCGCTGACGATCCTCATCCGCGGAGGCTTTGCGCCATGCGAGTGGACTTCACGGCGATCGCCGAGATCGACTACACCCCCGAACACGGCAAGCTGTTCGTCACGTTCCACGATGGCGACGAATACGTCTATGTCGGCGTGCCCGAGCGGATCAGCGCAGCGTTCTACAGGTCGCGCTCGAAGGGCCGGTTCTTCCAGCGGATCATTCGGGACCGGTATCCGTACAACCGGGTGTGAGGCGGACCCAGGTTTACTTCTCCCCTTGCGGGAGAAGGTGTCAGCGAAGCTGACGGATGAGGGGTTGAAAAGCGTCTCAGGATAGCCGAGCGCGACCCCTCACCCGACCGCCTTCGGCGGCCACCCTCTCCCGCAAGGGGAGAGGGGTTCTCGAACGCGCCACGACGCGCCAAAGAAAACGGCGCCGCGAGGTCTCCCTCGCGACGCCCTTTGATCGTCTGGCCCTAAAGCCGCCTAGCCGCGCTTGTCGCGCTTGGCCAGCACCCGCAGGCGCAGGGCGTTCAGCTTGATGAAGCCGCCGGCGTCGCGGTGGTCATAGGCGACCTTGCCTTCTTCGAAGGTGACCAGATCCTGGTCGTACAGCGAGTAGGGGCTTTCGCGGCCGATGACCGTGACATTGCCTTTGTACAGCTTCACGCGGACGCGGCCGGTGACCTTGTCCTGGCTGTAGTCGATGGCGGCCTGCAGCATCTCGCGCTCGGGCGAGAACCAGAAGCCGTTATAGACGAGCGACGCGTACTTCGGCATCAGCTCGTCCTTCAGGTGCATGGCGCCGCGGTCCAGCGTGATGCTCTCGATGCCGCGGTGGGCGGCCAGCAGGATGGTGCCGCCGGGGGTCTCGTAGACGCCGCGCGACTTCATGCCGACGAAGCGGTTTTCGACGAGGTCCAGACGACCCACGCCGTTGTCGCGGCCCAGTTCGTTCAGCTTGGTCAGCAGGGTGGCCGGGCTCATCGCCACGCCGTCGATGGCGACCGGATCGCCCTTTTCGAAGTCGATGGTGATGATAGTAGGCGCGTCCGGCGCGTCTTCCGGCGCGATGGTGCGCATGTGGACGAACTCGGGGGCCTCGACCGCCGGGTCCTCCAGGACCTTACCCTCGGACGAGGAGTGCAGCAGGTTGGCGTCGACGCTGAACGGCGCTTCGCCGCGCTTGTCCTTGGTGATCTGGATCTGGTGCTTCTCGGCGAAGTCCAGCAGGGCCTCGCGGGACTTGAAGTCCCACTCGCGCCAGGGGGCGATCACGGTGATGTCGGGCTCGAGGCCGTAGTAGCCGAGCTCGAAGCGGACCTGGTCGTTGCCCTTGCCGGTCGCGCCGTGGCTGACGGCGTCGGCGCCCATCTTGCGGGCGATCTCGATCTGCTTCTTGGCGATCAGCGGGCGGGCGATCGAGGTGCCCAAGAGGTACTGGCCCTCATAGACCGTGTTGGCGCGGAACATCGGGAAGACGTAGTCGCGCACGAACTCTTCGCGCACATCCTCGATGAAGATGTTCTCAGGCTTGACGCCGGCGGCCAGCGCCTTGGCGCGGGCCGGTTCGATCTCTTCGCCCTGGCCGAGATCGGCCGTGAAGGTGATGACCTCAGCGCCGTATTCGGTCTGCAGCCACTTCAGGATGATCGAGGTGTCGAGACCGCCCGAATAGGCGAGCACGACCTTCTTCACGGACTTGTCGGCCATGAGCGGGGTCCTTATCGAGGAAACACAAAGTCGCGCGCCTTCAACGGCGAAAGCCGGCGCGGGTCAAGCGTAAATAGGGCCGCTAGAGCTGGCCCTCGTCCTGCAACGTCTTGATGACGGAGCGCAGGTGGAAAAGCTGGGCCATGGCCAGGACGGCGCCGAGGGTGGCGCGCACGCAGAACACCATCACTGCCTCCAGCCCCTCCGCCCGGAAGGTCGTCCCCGACAGGGTGAAGGCGAAGATGATCGCCATCGACGCCACCGGGATCCACAGCAGGCCGGCGGCCTTGGTGAGCCGAAGCGAGGGCTGACCGTCGCGGCGCCAGACGATCGGCACGCTGGCGCCGGCCGGGATGCGCTTCCACGCGCCATGAGCGGTGGTGGCGATGATGGTCAGGGCGGCGATCGACAGGCCGTCGCCGATGATCCGCAGGGCCGTTTCCATCGCCTAGACCGTGACCTGCGCGCCCAGCTCGACCACGCGGCCGGGCGGGATCTTGAAGAAGTCCGTCGGGTTGGCGGCGTTCTTCATCAGGTAGATGAACAGGCGGTCCTGCCAGAGCGGCATGCCGCTATTGGCCGACGGTACGATCGAGCGGCGCCCCAGGAAGAAGCTGGTGGCCATGATGTCGAACTTCAGGCCCTGCTTGCGGCACACGGCCAGGGCTTTGGGGATGTTCGGGCTTTCCATGAAGCCGTAGTTGACCACGACCTTCTTGAAGTCGTCGTTGACCTTCTCGATCTTGACCCGGTCCTCCTCGGCGACGCGCGGCGTCTCGGCGGTGCGGACCGTCAGGATGACGTTGCGCTCGTGCAGCACCTTGTTGTGCTTGAGGTTGTGCATCAGGGCCACGGGCGTCATGTCCGGGTCCGACGTCAGGAAGATCGCCGTGCCCGGGGCGCGGTGCGGCGCGCGGGCGCGCAGGATGTCCATCAGGTCGGCGACGGGCAGGCTGTCGCGGCGAGTCTTGTCGGTCAGGATCTGGCTGCCGCGCACCCAGGTGGCCATGACCGTAAACAGCGCCGCGCCGATCAGCACCGGCAGCCAGCCGCCCGAGAAGAAGCGCAGGGCGTTGGCGCTGAGGAAGGTGATGTCCAGGGCCAGGAACGGCACCAGGAAGAGCAGCGCCATCGGCATGCTCCACTTCCACAGCTTGCGCATGACGATGAAGGCCATGCAGGTGGTGACGATCATTGTGCCGGTGACGGCCAGGCCATAGGCGTGGGCCAGGGCCGAGGACGTCTGGAACGTGAACATGATGGCCAGCACGCCGACCAGAAGCATGGTGTTGAGCTGCGGCACAAAGATCTGACCCGACTGGGTCTCGGACGTGCGGCGCACGTCCAGGCGCGGCAACAGACCCAGCTGGATCGCTTGCTGGGTCAGCGAGAACGCGCCGGTGATGACGGCCTGGCTGGCGATCACTGTCGCCGCGCCGGCCAGCAAGACCAGCGGCAGGCGCAGCGCCTCGGGGGCCATCTCGAAGAACCAGTTCAGCTCCGGCATCGCCTTGCCGGCGGCCTCTGCCGTTTCGAGCGTGGTCAGGGCGAAGGCGCCTTGGCCCAGGTAGTTCATGGCCAGGCACGGCAGGACGAAGAACAGCCAGGCGGCCTGGATCGGCCAACGGCCGAAGTGGCCCATGTCGGCGGTCAGGGCCTCGACGCCGGTCACGGTCAGGAACACCGCGCCCAGGACGATGAAGCCGGTCAGGCCGTGCTCGGCCAGGAACTTGACCGCATAGTACGGGTTCACCGCCATCAGGATGCCGGGGTTGCCCGCCAGGTTCATCAGGCCTAGCGAGAACATCACGCCAAACCACACGGCGCAGACTGGTCCAAAGAGCTTGCCGACCGAAGCTGTGCCCCGGCTCTGGATGAAGAACAGGCCCAGCAACATCACCGTGGCGATCAGCAGCACGACCTCATTGGTCACGCCACGCTCCAGCGCGGGAATGGTGCGAAGACCCTCGACGGCCGATAGCACCGACATGGCCGGTGTGATCACCGCGTCGCCATAGAACAGCGCCGCGCCGGCTACGCCCAGGACGAACACCAGGGTGGTGCGCCGGCCCATGGCGTGTTGCGCCAGGGCCATCAGCGACAGCACGCCGCCCTCGCCCTTGTTGTCCGCGCGCATGATGAAGACGACGTACTTGATCGTCACGATCAGGAACATCGCCCACAGGGCCAGAGACACCACGCCAAAAATTTCGGACCGGGTGACGCCGTCGTGGGACGCCGCCGCCAAGGCTTCCTTAAAGGCGTACAGCGGGCTGGTGCCGATATCGCCGAACACCACCCCCACCGAGCCCAGGGCCAGGGCGAAGAAGCCATGCCCCTTCAGGTCATGGCCGTTGCCGTTGGTCGCGGCGCCGTCTTGTTGCGGAATGTCTGAGGACGCAGGCGCGCAATCGGGCGCGGAGTCGTGGGGGGCTTCGGAAGCCATGTAATCCCTCCGGGGAGCCCTCGCAAAACGCTGCTGGCCGACCCATATCGCGATCAAGCGCGGCGCGATACACCCAAACCGCGCCCGGTTCAATCGTCACGCTGCGTTGCATCATGCGGCCCCTCCATCGGTGAAGGCTTCCGCCGCCAGCCAGTTTTGGGTTGAACGCGCAGCCGACCACCTTACGTTCTCGGGTTGAGATGTCGGACAGTCAGAAATTTCCCGTCGCGGCCCATGCCCTGGCCTATCTGGCGCACAAGGCCGCTTTTTCGGCCGACCGCGCCGTGGCCAGCGCCGAGCTCGCCGCCTCGGTGCCGACCAATCCGGTCGTGGTTCGCCGGGTGACAGCCATGCTGGGCAAGGCCGGCCTGATCGGCGCCCGCGCCGGGGCCAATGGCGGCGCCTGGCTGCTCAAGCCCGCCGAGACCATCACGCTCGACGTGGTGCTTCGGGCCGTCAACGGCTGCGCTCATCTGGGCGTGGCGCCCAAGGGCGTGAAGGGCTGCCCCGTGGGCGAGAAGATCCCCGACGCTGTCCGCGCGGCGATTCTCTCCGCCGACCAGGCCGCCGCCGAGCGGCTTTCCCAGATCACGGTCGCCGACCTCCTCAGCGGTCTCAAATCGGCTTGAGTTCGCGCCTTTAGTCCGACTGAAACCGCGCGCCGAAAAACTGCATCAAAACTTGTTGCTGATCCTCTGGCGCCATCCCGGTGCGCCATTACGTAATCGCTACCGTTTCAGTTTCTAAACGTGAGGGATTACCCATGACCACCGTCGCCATCGCCTATCACTCCGGCTACGGCCACACCGAAGTCCTGGCCCAGAAGGTCGCCGAGGGCGTCCGTGACGCCGGCCAGACCCCGGTCCTGCTGAAGATCGAAAGCGCCGCCCAGGACTTCGCGCCGCTGATCGACCAGATCACCCAGGCCGACGCCGTGATCTTCGGCGCGCCGACGTACATGGGCGACGTCTCGGGCGTGTTCAAAGTGTTCGCCGACGCCACCTCCAGCGTGTTCTTCACCAGCGCCTGGAAGGACAAGCTGGCCGCCGGCTTCACCAACTCGCACAGCTTCGCCGGCGACAAGGCCCACGCCCTGGCCAGCCTGACCATCCTGGCGGCGCAACACGGGATGAACTGGATCAATCTGGGTTTGGCGCCGCCCAACGTCACGGCCGCCGAGCGGGGTCCGGACACGATCAACCGCGTCGGCTCATTCATCGGCCTGGCCGCCCAGTCTGACAACGCCTCGCCCGAAATCACCCCGCCGGCCGGCGACCGCGAGACGGCTCGCCTGCTGGGTGAGCGCGTGGCCAAGGCGGCTGTCCGCTGGACCGCCGGCGCCTCGGTGGCCGACGCGATCGGCAAGGCGGCCTGACGCCCCTAGGGCCTGTATGGTTTAGATGAAATCATCTAAACCAGATAGACAGGCTCTATCTTCGTAAGTTTAGAGCGCGTTCGAGCGGTTTAACCGCTCACACTTGAACCTAACGCGCTCTAGCTTGAACCAAATCGCGGGCCGTGCTCGTCTCCGACGACGTTTTTTGTCTTCATCGGATCGATCCAGCATGGCCCGTCGTCTCGCCCTGATCACCGGCGCCTCCGCCGGTATCGGGGCCGCCTCCGCCCGCATCTACGCCAGCCACGGCTACGACGTGGCCTTGACCGCGCGCCGGGCCGACCGCCTGGAGGGCTTGGCCGCCGAGATCAAGCTGCGGTCCGGCGTCGAGGCCTATGCGATCCCCGCCGACCTCGCCGAGCCCGGCGGCGTCGACACGGTCCTTGCGGCGGTGGCCGAGCAGGGCCGGGTGGTCGACGCGCTGATCAATAACGCCGGCTATGGCCTGCCCGGGACCTACGACGCCACGGACTGGGCCGACCAAGCCAAGTTTCTGCAACTGATGCTGACCAGCGTCTGCGAGATGACCCACAAGGTCCTGCCGGGCATGGTCGAGCGCAAGTTCGGTCGCATCGTCAATGTGGCCTCGCTGGCCGGTCTGGTGCCTGGCGCGGCCGGCCACACCCTCTATGCGGCCACCAAGGGCTTCCTGGTGAAGTTCTCGCAGAGCCTGCACCTGGAGAACCTGGCCAACGGCGTGCATGTCAGCGCCCTGTGCCCTGGCTTCACCTATTCGGAGTTTCACGACGTCAACGGCACCCGCGCCCAGGTCAGCCAGGGCGTGCCCGAGTGGATGTGGCTGGGCGCCGACGAGGTCGCCGCCGCCGGCTACGAGGCCGCCGAGGCCAACCGCTCGATCTGCGTGCCCGGCGCGCCGAACAAGGCCATCGCCGCCATCGCCAAGATCGTCCCCGACGACTGGGCCCTGGCCCTGATGGCCAGCCAGGGCAGCCGGTTCCGGAAGGTTTAGCGCGACGTATTCTGTCATCCCGGCCAAGCGCGAAGCGCGCCGAGCCGGGACCATGGCAAGAGCCGTGTTTTGGGCGGTCCCGGATCTTCGCTGCGCTCCGTCCTGGATGACAGGGATGAGGTCGCAGGCCGTCCTTTTGGAAAACCGGCCTTGATCTGCTATAAGCCCGCCTCGACCCCGAAGAGCCGGACATCCCCTTGAGCGTCACCCTTGACCTGTCGCGCGTCTCGTCCGACGCTGCGCCCGCCACCCCCGTCACCAAGCCCCCGGTCAATCTGTCGGGCCTGACGCGCCCGCAGCTGGTCGCGGCCTTGGTCGAGAGCGGCGTGGTCGAGCACGGCAAGGCCAAGATGCGGGCCACCCAGATCTTCCGCTGGATGCACCATCGCGGCGTCACCGACTTCGCCGACATGAGCGACGTGGCCAAGGAAACGCGCGCGCGTCTCGCCGAAGCCTTCACCATCGCTCGCCCCGAGATCGTCGAGCGGCAGGTGTCCAAGGACGGCACCCGCAAGTGGCTTATCCGCATGGCCCCGGGCATCGAGGTCGAAAGCGTCTATATCCCCGGGGTCGGCCGCGCCGGCGCCCTGTGCGTGTCCAGCCAGGTCGGCTGCACGCTGAACTGCAGTTTCTGCCACACCGGCACCCAGCCGCTGGTCCGCAACCTGACCGCGGCCGAGATCGTCGCCCAGGTGCAGGTGGCCAAGGACGACCTGGCCGAATGGCCGTCCGACAAGGAAGACCGCCAGCTCTCGAACATCGTATTCATGGGCATGGGCGAGCCGCTCTACAATCTGGGCCAGGTGGCCGACGCCATCGAGATCATCAGCGACAACGAGGGCATCGCCATCTCGCGTCGCCGGATCACGGTCTCGACCTCGGGCGTGGTGCCGATGCTGGAAAAGCTGGGTTCGACCACCCAGGCCATGCTGGCGATCAGCCTGCACGCCACCAACGATCCGCTGCGCGACGTCCTGGTGCCGCTGAACAAGAAGTACCCGATCGCCGAGCTGATGGCCGGTATCCGCGCCTATCCGGGCCTTTCCAACGCCCGCCGCGTGACCTTCGAGTACGTGATGCTGAAGGGCGTCAACGACAGCCCCGAGGAAGCCCGGGCGCTCGTCAAGCTGATCAAGGGCATTCCGGCCAAGATCAACCTGATCCCGTTCAACCCCTGGCCCGGCAGCGATTACCAGTGCTCGGACTGGGCGACGATCGAGGCCTTCGCCGCGATCCTCAACAAGGCCGGCTATTCCTCGCCGATCCGCACCCCGCGCGGCCGCGACATCCTCGCCGCCTGCGGCCAGCTGAAGAGCGAAAGCGAAAAGGTCCGCGCCTCGGCGCTGCGCAAGCTGTCGCTGGCGGCGATGGCGGGCGTGCTCTCCGACGACGACGAGGACGAGGCGGCTTAGGGGCGCGTTCGCCGCAGACGGGCGCCCCCTACGCAAGTCTTGCCGACCCGTGTTAGTCAGGGGGCTGTAAGTCCACCAGGGTTGATCCGCGTCCATGCCGTCTCAGCTTCAGTCGCCCGAGGTCCAGGCCTTCGCCACCGGTTTTCCGATCACCCTGCTGCATGCGAGCGTGACCCTGGTCATGCTGATCCTGGGGGCGGCGCTCTACGCCTTGCTGACCCCGCACAAGGAAATCACGCTGATCCGCGAGGGCAATTCCGCCGCCGCGCTGTCGCTGGGCGGGGTGTTTGTGGGCCTGGCGATCCCGCTGGCCGTGTCCCTGCGCGCCTCGACCTCGGTGACCGAAATCGTCATCTGGGGCGCGGCCACCATCGCGGTGCAGCTGCTGGTCTTCCGCATCACCGACATGCTGCTGAAGGGGCTGCCCGAACGCATCCACGAGGGCGAGGTCGCCGCCGCCGCCCTTCTGGTCGGCGCCAAGCTGGGCGTGGCGCTCATCCTGGCCGCGGCGGTGGGCGGCTGATACACTCGCGCCTGGAGGTCGTCCGGTGCATTTCCCCAAGCTTCCCGACTGGCTGGTCTATGCTGCGGCGGTGAGCGCCCTAGTGATCGTCGCTGTCGGTCGTCAGGAGCGTTCGGACGCGCCGCCGCCGCCGCCGCCGGTGCCGGGCGAGGAAGGCTTGCCGCTGGGACCGTCATCGCCGTTCGATCCTTCCATCGTGGTCCAGGTGCCCGACAAGCCCTCGCCGGGCTCGGGAACGGCGTTTTCGGTCGGCGACGACGGCGTCTGGCTGACCGCCCGCCATGTGGTCGACGGCTGCAAGCAGGCCGCCATCGTCGTGGCCGACGGGCGCGGCGTGGCCGCCAAGGTCCATCTCGACACCCGCGCCGACGCCGCTGTCCTGACCACCGAAGGCGGCGCGCCCGCCGTGCCGATGGGACTGGACGAGCCGCTTCGCCGGGGCGCGCGCGCCTATCATCCAGGCTTCCCGCAAGGCCATCCAGGCGAAGCCGCCTCGCGCCTGCTGGGCCGGGAGAACCTGGTCGTGCACGGCCGCGGGGCCCGCACCGAGCCCGTCCTGGTCTGGGCCGAGGTAGGCCGCACCGACACCCTGAAGGGCACGCTTTCCGGTCTTTCAGGCGCGCCGGCCCTTGATGCGGCGGGCCGGGTGATCGGCGTGACCGTGGCCGAAGCCCCGCGCCGGGGCCGCATCTACACGACCGCGCCCGAAACCCTGAAGACCGTGCTCGGCTCGCACCGTCGCCCCGCCGCTTCGGAGTTCGCGCCCAGCGAGCCGATCACCACCGAGAACTATGGCCGCGTCGCCGACGGCCTGCGCCGCGACCTGCGGGTGGCCCAGGTGGTTTGCCTAGCGGTCTAGAGTATTTTTCGAGCCAAGCGCTTTAGGTGGCGGTCAGGGTCTTACCCTGACGGGCCGCCACCATGAACGACAGCACGATCGCGACCACGCCGATCAAGGCCGTATAGATGAAGAAGGCGGTGTAGCCGGCCGCCAGGGCCGGTGCGCTCACGCCCAGCTTGGCGCCGGCGGCGGTGAAGCTCTCGGGCGGCAGGCGCGTGAACAGGGCCTTGAGCGGCGCGGTGAAGCCCCCGGCCTCGGCCGCCTTGGCTGACGCCTCGACGATCCGACCCGACTGCGAGGCGATCAGCTTGCCCGGCAGGGCGTACAGCGACGAGAACAATGCGTACTGCGTGGCCGTGAAGCCCGCGCTGGTCAGGCTGGACATGTAGGCGATCAGGGCCGTGCCGGCGACGCCGCCGGCGATGTTGTCCAGGCAGATCGACACGAACAGCATGCTGGTGTTGTGGCCGCTCATGGCCAGCAAGGCGAACATCAAGTTGCTGATCGGCTGGGCGAAGGCCCCGATGACCAGCGCCTTGATCAGGCCCAGCCGCGCAACGATGACGCCACCCAGGAACACCCCGGCCATCGAGGCGATGATCCCGAACACCTTCCGGATCTCGGCGATCTCGGTCAGCGTGAAGCCCATGTCGCGATAGAACGGGTTCATGATGTTCAGCACGAAGTCCGAGACCCGATAGACGCAGATCGCGGCCAGGATCAGGCCCGCCACACCGTGGAAGCGGGTCAGGAATTCACCCAGCGGCTCGCCGAACGCCTTGGACATGTAGACGCCGGGCTTGGTGCGCACCTTGGGGATCGGCCAGGCGGCGACGACGACGATGGCCAGACCCGTGATCACGCCCACCAGCTGCAGCCAGATCCCGTTCGGCTTTGCGGTCCAGGCTTCGGCAAGAGCTTCGCCGCCGACCAGCTTGGACAGCAGGGTCGCATCGCCCGACAGGCCCGAGCCCAGCGCCAGGGCGCCGAGCAGGAGGATGGCCAGGCGCACGAGCCATTCCACGACCTCCAACGCTTTCGACTGGCGCACGTCGTCGGTCGGGATCGGGCGGATGGTGTGCTCGGCCTCGCGCGGGGCGCAGAGGGTGGCCAGCACGCCCAGGCCCACGATCAGGCCCATCACGGCGTAGGACAGGTTCCAGCCGAACCGCTCGGCCAGCAGCAGCGGCCCGGCGCCGGCCACGATCATGGCGACGCGATAGCCCCACTGGTAGGCGACGACCATCGGGCCCTGCTCTTCCTTGTCGGCGACCTCGATGCGCCAGGCGTCGATGACGATGTCATGCGAGGCCGTGGCGAAGCCGACGGTGACCGCAGCGGCGGCCAGGAAGCCCAGCTGGTTCAGCGGGTTCATGGTCGAGATCGCCCAGAGCCCCAGCACCATCACGGTCTGGAACACCAGCATCCAAGCGCGGCGATGGCCCAGAAGCTTGTGCAGCACCGGCACCGTGGTGCGGTCGATCAACGGCGCCCACAGGAACTTGAACGAGAACGACAAGGTCGCCAGGCTGAAGAAGCCGATCACCGCCAGCGACAGCCCCGCATCGCGCAGCCACAGCGACAGGGTGTCGAAGATCAGCATGAACGGCAGGCCTGAGGCGAAGCCCAGGCCCAGCATGACCAGGCTGCGCCGCTCGCCGAAGAAGGCGAGGGTCTGCAGAAGGCTCTTCTTTTCCGGCGCCTTGGCTTCTTCGGACATACGGCGATCCCCCAGCGGGGGACGCCCCCCGTATCAGCCGGCGACCTTGGCTCGCGTCGCGGGTTTCGTCCAGCCGCCCGAGACGCCGCCGGTGGTCCAGCGCTTGAGTGCGTCGCGCAGCGCCTCCTGGGTCAGGGGCTTGACGAGGAAGTCGTCCATGCCGGCCGCCAGGCAGGTGCGGCGGTCTTCGTCGAAGGCGTCGGCGGTCAGGGCCGCAATCGGGGTGGCCACGCCCTTGGCGCGCAGGGCGCGGGCGGCCTCGATCCCGGTCAGGCCCGGCATGCGCAAGTCCATCAGGATCAGGTCATAGACCCCGGCCGACGCGGCGGCCACGGCCTGCTCGCCATCGGCGACGCGGTCGACGATGCAGCCTTCGCGCTCCAGCAGGGTGCGGGCCAGCAGCGCGTTGATGGGATTGTCCTCGGCCAGCAGCACCCGCGCGCCGCTGGCGACAGCGCCGGCGATGCGGTCGTCGTGGGCGGGCTCGTCCTCGGCCACGCCATCAGCCGTCGTCGCTTGCAGCACCTGGGCGACCAGCGAGGCTGCGCGCAGCGGCTTGATCAGATAGCCCGAGAAGCCGGCGGCCTTGAGGCGGTCGATGCGGTCGCGCTGTTCAGGCGTCAGCAGCACCACCGAGCGGCGGCCGGCGGGTGGCTTGAGCGCGCCCCGGGGGCCTGAGAGGGCCGCGTCGATCAGCAGCACCGCGTCGGCGGGCGCGCCGGCCAGGGCCGAGGCGATGTCGACGGCGGCGTAGGCCCGGCCACCCGCCGCCTCGATCTGGCGGGCCGTGGCGGCGCGGACAATGGCGTTGGGCGAGGCGATGGCGACGTTGCGGCCTTCGAGCGGCGCGGCGCGCACGGGGGCGGCGGCTGTGGCGAACGGGGCCTCGAACCAGAACTCCGCGCCCTGGCCCAGTTCGCCGCCGACCCCGACCGCGCCGCCCATGGCGGCTGAGAGCCGCGAGACGATGGCCAGGCCCAGGCCCGCGCCGCCCAGCTGGGTGGCGTGGGTGACGTCGGTCTGCACGAAGGCCTCGAAGATGCGAACGCGCGCCTCGGGCGCGACGCCGGGTCCCGTGTCGGCCACCGAGAAGCGGATACGGCCGCCGTCGATGGCGCTGGCGGTCAGCAGCACGCCGCCGGCCTCGGTGAACTTCACGGCGTTGCCGGCGAAGTTCAGCAGGATCTGTCGTAGCCGGCCTTCATCGGCCAGGATGGTCGGCAGAGGCGAGGAGATGGCCCAGGCGATCTCGACGCCCTTCTCGTGGGCGCGCGGGCTCATCAGTTCGGCGACCTGCCGCAGCAGGCCCTCAATGTCGACCGGCGCCAGCGACAGCTCGATCGAGGCCGCGCCCAGGCGGGCGAAGTGCAGCACGTCATTGACCAGCGACAACAGGTGGTCGCCGCTTTCGCGCAGGGCGGTGACATAAGACCGCTGCTCGGCCGTCAGCTTGGTGTTTTCCAAGAGCCGCGCCATGCCCAGCACGCCGTTCAGCGGCGTGCGGAACTCGTGGCTCAAGGTCGCCAGCTGTTCGGGCGTGACACTGGGATGGCGGTCGTCAGGTCTGCTGTCGCTCATGGAAACCAAGGTTAGCCGACGCGGCTTAACGGGCGGTCAAACGCGACCGGCCGCAGGGACGCTTTCTTCTCCCGCCCCGCTGGTGCGCCGATAGGCGAGGGCCTCTGCGACGTGGACCCGCTTGACGCTTTCCACGCCCTCGAGGTCGGCGATGGTCCGCGACAGGCGCAGCACACGGGTCCAGCCGCGCGCGCTGATGCGTCCGGCCTCAGCGGCGCGGGACAGCAGGTCGCGGCCGGCCGTGTCGAGCCCGGCGATCTTTTCCAGAAAGGCGCCCTCGGCGCGGCCGTTGAGGCCATCGGCGGCGCCCAGCGCTTCGGCGCGGTCGAGCTGCAGATTCCGGGCGCGCGCCACGCGGGCGGCGACCTCGGCCGAGCCCTCGACGGGCGGGGGCAAAGCGAGGTCAGCGGCCGTGACGGCGGGCATGTCGACGGCCAGATCGATGCGGTCCATCAGCGGGCCCGAAACTCGGCCCTGATAGTCCTTCTGGCACCGAGGCGCCTTGCCGCACGCGCCGCGCCCGGCCCCGCCGTGCCCGCAGCGGCAGGGGTTCATCGCCGCCACCAGCTGGACGCGCGCCGGATACCGCACATGGGCGTTGGCGCGCGCCACCATCACCTCGCCCGTCTCCAGCGGGCCGCGCAGGCTGTCCAGCGCCTGGACGCCGAACTCGGGCAGTTCGTCCAGGAACAAGACCCCGTTGTGCGCCAAGGAGACCTCGCCCGGCTTGGCGCGATGCCCGCCGCCGGTCAGGGCGGCCATGCTGGCGCTGTGGTGCGGGGCGCGGAAAGGCCGCGCGCGGGTCAAGGCGCCACGGGCGATGAGTCCGGCCACCGAATGCACCATCGAGGTTTCCAGCAGTTCGGCCGAGGTCAGGGGCGGCAACAGGCCAGGCAGGCGCTGGGCCAGCATCGACTTGCCCGAGCCCGGCGGGCCGCAGAACAACAGGTTGTGGCCGCCGGCCGCCGCGATCTCGAGCGCGCGCTTGGCGTGCTCCTGGCCTTTCACGTCCCGCAGGTCCTTGGGCTGCTCGCCCTCGATGATCGGGCCCGGCGTCGGCGCCGACAGAATCTGGCTGCCTCGGAAGTGGTTGATCAGCGCCACCAGCGATCGCGGCGCCAAGATCCGCGTGCCGCCGGCCCAGGCCGCTTCCGGTCCCGAGGCTTCGGGGCAGATCAGCCCCAGGTCCATGGCTCCGGCCGCCATGGCGGCGGGCAGGGCGCCGGCGGCGGGCACAATGCGGCCGTCCAAAGACAGCTCGCCCATCGCCGCCCAGCCGTCCAGGGCGTCCAGCGGGATCACGCCCAGAGCGGCCATCACCGCCAGGGCGATCGGCAGATCGAAGTGCGCGCCCTCCTTGGGCAGGTCGGCCGGCGCCAGGTTGGCGACGATCCTCTTGCCGGGTAGCGAAAGACCCAGACCCGCGAAGGCGCCGCGCACCCTTTCGCGGCTTTCGGCGACCGCCTTGTCGGCCAGCCCCACCACCACGAAGGCGTGCTGGCCGGTCGTCAGCTGGACCTCGACGTCGACCCTGCGGGCCTCGACGCCTTCGAACGCGACGGTGACGACGCGGGCGGCCATCGTAACTCCTTGAGGAACTTCAACTTATCCACAAGGAGCAACATAATCGGCGAAATGGAGCAAGAACGAAAAACGAACGTTTCGGGAAATCTCGCCGTTTACGCAGAGTTACCCACCGTTCGCACGAATGTCTTCGATCCGGTTCCAAAGTACTTCGGCGGCGTTGATACCGGTAAACCGCTTCAGCTGTTGGGCGCCCGTCGGCGAGGTGACATTGATCTCGGTGAGGTACTCGCCGATCACGTCGATGCCGACAAATAGCAGACCGCGACGCTTCAGTTCCGGGGCGATGATCTTGCAAAGCTCCAGATCGCGGGCGGTCAGCTCCACCGCCTCGGCGCGACCGCCGACCCGCAGGTTCGAGCGGACCTGGCCGCTGGCCGGCACGCGGTTGATGGCGCCTACGGGCTCACCGTCGACCAGCAGCACGCGCTTGTCGCCCTTGCTGACGGCGGGAACGAACTTCTGGGCGATGACCTGCTCTCGGCCGATCATGGCATGCAGTTCCAGGAGGGCGTCGAGATTGGGGTCGTCGGCCAGCAGACGCGCCACGCCCGAGCCGCCGCCGCCGTAGAGGGGCTTCAGCACGATGTCGCCGTGGCGGGCGCGGAAGTCGTAGATCGCTTCATGGTCGCTGGTGATCAGGGTCGGCGGCTGCACCCCCGGGAAGTCGGTGACGAACAGCTTCTCGGGCGCGTTGCGCACCTCGGCCGGATTATTCACCACCAGGGTGTGCGGGTGCACCTTCTCCAGGAAGTGCGTGGCCGTGATGTAGGCCATGTCGAACGGCGGATCCTGGCGCATCAGCACGACGTCGATGTCGTCCTTCATGTCCAGCATCACGGTCTCGCCCAGCTTGGCGTGCGCGCCCTTCTCGGCGAACACCTCGACCGGCTGGGCGCGCGCGAACACCCGGCCGTCTTCCTGCGAAAGCTTGTCGGGGGTGTAGAACCACAGCCTATGGCCTCGGCTCTGGGCTTCCATCATCATCAGGAAGGACGTGTCGGTGTCGATATTGATCCCCAGGATGGGATCCATCTGGACGGCGACTCGCAGCGACATGGGGGCTCCTGGGGTTCTTGGTCTGGAGCCTAGTTAAGCCGTTTTGGCCGGAACGCTAGTTCAAGCGCAACCGCACCCGCTCCCGCTGCGCCCGGGCCGCGATCGCCGCGCCGCCGTCCAGGATCTGGGCGCGCGATAGGGCTTGCAGCGCGCCGGCCAGCGCGCCCTGGCCCTCGCGGGCGGCCGCGACGTCCAGCCAGGGGCGGTGGTCCTTGGGGTTCAGCAAGGCCCGCCGCAGGGCCGAGCGCTCGGCGCGGGGCCAGTCCTTGGCCTGCTGGGCGCGGGCGAAGATGTTGTTCTGCAAGCGGATCAGCACGGCGCGGTCGCTGATCGGGGCCATCAGAAGCTCAAGGCGGGCGGCGACGTCCGGCATCAGGCCCGTGCGCAAGGCCCGGCGCGACAGCTCGGACGGCAACACCACGCGCCCCTCGCTGAACGGGTCCAGGGCCAGCGGCCCCTCGTCGGTCTCGATCCGCAGCAGGAAGTGGCCGGGGAAGTCGACGCCGTAGAGCTCCAGCCCCACGGCGCGGGCGGCGTGCAGGTAGAAGACTCCGAGCGCGACGGGCAAACCCTTGCGACGGTGGGCGATGGCGATGACGTCGGCGTTGTCGGGGTGATCATAGGTGATCACGTCGCCGGTCAGGCGCAGGTCTCCCGCCAGGGTCTCGGCCACGGCCTCCTCGGGCGACTCGCTTTCGGCCCGCCGGCGCAGGCGCTCGACGGCGTCGCTGGCCAGGTCGACAGCGGCTTTGGTGTCGCGGCTGGGATCATCGTGGACGGCGCAGGCCAGGGCCGCCTCGAATAGCGGAAAGCTCTCGTCGGGACCCTCGCCAGCCCGGGTCAGGATCGCCTCGGCCTCTTCCCGCGTCATCTTTAGGCTCCGCTCCAGGCGTCGGGAAGGTGTCGCGGCGGACGCCCGGGGGCGACGGCGATCAGGTCCAGCCGCACCACCAGATCACGCAGTCCGGCGCGATGGGCGGCCAGATGCGTTGCGGCGCGTCGCAGGCGCTCCCTTTGGGTCGGCTTCACGGCGTCCAGGGCGTCGTCGATGGTCGTGCGTTGCTTGACCTCGACAACGGCCAGCACCTTGCCGCGTTTCGCCAGGAGGTCGATTTCGCCGAGCGGCGTGGCCAGGCGGAAGCCGAGAATGCGATAGCCCTTGGCCATCAGCCAGAGGGCGGCGATCACCTCGGCGCGCCGGCCGACCTTGCGCGCGGCGCTCCCCCGGTCCGAACGCGTCGGGCCTTGGCGAACGCCGGCCGGCATCAGGCCTGCTCCTTCAGCGCCAGCGCCTGGCGGTAGAGGTCCTTGCGCGACAGTCCCAACGCCTTGGCGACCTCAGCGGCGGCCTCGCCCAGCGGCAGGCGGGCCATGGCCTCGCGCAGGGCGGCCTCGGCGTCGTCGGCGCTGGCGACCTTCTCGGCGCCCGGGCCGACGAGGATCACGATCTCGCCCTTCGGCGCGTCGAAGCGCGGATCGGCGGCCAGATCGCTGAGCGCGCCGCGCACGCAGGTCTCATAGAGCTTGGTCAGTTCGCGGCACACCGCAGCGGGGCGATCGGCGCCGAACACCGCCGCCATGTCGGCCAGGCAGTCGGCGACCCGCGAAGCGCCTTCGTAGAAGATCAGCGTGGCGCGGGTGTTGGCGAATTCCTCGAAGAACGTCCGCCGCGC
Organism: Caulobacter vibrioides; assembly: GCF_002310375.3. Taxonomy (GTDB): domain Bacteria; phylum Pseudomonadota; class Alphaproteobacteria; order Caulobacterales; family Caulobacteraceae; genus Caulobacter; species Caulobacter vibrioides_D. The sequence goes on from NZ_CP023315.3 coordinate 160,122, forward strand.
CGCGCTCTTGGGCGGCGGGAAGCCTGCGAACAGGAAGCGCTCGGTGGGCAGGCCCGCCAGGGTCAGGGCGGCGAGCGCGGCCGAGGCGCCGGGGATCGGGATCACATCATGGCCGGCGGCGATCGCCTCGCGGGCCAGGCGATAGCCGGGATCGGAGACCATGGGGGTGCCGGCGTCCGAAACCAGGGCGACCCGCTCGCCGTTGGCCAGGCGTTCGAGGATCCCGGGGATCGACCGCTCGGCCACGTGCTCGTCGTGACGCTCCAGCTTGGTCCGGATCCCGTAGGCCGACAGCAGTTTGCCGGTGACCCGGGTGTCCTCGGCCAGCAGCACGTCGCAGGCGGCCAGCACGTCCAGGGCCCGCAGGGTGATGTCGCGCAGATTGCCGATGGGCGTCGCCACCAGATAGAGGCCGGGCGCCAGCGGTGCGTCGGACAAGGCTGGTGGGGGAGGCAGACGACTCAAGCGCGCGGTGTCCTTCGGTTGAGTCAAACCCATATCAGGTTGCGAGCGCGCCTGTCAGCCGATCCAGCACCAGACGGCCCGCGCGCGTGGCGCCCAGGCGGTCGCGACTGTCGACCAACAATCCCGCTTCAACCAGATCGCGGACCTTGGCCAGATCGGGGGACAGGCCCAGCGGCGCCATCTCGTCGAAGCCGACGCCGTCATCGATGCGCAGGCCCAGCACCAAGCGCTCCTCGGCGGCCTCCTCGGGGGTCAGGATCTCGCGGTCGAAGCCGACGCCGTGTTCGCGAACGGCGGCGATGTAGTCCTTGATCGCGTGATGGGCGGTGGTGGCCGCGCGACCCTCGGCCAGGGCCAGTCGCCCGTGGGCGCCGGGGCCAACGCCGACATAGTCGACCCCCCGCCAGTAGACGAGATTGTGTCGCGAGCGGGCGGCCTCGCCCCGGGCATGGTTCGACACCTCATAGGCGTCGAAGCCGGCGGCCTCCAGAACCGCCTGGGTGGTCTCGAATAGGGTGGCCGCCAGGTCCTCGTCGGGGACGACAAGCGTCCCGCGACCGACGGCGCGGTCAAAGGCGGTGCCGCGCTCGATGGTCAGCTGGTAGGGCGAGACGTGCTCCGGACCCATGGCGATCGCCTCGCCGAGCTCTGCGCGCCAGGCCGCGTCGGTCTGGCCGGGGCGGGCGTATATCAGGTCGATCGACAGCCGGGGGAACGCCTTGGCCGCCGCCAGGATGGCCCGTCGCGCCGAGTCCGCGTCGTGGTTGCGGCCCAGCGCCTTGAGAGAGGCGTCGTCCAGCGCCTGCACGCCCAGCGACAGCCGCTGGACCCCGGCGTCGGCCAAGGCGGCGAAGCGGCCGGTCTCGGCGTCGGTGGGGTTGGCCTCCAGGCTGATCTCGAGATCAGCTGCGGGCGACCATAGGCGCCTTGCGGTCTGGATCACCCGCGCCACCTGGGCCGGATCCATCAGCGAGGGCGTCCCGCCGCCGAAGAAGATCGATAGCAGTCGCCGATCGCCGGTCAGGGCGCGCTGAGCCTCCAGGTCCGCCACGATGGCGTCGGCCAGGGCGCTCTGCTCGTCGACCCGACCGCGATCGCGGACGACGTTGAAATCGCAGTACGGACAGATCCGGGCGCAGTAGGGCCAGTGGACATAGACCCCCACCGACCCCGCGCGGGCGTCAGTCAAACAAGGCCGCCTTCAGCTTGGCGAAGGCGCGGGCGCGGTGGCTCATGGCGTCCTTGGCCGCGGGCTCCATCTCGCCGAAGGTCGAGGCATGGCCTTCGGGCACGAAGATGGGGTCATAGCCGAAGCCGCGCGTTCCCCGCCCGGGGAACACCAGGGTCCCATCCACGCGCCCTTCGACGACCACGGCTGGACCGTTCGGCCAGGCGACGGCCAGGGCCGAGGTGAACCAGGCGCTGCGGTCGTCCGAGGCGGTTTCCTCCAGGCGCTCCTCGACCTTCTTCATGGCCAGGGCGAAATCCTTGCCCGGACCGGCCCAGCGGGCGGAGAAGATCCCCGGCGCGCCGTCGAGCGCGGTGACCGACAGGCCTGAGTCGTCGGCCAGGGCGGGCAGGCCGGAAAGGTCGGCGGCGTGGCGGGCCTTGAGCAGCGCATTGCCGACGAAGGTGCTCTCGGTTTCCTCGGGTTCGGGCAGGCCCAGTTGACCGGCGGTGACGATCTCGAACCGGCCGTCGAGCAGAGCGGCGATCTCGGGGACCTTGCCAGGATTGTGGGTGGCGGCCACAAGCTTTGTTCCCATTGCAAGCTTCAGCGCCATTCGTCGTCTCCAGGGAATCTATTGATGCGGCTTCTTTACTCGCCCTTGTCGCCCTTTGCCCGCAAGGTTCGTGTGCTGGCCATGGAAAAAGGGCTGTCCGACCGACTGACCGTCGAGACGATCGCACCGTTCCAGGACGAAAGCCTGCGGTTGCTCAACCCGCTGAACAAGGTGCCGACCCTGGTGCTCGAGGGCGGCGAGACGGTGTTCGATTCCGCCGTGATCGCTGACTTTGTCGACGGATTGTCCGAGCCGCGCCTGATCCCGACCGTTCAACCGGGGCGCCGTCGGGCCCTGACCCTTGAGGCGGCGGCCGACGGCCTGGGCGATGCGTCCATCCTGATCGTCCGCGAGCGCATGCGGCCAGAGGCTCAGCACCGCCAGGACCTGTTTGATCGCCAGCTGCGCGCGGTGCACGCGGCGCTGGACCTGTTCGAAGCGGCGGACCTGCCCAGCGATCGGTTCGAGATCGCCGAGATCGCCATCGCCGTGCAGCTCGCCTATCTGGACGTTCGCCAGGTGGTGGCTTGGCGCCCGGGTCGACCGGCTCTGTCGGCCTGGTACGACGCCGTGTCGAAGCGCACGTCCATGATCGCGACCGACGCCGCCGCAGGGTGAGTGTATCCCCAGGGCAACGTTGAGGGATCGACACGGATCATTGCGAAAGTTTAATATCGTTTCTCGATAAACAACATTGGCGGAACCGGAAACACGGCCTAATTGTTCATCGTGGCGAGGGGTCGAATGACTCGACCTCGACCCCAACGCTCAAACTGGAAAACGTGATGTCCGCCGCCCGCCTGTTCCGTCTCGCCGACAAGCTCGTCATGACCGCCATCACCGCCGCCCTGATCGTGGCCGTGCCGGTGTCGGTCGTGGCGTTCGTGACGCAGACGCTTTAGGCGCAGGGCTTCCGGCGAGACCCGCCGTTTTGACGTCGCCCCGTTCGGCGGGGCATGTTGTTTAGCGTCGCTGTCGGGGGACCAGCCATGCGCGCCTTGGGGCCAGGCTCCGTTTCGAGTTTCCTGAAGATCATCCTCGATGTGATCTACGTCGGGCTGTGGATCTTTGTCAGCTTGCTGTCGCTGTTCACGCTGATCGCGCTGCTGTTCAGCTTCAATCCCGAACTGCTGGCCTCGATGCTGCCGATCAGCGACGCGGTCGAGGCCGTAAGCCGCAATGGCCCGTTGTTCGCCGGCGCCCTGGCGGCCTGGGCCTTGCTGCTCGGCGGCTGGATGGTCATCGTCGAGCGCCTGCGCAAGATCTTCGCCACCCTCACCGCCGGCGATCCCTTCCATCCCGACAATGTCGTGCGTCTGCGCCTGATCGGCCTGGTGCTCGCGGGTCTGGAGGTCGGCCGCTACGTCTTTTCGGGCCTGGCGCGTTGGCTGGCCCCGAAGGCCAAGGTCATCGACGACAGCTTCACCCTGACCGCCTGGTTCTCGGTGCTGGTGGTGTTCGTCCTGGCCGAAGTCTTCCGCGAGGGCGCGCGCCTACGGCGTGAAGCCGAACTCACGATCTGATCCGGAGCCATCCCGCATGCCCGTCCGCGTGAACCTCGACCGCGTGCTTCTGGAGCGCCGCATGTCGCTGACCGAACTGTCGGACCGCGTCGGCGTCACGATCGCCAACCTGTCGATCCTGAAGACGGGCAAGGCGCGCGCGGTGCGGTTCTCGACCCTCGACGCGCTCTGTCGCGAACTGGAATGCCAGCCCGGCGACCTCCTGAGCTTCGAATACGGCCCGGCCGACGGCCAGGAAGATTAATTCAGCCGCCGCTTCTTCAGCAGGCTCGTGCGGTCCATCGAGCGGACCTCCATCTCGAAGGCGTCGCCCTCGCGCAGGATTTTCAGCGGCACGGTGACGCCGGCCTCTCCGAGCGCCCAGAGCGCGTCGTAGAATTCCGACAGGTCCGAAACCGGTTGTCCGTCGACCGCCAGGATAAGGTCCCCAGCGCGCAGTTCCGCGCGCGCGGCGGGGCCGTTGGGCGAGACGCCGACGATCACGACGTGGTTCTCCATCTCCTGCGCGAACACGCCCAGCCACGGACGCGGCGGATGCGGGCTGCGGCCGCGCGCCAGTTCATCCAGGATCGGCGGCAGCTGCTCGGCGGGCACGAACATGTTGAGCGGGCGCGCCTCGCCGTTCTGGTCGCGGCCCTCCAGGGTCAAGGATCCTAGGCCGACAAGGTCGCCCTTGGGGCCGATCAGGGCCGCGCCACTCCAGTGCGGATGGGCCGGGGCGGTGATGATCGCGTCCTCCAGCTTGTACTCCCAGTAGCCGGCGAACGGCATCCGGGTCAGCACTTGCCCCGCCACCGCATGGGCGCGGCCGCCCGCGCCGGCGGCGATGATCGCCGAGCCGGCCTCCAGGTCGCGGGCGCCGCCGATGGTGATCGCCGGCAAGTCCAGAGGCTCCAGCGCCTGGACCAGGCCCAGCCCCGACCGGGCGTCGAGGCCCAGCACATGGGCGGGGACGCGACGACCATCGTTGCGGGTGAGCACGACCTCCTCGGCCTCCGTGATCAGATAGGCCATGGTGACGACAAGTCCGCCCAGACTGATGACCACGCCATTGCCGACGCGCTCGGTCCCCAGGATGGTGGCGGTGTAGGCGTCGGCCGGGACCTTGGCCTCCAGGGCGACCATCGAGGCCAGCGCCTGGTCCAGGTCGAACCGATAGGCTTCGGCCGAGGGACGCAGGCGGGCTTCGACTTCATAGCCATCGAACGGGGTGGGCACGCGGGACTCCTAGACTTGAGACCCGAATCTGGGCCCGGCGCCCCGGTTCGGCAAGCCCTGGATCTTACCGGCTGATCGCGGCGCGCTGCAGGGCGAACAGTTCGTTGATCCCCTTTTCGGCCAGGCCGTACAGGCTTTCGAACTCGGCGCGGGTGAAGCCGCGCTTCTCGCCGGTGGCCTGGATCTCGACGATATCGCCCTCGCCCGTCAGGACGAAGTTGCTGTCGGCCTCGGCGTTGCTGTCTTCCTCGTAGTCGAGGTCCAGCACCGGCGCGCCGTTGAAGACGCCGCACGAGACGGCCGCCACCTGGCCCAGGATCGGGTCGGTCTTCAGCACGCCCTCGTCGAGGAGGTACTGAGTGGCCAGGCGCAAGGCGACCCAGGCGCCGGTGATGGCGGCGGTGCGGGTGCCGCCGTCGGCCTGGACGACGTCGCAGTCCAGCGTGATCTGGCGCTCGCCCAAGGCCTTCAGGTCGACGACCGCGCGCAGCGAGCGGCCGATCAGGCGCTGGATCTCCTGGGTGCGGCCGGTCTGCTTACCGGCGGCGGCCTCGCGGCGGCCGCGCGTGTGCGTGGCGCGGGGCAGCATGCCGTACTCGGCGGTGACCCAGCCGGCGCCCTTGTTGCGCATCCAGCCGGGCACATTCTCCTCGACCGTGGCGGTGACCAGGACCTTGGTGTGGCCGAACGAGATCAGGCAGGAGCCCTCCGCATAGCGGTTGACGCCGGTTTCCAGCGAGACGGCGCGCAGCTGGTCGGGGGCGCGTTCGGACGGACGCATGGGAAACTCCTGATCTACGGGGATATTTGAATGTGTGTGGGTGGCCGCTTATCCTATTGGAAGCCGAACTTGAAAGAGGCCGACCGCTTTTGTTCGCCGACCGGGTCTTCGAAGCCACGCTTGATCGGAGCGCAGGGACATGACGCAGCTCTTCCCAGGGCCGATCGTCCGCACGCCTGGGCTGGCCGAACTGGACGCTCGCGCCCGTGACATCTTCCGGCGCGTGGTGGAATCCTACATCGAGACCGGGGAGCCGGTAGGCTCGCGCACCATCTCCAAGGGTGGGGTGGCGCTGTCGCCGGCCTCGATCCGCAACACCATGCAGGATCTGGCGCATCTGGGCCTTCTGGACGCGCCCCATACCAGCGCGGGGCGCATGCCCACCCACGCAGGTCTTCGGATGTTCGTCGATGGCTTCCTCGAGGTCGGCGATGTCGCCGAGCAGGAAAAGCGGGCGATCGAAGCGCGTCTGGCGGTCAAGGGACGCTCGTTCGAGGAAGCTCTGGCCGAGGCCTCCTCGATCCTGTCCGGCCTGGCCGGCGGGGCCGGCATTGTCGTCACGCCGGTGCGTGAGGGCGGGGTGAAGCATGTGGAGTTCGTGCCGTTGGGCGGCGGCCAGGTGCTGGCGGTCATGGTGTTCGAGGACGGCCAGGTCGAAAATCGCCTGATGCGCCAGGCGCCGGGCGTCACGCCCTCGGCGCTGCAGGAGGCCTCTAACTTCCTCAACGCCCGCCTGCGCGGCCGCACGCTCACCGAGGCGCGGACCGAGATGGGCGGCGAGCTGGACGCCGCGCGCCGGCAACTGGACGAAACCGCCGCCCGCCTCGTCGAGGATGGTCTGGCGGCCTGGAGCGGTGGCGAGGGCGACGCGCGCTCGCTGATCGTGCGTGGCCAAGCCAACCTGCTGGCCGACGCCCGGGCTCGCGAGGACATCGACCGGGTGCGGCAACTGTTCGACGATCTGGAGCAGAAGGGTCAGCTGATCGGTCTGCTGGATGACGTACGCGACGCCGAGGGCGTTCGGATCTATATCGGGGCCGAAACGCGTCTCTTTTCGCTTTCGGGTTCCTCGGTGATCGCGGCGCCCTATATGACGGGACGCCAGAAGGTGCTGGGCGCGATCGGCGTGATCGGGCCCGCCCGTTTGAACTACGCTCGGGTCATTCCGTTGGTGGACTATACCGCCCGGGTGCTCGGGCGGATGATGGATGGATAAGGACTTTACCCAATGACCGACGAGCAAACGCCGGCGGAAGAGATGCCGTTCGAAGCCGACGACGCCACGCAGGAAATCGAGGCGCTGAAGCTGGAAGTGGCGCAACTGAAGGAGCAGGCGCTCCGCTACGCCGCCGAGGCCGAGAACACCAAGCGCCGGGCCGAGCGCGAGATGAACGACGCGCGCGCCTACGCGATCCAGAAGTTCGCGCGCGACCTCCTGGGCGCCGCCGACAATCTGGGCCGCGCCACCGCCCACAGCCCCAAGGACTCGACCGATCCGGCGGTGAAGAACTTCATCATCGGCGTCGAGATGACCGAGAAGGAGCTGCAGAGCGCGTTTGAACGCAACGGCTTGAAGAAGATCGACCCGGCCAAGGGTGACAAGTTCGACCCGCACCTGCACCAGGCCGTCACCGAGCAGCCCTCGACCGAGGTGGCCGCCGGCGGCGTGCTGATGGTGATGCAGGCCGGCTATGAGCTGATGGGCCGCCTCGTCCGCCCGGCCATGGTCGCCGTGGCGGCCAAGGGCTCGACGGGCCCGGACGCGCCTGCGGCCTCGGCCAATCCCTACGCCGGCGCGGCCGCCGAGGGCGACAGCTCGGGCGGCACGTTCGACGCCAAGGCCTGATCGCCGGATCGGTCGCGCGCCCGCCTGTCGGCGCGCGACCACAGCCGCTCGTGGATGGTGAAGGCCACGGTCTGGACCATCGGTTCGACCACGCCGACCGCCAGCGCCACGCGCCACGCGCCAGTCGCGGGTCAGGGCGTAGGCCACGGCCACCGCCACGGTCAGGTGCATGGACGCATAGGTCAGGGTCTTGAGGGCAAGGCGCATCTTCATGCTCCTATTTGAGAATCGTTCTCAATAAATGGCGCTTGAATCCCGCGCTGCAAGGGCTTGGGCCTCTTCCCCGCGCGCGTGTTTTCGCTAATGTCGGCGGTCCCTTCTCCACGGGTTCGCGCGGGGCTGATTCTCCCCAGGGGCGGCTGAACCCGATATCTGGACTGGACTATGAAGCTTACGATCGAACGGGCGGCGCTCCTGAAGGCGCTGGGGCATGTGCAGAGCGTCGTCGAGCGCCGCAACACCATCCCGATCCTGTCGAACATCCTGCTGTCGGCCGAAGGTGACCGGTTGTCGTTCTCGGCCACCGACCTCGACATGGAGATCATCGACGAGGGCTTCGCCCAGATCGACGTGCCCGGCCAGATCACCGCGCCGGCCCACACCCTCTATGAGATCGTTCGCAAGCTGCCCGACGGCGCGGACGTGTCGCTGAGCTTCAGCGGCGATGATCCGCGCTTGGTGATTCAGGCCGGCCGCTCGCGCTTCAACCTGCCGGTGCTGCCGGCCGGCGACTTCCCGGTGATGAGCTCGGACGGCCTGTCCAGCCGCATCGCGGTCGACACCAACGAACTGATCCGCCTGATCGACAAGACCCGGTTCGCCATCTCGACCGAAGAGACGCGCTACTACCTCAACGGCCTCTATGTGCACACGGTCAACGAGGGCGGCGAGACCAAGCTTCGCGCCGTCGCCACCGACGGCCACCGTCTGGCCCTGGCCGAGATGCCCGCACCCGAGGGCGCTGTCGGCATCCCGGGCGTCATCGTGCCGCGCAAGACCATCGCCGAAGCCCGTCGCCTGATGGAATCGGCCGGCGAGACGGTCGATCTGCAGGTCTCCCCGCAGAAGGTCCGCTTCGAGTTCGGCGCGGCCGCCTTGACCTCCAAGGTCATTGACGGCGCCTTCCCCGACTACATGCGGGTGATCCCGCGCGACAACGCCAAGATCCTGACCCTGGACAACGACCTGTTCGCCAAGGCCGTGGACCGGGTGGCCACCATCTCGGCCGAGAAGAGCCGTTCGGTGAAACTGGCCGTCGAGCCGGGTCGCATCACCCTGACCGTCCGCAACATGGAAGCCGGCCAGGCCGTCGAAGAGGTCGAGGTCGATTACGACGGCGAGCCCTTCGAGATCGGCTTCAACGCCCGCTATCTGCTGGACGTCTGCGGCCAGATCGCCGGCCCGCAGGCCGAGTTCCGCTTCGCCGATCCGGCCAGCCCGACCCTGGTCGTCGATCCGGTCGATCCGGGCGTGAAGTACGTGCTGATGCCGCTGCGGGTCTGATCCGCAGCCTGATTGTTGAGAAACGGGCGCCTTCGAGCGCCCGTTTTGCTGAGAGGACTCATCATGCGCCGCCGCACGTTCCTCGCCGCCCTGCCGGCCGCCGCCATCGCCGGTCCGGCCATGGCCCAGTCGCAGCTGTTCAGCGGCGCCAATCCCAATCTGAACCGACCCGACGTCCGTGGCGGCGACCGCGTGGCGGGGGCCAGTTTCGCTTCGCGTTCGGCGGCGTGGGGGATCAACGGCGCGGCGGCGACCGCGCACCCCCTGGCCACCCAGGCGGCGATCGACATGTTGCGCAAAGGGGGTTCGGCCGCTGACGCCGCCATCGCCGCCAATGCGGTGCTGGGCCTTGTCGAGCCGATCGCCTGCGGCATCGGCGGCGATTGCTATGTGATGCTGTGGGATCCCAAAACCCGGCAGGTCATGGGCCTGAACGGTTCGGGCCGTTCGCCCAAGGGCTTGAGCCTGGAGACGGTGCGCGCGCGATCCAAGGACGGCAAGATCCCGTCCTGGGGCGCGGTCACGGTCAGTGTGCCGGGCGCGGTCGACGCCTGGCGCGAGATGCACGAACGCTACGGCAAGCTGAAGTGGTCCGAGCTGTTCGCCCCGGCCATCGACCATGCCGAACAGGGCCACCCGATCACCCAGAACGTGGCCTTCTATCTGGCCAGCAGCTATCGGCGCTTCACCAATCCGGCCTCGGGCGTCGAAGAGGTCGAGAACTTCAAGGCCGTGTGGGCGCCGACGGGCAAGACGCCGGTCGAGGGCGAGATCTTCAAGAACCCGCGCCTGGGTCGGACCTACCGCCTGATCGCGGAAGGCGGCGGCCGGGCGTTCTATGAGGGTGAAATCGCCGCCACCATCGAGGCCTATTTCAAGCGCATCGGCGGCTGGATGACCAAGGCGGACCTCGCAGCCAACCGCGCCGTCTGGACCAGGGTTCACAAGACCGGCTACCGCGGCGTCGAGGTTTGCGCCCTGGGCGACAACACCCAAGGCCTGGCGACCTTGCAGTTGCTGAACATCCTTGAGCGGTTCGACGTCAAGGCGATGGGCTTCCAGTCGGCGCAGGCCATCCACCACGCGGTCGAGGCCAAGCGCCTGGCCTATGAGGACCGCGCCCGGTTCTACGCCGACCAGGACTTCTACAAATCGCCGATCGAGTGGCTGATCTCCAAGGACTACGCCGCCGAGCGCGCCAAGCTGATCCGGCCCGACAAGATCCTGACGCCCATCTATCCGGGACAGGCCCCCAGCCGGGGCGACACCACCTATTTCACCACGGCCGACAAGGACGGGATGATGGTGTCGATCATCCAGTCGAACTATCGCGGCATGGGGTCAGGCCTGTCGCCGGACGGGCTGGGCTTCATGTTCCAGGACCGGGGCGAACTGTTCGCCCTGACCGATGGCCATCCCAACATCTACGCACCGGGCAAGCGGCCGTTCCAGACGATCATCCCGGGCTTTGCTCTGCGTGAGGGCCAGCCGTGGCTGTCGTTCGGGGTGATGGGCGGCGACATGCAGCCCCAGGGCCAAGCCCAGATCATCAGCAACATGGTCGACTTTGGCCTGGGCGTGCAGGAGGCCGGCGATGCGCCGCGCTGGCACCACGGCGGCTCTTCGGAGCCGACGGGTATCGGCGCTGAAGACATGACGGTGCTGGATCTGGAAAGCGGCGTCCCGCTTCAGACGCGCAAGGACCTCGAGGCCCTCGGCTGGACCTTGAAGACCGAGCGCGGCGGCTATGGCGGCTACCAGGCCATTGAGCGCTGGCCTGGTCGCTACGCCGCCGCCACCGAAATGCGCAAGGACGGCGTGGCTCTGGCCTATTGAGCGCCGATCCGGCCTCACCGCCAAGATTGGCGTTGCGGCGAAGGCTTCGCTGAATAAAGGTCTGCGCCCTGACCTGAATGGAGCCGCCGGTGAACGCTCGCTTGTCTGTTCTTGCCGCCCTCATCCTGTCGGCCGCGTCCGCGCCGGTGGCCTTGGCCCAGATCGCGCCCGTCGAGCGGCGCGAGATTGGCAATCAGATTCTCGAGAACGTGCCAGTCGCGCCCGCCTCGATCCGCGAGACCCTGGCGCGCTATCAGAACGCGCGCTCGGCGTCGTTCGGCGACTGGCTGCCGGGCGGCGGCATGGTCATCGGCACCCGCTTTGGCAACACCAACCAGCTGCACCTGGTGGCCGCCCCAGGCGCAGACCGCAGCCAGATCACCTTCTACGAAGAGCCCGTCGCTTCGCCCCGCGTCCTGCCGGGCGGCCGGATCCTGTTCTCCAAGGACACGGGCGGCGATGAGTGGTTCCAACTGTTCCTGCGCGAGCCGGACGGCAAGACCACCCAGCTGACCGAAACCGGCGTCCGCAACGTCTCGCCGACCTGGTCGAAGGACGGGACCGTTCTCGTATGGTCGCGGGCCGTGAGGGGCTCGGCGGACTATGACGTGATGATGCGGGACGCGTCCGGCGCGACCAAGGTCATCTTCAAGGGGCAGGGGCAGGTCTCGCCGCTGGCCCTGTCGCCCGACGGCAAGACGGTCCTGCTGGGCCGCTACTTCTCGATCGCCGAGTCCAAGCGCTGGCTGCTGGACGTGGCCAGCGGCAAGCTGACGGAGCTGAACCCCAGCAAGGCCAAGATCGCCTATGGCGGCGGCGAGTTCACACCCGACGGCCGATCGGTGCTGTTGCTTTCGGACGAGGGCTCGGACTTCCTGCGTCTGACCCAGATCGATCTGGCGACTGGGACCAAGACCAACATCTCCGGCGACCGCAATTGGGACGTCGAGAGCTTTGCGCTCTCCGAAGACGGCCGCGTCCTGGCCTATTCGGTCAATGAGGACGGCTATTCAAAGCTCGTCGTGCAGGACTTCGTCACCCGCCGGGCCTTGCCGCAGCCCAGCCTGCCCGCCGGCGTGGTCTCGGGCCTGGGCTTCTCGCCGGACGGCGCCAAACTGGGCTTCAGCCTCGCCACGTCGACCGGCGCCAGCGACGCCTGGAGCTGGGGCGTGAGCGACGGCAAGCTCGAGCGTTGGACGGCGTCGGAGCTCGGAGGCTTGGACCCCAAGGCTTTGGTGACACCGGAGCTGGTTCGCTATCCGTCCTTCGACAAGCGATCGATCCCCGCCCTTGTCTACAAACCCAAGCTGCCCGCCGGGCGCAAGGCGCCGGTGATCATCGACATCCACGGTGGTCCTGAAGGGCAATCGCGGCCGACGTTCAACACGTTCAGCCAACACGCCGTCGCCGAGCTGGGCGCGGCGGTCATCGTCCCCAATGTTCGGGGCTCCACCGGCTACGGCAAGACCTACCTGAACCTCGACAACGCCGAAAAGCGCGAGGACTCGGTCAAGGACATCGGCGCCCTGCTGGACTGGATCAAGACCCAGCCGGATCTCGACCCGAGCCGGGTGGTGGTCAGCGGCGGCTCTTACGGTGGCTACATGTCACTGGCGGTCATGACCCACTATTCGGACCGCATGGCCGGCGGGATCGAGTTGTTCGGCATCTCCAACTTCGTGTCGTTCCTTCAGAACACAGAAGCGTACCGGCGCGATCTTCGCCGCGCCGAGTACGGCGACGAGCGCGATCCCAAGATGCTGAAGGTCTTCGAGGCCATCTCGCCGATGAACAATGTCGGCAAGATCACCAAGCCGATGCTGGTCATGCAGGGCTGGAACGACCCCCGCGTACCCAAGTCGGAGTCCGACCAGATCGTCGCCAAGCTGCGCGAGAAGGGCGTCGAGACCTGGTACGTCCAGTTCAAGGACGAGGGCCACGGCTTCCGCAAGAAGGTCAATAACGACCGCCGACGCGAGGTCGAGACCCAGTTCCTGACCAAGGTCTTTGGCTTGGACGCCGCGCAGTAGCCCGCTTGCAAGCTTAACGCGTTGGGTGAGTTTCCGAGGAACGGCGTCTTTGCCGCGCCTTACGGTGCGCACACGGTTGCGCATTGCGCCCTTTGCGCGCCTTAACCATACTTAGCCGCATGGCTGAGCAATCCGAAACCTTGGACGCGGTGTTTCAGGCCCTGGCTGATCCGACCCGGCGCGCGATCCTGAGCCGACTGGGCCAGGGTCCGGCCAGCGTCGGCGACCTGGCCGCGCCGTTCGACATGGCGCTGACCTCGTTCATGAAGCACCTGAAGATCCTGGAGCGGTCCGGCTGGATCGTCAGCGCCAAGGCCGGCCGTGTTCGCACCTGCTCGATCGTCACCGATCGTTTCGCGGACGTCGGCGCCTGGGTCTACGGCCATCGGGGCCTCTGGGAGCGTTGACGCTCAGGGCAAGTTGCAAGCGCCAGGAGAGGCTATAAGGTCCGTTTCATATCAAAACGGGAGGCGGCCCATGGCCAAGCTGAACTATCTGACGGTCGGATCGAACGACCTGCCGAAGGCCAAGGCCTTCTATGACGCGCTGCTGGCCTCGGCCGGTTTCAAGCCGCTGTTCGACCATCCGTCCGGCGGGCGCCTCTATCGCGGCGAAGGCTGCATGTTCGGGGTGCTGGGTCCGCACGACGGCAATCCCGCGGGTGTCGGTAACGGCATGATGGGCGGCTTCGCCTTCGACTCGGCTGCGGAGGTCGACGCCTTCCACGCCAAGGCCCTGGAACTGGGCGCCGTCTGCGAGGGCCCTCCCGGTGAGCGTATGCCCAAGGCCTATTTCGCCTATTTCCGCGACCTGGATGGCAACAAGCTGTGCGGCTACAAGCTGGGCTGAGGTTCTGAAGACCAGCGGATTCTTAATTCGGATCCATGAAAGGGCCCCGCGGCGATTTCGCCATGGTCTCGCCACAGAGTGGCGGCGAGCTTGGCCGCGGCGGGGCCTACATGTCGCGCAAGTCTCCGGAGGGCCATTCCGAGGCGGGGCCCGCTCCAGCGTCCTCATTGGAGCGGGCGTCTCGGCCCGCCTAGCCCCGGGGGCCGACACCCCTTAAGAACGCCCGCATGGCGTCGGCCGCACTGCTTTCCCTGACCCTGACGGACTTCCGGTCCTACGAGCGCGCGCGCCTGGAGACGGGGGGGCGGAGCGTCTATCTGTTCGGCGCGAACGGGGCTGGAAAGACCAACCTTCTCGAAGCCATCAGTCTGCTGAGCCCCGGCAAGGGGCTACGCGGCGTCAGTCTCGCGGAGGTGGGGCGACGGCTGCCGGGAGAGGCTGTCGGACGCGCCTGGGCCGTCGCCGCCGAGGTCCAGTCGAGCGATGATCCGCCGGTGCGGATCGGCACGGGCGTGGAGCAGGGCGGCGCGTCGCGCCGAACCGTGCGGCTGGACGGCGAGACCGTGCCGCCCGGGCGACTGGCCGACCATGTTCGCCCCATCTGGCTCACGCCCGCCCAGGACCGATTGTTCCTGGAAGCGGCCTCCGAGCGGCGCCGGTTCTTCGATCGACTGGTCTTTGCGGGGGAACCCGCGCATGCCGCCAACGCCAACGCCTATGACAAGGCGCAACGCGAACGGATGCGGCTCCTGATCGACGCCGCCGAGACCGGCGCGCCGGCCGATGCGGCCTGGCTGACGGCGCTGGAGGCCCGCCTGGCCGAGTTCGGCGCGCTCTTGGTCCAGGCGCGGGCGCGCACCCTTCTGGCGCTCCAGGGCGAGATCGACGGGCGGGGAGACCGGCCGTTCCCTCTGGCCAGGCTGTCGCTGACCGGAGAGTGGGAACGGATGGCGCTGGAGGGCGCGCCTTTCGCCGAGATCGAGCTGAAGCTGGCCCAGGCTCTGGCGTCCGCGCGGGCCCGTGACGGCGCGGCGGGACGAGCCCTGACCGGTCCCCATCGCGGCGATCTGGCCATCTTCCACGTCGAGAAGGACCGTCCGGCGGCGGAATGCTCGACCGGAGAGCAAAAAGCGCTGATTTTGAACCTGGTTTTGGCCCAGGCGGCGCGACTTTCGCGTGCGGAAACCGCGCCGAATCCTGTAATATTACTCGACGAAGTCGCTGCGCATCTCGACCTGACCAGGCGAGCCGCTTTGGCCGACGAACTCACGGCGCTCAAGCTCCAGGCCTTCCTGACCGGCACGGACGAGTCGCTGTTCGACCATCTCAAGGGTCGGGCGTTAGGTGTTCGCGTGGGCGACGCCGGCCTGGCTACTCTGGAAGACGAATGACCGAGAACACCGAAGACCAAGTTCCCGAACTGTCGACCCCGGAAATGACCACCGAGGAAGCCGCCGCCCAGTACGGCGCGGATTCGATCAAGGTGCTGAAGGGCCTAGACGCCGTTCGCAAGCGCCCCGGCATGTACATCGGCGACACCGACGACGGTTCGGGCCTGCACCACATGGTCTACGAGGTGGTCGATAACGCCATCGACGAGGCCCTGGCCGGCCACGCCACCAAGGTCCAGGTGATCCTGAACGCCGACGGCTCGGTGACGGTCACCGACGACGGGCGCGGCATCCCCGTCGACATGCACGAAGGCGAGGGCGTCTCGGCGGCCGAGGTCATCATGACCCAGCTGCACGCCGGCGGTAAGTTCGACCAGAACAGCTACAAGGTCTCGGGCGGCCTGCACGGCGTGGGCGTCTCGGTGGTGAACGCCCTCTCCGACTGGTTGGAACTGCTGATCCACCGCAACGGCAAGGTCCACCAGATGCGCTTCGAGCGCGGTGACGCGGTCACCTCGCTGAAGGTCACCGGCGACTCGCCGGTCCGTACGGAAGGGCCGAAGGCGGGCGAGACGCTGACCGGCACGGAAGTGACGTTCTTCCCCTCCAAGGAAACCTTCGCGTTCATCGAATTCGACCGGAAGACCCTGGAGCATCGCCTGCGCGAGCTGGCGTTCCTGAACTCCGGTGTGACGATCTGGTTCAAGGACCATCGCGACGCCGAGCCCTGGGAAGAGAAGCTGCACTATGACGGCGGCATCGAGGCCTTTGTTCGCCACCTGGACAAGGTCAAGACCCCGCTCTTGAAGGCGCCGATCTCGGTGCGCGGCGTCAAGGACAAGGTCGAGGTCGATCTGGCCCTGTGGTGGAACGACAGCTACCACGAGCAGATGCTGTGCTTCACCAACAACATCCCGCAGCGGGATGGTGGCACGCACCTTTCGGCCTTCCGCGCTGCGCTGACCCGCATCATCACCGGCTACGCCGAGAGCTCCGGCATCCTGAAGAAGGAAAAGGTCAGCCTGGGCGGCGAAGACGCCCGCGAAGGCCTGACCTGCGTGCTGTCGGTCAAGGTTCCTGATCCCAAGTTCAGCTCCCAGACCAAGGACAAGCTGGTCTCGTCCGAAGTGCGTCCCGCCGTCGAAGGCCTGGTGCAGGAAGGGCTCGCGACCTGGTTCGAGGAGCATCCGAATGAGGCGCGGGCGATTGTCAGCAAGATCGCCGAGGCCGCCGCCGCCCGCGAAGCCGCCCGTAAGGCGCGCGAACTGACCCGCCGCAAAAGCGCGCTCGACATCACCTCGCTGCCCGGCAAGCTGGCCGACTGCTCCGAGCGCGATCCGGCCAAGTCCGAGATCTTCATCGTCGAGGGTGACTCGGCCGGCGGCTCGGCCAAGCAGGCGCGTAACCGCGACAACCAGGCGGTTCTGCCTCTGCGGGGCAAGATCCTGAACGTCGAGCGGGCCCGCTTCGACAAGATGCTGTCGTCCGACCAGATCGGCACGCTGATCACCGCCCTGGGCGCGGGTATCGGTCGTGACGACTTCAACCCCGACAAGGTGCGCTACCACAAGATCGTGCTGATGACCGACGCCGACGTCGACGGCGCGCACATCCGCACCCTGCTTCTGACCTTCTTCTATCGGCAGATGCCGGAGCTGATCGAGCGCGGCTACATCTACATCGCCCAGCCACCGCTCTACAAAGCCAGCAAGGGCAAGTCCTCGCGCTACCTCAAGGACGACACCGAGATGGATGCGTTCCTGGTCGATGAGGGCGTCGATGGCGCCGAGCTCGACCTGGCCTCCGGCGAGCGCATGACGGGGCAGGACCTTTTGGCGCTGGTTCAGACGTGCCGCTCGGCCAAGGGCAACATCGATCGCTTGGCCTCGCGAGCCCCGGCGACCGCTGTGGAGCAAGCCGCTCTCGCGGGTCTGCTGGGCGATGCGCCGGACGCGGTCGCCGCGGCCGCCCGTCTGGACCTCTACGCCGAAGAAGGCGATGGCCCCTGGTCGGGCGAGCGCGGGGACACGGGCTTCGTGTTCAGCCGCGTCCGCCGGGGTGTTTCGGAGCGGGTCGTGCTGGACGACGTGCTGCTGCACGCCGCCGACGCCCGCCGCCTGGCCGAACGCGCTGTCAAACTGGCCGAGATCTTCTCGGGCCGCGCCGTGTTCCGCCGCAAGGACAAGTCGACCACCGTGCGCGGCCCGCTTGACCTGGTGAACGCGGTGCTGGACGCCGGCCGCAAGGGCCTGACGATCCAGCGCTACAAGGGCCTGGGCGAGATGAACCCGGATCAGCTGTGGGAGACCACGCTCGACGCCGAAGCGCGCACCCTGCTGCAGGTGCGCGTCAATCACGCCGACGACGCTGACGACATGTTCAGCCGCCTGATGGGCGACCTCGTCGAACCGCGCCGCGAGTTCATTCAGGAAAACGCGCTCGACGCCGAGGTCGATGTCTAAGGCTTAGCTTGGCGGCTAACTATGGCCGCAAGTGTTTGTTCCCTAAGCGCCGGGCGCCCAATCGAAGGGCGGCCCGGCGTTTTCTTTTGTGGAAACACCCGCCTCATCTTGATGGCCTCGTCCGACCGCATCGCTCTGTCATGACGGGGGCGTCATCGTGCCGAAGTTGGGCCGATTCGGCCGAAAGTTTGCTTTGGGGCGCGTAGTGTATGGAACAGGACGCCAGTCTTCGTCCGGAACGGATCCTGGATCTTTCGGAGCGGCTGTCCAGTGTGGCGGGGGCCAAGATCGGCGAGATCGCCAGGGTCAACCGGGCGGCCAAGATGCTGGCGATCAATGCGCTGATCGTCGCCGCGCGGGCTGGCGAGGCGGGCAAGGGCTTTGCCATCGTCGCCGAGGAGTTCAAGAAGATCTCCACCGAGATCGACTCGGTGGCCGCCGCTCTGGAAAGCCAAGTGCGGGCCGATCTCGACGAACTCTCGGCGATCGGTGGCGCGATTCTGGGCCACATGCGCGGCCAACGCCTGGCGGATCTCGCGCTGAACGCCATCGAGATCGTCGACCGCAACCTCTATGAGCGCACCTGCGACGTGCGCTGGTGGGCCACGGACTCTGCTGTGGTGGCCTGTCTGGCCCAGGGCGATGAGCCCGGCGTCCGGCGTCACGCCAGCGATCGCCTGGGCGTGATCCTCGACGCCTACACCGTCTATCTCGACCTGTGGGTCTGTGACGCCCAGGGGCGGGTGATCGCCAATGGCCGGCCCGGGCGGTATCCGAACGTCGTCGGCCGCTCGGTCGCCGACGCCCGCTGGTTCAAGGAAGGGCTGCGCACGCCGACCGGCGACGACTTCGTGGCGTGCGATATCGAACGCTGTGCGGCTTTGGGCGACGCCCCCGTCGCCACCTACGCCACGGCGATCCGCGCGGGCGGGGAATCCAACGGGCGGCCCTTGGGGGTTCTGGGCGTGCATTTCGATTGGCGTCCCCAGGCCCAAGCCGTGGTCGACGGCGTTCGCCTTACGCCTGAGGAGCGCGAGCGTTCCCGCGTCATGCTGCTCGACGAGCGGGGCCGGGTGCTCGCGGCGTCGGACGGCCAGGGCGTGCTGACGGAGACCTTCCCGCTGGATACCGCCGCAGGCCCGATGGGCAGCTATGCGGACGGCGAGGTTACGGTCGGCTATGCGCGTACGCCCGGCTACGAGACCTATCAGGGGCTGGGCTGGTATGGGTGCCTCGTGCAGGCGCGCACGATCGAGGCGCGCAGGGTGGCCGCCGCCTAGCGGCCGAGGTCCCACTTCTATGGCGGGGCGGCAGTCTGAGCTTCCGCGCCCGGCCGCACGCAAGTTAATACGGCGAAGCGCGCCTTCAGGACTGTGCTTGCGGAATTTTTGAACTATTTTTTCGCCCTGAAAGCGAATTCATTCAGAACTCCGGCGCCGCCGCGTGATTCAGCCTGACATTTGTTGTCTTGCCAGCGCCGCCATGTTTGTATAGCGCATCCTCAGTTTGCCGTTTCAGCCGCTGGACACAACCAGCGCGACACGCCGGGTCGGGAATTCGACTGGCCGAAGATCCAAAGTTCTTTTTCCGGGTGGGGAATTGAACCGCGAGTGTGTTCTTTGGGAAACGCCATCGTTGTGATTTCGCGGTGCTGGCGTATCCCGAGTAGAGCATTTGTTAAATTTGTCCTAAGTGGACGCCGTTCAATTGGAGGGAGCAGTCATGGCTTCTAACCGTTTCCGCGCCGTGGCGATCAGCCTGGCTGTTGCAATCGCGCCCTTGAGCGCTGGTCAGGTTCTGGCTCAGGACGCCCAGGCGCCGGCGGCCCCTGCGGCGGATCCGTCACCGCAAGCGCTGCAGACGGCGATCGCCGGCGCCGCCGCGGCCGCAGCGGCTCAGCCCGGTTTCGCCGCGCTGTCGCCGGCGGCCAAGCTCGCCGCCATTCAAGCGGCTGTCTCGGCCGCCCTCGCGGCGTCCGGCGCTTCGCCGGCCGCGATCGGCGCTGCGCTGGTGGCAGCTGTTTCGAGCGGCGTAGTGAACGCCGGTGTGGCCGTCCAGGTCGCAGCGGCAGTCGCGCCGCAGATGGCCGCGACCGTCGCTCAGGCGCCGGCCGTCCAAGCGGCGTTGACGCAAAATAACCAGTCCGCGACCGTCACCACGACCGCCGCAGCGACGGCGGGCGGCGCGCCGAGCGTGCTGGTCAGCCTCCAGTCCGCATCCCAGCCGAGTTCCGGCGACGGCGCAGGCGCAGGCGCAGGTGGTGCTCCCGCGCCCACGCCGGCGCCGTTTGACCCGTGCGCGGGCGTCATCGCCGCCTACTGCGGCTAATCGACTTGTCTCAAGGCCGACCAGCGCGTCACGACGCGCGCTGGCGGCCTTCAATATGGTGGGGATATACCATGCGAATTCTAACGTGTTCGGCCATCGCGGCTTGCATCGCGTTGAGCGCGCCGCAGCTTGCGCAAGCGCAAGACACCGGCAGCAGCTTCAAGCGCGACAAGAACACCAGCGTCCGCCAAAGGCCGCGTCCGGACTTTGAAGCGACGGGCCAGAAGGCCGGCGGCTTCACGGTCTATCCGCGCGTCACGGTCGACCTTGAGCACAACGACAACATCTATGCCGTCGCGACCGGCAAGACCAAGGACGAGATCTGGCGCGTCAAGCCGGAACTGGCCGTGCGGTCTGACTGGTCACGTCACGCCCTCGGCTTCTTCGCCGGCGGCAACGTCATTCGCTACGCCGACCAAGGCGTTGAAGATGCCGAAGAGTACACGCTCTCGGCCAACGGCCGGATCGACATCGAGCGCGGCACGAATGTGACGGGTTCGGTCGAAACCAAGCGCCTGGTTGAACCGCGTAGCGCCCCGACTGCACCGTCGGCCGCCGCCAAGCCTACTGAGTACGCCGTGAACACCGGCAATATCACTCTTGTTAAAGAGTTTAACCGTCTGCGCCTAACGGGTCGTATCGAAAACAAGGACTTCAACTACAAGGACGTCCCGAATAACCGCGGCACCGGCGTGGTCGACCAAGATTTTCGTGATCGCAATGAGCTGACTTACGGCGGTAAGGCCGAATATGCTGTCAGCCCCGACACGGCCGTCTATGTTACCGCTACGGGCAACAAGCGCGACTACGACACCAACGTTCCGACGCAGGATCGTACGTCGGACGGTTATGTCATCGGCATCGGCGCCAACTTCGAGCTTTCCGATTTGATGCGCGGTGACATCCAAGCCGGCTACATGAAGCAGTCTTACGACGTGGCGGCCTTCAAGGACATCCACGCCTTCAGCACCAATGCCAATGTCGAGTGGTTTATCTCGGAACTGACGACGGTCGGCGTCAACGCATCTCGGTCGAACCAAGAATCGATGGCGGCTGGGTCGGGCGGCTATGTCGCGAACTCGCTCGGCGCTTCGATCGATCACGAGCTCCTGCGCAACGTCATGCTGTCGGCCAAGTACAATCGCGGCAAGGACGTCTACAAGGGCGTCGATCGCGACGACAAGCGTGACAGCTTCTCGGCGACGGCGACCTATCTCGTGAACCGCCGCGTGGGCCTGTTCCTGACCTACGACTACCTCAAGCAGACGTCCTCGGGCGCCGCCAAGGGCTCGTCCTTCAAGGACAACAAGCTCGTGGCTTCGGTCGCCCTGCAGTTCTGATAAACGTCCACGAAACGGCAAGGTTTGTCGCTTACTGAGAGTAGTTATGGACGGCTCCAGGTTTGAAACTTCGAACGCTCCGGTGAATGACACCGGAGCGTTGTATTTTGATCTGAACATCGTGATCGCGACGTTCAGGCGTCGCTTCCGGCTGTTCGCGGCCATAGCAGTCGTGGTGTTCGCGGCGGTGGTGTTGTTCACCCTGCAGCAGACGCCGAAGTACACGGCTAGCGCCCAGGTGATGCTGGATGTCCGTAAGGAGCAGGTCACGGATATGAGCGCTGTGCTCTCCGGGTTGCCCGCGGACTCGTCCGTCGTCGACACTGAGGTGGAGGTTCTAAAGTCGCGCTCGCTGGCCGCACGCGTGGTCAAAGAGCTTAAGCTCGAGCAGGACCCATACTTCAATCCGTATCTGGCCAACGCCAGGGGCGCTGGCGCTTGGTTCTCTTCAGTGCGCAAGGCTGCCGCGCCGCTTGAAAAGGTTGATCAAACCGAGCTTCAGCGTCGTAGCGAACGGATCGTCGATGGCGTTCTAGCGGGACTGAAGGTCCGCCGCGCCGGCATGACCTATCTCATCTCGATCGAGTACACGCACGAGGACCCCAAGCGAGCCTCAGAGCTGGCGAACGCCTTCGCCAATCTTTATCTCACGGAACAGCTCGAAGCCAAGTTCGACGCGACTCAGAAGGCCAATGAATGGCTGGACACCCGGGTCGCCGAACTGCGTGACCAGGTGCAGGCCGCCGACGCCGCCGTGCAGCAATACAAGATCGCCAACAATCTGCTCAGCGCCGAGGGTGCGACCCTGACCGAGCAGGAAATCTCCAGCCTGAACCAGCAGTTGGCGCTCAGCCGCGCCTCGCAGGCTGAAACCGACGCCCGCCTCAACATCGCCCGCCAGCAACTGGCCCGGGGCAGCACGGGTGAGGATGTCGGCGAGTCCCTGAACTCACCGGTCGTTCAACAGCTGCGTAAACAACGGTCCGAGAAGAGCGCGCAGGTCGCCGATCTCGGCGGACGTTATGGCGATCGTCACCCGGATCTGCTGAAGGCGCGGCGTGAGCTCGCCGACATCGACGGCCAGATTCAGGCTGAAATCCGTCGTATCATCTCCAACCTTGAAGCCCAGGCCCAGGTCGCGCGGCAACGCACCGGGTCGGTCGCCTCGAGCGTCGCGGCCTCCAGGGGAACGCTCGCCGGAAACAATCGCGCCAATATCGGTCTCGCCGAGCTGGAGCGTAAGGCGCAGTCGGTCAAGACGCTGTACGAAACGCTACTGGCGCGCTTCAAGCAGACCACGACCCAGGAAGGTATTGAGCAGGCTGACGCCCGTGTGGTTTCGCCCGCGAAAATCCCGACCAGCCCAAGCTATCCCAAGCCGGCGTTGAATCTGGCTCTGGGCCTGGTCTTGGCGCTCGGTGCGGGTTTGGCCGCCGTGGTCCTGGCCGAAATCTTGATGGCGGGCCTGTTCACTGAGGACGAGGTCGAGCGTCGACTGGGCCTGCCCTATCTCGGCGCCGTCCCGAGCCTTGGCACCACGGTTGATGACGCCAAGACGCTGAAGGGCATGACGCCGCCAGATTATCTGCTGGCCAAGCCGCTCTCCAGTTTCGCCGAGAGCCTGCGCAAGCTGCGGGCGTCTATCCTGTTCTCCAAGGTCGGCGAAACCGTGCAGGTAATCGCCGTCACCTCGTCCTTGCCAGGCGAAGGCAAGACCACGACGACCTTCTCGCTGGCGCGAACCCTCGCGACCTCCGGCGCCAAGGTCATCGTTGTGGACTGCGACCTGCGTCAAAGCGCGATCAGCCAGTTCCTCAAGGAGCCCGCACAGGTGGGTCTGCTCGAGGTTCTGAACGGCGTGGCGACGCTTGATCAGGCCCTCATCAATGACGAAAGCGGCGCCCATATCCTGCCGCTGGCCAAGTCGGCCTATACGCCGCGGGACGTCCTCGGCTCTTCGGCTATGCTCCGCCTTCTTGGAGAACTCCGCGGACGCTACGAGATCGTTCTGCTCGACACCGCCCCGCTTCTCGCCATCGCCGACACGCGCATCCTGGCGCCGCACACCGACGCCGTGGTGATGCTGGTGCGTTGGAAGAAGACCCCGGTCAAGGCCGTTCAGTCGGCTCTGGCCCTGCTTCAGGGGACGCGCGCGTTCATCGCGGGCGTGGCGCTGACCCAGATGGATCTGAAGGCTCAATCGCGTTACGGCTACGGCGACTCCTACTACTACTACGCGAACTATCGAAAGTACTATGCGGACTAAGACGCGGTTGGGCGCCGGCTCGTCCTCGCCAAGATCGCCTGGCGCAAGGCGGCTCAAGCTTTCGGAGGGCGTCGCGATCGGTGCCCTCCTGACCTTGATCCTTGCCGAGATAGTCGCGTTCGGCGCGAGCGAACTGGCGGTCTCTTCGCTCTTCGGCGTCCTCCACGCCCTCTTCCTTTTGACCCTTCTCGCCACGTGCGGCTGGGCTCGAAAGGCGGCCACTCTTCGCGTGAATCCGGCGCTGTGGTTGCCGTTCGCGTTGCTCCTGGTGATGACGGCTTGGGCGCTGACCCCGTTCGGACCGGGCGGCCCGCATCCCGTCTGGCTCTATGTCGAACCGAAGGGCGGCTCGATCACGGTCGACCGCTCTTCCCTGATTCTCAACATCATCAGGCTGGGCGGTTTGGCCTGCCTGTTTCTGGCGGCGCAGCTCATCGGCGTCTCCGAGACGCGCAGACGCGCCCTGTTCTGGTTCCTGCTCCTCGCGCTTGGAGCCTATGCCGCCCTGACCGTTCTCCAGCACGTCACCACGCGCGCGACCGGCCGCCTGACCGGCACCCTGCTCAGTCCCAACACCATCGCCACCTTGATGGGCGTCTGCACCGTGTTCGCGGCCATGTTCGTGACCCAGTTCATTCAGCGCGCCGACGGCAGGCTCTCGCTCGATAAATTGCCGCTGGACGCCAGTATCAGCCTTGTTCTCGTCGCGGTGTTCGCGGTGGCCCTTGCCTTCACGGCGTCCCGTGGCGGAATTTTCGCCACAGTGGTCGCTCTGGCGATCCTGTTGATCTGGCAGGTGATCGCCCAGGGAAAGAAAGCCCGGGTCGTGGTGATGATTGGCGGCGCTGCGGTGCTACTGCTGGCGATCGGCCTGGCGATGCGCAGCGCCGACGTCACCGCCGCTAGGCTCGAGAACCTGGATAGCGATGTCGCCACGCGCCAAGCCATCTTCACCGCGCACTGGTTGGCGTTCAAGGGGAGCCCGTGGTTCGGATACGGGCTCGGCTCGTTCCCGGTCGTGAATCAACTGGTTATGACGAGCGAAACCCTGGGCGTGCTGTACGATGTTCGCGCGACCCACAATCTCTATCTTCAGTGGCTGGAAGAGGCCGGCCTTGCCGGGGCCTTGAGCATGCTGGTGCTGCTCGGCGTCCTGCTTTGGCAAGTCGGCCTTGGCGCCGCCAAGCCCGGGACCAGCGGCGCCCTTTCTCGCGCAGCGATCGCCGCGACGGTTCTGGTGCTGCTGCACGGCATGTCCGACTTCGCCGTGCAGGCCCCCGCGCTTCAGGCGCTTTTCGCCGTGGGGCTTGGGGCGCTGGCTGTCTCGCCGCCCTCCAGCCGTCCTGGCCGCCTGCCTGTCTTCAAAGACGTGCCGACCTTCGCCGGTATCGTGCTGGTCGCTTCGCTGCTTTCGGCCGCGCCGTTGGTCGCCGCTCGGTTTGGCGGCGACCTCAGTGTGATGCCGACGGCGCCGGCCGAAGCCTTGGCGTCGCGCATAGAAGCCGGACTTGCGAGCGGAGCGACAGACAGGGTCTCTCTGGACCGTCTGGAAGCCCTAAGCCGCCGCGAAGTTGCGATGCGTCCCGGGGCCGGCTCGGCCTGGCTGCGCAAGGCGGCGGTCGACTTCAAGCGGGGCGATTTTGCGAGCGCCAACGAAGCCCTTGGGCGCTCATACGCTGTGGCGCCGCTGCACACGAGCGCATTCCTCGCCCGCACGCGGCTTGCTTACGAGCATTGGGGCTACCTGACGCCAGCCGTGCGCGCCCAGGTGATCTACCAGGTTCGGGTTGAGTACAAGCGTTCCGGCGGGGACAAGCGCCTCACCGCTTTGGCCAATAGCCTCCAGAATCCGTCAGGCCGGATCGGGCTCGCGCTGCTGATCGTCGCTGAACGCTTGACCAAGGCCGCTGCTCAATAGGCGTTATCGGTCGTCAGAAGGCTTGGGATCGTCAAAAGAACGATCTTCAGGTCCCGCAGGAGCGACCATGTCTGGATATAGTCGATATCCGCCTGGATCCGCTGGCGCATGACCTCGACGGTTTCCGTGCCGCCGCGAAGACCCTTGACCTGCGCCAGCCCTGTTAGTCCGGGCCGGGCCTGATAACGCGCGTAGTACTCAGGTATCCGGGCGCCATAGTAGTCGTCATGGGCCGTGGCGTGCGGCCGGGGCCCGACCAGCGACATGTCGCCCCGCAGGACATTGAAGAGTTGAGGCAGCTCGTCGACGCTGGTGGCTCGAAGGATCCGCCCGAGCCGGGTGACGCGGTCGTCGTCGCGCCGGGCTTGCGCAAGGTCGGGGCCGTCTTCCCGGCAGCGCATGGTTCGCAGCTTCAAGATCTGGAAGGGGGCGCCGCCCAGGCCGCCGCGGGTCTGGCGGAACAGGGCGGGACCGGGTGACTCGAGCCTGATGACGACGGCCGCCAGCAGCAGAAGGGGCGCGAACAGGACGATCAACAGCGACGCGGCCGCGACATCAAGGGCGCGCTTTCGCACGTCGAGCGCCACCCGAGGGAGCGGTCCCTGCAAGCCCGGCGCTAAGAGCTGCGAACAAGGCTCCCCGTCCACCAGATAACCCTCTATATTCCCCACCAAGTTGTGGACTGGTTTCCAGTTCCACCCCGACAAGCTATCGCAATCACCCCAGAGCGTCGCGGCCAAAATTCGGCAGGACTCTCAAAAGTGTTAACGCGCGATAGACCGTATTCTTTCACGCGTCTTTAGCGGCGCTGACTTTAGATCGGCAGCCAGCAGGAGTGCTGTCTGATGATCGACGCTGAAATGTCCTTCGCCCACGTGGCGTCCGCTGGCCCGCCCCGGAAGCGCTTCGCCCCGCTGGTGGGCCTTGGTCTGGCTGCGGGGTTGTCCTCGGGTCTTTGGGCCCTGCTGGTCTTCGGCGTGATGCGCCTTATCTGATCTCCCGGAAACCCTAGGGTCCACCGCGCTTCAAAACACCCGCTCCGTCAACGGAGCGGGTGTTTTGCTGTCCAGACCTTGGTTCAGACAACGACAAACCCCGAGCCGCTGGCTCGGGGTTGAAACTTGTTCGGCGGCGTTTCGGCGGTGCGCGCTGCTTAAGCGATGCTCGTCCAAAGGCCTGTGCCCGGCACCTGGCGCTGCACCCACTGATAGTTCAGGTCCGACCAGGGCGTGGCCCAAGGCGTAAGGTTGTCGAGCACCCAATCGCCGCTCTTGGTGGAAACCATCAACACCGCGTGGCCCTCGCCCCGCGCCGTGACCGCGACGGCGAGCGAGAGGGTCGACTCCGGAACGCCGGCGGCGATCAGCTGGCGGCGCTTCTCCAGGGCGAAATCTTCGCAATCGCCATAGAGCTTGCCATCGACCAGGCGAGGCAGCGCCCAATACTCTTCCTGACCGTACAGATCGCTATCGTTGGCCTTCTTCACCGCGCGATTGACCTGCTGGTTGATCCTGTTCAGCAGCTTCAACTGGTCGCGTTCCTGAGTGTCGAACCAGGTCAGCACGGTCTCGGCTTTCTCGATCGGCGTGAAGGCGCGGGCGTGACCCGCGGCCACGAAGTCCTCGATCGGGCCGAGCGTAACCGCCTCGATGGTCTCCACCGACACAAGCTTGACCTCGGTGGCCTCTACGTCCTCCCCGGCAGCGGAAGTCGTGAACACGCGCGCCGGCGACAGGCCCATGGACGAGGTCGGCGCCAGAGTCTGGCGGGTTTGCGAGCGGAGGAAAGCCAGTTGGGTGGCGGGGAGGCCGCAGGTCTCGACATCCCGGCGGCAAAGGTCGGCGAAGCCCACCGGCGCGACGACACCGTGACCGCGCGGCATGAACGGCATGTCGCCGGCCTTGGCTTGGACACCGGTCATCAACGCAGCGGCGCTGATGAGTCCGATAACAATGTTTCGCGCCTTGAACATGCTGACCTCGCTGTGTTCGTGAGGTCAGTATTCATGCGGGGTCCGAAAATGAGCTGAATTTAGATGGTATAATCTATGTGTTAGACTGTAATGAATTGAATATTTACCAAAACAAAACTCGAATTTACTTGGTAAATTGGCCGGAAAAGATTGTGATGAATTGTAGGTTAACGCGTCGGCTTTCGGTTGAACGCTGATGCGCCCTCGGGGTAAAATGCAGGCTTAGTCCTTCGGCGACCTCGGGTCGCTTGCGTGGCGAGTTCGATGTTCAAGGCCCTGTTCCGTCCCAAGCAGAAAGAGCGCCGCCCGGTCTCCACCGACGGGCGGGTGCTTTACGCCGTTGGCGACGTGCATGGACGATTAGACCTCTTGGACGGTCTGATCGCGCGGATGACCGAGGACTACAGCACCCTCGGGCGGCAGGATCCGCCGGTCCTGGTCATGCTTGGCGACTATGTGGACCGTGGCGCGCAGTCCGCTGGCGTGATCGATCGCCTCATCGCTCTGAGCGGCCAGGCGGCGGAGGGGCATTTCGAGCTTCGCGCCCTGATGGGCAATCACGAGGAAACCCTGCTGCATTTCCTCGATGATCCGCAGGCCGGCCCGTCGTGGGTGGAGTACGGCGGCGGCGAGACCATGGCGTCCTATGGCGTCCAGCGCCCCGTGGGCCGGGTGGAGCTGGAAGTCTGGGAGCAGACCCGCGTGGCCTTCCGGGCGGCCTTGCCGCCCCGGCATGAGCAATTTCTACGCCGGTTGGAGCTGATGGCCGTCTATGGCGACTATGTCTTCGTGCACGCCGGCGTGCGGCCGGGCCTGCCGCTCGAGCGGCAGGTCGCTGCGGATCTCCTGTGGATCCGCAACGACTTCCTCGACAACGCCCACGGATTGAGGGCCACCGTCGTTCACGGCCACACACCGGTCGAGGAGGTGTTCGTCGGCCGGCAACGCATCAATGTCGATACGGGCGCCTACGCCACGGGCGTGCTGACCGCTGTGAGACTTGATGGGGGTGAGCCCAAGATCATTCAATTTAGTAAGGCGCGTGCGGCTTAGAGTTCGTCTTGTTCATCGCGCGGTCACGTGCGATGTGGCATTGCAATTTCCAGGTCTGACAAGTCCTAGATGAGACGCTATTCCATGATCGGTTTTTCGAAACTCTCGCGCGTGTTCGCCATGTGGGCGGCCGTGGTTTTCATGATGGTATCGACGTCGAGCGGCATGGCTCATGCCCAGGTCGGCTCCGAACCCGCGCCCGTGACGGGCGCGGCGCAGGCGATAGACTATCTGCTGGGCCCGGGCGACAAGGTTCGGGTCACTGTGTATGGCGAGGAATCGCTGTCGGGCGAGTTCTTCGTAGCCGGCAGCGGGCTGATGTCCTTGCCCCTGATTGGCGAGATCAAGGTCGGCGGCATGACCGTCGGCCAGTTCCAGTCGGCGGTCCAGGACAAGCTGAAGGATGGCTATCTGAAGGACCCGCGCGTCAGCGCCGAAGTGCTGACCTTCCGCCCGTTTTACATCCTGGGCGAAGTCGAGAAGCCGGGCACCTACCCCTACACCTCTGGCCTGACGGTCCAGAACGCTGTGGCGACGGCGGGCGGCTTCACCTACCGGGCCGATAAGAAGAACGTTTTCATCAAACGCAATGGCGCAACGTCGGAAGTTAAGGGCGAACTGACGCCCTCGACCTTGGTGGCGCCTGGCGACACGATCCGGATCGGCGAGCGCTTCTTCTGATCCTGACGAGAAAACCCAATGTGCAAAGGTCCGGCGGAAACGTCGGGCCTTTTTGTTTGTCGGCCGTCGACAGCGTTGAGGCGTGATCGTCGGCCGAAGTGCTCTGTCACCGGGGCCCTGGTCCGGACGACCAGTCAGTCGGCGGCTCGCTATTCCATAGCGCCCGGCTAGCCCCGGGCGGACTTCCCGGCCTCCGCAGACGGGTCAAGCCTCGGGCAAGGGAAGTTCAAAAAGGGCGACGCCCCGTCTAGAGGAGCCGCGCGGGCCTCGCCCGATGATCGGTAAACAAGGGCAAGATGAAATTGTCTCTATACTGATTAATCTGGATCTGTCAGGCGTCAAAAGCCTGCTGCGCGCCCTTCTCAACTGGGATGCGCGCCATGATTGCATCCGCGATATCGGTCCAATTCGCGGCCTTCAAAAATCTGTCTTATTTCTGTGAAAAAAGACGAGGCTCGATTCAACGCGCACAGCATAGCTTAGGCGAATTATTGTCTTTTAGACTCTCGCCAGAGATGTTTTCAGAGTCTTTTGAATCGGACATCACAAAGCCAAGCGTATAGAGCGCTCCGGCTATTCCGCAAAAACTGTCACAATTGCCGACTAAACAGCCTCGGAGGCGTGACCGCCTGCGTTCGTCGCGGCTTGAGAAACCAGAGGGGCTCCTGTGAAGCTGTATAGAAACCTAATCCTCATGAGCTGCGCCGCCATGGCGCTGGCTGGCTGCGGCTCGGACGACATCGCGTCGCCGGGAACCGGCGGCAACGTCACCATCAACAACCCGACGACGCCGACCACGCCGACGACGCCGACCACCCCGACGACGCCGACCACGCCGACGGCCGTGACGCCGGCCTCGGGCTGCCCGACGATCGCCGACCCGCAAGGTCTGAAGGATGACGGCACGATCACGGGCCCGACGGGCACGTGGCGCGTGTGCACCCTGCCCTCGCGCATCAACCGCTCGATCACCCTGCCGAAGATTTCGGGCCTGCTGTACCAGATGGCTGGCCGTGTCGACGTCGGCACCGACGGCGGCTTCACGCGGACGGCCGCTGACTCGAACGTCACGCTGACGATCGAGCCGGGCGTCATCGTCTACGGCGGCACGGGCGTGTCCTGGATGGCCGTCAACCGCGGCAACAAGATCAACGCCGTCGGCACCGCCACGCGTCCGATCGTGTTCACCAGCCGTGACAACGTCCTGGGCCTGAACACCGAAACCTCGCAAGGCCAATGGGGCGGCATCGTGCTGCTGGGCCGCGCGCGGGTTACCGACTGCAGCACCGGTTCGACCGCTGCGGGCACCTGCGAGCGTCAGACCGAAGGCGCGGCCGATCCGGCCCTGTTCGGCGGCGCGGACGACGCCGACAACAGCGGCACCATGCGCTACGTCCAGATCCGCTACTCGGGTTACGTGCTGGGCGCCAACGTCGAACTGCAATCGCTGACGCCGTCGGGCGTGGGCAGCGGCACCGTGCTGAGCCACATCCAAAGCTACAACAGCTCGGATGACGGCGTTGAGTTCTTCGGCGGCAAGCCGAGCATGAAGTACTACGTTTCGGTCGGCGCTGACGATGACAGCTTCGACTCGGACGTCGGCATGACCGGCGACTTCCAGTACGGCCTGCTGATCCAGCGCGACGGCGCCGGCGACGCTCTGCTGGAAATCGACAGCAACGGTCGTGAAACCGAGACCCCGCGCCAAACGCTGCGCATCTCGAACTTCACGATGATCCAGCGTCAGGTCAGCAGCAACAACGAAGCCAACGATCTGGCCTCGATCCTGCTGCGTGGTAACTCGGACACGACGATTGCCAACAGCGTCATCCTGTCGCCGAACAACGAATGCCTGCGCATGAACGGTTCGGGCGCCGCGCCCGCTACGCTGATCGCGCGCTCGTTCGTCATGACCTGTAACGCCACCAAGTACCTCGGTAGCGGCTCGTATAACGCCACGACCGTCCAGTCGCTGTTCGGTCCGGGCGGCAACAACAACATCGACGCCTTCACGTCGACGCTGAGCGGCTTCATCAACGGTGCGAACGAACTGCAGGTCGCGGTGTTCAACGTGACGGGCCTGGGCGCGTTCTTCAGCCCGACCACCTACATCGGCGCTGTCCGTGACAGCAACGACACCTGGTGGGCTGGCTGGACCTGCAACAGCGCTGCGGCGAACTTCGGTTCGACCAGCACCGCCTGCACGTCGCTGCCGACCAACTAAGACGACGCGACTTCGTCGAAGCGGGGGGCGGCTGGAACACGGCTGCCCCCCATTTTTACCTGCCTAACTCCCCGGGGGGATCGGATATGATCACGCGTCGGCTAACCTCTCTGTTGCTTCTTTCGACCGCGCTCTCAATGCCTTCCTGGGCTTTGGCGCAGACCGCCCCTGCGGCGGAAGAGGCCGCCAAGCCCGCCGCTGCGGCGGCTCCGGCGCAATCGGATTTCCCGCAAACCGAAGTCTCGATCCCCGGCATGGTCGACGCGGTGGTGATCACCGCGAACCGCTCGGGTAACGTTGTCCGCACCGGCTCGCAGGTCGTCTCGGTGCTGAGCACGGCGGAAATCGCGCGCACCGGCGAAGGCAACATCGCCGGCGCTCTGACCCGCGTGACGGGCATAACGCTGGTGGGCAACGGTTATGTTTACGTCCGCGGTCTGGGCGATCGCTACTCGCTGGCGCTGCTGAACGGTTCGCAGCTGCCGAGCCCCGAGCCTCTGAAGCGCGTCGTGCCGCTGGACCTGTTCCCCAGCCGCGTCATCGCCTCCACGCTGGTTCAAAAGAGCTATTCGGCGAACTTCCCGGGCGAATTTGGCGGTGGTGTGATCAACCTGACCACCAAGTCGATCCCGAACGAGGGTTTCATCAGCATCGGTGGGTCGGTTTCTGGCGACACCGAGACCACCAACCAACTCGGCTACGATTATTACGGCAGCAAGTCCGACTGGACCGGCTTTGACAACGGCAACCGCGATACGCCTTCGGCCCTGGCTGCGTTCCTCGCCAGCGGCGAGCGCATCAGCTCGGGCAAGGTCGATACCGCCGCGATCGCCGGTCAGCTGGTCAACGCCCGCAACGGCGTGGTTCAGAAGTGGAACCATCTGCCGGTCAACTATGGGTTGGACATCACCGCCGCCAAGCCGTTCGATCTCGACTCGGTCGACTTCGGCGTGATCGCCACGGTCGGTTTCAGCAATCGCTGGACCACGCGCGATGCGCAGAGCCAGAGCTCGCTGAACAGCGATCTTGCGGACAAGGAAACGGATTTCCGCCGCGTCAGCACCGACAATCGGATGGTGCTGAACGGCCTGTTCGGCGCCGCGCTGGGCTTTGGCGAGAACAAGATCCGCTGGACCAACCTCTACGTCCACGACACGATCAAGAACACGCGCCTGGCCCTGGGCAAGCGCGGCGGCACGAACGTCGACTTCATGCAGCAGAACACCGGCTGGTTCGAGCGCCAGTTGCTGAACACGCAGCTGGTTGGCGAGTTCAAGCTGACCCCGAAGCTGAATGTCGATGTGCGGGCCAGCTACGCGAACACTCAACGTGAGGCTCCGGCCGAGCTGTCGCTGGAATATGTCCGCACCAACACGTCTGCGGACCCGTTCGGCCAGTATTTCGTCAACCGCCTGAACAACGGTAACGGCGGCGACGCGCGGATCAGCTACTCGGATCTGGACGAAGATCTGTGGTCGGGCGGCGTCGACGCCACCTACAAGCTGGCCCCGGGCTTCGCCGCGACGGTCGGCTATGCTTACGTGCACACCGATCGTGAGAGCTCGCGCCGCGACTTCCAGTTCCAGGCGCCGAACAGCTTCCCGCGCGGCGTCGACATGCTGCGTCCCGACCTGTTGCTGGCCCCGGCCATCATCAAGAACTTCAACATCGCTCTGGTCGATACGAACGAAGGCAACCCGGCCTTCAGCGCCCAGCTGCAGAACCACGCAGCCTACGGCAAGCTGAACGGCACGGTCTTTGGCGATCTCGATTTTGACGTCGGCGTCCGCTACGAGACCGCTCGCCAGAAGGTCGCCCCGCTCGAAGTCTTCAAGACGCCGGGCGCCTCGCTCGCTTCGACGCGCTTGAACGAGAACTACTGGCTGCCGGCCGCCACCGCCACCTGGCGGGGGATCACCGACTCGCAGGTTCGCCTGAGCGCATCCAAGACCATCGCGCGTCCGCAGTTCCGCGAGCTGATCTACCAGTTCTACTTCGACCCGGACAGCAACCGCATGTATCGCGGCAACCCGCTGCTCAGCGACAGTGAACTGACCAACTTCGAAGGTCGCTACGAGTGGTACTTCGCCAGCGATCAGCGTCTGACGGTGGCCGGGTTCTATAAGACGATCGATCGTCCGATCGAGAGCTATGTCTCTGGCAGCGATCTGTCGACCAGCTTCGCCAACGCGCCCAAGGCCAAGCTCTATGGCGCCGAGTTCGAGGTTCAGAAGTACTTCGACCTGTCGGACTTTAAGGGTGACTTCTGGGCGAACCGTCGCTTCGTGGCGATCGCCAACTACACCTACTCGAAGTCTGAGCTCCAGGTTTCGGCCGGCGACACCGTGGCGGTCTTCGCCGCGAACTCGACGAAGGCGACCGACTACTTCACCGACGGCGCCCCGCTGACGGGTCAATCGGATCACGTGGTCAATCTGCAACTGGGCCTCGAAGACACCGAGGGCCTTTCGCAACAGACGCTGCTGATCAACTACGCGAGCAAGCGGGTCACCAGCCGGGGTCTGGTCAACAGCGGCCAGCCGGACGTCGAGGCCTATCCGGGCACGCGCATCGACTTCGTCGCGCGCCAGGGGCTGGAGCTGTGGGGTCGTGAAATCGAACTGAAGTTCGAAGCGCGCAACCTGACCGGCGTCGGCTACGAAGAGTATCAGAAGGCCGGCAAGAACCGCATCGACGTCAATACGTATGACGTGGGTCGGTTCTTCTCGATCGGCGCTTCCGCCAAGTTCTAAGATGTCTGGCCGAGAGGGGTTTTCACCCTCTCGGCCGGCTCATGACGTCGTATCGCTCGGCGTCTCTCGGGCCCTGGATCATCCGGGTAGAGAGTTTTTGTCACATTTTTGTAGCTGAAGCGTCGCAGAACTGCGGTGCGGGCGCGCTAAATCGCTTGGGCTGTAAGCGATCCTTTGGCGGGCCCCCTTGTCATTCCTTGACCTTCACCGTCTGCCGGGTCGCAGGATCATCCTCGCGCTTGAGGTCGTGCTCGTCCTCGTGCTGGCCGGACAGGCTGCGCGGCTGGTCTGGACCTTCGCAGCGCCCGTCAGCGCCGTCTCTACGCCCGCCAAGTCGCCCCGACCGCCCGTGGATCTCAGCGTGCTGGCGCGCTTCGACGCCTTTGGCGCGGCGCGCGGAGCGGGCGGCTCGGCCATCGAGGGCTTCCGCCTGTTTGGCGTACGGACCGGAGGCGTCGGCGGCGGGTCCGCGATCATCGCCGGGCCCGACGGCGTGCAGAAGTCCTATGCGGTCGGCGAGGCCGTCGCCGACGGCGTCACCCTGGCTTCCGTCGCCGCCGATCATGTTGAACTCTCTCGCGGTGGCGCGCGCGCGACCCTCTCCTTCCCGGAGCCCTAATGACCAAGGTTCATCCGTCGCGTTCCGTTCTGGCCGCCGTCGCCGCAGCCCTGGTCATGGGCGGCGCCGTCCTTCCGCCCGCGCCCGCCGTGGCGCAAACCCAGTTGCTGAACGTCCAGGACGCGGACATCCGTGTCTTCATTCAGGATGTCGCCAAGTCCACCGGGACGACGTTCATCATCGACCCGCGCGTCAAGGGCACGGTGACCGTTGCGAGCAACGGGCCGTTGAACCGCCGAGAGCTGTTCGAGGTGTTTCTGGCGACGCTGCGGGCCAACAACTTCGTGGCCACGCCTGCGGGCAACGGGGCCTATCGCATCGAGCCGTCCGAGAACGCGGCGCGTCAGCCGTCGGCCGCCGGCGGCCAGTTCGCGACCGAGGTCTTCCGTTTGCGCACCCTGGACGCGGCCAGCGCCGTGGAGATGCTCAAGCCGCTCGTCGGGCCCCAGGGGCAGGTCGTCGCCAATCCGCGCGGCGCGGCCGTGGTGGTGGCGGACTACGCCGACAATGTTCGGCGAATTCGCGGGCTTCTGGCCCAGGTCGATCAGGATCGGGCGACTGTCCACACCGTCACCCTGACCCATAGTTCAGCGCGCGAGATCGCTCAGGTGCTGAACGACATGCTTTCCACGCCCGCCGCGGAGGGCAAGAGCGGCCGCGGCGCGGTCACGGTCGTGCCGGTCGACAGCAGCAATTCGATCCTGCTGCGTGGCGACGCTGACGCCGTTCAGCGCCTGCTGCCCGTCATCTCCGACCTGGATCGTCGCGCGGAGTCGAGCGACGACGTGCGCGTAGTGTTCCTGCGCCACGCCAACGCCGAACAGATGCTGCCGGTGTTGCAGCAGTTGGTGGGGCAGTCGAGCGTTTCGACGTCGGCGAGCGCTTCGCGCGGTCTAGGCGGCGCGCGGACCGCGACGGGCGCCTCGGCGCCGGCGAGTTCGACGGCGACTCCGGCCGCCGCCGTCGCGCCCACGAACGGCGCCCAGGCGACGGTCGCGCGGTTCCCGGGCGCCAACGCCCTGATCATCAACGCGCCGCCCGAAACCCAACGCACCTTGGCGGAGGTCATTCGCCAGTTGGATATTCGCCGCGAACAGGTGCTGGTCGAAGCCATCGTTGTCGAGGTCACGGACGGAACCGCCAAGCAGCTGGGCGTGCAGTTCCTGCTCGGCGGGACCAACGGCACCATTCCGTTCGTCGCGACCAACTACACCAACGCCACGCCCAGCCTGCTGCCGCTCGTCGGCGCTGCGGCCACCACCACCAGCGGCGCCGACAGTGAGGGACTGAAGTCCATACGCGATGCGGCCATCAGCTCATTGCTGACCGCGTCGGGCGTCACCTCGGGCGTCGTCGGCCGCAGCGGTGATGCGTTGTTCGGCGCGATCATCAATGCGGTGAAGAAGGACACGGGCTCGAACCTGTTGTCGACGCCGTCGATCATGACGCTCGACAACGAAGAGGCCCGCATTCTGGTCGGCCAGGAAGTGCCGATCACCACGGGCGAAGTGCTGGGCGACTCCAACGCCAACCCGTTCCGCACCATCCAGCGCCAGAACGTCGGCATCCAGCTGGAGGTAAAGCCGCAGATCAACGCCGGCGGCGGCATCACCCTCTTCCTGCGCCAGGAGGTGTCCAGCGTCGCCGGACCGGTCAGCGTCGGCTCCAGCGAACTGATCATCAACAAGCGCGAGATCGAGACCACGGCCCTGGTCGACGATGGCGACATCGTCGTGCTGGGCGGCCTGCTGGACCAGCAGGAGACCCAGTCGGCCCAGCGCACCCCCGGCCTGGGCGACGTCCCGGGCCTGGGCGCCCTGTTCCGCAGCACGGCCCGCGA
The DNA here is from genome assembly GCF_002310375.3 of Caulobacter vibrioides. Taxonomy (GTDB): domain Bacteria; phylum Pseudomonadota; class Alphaproteobacteria; order Caulobacterales; family Caulobacteraceae; genus Caulobacter; species Caulobacter vibrioides_D. Next base: position 196,804 of record NZ_CP023315.3, read on the forward strand.
GCGCAAGAAGACTAACCTGATGGTCTTCATCCGCCCGCGCATCATCCGCAGCAGCGCCGACGCCCGGAACCTGACCGCGCCGCGTTATGACTACATGCGCAACCTGCCGCCGATGACGACGCCGGATGGCGACAACTCCCTCGACGCGGTGATGCGCGACTACCTGAATGTGGCGCGTCCGGTCGCTTCGCCTGCGCCCGCCAGCGCGCCGACCGCCGCGAAGCCGGCGACGACGCCATGACCACGCCGATGCTCGCCTACGGTTTCGCCAAGCGAAACGGGGTGGTCCTGCTGTCCCTGGGCGAGCGAGCGGTGATCGGCGTCCGCGAGGGCTATGACCCGATGGCGCTGGTCGAAATCCGGCGGGCGGTCAGCGCGCCGTTGGCGATCGAGCCGATGACGGCCCCGGTGTTCGACCGCAAGTTCTCTGAGGTCTATGCGGGCGCGGGCCTGGCCACCGCGTCGAGCGCCGACAGCCTGGATCTCGAAGGCGGCCTTGGCCTGCTGCTCGAGGACATGCCCGCCGCAGCCGACCTCCTCGACCCACAGGACGACGCTCCAGTCATCCGCCTGATCAACGGCCTGATCGCCGAGGCCGTGCGCCTGGGGGCCTCGGACATCCACATCGAGCCCTTCGAAAAGGCCCTCATCGTCCGGCTTCGGATCGATGGCGTGCTGACCGAGGTGCTCAGCCTGTCGCCGCGTATCGCCGCCATGCTGGTGTCGCGGGTCAAGGTCATGGCCAAGCTGGACATCGCCGAAAAGCGCGTGCCGCAGGACGGCCGGATCTCGCTCGCCCTCGGCGGCAAGAGCCTGGATGTCCGTGTGTCGACCCTGCCGGCCCGCATGGGCGAGCGGGTGGTGATGCGGATCCTCGACAAGGACCAGGCGGGCCTGCGCCTGTCCGACCTTGGCATGTCGCCCGATGTGCTGAGCGCGCTGGAGACCGCCGTGCGCGAGCCGCACGGGATCATCCTGGTCACCGGACCCACGGGCTCGGGCAAGACGACGACGCTCTACGCCGCCCTGGCCGTGTTGAACGACAACAGCCGCAACATCCTGACCATCGAGGACCCGGTCGAATACGCCGTGCACGGCATTGGCCAAACCCAGGTCAATACCAAGGTCGGCATGACCTTCGCGGCGGGCCTGCGCGCCATCCTGCGCCAGGATCCCGACGTGGTGATGGTCGGCGAAATCCGCGACTCCGAGACCGCCCAGATCGCCGTCCAGGCCAGTCTGACGGGCCACCTTGTCCTCTCGACAGTCCACACCAACGATGCGGCGGGCGCTGTGGTGCGCCTGCGCGACATGGGCGTCGAGCCCTTCCTGTTGGCCTCGACGCTTCGGCTGGTCATCGCCCAGCGCCTGGTGCGTCGCCTCTGCGAGCATTGCCGCACGCCAGAGCCGGCGGACGCGGCGACAGCGGCCCTGGTGGGCCTGCCCGAGGGTGAGATCCTGTATCGCCCGGTGGGTTGCGCCCATTGCGGCCACACCGGCTATCAGGGGCGGATCGGCGTCTACGAGGCCCTGCGCGTCGACGATCACCTGCGCCGCCTGATCGGCGGTAACGCCAGCGAGCAGGAGATCACCGAGGCGGGCCTGGATCGCCGCCTGGGTCAGGAAGCGCGGCAATACATTCTTGCGGGCCTGACGACGGTTGAGGAGGCGCTCAGGATCACGGGCCAAGGGGCGCGCGATGGCGAGCTTTGACTATGTGGCCTTGGACCTCGCCGGCCGCACCCGTCTCGGCCAGCTGAAGGCCGTCGACGAAGCCGCCGCCGCCGATCAGCTGCAACGTCGTCGCCTGGCGCCCGTCAAGATCATCGCGTCCGTCGCCAAGCCGGTCACCGCAGGACGCCTGACCTGGGGCCAGGGTCTGAGCGCCAAGGACCGATCGATGTTCACGCGCCAGCTGGCGACGCTGACCTCGGTGTCGACCCTGGAAGAGGCGCTGCGCACGATCGCCCTGCAGGCCGACAAGCCGAAACTGAAGCAGGTGATCGGCGAGGTTCACGCCGCCGTGCTGGAGGGCTATCGGCTCTCGGACGCCATGGCCCGTCCCGCCAAGGCCTTCCCGCCCCTCTACCGGGCCATGGTCTCGGCCGGCGAGTCATCCGGGGCCTTGCCCGCGATCCTGGACCGTCTGGCTGACCTTCTTGAGCAACAGCAACAGGTCCGGGCCAAGATCACCACGGCCCTGGTCTATCCGATCGTTCTGGCCGTGGTCGCCTGTCTGGTCGTTGCGGCCCTGATGGTCTTCGTCATTCCCAAGGTGGTCGAGCAGTTCGACTCAATGGGCCAGACCCTGCCGCTGCTGACCCGCCTGGTGATCGGCCTGTCGACCGGTCTGCAGACCTTTGGCTGGTTGATCGTCGTCAGCGCGGTGATCGCCGTGTTCGCCTTTCTTCGCGCCCTGCGTCATCGACCCTTCAAGCTGGCGGTCGATCGCTGGCTGCTGCGCCTGCCGATGATCGGCCGCCTGATCCGCGACGTGCACGCCGCGCGGCTGGCCAGGACGCTCGCCACCATGGTCGCCAGCGGCCTGCCGATGCTCGAAGGCCTGATGCTGACCGCCAGCACGGTGCGCAACGCCGTGCTGCACGCCGCGCTCGACGACATGATCGCCGCCATCCGCGAAGGGGGCGCGCTGTCGGTCGCCATGCGGCGGGCCGAGGTCTTTCCGCCGGTGCTGGTCTACATGACGGCCAGCGGCGAGAGCAGCGGACGGGTCGAGGCGATGTTGATGCGCGCGGCTGACTATCTGGAACGCGAGTTCGAGACCTTCACCGCCACGCTGCTCAGCCTGCTGGAGCCGGCCATCATCGTGCTGCTGGGCGGCGTGGTGGCCACGATCGTGCTGTCGATCCTGCTGCCGATCCTCCAGATCAACAATCTTGCCTTGAACTAGGAAGCCAAGTCATGCCGAACCTCGACCCCGAGACGAGACGCCGCCGGGTCCGCCGGGCCGGCTTCACGCTGGTGGAGATGATGGTGGTCATCGTCATCCTGGGCCTGCTGGCCACGGTCGTGGCGATCAACGTGCTGCCCAACCAGGAAAAGGCCATGAAGGGCAAGGCGCGCGCCGATGTCTCCGTCCTGGAACAGGCGCTGGAGAGCTATCGTCTCGACAACTTCGCCTTCCCGTCGACCGAGCAGGGCCTGCAGGCCCTGGTGGCCCCGCCGGCCGGCCTGACCCAGGTCGATCGCTATCGGGAAGGCGGCTACATCCGTCGTCTGCCCAAGGACCCTTGGGGCAACGACTATCAGTATCGCGCGCCCGGCGCGCGCGGCGCGATCGATGTCTACTCGTTCGGCGCGGACGGCCGCGAAGGCGGCGAAGGCAAGGACGCCGACATTGGCAACTGGAGCTGAGACCAGGCGAGCCAAGGCGCGTCGCGTCGCGCAGGCCGGGTTCACCCTGGTCGAGCTCATGGTCGTGCTGATGATCATGGGCCTGTTGGCCACCGCAGTGATCCTGACCCTGCCCGACGGGAGGATGTCGCTGTCGCAGGAGAGCGCACGGTTCGCCGCCCGCTTGCTGCGTGCGCGCGAGGAGTCCCTGCTGGTCAATCGCCAGGTCCGGGTCAATGTCTCGTCCGTCGACTACCGCTTCGACATCCGCGACGGCCGCGATTGGCGCGCGCTGGACAAGGCGCCGTTCGTGACCACGGCATGGGTCGAGGAGACCCGTGTCTCGAGTCGCGATGGCGAGAACGCGGTGATCTTCGAACCGACCGGCCAAGCCAGCGGGGCCGCGTTCACCCTGGGGCGCGGCGGCTCTGGCTATGTGGTCAGCGTCGACGTCGCCGGGAATGTTGCCGTCCATGCCGCCCAAGCGCTCTGAAGCCGGCTTCACGCTGATCGAGCTGCTGGTCGCTCTGGCGATCTTCAGCCTGGCGGTGCTGGCCCTGCTCAATCTCGCGGGCGAGAACACCCGCGCCAGCGGCCGCCTGCAGGATCGCATCCTGGCCGAGGTGGTCTTGGACAACCGGGCCATTGAAGCCGTCACCAGCGTCATTCCACCGGCCCTGGGCCGCGTTTCCGGGGCCGAACGCGTCGCCGGCCGACCCTGGCTGTGGACGCGTCAGGTGAGCCGCACCGACGATCCGTCGATCCTGCGCGTCGACATCGCTGTGATGTCGCCCAACAGCCGCCAGCCGGCGGCGGCGGCGACCTTATTCAGGGCCGCCCGATGAAGGGCTTCACCCTGATCGAGATGATGGTGGCGCTGCTGATCTTTGCGCTGATCACCGCTGCGGGCGTGGCGGTGATGAGCTCGACGCTGACCAATCAAGGCGCCGTTCGGGTTCGGGTGGAGCGCTACGCCGAGCTGCAACGCATGCGGGCCTTGGTGAAGGCCGATCTCTCGCAGGCGGCCACGCGCAGGACGCGTGGCGAGGATGGTCTTCCAGCGCCCACCGCGTTCGCGGGCGTCAGTCCCTGGGTCGTGGGCGGCCCTCTGCTGGCCTTTACGCGGCGCGGCTATGAGAATCCCGATCAGGCGCCCCGCGCCTCGATGCAGTATGTGGAATATGCGCTCGTCGAGGGACGGTTGGAGCGACGGACGCGGCCCGCGCTCGACGGCGCCCGGCTTGGCCCCGCCCAGGTGCTGTTGACCGACGTTGAAAGCATCCAGTCGGCCTATCTGTTCGACGGCGTCTGGCGCCCGACCTGGCGGGGCGAGGCCACGTCGGACATTCCCGCCGCCGTGCGCCTGAACGTGAAACTCAAGGACTTGGGCGAGATCGATCAGCTGTTCCTCACCTCCGGAGAGGGACGATGAGACGCGAGCACGAGAAGGGCGCGGCGCTGCTGACGGTCATGCTGATGGTCGCGGTGATCTCGGTGATCGCGGTGGGCGTGCTGGACGACATCCGGTTCGGCGTCCGCAGGACGCTCAACGCGCGGATCGCCAGTCAGGCGCAATGGTACGCCCTGGGCGCCGAGCAACTGGCCCGCACGCGCATCGCGCAGCTGATGGACCGCGACTCCGCCAAGACCACTCTGGAAGGCGGCTGGAACGGACGCGTGATCGCCTTCCCGATCGACCAGGGCCGCATGGAGGCCAAGGTCACCGACGCCACGGGCTGCTTCAATCTCAATAGCGTGGTCGAGGCCAATCAGGGCGAGCCCTTCCGCCGGCGCGAGCTGGGGGTGCGGCAGTTCACGACCTTGCTGTCCCTGGTGGGGGTCTCTGGCGGGCCGGAGCTCGCGGAAAACCTCGCTGAATGGATGGACAGCAACGATGTCGGCCGCGCCGACGCCGAGGATCCGGGCTACGCCCAGCTTGCTCAGCCCTATCGAACCGCAGGCGGGCCTCTGGCCGAGGTGAGCGAGCTTCGGGCGGTGCGGGGCTTCACGCCGGGCGTCTATGCGGCGCTTCGCCCCTATGTCTGCGCCCTGCCGACGACCGACCTGTCGCCGATCAACGTCAACACCCTGTCGCCTGAGCGCGCGCTGCTGCTGACGGCGCTGACCGAGGGGCGCATCGGCCGCGAGACCGCGGCCCGCGTGCTGTCTGGCCGCCCCGCCGAGGGCTGGCCCGACGCTCAAGCGTTCTGGGGGCAGCAGGCCCTGGTCGCCACGCCGCCCGGCGACGTGGTCCGCGACCAGATCAAGTTTCGCACCCGCTACTTCGCCCTGGACAGCCAAGTCGTCTTTGCCGACATGCCGGTGTTCATGACCGCCCTCTTCGAAACGCCGTCGGCCAACAAGGTGATCTTGGCCGCCCGACGTTGGACGCCTGACGAATGACCTTGCTCAGCCTTCTGATCCTGCCCGCCGAACCCGACGAGCCGGCGCAACTTCTCCAGGACTTTGGTCTGTCGGTCACACGGCGGGCTCTGGCGCCGGACGAGCAGCTTGACGACGCTGGTCCGGTGATCCTGGTGGCGCCGGGGCAAGACGTCGTGGCGCGCTGGATGGACTTGCCGCTCGGCAGCGCCGCTCAGGCCCGCTCGGCGGCCGCCTTCCGGCTGGAGGACGAGGTGGCCCTCGGGGGCGATGATCTGCACATCGCCGTCGGCGGCGCCGATGCGTCTGGCCGCACCCTCGTGGCGTGGACCGCGCGCGAGGCGCTGCAAGGCTGGCTCGACGCCGCCCAGGCCCATGGCGTTAAGGCCGATGCGGTCATTCCGGACTATCTCCTGTTGCCCGAAGACGAGGACGGCGTGCTGGTCGTGGGCCAGTTGGGTCGGCGGCTCGCGCTGCGCGAACCTGGCAGGGCGCTCAGCGCCGATCCCGATCTGGCCGCTCTGTTGTTCGAGGATCGCGAGCATCGCTACATCGCCGGCAAGGATCTCGACATCCAACTGATCGCCGGTGCGCGTTCGCCGGTCATCAACCTGCTGCAGGGACGGTTCGCCGTCCGTTCGTCCGGGGAACAGAAGGGCGTAAAGCGCCTGGCGCTCTTGGCGGCGGCGGCGGTGCTCTCGCCCCTGTTGCTGCTGGTCGTCCAGATCGCCCATGATCAGTGGACGGCCAGCGCTCTGGAGCGCCGCGCCGCCAAGCTGGCCGTTTCGCTCGTGCCGCAAGCCTCCCGCTACGAGGACGCGGCGGGCTATGCCGTCACCCGTTTGGCGGCCGGCCAGAGCGGTCAAGGGTTTGGCGAGCTCGCGGCCAGCTATCTCAGCATGGTCGAGGCCGTGCCCGGCGTGACCCTGGACACCCTGGTCTATGGCGAGGAGGGCGCGATCCGCTCGACGATCGGCTACGCCAACTATTCGGACATGGATCAGCTGCGCCTGGGCGCCAAGCGCTTGGGCCTGGAACTGACCGAACAGAGCACCGCCAGCGAGGGCGGGCGGATCAGCAGCGATCTCATCGTGAGGAGAAAGCCATGAACGGACGACTGGAAGCCGCCCGTCTCTGGTGGTCGGCGCGCACGGGACGCGAGCAGGTGCTGCTGGCGGTGATGACAGCGGCGCTCGTTGGAGTGCTCGGCTGGTATGGCGTGGTGACGCCGCTGATGGCGGCGTCCGACGCCGCGCAGGCTCGCGTTGAAAAGGCGTCGATCCAATGGGGCGCGCTGCGAGGTCTCGCGGCCGGCGCGAACCGATCGACCGCCTCGGGCGGCGCGACGCCGCAGGCTGTGGTCGAGGCCGCCGCCAGCAAGGTTGGCCTTCCGATCGCGCGCCATCGCCAGGACGCCAACGGGCGCTTCACCATCTGGATCGCCGCCATCGACTCGAAGATCCTCTTGCCCTGGACCGCGAGCCTGGAGCGCGAGGGCGGCGTCAAGGTCACCGACTTCACCGCCTCGCGCCTGGATAACGGTCTGCTGGAGGCGGAGATCACCTTCGCGCGCGCCGCGCCATGAGCAACCGGCTGCTGATCGTGATCCTGATCGTCGCCACCCTGGTCATGACCGTGGTGTTCGCGCCGATGAGCCTTCTGACCGTCGGCCTGACCCGTGGCGGGGCGTTTGGCGCCGCGGGGGTGAGCGGGGTCGTCTGGAACGGCCGCCTGAAAGACGTCACGCTCGGCGGCGCCCCGATCGGATCCTGGAAGGGCGGGCTCAATCCCCTCGCGCTGGTCACCGGCCAGATTCGTATGGGCCTGACGCACGTCAAGGCGGGTTCGGATCAGCGGGCTGTCCTGCTGTTGCGCGGCCGCGAAAAGGGTGTCGAACGGCTCAATCTGCGCACGTCCGCCGACCTCGCGGCCCTGGGGCTGCCCCTCACCGGCGATGTCGCCTTGCGCGATGTCTCGGCGGTTTTTCGAAACGGACGCTGCGCGCGGGCCGGGGGCGAGATGCGTCTGCGGTTGATCGGGGAGGGCCCGTTGCGCGGCGCCGTCCTCAGCGGTGTCGCCGTCTGCCGCGCCGACACCTGGACAACGACCCTCAGCGGCCGGGGCGCGGGCGCGGACCTGACGCTGAGCGGACGTGTGCAGGGCGATGGCCGCTACCAGCTGGAGATGGCGGTCGCGACCACCGATCCGGATCTTATCCAGGGCCTGGTCGCCAGCGGCTTCGCGCGCGATGCGACGGGCGCCCGGCGTGCGGTCGATGGCCGGCTGGCTTCGTCCTCAGCCCCATAGGGCGTGGAGCGGGCCCCAAAGCCAGGTCAGCCAGGCGCCCACCGCCAGGAAGGTCCCGAACGGGAGCTGCTGGCCGGCCGCCAAGCGGCGGCGGACGAGCGCCTGGGCGATCGCCACGCTGAGGCCGGCGACGCAGGCCCAGATCAGCACCGACGGCAGGCCCTGCCAGCCGACCCAAGCGCCGATCGCGCCCAGCAGGCGCGGATCGCCGCCGCCCATACCGTCAAAGCCCCGGACCTTCCTGTAGAGCCAGGCGATCAAGGCCAGGCCCCCATAGCCTGCCGCGGCGCCGACGAGCGGCGTCCATATCGGAACCTCGCCGATCGCCAGAGTCGCGATCACGCCCAGGGCGCCGAAGGGCAGGGTCAGCCTGTCGGGAAGCCAGAGGTGCTCGGCGTCGACCGTCGCGATCAACAGGAGCATCCAGCCAAAGACCGCCGTCACGAGCACGGTCGCGCCCGAGAAGGCCAGCGCGCTCCACAGCGCGATCAGCAAGCATCCGCCTTCCAGCAGAAGGTAGCGCCAGGGTATCGCCGCCCCGCAGGTCCTGCATCGCCCCCGCAGCGCGAGGAAGCTGACCAGCGGAACAAGGTCGATGACGCCGAGCTGGCGCTTGCACGTGTCACACGTCGACCGCGACATCGCCCAGGGGCGATCCGCCGGAAGTCGAAGCGTCAGCAGCCCGATGAAGCTGCCGAAAAAAGGCGCGAGGATCAGGGCCGAAGCGGTCCAGAGTTGGTCGATGGTCAAGGGCTGCTCGTGCAAGGGCCAGAATGAGCCTTGGCCCAAAGCCGCTTCCACGACAATCGCCCTTTTGCGGCGACGCCAGCGGTCCCAGCGTCGCCCCAGCGCCCCCAAGCCGGTGAAGCCGGGGCGGCGTCATCGAAATGCGGCTCCCTAGAGAGGGATCGCGACGTTTTCAACGATGTTTTGAAAACTGGCGCACCCGACACGATTCGAACGTGTGACCTTTGCCTTCGGAGGGCAACGCTCTATCCAGCTGAGCTACGGGTGCCTTCGCACCGCCTTGGAGACCAAGGAGGCGGGAAGCGGGTCTTAGCCGAAAGGCGAGGCCGGCGCAAACGGTCTCGCGATCGGGATTACGCCTTTCCCATGTAGATGAACCTCAGGACGAACAGGCCGGCCAGCACAAACAGCAGCCAGTCCTTGGGCTTGGCCTTGCCGCGCAGCAGGGTGAGGCCCGCATAGGCGGTGATGCCGAACGCCAGGCCGTTGGCGATGGAGAAGGTCAGCGGGATGGCGATCACGGTCAGGAACGCGGGGATGCCTACGCCCGGGTCGTCCCAGTCGACGTCAGCCAGGGCGCCGACCATCATCGAGCCGACGACGATCAGGGCCGGCGCTGTGGCGGCGGCCGGGATCGCCTGGACCCAGGGGGCGAAGAACAGGGTCAGCAGGAAGAGCAGGCCCACCACCACGGCGGTCAGGCCGGTGCGCCCGCCTTCCGCCACGCCCGAGGCGCTCTCGATATAGCTGACCACGGTCGAGGTGCCGGCCAGAGAGCCGCCGATGGTGGCGATGGAGTCGGCCGTGAGAATACGGTTGAGGCGCGGGATCGTGCCGTCGGGCTGGACGAGGCCGGCCTTCTTGGTCACCGCCACCAGGGTGCCGACATTGTCGAACAGGTCGACGAACAGAAAGACGAAGATCACCTCGGCCAGCGCCATGCCCAGGGCGCCGTTCAGGTGCAGGGCGGCGGGAACGTCGAGCTTGAACGCCGTGGCGGTCAGGGCCGCCAAGCCGTACTCGCCGGGGACGATCTTGGCCAGGCCCAGCGCCCAAGCGGCGCAAGCGGCGACGAGGATGCCGATCAGGATCGCGCCCTTGACCCGCCAGGCCATCAGGGCGCCCATCACCAGGAGGCCCAGGATCGCCAGGGCCGCGGACGGCTTGGTCAGGTCGCCCAAAGCGACGGTGGTGGCCGGATCGGCGACGATGATGCCGGCTTCCTTCAGGCCGATGAAGGCGATGAACAGGCCGACCCCAGCGGCGACCGCCGAGAACAGCGGGCGCGGGATGGCGCCGACGATCAACTGGCGGATGCCGGCGACGGTCAGGATCAGGAACGCCACGCCCGACAGGAACACGCAGCCCAGCGCCGTCTCCCACGGCAGGCCCATGCCCTTGACGACCGTGAAGGTGAAATAGGCGTTGAGGCCCATGCCCGGCGCCAGGGCGATCGGGTAGTTGGCGATCACGCCCATCAGGATGCTGCCCAGGCCCGCCGCCAGGCAGGTGGCGGCGGCGACGGCCGCGATGGGCATGCCGGCCTGACCCAGGATCGCCGGATTGACGATCACGATATAGGCCATGGTCAGGAAGGTAGTGAATCCGGCCAGCACCTCGGTGCGCACCGAGGTTCCCTGTTCCGATAGCTTGAAGGTCTTTTCGATCATTTCGCCGCGCCCCCGATCGCGGTCAGGTCTGGTGTGTTGGCCTCGTAGCGGTCCCAGCGGGCGGTCAGTTCGCGCACCACCACCGATCCGACACGATAGGCCGAGTCGAATGCGGACACCGCGCCCTCGTCATGGAAGGCGCGCGGAAAGGCCGGCGCGCCGAGCGGCGGGCGGGAATAGTTGCTGGCGGTCCGCAGGACCATCACGCGCTGGAAGTCGACCCTGCCCGCCTTGGCGTAGAGGTCGAGCACGTCAAGGATCCCCTGATCCTCGCAGTCGGTCATGACAAAGACCCCGGCGCCGTCGGTCCAGAGCTTGACCCAATCCTGCGCCCATTGGGTGCGCTTGGCGCCATGCCAGAACCGGGTCGCGCCCAGGGCCTCGCCCTTGAGCACGAAGGGCGGCCTTTGGGCGTTGGGCTCTCCGGCGTAAGGGGCGCGCAGGGCGGCCAGGCCGGGATGGTCGGGGATCTCGACCTTGGCGGTCAGGCCGTAGGCCCAGTCGACCAGTCGCCAGTTGAGCGCCCAGACCATGCCCGAGGAGCCCTCGGCCGAGCCCTTGACGTTCGGACGCTCGGTCTCCAGCGCATAGAGGCCGTAGGGCCAGTCGGCGGGAATCTCGCGATCGTCGACCTCGTAGATCGGATCGGCGTCGACGACATAGCGGGCCCAGGCGGCGCTGCCGATCGAGGCGGCCTTGGGGTCGACGCCGGCGATGCCGGCCACCAGCCAGTAGGTCTTGGAGAAGTCGAAACGCTTGTCGAGCAGCAGGGCCGCGACGCTTTCGCGGGCCCGGGCGCGCATGTCGGTCATGACGCCCAGCACGCCGTCCTTGGGCGAGTAACGGGCCGGATGGCGGAGGCCGGGAACCGCGATGGTCTCGGTGAGCGGCAGCCCCTCGACCCAGGGCTGGAACTCACCGGGTCGGTCGCCGGTGACCGCGCCGATCTCAAAGGTGGTCAGGACCACGACCTTGACCGGGATGGGTCTGGCGGGCTGGGCGTGCGACACCGCGCCCAGCGCCAGCCACAAGCCCATGATCAATCCAAGCAGCCGCATCGTCCTTACGCCCCGTCGCACCCCGAAGGCTGCGAAGCTGGCGCGCGCCGCCCAGGCTGGCAAGCGCGCTTCGTCGCGACAGGGCGATGGCCGAGCGGGTGATCAGTCCTTGGTCGGATCTGCGGCGTTGGGATCGCCGTAGGTCAGGGCCACGAAGACGTCTTCCAGATCGGGATCCTCGGTGGCGATGTCCTTGATGTGAACGCCGCTGGCGCGCACGGCCGCCAGCACCTGCTCAACGCTGGACTGGCCGGTGCGGTAGCTGACCGAGAAGGCGCCGCCCGAGCGCAGCTTGGTGTCGAAGCCCTCCAGGACCGGGGCGGCGGTCACGGGGCTTTCGGGCGTCACCACCACGTTGCGGCTGTCCATCCGGCTCAGCAGCTTGGCCGTCGGCTCGCAGGCCACCACCTCACCCCGGTTGATGATGGCGATCTCGTCGCAGAGCTCCTGGGCCTCTTCCAGATAGTGGGTGGTGAGCACGATGGTCACGCCCAGTTCGTTGAGGCTGGTGACGTACTGCCAGAGCTGGCGGCGCAGCTCGACATCGACCCCGGCGGTGGGCTCGTCCAGGATCAGCACCGGCGGCTGGTGGACCATGGCCTTGGCCACCATCAGACGACGCTTCATGCCGCCCGACAGCTGGCGGACATAGGCGCCCGCCTTGTCGCTCAGGCCCAGGGCGCTCAGCAGTTCGTCGGTGCGGCGCTCGTTCTTGGGCACGCCGTAGAAGCCGGCCTGCACCTCCAGCGACTCGCGCGGGGTGAAGAACACGTCGGCGGCCAGCTCCTGCGGCACCACGCCGATCGCGGCGCGGGCGTCGCGCGGCCGCTGGTCGATGTCGCGGCCCCAGATGCGCACTGTGCCCGAGCTCTTGCGGACCAGGCCCGCCAGGATGTTGATGAAGGTCGACTTGCCCGCGCCGTTGGGCCCGAGCAGACCGAAGATGGAGCCGCGGGGAATCTTCAGGTCGATACCGTTCAGGGCCCGCTTCTCCGGCGAGGTCTTGGTGCCGGCATAGGTCTTGTACAGGCCTTCGGCTTCGATGGCGTAGGCGGGCAGGTCCATGGAGCGTCCAAAGCGGGGCGGCGGCGGGCCGGGAAACGTCATAACAGGCGCGCGTCGATTGACGGCGCCTTTGAGCGTCGCATAGGTATGCCTCGTTCGCCGCCGCGCCAAGGCCGCGTTCCGAATTCAGGGATTGCCCATATGGCCAAGGCCAAGACCACGCCCGCTAACGCCACCGCTCCGACGGCCATGGACCCGGCCGCCATCGCCGGTCCCGCGCCGGAGACGATCGCGGTCCGCTCGCACCGTATCGCCTGTGACGGCGTCGGCGGCGCCTTGGGGCATCCGCGCGTCTGGCTCGAGATGGGCGCGGCCGGCTTTGTCGACTGCCCCTACTGCGACCGTCGCTTCGTGGCGACGAATGGCGAGGGTGACGAGAGCGAACAGCACGCGCCGGGCGTCTATGAAGGCGCCGGCGGTCACTAGGCCGCGCCTTGGACTCCGTGAGCAATATCCCGGCTGACCAGCGCGCCGAAACCCTGGCCAAGGCCTGGGAAAAGGCGGAGTGGCCGAACGAGGCGCCGGTGTTGCGCGCCATCGCCATGCCGTCGGACACCAATCCCGAAGGCGACATCTTCGGCGGTTGGCTGCTCTCGCAGATGGACCTGGCCGCCGCCTCGATCGCGTTCCACCGCGCGGCGGGCCGCTGCGCGACCATCGCCATCGACGGCATGACCTTCATCAGCCCGGTGTTCGTCGGTGACGAGGTCAGCCTGTTCGCGCGGGTGGTCCATACCGGGCGAACCTCGTTGAAGGTCCAGGTCGAGGCCTGGCGCCGGCCGCGCGACAGCGAACAGGCGTACAAGGTGACCGAAGGCGTGTTCACCTTCGTCGCCATCGATGAAAACCGGAAATCTCGGCCTCTGCCCTAGCGGCGGTGGTTTGAACGCGGCTTGCGTAACCTGGCGCGACGCGCGTCAGATGCGCGCATGAGCACGCCCGTCTTCGATCTCGCCACTCCGCCTTTCGCGGCCCTGACGGTCACCCAGGCCCGGATGACGGTGGGCGAGCCGTGATCACCCTGCGCGCCACACGGCCGGGCGATCTCGGCTGGATCATCCAGCGGCACGGCGAACTCTACGCCGCCGAGCAGGGCTGGGACCATCGGTTCGAAGGCGTCGTGGCCGGGGTCGTCGCCGACTATGTGAAGACCCACGACCCGGCCCGCGAAGCCTGCTGGATCGCCGAGCACGAAGGCCGACCCGTCGGCTCGATCATGCTGGCCAGGGAGACCGATACGGTCGGCCGCCTGCGACTGCTGCTGGTCGAGCCCTCGGCGCGGGGGCTGGGCGTCGGCGAGGCCCTGATCGCCGCCTGTATCGCCCGGGCCCGCGAGGCCGGCTATGCCGAGATGGTGCTGTGGACCCAGAGCATCCTGCTGCCGGCCCGTCGTCTCTATGCCCGCTTCGGCTTCGTGCTGGAGAAAAGCTGGGACTATGACGGTTTCGCCGACGGGCTGGTGTCGGAGAGCTGGCGGCTACGGCTTTGATCCGCCGCTCAGGTGGTCCTTCCACGCCTGGCGCAGCACCTTCTTGTCGATCTTGCCCGTCGCGGTCAGCGGCACGGCGGCGAAGACCACGTCGTCGGGCGTCCACCATTTGACGATCCTGGGCGCCAGGTAGTCGAGCACGGCGGCCCTGGTGACCTCCGCGCCTTCGTGAGCCTCGATGACCAGCAGGGGCCGCTCCTCCCACTTGGGATGCGGCACGCCGACCACGGCGGCGATTTTCACGCCGGGACAGCCGACGGCGACGTTTTCCAGGTCGATCGAGCTGATCCATTCGCCGCCCGACTTGATGACGTCCTTCTGGCGGTCGGTGATGCGCATGAAGCCGTTGGCGTCCAGCGTGGCGATGTCGCCGGTGTCGAAGAAACCGTCCTCGCGGGCGGCGTCGGCGTCCTTGCGGAAATAGCGCTTCACCACCCAGGGACCGCGCACCAGGAGGGCGCCGGAGGTCTCGCCGTCCCAGGGAGCGGCTTGGCCGTCCTCAGTCTCGACCTTCAGCTCGATGCCGAACTGGAGGCGGCCCTGGCGGGTCCAGATCGCCTCGTCCATCGCCTCTTCGCCCAGCGACGCGAGGGCCGGGGTCGGGGTGGCGACGACGCCGATCGGGCAGGTCTCAGTCATGCCCCAGATCTGCAGCGTCTGGACGCCGTAGCGGCGCTTGAAGGTCTCGGCCATGGCGCGCGGGACGGCGCTGCCGCCGATGACCACCTTCTTCAGGCTGTCTGGCCGACGGTCGTTCTTGTCCAGCCAGTCCAGGTACATGGTCCAGATGGTCGGCACGCCGCCGGTGAAGGTGACGCCCTCACCCTCGATCAGCTGGTGCAGGCTGGCGCCGTCCATCTTGTCGGCGGGCAGGACAAGCTTGGCCCCGCAGATCGGGGCGCTGAACGGCAGACCCCAGGCGGTGGCGTGGTAGAGGCTGGAGCAGGGCATCACCACGTCGAACGCCGTGAAGCCGAATGCGCTGTTTAAGCCCCCCGCCATGGCGTGCAGCACCACAGCCCGGTGCGAATAGAGCACCCCCTTGGGATCGCCGGTGGTGCCCGAGGTGTAGCAAAGGAAGGCGCCGGCGTTCTCGTCGAAGCTGGGCCAGGAAAACGTGTCGGGTTCATCGGCGATCAGGGTCTCGTAGCTGATCGCCCCGACCGCGCCGGGGAGGGTCCGCTCGGCGTCCGACAGCATGACGAAGGTCTTCACCGTGGTCAGCTGGGGCGCGATGCGCTCAACCAGGGCCTGGAAGTTGCGCTCGAAGAAGAGCACGCCGCTTTCAGCGTGATTGATCGTGTAGACGATCTGTTCGTCGAACAGTCGGGGATTGGCGGTGTGCAGCACCGCGCCGATCCCGGGGACGGCATAGAACAGCTCCAGGTGCCGGTGGGTGTTCCAGGCCAGCGAGGTGATCCGGTCGCCGGCCTTGATCCCCAGCCGCGTCAGGGCATTGGCCGCCTGGGCCGCGCGGCGCGCCAGGCCCGCATAGTCATAGCGATGCAGGGGTTCGTCGATCAGCCGCGAGACGATCTCGCGCGCGCCATGGGCCTGGGCGGCGTAGGTCAGGATGCCGCTGATCATCAACGGCGTCGTCTGCATCAGGCCCGGGATCATGGGCGCCTCCCAATTCTTGTCGTTGGGAGGAGGTTAGGGGGTCGGCATCCTTTTCGTGAAGGCCTTTTCGCCCCCTTCCCCCTTGATGGGGGAAGGGTTGGGGATGGGGGTGATTGCTGCGCTGGCGACAGCGCCCCGACCGCCGCCGCATCACCTCACCCCTGCCCCTCCCCATCGAGGGGAGGGGGGCGCCTCTGCTAAAGCGCCGCCAGCACCGCATCACCCATCTCGTGCGTGGTCAGCGAACCACCGAGATCGCGGGTGCGGGCGCCGTTGTCGAGGGCGGCCTTCACCGCCGCCAGCAGGGCGTCTGCGGCCTCGACCTGGCCCAGCGACCAGCGCAGGGCCATCTCGAACGACAGGATGGCGGCCAGCGGATTGGCCAGGCCTTTGCCGGCGATGTCGGGCGCCGAGCCGTGAATGGGTTCATAGAGGCCTGGCTTGCCCGGCGCGCCCAGGGCGGCCGAGGGCAGCATGCCCAGCGAGCCGGTCAGCATGGCCGCCGCGTCCGACAGGATGTCGCCGAACAGGTTGTCGGTGACGATCACGTCGAACTGCTTGGGCGCGCGGACCAGCTGCATGGCGCAGTTGTCGGCCAGGATATGCTCCAGCTGGACGTCCGGATATTCGCGCGCGTGTAGCTCGGTGATCACCTGCTTCCAGAGCAGGCCCGACTCCATGACGTTCGACTTCTCGGCCGAGTGGACCTTGTTGGTGCGGCCGCGCGCCAGCTCGAAGGCCACGCGTCCGACGCGCTCGATCTCGCTGGTCGTATAGACCTGGGTGTCGAAGCCCTTCTTCTGGCCGTCGGCCAGGTCTTCGATACCGCGCGGCTGGCCGAAATAGACGCCGCCCACGAGTTCGCGCACGAACATGATGTCCAGGCCAGAGACCAGTTCCGGCTTCAGGCTGGAAGCGCCGGCCAGGGCCTCGAAGCAATAGGCCGGGCGCAGGTTGGCGAACACGTCCATCGCCTTACGCAGGTTCAGGAGGCCCGCTTCGGGGCGCAGGTGGCGCGGGGCGTTGGCCCATTTGGGACCGCCGACCGCGCCCATCAGCACCGCATCGCTCGCGAGGGCCTGGTCGCGGACCTCGTCGGTCAGCGGCGTGCCGTGCGTATCGTAGCTGGCGCCGCCATAGAGCGCTTCTTCCACCTTCAGGTCTGGGGTGAGGGCGGCCGCCACGCGGCGCACCTGCGCGCAGACTTCCGGGCCGATGCCGTCGCCGGGCAGGAGGAGAAGAGTCGCCATCTTAGATCTCGCGATAGTCTGAAACGTCGAAGGAGGACATGCGGCGCTCATGAACGCCCAGCGCGGCGCAGGCCGCGCGCCACGCCGCCATATGAGGGCTGGCGCGATGGAATTCCAACGCCGCCGCGTCGGTGAAGTGCTCGAACACCCGGATCAGGCCGGGATCCAGCGGGTCTTCGGACAGGGCGTAGGCCAGGCAGCCCGGCTCGCCGCGCGATCCCTCGACCTGCGCGGCCAGATGCGGACGCAGCTCGGCCAGGCGTTCGGGCGCGATGCGGATCGAACCGGCGAGGATGAGGGTCATGGTCGCTCAACGCCCCAAAAAATCCGCGTCATCCCGGACGCGCGGAGCGCGATCCGGGACCCAGGACAGCCGCAGTGCATTGGCCCCTGGGTCCCGGCTCTCCGCTGCGCTGCGGCCGGGATGACACACGTTGCTGCCGCCTTACGCCTCCAGCCAGGGCTGGCTGATGGCGCGCTTGCTCTCGAACAGGTCGATGTCGCCGCCGTGCATCATCGTCTCGCCAATGGCGTCGAGACCCTTCAGCATCTTTTCCTTGCGCACGGGGTCGATGTCGAAGCCGATCGTCTTGCCCGAGGGCGAGATGACGGTCTGGGCTTCCAGATCGACGCTGACCATGTGGTTGCCGCCCTTGGCCTCGTCCATCAGCAGGGCGAGCTCCTCGGGCTTCACGATCACCGGCAGCAGGCCGTTGTTGAAGCAGTTGTTGTTGAAGATGTCGGCGAAGCTGGTGGAGATCACGCACATGATCCCGAAATCCATCAGCGCCCACGGGGCGTGCTCGCGCGAGCTGCCGCAGCCGAAATTGTCGCCGGCGATCAGCACGCTGGCGTTCTTGTACTCCGGCTTGTTCAGCACGAAGTCGCTGATCTCGTTCCCGTCGGCGTCGAAGCGGAAATCGTAGAACAGGCCCTTGGCCAGGCCCTCGCGCTCCACGGTCTTGAGGAACTGCTTGGGGATGATCTGGTCGGTGTCGATATTGGCCAGCTCCAGCGGAGCCGCGCGGCCGTCGAGGCGAGTGAAAGCGCGCATCAGGCGGTCTCCTCCAGGAAGGTCCGCACATCCACCAGATGCCCCGCGATCGCCGCCGCCGCCGCCATGGCGGGGGAGACGAGGTGGGTGCGGCCGGCGCGGCCCTGGCGCCCTTCGAAATTGCGGTTGCTGGTCGAGGCGCAGCGCTCCTGCGGGGCCAGCTTGTCGGGGTTCATGGCTAGGCACATCGAGCAGCCGGGCTCGCGCCAATCAAAGCCGGCGGCTTTGAAGATGGCGTCCAGGCCTTCTTCCTCGGCCTGTTCCTTCACCAGGCCCGAGCCGGGGACGACCATCGCCTTGACGTGCGGCGCTACCAAGCGGCCATGCAGGAAAGCTTCCTGCACCACGGCGGCGGCGGCGCGCATGTCCTCGATGCGGCTGTTGGTGCACGAGCCGATGAAGACGCGGTCGATGCGGGCTTCCGAGATCGGCTGGCCGGCGGTCAGGCCCATATAGTCAAGGGCGCGGTGGGCGGCGGCGCGCTTGTCAGGCGTGGCGAAGCTTTCCGGGTCGGGTACGTTGCCGGTGACCGGGATGACGTCCTCAGGGCTGGTGCCCCAGGTGACCATCGGCACGAGGGCCGAGCCGTCGATGACGACCGTGCGGTCGAAAACGGCGTCTTCGTCGGTGAAGAAGGTCTTCCAGTGGCTGACCGCCATGTCCCAGGCCGCGCCCTTGGGGGCGGCGGGCTTGCCCTGGATATAGGCGAAGGTCTTCTCGTCTGGGGCCACCAGGCCGGCCTTGGCGCCGCCCTCGATGGTCAGGTTGCAGAGGGTCATGCGGCCCTCCATCGACAGGCCGGCAATGGCCTCGCCGGCGAACTCGATGACATAGCCGGTGCCGCCGGCGGTGCCGATCTCGCCGATCACGGCCAGGGCCACGTCCTTGCCAGTGACGCCGGGCGGCAGCTGGCCGTCGACGCGGACCAGCATGTTCTTGGCCTTCTTCTGGCGCAGGGTCTGGGTGGCCAGGACGTGCTCGACCTCGGACGTGCCGATACCGTGGGCCAGAGCACCGAAGGCGCC
The DNA here is from genome assembly GCF_002310375.3 of Caulobacter vibrioides. Lineage (GTDB taxonomy): Bacteria > Pseudomonadota > Alphaproteobacteria > Caulobacterales > Caulobacteraceae > Caulobacter > Caulobacter vibrioides_D. Next base: position 215,825 of record NZ_CP023315.3, read on the forward strand.
GTGAGTCGAGGTGTGGCTGTCGCCGCAGACGATGGTCATGCCCGGCTGGGTGCGGCCCTGTTCGGGGCCGACCACGTGGACGATGCCGTTGCGGATGTCGCCCATCGGGAAGAATTCGATGCCGTTGTCGGCGACGTTACGGGCCAGCGTCTTGAGCTGCAGGCGCGCTTCTTCGTCGGCCACGGCGTCGACGCCCAGGGCCTGGCCCTCGGTTGGGATGTTGTGGTCGGCCACGGCCAGGGTGCGGTCGGGACGGCGCACCTTGCGGCCGGCCGCGCGAAGGCCTGCGAAGGCCTGTGGCGTGGTCACCTCGTGGATGAGGTGCAGGTCAATATAGAGGATGGCCTCGCCGCCTGCTTCGCTGACGACGTGGGCGTCCCAGATCTTGTCGTAAAGGGTTTTGCCGGACATGGCGGGGATATAGGGCGGATCGTGCGCCAAAATCCAGTGGTGGCGGGCTTGGCCGACAAATTCTTGCGCCTTGTGGGTGTCGCGCGGCGCCGAGACGACAAAGGGCGCGCCCGTCTTTCGACCTGTCGGCGCGCCCTCGCATCGTTTTCAGCCTTCGGGGGCCGATGGGCTCCGCCCGAAGAGGGCCGTCCACTAGAATGGAGACGGTCTGGAAGCCCGAGCGACAGGCGCCGGGGGTGACATCAGCTTCTCACGGAACGACGGCTTGTCAATCTGTGTGTGATTGCACTCAAGCGTGACCGTGCGATGCGGCCAAAGAAAAAGGCCCCAGTGTTTCCACCGGGGCCTCGTTCATTTCCGAAGGTCGGAAGCTTAGGCTTCGGTCGAAGCCGAAGCCTTCGGGCCGCCAGCGCGCTCGGCGATACGGGCCGACTTACCGCGACGGTCGCGCAGGTAGTACAGCTTGGCGCGACGGACGACGCCGCGACGCTTGACTTCGATGCTTTCGATGCTCGGCGACAGCAGCGGGAACAGACGCTCCACGCCTTCGCCAAACGAAATCTTACGGACCGTGAAGCTCTCGTGGACGCCCGTGCCGGCGCGGGCGATGCAGACGCCTTCATAGGCCTGAACGCGCTCGCGCTCGCCTTCCTTGATCTTCACGTTGACGCGCAGGGTGTCGCCGGGACGGAAGTCCGGGATCGCGCGGGCGGCCAGCAGACGGGCCGATTCTTCTTGCTCGAGTTGAGCGATGATGTTGATCGCCATGTTCATGTCTCCTTGGGCTTACCCGTTTTCGGGTCGCCTTTTGCCTGTTGATTGGCGAGGTGGGCCTCCCAGAGATCCGGGCGCCGCTCGCGGGTCGTTTCTTCACGCATACGCTTGCGCCATTGGTCGATCTTCTTGTGATCGCCCGACAGCAGCACCTCGGGGATGTCGAGCCCTTCGAACGTCCGCGGTCTGGTGTACTGCGGATGCTCGAGGAGTCCGTCCTCGAAGCTTTCTTCCAGCGTGCTCTCGATGTTCCCCAGAACCCCCGGGGCAAGTCGAACGCACGCCTCGATCACGACCATCGCCGCCGCTTCGCCACCGGCGAGCACGGCGTCTCCGACCGAGACCTCCTCGAACCCTCGGGCGTCGAGCACCCGCTGGTCCACCCCCTCGAAGCGGCCGCACAGCACCACGATACCGGGCGCCTTGGACCACTCCCTCACGCGCGCCTGGGTCAGGGGCCTGCCCCGGGCGCTCATGTACAAAAGCGGCCGCCCATCGCGCTCGAGGCTGTCCAGCGCCGAGGCGATCACGTCCGCTTTGAGTACGGCTCCTGCGCCGCCACCCGCAGGGGTGTCGTCGAGGAAGCCGCGCTTATCCTTGGAAAAGGCGCGAATGTCCAGTGTTTCCAATCGCCACAGGTCCTGCTCCTTCCAGGCGGTCCCGATCATCGAGACGCCGAGCGGGCCGGGGAAGGCCTCGGGGAACATGGTCAGGACGGTGGCGGTGAACGGCATGGCCGCTGTTTAGCCGCTGGATGCGCGAGAGTCGAAGCCCCCGAACGCGCATGTTCACCAAGGGCATTTTCCAGTTTGTTCACCGTCATGGGCGAAGGTCGCGGCAAGAGACAAGGTCCAGTTCACCCCATGCCGACCCAAAGCCGCTTTCTTCGACGCCTCAGCGAGGGCGTCGCCGCTTTCGCCCGCCGTCTGAGGCGCGACGACCGCGGGGCGATCGCCATCCAGTTCGCGCTGCTGGCCCTGCCATTGTCGGTTCTCCTGTTCGGCCTTGTTGATGTGGGCCGTCTCAGCCTTCAGCGTCGCCAGATGCAGGACGCGCTGGACGCCGCGACGCTGATGGCGGCCCGATCGACGGCCTCGACCAACGGCGAACTCGACACGGTGGGGGACGCTGCGTTCCTGGCCGAGATCGCCGGCATGAACCTTGGCCTCACCGCCTCGAACGCCACCTTTTCGGCGGGAACCAACAACCGGATCATCGGCTCGGTCACCGCCACCTTGAGGCCGATCATCGCCAACCTCTGGCAAAGCGGTGACTTCACGGTGACCGCGACGTCGGAAGTCGTGCGCTCGTCCAAGAACCTTGAAGTCGCTCTGGTGCTCGACATCACCGGCTCGATGGGCGGTACGCGGATCGCCGACCTCAAGGTCGCCGCCTCGGACCTTGTCGACATCATCGTCCGGGACACCCAGACGCCGTTCTATTCGAAGATCGCCCTGGTGCCCTACGCCGCCGGCGTGAACCTCGACACCTATGCCGACGCCGCGCGAGGGCCGATCCCGGTGCGCAACATCAGCAATGTCGGGTGGCTCTCGGCCGGGACGAACATCACGGCCATCAACAGGAACTCTACCGCCCGGGTGACGTCGGCGGGCCATGGTCTGGTCACGGGCGACCGGGTCTTCATCTCCGGGATCAACGCCAGTGGTTCGAACAGCATGTCATCGCTGAACGGACAGATTTACACGGTCACCAAGGACAACGACAATCGGGTGTGGCTCGACGGCGTGGATACCAGCGGCAAGTCGACCTACTCCAGCGGCGGCACGATCCGAAAGTGCCTCACCAGCAATTGCAGCTTGGTGGCGACGACGAGCGCGGCGCACGGCTTCATCACGGGTGACCAGATCAGCTTTGCGGGCATCGGCGGGACCACCACGCTGAACGGCCAGACGCTCTCGATCACCAACCTGACCAGCACGACCTTCGACACCGGCGTCGCGGGCCTTGGGACGACCGCCTATACGAGCGGCGGGACGGCGACCTGCGAGCAGAGCACGACCCCCGGGTGCCGGCGTCTGGCCTATACCAGCGCTGACGACACCGACGAGGTGCGCGACATCAGCACCTGTGTCAGCGAGCGCACCGGGACGCAGGCCTATACGGACGCCGCGCCCAGCACCGCCTATGTCGGGACGAATTATCCCTCGAGCTCGAATCCTTGCCCGTCTGCGACCATCATGCCGCTTTCCAGCGACAAGACGGCGCTGAAGGCCCAGATCAACAACTACACGGTCGGCGGCTCGACGGCGGGTCAGATCGGCTTGGCCTGGGGTTGGTACATGGTCGCGCCGAACTTCGGCTACATGTGGCCCAACGCATCGCAGCGTCCGGCCGCCTACAGGAGCCGGGACCTGATGAAGGTCGTGATCATGATGACCGACGGCGCCTTCAACACCCCGTACTGCAACGGTGTGATCGCCGCCGACGCCGGCAGCGGCAGCGGCAGCGACGACGATCACATCAATTGCAACGCCACCAATGGCGATCCTTATACCCAGGCCCGGGCGCTCTGCACGGCGATCAAGAACAGCGCCAACGACATCACGCTCTACACGGTCGGCTTTGCGGTGGGTTCGGACAACACCGCCAGGACCTTCCTGACCAACTGCGCTTCGGACTCCTCCAAGGCCTTCTTCCCCGCCAACGGCTCTGAGCTGAAGACGTCGTTCAAGGCGATCGCCCAGGAAATCTCGTCCCTGCGGATCTCCAGATAGAAAAGCCCCGCCGTTTCCGGCGGGGCTCATTGTTCTCAGCGACGATGACCGTCAGGCCAGCTTGATCTCGCGAAGACGCTGCTGAAGGAACTCATCGGCGGTGATCGACTCCGGATAGCGGTCCGGATTTTCGGCCGTGACGCAGTTTTGCAGCGTCTTGATCTCGTAGTCCGACGCGAAGTGCAGGAAGAACGGCGTCGAGTAGCGCGGCACGCCCCGACGTTCCGGCGGCGGGTTCACGACGCGGTGCACCGTCGAGGGCAGGATGTTGTTGGTCAGGCGCTCCAGCATGTCGCCGATGTTGATGACCAGGCAGCCCGGGGGCGGGTTGATCGGCAGCCACTGGCCGTCGCGGTCCAGCACCTCAAGGCCGCCTTCCTCGGCGCCCAGCAATAGGGTGATGGTGTTGATGTCGCCGTGGGCGCCGGCGCGCACGCCGGTAGCGTCCTTGGGGATCGGCGGATAGTGCAGCAGTCGCAGCACCGAATTGCCGTCCTGAACGGTCGGCTTGAAGAAGTCGCGCTCCAGCTTCAGGTAGGTGGCGATGGCTTCCAGCACCTTGCCGCCCATGCCGTCGAGGCTGTTGTACAGCCAGCTGACGTCGTGCTTGAACGCCGGGATCTCAGCCGGCCAGACATTGTCGGCCATGTGCGCGCGGAACCGGTGGCCGGGCGGCAGGTCGCGGCCCATGTGCCAGAATTCCTTCAGGTCGTAGTGGTCGGCGCCCTTGGCGGTCTCGACGCCGAAGGGGATATAGCCGCGGGCTCCGCCCTTGACGCCCGCGTACTGCTTCTTGGTTTCGACCGGCAGCGCAAAGAAGGCCTTGGCGGAGTCGACGGCGGCGTCGATGCGCGCCTGATCCAGATCATAGTCGGACAGCACGGCGAAGCCGTAGCGTTCGAACGACGCGCCCAGTTCTTGTGCGAAGCGCGAGAAGTCCTTGGCGTAGAGAGAAAACGAAACCGGGTCGATGGCGGAGGTGGACACGTCTGCGAGCCTTGGAATGAGTAAGTTCCTTCTTACTACACCGGACGTCGGGCGAAACGAAGGCTGTTCGTCACCGTGCGGCGTTGCGGTCGGGAACTTGACCATAAGACGGGCGTTTGCCCGGGTGACTTGATCTACAGCAAAGACGCGAGGGTTGCGAGAATGCCGAAATTCGCTCGAAAGACGACGCTGGCGGTGGTGCTGATGAGCGCCGGCGCGCTGGCCGCCTGCACCACCACCGATCCCTACACCGGCATGCCGGTCCGCAATAACACCGGCACGGGCGTGCTGACCGGCGCGGGCGTCGGCGCGGTGCTGGGTTATCTGACCAACACCAACAAGGGCGAGCAGGGCCGCAAGAACGCGCTCATCGGCGCGGGTATCGGCGCGCTGGCCGGCGGGGCCATCGGCAATTACATGGACCGCCAGCAGGCGGACTTCCGCCGCAGCCTGGAAGGCTCGGGCGTGATGATCCGCCGCGACGGCGACCAGATCGTGCTGGTCATGCCCAGCGACGTGACCTTCGCGGTCGATCGTTCCGACGTGCAGCCCCAGTTCACCCGCGTCCTGGACGACGTGGCCCGCACGCTGAACGCCTATCCCCAGACCACGATCGATGTGGTGGGTCACGCCGACTCCAGCGGTCCGGACGACTATAACCAGACCCTGTCCGAGCGCCGCGCCAGCGCCGTCGCCGGCTATCTGACGGGCCCTGGCGGTGTGTTGCCCGACCGTGTCTTCGTCGCCGGCATGGGCGAACGCGCGCCGATCGCCGACAACGCCACGCCGGCGGGCCGCACCCAGAATCGGCGGGTCGAGATCATTCTCCGCCCCCTGACCTGATGGCCCTTCGGGGCGGCGTTCGCGCGCCGCCCCGCCCCTTAGGGGTATGAAGCGGTTGCTTTTCCCGCGCTTCGTCGCCAAGTCGTCATCCTTCGAGGGCGCGGCGCGAGGAAGACGTGGCGAAAACGGCGAGCGAGATCAGTCTGACCCGGCAGGCCATGAGCCTGACCGAGGATCTGATGACGCCGAATGCGGCCATTTACTGGGCCGATCTGACGATCTCGGCCGCGGTCATGTGGGGCGGGTTCCTGGTCGCCGCGACGACGTCCAACCTGGCCTTGGGTCTTGGCGCGGCGCTTCTGAGCATGCTGGCGCTCTACCGCGCGCTGAGCTTCATCCACGAACTGACCCATATCCGCGATGACGAGGCCCCTGGCTTCCGCGTCGGCTGGAACGTGCTGGTGGGCGTACCGCTGATGACGCCGTCGTTGATGTACGAGGGCGTGCACAACATCCACCACATCAAGGATCGCTTCGGCACCAGGCTGGACCCGGAGTACCTGCCGCTGTCGCGCTTTACGCCGCTGAAGCTGGCGGGCTTTCTCTTTGTCGCCCTGCTTGCGCCGCTGGGCGTGATCCTGCGCTCGGCGATCCTGATCCCGCTGTCGTTCCTGGTTCCGTCGCTGCGCCGCTATCTGAAGACCAAGCTGTCGGCGCTGATCATCAACCCCGACTTCGTGCGCGAGGACTTGAACCGCTGGCGCAAGGCGTGGGTGATCCAAGACGGCGCCTGCTGGCTGTGGTCGTGGGCGGTGATCGCCGGCCTGGCCTTGGGCGTCGTTCCCGTGCGCGTCGTGCTGACGGGCCTGGCGATCTTTTCTCTCGCCACCTTCCTGAACCAGGCCCGCACCCTGGTGGCCCACCACTGGGACAATGACGGGGACAAGATGACGCTCGAGGAGCAGTTCCTCGACTCGGTCAACGTGCCGCCGCCGAACCTGGCCTCCGAGCTCTGGGCTCCGGTGGGCCTGCGCTACCACGCGCTGCATCACCTGCTGCCGCGCCTGCCCTATCACAACATGGGCAAGGCCCATGCGCGGCTGGTCGAGGCGCTGGGCGCGGACTCGCTCTATCATCGAGCGTCGGAGCCGGGGCTCTTCGAGGCGCTGGGCGATCTCTTCCGCCGCGTTCGCCAGAAGAACGCCGACGCACAGAACCAGCCCGCGCATTAAGCGGCGGTTGAGGCGTCTTCGCTAAGACGGATCCGTTTCGTACGGAGACCGCAGGGCGTGAGCATCGCGCAGCCAGGGTTCGACTTCGCCGCGGCCGGTCATCGGCTGGCCGCGCCCCTGCTCGACACCCTGCTGCCGCTAGGTTCGACCTTCTCGCTGGTTTCGTTGACCTGCGCGGTCCTGATCGCGGCGGGTCATGTGGTCTCAAGCCGCCGCGCGCGCGGTCGTCGGACCTCGGCGCGCCTGCTGGTCCGGGCGCTGTTTCCCCGCAGGGTCTGGCTGACCGCGTCGAGCCGCCTGGATCTGGTCTTCTTCGTGTTCAACGTCTGGTGCGCGGGTCTCTTGCTGGGCGCTGCGCTCTTGTCGGGCCAGGCGATCACCAAGGCGTTGTCGGGATGGCTGGCGGCGAGCCTCGGCGAAGGGCCCCTCGCAGCCACCCCATGGGCCATCGTGGCGGTGGTGGGCACGCTCGCGGGCTTCCTGGCCTACGAGCTCGGCTACTGGGTCGATCATTGGCTGAGCCACAAGGTCAAGTTCCTGTGGGCCTTTCACAAGGTTCACCACACCGCCGAGGTGCTGACGCCGCTGACGGTCTATCGCGTCCACCCCATCGAGAGCCTGAAGTTCGCCAACATCGCGGCCTTGGCCACCGGTGGAACCGGGGGCGTCCTGGCCTGGGCGTTCGGGTCGGCATGGCATGCGCCGCTGATCTTCGGTCAGAACGCGATCTTCCTGGTGTTCGCGATGAGCGTGATCCACCTGCAGCACTCGCACGCCTGGATGACGTTCCGGCCGTTCGGCAAGTGGCTGCTGAGCCCCGCCCACCACCAGATTCATCACTCGGCCGACCCTGCCCATTTCGGCAAGAACCTGGGCAGTTGCCTGGCGGTCTGGGACCGGCTGTTCGGCACGCTTCATGTCCCGGATCAGCGCCCCGCGTCGCTGGTCTTTGGCGCTGTGGCGACGGATCCGCACAGCCTGACCGGCGGGTTCGCGACACCCTTCGTGGAAGCCTTCAAGGGCGAGCCCTTGCCAAGGCCGGTCCCTCTGCCTGCGGAGTAGGGCTCAGTCGGCCCCTTCCTGTTGCGCCCGCTCGCGCAGTTCCTCGTCCAGGCTGGCGGTGTCCCAGGCGCCGCCCGCATCGCCGGGGCGCATGCGGTGGAGGTCGGCGTTCAGCAGCCGGTCCATAGTCTGAGCCGCGTCGCGCGAGGCCAGCATATAGGCCTCTTCCTGGCCCCACATCGGTCGCAGCTCTTCGAACATCCGGCGGTCGTGGCGGCGGAAGAAGGCGGCGGCGCGATGGGCGCGGTGCGCGCGGAAGCCCAGCTTCTGAAGCGCGGTCGAGCCCAGCGCCAAGGCGGATTCGAACGTCTCGCGTTCCACCGCGTCCGCGCCGTTCGAGAGCAGGTCGTAGGCGTGACGACGGTCCCAGGCGCGCGCCAGGATGGTCAGGTCCGGGAACGCCTTGCGAGCGGTCTCGACCAGCTCGACGGTCTTCTCGCGATCATCGAGGGCGACGATCAGCATCCGCGCGCGATCGGCGCCAGCCTGGCGCAGCAGATCCAGGCGCGTGGCGTCGCCATAGTGCACGCGCCGGCCAAAGCGCCGCAGAAGCTCGATCTGCTCGATGTCGCTGTCCAGAACCGTCGACTTGAAGCCGTTCGCCGCCAGCAGGCGGCCGGTGATCTGTCCGAACCGGCCAAAGCCCGCGATGATGATGTCAGGCTCGCCCTCGTCGAAGTCGCCGGTGTCCGGCGTGACGTCGGGGATCGCCGCGTCCATCAGGGCCGCGACCCGCTCATAGAGGATCATGGCCACGGGCGTCAGGGCCATGGAGACGGCGATGGCGGCGGTCAGCAGCGCGGCCAGCTGCGCGCCGATCACCCCGGCGCCGACGGTGAAGGTCAGCAGCACGAAGGCGAACTCGCCGCCCTGGGCCAGGGCGGTGGCGACGGCCAGAGCCCCGCGCTTGGGCGCGCCGAACAGCCGGGCGATGCCGTACATGACCAGGAACTTCAAAACCATCAGGCCCAAGACCAGACCCACAAGGGTCAAGGGCTGGCGCGCCACCAGCGGCAGGTCCACCCCGGCGCCGACGGTCATGAAGAACAGGCCCAGCAACAGGCCCCGGAAGGGTTCGATGTCGGTCTCCAGCTCGCGGCGGAACTCGCTCTCGGCCAGCACGACGCCCGCCAGGAAGGCGCCGAGCGCGGGCGAGAGGCCCACGGTCTGCATCAGGCTGGCCACCGCCACCACGATCAGCAGGGCCGAGGCGGTGAAGATCTCGCGCAGGCGCGCCTTGGCGATGAAGCGGAACAGGGGGCGGACCAGATAGCGCCCGCCGCCGACCACGGCGGCCACGGCCGCGAGCACCGACAGGGTCTGAGCCCAGACCGGCAAGGTCGCCACGAGGCTTCCGCCATGGCCGCCGGCCTCGGCCGCGTGCTGGGGCGCGCTGATCGCGAGCAGGGGCAAAAGGGCGAACAGCGGGATGACCGCCAGGTCCTGCAACAGCAGCACCCCGAAGGCCGCACGGCCGACCGGGCCTTGGCGCAAACCCTTTTCGTCCAGGGTCTGCAGCACGATGGCGGTGGAGGACATGGCCAGGACCAAGCCCACCGCCAGCGCCGTCTGCCACGGCAAGCCAAAGGCGAGCGCGGCGGCGGCGATGGTCAGCGCCGTGCCGACCACCTGGGCGCCGCCCAGGCCGAAGATCGCCTTGCGCATGTCCCACAGCGTCGAGGGCTGGACCTCGAGACCGATCAGGAACAGCAGGATGACGACGCCGAACTCGGCGAACTTCATCACGTCGGCCTGGTCGCCGACCAGCGACAGAGCGAACGGGCCGATCAGCACGCCGGCGATCAGGTAGCCCAGCACCGAGCCAAGCCCGAGGCGCTTGGCGATCGGCACCGAGACGACGGCGGCGCCCAGATAGACAAGGGTCTGGGTCAGGATGTTTTCCACGGCTCAGGCCTCCGTCTTGGCCGGCAGCAGCGAAGCGACCCGGGCGCGGTAGCGCTCTGCCTCGGCCTTCAGCGCCGCATCGTCCTTGACCGCGGCGCCATGAACCACGAACGGGGTCGCCCATTCCATGCCGCACAGATGCGCCGTCTGTTCCAGCGGGCGCAGGAACTCGTCCATCGAGAAGCGGTTGTAGCCGTGGGCGTGATAGGCCTTGGCGCTGGCGCCGGTGGTGCAGGCCACGAACATCTTCTTGCCCTTCAGAGCCTCGCCGCCCTCGCCATAGGCGAAGCCGTGCAGCCAGACGAGATCCAGCCATTCCTTCATCAGGGCGGGCGTCGAGTACCAGTAGAGCGGGAATTGCAGCGCCACGACGTCGTGGGCGGTCAGCGCGGCCTGCTCGGTCTCGATATCGATCACGAAGTCGGGATAGGTTTCGTAGAGGTCCTTGAAGGTGACGCCGGAAAGGCCCTTGGCCGCCTTGGCCAGCGCCCGATTGGCGCGAGACCGTTCAAGCGCCGGATGGGCCAGCACCAAAAGCACCCCCGAGGTGGCGGGCGTCATCTGGCCGGTGCTAGCGTTCGTCATCAAGCAGCCCTTCGGGAAAATAATTCATCAAGGGTTGAATTTATTCGCGGCTCGGGCGACACGCTGCGCCCAGCGCCAGACGTATAAGTCTGGGAACAGGGAGACACCATGGTCGACAAGGTGAAGAAGGACGCCGTCGAAGCCCTTGCCGGGCTTTTGTTCGACGGCATGACCATCATGGCCGGCGGGTTTGGCCTCTGCGGCATCCCGGAGAACCTGATCGCGGCGATCCGCGAGGCGGGAACCAAGGACCTCACGGTCATCTCCAACAACTGCGGCGTCGACGGCTTTGGCCTCGGGATCCTGCTTGAGAACCGCCAGATCAAGAAAATGGTCTCGTCCTATGTGGGCGAGAACAAGCTGTTCGAACAGCTCTACCTGTCGGGCGAGCTGGAGCTGGAGTTCAATCCGCAGGGCACCCTGGCCGAGCGCATCCGCGCCGGCGGCGCCGGTATCCCCGCCTTCTTCACGCGCACGGGCTATGGCACCCTGGTGGCCGAGGGCAAGGAAACCCGCGAATTTGACGGCGAGATGTACGTGATGGAGCGCGGCCTGACCGCCGACCTCGCGATCGTCAAGGCCTGGAAGGCCGACGCCGAGGGCAACCTGATCTATCGAAAGACCGCTCGGAACTTCAATCCGATGATGGCCACGGCGGGCAAGAAGACCGTCGTCGAGGTCGAGGAACTGGTGGCGATCGGCGATCTGGACAAGGACGCCATCCACACGCCCGGCATCTATGTCGATCACATCGTCGCCGGCGCGAAGTTCGAGAAGCGCATCGAGCGCGTGACCACCCGCCAAAAGGAAACCGCGTAATGGCCTGGACCCGCGATGAGATGGCGGCCCGCGCCGCCAAGGAGCTGCAGGACGGCTTCTATGTGAACCTGGGCATCGGCATTCCGACCCTGGTGGCCAACTACATCCCCGAAGGCATGCATGTGACGCTGCAGAGCGAGAACGGCATGCTGGGCATGGGTCCCTTCCCCTATGAGGGCGAAGAGGACGCCGACCTGATCAACGCCGGCAAGCAGACGATCACCGAGCTGGACTCCAGTTCGTATTTCTCGTCGGCCGACAGCTTCGCCATGATCCGCGGCGGCCATATCGCCCTGTCGATCCTGGGCGGCATGCAGGTCTCGGAGAACGGCGACCTGGCCAACTGGATGGTGCCCGGCAAGATGGTCAAGGGCATGGGCGGGGCCATGGACCTGGTGGCCGGCGTCAAGCGCGTCGTGGTCGTCATGGACCACTGCGAGAAGTCGGGCGCGCCCAAGCTGCTCAAGCAATGCTCGCTGCCGCTGACCGGCGCCGGCGTCGTTGATCTCCTGATCACCGAGCTGGGCGTCTTCGAGATCAATCGCGGCAAGACCCATGTGAAGCTGATCGAGCTGGCCCCGGGCGTCACCGTCGACGAGGTCAAGGCCAAGACCGAGGCGGCGTTCGAGGTGGCCGTCTAGTCACCGCTCCAGCCAGTACGGGTGCTCCAGCGTGAGCGCCACATTGCGCGCCGTCGCCTTGTCATAGGCGGCGGCGATCGCGTTCAGAGGGCTCGACGGTCGCCGCTCTATCGCGGGCGGGTCTTGGGCTTGGGCGGCAGGCCGGTGATCGGGTCGCGCGGCAGCGGCGCGAAACCCTCGGCGATGAACAGGTCAACCCGCCGCGACCGTGTCTTGTCCAGCCGCACGCGCGCGATCTGAAGTCCGGACACGGCTTTGAAGTCCTGCTCGATCTCGGGGCGATAGCCGCCTTCCAGGCTGACGATCAGAGCGCGGCGGCCATAGTCGGCGTCCAGCGGGGTCTCGGTTTCGGCTTGGTTCTGAGCGTAGGCTTCGTGCACCCACATGCGCAGCGGCGGCGCGCCGGGTTGGCCGAAATAGTCGCGGCCATAGTAGGCGGCGGCGTTGTAGACAAAGCGGTCATCCATCGCGACGGCGCTTAAGGGACCGCGCAACGCCTGCTCTTCTCGCACCCGCGCGATGACCGCCTCGATCGTCTGGTCCCAACCCCGCACCCGCTTGAAGCCGTTGGAAAGGCCCGTGGCGTCGGCGACCTTGGGGTTGACCATGCACACGACGAAGAAGGTGGCGAACAGCGCCTGCAAGGCCAGGCCCCCGATCAGCCAGCGACGAGCGTTCCACCGCACCAGCCACCCGGCGGCCAGGACCGATCCGGCCACAAAGGCCGCCCCCGCCCAGTTGGCGTTGGCGCGCGAGACGAACGCCTCGCCCGCGACCACGATCAGCGGCGGCAGGGCGAAGCACAGCAACAGAAGGTCCGGCGATTGCAGCTTCTTCTTCACGCCCAGCCCGATCGCGCCGCCGATCAGCACCGCGAAGGGAACCGGGCCGAACACGCCGAACTGCGAGCCGACGAACTCGATCAGCTCACGGAAGTTAAACAGTTGCTGGGCGTTCCAGTTGGCGTTCGCCGCCGTGTGCTTGACGGTGGAGAACTGGTTCGCCGCGTTCCAGGCAAGGTTCGGCGCCAGAACCAGGGCGAACGCGACGAGAAACAGGCCGGCGATGGCGGGCGACCAGCGCCGCCGACCCTCGGGCGAGATCGCGAAGTGGAGCGCTAGGCCGCCAAGTGCGTAGACCGCCGCGTACTTCGACAGGAAAGCCATGCCAAGAGCAGCGCCCATGCCGGCCGCGAGCGCATAGCGGCGACCCGCCTTAGCGTCCGACAGGCGCACATAGGCCCAGATCGTCAGCGACAGGAAGAACAGCAGCGGCGCGTCGGTCGCGATCAGGCCCGACGACAACACGACCCCCGGCATGAGGCTGTAGATCGCCGCCGCCGCGAGCCCCGCCCAGGCGCCGTAAAGGCGCAGCCCGATCCTGTGGATCACCAGCGCGGTCGCGCCATGCAAGAACGGCGCGGACAGCCGCACCCAGCCCTCGGCGTCGCCTCCGATTTGCGTGGTCAGCCAGATCAGCCAGGCGATCATCGGCGGCTTGGAGAAGTAGCCGAACGCCAGTTCCCGCGACCACAGCCAGTACTGCGCTTCGTCGGGGTAGAGCTCTAGAGGGGTCGCGAAGAGCGCCATGAGCCGGATGGCCGTCAGCGCACCGACCATCAAAAGCGTCAGCCGCCAGGCGCGGCTCTCGATGGAAGATGGCGAAGCGTTGATAGCGGTCTGCATGACGCCTGATTAGCCAAGTAAAAAAATTCTGACCACTTCTTCCGCGTTTTCAGGCTTTTGTGACACTTTGTGGGCCGGCGTGGCCTTTCCGTCACCAAACCTTCTAAATCTTTCGATAAACGGCCGGCAAAGGCACGAACTGTGCGACCCAACGCAAGCGTGTCGATGAATGAGGGGATCCTTCAGATGAACATGAAACATTTCGCCCTGGCGACCACCGCCCTGGTGGGCGGCCTGATGGTCGCCAGCGGCGCGTCGGCTCAGTCGACCGCCTCGCAGGCCACCGAAGTCGACAAGGTTGTCGTCACCGCTTCGGGTCAACGCGCCGTCAGCGGTCTGATCGCTGAAACCGCGCCCAAGTCGAAGTCGTCGATCAACCAGGAATACATCGACAAGCAACAAGCTGGTCAGACCATCCTGGACACCCTGAACCAGACCCCGGGTCTGTCGTTCACCAACTCGGACGCCTTCGGCTCGTCGGGCGGTAACGTCCGTCTGCGCGGCTTCGACGGCAACCGTATCTCGCTGACGTTCGACGGCATCCCGCTGAACGACACCGGCAACTACGCGATCTACACCAACCAGCAACTGGACGGTGAACTGATCAGCCGCGCCTCGGTCAACATGGGCACGACCGACGTCGACAGCCCGACCGCCTCGGCCGTCGGTGGCACGATCAACTACGTGACCCTGACCCCCACGAACGACTTCAGCGGCATGGCCCGCGCCTCGGTCGGCAGCGACAACTATCGCCGCGTGTTCGCCATGCTGAACTCGGGCGAGTTCGGCCCGTTCGGCACCAAGGCTTGGGTCGCCGGCTCGTACCAGAAGTACGACAAGTTCAAGGGCCCGGGCTCGCTCGAAAAGAAGCAGTTCAACGCCCGCATCTATCAGAGCCTGGCCAATGGCGACTTCGCCAGCCTCGCGTTCCACTACAACGAAAACCGCAACAACAACTATCGCGCCGTCACGCTGGCCGAGTACCGTGCGTTCGGTGAAGACTTCGACTTCACCGCCACCTGCACGAACCGTACGCTGAACACCGCGACCGCGACGATCACTGAGACGGCTCCGGCCATCCCGGGTAACTGCGTCGACTTCGCTGGCCGTCAGGTCAACCCGTCGAACACCGGCAACATCCGTGGTCAGTTCCTGCACCACATCAGCGACAGCCTGCGCGTGACCTTCGACCCGTCGTTCCAGTACACGCTGGCCGACGGTGGCGGCCAGCTGGGCACGATGTCGGAAACCGACGGCCGCGTCCGCGGCACCAGCACGGTCGGCAAGGATCTGAACGGCGACGGCGACACCGCCGACACCGTGGCCTTCTTCACCCCGTCGGTGACCAACACCCGTCGTTACGGCGTCACCTCGTCGCTGATCTGGGACATCAACGACAGGCAGCGTCTGCGCGTCGCCTACACCGGTGACTTCGGCTACCACCGCCAGACCGGCGAATACACGACCCTGAACGCTGACGGCACGACCACCAACGTGTTCGGCGGCAAGGACGGTCATGGCGCTAAGGTCTTCGGTTCGGACGGCAGCTTCCTGCGCGGTCGTGACCGTCTGTCGAAGGCGTTCCTGAACCAGGTCGCCTTCGAATACCGCGGCGAATATTTCGACGACAAGCTGACCGTCGTGGCCGGCCTGCGCATGCCGTACTTCAAGCGTGAACTGAACCAGTTCTGCTACTCGCAAGACGGCTCGAGCAACGTGCGCTGCACCAGCGAAGCCCCGAACGCCACGCTGGCCAATGGCAACGTGACCTTCGCCGGTTCGACGACCCAGTTCATCAAGCCGTACGAAGCGACCAAGAAGTACGACGACGTTCTGCCGAACATCGGCCTGAACTATCAGCTGGCCGACCGCCAGTACCTCTACGGCAGCTACGCCGAGGGTCTGTCGGCGCCGCGTACGGACAGCCTCTACACCGTGAAGCGTCTGGCGAACGGCTCGGTCGTCAACCCGGGCGTCCAGCCGGAAACCACCCAAGCCTTCGACATCGGCTACCGCTATCAGACGCCGGATCTGGTCGCTCAAGTGGCTCTGTGGACCAACAAGTTCCAGAACCGCATCGTCAGCGCCTATGATGACGAGCTCGGCATCTTCGTCGATCGTAACGTCGGCGACGCCAAGGGCTACGGCCTGGACGCCAACGCCTCGTGGCGCCTGGAAGAGTACCTGAGCGTCTTCGGTTCGTTCTCGTACAACCACAGCGAACTGAAGCAGAACATCCCGCTGAACGGTCAGGTCCTTCCGACCAAGGGTAAGTTCTTCGTGGAAACGCCGGAATACACCTTCGGCGGCGGCTTCGACTGGAACATCACCGAGGCCCTGCGCCTGTCGATGGACCTGAAGTACACCGGTGAGCGCTGGTCGACCGACGTCAACGACGAAAAGACGCCGGCCTACACGATCACCAACGTCAGCATCCGCTACGACATGCCGTTCGCGGAAAAGACCTACCTGCAGCTGAACGTGAAGAACCTCTTCGACGAGGACTACTTCGGCAACATCAGCACCCGCAACAACGCGGTGACGATCACGGGCGTCCAGAACGGCTCCGCGCCGACCTACGCCGTGGGCTTCCCGCGCACGCTGCAGCTGAGCCTGACGACCCGCTTCTAAGCGACGTCAGCTTCGCCAAGACCAAGAGAAGGGCGGCCCGATCGGGCCGCCCTTTTTCTTTGTCGCATTCGTTTGCTAACTAGGCGGCGCTTGACCCCGACGTCGTGAGGGGCCATCTGCGCCCCCTTCGATTTTCCTACGTTTCCATGGGCTCCCGAATGACCGTGACCGTTCCCGCCGAGTGGGCTCCGCACCGCGCCATGTGGGTGGGCTTCCCCAGCCACGCCGAGCTTTGGCAGGAGGATCTTGAGCCCGCCCAGCAGGAGGTCGCCGACCTGGCCCGCGCCCTGGCCGGCCCGGGCGGCGAGCGCGTGCGCCTGATGGTGGTTGGTGACGAGGCCGAGGCCGCCGCCCGCGCCCTGCTGTCCGACACCACGGTCGAGATCGTCCGGGGTCAGTTCGGCGACATCTGGCTGCGCGACACCGGGCCGATCTTCGTCGACGACGCCGGCAAGGCCGTGGCCGCCGGCTTCAAGTTCAACGGCTGGGGCGGCAAGTACAGCCTCGAGGGTGACGACATCGTCGCCGAGCAGATCGCCGCCGCCTCGGGCGCGCCGCTGGTCCGTAACGACTTCATCCTGGAAGGCGGCGCGCTGGACCATGACGGCAACGGCACGATCCTGACGACGCGCCAGTGCCTCTTGAACGACAATCGCAACGCCGGCTGGGACGAGGCCGCCGCAAACGCCGCCCTGACCCAGGCGCTGGGCGCCAAGAAGGTGCTGTGGCTGGGCAAGGGTCTGAAGAACGACCACACCGACGGGCACGTCGACAACCTGGCCCGCTTCGTTGCGCCGGGCGTCGTGGCCTGTCCGATGGGCTATGGCCTGGATGATCCGAACGCGGACATCTACGGCGACACCGCCAAGATGCTGGCCGGCATGACCGACAGCCGCGGCTCGCCGCTGCAGGTCGTCCGCATTCCGTCGCCGGGCAAGCTGCTTGACGAGGACGGCGAGCCGATCCCGGCCTCGCACATGAACTTCCTGATCGCCAACGAGGCGGTGATCGTGCCGATCTACGCCGAGGAATCGGGCGCGTTCGCCGTCGAGGTGATCAAGGGCCTGTTCCCGGAGCGTCAGGTCATCGGCCTGCCGTCCACCGCCATCCTCACGGGCGGCGGTTCGTTCCACTGCATCAGCCAACAAGAGCCGGAGACCGCCTGATGGCCCGCACGCTCAGCGTCGCCGCGATCCAGACCGCGTATGGCATGGATCTGCAGGCCAACATCAAGAAGACCGAAGGCTTCATCCGCGAGGCCGCGTCGAAGGGCGCGCAGGTCATCCTGCCGTCGGAGTTGTTCCAGGGACCCTACTTCTGCGTCGCCCAGGAAGAACGGTGGTTCGCAGAGGCCCATCCGTGGCGTGAGCACCCGGTCGTCAAGGCCATCGCGCCCCTGGCGGGTGAGCTTGGCGTGGTGATCCCGATCTCGATCTTCGAGCGCGAAGGCCCGCACTATTTCAACAGCCTGGTGATGGCCGACGCCGACGGCTCGCTGATGGGCGTCTATCGCAAGAGCCATATTCCCGACGGTCCGGGCTATATGGAGAAGTACTACTTCCGGCCCGGCGACACCGGCTTCAAGGTCTGGGACACCCGCTTTGGCCGGATTGGCGTCGGCATCTGCTGGGACCAGTGGTACCCCGAATGCGCCCGCGCCATGGCCCTGATGGGCGCCGAGGCCCTGTTCTATCCGACCGCGATCGGCAGCGAGCCGCATGACGCCAGCCTGGACACCGCCCTGCCGTGGCGGCGGGCCATGCAGGGCCATGCCGTCAGCAACGTGATCCCGGTGATCGGCGCCAACCGCATCGGCTTCGAGCCCTGGGACGGCTATCCGAACGGCGGCCAGACCTTCTATGGCTCGTCGTTCGTGGCCGACCATCGCGGCGACCTGGTCAGCGAGCTGGGCCGCGCCGACGAAGGCCTGGTCAGCGCGACCTTCGATCTCGATTTCCTGACCACGCACCGCGCGGCCTGGGGCTTCTTCCGCGATCGCCGGCCAGAGCTCTATACGGCCCTGGCCAGCGGCCGCCCCGCGTGATCGAAACAGACCGTCTGGTGTTGCGCCCGGCGGTCGACGCCGATCGGGACGCGATCGCCGATCTGAACGCCCGGCCCGAAGTGGGCGCTTGGCTGGGCGGGGTGCGTTCGCGCGCCGAAAGTGACGCGTTCGTCGATCAGGTCATGGCCCACGAGGCCCAGCACGGCTTCGGCTTCTGGGCGGTCGAGCGTAAGGCGGACGTCCGCCTTGTCGGCATGACCGGCGTCTGGTGGGTCCCGCCCGCGATGAACATGCCTGACACAACCGAGATCGGTTGGCGCTTTCTGCCCGAGGTCTGGGGACAGGGCTACGCCACCGAAGCCGCCGGAGCGGCGCTTGCGTATGGCTTCGGGGTCCTGAAGCGACCGGAGATCATCGCCTTCACGGCCAGGCCCAACCTTGCGTCCCAGGCGGTGATGCGCCGGATCGGCATGACGCCGGCGCCAGAGCGCGATTTCCTGCATCCCCGACTGGCGGAGGGCGATCCTCTGCGGCCGCATGTGACCTTCGTGGCGTATCCTTAAGCGGGCCGTGACGACGGCTGAGGCTATCCGCCCACGGACCGCCACGAAGTTCTCCCGCAGAGCGAAAGCGGATTGACGAGAAGATATGTTATTTCATAACAGTCTTTGAGGGGCCGCTCCCCCGGCCCAGTCTCTCGTGGTTTCAGGACCCAACATGCTTCGTCGCGTCGCCCTCTCCGCCGCGAGCCTCCTCGTGCTCGCCGCCACCACCACCGCCCACGCTGCGGACGCCGTCGCGCCGGCGGCTCAGACTGAGGACGCCGAGGTCTCGAAAGTCATCGTCACCGCCGCGCCCTACGCGGTCTCGGCCGACGCCCTGACCGCTAGCGTCGCGGTGCTGGATCGCACAGACCTCGACCTCGCAGCGCCCAAGGGCTTGGGCGACGCGCTCGCCGGCCTTCCCGGCGTGCGGTCGACGACCTTTGGCGCAGGCGCCAGCCGCCCGGTGGTCCGGGGGCTGGCCGGTCCTCGGGTGCAGGTGCTGACCAACGGTGTCGGCCAGATCGACGCCAGCGCGCTGTCGCCAGATCACCAGGTCGCCACCGATCCTGGTGAAGCCGAACGGATCGAAGTGCTGCGTGGTCCGGCGGCGCTCGTCTACGGCGGCTCGGCGATCGGCGGCGTGGTCAATATCATCGACGACCGGATCGCCAGCCGCCAGCCGACCGACGGCATGAGCGGGCGGCTGCTGGCGTCCCGTGGGACGGGTGACGACAGCTATGCGCTGTCCGGCGCGATCCACGCCACGGTCGGCCCGATGGTTCTGACGCTCGACGCTCTCAAGCGCGAGAGCAAGGACTACAAGATCCCGGTCTATCCGGAGTCGGACCGTCAGTTGGCCCTCGAGGGCGAGACGGCCGAGGGCGGCGCTGGCCGCCTGGAAAACAGCGCGGTTGATCTGGAGGCGTTCGGCGCGGGCCTCTCCTATGTCGGCGACAAGGGCTTTGTCGGCATGTCGATCAAGCGCACCGACTCCACCTACGGCGTTCCGGGCCACGCCCATGAGCACGAGGGCGAGGCGGAGGCCGGGCACGAGGAGGAAAGCGCGGTCACCATCGGTCTGAAGCAGACGCGTATCGACCTGCGGGGCGAGTACGACGCCGCCTTCGGCCCCTTCGCCAAGCTGCGGTTCTCCGGTGGTCATGCCGACTACACCCACACCGAGTTCGAGGGCGACGCGGTTGGCACCAAGTTCACCTCGGACGGCTATGAGGGCCGCCTGGAGCTGGTTCAGGCCGAGCGCGGCGGGTGGAAGGGCGCGGTGGGCGTCCAAGCCCTGCGTCGCAACTTCGACGCCATAGGCGACGAGGCCTATGTGCCCAAGACCAAGATCACCGAGTTCGGCGCGTTCACCCAGCAGCGCCTCGAACGCGATGGCTACGGCTACGAGGGCGGTCTGCGCATTGATATGCGCGAGCTCGACAGCCTGAAAGGCAAGGCCGACTTCACCAACCTGTCGGGCTCGGTCGGCGCGTTCTGGCGCCCGAGCGCCGAGACCTTCTTCGGCTTGGCCCTTTCGCGCTCCAGCCGCGCCCCGACCGAGTCGGAGTTGTTCGCCGAAGGGCCCCATGCGGCGACGCGCGGATTTGAGATCGGCGACGCAAAGCTGAAGGAAGAGACCGCCACGTCGCTTGAGGCGACGCTGCACTATGGCGGCGAGCGGGTTTCGGGCGATCTGCACCTCTTTGTCGCCCGCTATGACGGCTTCATCGATCTGCGACCGACGGGCGCCGAAGCGGATGGTCTTGCCGTCTATCGCTACGTCCAGACCGACGCCGAATTCCGCGGGTTCGAAGCCGAGCTCGCCTACCGCGTCTGGACCGACGGCCAGCGGTCGGTGAACCTGCACGCGGGTGCGGACTTTGTTCGCGGTTCCTCCGACCTCGGGCCGCCCGCAAGAATCCCGCCCTACTCGCTGTCGCTGAAGGCGGCGTACGAAGCGCCGATGTGGTCGGGCGATGTGGAGGTGCGCCGCACGGGCGGCCAGGACCGCGTCGCGGAGCTGGAGCTGCCGACCGACGGCTACACGGTGCTCAACGCCACCCTGGCCTGGAAGCCGGCCGGTAATGCGCGCGTGCGCCTGTTCCTGGACGGCCGCAACCTGACGAACGAGGAGGTGCGTGAGCACGTCTCGTTCCTGAAGGACATCGCCCCGTCGCCGGGCCGTCAGGTTCGCGCAGGCGTCGCGCTACGCTTCTAAAGGCCGCTCCGGCGGCCGCGAAACGGCCGCCGGCCCGGTTCAGAGGCTGGAGACTGGAGCCTAGTCACCCGAGCGGACGCCCCCTCCGCCTGGCTCGGCTCCTATGTCGGCCGTGGGCAAGCGCGCTCAGCCCCCCTGCGAGCTTGCCCAGCGCCGGGGCCCGGACACTCCCCCCCGGGCCCCGGATTCGCCTAAGACGGAGGCCAGATTGCCGCATGCGGCGGGATCGGCTAGAACCGCGAGCCTTTGCGGACGTCTTCGAAGTGTTCGAGCGCCCGTTTCCAATTTTTTGTCGTAGAGCGCTTCATGACAACGACCCAGTCCGCCGGCGAAATCACCGGAAACGTCCTGTTCTACCACGCGCCTGAGCCGCTGAACCGCGAACAGCACGCCAAGCTCGCGCTCGTCCACAAGGACAAGCCGTACGCGTTCGCCGCCGCTGGCACGGCCGTTCCGCTGACCGTCTCGGAATTCGCTCCCGCCGCCCTGACCTTCCCGGTGATCTTCGCCGGCGATGATCGCGTGCCGCTGGCGGTGATGGGCCTGAACCAGCAAGAAAACCTGTTCATCGGCGCGGATGGTTCGATCGAGCCGAACGTCTACATCCCGGCCTATATCCGCCGTTATCCGTTCGTGCTGGCCAATGACGACACCCAGGACCGCCTGATCGTCTGCATCGACCGCAGCAGCGACCTGCTGACCGAGCAAGGCCAAACCCCGCTGTTCGACGCCAAGGGCGAGCCGACCGAATACACCCAGAACTGCATCAAGTTCTGCGACGACTTCGAGGTCGAGCGTCGCCGCACCGACTCGTTCGTCCAGATCCTGAAGGACAACGACCTGTTCGAGCTGAAGAAGGCCACCTTCCAGCCGACCGACGAAGCCGGCGCTCCGGTCGGCGAGCCGGTCACCGTCGCCGAGTACTTCGGCGTGTCGGAAGAGAAGCTGAACGGCCTGTCGGCCGAGAAGCTGAAGGAACTGCAAGAGAACGGCGCCCTGGCCCAGATCTATGCGCACCTCGTTTCGCTGCTCGGCTGGGACCGCCTGATCAACAAGACGATGATGAAGCAGGCCGAAGCCGCGAACCTGAACTAAGGTTCGGCGTCAGCTGAAATCGAAGAGGGCGGCGGGCCTGACCCGCCGCCCTTTTTCTTTGGCCGGTTCAGCGGGCGAAGATGCTGCGCGTCAGGCACGAGAAGACCAGGCGGCCGGCCTCGTCGAGCAGGTCGTGCTGGGCGATGACGATGCCCTTGCCCTCGCCGACCGGGTCCTTGCCCATCACCGTCATGCGGCCGCGCAGCAGCTCGCCCACGGGCGGGTTGCGCATCCAGCGCAGGGCGTCGACGCCCAGGCGCTTGGTCTGAGGCCAGGCCGCGCTGGCTTCGCTATCGAGCCTGGTCCAGATCGCGAAGATCATGCCGTCGGGCGCGCCGTTTTCCACCGGCCAGCCGGGCGTGAAGGCGGCGATGAAGGCGTCCAAGGCCTTGGCGTCGACCGCGCGGGTGCCGAGCGAGACAACCTGACCGATCTCGATATCGTCGAAGGCGGCGGGCATGGGCGTCTCCAGGATGATTCCTCGCCCAACTGTCCGTTGGGGCTTGGCCATTGTCGAGAGCGGGCTGGCGGTCCATGTGTAAGTCACGTTCTTTTCCGTGTCCGGGCCCGCGCATGTTCCTGAAGAAAGCCGTCCTCGCCCTGCAAGCCTTGCTGATGGCGGCCTTGCTCGGTGGTCCAGCCCTCGCGGGGCCGGTCGTGAACTCGGGCCATATCGAATCTGAGCTGGTGGCCCAAGAGACCGGCATCGCGCCCGGGGGTACGATCTATGTCGCGCTCCGGCAAAAGATCATGCCGGGCTGGCATACCTACTGGCGCAATCCCGGCGACGCCGGGGAGCCGACCAAGATCACCTGGACCCTGCCGGAGGGTTGGCGCGCCGGGGACATGGTTTGGCCGACGCCGCAGAAGGCCAAGCTCGGACCGTTGCTCGACTACGCCTACAAGGGCGAGGTGCTGATCCCGGTCCCGATCACGGCGTCGGCCGACGCCAAACCGGGCACGACGCTCAGCCTCACCGCCGATGTCTTCTATCTGGTCTGCGAGCAGATCTGCATTCCCGAGGAAGCCAAGCTGTCGCTGCTTCTGCCGGTGGTCGCCGGGGCGCCGTCGCCTGACCCCAAATGGGGCGCCGTCATTGGCAAGGTGCTGGCCGAGGCCCCCAAGCCCGCCGGCCTCAAGGCGGTCTTCAAGCTTGAGGGACAGGCGTTGAAGCTGGCCGTCATCGGCGGCCCGCTGACGGGCGCCGACATGGCGGGCGCCTATTTCTATCCTTACTCGTCGAAGGTCATCGAACACGCCGCCGAGCAGGCGATCGAGCGGGGACCCGAAGGGCTGACCCTCACGCTGAAGCCCGGCTATGACTTCGTCGGAGGCGGTACGCCCCCGACCGAACTCGTCGGAGTGCTGGCGACCAAGGCCGGCGCCTGGGAAGTGACCGCGACCGTCGGCGATCCGCCACCGCAGGCCTCGGGACTGGGCGCGCCGCCGGCGGAAGCTGCGCCCGCAACGGGTCTCGCCGGCGGCCTCGCCGGGGCGCTGCTGTTCGCCTTCCTGGGCGGGCTGATCCTCAATCTGATGCCTTGCGTCTTCCCGGTGCTGTCGATGAAGGCGGCCAGCCTGGCGGGTCACGCCCATGAGGCGACCAAGGCGCGCGTCCAGGGCCTGGCCTTCCTGGTCGGCGTCGTGGCCACCTTCCTGGCCCTCGCCGGCGCGCTATTAGCGGTTCGCGCCGGTGGCGCGGCGGTGGGCTGGGGCTTCCAGCTGCAGTCGCCTCTGGTCATCGCCGGCCTGGCGCTGTTGATGCTGCTGGTGGCCCTGAACATGTCCAGCGTCTTCGAGATCGGGACGTCTGTGCAGGGCGTCGGCGCCGGCGCCTCGTCGAAAGGTGGCGTCACCGGGGCCTTTTTCACCGGCGCGCTCGCGGTCGTGGTGGCCGCGCCCTGCACTGCGCCGTTCATGGCGGGCGCCCTGGGTTACGCGCTCACCCAACCAACCGTCGTCGCCCTAGGGGTCTTTCTGGCCTTGGCGCTGGGCTTCGCCGCCCCGTTCGTGGCGGTCACCTTCATTCCCGGCGCCTTGAAGCTGCTGCCGCGTCCTGGCGGCTGGATGGAGGTGCTGAAGAAGGGTCTGGCGTTCCCGATGTATGGCGCGGCGTTGTGGCTCGTCTGGGTGTTCGCCCAACAGGCGGGGCCGATCGCGCTGGGCCAACTGCTGGTCGCGGGCGTCCTGGCGGCGTTCGGCGCGTGGCTCTACGGCCTGGCGCAGGCGCGCCGCGCGATGGGCAAGGGTTCAGCAGTGTCGATGATCCTGGGCCTGCTGGCGGTGATCGGCGCGCTCGGCCTCGCCGCCGCCGCCGCCTTGTCCGCCAAGCCTCCGACCGCCGCCTCCGCCGCCTCCGCCGCCGAAGCCTCGACGCCGAGCGGTCCGGGCCTGACGGCGGAAGTCTGGTCGCCCGAGAAGGTCAAGGCGCTGCAGGCCGAAGGCCGTCCGATCCTCGTGGACTTCACCGCCGCCTGGTGCGTGACCTGCCAGGTCAATGAGAAGGTCGCGCTTTCCGGTCCCAAGGTCGCCGAGGCCTTCAAGGCCCAGAACGCGGTGCTGTTGAAGGCGGACTGGACCAATCGCGACCCGGTCATCGCCAAGGCGCTGGGCGAGTTCAACCGCGTCGGCGTGCCCCTGTACCTCGTCTACCCGAAGAACGGCGGCGCGCCGGTTATCCTGCCCCAGTTGCTGACCGAGGGCATGGTGATCGAGGCGATCGAGAAGGCTGGGGCTTAGGCCGCGCTACTTCTTCTTGTCGCCGCCGAATGGCAGCTTGGCCTTGACCTGATCGAGGGGCGTCTTGGTGACGACCACCGGCGGCGGCACGTTCACCGGCGCGGTCTTGATCGGATAGGCGCGCCAGCCGGCCTGGATCAGGGCGTTGAACCCCTGGCACTTGGGCAGGTAGCGCACCAGGCCCGCGCGCGGCTTGGCGAACGGCGGCGGCTGGACCAGATCTTGCCGCTTGGGGTCCACGAAGCGCCAGTCGGTCGGCAGGCCGTAGCCCTTCTCGCCCCCGAGGCGGACCGCCTGATAGGCGATATTCGCCTGGAAAGGCTGGACGCCGTACTTGAGCATGGCGCGCAGGAAGATCTGGTCGGCCTCCTCGCGCTTGCCGGGCTCGCCGATCGTATAGAGCCAGTCGTGGACGATGGCGGCGCGCGCCGTCGGGCCTTGCGGATCGATGAAGGCCTGACCGTACCAGGGCACGCTGGCGAAATCGGTCACGTACCAGCGCGGCACCACGATCACCTTGCCGGTCTCGACGTCGCAGTAGGGGAACTCGGCGTCCAGCGTGAACAGCTTGCGGCCGTCCTTGGTCTGGTTGAACAGCATGATCGGCTGCGGCGTCAGCGAGCTCGGCGGCGTCGGCGCCACCACAGGCACAAAGACAGTCGTGCTCGTCTGTGTCGCGCACGCGCTCGCCAGCAGGGCGGCGCCGATCAGGGCTAGGGCGGTTCTCGAACGGGACATCGGCGCGTGATCTTCAGGAAGGTACAGGGTCTTCTGGGCGGCGTCAGTCTGATGATCAAGTCACTATGGCGAAGTTTCGACCCCCACAGGATTGCGACTGCGAATCTTCCGCAGATCATCGGTTTGTGAGAGGCTGTTGGCGTATTTGTCGCTGGAGACCCAACATGTCGATCACGCGCCGCCTTGTGGCCGCCGCCCTGCCGCTGACCGCTCTTGTTCCCGCCGTCGCTCATGCCCGTCCCGCGCCCGATTTCACGGCGATCGACGCCGACGGCAAGACGCGGTCGCTGTCGGAGTTTCGCGGCAAGACCGTGGTCCTGGAGTGGACCAATGAGGGCTGCCCCTATGTTCGCAAGCACTATTCCGGGAACATGCAGGGCCTGCAGCAGGCCGCGCGCGCCGACGGCGTGGTCTGGCTGACCATCGCGTCGTCCGCGCCCGGCAAGCAGGGCCACTTCGCGGACGGGGCCGCCGCCAAGGCCTGGATGAACGCCAAGGGCGCCAAGCCCACGGCCTTGCTGCTCGACGGCGATAGCAAGGTCGCCACGCTCTACAAGGCCAAGACCACGCCCCACATGTTCGTCATCGATAAGACCGGCGCGGTGGTCTACGAGGGCGCGATCGACGACAAGCCGACCAACAAGGTCGAGGATGTCCAGGGTGCCAAAAACCTCGTGGCCGCCGCCCTCACCGACCTGAAGTCGGGCCGCAAGGTCGGCACCGCGTTCGTCACGCCCTATGGCTGCTCGGTGAAGTACAAGGACGCCTAACCGCCATCGCGCCGTCTAGGCCGCAGGCCGAGGCGGCGCGATGATGACCTCGACGTTGTCGTTGAGCAGGTAGACCATGTCGCGGAGCGCGAGGTCCTGGGCCTTGGTCGTCTTGGCGACGCGCACGGCGGAGAGCTTCTCGGGCAGGTCCTGGCTGATGCCGCGCAGGATGCACTTGAGGTCGTCGACCGCGCCGCGCTCCCTCAGGGAGACGTGGCCCTTCATGTCCAGCGCCGCGAGATCGCCGATCTTGCCCGAGAACGCGTCGAAGGCCTTCAGCGGCGCGGCGGCGCTGGTCGGGTCGGCCTTGGCCAGTTGGGCGCGGTAGGTCTCGGCCTGGGCCTTCAGTTGACGCGCGCGCTTGACGATATCGATAAACAGCGGCTCACCCACCACAGAAGCGGGAGCAGCAGGCGCCTGGGCGACAGCCGGGGTCGGGCCTGTGCTTTGCCCTGGATTGAACGACGCCATCCAGAGCATGGCGGAAAAGGCGACGGCGTCACAGGACATGAGGGGCTCCCGCAAAAAACGTCATTGGTCTGCCATGACGCGGCGGCGCCTGTTTGATAAGCCCCGTTCCGTAAACAGCGATTTACCAAACCTGTGAGGACGACATGGCCGATCTCGACGCCGCCTGGACCCGCCTGGAAGCCGCCGCCAAGGCCGCGGGCGACAAGCGCATCGTCGAGTTCTTCGACGCCGAGCCGGGGCGCCTTGAGGCCCTGACCCTGGATGTCGCGGGTTTGCACCTGGATCTCTCCAAGCAGGCCTGGGACGAGGCGGGTCTCGAAGCCGCGCTCGATCTCGCCCACGCGGCCGATGTCGAGGGCGCGCGCGCCCGCATGTTCGGCGGCGAGGCGATCAATTCGTCCGAGGGCCGCGCGGTGCTGCACACGGCCCTGCGCGCCCCTGCGGGCGCCGATGTGAAGGCCCTGGGCCAGCCGGTGATGGCCGAGGTCGAGGCCGTCCGCCAGCGGATGAAGGTCTTCGCCGAGGCCGTGCGCTCGGGCGCGATCAAGGGCGCGACTGGCAAGCCGTTCAAGGCCATCCTGCACATCGGCATCGGCGGATCGGACCTGGGCCCCCGCCTGCTGTGGGACGCCTTGCGGCCGATCAAGCCGTCGATCGACCTGCGCTTCGTGGCCAATGTCGACGGCGCCGAGTTCGCCCTGACGACCGCCGACATGGACCCGGAAGAGACCCTGGTCATGGTGGTCTCCAAGACCTTCACGACCCAGGAGACCATGGCCAACGCCGGCGCCGCGCGCGCCTGGCTGGTGGGGGCTCTGGGCGAGCAGGGCGCCAGCCAGCATCTGGCCGCCATCTCCACGGCGCTCGACAAGACCGCTGCCTTCGGCGTGCCGGACGAACGGGTGTTCGGTTTCTGGGACTGGGTCGGCGGCCGCTATTCGCTGTGGTCGTCGGTCAGCCTTTCGGTGGCCGTCGCAGCGGGCTGGGACGCGTTCCAGGGCTTCCTGGACGGCGGCGCGGCCATGGACGCGCATTTCCGCACGGCCCCTCTGGAGAAGAACGCGCCGGTGCTGGTGGCCCTGGCCCAGATCTTCAATCGCAATGGCCTGGACCGCCGGGCCCGCTCGGTTGTGCCGTACGCGCACCGCCTGCGCCAACTGGCTTCGTTCCTCCAGCAGCTGGAGATGGAGAGCAACGGCAAGTCGGTCGGTCCCGACGGCAAGCCCGCCCAGCGCGGGACGGCCACGGTGGTGTTCGGCGACGAGGGCACCAATGTCCAGCACGCCTATTTCCAGTGCATGCACCAGGGGACCGACATCACGCCGATGGAGTTGATCGGCGTCGCTCAGTCGGACGAAGGCCCGGCTGGCATGCACGAAAAGCTGCTCTCGAACCTGCTGGCTCAGGCCGAGGCCTTTATGGTTGGGCGGACCACGGACGATGTCGTGGCCGAGCTGAAGGCCAAGGGCGTGTCCGACGCCGAGATCGCCACCCTGGCCCCGCAGCGGACCTTCGCCGGCAACCGGCCCTCGACCCTGGTGCTGCTGGACCGCCTGACGCCGCAGACCTTCGGCGCCCTGATCGCGCTCTATGAGCACAAGACCTTCGTCGAGGGCGTGATCTGGGGGATCAATTCCTTCGACCAGTGGGGCGTCGAGCTGGGCAAGGTGATGGCGAACCGCATCCTGCCGGAGCTGGAGAGCGGCGCGGCGGGCGACCATGATCCGTCGACTGCGGTCTTGATCGCCCGTCTCAAAAAGTAGTCTGACCAAGTCCCTCCCCCCTGATGGGGGAGGGGGACTCTAGAACGTCTTGCGCACCCGGAAGCTCATGAAGGTGCGGGGATTGATCGCGCGGTCCTCGACGAAGGCGACCGCCCGGCTCGGGCCGCGGTTGGCGAAGACGGTGCGGCGGATGCTGAAGTCGTCCCACAGGTTCAGCTGGGCGCGGATCGCCAAGGTCGGGGTGGGCTTATACTCGGCGAAGGCCTCGTAGTACTGGGCGCCGCGCCAGACGCTGGTCTGGTCAACGTCATAGGTGCCCTGGCCCAGCAGCGGTAGCCAGTTGATGCCCCACTGGGTCTTGTACTTGGTCAGGTCCTGCTGGAAGCCGATATTGGCCTGGGTCGGGCGCACGCCGGAGATCGGGCGATCCTTGCCGGTCGTGGGATCCTTCACATGGGTCTCGTTCCAGTCGTTCTTGAAGGTGAAGCGGCCGCCCTTGATGCCGAGCTTGTCGGTCGGCACCACAATATTAAGGCTCAGACGATCCAGGGTCGCGTCGCCGATATTGCCCACCGCCGACAGGCCGCCGGGCAGCGGCAGGCGGTCGATCACCCCGATGATCTCGTCGTGGCGGTAGGTGAGGGCGATGATGCCCTCACCCCAGAAGCGTCGCTCATAGCCGATCTCGCTGATCCAGCGCTGCTCGGGCTTCAGCTCGACATTGCCGCCGTAGACATTGCCGTCCTCCAGGTCCGAGGAGGCGGCGAAGTCTTCGAAGTCCAACTGACCCAGCTCCCGCTCGAAGCGGAAGCGCAGCTGGTTGTTGGCCACAGGCGTCCAGGTCGCGAGGAAGCGAGGCTTGGCGTAGAAGAAGCTCTTCTCGTTCTGCGCGTCGCCCGACTGCTTGATCGTCGAGGTCTCCAGGCGCAAGCCGCCTTCCAGGGTCAGGCGCGGATTGACCCGCCAGGTGGCCTTGGAGAAGGCCTCGCCGCGCAGTTCCTCGACCTTGACCGAGGCGCTGGGCAGCGGCACGGCGGCGCCCCCGACCGAATAGGCCTGCTTCACATCCAGCATGTTGTAGGCCACCTCGCCGCCGGTCTCGACGGTGATGGCCTTGCTCCAGTCGTGGCGGAGCTGGGCGCGGAAGATCGACTCGCCGCTGTCGCCCTCGGCGGTGAAGCGCTGCTGCGCCGCCTTGACCCCGTTCAGCGTTTCGTCGCTGGTCGAGGCGCTTTCGAAGTTTTCGAAGCTGTGGATGGCCCGCGTCTCCAGGGCCCAGTTGGGCGCCAGCGGGCGGGTGTAGGTCAGGCCCAGCTCCCCCGACTGCTCGTCATCGACGTAGTTGCTGCGACGCTCGGCGATCGCCGAGGTCAGGGTCTGCCACTGATTCCAGTCGTTGACGCCAAAGCGGGCCGTCGCTTCGATCTTGCCGCCGGCCAGGGGCGCCGAATAGTTGCCCCGGATGCTGCGCCCGCCGCCCCAGCTATCGTTCAGGAATTTCTCGTCGCGAAGGATCTTGCCGGTTCCGTCGCGACGAATGTTCGTCCCCGGACCATTGGAGTCGCTGCTGCCGATGCCGTCGCTCAGCGTCACGCCCCAGCTCTTGTCGCCGTTCGTGGCGGTGAACTGATAGCTGCCGCCGTAGAGATCACGGCCGCCGTCGAACTGGCTGGTGTTCCAGGTCAGGATCGACTGGCGGTTGGCGCCCTTCTTCAGGATCACGTTCACGACGACCGAGTAGCCCTGCATATCGACGCCCGGCGCGCCGCCACGGATCAACTCGATCCGCTCGACCCGGTTGGCCTGGGTGCGCGAAAGCACATTGCTGCCCGTGTCGTTCTTGGAGGCCGGGCGAGCCCCATTGATCAGGATGTTGCCGACCGCGCCCTCGAAACCCCGGGCGCCGCTGCCGTCCTGCACCGAAAAGCCGGGCACGCGCTGCACCATCTCCAGCGCGGTGTTGGGACGTTGAGCGGCGAAGAAATCGGGCTGGAAGATCAACACGCCCCGCTGGGCGGCTTCGGCCTGTGCGGCGACTTGCTCGGGCGTCAGGTCGGCGGCCTGGGCGGCGCCGGCCAGCAGAATGGCGGCCGCGCTGGCCAGAAGCATGGTCTTGGTCATCACTGGTTCCCCTCAGTGACGACAGCTCTGTACGCCCCGAACATTCATCTCAAGTTACAAGCCTGACATGTAGATTACATATCCGACAGCATTACGAGATCTTCATGTTTCTAAACTCGATTGGCCCTGCGCCATCACTTTGATGATCGCGATTTACTGCTGATCAGTGCTTTATTTTCGCCATTTTTCTGAGCGCGCGGCTCCCTCGAAGCGAGCGTGGGCGGTCGCTGCGTCGATTCGCAAACGACGGTCATCAAGGGCCGGCGCGCTGGGGTGCTTGAGCCTTGGCGCGGCTTGGCGCATGCTGGCGCCGTCAACCTCTCTTGTGTGGTTCATGTCCGAGATTGTGCGCGAGGTCCGGGCCTAACAGGCTCCGAACCTCGGTTCGAAAGTCGCTAGGCCCGCTCCGCCCGCGTTTCCCGCTTGGTGGAAGCGCGATCGTACGCCTCGATCTCTCGGACAATCCCTTGAACATCCCAAAGACGCAGCAACGCACGCTGCACGCACTGGCCCAAGGCGGCCGCATCGAACTCGAACGCGACGAGACGGGTCGGATCGTCTCGGCGGACTGCCTCACCCGCGACGGCTGGTCGCTGACCGACTGTACGGTCGCGGTGTTTCAGTCGCTAAGGCGCAAGCGTCTGATCGCCAGCCATGAGGGTGGTCCCTACCGGATCACTCGGCTGGGTCTCGCCAATCTCCGCGCCCAACTCGACAACCGGGTGGGCGCCAAGGCCTGGTGATCCTTCTGGCCTCGTCATCCAAGACAGCCTCTCAGAGGCTTCCGGGCTGACGAGCCACTAGGTCGTCAGCTTGAAGAACAGGACGCGCGCGGCGCCATAGTCGCGCGCGTCGATCTGCTCGAAGCCTTCCAGCGCTGGATCGACCTCGCCGCGTCCCCGTTCGAACATCAGGATCGCGCCCGGGGCCAGCCAGCCGCCGGATTTCAACTCGGCCACGGCCTTCTCGCCCAGGCCCTTGGCGTAGGGCGGGTCGAGGAAGGCGATGTCGAACGGCGCGCCGGCGCTGGCGGGACGCGGACCAAGATCGGTGGCGTCGCGCCGATGGACGCGGGTCACCCCGAACAGGTGCATGGCGTCGATGTTCTCGCGGATGGCGCCGCGCGCGGCCTCGTCGGTCTCGACGAACAGGCAGAAGGACGCGCCGCGCGACAGGGCTTCGAGGCCCAGGGCGCCGGAGCCGGCGAACACGTCGATCACCCGCGCGCCATGCAGCTCGGGCGCCCAGGCGGCGTGCTCCAGGATGTTGAACACCGCTTGGCGGGCGCGGTCGGAGGTGGGGCGCGTCGCGTCACCGGGCGGGGCGGCGATGGCCTTGCCGCGAAACTGGCCGGAAACGATGCGCATCAGGCCTTTTCCCAAGTCGAGCGGGCGATCGCAGGGCGCTGACGCCCCGCCCCCGAATCCTGCTCGCTCATTTTCGCCCCCTTACAAGTCGTAACCGGATGTGTGCCGCCGTCCGCGTCGCGCGGCAAGCGGGTGCTTTACAAGATCGCGGCCGCCCCGTCTTAGTCGCTACCGGACGAGAGCGGGCGGATAGGACAGATGGGCGAGTTAATGGAGACCGTGAGGCGTTCGCGCTTCCTGGCCGACCTGTCGCCCCTGGACCGTGACCTGCGGCGGAGCGCGCTGGTCATCCCGGTCGGGATCCTGACGGGCGCCGTGACGGGCCTGCTTGGCGTGCTGGCCGCAATCTTGGTCTTCATGCTGATCGTCAGCGGACTGGACGGAGCCGCCGCGGCGACGGACCTGTTCCAGGCCTTCTCGGGGACTGAGCAAACGAACCTTTCGGGACGTCAGTCGCTCTTCATTCTCGCCGCATTGGCGGGCCTCAATCTTGGCGCGGCGACGGGCTTTGTCATGGCCGCCGGCGCGGTTCACAAGCGGCCGTTCCGGGACTACGTCAATGACGGACAGCCGCTGCGTTGGCGGTTGGTGCTGGGCGGGCTGGTGCTGTTCGGCGTCGTGATGGCGGTGGTCATCAGCGGCGTCTCCGTGGTCGCCGGCCAGGCCCTCGAGCCGGTGGTTTTGCAGGTCTCGCCCAATCTGGTCGGACGGTCGCTTTACGCGGTCCTCGCTATCGCCCTGCTGATCCTCGCCTCGGCCGCCGAGGAGCTGGTGTTTCGCGGCTGGCTGCTGAAGCAGAGCGCGGCCTATATCCGAAATCCGATCGCCTTGATGGTGCTGAACGGCGTTCTCTTCGCCGCCATCCACCTGGATCCCAATCTCGACGCCTTCCTGTTCCGCGCGGCCATGGGGGCGGGCCTGACCTGGATGGCGCTGCGCCTGGGCGGCATCGAGCTGGGTGTCGGCGTCCACGCGGCCAACAATGTCGCCATCGTGTTGCTGCTGCGCCCGATCACCTTGCAGCCCGACGCCGCGCGCGAGTTTCAGCCCGGACTGGTCGCCAGCGCGGTGGTGATGCTGGCCGGCTTCATCGGGATCGCAGAGCTCTGGATGCGCTGGCCCGCCCTGCGGCGCTGGACCGGTCTGTCCGCCCCAGCCACCGCCTGATCAGCGTTTGGGGCCGCGCGAAGGGCCCGGACGCGCCGAGGGCTTGCCGGGGCGCTCCGCCAGACGACGCGCGGCTCCGTCGGCCGGCTTCGCGCCCGGACGGGGCGCGGCGGGCTTACCGCGCGCAGCGGGCTTGCCGATGTCGATGAATTTGCTCTCGATCGACTTGGCTGGACGCTTGGTCTTGGCGGGGCCCTTGGCCGGACCCTTTCCGGCGCCCTTGGGCGGACCGTGCGGCGAGGTCTTTTTCTTCGGCTTGGCCCAACCGGGCTTGTAGACCGGCTTCTCGGGCTTCTCCGGCGTGTCCAGGACCAGCGCCCGGTCGGCGCGCGGGGCGCCGCGACGTTGCAACTCGCCCCCGCCCTCGGTGCCCGGCGCCTTGGTGGGGTTGGCGATCCCCGCGAACTTGGGCCGGTCGCCGGTCGGCATGTTCTCGGGCGAGACAACGCCTTCGAGCAGCTCGCGGATGACGCGGGGGCCGACCTCCTCGATCTGACCGGCCGCCAGGGTCCCCAGCGCGAACGGGCCATAGGACAGGCGGATCAGGCGATTGACCTTCAGGCCGATCGATTCCAGCACCTTGCGGACTTCGCGGTTCTTGCCTTCCGACAGGCTGACCGTGATCCAGACGTTCTTGCCGCCGCCCGCCTTCTCGTGGGCCTTGTCGATCTTGGCGTCGATCGCGCCGTACGTGACGCCTTCGATGGTGACGCCGTCCTTCAGCTTGTCGAGCTTGGCCTGGGTCGTGTCGCCAAAAGCCCGGGCGCGGTAGCGGCGGACCCAGGCGTTGCTGGGCGTTTCAAGCGCGCGGGACAACTCGCCGTCATTGGTCAGCAGCAGCAGACCCTCGGAGTTCAAATCCAGGCGACCCACCGAGATCAGGCGAGGCAGATCCTTGGGCAGCGCGCCGAACACCGTCGGTCGCCCCTTGGGGTCGTTATGGGTGGTCATCAGGCCGGTGGGCTTGTGGTAGCGGAAGATCCGCGTCGGCTCCCGCTCGGCCACCAATTGGCCATCCACGGTGAGGAAATCGCCCGGCGCGACCTTGACCGCCGGCGTGGTCAGCACCTTGCCGTTGATCGCCACGCGACCGGCCTCAATCAGGCGCTCGACCTCGCGCCGCGAGGCGACGCCGGCGCGCGCGAGGGCCTTGGCGACCCGCTCGCCAGGCCCGCCGTCGAGATCTCCGTCTTGACCGTCGAGGTGAGGCTCGTACAGGGGATCGTGGGATTTGGTCATGGCGCGTCCTTCTTGGGCTGGGCGCATCTCTCGATGGGCTTTCGGTTTCTAATGCGCACTGATGGCAGCGAGGATCAAGACCACCGCATGATGCGGCTCGCGCTCGACGCCGCGCGCGCTGCGGCCGAGGCGGGCGAGACGCCGGTTGGGGCCGTGATCCTTGATCCCCGCACGGGCGAGGTGATCGCGACCGCGGGCAACGGCCCGATCGCGGCCCATGATCCCACCGCTCATGCCGAGATCGCCGCCATGCGGGCGGCGGCCGCCAAGCTTGGCAACTACCGGCTGACGGACCTGACGCTGGTGGTGACTCTGGAGCCCTGCGCGATGTGCGCCGGGGCGATCAGCCATGCCCGGATCGGGCGGGTGGTGTTCGGGGCCGACGACCCGAAGGGCGGCGCGGTGGTGCATGGTCCGAAGTTCTTCGCTCAGCCCACGTGTCACTGGCGACCGGAGGTGACCGGCGGCGTCCTGGCCGAGGAAAGCGCGGATCTGTTGCGCGGCTTCTTTCGCGCGCGCCGCAAGGCCAAAACCTAGTTAACCATCGCGGAGGTCAGCAGAACCTTCGAGCCCGGCTTGCCCAGCACCTGGTCGGCGGTCTTCTGCAACTCGCGACCCATATGATCGATGTCCGGCGGCGCGCCGCCGCGCAGCCCGGCGGCGTAGACCATCAGGGTCTGGGCGAAGGCGGCGCGAAGGCGGGGCGTCGAGGCCTGGGCCCGCTCCATCAGCTTGGCGTCCTTGATCTCCAGGCCCGTCTCGACAGTCATCACCCCTCGGCGACCGTCGCGGCGCAGGACGATCGCGTTGATCGGCGCCAGCGCGAAATAGGTGACCTGCTCCTTTTTCTCCTCCTTGCCCTTGCCGGCGAAGGCCGGCGTGGGCGCGAGCAGGGGAGCCGTGCAAAGGACGGCCATCAGAGCGAAGGACAGGAGGCGATGTCGGCGCATATCGCCTTCTAGCGCGACGTGGTTGACGTCCTCTTTACGTCTGCGGGCGCATCAAGGGGCGTTAACCACGATTCGTCGCTGCGCCCGCGCACCCTGAGGGCCGCTGGCAGCGTCGCAGGAGGCTGAACTTGGGTCGTTTTTCTCCCAAATCCCTCGATCTGGACGGCAAGGTGATCCTGGTCACCGGCGGCACCGGCTCTTTCGGACGGCGCTTCATCGAGACCGTGCTCCGCCGCTATGACCCCCGGAAGGTCATCGTCTACTCCCGCGACGAATTGAAGCAGAGCGACATGCAGATCGAGCTGCGCGAACAGTTCGACGAGGCGACGGTCGCCAAGATGCGCTTCTTCCTCGGCGACGTGCGCGACCGCGAACGCCTGACCCTGGCTCTGCGCGGCGTCGACATCGTCATTCACGCGGCAGCGCTCAAGCAGGTGCCGGCGGCTGAGTACAATCCCTCGGAGTGCATCCACACCAACGTGCTGGGCGCCGAGAACGTGGTCTGGGCCAGCCTCAGCAATGGCGTGAAGCAGGTCGTCGCCCTGTCGACCGACAAGGCCTGCAACCCGACCAACCTCTACGGCGCGACCAAGTTGGCCTCGGACAAGACGTTCGTGGCGGCCAACAATCTGTCGGGCGACATCGGCACGCGGTTCTGCGTCGTGCGCTACGGCAATGTGGTCGGCTCGCGCGGCAGCGTCGTGCCGCTCTATCGCCGTCTGCTGAGCCAGGGCGCGACCGAGCTGCCGGTCACCGACCCGCGCATGACGCGGTTCTGGATCACCCTGAACGAGGGCGTCGACTTCGTGCTATCCTCGCTGACCATGATGCGCGGCGGCGAGATCTTCGTGCCCAAGATCCCCTCGATGGCGATGCCCGACCTCGTCAAGGCGATGTCGCCGACGGCCGCGATGAAGGTCATCGGCATCCGCCCGGGCGAGAAATTGCACGAGATCATGATCAGCGCCGACGACGCCCGCTCGACGGTGGAGTTCGACGACCGCTACGCCATCGAGCCCAATTTCGCGGAGTTTGGCCGCGAGCCCTATGCGGCCTCGGACGGCGCCACGCCGGTTGTCGAGGACTTCTCCTACAGCAGCGACAACAACCACGACTGGCTGAGCCCCGAGGGCCTGCTGGCCATGCTGGAGGAGAAGGCCGCGCGATGAGCGG
The DNA here is from genome assembly GCF_002310375.3 of Caulobacter vibrioides. Classification (GTDB taxonomy): domain Bacteria; phylum Pseudomonadota; class Alphaproteobacteria; order Caulobacterales; family Caulobacteraceae; genus Caulobacter; species Caulobacter vibrioides_D. Next base: position 252,397 of record NZ_CP023315.3, read on the forward strand.
TTTCCTCCCCTACGGCCGGCAGACGATCGACGACGACGACATCGCCGCCGTGGCGGAGGCCCTGCGCGGGGACTTCCTGACCACCGGTCCCACGGTGGAGGCCTTCGAGGCCGCCTTTGCGGAAAAGGTTGGGGCGGGTCACGCCATCGCTGTCTCCAACGGCACCGCGACCCTGCATCTGGCGATGATGGCGCTGGGGATCGGCGAGGGCGACGTCTGCGTCGCCCCGTCCGTCACCTTCCTGGCCACCGCCAACTGCGCCCGCTATGTCGGCGCAGAGGTGGTGTTCGCCGACGTTGATCCTGATAGCGGCCTGATGACGCCAGACACCCTCGCCAAGGCGCTTAGCGGGGCGAAGGACAAGCGCGTCAAGGCGGTGCTGCCGGTGCACCTGCGTGGCGACGTCTGCGATCTCCCCGCGATCAAGGCCATGGCCAGCGCCTCGGGCGCAGTGCTGGTTGAGGACGCGCCGCACGCGCTGGGCTCTATCGCGACCTTCGACGGCGTCAAACACCCGGTCGGCGACGGCGCCTATTCCAGCTTCGCCAGTTTTTCGTTTCATCCGGTCAAGACGCTCGCCACTGGCGAAGGCGGCATGCTGACCACCAACGATCCGGCGCTGGCGGCCAAGGCGCGCCTGCTTCGCTCGCACGGCATGGTGCGCGCGGTGGGCGGCGATCCGTGGTGGTACGAGATGCCGGCGCTGGGGTTCAACTACCGCATTCCCGACGTACTGTGCGCGCTGGGCCTGTCGCAGCTTGCGAAGCTGGACCGGTTCGTCGCGCGCCGTCGCGAACTGACGGCGCTCTACGCCCGCCTGCTGCCGGAGCGCGCGCCGCGCGTCCGGCTGGCGACCAGTCCCGACCATTCGGATCCGGCCTTGCACCTGTTGACCGTGCTGATCGACTTCGAGGCTGAAGGACTCTCGCGCCGAACCGTCGTCGAGAGCCTCAAGGCCCAAGGCGTCGGGACCCAGGTCCACTACATTCCGGTTCACCGGCAGCCCTACTATGCTCAGCGCTATGGCGTCGCGGATCTGCCCGGCGCGGACGCCTGGTACGCGCGCTGTCTGACCCTGCCGCTGTATCCGGCGATGACTGACGGCGATGTCGAGCGGGTCGTGGACGCGCTGGCGGGAATCCTGGGCTAAAGGCGCTCAGCCCGCCGCGCTGATCTGGGCGATCAACGGCGCGCCCCGCCGTATTAAATTAAAGTTAGGCGCCTCCATCGCGCGCTCCGGGAGCCTCTAGAGACTAGTCGTCACTTGGGGGTCTCATGCTTCGCGTCGCTTCTTCCGTCTCAACACCGGCCGGTCTGAACCGGGCGCCCGGTCGTTCCGTCCGTCGCCTGATCGCCGTGAGCCTCGGCGCCCTGGCGACCATCGCCGGCGCGGCCCACGCCCAGGATTATCGGCCCAGCTTCCATCCCGACACGCTGAAGGGACCGCCGCCCGGCGCTGCCAACGAGGTTCTGGTGCTGGGGACCATCCATCTTTCGGGACTGCCCAAGACCTTCGACCCGAAGACCCTGACGCCATTGCTCGACCGCCTGGCCGCCTGGAAACCGACGGGTGTCGCGACCGAAGACCTGTCGGGTCTGCAGTGCGACGCCTTGCGGCGCTATCCGTCGCGCTACGCCGAAACGGTCAAGATGTACTGCCCCGACCCCGCGCTCGCCGGCCGCGTGACGGGCCTTGACGTGCTCGCCGCCAATGCCGAGGCCGAACGCCTGCTGGCCGCGTGGCCGGCGGAGCCGACGGCGGCCCAGCGTCGCCACCTGGCGGCTGTGTTCCTCGCCGCCGGCGAGCGGGGCTCGGCCCTGGTGCAATGGCTTCGCCTGCCCGAGGCTGAGCGCCACACGGGCGATGGGCTGAACGACGAACTGGTCACGGCGCTGGAGGCGCTGAAGGTCCGCCGCGGCGAAACCAGCCTTATCTCCGCCGTCCTCGCCGCGCGCCTGGGGCACGAGCGGCTGTGGAGCGTCGATGACCATTCGGCCGACACCTCCGGTCCGAGTGACCCGGCCGAGGAGAAGGCCTTCAACGACGCCATCCAGAACGCCTGGGACAACCCCGTCAGTCGCGCCCGCCGGGATCAGTACAACCAGCTGCAGGAGGGGCTGTCCGAGCCGGACGGCGTGCTCAAGATCTACCGCGCCAACAACACGCCCGCAGCCCAGATGGCGGCTTACCGAGGCGACTTCGGCGCCACGTTCATGGAGCCGTCGCCTCAGAAATTCGGTCGGCGGTATCTGGGCTACTGGGAGACCCGAAACCTGCGCATGGTCGCCAACATCCGCGACGTGCTGGGCCGCTACCCCGGCATGCGGCTTTTGGCCATCGTGGGCGCGTCGCACAAGGGCTACTACGAGGCCTATCTGAACCAGATGCACGACGTCCGTCTGGTCGACGCTCGGACGGTGCTACGCTAAGCGCCGGGTCAGGCGGCTTGCGTCAGCAGGCTCTTGATCAGGTCCATCGTCTGGGGCGAGCTCGCCAGCTGTTCGCGGGAGCTGGGATCCTTGGCCAGCTTGAGGGCCTCGAGCCGCGCCTTGTCGGCCACGGGGCCGGTAGGGCCGGCCTCGCCCATGGCCAGCTTGGCCAGGAGCTGCAGGCGATGGGGCAGGGGCGCCGGCGCGCGCACCAGCATGGTCAAAAGACGGGTGTCGGCTTCGACGAGCGCGCCGATCTCGCCCAACTTGGCGCACAGCGGCTCGTAGTCCTCGCGCACCAGACCCGATCGGGACAGCGCCCGTTGAAGCGTGGCCAGATGACTGAGCTTGGCCACCGGCGAGTCCGGTCCCTGGCGCATCTCCTTCTCGAAGCGCATGGCGCTGATATTGGCGTTGAGCCACCGCGAGGCGTTGCGCTTGTTGACCGCGCCCATGACGTTCTCCGCCAAGCGGATCAACATCTTGACCTCTTCGTGCGCCGAGCGGTCGCGGCCGAGCAGGGAGTCGATGAAGTCGCCGTTGAGCAGGGTCTTCGAGCGCGTCGTGAAGGCGACCTGGATGTCTTCGCCCTGCAGGATGCGGCCGGCGGCGGCGGTCAGCCCCATGGCCAGCGCGCGCAGGAACTCGATCTCAGCCTCGGCGTCATTGGGCTTCAGGCGGCGGACGCCGTTCAGCTCGGTCAGCACGCGCTGGGCGATGGCCTTGCGCACGCTGGGGAAGTTGTCGCCGGCCAGCCACTCGCCGAGCCTGCGAGCGGTGCCTGACAGCTCGGGCATACAGGCGCGCACGCTGGACTCAATGCGGATAAGGGCCTCTACGGCCGCGCCGCCGGTCAAGCGGGTCATGGCGGCCAGGGTGGCGCCCAGGTCGTCCTTGGTGTCCAGGAGGTCGGCCATGCCGGCGCGCGAGCCGATGATCTCGGCCAGCGGCGTCTCGATCGCTTGCAGCGCGGCGACGCGCGCGCGGGGCTCGGCGGGGGCGGCGTCGGCCAGGTCGAGCAGGCGCGCGATCTTGTCCGACCAGTTGGTGGCCGGCGCGATCGACGCGGCGACGCCGGCGCCGAGCAGGAAGGCGCGGTCGGGGTCGGCGACCAGGCGCTCAGCGGCCTTGGCGAAGCCTTCCTTGTCGAGGTCGGGAAGTGCGCCCTTCTTGAACGCCTTCATCAGGTTGGCGATGGTGCGCTCGACCAGCCCGTGGAAGTGGCGCATGACCTCGTGGACGGATTGCCCACGCGCCTCGGCCTCGGGGATAGCGATCTTCTGCAGCGCATGCTGCAGGTCCGTGCCGGACGCTTCCAGCTTCTCGACCAGATCGGGTCGGTGCAGCAGTTCGAAGGGCGTCGCCTTGTGGCGCGACAGCCAGCCCTCGAGCAGGCGACCGATCCGGTCGCGGGCGTGGGCGGTATAGAGATCGGCCGGCTGGACGCAGAGCGGATCGCGGTCTTCGACTTCCTTCTTAGGCTTACCGCCGTCGACGAGGCCCTTGGTGAAGATCGAGATCGACTTGTACTCGCCGGTGGACGGGTCGAGCGTCTCCTTGGTCACCCGCGAGGCGACCGCGCGGTTCTGGGCCAGGACGTCTTCGGCCACCTGCAAGGCGTGCGCGCGGTTTTCAGTGGCGATTTCCAGCGTCCACTGCGCGCCGACCTTGCGTCGGACAAAAAGCTCGTAATGAACTTGGCCCATGCCCTACCCGCTCCAAGAGCGATAACTATGGCGTATGAGACCTTAAGGCGAAGTTGAGGATACTTTGCGGTGACCTGGGCGCCGCAATCGCGCCTTTCTCGGGCCGCAAAGCGCCGACAGAACCAGGGAAAGCTTCGCCGCGCCGTGCGTTGAAGCTGTGACGCCCGACCGATAGGATCGGGCGAACACGGAAGGTGAAGGACACGTATCGACCCGATGGCCGCGATCACGCTCATTGACGACGACGAGAACATCGTTGCTTCGGTCTCGCTGGCCCTGGAGAGCCATGGCCATACCGTGAAGGCCTATTACGACGGGGCCTCCGGTTTGGAAGCGGTGGAGGCCACTCCGCCGGACCTGGTGATCCTGGACGTGAAGATGCCGCGCATGGACGGCATGGAAGTGCTGCGCCGCCTGCGCCAGACGTCTGAGATCCCGGTGATCATGCTGACGTCCAAGGACGATGAGATCGACGAGATTCTCGGCTTCAACCTCGGCGCCGACGACTACATGCACAAGCCTTTCAGCCAGCGGCTGCTGCTGGAGCGGGTGAAGGCTGTTCTGCGTCGCGCGCGTCCCGAGGAGGACGACGCCCCCTCCGCCGCGGGCGCCGCCGGCTCCAAGATGATGAAGCGCGGCAAGCTCACCCTCGACCCCGCGCGTCACGACAGCCTGTGGGACGGCCGGCCCGTGCGCTTGACCGTGACCGAGTTTCTGCTGCTGCAGGCTCTGGCCCAGCGCCCGGGCTTTGTGAAGAGCCGCGACAACCTGATGGACGCGGCTTACGACGATCAGGTCTATGTCGACGACCGTACGATCGACAGCCACATCAAGCGGATGCGCAAGAAGTTCCGCCAGGTCGACCCGGAATTCGACTCCATCGAGACTCTGTACGGCGTTGGCTATCGTTACCGCGAAGCCTGATAAGGTCGCGCCTGAGCTCAGGCGTCGCTTCGCCTGGCCGCGCGGCTCGCGGCTGGGACGCCTGATCGTTGTCCTCAACGTCGTGGCCCTGGCGATCGTCATCGTCGGGGCCCTGATCCTTAACGAGCTGCGCAACGGGCTCGTGAACGCGCGGATCGACAGCCTGTCCACCCAGGGCGAGCTGATCGCCAACGTCATCGACCAATCCGCGACGGTCGGTGAGCCGGAGCCGGCGCTGGATCCCTACGCGGCCAGCCAGATCTTCCAGCTGCTGTTTATCCCCCGCTCACAGCGCGCCCGCCTGTTCGACGCAAAAGGTCAGGCGCTGGCGGATTCGTTCGTTGTCGCCGATCGCGTCGACTGGAAGGTCCTGCCGCCCGCTCGCAAGCCGGACCAGAAGGACGCGGACGCCCGGACGACGCCCGAGCGCGACGCGAAGGCCAAGCGCGCCCAGGCGGCCTTGGCCGACGAAATCGCCCAGGCCATGCGCGGCCGCACGGTCGCAGGGACCCGGATCGCCGAGAACGGCGAGCGGGTCGTTTCGGTGTCCATCCCGATCCAGCACGTGAAGGCGGTGCTGGGCGTCCTGACGCTGGAAGCCAGCGACGTCGACGAGATCATCGCCGCCCAGCGCAAGGCTCTGCTGCCGTTCATCGCGGTCGCCATGCTGGCCATTCTGACGTCCAGCGTCCTGCTGCATCGGCTGATCGCGGTGCCGGTGCTGCGGCTGGCGCGCGCGGCGGACCACGTGCGCCTGCAGGGCGCGCGGGCCATTTCCCTCCCGGATGTTTCCGAGCGGAAGGATGAGCTGGGCGACCTGTCACGATCGCTGGAGGACATGACGCACGCGCTGTCCGAGCGGATGGACGCTATCGAGCGCTTCGCCGCCGATGTGGCGCATGAGATCAAGAACCCGCTGACCTCGATCCGTTCGGCGATCGAGACGCTGGATCTCGTCACCGAACCCGCCGCTCGCGCGCGGCTGCTGGCGATCCTGCAGAACGACGTCAATCGCCTGGATCGCCTGGTCACCGACATCTCCAACGCCTCGCGTCTCGACGCCGAGCTGTCGCGCGAACATCCCAAGGCCGTCGATCTGGGGCGGCTGTTGGCCGAGGTGGTCAGTCTCTACGAGAACCAGCTGCGCCCGGGCGAAGCGCCGGGCAGCGTGCGTGTGTCACTCCGCCTGACCGATCCGTCGTCGCCGGCGATCATCCTGGGACGCGAGACGCCTATCGGACAGGTGTTCCGCAACCTGATCGACAATGCGCGCTCGTTCAGTCCGGCCGACGGCGAGGTGCGCGTGACCTTGTCGCGGACGCGCGGCGCCCTGATCGCGGCCGTCGAGGACGATGGGCCCGGCATGCCGCCCGAGAACCTGGAGACCATCTTCGAGCGCTTCTATACGTCTCGGCCCAAGGGGCGGGCGTTCGGCGGCAATTCGGGCCTGGGCCTGTCGATCGCTCGGCAGATCGTCGAGACCCATGGCGGCAAGATTCATGCGGAGAACCGCAAGGACGCGAGCGGTCTCGTCGTCGGGGCGCGGTTCGTCGTCGAATTGCCGGACGCCCGCGAATGATCCGCCACGGGGGGCTGATCGCCCTGCGCCAGGGCGGGGTCTGGCGCGGCGCCTTGATCGAGGGCCCCTCCGGGGTGGGCAAGAGTGATCTGGCCTTGCGCGCCCTCGACCAGGGCTTCCGACTGGTTGCTGACGATCGCGTCGTGACCTTCGCTGCGGGCGGTCGTCTATACGGACGCGCGCCCGACGCCCTGGCGGGCCTGATCGAGGTGCGCGGGCTGGGCGTCGTCGACACCGCCGCTGTGGCCTTCGCGGAGATCGCGCTGGTCGTCCGCTGCGTGGACGCTCCGGAACGTGTCGAAAGGCTGCCCGAGCCACGAGTCGAGGCGATGATGGGCGTGGATGTTCCCGTTTTCGACCTGTGGCCGCGAGAACCCGCCGCGCCGGCGAAAATCAGACGCATGATGCAGTCTCTTGGAGTCCAATCCTAACGGGCGTATCAAGACCGCCCGCGCGACGCTCTCCCGGTCGTGGCGGGAATGGGGACCCCGTTTGAGATACAAGGCATGATCGGGCTCGTGATTGTGACGCACGGGCGTCTGGCGGAAGAATTCGTTTCCGCCATGGAGCATGTCGTGGGGCCGCAGGCCGCCGTGAAGGCGATCTGTATCGGCCCCGAGGACGACATGGAACGTCGCCGCGCAGATATCTTGAAGGCGTGCGCCGCGGTGGACGAAGGCGGCGACGGCGTCATCCTGCTGACGGACATGTTCGGCGGGACGCCCAGCAATCTGGCCATCTCGGTGATGGAGCAGACCAAGGCCGAGGTCATCGCCGGCCTGAACCTGCCGATGCTCATCAAGCTGGCCAGCGTGCGCCAGCGCGAGACGCTGCAGGCCTGCGTCGCCTACGCCCAAGAGGCTGGACGCAAGTACATCTCCGTGGCCTCCTACGTGCTCGCCGGAGAAAAGTGACGCGCATGGCTTCAAGAACGGTCGAGATCGTCAACGAGCGGGGATTGCACGCCCGGGCCTCGGCCAAGTTCGTGAAGATGGCGTCCGGTTTCGACGCCGAGGTCACCGTCAGTCGTGAAGGCTCTTCGGTCGATGCTCGATCCATCATGGGCCTGATGATGCTGGCGGCCGGTATCGGGTCCACCATCGACATCAGCGCCGAAGGCCCCGAGGCCGAAGCCGCCGTCGAGGCTCTGTGCGAGCTGGTCGGCGCCCGGTTCGACGAGGAGCGGTAGAGCCCGCTCCGCTCCCGGGCGCGCGCCTTTGACGGGCCCCGTCGACCAAACCCACGCCGTCAGCGTCCTGAGCATACCCGTCGCGATCAAGGGCGAGCGGGCTACGATCGGCTTGATCAAGCGGCCCGGCAGGCGACGACAATAGCCTCTGGCGTCGACAGGATCGCGGCTCCGGTTGTTCCCACACAACGCGCGGGGCCAGCGATCCTGTTCTGATTTGAAACGAGGCTCTACGCCTCGCGGCGGCGTCCTAGCCGCAGCCTAGTAGACGAGACCGATGCTGCTGACAGCGGCGGCCGCGACGACGAAGATGGCGATCGCCACCAGTTCGTAGGCCTTGAAGAGCGGTTTACTCGGTGTACGCATTGACTGTTTCCCCCGTCCCAATTTGGTGCACGTGAACGCATCCTGCGCAAGGGCGGCGCCAGGTCTGTCAGGGCCTTTTTCCGGGCCAGATCAGGTATCCGATCCGATCCCGGCCCGCCGCGACATAGTTCGGCGCGTCGGCGCTGGACGGCGGACCATAGCGATCCTCCGTGTAGCGCTCGCGCGCGCCATAGCGATGATCTTGGGTTTCGACCGCCAAGGGCGCCTGGCCATAACCCCACCGGTCGTAGTCGGACCAACCGCGCTCGGCGCCGCATTCCACGCGTTCAAAACGATAGGCGCCGCCTGGTCCCGTGACGCGCCGCGTTTCGCAACCCCCAGCCGAGGCGTCGGGCGGCGAGACGCGCGGATCGACGTGACCGCCACGCCCTGAGCCCGCATGGGCGGGGGCCGCCGCCAGGCTGACGCCGGCGAGAGCCAGGATTGAAAGACGGCGAACAACGATCATGGGCGACTCCTGAATTGTTAACAAAACCTTTCCAAGGCCCCCGTCATCGCCCTTCACCCGACGGGCGAGCTTGCGCATTCGCCGACTTCCCCTGGCGCGCATCGCCCGTCAGAGCGTGACGCCGAAAGTGGGAACCGGTTTCGGCGCTAGTCACGCTCTAACCGTATGATTTAGAGCCTTCTTCTCGCGTCAAAACGATTCCGTTTTGAAGCGGAAGGCTCTAGCGTGCGCTCAAACAAGCGTTTGAGGCGGCGATGGCGATCGAGGCGGTGATCTGGGATTTCGGCGGGGTGTTCACGACCTCGCCCTTCGAGGCGTTCCGGCGCTACGAGACCGAGCGGGGCCTGCCCAAGGACTTCATCCGCACGGTCAACGCCACCGACCCCGACACCAACGCTTGGGCGCGGTTCGAGCGTGCGGAGATCGACGCGGCCGCCTTCGATGGCCTGTTCCGGGACGAGGCGCTACGCCTGGGCCACGACGTGCGCGGGGCTGAGGTGCTGCCCTTGCTCTACGGCGACCTTCGGCCCCGGGTCATGGGTGCGCTGAAGGCTTGCAAGGCGCGGTTCAAGGTGGGCTGCATCACCAACAATGTCCCGACCGGCCATGGCCCAGGCATGGCGCAGAGCGCCGAGAAGGCGATGGCTGTCGGCGAGATCATGGCCTTGTTCGACGCGGTGATCGAAAGCTCCAAGGCGGGCGTTCGCAAACCCGATCCGCGCATCTACCAGATGATGTGCGACTTGCTCGGCGTCGCGCCGGAGGCTTGCGTCTATCTCGATGACCTTGGGATCAACTGCAAGCCGGCGGCGGCTCTTGGCATGACGGCGATCAAGGTGTCGGACGAGCGCCAACTGCTCGACGACCTTGCGAAGGCGACCGGATTGGCGTTCTGAGGGGGAAACCTCGGAGGAATCCCATGTCCCGTTCCAAGATCGGCGCCGCCGCCGCGATCGCCCAACTCGACGGCTGGGCCGTCGACCCGGACCACAAGGACGCCATCGCCAAGACGTTCAAGTTCGACGACTTCAACCAGGCCTTCGGGTTCATGACGCGGGTCGCGCTGATGGCCGACAAGCTCGATCATCACCCTGAGTGGTTCAACGTCTACAACCGCGTTGAGGTGCTGCTGACCACGCATGACGCCGACGGCGTCACCGATCTGGACCTTACGCTCGCGAAGTTCATGGACAGCGCCGCCTGAAAAATTCAAACTGCTGTTTGAATTATAATCGGGAGGACGCCGCATGGCGCAGAGCACGGGCCGGGTCGCCGGCAAGAAGGCCTTCATCACCGGCGGCGCCCAGGGCCTCGGCGCGGCCGCGGGTCGCATGCTGGCCAAGGAAGGCGCCAAGGTCGCCCTGGCCGACATCAACCTAGCGGGCGCCCAGGCCGTGGCCGACGAGATCAACGCCGCTCACGGCGCCGGCACGGCCTTCGCGTTCGAACTGGACGTGACCCAGGAAGATCAGTGGATCGAGGTGCTGGCGCAGGCCACGGAGGCGATGGGTGGTCTCTCGGTGCTGGTCAACAACGCCGGCATTGGCGGCGATGGTCCGATCGAGAGCCTGGACTTCGGCCTTTGGAAGAAGGTGATGTCGGTCAATGTCGACTCGGTGTTCCTGGGGGCCAAGCACGCCCTGACCCACATGCGCGCCCATCAGCCCGGCTCGATCATCAATCTGAGCTCGATCGCCGGCCTGATCGCCAACGGCAATTCGCCGGCCTACAACGCCTCCAAGGCGGCGGTCTGGCTGCTGAGCAAGAACATCGCGCTGTATTGCGCCAAGATGAAGCTCGACATCCGCTCGAACTCGATCCACCCGACGTTCATCGACACGCCGATCCTCGACGGCTTCTCGGCCCGGTTCGGCAAGGAAGAGGCCTTCGCCAAGCTGGCCCGTCAGGTGCCGCTGGGCCGCATCGGCGAGCCGAACGACATCGCCAACGCGGTGCTCTATCTGGCCAGCGACGAGAGCAAGTTCATGACCGGCGCCGAGATCAAGGTCGACGGCGGCATCTCGGCGATGTGAGGAAGAAATCCTCCCCCTCGCGGGGGAGGTGGTCGCGAAGCGACCGGAGGGGGAAGACCGCGTGAGTTTGCGACTTCCCTCTCCGCCGGCTCCGCCGACACCTCTCCCTTGGGGAGAGGATCTGTAGCGTCCTTACCGCGGCGCGCGCTTGGCCAGAATCCGTTGCAGGGTCCGGCGGTGCATGTTCAGGCGACGCGCCGTCTCCGAGACGTTGTGGCCGCACATCTCATAGACCCGTTGGATATGCTCCCAGCGAACGCGGTCGGCGCTCATCGGGTTTTCCGGAGGCGCGGGCGCGGCGTCCTTGGCCGCCAGGAGGGCGCGGGCCACGTCGTCGGCGTCGGCTGGCTTTGAGAGATAGTCGACCACCCCGGCCTTCACCGCCGCCACCGCGGTGGCGATATTGCCGTAGCCGGTCAGCATGATGACCTTGGCGTCGGCGCGGGCGTCGCGCACCGCTTCCACAACCTTCAGGCCCGAGCCGTCCTCAAGCCGCATGTCCAGCACCGCGTGGGCGGGGGCGTGGGTTCGGAGAAGGGTCAGGGCCTCGGCGACGGAGGCGGCCAGGGTCACCTCGAAGCCGCGTTGCTCCAGGGCGCGGCCAAGCCGGGTCCGCAACGGGGCGTCGTCGTCCAGCAGCAGAAGCGACTTGTCCGGCAGCGCCGCAACCAGTTCTCCGATATCCGCCATAAAATCAGCGCCTCCCCGCGCTAATACTTGAGCAGGCCTAATAACAAACCATACTTTCGCGTTTCCGCATCACAACTCAAGCCCCTGTATGTCCAGGCGCTTCGAGCGCCGGCCTGGGCCAGCGTGCGGAGACCACTGCGCCGCCCCGACGACCATTGCGGAAATCCACCGTGGCGCCGGTTCGCTCCAGCAAAGTCTTGGCGATGAAGAAGCCAAGGCCCATGCCGATATGACCGGTACGCGAGCCTTCCGCGCCTGGACGAGTCGTGACGTAGGGCTCGCCCAGTTTCGCCAACACTTCCGGCGAGAAGCCCGGCCCGTCGTCTCGCGCTTCGATGACGATATAGCGGGCGTCAAAGCGCGCGATGACGATCACTTCGCTGCGGGCGAAGTCCACGGCGTTCTCGACGATCGAGGTCATGGCGTGAATGATTTCGGGCCTGCGCCAGATATCGGGCGCGGTCTCGCCGGAGGGACCATTGACGACGGCCTCGACGCGGATGCCGTGCACGAGGTGCGGCTCGATCACGTCCTGGACCAGTTGCACCAGGCTCATGCGCTCGTGAACCGCGTCGGTCGCCTCGGGCATCTCCGTTAAGCGCTGCAGAATCTCGCGACAGCGCGCGGCCTGACCGATCATCAACTCCGCGTCTTCGCGCACCTCGTCGTTGGGCGCGTTTCGCGCCATCTCGCGCGCGACGACGGAGATCGTGGCCAGCGGCGTTCCCAGTTCATGTGCGGCGGCGGCGGCCAAGGCGCCCAGCGCCGAGAGGCGCTGCTCTCGCGCCAACACCGTCTCGGTGACGTTGAGCGCCAGCTCCATGCGCGCGGATTCGCTGGCCGCTTGCCAGGCGTAGAGACCGGTGAAGACGATCCCGAAGATCCTGGCCAGGACGATCGACCAAAGCAGGTTGCTCTTGGAGAGATCGGGCAAGGGCCTGCCGTCGACGGTGGGCAGCGGCAGATGGAAAATCGCCAGCAGGATCGACGACAGGATGGCCATGGCGCCCAGCGCCAGGGCGTAGCGGGCGGGCAGGGTGGCTGCGGCTAGGGTGACGGGGGCGATCAGAAGCAGTGAGAACGGGTTCTGCGCGCCGCCGGTCAGATAGAACAGCCCCGAGAGCTGCAAGATGTCGAAAGCGATCTGGGCGGTGGCCTCGCCATCACGCGCCAGTCTCTGGCCGCTGGAGGCCAGCCCCAACAGAACGTTCAGCCACGCCGAAAGCGCTATGAGGGTGAAGCACAGGGCCCATGGCACCTGCAGCTTGAGGACCAGGCCCGCGAAAGTGAGTACGGCCGTCTGGCCCACGACCCAGGCCCAGCGCTGAGCCAGCAAGGTGCGCACCCGGAGGCGGCCTCGGCGAAGCCCCGGCGCGGTCCATGACCAGGCGTCGTCTTGCGCCGGCTCGTCGGCCAGCTTATCGAGCCCCTTGTGACGTTGATCGTCGGGCGCTCTCGCAAACGAAGCGTCAGCCATGACCGCAGGATTGTCCAGAATTGCGCGCGTGGCGAGAGTAAAAGGATGAACCGCGCATGCCTCGCCATCGTCTTGTACTCATTCTGGCTTGTGTCGTGGGCCTGGCCGTCGCCGTCGGCCTCGCCTGGAACGTCGGCGTGTTCCGATCCCAGCCCGACGTGACGGTCGGCGGCCCGTTCGAGCTGGTCGACCAAAACGGCGCGCCGACCACCGAAAAGGCGCTAAAAGGCAAGTGGAGCGCGGTCTTTTTCGGCTTTACCTACTGTCCGGATGTTTGTCCGGGCACGCTTCAGGGCCTGGCGGTCGCGACCGACCAGCTAGGGCCCAAGGCCAAGGATCTGCAGATCGTCTTCATCTCGATCGACCCGGCCCGCGACACTGTGCAGCAGATGAAGGCCTATCTTTCGGCCCCCTATGTGCCGAAGGCCACGATCGGTCTGACCGGAACCCAGGCGCAGGTCGACGCCGCCGCCAAGGCCTATCGCGTCTACTACGCCAAGGTCGGGGATGGGCCCGGCTACACCATGGACCACTCGACGGCGATCTATCTGATGGACCCCAAGGGCCGCTTCAAGACCGTCATTCCGTACAACCTGCCGCCGGACGAGATCGCCCGGCGGATCAAGGACGCCGTCCGCGAGGGCTGATGACCCGCAAAAATTCGCGGGCGGCTGGACTTTGTTAGGCTTCAGCGTGTTATGTTGCGATGCAACATAGCGGATAAGCCATGCTCTACGCCCTGCACGAGGCGGCCTATTACGCCTCAACTCCGATGCGCCAGATGGCGCTGGCGGCCCGGGACTTCTGGGGATCGCCGCTGAATCCGGCCGCCGAGACCGCGCTGGGCCGGCGCATGCACGCCGGCGCGGACCTGTTCGCCAACGTCACCCGGCGCTACGGCAAGCCGAAGTGGAACATCGACAAGGTCAAGGTCGGCCAGGTCGACGTGCGGGTGCGGCCGACGGTGGTCTGGGAAAGCCCGTGGGCCCGCCTAGTCCAGTTCGATCGCGACATGGCTGACATGCGTCGCGCCGGAAAATTCTCGCTGGACCCGGCGGTGCTGATCGTCGCGCCGCTGTCGGGCCACTACGCCACCCTGCTGCGCGGCACGGTCGAGGCGTTCCTGCCCGATCACGCCGTCTTCGTTGTCGACTGGATCAACGCCCGCGAAGTCTCGGTCCTGGAGGGCCGTTTCGACTTCCACGACTATATCGACCACGTCATCCAGATGCTCGAGGTGCTGGGCCCGCGTCCGAACGTCGTGGCCGTCTGCCAGCCTGGCCCGCCCGTGTTGGCGGCCGCCGCCCTGATGGCCGAGCAGAACCATCCCTCGCGCCCGGCCAGCATGACCTTCATGGGCTCGCCGATCGACGCGCGCCTGTCGCCGACCGTCACCAACCAGCTGGCCGAGGAAAAGCCGTTCACCTGGTTCCAGTCGAACATGATCTACACGGTGCCGCCGCCCTATGCGGGCGCGGGGCGGCGCGTCTATCCGGGCTTTGTCCAGCTGGCCAGCTTCATGAGCATGAACGCCGAGCGCCACCAGGAGGCCCACCGCCGCTACTTCAACCACCTGGTCAGCGGCGACGGCGACAGCGCCGACAAGCACCTGGAGTTCTACGACGAGTACCTGTCGGTCCTGGACCTGACCGAGGAGTTCTATCTCCAGACCATCGATATCGTCTTCCAGCAGTACCTGCTGCCCAAGGGCGAGCTGGTCCATCGGGGGACACGTGTGAAGCCCGAGGCCATCACCGACATCGGCCTGATGACGGTCGAGGGCGAGAACGACGACATCTCGGGCATCGGCCAGACCCAGGCCGCGCACGGCCTGTGCTCGAATATCCCCGAAGACATGAAGCTGGACTATGTGCAGCCCAGCGTCGGTCACTACGGCGTGTTCAACGGCCGCCGGTTCCGCGAGGAGATCTATCCGCGCGTGCGCAAGTTCATTCGCAAGTGCGATCCGAACTTCGGCGAGGAAATCTGACGTAGGGTCTCCCTTGCGGCGAACGTGCGAGCACGCGATTTAGGGGCGATGTTCGCGCGGTCCGCCCAACGCTTCTCCGATGGTGATCGACTTGACGTCGGCGGCTGGTCGGTGCGCCTGAAGGTCGACGGTCGCGCGCGGCGGATTTCGTTGCGGGTCGATCGGGCCAAGTCCGAGATCGTCGCCCTGTCGCCCAGCCCGCGACGCCTGAACGAGGCGGTCGCCTTCGCCCAGGAGAAGGCCGGCTGGATCGCCAAGCAACTGGCGGCGCTACCTGAGCGGATGAGCCTGGCGCCGGGCGGCGTGCTGCGTCTCAACGACGTTCCCTACCGCCTGGAGGTTGGTCCCGGGCGCGCCAAGATTGATGGCGATCGCATCGTTGCGCCCGACGACGCCAACTGGGGCCTCAAGGTCATCCGGCTGGCCAAGCGCGAGGCGCTGACCGTGCTGAGCGAACGCACGGCGGTCCACGCCGCGGCTCTGGGACGTCCTACGCCATCCGTCGCGATCGCCGACCCGAAAGCACGGTGGGGTTCATGTCGTCCGGCGACATCCCGCACGCCGGCCGCGATCCGCTACAGCTGGCGCCTGATCCTGGCCCCGGCGGCGGTGGCCGACTATGTCGCCGCTCATGAATGCGCGCACCTGATCGAGGCCAACCACGGGCCAAGGTTCTGGGCGCTGTGCGAGCAGCTGGTCGGCGACCCGGCCCCGCACCGCGCCTGGCTCCGCGCTCACGCGGCCGAGCTCCACGCGATCGGCGCCTGAGTTAGTAGGGCAGCTGGTCCGCCGGCGGCGGCTCACCGGCTGGGGCCTCGGCGGCCGGGCCTTCCGGCGCCGGCGGCGTATTCATCAGATCGCCGATGGGATCGACCGGCGCCACCGGCGGCGGCTCGATGACGCCGCCGGGAATCGGCGTCGCCTTCAGGCGCGGGAGCGCGGCGGCCATGAAGACACGCCAGACCTCGGCCGGCGCGCCGCCGCCCGTGACGCGCTTCATCGGCGTGGCGTCGTCCTTGCCGGTCCATACCGCCGTCACGAAGCCGCCAGTGTAGCCGACGAACCAGGCGTCCTTGTAGTCGCTGGTCGTACCGGTCTTGCCCGCGATGTCATAGCCGGCGACGCGGGCGCGCGTCCCCGTCCCGGTGGAGACGACCTCGCGCATCATCTGGTTCATGTACTGCAGGCTGGGCGAGCCGATCACGGCTGCGCGCGCCTGCTTGTCGACGCTGTGGTCGTAGAGAACCTTGCCGCTGGCGGTGCGGATGCGCTCGATGCCGTAGCCCTTGGCCAGGAATCCGCCGTTGGCGAAGGGCGCATAGGCCTGAGCCATCTCCATCGGCGAGACCTCGACGGCGCCCAGGGCCATCGACGGGTCCAGCTGGATCTTGCTGGTGATCCCCAGGCGTCGGGCGACGGCGGCGACGTTGCTGGTGCCGACCTCGTTGGCGAGGCGCGCGGCGACCGTATTGATCGATTGGGCGACGGCCGTCTGCAGCGTGATCGAGCCCAGATACTTGTTGGTGTAGTTCCTCGGCTCCCAATTGCCGATCTTCACTGGTTCGTCGACGACCATCACATTGGGCGTGCGACCGGCTTCCATGGCGGTCAGGTAGACGAAAGGCTTGAAGGCCGAGCCGGCCTGGCGGCGGGCGGTGGTGGCGCGGTCGAACTGGCTTTCGGTGTAGTCGGCGCCGCCGACATAGGCGCGGATACGGCCCTCGCCGTCGATCGCCACCAAGGCCGCCTGCTGCACGCCCTGCTTGATGTGACCTTCGACGCCCAGCTTCACCGCGCGCTCGGCCGAGACCTGGATCGGCAGGTCCATCGTCGTCTCGACCACGAGATCCTCGGTGGGTTCGCCGACCAGCGAACGGACCTGGGCGTCAATATAGTCGGTGAAGTACTGGGCGCGCTGGTTGGCCAGCGTGGCCGACACCTGAACGGGGGTGCGGAACGCCTCGTCGCGCTCCTCGGCGGTGATCGCCTTGATGCGCACCATTTCGTCCAGAACGATGGTGGCGCGGCGGGCGGCGCGTTCCTTGGCCGACACCGGCGAATAGCGGGCGGGGCCCTTCATCATGCCGGCCAGCAGGGCCGCTTCGCCGATGGTCAGTTGGTTGGCGGGCTTGTTGAAGTAGCGCTGCGACGCGGCCTCAATGCCATAGGCGCCGGCGCCGAAATAGACCCGGTTCATGTAGAGGGCCAGGATCTGTTTCTTGGAGAACTTCAGTTCCAGCCAGATGGCCAGGATCAGCTCCTGCGCCTTGCGGCGATAGTTCTGGGCCGGGCTCAGGAACAGGTTGCGAGCCAGTTGCTGGGTGATGGTCGAGCCGCCGCGCTGGGGGCCGTCATGGGTCAGGTTCCAGGCCATCGACCGCACGATGCCCCAGGGATTGAAGCCGAAGTGATGATAGAACTGGCGGTCCTCGATGGCGATGAAGGCCGCCGGAACGTATTTCGGCAGGGCGTCCAGATCGACGGGCGGCGCATACTGGCTGCCGCGCACGGCCAGAAGGGCGCCCGAACGGTCCAGATAGTTGATCGAGGGCTGGCGTTTGACGTCATAGAGCTTGGACGTGTCGGGCAGGTCGCTGGCGAACACCGCGAAGAAGGCGACGACGAAGATCAGGCCCCAGACGCCAACGACCGAACCCCAATAGACCAGGGCCTGCAGCGGCGTCCGCTGCGGCTTCGCCGGCTTGTTCCCGCCGAAGGGTCCGTTCGCCATGATCGTATCGTTCCTACCGCGCAGACGTCTGGATCACGCCCCTTAAGGGCGCGACCGGTTTAGCCGAAGCCCACAAAACGCGCGACAAGATTGACGAGACATGAACGCGGCGGTTTTCGGGCGCCCCGCGACGGTGGTCTAGCGACGGCGGCGCTGGGTTTACCTCATGCGCCTGCCAGAAACCCTCGGCTTGCGCCCGGTGGGTATGAGGCGTAACGGAACCGCGCCCCGCGAGGTCTGCGGGTGTCAATCTTCAGGAGAGCGCGATGGGTTACCGGGTCGCCGTGGTCGGCGCCACGGGCAATGTGGGCCGCGAGATGTTCAACATCCTCGAGGAAGTGAAATTCCCCGTGGACAAGATGCACGCCATCGCCAGCCGCAAATCCATCGGCGTCGAAGTCTCGTTCGGCAACGAGATCCTCAAGTGCCAGGACCTGGAGCAGTTCGACTTCTCCAAGGTTGACCTCGTCCTGATGAGCGCCGGCGGGTCGATCTCCAAGGCCTGGGGCGAGAAGATCGGCGCCGCAGGTCCGATCGTGATCGACAACTCCAGCCATTTCCGGATGGACCCGGACGTGCCGCTGGTGGTGCCGGAGGTGAACCCCGAGGCCGTCAACAGCCTGCCGAAGAACATCATCGCCAACCCCAACTGCTCGACGGCCCAGCTGGTCGTGGCGCTGAAGCCGCTGCACGACGAGGCCAAGATCAAGCGCGTGGTCGTCTCGACCTACCAGTCGGTGTCCGGCGCGGGCAAGGAAGGCATGGACGAGCTGTGGGACCAGACCAAGGGCGTCTACGTCTTGGGCGCGCCGCCGCCCAAGAAGTTCACCAAGCAGATCGCCTTCAACGTCATCCCCCACATCGACGTCTTCATGGACGACGGCTTCACCAAGGAAGAGTGGAAGATGGTCGTCGAGACCCAGAAGATCCTGGATCCAAACATCCAGCTGGTCGCCACCTGCGTGCGCGTGCCGGTCATGGTGGGCCACTCCGAGGCGGTGAACGTCGAGTTCGAGAGCCCGCTGGACGAGGACGAGGCCCGCGAGATCCTGCGCGAGGCCGACGGTATCGTCGTGGTCGATAAGCGCGAAGACGGCGGCTACATCACGCCCAAGGAATCCCAGGGCGAGTTCCCGGTCTATATCTCGCGCATCCGCAAGGACCCGACCGTCGAGAACGGCCTCGTCTTCTGGTGCGTGTCGGACAACCTGCGTAAGGGCGCGGCGCTCAATGCGGTGCAGATCGCCCAGCTGCTGCACGACAAGGGCCTGCTGAAGCGCAAGGTCCTGGCCTAGGATTAGAGACCCGATCTCCCCGGCGAACGCCGGGGCCCAGATGGAAGAGCGCTGAAACGCCGCTAAGGATTCAGCGCTCTTCCCAGGCGCCTCGCCGCTCCGAGGCCTGGACCCCGGCATTCGCGGGGAAGGTCGGTGGTTCGGTCCGGATTTCCTGGCCGCAAACTCAGAGTTTCCCAATCCTCCGCAAGATGCGGGCGGACGGCGGGCTTCCTATTTGCGAGAAGCGCCCGAGAGGTTTGGTTCGATGTCCCCCAGTTCACCGACAGAAGGCCGCTCGGCCTACGCCGCCGGCGTCGGGTGTTACCTGCTGTGGGGCTTCCTGCCGCTCTACTTCCACCTGCTGGCCAAGCTGGGCGTCTCCTCGTGGGAGATGATCGCTCACCGGTCGCTGTGGTCGGTGCTGTGGGCGCTGGGTCTTGTGCTGATCGCCAGGCAGGTCGGGCAGGTCGCCGAAGTGCTGCGCCAGCCCAAGACGCTGGGCGTGCTGGCCCTGTCGACCCTGGCGATCTTCAGCAACTGGACGATCTACGTCTTCGCGGTGAACGCGGGCCACGTGATCGAGGCGAGCCTGGGCTATTACATCAATCCGCTGATGAACATGGCGGCCGGGGCGCTGCTGTTCCACGAGCGGATGTCCACTGAGGGCAAGGTGGCGATCGGCTTCGCCGGCGTCGGCGTCGTCATCCAGACCGTGGCGCTTGGCCATCTGCCGATCGTCTCGCTGGGTCTTGCGCTCAGTTTCTGCGTCTACGCCATCCTGCGCAAGCAGGTGAAGGCCGACGCCCAGACCGGCCTCTTCATCGAGTGCGCCTATCTGGCGCTGCCGGGCCTGGCCTATGTGTGGTTCCTGCAATCGAGCGGCCAAGGCCATTTCGGCGCGGGCGCCGGCGTGACGGCGCTGCTGGCGCTGGCCGGCCCGGCGACGGTGGTTCCTCTGGCCCTGTTCGCCTGGTCGGCGCGCCGACTGCCGCTCAGCGCGGTGGGCTTCCTGCAGTTCATCGCGCCCACGATCCAGTTCCTGCTGGGCGTGGCGTTCGGCGAGCCGTTCACCCCGCTGCGGGCGCTGTCGTTCGTGTTCATCTGGCTGGGCGTCGCCACGTTCGCCTATGGGGCCTGGCGCAAGTCCCGAGCCCTCGCGCCGGCCTAAAGGCTGGCGTACGCCGCCTCGATCAGGCGCACCGCGCGCGGATCACCGATCAGGGCGTTACCCTGCCGGTTCATCACATAGGCGCCCGACACGCCGCGCGTCGGGTCGGCGAAGGCGCACGAGCCGCCCCAACCGGAGTGACCGAACGCCTCGGCGGTCGGGCCGTAGTAGAAGTTCGGCTCATTGCGCATGAAGCCCGCGCCCCAGCTGATCTCGTAGGGCAGGACGAGGTCGCGGCCGCGGAGGCGCTCGGCGGTGGCGGCCTTGATGCCGGCGGGGGTGATCAGCGAGCGGCCGTCCAGCGTTCCGCCATTGGCCAGGGCGCCCATCAGCCGCGCCAGGGCCGGGGCGGTCGCGTGGCCGTTGGCCGAGGGGATCTCGACGCGCCGCCATTCGGCCGCGCCGCGACCGCCGGGCGAGGACCACGGCTTGAAGAAGGCGGCCTCGACGGCCGGGTTGATCTCGCCGAACTGGGGCATCGCCGTCGGGCGCATCAGATCGGCGACACGGTCGTGTTCGCTATCCGGCAGGCCGATCCAGAGGTCGAGATCCAGCGGCTCGCAGATGTCCTGGCGCAGGGCCGTTCCCATGGTGCGGCCGTCCACGCGGCGGAAGATCTCGCCGGCCAGATAGCCATAGGTCACCGGGTGGTAGCCGCTGGCCGAGCCGATCGGAAACAGCGGCGCCATGGCCGCCAGCTTGGCGCAGGTGGCGTCCCAGTCGAACCAGATGGCCGGATCGGTCTCGTCGGGAAAGCCTGACAGGCCGGCTTGGTGCGACAGCGCCTGCTCGACGGTCACCCCGCCCTTGCCGGCTTGCGCGAACTCGGGCCAGACGTCGGCGACGGGTTGGTCGTAGGCGAGCCGCCCCTCGTCGACCAGACGGGCGATCAGCAGGGCCGCGACGGCCTTGGTGGTCGAGAACAGGGCGGTCAGGGTGTCGGGGCCGAACGGGACCTCGCGCTTGCGGTCGGCGAAACCGCCCATCAGGTCGACGACCACCTCGCCTTCGATGGCGAACGAAAAGCGCGCGCCCAGTTCTCCCCCGTCGGCGAAATTGGCCTCGAAGGTCTCGCGGACGCGGGCGAAGCGGTCTGGGCAGAGGCCCTGAATGTCTACGGTCATGTCTTGATCTACAGCAGGCCAAACACGCTTGTCATCCCGACCAAGCGCCAAGCGCGCCGAGCCGGGACCGCCGCAAGCTCGGAGCCCGTCGCGGTCCCGGGTCTACGCTGCGCTTCGCCCGGGATGACAGGCTCTAATTCATAGACTTAGAGCGCGTTCGAGCGGTTTAACCGCTCACACTTAAACCTAACGCGCTCTAGGCCAGCCGTTCGATGCGGACGGTCGGCGAGGTCTGCTTGATGCGCGCGCCCATGGCCACGATCGGCAGTTCGGGCGCGTTCCAGATGTTGGCGGCGGTCACGGTTTCGGCCACGCCGCCGACGGCGCGCGCCAGGCCGTACGAGAAGGTCTGGCCCTCCAGGATCGAGGCGGCGTAAAGGGCGGTCAGCAAGTCGCCGGTGCCGTTGGGCGAGCGGTCGGACTTGGCGTGGGCGGCCAGCCAGGCCTCTTTCTTGTCGGCCAGCACCGCGCCGATCTCGGCGCCCCGGTGGACCGAGGACACCAGCGTGGTCTTGCCCAGCAGGCGGGCGGCGCGCATGGCTGACTGCGGATCGCGGGCGTCCGTGCCGGTCAGCTTCTGCAGCTCCCAGGAGTTGCAGGCCACGACGTCGGCGCGGGGGATCAGGTCGGCGATGATCTCGTCGGCGGTCTCGGGCGCGATGTAGAGGCCCTTGCCGGCGTCGCCCATGGTGGGATCGACGATGACGGTCGGGCGACGCATGGCCGCGCCGTTCGGGCGCGGCGCTTCGCGCACCGCATCGATCACCCGCGCGGCGGCGCGGACTTGGGCGGCGGTGGCGAAATAGCCGGTGATCACCAGGTCCACGAGACCGAACAGGCCGTTGGCCTCGACCCCGTCCAGCATGCCCTCGAACACCTCGATCGGCACGGGCGCGCCGCCGGGAATGCCCCAGCCAGGGTGACGGCCGAACAGCACGGTCGGCACCACCATCGAGTCGATCTTGAACTGCGCCAGGGCGGTGGCCTGGGCCGTCGCGCCGACCTGACTGCCGGCGACATGGCTGGAAATGATCAAGGCTAGCGGCATGGCAAAGCGATTAGCCGAGCAATGGGCCCTTGAATAGGGCGTCGTCGCTCATGGTGAAAAAAGAAAAGGCCCGCCAAGCGGCGAGCCTTCCCCATCGTAAATCAGACTTCGTCCGACCTTAGTACCGGTAGTGATCCGGCTTGAACGGACCGGCTTCCGGAACGCCGATGTAATCGGCCTGGTCCTTGCGCAGCGTGGTCAGCTTCGCGCCCAGCTTTTCCAGGTGCAGGAAGGCGACCTTCTCGTCCAGGTGCTTGGGCAGGGTGTAGACCTGGTTCTCGTACTTGGCCCTGTTGGTCCACAGTTCGATCTGGGCCAGGGTCTGGTTGGTGAAGCTGGCCGACATCACGAAGCTGGGGTGGCCGGTGGCGTTGCCCAGGTTCACCAGGCGGCCTTCCGACAGCACGATCAGCTTCTTGCCGTCCGGGAATTCCACGTGGTGGACCTGCGGCTTGATCTCGTCCCACTTGAAGTTGCGCAGGCCGGCGATCTGAATTTCGGAGTCGAAGTGGCCGATGTTGCAGACGATGGCGTTGTTTTTCATCTTCCGCATGTCGTCGACGGTGATGACGTCCTTATTGCCCGTCGCGGTGACGAAGATGTCAGCCTTGTCGGCGACGTCGTTCAGGGTCTGAACCTCGTAGCCTTCCATCGCCGCCTGCAGGGCGCAGATCGGGTCGACTTCGGTGACGATCACGCGGGCGCCGCCTTGGCGCAGCGAGGCGGCCGAGCCCTTGCCCACGTCGCCATAGCCGCAGACCACGGCGACCTTGCCCGACAGCATGACGTCGGTGCCGCGACGGATCGCGTCGACCAGGCTTTCACGGCAGCCATACAGGTTGTCGAACTTCGACTTGGTGACGCTGTCGTTGACGTTGATGGCCGGGAACGGCAGCTCGCCCTTCTGGGCCATCTGGTACAGGCGGTGCACGCCCGTGGTGGTTTCTTCCGACACGCCGGTGATCGCAGCGCGGATCGCCGAGTAGAAGCCCGGCTTTTCGGCCAGGTACTTCTTCATCACCGCATAGAGGGCTTCTTCTTCCTCGTTCTGCGGGTTGTTCAGGATCGAGGGGTCCTTCTCGGCCTTGGGGCCCAGCACGCAGAGCAGGGTGGCGTCGCCGCCGTCGTCCAGGATCAGGTTCGGATAGCCGCCGTCGTGCCACTCGAAGATCTTGTGGGCGTATTCCCAGTACTCGACCAGGTTCTCACCCTTGAAGGCGAAGACCGGGATGTTAGCGGCGGCGATGGCGGCCGCGGCGTGGTCCTGGGTCGAGAAGATGTTGCACGAGGCCCAGCGGACCTCGGCGCCGAGCGCCGTCAGGGTCTCGATCAGCACGGCGGTCTGGATGGTCATGTGCAGGCTGCCGGCGATGCGGGCGCCCTTGAGGATCTGCTGGGGACCGTACTCGGCGCGCGTGGCCATCAGGCCCGGCATTTCGGTCTCGGCGATAGCGATTTCCTTGCGGCCGAAATCGGCGAGCGAGATGTCCTTGACGATATAGTCGGCCACGGTCGGCTCCTGCGGTCGGGTGGGGATCTTGCCGACCTTATACGCGCGAGAGCCCTTCCGAGCAATTAACGCATAAAGATATCTTTATGTCAGGGCGTGGGGTTCCGCGTTTGCGTCCTTCTCGCTCCCGAGAAGGAGCCTTCCTTACATCTCACGGCGAGACGATCGCAGGGCTGGGCAGGTCACTCAAGGACGACGCTGCGCGTCGCCGCCGCGCGGCCGCCCGCAGGGCGGTCCTTGACTGACCTGCCCAGCCCTGCACGCTGCAGCCTCCAAGAGATTTAAGGATCGCACCCGACCGGCGGGGGGCGGGGCGATAATCTGTGTAGATTGAAAAATAAGCTAGAATATCGTCTTCAATACTTTGTCGGTGCCGTTGACTAGATCAGATACTTGATCTTGTGTCGGCTCTTGTTTTTTGTTGTGATCGCATATATTTCTTATGTCTCCAAGCATGGATATAAATCTCCATTGAGGGACATCGATTGCGCCGTTAGATTTCAGGGCCTCGTTTGGATCGCCGATGCCGGGATTCTTTTTCGCAAGTTTCAGGTTTCGATTTTCGCAGACCTGTGCGAGGTGCTTTTCGAGAACTACTCCCGCCACTGCGCCAGCTGCCCGCAGAAACTTGTTTTTCAAAAGCTCGCGGGCTGAGCCGATTTCGCTATCGAACAGATCAGCTTGCACTAATTGGCGAATGTCGAACAGCGCCGACTCGAACCGCCGCTCAGCTGCCTTCAGGATTGCAGCTTGTTGTTGGAAGTGAGGAACCGCAGCTTTGCTATCTACGATTACCGTATCGTACGGAGGACGTGTGATGCGGAGCCCTTTCAATGCATCCTGAATTCTATAAGTCGCATATGTTATGTCTTTTCTGTTTCTGGGTACTTCAAAATGATCTTTAAAGTCCTGAACTTGGTCGGGCAAAATCTGTTTTAATAGGGCAATGCATTCCGAATACCAAGCTTCGTACGAAACATTGAAGTTTGGCAGATTTTCGAGGATGCTCTTATCTTCGGTCTTGAGGGCCTTTAAAACCTCTTCGGGTCCATGAAGTTTTACAAGAAGCGAGAGTTCAAGAAGGCTGGAATGATCAACTAAGGATCTAAGGTCCGACTTGAAGCGATCTAAGTTACTTAGGCTTGCCATAGCGTGTGTCCTTAGTCCTCGACGGCAATTTATCGTTTTTTGTGCTTAGTGGAAGCTTCAGTACATATCGCCTGAAATCACCCCTGCTGCCCGAGCCGCTCCCACCCGTCAAAGAACGGGAACCGCTCCGCCCATAACGCCGTCAACCTCGGGTCGGCGTCCACCCGCCGCACCGCCTCCGCCATTCTCGGCGCCGCCTCATAGAACCGCACGCGCCTGGGCCCCCAGCGGCTGACGACCGCGACATAGAGATCCAGCATCCCCAGCTCATCGCCCAGCAGGTAGCGGCCGCCGTGCCGGTCCATCAGCGGCGCGAGCTGGCTCTCCATCATCGCCCAGCAGTCGGCGATGCGGTCGGCCGTCGCCGCCTTGATCCGCGCCTGCACCTCCGGGTCGGGCCCGCCCAGGCGCGACGGATCGTCCCGCACCCAGAACAGCGAATAGATCGACGCCGGGATGAAGGTCATCCAGCGCAGGAACTGGCCGCGCATCGGGTGGTCGATCGCGGGACCCAGCTTCGCCTGCGGGAAGCGGTCGGCCAGCCAGATCAGGATGGCGGCGCTTTCGGTCAGGGTTTCGCCCTCGGGGGTGACCAGGGCGGGGATCTGCTTCAGCGGATTGACCGCCGCGACCTTGGCCTGTTCGACCTCGCCCTCCCAGGTCGGGGCCTCGATGATCTCATAGGGCAGGCCGATCAGGGTCATGGCCGCCTCGATGGGCACGCCGCCCGATCCGAGGGCGCTAAAAATCGTAAACGGCTTTTTCACGATTCATCCCCTATCTTGTGGCTGAGGCCCATTGTCACACCAGATGTGGTGGGGCACTCTTTGAGGTGCGTCGGGCTAACGCCTGCCGTAACCTCTTCTAACCTGTCCGCTCGATTCTGCCCGAGGCTCTGTCATGTCCGCTCCGTCATCGCTGATCCTGCCTGGCCTTATGACCCCGTCGGGCGGCTACAAGCCGTTCCGCTATCCGTGGGCCTATGACTTCTGGAAGAAGCAGCAGCAGGTCCACTGGATGCCCGAAGAGGTGCCGCTGGGCGAGGACCTCAAGGACTGGGCCGTCAAGCTGAACGACAAGGAACGGAACCTGCTGACGCAGATCTTCCGCTTCTTCACGCAGTCCGACGTCGAGGTGCAGGACAACTACATGGAGCGCTACGGTCGGGTCTTTAAGCCCACCGAAGTGAAGATGATGCTGGCCTCGTTCGCGAACATGGAGACGATCCATATCGCGGCCTACGCCCTGCTGCTCGAAACCATCGGCATGCCCGAGACCGAGTTCTCGGCGTTCATGGAATACGAGGCCATGAAGGCCAAGCACGACTACATGCAGACCTTCGGCGTCGATTCGAACGCCGACATCTGCCGCACCCTGGCCATGTTCGGCGGCTTCACCGAAGGCCTGCAGCTATTCGCCTCGTTCGCGATGCTGATGAACTTCCCGCGCTTCAACAAGATGAAGGGCATGGGCCAGATCGTCTCGTGGTCGATCCGCGACGAGAGCCTGCACTGCGACGGCATCATCAAGCTCTACCACGCCTTCAACAAGGAAACCGGCGCGGTGACCAAGGCCGTGGCTGACGACATCGTCGACTGCTGCAAGACCGTGGTCGGCATGGAAGACAACTTCATCGACCTGGCCTTCGAGGCCGGCGACATTCAGGGCATGACCCCGGACGACATCAAGGCCTATATCCGCTTCGTCGCCGACTGGCGCCTGCGCCAACTGCACCTGCCCGAGGTCTACGGCGTGAGGGAAAATCCGCTGCCCTGGCTGCAGTCGCTGCTGTCGGGCGTGGAGCACGCCAACTTCTTCGAAGCCCGCGCCACCGAATACTCCAAGGCCGCGACCAAGGGCCAATGGCACGGTTCGGACGGCGTGTGGACCAGCTTCGACGAAATGATGAAGAAGCGCGCCCCCGAGGCGATCCCGGCGGAGTGATGTGAGGTCTCTTCTCCCCTTGTGGGAGAAGAGCCCGCCCCGGACTTGATCCGGGGTGTCATCCGAAGGATGACGGATGAGGGGTTTCCCGGCGCCGCCCGTGCGACCCCTCACCCGACCCGGCTTTGGCCGGGCCACCCTCTCCCGCAAGGGGAGAGGGTTTTGTTTTGAGCGGAGCCTCCCATGACTAGCATCGCCGTGATCGGCCCCGGCGCCGTCGGTGGAACGCTCGCCGCCTGGCTGGCCCAGAGGCCCGACCATGCGGTGACGGTCTGCGTCCGCACGCCGTTCGAGAGCCTGGCGGTCGAGACGCCGGAAGGGCCGATCAGCGCGGCGCCGCGTGTGGCGACCTCGCCGGAGAGCCTCGCGCCCGTCGACTGGGTGTTGGTGACGACCAAGACCTACGACACCGACGCGACCTTGGTTTGGCTGGACGCCCTGGTCGGTCCGCAGACCCGCGTGGCCATCCTGCGCAACGGCGTTGAACACACCGCGCCCTTCGCGGGCCGGATCGCCGCCGAACGGCTGGTCCCGGCGGTGGTCGATATCCCGGCCGAGCGCTCGGCGCCGGGGCGGATGCTGCAGCGGCGCAACGGCTGGATCAAGGTTCCGGCGGGCGCGGCCGGCGAGGCCTTCGCAAGCCTCTTCGCCCACACGCCGATCGCGCTGGAGGTCGTCGAGGACTTCACGACCGAGGCCTGGAAGAAGCTGGCCCTCAACTGCGCCGGAGCGGTCAACGCGCTGGTGCTCAAGCCTGCCGGGATCGCCCAGGACGAGGGCGCGGCGCAGGTCATGCGGTCGCTGGTGCGCGAGTGCGTGGCCGTGGGCCTTGCCGAGGGCGCGGATCTTTCGGACGACCTGGCCGACCAGGTCATCGCCGGCTATCGCGCCGCCGACCCGGGCTCGATCAATTCCCTGCACGCCGACCGCGCGGCGGGGCGGCCTATGGAACTGGACGCGCGAAACGGTGTCATCGTTCGGCGGGGCGCCGCGCACGGGATCGCGACGCCCGCCAACGCCATGGTGGTGGCGCTGCTGAACGCGGCGGCGCTATAGAGCGCGCGCCGCCGAGGCCTTACGGCCGATACTTCTTCGGCAGCGCCTGAACTTCTTCCGGCGTCAGCTTGGTGATCGCCTTGGCGCGGATCGGAATGCCCATGCCAAAGTCGTCCGAGACCCGCAGGTCCAGGTCCAGCGGGTGGCAGACGCTGTCGGGGCCGCGAACGACCGACACAAGATGCGTGCCCGGCCAGGTCAACTGGTTGGAGCCGTAAGCCAGATCGACGCGATACACGTCGCGGCCGCGCACCTTCATGTACAGCGTGTTCTTGTCCGGCGCGGACCAGCCGCGCCAGTCTGACAGATAGAAGCACTGGCGCGCCGGCTTGGCGGCCTTCGAAGGCCCGGCGGGCGCCTGGGCCAGGGCGGCGGAAGCCGAGAAGCCCGCGATGGCGAGCGCGATCAGCGCGGCCCGCGCCAGGGGAGTTGTCCTGCTCATGACGTCGTCCTCATAGTCCCTCGCCTGTCGAGATTGGGCCTCGTGCGGATGTTGTCAAGTTTTTACTGTACATTTGAAACTGGACACGAAAAAGCCCGCCCCGCCGAGGCGGAGCGGGCGATCTCAAGGAACGCTCAGGTGAGCGAGGTCAGGCCTTGGCGGCTTCGCCCTCGGGCGGCAGGTCGTCCAGCTCACCCTCCCATTTGGCCACGACGGCGGCGGCGACGCTGTTGCCCACGACGTTGGTGGCGCTGCGGCCCATGTCCAGCAGGTGGTCGACGCCCAGCACCAGCGCGATCCACGCCTCGGGCAGGCCGAAGTAGGTGAGGGTGGCCATGATCACCACCAGCGAGGCGCGCGGCACGCCGGCGATGCCCTTGGAGGTCACCATCAAGAGCAGCAGCATGAAGATTTGCTGCTGGACCGTCAGTTCGACGCCGTGCGCCTGGACGATGAACATCGTCGCGAAGGTGCAGTACAGCATCGAGCCGTCGAGGTTGAACGAGTAGCCCAGCGGCAGCACGAACGACACGATCCGGCGACGCACGCCCACCTTGGGCAGGCTGTCGAGGATACGCGGATAGGCGGCTTCCGAGCTGGCGGTCGAGAAGGCCAGCAGCACCGGGTCGCGGATGACGCCGAACAGCGGGACGACCCGCTTGCCCAGCACCATCAGGCCGGCGACGAACAGCAGGGCCCAGAGGACGCCCATGGTAAGATAGAAGCCCAGCACGAACTTGCCGTAGGTGGCCAGCATGCCCAGGCCCTGGGTGGCGATGGTCGACGCCAGGGCCGCGAAGATGGCCAGCGGGGCCAGCTTCATCACAAAGCCGGTGACCTTCAGCATGATCTGGGCGGCCTGCTCGACCAGCTCCAGAATCTGCGGGGCCTTGTCGTCCAGCGCCGCCACGGCGGTGCCGACGAACAGCGAGAACACCACGATCTGCAGGATCTCGTTCTTGGCCATGGCGTCGAAGATCGAGGTCGGCACCAGGTGGGTGATGAAGCCCTTCAGGGTGAAGGCTTCGGTCGTCGCCGTCGTCTTCATCGACACATCGACATGGGCCATGTTCAGGCCCGCGCCCGGATCCAGCAGGTGGACCATCAGCAGGCCCAGCAGCAGCGACACCGCCGAGGCGCCGATGAACCAGGTCATGGTCTTGGCGCCGATGCGGCCGACGGCGGCGGCGTCTTCCATATGGGCGACGCCCGCGACCAGGGTCGTAAAGACCAGCGGCGCGATGATCATCTTGATCAGGCGCAGGAAGATGTCGGTGATGATCGACAGGTTGCCGGCGGCGGCCTTGGCGCCGACCGGGTCGAGGAACTGGTTACAGGCCCAGCCGACCAGCACCCCGAGGATCATCGAGGCGATGATCAGATAGGCGAAGCGTTTATTCATGGATCCCCCTGGCGCCTCACTCGGGCGTCGACGGCTTGTTCTGGTTGTCGGAAGGAACGACGCGCGAGAACGCCCGCGCCGCCATAGGCTCCTTCCTTGAGCATTTCAGCCCTTGTGGCCGACGCGAGCGGGTTCGTCCATGCCCTTGCGTTCACCACGCGCCTTGAATGCGCGCCAAGCTCCGCAAACAGGCGCGCGTTGCGACCCGGCGGGGCGCCGTCGAAGCCGGACCATGTTAAGTAATAAAATTCTTATTTGCGTCGTCCGGCCGTCTCGCCAAGGTCGCAAAACGTCGCTATAAGGCGTCATGTCAAACCAAGAAAAAGCAATCGCCGTCGTCGAACGGCTCAATGACGAATACGAACGCGCCGTCGGCGCTCTGCGCGACGCGCTCCGCGCCTATCTCGAAGATGGAACCCGCCCGGATCCGGCCGCCCGCTTCGACGGGACGTTCGCCTATCCCGAGCTGCGGCTGACCTACGACCCCGAAGCGCTGCCGCCCAAGCTGGCCCGCTCGTACGCTCGCGTCAGCCGTCCGGGGATCTACGCCACCACGGTCACCCGGCCCGCGCAGTTCCGCGACTATCTGGTCGAGCAGCTGACGCTCTTGATGGATGATTTCGACGTCGAGATCGAGATCGACCGCTCGCGTCAGGAAATCCCTTATCCTTATGTGCTGGACGCCACGATCGACCTGAACCAGGCCGATGTGCGCAGCGAGGACATCGCCCGTTTCTTCCCGACCACGGACCTGGCCTTCATCGGCGATGAGATCGCCGACGGCCTGTGGAACTCGGTGCTGGAGGATAATCATCCGCTGTCGCTGTTCGACGGTCTGCGCACCGACTTCTCGCTGGCGCGGCTGAAGCACTACACCGGCGCGCCGTCCGAGGACGTGCAGCAGTTCATCCTGTTCACGAACTACAACCGCTATGTCGACGAGTTCGTGCGCTGGGGCATCGAGCAGCTGAAGCTGCCGGACAGCCCCTACACCGCGCTGTCGTGCGCGGGCGGCCTGACCATCACCGCCAATACGGTCAATCCGGAGTTGGCGGTGGCGGAGTCGACCTGGCGCAAGCACCAGATGCCGGCCTATCACCTGATGGCGCCGGGCGGTTCGGGCGTGACCCTGGTCAATATCGGCGTCGGTCCGTCCAACGCCAAGACGATCTGCGACCACCTGGCGGTGCTGCGTCCGCAAGCCTGGCTCATGATCGGTCACTGCGGCGGCCTGCGCGACACCCAGACCATCGGCGACTACGTCCTGGCCCACGCCTATCTGCGCGACGACCACGTGCTGGACGCCGTCCTGCCGCCGGAGATCCCGGTGCCGTCGATCGCCGAGGTGCAGCGCGCCCTCTACGACGCGGCCAAGGCGATCAGCGGCGACAGCGGCGATCAGCTGAAGAAGCGCCTGCGCACGGGCACCGTCGTCACCACCGACGACCGCAACTGGGAGCTTCGCCACAGCCTCTCGGCCCTGCGCTTCAACCAGAGCCGCGCGGTGGCGATCGACATGGAGTCGGCGACGATCTCCGCCCAGGGCTACCGCTTCCGGGTGCCGTACGGGACGCTGCTGTGCGTGTCGGACAAGCCGCTGCACGGCGAGATCAAGCTGCCGGGCCAGGCCAACGCCTTCTACGAGCGGGCGATCAGCCAACACCTCCAGATCGGCATCCTGGCCTGCAAGCTGCTGCACGCCGAAGGCCCGAACCTGCACTCACGCAAGCTCCGCGCCTTCGACGAGCCGCCGTTCAGGTGAGGCGAGACGACTAAATCCTCCCCCTAGCGGGGGAGGTGGTCGCGAAGCGACCGGAGGGGGAAGTTGGCCTGATCCGGCCTCTCCCCTCTCCGTCGCCTTCGCCGACACCTCTCCCACGGGGAGAGGATTTAGATCCGCTCGATGATGATCGCCGGCGCCATGCCGCCGGCGGCGCACATGGTCACCAGGCCGCGCTTGAGGTCGCGGCGTTCAAGTTCGTCCAGGATGGTGCCGATCAGGATCGAGCCCGTCGCGCCGATCGGGTGGCCCAGCGCCATGGCCCCGCCGTTCACATTGACCTTGTCGCGGTCCAGTTTCAGGTCGCGGATGAACTTCTCGGCCACGACCGCGAAGGCTTCGTTGATCTCCCACAGGTCGATGTCGTCGACGGTCAGGCCGGCCTTGGCGAGCGCCTTGCGCGCGGCCGGAACCGGCGCGTTCAGCATCAGGGTCGGGCTGTCGCCGACATTGGCCATGGCGATGACCTTTGCGCGGGGCTTGAGGCCATTGCGCTGGGCGTAGGCGGGCGAGGCCAGCAGCACCGCCGCCGCGCCGTCCACCACGCCCGACGAATTGCCGGCGTGATGCATGTGCTGGATCTTCAGGTCCGGATAGACCTGCCGGATCAGACCGGCATAGGTGTTTCCCGCCTCGTCGACCGGAATCTCGGCCAGGGCCGCGAACGAGGCCTTGAGGCTGGCCAGTCCTTCGGCCGTCGTCTGCGGACGCGGGAATTCCTCGTGGTCCAGGGCGACCGAGCCGTCGTCGCGCAGCACCGGGATCAGGCTCTTGGCGAAATGCCCGCCCTGGATGGCGAGATCGGCGCGGCGCTGGCTTTCCAGGGCCAGGGCGTCGACATCGGCGCGGGTGATGCCTTCCAGCGTGGCGATGGCGTCGGCGCAGACCCCCTGATGCGACTGCGGATGACGGGCGCGCAGGCGCAGGTTGCCGCTGTCCAGCATCGGCGGCGACGTCACGTTCGCGGTGGCCGAGGTGTAGGACATCATCTCGGTCCCGCCGGCGATGATCAGGTCCTCCATGCCCGACATGATCGAGGCCGCCGCCAGGTTCACGGTGGTGATGCCTGAGCCGCAGAAGCGGTCCAGGGTCACGCCGCTGGCGCGGACGTCATAGCCGGCGTCCAGCGCGGCCATCCGGCCAAGGTCCCCCGCCTGCGACCCGCGCTGGCTGGACGTGCCCCAGATGATGTCGTCGACTTCAGCGGTTTTGAGGCCGTTACGCTCGGCCAGGGCCTTCAGGACCGTGGCGGCCAGGTGCTGCGGGTGAAAGTCGGCCAGGGCTCCCTTGCCGACCTTGCCGATACCGCGCGGCGTGCGGCAGGCGTCGATGATGTAGGCTTCGGCCATTGGGTGTTCCTCCTCTGTTGCGAGGAGTGAACCGGGGGCGCCGCTGGGGCAGTCCAGAGGGTTTTTATCAGCGGGCGAGCGCTGCGAAATCCTCCCCCCAGCGGGGGAGGATTGTCGTCTAACCCTTCCCCATCAAGGGGAAGGGAGAGAACTGGGTGGCTCAAGTCCAAGCCGTCCTCTACGCCTCTTCCGCCCAGGCCTTGATCAGCTGGTGGGCGATGGCCAGCGGCGGCGGGGCGAACAGGCCCTCAAGCTCGCCCTTGATCAGCTGCAGGGCTTCCTCGCGGCTGAACCAGCGGACTTCCTCGAGCTCGGTCTGGTCGGGCGCGGCGTCGGCGGTCTCGACGTCGGCCATCAGACCCATCATCAGCGAGCTGGGCCACGGCCAGGGCTGGCTGGAGTGATAGCGGACCGCCGTCGCCTTTAGGCCGGCCTCTTCCTGCAGCTCGCGGGCGCAGGCTTCTTCGATGGTCTCGCCAGGCTCGATGAAGCCGGCCAGGGCCGAGAACATGCCCTGGGGCCACATCGCCTGGCGACCCAGCAGGCACTTGCCGCCGTGGATCGCCAGCATGATCGCCACAGGATCGGTGCGCGGGAAGTGCTCGGCCTCGCAGGACGGACAGACGCGCTTCCAGCCGCCGTCCGACACCTCGGTCTTCTGACCGCAGGCGCTGCACCAGCGATGGCGGCGGCGCCATTCGAACATCGACTTGGCGGTCGCCAGGATCCCCGCGTCGGCGGGCGGCATGGAGGCGGCCGCGCCGCGCAGCTCCTCGAAGCGGCCCAGGCCCTGCAGGGGGCCTTCGGCCGGATCGGCCGCGCCCTCGATGTCGACCGCGAAGACCGCGATGTCCTTCCACAGGCCCATATAGAGCAGCTTCTCGCTGCCGCCCGCCAGGTCCTGGGCCATGTCGGCGCGCAGATAGGCGATCTGCACGCCCGTCGGCTTGCCGTCTTCGCCGAGGATGTCCTCGACCAGCGGCTTGCCGTTCCACAGCGCGACGGCCAGCGACTCGGGATCGGCCAGCTTTTCGGCGAGGAAGGCCTCGTCGCCGCGGCGCTCGCTGTCGCGGTCCAGGGGGTTGCCGGCGAAGGTGTTGGTGATGATCGAAAGAGGCATGAGCCACTCTGTAGCGTGAGCGGAATGACTCGTCAGCCTTGCATCCTGCGCGATGAGTCGCGATATAGGCCTCGGAGATCGGCGCGGACGGAGTCCTCGCCAACCTGGTCAGGGCCGAGAGGCAGCAGCCACAACGAGATCACCTCTGGGTCGTCTGCCGGTCTCCACCTCATTTTCCTAGAAATTCTGTCAGCAGTTGCGCGCGCGGTTGGGTGCGAGGCTTTTGCTGCGCCCTCCGCCCCACTACACTCTGCGCCATGGCCGACCACGACGATCTCTCGCCTGATTCCGCGCCGCCGTGGGACGAGGCGCCCGCCGAGCGGGACGAGAACACCGCCGACATCTTCGGCGACGCGCCGGCGCCGGCGCCGGCCGCCGAGGCGCGCCCTGTGGTCGAAACCCCGCCGGAGGGCGAGAAGGGCGACGCCTATACCGTCCTGGCGCGCAAGTACCGTCCTCGCACGTTCGAGGATCTGATCGGCCAGGAGGCCATGGTCCGCACCCTGGCCAATGCGTTCTCGACCGGCCGCATCGCTCACGCCTTCATGCTCACCGGCGTTCGCGGGGTGGGCAAGACCACGACCGCGCGCCTCTTGGCCCGGGCGCTCAACTACGAGACCGACACCGTCAAGGGGGCCTCGGTCGACCTGACCGTCGAAGGCTATCACTGCCGCTCGATCATCGAGGGCCGGCACATGGACGTGCTGGAACTGGACGCCGCCTCGCGCACCAAGGTCGACGAGATGCGCGAGCTCTTGGACGGGGTGCGCTACGCCCCGGTCGAGGCGCGCTACAAGGTCTACATCATCGACGAAGTGCACATGCTGTCGACGGCAGCGTTCAACGCCCTCTTGAAGACGCTGGAAGAGCCGCCGCCGCACGCCAAGTTTATCTTCGCCACCACCGAGATCCGAAAAGTTCCGGTGACGATCCTGTCGCGCTGCCAGCGCTTCGACCTGCGCCGGGTCGAGCCGGACGTGCTGGTCAAGCACTTCGACCGCATCTCCGCCAAGGAAGGCGCGCGGATCGAGATGGACGCCCTGGCCCTGATCGCCCGCGCGGCCGAGGGTTCGGTGCGCGACGGCCTCTCGCTGCTGGACCAGGCCATCGTCCAGACCGAGCGCGGCCAGACGGTCAGCGCCGCGGTGGTCCGCGACATGCTAGGCTTGGCTGACCGCAGCCAAACCATCGCCCTGTACGAACATGTGATGGCCGGCAAGACCAAGGAGGCGCTGGAAGGCTTCCGCGCCCTTTGGGGCTTCGGGGCCGATCCGGCGGTGGTCATGCTCGATGTGCTGGACCACTGCCACGCCTCGGCGGTGTCCAAGGCCCTGGGGCCCGACGCCCTATCGATGCCCAAGGAGCAGGCCGCGCGTCTGGCCGCCATCGGCGCCCACACCTCTGCCGGAACCCTGTCGCGCCTGTGGCAGATGCTGCTGAAGGCCCACGACGAGGTGAGGCGCGCGCCCGACGCCATGGCCGCGGCCGAGATGGCTCTGATCCGCCTGTGCTACGCCGCCGACCTGCCGGGTCCGGAAGAGGCGCTGAAGGCCCTACGCGATGGCGCGCCCATGGGGAGCGGCGGCCCTGGCGGCGGGGTTTCGATCGGTGGCGGCGGCGCGGGCGGGGCGACGGCCTCTGCCCATGCCCCGATGACCATGGCCGCGCCCGGGGCCCAGGCCATGCCGGTAGTGGCCTCGTTCGACGACGTGATGGCCCTGATCGCCGCCAAGCGCGATATCGGCCTGCGGCTGGATGTCGAGCAGTATGTCCGCCCAATCAACTTCCGGCCCGGGGCCATCACCTTCGAGGCCGCCCCCGGCGCGCCGGGAAATCTGGCCGGGCGCCTTGTTCGCTTCCTGAAGGAGCACACCGGTCAGCCCTGGCTGGTCGCGGCCGAAGGCGGCGGCGGCGCCGAGAGCCTTATGGAGCGCCAGAAGCGCGAGGAGCGCGAGGCGCTGGAGGCCATCAAGAAAGACCCCTTCGTCGCCTCGGTGCTGTCGGCTTTCCCGGGCGCCGAGATCGTCGAGATCCGCAAGCTCCTCACCCCGGAGGCCCCGCCTCTGGAGCCGGACGAGGAAGAGGGATAGGGCGCTGAATTCTCCCTTCCCCTTGGATGGGGAAGGGGAACTTGAAGTTGGAGACCAAGACCATGAAAGACCT
This sequence comes from Caulobacter vibrioides, assembly GCF_002310375.3. Lineage (GTDB taxonomy): Bacteria > Pseudomonadota > Alphaproteobacteria > Caulobacterales > Caulobacteraceae > Caulobacter > Caulobacter vibrioides_D. The sequence continues at coordinate 288,513 of NZ_CP023315.3, forward strand.
CGGCGGCCTGATGAAGCAGGCCCAGGCCATGCAACAGAAGCTCCAGGACGCCCAGGCGCGTCTGGCCGAGAGCACGGTCGAGGGGACCTCGGGCGGCGGCATGGTCACCGTCGTGCTGAAGGGCACGGGCGAGTTGGCCAAGGTGGTGCTGGACGAAAGCCTGATCGAGCCCGGCGAGGGCGAGGTGATCGCCGACCTGATCGTCGCCGCCCATGCTGACGCCAAGAAGAAGCTCGACGCCAAGCAGGCCCAGATGATGCAGGACGCCGCTGGTCCGATGGCGGGCCTGATGGGCGGCATGCCCGGGATGAAGTTCTGACGCGGTAGAGCCGCCATCCTCGCCCTTCGACAAGCTCAGGATGAGGATGTCTACTGAGCTGACCCTATCCCTCACCCGGAGCTTGTCGAAGGGCGAGGGAGACGCACCGCCTACCGAAAGGACCTGATGGCCGCCTCCGCCGGACCCGAGATCGAGCGCCTGATCGCCCTGCTGTCCAAGCTGCCGGGCCTGGGACCGCGCTCGGGCCGGCGGGCGGCCCTGGCCCTGCTGAAGAAACGCGACACCTTGCTGGCGCCGCTGGCCACCGCCATGGCCGAGGCGCAGGCCAAGGTTCGCACCTGCGGGACCTGCGGCTCGCTGGACGTCACCGATCCCTGCGCTGTCTGCGCCGACGCCACCCGCGATGGCCGCCTGCTCTGCGTGGTCGAGGAGGTCGGCTCGGTCTGGGCGATGGAGCGCGGCGGCTCGTTCAAGGGGCGCTACCACGTGCTGGGCGGGCTGCTGTCGGCGCTGGACGGGATTGGACCCGAGGCCTTGCGGATCGGCGAGCTGGTCGGCCGGGTTGCGGATGGATCCGTCGCCGAGGTGATCTTGGCCCTGCCGGCCACGGTCGATGGCCAGACGACCGCTCACTACATCGCTGACCGTCTGGCCAAGACCAATGTGCCGGTGACCATGCTGGCGCGCGGCGTGCCCGTGGGCGGCGACCTCGACTGGCTGGACGACGGCACGATCGCCCAGGCGCTGCGCGCCCGGCGTCCGGCCTGACAAATTCCCGAGCTTTCTTCGGGAAATCGGCTGACAGCCTCGCTTTCAAAAGCCAAGCTCGCCGCCGTCGCGTCGGGACCGCCGATGCGTCTGTAGAGGGACGATTTTCATGAGTACGCCAGACGACAAGGCCCCCGAGGCCGAGATCGAAACCCCGCACGTCGCCAAGGTCGGCGTCCACGACAAGGGCCACAACGTGACGAGCTTCAACGAGGAGCCGATCAACGGCCTGATCGCCGACATCGCCGACGGCGACGAGTGATCTGGATCCCCCTCTCCCCTTTGCGGGAGAGGGTGGCCCAAAGGGCCGGGTGAGGGGTCTTCAGGGCGTGTCCGGAGCAACCCCTCATTCGTCGCCGGTCGGCGACACCCCGGATCATGTCCGGGGCAGGCTCTTATCCCGCAAGGAGAGAAGGAGAACTTCCGCGTTCGCCCGACTTCGGGTAGGAACGGAGCATGAACTTCTCCGATCCTTATCTGATCCTGGCCCTCGTCTTCGCCCTGGCCGCCGTCGCCTTGGGACTGTGGGCCGTCGCCGCTCAGCGCCGGGCCGCCAAGGCCGAGGCCCAGGCCTGGCTGCTGACCGAACGCCTGACCCAGGCCGAGGAGCGCCATCGCCTGCTGGAGGACCAGAGCGCCACCCAGATCGAGCTGATCAAGGCCCAGGCCGCCCAGAGCGCCAACGCCATCGCCGAACAGCTGATCAAGCGCGCCGACGAGAACGCCAAGAGCCGCGAGCGCCTCGCCGAGGCCCGGCTGGAGGCCCAGCTCAAGCCAGTCGCCGAGACTCTGGCGAAGTTCGAGGCCCAGGTGAACGCCGTCGAGAAGGTCCGCGCCGAGGAGACCGGCGGCCTCAAGGCCCAGATCGCCGCCCTGATGGAAGCCTCCACCGCCACCCAGGCTGAGGCCCGCAAGCTGTCGGCCGCCCTGCGTCGCGGGGCCGGCGTGCAAGGCCGCTGGGGCGAGCAGACCCTGCGCAACGTGCTGGAGGCCGCAGGCCTCAACAGCCGCTTCGACTTCCAGGAACAGTTCAGCGTCGACAGTGACGAGGGCCGCCGCCGGCCCGACGTGAAGGTCACCTTGCCGGGCGGCGGGGTGTTCGTGATCGACGCCAAGTGCTCGCTGAACGCCTTCCTCGAAGCGCAGGATGCGACCGACGAAGTGCTGCGTGAAGCGGCCATGGCCCGCCACGCCCAGAGCGTGCGCACCCACATGCAAGGCCTGTCGTCCAAGGCCTATTGGGACCAGTTTGCGGGTGAGGGCTCGCCCGACTTCGTGGCCATGTTCGTGCCCGGCGACGGCTTCCTGGCCGCCGCCCTGGACCGCCTGCCCGAGCTGATGGCCGAGGCCATGGATCGCCGGGTGGTGCTGGTCACGCCCACCACCCTGTTCGCGCTCTGCAAGGCGGTGGCCTATGGCTGGCGGGCCGAGGACCAGGCCAAGAACGCCGCCCGCATCGTCGAGGTGGGCCGTGAACTCTATAAGCGTGTCTCGGTTATGGGCGCCCACGCCGGCGCCATGGGCAAGGCGCTGGAGAGCGCGGTGGGCAAGTACAACCAGTTCGTCGGCTCGCTCGAAAGCCAGGTCCTGACCCAGGCCCGCCGCTTTGAGGACCTGTCCGTCGACCACGAGGGCAAGAAGATCGACGAGCCCGCGGCGATCGAACAGGGCGTGCGTCCCCTCACGAAGTTGACCGCCGAGCCCGCCGTGGGACAATCCCCCACCTTGACGCTCGGAAATGACACGCCTACCTGACGCCTATCATGGCTATCCGTCGCATCCTCACCGTCGATAACGCCGCCGATCTGGCGACGCTGAAGAAGATCTCCACGCCCGTGGAGGTCGTCACCGATGAGCTACGTGCTCTGATGGATGACATGCTGGAGACCATGTACGACGCCCCCGGCATCGGCCTGGCCGCCGTGCAGATCGGCGAGCCCGTGCGGGTGATCGTCATGGACCTGGCCCGCGAGGGCGAGGACAAGGCGCCGCGCTACTTCGTGAACCCCGAGATCCTGGCCTCGTCCGAGGACCTGCAGGGCTATGAAGAGGGCTGCCTGTCGGTGCCCGAGTACTATGACGAGGTCGAGCGCCCGTCCAAGGTCACCCTGCGCTATATGAACTACCAGGGCGAAACGGTCGTCGAGGAAGCCGAGGGCCTGTTCGCCGTCTGCATCCAGCACGAGATGGACCACCTGGAAGGCGTGCTCTTCATCGACCACCTCTCGCGCCTGCGCCGCGACCGCGCCATGGCCAAGGTGAAGAAGGCCCGCCGCGCGGCTTAGGGGCGGCCGGCGCCTTAGATCCAACTGCCGCCTTCATCCCGCGCTTCATGCGCGGGACCCCTCCATTCGCCGCAAGCGCGGAGCAGGATGGCGCTCTCGCGTGGACGCTGAACCATGTGTCCCGCGCATGAAGCGCGGGATGACGGGGTTTGTTTGAGTTCGTCCCAGCTTCCTTCCGCCCGGAAGGAAACCCTCCTTACATCTCACGGCGAGACGATCGCAGGGCTGATCAGGTCACTCAAGGACGACGCTACGCGTCGCCGCGCGCGGTCGCCGGAGGCGATCCTTGACTGACCTGATCAGCCCTGCACGCTGCAGCCTCCAAGAGATTCAAGGATCGCACCGCCCAAGGGCGGCTTGCGACCCTAGTCGGACGTTCGAAAATCCTCCCCCCAGAGGGGGAGGAGGCCGAAGGCCGGAGGGGGAAGTTCCGCCGAGCCGGCTTCTTCCCCCTCCGTCGGCTTCGCCGACACCTCCCCCGCTGGGGGGAGGATTTGGTGCGCTATCCATCCATTGCGGACCTAGCGATCCGCCCCCTACCGCGTCCGCCCGGTCTCCGTCTCATACGGCGTCCCGTCCCGATGCCGGTAAACACTCTCCCCATCCCGCAGCACCAGGTCGATATCCGGATAGTCACAGCCGTCCACGTGCGGCCGCCGCGAGCCTACCTCCAGCAGCAGCACATCCCGATCCGACCGGTTCTGGAAGCAGTGCCCGTTCGCCACCCCGGCCTTGAAGCCCGCGCAGTCGCCGGCCCGCAGCACGGTCTCGCCGTCATTCTCGACCAGCACCACCTCGCCCTCGACGACCCAGGTGAACTCGTCCTCGGCCGTGTGCCAGTGGCGCTGGCTTGACCAGGCGCCGGGGGGGAGGCGCAGCAGGTTGACGCCGAACTGATCGAGCCCCGCCGCGTCGCCCAGCTTGGTGCGGTGACGCTGCAGGCAGGGCTGGTTGAACGGGGCGGGATAGGCCGTGCCGATGCGGGTGGGGGCGGCGGCGAGATCGATCTTGGGCATGACCTACCTTGGAACAAGCGTGCGGGATTTGCGCGGACGCAAGGGGAAGCTTAAAGCCTGCACCATGACCCGTCCCGCGCCCGTTTCCGTCAGCATTGACCCTGTAGAGCTTGCCCAGGCCCTGATCCGTCGCCCGTCGGTGACCCCGGCCGACGCCGGCGCGATGGACACCCTTCAGCGCCAGCTGGAGGCCCTGGGTTTCGCCTGCCGCCGGATGAAGTTCGGCGAGATCGAGAACCTCTACGCCCGGCGTGGGACGGCGCGGCCGAATCTCTGTTTCGCGGGCCATACCGATGTGGTGCCCGTGGGCGATGACGCGGCCTGGACCGCTGGGCCGTTCGAAGCCGAGATCAAGGACGGCGTGCTCTATGGGCGTGGCGCCGTCGACATGAAGTCGGCCATCGCCGCCTTCGTCGCCGCCGTCGCCAAGATTTCCGACCATCCCGGCTCGATTAGCTTCCTGATCACCGGCGACGAGGAGGGCGTGGCAGAGGACGGCACCGTCAAGGTCGTCGAGGCCCTGGCCGCCGAGGGCGAGATCATCGACCACTGCATCGTCGGCGAGCCGACCTCGGCCAACTTGCTGGGCGACATGGTCAAGATCGGCCGGCGCGGCAGCATCAACGCCTGGATCACCGTCGAGGGCCGCCAGGGCCACGTGGCCTATCCGCACCGCGCGGCCAATCCGATTCCGGTGCTGGTCGACATCCTGTCGGCCCTGAAGGCGCGGGTGCTGGACGACGGCTACACCGGCTTCCAGCCGTCGAACCTGGAGATCACCACGATCGACGTCGGCAACACCGCCACCAACGTCATCCCCGCCTCGGCCAAGGCGCGGGTCAACATCCGCTTCAACCCGGCCCACAAGGGCAAGGACCTTGCCGCCTGGATCGAGGCCGAGTGCGCCAAGGCGGCGGACGGTTTCGACGGGACTGCCAGCGCGCTGTGCAAGATCAGCGGCGAGGCGTTCCTCACCGAGCCGGGCGACTTCACCGACGTGATCGTGGCCGCCGTGACCGACGCCACCGGCCGCGCGCCGGAGCTGTCGACCACCGGCGGCACCAGTGACGCGCGGTTCATCCGGGCCCTGTGCCCGGTGGTGGAGTTCGGCCTGGTCGGCTCGACCATGCACCAGGTCGATGAGCGGGTCCCCCTCGAGGAGGTCCGCCAACTCGCCGAGGCTTACGAGGCGCTGATCAAGCGCTACTTCGCGGCGTTCGCCTGAGCGGGGCGGGGACGAGGATGAAGGCGCTCTCGATCCCCGACGTCCTGGCCGAGGTGGCGGTGCTGGTCAGGCCGCATTTCGGCAAGGGCCGGCCCGCCGACTACATCCCGCAACTGGCCACCGTGCCCGGCGGCAAGTTCGGCATGGCCGTGCGGATGGTCGATGGCGACGAGCACGTGATCGGTGACGCGGACGAGGGCTTTTCGGTCCAGAGCATCACCAAGGTCTTCGCCCTGGGCCTGGCCCTGAACCGCCTGGGCGACGAGACCTGGACGCGGGTGGGCAAGGAGCCCTCGGGCACGCCGTTCAACCACCTTTCGTTGCTAGAGGCCGAGCAGGGCGTGCCGCGCAACCCGTTCATCAACGCCGGCGCCCTGGCCATCACCGATGTGCTGATGGACGTCACCCGCGACCCGGCGGCCCTGGTCCGTGACTTCGCCGGCTTTCTATGCGGTGAGCGGTTGGAAATCGATCCGGCGGTGGCGACCTCGGAGCTGGCCCACGCCTGGCAGAACCGCGCCATCGCCAGCCTGATGCGCGGCCAGGGCACGATCACCCACGATCCCGAGGCGGTGGTCGCCGCCTATTGCCGCCAATGCGCCCTGACCATGAGCTGCCGCCAGTTAGCGCGGGCCTTCCTGCCTCTGGCCGCCGGCGGGTTTTCGCCGATCGCCCAGGAGACGGTGTTCCCCGAACGTTTGACGAGGCGCCTCAACGCCCTGCTGCTGACCTGCGGCATCTATGACAGCGTCGGCAGCTTCGCCTACCGCGTCGGCTTGCCGGCCAAGAGCGGGGTGGGCGGCGGCATTGTCGCGGTGGTTCCTCGCAAGGCGACGGTGGCGGTCTGGTCGCCGGAACTCGATCGCTTTGGGACGAGCGTGGTCGGCACGGCGGCGCTGGAGGCGTTCAGCCAGATCACGAACTGTTCGGTGCTGTAGGGGCGAAAGAGCGCCCCCTCCGTCTCGGCGCTGCGCGCCGATCCACCTCCCCCGCGCGCGGGGGAGGATGGTGGGATTCCTCCTCACCCGTGAAACGGGGGAGGTGGCGCGGCGCCGATAGGCGGCGTGACGGAGGGGGCGCTATTCCCCGTACCCCACACCCACCAAATAAAGCCCATCCGCCGGCGCCACCGGCCCACACTCCCGCCGATCCTTGGCCTCCAGCGCCGCCTTGACGTCGTCCACGGTCCAGCGCCCCGCGCCGACCTCGACGAGGGTGCCGGTCATCGAGCGGACCTGGCGATGCAGGAAGGACCGCGCCTCGAAATCGAGGTGGATCTCCTCGCCGACCCGCCGTACGCGGGCGACGTCGAGCGTCTTCACCGGGCTCTTGGACTGGCAGTGCATGTCGCGGAAGGTCGTGAAGTCGTGCAGGCCAACGAGATGCTGGGCGGCGGCGTGCATGGCCTCGTGGTCGAGGTCCTTCTTCATGTGCCAGACCCGGCCCTTGTCCAGGGCCGGCGGAGCGCGGCGGTTGAGGATCCGGTAGAGGTAGCGCCGCTCATTGGCCGAGAACCGCGCGTGCCAGTCGCCCTCCGCCACCTCGGCCGAGAGGATCGACACCGCCTCGCGAGTCAGGTGGGCGTTGAGGGCGTTGAACACCGTCTGAGCGGGCCAGTCCTTTTCGAGGTCGACATGGACCACCTGGCCGGTGGCGTGGACGCCCGTGTCGGTGCGGCCGGCGGCGGCGATGCGCACCTCTTCGCCGGAGAAGGCCTTCACCGCCGCCTCGATCGCGCCCTGCACGCTGGGCAGGGTCGCCTGGGCCTGAAACCCCGAGTAGGGGCGGCCGTCATACTCGACCAGGAGGCGGTAGCGGGGCATCAGGCCAGGACCGTTCCCGCCGGAACCGGAAAGCCGCGCGTGAAGGTCTGCGCGTCTTGCACGCCCTTGCCTTCGCGCTGAGCCTTCAGCAGGCGGATGGAGCCGTCTCCGCAGGCGATCAGCAGGGCGTCGTCCAGCGCGGTTCCAGCGACGCCCGAGGCGGCCTCGACGCGCGATAGCAGGGCCTTCACCCTGACGGGACCTTTGTCGGACGGGGCCTCTAACCAGGCGCCGGGGAACGGCGAGAGGCCGCGGATGTGGCGGTCGATCTCGGCGGCTGGGCGGGTCCAGTCGATGCGGGCCTCGGCGGACTTGATCTTCTTGGCGTAGGTGACGCCGTCCTCGGCCTGGGGGGTTTCCTGGACCACCTCGCGCTCGATGGCGGCCAGGGCTACGGGCAGCAGGCGCGCACCGACGGCGGCCAGCTTGTCGTGCAGGCTGGCGGCCGTGTCATCGTCAGCGATGGCCACCTGTTCGGACATCAGGATAGGGCCTTCGTCGAGGCCTTCGCTCATCCGCATGACCTGAACGCCGGTGACCGGATCGCCGGCCATGATCGCCCGCTGGATCGGCGCGGCGCCCCGCCAGCGGGGCAGCAGGCTGGCGTGCAGGTTGAAGCAGCCGTGGATCGGGGCCTCCAGCACCGCCTGCACCAGGATCTGGCCGAAGGCGACAACGACGGCGGCGTCTAGGTCCAGCGCCTTGAAGGCCTCGATCTCGTCGGGCGTCTTCATCGAGACCGGCGTGCGGACCGGCAGGCCCAGGCCCTCGGCGAAGGCGTGGACCGGCGAGGGCTTCAGGTCCTGGCCGCGGCCGCGCGGGGCGGGCGGCTGGGAGTAGACGCAGACGATCTCATGGCCGGAGGCGACGAGTTCGGCGAGGCAGGTGACGGCGAAATCGGGAGTGCCGAGGAAGGCGATGCGCATGGCGGGGGTTTAGCGGGCTCGAGCCCCGGACGCAAAGCCCGCTCGGAACCTGTGCCTTGGCGCTCCGTTATCCAGCCGACCCATTTTGCTGTCCTTCCAGGAGCACGACCATGCGTTCCAAGCTTTTGCTGATCGCCGCCGGGGCCGCCGCCCTCTCGCTCGCCGCCTGTTCTCAGGAGCACGCCACCGAAGTGAAGGAAGGCGCCAAGGCCGCCGCCTCGGATGTCAAGGACGCGGCCCACAACATCGCCAACGATCCGGACGTCAAGGAAGCCGGAACCGCGATCAAGGAAAGCGCCAAGGAAACGGGCGCGGAGCTGAAGGAAGCCGCTGGAGAGGCGGGGCAGGAGCTCAAGCAAGCCGGCAAGGACTTGAAGCAGGACGCCAAGGAAGGCGCCGCCGAGAGCAAGAAGCAGCTGCACGAGGCGACGAAGTAGGACACGCGAAATCCTCCCCCCGTGGGGGAGGCGGCCGAAGGCCGGAGGGGGGAGTGCGGGCTATCCGGCTTCTTCCCCCTCCGTTCGCTTCGCGAACACCTCCCCCGTGAGGGGGAGGATTTTGGCGCATCAATCCCGCAGCAGGTCGTTGATGCTGGTCTTCGACCGCGTTTGCGCGTCCACCGTCTTGACGATCACCGCGCAGTAGAGGCTCGGGCCGCCGTTCGGGTCGGGCAGGCTGCCGGGGACGACGACGCTGTAGGGCGGCACCTTGCCGATGTGGACCTGGCCGGTCTTGCGGTCGACGATCTTGGTCGAGGCGCTGATGAACACGCCCATCGACAACACGCTGCCCTCGCCGACGACTACGCCCTCGACGACTTCCGAGCGAGCGCCGATGAAGCAGTTGTCCTCGATGATGGTCGGGTTGGCTTGCAGGGGCTCCAGCACGCCGCCGATGCCGACGCCGCCCGACAGGTGGACGTTCTTGCCGATCTGGGCGCACGAGCCGACCGTCACCCAGGTGTCGACCATCGTGCCCTCGTCGACATAGCCGCCGATGTTCACGAACGACGGCATCAGGATCACGTTCTTGCCGATGTGGGCGCCGCGACGGACGATCGCGCCGGGCACCGCGCGGAAGCCGCCGGCCTCGAACTGCGGGGCGTCCCAGCCGTCGAACTTGTTGGCCACCTTGTCCCACCAGGGACCCACGCCGCCGCCCAGCGCGCCTGAGCGCATCACGGTGTTGGGGTTCAGGCGGAACGACAGCAGTACGGCCTTCTTCAGCCACTGATGGGTGAACCACTCGCCGTCGATCTTCTCGGCGACGCGGGCCTCGCCGCTGTCGAGCAGGCGCAGGGCTTCGTCGACGGCGGTGCGGACCGGGCCGGTGGTAGCGGCCGACACGTCGGCGCGGGCTTCCCAGGCGGCTTCGATCTCGGTTTGCAGATCGGCCAAAGAAACGGAGGGCAGGCTCACGGCGGTCATGCGGGGCTTCCTTGCAGGCGCGCCGAGCTCAAGAACGCGGCGAGATCGTTGGTGCGGAAATGGACGTGTTCGGAGGTCGAGGCGGCGGCGTGCGGACCGACCAGCACGGTGGTCATGCCCAGGCGAGAGGCCGGCACGAGGTTCTTCTCGCTGTCCTCGAAGAAGGCCGCCTCGGGGGGGCGCACGGCGTGCATCTTGGTGATCTTGTCGAAGGTCGCCAGGGCGGGCTTGGGCAGGTAGTCGGCGCTTTCGATGGCGAATAGGTCGTCGAACAGGTCGTGCAGGTTCAGGTGATTCAGCACGCGCTCGGCATGGCCCAGCGATCCATTCGTGAAGATCAGCCGCCGTCCCGGCAAGCGTGAGATCGACGCCCGCAGCGCCGCGTCGGGGACCAAGAGGTCCATGGAGACATCGTGCACTTCGTCGAGAAACCGCTTGGGCTCGACGCTGTGGTTGGCCATCAGGCCCGCCAGGGTCGTGCCGTGTTCCAGGAAGTACTGCTTCTGCAGCGCCCGGGCTTCCTCGCGGGGGAGCCCCGTTTCGCGCTCGACGAAGTCCGTCATCTTGACCTCGATGAGGCCCATGAACTGGCTTTCCATCGGGTAGAGCGTGTTGTCGAGGTCGAACAGCCAGGTGTCGACGTGGGAGAGGTCCGCGCTCATCGCTTGATCAGCGTGCCCGCGCCGTACTCGCTGAACAGCTCGACCAGCATGGCGTGGGGGCGACGGCCGTCCAGGATGACGACAGCTTCGACGCCCGACTCGATCGCGTGGATGGCGTTCTCCAGCTTCGGGATCATGCCGCCGGTGGCCACGCCCGTGTCGATCAGCGCGCGAGCCTGTTCGATCGTCATTTCACGGATCAGTTCGCCGTTGCCGTCGAGCACGCCCTTGATGTCGGTCAGCATCAGCATGCGCTTGGCCTTCAGCGCGCCGGCCAGGGCGCCGGCCACGGTGTCGGCGTTGATGTTGAAGGTGTCGCCAGCCGGCGAAACGCCAATCGGCGCGACGACCGGGATGTAGTCGTGCTCCGAGGTCAGCAGGGCCTCGATCAGCTGGGGATCCACCTTGGTGGGCTCGCCCACGAAGCCAAGGTCCACCGCCTGCTCGATATTGCTGTCGGGGTCCTTCTTGGTCCGGGTCACCTTTTCGGCGGTGATCAGGCGAGCGTCCTTGCCCGACAGGCCCACGCCGCGCACGTCGGCTTCGGCGCCGGCCAGCGTGATCCAGTTGGCGATTTCCTTATTGATCGCGCCCGACAGCACCATCTCGGCGACTTCCATCGTCGCTTCGTCAGTGACGCGCAGGCCGTCGACAAAGGTCGACTTCACGCCGGCCTTGTCGAGCATGCGGCTGATCTGCGGACCGCCGCCGTGAACGACCACCGGGTGCACGCCCAAGAGCTTCAGCAGGACCGCGTCGGCGGCGAAGACCTTGGCCACATCTTCCTGGCCCATCGCGTGGCCGCCGTATTTGATCACGACCGTTTCGCGATCGTAGATCTGGATGTAGGGCAGGGCCTCGGCCAGGGTCTTGGCGGTGGCCCAGCCAGCTTCCTCGGCGACGTCGGTCAAGGCGGCGTTCCTCGATGCGGAAAAGAGCGGCGCCTCGATAGCGGACCCCGCACCCCCTGTCATCAAAAACGAACCCCGCAGCTTTACGCGCGACGGAACCGCAGCTTGAGCGCCAGCATGGTGCCGGCCATCAGAAGGCACGCGAGGTTGGACACGATCACCGGCCAGGCCCGGATCATGAAGCCGTAGGTCAACCAGCAACCAAACCCAGCGACGGTGACCACGTACATGCGCAGGGAGACCGCCGAAGCATCCCTTTCTCGCCAGGTCTTGAGGATTTGGGGCGCGAAGCTGCCGATCGAAAGCAACGCGGCCAGGGTTCCGACCAACACCGCAAGGGGCGGCCCCGACATCAGGCGGTCCTAGGCAGCACGTCCCCTACGCCCCAACGCGCGGCGTAGGCCGGCGCGAGGGCCAGGCCGACGGGAACCGGACCCGGCGCGCGCCCCTCGGTGAGGCACACCGCGAGATAGGCCAGCGCGGTCTTCACGCCATGCTCGGAATAGGGCTTGCCGATCACGCCGCATGCGCCGGCGAAATCATCGGGCAGGCGTTTGACGTTCGCGGTCATGAACAGGGCGACCCCGCCACAGTCGTCAGCGATCCGGCGAGCGACATCGACGCCCGTGGGGCCGTCGCTGAGATGGACGTCGACGAGCGCGAGGTCAGGGTGCAGTCGCTCCGCCAAGGCTACGGCTTCGACCGAACTCATGGCGCAGCCGAGCGGGCGGCAACCAGCCTCCTCGATCAGATGCTCCAGTTCGATGGCGAGAAGCATCTCGTCTTCGACAATCAGAACATCGAGCGCTGGCCGGCTCATTGTACAAATGTCCTTACCTAGTGCGCCCCATCGACGGGCAATAGAACGACCACACGGGTTCCGGGTTCCGCGTCGGTGGTTTCCCACTTCGCCTTCAGCTGCTGGCAGAGCAGCTGAACGATGGTGAGGCCAAAGCCGGACGTTTGCGTTTCCCTGTCCAGACCAACGCCGTCGTCTGTGATTTCGATCCGGAAAACACCGTTTAGGCGCGAGACGCCGACAAAGATGCGGCCGCCGCGTCCCTCGGGAAAGCCGTGTCGCAGAGCGTTGGTCAGCAGCTCGTTGACGACCAGGGCCAGGGGCGCGGCCTTGGCGGCGGGGATCTCGACGCGCTCAAGATCCAGCTCGACCCGAATGTCGTCGCGCATGGCCGAGCCCATCAGGTCGGCGACGATGTCGCGAATGAACGCCGAGACGTCGAAGCGCTCCACGTCCTCGCTCTGGAACAGGCGGCGGTGGACCGTCGCAATGGCGTTGACCCGGCCCAGCATGCCCTTCAACGACGCCTTGACCGCAGGATCAGGCACGCGCCGGTTCTGCAGCAGCAGCAGGCTCGAGATGAGCTGAAGGTTGTTCTTCACGCGGTGGTCCACCTCGTGAAGCAAGACGGTCTTCTGCTCCAGCGCCTGGGTCAGTTCGCGCGTCCGCTCGTCCACCATCTGCTGAAGGCCGTCGCTGTGGTCGCGAGCGCGAACCTCAACGGCCTTCCTGTCGGTGACGTCCAGTTGTGAGCCGAAGAAATAGACGATCCGCCCGGCGTCGTTGCGCACCGGTGACAGATAAAGAGCGTTCCAGAAGGCCGAGCCGTCCTTGCGGTAGTTCAGCAGGTCGACCGTGACGTCTTCTCCGGCCGTCACCGCGTCCCGCACGGTCTGCACGGCCTTTGGGTCGGTGTCTGGGCCCTGCAGGAAGCGGCAATTTCGGCCGATGATCTCGTCGCGGGAATAGCCGGTCAGTTTCAGGAAGGCGTCGTTCGCGAAGATGATGGGATTGTCGGCCTGGGTTGCGTCGGTGACGATCATGGCCATGCGGGTAGCCCGGATCGCTGCGGCGAATGGATCGCCGACATCATGTCCGGCGGCGAGTCGCTCGCCGGCCCGGCGCGATTCCGAATAGTCTTCCAAGGCTAAGCTCCCACCTCCCCGTGGACGCTCAACGTACCCGATCTTGTCGAGTTCCCAACAGAGGTTGCGCCCCGGCGTGAGGACCCGCCGGACCTGGGGCCGTTCTAGCCGGTCGCTGCGATGATCGAGGGCTCGCCCGGACTTCCCGGAACGGACGAGCCCCGAGGCCGGCGCTACTTGGGTCGATAGATACGGTCGAAGGCGCCGCCGTCGTTGAAATGCGTAGCCTGCGCCTTTTTCCAGCCGCCGAAGGTGTCGTCGATCGTCACCAGCGGGATCTGTTTGAACTTGCTGGCGTACTTGGCTGCGACGGCCGCGTTGCGCGGACGGTAGTGGTGCTTGGCGATGAGATTCTGAGCGAGCGGGCTGTAGAGGAAGTTCAGATACCCCTGGGCCACGGTTCGGGTCTTGTGGCGATCCACATTCTTGTCGACCAGGGCGACCGGCGGCTCGGCCAGGATCGACAACGACGGGTAGACGATGTCGAACTTGCCGGGCAGTTCCTCCTGGGCGAGGTAGGCTTCGTTCTCCCACGTCAGCAGGACATCACCGATGCCGCGCTGGGTGAAGGTGGTGGTCGCGCCGCGCGCGCCCGTATCAAGAATCGGGACGTGTTCGAACAGGGCCTTCACATAGGCCTCGGCCTTGGCGGCGTCGCCGCCCGGCTGTTTGAGCGCCCAGGCCCAGGCCGCCAGATAGTTCCAGCGCGCGCCGCCGGAGGTCTTGGGATTGGGCGTGATGACCTCGACGCCGGGCTTGATCAGGTCGCTCCAGTCCTTGACCTTGCTAGGATTGCCCTTGCGGACGAGGAAGACGATCGTCGAAGTATAGGGCGTGGAGTTCTGCGGGAGCCGCGACTGCCAGTTGGCGGGCAGCAAGCGCCCCTTGGTGGCGATTTCGTCGATGTCATAGGCGAGCGCCAGGGTGACGACATCGGCCTGGAGCCCGTCAATCACCGATCGCGCCTGCTTACCCGAGCCGCCGTGGCTTTGGTTGATGGTCAGGGTCTGACCGACGCGCGTCTTCCAGTAGGTCGCGTAGGCCGCGTTGATATCCTTGTAGAGCTCTCGCGTGGGGTCATAGCTGACGTTCAGCAGCGTGACCGTCTTGCCTTGAGCATGGGCGACGCCGCCAAGCAGGGCGGGCGCGGCGAGAACGCCGGCGCCCACCGTGGCGGCGCCGAGGACACCTCGTCGCGTGGGTTTGTCAAAATGACGAGCCATGAAGTGTCCTCGGTGCTGCGGTGGTTAGAAGACGTACTGTGTTCGGACGGACCAGATATCGAGGTCCTGGCCGACCTGCGCCCCTGCGGGCGGGGTTGAGCCGGCGACGAAGGCCGTGCCGCCCGGCGAGAGGCGATTGACCTCGACATTGCGGTACGCCGCGGAGAGCGAAACGACCGAATTGAGGTACCAGTTCACGCCCAGCGACAAGATGTTCTGCTCGCCGCCACGGATCGCGCCGGCGACGGGCGAGGAGCCCGCCGGGCCCGCCAGATAGTCGAGGTCGAAGTTCGAATAGCGCGCGGCGAGTTCGATCGCGCCCCAGTTCCCCTTCTTCAGGTCGAAGGGCTTGGCGGGGCGCGGCGCATCGAAGCCAGCGGTCGCGGTGCTGTAGCGGCGAGCCTCGCCCGTCAGGGTCCAGCCGGCCTGGACATACCAGCCATTGAACTTCGGATCCGCCAGCGTGCTGCTGCGACGCTTGACCTTGATGTCAAAGTATTCGGCCTGAACGAAGACGTTCTTGCGCATCGCGCCGAACTCCAGACCGATCGCGGTCAGGCTGTCGGCGTCGATATTGCCCGTGTCGATCAGGCGCGCGCCATCGACGCGCAGTTCAGGTCGATCGCGCAGGCGCAGGTTGCTGATGGCGCCGCCGGTCGCGGCGACGTCCGGACCGCCCTTGGCGGGATGGATGACAAGGTTGGTGTTCACCCCGGTGTGGATCAGCCAGCCATCGCCCTTGAAGGGGACAACCGAGAAGCGGCCGATAACGCCGAGTTGTTCGTCGAACGTCTGGGTCGTGACGGTGTTGCCGGTGACGGCTGCGGAGAAGTTCCAGCGTTCGCCGTTATGGAACACCCCGATCGTCGCGCGGCCGTCGCCGCCTGCAAGACCTCGGACCGTCTCGGCGACCGACGCCCGCTCGGGGAAGAGCGACCCGGTGAAGCTGGCGGCGTCTTCCAGGCTGGTGGGGTGCGGATAGAAGCCCGCGCGGACCTTCACCGGCAAGCCGCTGTATTGAAGCCAGGCCGAGGAGATCTTCCCGGCCTCTTCCGTGCCGGAGCCACCGAAATCGTAGACCATGTTGTAGTCGAAGGCGCCGAAGACCTTGCCCTCGATGCCCAGGCGAGCGCGGCGGACGTTTACGCCGTCGGAAAGATCGCGCACGCGGTCGTTTTCGGTCGCGTCGCCGAACGAGCCTCTGCGGAAGTCCGTGGCCAAGGGGCCGGCGGGCCTTTGGTCGTAGCGCGCGGCGTCGGCCTGGAAGAAGCCGCGGATCGACGCTGAGAACGCCCCGTCGCCGGTCGAGAATGTCGGACGCCCGTTCGCCATGCTGACGGTGGTCGCGCTCTGAGCGGCTTTGGCGTCCTTGGCGGTGGCGGCGGTGGTGGCGGCCCTCAGGTCGGAAACCTGCTTTTGCAGGGCCTGAAGTTGCGCCTCAAGCGCGGCGATACGGGCGGTGGCGTCGTCGGACGACGAGGTTTGGGCCGACGCAGCGCCGGCGGTGATGAGCAGGGAAGCGCCCGCGATCAACGCGGCGCGGAAGGCAGTCTTGGCAACGGTCATCGTTAGTCCCCTCTCGGCGCGCAGCGCGAGCCGACCTGCCGAGCCTAAGGGAGACGATTAATCCCAGCTCGGGAATAGAGATTAAGGGAGTCGCCCCCGAGATTTTCTTGAGGCGCGACGAAGTGTCGCGAAAAAATCCGCGAATCTTCTACGGAATCAAACGGTTGAAGCGATTAACAATCCGTTCGCGCAAAAGGCCGCCTCGGTCTCCCGAGGCGGCCTTCTGAACCGATACGTGGTCTTGAGACGATTTGACGCGGCTTAGAACATGGCCCGGCCAGAGAGGCGCAGATTGTAGCGCTTCTGCTTCTTGGCGGCTTCGACGCCGCCCTCCAGCGCGAGGTACGACATGGGCGTACCCGCTCGCAGGGCGAAGCCGGCGGTCAGCGCGCCTTGCTTGTCGTCCATCGCGGCCAGTGAGAACGCGTTGCCGCCCTTGAAGCGCGCCACGGTGTCGCCCACCGAGCCGGCCAGCGTCTGGCGGTAGCCGACGCGGACTTCCGGACGCCACCAGACCTGCTTACCGAAGTCCGCGCCCATCACCACGCCCAGTTCACCGCTGAGATTGCTGGAGGTGCGCTTGTCGACGGTCAGGTCGAAGGCGTCGCCGCCGCCCTTTTCAGTGCGCTTGCCCTCGCGCAGCCAGACATAGTCGAGGCGGCCTTCGGGGCGGGCGAAGAATCGGCCAAACTTCTGTTCGTAGGCCATGCCGGCATAGGCGTTGGCGGTCACGCCGTTCCAGTCAGCGCTGTTTTTCAGGAGCAGGTCCGCCACGCCGTCGCCGTCGGAGTCCGGCGCGATGAAGCGGCGATCCCCTTGGAAGAAGGCGTAACCCAGGCCACCGCCGGCGTTGAAGCGCCAGCCGCCCACGGAGCGCCGCCAGTAGGCGCCGCTTTGCACGAACGAGGCGGTGGTTTGTTCGCCGACCTTGGCGACCGTGTCGTGCTCTTCGATGCTGACATAGGCCAGGGTCAGGCCCAGCGCGCCGCCGGCGTCGCCGATCGCTTCGTAACCGCCCACAAAGCCGAAGGCCTGGGTGTCCGAACCGAGGGTCTGGTCGGTGTCGCGACGGGTCAGCGAGTTGATCTCCTGCACCCAGACGCTGTCGGGGCCGTAGCGGTCGCCCGGATCAGGGCGGAACATGGTGGCCGCCGAAACCTGCTGGTTGACCGTCTGCAGCGCGGCGAACAGGCCTTCGCCCTGGTCGGGTAGCATCTGGTCATAAAGGTCGCGGAAACCGTCACGCGAGTTCTGGTTCAGGAAGGTCGCGGCGAGGGTCGAGTCCGCGCCCAGCGCGCTGAACACGGCGTCATAGGCCGAGGTTTCGGCTTGATTGAAGCCGATCTCGGCGGCGGTGCGACGACGGACGTCGATATAGACGTTGTTGGCGTCGGCCCGGCTGGTGGCGACGTACAGGTAGGGCGACTCGGCCAGCAGGCTGTTGCCGATCGTCCCGACGTTGATGTTCGAGCCCTGGATCACCGTGAACGTCGTCGGCTGCTTGACCAGATTGGCCATGCGGATGCCCAGTTCAGCGCCCGTGGCGATCGTGGTCGCGCCCGACACGACCAGCTTGGTGTTGGTTCCCGCCGTCGGGTCCGCCGAGAACAGAAGCTTGGCCTTGCTGCCCAGATTCACGCTGCTGACGTTGATGGTGTCGCTGTTGGCGATCGCCAGGCTGCCGTTGGCGATCGCCAGGTCCAGCTTGCCATCGCTGTCGTACAGCTTGCCCAGCGCGACGGCGCCGCCGTCGATCGACAGGCGGTCCTGGCCGGCCCCGAAGGACATTTCGCCCAGCAGCGTGCCGCTCCAGACGTTCAAGGTGTCGGCGCCGCCACCAAACAGCACGTCGCCGATGGTCGACGGCGCCACCGTGGTCGACGCCGAGCTGGCGCTGGTGGTGGTGTCGGTGCTGGGGAACGTGCTGGTCGAGGTGAAGTCCGCCGGGCCCGACTGGGTGAAGTTCACGCCCGAATTGTTGGCGCGCAGATCCAGCGCGATCGTACGGCCCGTGGCGGTCACACTGGCGACCGTGCCGTCGGCCTTGTAGGCCGGTGCGGAAACAGTCGCCCGGATCGCGCCGGTGTTGGTGATGGTCCGCAGCGTCCCGGCTTGGTCGAGCACAGCGATCGCATCGCCGGTCTCGCCCGTGCGCGTTGCGGTGACGCTCCCGGTGTTGCTGAAGCTGGTCGCCGAGGCGCCGGTGGCGATCACCAGGCCGCGAGCGCTGGCGGTCACGCCGGATCCCGCGAACGATGCGGCGTTGGCGGTCAGCGCGCCGCGATTGAGGATCGAGGCTGCGGTGGCGCCCGAATTCAGCACCACACCGGTGGCGTTGGCTTCGTAGGACGTGGCGGTGATCTGTCCGTCGTTGCGCAGGCCGCCGACGAGCGTGGTCGTCCGCCCGCCGCCGGCGCCGATCGAGACGCCCGTGGCCGAGACGCCGTTATAGACGCCCGCTGCGGAGATGGCCCCCTTGGCGATCAGGCCATAGGCGTTGTCGCCGGATCCGACCGCGCCCAGGGTCACGTTCTGACTGGCCGAACCGATCTGCAGAGCGGGGGCCCCGCCGAAGACGTTGATGCTCGAGGTCCCGGTGCTGCTCGACGAAATCGTGGTCGTCGTCGTGGTGCCGTCACTGTTGACCTTGGACGAATAGTTCAGGCCCTGCAGAAGGACGCCGCCGCTGACGTCGCCGCCGATGCGCACCGCCGGCCCGCCCTGCAACAGGTCGTCGGCGTCCAGCTTGTTCAACGCGTCCGTCGTCGTGGGGCGCGAGGTGTAGCGATAGCCCGTGGCGCTGGTCGTACCCTGCAGAACCAGAGCGCCCGAGACGTTCGCATCGATCGCCTGGGCGACAGCGTTGACGCCCTGGACGTTGATCTGGCCGCCCAGGGTCACCTTGCCGGTGACGGGCGCGGCGATCCGCACGCCATAGGCGTTGTCGCCGGTGACGCTGATCGAGCCGAGGTTGGTGATGTTCCCCACCACCGGACCTTCCAGCAGGACGCCGGCGGAATTATTGCCCTCGATGCTGATGATGCCGGTCGCATCGTTGACGATGTCGCCCGTGAAGGTTCCGGCGTTGGTCAGGCGGACGCCGAAGCGGTTGGCGCCTTGGGCGAACACGCCGTCGATGTCGCCGTCCGAGTCGCTGTCGCTGGGGGTGTAGTCTTCAAGCAGCGAAATCGTGGCCGAGTTCGTCAGCCCGCCGGTCCTG
This sequence comes from Caulobacter vibrioides, assembly GCF_002310375.3. Classification (GTDB taxonomy): domain Bacteria; phylum Pseudomonadota; class Alphaproteobacteria; order Caulobacterales; family Caulobacteraceae; genus Caulobacter; species Caulobacter vibrioides_D. The sequence continues at coordinate 307,789 of NZ_CP023315.3, forward strand.
CCGCCTATAATGAGGACGCCCACGCCGTCGTTGACGCCGGTGGTCGAAAGCGTGCCGAGGTTCGTCACCTTGTGATTGCTGTCGATCGTCACAATCGGACCGGCCGTGGTCGGCTTGATCGAGCCGTCGGCGGTGATGCGAATATCGTCCGCGGCGGTTCCGGTCGCCGTGCTGGTCGCGATCGGCGTCGTGCGCGCGGTGGAGACCGGGGTTTCAGCCGAGGCGGCGAAACCGATGGCCAGAAGAGGAGCGGCCGCGACCGTCGCGACCAGGACCTTGCGCTGCATTACGAACGACACCTCGATAGAAACCGGGCCACTAATTCAGGTCACGATGCGGCGAAAATACGGTGAGTTCCGCTCGCGACGCGCACTTGGGCGTCATTCGTCTATCGCATGGCTTGGCGGGGCGCCATATCTGGATCGTCGAATCGCCTCTCGCTTGAATCGGTGAACTCCCACGATGCCGTTGGCGAACACACCCCAGGGCAGTCCCGCGCGCGCTCATGCGAGCGCGCCGTGGTCGTTGTTGATTGGGCCGGGGGCGCTTTTGGCGCTGGCGGCGCTGGGTCTTGCCGAGCCGATGCCTGCGGTCCTCGCCGCGCTTGCGGTGGGCGGCGCAGGCGTTTTTCTGAACCGCCGAAAAGAGGCGAGAACCGCCGGCGTCGAGGGAAGCATCCTGGCCCAACCGACGGTGACCGCGGCCGAGCAGCCGCCCTTCGCCGCGATCTTGGACCAGTTGCCCGATCCGCTGATGGTGATCGCGGCCGAGGAGGCCGACGACCTCACGGGCCGGCGCTTCCTGTTCGCCAACGCCACCGCCCGCGAACTGTTCAAGATTCAGCACAAGGGGGCGCTGCTGGTGACCGCCGTGCGTCATCCGCGCGTTCTGGAGGCGGTCGACGAGGCCTTGTTCGGCGGGATCGAGGGCGTGGCCGAGTTCGAGACTGGCGGCGTGCAAGGGCGTACGTGGCTGGCGTCCGCGCGCCCGCTCAAGGAGACGGTCGGTCGTTCGCGACTTGCGCTCCTGGCCTTGCGCGATGAGACCGACGCCCGCCGCAGCGAGCGCACGCGCGCCGACTTCTTGGCCAACGCCAGCCACGAGCTGCGTACGCCGCTCGCGTCGCTGTCCGGCTTCATCGAGACCCTGCGCGGCCACGCCAAGGACGATCCCGGCGCCCGCGACAAGTTCCTGGCCATCATGCTGGCCCAGGCTGAGCGGATGTCGCGCCTGATCGATGACCTGATGAGCCTTTCCCGGATCGAGCTGAACGAGCACATCGCCCCGCTGGGCCGTGTCGATCTCTCCATGGCCGTGATCGACGTGATCGACGCCCTGGGTCCGCAGGCCCGTGAAAAGGCGGTGGTGTTCGACCCCGTGCTGCCGCCGCGCGGCGGCGCGATCGTCGACGGGGATCGCGACCAGATCATCCAGGTCGTGCAAAACCTGGTCGATAACGCCATCAAGTACACGCCGCGTGACGGTGTCGTGCGGATCGAGGTGTTCCCCAGCTTGGCGGTCGAGGCCGCGTCGGCGCCGCGCGATCCGGCAGCGTCGCGGATGTCGTTGCTGACGCCGGATCATGACCCCGCCGAGCGCTACGCCGTGCTTCGCGTCACCGATCGGGGCCCCGGACTGGCGCGCGAGCACCTGCCGCGCCTGACCGAGCGGTTCTACCGCGTCGAAGGTCAGAAGAGCGGCGACAAGTCCGGCACCGGCCTGGGCCTGGCGATCGTGAAACACATCATGAACCGCCATCGCGGCGGCCTGACGGTCGAGAGCGTTCAAGGCCAGGGGGCCACCTTCGGCGTCTACCTGCCGATGGCGAAGGCCGAGGCGGTTGCGAAACCGACGACCACGACGGTCGCCGAAGCCTGATCGTCGTCGGTGTCGGGTAAAGTCCCGCCGCTGTCGTCAAACTGTCATACAACTGTCGCATAAGCACAGCGCCGGACCGGCATAGACGGGCCGGGGGAGGGCCCGCGATCCTGCGCGGTTCTCGACAACTCGCGCAAGATTAGCCTCACGCATGCTGACCTGGCTCTCGCTTCTCGTTCTGGCGCTGTTTTCTGGTGCAGCTTTCGTGGCTGGCCGACGTCGGGCGACGACCACGGCCGCAGGCCGAACCCGCGTCCTGCACTCCCTTCCCAACTACTACGGGGCCTATGTGGCGCTTTGGGCCGGCATTCCCGCCGCGTTGCTGCTGATGCTGGGCGTCATGTTCGCCGGTCGTGTCGAGGACACGATCCTGCAGTCGACCCGCCCCGCCGCCGTTCAGGCGCTGGAGCCGGACCGCCAGGCGGTGTTCTACAGCGACGCCCGCGCGATTGCGGCCAAGCAGGCCCCCTCGGAAGTTACCTACGAGGGCGAGCTGAAGGTTGCTCTGGACGCCAAGGTCGCCGAGGCCAAGCGTATCGAGACGCTGCTGAATACGGGCATGTTGGCCGGCGCCGGCGTCCTGGCCCTGGCGGGTTTCCTGCTGGCCTTTCCGCGCATCAACCCCGAGTTCCGCGCCCGCAATCGCGTCGAGGGTTGGACCAACATCCTGCTGATCGCCTGCTCCGTGGCGGCGGTCCTCACGACCTTGGGCATCGTGCTGTCCCTGGTCTGGGAAAGCTGGCGCTTCTTCCAGAGCGTTAGCCCGCTCTCGTTCCTGCTCGGAACGGAGTGGAGCCCGCAGATCGCCATGCGCGCCGACCAGGTCGCATCTTCGGGCGCTTTTGGCGCCGTGCCGCTGTTCGCCGGCACCTTCCTGATCATGTTGATCGCCATGCTGGTGGCCGCGCCCGTCGGCCTCTACTCGGCGATCTACCTCTCGGAGTACGCCGGGCGCACCGTCCGTGGCGTCGTCAAGCCGCTGCTCGAGATTCTGGCAGGCGTGCCCACCGTGGTCTACGGCTTCTTCGCCGCCCTGACCGTGGGTCCGCTGTTCCGCGCCGGCTTCAACGCCATTGGCGCGGCCCTGCCCCCTGGCCCACTGGCCACCTACCTGATGGAAGTCCAGAACCAGATGGCGCTGGTGGCCGGGGTGGTGATGGGGATCATGCTGATCCCGTTCGTCTCCTCGCTGTCGGACGACATCATCAACGCCGTGCCGCAAAGCCTGCGTGACGGCAGCTACGCGATGGGCGCCACCAAGTCGGAAACGGTCAAGAAGGTCGTCCTGCCGGCCGCCCTGCCGGGCATCATGGCCGCCATGCTGCTGGCCGTTTCGCGCGCCGTCGGCGAAACCATGATCGTGACCATGGCCGCCGGTCTGCAAGCCAAGCTCACCGCCAACCCGCTCGATACGGTGACCACCGTCACCGTCCAGATCGTCACCTTGCTCACCGGCGACCAGGAGTTCGACAGCCCCAAGACCCTGTCGGCCTTTGGCCTGGGCCTGACCCTCTTCGTGGTCACCCTCTGCCTGAACATCGTCGCCCTGCGCATCGTCCAGAAGTACCGGGAACAATATGACTGACGCGACTCGCGGCGCGGCCGGCCCGCGCCAGACTCTCTCGGCCGCCGAGGCCCGGCTCAAGAAGCGCCACCGCGCCGAGCGCCTCTTCAAGGCGCAAGGGCTGGCGGCGATCATCGTCGCGATGATCTTCCTGGTGGTGTTGGTCGGACGGATCGTGACGCAGGGCTACTCGACCTTCGAGACCCATACCCTGTCCGTGCCGGTCTATCTGAACCCCGAGCGGATCGACACGTCCGACCTGTCCGGCGTCAACTACGACTACATCGTCGCCGAGGCGGTGATGAAGAAGCTGGGCGTTCAGGACGACGATTACGGGACCATCTCGACCAAGGTCCAGGACCTGATGTCGCGAGATTTCGGCTTCCAGATCCTCAACAAGCTCAAGGCCGACCAGTCGCTGATCGGCCAGACCATTACGCTGAAGGGCCCGCTGAAGGCCGATGCGGACCTCTACTTCAAGGGCGAGCTCAAGCGCTCGACCGACGAAGGTGATCGCAAGCTCGACAATCAGCAACTGGACTGGCTGGACAAGCTGAAGAAGGACGGCGCGATCACCTCGGGCTTCAATGTCGGCTTCTTCACCCACTCCGACTCGACCGAGCCAGAGCAGGCCGGGGTGTTGGGCGCGGTGGTCGGTTCGGCCATGATGCTGCTGATCACGGCCCTGATCTCGGTGCCTGTAGGCGTGATGGCCGCTGTCTATCTGGAAGAGTTCGCGCCGAAGAACCGCTGGACCGACATCATCGAGGTGAACATCAACAACCTCGCGGCCGTGCCGTCGATCGTCTACGGCCTGCTGGGCCTGGCCCTCTTCATCAACTGGCTGAACGTCCCGCGCGGTTCGCCCTTGGTGGGCGGCCTGGTGCTGGCCCTGATGGCCCTGCCCACCGTGATCATCGCCACCCGCTCGGCGCTGAAGGCCGTGCCGCCTTCGATCCGTGAAGCCGCCCTGGGTGTCGGCGCCAGCAAGACGCAGACCGTTTTTCACCATGTGCTGCCGCTGGCCATGCCGGGCGTGATGACCGGCGCGATCCTGTCGCTGGCCCACGCCCTGGGAGAGACCGCGCCGCTGCTGATGATCGGCATGGTCTCGTTCGTGCCGGGGGTGCCCGAAGGCCTCACCAGCGCCGCCACGGTCCTGCCGGTTCAGGTGTTCATCTGGGAGAACGCGTCTGAACGCGCCTTCCATGAGCGCACCGCCGCCGCGATCATGGTCCTTCTTGTCTTCATGATCGTGATGAACGCCCTGGCCGTGATCCTGCGCCGCCGCTTTGAGCGCCGCTGGTAGGACGCCATGACCTCGATCCTGAACCCCCTCGCTTCGCCCCTCCTCCAGGGACACGCCATGACCGTCCAAAGCCCCGATGATTCCGCCCGCGCGCCGGTGACCTCCGCCGCCCCTGTCGCTCCGGCGATCGCCGCCCCGAAAATCAAGGCGCGCGGCGTCAAGGTCTTCTATGGCGACAAGCAGGCCCTGTTCGACGTCGACCTCGACATTCCGGCCAAGTCGGTCACCGCCTTCATCGGCCCGTCGGGCTGCGGCAAGTCGACCTTCCTGCGCTGCATCAACCGCATGAACGACACGATCCCTTCGGCGCGCGTCGAAGGAACGATCGAGATCGACGGCGCCGACGTCAACGCCAGGAGCGTCGACCCGGTGGTCCTGCGCTCGCGCGTCGGCATGGTGTTCCAGAAGCCGAACCCCTTCCCGAAGACCATCTTCGAGAATGTCGCCTATGGGCCGCGCATCCATGGCCTAGCGAGCGGCAAGGCCGAACTGGAAGCCATCGTCGAAAGCAGCCTCAAGAAGGCTGGTCTCTGGAACGAGGTCGCCGATCGCCTGCACCAGCCCGGCACCGGCCTCTCGGGCGGCCAGCAGCAGCGTCTGGTGATCGCCCGCGCCATCGCCGTGTCGCCCGAAGTGATCCTGATGGACGAGCCCTGCTCGGCCCTGGACCCGATCGCGACGGCGAAGATCGAGGAGCTGATCGACGAGCTGCGCAGCCAGTTCTGCATCGTCATCGTCACGCACTCGATGGCCCAGGCCGCCCGCGTCTCGCAGCGCACGGCCTTCTTCCACCTCGGCAAGCTGGTTGAGAGCGGCCCGACCGAGGAGATGTTCACCAATCCTCGCGACAACCGCACCCAGGACTACATCACCGGCCGCTTCGGCTGATCCAGGCGCGCGGGAGAAAACAGAGATGACCGAACATACCGTCAAATCGTACGGCGAAGAGCTGGCCCACCTGACGGCCGAAGTCACCCGCATGGGTGGCATCGCCGAGAGCCAGGTCGCCGACTGTATCGCCGCCATCGCCCGCCGCGACGGCCCGCTGGCCCAGGCCGTGGTCGCCGGCGATGAGCGCCTCGACACGCTGCAGTCCGAGATCGAGCGCAAGGCCTTCCGCCTGATCGCGCTGCGTCAGCCCATGGCGGTGGACCTGCGCCACGCCGTCGCCGCGCTGAAGATCTCGATGAGCCTGGAGCGCTGCGGCGACATGGCCAAGAACATCGGCAAGCGCGCCTTGATCCTGACCGAGGCCGACCCGATGAGCGCCCTGACGCGCTCTATCGAGCGCATGGGCAAGCTGGTCCAGGGCCGCCTGAAGGACGTGCTGGACGCCTACACCACGTCGGACCTCCAGCGCGCCATCGGCGTGTGGAGCCGCGACGAAGAGGTTGACGAGCACTACAACGCGATCTTCCGCGAGCTGCTGACCTACATGATGGGTGATCCGCGGACGATCAACGCGTGCACGCACCTACTGTTCGTGGCCAAGAACCTCGAGCGGATCGGCGACCATGCCACCAACATCGCTGAAATCATCCATTTCGAGCTGACGGGCGAGGAACTGACCTCGCAACGTCCCAAGCTCGACGTGCTGTCGCAGTAGTTCCGGAAGAGGCGGCCTGACATGACTCCCTACGTTCTGGTGGTCGAAGACGAAGACGCCCTGGCCACCCTGCTTCACTACAACCTCGACAAGGAAGGCTACCGCGTCGGCGTCGCCGGAGACGGCGAGGAAGCCCTGATCATGGCCAATGAGCGGGCGCCCGACCTGGTCATCCTCGACTGGATGCTGCCCAAGGTCTCGGGCATCGAGGTCTGCCGCCGGCTGCGCGGCCGCGCCGAGACGCGCAACGTGCCGATCATCATGCTGACGGCGCGCGGCGAGGAAACCGACCGTATCCGCGGGCTCGACACCGGGGCCGACGACTATGTGGTCAAGCCGTTCTCGATGGTGGAACTGACCGCCCGGGTCCGCGCCGTGCTGCGTCGGATCCGCCCGGGTCTGGCCGATGACCGCATCACGGTCGGCGACATCATCATCGACCGCGTCGCCCACCGCGTGAAGCGGAGCGGCAAGGAAATCCATCTTGGCCCGACCGAGTTCCGCCTGCTCGACTATCTGATGCAGCACCCGGGCCGGGTGTTCAGCCGCGAGCAACTGCTGGACGCGGTCTGGGGCTCGGACGTCTATGTCGAGGCTCGCACTGTTGACGTCCACATCGGTCGTCTCCGCAAGGCGCTGAACGGCACGGCTGACGCCGATCCGATCCGCACCGTGCGTTCGGCGGGCTACTCGCTGGATATGGACGCGGCCTAAGAGTCTGAGGCCTGTCGGCCAAGACGCTTGAGCAACGCGTCGCGGTAGGTTCGGCTGGTCACGACCTCCGCGCCGCTGGCCAGGGTCAGCCGCCACGAGCCATCGGACAGGGGCTGGGCTTGTGAAACCTTGGACAGGTTGACCAGCGCCGATCGATGAGCACGGGCGAAGAGGCGCGGATCAAGCCGCGCCTCGAGGCTCTGTAAGGTCGCGCGCATCAGGCCCTCGCGTCCGTCCCAATGGACGACCACATAATTGTCGGCCGCGCCGAACCATTCGACCGCCGTGATGTCCACCGGGACGCGGCGTGCGCCGGCCATGACCATCAGGCGTTCAGCCACGTCCAAGACGGGCGTGGCGCGGGCTTCGGCGAGGGCGGCCTGCAGGAGCGCATTGCGCGCGCTTGCTTCGGCGGCTCGGCGGTGGTGCGCAGCGGCCAGGCCGACTGCGACGATGGCGGTATGCAACAGGATGCAGACTGGCGCGCGACCCAACGCCCTCTCCGCGAGGTCGCCGCCGCCGGCGAAGGCCTGGTCGATCAGGCTGGCGACCACGGCCTCCAGCGGTACGATGACGAGGCCGGTGGCGAAGGCGGCCAGGACGCCTCGGGGGCCAGCTCCAAACCGCCGTAGCACCAGCCAGACGACGCCGATCACGGGCAGCCAGGCGGCATAGATCGCCCCTTGCCAGGCCAGGGACTGCTCGACGCTCAGGACCCGCCCATCGGCCAGGGCGAAGCGGCGGGCGAACCAGGCGGCGCAAAGGGTGGTCGCCAACCAGCTATAGGCCGTAAGACCCACGACCCACGCGGTGGTCGGCGCGGCCCTCACACGGGCGACAAGCGTTTGCGACGCACCACCAGGGCGGCGACCCAGATGATCGCCACGGGTTGAAACAGCAGGGTCGGCCAGAGCTGGCTCCATGGCTTGGGCAGGAAGGTCAGGAAGTTTCCCGAAAAGGCGCTGAGCACCGCGCCATAGGCGCTCAGCATCTTCACAAGATGCTCGTAGGTCCAGAGGTCTGGCGAAAAGGGCCATGCCGTCGGCTGGATGAACCGCCAGAGGTCCCACCCGCCATAGAGGAAGCAGGCATAGACCAGGGCGATCGTGGTGGCCTTGGGACTGGCCGTTCTACCGCTCAGCAGAAGACCCAGAACCCAGATCCCCACCGCGATGACCGCCAGGGTCGCGGTCCAGTCCAGCCGCGTGGCGCGCTGATGCGGATCGAGATCGGGCCGCTTGCGCCTGAGGACCCGCACGCCCGAGAAAACGGTCAGGGTGGCGGTCGAGGACAGGGCGGCGAAGTAGGCGTTGAACCGTAGCGCTGTCATGACCCAGGCGGCGGCCAGGAGCATGCTCATAAGCACAACAAAGACGCGGCCCGCGCGCCGATGCCATTGCGAGCCCTTGGTTGTGCAGAGCGGCAGGAGACCCGCGCCGACGAGGATCAGGCCGCAACTGATGTGCAGGGCGAGGGCGGGGTGGAAGAGTGCGTCCATGGGCCTCTTCTGCGCACGGCCGACATCGTCGCCAGCGAGAAGGGGCGAATGGCGGCCTGTGGGGGCGAGAGCGCGCTTGACCCGATGCCGGTCGCGCGTCACACCCCGCGCTCATGGAAAAGCTGACCATCCTCCTCGTCGGGTCCGGCGGGCGTGAGCACGCCCTGGCCTGGAAGATCGCCCAGTCGCCGCTTTGCGGTCGCCTTGTTGCGGCCCCGGGCAACCCCGGGATCGAAGCCGTGGCCGAGCTGCGCGCGGTCACGGCGACTGACGCCGATGGCCTCGTCGCCCTGGCCCAGGAGATCGGCGCGGATCTGGTGGTGGTCGGTCCGGAGTCGGCGCTGGAGGTCGGTCTCGCCGACAAGCTGGCGGCGGTCGGTATCCCCTGTTTCGGCGGTAGCCAGCGCGCCGCGCAGCTGGAGACGTCCAAGGCCTTCACCAAGGACTTCTGTCAGCGTCACGGCCTGCCGACGGCCGCCTATGGCGTGTTCGAGAACGCCGCCTCGGCCGGCGCTTTCCTCGACACCCTGGAAGCGCCGTTCGTGATCAAGGCCGACGGTCTGGCGGCGGGCAAGGGCGTGGTGATCGCCGCCACACGGGCCGAGGCCGACGCCGCCGTGCTGGACATGCTGGGCGGCCGGTTCGGTTCGGCCGGCGCGCGGGTGGTGATCGAGGAGTTCATGCACGGCGAGGAGGCCTCGCTGTTCGCGGTCTGTGACGGCAAGACCGCTGTGCTGTTCGGCGCGGCCCAGGATCACAAGCGCGCCTATGACGGCGACGAGGGCCCCAACACCGGCGGCATGGGCACCTATTCGCCGCCGCCAATCCTGACCCAGGACCTGATCGACCAGGCTTGGCGCGAGCTGATCGTTCCTACCGTCGAGGGCATGGCCGCCGAGGGCAATCCGTATGTCGGCGTGCTCTACGCCGGACTTATGCTCACGCCTGCGGGTCCCAAGCTCGTCGAATACAACGCCCGCTTCGGCGATCCCGAGTGCCAGACCCTGATGCTGCGCCTTGAGAGCGACATCGTCCCTATCCTGCTGGCGGCGGCGAAGGGCGAACTGGCCTCGGCCGCGCCGCCGAAGTGGCGCGAGGAGGCGGCGATCTGCGTCGTGCTGGCGGCCGAGGGCTATCCCGACGCGCCCAAGACCGGCGGCCGCATCCAGGGCGCCGATACGGACTTCGGCGCCGGCGTCGTGGTCTTCCACGCCGGCACGACGCGTGAGTTCGAGGGGCGTCTTGTGGCCTCGGGCGGCCGGGTGCTGAACGTCTGCGCCTTGGGCCAGACCTTGAGCGAAGCCCGCGAGGCGGCTTACGGCGCGCTTGAGCGCGTTTCGCTGGAAGGCGGCTTCTATCGTCGCGACATCGGCTGGCGGGCGTTGAAGGCTTCCTAAAACCCTCCCCCTAGTGGGGGAGGTGGCCCGTAGGGCCGGAGGGGGGTGTTCTGTGGAGCCTGCCTCTTCCCCCTCCGTCGTCTCGTCGAGCCGACACCTCCCCCGCTAGGGGGAGGATCTTTGGGTTGCGCGGCGCTCCCCACCCTCTAAACTCCCCATTCAAACAAGCGTTGGGGAGAAAGCGCCATGGCCGAAGCCGCCGAACAGTCCGCCCAGGATCTGAATTCGGGCACCAAGCCCGTCGACCCGCGCCATGCGATCGACGAGGCCAAGCTGGCCGCCTGGCTGGAAGCCAATGTCGAAGGCTACGCTGGTCCGCTGGAAGTGCGCCAGTTCAAGGGCGGCCAGTCCAACCCGACCTACCAGTTGGTCACGCCGGCCCGGAAGTATGTCCTGCGCCGCAAGCCGCCGGGCAAGCTGCTGCCCAGCGCCCACGCGGTGGATCGCGAGTACAAGGTGATCTCGGGCCTGAACAAGGCCGACTTCCCGGTCGCCAAGGCCTATGCGCTGTGCATGGACGAGGACGTCATCGGCACGATCTTCTACGTGATGGAGAACGTCGAGGGCCGGATCCTGTGGGACGGGACCCTGCCCGACTATCAGCCGGCCGAGCGCCGGGCGATCTACGAGGCCCAGATCGACACCCTAGCGGCCCTGCACAACGTCGATTACGCCGCCGTCGGCCTGGCCGACTATGGCAAGCCCGGCAACTATTTCGCGCGCCAGATCGACCGCTGGACCAAGCAGTACAAGGCCAGCGAAACCAAGACCATCGAGGAGATGGACCGGCTGATCGACTGGTTGGCCAAGACCGTGCCGGCGGACGACCAGACCTCGATCGTCCATGGCGACTATCGCCTCGACAACATGATCCTGCACCCGACCGAGTCGCGGGTGATCGCGGTGCTGGACTGGGAGCTGTCGACCCTGGGCAACCCGCTGGCCGACTTCAGCTATTTCCTGATGAACTGGGTGATGCCGTCCGACCAGCGCGGTGGCCTATCGGGCGTCGATGATCTGACCGCCTACGGTATCCCGACGATCCCCGAGGCCGTGGCCCGCTATTGCAAGGCCACCGGCCGGGACGGCCTGCCGGAACTCGACTGGTATTTCAGCTACAACCTCTTCAGACTGGCGGGCATCTGCCAGGGCATCGTCGGCCGCGTCCGTGACGGCACCGCCGCCAGCGCCCATGCGCAGCTGATGGAGGCGCGCGTGCCGGTTCTGGCTAAGGGGGCCTGGGACTTTGCGCGTAAAGCGGGGGCTTGAGGGCGATATGCGGAAACTGATGACGGGCGCTTGCGCCTTGGCGACGACGGTCGCCCTGGCCGGCGTCGCGAGCGCCCAGACGACCTTCGTACAGGCCGGGCGCCTTCTCGCCGATCCCGCGACGGGAAAGGTCGAGACCGCAAAGACCTTGGTTCTTGAGAAGGGCCAGGTGGTGCGCATCCTCGACGGCTATGTCGCCGAGAAGGGCGGCAAGGTCGTCGATCTGAAGGACAGCTTCGTGCTGCCCGGCCTGATCGACAGCCACGTGCACCTGACCGGCGAGCAGAATCCGAACGGACGCCTGCAGGCCGTGACGCAGTCGCCGTCCGACAGCGCCATGGTCGGGGCCGGCTTCGCCCGCAAGACCCTGATGGCCGGGTTCACGACCGTGGCCAATCTGGGCGCCAACAGCCAGGCGATCTTCGCCCTGCGCGCGGGCGTCAAGCGCGGCGACGTGGCCGGGCCGCGTATCCTGGCGTCCGGTTCATCGATCTCGGTCCATGGCGGCCATGGCGACATCAACGGCTATAGCGAGGACGTCATGCACGCCTTGCGGCCGGAATCGGTCTGCTCGGGCGCGGATGACTGTCGTCGCGCGGTGCGGGAGCAGATCTGGCTGGGGGCAGACCTCATCAAGATCACGGCGACGGGCGGCGTGCTATCCAACACCGCCGCAGGCCTCGCCAAACAGTTTTCCGACGCCGAACTGGGCGCGATCGTCGAGTCCGCGCACAGCATGGGCCGCAAGGTGACCGCCCACGCCCACGGCGGCGACGGCATCAATGCGTTCCTCAAGGCGGGCGGCGACTCGATCGAGCACGGCACCTATCTGGACAACGAGGGCATCGCCCTGATGAAAAAGTCGGGCGCCTATCTCGTCCCGACCCTGATGGCGGGCGACTTCGTCTACCGGATCGCCAGCGGCTCGAACAACTACTTCACCCCCGCCCAGACGGCCAAGGCGCTCGAGGCGGGGCCCAAGATGTTGGACATGGTTCGCCGCGCGCACGCCGGCGGCGTCAAGATCGCCTTTGGCACCGATAGCGGCGTCTCGGCCCACGGCGACAACGCCGGGGAGTTCGCCCTTCTGGTCAAGGCGGGCATGACCCCGCTGGAGGCCATCCAGACCGCGACGGTCAACGCCGCCGACCATTTCTCGCTGAGCCACGAAATCGGCAGCTTGGCGCCCGGCAAGGCGGCGGACCTGATCGCCGTGAAGGGCGATCCGCTCAAGGACGTCACCGAGCTTCAACGCGTGACCTCGGTCATCAAGGGCGGCGTGGTCTACAAGTAGGGTCAAACCCTCCCCCGCCAGGGGGAGGGTTTTGAGTCTTACAGCCCGACCCCCTTCAGCAGCGCCTCCAGCGCTTCTGGATCGTCGAACCGGGCGCGCACGGGCCAGGGCGTGACGCGTTCGCGCCAGGCCGGCGGCAGGCGCACCCAGTCCTTTTCGGTGGTGACCAGCCCGGCCTGATAGACCTCGGCGCGGTCGGCCAGCATCTTGAGGGTCGACTCGCTATAGGCGCCGTGGTCGGGGAAGGGCGCGAAGTCGACCAGCTGGCAGCCCGCCGCCGTCAGGGCCTTCTCGACCTTCCAGGGCTTGGCGATCCCGGCGAAGCCGACCTGCGGCCCCTTGGGGACCGGCGCGGCGGCTTCGAGGCGGGCGACCAGCACAGGCATGTCGCCGAACTCGACGAGAAGGTCGATGTCCGGCTGCTCCATCTCGACCGGCAACAATACGATCACCGCGTCGGCGCGGGACAGACCCACCTTCAACGGCTCGCGCATGGGCCCGGCGGGGAAGACCCGGCCGTCGCCGAACGGCCACTCGCCGCCGCGCGTCTCGCCGTCGACCACGACCAGCGACAGCGCCTTCTTGACGCTGGGATTTTGGTGGCCGTCGTCCATGACGATGGCGGATGCGCCGGCCCGCACCGCCGCCTTGGCGCCGGCGACCCGGTCGGCGGCGATCCACATCGGGAAATCCTGCGCCAGCATTAACGGCTCGTCGCCGACATCGGCGGCGGTGTGACGGATGGTGTCGACCCGCACCGGCCCCTTCAGCTTGCCGCCATAGCCGCGCGACAGGCCGTGGGCGGCGACGCCCCGCTGGGTCAGGGTCAGCAGCAGTTCGCGCACGATCGGCGTCTTGCCGGCGCCACCCATGGTGACGTTGCCCACACAGATCACCGGCGCGCCGATGATGGCCGGCGTGGCGCGCGCGATCCGGCGTCGGGTGGTGTCGGCCCACAGCCACGACAGGGGCGTCAGCAAGGCGCGGGTCACCGGCGCGGGCGCGCCGCTCTTGACGTACCACCAGCGGGGGGTGCCGAGTTTCATGGAACGAGCTCAAGGATGCGGGAAAGACCCGCCCGCGCCTCGGCGTCGCGGGCGTCGACATAGGCGCGGGCGCGGGCGGCGTCATCGCCTAGGCGATCAGGTGCCGCGAGTGCACCGCTCAAGTCATCGCACAGGTCCGTATCGTCGGCGTAGCCACCAATGCCGGCTTCGGCTAGCGCGTCATACACGCTCCGCCAATTCTCGACATGCGGACCGCGCACAAATGGGCAAGAGACGCGGGCCGCCTCAAGGGGATTGTGGCCGCCAATGTCGGGCAGCAGGCTGCCGCAGATCAGGGCTAGGTCGGCGAGCCGGTACCAGAGGCCAAGTTCGCCAAGCGTGTCCGCGACGAGGATAGATCCCGCAGAAGTTCCACCGCTGCGCAGACCTGCTGCAAGGCCGCGCCAGCGCGCTTCCTCGGCAATGGCCGGACCTCGCTCGATGTGGCGCGGCACGATGATCAGATGAGGCCTATCACCGCTCATTTGTGCATAGGCCGCGAGCACGAGTTCGTCCTCGCCCGGATGGGTGCTCGCCGCGACCAGGACACGCTTTCCAGCGAAGATCACGCGCTGTTTGGACAATTCTGCCTCATCGACCGGCAGGGGCGCGGCGCCGAACTTCAGGTCAGCCTCTCCGGCGACCTGTCCGCCCAAAGCCTCGAAGCGCGCCTGCGCCCGCGCGTCCTGGGCCAGGATCAGGTCAAAGCCCGATAACAACTGTCGGGCGGCGTCAGGGCGCCGCGACCAGCGCGCGAAGCTGCGGTCCGACAGCTTGGCGGAGACCAGGGCCAGTCGCGTCCCGGCGGCTTTCGCCTCCAGGAGGAGGTTCGGCCACAGCTCGCTTTCGACGAAGACGGCGAGGTCGGGCTTCCACCGCGCGATGAACCGCCGCGCCGCGCCCGGCGCGTCGATAGGCGCGTACTGGTGGATCGCGCCCGGCGGCAGGCGCTTGGCCAGCAGGGCGGCCGAGGTGGTGGTGCCCGAGGTCACCAGCACGGTGACCTCGGGCTTTTCGGCGCGCAATCGCTCGACCAGCGGCAGGATCGACAGGGTCTCGCCGACGCTGGCGCCGTGCAGCCAGACCAGCGGGCCGCCGGGCCGAGGGGTGTCGGCGCGCGCCAGCCGTTCAGCCAGCCGCGCGGGGTCTTCCTTGCCCTTGCGGGCGCGGTGGGCCAGCAGGGCCGGAGCGACGGGTTCGAGCAGGCCCGTGGCGGCCCGGTAGAGGTTCAGCGCGTCGGGCCGGATCACACGACGTCCGCCGGGGCCAGGCGACACGCATGCGCGCCGTGGCCGCTTTCCACCTGGATGGTCACGTGGCCGATGTTGAACCGGCTGGCCAGCTCGGCGCAGGCGTCGTGCAGGAACTGGTCATGGTCGGCGTCCAGCGGACGGACGACGTGGGCGGTCAGGGCGGTCTCGGTGGTGCTCATCGCCCAGATGTGCAGGTCATGCACCTCGCTGACCCCCGGACGGGCGGCCAGCCAGTCGCGTACCTTTTGCGTATCGATGCCGCGCGGCGTGGCGTCCAGGGCCAGATCCAGCGAGTCGCGCAGCAGGCCCCAGGTGCCCAGCACGATCACCGCCACGATGACCAGGCTCACCACCGGGTCCAGCCACATCCAGCCGGTGAAGGTCATGGCGAGCGCGGCGATCACCACCCCGGCCGAGACGGCCGCGTCGGCGGCCATGTGCAGGAAGGCGCCCCGGACGTTGAGGTCTTCCTTGGAGCCCTTCATGAACATCAGCGCCGTGGCCGTGTTGATGACGATGCCGATGGCCGCGACGATCATCACCGGGCCGGTCTCAACGGGCTGCGGCGCCGCGAAGCGGCGAACGGCCTCCCAGGCGATAGCCCCCACGGCGACCAGCAGCAGGGCGGCGTTGGCCAGCGAGGCCAGGATCGTGCCTTTGCGCAGGCCATAGGTGCGCCGCGCGCTGGGCGCGCGCTTGGCCAGGATCGTCGCGCCCCAGGCCAACAGCAGGCCCAGGACGTCGGAGAGGTTATGGCCGGCGTCGGCCAATAGCGCCAACGAGTGCGTCAGGATGCCCGCGCTGGCCTCTACGATGACGAAGCCGAGGTTCAGCGCCGTGCCG
Source organism: Caulobacter vibrioides (assembly GCF_002310375.3). Lineage (GTDB taxonomy): Bacteria > Pseudomonadota > Alphaproteobacteria > Caulobacterales > Caulobacteraceae > Caulobacter > Caulobacter vibrioides_D. The sequence goes on from NZ_CP023315.3 coordinate 323,460, forward strand.
ATCGCGAACGCGCGGCCGAAATCCTTGGGCGCGTGATGATGGTGGCCGTGATGACCGTGGCCGTGGTGGTGATGCCCATGCCCGTGGTCGTGGCCATGATGGCCATGACCGTGGCCATGACCGTGGCCATGATCGTGAGCGTGTCCGTGGGCGTCGTGCGGCATGGGTCCTACATCCCACCAAGCAGGGGAGGGATCAATCTTTGGGCGCGGTTTCGCCGACAATGGCTTCCGCGCGGCGGGAAACGGCGCTCAGGCGCGCGCGCCAGGCCTCGACCAAAGCGTCGGGATCGTCGTCTCGACCGGCCTGAACTGGGCCGTCCCAGACCATGGCCGCCTTGGCGAAGGGCAGGGGAATGATGGTGCGGTCCCAGGTCTTCAGGCGGATGCAGGGATTGACCGCCACGCCGACGAACAGCACCGGCGCGCCGCTGACCCGGGCCAGGGCGACCGCGCCCTTCTGCATCACCTCGACGGGACCGCGCGGGCCATCCGGCGTGATGGCCATGGCGCCGCCGTCCTTCACCCACTTGACCATGTCGCGGAAGGCCTGCTCGCCGCCCTTATTCTTGGCGGTGTCGGTTTTCTTCAGGGACGAGCCCCGGATCGACGGTAGGCCAAGGCGCGCGATCACTCGGGCGATGAACTCGCCGTCGCGCGATTGGCTGACCAGAACGCGGATCTCGGGCTTGTCGGGTCCCTGCGGCCAGGTCGCGGGCCCGACGGGCACCCGCGAATGCCACAGCGCCAGGATCGCGCCGCCGCCGCTGGCCAGGGCCTCGGCCTGGACGCGCTCAGCGATCTCCTGGCCCTCTCGCGTCCAGCGCAGGGTCTTGTAGGTCAGAGCGATGTAGCCCGAGAAAAGCCGGGTCATCGCGCTCATCACCCAGGGCGAATGCAGGGGTCTCAAGCCTTGGTCTCCCCGTTCTGCCCGGGCGGCGTGTGCTCCAGATCCTGGGCCTTGGCCAGACGCGCATAGAGACCGCCCGCGCGGACGAGGTCGGCATGGGCGCCCGTCTCCACGACCCGCCCCTTGTCGATCACATAGATGCGGTCGGCGTTCTTCACGGTCGACAGGCGGTGGGCGATCAGGATGGTCGTGCGGCCGGCCATCAGGCGCTCCAGCGCCGCCTGGACCTGGGCCTCGCTCTCGGTGTCGAGCGCGCTGGTGGCCTCGTCCAGCAGCAGGATCGGGGCGTCCTTGAGGAAGGCGCGGGCGATGGCGATGCGCTGGCGCTGGCCGCCCGACAGGCGTGCGCCGCCTTCGCCGACCGAGGTGTCATAGCCCTCAGGCAGGGCCAGGATGAAGTCGTGGGCGGCCGCTTGCCGCGAAGCGGCCTCGATCTCAAGCTGGCTGGCGCCGGGACGGGCGTAGGCGATGTTGGCGCGGATCGTGTCGTCGAACAGGAACGGCTCCTGGGTGACCAGGGCGATGCGGTCGCGCAGGGAGGCGATCGTCACCGATCGCACGTCGTGGCCGTCGATGGTCACCGCGCCGGCGTTCACGTCGTAGAAGCGCGGGATCAGGTTCAGGATCGAGCTCTTGCCGCCGCCAGAGGGGCCGACCAGCGCCACGGTCTCCCCCTTGCCCGCCTGCAGGTTGACGTTCGACAAGGCCGGAATGTCCGCCCCGTATGAGAAGGTCACGTCGGCCAGGGCGATCATGCTTTCGCCGGGCGGCAGCGCCTTGGCGTCGGCGGGATCGACGATGGTCGGGGCCACATCGAGCGCCTCGAACAGGCGGCGGGCGGCGGTCAGCCCTTCGCTGAACACGGTCTGCAGGTTGGCGACCTGGCGTAGGGACTGGGCCGCAATGCCCAGTAGGATCACGAACTTGAGGAACCCGCCGGGCGTGATCGGCGGCAGGGTGAAGGGCCCGACGACCAACGCGCCGGTGATCGCCCGCCAGCCCGCATAGGCGAAGACCGCGGCGATCACCAACTGCGAGAAGAGCTCGGTGGCCGGGGCGGCCATGGCGCGAGCGTTGCTGCCCTTGATCAGGTGACGCTGGCGGCGCTCGACCACGGCGGCGACGCGGGCCTCTTCATAGGCCTCGCGGTTCTCCATCTTGACGATCTTGACCCCGTCCAGGCTCTCCATGATCGCGGTCGAGAGGTTTGAGGTCTCGCCCATGGCGCCCTTGGCGGCCTTGGTCGTGCGCTTGGAGAAGTGACGGATCACGCCGCTGACGCCGGGCACGATGATCAGCACGCCGGCGGCCAGGATCGGATCGCTGTTGAACAGCGCCCACAAGGTGATGGCGACGATCAGGGCTTCGCGGACATAGTTGACGACGCCGGTGGTCGCGGCTTCCCGGATCAGGCCGGCGTCGTAAAGCACCGAGGCCACATAGGAGCCCGAGTGCGCGCCGCGCAGGCGGGCCAGATCCGCCCGGATCAGGCGGCCGAACAGGCGCGTCTGCATGTCGCCGACCACGCCGTTGCCGATGCGGTTGATCAGGCTGGCCTGGATCACCTGGAACACACCGCGCCCCACGGCCAAGGCGGCGATGGTCAGCGGCACCCAGATCAGGGCGCCGGGCTGGGGATGGGCGATCAGCTTGTCGACGGCGGGCTCGACATATTCGCCTAGCATGACGGTCAGGCGCGCCACGATCACGGCGCTGATCATCGAGACCAGGAAGCCCTTCCAGCGCGGCTGAAGGAACTCGCGCCACATCCGGCCCATCAGGGCGCGGTTCGAGGGCTGCGGACGATCCTGTGCGGTCATGGGGGAGGGGTCGGCTGTCAGGGCGAGGCTGTCAAGGACGTGCGGGGTCCAGTGTCCGGGAAAAGCGACGCTCTGAAGGCGGATCGTCGCGGGATTTTGCCTTTCGCGGGCTAAGCCCCTAGTTAGGACCGGAATTTCCGAAGGATCGCGCCGCCTTGGCCAAGTTCGACCTCACCACGCCTTGGGGCCGGTTCAAGACCTATCTCCACTATCTGTGGAATGACCACGCCTATCTGAGGCTGGGCTTTTCGAACGCCCACTGGATCAGCCCGGAACTCGTCCGCGCCAACCAGCCCTGGCCGTTCCAGCTGGCCTGGTGGAAGCGTCGCGGGATCAAGACGATCGTCAACCTGCGCGGCGGCTTCGACGGCAGCTTCTACGCGCTGGAGAAGGACGCCTGCGAGCGCCTGGGCCTGAACTTCGTCGACTTCGTGATCACCTCACGCGAGGTCCCGATCCGCGAGCGGGTGCGGGGCGCCAAGGAGCTGTTCGAGCGCATCGAGTATCCGGCCCTGATGCACTGCAAGTCCGGCGCGGACCGGGCGGGGATCATGAGCGTGTTCTACGCCCACTATCGGCTGGGCCAGCCGATCCGCGAGGCGATGCAGCAGCTGGGGCCGCGCTACCTGCACATCAAGCACGGCAACACCGGCGTGCTGGACTATGTCTTCGAGCAGTATCTGGAGAAGGGCGAGCCCAAAGGCCTGACCTTCAGCGACTGGGTCGAGAGCGACGACTACGACCCAGTCGAGATGAAGAAGACCTTCCGCGCCGGCATGCTGGGCAAGGTGCTGACCGACAAGATCCTGCGGCGGGAGTAACCCAAATCCTCCCCCTATGGGGGAGGCGGCCGAAGGCCGGAGGGGGGAGTTTGGGCTAGCCGGCGTCTTCCTCCTCCGTCGGCTTCGCCGACACCTCCCCCGCTAGGGGGAGGATTTCAGACCAGATCAGCCTTCGCTGGGATCCAGCAGCTTGTGGGCGTGGATGATGAAGTAGCGGGCGTGGGCGTTGTCGACCGTGGCCTGGGCCTTGGCCTTCCAGGCCTTGTGGGCCTCGTCGTAGCTCGGAAAGGCGCCGACGAACTCGACCTTGGAGAGGTCACGGAATTCGACGCCCGCGACGTCCTTAAGCTCGCCGCCGACTACGATATGAAGAAGCTGCTTGTCAGGCATTTTGAGCAAGTTCCTGCGAGGAATTATAGTTATGGCAGCTCGATATGCCCGACACGGTTAAGGATCAATGGCGCCAGCGCGCGATTGGCGCAAACCAGGCTCGGAACCTGCGGAACGGGCCGATTATAGGCGTAGGGGCGGCCCTTGTGATCACTGAGCGCCGCGCCGGCGCGCTGGCAGATCAGATCGGCGGCCGCCACATCCCACTCGCTTTTGGGAGACAGCGCTACGGCGGCGTCAAAGGCGCCGGCGGCGACAAGGCACGCCCGGTAGGCGATCGAGTTGCGGGTCTCGATGCGCATCGCGGGCCACGGCTCGCGCCAGGCGGGGTGGGCGAACATCTTGGCGTCGCCCAGCATGGCCGCGCCTTCCAGGGCGTCAGTGGCGCTGGGGGCGATCGGCGCGCCGTTTAGGGTGGCCGGACCGTCGAGGATCGCGGCGTAGGTCTCGTCCAGGGCCGGCGCGTGGACCACGGCGGCGATGGGCTTGCCGTCCTCGACCACGGCGATCGACACCGCAAACCACGGCTTGCCCTTCATGAAGGCCACGGTGCCGTCGATCGGATCGACCACGAACTGTCGTCCGGTGGCCAGGCGCGCGGGATCATCGGCGGTCTCTTCCGACAGCCAGCCATAATCGGGGCGTTCGGCGCGCAGTTCGGTGCGCAGCAGGGTATCGACGGCGAGGTCGGCGTCCGTGACCGGCGAGCCGCCCTCTTTGGACCAGATCTTCAGGCCGTTCTCGCGGGCGCTAAGCGCCAGTTCGCCCGCCTCCCGCGCTGCGGCGATGATCAGGTCCAGGTCGTTCATTTGCCTGCGATCGCAAGGGCGTCGACCAGCAAGGAGGGACTATTGCTGGCGCCGCGGAACTCCAGGTCCGAGCCGGGAACGAGCCGGGCGTAGATGCCGATCAGATTGCCGGCGACGGTGATCTCGGTGACCGGACCGGTGTTCTCGCCGTTCTCGAACCAATAGCCCGAACAGCCGACCGACCAGTCGCCGGTGTTGCCGTTCAGCGAGGGCCCGAACATCGAGGTGACCACCAGGCCGGTCCCGGCGTCCTTCATCAGGCCCTTCAGGTCCTGGGTCCCCGGTTGGAGCGTCAGGTTGTGGGTCGAGACGCCGGATGGTCCCGCCAGGCCGCGCGAGGCGTGGCCGGTGGTGACCAGGCCCAGCTGTTTGGCCGAGCTGGTGTTCAGGAGCCAGGTGGTCAGCACGCCGTCCTCGATCAGGGCGCGGGCTTGCGTGGCCACGCCCTCATCGTCGAAGGGGGCAGAGCCGAGGCCCCGCACCCGGTGCGGATCTTCCAGCAGGTTGACGCCCCGCGCGAAGATCGGCTGGCCCAGTCTGTCCTTCAGGAACGAGGTGCCGCGCGCGATCGAGGGGCCGGAAATCGCGCCCAGCAGCGGGCCGATCAGGCTCATGGCCAGGCGGTTTTCAAAGATCACCGGCGCGGTGGTCGAGGCGATCTTGCGGGGGTTCAGGCGGGCCACGGCCTGACGGCCGGCCGCCATGCCGATGTCGCCCGCCGCCGGCAGGTCGCCGAAGTGGCGGGTCGAACGACCTTCGCCGCCCCGCTCCATGCCCGCGCCCTCGCCGGCGATGGCCGAGGCCGAGATCGAGTGACCGGTGGCCGCGTGCGCGCCGTGGAAGCCGTCGCTGGTGGCCAAGGCCCAGCGCGACGACGACCAGGTGGCCGAGCCGCCATCGGAATTGGTGACGCCCTCGACCGCGCGGGCGTGGTCTTCGGCGGTGCGCGCCTGGGTTTCCAGGGTCTCGGCCGAGGGCTCGTAGGCGTCGATCAGGTCGAGATCGGGGAACGGACCCCGTGCGAGGCGATCCTGCGGCGCGAGGCTGGCGTAGGGATCTTCCGGCGCCAAACGCGCCATGGCGACGGCGCGCTCGATCAGCTTGGCGCGGGCCTCGGACGAAATGTCGGAGCCGGAGACGGTGGCGCTGCGCCGCCCGATGAAGACGCGAAGGCCAAGATCGCGGGCCTCCTCGCGCTCGACCTCTTCGAGCTCGCCCAGGCGGACTGAAACGGAAAGGGATTGGCGCTCGGCGAAGACAGCCTCGGCCGCGTCGGCCCCGGCCTTGCGCGCGGCGGCGACCACGTCATGCAGCAGATTATTGTCCATGGGGTCTTATGGACGTGATCTCCTCCCCCGTGCAACGGGGGAGGACAATTCGTAGCTACCCGATGGCCGACAGCAGAAGGGCCACGCCGGCGAAGATATAGGCCAGCCACGTGGCGACCATGCCGATCGCCCGCGGGATCGAAGCGCCACCGCTGTTGGACAGGCCGATGGCGTGGACCACGCGGCCGGCGAACAGGATGAAGCCCACCACGTGGATGGCCAGGGGCGCGGCGCCGGCGACGGCCAGCACGGCCAGGGCGGCGACGCCCGACGGGATGTACTCTGACGCGTTGCCGAAGGCGCGGATGGCGCGGGCCAGTTCCGGGATGCCCTCGTCGCCCAGCGCCACCTTGTGCTTTTGGCGCAGGCGCACGACCAGCAGCGAGAGGATCAGCAGCAGGAAAAGGTTGAGGCCGGCCCAGAGCGCCGCAGCGTGGCCAGAAGCGATCGTATCCATGGTCTTTTCGTCGTCCTTACGCCCGCTCCCCCGAACGGAGCGCCATATGAGGCCTTCCGCCCGGGCTCGGCAACCCGGCGACCTTATCGCGCGAGTTCGCGGGCGATCGGGTAGAGCAGGTGTTGATCGTCGTAGAACGGCGTGCGCCTGTAGAACCAGGCCAGCCGCGCGGCCGGATCGGCGGCGAACTTCGGCTCGGCCGCCAGCTTGGCCTCGAACTCGGCCTTCAGCGCCGGGTCCGCCGCCATCATCTTTTCGGCCAGGGGCGCGATCGCGTAGGGCTCGATGTATTCGACCCGGCTCAGCACCTCGGGAACCATGCCCCAGGCGAAGAGGCTTTCGCTGGACTGCGGCTCGAGCAGCAGCACGACCAGATCGCCGAGCGGCTGGTCGGTGGGCACGCGCACCGAGCCCTTCGGGAAGGTCCAGTCGCGGGCCTCGGTCGTCACCTTTTCCACGCTGATCTGCACGTGGCCTTCATTGGCGCGCGGGGCGATTTTGGGCTCGACCAGACGGATCATCTCGACCTTGAGCGTCTTGTCGGCGGGCAGGGTCTCCAGCGCGACGCCGTGCAACTTCAGGCGCTCGATGATGTCGGCGCGGTGGCTGGGCACATAGTAGGCGGTCGGGCGCTTGAGGGTCAGCGAGGGCTTGGAGCCATAGAACGGGACGTTCCAGATCTCCGGATCGGCCTCGCCCAGCCAGCGCACTTCCTTCCGGCCCGAGGCGAGGCTGTCGTAGTGCTCGTAACGGATGCCCTTGAAGGCGCGCGTGTAGGCGGGCTTGGGATCGGCGACGAAGTTGGCCGGGATCTCGGCGGGGCGCAGGGCGCTGTCGGTGGCGATCGCTTGCCGCAGATCCCCGCCCTTCTCGGCCAGTAGTTTCAGGGCGGTCTCGATGAACACATAGGTCCCCAGCACCCGCTGGGCGTGCGGCTTGAGGCTATGGTTCTCGATCAGGATGGTCGGCACGTGGGCCGCCGCGCCCCAGCCGTTCGAGAAGCGCTCGCCCAGGCCCCCATCCGAGAAGCCGGCCTTGGGATTGTGTTCGTCGATCCCGAACACCAGCTCGCCGGGGATATGGCCCTGCGCCTCCAGGCTCTGGTTCATGGCGGGCTTCAGCACCGCGTCCAACCATTTGGCGATGGCGGGCGAGCGGTTCCAGACGCCGTTCTCGCCATTGAAGCCGTAGGTGACGTCGTACTGGTAGTCCATGCCGTCGGTCACGTGGACATCGACATAGAGATCGGCCTTGTACTTGGCCTGCAGGCGCTTCAGCGCCCGCATCTCCGGCTGGTCCAGCTTCATGAAGTCGCGGTTGAGGTTCTGGTTGGTCGCGGTGTTGCGCCAGCCCTGGATGCGCGGCCCGCGCTGGTTAGGGCGAGAGTAGAGCCCCGATCGCTCGTGGCCATCGACCGACAGGATCGGGATCAGCACGAGATTGACCTTGTCGAGCAGGCCGTCCTTGCCGTGGAACGCCATGTCCCGCAGCAGCATCATGCCGGCGTCCTTGCCGTCGATCTCGCCAGGGTGGATGCCCGCCTGGACCAGCAGCAGCGGCTTCTTGGGATCCAGCCGGTCACCGTCCTTGGAGGCGATGACGGCGAAGATCTCGCGGCCTTGCGGCGAGACGCCGAAGTCCTCGAGCCGGATCAGAGGGCTGGCCTTGTCCAGCTTCTGGAACCAGGCGCGGGTGTCGGCGTAGGTCGGCGAGAAATTGTGCTCGGCGTCGGCCTCGAACGGCGTCACCCACGGATCGGCCTTGTCACGGATCAACGCCTGGCTGGCGCCTTGCCACGGCGGGGCCGGCGGCAGGAAGGGCTGGTCCCAGGGGGCTTTGGGTGTGACGGTCTGGGCCATGACGGGGGCTCCCAAGACAAACAGGGCGGTGGCGAGAAGGGCGGTCGTACGCATAGGGCGAAGTCCTCGCGCCTCCTGCGTCCGATGACAACCCACTTAGCCGCCGATCAGCGACCAGCCGCCTCGACTGACCAGCGCCTCGGCCGAGCGCAAGATCTGCCAGCCCTGATACGCCAGCAGGATCGCCAGGGCGATCGGCGAGATCCAGCGCCCCGGCGTCACAGCCGCTACGAGGGTCAAGATCGTAAACAGGGTCGTGCCTGCCCAGAACACAGGGCCAAGGTTTAGCCGGCCGATCTCGCCATTGATGTTCACCAGACCCAGAAACACCAGGACGATCAGAAGGTTGGCCGCCAGGACGCTGAGCAGAACAAGCTTCCGGTGCGCCCAGAAATGGTCGTCCAGGCTCTCGCCGGCCTTCAGCTCCCGCGGAAAGACCTGGGTGGCGGCCACATAGAAGGTGCTGGCCACCACAAGGCCCAGGATCAGCAGGGCGTAGTTGTAGGGCGCAGGTCGGAAGATCACCCAGGCCTGGTTCCAGAAGCTGGCGATGTCGATCGCCACGAACAGCGCCAGCATCGGGGTCAGCAGGCCGAACTTGACCTGCCGGCGACCGTCCAGCAATCGCGCAAAGCCGCCCACCAGTTCGGCGACCGAGAAGCCCAGCAGGAGGCCATAGAAGCTGAAGAAGAACTCAAACGCGTCCATGATGGCCCCCGACCGACCGCTTCAATCACTTCCAGATCGGCTTGCCGTCACCCGGCAGGCCCAGCCGGCCCCACATGTCGCTGACCTTGTCGACCACGGCCTGGTCCATGCGGATTTCCTCGCCCCATTCGCGCTTGGTCTCGGGCGGCCACTTGTCGGTGGCGTCGAGGCCGATCTTGGAGCCTAGGCCGCTCTCAGGCGAGGCGAAGTCGAGATAGTCGATCGGGGTGTGCTCGATCACCGTGATGTCCCGCGCCGGGTCCATCTTGGTGCTGATCGCCCACATCACGTCCTTCCAGTCGCGGGCGTTGATGTCGTGGTCCACGACGATCACCCACTTGGTGTACATGAACTGGCGCAGATAGCTCCACACGCCCAGCATCACGCGCTTGGCGTGGCCGGGATAGGCCTTCTTCATCGAGACCACGGCGATGCGGTAGCTGCAGCCTTCCGGCGGCAGCCAGAAGTCAACGATCTCGGGGAACTGCTGGCGCAGAAGCGGGATGAACACCTCGTTCAGCGCCTCGCCCAGCACCGAGGGCTCGTCCGGCGGCCGGCCGGTGAAGGTGGTCAGGTAGATCGGGTCCTTCCTCATGGTGATCGCGCTCACCTGGAAGACCGGGAACTTCTCGACGCTGTTGTAGTAGCCGGTGTGGTCGCCGTAGGGGCCCTCGTCGGCGTACTCGTCCAGCAGGACGTGGCCCTCGATGACGATCTCGGCGTGGGCCGGCACCATCAGCGGCACGGTTTTGGCCGGGACGAGATCGACCTTGGCCCCGCGCAGCAGGCCGGCGAACTGATATTCTGACAGGGTGTCGGGCACCGGCGTCACGGCCGCCAGGATGGTGCCCGGATCCGCGCCCAGCACGGCGCAGGCGGGCAGGGGCTCCTTGGAGCCGGCCTTCTTGTGGCGGGCATAGTGCTGGGCGCCGCCGCGATGGGCCAGCCAGCGCATGATGCACTTGTCCTTCGACAGGACCTGCATGCGGTAGATGCCGAGGTTGAAGTCGTCCTCGCGGTCCTTGCTGGGGCCCTTGGTCACGACCAGCGGCCAGGTGATCAGCGGCGCGGGCTCGCCGGGCCAGCAGGTCTGGACGGGCAGCTTGGAGAGATCGATCTGGTCGCCGGTCAGGACAATCTCCTGCACGGGCGCCTTCTTCACCGTCCCGGGACGCATGCTCATGACCGTCTTGGCCAGCGGCAGCATGTCGAGGGCGTCCTTGAGGCCCTTGGGCGGCTGGGGCTGGCGCAGGAAGGCCAGCAGTTCGCCGACCTCGCGCAGCTCACCGGCCGTCTCGCGCGGCTCGCCGCCCAGGGTGACACCCATCGCCACGCGCTTGACCGTGCCGAACAGGTTGGCGAGCGCCGGCATCTCCGAACGGGAGCCATCGGGCAGCAGCACGTGCTCGAACAGCACCGCAGGTCCGCCGGTCGCCAGGAGGCGCGTCTGGATCTCGGTCATTTCGAGTACGCTCGAGACCGGCTCCTTGACGCGCACCAGCTCGCCCTTGGCCTCCAGGACCTCGATGAATTCGCGCAGGCTGCGATAAGCCATGAGATGCTCCTTACGAGCGGCGGAACCTAGCCGAATTCGCGCCGAAGGCTACGGCCTACCCCCAAGCGCCGCGATCAGGATCTCCCGGACGCGCGCGAGGTGTTCGGGCGTCATCTCGCCCAGCGAGCCGCGGCGTTCGGGCGGGATATGGGCGACGGGGTCGCCGTGGACCTGGAAGACGTAGTGGTCGAAGACCTCTCGCCAGATCCGGCGTTCCTCGGCCGAAAGCTCCCGCAACGCGGCGAGGGCATGGAGCAGCGCTTCCAGCGGGCGGCCCATCACGGCGCGGGGTTCGTTCCACCAGTAGTTCACCAGGACCGTGAAGCGGTCGAGCGACTCCACATTGTGGAACCAGAAATACGGAATGTAGATCGCATCCCCCGGCTCCAGCTCAGCCGACTGAGCGCTGGCCCAGGCGTCCTCGAACCTTGGAAAGCGAGCCAGGTCGGGCTTGGCGATATCCACCAGGCTGACCGGAGGCCCGGCCGGTGTGAACTCCAGCGGGCCCAGATACAGGTTCTTCAATTGCTCTGGCGGGAACAGGGTGAAGCGCCGGCGCCCCGCCACCGCGCAGGCTATGTTGTAGTTCATGTCGAAATGCGTGGCGGTGACGATCGCATTGCCCAGCCAGATGCGCGGCGCGGCCAGCGCGTCCTCGAGCAAGGGCTGCGGATTGTCCGGCGCGAAGCCGGGCAAGGCGCCTTCGGTAGGAATGGACTGCACGGCCAAGGCCGGCGGTTGGGGCGAGCTTCGAAACGCCAGGAGGCCCTTCAACGCCTCGATCAGGCGCGTGGGCTGGCGACGAAAGTTCAGGCCGTCCATGGCCTCGGTGTAGAAAAAGCGGCCGCCAATCTCCGGCCCGCCGGTCAGGATGGTGACGGGCTTGCCGGCGTCCATCCGCGCCAGGTACTCGGCGATCGCTTCATCCGAGGTCTTCGCGGCGAGCACGGCGGGCCAGTCGGCGATCAGACCCTTCAGCACAGCCGGCTGGTTGGCGGGCATGATCTCGTCGCGGAAGATCTCGCGGGTGACGTCCCGCCATTCCTTCACGCGGAACGGGGCGAGGGGCGCGCTCATCTCAGGCGGAGATCGCCAGGTCGTCGGCGTGGATCATCGGCCCTTCGGTGAAGCCAAGCTCTGCCTCGATGGCGTCGGAGCGCAGGCCTGCGATCCGCTGGGCGTCGGCGCTGTCATAGCGGACGAGACCCCGCGCCACTTCGCGCCCGGTCTCGTCGCGGACCCGCACGGCGTCGCCCTTGTCGAAAGGCCCCTCCACGGCGCGCACGCCTGCAGCCAGCAGGCTCTTGCCCGCGACCAGGGCCGTGGCGGCTCCGGTGTCGACCGTGACCCAGCCCTGCGGCGCCAGCGATCCGGCGATCCAGGCCTTGTAGGCGGCGGCCGGGGAGGCGCCGGCCTCAATCAAGGTCGCCTTTCCGCCCGCCGCGATGGCGGCCAAGGGATGGGGCCGCGAGCCCAGGGTGATCAGCGTGGCGCAGCCGGCGGCGCGGGCGATGCGGGCGGCGGCGATCTTGGTGGCCATGCCGCCCGTGCCCACTCCCGCCGCAGCGTTGGCGCCCTCGGCCATGCCGGCGATCTCCGGCGTGATCTCCGACACCAAGGCGATGTGCTCGGCCTTCGGATTCTTGCGCGGGTCGGCGGTGTAGAGGCCGTCGATGTCCGACAGCAGCACCAAGAGGTCGGCGCCGGCCATCTGGGCGACGCGAGCGGCGAGCCGATCATTGTCGCCGTAGCGGATTTCCTCGGTCACGACCGTGTCGTTCTCATTGACCACGGGGACCACGCCCAGGCCCATCAGGGTCTCGGTCGTCGCCCGGGCGTTCAGCCAGCGGCGACGCATCTCGGTGTCGTCGCGGGTTAGCAGGATCTGGGCGACGCCGATCCCATGGGGCTCGAAAGCCTCTTCCCAGGCGCGCATCAGGAGGCTCTGACCGGCGGCTGCGGCGGCCTGCTTCTCCGGGAGGGTGGCCCGCTGGCTGCTCAGGCCCAGGCGACGACGACCCAGCGCGACCGCGCCCGACGAGACCACGAGAACCTGCTTACCGGCGGCGCGCAGGGCGGCCGCGTCGGTGCAGAACGCCTCCAGCCAGGCGCGGTTGGCCGCGCCCGTCTCGGCGTCGACCAACAGGGCCGAGCCGACCTTGAACACGATGCGACGGGCGGCCTCGAAGGCTTCCCGGGAGCCCGATGTCACGGCGTCCAGCCTCCGGGGGTCTCGTCGACGTGATCCTCGTCGTCCGCGATCTCTTCCTCAAGATCGCCGCGTCGAATGCGCACCTGCCTGTAGGCCGCGCGCAGTAGCTCCGTCACGCCCTGGCCCGAGACGCCCGAGACCAGCCGAGGCTTGATTCCCGAGACGGCTTCCAGCTCGGCGATCTTCTCGGCGAGGGTCTCCTCGTCGAGGGCGTCGATCTTGTTCAAGGCCAGGATCTCGGCCTTGTCGGCCAGTTCGTCGCCATAGGCTTCGAGCTCGCCCCGGATGGTTTCGTAAGCTCCGGCGACATTCTCTTGGGTCGCGTCGATCAGGTGGATCAACGTGGCCGACCGCTCAACGTGGCCCAGGAACCGGGTGCCAAGACCCGCGCCTTCGGAGGCGCCTTCGATCAGGCCGGGGATGTCCGCCAGGACGAAGCGTTCGCTGCTCGACAGGTCCACGACCCCGAGGTTCGGGGTGAGGGTGGTGAAGGGATAGTCGGCGATCTTCGGCTTGGCGGCGCTGGCCGCGGCCAGGAACGTCGACTTGCCGGCGTTGGGCAGGCCCACCAGACCGACATCGGCGATCAGCTTCAGCCGCAGCCAGATCCAGCGCTCCTCGCCGTCCTGGCCGGGATTGGCGTACTTCGGCGCCTGGTTCACCGGGCCTTTGAAGTGCAGGTTGCCCCAGCCGCCATTGCCGCCCTTGGCCAGCAGGATGCGCATCCCGGCGTGGTCAAGGTCTGCGATCAGGGTTTCCTTGTCCTCCTCCAGCACCTCGGTGCCGACGGGGACCTTCAGGAGCACGTCTTCGCCGGCGGCGCCGTGGCGCGCGCGACCCATGCCATGCACGCCGGTGCCGGCCTTGAAGTGCTGCTGATAGCGATAGTCGATCAGGGTGTTCAGGCCCTCGACGGCCTCGATCCACACATCGCCGCCGCGACCGCCGTCGCCGCCGTCCGGGCCGCCGTACTCGATGTACTTCTCGCGGCGGAACGACACCGATCCGCCGCCGCCGTTACCGGAGCGGATGTAGATCTTGCATTGGTCCAAGAATTTCATGGGGTCCTTTTGTCCCAAGGCGTCCCGCGCGTCGAGCCCAAACGCCGCGTACGGGCCCATGTGGCTGTGACGCTTGGTCACGCGGGGCGCGACCCCAATCCGGTGATCACCGTTCGCTATCGTGACGAAATGTTAAAACACACAGTGCGACAAAGTGTCTTGGCAGCAAAAACCGCCGTTTCTTCTACGGCGGAGCAGGAGGCTGACCTTGGCGAGTGAAGAAGAGGGCATGGTGTTGCTGGCGAGGGATCTGCGCGATCTGTCGACGCAGGAACTCCACCGCAAGTATAGCGCCGAGGCTTCGACGCACCGCAACATCTTGATGGCCCGGGGCACGGGCGTCGCGCCGCAGTGGCGCGACTTCAAGGTCTTTATGGAGGAAGTGGGCCCCAAGCCGTCCGCTGATCATAGCCTCGTGCTGCTCAATCGCTACGAGCGCACCTACGGCCCAGGCCGCGCCCGCTGGATGACCGCCGAGGAGCAAGCCGCGCACGAAGCCGAGTTTGATCGGCTGCGCGCCGAGCAGATGCGCGAAGAGCAACTTCTCCTGCACAAGGCCGCCGCCACCAAGCGCGCCAGCACCCCGGGCGCGCCGTCGTTCGGCCAATGGACGCCGATGGGCGGCAAGCTGGTCACCTATCCCGATGTGGCCAAGAAGCTGGCGATTCCGGTCAACGCCCTGTCCAAGACCATGCCGCCGGGGGCGAGCGCCGACGACCTGGTCAAGCGCGCTGCGACCTCCGCCGACCTGATCAACGAGAACGCCACCTGGCTGCCGCCGGACCCGGTTCGCAAGGCCGGCTTCTTCGAAGCCTATCGCATCTGGCACCTGCAGGTTCAGCCGCAGTTCGGCCGCGCCGCGACGCCGACGTTCCTGTTCCTCTACATCGCCCTTCCGGTCATGAAGCAGTGCCGCGACGAGCTGATGGATCTCGACCTGTGGAACCCCCTGGGCCAGCGGGCTCTGAATGCGCGCGACAATCACCCGGCTTGGAAGAAGTACACCGAGTTCATGCCGCGCGCTCAGGTGGCGATGATGGAGATTCCCATCTACGCGACCTATTCGCTGCTCAGCGACCTGGACGCCCTGTGCGAGCGGATCGTCACCGCCGAGAAGCGCTTCCGCGAAGGCCCGCAGAAGGTGATCCACACCCACCGCGCGGCCTAAGGCCCAACTCTAGGCCAACCACACCATCATCCGCGTCGCCGCCGGTTCGCCGCGCGCGATCGACGGCTTGTGCTCGACGACGCCGGTATAGAGAAAGCCGGCCTTGATCAACACGCGCCCAGAGGGCTCGTTGTCGGCGAAATGACCTGCCGTGACATAGCGCTTGCGCCAGGCCGAACGGGCCCAGTCCAGCGCCCCGCGCGTGGCCTCGGTCGCGTAGCCGCGCCCCCAATAAGGACGACCGATCCAGTAGCCGAGCTCAACGGGCCCATTTGGATTGGTGAACAGCCCCACGACTCCGATCAGTCCCTCGTCCGCCAGATCGATCGCGAAGGTGTTGTCGCGCGTGCGATCCTGCATCCCGCACCGCGCGACGAAATCCTCCGCGTGGGCGCGGGTGTAGGGCGAGGGCATGCGTGTGGTCATGCGCGCCACGTCATGATCGACGCAGAAGGCCGCCACGCGTTCGATGTCGGCTTTGGCGGGCTGTCGCAGCAAGAGGCGCCCGGTTTGGATGACGGGACTGTCTTCGATGACGCACATCGGCGCCTCCCAGGTTTCTCCGGTCCTCTTTCATCCGGGACCGTGACGCCGCCATGGCGCATTGTGTGACGGCGGCGAGACAAAACAAAAGCGGGGAGCCCGGCGTTCCGGACTCCCCGCTAGAGATCGTCTGTCCGGATCGTCTTCTTGCGAAGCACGATCCGAAGAAACTCTGGTTCGTGCTTACTCGGCCGGCTGAGCGGCCGGGGTCACGGTCACGTAGGTGCGGTTGTGCTTCTTGGTCACGAAGCCCACCGCGCCCTGCACGAGCGCGAAGAGGGTGTGATCCTTACCGATGCCGACGTTCGTGCCCGGATAGAACTTGGTGCCGCGCTGACGCACGAGGATGTTGCCGGCGAGAACCTTCTCGCCGCCGAACTTCTTCACGCCAAGGCGCTTCGACTCTGAGTCGCGACCGTTGCTGGACGAGCCGCCTGATTTCTTGTGAGCCATCTTGCTCTCCTACCTTTAGAAGGCGTCGCCCTTAGGCTTCGCCTTCCTCCGTGGTGGCGGCGGCCTTCTTAGGGGCGGCCTTCTTCTTCGGGGCGGCTTCGGCCTTGGCCGGAGCGGCCTCGACCGGGGTCGGGATCGTCGCCGGAACGGCGGCGTCGCCGAGGCCACGAGCGCGGGCGTTGAGGATGACCTTCGGGGTCAGGTCGATCGAACCTTCCCACTTGGCTTCCTTACCAGCGCCAGCGACCGACGTGACGCGCACGACGGATTCGAACTGGCGGTGACCGCGGGTGCGGCGGTAGCCCTGACGGCGGATCTTCTTGAAGATCTTCACCTTCTCGCCCTTGCGGGTTTCGAGCAGGGTTCCGGAGACGACAGCGCCGTCAACGGTGGGGGCGCCGACCGTCACGGCCTCGCCTTCGCCAAGCATCAGGACTTCACCGAAGGCCACGGCAGCGCCGGGTTCACCTTCGAGCTTTTCGACCACCAGCAGGTCGCCGGCTTGAACCCGGTACTGCTTGCCGCCGGTTTTGATCACCGCGTACATAGGTTAGCGCCTTAAAAACGTGCGTTCGCAAAATAGGGAACGCCCGCTCGGAAACCCGGCGGGCGAAGAGGGCGCGACTTATACAGCCCGAAGCTCGGGAGTCAACGGCGTAGCGGAGGATTCAGCCGAGGCCCGCGACGAAAGCGCACGAGAGGGCGGCAAGCCTCTGGCATGTTACTTTATAACACGCTATATGCCCTCCTGTGACCTCGCCCTTCTTCGCCTCGATCGCCGTCACCGCCTTCGCGGTCGCCTTCCTGCACGCCGCGCTGCCGACCCATTGGCTGCCGTTCGTGCTGGTCGGGCGCGCGCAGAAATGGTCGACCGGCCGCACGCTCGGCGTGACCCTGCTAGCGGGCTTGGGCCACGTCGGCCTGACCATCGCCTTGGGTTTGGCCCTGGTGTTGGCGGGCATGGCCCTGCAGCCGTCTTTGGGCGGGCTTTTCCACTGGATCGTCGGCGGCCTGATGGTCGCTGTGGGCGTCTTCTATATCGCGCGCGGTCGGCACAACCACGCACTGCCGGAAGCCAGTCGCCGGACTTACGCGTCCGATCGCGCGGCGATCGCGGCCCTGGTGACTCTGCTGACGCTGTCGCCGTGTGAGGCGTTCCTGCCCTACTATCTCGCGGGCATGGAGCACGGCTGGGTCGCCTTTGTGGTGCTGAGCGCTGTTCTGATGGCCGCCACCGCCGCGGGCATGCTGATCTTCACCAGCCTCAGCCTGGCCGGCTTCAAGCGTCTGGGCCTGCAATGGGTCGAGCGCTACGAGGAGACCATCCTGGGCGTGGCCCTTGTGCTGGTCGGCCTGGCCGTCGCGTTCCTCAAGACGTAAAGCCCGCTTTCGTTCGGCGGTCAGGGCGCCTAAATAGCGGCCATGACCCAGACTGTTCCGACTTCCGGCAAGATCCCCGTCACCGTGCTCACCGGCTATCTCGGCGCCGGCAAGACCACCCTGCTCAATCGCATCCTCACCGAGGAGCACGGCAAGCGCTACGCCGTGATCGTCAACGAGTTCGGCGAGGTCGGCATCGACAACGACCTGGTGGTCGGCGCGGATGAAGAAGTGTTCGAGATGAACAACGGCTGCGTCTGCTGCACCGTGCGCGGCGACCTGATCCGGGTTCTCCAGGGCCTGATGAAGCGAAAGGGCGGTTTCGACGCCATCATCGTCGAGACGACGGGCCTGGCCGATCCAGGCCCCGTGGCCCAGACCTTCTTCGTCGACGACGATGTCAAGGCGCGCACCGCCCTCGACTCGGTCACCGCCGTGGTCGACGCCAAGCACATCCTGCTGCGCCTGTCGGACAGCAAGGAGGCTGTCGAGCAGATCGCCTTCGCCGACCAGATCGTGCTGAACAAGACCGACCTCGTGTCCGAGGACGATCTGCGCCACGTCGAGGCGCGTATCCGTCGGATCAACCCGCTGGCCCCGATCCACCGCGCCCAGCGCTCGAACGTCCCGCTGGACGCCATCCTGGGCAAGCACAGCTTCGATCTTGAGCGGATCACGGACCTTGAGCCGGATTTCCTCAATCCCGCTCACGGCGAGCCTGGCCACGTGCACGACGAGCACTGCGGCCACGACCATCATCACCACCATGATCATGGCCATGATCATGTGCACGACGAGCACTGTGGTCATGACCACCACCATCACGACGCCAAGAGCGACGTCCACGATGACGGCGTCAAAGGGATCTCGCTGACGCTGGACAAGCCGGTCGACGGCCAGAAGATCACCGCCTGGCTCAACGACCTCTTGGCCCGTCGCGGCCCAGACATCCTGCGCGCCAAGGGCATCATCGACGTGAAGGGCGAGAACAAGCGTCTCGTCTTCCAGGCCGTGCACATGATCCTGGAAGGCGATTTCCAGCGCGAGTGGACCGACAAGGACAAGCGCTATAGCCGCATGGTCTTCATCGGCCGCGATCTCGACGAGGCCGAACTGCGCGCAGGCTTCGAGGCGACGGCGGCTTAAGGCGCTTAAATCCTCCCCCTAGCGGTGGAGGCGGTCGCCGAGCGACCGGAGGGGGAAGTCCTCCTGGGCCTTGCCTCTTCCCTCTCCGTCGTCTCTTCGCGCCGACACCTCTCCCTTGGGGAGAGGATTTCAGACAAACAAAAAGCCCCGGAGCCTAAGGCTCCGGGGCTTTCGTGTTTCTGGCGTCTGCCTGAGGATCCTTAGTGGATGTCCTCATTGATCAGGCCGACCTTGAACCAGCCCGAGGTCTGCAGCTGGTTCAGCACGCCCATGAAGTCGGCGTACAGCACGTCGGCGTCGGCGCGGATCATGATGCGCTGATCGTCCTTCGGGCCGGCTTGGCCGGTCGCCGTGAACTTGGCGTTCAGATCGTACTCGAGGTTGTCGAGGCTGCTCTGCTTGTCAGCGATAAAGATCGCGCCCGACTTTTGGATCGAGATGAAGACCGGTTCCTTCGGCTTCGGCGCGTTCGGCGGCGGCGGAACCGCCGGCGGAAGATCGATCTTGATCGACGTCACAGCCATCGGCACGGCGACCATGAAAATGATCAGCAGCACCAGAAGAATGTCCACGAAGGGCGTGACGTTGATTTCGGAGTTCTGGCCCAGATCGTAACGGCCACCACCGCCGCCAGCAAGTTTAGCCGCCATAGCCTGCACTGTCTCCCAGAAGGCCGCGCGCTCTGCGCACGCGCCTGAAATGTCGTTACCTCGCCACGTCTGGCGCAGACGGGCGCGGAAGTAAAGCCCGACGACGCGCCGCAATAGCAACCCCCTTTTTGCCTCTTTTTGACGGAACGCCGTTCGAATGGGCGCCGGCCCGCACCGGGGTTCGCGTGGCGCGCGAATCTGACGCTTTTCGAAAGAGTCTAGTCGTCGCGGTCGGTGTGTCTTATCTCGCGCGCATGATCTTTTCGTTCGACGCCTTCGTCACCAACGCCCTGTTCGACCGCTCCGGCCGGGCCATGTTTGCTCTCGGCGACGGCACGGTGCGCCTGCAGACCGAGGAGGGATTCGTGACGGTCGAGGCCCACGGCGGCCCGCTCGGCGGCGCCGTTCTGGCGGCGGCGGTCCACCCCAGCGGCGCGGGAATCGTCACCGGCGGCGACGACGGACGCGTGGTCTGGAGCCGAATCGAGGGGGGTGAGGTCGTCGCGACCCTGATCGCCGAGGTGAAGAACAAGTGGATCGAGCACGTGGCCGCCAGCGCCGCCTCGGGTCTGATCGCCTTCACCGCCGGCAAGGAGGTCCATGTCCGCGACGCCGCCGATCCGGCCTTCGCGCGCGTGTTCGCGCACGAAAAGACGGTGTCGGGCCTGACGTTCGAGCCCAAGGGGCGGCGCCTGGCCTCGGCGACCTATGGCGGCGCCTATCTCTGGTACGCCCGCATCGCCGATCAGAAGCCGACGATCCTCAAGTGGGCGGGCAGCCATATCGCGGTGGAATTCAGCCCGGACGGCAAGTTCCTGATCTCGTCCATGCAGGAAAACCAGCTGCACGGCTGGCGGCTGTCTGACGGCAAGGACATGCGGATGGGCGGCTATCCGTCCAAGATCAAGAGCGTGGCCTTCTTCGACAAGGGCAACCTTCTGGCCACGGCCGGCGCCTCGGGCGCGGTCATCTGGCCGTTCGCGGGCGCGGGCGGCCCCATGGGCAAGGAGGCCGCCGAGATCGGCTTCTCACGCGACTCGATGGTCGTCCGCGTGGCGGGGATCGATCCCCAACCGGTCTGCATCGCCGGCCAGGACAACGGCAAGATCTGGGCCGCCCACATGCGCAACGGCCGCATCGAGACCCTCAAGGCCGAAAAGGGCGCGTCCATCAGCGCCCTGTCGGTCAGCGCTGACGGCAAGACGATGGCCTGGGGCGATGAAAGCGGCGAGGCCGGGGTGCTGGAGATCCCCGACCTTTCCGGTCCGCGTCAGTTTGTGGGATAACTTCCATCCGACCCTCCCGGCGTTCGCCGGGGCAATCGGAAGTACGGCGCTAGAACCCCTTCAGTTCCGCCCATTCCTCGAACGGCGCGCGGCGCGAACGGAAGTTGTTCACCGGCGCGTCGGCGTCGCGGTAGCCCAGCGCCATGCCTGAGAACAGCATGTGGCCCTCGGGCAGGCCGACATGCTCGTCGACCAGCTTGTTGTAGTGCGACCAGAACTCCTGTGGGCAGGTGTCGAGGCCACGTTCGACGGCCAGCAGCATGAAGGTCTGCATCAGCATGCCGACATCGCTCCACTGCGGCGGGCCGCAGCGGCGATCGATCGAGAAGAACAGCTGCACCGGCGCGCCGAAGCCCTGGCCGTTGTTGGCGAACCACTGCAGGCGCTGCAGCTTGTCCTCGCGCGGAATGGCCAGCGCGCCGTACATGTCCTCGCCGACCTGGAAACGACGGCTGCGCAGCGGCTCCCAAAGGTTGGCGGGATAGACGTCGTACTCGGTGGGATCGGGCGAGGCCACGCGTTGGAGCATGGCGGCCTTCAGGGCTTCGAGAGGCGCGCCACCCACGACCTGCACCCGCCAGGGCTGGAGATTGCCGCCCGACGGCGCCCGCGCGGCGGCTTCCAGCAGGTCGCGGATCAGCCCGGCGTCGACCGGATCGGGCTTGAAAGCGCGCACCGACATGCGGCGGTTCACGGCGTCGATCACGTCCATTGATAGCTCCCTCACCCAGATATGTTTATGCCGCGCGACAGCGGCGTTTGCTGTCGTTAGCATCCGTCCGCTGCGTCAAGACAAGTGGGGCGTTTCGTGCGGCGGCTTTTGCGCAATCTTCTTCTGGCCTTGTTCCTGGTGCTGGTCGCCGGGCCTGTCGTGGCGGTCATTCTCTACCGCTTCATCCCGCCGCCGGTGACGCCGCTGATGGTGATCCGCGCCGTCGAGGGGCGCGGGCTGGACCATCGCTGGCGGCCGATGGATAAGATCTCGCCGACCTTGCCGCGCGCCTTGATCGCGGCCGAGGACGCCAAGTTCTGCGAGCATCGCGGCTTTGACTTCGAGGCCCTGCAGAAGGCCTACGAGAACAACGAATCGGGCCGAAAGATCCGGGGCGGCTCCACGATCAGCCAGCAGACTGCCAAGAACGTCTTCCTGTGGCCGGGGCGCTCCTATGTCCGCAAGGGGCTGGAGGCCTGGTTCACGGTGCTGATCGAGACCTTCTGGGGCAAGAAGCGGATCATGGAGGTCTATATGAACTCCATCGAGTACGGCTCGGGCATCTACGGCGCCGAGGCCGCCGCTCAGCGCTATTTCGGCGTCAGCGCCGCCAAGCTGACTCCGGCTCAGTCCGCCCGGCTGGCCGCCATCCTGCCCAGCCCTCTGAAATGGAAGGTCATCAAGCCGGGCAAGTATGTGGCCAAACGCAGCAAGAAGATCGGCAAGGCCTCGGGCGCTGTGCGGCGCGATGGCCTGGCCGATTGCGTGGCTTAAGGGAAGATCGTCATGCCTGTCGCACCCGGGCCCACGCTCGAGACCGAACGCCTCATCCTGCGTCCTCCGGCTGACGAGGATCTGGACCGCTGGGCGCAGATGATGGCCGATCCGGTCGCGGCGCGCTTCATCGGCGGCCAGCAACCGCGCGCCACGGCCTGGCGGTTCATGGCGACGATGGCCGGCTCGTGGGCCCTGAAGGGGTTTGGCATGTTCTCGGTCATCGAGAAGACCTCCGGCCAATGGCTGGGCCGCATTGGGCCCTGGCGCCCCGAGGGTTGGCCGGGGACCGAGGTCGGCTGGGGTCTGCACCCCGACGCCTGGGGACGGGGCTATGCGGTTGAGGCGGCGAGCACGACGATCGACTGGGTGGTGGATCACCTGGGATGGACCGACATCATTCACTGCATCGATCCGGACAACACGCCCTCACAGGTGGTCGCCCAGCGCCTGGGCTCGGTCAATCGCGGCGCGGGGCGTCTGCCGCCGCCGTTCGAGGATCATGTCGTCGAGATCTGGGGGCAGACGGCCGAACGGTGGCGGGCCCGCCGAAACCGCTAGGACGGGTTTAGTCCACCGCCAGGATCACGTCAGCGGCGGCGATCGAGACGACGACGGCGTCGCCGGGCGCCAGACCCCAGCCGGGCGCGCCGGCCTCGACCGTCGCCACCAGCGACTTGCCAGCCGACAAGCCGATCACCACTTCGGCCGCGCCCTGACCGCCCTCCCGGTCGAGGATCCGCCCCTCCAGCCTGTTCTCCGTCGCGGCGGCGTCCAGCCGGATGAAGCTGGACTTGATCAAGGCGATCGCCGGGCGGCCGGGCGTGAGGCCAAGGTCCTCGACGCTGCGCCGGGTGACCCGGGCGGTGAGGCCAAGGCCCTCGCCGACATCCAAGGTGACTTCGGCCGTGACCTCGTCTTCGCGCACCATCGTCACGGTTCCGCGCAGGGCGTTGCGGGCGCTGGTGCGCAGACCAAGGCTCCAGAGCAGTTCAGCGTCGCTCGACAGGTCGGCTTCCAGCCGCGCGAAGGCGGCGCTCACCTCGCGCTCGGCGGCGCGAAAGGCGCGGATCACGGCGTGACCGCGAGCGGTCACCTGCGCCGCCCCGCCGGCGCGTCCGCCCGGCGCGGCGCTGACCAGCGGCGCCTCGAACAGATTGTTCAGCGCCTGCACGCCGTCCCAGGCGCCCTTGTAGGAGAGGCCGGCTTCCTTGGCGGCCGCGCTGATCGAGCCGTGCCGCGCCACCGCCTCCAACAGGGCGATGCGCTCCAGCCCCACCCGCGCCAGCCCGCCGCGCTTGAGGATCAGGGAGGCGCGGAAGTCGGCGTCGCTGCTCACTGGTCGGGTCTCGATTTCATCGTTATGTAGTTTGACTGCATAACCGCTGCGCCAAGCCCAAGGCATAACAGATGATCGCTCGCCGTCCGATGCTGATCGCCGCCGTGCTCGCCGCCGGGGTCCTGGCCGTCGCCGGCGCAGCCATGGCTGCGGAGACCAAGGTGGCCGTCGCGGCCAACTTCACCGAGCCGGCCAAGGCGATCGCCGCGCGATTCAAGGCCAGGACCGGCCATGACGCGGTGCTCAGTTTCGGATCCTCGGGCCAGTTCTACACCCAGATCGCCAATGGCGCGCCGTACGAGGTCTTCCTGTCGGCGGACGTCGAACGGCCCCAGAAGGCCGAGGCGACGGGGCTGACCGTGCCCGGGTCGCGCTTCACCTACGCGACGGGACGCCTGGTGCTGTTCAGCAAGACGCCGGGGCTCGTCGATAGCAGAGGCGCGGTGCTGGCGAGCGGCAGGTTCGACAAGCTGGCGATCGCCGACCCCAAGGCCGCGCCTTACGGCCAGGCGGCGATCGAAACCTTGAACAGGCTCAGACTCTACGACGCCCTGAAGCCCAGGATCGTCACCGGCGCCTCGATCACCCAAGCCTACCAGTTCGTCCAGACCGGCGCGGCGGAACTGGGCTTCGTGGCCCTGTCTCAGGTCGTGGGCGACAAGGGCGGCTCGCGCTGGATCGTGCCGGCGGCGAACCACGCGCCGATCGAGCAGCAGGCGGTCCTGCTCAAGACCGGCGCAAGCAGCGACGCCGCCAAGGCCTTCCTGACCTTTCTCAAGAGCGCCGAGGCCAAGGCGATCATCCGCCGCTACGGCTATGAGGTCCGCTGACCGTGGCTGAGGTGCTGTGGCTGACGGCGAAGCTGGCGGGGATCACCACCCTGCTTCTGCTGTTGCTGGCCACGCCCCTGTCCTGGTGGCTGGCCCGGGGGCGGTCGCCCTTGCGCACGCCCGTCACCGCCATCGTCGCCCTGCCGATCGTCCTGCCGCCGACCGTGCTGGGCTTCTATCTGCTGATCGCCCTGGGACCGAACAGTCCGCTGATGGCGCTGCTGCAGCCGTTCGGGGTGCGGACCCTGGCCTTCACCTTCGAGGGGCTGGTGATCGGCTCGCTTATCTATTCGCTGCCGTTTGCCGTCCAGCCATTGCGCAACGCCTTTCTGGCCATCGGCGACGAGCCGCTGGAAGCCGCCGCCAGCCTGGGCGCCTCGCGCGCGCAGACCTTCTGGCGGGTGGCGCTGCCCCTGGCGCTGCCGGGCTATGTCGCCGCCGCGATCCTGACCTTCGCCCACACGGTCGGCGAGTTCGGGGTGGTGATGATGCTGGGCGGGAACATCCCGGGCGAGACCACGGTGCTGTCGACCGAGATCTATCGTTTGGTCGAGGCGCTGGAATGGGGCGAGGCGCATCGTCTGTCGCTGCTGCTGCTGGCCTTCGCGTTCCTGGTGCTGTTCGTCCTGCTGGCGCTGGAGGCGCGGTCGAAGATCCTGCTGCGCACCCGGGCCTAGAGCGTCAGCCGAACTTCAACGATCGCGAGAAGAAGCCCCTGCGCCACTCTGTCGCGCAGGTCGGACGGTTTGCGGGATTTGCGTATTCTATTTCGAGAATGGGCCCATGATCGGAAAATGTAGCCAACACTAGCCATTTTCTTCGGCGATTTTTCCAGTTCTAGTGGTTGAGCCATAGGCAGGAAAAGACCCTGAACGATTCTGGGTTTTCACCGCGTGGCGGCGAAAGCCTTGATTAAGGGTTGAGGTCGCCAATCGAGCCGTATCCCGAGCTGGCGCCGGCGTTTTGGCGCTGAAACGCTACGATTGCGGGGGCTTCAGTGACCTGGACCATCAAGACGAGACTTGTGGGCTGCCTCGCCGCGCTGGGTGTTGGCATGGTGGCCATAGGGCTCTCGGGCTTCATCGCCAACAGCATCGCCAACCAGCGCATGCATTCGGTCATTCATGACCGCGTCGACCCGATGCAACAGCTGAAGGCGGTGAGCGACGCCTATGCCGTCAACATCGTTGACGCGGCGCATAAGGCGCGGTCGGGCGAACTGCCGATGGACAAGGCTCTGGAGGCCGTCGATGCGGCCCAGGCCGTGATCGTGGAAAACTGGCGCGCCTATGCGGCGACGAAGATGACCGCCGAGGAAAAGGCGCTCGCGGACAAGGTGGTCCAAGGCCGCCCCGCCGCCGACGCGACGGTTCACAGGCTGGAGGCGTTGCTGAAAGCGGGCGACGCAGCGGGTCTGCAGGCTTTCGTCGACACGCAACTCTATCCGACGATCGACCCGGTCACCGCCAGTGTCGGCGCCCTGGTTGATCTTCAGGTCCGGGTCGCGCGAGAGGAGGGCGCGGCCGCAGAAGCCGTCGGCAAAGTCGCGGCGATCATCATGGCGATCGTGGCGATCACGGCCGCCGCGCTGATGGCCTTTGCGACCCATGTCGTTATCGCCAAGGTTTGCGCTCCCATCGCCGCCATGACCGCAACCATGCGTCGCCTGGCGGATGGCGATCACGGCGTGACGGTGCCCGCTGTCGGTCGCCGAGATGAATTGGGCCAGATGGCCAGCGCCGTTCAGGTGTTCAAGGAAAACGCCATCGCCAAGCTGGCCGCTGACGCGGCGGCCGCCGACGCCAAGGCCCGCGCCGAAGCTGACCGCCAGGCCATCGCCGCCAAGGCCATCGCCGAGCAGCAGCAACTGGTGGTCCAGTCGTTCGGCGTCGGTCTCTCCAATCTGGCGGCGGGCGATCTGACCTATCGTGTCCGTGACGACCTGCCCCTGGAGTACGAGAAGCTGCGCGTCGACTTCAACACCGCGCTCGATACGCTGCAGACCACGATGACGGTGATCGTCGGCAACGCCGACGGGATTCGCGCGGGCAGTCGGGAAATTTCCAACGCCTCGAACGATATGGCCAAGCGGACCGAACAGCAGGCCGCCGGCCTTGAGGAAACCGCGGCCGCGCTCGAGGAGATCACCTCTACGGTCAAGCGCACCGCATCCGGGGCGCAAGAAGCGCGTCGGGTGGTCAACGTCGCCAAGGCCGACGCTGAAACGGGCGGTCAGGTCGTGGCCGAGGCGGTCACCGCCATGGGTCAGATCGAGAAGTCTTCCGAACAGATCGGCAGCATCATCGGGGTCATCGACGAGATCGCTTTCCAGACCAACCTGCTGGCGCTGAACGCGGGCGTTGAAGCGGCGCGCGCGGGCGAGGCTGGGCGAGGCTTCGCGGTCGTCGCTCAGGAAGTCCGGGCCCTGGCTCAGCGATCGGCCGAGGCCGCCAAGGAAATCAAGGCGCTGATCAACACCTCCACCCAGCAGGTCGATGTCGGCGTGGATCTCGTCGCCCGAACGGGCGAGGCGCTGCAACGGATTGTCGCCCAGGTGGGCCAGATCAATGGTGTCGTGGGTGAGATCGCCGCATCCGCCCAGGAGCAGGCCACGGGACTGGAGCAGGTCAATACCGCCGTCAGCCAGATGGACCAGGTGACCCAGCAGAACGCGGCGATGGTCGAGGAGGCCTCGGCCGCCAGCCATGCGCTCTCGCGGGAGGCTGACGCGCTGAACCGGTTGATGGGTCAGTTCAATGTGGGCGTGGTGGCCTCGACCGCCGCCGCCGCCCCGCGTGCGCCGCCGCCGCAGGACCGACCGCAAGAGCGCCCTTCACCCCGTCTGGTCGCGCGTTCGGGCTCGGCGGCGCCGAAGATGGACTCGTGGGAAGATTTCTAGTCCCGGCTAGAACCAGCCCGCCTCGCGCAGCGCCTTGGCGTAGGCGCGGCTGACCGGCGCCTCGACGCCGCCCATCAGTCGCAGGGTGGCGCGTCCATCGCCGCGTCGGGCGTCCTCGACGGCGGTCTTGGCGACCCACCATGAGCGGTGGGTCTGGGCCCCTTCGATCCCTTCCAGTTCCGCTACGGCGTCGGAAAGGCGCATCAGGATCAGGTCCTGGCCGCGCGAGGTGTGCAGGCGCAGATAGTGGTCCTGCGCCTCGATGGCGTAGAGCTCTGCGCCGCGCAGCTTCGGGGGGAGGCGGTCAAGAAAGCGCGGGGCCGCCGCGCCGGCCGGCGAAGCGTGGGTTTCCACCGGGCGGCGCTGGACCAGGAAGTTCAGCGCGGTCATGCCGGTCGTGACGATGAACACCGGGCCCACGTACAGCGACAGCGTCTGAGGGCGGGGCGGGCCGTGGAAGGCCAGTTCGCTGACCAGCCAGACGACGCCCGTGAACGGCAGGGTGATGCCGATGACGGTCAGGGCGCCATAGAGCCAGGGGCGCGCGTCCGCCCGCCCTTCGCGTCCGATCAGGTGGGTGATCACCGTTCCGACCACCGCGCCCGCCAGGCAGAGCCCGACCCAGTAGGCGAGCCTGACGCCTATCGGCGCGGCGTCGCTGCCGAACGCCCCGATCAAAGCCAGGAACACCCCGGCCGCCGCCGACACCGCGAAGCCCCGCAGGCTCTGTCTTGTGGTCATGGCCATTCGCGAAGCGTGAACGGCGCCCTCCAGCCGTTCACGAAACGAGGCTGGCGACTGGCGCAACGACGATTGAGACACGGACCCGACCACTCCACCAAGGCTTTCGACGGCGAGGCGATCCACCGCCCCGCTCGAACCGGAGTGAAGGAAGATGGCCGCGCACGGCAAGTCAATCTCGCAGGCTTCAGATCGTTGGAGCGGTCTTCGCAACGCCGCCTTTGGCGTCGGCTCGGCGATCCTGATCGTGGCGGTCTCAGCGCCGCAGGCCATCACCAACCTTGGGGCCTTCGTCCAGCGGATCGGCTTCCAGCCGCACACGCCGGACTTCTCCCGGATCGCCGCCGCGCCGGCGGTGATCCAGCTGCATCTCTATTCGGCCCTGACCGCTCTGGCGATCGGCGTGGTTCTGATGATGCGGGTGAAGGGCACGACTCTTCACAAGCTTCTGGGCTGGACCTGGGTGCTGGCGATGGGCTCGACGGCGGTCAGCTCGCTGTTCATCCGCGAGATCAACCACGGCGACTTGAGCTTCATCCACCTGCTGTCCGGCTGGACCATCGTTGGCCTGCCGGGCGCGGTCTACGCCGCCAAGCGCGGCAAGGTCTCGGCGCACCGCCGGGCCATGACCGGAATGTTCGTCGGCGGTCTGCTGATCGCGGGCCTCTTCACCTTCCTTCCCGGTCGCCTGCTCTGGACCGTGTTCCTGGGCTGACCGTTTCTCATCCAACCTCAAAAAGGACTAATCCCATGACCTTCGTTCGCACGCTCGCCCTGGCCCTGGCGGCCGCTTCCGTCCTCGCCCCCGCCGCGCGCGCCCAAGAGGCCGTCGGCGACCTGACCCTGACCTTCCCCGACCTCAAGGCCAAGCAGGGCCAGATCCTGATCGCCGTCTTCGACAGCCCGCAGGGCTGGGCGTCGGGCAAGCCTGTCCGCGTCGCCAACGCCTCGGCCGCCCAGGACCCCGCCGCGGCCAAGATCCTGGCCCTGCCGCCGGGCGCCTACGCCGTGCGTGCGTTCCAGGACGTCGATGGCGATGGCAAGATGGGGACCAACCCCTTCGGCATGCCGACCGAGCCTTACGGCTTCTCGCGCGACGCCCAACCGAACATGGGGCCGCCCTCGTTCGACGCCGCCGCCTTCGAGGTCAAGGCCGGCGCCAACGCTCAATCCCTCCGCCTGAACTGAGAGCCCAGCCATGAACCGGCGTGACATCCTCCGCGGCGCGGCCCTTACGGGCGCCGCCGCCGTCCTCACCCCCGAAACCCTCTGGGCGGCCGCCGCCAGCGACTGGACCCTGGGCATAGCCGATGTGGAGGCCGACATCGCCCCCACGGGCATGCCCCTGGTTCACGGTCGCGCGCCCGTCGACCTGAAGGGCACGCTCTTCCGCAACGGTCCGGCCAAGTTCCGCAGGCCCGGCGGTTCGGTCGGCCACTGGTTCGACGGCGACGGCATGGTCCGCAAGTTCCAGATGGGCGAGGGTCAGGCGCGCATGGCGGCTCGGTTCGTCGACACCGTCAAGCGCCGCCAGGACACCGCCGCCGATGCGGTGATCACCCCTGGTTATGGCACGGCGGGAGGAGCGGGCGCCCGGGTCGGGTCGGCCGATGACGCCAACGCCGCCAACACCTCGGTGATGATGGCGGGCGGCGAACTCTGGGCGCTCTGGGAGGGGGGCTCGCCGACGGCGATGGATCCGGTCTCGCTGGAGACGCGCGGGTTCAAGGCGCTGAGTCCCGACATGAAGGGCATGCCGTTCCTGGCCCATCCGCGCGTCGAGCCGGACGGAACCGTCTGGAACCTTGGCCTGGCGGGCAAGCGGGCGGTGGTCTGGAACCTGTCGGCCGACGGCGCCCTGCGCAAGGCCGAGGTCATCACCCTGCCGCGCGCCGGCTACATGCATGACTTCACCGCCACCGAGCGCAGTCTCGTCATCATCCTGCAGCCCTGGGTGCAGGAAGGCATGCGCATGCCGATCGCGACCAACATGGTCTGGCGGCCGGAGCTGGGGACAAAGGTCCTGGTGCTGGACAAGGACGATCTTTCGAAGCGCCGCGTGTTCGAGCTGCCGCCTTTCTTCTTCTTCCATCTGGGGGACGCCTGGGAAGAGGCGGACGGGACGATCCGCTTCGACGCCTGTATCGACAAGGATCCTTCTGGAACGGCCGCGAACGGTGGGGCGATCGTGCGCGGCGAGTTCCTCAAGGCGCCGCCGCCGCGCCGGGCCATGATCACTCTGCGCGCCAACGGCCAGGCCGAGTTGGCCGCCGAGGCGATCAGCGCCGAGTTCCCGCGCTCGGATCCGCGCTTCGCGGGTCTTGCCCGGCGCTATGCGGTGCATCTGACCAACGAGCGCCCCGATCGCCCGCTGTTCCAGAGCGTGGCCGTGCGGGACTGGAAGAAAGACCGCGATCAGGTTTTCGACTTCGGTGCGCGTCACCTCGTCGAGGAGATGGTGTTCGCCCCGCGTCCTGGGTCTTCGGCGGAGCTGGACGGCTGGCTGGTCGGCACGACGCTCAACCTCGACGCCCGCGCGACCGAGCTGCACGTGTTCGACGCGCGCCATGTGGACAGGGGCCCGCTGGCGACTTGGCGCGCGCCGGTGGCCCTGCCCGTGACGTTCCACGGTGTGTTCGTCGGGGCGTGAGAGAACGGCGGTCCTTGCCAGGGCCGCCGGGTTGCGCCTATCCGGGGGGGAGCTTCATCAAGGCGGGCCCCCCTCATGACCGCAACCAAGTCCCGCGCCCGCGCCGGCGGACGGGGTCGCCCGTCCAAGGCCAAGGGTCTGGACCTGAAGGAAACCATCCTCGACGCGGCCGAGGGACTGTTTGCGCGTCACGGCTTCTATGGCGTCACCACCCGCCAGGTGGCGGCCGAGGCCGGCGTCGACACCGCCCTGATCCACTACTATTTCGGAGCCAAGCGCGAACTGTTCGACGCGGTGTTCCTGCGTCGCGCCGAGATCCTCAACCAGGCGCGCGAGGCCTCCATGAACGCCTATGTGAAGGCCAATGCGGGCGCGATGACCGTCGAGGGCGTCATCGAGGCCTTCATCGATCCGCTGCTGCGGATCTCGCAGGATGGCGGCCAAGGCTGGAAGAGCTATTTCGTCTTGGTGGCGCAGGTGAACAACACCCCGGCGTGGGGCGGCGAGACCATGACTCGCTTCTTCGATCCCGTGGTCCACCAGCTTGTCGAGACGCTCAAGTCGGTGCGGCCCGAGGCGGCCTATCGTGACCTTTACTGGTGCTACCAGTTTCTCACCGGCTCGATGATGCTGACCCTTTCGGAAACGGGACGGATCGACTCCCTGTCGGAAGGCGAATGCCATTCCAGCGATCTTGAAGCCGTCCGCCAGCGCCTGTTCGCCTATTGCGCTGCGGGCTTCGAGGCCGTGATCGCCAAGCAGAACAAGGCCTTGGCCGGCGCCTGATCCGTCACACGTTTCGCATTTTTCATCACTTGATGAAAAAGGGCTGGCGTCCCGCGCCGGTTCGGGTGATGGTGAACGCAATTCGCTGTTCGATGAATTGGCGGAACTCCGAGTACGCGTCCGCGAAAGACGGATCTGGCTCGGAAGGGCGGAACACTAGGGAGGGGAAACCCATGACTTCGATGTGGAAGGCCGCGCTGCTGGCAGGCGCTGCGTGGAGCACGATCGCCGGCGCTGCGTCGGCTCAGCAGGCCCCGGCCGCTGACAACTCGGTTTCGGTCGACGAGGTGACGGTCACCGCGCGTCGTCGCGAGGAAAATCTCAAGGACGTGCCCGTCGCCGTCTCGGCCTTCTCGGCCGAGAAGCTTGAGCGTTCGGGCGGTACGGACATCACCGTCCTGTCGCAGACCACCCCGAACATCACCGTGCAAACCGCCCGTGGTTCGAACTCGACCCTGATCAGCTACATCCGCGGCGTGGGCCAGCAGGATCCGCTGTGGGGCTACGAGCCTGGCGTCGGCCTCTATGTCGACGACGTCTACATCTATCGCCCGCAAGGCGCGGTGCTCGACATCTTCGACGTCGAGCGGATCGAAGTGCTGCGCGGCCCCCAGGGCACGCTCTACGGCCGCAACACTATCGGTGGCGCGATCAAGTACGTGACCAAGCGCCTCGGCGACGAAGCCAGCGCCAAGATCAAGGGCGCGTACGGCAGCTACAACCAGACCGACGTCCTGGTCTCGGGCCAGACCCCGGTCGGCGGCGGCCTGTCGGTCGGCGGCTCCTACGCGCTCTACAAGCGTGACGGCTATGGCTCGAACCTGACCACCGGCGCCGAGCACTACAACAAGGACGTCGAGGCCTTCCGTCTCAGCGCCGAGTACCAGCCGACCGAGGACCTGTTCTTCCGCCTCGCCTATGACAAGGTCGTCGACGACTCCAACGCCCGCCACGGTCACCGTGAACTGCCGGCCCTGGTCGGCGGCTATCAGGTGTTGGACGTCTATGACACTCAGGCCGGTCTGGGCGACAAGAACCACGTGATGACCAAGGGCGTGTCGCTGAGCGCTCAGTGGAACGCGACCGACACGGTCACCCTCAAGTCGATCACCGCCAGCCGTCGCGGTCACACCGACACCGTCATCGACTTCGACGGCACGCCGCTGCCGACGCTGGACGTGCCGGCCACCTATGACGACCGCTCGTTCTCGCAGGAACTGCAGGCCGTCTATTCGGACGAGAACGTCCAGGGCGTCTTCGGCCTCTACTACATGAACAGCCAGGCCTCGGGCGAGTTCGACACCATCGCCGGCAACCTCGGCGTGGCTATCGCCAACGGCGGCAAGGTCAACACCCAGAGCTTCGCGGCGTTCTTCGACTTCAGCGCCAACTTCACCGACAAGTTCAAGGTCTCGCTGGGCGCCCGCGCCACCCGCGACGCCAAGCGCGCCAATGTCTATCGCTTCTTCTATCTCGGCGCGACGCGCACGCCCTACCAGGCCGGCACGCCCCGTCCGATCCTGCAGACGCGCACCAACTACAACGCCGAGAAGACCTTCGAGCAGTTCACGCCGCGCATCTCGGCCTCGTATGACCTGAACGACGACCTGACGACCTATGTCTCATTCTCGAAGGGCTACAAGTCGGGCGGCTGGGACATGCGCGGCGACGCGTTCATCACCCCGCAGACGGTCAACGGCTACCGGCCCGAGGTCGTGAAGACCTACGAAGCGGGCCTGAAGGGCTACATGTTCGACCGCCGGGTCTCGTTCTCGTCGGCCGCCTTCCTGTCCAAGTACACCGACCAGCAGGTCACGACCCAGGTCGTGGTGCCCTCGGGCATCGCCAGCTCGGTCGACAACGCCGGCGCCTCGACCCTGTACGGCGTCGAGTTCGAAGCCAACGCCAAGCTGAGCGCGAACCTGTCGGCCAATGTCGCCCTGGGCTACATCCACGCCGAGTACGACACCTTCAGCCGCTTCGTGCCGGCCGGCGCGCCCAACCCGCTGAACCCGTCGACGACCCTGGCCACCGGCCAGGTCATCAACGTCGCGGATCTGTACGGCTTCCAGAACACGCCGGAATGGACGGGCAATGTCAGCCTGACCTGGCGCGGCCAACTGGCGGGCGGTGATCTGGCGATCACGCCGATGGTCAGCTACCGCGACGCCTACCAGCAGTTCGAGCAGCCCCTGCCGCTGCTGGACCAGAAGGCCTTCACCCTGGTGGACCTGACGGCCCAGTGGACCGCTCCGGGCGGCCGCTACAAGCTGGCCCTGACCGGCAAGAACCTGACCAACGAGAAGTACCGCACCGGCGGCTACAACTTCGGGGTTCCGACCTACAACAACGCGGTGATCGGCTTCTATGGTCCGCCGCGCACTGTGGCCGCTTCGATCGAGGTGGCGTTCTAATCTAGGCGATAGCTGCTCGGGCGGGACTTGCTGCAACAGGTCCCGCCCTTTTTGTATCTGGACGGGCGTTGAGGAGGGCGAGCATGAGCGAGGACGTGAACAAGGCCGAAACGGCCGGGCGGGGCGGCCGCTACCGCTACGTGGTGCTGGCCATGCTGATCCTGGCTTACACCTTCAACTTCCTGGACCGGCAGATCCTTGGAATCCTCGCCGGGTCGATCAAGGCCGAGTTGCACCTGACCGACACCCAGCTGGGCCTGATGGGCGGGGTGGCCTTCGCGGCGCTGTACACCACGCTGGGCGTACCGCTGGCCTGGCTGGCCGACCGTGTCAGCCGCACCTGGATCATGACCGTGGCCCTGACCGTGTGGAGCGGTTTCACCGTCGCCTGCGGCCTGGCGGGCGGATTCTGGAGTCTGTTCCTGGCGCGCATGGGCGTCGGCGTCGGCGAGGCGGGGGGCGTGGCGCCGGCCTATTCGCTGATCGCGGACTATTTCCCCAAGGAGCAGCGCGCCCGGGCGCTGGCGGTCTATTCGTTCGGCATTCCTCTGGGGACGGCTCTGGGCGTGCTGTTTGGCGGCCTGATCGCGACCTATGTCGACTGGCGCTTCGCCTTCATCGCCGTGGGTCTGGCCGGCGTGCTGCTGGCCCCGATCTTCAAATGGGTGGTCAAGGATCCGGTGCGCGGCGGCCTTGATCGCGCGCCGGGCGAGGTCGCGCCCGCCGAGCCGCCCAAGGCGCCGGCGTTCGGTCAGGTGCTGGCCACCGTCATGCCCAAGCCCAGCTTCTGGTTGCTGTCGTTCGGCGCGGCCTGCTCGTCGATCTGCGGCTATGGCGTCGCGTTCTGGCTGCCGACCTTCTTCCAGCGCAGCTTCGGACTCTCGCTGACCGACCGCGCGCTCTATTACAGCGCCCTGTCGCTGATCGGCGGCGTGGCGGGCATCTGGCTGGGCGGCGTTCTGGCCGACCGCTTCGGCGCCAAGAACAAGGCCGCCTACGCCCTGGCGCCGGCCATCTGCTTCCTGGTGGCTCTGCCGTGCTTCCTGCTGGCGATGAACGTCCAGTCGATGGTCGTGGCCTTCCTGCTGTTCCTGATCCCGACGGGGCTGAACCTGGCGTGGCTAGGTCCGGTGGTCGCCGCCGTCCAGCACCTGGCGCCGCCGTCGATGCGGACCACCACCTCGGCCCTCTTCCTGCTGATCAACAACCTGCTGGGCCTGGCCGTGGGGCTCTGGTTCTTCGGCTATGTGTCGGACCTGCTCACGCCGCGCTACGGCGCGGAGTCGATGCGCTATGCGCTCTACTACGGGCTTGGCTTCTACGTTGTGGCCGCTGTCCTGCTGATCATCGCCTCGCGCCGCCTGCAGAAGGACTGGGCCGAATAGGGGCTCTTGGCGCGGTTGCTTTGGTGCGTCAGGGCCCTGGCCATGTCGCCAGGGCCCTATGACAACGTTGCCATTGCTGAACGCTTCAGCGCAGTGCGATCGGCGGCGTGCGGCGGAAGGGGTGGGACCGGTAACAATACCGTCGCGTCAAGGGTTTCCTTGCCAGGCTCGCCTAAACGGGCGGCGACGGTGGCCTATCGGACAAGATAACCGCGCAAGCCTTCACCTTATCGTCCACGCGCGGTTGCGCCTGCGAAATAGCGCTCCTATAAC
The DNA here is from genome assembly GCF_002310375.3 of Caulobacter vibrioides. Taxonomy (GTDB): domain Bacteria; phylum Pseudomonadota; class Alphaproteobacteria; order Caulobacterales; family Caulobacteraceae; genus Caulobacter; species Caulobacter vibrioides_D. The sequence goes on from NZ_CP023315.3 coordinate 358,779, forward strand.
CCGGCCACATTTCAGAAAGCCGTCGTCGAGACCGGGCCCTCATGAACATCCACGAACATCAAGCCAAAGCCGTACTCGCCGAGTTCGGCGCCCCCGTGCCGCGCGGTTTCGCCGCGTTCACGCCCGATGAAGCCGCCGCCGCCGCCGAAAAGCTGGGCGGACCGGTCTTCGTCGTGAAGAGCCAGATCCACGCCGGTGGCCGTGGCAAGGGCAAGTTCGAGGGCTTGGGCCCCGACGCCAAGGGCGGCGTCCGCGTCGTCAAGTCGGTCGACGAGGTCCGCTCGAACGCCGAGGAAATGCTGGGCCGCGTCCTTGTGACGCACCAGACCGGCCCCAAGGGCAAGCAGGTCAACCGCCTCTACATCGAAGAAGGCGCGGCGATCGCCAAGGAATTCTACCTGTCGCTTCTGGTTGACCGCGCCTCGAGCAAGGTCTCGGTCGTCGCCTCGACCGAAGGCGGCATGGACATCGAGGACGTCGCCCACTCGACGCCCGAGAAGATCCACACCTTCACCATCGACCCGGCGACGGGCGTGTGGCCGACCCATCACCGGGCTCTGGCCAAGGCCCTGGGCCTGACCGGCGGTCTGGCCAAGGAAGCCGCCTCGCTGCTGAACCAGCTCTATACGGCGTTCATGGCCAAGGACATGGCCATGCTGGAGATCAACCCGCTGATCGTGACGGCGGATGATCACCTGCGCGTCCTCGACGCCAAGCTGTCGTTCGACGGCAACAGCCTGTTCCGTCACCCGGACATCAAGGCGCTGCGCGACGAGAGCGAAGAAGACCCCAAGGAAATCGAAGCCAGCAAGTACGACCTGGCCTACATCGCCCTCGACGGCGAAATCGGCTGCATGGTCAACGGCGCCGGTCTGGCCATGGCCACCATGGACATCATCAAGCTGTACGGCGCCGAGCCGGCCAACTTCCTGGATGTCGGCGGCGGCGCCAGCAAGGAAAAGGTCACCGCGGCCTTCAAGATCATCACCGCCGACCCGGCCGTCAAAGGTATCCTGGTCAACATCTTCGGCGGCATCATGCGCTGCGACATCATCGCCGAGGGCGTCATCGCCGCGGTGAAGGAAGTCGGTCTCCAGGTTCCGCTGGTCGTCCGTCTGGAAGGCACCAACGTCGAACTCGGCAAGAAAATCATCTCGGAAAGCGGCCTGAACGTCATCGCCGCCAACGATCTGTCTGACGGCGCCGAGAAGATCGTCGCCGCTGTGAAGGGCGCCCGCTAAATGTCGGTTCTGATCGGTTCCCACACCAAGGTCATCTGCCAGGGCATCACCGGCGCTCAAGGCACGTTCCACACCGAGCAGGCCATCGCGTATGGCACGCAGATGGTCGGCGGCGTCACCCCGGGCAAGGGCGGCCAAACCCACATCGGCCTGCCGGTGTTCGACACCGTCGCCGAAGCCAAGGACCGCACCGGCGCCGACGCCTCGGTGATCTATGTCCCGCCGCCCTTCGCGGCTGACTCGATCCTGGAGGCCATCGAGGCCGAGATCCCGCTGATCGTCTGCATCACCGAGGGCATCCCGGTGCTGGACATGGTCAAGGTCAAGAAGGCCCTGCAAGGTTCGCGTTCGCGCCTGATCGGCCCGAACTGCCCGGGCGTCCTGACGCCCAACCAGTGCAAGATCGGCATCATGCCGGGCGGCATCTTCTCGGAAGGCTCGGTCGGCGTCGTGTCGCGTTCGGGCACCCTGACCTATGAAGCCGTGTTCCAGACCACCAATGCGGGCCTGGGCCAGACGACCGCTGTCGGCATCGGCGGCGACCCGGTCAAGGGCACCGAGTTCATCGACGTCCTGGAAATGTTCCTGGCCGACGAAGCCACCAAGTCGATCGTCATGATCGGTGAAATCGGCGGCTCGGCCGAAGAAGAAGCGGCCCAGTTCCTGAAGGACGAAGCCAAGCGCGGCCGCAAGAAGCCGATGGTCGGCTTCATCGCCGGTCGCACGGCTCCTCCTGGTCGTCACATGGGCCACGCCGGCGCCATCGTGTCGGGCGGCAAGGGCGGCGCCGAGGACAAGATCGCGGCGATGGAAGACGCGGGCATCCGCGTTTCGCCCTCGCCGGCCAAGCTGGGTGAAACCCTGCTTGAAGTGCTCAAGGGCTAACTAGACACCGAAACCCCGCCTCGCGCGGGGCCCAGGTTTTTTGCGACCGCCAGTCGACGATCCGAAAAAATCACCTGGGCCCCCGCGAAGCGACGGGCGCCCGGGTGATTGAGAGACTATATTTACGGGCTATGCGGTAGCGCTCCCGTAAGCAGCGGATCTGAAGGCGACAAATCCATGGCGGACGACGCAGGCATCATCAACCAGGTCTTGACCGAGACCAGCTTCCTCTACGGCGCCAATGCGGCGTTCGTGGAAGATCTCTACGCCCAGTGGGCGGAGAATCCCGGATCGGTCGAGCCCTCGTGGAACGCCTTCTTCGCCAGCCTGCAGGAGCAGGCCGACCAGGTTAAGCGGGCCGCGCAGGACCCCGCCTGGACGCCCAAGAAGGTCGCCACCGTCCGTCCGGACTGGCTGTCGGCCCTGGACGGCCAATGGGCCACCGTCGCCCCCGCCGTCGAAGCCAAGGTCTCCAAGGCCATCGAGGCCAAGGCGCCCGGCGCCAACGCCGAGGCCGTCCGCGCCGCCACGCTGGACAGCCTGCGCGCCATCATGATGATCCGCGCCTATCGCATGCGCGGTCACCTGGCCGCCAATCTCGACCCGCTGGGCCTGGATCCGCCGAAGGACGCCAGCGAGCTGGACCCGGCCTCGTACGGCTTCTCGGAAGCCGACTACGACCGTCCGATCTTCCTCGACTTCGTGCTGGGTCTTGAGACCGCCACGGTGCGCGAGATCTTGTCGATCGTCCGCCGCACCTACTGCGGCAATGTCGGCGTGCAGTACATGCACATCTCCGACCCGGCCGAGAAGGCCTGGCTGCAAGAGCGCATCGAAGGCCGCGACAAGGAGATCGTGTTCTCCAAGGAGGGCAAGGTCGCCATCCTGAAGAAGCTGATCGAGGCCGAGGGCTTCGAGCGCTTCCTGCACAAGCGTTTCCCCGGCACCAAGCGCTTTGGCCTGGACGGCGGCGAGGCCATGGTCCCGGCGCTGGAGCAGATCATCAAGCGCGGCGGCGCCCTGGGCGTGAAGGACATCGTCCTGGGCATGCCGCACCGCGGTCGCCTGAACGTGCTGGCCGCCGTGATGGGCAAGCCCTACCACGTGATCTTCCACGAGTTCCAAGGCGGCTCGTCGGTTCCCTCGGACGTCGAGGGCTCGGGCGACGTGAAGTACCACATGGGCGCCTCGTCGGACCGTGAGTTCGACGACAACAAGGTCCACCTGTCGCTGACCGCGAACCCGTCGCACCTGGAAATCGTCAACCCGGTCGTGATCGGCAAGGCCCGCGCCAAGCAGGCCTTCACCCTGCGCGAGCAGCCGGACGCGGGCCGTGGCCACGTGCTGCCGCTGCTGTTGCACGGCGACGCCGCCTTCGCCGGCCAAGGCGTGGTGGCCGAGTGCTTCACCCTGTCGGGCCTGAAGGGCTACCGCACGGGCGGCACCATCCACTTCATCGTCAACAACCAGATCGGCTTCACCACCAGCCCGCGCTATTCGCGCAGCTCGCCCTATCCCAGCGACATGGCGCTGATGGTCGAGGCGCCGATCTTCCACGTGAACGGCGATGATCCCGAAGCCGTCGTCTTCGCCGCCAAGGTCGCGACCGAGTACCGGCAGAAGTTCGGTAAGGACGTGGTCATCGACATGGTCTGCTACCGTCGCTTCGGTCACAACGAAGGCGACGATCCGACCATGACGTCGCCGCTGATGTACGCGAAGATCAAGGGCCACGCCCCCACGCGCGAACTGTACGCCAACCGCCTGATTGGCGAAGGCGTCATCACCCAGGCCGACAGCGACAGCTGGGTTCTGGAGTTCGAGAAGTTCCTCGACGCCGAGTTCGACGCCGGCAAGACCTACAAGCCCAACAAGGCCGACTGGCTGGACGGCAAGTGGGCGGGCCTTACCCTGCCGGGCGACGAGGATCGCCGCGGCAAGACCGCCTTCCCGGAAACCCGCCTGCGCGAGCTGGGCCGTCAGATCACCGCGATCCCCGAGCGGATCGACGCTCACAAGACCGTGCGTCGCGCCATCGAGAACCGTCGCGACGCGTTCGAGAAGGGCGAGGGCATTGACTGGGGCGCGGCCGAGCACTTGGCCTTCGCCACCCTGCTCGACGAGGGCATCCCGGTCCGCCTGTCGGGCCAGGACTCGGTGCGCGGCACCTTCACCCAGCGCCATTCGGACATCATCGATCAGAAGACCGAAGAGCACTACACGCCGCTGAACAACATCCGTCCGGGCCAGGCGCATTATGAAGTGATCGACTCGGCCCTGTCGGAAGAGGCGGTGCTGGGCTTCGAATACGGCTTCTCGCTGGCCGAGCCGAACACGCTCACCCTGTGGGAAGGCCAGTTCGGCGACTTCGTGAACGGCGCCCAGGTGGTCATCGACCAGTTCATCAGCTCGGGCGAGCGCAAGTGGCTGCGCATGAGCGGCCTGGTGATGCTGCTGCCGCACGGCTATGAGGGCCAGGGCCCCGAGCACAGCTCGGCGCGCCTGGAGCGCTTCCTGCAGTCGTGCGCGGAAGACAACATGCAGGTCGTCAACTGCACCACGCCGGCCAACTACTTCCACGCGCTGCGTCGCCAGATGCACCGCGAGTTCCGCAAGCCGCTGATCGTGATGGCCCCCAAGAGCCTGCTGCGCCACAAGCGCGCGGTCTCGAACCTGTCGGACTTCGCCGAGGGCTCGACCTTCCACCGCGTGATGGTGGACGGCGCTGAGGCCGGCTGCGATGTCGGTGGGATCACGCTGAAGAGCGACGATCAGATCAAGCGCGTCATCGTCTGTTCGGGCAAGGTCTACTTCGACCTCGTCGACCAGCGCGCGAAGCTCGGCCGTGATGACGTCTACCTGCTGCGTCTGGAGCAGTTCTATCCGTGGCCGATGAAGTCGCTGATGAACGTGCTGGGACGCTTCAAGAACGCCGACCTGATCTGGTGTCAGGAAGAGCCCCGGAACATGGGCGGCTGGACGTTCGTTGATCCGTGGCTGGAAATGACGCTCGACAAGCTGGACATCAAGGCCAAGCGCGCCAAGTACGTCGGCCGCCCGGCCTCGGCCTCGACGGCCGCCGGCCTGATGAGCCGCCACCTGAAAGAGCTTGAAACCTTCCTCAACGAGGCCTTCGCGTAAGCGAAGGACTCGCACCCAAGAAACCCGCCGGACCAAGCAAGAGAGACTCGGAAAGCCCCATGGCCGACATCAATACGCCCGCCCTCGGCGAATCCGTCACCGAAGCCACGGTGGCGCGCTGGACCAAGAAGGTCGGTGAGGCCGTGAAGAAGGACGAGATCCTCGTCGAGCTGGAAACCGACAAGGTTTCGCTCGAAGTGGCCTCGCCCGCCGACGGCGTGCTGTCGGCGATCGGCGCTGCGGAAGGCGCGACCGTCGTTCCGGGCACGGTGCTGGGCGTCGTCGCCGAAGGCGCGACCGCCTCGGCCGCGCCGGCCGCCGCGCCGGCTCCGAAGGCTGAAGCGCCCAAGCCCGCGCCGGCTCCGGCCGCCGCTCCGGCCCCGGTCGCCGCGGCTCCCGCCGCCGCGCCGGTCAGCCCGGCCCCGGCCCGCATCGCCGCCGAAAGCGGCCTCGACCTCTCCAAGGTCGCGGGCACCGGCAAGGACGGCCGCGTCACCAAGGGCGACGCCCTGGCCGCTCTGGAAGCCCGCGCCGCCGCTCCGGCCCCGGCCGCCGCTGCGAGCGCGCCGCGCGCCCTGCACGAGCGCGAAGAGCGCGTGAAGATGACGCGCCTGCGTCAGACGATCGCCCGTCGCCTGAAGGAAGCCCAGAACACCGCCGCCATGCTGACGACCTTCAACGAGGTCGACATGAGCGCCGTGATGGCCCTGCGCGCCCAGTACAAGGACGTGTTCGAAAAGCGCCACGGCGTGAAGCTGGGCTTCATGTCCTTCTTCACCAAGGCCGTCGTGGCCGCGCTGAAGGCGATCCCGGACGTCAACGCCGAGATCGACGGTCAGGACATCATCTACAAGAACCACTACGACATCGGCGTCGCCGTCGGCACCGATAAGGGCCTGGTGGTTCCGGTCGTCCGTGACGCCGACGTGCTGAACCTGGCCGAGATCGAAAAGACCATCGGCGACCTCGGCAAGAAGGCCCGCACCGGCGGCCTGGCCATCGAGGACATGCAGGGCGGCACCTTCACGATCACCAACGGCGGCATCTACGGCTCGCTGATGTCGACCCCGATCCTGAACGCGCCGCAGTCGGGCATCCTGGGCATGCACGCCATCAAGGAACGCCCGATGGTCGTCAACGGCAAGATCGAGATCCGGCCGATGATGTACCTGGCCTTGTCCTACGACCACCGCGTCGTCGACGGCGCCGGCGCCGTGACCTTCCTGGTCAAGGTCAAGGAAGCCCTCGAAGACCCGCAGCGCCTGCTGCTGGATCTCTAAGCGTCACGGAAGCCCGCCCTCATCGGCGGGCTTCTTTGCATTCGCGGCCCCGGCGTCCTACGTCGGGGCCGTTCGCATTTTCGGGACCTACGCCATGGCCAAGGACACGCTCTATCTGCTCAAGCCGCACTTCGAGAAGGACGGCGTCCAGCGCTTCTGTCCCGACTGCGCGATGATGGAGGGATATCTGGCGACCTATCCCGCCCTGCGCGAGGCGCTGGAGATCGTCTATGTCGACTACGCCCGTCCGCGCGCAGTGCTGGTCGAGCGGCTCGGCGAAGCGCACCAGAACGCCCCGACCCTGATCCTGGCCCAGGCCGCCCCGGACGAGGGGCCGCACGGCGAAATCCACTTCGCGAACGATCTGTCGTTCCTGACCGACGCCCGGCCGATCACGCGTTATCTGGCGAGCAAGCTCGGGTTGGCGGCGCCGCTGTGAGATCATTGAAAGTGGCTGCTCGCTGATATATCTATAATTCGTAGATACGGATCAGCCCATGGCCAAGATCGACGTCGAACCTGCCCGCGCAAAGCTCTTCACCCATGGTGGCAGCCAAGCCGTACGCTTGCCGAAAGCCTTTCGGTTTGACGGGACCGAGGTCACGGTCAGGCGTGAAGGGCGGAAGGTGATCCTCGAGCCACTGACGGATGACCGTCCCCGGACTCGGGCTGAACTTGAGGCCATGTGGGCGCGCGTTGACACGCTTCTCGGCGGTGAGTTCCCGGATCGGGATCAGCCCCCTGAACAAGAGCGCGATTTCGGCTGGTGACCCTAGCACTCGACACGAACGTCTTTATCGACCTGCTGCGGGGACGTCGCGCCTCCGTGCGCCAGAGACATGCCGAAGCGATCCTCGGAACTCGGCCGCTGGTGACGTCTCTGGTGGTGTTCCACGAGCTGCATTTCGGAATAGCGGCCAGCCCGAACAGCGTTGCGGAGGCCGATGCGGTAGCGATCGTCCTCAGGGGCGTTTCCATCGAGCCCTTAACCGAGCAAGACATGATCCGAGCGGCGGAGGTCCGGGCGCGCTTGAGGCGTACGGGCCGACCGATCGGTGGGTACGATGGGCTGATCGCGGGCCAAGCCCTCGAGCGCGGTTGGACGCTTGTCACATCCAATGTTCGTGAATTCGATCGCGTCGAAGGGCTCGCGCTTGAGAACTGGGGCGAGTAAGCCGCTCCAGCGGCTCGCCCGCGGCGCCGCGTCGCCAGCGCGTCGTCGTTGCCGTCGCCCGATAGAGCGCCGCCCGGGTGTCGCCTTCCTGGGCGCTGGGCACGAAGCCCGCTCCGTTCCAGGCCGGTGTCGACCGCGCGAGGGGGCCGTCAAGGCGCGGGCGGCGACGACGGCGGCCAGGGCCGCGGGGAGGCCGAAGAGGCGGGCGCGGGGCGTCACGACGATAGGAGCCACGGCGGGGTGGCGCGCTCCAGGCGGTCTAACGCCAAGCTTGTGGCGGTCACCGGATCAGCGCGCGTCGCCGTCGGGCGCATCCCGCCGTTCTCCTTGATTTTCAAGGGCGCAGGCGACGAAAGGTGGTTCCGTTTTTAACACTCTGGTTCTAAGGAACACGCGCCTCCAAAGGTCTGACAGAACGGCCGGCGAGGCCCATATCTTGTCCGGCGCCGCTTATGGCGCGTCCTGAAGGCGATAGACCCATGGCTCAGTACGACGTCGTCATCATCGGTGGCGGTCCTGGTGGCTACAACGCGGCGATCCGCGCTGGCCAACTGGGCCTGAAGGTCGCGATCGTCGAGGGCCGCGGCAAGCTGGGCGGCACCTGCCTGAACGTCGGCTGCATGCCCTCCAAGGCCCTGCTGCACGCCTCGGAACTGTACGCCGCTGCGACCGGTCCGGAGTTCGCCAAGCTCGGCATCGAGGTGAAGCCCAAGCTGAACCTCTCCCAGATGATGGCCCAGAAGGCCGAGAGCGTCGAAGCCCTGACCAAGGGCGTCGAGTTCCTGATGAAGAAGAACAAGGTTGAGTACGTGAAGGGCTGGGGCCGCATCGCCGGCGCCGGCAAGGTGGTGGTGAAGGCCGAGGACGGTTCGGAAACCACCCTCGAGACCAAGAACATCGTCATCGCCACCGGCTCGGAGCCCACCCCGCTGCCGGGCGTGACCGTCGACAACAAGCGCGTCATCGACTCGACCGGCGCCCTGTCGCTGCCCGAAGTGCCTAAGCGCCTGGTGGTCGTCGGCGCCGGCGTGATCGGCCTGGAACTGGGCTCGGTCTGGAAGCGCCTTGGCGCCGAAGTCACCGTGGTCGAGTACCTGGACCGCATCCTGCCGGGCACCGACACTGAAGTGGCCAACGCCTTCCAGAAGATCCTGGTCAAGCAGGGCTTCAAGTTCCAGCTGGGCGCCAAGGTCACCGGCGCTGAAGCCGGCGCCAAGGGCGTGAAGCTGAGCTTCGAGCCGGTCGCCGGGGGCGAGGCCCAGACGATCGAGGCCGACTACGTGCTGGTCGCCATCGGCCGTCGCCCGTACACCCAAGGCCTGGGCCTGGAGACGGTCGGCGTCACGCCCGACAAGCGCGGCATGATCGCCAACGACCACTTCAAGACCGGCGTCGCCGGCGTCTGGGTGATCGGTGACGTGACCTCGGGTCCGATGCTGGCCCACAAGGCCGAGGACGAGGGCGTGGCCTGCATCGAGATGATCGCGGGCAAGGCCGGCCACGTGAACTACGGCATCATCCCGGGCGTGGTTTACACCAGCCCCGAGGTGGCCACGGTCGGCAAGACCGAGGACGAGCTGAAGGCCGAGGGCGTCGCCTATAAGGTCGGCAAGTTCCCGTTCCTGGCCAACAGCCGCGCGAAGATCAACCACGAGACCGACGGCTTCGTGAAGATCCTGGCTGACGCCAAGACTGACCGCATTCTCGGCGCCCACATGATCGGCCCTAACGTCGGCGACATGATCGCCGAGTACTGTGTGGCCATGGAGTTCGGCGGCGCGTCGGAAGACGTGGCCCGCACCTGCCACCCGCACCCGACCCGCTCCGAAGCCCTGCGCCAGGCGGCCATGGGCGTCGAAGGCTGGACGATGCAGGCGTAAAGACCGTTCTGGGTGGAGCGTTTCCGCCCGAAAGTTTAGCTTGGCGCTTGATCAATCAAGCGTAGAGTGGCGGGGTTCCTCTGGAGCCCCGCCATGCTTATGTCAGTCCTAGCGCTTGCGACGACGCTGCAAGCCGTTCCCCTCGATATCCAGGCGCTGAACGTTCCAACCGTTCAGCAAACTGTGCGATTGGGCGCAGAGCAAGAGCGCGCCGCCGACGTTCTTCGGATTCCCGTCCCTTCCGAGCTCAAGGGCGCAAGGCGAGTGGCCGTGACCAAACCGACGGCCCCTTGCCAGAAGATGGCGCTGCAGCACGTTGCCAAGCTCGGGGGCGCGACGCCCGAGGCCCTTTCGAACATGCCCATGGCTTACGCTGAGCGTGCTGTATCGCGGACGGTGGATGGCTGTGCGATCGCGGTGCGGGTCGCTGTGAGTGGACCGGCGCGCTAGGCTCGGCGGTAATCGTAGGCGGCGCGCGCCAAAGTAAGCCCCCAAGTTCCTGGGATCACTGCCTGGGCTTCACATAGAAAAAGGCCCCGCCTTTGAGGGAAGGCGGGGCCAGTCTGTTTTTCGAGGGGAGGAACCCCGCCAGAGGGGGCGGCGGGGCTTACGCGTACTAAACCGGTTTAGAACTCTTCCCAGTCGTCGCTCGACGAAGCGCCGACGGCCTTGGCGAGCTTGGCCTGGGCGGCGGCGACCGGGTTGGCCCCCGGGCGGCTGGCCGAGCTGGCGAGGGCGGGACCGGGCGACGCCGAGTACGAGGACGGCGCCGGGGCGGGGGCAGAGGCGCGCGGCGCGGCGGGCGGTGGGGCGACCGGGCGGCTGGCGCGCTTGGAGCCGCCGGCGGCCGCGACGCTCGCCGAGCCCTTGACGCGGAACCGCGAGATCATCTGCATCAGATTGCCCGCCTCGCTCTTCAGCGCGTGCGAGGCGGCGGTCGACTGCTCGACCATGGCGGCGTTCTGCTGGACAGTCTGGTCCATCTGATTGACGGCGGCGTTGACCTCATTGAGGCCGGTGGCCTGCTCCTGGCCCGAGGCGGCGATCTCGCCTACCAGCGCGTCGATCTCGCCGACCTTGACCACGATGGCCTGCAGCGCCTCGCCGGTCTGGCCGACCATGGCGACGCCTTGATTGACCTGCTGGGACGAGGTCGAGATCAGGGTCTTGATCTCCTTGGCCGCATCGGCCGAACGTTGGGCCAGGGCGCGCACTTCCTGGGCGACGACGGCGAAGCCGCGACCGGCTTCGCCCGCGCGGGCGGCTTCGACGCCGGCGTTCAGCGCCAAAAGGTTGGTCTGGAACGCGATCTCGTCAATGACGCCGATGATCTGGCTGATCGATTGCGACGACTTTTCGATCTGGTTCATGGCGTCGACGGCGTTGCGCACGACGATGCTGGAACGCTCGGCGTCAGAACGGGTCGAGCCGACCACCTTGGAGGCTTCCTGCGCCCCGGCCGACGAGCGGCGCACCGTGGCGGTGATCTCGTCCAGAGCGGCTGCGGTTTCTTCCAGGCTGGCGGCCTGCTGTTCGCTGCGGCGCGACAGGTCGTCTGCGGCCGAGGCGATCTCGTCGGAGCCCGCGCCGATGCTGCTGGCGGCATGGACGATGGTGCCCATCGCCTCTTCCAACTGGGTGATGGCGCCGTTGAAATCGTTCTGCAGGCGCTTGTAGGCCTCGGGGAACTGCTGATCCAGGCGGTAGGTCAAATCACCGTCCGACAGGCGGGCCAGGCCGCCAGCGATGGCTTCCATGACCATGGCCTGTTCCTTGGCGGCGGCTTCGGCCACCTCTTGATTGCGGCGACGCTCGGCCTCGGTTTCGGCGTTGGCGCGCTGCTGGGCGGCCTCGGCGGTGCGCAGGGCCACGGCGTTGTCCTTGAACACCTGGACCGAGCGGGCCATGGCGCCGACCTCGTCCTTGCGCTCTGCGCCGCGCACTTCGACGTCGACCGACCCTTGGGCCAGGATATCCATGGTCTTGGCGGTGGCGATCAGCGGGGCGGCGATCTTCCGCGAGCCGATCCACAGGGCGAACAGCAGAGCCCCGCCAGCGGCGACCAGGCCGAAAATGATCGAGAAGATCGTGCCGGCGGCGGCTTCCTTGTTCGCCTTCTCCACCATCGCCTCGGTTTCCTTGGCGTGGGTGTTGGTGAAGTCCGCAGCGTCCTTGTTCAGCGCAGCGATTTCCGGATCAATCACCGCCATCACCATGATGGCGGCTTCATTGGCGTCCTGCAGGCCCAGATCGGCGCCCTGGCGAGCGCTCGTATAGATCTTGTCGAAGCGCGCGCTGAAGTCCGCGACCCTCTTTTCGGCTTCAGGATCGGCCTTCTTGATCTCCTTCAGCAGTTCCTTGCCTTCCTTGTAGGCGAGGTCGATTTCTTGGCTGGCCGCTTGGGCCTCGGCCGACGCCCCAGGATAGGAGACGGTCCGGTAAGCCGCGTAGCCGATACCCACGACGCGACGATTGAAGCGCGCCGTGGCCAGTTCGGCCGGCGCCCGTTGTTCGACGAGGACCTTCTCGTTCGCCTCAACCTTGCGAGACTGGTAGACGCCCAGCCCGACGATCAGCAAGGCGACCACGGTCAAGATGACGGCCGGAAGGGCCACCTTGGTTGAGATCTTCAGGTTGTCGAAGTTCATGAGGGCCTCGTCGACGAGCGGTCGCGCAATCGTACTGTTCTCGAATTCCACAACGCCCTGACGCGGTAAAATCGCGGTTAATGCGCGCGCGCTGGGCGGGTGTAGCGACAGTCTGACGCACCCAAATCGAGCCCCCGCGCTCAACTCTGGCGCGACGGCTTTCTTGCCTGTTGTCAAGCTTTCGGATGCGCGGCCTGATAGGCGGCCAGGAGGCCGGCGGCGTCGACTTCGGTGTAGCGTTGGGTGGTCGAGAGCGAGGCGTGGCCCAGAAGGTCCTGGATGGCTCTCAGGTCGGCCCCGGCCCCCAGAAGGTGCGTTGCGAACGCGTGTCGAAAGGCGTGGGGCGTGACGCGGTCGGATAGCCCCAGGCGTCCGCGCAGGGTCTGCACCAACCCCTGGACGTGGCGCGGCGACAGCGGCCCGCCACGCTTGGCCCGAAACAGGGGCTCATCAGGCCCGAGCTTGAACGGAAGTTCGTCCAGATAGACATCCACCGCCGCGCGAACGGCGTCCAGCACGGGCACGATGCGGGTCTTGCCGCCCTTACCCGTGATCCGCAGCGCCATCGCCAACGGCGTGTCGCTGATGCGTAGAGACAGCGCCTCGCTGATCCGCAGGCCACAACCCCACAGCAGGGTCAGCACCGCTTCATCGCGTGCGGTCTCCCACGGGTCGCGTTCAGTGTCGTCGGCGGCCTCGGTGATCAGGTCGCGCGCCTGATCCTCGGTGACGGGGCGCGGCAGGCCGATCTTGAGGCGGGGACCGCGCACCAGCGCCACGCCGGCGTTCGCCACGCCATGGCGCTGGTCCAGATAGCGGTGAAACGCGCGGATCGACGACAGCGCCTGGGACAGAGAGCGCGGAGCCAGGGCGTTCTCGCCCAGGCGGCGGGAGGCCAGATAGCCGCGCAGGTCCGCCGCCGAGATCTCGCCCATCGCGGCAAGGCTCAGCGTCTCGCCGCGATGAATCTCGAGGAAGTTCAGATAGGCCAGGACATTGTCGCCATAGGCCCGCACCGTACGCGGCGAGGCCCTACGCTCCAGCGTCAGATGATCCAGCCAGGCGGCGTAGGCCTGGCGGGCGCTCACAGGACAGGCCAGCGTTCGGCCGTGCGCTCCACCACGCGGGCCAGGAAATTCACCAGTTCGGTCCCCATGTCTGGCGTGAAGCCCTCGGGGTCGGTCGAGCCGAAGGCGATCAGCGCTTCGCGACGGGGCTCCCAGATCGCCATGCGGACGATGGCCATGCTGCGAATCGTCTCGGCCTTGTCGTCGAACAGCGGCAGGGCCGGGGCGAAGAAGCCCATGCGTGCGATCGGCGCATCGCCCAGCAGCATGTCGACCTGGCTTTCGGCCAGGGCGCGCCAGCCCGCCGGCACCCGGCTCGGGCCCTCGAGCGCGATCACCCCCGCGGCGTGTCCGAAGCGCAGCTGGGCCATTTCGTCGACGCGGCGGGCGAGGTCGGAGTGGTTGCGGGCGTCGAGCATGTCGATCACCGCAGCGTGCGTCTGGGCCTGGGCGGAATAGTTAGCGCGGGCGTTGGCCTCGATGGCCTGCCGGACGCTGGCCTCGCGACGGTGCGCGGCGGCGGCCCGGGCCAGGGCCTTAGGGCCAAAGTCGATGACGTTCGCCGCGTCGACCCGCAGGCCCAGCTCGCCCAGCAGGTTCTCGTCCTCGCGCAGGAACTCCGGTTCGGTGCGGAGGAAGTCACGCACGCTCTCGGCATCGACGACCGTCGTTCTGGTCGCTCGCGTTGCGTCGCTCATCTCGTCCCCACCCGCTTCAGACTCAAGGCGACCAGATGAAGCGCCAAGACGGTTAACACCGGCTTGATGCCGTCGGCGCCCGACGCTCTCGACCTGGGGACGGTTTCGCGGCAGAAGCTCACGCCATGCCGCGCATTGCTTCCGTCCTGCTGCCGATGCCGTTGCCGGAGGCCTTCGACTACGCCGAGCCGGAAGGCCTTGGGCTGGCTGTTGGCGACCATGTGACCGTGCCCCTGGGGCCGCGCGTCATCCGGGGCGTGGTGACCGCCCTGCGCGATGGAACCGGCGGCAATCGGCCGCTGAAACCGGTGCTGGAGCGGGTCGACGATCCGCCGCTGCCGCCCGGGGCGCTGGCCTTCGTGGAGTGGGCGGCGCGCTACTCGGTCGATGTTCCCGGCTGGCCGCTGGCCATGGCCTTGCGGGGCCTGCGCCATCCGCCGCCCAAGCCCGACAAGGTGCTGGCGCTCACCGGCGCTCAGCCCGGGCGCGTGACGCCGGCGCGCCTCAAGGTCATGGCCGCCGCCGAAGGGACAAAGCTCTCGGGCGTAGCCCTGGCCTCTGTGGCCGGCGTCTCGGCGGGCGTGGTCAAGGGGCTGGTCGACGAGGGCGTGCTGGCCGTCGAGTTCGTGGAGCCCGAGCGCGGATTGGCGCAGCCTGACCTGTCGCTGCCGGCCCGCGCGCTCAATCCGGGCCAGGCCGCCTGCGTCGAGGTGCTGAAGGACATGCTGGACAGCGGCGGCTTCCAGGCCGCGTTGCTCGACGGTGTGACCGGCTCGGGCAAGACCGAGGTTTATCTGGAAGCCGTGGCCGAGGCGCTGAAGGATCCCGACGCGCAGGTGCTGGTCCTGTTGCCCGAGATCGCCCTGACCCAGGCGGTGATGGCGCGTTTCGAGCAACGATTCGGCGCGGTCCCGGCCGAGTGGCACTCAGGCGTGTCGCCGCCGCGCCGCAGGCAGGTCTGGGAAGCGGTCGCGGGCGGGAACGCGCGGATCGTGGTCGGCGCCCGCTCGGCGCTGTTCCTGCCGTTCCGCAAGCTGAGGCTGATCGTCGTCGACGAAGAGCACGACGGCTCCTTCAAGCAGGAAGAGGGCTTCATCTACCAGGCCCGCGACCTGGCCGTGGCCCGCGCCAAGATCGAGGGCGCAAGCGTGCTGCTGGCCTCGGCGACGCCGTCGCTGGAGAGCCTCTACAACGCCCAGACCGGGCGCTACCGCTGGCTGCGGCTGTCGGCGCGACACGGTGCGGCGCAACTGCCCGACATCGGCCTGATCGACATGCGCCAGACGCCGCCGGAGCCGGGGCGCTGGCTGTCGCCGCCGCTGATCAAGGCCATGGCCGTGACGCTGCAGCGCGGCGAGCAGGCCATGCTGTTCCTGAACCGGCGGGGCTACGCACCGCTTGTCCTGTGCAAGGCCTGCGGCGAGAAGATGAAGTCGCCCGACACCGACAGCTGGCTGGTCGAGCATCGCTATACCGGGCGGCTGGTCTGCCACCTGACGGGCTTTTCGATGAAGAAGCCCGAGGCCTGCCCACACTGCGGGGCCAAGGACTCGCTGGTCTCGATCGGCCCCGGGGTGGAGCGCGTCGAGGAAGAGGCGCGGCACATCTTCCCCGACGCCCGCGTGGCGGTGTTCTCGTCCGATACGGTGATGGACGCCGAGGGCGCCAAGGCCCTGGTGTCCAGCATGGCGGCCGGCGAGATCGACATCCTGGTGGCGACCCAGGCCGCCGCCAAGGGTCACAACTTCCCCAACCTGACCCTGGTGGGGGTGGTCGACGCCGACCTCTCGCTGCGCGGCGGTGACCTGCGGGCCGGCGAGCGGACGTTCCAGCTTCTGGCCCAGGCGGCCGGACGGGCGGGGCGGCACGAAAAGCCCGGGCGCGCGCTGCTGCAGACCTACGCGCCCGATCACGCGGTGATGCGGGCGCTGGCGGCGCAGGACCGCGACGCCTTCGTCGAGGCCGAGATGGCGATGCGAGAGGACGCGGGCCTGCCGCCGTTCGGCCGACTGGCGGCGGTGATCGCCTCGGGACCGGACGGCGCGGCGCTGGACGCCTATGTCGAGGCGCTGGCGGCGGTCATTCCCAACGCCGAGGGGGTCGAGGTGTTCGGCCCCGCCGATGCGCCGCTCGCTCTGGTGCGGGGGCGTCGCCGCAAGCGGTTCCTGGTCAGGGCCGAGCGCAATGTCGACCTCCAGGGCTTCATGGCCGCCTGGCGGGCGCGGGCCAAGGTTCCGAACTCGGTCCGGGTGGTGATCGACGTGGATCCATACTCGTTTCTCTGAGCGCGTCCGTCATGGTGCGCCACAAAGCAAAACCCCCGGGGCTCGGCGCCCCGGGGGTTTCTCATTTTATCGCCCTCTGCCGAGGACTTCAGAAGTTGGGTCGCGGCTATGACGACTTCTTGGCGTCGCGTTTGCGCGCCAGCATGTTCAAGCCCTCGACCCCGGCCGAGAAGGCCATGGCCGTGTAGATGTAGCCCTTCGGCACATGGGCGCCGAAGCCTTCGGCGATCAGCACGGTGCCGATCATCAGCAGGAAGCCCAGGGCCAGCATGACGATGGTCGGGTTGTTGTTGATGAAGTTGGCCAGCGGGTCGGCGGCCAGCAGCATCACGGTCACGGCGACCAGCACGGCGACGACCATGATCGGCAGGTGATCGGTCATGCCCACGGCGGTCAGGATCGAGTCGATCGAGAACACCAGGTCCAGCAGGATGATCTGGAAGATCGCCGAGCCGACATTGTTGATGACGACGGTGGCCTTGTCCTTCTCGAGCACGTCGTCGCTCTTGCCGGGATCCACCGCGTGGTGAATTTCCTTGGTGGCCTTCCAGATCAGGAAGACGCCACCGGCGATCAGGATCAGATCGCGCCAAGAGAAGGCCGTTTCAAAGCCCGGTTCGCCATGCGACCCGACCGGTCCGCTGATCCCAAGGTCAAAGACAGGCGCGGTGAGGCCGACGATGAAGGCGATGGTCGACAGCAGCACCAGGCGCATGATCAGCGCCAGCGAGATGCCGATGCGACGGACCCTCTGCCGGTGCTCCTCAGGGAGCTTGTTCGACAGGATCGAGATGAAGATCAGGTTGTCGATGCCTAGCACCACCTCCATCACGACCAGCGTAACAAGAGCGGCCCAGGCGGCTGGGTCGACGGCAAGGCTAAGGATTTCGTTCATGGGTCCCCAATAGGGTTCTGGCGCCGCGCCTCCCCGCACGGAACCGTGATGGCGACCAAATGGGGGACGAACGCCCTGCTTGTCGAGACCTCGCGGATCGAAAAGCGACGCCGGAGGACGATTTATGCCCGACGCAGCCCACGTAAAGCCGCTTACGGCCCTGAGGTTCTTCGCCGCTTTCTGGGTGGTGCTCTATCACTATTGGCCCAACCTCGACGTCGGTTTCACCCCGGCGGTGGCGGCCAAGGGCTACCTTGGCGTCGAGGCCTTCTTCGTGCTGTCGGGCTTCATTCTTTGCCATGTTTATCTCGCCGGCTTCGGCGAGGGACGCTTCCGATACGGCGACTTCCTGTGGAACCGGCTGGCGCGGGTCTATCCGCTGCACTTGGCGACGCTGGTCGGCGTAGGGGGCATGGCGCTCGCCGGAACCCTCGCGGGGCTCGCGGTCGATGCGAACATCCTCTCGTGGCCGTCGCTGCCGGCGAACCTCTTGCTGGTCCATGCCTGGGGCTTGGCGCCGGTCGCGGGCTGGAATCACGCTTCCTGGTCGATCTCAGCCGAGTGGTTCGCCTATCTGACCTTCCCAGCCTTCGCTTTCCTGGCGTGGCGTTTGCGGGAGCGGCCGCTGACCGCGGTGATGGCCGCCTTGGCGCTGATCGCCGTGGTGTATCCGGTGTTCGAAGCGCTGGCGGGGTTCTCCCTGACCGAGGCGACGATCCGCTGGGGCGCGCTGCGCATCGTGCCCTGCTTCGCCTACGGCTGCGCCTTGCACGCACTGTGGCGGTCGGGGCGCTTTCCGTCCCGACTCGCCGCGCCCGGCGCAGCTGTCCTGACGCTCGCGATTCTCGCCGCCATCGCGTTCGGCGCCCCGGATTTGAGCATCGTCATGCTTCTGGGCGGGCTGATCTTCATGCTCGCCAGTCTCGCCTCGGCCGGCTCGCGCTTCGCCAGTCAGAAGGTTTTCGTCTATCTCGGCGAGATCAGCTACTCGACCTATATGATCTGCATTCCCTGGAAGATCCTGGCGATCAACGCCACCACGAAAATTCTCAATATCGATAGCGACAAGTTGTCGCTGCTGATCTGGATTTTGATTGTAGCGGCGCTTGTCCCGCTATCGGCGATTTCCTACCACGTCATTGAGAATCCGTGCCGTGAGCGCATGAAATCTTGGGCTTCAACGTGGCGAGCGCGTCGACTGGCGGCGGCGGGCGCCTGATAAATACTCTTTTCACCAATCGCCGGTAGGGTTATCCCTTCACCCAGTGACGCGGGGAGTACCCACAGCATGACGAAACGGACGAGGACCCTCCTGGGTTCCCTGGCCGCTGCCGCCATGATCAGCCTCGTGCCGATGTCCGGCGCGAACGCTGACGGCTACTGGCAGTGCGTCCCGTTTGCGCGTCTGATGTCGGGTATCCAGATCTTCGGCGACGCCCGCACTTGGTGGAGCCAGGCGGCCGGCAAGTACGACACGGGCTCGGCCCCGAAGATCGGCTCGGTTTTGTCCTTCAAGCCCACGGCCCGCATGAACCTTGGCCACGTGGCGTTCGTCAGCCAGGTTCTGACCGACCGGGTCATCCAGGTCACCCACGCCAACTGGTCGGTCATCGAAGGTGATCGCGGCCAGATCGAACAGGACGTCACCGTCGTCGACGTCTCGCCCAACGGCGACTGGACGCAGGTCAAGGTCTGGTACGACCCGATCCGCGATCTGGGAACCACGGTCTACCCGACCAACGGTTTCATCTATCAGGACGCCCAGGCGATGAAGATCGCCATGGCCACCAGCAAGATCGCCATGGCTCAGAACGCCGTGGTCTCGGCCGCCAAGTCCGCCGCCAACCAGGTGGCCGCCTCGGTCCGCGCCTCGCCGCTGGACATCATCACCCAGGCCGCCGACTCGACCGACCGCATCGCGGCCCTGATCGAGGCCGCCACCGGCGGTGGTTCGCCCCCCAGCGACACCAGCAACAAGCCGAACGCCCCGCGCTAAGGCGGGACGCGTTTCGATCCCTTGTTTGTTTCGCGCCTCGATTGTGAGCGCGCCCGTCGTTCATCGCCAATTGCGACTTTCTGTCGCGCTTTGAACGGTTGCTTAAGGCTGTCGTGGGACGTTCGGCGTCGTTCCCGCGTCATTTTGTCCTCCCTGAGCGACCGTTCCGAACGATGCCGTCCGCCGCGCCGTCACGACCGAGCCTCATCCGTAACGTGCATCCTTCGGTGGTGCGCGAGCTGCTGGACGCGCACGCCCGCTATCTGAAGGGCGTGCCCAAGGGCCGGCGCGCGGTGCTGCAATACGTCAATCTCAACAACTACGAGCTGGACGGCGCCGATCTCTCCGAAGCCGACCTGACGGGCGCCTTGCTGAACGGCGCGTCGCTGCGCGGTGCAAAGCTTAGTCGCGCGACGCTCTTCGGGACCGACCTTCGGGATTGCGATCTTCGCGACGCTGACCTGTCCCGGTGCGACATGCGCGGGGCGTGCCTGCGCGGCGCCAACCTCGGCGGCGCCAACCTTTCCAACTGCGACCTGCGCGAGGGCGTCACCGCCGTGCAGGATGAAGAGAAGGGTCTTCGGATCCTGGAGCACTCGAAACGACCGGGCGAGTTGGACTACGCCATGCTGCAGGGCGCCAACCTGAACGGCGCCCAGATGTCCTGCGCATTCGCCCGCCAGGCCGATTTCACGGACGCCGACCTTTCCAACGTCACCCTGCAAGGAGCCAGGCTGAACAACGCCGTGATGGACGGGGCCAATCTTTCGGGCGCCATCCTGCATAATGCGGACCTGTCCAGGGTGTCGCTTCGGCGAGCCGTACTGGCCGGCGCGGACCTGAGCGGCGCCGATCTGACGGGCGCGGACCTGACCGAGGTCCTTCGCGCCCCACCGCCGATCATCTATGTCGACGATCTGCCTCTGAACGAGGTGCTGGAGGCGCACGAGCTGTTCTGTACCTCGGAAGGCCGCGAGGGCAAGGTCGCGCGCGTCGCCGAAGTCGACTTCCGTCCCCTCCGCCGCTTGAAGAACCGCCGTCTCAGCGGTCTGTCGGCGCCCAACGCGGTGTTCTTCGGCATGGATCTGGAGGGCGCGCAACTGCAGGGCGCCAATCTGGCCGGGGCCGATCTTCGCGGGGTCAAGCTGCGCGGGGCCGACCTGCGCGGCGCGCGTCTTGTGGGCGCTCAGCTGTGTCGGGCCGACCTCTCGGACGCCAAGCTGGGCCCGCTGAGGATCGCGGAGGATCGGGTGATCCGCACCGACCTCACCCGCGCCGCGCTGCGGGGCGCCAACCTGCGCGGCGCCAGCGCGCCTCGGGCCCGGTTCATCGAAGCCGATCTTTCCGGCGCGCGTCTGGACGGGGCCGACCTTAGCGGGGCCGAGATGCCGGTCGGCGCGGCCGTTTAGAACCGTCTGTCGGCGGAGCGCGTCTCAACTTTTAATTTCATCGTCACATCCGCGTCGGCGGCGGTCGCGTATACACGGGTTATCCATCAAGGAGTCCGGCAGATCATGACACCTCTTCGCACGCAGGCCGCACTTAGCCTCTCGGCCCTGGGCGCCTTGGCGATCGCGACCTCGGCCGCCGCTCAGTCGCGGGCGCCGGATCGCGCGGTGGTCGGGATCGCCGCAGTCTATGCCCCCGCCTATCAGGGCGCGGACGACTATCGTCTGATGCCCTTCCCGGTGATCGACGTCACCTACGGTCGGTTCTTCGCCAGCGGTCGCAAGGGCCTGGGTTACACCGTGCTGGACGGGCCGCAGGTAAAGGTCAGCGCGGGCGCGACCTATGTGCCGGGCTATCGTCGACGCGACGCCCCGGTGGGCGTCGGGCGTCTTGATGGTGGCGCGGGGCTGCGGGTGGCGGCTGACATGCGGCTGGGCGAGGTGTTGGCGACCGTCAGCGCGACCAAGGTGGTGTCGGGGGATGTCGACGGCGCGCTGGTGGATGCGAGCCTGGCCTATCCGATCCGTGTGTCTGACCGTCTCAGCGTGACGCCCAGCGTCTCGGCGACCTGGGCCGACAGCCAGTACAACCGGGCCTATTTCGGCATCAGCGCCGCCCAGGCCGTCGCCTCCAAGCTTCCGGTCTATCGCCCCGGCGGCGGCGTCAAGGACGTCTCCATGTCGCTGAGCGCTAACTATCGCTTGAACGACAAGATCAGCGTGGGCGCGACCGCCAGCCTCAGCCGGCTGACCGGCGATGCGCGCAACAGTCCGATCGTCGTCGACCCGACCCAGCCGTCGGCGGTGATGTCGATCGCCTATCGGTTCTAGACAGCGGCGCGGATCGGGGGCGTCGACGCCCCAAATCCGCCTGCGACCAAAGCCTAGTCTCGCACGAAGCCTTGCGGTGGGCGTCAACCTTGGTGTTGATGCAGCCGAACCGTGGGAGTCTTTGATGTCGCGTTTGTCCTGGATCGCCGCCGCCGGCGCCTTGGCCCTGGCGGGCTTGGGCGGCGCTGCTCACGCCGCCGCGCCGCAGTTCAAGCCGTCGGCCTGCAAGGGCGACTACAAGGACGCCGCGCGGCAGGTGCGCTGCGGAACCCTGATCGTCGACGAGACGCGCGGCGATCCCAAGAGCCGCCGGATCTCGGTGGCGGTGGCCATCGTCAAGGCCAGCGCGCCCAAGGCGGGGCAGCCGCCGGTCGTCTATCTGCACGGCGGACCCGGCGGTTCGGCCGTCGGCGGCTTGCCGCGGATGCTCAAGAGCAAGGCGGCGCTTGAGTATGTCGCGGTCGATCAGGACTGGATCTTCATCGACCAGCGCGGCGGTGGCCAGTCTGATCCCAACCTCGATTGCCCGGGCGCCAACCTAACCGACGCCGGTCCGCCCAGCGACAAGGACGCCCAGGCCATCATCGCCTGCATGAAGGCCTTCCAGGCCAAGGGCGTGAACCTGTCGCGCTACAACGCTGTCGAGGTCGCCAAGGACGTCCAGGACCTGCGCAAACTCTTGAAGCTGCCGCTGATCGACCTCTATGGCGGTTCGTACGGCACGCGCATCGAGGCGGCGATCCAGACCCATGCGGCCGAGGGCGTGCGCGCGGTGGTGCAAGACTCGCCTTGGCCGCCCGAAGCCGACTGGACCGTCGGCGGCCCGGCGATGGTCTCCAGCTCGATCGATATCGTCATGGCCAAGTGCGCCCGCGTAGCCGAATGCGCCAAGCGCTATCCGGACCTCAAGGCCAAGCTGGCCGTCGTCGCCGAGCGCTGGCTGGCCGGTCCCCAGACCATCAACGGCAAGACCTACACGGCCGATGATTTGGGCGGCTGGCTGATGGACGCCAGCTACTTCACCGCCGGCGTGCTGCCGCGCGATCTCTGGAAGATCATTGAGGGCGACGTCTCGCCGGTGGCCGAGTTCGTCGAGAGCCGCGACTACTACAGCGAGGGCCAGTTCATGACCCATCTGTGTAAGGAGGAAATCCCGTTCGAGGCCCGCGCCGCCGTGGCCGACGGGACGCAGAAGGATCCGATCGCCCGCCTGATGGTCGCCTCGATGCAGCGCATCCACGATGTCTGCGCGGCCATCGACTTTGGTCCGATCAACAAGGTCGAGCAGGCGCCGGTCAAGACCGCCATCCCGACCCTGTTCCTGGCCGCCGAGATCGATCCGGGCTGCCCGCCCGAGCTGACCCGCGCCGCCGCCAAGGGCTATCAGGGCTCGCAGGTGGTGATCGTCACCAACGCCACGCACGGCGTCTCGCGCAGCAGCCCGTGCGTTCGCAAGATGATCCGCAGCTTCCTCCTGGATCCGACCAAGCCGGTGGACCGCAGCTGCCTGCCGGCGGCGGATACGCCGATGGCGTTCATGTACTGAGAGACGTCTTCGGCTTGACGTGAGCGGATCGCGAGCGCTTCCTGGGGTTGAGTGGGGGCGTGTGATGCGGGCGATCATGTTGGCGGCAGCTTTGGCGGGCGGATCGGTAGCGCCCGCCGTGGCTCAGAATGCCGGGCCGCTGCCGGAGGTTAGCGACTCTCCAATCGGCTATCCCTCAGTGGCCGCCGCGCTCGCAGACTTGGCGGGGCGGCCCGATGTCCAGACGTCTGTCCAGGGTGACTGGACGATCATCGCCCAGCCGCAGCCTCGCACGCTCTGGTCATTTCCTGGCGCCAAGCATCCAGCCTATCCGGCCGCCGTCCGACGCGAGGTCGTCACGGGGCCAGACGGCAAGGTCTATGTGCAGATGCAGGTGCTGTGCGAAGCGTCGAAGCCCGCCTGCGACGATCTTGTTCGATCCTTCCAGGCGCTGAACAAGAAGATCGGCGCCTCGGGGAAGCGCCGATCGTAATAGGCCCTACATCTTCTTCTTCAGCGGCAGCAGGTCCGGATAGACCGCGTCGCGCTTCTGGGCCTTGGCCGTGAAGGCCTCGGCCATGTGCGGGCCGCTGAACATGCCCGTCTGCCAGGTGGCGATGTAGTCCAGCGCGTCGGCGATCGAGTGGTCGCGGGCGTAGTTGATCATCACCTTGCTGCCGGCCACGGCCAGCGGCGACTTCTCGGCGATCTCGCGGGCGGTGGCCAGGGCGTGGGCGACGACCTCCTCGTGGGTGTCGAACACCTCGTTGACGAGGCCGATGTCACGCGCGCGCTGGGCGGGCAGGCGGCGGCCGGCATAGGCCAGCTCCCGCACCCAGCCCTCGGGGATCAGCTTACACAGGCGCGGGAAGGTGCCGACATCGGCGGTCATGCCGATGTTGATCTCCTGGATCTGGAAGAAGGCGTCGGTGGTCGCATAGCGGATGTCGCAGGCGCTGATGAAGTCGACCGCCCCGCCGATGCAGCCGCCCTGGATGGCCACGATCACCGGCATGCGCGCCTTGTCCAGGCAGCTGAAGGTGTCCTGCAGGTGATGCACGAAGCGGCGGAAGCTCTCGGCGGCCACCCAGCGGTCGGCGTCCTGGCGGGCGGTGACGCCCTCGTCGTCGGTGAACACCGACAGGTCCATGCCGGCGCTGAAATGCTTGCCGGTCGAGGAGATGACGATGCAGCGCGCCCGCGCATTGTCATCAATATCTTTTACAATCGCGGGAAGCTCATTCCAGAACGGCCGTGTCATGGTGTTCATGGCTTCGGGACGCTTCAGCTGGATGTGCGCGACGCCAGCCTCGATCTCGACCTTGAAACAGCTATAGTTCGCCTGATCCTGGTTGCTCATGCTGGCCTCCCTTATGTTGTCCGCGACTATCGGACGGGGGGAGGGCGGCGACAACACTGACCCTACGGAAAAGGGAAACGACATGACGACGCGCAAGACCCCCGCCACCGCCCTGGCCATCGCCGCCGTCCTGGGCGCCAGCCTGGCGGCCGCGCCCGCGCCCGTGCTGGCCCAACAATCCAAGCCGCTGGGCGGCCTGTTTTCCTGCGAAGGCTCGGGCAAGAAGCAGGAAGGCGGCGCCCTGATCGGCGCGGCGGCCGGCGCTCTGCTGGGCAGCAAGCTGGCCAAGAACGAACAGACCCTGGGCGCGCTGGTCGGCGCAGCGGCCGGCGCGGCGGCGGGGGCCTATATCGGCTGCCGCATGCAGTCGACCGACGCGGCCCTGGCCGAGCAGGCCACCAAGAAGGCGCTGGAGACGGGCGTCGCCCAGACCTGGAGCAACAGCCGCACCGGCAATTCGGGGCGCATCAATGTGGTCTCGTCCAGCTACGGGCCGCCGATCGATGGCCGCACCATCCGCTATGCCCAGGGCGTGCAGAGCCTGCAGAGCCTGGCCGCCACCCCGGGCGCCTATACGGCCGCCTCGACGGTGAACCTGCGCGCGGGCCCGTCGACCAAGACCGCCGTGGTCGGCAAGCTTTCGGCCGGTGAGACCTTCGACGCCATCGGCCAGGCCCCGACGGGCGGCTGGGTGCTGGTCGGCCGCAGCGGCTTTGGCGTCGGCTACGCGGCCGCCTCGCTGGTCCGCCCCGCCGGCCAGATGGCCGCCAGCTGCCGCGTCATCGACGCCGCCGTCTCGGGCGGCGGTCAGGCGACCTCGACCCAGCGCTACAGCGCCTGCCGCGACAATCGCGGCGAATGGCAGCTGACCCAGGCCTAACGGCTAAAGCTTCGCGTTCCGCCAATGGCGGTGAAGAGGGGATCGTTCGTCTGACTTGGGCGGGCGATCCCCTTTTTCATGTTCGCTCGCCCTGCCGCTCGAGGGGCGGGCGCGGCGCCGATCGTCACGCCCATGCCAAGCTCCATGGACGCGGCGGTGGGAGACGCCTACCTTACGCCTGATCACTTGAAGGGAGCCACGCCATGGACGCGGCCGTTTTTCGCGAACCTCGCCGACGCGTCGTGGCCGTGCCGGGTGGTGAGATCGCCGCCCTGGAGTTTGGCCCCGAGGACCGGGCGATCGATATCGTCTTCGTCCACGCCAACGGCTTCAACGCCCAGACCTACCGCACACTGCTGTCGCCGCTGGCGGCGGGCCTGCGCATTCTGGCCATCGACCAGCGGGGGCACGGCGCCACCACCTTGCCGGCCGATCCTAAGGGCCGCCGGTCGTGGCGGGATTTACGCGACGATCTGGTCGGCCTGCTGGACGTCCTGAACGGACCGCCCGTCGTGCTGGCCGGACACTCGATGGGCGGCACGGTCAGCCTGTTGGCCGCCGCCGAGCGTGCTGATCGGGTCAAGGGCGTGCTGCTGCTGGACCCGGTGATCATGCCCTGGCTGGCCAATCTCTATGCCAAGGCCCCATGGACCTCCGGCCGAGGCTTCATGCAGCTGCCGATCGCCCAGGCGGCGTTGAGACGGCGGGCCGTGTTCGACAATCGCGAGGCGGTGTTCGCCGGCTATAAGGGACGCGGCGCCTTCAAGACCTGGCCCGAGACCATGCTGGCCGACTATGTCGCCGGGGGTGTGGTCGATGCGCCCGAGGGCAAGGTGCGCCTGGCTTGCGCGCCAGCCTGGGAAGCCTCGAACTACGCCGCCCAGGCGCACGATCCCTGGCGCGCGGTTCGGCGCGTGACCGCGCCGGTGAGAATCCTCAAGGCCCAGAAGCACTCGACCTGCCGGGCCGGCGACGGCTTCGCGCGGCGGGGCCGCGACGTGCGGATCGAAACCGTGGACGGCACGAGCCACTTCCTGCCCATGGAGCGCCCCGATCTGGTGCGCGACGCCCTGTTCGAGATGGCGACGGCTTAAAGCGCCAATCCCGTGATCTCATGAGCGGCCAGAGCCGCGCGGGCCGCGTTGGTGACCGGCACCACCTTACGGGCGTCGAGATCAAAGGTGATGGCCACCGCCTCCGAGGTCCCCCAGGGCTGGCCCGTGGCCGGGTCCAGCATCCAGTGGACCACGCGCATGGTCCGGGCGTCGGTTCCCAGCAGGCCCGAGCGGATCTCGATCCGGTCGCCGGCGCGGGGCCAGGCCAAATGAACGATCCGGTACTCCAGCACCGCGCCGCCCATCCGCTGAGGCTTCTGGTCTGCGTGCTCGACCACCAGGTCGCGGAACGGATGGATGAACGTGCCGATGCCGTCCGACACCCGGCCGATGAACTGTTCGGTGCGCATCCGTCCGAACACGTCGCAGTCCGACGGCAACAGCCCGCCAAGTCCGATCCGCGCCAGACCCAGGGCCTCGGCGCGCGCCAGGTTGGCGGTGGGCGTGAACGGCGACAGGTCGATACTGCGGGCCTGGGCGCGTTCCGGAATCTCGACTTTCAGGGTCTCTGCGCGTTCGCGGGCGATCCTGGGCCAGGGGAAGGGCTGCCCATCGCGCGGCGTGGCGTGGACGACCGTAGTCTGGAAGGTGGCCGCCAGTTCGCCAGAGGCCGGGTGGATCAGCAACTGCAGGATCCGCGCCTCGGTCTCGCCCATCTCGATCACACCGCCCAGCATGTAGAGCGGCGCGCCGGCGTGGGCCTCGCGCAGGAAGCGGATGTGCTGTTCCTTGACCAGCAGGGTCGCATTGGCGTGGGGCGAGAAGGCGTGCGGCAGGCCAAGCTCGGCCGCCATGCCGATCAGACCTTCCTGGGCGCGCACCACATAGTGGCGCACGTTCATGTGCCCCATCTCGTCGCAGTCCCAGGTGTTCACCCCACCGCGCCAAATCTCGACGCCGGGTAGCGGCTGGGCGGTCGTCATGGTGAGGACTCAAGCGATGGTGAACGGTTGTTCGAACCTAGCGGGCTTTGCTCAGCTTCGGCAATCCGCGCACAGGCCGTGCGCCTCGATTGTCACGCCCGTCAGCGCATAGCCTGCGGCTTCGCCCGCGGCGATGATCTCGGCGCTGGCCTTGGGCTCGATCTCGCGGGTCGCGCCGCAGCAGTCGCAGATCAGGAAGGCCGCGGCGTGGCCGTCGGCCTCCTTGCGGCAGGCGACATAGGCGTTGAGGCTCTCGATCCGGTGGGCGAAGCCCTGCTTCTCCAGGAAATCCAGCGCCCGATAGACAGTCGGCGGCTTGGCCGGAGGGCCCTCCCCGCCGAAGGTCGAGATCAGGTCATAGGCCTTCACCGGCTGGCCGGCCGTCAGCAACAGTTCAAGCACTCGGCGCCGAGGCGCGGTCAGGCGCTGTTCCGCCGCCGCGCAGCGCGCCTCGGCCGCATCGAGCTCGGCCGCGAGGGCCGCGCCGGCGACGCCGTGGTTGTGGTGGTCGTGTCCGCAGGAGGGAGCGTTGGCCATGCCCAAGAGGTAGAGGGCGGGTGGCGCTGGCGCAAGCTACAGCAGAGGTTTGGATAGCGCCGCCGCCTCGGCCTCGCAGCGCTTGGCGTCCGGAGCAGGACCCGCTGCGCGCGCCGCATCGAGTTCGGCCCGGGCGGCGGCGAGGTCGGCCTTGAAGGCGTCGGAGCCCTTGAGCGCGGTGAACAGGTTCTCCGCGTTCATCCGCCCGGCTTCCACCGAGCTCATGTTGTGGACGCCGCAGATCATGCGGCTTTCACCGTACGCCTTGGCGCGGGTCAGGATCGCCTCCCGGCGGTCCGGCGCCAGTTCGGCCAGGACGAGACCCACGCTCCAGCCCCAGGTCGAGTGGCCCGAGGGATAGTCAGGCGACAGCGCCAGGCCCAGGCTGCGCTTGATGCAGATCGGGCCTTCCTCGCTGAAGTAGGGGCGGGGTCGGCGATACTTCAGTTTCGGGCCCGCGACGGCCGAGCGGACATCGCGGCTCATGCGCAGCAGGGTGGCGGCCAGCTTGGGGTTACGCTCGAACGACGGGGTGACGCCCAGCGCGCAGGCGTAGCCGTCTAAGACCCTCTCCTCGACATTGTCCTCCTGGGCCAGGGACCAGCGCGGCGTATCCTTCAGCGCGCGGGTGGCGCGGAAGATCTCGCGGTCTCGCAGCGCGGCTTCAGACCCCTTGGGCGGCGGTGGCGGCAGGTGGTCGCGCGCGTCGAACACGCCCTTGGCCAGATAGCGATGGCTGGGCGCGTCGCCGCTCAGCGTGGCGCAGCCGGTCAGCATCAGGGCGGCGGTGGTGACGAGCCAGACAGCGCGCATGAAAAAGGGTCCCCGAAATCACGTTCGAGGACCCTGCATTTTCAACTCCGGCCGATCAAGCCCGCCGGACCGTCAAGCTTACTTGCCGAACAGCTTGTTCCAGCGCGGCTTCTCGCGGCCTTCCCAGGCCTTGCGCCAGTAGGCGTCGCTGGCGATCAGCGGGACGACCGTGGTGGCCTCGGCGAACACCATCTGTTCGTAGGTGGTCGAGACCTTGCCCCACGAGGCGGCTTCCTTCAGCGTCGACGAGCTGCAGGCGCCGTCGCGCACGTCGGCGACCGTGATCTGGATGGCGTACTTGTGCATGTCGGCCTCGACGCCGAGGATCTCGGCGCAGACGACGGTGTCCTGGGCGAAGTTCTTGGGCACGCCGCCGCCGACCATGAACAGGCCCGTGGTGCCGGCCGCGATCTTGACGTCCGTCAGTTCACGGAAGTCGGCGACCGCGTCGATCATCAGGTAGGGCTTCTTCTCGGCGATCTTTTCCTTCTGGTGCTTGACCAGACCGAAACCAGCCGAGCTGTCGACGAAGGCCGGGCAGAAGATCGGCACGCCTTCTTCGTAGCAGGTCTGGATCAGCGAGCCTTCCTTCTTGGCGTTACCTTCCGCCAGCCACTTGCCCATCTCCCAGATGAACTCGCGCGAGGAATAGCCGCGGGGCTCCAGCTTGTTGCAGATCTCCAGGATCGTGTGGTCGCAGGCCTGCAGCTCTTCTTCGTCGATATAGGTGTCGTAGATGCGGTCGATGTAGTTGTCGCGCAGGACGTTGTCGTCGACCGGGCCGGCGGCCTGGTAGTGCTTGAAGCCCAGGGCTTCGAAGAAGTCCATGTCGACGATGCTGGCGCCGGTGGCGACCACGGCGTCGATCATGCCGTTCTTCACCATGTCGCGGTAGACGTGCATGCAGCCGCCGGCCGAGGTCGAACCGGCCAGGATCAGCCAGGTCGAGCAGCCCTTGTCGGCGAGCGCCATGTTGAAGATGTCGGCCGCGCGGGCGGTGTCGCGCGAGCTGAACGACATCTTGCGCATCGAGTCGATGATCGGGCGGGCGTCGTACGACGTGATGTCGACGTGCTCGACGACCTTCTGCAGCAGTTCGGCTTTTTGGTTGTTCGGAACGGGAGCGTTCATCGCTTCGGTTTCCCTGACTTTGGACGCCCGTCGTTGAAACTAACCACCTGTCGGGACGGAGCGACCGACCGATGGAAACAGATTTAGCGCCCAGCGACAGTGCTGAGCGGGGGCAAAGAGCATCCCCCATTCCGATCTTCCCGGCGAATGCCGGGACCCAGATTCAGCCTGAGCTTCTCGTGGGTTTCACCTGGGCCCCGGCATTCGCCGGGGAAATCGGATCTATGGGGTCGGCATACTCAACAAAGAAGACAGATCAGCGACGGCGCTTGCGCTTGCCGGCCGCGCCCTTGGGACGCGAGAAGCGGACGATCTTGCGCTCTTCCGTCTCCTGCCGGACGACCGGGATCGAACGCTTGGCCAGGCCGTACATCGAGGCCATCGGCGCGTCCTGCACCAGGGCGGTGTCGGTCTCGCCAAAGCCGTTGAAGCGGGTGTTCATGGCTACGCCATAGGCGCCGAGCATGCCGATCTCGATGTAGTCGCCCTCGTCGACGCTTTCCGGCAGGTAGAAGGGGCCGGGCATGTGGTCGACGCTGTCGCAGGTCGGGCCATAGAAGCGGAAGGGCTTGAGGCCTTCTTCCACCACTTCGCCGCTCTTGCGGTACAGTTTGACCGGGAACGGCCACTTCATGTGCGCGGCGTCGAACAGCGAGCCGTACGAGCCGTCGTTCAGATAGAGCGCGTCGCCCTTCTTCAGCTCGACCTTGACCAGCAGCGACGAAGCCTCTGCCACCAGGGCGCGGCCGGGCTCGCACCAGAGCTCGGTGGTCTCGTGGACCATCATCTCGGCGAAGCCGCGGTCGATGGCCGCCAGATACTCTGAGAGATCCGGCGGGACCATGCCCGGATAGATCGACGGGAAGCCGCCGCCGACGTCGACGACATCGGCCAGCACGCCCGCACGAACCAGAGCCCGCGAGGCCTGGGCCATCGCCGCCTGGAAGGCGGTCGGGCGCATGCACTGGCTGCCCACGTGGAAGGAGACGCCCATCAGGTCCTGGGTCGCGCGGCGCGCGGCCAGCAGCAGGTCCGGAGCATTATGCATCTCGACCCCGAACTTGCCCGACAGGCTGTAGGCCGCGCCCTCGGCCTGCACGCCCATGCGGACGATCAGGTTGAGGTCCTTGGCCTGGCCCGTGGCGTCCAGGATCTTGGCCAGCTCTTCGTGGGTGTCGAACGAGAAGGCTTTCACACCGTGGTCGAAATAGGCGGCGGAGATCGCCGCCCGGCTCTTGACCGGGTGCATGAAGGCCATGCGCGAGCCCGGGGCCTCGGTGGCCACGAGCTCGACCTCGTTCAGCGACGCGACGTCGAAGGATCGCACGCCGGCCTGCGCCAGCTCGCGGATCACCCACGGCGAAGGATTGGCCTTCACCGCGTAGAAAACGTCACCTTTAAATTCGGACTGGAACCAGCGCGCAGCTACGGCAACCGCGTCAGGCCGCACGAGTGCGACGGGACGTTCCGGTGACCGCTCACGGACCAGGTCCAGGGGCGAATGGTACGTGCGCAATTCACGTAACCCCCTGTTGGAAGTTAAACCCAGGCCGGCGTTAGCAGCGTTTAGAGGACTTCGGGTCCGCCGGAGCCGTGCGAAATAGGGGCAATGATCCGGGATGTAAAGACCCTTTTATGGCCCCGTTTCGGGACGAATTGATCCAGGCGGCCGCATCGGGGGATCGCGCCCGCGTTTTCACCGTTCCGAAGGCCTCCAAGGCTGAAAATACAGGGGCTTTTCGTCACAGATGAGGCCCCGTCTCCGCCGCATAAAACGCGCCTGGCCGTCACAAATGCGTTGCGTCCGACCCGCAAACCGGAGAACGCATTTCCCAACCTCTGAAACCACGTTAAGGATTCGCCCCGACCATGACGTCGGACCCTGTTCTCTCGATCCGCGCCGCCTCGAAGACCTTCGGGTCTCGCCGCGCGCTGGACGCCGTCTCGCTCGATGTAAATCGGGGCGAGATGATCGCGCTCATCGGCCCTTCCGGGTCGGGCAAATCCACGCTTCTGCGCTCGATCGACGGATTGCAGACCATTGACCCGCCTCGTGGGGAAAATGGGGGCGAGGGGACGATCACCGCGTTCGGCGGTCCGGTTCAGGCGCGTGGCAAGGTTTCCGACCAGGTGCGCAAGGCCCGGGTCCGCATCGGCTTCATCGCCCAGCAGTTCAACTTGGTTGGCCGCCTGTCCTTGTTCAGCAACGTGGCCCTCGGCTCGCTGGGGCGGATCCCGCTGATGCAGGGCCTTTTGGGCTGGTGGCCCAAGGAGACGCGTGAGGCGGCCATGGCGGCCCTGCACCGCGTCGGTGTCTCGGAATACGCGGCCCAGCGCGCTAACACCCTGTCGGGCGGCCAGCAGCAGCGCGGCGCCATCGCCCGAGCGCTGGTTCAGAAGGCCAAGATCATCCTCGCCGACGAGCCGGTCGCCTCGCTGGATCCCGTCTCGGCGCGCAAGGTCATGGAGATCCTTCGTGACCTGAATCAAAGCGACGGCCTGACCGTCGTCGTCACACTGCACCAGGTGGACTACGCCCTGCGCTATTGCGACCGGGTCGTGGCCCTGAAGGCTGGCCAGAAGGTCTATGACGGCCCGGCTTCAGGCCTGAAGCGTGAAAAACTCATCGATATCTACGGCCCGGAATTCGAAGACGTGTTCTGGGAAGGAGCACCCCAATGATCAGCCGCCGTTCGGCTCTCGTGATCGCCGCCGGTCTCTCGGCCCTGGCCCTGGCTTCCTGCTCGGGCAAGTCGGACGCGCCCGCCGCCAACAACGAGGTGACCTTCTCGATCCTGTCGACCGAGTCGGCCCAGAACATGGAGAGCTACTGGACGCCGATCCTGAAGGACATGGAGAAGCAGACCGGCCTCAAGGTGAAGCCGTTCTTCTCGTCCAACTACTCGTCGCTGATCGTGGCCATGGGCGCGGGGCAGACGGATCTGGGCTGGTTCTCCAACCAGTCGGGCCTGGAAGCGGTGCGTCGGTCTAACGGCGAGGTCTTCGCCCGCACGTTCGATCCGTCGGGGACCGACGGCTACAAGTCGGTGATCATCGTCCCGTCCGACAGCAAGATCCAGTCCGTCCAGGATCTGCTCAAGTGCGACAAGACCCTGGACTTTGGCATCGGCGACAAGAAGTCGACCTCGGGCACGCTGGCCCCGATGACCTATGTGTTCATCCCGGCCAACAAGAAGCCCGAGACCTGCTTCAAGACGGTGATCAGCGCCAACCACCAGGCCAACCTGTTCGCAGTGGCCAACGGCAAGCTGGACGCCTCGACCAACAACTCGACCGCCATCAACCTGTCGAGGGCCCGGGGCGAGGGCGTCACCGACAAGATCCGGGTGATCTGGGAGTCGCCGACCCTGCCGGAAGACCCGATCGTCTGGCGCAAGGACATCGATCCGGTCGTGAAGGAGAAGCTGCGTCAGTTCTTCCTGACCTACGCCCAGGGCGACACGCCCGAGGCCGAGCAGCAGCGTGGCTATCTGAAGCGGCTCTCGATCGGCGGCTTCAAGCCGGCCGACGACACCCACCTGCTGGTGGTGCGTGAGATGGAAGCGACCGAACAGTTGGGTCTGGCCCGCGAGGCCGGTGACCAGGCCAAGATCGCCGCCGCCCAGAAGGTCCTCGACGGCGTCAAGGCCGAGCGCATGGCCGCCGAGGGCAAGGCGGGCGTCGTCGCCCAGCCGACCAACTGAGGTCCTTGATGAGCCAAGCCGCCAAGATTGAAGGGGCGATTCCGCCGCCGCCCAAGCGGTCGACCTCGGCCCTGGCCTTCGACACCCTGCTGTGGGGCGGGGTGATCCTGCTGCTGATCATCAGCTTCCAGCCGGCCGAGATCGACAAGTTCCCGCAGCTGTTCACCGACACCGAGAAGACGCAGGGCTTCGCCCAGCTGTTCTTCAAGCCGTTCACGGACCCGGCGCTGTTCATGTCGATGGATTGGAGCCTGTTCATCGGCAAGATGTGGCAGACCATCCAGATGGCGCTGTGGGGCACGGCCCTGGCGATTATCGTCGCGATCCCGCTGGGCCTTCTGGGCGCGCGCAACATCGCGCCCGTCTGGGTGCAGCAGCCAGTGCGCCGCGTGCTGGACCTGATCCGCTCGATCCCAGACCTCGTGGTGGCCCTGATCTTCATCACCGCCGTGGGCCTTGGCCCGTTCGCGGGCGTGATGTCGATCATGTTCAACACCGGCGGCGTTCTGGCCAAGCTGTTCGCCGAAGCCGTCGAGTCGATCGACAAGGGGCCCGTCGAGGGCGTGCGCGCCACCGGCGCGGTCAAGCTGCAGGAGATCGTCTGGGGCGTGATCCCGCAGGTGGCCCCGCTGTGGACCAGCTACGCCCTCTACCGCTTCGAGTCGTCGAGCCGCGCCGCCACGGTGCTGGGCATCATCGGCGCGGGCGGCATCGGTCAGATCCTCTACGACTCGATCAACGCGTTCCAGTTCGACCAGACCGGCTGCATCGTGCTGGTCATCGTGGTGGCCGTCTCGATGATCGACCTGCTGTCGCAGGTTATCCGGACTCGCCTGCTCTGAGGCGCGGCGGCGGTGGTCAGAGCCGCCGCACACGCCAGCATGGCTGATCCAATCACGCCGCGGCTCTATGGGCCGCGGCGTTTTTGTTTGTATAGTGGCGCGCCGGCCCCTCCCACGCGCCGGCCGCGGTCGCTGTCCGGCGACGCGTCCTTGACCCTGAAGGGCCATGATCCTCGTCTCGCTCGTTGTCGTCTTCTTCCTCGTTCTGCTGAACGGGGTCTTTTCCATGTCCGAACTGGCCGTTGTCTCGGCTCGGAAGGCGCGTCTGCAAGGCTTCGCCGAGCGCGGCGACCGGGGGGCGAAGCTGGCCCTCGACATGGCCGAGCATCCGACGCGGTTCCTGTCGGCCGTGCAGGTGGGCATCACGCTGATCGGCATCTTCGCCGGCGCCTACGGTCAGGCCACCATCGCCGCCGCCCTGGACGCTTGGCTGGAGGCTAGCGTCCCTGCCCTGGCCAAGTACTCAGAGGCCATCGCAACGACCCTCGTCGTCATCGGCCTGACCTATGTCTCGGTGATCCTGGGCGAGCTGGTGCCCAAGCGCCTGGCGCTGATCTTCCCCGACGCCATCGCCCGCCGCATGGCGCCGTTCCTGGCCATCGTGGCCACGGTGCTGCGGCCCTTCGTGACCCTGCTTACCGTCTCGACCGCCGCCGTGCTGCGCCTGATGGGCGTGCGTGACGAGCGCAACACCAGCGTCACCTCCGAAGAGGTCGAGGCGGTGCTGGCCGAGGGCGCCGACGCCGGTCTGATCGAGCCCGAGGAGCGCTCGATGATCCAGGAGGTGCTGCGCCTGGGCGATCGTCCCGTGCGCGTGGCCATGACCCCGCGCCGCGACCTCTTCTGGGTGTCGCTGGCCGACGATACCGAGACCGTGCTCAAGGAGATCCGCGCCAGCGCCCACTCGCGCATCGTGGTCGCCACCGAGGGTGACCTCGACGGCGACGTCGGCGTGCTGCTGAAGAAGGACCTGCTGGACGCCTGTCTCTCGGGCGAACCGCTGGACCTGAAGGCCCACGTCCAGCAGCCGCTGGCCATCCCCGAGACCATGTCGCTGCTCAAGGCACTGCAGCTCTTCAAGTCGACCAGCCTACACATGGCCCTCGTCGTCGACGAGTTCGGCTCGCTGCAGGGCGCGATCACGCCGCTGGACCTGCTGGAAATGATCGCCGGCGACTTCCCGGAAGATCACGACGACGACGAAAAGCGCATCATCCGCCGCGAGGACGGCGGCTGGCTGATCGACGCGCGCCTCGATATCCAGGAGCTGAACGACCACCTCGGCGAAAACTTCGAGGCCGAGGGTGGCTATCACACCGTGGCCGGCCTGATCCTCGACCGCCTGGGCCGCCTGCCCACCGAGGGCGAGCATGTCACGATCGGCGGCTTTGATCTGGAGATCGTCGACATGGACGGCTCGCGGATCGACAAGGTCATCCTCAAGCCCACCAAGCGCAAGAAGGACGGCCAGGAGGGGTAGGGGGTTCTGCGCGGCGCACAGATGTGTCGCCGGGAAGGTCGGGTTGAAGGCGTGAGGTTGGAAGCCGTTCCCGACCCTGGGCGGACGTCGTGCAAAACCCTCTCTCCATGAGAGAGGGATTCCTTGTGGCCGCTCACGACCCTGGGCGTACCTTGGCGCCGTGCGTCCTTCGAGGCGCGCTCAAGAGCGCGCACCTCAGGATGAGGTGTTCAGCAACAGACTTCCTCATCCTGAGGTGTGAGCCGAAGGCGAGCCTCGAAGGGCGCACGGCGGTAGAAGCCAGACCTCTCTGGCGGACGCCGGGGCCGAAGACCAAGATCCTCCCCGCAGAGGGGGAGGCGGCCGAAGGCCGGAGGGGGAAGTACTGCCGAGCCGGCCGCTTCCCCCTCCGTCGGCTTCGCCGACACCTCCCCCGCTAGGGGGAGGATCGGTCCGCACCCCACCCCACCGCCCAAGAGAAAGGGCGCGGATCTTGCGATCCGCGCCCTTCGTTTTGTCTAACCGATGAGGCCAACTGCTATTGCAGCTTGGCCCCCATCTGGCTGATCGCGGCGTCCACCAGGCCGTCGGCCTTGGCGCCCGCGAGACGGGCGGCCAGGACGGTTTCAGCGGCTTGGGCGGCGAGATCCACCGCGGCGGCCTTCACGTCGGCGGCGGCTTGCGCCTCGGCCTGGGCGATCTTGCGTTCGGCCATCTCGGCGCGGCGCTTGATCTGCTCTTCCAGCTTTTCCTTGGCTTCCTCGGCCATACGCTTGGCGTCGGCCTTGGCGGCTTCCAGCATGCTGGCGGCCTGACGCTCGGCGTCCTCGCGCTGGGCCTTCACCTCCGCGAGCAGGCCTTGAGCCTCCTCACGCAGTTGCTGGGCTTCGTCGAGCTCGGCCTTGATCTTGGCGGCGTAGCCGTCCAGAGCGCCAAACAACGCGCCGGGCAGGACCTTCAGGAAGATCAGCAGGCCGAAGAAGATCACCAGGGCGCCCAGAACCCAGAACTCCGGGTTGCTGAAGCTGAACAGGGATTGGTGTTCCATTGTCAGCTCCTTAGGCCAGGGCCGACTTCAGCTCAGTGGCCGTGGCCACCTTGCCCGTCAGCTTCTCGACGATCGCGCCGGCGGTTTCCTCGGCCACCACGCGGACCTGGCTCATGGCCTGGTCGCGGGCGGTCTGGATCGAAGCCTCGGCCGCGGCCAGCTTCTCGGCCAGCACGGCCTCTTCCTTGGCCTGACGCTCGGTGGCTTCGGCCGAAGCCTTGGCCTTGGCGTCAGCAGCGGTCTTCTGGGCCTTGGCGCGAGCCTCGGCGACTTCCGCCGCTGCGGCGCGAGCCTGGGCCTCAGCCTCGTCCTTCATGCGACGGGCGTCGGCGATGTCGCCGGCGATCTTGGCGCCGCGCTCGTCGATCGCGCCGCTGACCCGGGGCAGCAGGCCCTTGGACAGCACCGCATAGAGAACGGCGAAGATGATGAGCAGCCAGACGATCTGACCACCCCAGTGCTCGAACTGCAGCTGCGGAAGGCCGCCGCTTTCGTGCTTCTGGGGGGCTTCCGTCGTCTCGGTCGTGCCGTGATGTTCCGTCGCCATGGGCGAGGGCGCCTCTCAGCTAGTGCGCTTGGAGCGGACCGTGTTCCGGCCCGCTCCAGGAAGCGCGAGAAAACAAAAGCATGGGGCGCGTCGCTTCCGATGAAGCGCCGCGCCCCAGGGGTCGGATTACGAGAACAGGATCAGGAAGGCGATAACCAGGGCGAAGATGCCCAGGGCTTCCGTCAGAGCCATGCCCAGGAACAGCATCGGGCGCTCTTGAGCGGCGGCGGTCGGGTTACGCAGAGCGCCTTGGAAGTAGTTGCCGAACATCACGCCCAGGCCAACGCCCGCGCCGATCATGCCGAGCATCGCCAGACCAGCGCCGATGTACTTAGCAGCAGCAGCGTCCATGATTGAGACTCCTTAGGAAGGGTATGTAGGTTGAAAGACTAAAGGTTGATCAGTGGCTGTCGAGGTGCACGACGTCGTTGATGTAGACGCAGGCAAGCACCGCGAACACGAAGGCCTGCAGGAAGGCCACCATGAACTCGAGGGCCGTCAGGGCGACGACCGAGGTCAGGGCCAGGGCCGCACCGGCCCAGCCCAGAACGCCGAGACCGCCCAGGGCGACCACGAAACCGGCGAAGATCTTCAGCACCACGTGACCGCCCAGCATGTTGCCGAACAGACGAAGGCCAAGCGTGATCGGGCGGATCAGGAACGACAGGATCTCGATCGGCACCAGCAGGAAGTACAGCGGCCACGGCACGCCCGACGGGGCGAACAGCTTGAAGAACTTGACGCCGTTCTTGGCGAAGCCGACGGCGACCACGGTCAGGATGACCATCAGGCCGAGCGTCAGGGTCACGGCCAACTGCGAGGTGGCGGTGAAGACCAGGAACATGCCCTGCACGTTCATGAACAGCACGAACGCGAACAGCGTGAAGATGAAAGGCAGGAACTTCTTGCCGTCGTGACCGATGATCGACTCGGCCAAGCCGTCGACCAGCCCATAGAGCATCTCGCCGACCGACTGCAGACGACCCGGGACCACGGCCTTCTTCGCCGACAGGGCGTAGAAGCCGATGATCAGCAGGGCGGCCGACATCATGGCGGCCACGGAGTTCGTGATCGACAGGTCGATGGCGCCGAGGCCAGGAACGGTCACGGTGGGCAGTTCCACGATCTTCTGGATCTGGAACTGGTGCATCGGATCGGCCATCGGCCCTAGTCTCTCTTCTGCTTGGGGGCGGTTGACCCGCCTCCCGTGTCTTCGTCGGCATTCCCTTGTGGGGACGGCGCCGACGCCTGCGCGCTCAGTTTCATCGCCTTGCGGACGATGGAGAAAATAGCGAGCCCCAGACCGATCAGCAGACCGCCGACCATGCCCCAGGGCGTCGTGTGGGCATAGTGGTCGAGCAGCCAGCCGAAGCCGACCCCCACCAGTACGCCCCCGATCAAGTCCGCCAGCAGACGGTAACCGTCCTGCGTGGCCTTTTCGGACGTCGCCTTTGACGGCTTTTCCGCCGCCTTCTTCGCCTCAAATGCGGCGAGCCGAGCGTCCAGGCTTTCGATAGCCTTGTCGTTCGGTTCGTCGGCCTTGGGCATGGGAAGCGGCAGGTCCGAAAACGCCGAGGACGCGCCAAAACGAGGCGCTTTTCCGGCCGGCTTGATCGGCGCGGAACCTATAGACCTCGCTGCGGTGCGTCAAGGCGAGCGATTTTCGGAGCAAGTCGCGGTAATGCTTAAGGATTTCGTCGCCGAGCTCAGGGAGGGGCAAAACCATCCCCTGTTCCCGCTCGCCGGGGGCGGCGCGTTCTGGGGAAGGGGGCCTCTCGAACCCCCGGCGGGGCGTTCAACCTCGTCATTTCGACGGGGCCCCTATTAAATGTCACACGCCGCCCCTATCTGGCCTGTGCCTTTTATACGTCGCTTCCCCTAGGCGAGGAGCGGCGGAGCCCGATGACGCATTGATTTTTTCGTCAATCTGGGCTTAAGAGCCGCCGCCTCCAAACAACACGAAGATTCATGTCGCACCTGAAGAACACCGGATTCGCCGATCGTATCTCTGCCCAGCAGGAAGCCAAGAAGGCCATGTTGGCCAAGTTCAAGGCCAAGCCGACGGTCCAGGATCCCGATTTCGACAAGCGCGAAGAGCAACGCGCCGCCGAACTCGAGGTCGTCCGCGCCGCCCGCGCAGAAGCCAAGGAAAAGGCCCGTCTCGAAGCCCTGGCCCGCCAGGAAGAGCAGATGGCCGTCAAGCGCGCCGAGCGTAAGGAGCGCAAGGCGCTCGAAGCCGCTGAAATGCGCGTCCGCAAGGAAGAAAAGGCCAAGGAGCGCGACGAGCTGCGCGCCCTGGGCAAGACGACCAACAGCAAGGCCTCCCGCGCCCACCAGTGGGCCAGCCTGCTGGGCTAAAGACGATGAGGGGTCCTTTCGGGGCCCCTTTTTCTTTGCGCGCCTCTTTGCAACGACAGGCGAACGGGACCATGAGCCGTTGATGGTTTCCCTGGACGTCATCGCCACCCTGTTCGTGGTCGCTGCGCTCGCCGGCGCGCTCGACGCCATCGCGGGCGGGGGCGGACTTGTGACTCTGCCGGCCCTGCTGCTGGCGGGCCTTTCGCCCGTGCAGGCGCTGGGCACCAACAAGCTGCAGGGCGCGGTGAGCGCCATCTCCTCGACCAGCGCCTTTGCGCGGCGCGGCCTGATCGACTGGAAAACCGCCTGGCCGGTCGCGCTGGCGGCGGCCGCCGCCGGCCTCTGCGGCGCGCTCTGCGCCAGCCTCCTGTCGCCGGAGGTGCTGCGCGCGATCGTGCCCGTGCTGCTGATCGCCATCGCCCTCTATTTCGGCCTCTCACGCGCCATCAAGGGCGAGGATGTTGCGCCGCGCATGGCGCTGATCCCGTTCGCCTGCTTCGTCGCGCCGCTGATCGGCTTCTATGACGGGATCTTCGGACCCGGCGCCGGCGCCTTCTACATGGTCGCCATCGTCACCCTGCTGGGCTACGGCGCGCTGAAGGCCACCGCCCACACCAAGCTCGCCAACGCCGCCAGCAATCTGGGAAGCCTTTTGCTGTTCACGCTGAAGGGCGCGGTCGTTTGGCCCGTGGGCCTGGCCATGGCGGCCGGCGCCTTCATCGGCGCTCAGGTGGGCTCGCGCCTGGCCATGCGGTTCGGACCCAAGCTGATCCGGCCGCTCCTGGTGGTGATCTCGTGCGCCATGGCGGTGAAGCTGCTGGCCGATCCGGCCAATCCGCTGCGGATGGCGGTGGGGTTCTAAGGCGAAGCGCCCCCTCCACCGCTTCGCGGTCCCCCTCCCCCGCTTTGCGGGGGAGGAAGATAGTCCTCCTCACCCGCGAAGCGGGGGAGGTGGCTCGGCGCGAAGCGTCGAGACGGAGGGGGCGCTTACACCCCTAAGCCGCCACCAGCTTCTCGGCCGTGCTCAGGTCCACGCTGACCAGTTGGCTCACGCCGCGCTCGGCCATGGTCACGCCGAACAGGCGGTCCATGCGGCTCATGGTCACCGGATTGTGGGTGATGGCGATGAAACGCGTCTGGGTGCGGCGGCGCATCTCGTCCAGCATGTTGCAGTAGCGGTCGACATTGGCGTCATCGAGCGGCGCGTCGACTTCGTCCAGCACGCAGATCGGGGCCGGATTGGCCAGGAAGACGCCGAAAATCAGGGCGCTGGCGGTCAGGGCCTGCTCGCCGCCGCTCATCAGGCTCATGCTGGCCATGCGCTTGCCGGGCGGGCAGGCGAAGATCTCCAGGCCCGCCTCCAGCGGGTCGTCGCTCTCGATCAGTTTCAGCTCGGCCTGACCGCCGCCGAACAGGGCCTGGAAGAGGGTCTGGAAGTTGGCGTTGATCACGTCGAACGCGGCCAAGAGCCGTTCACGCCCCTCGGCGTTCAGCTCCTCGATCCCGGCCCGCAGCTTGGTCACAGCGCCCGAGAGGTCGGCGCGCTCGCTGCGCATGGTCTCCAGGCGGCCGGCATATTCCTGCGCCTCCTCCTCGGCGCGCAGGTTCACCGGACCGATCGAGTCGCGCTCGCGCTCCAGGGCGAATAGGTGGGCCTCGACCCCTGCGGCGTCCTTCGGCACGGCTACGGCCTCGCCAGCGACATGGCGGCCCAGCTCCTCGGGCTCCATGCGCGCCTGTTCGCGGATGGCCGAGGCGACCTCGGCGAAGCGCTGACGGGCGCCGTCCAGGTGCGCAACCAGGGCCGCGCGCT
The DNA here is from genome assembly GCF_002310375.3 of Caulobacter vibrioides. Classification (GTDB taxonomy): domain Bacteria; phylum Pseudomonadota; class Alphaproteobacteria; order Caulobacterales; family Caulobacteraceae; genus Caulobacter; species Caulobacter vibrioides_D. The sequence goes on from NZ_CP023315.3 coordinate 400,303, forward strand.
TCTCGCGCGCCTCGCCGGCGGCCTGCTCGGCGGCGCGGGCCGCGCGGTCGGCGTTCAGCCGGGTGGTCTCGGCGGTCTCCAGGGCGTCGCTGGCCTTGGCCCGGCGAGCCTCGGCGGCGGCGAACTCGTCGAGCAGCGCCACCAGCTTTTCCTGTAGGGCGGCGGGCGCCTCGCGGGCGGCTTCCAGGGCGGCGGCGGCCTTGACGCGGTCGCCTTCCAGAGCTTCGGACCGCTTTGCGGCGGCCTCGGCGCGCTTGCTCCAGTCGGCGCGGTCGCGTTCCAGGCTTTCCAGGCGGCGCTGGCGACCGGCCCGTTCGCGGGTCTCAACATCCAGGGCGGTACGCGCCGCGCCAGCGGCCTCGCGCGCCTGGGCGGCGGCCTGCCGCGCCTCGGCCAACTGAGGTTGCAGGTCGCCGGAGGTCTGAGCGGCGGCGTTGGCCTCGCGGGCCTCACCCAAGGCGGCGTCGGCCTCGACCTTCTCGGCCTCGAAGCGGCCGATGGTGTCGTCCAGCGATTGAGCTCGCGCCGCACGAAGCGCCTGTTCGCGCTCGAACTTGGCGACCTGTTCGCGCGCCTGGTTCAAGAGGCGCTCGGCGTCGGGCGGGCCCCGCCGCTTGTCGCGCAGCAGGTCCTCGGCCGCGCGCAGGCGATCGGCGGCGGATTTCAGCGCGATGGTCGTGGCTTCGGCGCGCGGGGCCATGACGTCGATCTCGGCCTCGACCTCGGCCAGGCGCGTGCGCTGCTCTAGGCGGACGGCGGCGGGACGCGGCGCGTCGGCGCGGGCCACGAAGCCGTCCCAGCGCCACAGGTCCCCGTCCTTGGACACCAGGCGCATGCCCGGCTTCAGGTCCTTTTGCAGGCGGTCACCGTTGGCCCGGGTGACGACGGCCACGTGGGACAGGCGGGCGGCCAGGGCGGGCGGGGCCTTGACCAGCGGCGCCAGGGGCTCGGCGCCTTCCGGCCATGTGGGCGCAGGCGCCTCGGCGCCGCCCCAGTACGAGGGGGCCTTGGCGTCGAGCGCGGCGTCCAGATCATCGCCCAGGGCCGCAGCCAGGGCCGCGCCATAGCCCTTGTCGGGCGAGACGCTGTCCAGCGCCGGGGCATGGCCGCTCTTGGTGCGCGGCGCGGTCAGCTGCGCCAGACCCCGAGCCTCGGTCCGCAGGCGGCCCAGCTGGTCCTCGACGCTGCGCGCCAGCTGACGGGCCTGGGCCTCCTGCTCGGCGGCCTTCACGCGCGCGGTCTCGGCTTCTTCCAGAGCGGCGCGGGCGGCGGCCAGAGCGGCCTCGGCGTTGGCGAAGCGCTGGCGCGCGTCGGCGGCGGCCGGGTCGACCTCGGGGCCGACAGCGGCGCGCTCGGTGCGGGCCTGCTCAAGCGCGCGGTTGGTGCGGTTGGCGCGCGCCTCGGACTCGGACAGGCGGGCGGCGGCGGCGCGGCCTTGGGCTTCTTCGGCGGCGACCCGAGCGGCCAGCTGTTCGACGGCGGCCTCGGCGGCGGCGCGGGCCTCCTCGGCGGCCTTGGCGGCGGCGGCGAGCTCCGGACCCCGCTCGGGCGCGGCGGCGACCAGGGCGCGGACCTCCTCCAGCTCAGGTTCGATCCGCGCGAGCGCGGCGGCGGCGTCGTCCTTGCCTTGCGCTTCGCGGGCGCGGTCGGCGTCGATGCGGGCCAGGTCGTTGGACAGGCGCTCGAACTCGGCGGCGGCCGCCTCGGCCTCGCGCTCGGCGCGGTCCTTCTGGATGGCTAGCTGGCCCAGGACCGCCTGGGCGATGGTGGCCTCTTCGCGCAGCGGCGGCATGGCGCCATCCGCCTCGGTGATCGCCACCTGGGCTGCGGCGCTGGCGCGGGCGGTGTCCTCGACCAGACGCGCGGCCGCCGTGGCCTCGCTGGTCGTGCGCTCCAGGTGGTCGCGGGCCTCGGTCCAGCGGGCGTAGAGCACCGCCCCCTGCACCGCGCGGATCTCGGCCGACAGGCGCTTGTACTTCTCGGCCTGCCTTGCCTCGCGACGCAGCCGGTTCAGGGCGGTCTCCAACTCGCGGGCCACGTCTTCCAGCCGCGAGAGATTGGTCTCGGCCGCGCGCAGGCGCAGTTCGGCCTCGTGGCGGCGGGTATGGAGCCCTGAGACCCCGGCCGCCTCTTCCAGGATGCGGCGGCGGTTCTGCGGCTTGGCGCCGATCAGCTCGCTGATCTGGCCCTGGCGCACCAGGGCCGGCGAGTTGGCGCCCGTCGAGGCGTCGGCGAACAAGAGCTGGACGTCGCGCGCCCGCACCTCGCGGCCGTTGATCCTGTAGGTGGAGCCCTCGCCGCGATCGATGCGACGGACGACTTCCAGGATCGGGTCGTCGTTGAACTGGGCCGGGGCGGTGCGGTCGGCGTTGTCGATGGTCAGGGTGACGTCGGCGTGGTTGCGGGCGGGGCGCGCGCCGCTGCCGGCGAAGATCACGTCGTCCATGCCGCCGGCGCGCATGGCCTTGGCCGAGTTGGCGCCCATCACCCAGCGCAGGGCTTCCAGAAGGTTGGACTTGCCGCAGCCGTTCGGGCCGACGATGCCGGTCAGCCCCGGCTCGATCCGGAACTCCGTCGGCTCGACGAAGGACTTGAAGCCCGACAGGCGGAGGCGCTGGAACTGCACGGAGGCGGTCCCTTTCGATCCCTAGCCCTTCGCCGCCAGGGCGAAGATCTTGGACAGCGCGGCGAGATCGGCCTCGCCCTCATAGGGCGCGCCGTTGACGAAGAAGGTGGGCGTCACCTCGACCTGGTCCTCGCCGATCGCACGGCGGAAACGGGTGTTGACCCCCTCCAGCGCCTTGGTGTCGTTCATGGCGGCGGTGAACTGGGCTTCGGTCAGGCCGTATTGCTGAGCGATCGCCAGCAGGCCCTCCCACAGGCGGCCGCTCTCGAAGATGGCCTCCCGCTTCTGGAAGACGGTCGTCAGGACGTCGAAATACTTGCCGGGCACGCGCCGGGCCAGCAGGAAGCCGGCGGCGGCGAACTCGTTGGGCGGCGTCAGGAATTCGCGGAAAACGAGGCGCACCTTGCTGGTGTCGATGAACGTCTTGCGGATCGCCGGCAGCTCGGTGGTCCACCAGTGCGCGCAGTGATTGCAGCTGGCCGAGGCGTAGACCACGAACTGGACGGGCGCGGTGGCCGCGCCCAGCACCATGTCGCCGGGCGCAGGCGGCAGCGACCGGCCGCGAGCGACCGAGGGCCCCGCCGTGAGGGCGAGGCCGCTGGCGATCAGGATGCGCCGGTCCAGGGTCATTACTTCGAAGCTTCCGCGATCGCGGCGTCCAGCTGGGCCAGCGTCTGCTCGCCGCCTTCTTCGCCGCCCAGGCGCTTGCCGTTGACCTCGAAGGTCGGGGTGCCGCGGATGTTGTTGTCGGTCATCATCTTCTCGATGCGCTCAGCCGACTTGGCGGCGTTCTCATCGCTGAGGCAGCTATTGAACTGAGCTTCGTTCATGCCGGCGGCCTGGGCGATGGTCAGCAGCTCGCCGCGGATGTCGCCGCTGGTGAAGATGTTGGTCTGGGCGCGGTACAGGGCTTCGGTGACCTGGAAGTACTTATCCTTGCCGGCGCAGCGGGCCAGCATGGCGCCGGCGTTGGCCAGGCGCGGCTCGCCGGTCAGGGCGTCGCGGTGGACGTACTTGACCTTGCCGGTGTCGATGTACTTGGCCTTGAAGGCCGGGAACACTTCGGCGTTCCACGTCGCGCAGTGCGGGCAGGCGACCGAGGCGTACTCGATGACCGTGACCTTGGCGTTCGGATCGCCCAGGACCATGTCCTCGGCCGTGACAGCCGTGCTCTTCGGCGAACAGGCTGCGAGGCTGGCCGCGAGGGCGGCGACGATGGTGACTCGGCTGATCAGCGAACGCATGAAATGGCCCCTTGGCGGTCGTTGGAGAGGTTAAACGCGATTCTCGTTAGTCAGCGAAAAAGGCGCAACCGTGACTAGCGTCATGAGCGTGAGCGAGCCCGCCTTGTCAATGGTCCGATCCCGTCTCTAGCGATCGGAAGACAGGACCCCGCGACCCAGCTTGAGCAGGGCCTGCTTGAGCGCCCCGTCGGGCTGTTCGGCCAGGCTGTCGGCCAGTTGCTTTTCCAGCGCCGCGTCTAGCGGCGGCTTGCGGCGCAGGCGCGTCGACGGCGCGGCGGCGGGCGCCTTGACCGGGCCCTGCACGATGCGCAGGCGCGTGACCACGCCCTTGCCCAGCAGCATGTCGAGCCTGGCGGTGATCTGCGGCGCCTGGTGCTGGATCAGCGAGGCCACCGGCCCGTCGACCCGTAGTTCAAGAGCGCCGCCTTCGCCGTTGCGGCCCTTGATGATGCGGACTGGCTCGGTGCGCCGCGCCAGGGTGTCGCCGACGATCTCCTTCCAGCGGGCCTGCAGCGCGGCGGGACCCTTGCCGAAGCGGTCTTCCAGGTCCTTCAGCAGGGGCGCGAGGTTCTTGCCGGCCGGCGGCGGCGGACGGCGCTGGGGCTTCGTCCGCTTGCTGCGCAGGATCGCGATGGCTTCTTCCGGCGTGGGCAGGGGGCGACGCATGCGAGGAAACTAGCATGCGGCCAGCGGTTCGCGGTAGGCGAAGGGGCATGAAAGACCGTGACGCCCTCCGCTCCGCCCTCCTGGCCTGGTACGACGCCCAGGCGCGTGATCTGGCCTGGCGCGTCGGGCCCGCCGATCGCCGCGCGGGCGTGCGCAGCGATCCCTACCGGGTCTGGCTGTCGGAGGTGATGCTGCAGCAGACTACCGTGCCGCACGCCACGCCCTATTTCCGGAGCTTCACCCAGCGCTGGCCGACAGTCTCGGACTTGGCGGCTGTGGAGGACGGCGACCTGATGGCCGCCTGGGCGGGCCTTGGCTACTACGCCCGCGCCCGCAACCTCTTGGCCTGTGCGCGAGCGGTGGCCAACGATCACGGCGGCGTCTTTCCGGACACCGAAGAGGGTCTCCGCGCCCTGCCGGGCGTGGGCGCCTACACCGCCGCCGCCGTGGCCGCGATCGCCTTCGACCGCGCGGCCAATGTCGTCGACGGCAATGTCGAGCGGGTGATGTCGCGGCTGTTCGCCGTCGAGGCGCCGATGCCCGACAGCAAGCCCGAGTTGAAGGCCCTGGCCGGCGATCTGGTCACCGACGAGCGCCCCGGCGACTGGGCCCAGGCGCTGATGGATCTGGGCGCGACCGTCTGTAAGCCGAAGGGCCCGCTGTGCGACCGCTGCCCGGTCTCGCCCTGGTGCGCGGCTTATCGGGGTGGCGCGCCCGAGACCTATCCGAGGAAGACCAAGAAGGCCGATCGTCCGCGCCGCCACGGCGTGGCCTATGTGCTGACGCGCGGCGAAGAGGTCGCCCTGGTCCGCCGCCCGCCGAAGGGCCTGCTGGGGGGGATGCTGGGCCTGCCGACGTCGGACTGGCGCGCCGCGCCCTACGATAACGCCGAGGCGGTCGCCGCTGCGCCGCTCGCCGCCGCCTGGCGCGACCTTGGCGCGGTCGAGCACGTGTTCACGCACTTCTCGCTGACCCTGCGGGTGTTCGCGGCTGACGGCGCCAATGACGGCGACTTCGTCTGGACGCCGCGCGAGGGTTTGTCTGCGTTGCCCAGCGTGTTCCTGAAGGCGGCGATAGCGGCGCAGCGGCTGCTCTGAACGACCCCGCGTCCTTCGAGGCCCGCTAGCGCGGGCGCCTCAGGATGAGGAACTCACGAGCCATCGACGGTCCTCATCCTGAGGTGCGAGCCGTCGGCGAGCCTCGAAGGACGCAGGGCCCTAGTTCATCCCCGCGCGGACCTGAGCCCGCAGCACATCGATCGGCGCCAAGCCCGCGTCGGTCTTGAAGTGCCAGTAGGTCCAGCCGTTGCAGGCCGGGGCGCTTTGAACGAGAGCCCCGATCTTGTGGATCGAGCCCGACAGGTCGCCGACCGTGATCGAGCCGTCGGGGCGCACCTTGGCCACGTGGGTGCCCTTGCTGCAGTAGAGGGTGTCGCCGGGCGACAGCAGGCCGGCTTCGACGATGGTGCCGAACGGCACGCGCGGCTCGGCGCGCTTGCTGCCCATGACTTCGAGATCTTCCGGCGCGATCGGTACGACCTTGGCGATGCGGGCCTTGGCGTGCTCGAGGTACTCGGCCTCGCGCTCGATGCCGATGAACTTGCGGCCCAGGCGCTTGGCGGCCGCGCCGGTGGTGCCGACGCCGAAGAACGGATCCAGGATCACGTCGCCCGGCTTGGTCGTCGACAGGATGACGCGATAGAGCAGGGCCTCGGGCTTCTGGGTCGGATGCGCCTTGGCGCCATCAGCGCCCTTGATGCGCTCCTCGCCGGTGCACAGCGGGATGGTCCAGTCCGAGCGCATCTGCACCTCGTCATTGGCCATCTTCAGGGCGTCGTAATTGAAGGTGTAGCGCTTGGCGTTCTGGCTCTTGGAGGCCCAGATCAGGGTCTCGTGGGCGTTGGCGAAGCGGGTGCCCTTGAAGTTGGGCATCGGGTTGGACTTGCGCCAGACGATGTCGTTGAGGATCCAGAAGCCCAGGTCCTGCACGGCCACGCCGACGCGGAAGATGTTGTGATAGCTGCCGATCACCCAGATCGCGCCGTCGTCCTTCAGAACGCGACGGGCGGCCTTCAGCCACTCGCGGGTGAACTTGTCGTAGGCCGCGAAGCTCTCGAACTGATCCCAGTGGTCGTCGACCGCGTCGACCTTGGAATTGTCGGGACGCAGCAGGTCGCCGCCCAGCTGCAGATTATAGGGCGGATCGGCGAAGATCAGGTCGACCGACTTCTCGGGCAGGGCGTTCATCTGCTCGATGCAGTCGCCGTGGATGATGGTTTCCGGCCCGAACTTCATGGTCCCACGTCCTCAAGAAAGAGAGCGGAATCATGAGTCTTCCTGGTAAATCCGGTGTTGAGAGACGTGGTTAGCGGGCCGTTAACCACGGCCTTTCAGCCACTTTTGAGTCTGATCAGACTCAAAAGCTGAAGACGTTCAAAGGTCTAGCTCGCCGTTGACCGCCGCCGCCGCCAGAGCCGCCTTCACCGGGGCCCAGCCCAGCCGATGGATCGGCGAGGGGCCCAGGCGCCGCAGGCCCTCGACATGGATCGGCGCGTGGTAGCCCTTGTGGCCGGCGAAGCCGTAGCCGGGATAGAGCGCGTCGGCCTCGATCATGATCCGGTCGCGGGCCTCCTTGGCCAGGATCGAGGCCGCGGCGATCGAGCACGACAGCGAGTCGCCCTTGATCACCGTCTTCACCGGGCAGGGCAGCTTGAAGGCGTAGTTGCCGTCGACCAAGGCGAAGGCCGGCGTCACCGCCAGCCCCTCGACCGCGCGCCGCATGGCCAGGCCTGCGGCGTGCAGGATGTTGAGCTGGGCGATCTCCTCGATGGAGGCCAAGCCCACGCACCAGGCGATGGCGACGTCCTTGATCTCCTCCTCCAGGGCCGCGCGGGCCTTGGCCGAGAGCTTCTTGGAGTCGTTCAGGCCCTTGGGGATGCGGTCGGGATCCAGGATCACCGCGCCGGCGCTGACCGGCCCGGCCCACGGGCCGCGCCCGGCCTCGTCCACCCCGCAGACAGGGGCCTGTCCGCAGGCAAGCTCCAGCGTCATGTCGGGTCCGGACGGCATGGCGGCTGTTTAGGCCGGTTCGGCGCCAATGGGAATCAGCAAGGGCGCGGCTGGAGCGGTCCGGCTGATGCCGTTAGGGTTCTCCTATGTCACGCCCTCTCGCCGTCCTTGCCGCATGCTCGACCCTGCTGGCCGCCGGACCCGTCCATGCCCAGGACAATTGGAAGCTGGTCTGGTCCGACGAGTTCAACGGAACCGCGCTGGACGAGACCAAATGGACGTCCGCAATCGACTGCGGCGGCGGGGGCAATGACGAGCGGCAGTGCTACGCCGATACTCCCGAGACCCTGTCGGTCAAGGACGGCGCGCTGCGCCTGACAGTGATCAAGCGCAAGACGTGGGGGGTAGCCAATCCCTGGGCCGGACCGACGGGGCCGCTGAAGACCGGCGACTACGCCTCGGGCAAGATCGTCACCCAGGGCAAGTTCAGCTGGCGCTATGGCCGCGTCGAGGCGCGGGCGCGGGTTCCGGGCGGGCAGGGCGTCTGGCCGGCGATCTGGATGATGCCCGAGCTGTCGGTCTACGGCGGTTGGCCAAGGTCCGGCGAAATCGACATTCTGGAAACCGTCAATCTCGGGACGCCTTGCCCGCCGGTGGGCGAGGCCTGCGCGGACGGGCGCGAGAACCGCGTGTTCGGCACGATCCACTTCGCGGGCGATGCGACCGGCGCCCACAAGCAGGTCAGCGCCAGCACGCCCCTGCCGGCCTCGCCCGACGGCTTCCATGTCTATGCGGTCGAATGGTCGCCCGAGGCGATCGTCTGGTTCCTGGACGGTCGGGAGTACGCCCGCGCCACGCCGCAAGACTGGAAGCGGGACGACCGGCCGGCGAGCGCCGCGCCGTTCGACCAGCCCTTCCACCTGATCATCAACCTGGCCTTCGGCGGCCGCTGGCCCGAGAGCGTCAACGCCAAGGGGATCGACGAGGCCGCGCTGCCGGCGACGCTGGAGGTGGACTGGGTGCGGGTCAGCCAGCGGACGTCGCAAGACTAGCCCTCGTTGCCTCAAGCGGCGCCGACTGGCAGGGTCCGGGCCTCGCCGTGGAGACGCGCTTCGTGACCCCGTTCCATCACCTGCTCGTCAACAATCTGGTCGCGAACATCACCAACTTCACGATCTGGTTCGCCCTGACCTTCTACGTCTATCTGGAGACCAAGTCGGTCTTCGCCACGGGCATGATCGCGGGCGTCTATCTGGTGCTGACGGCGGCCTGCGGCATCTGGTTCGGCAGCCTCGTCGATCATCATCGCAAGAAGCTGGCCATGGCGGGGTCGAGCCTCGCGTCGCTGCTGCTGTACGCTCTGGCGCTGGCCGTGCTGCTGCTGGCGCCCAAGGGCGCCATCGCCGATGTCGGGCGGCCGTGGCTGTGGGCGCTGATCGGGCTTTCGATGCTGGGCGTCATCGCCGGCAATATCCGCACCATCGCCCTGCCCACCCTGGTGACGCTGCTGATCCCCGAGGATCGCCGCGACAAGGCCAATGGCCTGGTCGGCATGGTCAGCGGTGTCGGCTTCCTGACCACCTCGGTGATCAGCGGCTTTTTGGTGGCCTGGGGCGGCATGCTCGCCGCCCTCACCTTCGCTCTGGGCTTTACGGTCGCCGCCCTGATCCACCTGCTGACCGTTCCCGTCGATGAGCCGCGCGTCGAGGCGGAACATGGCGCGCCGGTCGCGCCCCGGCGGATCGACCTGGCCGGCACGATCAAGGTCGTGGCCGCCGTGCCCGGTCTCTTCGCCCTGATCCTGTTTGCGACCTTCAACAACTTCCTGGGCGGCATCTTCATGGCCCTGCTGGACGCCTATGGCCTGTCGATGGTGTCGGTGCAGGCCTGGGGGCTGCTGTTCGGCTTTCTGTCGGTGGCCTTCATCATCAGCGGCCTGGCGATCAGCAAGACAGGGCTGGGGAAGAACCCCTTGCGCACCCTGCTGCTGGTCAACCTGATCTCTTGGGCGGTGTGCTGCGTCTTCCCGCTGAAGTCGTCGATCGTGATGCTGGCGATGGGCTGTTTTGTCTGGATGCTGCTGGGGCCCTATGCCGAGGCCGCCGAGCAGACCACCTTGCAGAAGGTGGTGCCGTTCGAGCGTCAGGGTCGGGTGTTCGGCTTCGCCCAGTCGGTGGAGCAGGCCGCCTCACCGTTGACGGCGTTCCTGATCGGGCCGCTGACCCAGTTCATCGTCATCCCGTTCATGACCCACGGCGCCGGCGCGGCCGCCATCGGCGACTGGTTCGGCCGAGGCCCGGACCGGGGCATGGCGCTGGTGTTCACCCTGGCCGGCGTGGTCGGGCTTATCGTCACCCTGCTGGCCTTCGGCTCCAAGGCCTACAGGCAGCTATCGGCGGCCTATGCCCAGGGCGAACCCGCCCCTGCGGCTTAGTGGCGGCCTAGCGCCTTGCAGTCCTCGTGGCGGAAGCAGGTGACCAGGTGGTCGTTGACCAGTCCTGTCGCCTGCATGAAGGCGTAGACGATCACCGGTCCGCAGAACTTGAAGCCCTTGGCCTTCAGCGCCTTGGACATCTCGACCGCCAGCGGCGTCTGGGCCGGGACCTGGCCCGCTTCCCACTGGTTCTGGATCGGTGCGCCGCCGACCATGTCCCACAGGAACTGGCCGAAGTCCTCGCCCCGCTCGCGCATGTCCAGATAGAGGCGCGCGCCGGCGATGGTGGCGTCGATCTTGCCGTTCGAGCGGATGATGCCCGCGTCCGCCATCAGCCGGGCGCGATCGGTCTCATCGAAGCGGGCGACCTTCTCGGGATCGAAATTGGCGAAGGCGGCGCGGAAGGCTTCGCGCTTGCGCAGGATGGTGATCCAGGAGAGCCCCGCCTGGAAACCGTCCAAGACAAGCTTTTCCCAGAGCGCGCGGCTGTCCCACTCGGGCACGCCCCATTCGTGGTCGTGATAGGCCTCGTAGAACGGGTCTCCGTTCATGCCTTTCCAGGTGCAGCGGGCGATGTCGTTCATGCGGCGAAGCTGGCAGAAACTTCGCAGGCTGCCTAGAACTTTTCGGGAACATAAGGCTCGGGGCGACGGATTTCCGGATCTTGCGCGTGGAGTCTGGCGAGGGACGTTGGAGACGAGGAAAACGCGCCGATGAAGCGCCTGAAGACCTTCGCCATGCTGGCCCTGGCGACGACCGCCTTGGCCACGACGCCGGCCCTGGCCCTGCACAGGGATCGCGACCACAACCCGCCGGGACCTCGCGGTGGTCCCGGGACCAACTGGGAGAATCCGCCGGGTTGGCGGGGCGGACCGGGTGTCTCGCCCGACCGCCGCTACTATCGCTGGAACGGCCAGCGGGTCGAGTTCCGCTATCGCGACGGCTACTATTACAACCACGCCTACGGCTACTATCACCCGGGCTTTGGCTGGTGGAACCAGGCCGGAAAGTGCTGGTTCGACAACGACCGCAACCCGCCCGGTCCGCGCGGGGGGTCCGGCACGAACTGGGAGAACCCGCCCGGTTGGCGCGGCGGCCCGGGGGCGTCCCCGGACCGCTACGGCCGCTGCCGCTAGAGCCTGTCTGGTTTAGATGGAACCATCTAAACCAGATAAACAGGCTCTAAAATCAAACACTTAGAGCCCTTTCAAACGCTTTAGATGATTCCATCTAAAGCTAAAGGGCTCTAGCAACGGCTTTAGATCAGCCGGCCAGGAAGCTCTCGACCTCGGCCATGAACTTGGCCGGCTGATCGATCATGACGAAGTGGGCCGCGTCGTCGATGCGCACCACCTTGGCGCCCTTCAGCGGGCCGTAGGCGGCCTGATACCAGCCGCCGAAGGTTGCGGCCGGAACCGGGACGCTGCTGTTCCAGGCCCAGACCACGGTGGTCGGCGCGGTGATCTTGGCCAGTTCGGGCGTCAGGTCGGTGGTCAGCAGCTCTTCCATGGCCCGTCCGGCGACCTGCCGGTCGCTGTCGAGCGAGTGCTTGACGATGGCGGCGCGCGCGGACTCGGTGCGGACCATGCCGGTGATGATCTGCTCCTGCATCGCCTTGAAGGCCTCGGGGGGCGCGTCGGCGATCTGGGCGCGGAAGCCGGCGGCGCGCTGGGCGACCGACTCCGGCGACTGGCCAGGTCCGAAATAGGCCACCGCCAGGTTCGGGAACATGTCGACGACCATCAGCTTGCCCACCAGACCGGGGCTGCGCGCGGCCAGCATCATGGCGATCGTGCCGCCCATCGAGTGGCCCATCACGGCCGGCGACTTCAGGCCCTTAGCCTGGATGTAGCCCGCCAAGCCGTCGGCCACGCCCGCGGCGACCTTGCCCTCGGCGTTGCCCGCCGTCGGCGCGCCCGAGAAGCCGGCGACATGCACGAGGTGGACGCGGTAGCGGCCCTCCAGCGCCTGGGCGGTCGACTCCCAGATCTCCGGCGACGACGACAGGCCCGGGATCAGGATGACGTCGGGGCCCTTGCCGCGAACCTTGACCGAGAAGCGATCGGCGCTGGCGGCCAGAACCGGTCCGGCCATGGCGGTCACGGCCAGCAGCGCGCCCGCGCCGAGAATTTTGCGACGATTCATGTTTCCAGTGCCCCCTGAAGCGATCGCGGTCGCGGACTAAGGCGACCATCGTTCTCAAGTCTCTGCCCCGAAATGGGGACGCCCGCAACCGTAGGTCTCAGGCCACCCAGTCCGGTCGCTCGACCCGGACCGGACGTCCTTCGACGGTCAGCGCCACGCCCTCGATCCGATCCAGGCGCAGCAGCGCCATGGCCTGGCCGTCGCGGCCGCTCAGCACCTCACCGGCGCGCAGCTCGCCGGCCAGCACCTCGGCGCCGAAGGGCGGCGGCGGGCCGTCGAAGGTGATCGGCAGCATGCGGTTCTTGATTGTGCCGCGTCGCTTCATGCGGCTGGTGGTCTCTTGGCCGACAAAGCAGCCCTTCTTGAAGTCGATCCCCGCCAGCAGGTCGAAATTGGCCTCGATCGGATAGGTCGCCTCGCTGCCCCAGTCGCTGGGGCCGGGAACGCCAAGAGCCAGGCGATGGGCTTCATAGGCGTCTTCGTCGGCGTTGGTCGCCCGGTCGTTATAGGCGCGGGCGCCCAGGGCCGGCAGGCGAGGATCAGCGTACAGGCCCTCGCCCGACGCTTGGCCGCCAAACACCGCGATCACCGGCCGGTCGCTGGCCGCCAACTCCACCTTGGCCCGCAGCCGGTACATCGAAAGGCGCGTCAGGATGGCGTCGCGGTGCGCCGCCGCCACATCCAGCAGGGCGCCGTCCTCGGCTCCGGCCACGAACAGGTCATAGAGCAGCTTGCCCTGCGGGGTCAGCAGGCCCGCAAAGCGCAGCTCGCCGACGGCCAGGGTCTCGACGTCCTGGGTCAAGAGGCCCTGCAGGAAGCTTCGCCAGTCCGAACCGGACACGGCGATGACGGCGCGGGAGGCGAGGCGAGCGAGGCGAAGTGCGGTCATGAGGGCACATGTGGCGCCGTGTCGCGGGCGACGCCAGTCCTTGAGGTAACTCAAGTGTTAACGTGGGGTGCGCCGACTCACCGACCGGCCTATAGGTGGACCGATGACACAGAGGGCCTTTCCGATCCTTTTCATCACGGCGACGCGTATCGGTGACGCGGTGCTGTCGTCCGGCCTGATCAAGATGCTGGCCGACCAGATCCCCAACGCGCGCTTCACCATCGTCGCCGGCCCGCTGGCCGCGCCCCTCTTCGCCCACGTCCCTGGCCTTGACCGGGTGATCGTCATGGAGAAGGGCAAGGGCAAGGGCCACTGGTTCAAGCTGTGGAACCAGGTGCGCCACAAGAAGTGGAGCCTGATCGTCGACCTGCGCGGCTCGGCCACGGCCCTGTTCCTGCGCCGCGACAAGCGCGCCATCTGGAAGAAGGTCCCCGGCGAGGTCGTCCACAAGGTGGTCGATGCAGCGCGCACGCTGAAGCTCGAGGGCGATCCGCCGCCGCCCTACCTCTACATCACGCCGGAGGTGCAGGCGCTGGCGGACGAGATGCTGGGCCTGAACGAGGGCGGCGATACGGGACCGATTCTGGCCGTGGGCCCGGCGGCCAACTGGATCGGCAAGGTCTGGCCGATTGAGCGCTTCACCCAGACCGCCGCGCAGCTGCTCGACAAGGACGGCCCGATGGCCGGCGGCCGGCTGCTGATCCTGGGCGGTCCGGAAGACACCCGCATGGTCGAGGAGCTGCGCATGGCCTCGGCGCGCGGGCGCACCATCGACCTGACCGGCAAGGTGGATCTGCTCACCGCCTATGCTTGCCTCAAGCGCGCCAGCCTGTTCATCGGCAACGACTCGGGCCTGATGCACATCGCCGCCGCCGCCGGGACGCCGACGATCGGGCTGTTTGGTCCCTCCGACGAGCGCCGCTATGCGCCCTGGGGTGAGCGCGCCGTGGCCGTGCGCGGCCCGCGCGCCTTCGAACAGTTCCTGGCCATCGACCCGGACCTCTCCCAGGCCATCCGCCACATGAGCGACCTGCCGGTGGCCACGGTCTTCAAGGCGGCCAAGGCGCTGCTGGCCCAGGTGGGCGCGATCGCCCCGCCGATCCTTGTCGAGCCCGAAGAGGCCGCGCCCCCGGCGCCCGCCCCCGAAGCCGAGGGCGAGGCCGACACGGTTGCTGATCTGGTCGAGGACGCGCCTGCCGACGCGCCGTCAGAGGCCCCCGGTGAGGACGATGCGGAAAGCCAGCTCGAAGGCGCGGTTCAGCCCGAGCGCGACTGAACCAACAGAAGCGCTGCCCAGGAGAATCCGATGAAATCCATGATCGCCCTTTTCGCGGCCTTGGCGCTGGCGCCGACGGCGGCCTTCGCCGGAACCCCGGGCGAGCAGTTCTTCGACCGCCTGAGCGCGCTGTGCGGCAAGACCTTCACCGGTCAGGTCGCCGCCGGCGACGCGGCCGACGAGGCGTTCCGCAAGGCCGAGCTGGTCATGACCGTGGCCCATTGCGACGCCCGGCAGATCCGCATTCCCTTCCGGGTCGGCGAGGACCGCTCGCGGACCTGGGTCATCACGCGGCTGGACAACGGTGGTCTGCGCCTGAAGCACGATCATCGCCACGCCGACGGCGTCGAGGACGAGCTGTCGCGCTATGGCGGCGACACGCTGGAGCCCGGAACCGCGCAGGCTCAGCGCTTCCCGGTCGATGAGGAGTCCAAGGCCCTGTTCACGCGGCTGAACCGGGCGGTCTCGAACACCAATGTCTGGGCTTTGGGGCTCACCGACAGCCAGTTCACCTACGAGCTTTCGCGGCCGAACCGGCTGTTCCGCGTGGCGTTCGACCTGACGCGTCCGGCGCCCGCCGGCCACTGAGGCGCATCAGCCGTCACGAAACGGTTGCCTCCCGCGCGGGCCGGCCCTAGATCGCCTCAAACCCTCCCAGGAGCCGTCCCATGACCCAGACCTTCGACCTGATCGTGCGTGGCGGCGAGGTGGTGAACCACGCTGGGCGAGGCTTTACCGACATCGGCGTGCGCGGCGGCAAGATCGTCGCGATCGGCGACCTCTCGCAGGCCAGCGCCGGCGAGGTGTTCGACGCCACCGGCCTGACCGTGCTGCCGGGCGTCATCGACAGCCAGGTCCACTTCCGCGAGCCAGGCCTGGAGTGGAAGGAAGACCTGGAAAGCGGCTCGCGCGGCGCGGCCCTGGGCGGCGTCACCGCCGTCTTCGAGATGCCCAACACCGAGCCGACCACCACGGACGCCGACGCCCTGGCCGATAAGCTCTCGCGCGCCAAGGGCCGGATGCACACCGACCACGCCTTCTATGTCGGCGGCACCCACGAGAACGCGACCTTCCTGGGCGAGCTGGAACGCCTGCCCGGCTGCTGCGGCATCAAGGTGTTCATGGGCGCCTCGACCGGCAGCCTCTTGGTGCAGGACGACGAGGGCGTCGAGAACGTGCTGCGGCATGTGAACCGCCGCGCGGCCTTCCACTCCGAGGACGAATACCGCCTGGCCGACCGCCGCAGCCTGGCCCGTCCCGGCGACTGGACCAGCCACCCGGATGTGCGCGACGCCCAGGCCGCCCTGCAGTCGACCCATCGCCTGGTCCGCATCGCCAAAAGCCTCGGCAAGCGCATCCACGTGCTGCACGTGACCACCAAGGAAGAGATCGACTTCCTGGCCGAGAACAAGGACGTCGCCAGCGTCGAGGTCACGCCTCAGCATCTGACCCTGGTCGCGCCCGAGGCCTATGAGCGCCTGAAGGGCTTCGCCCAGATGAACCCGCCGATCCGTGACGCCTACCATGTGGCGGGGGTCTGGCGCGGCGTCGACGTCGGCATCGCCGATGTGATCGGCTCCGACCACGCCCCCCACACCCGCGAGGAAAAGGCCCGTCCCTATCCGGCCTCGCCCTCGGGGATGCCGGGCGTCCAGACCCTAGTGCCGATCATGTTGACCCACGTGGTCGACGGGAAGCTCTCCTTGGAGCGCTTCGTCGACCTGACCAGCCACGGCGTGAACCGCATCTTCGGCCTGGCCGACAAGGGCCGCATCGCTGAGGGCTTCGACGCCGACTTCACCATTGTCGACATGAAGGCCCGCCGGGTCATCACTCACGACTGGATGGCCACCCGCTCGGGCTGGACGCCGTTCGACGGCTTCGAAGCCAAGGCCTGGCCGGTGGCGACGATCGTGCGCGGCATCGTGGTCATGCGCGACGACGAGATCATCGCCGAGGGCAAGGGCGAACCGGTGCGGTTCCTGGAGACCTTGGCGCAATAACCCCCGATTTCCCCGGCGAATGCCGGGGCCCAGATCGTATGGCTTTGGGGTTGATGGGAAAAAGCGCGCCGCCAGCGTGAGCAGGCTCAGCGTTCTCCATCTGGACCCCGGCATTCGCCGGGGAGGTCGGGTGGTTTGTGCGTGTAGAGCATGTCGGCTCGTCTACGGATCAGCCACAGCCGTTCCGCGTCTCCCGGCGCCATCTCCACCGCCCGGTCATAGGCCTCCAACGCCTCTTCAACGTGCCCAAGACGCGCCAGCAGGTCCGCCTTGACCGCGTGATAGGGCTGGAACCCATCCAGCCGGTCAGCGTCCAGCGCCTCGACCTCGGCCAGGGCCGCCGCCGGCCCTGCGACCTCCGCCTGCACGACGGCGCGGTTGAGGCGGACGAAGGGGTCATCCCCCGCCTCCAGAAGCAGATCGTACAGCGCCAGCAGCGTCTCCCAGGGCGGCGGTTCAGCCAGCGAACGTCGCAGCGCCCAGGCCCCGTGTAACGCCGCCCTCAGTTGACGCGGTCCCGGACGGTTCAGCCGCGCGGCGCGGCGCAGCAGCATGTCGCCGTTGGAGATCAGGGCGCGGTTCCAGCGCCTGGGATCCTGCTCGGCCAGCGGGATCATGGCGCCGTCGGCGTCCAGCCGGGCCGGCCGCCGCGCCTCGGCGAACCGCACTAGGGCGGCGAAGGCCAGGGCCTCGGGCTCGCCGGGCAAGAGGTCCGCCAGCACGGCGGTCAGGTCCAGCATCTCGCGGGCGTAGCCGGCGTGAGGGCCCGAGCCGGCGGCGTCTTCGTGGGCGCGGGCGTAGGCCACCTCCAGCGTCGACAGCACCGCCGCCATCCGTTCGGGCCAGGCTTCGGGCCCGGGAACCTCGAACGACACGCCGGCCTCCGCGATCTTCTTCTTGGCGCGAGTCAGGCGCTGGAACATGGCCGGCTCGGCGACCAGAAAGGCGCGGGCGATCTCGGCGACCGACAGACCGCAGACCAGGCGCAATGTCAGGGCCGCGCGCGACTCCGGCGCGACGGCGGGGTGGCAGCAGACAAAGATCAGGCGCAGCCGCTCGTCCGGGATCAGCCGGTCGTCGGAGGTCAGCACATCCTCGGCCGACGGCTGTGGTTCGGGACGCTCGGGGACGGTTCTGTGACGAACATTCCGTCTACGGATCATGTCCAGCGCGCAGCGTCTTGCGGTGGCGTAAAGCCAGGCCGCCGGATCCAGCGGCGGCGCGGCGGGCCATACCGCCGCCGCCCGCGCGCAGGCCTCGGCATAGGCCTCTTCGGCCAGGTCGAGGTCGCGGAAGCCGGCGGCCAGGGCGGCGACTATCCTGCCGCCGTCCCGCCGCGCCGATTGCTCAAGCAGGCTCAATCTTCGTCGATGATCGGGCGCACCTCGACCGCGCCGTCGCCGGCGAAGGGGATGCGCTTGGCGATAGCGAGGGCCGCGTCGAGGTCGGGAACCTCGATCACGTAGAAGCCGCCCAACTGCTCGCGCGCCTCGGCATAGGGGCCGTCGTGCAGGGTGTCGACGCCGCGCGACTTGCGCAGGGTGGTGGCGGTGTCAGAAGACTTCAGACCCTGGCCGCCGCGCAGCACGCCCTGCTCGGCCAGCTCGGCCGCGAGCGCCCCATGGGCCGCGATGATGGCCTCCAGGCTCATGGCGCCCTCTTCGGCATAGACCGCTTCGTTCTCGTACAGCAGCAGGGCGTATTGCATGTTTGTCTCCCGTGAGCGCGCGACCATCGCAGCGTCTCGACCCCAGAGACGCACCAGCGCGGGCGGATTCGACAGCGGGCGCCAAAAAATGTCGAG
The DNA here is from genome assembly GCF_002310375.3 of Caulobacter vibrioides. Lineage (GTDB taxonomy): Bacteria > Pseudomonadota > Alphaproteobacteria > Caulobacterales > Caulobacteraceae > Caulobacter > Caulobacter vibrioides_D. The sequence goes on from NZ_CP023315.3 coordinate 418,398, forward strand.
AGGGGCGCTGTCGCGCCGCACGGATTGAACAGCCGTATGACCCGCGACATAACAGGTCATGGACGGATCGACCCTGAATACAGCCCCCTTCCGTGACGCTCGCTACGCGCCCCGCGCGCTGGAGGTCGAGCGACAGGGTGAGACGCTGATCCTGCGCAATCCCATGGCCTATTCGGACGCGGTGCGAACCACGACCGCGCCGCTGGCCCGCTGGGCCGCGCAGGCGCCGGACCGGGTCTGGCTGGCCGAGCGGAGCGGCGAGGGCTGGCGGACGGTGACCTATAGGGACGCCAAGGCGCAGGTCGAAGCGTTGGCGGGCGGACTCCAAGGTCTGGGCCTGCGCCGAGGACAGCCGCTGCTGATCCTGGCGCGCAACGGGATCGACCACGCCCTGATCGCCTACGCCGCCATGAGCCTGGGCGCTCCAGCCGCGCCGGTGTCGCCGCAGTACGGGTTGAAGGGCGCAGATCTCACCCGGCTACAGCACGCCGTCGAACGGCTGAAGCCCGCCGCCGTCTATGCCGACGACGCAGAAGCCTTCGGCGACGCCCTGGCCGCGCCGTTCCTGGCCGGACTGCCGGTGGTGGTCAGCCGCAATGCGCGCCCCGGCGACGTCGCGTTTGAAGCGCTCCTTAAGAGCGCGCCGCTGGCGCCCCTGGCCCAGCCGGACGATGTGGCCAAGCTGCTCTTGACCTCCGGCTCGACCGGCAAGCCGAAAGCGGTGGTCTGCACCCACGCCAACATCGCGCTGAACGCGGCCCAGATCGAGGCCTGCTACGCCGACCCCGACCCGCCGGTGCTGGTCAATTCCGCGCCCTGGAGCCACAGCCTGGGCGCCAACGCCATCCTGCACATGGTGCTGCACCGGGGCGGCACGCTCTATATCGACGCCGGCCAGCCCGTGCCGGGGCGCTTTGGCGAGACGGTTCGGAACCTGTCCGAGGTGGCGACGACCTATCACAACATGGTCCCGGCCGGCTGGGCGATGTTCGTCGGCGAGCTGGAGCGTGACGAGGCCCTGGCCGCCAAGTTCTTCGAGAAGGTCCGCGTGCTGCAGTACGGCGGAGCCTCCATGGCCCAGTCGATCCTCGACCGCGTCCAGGCCGTGGCGGTGCGCACGGTGGGCGAGCGGATCACGTTCGCGGCCGGCTATGGCGCGACTGAGACGGGGCCCACGGCCTGCAACATCCACTGGCTGAACGCCCGCTCAGGCATGGTGGGGCTGCCCACGCCCGGCACGGCCGTAAAGCTGGTCCCGGCCGGGGAGGGCGGCAAGTTCGAGATCCGGGTCAAGGGGCCGCAGGTCTCGCCCGGCTATCTGGATCAGCCCGAGGCCACTGCCCAGGCGTTCGACGAGGAGGGCTTCTATCGCCTGGGCGACGCGGCGCGGCTGGCCGATCCGGAGGATCCCGCCGCGGGGCTGGTGTTCGACGGGCGGCTCGTCGAGAACTTCAAGCTGGCCAGCGGCACCTTCGTCGCGGCCGGGGCCCTGCGGGTGGCGGCGGTGTCGGCGATCGGTGGGGTGGTCTCCGACGCGGTGGTCTGCGGCGAAGGACAGGACGGCGTTGGCCTGATGCTGTTCCTCGACGCCAAGGCGGCCGAGCGTCTCGGGAGCCCCGAGGCAGTGCGCGCGGCGATCGCCGAGGGCCTCTCGCGGATGAACGCCTCGGCCAAGGGCGGCGGCGGCCGCATCGCCCGGGCCCTGATCCTGGACGGCGCGCCCGACGCGGCCAGCGGCGAACTGACCGACAAAGGCTATATCAACCAGGCCTTGGCGCGAGATCGGCGGCCCAAAGAGCTTGAGCGGCTGTTTGCTGAGGCGCCCGACGCCGGGGTGATGGTGTTCTAGTCCGACCTCCCCGGCGATCATTATCTCGTCATCCCGGCCGGAAGCCCGCTTGCGGGCTGTAGAGCCGGGACCCAGGGGGAGCGGCAGTGCGGTTGCCCCTGGGTCCCGGCGTTCCGCTTCGCTGCAGCCGGGATGACGAGCGTTTTAGTCGTTGCAAGATCGAGGCTCTGGTCTCGGCAAGCGACCCCAGGCCCTATTCAGCCTCAGCGCGCTCCGCGTCCAACGCCCCCGCCACGCCCAGGCAGATCAGCAACTGGCCGAAGTAGTAGAGCCCCCAGACGCCCAGACCTGTGGCCAGATTGTCGGGCAGCGGCCCCAGTCGGCCGAAGATCAAGAGGTCCGAGACCACGAACATCAGCGCGCCCAGGCCCACGGTCTTGAACGGGAACCGGCTCATCAGGGCCGTGGCGGCCATCACCGCCAGGAACAGGCTGTAGAGCGCGATCCCCGGCGCGCCGGCGCGGTCGGTGGGCAGCAGGAACGACACGCCGACCACCACGGGAATCAGCGCCAGGGGCGTCAGCGAGACGTTCTTGCGGTGGCGAAGATAAAGGCCGCTGGCGACGAGGTGTCCCAGCAGGAACGAGATCGCGCCGACCGTGAGACCGTGAGTCTCCAGCAGCACGTCGCCGCCGGTCCCCAGGGCCATCACCGCCGCCAGCAGCCAGCCATCCAGCGATCGCGCCCGCAGCGCAGCATGGATCGCCAAGAGGCCGACGCCCGCGCCCTTCCAGGCCGTCTCGACGCCGGGCGGCAGGGTCAGGCCCCAACTGGCCACATAGCTGACCCCGGCGATTACGGACGCGATCAGCGTCCATCGCGCGGCCGCGCTCATTCCTTGCATCGTCCTGTTCCCCCCGATTTTTCCGCAGACTGCGCCGCCCCGACCGCCTCGCGCAATCGGCTTGATGCGTCGCCGGGTTGGCGCAGACGGCGAAATGTCGGAAGGAAGAAGCACAGGTACGGAGAAGACCATGAACGGCGCGGACGCCCTGATCACCACCCTGGCCGACAACGGCGTGACCGCCTGTTTCGCCAATCCCGGCACCAGCGAGATGCAGTTCGTCTCGGCCCTGGACCGCGAGCCGCGCATGCGCAGCGTACTCTGCCTGTTCGAGGGCGTGGCGACCGGCGCCGCCGACGGTTATGGCCGTATGGCCGGCAAGCCCGCCTGCACCCTGCTGCATCTGGGTCCCGGCTACGCCAACGGCGCGGCCAACCTGCACAACGCCCGCCGCGCGTTCACGCCGGTGGTCAATGTGATCGGCGACCACGCCACCTATCACCGCGACTTCGATGCGCCGCTGAACAGCGACATCGCCGCCCTGGCTGCACCCAACTCGCTGTGGGTCAAGTCGGCGGAGACCGCCGACAGCGTCGGGCCGCTGGCCGCCGAGGCCATCGTCGCCGCTTACGGAACGCCGGGCGGCAACGCCTGCCTGGTCCTGCCCGCCGATGCGGCCTGGAACGAAGCCACGGTCAAGGGACCGGTGGTGACGCCGCCCGCCTTCGCCGCGCCCGATGCGGCGTCGGTCGAGGCTGTCGCCAAGGTTCTAAGCGACGCGATAAAGCCCGTGCTGCTGCTGGGCTCGGGCGCCTGCGGCGAGGCGGCGCTGGCGGCGGCCGGACGGCTGTCGGCCCACGGCGTGCGCGTACTGACCGACACCTTTACGGCCCGCCAGGCGCGCGGCGAGGGCCGCTTCCGGCCCGACAAGCTGCCCTATTTCGGCGAGCTGGCGCTGAAGGATCTCGACGGCGTCGACCTGATGGTGCTGGTCGCCACCCAAACGCCCGTGGCGTTCTTCGCCTATCCCGACCGCCCCAGCGTGCTGGTTCCCGAAGGCTGTTCTGTCGAGACCCTGTGCGGTCGCGAGGTCGATGCGGCGGCGGCGCTCAACGCCCTGGCCGACGCGCTGGGCGCGCCCGTCGTCGGCTCCGTCGAGACCTATGCCGCGCCCGATGCGCCGGCCGGACGCCTGGACGCCTGGGCCATCGGCGCGGCGATCGCGCGGCATATGCCCACGGACACCATCATCTCCGACGACGCGGTGACGGCGGGCCTGCCGATCTTCACCCAGACCAAGGCCGCCCGCGCGCACGACTGGCTGTCCCTGACCGGCGGCGCGATCGGCCAGGGGATCCCGTTGGCGATCGGCGCGGCGGTGGCCTGTCCGGAGCGCAAGGTGCTGGCCCTGACCGGTGACGGCGCCGGCATGTACACGGTCCAGGGCCTCTGGACGGTGGTCCGCGAAAAGCTGGACGTGACCGTGGTGGTCTTCGCCAACCACGCCTACCGCATTCTTGGCATTGAGCTGGGTCGCACGGGCGCCGGCAATCCGGGCCCCGCCGCCTCGAAGCTGCTGGACTTGGGCGATCCTCGCATCGACTGGGTCAAGCTGGCCGAGGGCCTGGGCATGGCGGCCGAGCGCGTCGCCACCGCCGAGGCCTTCGACGAGGCCTTCGCCCGCGCCATGGCCACGCCGGGGCCGCGCCTGATCGAAGCGGCGATGGGGTGAGCGCCATGACCACCGAACATCCAAGCTTACCCCTACCGGACCGTTGGGCGCTCAGTGATGAGGTAATGTTGGCGCGGGCCGACACCGCGTTGGATCGCCTGCGGCGTCGGCACACCATTCGCGACTTCAGCGATCGGCCGGTGCCGCGCCAGATCATCGAACGCTGCATCGAGGCGGCGGCGACCGCGCCGAGCGGGGCCAACCAACAACCCTGGCGCTTCGTTCTGATTGGGAAGGGCCCTTTGCGCGAACGGCTGCGTGCCGAGGCGGAGGCCGAAGAGCGCGCCTTCTATGCCGGCAAGGCGGGCGAGGAGTGGTTACGCCATCTGGCGCCCCTGGGGACAGACGCGAACAAGCCGTTTCTGGAGACCGCGCCATGGCTGATCGCCATTTTCGGGCAACGTCATGGGCTCGACGCGGCGGGTGGCAAGATCAAGCACTACTACGTGCCCGAATCGGTAGGCATCGCCACCGGCTTTCTGATCGCGGCGCTGAATGAGGCGGGCCTGGCGACCTTGACCCATACGCCGAGCCCCATGGGCTTTCTCAATGAGGCCCTGGGGCGACCGGATCATGAGAAGCCCTACATTCTGCTGGTGGTTGGGCATCCTGCCGACGACGCCACCGTTCCTGCCGCCGCCAAGGAAAAGCTGCCCTTGGACGCCGTGCTCAGCCACCGCTGAGGCCCAAAGAAAAAGCCCGCCCGGATCGCTCCGGGCGGGCTCTTCTTTGTCAGGCCTTGGCCTGGATCAGGCCTTCGGCTTGTTGGTCGGCAGCTTGCAGCCACCGCCGATGCCCTTGGCCTGGGCGCAGGAGAGGAACTCCTTGGCGGCCGGCTTGGCGACGCCGATCGGATAGCCCAGGACCCAGCCCGGCAGGCCGTCCGAGCAGGCGACTTCGATGAAGCCTTCGACGTCGGTCGAACCGATGATGCGGGCGTCCGAGACCTGGCACGAGGCCTTGTTGAAGCCGACGAGGTCCTTGGTCAGGCGGGCGTACTGCGTGTCCTTCTTGGTGAAGGAGCAGCGGTAGCCGTTCATCTCGGCGGTCAGGCAGTCAAAGACCTTGCCGTCGGTGGCGGTGAACACGGCGATGCCGCCGACGTCGCTGCCCGTGCACTTCAGCTCGACGATTTCCTTTTTCGGGTCGTTGGTCGGCAGCATGCCGTACTTCTCGACGTCGCAGGGGAAACCGGCCTTGGTGGCCAGCTTGCTGTAGAAGCCGGCCTGTTCGGTCTGAGCGGCCACCGCGTCGGTCATGGTGCAGCCGCCGCCGACGAAGCCGGCCTGGGCGCACGGGATGGCGCGGTTGAAGGCCCCGCTGACCGAGGTCTGCTGATAGATGTAGCCCTTGCCGTCGTCGCAGGAGACTTCGAAGTAGTTGTCGACCTTGGTGCTGAGGACGTAGCGCTTGTCCTTGATCGCGCACTTGGTGCCGGCGGCCGCAGCGGCCGTGTTCAGCGTGTCGACGATCTGCAGCTGGGTCTGACGGTTGGTCAGCTTGCAGCTGACATTGCCGCCTTCTTCGTACAGCAGGCAGCTGTTGACCGCGACTTCACCGGCGATGTTCATCGGCGCGGTGGTTTGGACGATGTAGCCCGAGCCGCCCTTACAGGCGACTTCGAAGTACGAGTTCTTGGCGCCCGAGCCGATGGCGCGGGTGTTCTCGATCTCGCACGAGGCGCCGCCCTTCTTGACGTAGGCGTCGAGGCCCGAACCGGGATTGGCGTTGCCCGGCAGGATGCAGGCCAGACCGCCGACCTTGCCATCCGGACCCGGCTGGCTCGTTTCGAGGCAGCTGTAGACCTGCGGCGCGGTGTCCTTCTTGGCGACGAGCGCAAAGCCCATGCCTTCGCTACACGCGACTTCGAAGTACTTGGAAGCCGCCTTCTTGTCCTCGCCGATATAGCGAGCGTCCGACACGGTGCAGCTGGCGCCGCTGGCCTGCACGATGGCCGGCGCTTCCTTCATGCCTGCTTCACGCGCCTTGGCGTCGATGGCGGGCTTGCCCTTCTGTTCCTTCTGCGCCGAAATGACGGCGGACGGAACGAGTACGGCGACCGCGAGGGCGGCCGTCAGGCCGATCGCGAAAGGCCTCATGGGATACATCTCCTGGGTGGATTCCTCGCGCGGACATAAGCGCGTGCTTGCATCGGGGGTCAAGATACCGTCCGACCTAGGCGTGATCGTGACAGCCCCTAGGGGCAAAAAATGGGTAAGATCCGGAAAAAGCGTCGGTCAAAGGGCGCGCGGAGGGAGTGAAATGCGCGACGGGTTCGAAGACGACACGACAGAATCGGTGTCGGAACCGAAGAAGGCCGGACGACTCGTCTATCCCTTCGAGACGGCGCCGGAGCAGGGCTCTGGCCAGGCGGTCGAGGTCGCGCCCGGCGTTCTGTGGCTGCGCATGCCGCTGGGCGGCTCGCTGCAGTTCATCAATGTCTGGGCTATCGAGGATGGCGAGGGCTGGGCGGTGGTCGACACCGGCGTCCAGACCCGCGAGACCAGCCAGGCTTGGCGCGACGCCTTCGCCGAGGCGTTGGGCGGCAAGCCGATCACCCGCGTGATCGTCACCCACCTGCATCCGGACCATATCGGCCTGGCCGGCTGGATGACGCGCAAGTTCGACTGCCGGCTCTGGATGACGAGGCTGGAGTACTTCCAGTGCCGGATGCTGGTGGCCGACACCGGCCGCGAGGCGCCCGAGGACGGCGTTCGCTTCTTCCGCGCCGCCGGCTGGGACGAGGACGCCATCGAGAACTACAAGGCCCGCTTCGGCGGCTTCGGCAAGGCGATCTACGCGCTGCCCGACAGCTATCGTCGCCTGAGCGACGGCGAGGACTTCGAGATCGGCGGCCGCACCTGGCGCGTCGTCACCGGCCAGGGCCATTCGCCGGATCACGCCTGCCTGTGGTGTCCGGAACTGAAGCTGTTGATCTCGGGCGACCAGGTGCTGCCGCGCATCTCGTCGAACGTGTCGGTGTTCCCGACCGAGCCGGACGCTGATCCGCTGTCGGACTGGCTGCGCTCCCTGGCCAAGGTCAAGGCCACCGTGCCCGACGAGGTGATCGTGCTGCCCGCCCACAATGATCCCTTCGAGGGGCTGCACACGCGGATCGATGCGCTGATCTCCGGCCACGAGCGGGGCCTGGCGCGGTTGGAGAAGAAGCTCGTTGAGCGCAAGCGCGTGGTCGACACCTTCGGCGCGCTGTTCGCGCGTCCCATCGGGCCTGACCTCCTGGGCATGGCGACCGGCGAGGCCCTGGCCCACCTCAACTGCCTGATCCGGCGCGGACGCGTGAAGCGCAAGGTCGATGGTGACGGGGTGGCCTGGTATGCGGCGAATTCTAGCGAAGCCTAAAAACGACCGTTTGACATTTCGCATGTGAAATATACGGTTGGCGCATGTCCACGCCCCCCAACCGTCGACTGGTCTTCCTGCTGAACGCCGGACACCGGCGCGTGCAGCGTTGGATCGAGGGGCGCATGGCGGCCGAAGGCGGGCTCACCGCCGCGCAGTCGGGCGTGCTGTTTTTTCTCGGAGAGCGAGACGGCGCCCTGATCGGCGAGGCGGCCGACGCGCTGGATCTTGCCCCCTCGGCCATGACCGGCCTGATCGACCGCATGGCCCGCGCCGAACTGGTCGAACGCCGCGCCGACGCCAAGGACGGACGGGCCATGCGCCTGCACCTGACCGACAAGGGCCGCGCCGCGCGCGATACGGCCAAGGCCGGCCTGCGCGGCGTCAACGCCCAGCTCACCGAAGGCTTCACCGACGCGGAAATCAGCGTGGTCTCACGCTGGCTGACCAGTCTGCAGACCAAGTTCCCCAAGGGAGATCCACAATGACCGACCAAGTGACGGTGCAGATCGACGCCGGCGTGATGACCATCACCCTGGCGCGCCCGGAAAAGAAGAACGCGCTCTCCAACGCGATGTACGGCGTGCTGGCCGACAGCCTGGAGGCGGCCGAGAAGGATCCGGCCATCCGCGTGGTGGTCTTCCAGGGCGATGGCGACAGCTTCACCGCCGGCAACGACCTGCAGGACTTCGCCGCACAGGCCACCGGCGCCTTCAGCGGCGAGCGTCACGTGACCCGGTTCCTGAAGGCCCTGGCCCACGCCACCCGCCCGCTGGTCGCGGCCGTGCAGGGCCAGGCGGTCGGCGTGGGGACGACCATGCTGCTGCACTGTGACCTGGTGTTCGTCAGCCCCGACGCGCGGCTGACCACGCCGTTCGTGAACCTTGCCCTGGTGCCGGAGGCCGCGTCCAGCTGGTTGCTGCCGGCCCGGGTCGGCCACGCCCGCGCCTACGCGATGTTCGCCCTGGGCGAGGCGGTGGACGGCGCCACGGCGGTGGCCTGGGGCCTGGCCAACGGCCTCGTCGAGCCGGGCGATCTGCGGGCCCGGGCGCGCGCCGCCGCCGATCAGTTGGCGAAACGCCCTCTCGGCGCCCTGACGGTCACCAAGCGTCTGATGCGCGACGCCGAGAAGATCGCCCAACTGATGGACACTGAGGGCGCGGAGTTCGCCGCGCGCCTGCAGACCGCCGAGGCGCGCGAGGCGTTCATGGCCTTCGCCGAACGCCGCGCCCCTGACTTCAGCAAGGCCGGCTAGGCCGTGCTGCTGGCCCTGCTACTGGCTGGGGTGCTGTTTCTGCTCGCGGGCGTACACGTCTACTGGGCGTTCGGTGGGCGGTGGCCGGGCCATGACGAAGCCTCGATGGTCGAGCATGTGGTCGGCCGCACGCGGGGCATGAAGGCGCCGAGCTTCCTCGCCGCCTTCGCCGTGGCCCTGGCGCTGATGGCGGGCGGGGGGCTGGTTCTGGCCTCCGCGTGGCCGCCCACGCCGCTGGAGCCCTGGCTGGACGCCGGCCGCTGGGCGCTGTTCGCCGTCTTCGCCGCGCGCGGCGCGGCCACCTATGTTCCGCGGATTTTTCGTTACGCCGAGGGCACGCCGTTCTGGCGTCTGAACCGGCGCGCCTACGGTCCGCTGTGCCTTGCGATCGCTCTGGGGATTTGCGCGATCCAGATGTAGCGTAGCCGACATAACAACAAGCGGGAGGAAGCGGGCATGAGCGGACGGATCACATCGGCCTTTGGGGCCAAGTCGACGGCGCGTGAGGTTGTCGCCGGGCATGACCTTTCAGGTCGCGTGGCGATCGTCACCGGAGCAGCCACCGGCATCGGGGTGGAGACGGTGCGCGCGCTCGCCCTTGCTGGCGCGGAAGTGATCATCGCCGCCCGCAAGCCCGAGCTCGGCGAAGAGGTCGCCAACGCCATCAACGAAGAGGCTGGCTCCAAGCGGGTCAGTTTCGGCATGCTGGATCTCTCAAGCCTTGAGGCGATCCGCCACTTTGCCAACGTCTGGGGCGATCGCCGCATCGACATCCTGATCAACAACGCCGCCGTCATGGCCAGTCCGCTGATGCGCACCGCCGACGGCTTCGAGATGCAGTTCGGCACCAACCATCTGGGCCACTTCCTGCTGTCGGTGTTGCTGGCCCCGAACCTGATCGCCGGCGCGAAAGCCAGCGGCAAGCCTTCGCGACTGGTCTCGCTGTCGTCGATCGGCCACCGGCGCTCGGGGATCCATTTCCACGATCCCAACTACACCACGCGGCCCTACGAGAAGTGGGAGGCCTATGGTCAGGCCAAGACCGCCAACAGCCTGTTCGCCCTCGGCTTCGACAAGCGCTTCAAGGACCACGGCGTCAACGCCAACGCCGTCATGCCGGGCGGCATCTTGACCCCACTGCAGCGCCACTTGCCGATCGAGGAGCAGCGCGCTCTGGGCTGGCTGGATGAGAACGACCAGCCGCGCGAGGGTTTCAAGTCGACCGAACAAGGCGCGGCCACCAGCGTCTGGGCGGCGGTCGGCGACGAACTGGGCGGCGTCGGCGGGCTCTATCTGGAGGACTGCAACCAGGCGCTGCCGTGGAGCAAGGACAGCCCCTGGACCGGCGTCATGCCACACGCTCTGGACCCCGAGGCCGCCGATCGGCTCTGGGATCTGTCGGTCGACATCGTCGGGGCCGGCGCCTGATGGAGCGGGCCACGACGCTGCGCCTGGCGGGCGTGGCGGTGCTGCTGGGCGTGGCGATCGACGTCGTCGCGCCCTTCCTGATCTATCCGCGTCTGGTCGAGCCCCAGCCGCATCTTGTCTATGTGCTGATCGATCTCCTGCTGCTGATCGGCATGCTGGGCGCGCGGGCCCTGACCGCCCGCGCCACCGGCCCCTTGGGCCTCGTCGGTTTCGTGGTGGCGATCCTGGGCGTCCTGCTGGTGCGCACCTCGCCTGCCGAGGTTTTCGGCCAGGCGTCCTACATGATCGCCTCGGCTGTCTGGTCGATTGGCATGGTGGTCTGGGCCGTGGACCTGTTGCGGGCGCGCGTGCTGCGGCTGGCGGCGGGTCTGTGGATCGCAGCCCTGGTCGTCGGACTTGGCGGCCTTATGCTGAAGGACCACGGTCCGGTCGCCCACATGGCCAAGATGGCCTTCCTGCTCGGCTTCGCCGTCGTCGGCGTTCAACTGTTCAAAACGCGTGGAGATCCCGCATGAGCCTCAAGAACAAGACCCTGTTCGTCACCGGCGCCTCGCGGGGCATCGGTCTGGCCATCGCCGTGCGCGCCGCCCGAGATGGCGCAAATGTGGTGATCGCAGCCAAGACCGCCGAGGCCCATCCCAAGCTGCCCGGCACCATCTACACCGCCGCCAAGGCGATCGAGGACGCGGGCGGCAAGGCCCTGCCGCTGGTGGTGGACGTGCGCGAGGAGGCCAGCGTGCAGGAAGCGGTCGACAAAGCCGTGGCCCAGTTCGGCGGCATCGACATCTGCGTCAACAACGCCTCGGCCATCTCGCTGACCCCGACCCTGATGACCGATATGAAGCGCTATGACCTGATGCACCAGATCAATACGCGCGGCACGTTCGTCACCTCCAAGGCCTGCATCCCGCACCTGAAGAACGCCGAGAACCCGCACGTTCTCATGCTGTCGCCGCCGCTGGACATGTCGCCGCGCTGGTTCGGCTCACACGTGGCCTACACCATGGCCAAGTTCGGCATGTCGATGTGCGTGCTGGGCATGGCCGAGGAGTTCAGGCCCGACGGGATCGCCTTCAACGCCCTGTGGCCGCGCACCGGCATCGCCACGGCGGCCATCCAGTTCGCCCTTACCGGCGAGGAGGGCCTGCGTCATTGCCGCACGCCCGAAATCATGGCCGACGCGGCCTATGGGATCTTCAACAAGCCCTCGCGGGACTTCAGCGGCAACTTCCTGATCGACGACACCTTCCTCTATGGCGAGGGCGTGCGCGACTTCAATCATTACAAGGTCGACCCGACCGCCAGCCTGATGCCGGACTTCTTCGTGCCCGAGAGCAGCGAGCCGCCGCCGGGGGTGAAGATCGGGTGACGCCCTGCGTCCTTCGAGGCGCGCTTAAGAGCGCGCACCTCAGGATGAGGAGGACTTTGCTGGGTCCCTCATCCTGAGGCGTGAGGCGAAGCCGAGCCTCGGAGGACGCACGGCGCTAGCGCTTCTTCTTCGCGCCCGCCCGCGCCGCCACGGCCAGCGATTTCCGCGCCCAGTCCAGCAGGAGATCCTGGTCGTCCAGCGCCTCGGCGGGGGCGGTCCAATAAGCCATGGTCTTGCCGTCCTCGAACGGCGCGAAGGCCTGGGCGCCGGCGGCCTCGAACGCGACCTTCAGGGTCTCATCGCCCTTCAGATAAAGCACGTCGTCGTCGATCAGCGCGAAGAACAGCCCGTTCGCATAGACGCCGACTCCCCCGAACATCCGCCGGGCGCTGACCTCCCCCAACGGGGCCAGCAGCTCCAGAACGAAGTCCCTGTAGTCGTTGGATACCGCCATGACCGTCTCCGTCCGTCCCGCCACGCCCGCCGACGCGGGCCTGATCCACCAGTTCATCCTCGATCTGGCCGAGTATGAGAAGCTGCTCGACACCGTCCAGGCGACGGAAGGCGACACGGCCGCGGCCCTGTTCGGCGACAAGGCCCGGGCCTTCGCCGACATCGCCGAGATCGACGGAGAGCCGGTGGGCTTTGCGCTGTGGTTCTACAACTATTCCACCTTCGTGGGGCGGCACGGGATCTATCTGGAGGATCTGTTCGTGCGGCCGTCGGCGCGGGGTTCGGGCGCGGGCAAGGCGCTGCTGGCCAACCTCGCCAAGCGGTGCGTCGACCAAGGCCTTGGGCGCCTGGAGTGGTCGGTCCTCGACTGGAACGCCCCGTCGATCGCCTTTTATGACAGCCTGGGCGCCGCCGCGATGGACGAGTGGATCATCCGCCGCATGACCGGCGAGGCGCTGCGCAAGCTGGCAGGGGTCTGAGGTTTTCCTCTCCCGCTCAACGGGGGAGGAGGACTATTCCAGCCGGTCGGCTTTGCGCAGTTCCGGGAACAGGAAGGCCCAGATCCCCGTGACCGCCATGGCCCCGACGCCGCCGAACACCGCCGCGCCGATCGGGCCCAGCAGCCAGGCCGCCGCGCCGCTCTCGACCTCGCCGAGCTCGTTGGAGGCGCTGATGAACACGCCGGACACAGCCGCGACCCGGCCGCGCATGGCGTCGGGGGTCACGATCTGCACTAGGGTCTGGCGGACATAGACGCTCAGCATGTCGGCCCCGCCCAGCACCGCCAGGGCCGCCACCGACAGCCAGACCAGCTTGGAGAGACCAAAGACCACCGTCGCGAGGCCGAACACGGCGACGCCCGCGAACATGATCTTACCGGCGTGGCGGCGGATCGGGTTGGCCGCCAGATAGAGCCCCACCAGGCAGGCGCCGATGGCTGGCGCGGCGCGCAACAGGCCAAAGCCGCCGGGGCCGATGTGCAGCACGTCCTTGGCGAACACCGGCAGCAGGGCCGTCGCGCCGCCCAGGATCACCGCGAACAGATCCAGCGAGATCGAGCCGAACACGATCTTGTTGTTCCAGACGTAGGACAGCCCCTCCTTGATCAGCTCGACGCGCGAGCCGGGCTGCGGCTCGGGCTTGGTGGGCTTGCGGATCGACAGGGCCAAAAGGGCGGCGACCAGATAGAGGCCGAACGAGGCTCCGAACGCCAGGGCCGGCGAGTGGATCAGCAGGAGGCCGCCGAGCGCCGGTCCCCCGATCGATCCGGCCTGCCAGGACAGCGAGTTCCAGGCGATGGCGCGCGGCAGCAGCGGACGCGGCACCAGCATCGGCCCCATGGCGCTGCTGGCCGGCGAGAGGAAGGCGCGGCTGGCGCCGAACAGCACCGAGATCGCGAAGATCGGCCACAGCTGGTGCGAGCCCATCAGGGCCAGGACCAGCAGAACGCCAGCGCTGATGGCGTCCAGAGCCAGGGTGGCGGCGACGATCAGCTTGCGCGTCCGGCGGTCGGCGGTCTCGCCCGCCACCAGCGTCAGCAGGAACAGCGGCAGGAACTGCGCCAGGCCGATCATGCTGACCAGGAACGCCGACTCGCCGACCGACTTGGTCATCCGGGCGATGGCGTAGACCTGCCAGCCCAGGGCCACCGACTGGATCTGCACACCCAGGGTGGAGACGAACCGCGCCGCCCAGAACAGAAGGAAGTCACGTTCCCGCAACAGGGCGCGGGTAGGGTTCTCGAGCGAAGGCTCGGACGGCGGGGCGGCGGTGTCGGACATCGCGCCGAACATAGGGCCAAGTCGTCGCACCGCAACGTTATTGACCTCGCAAAGCCTTGGCCCTACAGCGCCGCATCTTCTGGAGGTTTTCAGGCATGCGACGCCTGCGACGAATGAAGCGCGAACGCGCCACGATCTGAAGCCCTCCCGCGCGCCTTCGTGTCGGGAGTCCCCGACGCTCTTTCGCATTTCTCGAAGGCCGATGACCTCCGTTCACAAGTCTGCTTCTCCCGAGCCCTATCCGCCGCTGGTCCACGAGACCCCCGCGTTGGAGGCCGCCGTCACCGCCCTGATCGACCGGGTTTTTGGCCCGGGACGTTTCGCCAAGTCGTCCGAGCGCCTGCGTGAGGGCAACACCTTGCTGGCCGACTGCTCGTTCGTGTCCCTGCGCGGCGGCGCGCCGGTGGGCTGCGTTCGCATGTGGCCCGTGACGATCGGCGGTGAGCCGGTCGCGTTCCTCGGGCCGCTGGCCGTTGATCCCGATGAGCGCAGCGCCGGCCTTGGCCAGGCGCTGGTCGAGGCCGCCTGCGAGGCCGCCCGCGCCGCCGGCTGGCGCGCGGTGCTGCTGGTGGGGGACGGCCCCTATTTCGGACGCGTCGGCTTCACCAACGCTCATACGGCCGGCGTCGTCATGCCCGGACCGGTGGATCAGCGGCGCGTGCTGCTGTTGCCGCTGCGCGAGGGCGGGGACCTGGGGCTTTCAGGCCCCGTCGCCGTTGACCCTCAAGCTTGAGCCGGAGCCCGCGACGGCCTAACTGAACGGGCATGACCGACACGCCCTTCAAGTCTGGCCTGGATGGCGTCGCTCAGTCCGTGAAAGCGGCGGGCGAGCGCGGCCTGCCGCCCGTCCACCTCTGGAACCCGCCCCACTGCGGCGAGATCGACATCCGCATCCGCAAGGACGGGGTCTGGTTCCACGAAGGCACGCCGATTGGCCGCGAGGCGCTGGTGCGCCTGTTCTCGACCGTTTTGCGCCGCGATCCGGACGGCTATCACCTGGTGACGCCGGTCGAGAAGATGAAGATCACCGTCGAGGACGCGCCGTTCATCGCCGTGCGCGTGGATCGCGAGGGCGAGGATCTGGTCTTCCAGACCAATGTCGGCGACACGGTCACGGCGAGCGCGGACAACCCGATCCGCGTCACGATCGATCAGGAAACAGGCGAGCCTCGCCCCTATGTCCACGTCCGCCGGGGCCTGGAGGCGCTGATCGCGCGTTCGGTGTTCTACGAACTGGCCGAGATGGCGGTGGACGAGGGCGGCGTCTGGGGCGTGCGCTCGGGCGGGGCGTTCTTCCCGATCGCCGCGCCCGGCAAGGGTCTGGCATGACCCGCGAAGAGCGCCGCGCCTGGATCACCAGCCGCCTGCACCCGATCGCGGGTTATGATCCGAGCCTGGCCAACCCGCTGCGTTCGGACTTCGATCTGAATCCAGGCCTGAAGGTCGACAATCCCCACGCCCTGCGTCCCGCCGCCGTCCTGGTGGGGCTGGTCGAGCACGACGACAGCCCGACCATCTTGCTCACGCGCCGCTCGGACACCCTGCGCAGCCACACCGGCCAGATCGCCTTTCCGGGCGGCCGCTGCGATCCGGGCGAGACGCCCTGGGGCACGGCCTTGCGCGAGGCGCAGGAAGAGGTCGGGCTGGATCCCGCCCTCGTGACGGTGGCCGGCCTGCTGCATGGCTACCAGACCGTGACCGGCTTTCACGTGACGCCGGTCGTGGGCTTCATCGATCCCAAGGCGACCTTTACGCCCAGTCCCGAAGAGGTCGCCGACGTCTTCGAGACGCCGTTCGATTTCCTGATGGATCCGGCCAACCACCAGCGCCAGCACCGCGAGGTCCCGGGCGGGCCGCGCCGCCATTTCTACGCCATGCCCTGGAACGATCGGTTCATCTGGGGCGCGACGGCGGGCATGTTGCGGTCGTTCTACGAAGCCCTCCATGACGAAAGCGGACGGACCCCCTCCGAATAGGGCGTTTCTTGTCTGGCGAAGCCGGGGTCTCCTGGCCTAACAATGGCGCCCCTTCCTCGGAGGGGATCGCACGCGTGAGTGGGAGTCAGGCGTTGAGCAGTGAGACGATCGGCGACGCGCCCTGGATCGCGCTTCCAGAGACCAAGGCGATCATCGCCGCGCTGGAGGCGCGCGGCTATGCCGGCTGCGCGCGGTTCGTGGGCGGGTGTGTCCGCAATACGGTGATGGGCAAGCCTGTCGACGACATCGACATCGCCACGACCCTGACGCCCGACCTCGTCATCGACGCTCTGGAGCAGGCGGGCTTGCGCGCCATTCCCACCGGCGTCGACCACGGCACGATCACCGCCGTGTCCGGCGGCCAGCCCTATGAGATCACGACGCTGCGCAAGGACGTCTCGACCGACGGGCGCCGGGCGGTTGTGGCCTTCACCCAGGACTGGAACCAGGACGCCGAGCGGCGCGACTTCCGCTTCAACGCGCTTTATGCGGATACGGACGGTCGGGTCTATGATCCCACCGGCGAGGGGATCCGCGACGCTCATGAAGGGCGGGTGGTGTTCGTCGGCGACCCGATGACGCGTATCCGCGAGGACTATCTGCGCATCCTGCGCTTCTTCCGCTTCCAGGCCTGGTACGGCCGGGGCGAGCCGGACCAGAAGGCCCTGGCCGCGTGCAAGGCGCTCAAGGGCATGGTCTCTGGCCGCGCCGCCGAGCGCACCCAGAAGGAACTGATGAAGATGCTGGCGGCGGAGGATCCGCGTCCGGCCTTCCGTCTGATGGCCGCCACCAGCGTGCTGTCCTCGATCCTGCCGTCGGTGAAGTCGCTGGCCCGCTTTGAGGCCCTGGTCGGCATCGAGACCGAGCAGCTGTTCGAGAACGATCCGGACCTGCGCCTGGCCGCCCTGATCCCGGATGACGCCAAGGTCGCCGAGCAGTTGGCCGAGCGTCTGCGCCTGCCTAACAACGTGCGTGACCGCCTTGTCGACGCCGTGGGCAAGAACCCCCGGGTCGTCTCGTGGATGAGCCCGCGCGAGGCGCGTCGGGCGGTCTATGGCCTGGGGACCCGCACCTTCTGCGACCGCGTCAAACTGGCCTGGGCGGGCTCTGGCCGCGACTCCACAGCGCCGCAATGGCGCGCCCTGCTGGCCCTGGCCGAGACCTGGACCCCGCCGGCCTTCCCGCTGTCGGGCGAGGAAGTGATGAAGGCGGGCGTGCCCAAGGGGCCGATGGTCGGCGAGGTCATGCGCGAGATCGAGCTCTGGTGGATCGACCAGGACTTCATCGAAGACAAGTTCAGCGCCATCGAACGCCTGAAGGCCGTCGCCCAGGGCATGGTCTACTGACGGCCGTGACGACGCGCGTCTTGAAGATCGGCCTGCTGGAAACGGGCGAGCCTCCTGGCCCGCTGAAGACGACCTACGGCGGTTATGGCGCCATGTTCGAAGCTCTGTTGGGCGACGCGCATGCCTACCGCGCCTACGACGTTCAAGGCGGGGAGCTGCCGGCGCATCCGGCCGAGAACGACGCCTATGTCATCACCGGCTCCTCGGCGGGGGTCTATGACCCGCTGCCCTGGATCGAACCGCTGAAGGCCTTCCTGCGCGCGGCCCGGAATGAAACGCCGCTGGTGGGGGTCTGTTTTGGCCATCAGGTCATGGCCGAGGCGTTTGGCGGCAAGGTCGAGAAATCCCCGAAGGGCTGGGGCGTGGGCCTGCAGGCCTATGCGGTCGCCGAGCGCGCCGCGTGGATGGACGACGCCGCAGAGGTCGCCGTACCGGGCTCGCACCAGGACCAGGTGGTGGACCTGCCGCCCACGGCGCGCGTCCTGGCCGGCAGCGCGTTCACGCCCTATGGCATCCTGACCTACGAGGACGCGCGCGCGATCTCGATGCAGTTCCATCCGGAGTTCACGCCGGACTACGCCAAGGCCCTGATCGAGGCGCGGCGCGGGACGCGCTACACCGATCCGCAGGCCGACGCGGCCATCGCCAGTCTCGCGGGCCCCAACGACCGGGCGCGGATGGCCGACTGGATCCGGCGGTTCCTCACGCAGGAAGCCGGGCGGTAGGGCCCCTGCTCAATCAGCTGAAACCATTTTCTTTCGTCATCCCGGCCGGAAGACCGCGTAGCGGGCTGTCGCGCCGGGACCCTGGGGCGAGACCGCAATGCGCCGGCCCCTAGGACCCGAACTGACCGTCAGGTCGAGATCCGGGCTTCCAGCTCGTTGAGGCGGGCGCGGGTGGCCGCAAGGTCGGGGCCAAAGCGCGCCGGGTCGGCCGCCGCCAGACGCCCGGCGATGTCGTAGCTCTCACGATAGAGATCAAGCGCGCGCATGCGGTGGCCGCGATCCTCGCGCAGGTCCGCGAGGCGCTCCAGGTTCACCGACAGGGCGCGTTGGGCGTTGGTGTCGCTGGCCTCGCGGCCGCCGCGCGAGCGGCGCAGGGCCAGGGCTTCCTCGAAGGCCGACAGCGCCGCATCGAGGCGCCCTTCGGCCTCGGCGACATCGCCGACGCCGGACAAGGCGCCGGCCAAGAGGTCGGTGCTGGCGTCGCTCGGGCGGGCCTGGCGCACCTGGCGGGCATAGGCCACGGCCGTCTCATAGGCCTCGCCGGCGTCGTCCAGTTGGCCCTGTGCGCGCGCGAAGTCGCCCAGGTCGCGGTGGACGATCGCCAGTTCCTCATCGGTATGGGCCGCGCGCTTCATGGCCGCCAGCAGGCGAGCGCACTCGCCCCAGGAGTCGTCCCGGCTGAGCGTGACCAGGCGCGCGCGCATTTCGGCGAAGGTTCGGGGCGCCGGCGCCGGCGTCGGCTCGGCCGGCGGAGGCGCAGCGTGCACGCTCGGAGCGGCGATGGGTTCGGCGCTGAGCGGGGGCGCCACGGCGGGCGTGAGGCTTGGCGCAGGTTCGTCGGTGAGCTCCAGCCCCAGGGTCGCGGGCGCGGTCTTGCGCGGCTTACGCTTTGGCCGGGGAAGCAAGGCGGCGACGATGAGCACCCCGCCCACGATCGCCGCCGCCACGCCGACGGCGGGTCGATGCGGTTCGAACGGACCAAGGTCGAGAGTCGTGGCCCATGTCCCCAGCGAGCCCCAGCCCGCCACCACGTATCCCGACGACGCCAGGATCAGCCCCAAGATGATCCCAACCAGTCGCGCCAACATCGCGTCCCCCAGACGATCGCCCACCAT
Source organism: Caulobacter vibrioides (assembly GCF_002310375.3). Lineage (GTDB taxonomy): Bacteria > Pseudomonadota > Alphaproteobacteria > Caulobacterales > Caulobacteraceae > Caulobacter > Caulobacter vibrioides_D. The sequence continues at coordinate 437,571 of NZ_CP023315.3, forward strand.
GGGCGTCCCTCCGCCAGGCCGCACTAGTCATCCGGCGGCCCCAATCCCGTCGAGCCGTCTCAACCGACAGGGGAACGGAGCCGCGCGAATGATCCGTGGACGGGCGCCGGACGGAGATGGCGCCTCTAAATCAACCAGCTGCGCGGGCGCGGATACGCCTCGCCGCGGGTGAGATAGTAGATTCCCATCACGCAGCGAACCACGAACCAGACGCTGACGGCGCCCATGATCGCGATGCCGGCCATCAGCACCGGTATGCCCACCAGCACCAGGCTCAGCGGCACGCCGAAGAGGGTCATCATGAAGCCGATCAGGAACCAGGCGATGGCCAGCCAGAAGGTCCGGATCGCGAAGGTGTAGTGCGAGGCGTTGATCGGGCCTGCGGCGTCGCGGTTCACATAGGCCAGGATCAGGCCGACGAGGAAGGTCAGGCCGTTGGTGAAGCCCAGCAGGTAGAGACCGTAGACGATGGCGGGCAGGACCTTGTCTTCTTCGGTGCGAGGCGTGATGGCGGCGTCGGTCATGGCTTAGAGCATCCAGTTCTTAGGCGTGGGGTAGGGTTGGCCCTTCAGCAGGTGCGAAAGGCCGACGACGGCGCGGACGATGACCCAAAGGCCGACCGCGACCAGCATCACGACACCGATCCCCACTGCGGTGAGCAGGCCGGAGATCAGGCTGAACAACAGCGCCAGCCAGAAGGTGCGGATCTGGAATTCATAGTGGCTAGCCAGCCACTCGGGCGCGCCCTTGCGGCTGATATAGGCCAGGATGGCGGCGATCAGGCAGGTGAAGCCGCCCGTCACGGCGCCGGCGATGTGCAGCGCGTAGATCGCGATGGGCAGGGCCTTGTCGTCCGGCAGCGCGGGCGGAACGGCGGTGTCTGGGATGGGATCGGTCACGATTGAGCCTGGGATAACCTTGTCATCCGGATCGTCGCGCTGATCGGGCCGCGATGCAAATGAAGGTGGCGTCATGAAGGCGATGTCACGTTGGGCGTGTTCTTCGAACCTTACAAAAAAGTCATCTCGCCGGATCGATCCAGTACCGACGCAGGGCCGTAACTGTGATCAGACCGCGCGCCGTCGACTTCTTCAGTTCCCCCAACCCGAAGACTTGATGGAAGGTTTCAAACAATGATGCGTTCGATGCAACGCCGGGCCGCCGTGCTGGCCCTGGCCGCCGCCGCCGTGGCCGGTCCCGCTCTCGCCGACCACCACGGCGCGAAGCCGAACATCGTCGGCGTGGCCGCCGGCAACGCCGACTTCTCGACCCTGGTCACCGCTGTGAAGGCCGCCGATCTGGTCGGCACCCTGTCGGGCGCTGGTCCGTTCACGGTCTTCGCTCCGACCAACGCCGCTTTCGGCAAGCTGCCGGCCGGTACGGTCCAGACGCTGGTGAAGCCGGAGAACAAGGCCACCCTGACCAAGATCCTGACCTGCCACGTCGTGGCCGGTAAGGTCGAAGCCAAGACCCTGCTGGGCGCCATCCAGGCGAACGGCGGCAGCTATACGATCAACACCGTCGGCGGCTGCGCCTTCAAGGCCGCCGTCGAAGGCGGCAAGGTGGTCATCACCGACGAGAAGGGCGGCAAGAGCACTGTCACCGCCACCGACGTCGGCGCCAGCAACGGCGTGATCCACGTCATCGACAGCGTCCTGCTGCCGCGCTGATAGACCCTTTCAGGTCTCCCACAAGGGGCGCTCCGACCATCGGTCGGGGCGCTCTTTGCCGTTTCAGGGCAAGAGATCGGCGGGCGGGTCGCGCGGATCGAAGTCGGCCGGCCGCGACAGCCAGGGCAGGGCGGCGACCATCAGGATCAGGATGAAGGCCATGCGCGAGGCCATGTCCACGCCCACGGCGGCCATGCCGGCGGTCAGCGAGAACAGCAAGGTCGCGGCCGCGCCGAACGCCAGCAGACCCATGATGAAGGTCAGGGCCGTGCGAGCCTCCAGGCGCGCCAGGCCAAAGCGGGCGCGCGGCGCTAGGTCCGCGCTCACGGCCGCGATGGCGCGCGCCAGGACCGAGAAAGCAGCCAGCCGATCCTCGAACCGTCCCGGGCCCGCATAGCTCTGCGACGGGATCAGCAGCCGGCGTCGGCCAAACACCACCAGCAGCACGCGCCGGCGTCCGTCCGGCGCCAGCGACAGGCTATAGCGGGTCAGGCTGGACAGGGGCAGGCGGCGCTCGAGCCGGCCGCGCGTCTCGATCAGCGTCCCGGCCTCCAGGGTCCAGACCGTTTCGGGCTGGAAGGGGGCGAGCCGGGCGCTGAAGGTGATCTTGGTCACGCGCGGACGGCGGTGATCTCGACGCCGGCGGCGGCGGCGTGCGGGGCCAGGGCCAGGGGCTTTTCCACCCGCACGCGGGCGCGGGTGACGCGCGGATCGGTGAAGCAGGCCTGGGCCAGGCGCTCGGCGAAGGTCTCCACCAGATCGATATGACCCTCGGCCACGATGGCGCGGGCGGCCTCGCCGACCATCTCGTAATTGACCGTGTCGGGCAGGCGCGCGCAGTGGCTGGCGGCCACGTCCAGCTCGACATCGACGACCAGCGGCTGCAGGCGGCCGTGCTCGTGGTCATAGACGCCGATCTCAGCGTCGACCTTGAGGCCGCGCACGAAGACCTTGGTCACGATGATGCGGGCGATGTCGGCGGCGGGCGCGGTGTCAGCGAGGGGCGAGGCGGCCAAGGCGCGGCCTTTCTTTCAACTTGGTCGAGCCTGTCGATCCAGGCAGGCCCTAGATTCAAACATTTAGAGCCCACTTCAACGCTCTAGATAGGTCCATCTAAAGCGAGTGGGCTCTAGGGAGCAACGATGTCGGGCGTCTTCCAGCCCAGGTGCTGGCCGCCGTCCACAGCGATCATCTGTCCCGTGACCGAGGAGGCGTCAATCAGATAGCGCAGGGCGGCGGCGACCTCTTCGGGGCTGGCGCGTCGCTGCAACAGCACCCCGGCCGCCTCGGCCTCGAACTCGCCCGGCGCCTGGTGCACCGACGGCAGGGTCGGGCCCGGGCCGATGGCGTTGACGCGGATGCGCGGCGCCAGCGCCTGGGCCAGGGTCTGGGTGGCCCACCATAGGCCAGCCTTGCTGAGCGTGTAGCTGAAGAACTGCGGATTGGGCCGCCAGACGCGCTGGTCGATCAGATTGACCACCAGCCCTTGGCGGTCGTCCGGCAGGGCGGCGGCCATGGCCTCGGCCAGCACGATCGGCGCGCGCAGATTGGTCTCGAAATGCCGATCCCAGACCGCCCGCGACAGGCCGCCGACGCGATCGTCCTCGAAGGCCGAGGCGTTGTTGATCAGCAGGGTCAGGGGACCAAGCGAAGCGGCCTGGGCCACCAGGCTGCGGGTCTCGTCCTCGTCCGACAGGTCGGCGCGAACGAGCACGGCGCGGCGGCCAAGGTCGCGGACGCCGCGCGCGGTGTCTTCGGCCTCATCGCCTGAGGCGCGGTAGTGGATGGCGACGTCGTAGCCGGCGCGCGCGGCCTCAAGGGCCAGGACCTGGCCGATCCGGCGTCCTGCGCCGGTGACCAGGGCCGCGCCGCGCGTCGTCATCTTAGTCGACGCGGCCGAACTCGGTCAGGTTCAGGCCCATGACGACGGCCAGGAAGAGGGCGATGACACCGATCGCGATCATGGCGCGGCTCCGAAAGAGAAAGTGGTCGATTGGGCTTTAAAGGCGCAGGCCGCTGTTCGCAAGCACGGGCGGCTGCGTATTTCTCCCCGGTGTCATCCCGGCCGTAGCGCGAAGCGCGGAGAGTCGGGACCCAGGGGGCGCCAGAGCGCCGTGCGAGCCGCCCCTGGGTCCCGGACAGCCTCTCGCGAGGCTTCCGGGATGACACGGTGGCTGAGGCAGGATTTAACCACCCCATGCTCTGGCGTCGCCGCATCGAACCCTTCACCCGCCCGCTGGTCTATGCGTGGTTCCGTCTGGCGCGCGGTCTGACGCTGGGCGTGCGGGCCGTGGTCACCGACGCGGACGGCAAGGTCCTGCTGATCCAGCACACCTACATCAAGGGCTGGTACCTGCCCGGCGGCGGGGTCGAGCGCGGCGAGACGGCCGAGACCGCCGTCATCCGCGAGTTGGCCGAGGAGGCGGGCGTGCGCGCCCTGTCGCGGCCGCGCCTGGTTTCGGCCCACAGCAACGAGGTGCTGCATCCGGGCGACCACGTGCTGCTCTACCGCGTCGAGACCTGGGAGCCCTGTCCGTCGGACGCGGCCGGCGAGATTCATGCGGTCGGCTGGTTTGATCCCCACGACCTGCCCGACGAAACCACCCGCGCCACCCGCAAGCGCATCGCCGAGGCGCTGCACGGGGAAGAGACCGATCCGATGTGGTGAAAGTTTCCCTCTCTCTTTGAGAGAGGGAGGGACCCACGCGAAGCGTGGGAGGGTGAGAGGTAAGGGTCTCTCCTGAGAAGGCGATGCGCCAGACGTCCGCGACTTTCCGGTCAGAGTGAAACCTCTCACCCTCCCACCGCCTGCGGCGGCGGGCCCCGCCCTCTCTCAAAGAGAGAGGGATTCCTATCCACGACCCCTTCCCACCTGAACGCCGATCACATTAAATGGCTGTTTGAAACCGTCCGCCGCGTCTCCCAACTAGAGCGGACCCACAGGGCAGGAGCGAAGGCATGCGCGAGTATACGAAGTTCTATATCGACGGCGCCTGGGTCGACCCGGCCGCGCCCAAGACGCTGGACGTCATCAACCCGGCCACCGAAGAGGTCTGCGGCGTCATCTCGATGGGCTCGGAAGCCGACGTCGACAAGGCCGTCCGCGCCGCCCGCAAGGCCTTCGCCACCTTCAGCCAAACCAGCCGCGAAGAGCGCATCGACATCCTCGAGCGCATCGTCGCCGAGTACCAGAAGCGCTTCGAGGACATGGCCAAAGCCATCACCGAGGAGATGGGCGCCCCCGCGTGGCTCGCCCAGCGCGCCCAGGCCGCCATGGGCATCGGCCACGTCCAGACCGCCGCCGCGGTGCTCAAGGGCTACAAGTTCGAGGAAGACCGCGGCACGACCCGGATCGTGAAAGAGCCGATCGGCGTCTGCGCCTTCATCACGCCGTGGAACTGGCCGGTGAACCAGATCGCCTGCAAGGTGGCTCCCGCCATCGCCACGGGCTGCACCATGGTGCTGAAGCCCTCGGAAATCGCGCCCTTCAGCGGCTATATCTGGACCGAGATCCTGCACGCCGCCGGCGTTCCAGCCGGGGTGTTCAACCTGGTCAACGGCGATGGCCCCACGGTCGGCGCGGCGCTGTCCAGCCATCCGGAAGTCGACATGGTCTCGTTCACCGGCTCGACCCGGGCGGGCATCGAGGTGGCCAAGAACGCCGCCCCAACCGTCAAGCGCGTCCACCAGGAGCTGGGCGGCAAGAGCCCCAACATCATCCTCGACGACGCTGATTTCCAGCGCGCGGTCGGCGGCGGGATCGCCTCGGTGATGATGAACTCGGGCCAGTCCTGCAACGCCCCCACCCGCATGCTGGTGCCGGGCGCGCGCATGGACGAGGTGATCGCCATCGCCAAGGCGGCCGCCGAGGCCCACACGGTCGGCGACCCGAACGGCAATCACAAGATGGGCCCGGTGGTCTCCGAGACCCAGTGGAACAAGATCCAGGGCCTGATCCAGAAGGGCATCGACGAGGGCGCCACCCTGGTCACCGGCGGCGTGGGCCGTCCGGAGGGCCTGGACAAGGGCTACTACGTCAAGCCGACCGTCTTCGCCAATGTCACCAACGAGATGACCATCGCCAAGGAAGAGATCTTCGGCCCGGTCGTCTCGATCCTGGGCTACGACACGGTGGATGAAGCTGTCACCGTCGGCAACGACACCGAGTACGGCCTGGCGGCCTATGTCTCGGGCGGCGATCCCGAAGCGGTCCGCAAGGTGGCCAGCAAGCTGCGCGCCGGCCAGGTGAACCTGAACGGCGCCAGCCCCGACATGATGGCCCCGTTCGGCGGCTACAAGATGAGCGGCAACGGCCGCGAATGGGGCGACCACGCGTTCGGCGAGTTCCTGGAGACGAAGGCGATCCTCGGCTACTCGGCGAAGGTGGCGGCGGAGTAGGGGTTGCGGCTTCTGCTGAGTTAGACGGAGAGGGCGGGGCCGCGAGGCTCCGCCCTTCTTGTTTTCGCCAACACCTCCCTCTCCCATGGGGAGAGGGCCGGGGAGAGGGGGTAAGCCGTCCGCCGGAGCGCCGGCAGGGCTTTGAAACCCCTCTCCCGACCGCTTCGCGGCCACCCTCTCCCTCTGGGAGAGGGATTCGCGTCGCCCGCCCCCTCCCGCCGGGAGAGGGATCGAAGATGAGAAATCCCGATTCCTGTTGTTGAATGCGTCCAAGGGTTGAGCCCATCCTCCCGCCATGGACGCCACCTCTAACGCTCGCCGCCTGCGGCAATCCCAGACCCTGGCTGAGAAGACCCTGTGGGGCCTGGTCCGGGCGCACCGGCTGGGCGGGTTCAAGTTCCGGCGGCAAGTTCCGATCGGCGGCTATTTCGCGGACTTCGTCTGTGAGCAGGCCCGGCTGATCGTCGAACTGGACGGCGCGGCGCATGAGGGGCGGGAGGACTATGACGCCCGTCGCACCGAGGCGCTCGAGCGGTTCGGCTACGGGGTGCTGAGGTTTCGCAACGAACGGGTGCTGGCCGATCCTGGCGGGACGGCGGACGACATTCTGGCGGCGCTGCGGGACGCGCGGGGCGGGTGAAACCCCTCTCCCGACCGCTTCGCGGCCACCCTCTCCCTCTGGGAGAGGGATTCGCGTAAGCTGTTCTCATGACCGCCGTCCCGCCCCCCGAAGCCCCCCTTGACGAGACTCCGATCCAGCGCGCTCTGCGCCTTAAACAGGCGGCGCTCGACGCGCGGCCCAAGCCGCCGCGGGGCGGGAAGTTTCAGCGGCAGCAGGCCGCCGGCATCGCGGCGGGAAACTCCAAACCGTGGATGACCCGATAATGGCCGGCCTGAAAGACAAGCGCGGCTTCATCGACAAGGACCGCCTGGACCTCTCCGAGCGCCAGGCCGTCGAGTACTGGATGAAGCGCTGGGGCGTGACCCGCGACCAGATCACCGCCGCCCACCGTAAGGTCGGGCGCATGACCAAGGACATCGCCGCGGAGCTGGGCAAGAAGCGGTAGCGGTGGGCTGCGCCCGATTTCATTCTTGGTTCTAGCGCGAAATCCTCTCCCCAGGGGAGAACAGGGCGCGCGCGCGGACGGAACCATCTCCGCGCCTGTCGGCTTGGACTCCGGGAAGAGGAGACCGCCATGGCCGACGACCATCCCATCCCCGCGCCCGCCCGGATCGACGTCCAGGAGCCCGAGGCCGTGCGCTACTGGACCGACGTGCTGCAGGTGACCGAAGAGGCTCTGAACGAAGCCGTCGACCGGGCCGGGGCGAACCTTGATGCGGTGCGCGCCTATATCGGCGAGCACGGCTGAGCGTCCCCACTGAACTTCAGAGGCCAGCCGCGTGAGGTCGATGAAACGCGCGCCCCTCCCCTCGATGGGGAGGGGTAGGGGTGGGGTGATCGCGGCGTCAGAAGCCTAGCGCCGCCGCCATCTCCGCAGTCACCCCATCCCCGGCCCTTCCCCATCAAGGGGAAGGGAGAAACCCGGAGCGCGCCCCTTGCCCCCGCCGCTGGCCCGGCCCACCGTTCGCAAACGACTCGGGGGAGCACACATGAACGAGGACTGGAGCGCCGGCTATGTGGTCGAGACCGGCTACACCTATGGCTGCTATCCCGAGCTGAACCCGGTGCGGGCGGCCCTGCCGCTGCTGACCAAGGGGCTGCGGGCCCCGAAGATCGAAACCGCCTGCGAACTGGGCTTTGGCCAGGGCTGTTCGGCGGCGGTGCATGCGGCGACGCAGCCCGACATCGAGTGGTGGGGCTGCGACTTCGCCCCGGCCCAGGCGGTGTTCGCCCGCGACCTGGTGGCCGCCAGCGGCGCCAAGGCCAATTTCTTCGACGACGCCTTTGACGAGTTCGCCGCGCGGCCGGGTCTGCCGGAGTTCGACTTCGTGGCGCTGCACGGGGTGTGGAGCTGGGTCAATGACGACGCGCGCGACAAGATCGTCGCCTTCCTGCGCCGGCGGCTCAAGCCCGGGGGCCTCGTCTATATCTCCTACAACACCCAGCCGGGCTGGGCCCTGGCCGGGCCGCTGCGCCACCTGATGAAGCGTCACGCCGAGACGCTGGGCGCGCCGGGTCTTGGCCCCGCCGCCAACCTGGACGCGGCCCTGTCGACCATGAAGCGGTTCTTTGACCTGGATCCCGTCTATTCGCGGATCAATTCGGGCGTGACCGACCGGCTGGCGGCGGTGATGCGCCAGGACCGCGCCTATCTGGTCCACGAATACATGAACCGTGATTGGGTCCCGATGTGGTTCGCCGAGGTCGAGGCGCGGCTGTCCTCGGCCAAGCTGTCGTTCGCCGCCTCGGCCTATGCGTCCGACCATGTGGACGAGCTGAACCTGTCGCCCGACATGATCGGCTTCCTGCGCGAGCTGCCCGACCCGTCGCTGCGCGAGACCTTCCGCGACTTTGCGGTGCAGGCCCAGTTCCGCCGGGACTACTGGCTGCGCGGGGCCTCAGCCCTGGCCGCCGCCGACCAGCGCCGGGCGATCCGCGACCAGCGCGTGGCCCTGGCCCGTCCGGCGGCGGAATGGCCCGATAAGGCGCGCGGGACCTATGCAGAGATGGTCATGGGCGGTCCGGCCCACGAGGCGATCCGCGATCTTCTGGCCGACGGCCAGCCTCGGACGATCGGCGATATCGAGGCGGCCATGCCGGAAGGTTCGACCCTGCCGCAGCTGACCACGGCCCTGATCCTCTTGATGAGCCAGGGCGCGGTGCAACCGGCCCAGTCGGCGCAGGCGACGGCGCGCGCGACGGGGACCGCCCGGGCCCTGAACCGCGAGCTGGCGCGACGCGCGGCCGAGGCGACGGATCTGGGCTTCCTGGCGGCGCCGGCGACCGGCGGCTCGGTGGGCGCCTCGCGCTTCCATCAGATGTTCTGGCTGGCCCTGCAGGAGGGCGGCGGCCCGCGCGAATGGGCGAGCTTCGCCGCCGACCGCCTGGCCCAGCAGGGCCAAGCCCTGGTGGTCGACGGCGCGCCGCTGGGCGGGGAAGCGGCGATCGCGGCCCTGCACGGCCAGGCCGTCGGCTTCGCCGACACGGTGCTGCCGTGCTGGCGAGGTCTGGGGATCGCGTGATCACTACTCGCCCCCTCGGACAAAGCGCCGCATGGCGCAGTCTGGGTGGCGACTGTCATCGTTGTCGTGATCTCCTCTGAGTCGGGGACGCAAGCGCGAGGGACCGACATGGCGGGTCTGGACGTGGGTGGCGTTGAACTGCACTTCACCTGCCCGCACTGCGGCGGACAGGCGCCGGCCCGCATCGAAGCGGTGCGAATGCTGCCGGTCATCGACTGCGACTGTGGCGCGCGGTTCGGCGTCGACCTCGTGGCCTTCGCCGCCCAGGTCACCGCCGCCGAGACCGCAGCCCGCGCAGCGCGACGACGACCGCGCGCCTGAAGCGCGATTTCTGAACATCAACCTTGCCGCGCGGCGGGGTTCAGCTAACGTCACTCCCAACAGAACAATGATAACCTAGGGAGTGAGACCATGACGCCACCCGATGGCGCGTCGCCTCCGCGCGACGTCTCCAGCGCTCCGTTCAAGCCGCTGGCCATGAAAGGTCCGGAAGTATCGGTCGACCGGCGGCCGGACGGCTCGATCGTCATCACCTCCAACCATGCGCCGGGCGAAGGGCCGCGCTCGATCGCCCACCTGATCGCCGCCAAGGCCGCCGAACATCCCGACCGGCCTTACCTGAAGCAGCGCGAACCGAACCACGGTCCCTGGCGCGGCGTCACCTATGGCGAGGCGCATCGCGCGGTCGAGGGCATCGCCCAGTGGCTGATCGATCAGAAGCTCCAGCCCCACGACAGTGTCATGATCCTGTCGGGCAATTCGATCGAGCACGCCCTGATGACGCTGGGCGCCTACACGGCCGGAGTTCCGGCGGCGCCGATCAGCCCGGCCTACAGCCTGATCTCGACCGACCACGCCAAGCTCAAGCACTGCTTTGAGAAGGTCGCGCCGCGCGTCGTCTTCGCCCAGAGCGGGGCGATGTTCGCCGGGGCCCTGGCCACCCTCAAGGCCCTGGACCCCAGCCTCCTGGTGATCACCGCCGACGGGGCCGGCGAGGGGGCGCTCGCCTTCGCAAAGGTCGCCGCGACCGCGCCGACCGCCGCCGTGGGCTCGACCCGCGAGGCCGTCGGCCCTGAAACGGTGGCCAAGTATCTCTTCACCTCGGGCTCGACGGGTCTGCCCAAGGCGGTGCCCCAGACCCACGGCATGATGGCGGGCGTGATCGCCGGCCAGGAAGGGCTGCGCACCGACGTTCCCACCGAGGAGGTTCCCCAGAGCCTGGAATGGATGCCCTGGAGCCACATCTCGGCGGGCAATATCGGCTTCAACGCCGTGATCTGGAGCGGCGGCACCTTGCATATCGACGAGGGCAAGCCGCTGCCGGGCATGTTCGAGACCACGATCAAGAACCTCTATGAGGTCTCGCCGATCGTGTTCGGCTCGGCTCCGATCGCGTTCTCGATGCTGGCCGAGGCGATGGAGAACGATCCTGTGCTGCGGCGCTCGTTCTTCAAGAACCTGCGCTACATGGGTTATGGCGGCGCCACTCTGAGCAATGACGTCTATGAGCGCATCCAGGCCCTGGCCGTGGCCGAGACCGGGCATCGCATCCCGCTGACCACCATGTACGGGGCGACCGAAACGCAAGGCATCACCGTCACCCACTGGATCACCGAGCGGGTCGGGCTGGTGGGCCTGCCGCTGCCGGGCATCCAGCTAAAGCTGGCGCCCAGCGGGTCGAAGTACGAGGTCCGCGTGAAGGGGCCGACCGTGGCGGCCGGCTATCACAAGGACCCCGAGCGAACGGCGGCGGCCTTCGACGAGGAGGGCTTCTACAAGCTGGGCGACGCGGCGCGGTTCGTCGATCCGGAGGACCCGGCCAAGGGTCTCGTCTTCGACGGTCGGGTGACCGAAGACTTCAAGCTCGACAGCGGCACCTGGGTCAGCGTCGGGGTGCTGCGGCCCGATCTGGTGGCCGCCTGCAGCCCCTACATCCACGACGCGGTGATCACCGGCCAGGACAAGGCCTTCATCGGGGCGATGCTCTGGCCTTCGCCCGCGGGGCTGGCGGCCCTGGTGGCCGATCCTGGGCCCGGAACGCCGCTGGAGAAGCTGGTGGCGATCCTCAAGGACCGTCTGGCGGCTTTCAACGCCTCGGCCGGCGGTTCCTCGCGGAGGGTGGCGCGTTTCACCATCCTGACCGATCCGCCGTCGATCGACGCGGGCGAGATCACCGACAAGGGCTACGTCAACCAGCGCTGCGCCCTGGAGCGCCGCGCCGACCGCGTCGAGGCGCTCCACGCCAAGACGCCGGGCGAGGGGATCTTCACGGTCTAGCGATCACCAGGACAGGCCGGCGCGCACCAGCACGGCGGTCTTGTCCGACATGCCAAAGGCCATCAGGTCAGCAGGCTTGGGCGGCGGGGTCTTGGCCAGGGCGGGCCAGCCGTCGTGGTGCTCCAGCGCGGCGACCTCGACCTGTCCGGGGCCGGCGGTCGTGAAGCTCAGCGTGATCCCGTTCGGATCGGGCGCATGATAGGTCAAGCTCGACCACGCGCCGGCCTTGGTCGCTAGGGTGATCGGCCGGCCGTTCAGGCGCGGCTGGCTGAGCGGCGTGCTCGGCCGCAGACGCAGGCTCACCACCTCGGCGCCTGGCGCGGGGATCAGGCGGATCAGCAGGCGGTCTTCGGCCCGGTCGACGGTCAGCTGCGGGCTGGCGACCGGAACGGCGCGGGTCTCCGACATCCAGACCGGTTCCCGCCAGAACGGCGCCAGGGTCTGCTGGCGGGGCGCGGACCCGCCGTCGTCCGGCAGGGCGGCGCGGGTCCAGGCGTCCAGCTGCGTCAGACCCGCCACGCGCCAGGCCTTGCCGGTGGACAGATCGGCGACGTGCAGGGCCTGGGTGATCGCAGGACGCGAAGGCTCACCGCCGAGACGCGCCGCGTTGGCGGTGAGCGCCACGCCGACCAGGGCCATGATCCCGGCGGCGCGCCAGGCCCAACGGGTCGCGGCGAAATCGTGGGCCAGCGGCGAGAGGGCCGGCGCGGCCAGCATGGCGAACAGCGCCAGCACGGCCGGCTCCATCAGGCCCACGCCGGCGAAGGTCCAGGCGCCCCAGGCGGCCAGCTGGGCGGTTGACAGGATCGCCAGCAGGCCGACGACGGTGGTCAAGGCCATGGCGACCCGCTTGTCCCGGGTCCCACCGATTCCGATGACCAGCGCCGCGCCGACTGCGGCGACCAGCAGCGGCCAAGTCAGCATCACCGTCGCGCCCGGCGCCAGGACCTGGGCGGCGATCGCCAGCAGCAGCACCACGATCATGCCGCCGATCCACGCGCCCAGCACCTCGGTGCGGAAGCCCAGCGCCAAGGCGGCCAGAACGCAGGCCGCCAGCCCCAGACCAAGGCCGATCGGATCGAAACCACCGACCAGGCTGCAGGCGCCGCCCAGAACCAGCGCAGCGACGCACGGAATGATCCGCCGGGCGCCCCGCGCCTGAGCGGTGGCGACGCCCAGCCCCGTCGCCGCCGCCAGCAGGCCCGCGCCCCACAGAAGAAAGTCGAAGCGGGTCAGCAGTCCGTAGTACCGCTGGACGCCGTCGATCATCAGCAGTCGGCCGACCAGATGCAGCACCAGGCCCGCGCTGGCGGCGGTCAGCAGCAGGCCGGCCGCGCCCCGCGCGAGCTCCCAGCCGGTCGCGCCACGTCCGGCCAGCGCGCGCCAGGCCGAGAAGGCCACCAGGGCGGCGGCGATCGCCAGCAGCACCCAACCGCCCACCGGCGGGTAGCTGATCAGGAACAGGCCCAGGACATCGGAATAGATGGCGTTCCGCGCCTTGGCGGGCAGGGACGGCGCGTTCGCCAGCGCTCGAACCGTCGGCAGCACTTGGTCGCCCATGTGCTGCAGGCTGCCGCGTTGCAGATGGTCCGGCCGAGCCAGCGGCGTGTGATAGGCCAGTTGGTTGTCGATGAAGGCCAGGTTCAGTCCGGGCAGCCCCTTGTTCACCGCATGAGTGAAATCGGTGTCGTTGGGCATCTTTTCGTAGACGGTCGAAGCCATCGAGTTGGCCGACGGTACCTTGGCCTCGCGGGCGAAGACGCCGATGAGCGCGCCGTTGCCGGGGCCGGTCTGGAACATCGCTGCGCGACCGGCGTCGCCGCGCGCCTCCATGTTCACCACCAGACCGACCCGCGAGAGGCTCGGATCGCGCGCGAAGAAGGCGTCGGCGCCCAGCAGGCCCGCCTCTTCGGCGTCCGTGAACAGGAAGATCACGTCCCGGGCGTGCGGCCCGCTGGCCTTCAGGGCGCGGGCGATCTCCAGGGCGGCGGCGGTTCCCGACGCATCGTCCGCCGCGCCGGGCGAATTGTGCACCGAGTCATAGTGGCTCATCACCAGGATGGCCGGCAGGCTTCGATCTTTGCCCGGCAGCACGCCGACCAGATTCTGCACCGCGGCGGCGCTCAGCGCGCGGCCGTCCTTGCCCTGCTCAGAGAACCCCTCGCCGGGGCGGACCGACACCTCAAGCCGTAGCGCGTTGATCCGCGCCAGCAGGTGATCGCGAACCCTGACGATCTCCGCCGAGCCGGTGGGGTGGGGCCTCTGGGCGATCGCCGCGACATCGGCCATGGCGCGATCCGCCGAGAACGCGGTCGCAGGGGCGCTGACCGGAACGGGCGCGGGCGGGCGCTGGCTCAGCGCGCCGAGGGCCAGCCCCAGCGCGAGACAGATCCAAAATCCGAGGAAGCGAATGGTCTTCATCGGCGTGCCTCCGGGCTCGAAAGCGAATCCCCACAGGCATGCTGCGGCGAGACGCGGCGATCCGAAACCCCTCCGGACAAGGAAAAAGGGCGACCCGCCAAGCGGATCGCCCTTCCCTCTTCCGAAAGCCGGCGGCGCGGCTGGCGCCGCCGGTCCCCCTCCCGGCAGAACTAGAACTTCGAGCGCAGGGTCACGCCGTAGGTGCGCGGGGCGCCCAGGAACGCATTGTACGTGATGGTGTCCAGCGCCGGATTATAGGTCTTCTGGGTGGCGCTGAGACCCGAACCGCCTTGCAGCGGGCCGTTGAAGGCCACCTGCATGTACTTCTCGTTCAGCAGGTTCTGACCCCAGAGTTCGACGGTCCAACGATCGTCGTCGCGACCCAGGGCCACGCGGCCGTTGACCACCGTATAGGCCTTCTGGACCTTCGGCGGGAACAGGTCGGAGCCCGTATTGTATTCCGACGAGTACTTCGCGCCGATGTTGAAGCGAGCCTTCAGGTTGTCGCCGACCGGGGTCTCATAGGTCACCGAAGCCGAGCCAGAGTACTTGGGCGCCAACGACAGGTTGCTGCCCGGCAGAAGCGCCAGGGCGTTGCCCGGATCGTTGGGGATCGGCTGCTTGCCATACTTGGTGTCGGCGTAGGTGAAGCCGCTCTGGACGACCAGGCCGCGCACCGGGGTGAACCACATGAAGTCCGCGTCGACGCCCTTCGACGTGACCTCGGGGATCGAGCGCACGACGAACGAGGTGCCCAGGAACGTGTTCAGCTGGAAGTCCGTGAACTTCTGCTGGAAGAGGCTGACGTTGAACAGGACGGTCCGGTTGAAGAGGGTGTTCTTCATACCCAGCTCGTAGCTGTCCACAAACTCGGCCGGGAACGACGTGTCGAAGATCGGGGTCACGCCGGCGCCGCCCGACGGCAGGCCATTCGACGACTGGGTGCGATCGAGGTTGAAGCCGCCGCCCTTATAGCCGCGCGCGAACGAGGCGTAGGTGAAGACCTCCGGCGAGAAGCGGTACGACGCCTTGATGGTGCCGCTCCACTCCTTGTCCGTACGCTCCTGGTTCGTGCCGCGTCCGTTGAACTGCGGGTTGGCCCAGGGCAGGCAAAGGTTGCCGATGATCGTACCCGCGGCCGCGCCGACGATGCTCGCGATGCGGGCCTGGCCGGCGGCCGACAGGGCCGTGCCGCAGCCGACGCCGCCATCGCTGTTGGTTTGGAACGTAGCGAGTTCCTTTTTCTCGGCCGTGTAGCGCAGGCCCGCCGTGATCTCGAACGCGTCCGTCACGTGCCACGTGTCGTTCGTAAACAGAGCAACGGTGGTGGCGCGTTGATTGTACCGGTCGTAGAGGCCCTGGCCCGGCGTGAATGAGGTGTTCGGCGCGCGGTTCAGGAGGAGTGCGATAAAGTTCGGAACCCCGCCCGGCGCGACCGTGCCCGACAGGAGGCGACCCAGATACTGTTCGTACTGGTTGCCGAACAGGAAGTTAGCCCGGTTCTCAAGACGCTCGTCGGCCAGGAACGCGCCGAACATCCAGTCGAACTTGTCCGACTTGCCGGCCAGCCGCAGTTCCTGGCTGTAGGTCGTGAACTGCGAGTAGTTCGTCCCGTCCTTATTGCGATAGGTGATGTCGGCGGTGGTGAAGTCGCCGTCCTGGCCGTTGTCGGTGCGCCATTGGCGAATGGCCGAGATGCTGGTCAGGGAGCCGATCGGCAGATCAATGTCGCCTTGCAGCGAGACGCCCTTGTCCTCGATCTTGGCGGGCGCGCCGCGGTTCGAGTAGGCGACGCGATCAAACGGATTGGCGGTCGGGGCCAGGGCGGTCCCGCCCGAAACAGCGCCCAGGATACCAGCCGTCGGACCCGTGCGGATCTGCACCGCGCCGCAGCAGTTTTCGTCGCGGCGGCTGTAGTCGGCGATGACGCGGAAGGTCGCTTGATCATCGGGAACGAACAGCAGCTGGCCGCGCACCGTGTAGAAGTTCTGGTCCGCGTCCTGCTTGCGCTGGGAGGGACCGTTGCCAACGATCACGTCGTTGTAGCCGTCACGCTCGCGCGCGGCGACATACAGGCGTCCCGCCAACTTGTCGCCCATCAGCGGGCCCGTCACCGAGCCGGACACGCCTTTGGCGTTGTAGTTGCCCAGCGTCACTTCAGCGTTCGCGCCGAAGCCGAACTCGGGCTCCTTGGTGACGACGTTGATGACGCCCGCCGAGGTGTTCTTGCCGAACAGGGTGCCCTGCGGGCCCTTCAGCACTTCGATGCGTTCCATTTCGCCCAGGTCGCCGAAGCCGACGCCGTTACGGGGGCGATAGACGCCGTCGATGACCACGCCGACCGAGCTTTCCAGGCCGGGGTTATCGCCGACGGTGCCGACACCGCGGACGCGCGCGGTGGTCGAGGCTTCTGACGAGGTCGAGGTGACCGTCAGGCCGGGCGTCAGGATCGTCAGATCCTTGATGTCCCGCACGCCCGTGTCCTGCAGCAGCTTGGCGCCGACGGCGGTGACCACCACCGGAACGTCCTGCAGGTTTTGTTCCCGCTTCTGGGCGGTGACGATAATGCTATCGACGGTTTGGGCGTCGCTCGTTTGAGCCTGCGCGGCGCTCGTGGCGCCAAGACCGGCGAGGACAACAGCGGACGCAGTGCCGCAAAGCACCTGGGAAAAGCGCATTTCCTACCTCGGTTCGTTGGCCGAAAGCGCTTGCCCGCCTCCGGCTTGTTTTTCGTTGGTCCGTCGAACGACTGTTCGAATGGATAGCCAAGGGTTAGGCGCCATCCCTGGCGTCGGCAAGTGAAATCCCTTGTGGCGAAGGGTTCCAAGGGGCGCTGTTGCCGGGAAGCGACAGCGTTCGAGCGCCGTCATCGATATTCGAAAGGGGCTTGCGCCGCGCGAGCGACAGACTCATGTGGCGTGCATGAGTCTGTCGCCCGTCTACCGTCCCGATCCGCGTTTCCAGGCCTTGAGCGAGGCGTTCGCCGATCGGGTTGCGCCGGCGGACTTCCCCGAGACGCGCCTACGCTTCCGAAACGACCGGGCGGCGGCCTCGGTGGGGTTGGAGGCGCTGAGCGATGACGAGTGGCTGCGGCACTTTGGCCGCTTCCAGCCCTTGCCGGACAACCAGCCCCACCCCTTGGCTATGCGCTACCACGGGCATCAGTTTCGCGTTTACAATCCTGACCTGGGCGACGGGCGCGGCTTTCTGTTCGGCCAGTTGCGCGAGGCCGGGACCGATCGCCTTCTGGACCTCGCCACCAAGGGCTCCGGCCAGACCCCTTGGTCCCGGGCGGGCGACGGTCGGCTGACCTTGAAGGGTGGGGTTCGCGAGATCCTCGCCGCGAGCTTTCTCGAGGCGCTGGGCGTGCCGACCTCAAGAGCCTTCTCCCTGGTGGAGACGGGCGAGGCCTTGACCCGGGGCGACGAGCCCAGCCCCACGCGGTCGGCGGTGCTGACCCGCCTCTCGCACAGCCATATCCGCTTCGGGACCTTTCAGCGCCTCGCCTATCTCGAGCGCCGAGACCTGATGGTTCAGCTGGTCGACCATGTCGTCGAGATCTATTTTCCCGGCCTTGCCGACGAGCCCGATCGCCCCGCCGTCCTGATGCGGGCGGTGGTCGAGGCGAGCGCGCGGCTGCTGGCGCGCTGGATGTCGGCGGGCTTCGTGCACGGGGTTCTGAACACGGACAATATGGTGGTCACGGGCGAGAGCTTTGACTACGGCCCTTGGCGGTTCCTGCCGCAGAACGACCCGAACTTCGTCGCCGCCTACTTCGACCATTCGGGGCTTTACAGCTTTGGACGCCAGCCCGAGGCGGTCTTCTGGAACCTGCAGCAGTTGGCCGGATGCCTGAGCCTGGTGACGGACCAGGCGGGTCTGCTGGACGCACTGAACAGCTTTTCGGACCTTTACCGTGCGGCGTTGCGCGGTGCGATGCTGGACCGCTTGGGCCTGAAGAGCCAAGGTGCGGCGGCTGACACGACGCTGGTCAACGCCGCCTTCCGCGCCTTGGCGGATGGCGGTGAGGCGCTGCGCTGGGAGCCTTTCTTCTTCGATTGGTTCGGCGGCGAGGCGTCGGCGGCGCGGGCGCTTCAAGGGCCGCGCGCACAGCTCTATGGGAGCGAAGCGTTCATCGCGCTGCGTGGAAGGTTCGCGGACTTTGAGCCCGATCGCCCCGAGCGACTGACGCATTCGGTCTTCGAACACCAAGAGCCCGAGGAGATGATCATCGACGAGGTTGAGGCGCTTTGGGCGCCGATCGCGCAGGCGGATGATTGGGCCCCTCTGCACGCCAAGCTCGCGAGGATCGAAGCGGTGAGACAGGCTTACGCGCTCGGGCGACGATAGGCCGGGAGCCGGACCCGGAACTTTTTTCGTTCGAGAGCGGAACAACCGTCAAGGTTCCGTCTTACAACTGCGGCACACTGCAACCAGACGAACGCCGCGTGGAGACTCACCCGATGCGCATCTTCCAACCCATCATGCTGGTTTGCGCCGTAGCCATGTCGTTTGTCGGCGCCCTGGGGATCCCAGGCTGCGCGCGGGCGATCGGCGAGTGCCTCCGCGATCGTCCGGAGCCGGTCTAAGCGCCAGCCTGCGGGCGTTGGGGTGTTGCACAAACGCCCTTAGAAGTCCGCCGTTAGGCTGAGGCTCCAGGTGCGAGGTCGTTGAGGCGTCACCTGGCGAACCTGGCCGAAGCTGAAGGGATTGCCATAGGCGAAGGTGTCGCTGGAGCTGTTCCACGGATTGCTGACGAACAGCGCGGCTCGCCATCCGCCGGTCAACACCTGCGCCGATAGCCTGCCGGTGTAGTAGCCCCCCATGGAGGGCGAGTATCTCGGGTCGAAGGTCAGTTGCGACTTGCCGACATAGCCCGTCTCGGCGGTCAGCATGAGCAAGGCCCAGGGTGTCAGCGATTTTTGGTAGACGGCCAGGCCGCCAAACGACACGTCCGGCACGCCCGGCAGCCGCGCAGTGTCGGTAATTCCATAGCCCGGTTCGATGCGGGTCAGCTTCGGCTTGTTGAACAGGGCGTTGCCGCTGATCGCGAGGCGCGGCGTGATCCGCCATGAGGCTTCGACCTCGACGCCGCGATTGCGTCCATCGCCAATGTTGGCGGTGTAGGATAGGCCGGACCCGAAATACTGATCGGTCTGGATATCGCGCCAATCCACGACGAAAAGCGCCGTCCGGATGTTCACGCGGCCGCCCAATGGATTGAGCGACAGGCCCACCTCGTAGTTCCGCAAATGGTCGGGGTGGAACATCCGACGCGACTCGCTGGGCTTCAGAAGGCCGCCGGAATTGAAGCCGCCAGCCCGATATCCTTCGGAGGTCAGGACGTAGATCAGTCCGCCGTCGGGGAGGTCCCGCTGCAGGGAAAGCTTTGGAGAGAAGCCGCTAAAGGAGGCCTCTTCATCCAGATCGCGTGACTGCCCAGGCGAGGGTACGAGTACGGCGGAGCGGGTGTGCGCCGTCGTGTTGAATACGCGACCGCCGAGCGCGGCCTTCCAGCCTGCGCCGAGGTCGAGCGTGGCTTCGCCGTAGAGCGCGGACTCGTTCAGTCGATCCTTGCGATCCTCGTTGTAGAGGCCCAGGGACATCCCGCCCGCCCGCGCGCGCAACTCCGACGCGCTATCCTCGATCGTGGTTGAGATGAACGCGCCCAGCATCCAGCGAAGCCGGCCGATCGCGGGGCCGGTGTAGAGCAGGTCTTCGACCACCATCTGAAGTCGCGCGCTCTCATCGTAGAGCCCCAGCTCCAAGGCCCCTTCCGAGAACTGGCTGAGGGAGAGGGTGGCGTCGTAGCGGCTGGCGTAGCGGTGGCTGATATAGCCCGTAACCGACTCGAAGGCGCCCCAATCGCCCGAGCCGCCGATCTTCAGAGAGGCTTGCCCCAGGCGGTTGCGGTGGGTTTCCCGGACCTGGTTCGCGCGGCGTGGCCCCCCTGCGGCGAGCGTGACATATTGGGTGTCTTTCGAGGACACGCTTTGCCGCGCGACGCCCAGCTTGATCCGCCAGTCGCCGTGATCCCATCGCCAGGCCGCGCGAGCGCCCCGCCGCGTGGTCTTGTCGACATTCGAGAGGCGTAGGTTGACGTCGTCGAGATAGCCGCCGTCCTTGTCGCTGTAGACGACGATCCTGCCGGCCGAGGCGCTGCTGGTCGGCACGTTGATCACGCCCTCGAAATGATAGCTGGGCGAGCCCGACTCGGTGCTCGCGGCGGCAGCGCCCGCCGACGCCGAGAACACGTTGAGCTCAGGAGAGCGGGTGACGATGCGGTAGATCCCGCTCAGCGATCCGCCCCCATAGAGCGCGCCTTGCGGACCGCGTAGGATTTCGACGCGGTCGACGTCGATCAGCCGCAGGTCAGGGTCGGGGGCGTTGTAGTTGACCGGAACATCGTCGAGATAGGTTCCGACGGTCGACTGGGTCCGTCCTGTGAACGTTCCATCCGACAGCCCTCGAAGCAGGATCTTGTTCCGGGCCGCCCCGAGGTTGGTCGTGATGAACCCGGCGGTTTGC
This sequence comes from Caulobacter vibrioides, assembly GCF_002310375.3. Taxonomy (GTDB): domain Bacteria; phylum Pseudomonadota; class Alphaproteobacteria; order Caulobacterales; family Caulobacteraceae; genus Caulobacter; species Caulobacter vibrioides_D. The sequence continues at coordinate 458,009 of NZ_CP023315.3, forward strand.
CGCGCTACGGCTCCGGTGTCGCCCGCGCCCGAATCTCGCAGCCGCTCTGATCCGATGACACTGACGCCGCCGGGAAGGCTGCCAAGCCGCAGCGGTCGCTTGCCGGCGCTGACGGTCAGAGGCGCAAGCCAGGCCACCGCCTCGGCGCCCGATCGCGTCGCGACTGACGCCCGCAGTTGAGGGGGCGCTGTCGGCGGGCGTGGCGAGAACCTCACCGTTCGCGGGTCGACAAAGCTGTAGACGCAGCTCGTTGACTCTACGGCGCGGTCCAGCGCTTCACGTAGCCCGAACGTTCCGATCAGCGGACGGGCGGGCCCATTGCAGGCCTCGACTCCGCCGACGCTGACACCCATGCGCAGGCCCAGTTCGATCAGGGTTTCAGGGGCGGTGGCCTTGCGAATATCCAGGCGCACGCGGGCTTCCTCGGCGACCGCAGAGGTGTGTACGCCCAGACCCAGAGCGGTGGCGGCGAAAAGGAAGCGGGCGCGTCTCAGGGTCGAACCTGGCGCAAGGCGCTAGTTTGACGAAGACGGCCTTCCGCGCAGAACAATCGAGTCATCCGTCGGCGTCGCCGAAATCGGCAATAGGCTGGATAGGCGACGGACCATCGCATCCTGACCGTCGACGATCAATACGCCGGAAAATCTCAGATTGGCCGTGTTTTCGCCTTCCAGGCGCAGCGGGCGATCGAAATACTGGTTGAGATCGTCGACTATGCGCCCGAGGGTCTGGTCACGATAGACCAGCCGCCCTGAGCGCCAGCCCAACTGGTCTTCGGCCGATACGGTCCGCACCACAGCGCCCTTGCCGCCCTCGACACGCTCCAGCATCTGACCGGGCCGGACCAGGATCGCCTTGTCCGTTCCGTCGGTCGAGACTTCCACCAAGCCCCGCAAGACCGTCACGGACAGTTGGCCATCGCGTCGACGCACATCGAATTTCGTGCCCACGACGCGCACGGTTTCTTCGCCCGCAGTGATCAGGAAGGGGCGGCTGGGATCGCGCGCCACCTCGAACAGCGCCTGGCCATCGTGCACGGTGACCCGGCGGGCGTCCTCTTCTAGGCGTACGGCAAGATGGGTGTTCGTATTGAGGTCGATGCGGCTGCCGTCGGCCAGTTGAACCGTTCGGGTCTCGCCCTTGGCCGTCGAATACAGCGTGTCTGGCTGGGGCAGGAGTTCGCCCCACGGCGCCAGCACCAGCGCGACGGCGGCCGCGGCCGCAACCGTCCCCAGACCGCCCAGCCAGCGCCAGTCGATCGAGAAGGGTCGCTTGGCCGCGACACGCCTGGGCTCGGCCAGTGCCCCCCGCACGGCCGCGCCTCGCTGGAAGATTTCCTCGTCGACAGCCTGCACGGCGTCATACGCCTCTTGCGCGCCGGGCTCGCTGAGCCAGGTGTCGAACGCTAGCCAGTCGGCCTCCCCTGCCTCCGGGCGCTGCAAGCGGGTCAGCCAATCGGCCGCCTCCTGCAGATGTTGCGCTGACCGGCTCATCCGGTGTGGCTCCAACGAGGATCCATCATCCCCAAAAGGCTCGACGTCGCCAAGAAGGCCGGTCCCCCATGTGACAGTTCATAAATCAACGAAGTCGCCTCGTCAGGGTCGCCAAGGCCGAGCTGATATGCTTTTCGACCGTACTGACGCTTATGTTCATTCTTCGGGCTGTCTCGGCATGACCTAGGCCTTCGAGCTTGTGCAAGCTGAACGCCTGCCTGGTCTTCTCCGGGAGCTCCCCGACGGCTTCGATCAGGTCGCGTAGGCGCTGGCGACTGTCGACGATCTCATCCGCCGCCGGCTGGTCCGCCACGTCCTGTCCCGCCAAGACGATGGTGTTGGCTTCGCGCCAGTCGGTGTCACGCGCGCCAGAGCGCTTCTGGCTGCGCAACCGATCCAGCATCAGGTTCGATCCGATGCGATGAAGCAGAGCCGAGGGGCTGTCGATGGGGCCCGAGATCTCCATCACGCTGATTCGGATATAGAGGTCCTGGACAAGGTCTTCGGCCTCCGCGCGCGAGTTCAGGCGCGCGGCGAAGAAGCGCACCAGATTGGCCCGCTTGTGCGCGTAGAGGCCCAGCAACACGGCCTTGGGCGAGTCGGTCTCGCTCAATAGATCACTCACGTTCGGCAACCATCGCCACCCCTTCGAAGCGCAGCAATATCCATCTTTTTGGCCGAAAGACGATGCAAAGTTACAGCCATCGCGCGATGAGCGACTCGTCGCGCCGCGCGGGCGATCAAGCGGGCTCCGGCGCAATGTAAGGCTTTGTAAAACAGGCCCCGCCGCCTCTGGTCGAGCGTCGTCCATGCCCCTTAACTATGGTTCGAGATCTGGTGGGGAGCGTCATGACGCCACGCAGGATAGATGCTCGGCCATTTCCGTCAGCGCCGGCGGCGGCCTGGCGGTCGGTTTCGACGCCAGGTCAGACCGTCCGATCGGTCTTTCGGCGGGCGCAGCGTCCTGATCGCCAGCCAAAGCGCGGCTTGCCTCGCGGTGTCCTGATGCTCGTGAGCGTCTTGGTGTCCCTGGCGCTTTGGGGCGTGATGGCGTGGGGCTGGTCAGTACTACGGCTGTTGCTGAGGTGACCTCGCAACTGTGTTAGCGTCCGCCATGCCTTCAAGGGCGAGGGACAATGCGTGAACCGATAGTCCTCCTGGCGCTGTGTGCGGGGCTTCTGAGCGCCTGTGCGTCGCCGCGCGCGGTGGGGCAGGGCGATTTGACGCCCATCACGGGGGCGTCCGTGGCAGCCCATGGCGGTCATGCCGGCGGCGCGAAAGACCTCTATGTGCGGGCGATCCAGCAGGGCGTCCTGGAACAGCTGGGCGCGTCGCCAAGCAATGGCGCGCCGCTTTTTCTGGTGCAGGTCGGCGTAGCCCAGCCGCTCCCAGGCATTGGCGTTTCCAGCGCCGCCGACGCCTTGGAGCTGGAAGCCTGGCGCAGCGCGCCTGACGCGGCGCCGTGGTGGCGCTTCTGGGCGAGGACCGAAGGCAAGCGCGCGGTCACCCTGGCCGTGATCGACGCACGGAGCGGCAAGACCATCGCGTGGTCTTCGACGCGCGTCCGCGACGAGCCGCCCACGGCGGTCGCCAAGCGCCTGCTCGACGCCCTGGAAGGCGCCGGCCGGCCTTAGGTGGTCTTGGAGACGCCGTGCCGTGGCAGCCGCACGGTGAATTCCGCGCCGACGCCCGGTTCGCTCCGGCACGAGACCTCACCGCCATGTCGCGCGACGGCCGCCTGCACGAACGCCAATCCGAGGCCGACGCCGTTTCCGGTCAGCGCGTGGCCAGGACGCTCGAACCGCTGAAAGGGACGGAAGGCGGTGGCCGCCTCCTCGCGCGAGAAGCCGGGCCCCTGGTCGGCGATGGCGGCGCAAACAACGGGTCCGCTGGGCGAGGATTGCTCTGACAGGGTGACGGTGATCGCCGATCCCGGCGGGCTATACTTCACGGCGTTCCCCAGCAGGTTCACCAGGGTTCGCGCCAATACGCTCCGATCCCCCAGAACCATCATCGGGGTCTCGCCGCCGATTTGCTCGATACGGATTTTGCGCTGCACGGACTGGGGCCAGACCTCGTCGATCGCCTCCACCGCCACGTCGGCCAGGTCCAAGGGCTCCAGCGAGACCGGCGTCACCTCGGCGCGGGCCAGTTGAACGAAGCCGTCGGCCAGGGCGAGCGTGCGGCGAGCATAGGCGGCGATGCGATCCGACGTCTCTTGGGGCAGGTCGGGCGTGGTGGCCAGTAAGGCCAGGATCGACGTCTGCGGCGAGCGCATGTCGTGCGTCAGCAACTGCAGCGCCTGCTCGCGCTGACGCATCGCGGCGGTGAGGATCGAGATGTCGGCTAGGCGCACAATCCACCCTGCCGGCGCGCCCTGTTCATCGCGACGCAGGACCGTCTGCAACTGAAAGGCCCGACCGTCGGGCAGGTGCAAGTCGATCGGGTCATGGCGATCCGTCGCCTGCGGCCAATCGAGTTCGAAGCGCCGGCCGAGGGGATCCAGGAGATTGATCAGATCCGCCAGCGAGGACCCGTTCAAGGGGGTCTGAAAAGGCTTGAGCAGCGTCTGGGCCGCAGCGTTCGCGGCGATCACGCGACCGGCCTCATTCGCCACCAAGGTGGCGTCGGGGAGGCTGAACAGGGCGTCGGCGGAAAAGCGGCGCAGATCGTCCATGCGCGTGATCGCCTCGCCGAGACTGGAGGCTTGACGCGTGACGACATCGCCGACGAACGCGGTCGCTGTCGCGCCCCGTCCGCGCACGACCGACCGAACGCGCGCCAATTCGCGCCCGATCAGGTCGTTGACGCGCCCCAACTGGCCCCACCCCCAAAGCAGAGCGACCAGGATCAGCCCGACGACCGTGGCGACAGGCGATAGCCAGATGTGCCCCAGCCAGAAAAGAGCGGCCGAATAGGCCAAGCCGACCGCGCAGAGGCCGATCGTCAGCAGGAGATTGGCGCGTGGCGGCAAGGCCAGGAAGCCAATCATCAGGAGCCATAGCAAGGTCAAGCTGAAGGCCACCCGGCTCCATGCGCCCGCCGGTTTGATCATGCGGCCATGGCGTAGCGCATCCAGAATGCTGGCCTGCAGTTGCACGCCGGTCATGCTGGCGGCGTCCGGCGTGACGGGTGTGGGGAAGGCGGGGCCTAGGCCTGGCGCGGTGAGGCCCACGAAGACCGTGCGCCCGGCGATCAGCTCCCTAGGCACCTCGCCGTCGAGGACGCTGGCGAAGCTGACATGGCGGTAGATCGATGGTGGTCCGGCGAAGGCGATGAGCAGGGTCTGGTCTTGCCCGCGTGTTACGTCCGGCGAGCCGGGCGGACGGGTGGCGCGATGGACCACGGTCAGCAGGTCAGGCTTGAGGTTCGGTCCGTTCGGCTCGAACGGCGCCATCCGTCGAACCACGCCGTCGTCGTCGAAGCGTACGTGCGCCAGGCCTTCACCGGCGGCGCCCCGGGCGATCTCGGGGATCGAACCGACGATGCGCGACGGCGCGTTCTCGCCGCCGCCGGCCAGGAACTCCGGCAGATAGACCCGTCCCGATCGGGCGATGGCGTCGCCGAGCGCGCGGTCCTGCGCGGGATCGCGCGAGGGTTGGCTGAACAACACATCGTAGACGATGGTTCGTGCGCCGGCCTCAGTCAGTTGGTCGACCATTCGTGCATGCGTTTCGCGCGCCCAGGGCCAAGCCCCCATTCTGGCGAGGCTGCGATCGTCGATGTCGATGATCAGGATGGAGTCATCGGCGGGGCGTGTATTGGCGCGCGCCAGGACGTCATAGAGGAGATTGTCGACCCGACTGGCCGGACGGGCGGCCAAGAGCGCGAACATCAGGCTGGCGACGACCGCTAGCCACAGCCACGAAAGCCGCCGTTCGCCGGGGCGTGATGGTCGGGCCTCCGACGGTTTCACTTACCGATCTGCAGCTGTTGCAGCGGCCCCTGCTTCTCAGTCAGGACGCCGTCCTTGAAACGCAGCGCCGTCACCCGCCAGGCATACGCGCCAGGAGGCAGATCGGTGAGCGTAAGGTGCGGTTCGGTCAGGCCTGGCTGGTCGACGACCGGGGTCTTGGTTTCGCCCTCGGCGAACATCTGGAACCTGTAGTTCCGAACCCCTTCGCCCGCGGCGCTCCAACGGAACAGGAACTTGCGATGCTTGCCGTCGCGGCTGTCGCTAGGCGGTGCGGCGTCCAGCGTATTGAGGTCGCGATCGAAGCTGTAGTCGGCCGGGAAGCCTTCGAGGCCGCCCGGATCGAGGGCCGTCAAGCGAACGAAGTAGGTGCCATTCGCGACCTGACCAAAGTCGGCGATCGGATTTCGTTGGGAGGTGGTCTGGGTCGTCGCCTCTGCAAAGATGTCGATGAAGCCGGCGTCACGGGCCAGCAGAAGGCGGTACGACGCCGCGCCCTCCACGGGCTCCAGGCTGAAGCTGACCAGGGCCTCGCTCTGGGTTTGCCCCCCGGCGCCGAGCTTGGGCGCAGGCAACAGCTCAACCGGCGCGCCGACACCGCCTGCCGACGCGCTGACGCCGAACCCGGCCTGGACTGGCGCATTGTCCGTGGCGCTCGCGCCCGCATCGACGCCGACAGCCCCCTTCAGGACCTCGGTCTGAGCCTTGTCGGCGCTGGCGCCGACGCGGAACTCTGTCCCGCGGACCGCCGAGACCGAGACGGGGGTGCGCACCTCGAAGCGCGCGCCAGGCGTCGGCGTCGGGGTGGCCGAGATGGTTCCCTTGCCTTGCTCCAACTGGAACACCCGTTGCGGGGCGTTGTTGATCAGGACCTGACGCAGTTTCGCGATCCGCACCCGCGTGTTCGAGGGCAGGGTCACCCGCGAGGCGTCCTCAAGCTCAAAGGTGGCGAAGGCGCCCTGACCGGTGATGATCCACTGGCCCTCCGATAGAGGCATGCCGACGCGCGCGGGGGTCCGCTGACCGTTCGTCTCGATCTGAACGGGGCCGGTGAAGGCCGACAGCGTCGCGGCGATCGGCGTCGATTTCAAAAGGTTGGGGTCGATGTTCAGCCGCGAACCAGGGCGCAGGCGTCGCGGCTCTTGCACGCCATTGGCCTTTTGAACCCGGCGGTAGTCGCTAGGTCGGTTCAGATAAGCCTGGCCCAGGCCGATCAAGGTGTCTCCGGGCTTGACCACATAGGCCACCGGCGGTTCGGCGGGCGCGGTTTGCGCCCAGGCGCCCGCAGCGCCGGACAGCGCCAGAACCAAGAGGCTCGCGCCTGCGGCCTTGATCATGCTCAGTCTCCCCCGCCCGCCGTATCCGGATCGCACGCCTCGAGACGATAGCCGAAACCGTAGACGGTGCTCAGCCGGAAACCGTTGCTGGGACGAAGATGCAGCTTGGAGCGTAGGCGCGACACGTGGGCGTCGAGCGTGCGGGTCTCCAGGTCTGGTCTCTGCCCCCAGATGCGCCGCAGCAGGTATTCTCGCGATAGCGGACGCGACAGGTTGCTGAACAACAGCGAGGCCAGCTGAAATTCCTTGGGTGTCAGGGTTTCGACCTGCCCGTTCCAACTGGCGGTGTGGGCCCCGGGGTCGAGCCGGTACTGGCCGTACTGTTCGCTCTGGGGCTGCGAAGGCGGCCGATGGATGCGGCGAACCACGGCGTTGACGCGGGCCAGCAGCACCTGCGGCTGCAGTGGCTTGACGATGTAGTCGTCCGCACCGGCGTTCAGACCCTCAACGAGATCGGCTTCCACCGAGCGGCTTGTCAGCAGCAGCACCGGCGGAGCGGTCGCTGGATCTTCGCGGAGAAGCTTCAGCGTCTCCACGCCCGACAGCTCGGGCATGTTCCAATCCAGGATGATCAGATCAAAGGTCTGCTTGCGCAGCTCGGCCAGCATGCGCGAGGGCGTGGTGAAGCTCGTGCAGACAAAGCCGGCGGGGTCCAAAACCGAAGCCACAAGCGCGTTGTGACTTTGGTCGTCGTCGAGCAGGGCGACTTTCATAAGCTCACTTACGCTGGGAAGTGGCGCGTCCCGCGGGGGAGCGGAACGCGCCGCGGGCGACTCTCTGTCGGTGGGGCGACGAGCAGGCGTCCAGCCATTCATCTGTACCTTGCTCCGCCCTTGCTCGCTCGACCTGAGGCGGCATTTTTACAATGGTTTACAGTCGGGTCGAGCCATCTTCGGCTTGAGAGCCGACAACCGAACCCAAGGCGGGGGAAAGGTCGCCGACGGGCCTGACCTCGACTCGACGAAGGCCGAGCCACTGGGCCATCAGCGCCAGTTCCTGGGCCAGCGCTCGCGCCGTCTCATCGTTGGCCTGCGGTTCGGCGTGCGCGGCGAGCACAAGCAGCGCGCCGGCCTTTCGATCGGCCTTGAGGTCCACGCGCGCGGTGATCGCCTCGTTCTGCAGGAACGGCAGGACATAGTAGCCGTGCGTGCGCTTGTGGGCCGGCGTGTAGATCTCAAGCCGTACGCGGACGTCGAACAATCGCTCGGTGCGCTCGCGAAACCAGATCAGATTGTCGAATGGCGAGAGCAGGGCGGCGGCCTTGATCGCGCGGGGGCGGCGGGCTTCGGGCGTGAGATAGGCCGGTTGGTCCCAGCCCCCTACCGTGACGGGGATCAGTTCGCCCTCGGCCGCCAGGGCGGCGACGCCCTCCCGCGCATCGTTCAAGCTGAGGCGGAAATAGTCGCGCAGGTCTCGTTCCGTGGCGACGCCCATCGCCTTTGCGGCGATCCTGAGCAGCGCGCGGCAAGCCTCCCCCCGCTCAGGCGTCGGGGCCTCGTGAATGGCCTTGGGCAGGACCCGTTCGGGAAGGTCGTACACGCGCTCGAAGGCGCCGCGACGCGTGGCGGTGGTCAGGCGGCCTGTCCAGAACAGGCATTCCATCGCGCGCTTGCCTTCGCTCCAGCCCCACCAGCCGCCCTCGCCCTTCGCGCCAAGGTCCAACTCCGACGCGGCGAGCGGCCCGCGCTGGTCTACGGCGTCGAGCGCCTGATCGATAAAGTCAGCGTGGCTGCGCAGGAAACCGGCGACGTTCTTCCAGACCCCGGCGCCGTCGCGGGCGTCCTGCATTCGCCAGCGAAGCAAGGGGTGAGTGGCCAGCGGGGTCAAGGACGCTTCGTGGGCCCAGTATTCGGCGAGTGCGGGCTTGCGTCCCCAGGCGAGGTCCTCAAGCAGGCCGCGGTCATAGGCGCCCAGGCGGGAGAAGAATGGCAGGTAGTGGGATCGCGAGACGACGTTGACCGAGTCGATCTGCACCACACCCAGCGCCTCGATCGTCGAAAGCAGATGACGCTTCCCAGGCTGGATGGGGCGAGGGCGGCCGAAGCCTTGCGCCGCCAGCGCTATGCGTCGCGCTTTAGACGCGGAGAGGGTTTCGACCATGGCCTCAGTTGAGCTTGGCCGGTACGGGCGCGCAAGTCTCTGAGACCGCTACCATGAGGCTTGGCCTCGGCGTCGAACGTCCTTACCGATGCGGCGATCGGTTCCTGGGAGAGCGCAGAATGATCGCCATCGAGAAGGGCGGAGCCCGCCTGGTGTTCGCGCCGGAGGTCGGCGGCGCGGTGGCGGCGTTTACGGTCGACGGGCGCGACGTGTTGCGGCCCATGGCGGCGGGCGCTGAAGACGCCTTGCTGACGGCGAGCTTCCCGCTGGTCCCGTTCTGCAATCGCATCCCGAACGGGCAGTTCGTGTTCGAGGGACGGACGGTGACCTTGCCGCCGAACCTGCAGGGACATCCCCATCCTCTGCATGGCCAAGGCTGGCGCGCGCCATGGGCTTTGGAAAGCGCCGAGGCCGGGCAAGCCGTATTGGCCTTCGCGCATTCAGCCGGTGATTGGCCTTGGTCCTACCGCGCCGAGCAGGCTTTCGTGCTCGACGAGACGGGTTTTCGGGTGACGCTGACGATCACCAACACGGGTGAGGACGTCATGCCTGCGGGTCTGGGCTTCCATCCCTATTTTCCGGCCCGGGCGGGCGAGCGCCTCGCGGCGCTTAACGACGGGGTCTGGCTTATCGACGCCGACGTCTTGCCCACGGTCCATCAGGCGGGGCGGTGGGGACCAGACTGGGCTGCGGGCGCGCCGGTCGCCGGACATGCTTTGATCGATCACTGCTACACCGGCTGGAACCAGCGCGCGGTGCTCAGCGCGCCTGGTCAGCCGGACACCGTCCTCACGGCCTCGCCCGACTGCGCATGGCTGCACGTCTATGTTCCGCCGGGTGAGGACTACTACTGCGTAGAGCCCTGCGCGAGCCGCCCCAATCCGTTTGGGGAGGGGGAGACGGGCATGACGGTGCTGCGTCCGGGCGAGCATCGCTCCATCTGGATGGAGATCGCTACGGGATGATCCCGGCCTGCGCCTTCAGGCGCGCGACCATATCGTTCGACAGGTAACCGTCGGCGGGCAGTTGCTGGCTCTGTTGCCACGCGCGCAGCGCGCGGCGCGTGCCGGCTCCGATGACGCCGTCGGCGGGGCCGGGATTGAAGCCCACGCGGGCCAGGGCGATCTGGGCGGCCATCCGATCCGACATCGACAGCGGCGTTTCCACCGGCCACGGCGTGATGGGGGCCGCGCCGCCGGCAAACCGGTCGGCAAGCAGGCCGATGCCGAGGGCGTAGGACGTCGAGTTGTTATAGGTCCGGATCGCGAAGTGATTGGGCAGGGCCAGAAACGCCGGTCCCGCCGCGCCGGCCGGCAGGATCAGCATGGCGGGCGAGGCTGCGTCCTGCGGCGTCCAGGGAAGGCCGTCAGCGCGCCGTACGCCGCGCGCCTCCCACCAGGCGGGAACCTCCCGGGGACCTTCGGTGACTGCGTAATCGAAGCCGGGCGGGAGGATCACTTCCTTGGCCCAGCCCACGTTCCGCTTCCAGCCGCCACGGGTCAGAAGGTTGGCGGCCGAGGCCAGGGCGTCGGCGTCCGAGCCCCAGATGTCGCGCCGCCCATCACCGTCGAAATCGACGGCCGTCGCCCGGAAGCTGGTCGGAATGAACTGGGTCTGACCCATGGCGCCGGCCCACGAGCCCTTGAGCTGAGCGCGCGTGACCTCGCCGGAATCGATGATCTTCAGGGCCGCGATCAGTTCGCCCTCGGCCCAGGCGCGGCGGCGGCCGTCGGCGGCCAGGCTGACCATTGAGCGGACGACGTCGAAATTGCCCTGCAACTGACCGAACGCCGACTCCATGGCCCACACCGCCAGGAGAATGTCGCGCGGCACGCCGTACCGGGCCTCGATCTCCAACAGGAAGGCGAGTTGTTCGCGCTTGTTGCGGCCTACGGCGACGCGGTCTTCGCTGATCACGCCGCGGATATAGTCGCCGACCGGCTTGGAGAACTCGGGCTGACGAGTGTCGAGGCTGATCACCCTGGGATCGGGGATGACGCCGCTCAGTTCGCGGTTCAGCAGGTCTGGCGACAGCCCGGCGGCCAAGGCGCGGCCGCGGAAATCCTGCATCCAGGTGTCAAAGGCGAGTTCGCCGGCGGGGACAGGCGTCTGCGGCGTCGGCGCGGGCATAGTGGGCGTCTGCGGCGCGGGCGGCGGCGGCGCGGGGCTGATCACAGTCAGCGGTCCCTGCGGGGAGGTGTCCGCGCAGCCGGCAAGCAAGAGAACGAGAAAGACGCGACGATCCATGGCCATGCGCTAGAAGCTACCGGGGTTCGGGTGAAAGCTTCAATCACAAGCGCGCCAGACGGGTGAAGTTCCCGGCCTGCGGCGCGAAAGGGCCCGGAGCGCATTGACTCGGGCCCGCGTCCTGACTATACGCACCGCCTCCGAAACACCCGGACGTTCCGGCCGTCGTCTTGCGCGCGCCCGAACCTCTCCGCTGAGTACAGACAGAGACGGTCATGAAGGTTCGCAGCTCGCTGAAGTCGCTCAAGGGTCGCCACCGCGACTGCAAGATGGTCCGCCGCAAGGGCGTCATCTACATCATCAACAAGACCGACCCGCGCTTCAAAGCCAAGCAAGGCTGATGACGCGCCCTCGTCCCAGAGCCGTTCTCTGGGACGTCGGCAACGTCATCGTGCGCTGGGACCCCCGCGCACTGTATGCGAAGATCTTCAAGGAGCCGGCCGATCTCGACCGGTTCCTTTCACATGTCTGCACCCTGGATTGGCATGTCGAGCATGATCGCGGCGTTGCGTTCGCCGACAACGCCGCGCCGCTGATCGCACGCTTCCCGGAGTACGCCGCCGAGATCCGCGCCTGGGACGAACGCTTCGACGAGATGCTGTCGAGACCGATTCCCGAGACCGCCGCTGTGATCGAAGCCCTGGCCGCCCGTGACACACCGCAGTTTGCGCTCACGAACATGCCCCAGAGCAAGTGGCCGGGCGTGCAGGCTATCTCGCCCAAGCATTTCGGCTTGTTCCGCGACGCCATCGTCTCGGGCGATGAAGGCGTGATCAAGCCCGATCGCCGGATCTACGAGATCGTGCTGGCGCGGACGGGCCTGTCGGCGGGCGACCTGCTGTTCATCGATGACAGCGCGGCCAATATCGCCGCTGCCGAGGCCTTGGGCTTCCACACCCACCATTTCACCGATCCAGCGCGTGTGCGCGACGCGGTCGAGGCGCACGGCCTGATCTGACGAAATGCGTGGCGAGATGGCGCGAAGGCCCCTATCTGCGGCCCTCGTTGTCTCGATCCGGAGCCCCTCCATGAACGTCTCGATGATCGGCCTCGGCGCCATGGGGGCGGCCATGGTCCGCAATCTGCTGGCCAAGGGCGTGACGGTGACGGTGTGGAACCGCTCACGCGCCATTGTTGACGAATTGGCCGCCGAGGGCGCGATCCCGGCCCGCGATATCGATCAGGCCCTCGACGCCGACATCGTGCTGTCCATGCTGGCCCATGATCAGGCGATGCGGGAAGTTTTGATCGACAGCGGAGCCCTGGCGCGGGCGCGCAAGGGCGTGGTCCACATCAACCTCGCGACCATCTCCACCGCGCTCGCCGGAGAACTGTCTGCGCTGCATGCCGAACGGGGTCTTGGCTATGTGGCCGCGCCCGTCTTCGGCCGCCCGCCTGTGGCCCAGGCCGGCGGGCTGAACGTGCTGGCCGCCGGCGCGCCGGACGCCGTGGCGACCGCCATGCCTGTCCTCGAGATGCTGGCCGCCAAGGTCTGGCCGCTGGGCGCCGATCCCGTCCGCGCCAACGCCCTGAAGCTGGCGGGTAACTTCATGATCGTCTCGGCCATCGAGTCGATGGGCGAAGCCGTGGCGCTGGGCGAGGCCTATAGCGTTCCTGCGCCCGAGTTGCTGGACATGCTCAGCAGCACCCTGTTCGCCGCGCCGATCTACAAGATCTATGGCGGCATGATCGCCGAACGCCGCTACGCCCCGCCCGGCTTCGCCGCCGAACTCGGCCTGAAGGATGTGCGGCTCGTGCTGGACGCGGCCGAGGCCAAGGGGCTGTCGATGCCGCTGGCCGATCTGGCCGAGGCGAGCCTGGAGATGCTGCTCAGCGGCGAAGAGAAGAATCTCGATCTGGCGGCCCTGGCCGAGGTGGCGCGAGCCAGGGTCGAAGGAAGGTAGTGGACGGTCGCTGAATCGCGCTTCCCAGCGGCGCGGCTTCGAACTAGGTTCCGCGCCTCCGAATTCCAGCCTTTCTGCGAGACCGCCTCATGGCCGACGACGCCATTCCCCACGCCGACGTCCTGAATTCGACCGCCCAGGGTCAGCTGAAGTCGATCATCGAGCGCGTCGAGCGTCTTGAGGTCGAGAAGGCCGAGATCATGGAGCAGATCAAGGAAGTCTACGCCGAAGCCAAGGGCAACGGTTTCGACGTCAAGGTGCTCAAGAAGGTGGTCCGTATCCGCAAGCAGGACCGCGCCAAGCGCCAGGAAGAGGACGCGATCCTCGACCTCTATCTGTCGGCCATCGGCGAGATCTAGATTTTTCGGCGTGCGTCGGCGCGCGGCGTGCGGGATAGTCTCTCCCCATGCGCGCCAAGCCGCCTGATCCCAAGGAACAAGCCAAGCGGGCCGCGCTGAACGCCTTGAAGCGCGCCCGCCGCGCCGCCGAGAAGGCCGGCGTCGAGCTCTCCGAATGGGAGGGCGAGTTCCTCACCAGCGTCGCGCAGCGCGTCGAGACCTATGGACGCGCCTTCTCCGATCCGGAGAAGGGCGCCCGCGGGCAGGCTCTGTCGGGCAACCAGGCGATCAAGCTCAAGGAAATCGTCCGCAAGGCCAAGGGCGAGAAGAAGCCCATGAAGCGCGGCAAGGGTTTCGGCCAGCCCCGCCGCGCCGCGACCTCGGCGCCCCAAGACGAGGATTGATCCGCCCCTTGTGAGCGGCTAAAGCAACCGCCCCCGGAGCGCAATTTTCCCGTGCGGCGCGTACAGCCCCACAATCTGGAATTTTCGTCCCAAAGGCTTACCAAAAACTGCCGTTCGTCGAACCGCGTTAAGATCTTGGTAACCGCACTGGGGGAAAATGTGAACAATTGTAAAGAGTTAATGGTTTTCATGTTGTGAGGCTCTGGGCTGCGGGCGGACGCGGTTCCAGGTTCGAGGCGCGCGGGGGATATCCCGCGGCGGGCGCTAAGTGTCCTCACGACTTCTCGGAACTAAGGACAATGGCGACCACATACCAATACCTGCTGCGCCGTAAGGCGGAGCTGGAAACCCGCATGGTTGAAGCTCAGCGACGGGCCCAAGCCCCGTTCGAAAGCGAACTGAGAGCGATCCTCTTGGCGCTGGATGCGCTGCGACAGGCCGGCATGGCCGAGCGACTGACGGCCGGAGAGGCGCCCGCCTTCGCGCCGCCGACGCCGGGCAAGCGCGGACGTCGCGGTCGTTCAACCCGTGACATGATCTTGATGACCTTGGCCCAAGCGCCGGGCCTCAACGAGGCTGAGATCGCCCGCCAACTGGACCACCGTTGGAGCCGACCCGTCACGCCCGCCGTGGTCGGGCGAGAACTGGAGCCCCTCGCGATGGAAGGGCTGGTGAAGCGTTCCGGCGCGGGGTGGGTCAGGGTCGAGGAGCCGACCGAGAGGACCGAAGCGGAGCCGAGTTTTCTCGCCGCGTCAGGCCACTAAAGCATTTTTCGAGCGAAGCGGCTCCGGTTCGCGTGAAGAAAAATGCTTCAAAACAAGGGACTAGAGCTCGCGGCCTGACGCAGTCAGGTCGCGAAACGCTCTTGGATCAAGCATGTAAAGCCCTTCCAACGCTTTGGATGACTCCATCCAAAGCTGAAAGGCTCTAGGGGCTGGAGGGCCGGGATTGCCGCCCTCTCAGCTCCTGGATGACACCTGTTTGGTCGTCGCGCGCGCGGGCTTGAGCAGAGCCTTCAGGCGCTGCTCGCGCGACAGCGGCCGCAGGATCAGCGGGCTCATCAGCCCGCTTCCTTCATGTCGACCTCGATGCCCTGCTCGCGAACCTTGCGATACAGGGTCGAGCGCCCGATGCCGAGACGGCGGGCGACCTCGCTCATATGGCCGGCATAGACGTCGATAGCGTGCTGGATGAGGTCGCGCTCGATCTCTTCCAGCGTCCGCAGATGACCGCGATCGTCGAGAATGCGGACCGGCGCCTCACCGACCGAGGCGGCCATGGCCGCGTGGGCCGCCTGCAGCAAGGCCGCCGGCGGCGGTGCGGGCGCGATCGAGACGGCCTCGATCGGCGCAGCCAGGCCCGAGATGGCCGGGAAGTCGAACGGCTGCAGATAGGGCGCGTCCGCCAGGACAATGGCGCGATAGACCGTGTTTTCCAGCTGGCGCACGTTGCCGGGCCAATCGAAGGCGGTCAGCAGTTGCATCGTCTCGGGCGCGGCGCCGATGACGCGCTTGCCTTCCTCGACATTGAACCGACGGATGAAGGCCTCGACCAGCGCCGGGATGTCCTCGCGACGCTCGCGCAGAGACGGCGCCTCGATGGGGAAGACGTTCAGGCGGTAAAAGAGATCTTCTCGGAACCGACCGGCCGACACGGCCTGCTGCAGGTCGCGGTTGGTCGCCGACACGATGCGGACATCGACCTTGATCGAGCGCTTGGAGCCGATCGGATCGATCTCCCCTTCCTGCAGGGCGCGGAGCAGCTTGACCTGCATGTCCAGCGGCAACTCGCCGACCTCGTCGAGGAACAGGGTGCCGCCGTCGGCCTCCTTGAACTTGCCCAGGTGCTTGTCGGTGGCGCCGGTGAACGAGCCCTTCTCGTGGCCGAACAGGATCGACTCGACGAGGTTCTCGGGGATCGCGCCGCAGTTGACGGCCACGAAAGGCTTGCCGGCGCGATCCGATGAGCCGTGCACGGCGCGGGCGATGAGCTCCTTGCCGACGCCGCTTTCACCGGTGATCAGCACGGGGATGGCGCTCTTGGCCGCGCGTTCGCCCATGCGCTTGACCATGGTCATGACCGGCGAGGCGCCAATCAGGTCCGCGAAGGTGGTCTTGCCGCCCGCGCGCTTGGTCAGCCGCTCGACCTCGCCCTTGAGGTCGCCCATCGACAGGGCGTTGCGGATCGACACGGTGATCCGCTCGGGCGAGGCGGGCTTGATAAAGAAATCACAGGCGCCGGCCTGCATTGCCTTGACCACGGTGTCGACGCCGCCGCTGGCGGTCAGCACGATCACGGGCTGCTGAAAGCCGCGCGCGCGCATTTCCTTCAGCGTGTCCTGACCATTCAGGCCTGGCATGACGAGGTCGAGCAGGATCACGTCCGCGGCTGCGCCCGACGTCAGGTGTGCGATCGCCGCGTCACCGCCTTCAGCGTGCGAGACCGCGAACCCGTCGCGCTCGAGCACCGCCTGGATCAACCGACGTTGTGTCGGGTCGTCATCGACGACAAGGACCGTTTTGGTCATTGGGCACATCCACCAGAACCGGCCATGTCCACGTGGGACAAGGCTCTTGTTGGTTCAGAGTGATACAGGCCTTGGGTAAACACCGGCTTTCGCAGAGGTGTCGCGAACCTTAAATGGTATAGTTAACAGTGACTTCCCAGCGCGGAGGCGCGATGGCGGCAAACGTGACAGGCGGTAAGCGTTTGCTTCTTCGCGCTCGACCCGGCTGGATCGGGCTGGACTTCCAAGCTGGCGCCAAGGATCGTGGCGCCAGGGTTTTGCTCGAGGGCGAAGTCTGGAGCCAGGGGGGCGCCATGTTCGTCGGACACTATGCGGGCGCGCTTGTCGCCAAGGCGATCGAGCCGCGCGCGCCGCTTTGGAGCTATGTTCTGGCTTGCCAGGCCATGGACATCGCTTGGGGCGGCTTAATCATCGCGGGTGTGGAGACGGTGTCCGTCGATCATAGCCTGCCGGGCAGCGCCCTCGTGCTGTCCCACATGCCTTACACGCACAGCCTGCCGGCCGCCGCCTTATGGTCCGTCGCGGTGGCGGTGGTGCTGGCCCTGCTTCTCAAGCTGCCCAAGCGCGCTAGCCTTTTCATCGGCTTGGCCGTGCTATCGCACTGGCTGCTCGACTTCCTGGTCCATCGTCCCGACCTGCCGCTCTTGTGGAGCGGTCCCAAGGTTGGCCTTGGCCTCTGGGACCATGCGGTTCTGGAGCAGGCCGTCGAGATGGGCCTGCTGGCGATGGCCGGTGCGGCCTGGGCTTGGCGACGTGGTCAGGAGGGACGGGGCTGGGTCGGCGCCGTCGGGTTTCTGGGCTTCCTGCTCGTCTTGCAGATCGTCCCGCTGCTCAAACCGCTGGCCGAGGATCCGGTCGGCCTGGGGTCTTCGGCCATCGCGACCTACTTGATCGTGGGCCTCGTGGCGTTCTTCGCAGAGTTCAGAACGCGCAAAGCCTGAAACCTTGGGGGCTCAAGCATTGCGCGGCGGGGGGCGAGCGCCCTATCTGCTGATCCATGAACGCGCCCTTCAAGCCCGCCGCCCCGCCCGAATGGAACCTGGCCGACCTCTATGTCGGTCGCGACGACCCTCGCATCGAGACCGATCTTGCCGCCGCCAAGGCCGCCAATGACGAGCTGGCCTCGCTGGAGGGGATGTTCCTGGAGGCCCGCAACGAGCCCCAGCGCCTGGGCGTGCTGCTGGACCGAGGGATCACGCTCTATGAGCAGGCCACCAACGGCCTGTGGGGCGTCGGGGCTTACGCCGCGCTCGCGGCGTCCGTCGCGCGGGATGACCCGGCCTGGGCCAAGTTCGAGGCCGATTTTCGGGCTCGCTCGTCCCAGATCGCCGCCGAGAGCCTGTTCTTCACGCTGGAGCTGAACCAGCTGGAGGACGGCGAGATCGCCAAGGCGCTTGAGGCGCATCCGGACGCAGCGCGATGGGCGCCGTGGCTGCGTCGCGTGCGCCTGTCGCGGCCGCACGAGCTGTCGCCCGAGCTGGAACGCTTCATCGTCGACAAGGCCCCGGCGGTCGCCAACTGGGTGCGTCTCTACGACGAGACCCTGGCCAAGCTGACGGCCAAGGCCGGCGATGAGACCCTGACCCTCGCCGAGGCCCTCAACCGCATGTCCGATCCGAGCGTCGAGCGCCGCAAGGCCGCCGCCGACGGTCTGGCCGCGGCGCTGGAGGCGCGCGCGTCCACCCAAGCGCTGGTGCTGAACACCCTGGCCTTCGAAAAGCAGGTCGAGGACCGCTGGCGTCGCTTTGAGACGCCGGCCCAGTCGCGCCACCTGGCCAACGAGGTCGACGTCGACGCCGTCGACGCCCTGGAGCAGGCGGTGGTCGACGCCTATCCGCGCCTGTCGCATCGCTACTACGCCCTAAAGGCCAAGGTCATGGGCGTCGACGCGCTGGACTACTGGGATCGCAACGCGCCGCTCACCGCTGCCGCGCCGCGCGCGTACGCCTGGGACGAGGCCAAGGGCATGGTGCTGGAGAGCTTCCAGGATCTGGCGCCCAAGTTCGCCGACGCCGCCCGGGTCTTCTTCGACAAGCCCTGGATCGACGCCAAGCCGCGTCCGGGCAAGCAGTCGGGGGCTTTCGCCCATCCGGTGACGGCCGACCGCCATCCGTTCGTGTTCATGAACTATATGGGCGAGCGCAGGGACGTGCTCACCCTGGCGCATGAGCTGGGTCACGCCGTCCATCAGACGCTGTGCCAGCCGCTCGGCACACTGTTGGCCGACACGCCTCTGACCCTGGCCGAGACCGCGTCGATCTTTGGTGAGGGGCTGGTGTTTGACCGCCTCCTGGCCGAGGCCTCGCCCGAAGACCGCAAGGGCCTGTTGGCCGGCAAGATCGAGGACGGCCTCAACACGGTGGTCCGCCAGATCGCCTTCCACCGGTTCGAACGCCGCTTCCATGAGGCGCGGCAGGACGGCGAGCTGTCGCCCGATCAGATCGGCGCCTTGTGGCTGGACGTCATGGGTGAGAGCCTGGGGCCGGCGGTGAGGTTGAACGCTGGCTACGAGCACTATTGGGCCTATGTCAGCCACTTCTGCCACGCGCCGTTCTACGTCTATGCCTATGCTTTCGGGGATCTCCTGGTCCGGGGCCTGATGGAAAAGCGCCGCGAGGATCCCGCGACGTTTGCGCCGCTTTACGAGGATCTCCTCGCGGCGGGCGGTACGCGTACCTATTTGGAGGCCCTGAAGCCTTTCGGGCTGAACCCGAGGGACAAGGCTTTCTGGGCCGCCGGCTGCGCCCAACTCGAGCGGCTGGTCGACGAGTTCGAAACCCTGGTGTGAGGTGACATGGCCGACGACGCCCGCGACCCCGAACGCGACCGGTTGACCGGTCGGCTTTCCCGCTTCGCCAAGGTCGGGGCCGGGCTATCGGGGGCGGCCGTGTCGTACGGCGCCAACCGGATGTTCGGCGGCGACGAAGCCGATGCGCGTAACGCCAAGGCCTTGAAGGCGGCGCTGGGCGGGCTGAAAGGGCCGCTGATGAAGGCGGCCCAGATGTTCGCCACCGTGCCGGACCTGTTGCCGCCCGAGTTCGCCAAGGAACTGGCCGAGCTGCAGACCAACGCTCCGGCCATGGGCTGGCCGTTTGTCCGGCGGCGCATGGCGGCCGAGCTCGGCGCCGACTGGCAGGCGCGGTTTACGAGCTTCGAGCACGAGGCCGCCGCCGCCGCATCGCTCGGCCAGGTGCACCGCGCCGTCGCCCATGACGGTCGCGCCTTGGCGGTGAAGCTGCAGTACCCGGACATGCAGAGCGCTGTCGAAAGCGATCTGGGCCAGCTGCGCGCCTTGATCGGGCTCGTCAAACGCATGGACGGCGCGCTCGACCCGTCCGAGGCCATTGTCGAGATCGGCGATCGCCTGCGCGAGGAGCTGGACTACGCCCGCGAGGCCAAGCTGATGGCGCTCTACGCCAACTTCTTCGCCGATCGCGCCAATATCCGCACCCCCTCGCCGGTCCCGGAGCTCTCGACGGGACGCCTGCTGTCAATGACGTGGCTGGACGGCCAGGGCCTGCTGACCTTCAAGACCGCGCCCCAGGCCGTGCGCGACCGGATCGCCGCCCTGTTGTTTGAGGCGTGGTGGAGCCCCATGACCCACCTGGGGATCATCCATGGGGACCCGCATCTGGGGAACTACACCTTCGCCGGCGAGGGCGCCACGCACCTGAACCTTCTGGACTTCGGCTGCATCCGCATCTTTCCCCCGAAGTTCGTGGCGGGGGTCGTGCGCCTGTACCGCGCGCTGGCCAATGATGATCGCGCCGAACAGGTCGAGGCCTATCGCAGCTGGGGCTTCCAGGGGCTGAGCGATCCCTTGGTGGACGCCCTGAACGTCTGGGCCCGGTTCATCTACGGCCCTCTGCTGGACGACCGGGTTCGCACGGTCGCCGATGACGTTCCTCCCGGCGAGTACGGTCGGCGTGAGGCGTTCAAGGTTCGCCAGGCGCTCAAGGCCGTCGGTGGCGTGACCATCCCGCGCGAGTTCGTGTTCATGGACCGCGCCGCCATCGGCCTCGGCGCGGCGTTCCTGCATCTGGGCGCCAGCCACAACTGGAAGCAATTGTTCGAGGCGTCACTGGAGGGCTTCTCCGAAGAGGCCGTGGCGGAGCGCCAGCGGGCGGCGCTTTCCCAGGTTGGCATACAATAGTCCGTTCTTCCCGGCATTCGCCGGGGAGAACGGAGTAGGGTTACTCATACGCCCGGAGAAGCTCCTCCAGTCGACGCTGCTCGGGCTTCATCACCCAATAGAAGCGCAGGGTGTTCCAGCCATAGCTGGCCACGAGGGCGAAGACGCATAGAGCCATGGCCTGGAAGCCGGCGGCGGCGCTCATACGACCGTCATCCTTGAGGTGGTCGACGGCCATCCACAGCGGGAACAGGAATACCGGCGTCAAAGCGCAGAAGGTCATGTAGTTTCGCCGCGCCGCCTGGTTTTGGGCCAAGAGGCTTTCGAGGGTGTCGCGCATCGGTTGGCCGGTGTGGCGGCGGCGAGCTCGGAAGCCGTTCCAGAACATACGGATCAGCGCCGCCCAGCAGACGCCGAGCATCGCCAGTCCCGGCCAATCGTGCGCGAACGCGTCACCTCGATAGGCGGCCACTCCGGCCACGACCGTGAACACGATCATCGCCCCAAAAGGGATTGCGGCCAGTAGGAATTCCGTCCTGCGGCGGGCGTTCAACATCGTCATCAGTTCCTCCATCAGTCGGGCCTGCTGCTCTTCGGAGGGGCGGTTGGCCTCCGACCGCCAGACCTGTTCGAGACGCTCAAAGTCCATCGGCGTCCTCCTTCACCAAGGTGGAGAGCCGCTGGCGCAGGCGAGTCAGCCGCGCGCCGACGTTGCTCTCCGAAAGCCCGTGCAGCCGTGCGATCTCGGCATAGGGCACGCCGTCCATCGACAGCAGGACTAGCGACCGCTCGACCGGAGACAGGGTGCGGATCGCCGCATACAGCCGTTCCAGGAGCGGACCTTGCGGATCCTCGCCAGCGTCGCGGACCAGCATTTCAGCCTCGACCGCCACGCCGCGCAGCCGTCGGCGGACCTCGCCTCGCTTCCAGGTCAGGGCGGCGTTGTGGGCCACGCGGTGGGCGAAGGTCTTGGCCGCGCTCTCCGAGCGGAAGCTGGAGCGGGCCCTCCATAGCGCCACGGTCAGCTCTTGCAGAAGGTCGTGCTGATCCGGCGCTTCCGCGAACGCCCGCGCCGTCCGGTGCAGCATCGGCAGATGCGGCGTCAGCCAGTCGGCGAAGTTGTCTTGGTCTCGGCTCAACCCATCCCTCCTGTTTCGAGAGGTTAGACGCCGGCCGGAGCGTCGTCCTTACGGAAGGCTTTCCTTTTTTCAAACGCTTGTTAGCCTGACGGCATGTCCGACGATCTGACAGACGCCCAAACAGCCGCGATTCCGGACGGCTTTTCCCAACTCAATTGGTCACGGGGCTTTGGCCGCCAGATTGGGCCGCTGTTCGAGCACCGCGAGGGGCCCGGCCAGGCGCGCCTGGCGTTCCGCGTGGAGGAGCACCACACCAACGGCCTGGGCAACTGCCACGGCGGCATGTTGATGAGCTTCGCCGACATGGCCTGGGGGCGGATCATCTCGCTGCAGAAGTCCTACAGCTGGGTGACCGTACGCTTGATGTGCGACTTCCTTTCGGGCGCCAAGCTCGGCGACTGGGTGGAAGGCGAGGGGGAGCTGATCGGCGAGGAGGACTTGCTGTTCACGGTTCGCGGCCGGATCTGGTCTGGCGATCGGACCCTGATCACCGGCACCGGCGTCTTCAAGGCGCTGAGCCCGCGAAAGCCGCGTCCCGGCGAATTGGCTTACAAGGAAGAGGCTTAACCGATGGCCGACGACCAATCCGCGCCGGCGTCGCTGCTTGCGCCGTTCATGGGCGCGCCGCCTCCGGCTCCGCCGTGGTTCGACGCTGCGATCGCTGACGCGCCGACGCGCTCGATGATCCCGGTCGAGGGGGCGAATATCGAGCTCTTGACCTGGGGCGAGGTTGGCAAGCCGGGTCTGCTGCTGTTGCACGGCAATGGCGCGCACGCCGACTGGTGGAGCTTCATCGCGCCGTTCTTCGCCAAGGACTGGCGCGTGGCGGCGATCTCGTGGTCGGGCATGGGCGGCAGTGACTGGAGAGAAGCCTACAC
This sequence comes from Caulobacter vibrioides, assembly GCF_002310375.3. GTDB lineage: Bacteria > Pseudomonadota > Alphaproteobacteria > Caulobacterales > Caulobacteraceae > Caulobacter > Caulobacter vibrioides_D. The sequence goes on from NZ_CP023315.3 coordinate 480,421, forward strand.
CGCCGAACTTTTCGCCGCGGAGATTTTCGCAGCCGTCGAGGCGGCCGGCCTGGAGGCGGGAGGCGTCAAGCCGGTGATCGTGGGCCACTCCTTCGGGGGCTTCCCGACGTTGTACTGCGCCGCGCGGCACGCCGATCGTCTGCGCGGAGCGATCCTGCTCGACACGACGATCCAGCCTCCCGAGAAGCGCTGGAAGGGGCCCCCGCCGCGCTCCGGCAAGGGCGCGCCGGTCTACGCAACCCAGGAAGAGGCCTTGGCGCGTTTTCGCCTCGCCCCGCCGCAGGGGTGCGAGAACCTCTACATCGCCGACTTCATCGCCCGGCGCTCGCTGAAGGAAACCCCGGACGGGTGGACCTGGAAATTCGATCCGGATCTTTGGCGCAATTTCAAGATGCCGGACCTGGGCGACCTGTTGCCCGAGGTCGCCTGCCCAACCGCCCTGACCTGGGGGGAGCGGTCGAATCTGATGACCGACGAGACGCTCGCCTACATGGTCGGGCGCATGCCGGAAAGCGTCCTAAAGCTCGCCATTCCCGACGCCGACCATCACGTCATGGTCGACCAGCCCCTGGCCTGTGTCGCGGGATTACGCGGTTTGCTCGCCCGCTGGCCCTAAAGCGTCAGCATGGGTGACAAGGGCTCTGGCGCCCGCTAATCGCGGAGTGAACCGCCGAGAGACTGATCGTCTTGCCCGCATCGAAGCTCCAAGGCCCTGTCCTCGTCTATGCCCCCGACCGTGGGATTGGGGACTTGATGTGGCACTTGCCGACGATCCGCGCGATCGCGGCCACGACTCCCGAGGCCAAGGTGGTGCTGGTCGCTCGGCCGTCGAGCCGGGCGTCAGAGGTCCTCAAGGTCGAGCCGGCGGTCGAGCGGGTGCTCTATGCGCCTCACTACAAGGATCGCCTCAAGGGCGTTCGCGAGGCCCTCGACTTCTACAGGATCTGCCAGGCTCAGAAGCCGCGCGCGGTCTGGATCCTGGAGAAGATCGACCGCCCCGCCATCGCCGCGGCCCTGGCTGGGGTGCCCGAGCGGCGTGGCTTTGGCTTGGGACACAGCCAGGAGCGTTTTCTGACGACGGGGCCGTTCCTGCCGAAGGCCATGCGCCCGGCCCACCGGATCGACAAGCTCGACGCCTTTGAGAAGGCGCATGGCCTGGTGGTCGACAGTCGCGAACCGGCGCTGAAGCTTGACCCGGAGGCGCTGGAGGCCGTGCGGGCCAGATACGCGGATCGGCCTGGGCCCTGGTTATGCCTGGGGATCGGCGCCAGCGAGCCCGCGCGGACCTGGCCGGCGGCGCGCTTCGCCGAGACGGCAAAGCGGCTCTCGGATCTCTTTGGGACGGTGTTCTGGGTCGGTGGGCCGCAAGAGGCGCAGATCGCTACGGCGTCTATCGGCGCTTTGCCGGGAAACATCGCGGCCTGTGACCTGCCGCTCGACCAGTCTGCGGCGCTGATCGCGCTTTCCGCCGGCTTCCTTGGCAACGACTCCGGGGCGCTGAATGTCGCCGCCGCCGTGGGGACGCCGTGCATCGGATTGATGGGCACCGCGCCGGTGCCGGCCTATTCCCGATGGCTATCGCGCCTGGACGGCGGGCAGGGTCGGATTTCGGACATCACGGTCGATGAAGCGGTCGCAGCCGTGCGAACGCGCTTCGTCGACGAGGGCTGGAACAATTCGCGCGCTTGAGCCTTCGCCGCCCGCGTTGTATCCGGCGAACTCGGTTTCTTCTTTTCTTTCCTGAGGACGACACATGGCTGGCGACTATCACCGCGGCGAAATGGACATCCACGAGCAAGCTGCCACCTACGACGCGTTCGGCAAGATGACCAAGTGGGGCTCGCTGGCCATCGCGGTCCTGCTGCTGTTCTTCACCCTGCTGTTCTGCACGCCGGCGGGTTTCATTGGTAGCGGTATTGCCTCAGTCGTCCTTCTGGTGCTGGGTGTGGTGCTCCTGAAGGAAAAGCCTGCCGAAAGCCACTGACACCGGTGGCCATCGGCATAATTTTTCCCTGACCTCCACGTCATGCCTCGACAAGAGGCAAGACTATCCCCTACAGAGCCCCTCATGCTGGTGAGGTAACACCGCTCTGGGGAGGGGAATGCCGATGGCCGTCATCGCCGTCACGAAAGAGACCCGCGCCAACGAAACGCGGGTCGCCGCTACGCCTGAAACCGTCAAGAAGCTCGGCGCCGCCGGCTTCTCGGTGGTGGTTCAGGCCGGAGCTGGGACGGCCGCGTCCTATCTGGACGCCGACTATGAAGCGGCGGGCGCCAAGATCGCCAAGACGGCGAAGGACGCCCTGAAGGACGCTGACGTCCTGTTCAAGGTGCGCGCGCCTGAGTCGGCCGAAATCGCGGCCCTGAAAAAGGGCGCCATCGTCGCCGCAGCGCTCAATCCCTATCAGGACAAGGAAACGCTGGACGCCCTGGCCAAGGCCGGCGCCACGGCGATCGCCATGGAGTTCATCCCGCGCATCACCCGGGCGCAGGTCATGGACATGCTGTCGTCTCAGGCCAACCTCGCGGGCTACCGCTCGGTGATCGAAGGGGCCGAGGCCTATGGCAAGGCGCTGCCAATGATGATGACCGCCGCCGGCACCGTCGCCGCGGCCAAGGTGTTCATCATGGGCGTCGGCGTCGCGGGTCTGCAGGCCATCGCCACCGCGCGCCGATTGGGCGCGGTGGTCACCGCTACCGACGTGCGTCCGGCCACCAAGGAGCAGGTCGAGTCGCTGGGCGCCAAGTTCCTGGCCGTCGAGGACGAAGAGTTCAAGAACGCCCAGACCGCCGGCGGCTACGCCAAGGAGATGTCCAAGGAGTACCAGGCCAAGCAGGCCGAGCTGGTCTCCAGCCACATCGCCAAGCAGGACATCGTCATCACCACGGCCCTGATTCCGGGCCGTCCGGCGCCCAAGCTGGTCAGCGCCGCCCAGGTCGCCTCGATGAAGCCGGGCTCGATCCTGGTCGACCTGGCGATCGAGCAGGGCGGCAATGTCGAGGGCGCCAAGCTCAACGAGACGGTCGTCACCGCCAACGGCGCCAAGATCCTCGGCCACGCCAACCTGCCGGGCCGCATCGCCGCTGACGCCAGCGCGCTCTACGCCCGCAACCTGTTCGCGCTGTCGTCGCTGTTCACGAACAAGGAGGGCGCCTTCGCCCCCAACTTCGAGGACGAGATCCTGCAGGCCGCCGTCGTCACCCGTGACGGGGCGATCGTGCATCCGAACCTGAAGACCGCCTAACTCCAGCATCGAAAGGGAGGCTCCCATGGAAGCCGTAGACCCCACCGTGTTCCGTCTGGCGATCTTCGTGCTCGCCATTTTCGTCGGCTACTACGTCGTCTGGAGCGTGACGCCCGCGCTGCACACGCCGCTGATGGCTGTGACCAACGCCATTTCGTCAGTGATCATCGTCGGCGCCCTGCTGGCCGCTGCGGCCCATGGCGCCAATTCCGACCTGGCCGGCGGCGCCATCGCCGGCTCGACCTGGATCTCCAAGGGGGCCGGCGCGATCGCTGCAGCCTTCGCGGCGGTCAACATCTTCGGCGGCTTCTTGGTCACCCAGCGCATGCTGGCGATGTACAAGAAGAAAGAGAAGAAGTGAGCGGCCACCAATTCCGCAGAGCGGAATTGGATCAAGTATAGGATCAGGCCTTCTTTGAAGGCCTGTGGGGGAGAACAAGATCATGAACGCCAATCTCGCCGCCATTCTCTACATCGTCTCGGGGGTGCTGTTCATCCTCGCCCTTCGCGGCCTGTCCAGCCCGGTGACCAGCCAGGCGGGCAACCGTAACGGCATGATCGGCATGGCCATCGCCGTCGGCACCACCCTGGCCACGCTCTGGAGCCAGGGCGCGCTGGACGCCGTGACCCTGGGCCTGATCCTCGGCGGCGTCGCCGTCGGGGGCGCGGTCGGTGCGGTGATCGCCCGCAAGGTCGCCATGACTTCGATGCCGCAGCTGGTCGCCGCCTTCCACAGCCTGGTCGGCATGGCCGCCTGTCTGGTGGCCGTGGCCGCCATCTATACGCCCGCCGCCTACGGCATCGTGGGTGCGGACGGCGCCATCCACGGGGGCAGCCTGATCGAGCTGTCGCTGGGTCTGGCCATCGGCGCCATCACCTTCACCGGTTCGGTCATCGCCTTCGCCAAGCTGAACGGCAACATGGGCGGGGCTCCGATCCTGCTGCCGGCGCGTCACCTGCTGAACATCATCATCGCGGTCGCCATCGTGGCCCTGATCGTGGTGCTGGTCGCCAGCGGCGGTTCGGCGATCTGGGCCTTCTGGGGCATCTTCGCTCTGAGCCTGCTGATCGGCGTCACCCTGATCATCCCGATCGGCGGCGCGGACATGCCCGTCGTGGTGTCGATGCTGAACAGCTATTCCGGCTGGGCGGCGGCGGCCCTGGGCTTCACGCTGGAGAACACCACCCTCATCATCACCGGCGCCCTGGTCGGCTCGTCGGGCGCGATCCTGTCCTACATCATGTGTAAGGGCATGAACCGTTCGTTCGTCTCGGTGATCCTGGGCGGCTTCGGCGCTGACGCCGCCGCCGCCGGCCCTGGCGGCAAGGTCGAGACGCGCCCCGTCAAGCAGGGCTCGGCCGACGACGCGGCCTTCATCATGAAGAACGCCTCGAAGGTCATCATCGTCCCGGGCTACGGCATGGCCGTCTCTCAGGCCCAGCATGCTCTGCGCGAAATGGCCGACAAGCTGAAGGAGGAGGGCGTCGAGGTGAAGTACGCCATCCACCCCGTCGCCGGCCGCATGCCGGGCCACATGAACGTGCTGCTGGCCGAAGCCAACGTGCCTTATGACGAGGTCTTCGAGCTGGAGGACATCAACAGCGAGTTCTCGACGGCGGACGTCGCCTTCGTGATCGGCGCCAACGACGTCACCAACCCGGCGGCCAAGACCGACCCGACCAGCGCCATCTTCGGCATGCCGATCCTGGACGTGGAGAAGGCTCGTACGGTGCTGTTCGTGAAGCGCGGCATGGCCTCTGGCTATGCGGGCGTCGAGAACGAGCTGTTCTTCCGCGACAACACGATGATGCTGTTCGGCGACGCCAAGAAGATGGTCGAGGGGATCCTCAAAGGGCTTTGATCTGGCCGCGTCGTATCGAAACCCCAAAGGCCCCGGTGGAAACGCCGGGGTCTTTTTCGTGCGCGCAAAACAAAGGCCCCAGGGTTACCTGAGGCCTCTGTCGCGGGGCGGGGTGTGGGGTGTGGTGCGGCGGTCGCTTTTGCGATCACTGAGCGGCGAGCTCGACCGCGCTGGCCTGCTTGGCTTGAGCCAGGGCCTGGCGTTGGGGCTTGGACAGCTGACGGTCAGCGTCGCGTTGAACCTCGGTCAGGCAGCGGCCGAACGACATGTCCAGGGTGTTGTTGCGCAGCTTCGCGCGGCAGATCGTTTCGCCGGCTTGCTGGACGCGGGCCTTGAACACGGCGGCCTGGGCGGGGTTCGACAGATTCAGGTCAGACACTGCAATGCTCACGCGCGGGTCGCTCTCGGCGGCGTTGGCGGCTTGCGTCAGGCCCAGGACCGGCACGGCGGCGAGGCTCAGGGTGGCGACGGTGGTCAGGCTCATGATGAACTTGCGCATTTGAAGTATCCCTCTGGTTGGGCGCAGTTCGTTGCGCCGATGAATATTGGATACCTGCAGGTTCTCGCGAAGTCCCGTTACGTCTCAGTCATGACGTGTAATTAAGAGAATTACAGCGCCTTAATATTCTAAAATGCCTGTAATGTTGTGAGTATATATCTGACTGCGGCGGGGTTTGCGCAAATATATGGTTTGCAAATGGTTAAGATGAGCCCCGTTTTCGCCTTATGCGACATTTATGCATGCCGCCTATTCACCATCCCGAAAGGTCAAGTATGAGAGCAAGGCCGCCCAGACGCGGTCCTCTCGACTGACCGAGCGTCGAAGAGGAAGCGGTTTTGGTCTCTAGGAGCTTGGCCCTATCGCCGCAGCACTTGCGGGTCGCGTTGTTCTCGATGCTGGGCGTCGCTGCGATGGTGGGTGCGCTGAACGGCGCGCTCGCCCTGGGTGGTTGGGTGGCGAGCGCCCCTATGAGCCAGGCAAGCCGTGCGGACGCTCAGCCGGCGCCCGAGCCTGACCCTGACGTCCTGTCGCCGCCACCGGCCTTTGTGTTCGACGCGCCGCTGCCAGGGCGGGTCATCAACTCGCCCTTCGGGCTGCGGCAGCTGCCCTGGGAAGAAAGCGGTCGTCTACATCAGGGCGTCGATATCGCCGCGCCCGCCGGCGCCGCCGTGAAGGTCGCAGCGAACGGGGTCGTCAAGGCGACCGGCGTTAGCCCGACCTACGGCCGCTATGTGCTGGTGATGCACAAGGGCGGCCTCTCGACCCTGTATGCGCATCTGGCCCGTCCGGCGCGCGGCGTGAAGCGCGGTGCGTATCTGCGACGCGGCGAGATCGTCGCCTTCGTCGGTAATTCGGGGCGGTCCTCGGGCTCGCATCTCCATTTCGAGATCCGCAAAGGTGACAAGCCGCTCAATCCCAGCTTCTTCCTTGGCCGCACCTTCGCCGAAGCCGACGATCTGCCGTTGCGAGCCGCGAGCCGCGTGTCGCGAAAGGTCCACAAGGCGACCGTGTCGCGTTGGCCGACGGGCATGACCAAGGCCGCGAAGCGACAGGTCGAACTTGCGCGGTTGAAGAATGGGCAAGTCAAGGCGACGCTCCCCGTGGCTACGGCGCCGGCGCCCGCCGACCCAACGGCGTCAAGTTTGAGCGACGCCGCGATTTAAAGTTCGCAACGGCCTATCGTCGCTCTCGACCGTGCGCGATCCGCGATTACATTGGACGCTATGATCCAGTTTGTCGGTCGTGGCGTCGCGGGCCTTGCCCTTGTCTTCTTCTTCTACATCGCCGCTGGTGGCCTGATGAGCGCGACGGGCGCGCCGAAGCTTCGCGGCCAGATGGTCGAGATCGAACCTGGACGCGCGTTGCGCTTGGTCTGCGAGGGGCCCAGCAGCGATCGACCGATCGTGTGGTTGGAGGCGGGAGCCTTTGGCTTCGCGGCGGACTGGGGCGCGGCGCAAGAAGCGTTGACCAGCGCCGGCTGGCGGTCGTGCGCCTATGATCGCGCCGGCATGGGTTTCTCTCCGAAGGGGCCAAGCCCTCGCGACGGCCACGCCATCGTTTCGGACTTCGAGAAACTGGTCGCGGCGTCCGGAGAGCGGGGGCCCTACATCCTGGTCGGCCACTCGATGGCGGGCCTCCGTCTGCGCGAGTACGCCGGCCGCAATCCCGATCAGGTCGCGGGCCTGGTCCTGGTGGATGCGGCGACACCCGAGGCGGCCCTCAACCCGTCGATGCAGGGCTTTATCAAGACGTTCGCGCGCGTGTCCAAATGGGCCGCCTTCGGCGCCTCGATCGGACTCTACAAGCCGCTCATCCACACGCGCCTCGGCGACAAGATCGATCTGCCGCCGGCCGCCAAGGCTGAAAAGGGGTGGGCGTTCGCCAGCGGTCTTCATAATCGTACCGCCGCCGAGGAGGTGGGGCTGTGGGCCGAGGCTTCGACCCAGGCGGCCGCTCAGCCCCAGTTCGATCCCAAGTGGCCGATGGCGGTGGTGACCGCCGGGCCCGTCGCGGGCCGCGAACTGCGGAAGGACATGCAGGCTGCGCCCGCGCGCCGCGCCGTGCATGGCTATGTCGACCATGTCGAGGCGGCCACGCACCAGCTGCTGATCGGGCGACGCTTCGCCGACCGCATTGTTCGAGCCATCGCCTTCGTAGCCGACGCTCGCGAAAAGGGCTGATACAACCAGAGCGTAGGATCGATTCGGAGAGCCGTCTCATGGTCAGCGCCGTAACCCTGGAAGGGGTCAGCAAGACCTACGATGACTTCCATGCCGTGCGGGACGTCAGTTTCGAGGTCCCCGCCGGGCGGATCACCGGATTCCTCGGGCCTAACGGCGCGGGCAAGACATCAACCCTCCGCATGATCCTGGGCCTGCTGCCGCCCTCCGCAGGGCGTATATCGGTGCTGGGCGCCGAGGACGCGACGAAGGTTCGCGACCGGATCGGTTTTCTCCCCGAGGAGCGCGGCCTCTACAAGCGCATGACGCCGATCGACGCGATCGCGTTTTTCGCCGGATTGAAGGGCGTGCCCGAAGCCGAGGGTCGCAAGCGGGCCACGGCGCTGCTGGAGGCCCAGGGTCTGGGCTTTGCGATGAAGCGGCCGATCAAGGATCTCTCCAAGGGGATGGCGCAGAAGGTCCAGCTTCTGTCGGCCTTGGCGCACGAACCGGCGCTGGTCGTGCTTGATGAGCCCTTCTCGGGCCTGGATCCCGTCAACCAGCAGGCTTTGGAGGCGATGATCCGCGAGATCGCCGCGCGCGGCGCCACCGTGCTGTTCTCCACCCATGTGATGCAGCACGCCGAGCGCCTTTGCGACAAGGTCGTCTTGATGGCGCGGGGCCGGAAGGTCTTCGACGGCGATGTCGCTACGGCCCGTTGCGCGGCGCCGCGAGCGCTGGTGCTGGAAGGCGACCTGTCCGCCGAGGAGGTTGCGGCCTTGCCAGGCCTTGGCGAGGTTGTCTCCGAGCCCCTCGCCGAAGGGGGATGGCGTCATGTGGCCCGTTTGCCTGAAGTCGGAACCGGGCAGGACGCCCTGAAGGCCGCGTTCGCTCGCGATCTGTCGCTGCGGCGGTTCGAGCTCAAAGAGCCCACCCTGCATGACGCCTTCATCGTGCTGACAGGAGGCCAGGCATGAGCCGTCTGCTGAAAATCGCGCGCCGGGAGTACCTGGCCTATGTCCGCACGGTCGGTTTTTGGTTGTCGATCATCGCCTTGCCGCTGGTGATGGGAATCAGCACCTCCGCGCCCTTGCTGATGATGAAGTCGGCCAAGCCCGAGCGGCTGGCCATTATTGACCTGACCGGCCAGGCGTTCGCGCCGGCGATCACCAAGGCGATGGCCGAGGATCAGAACCGGGCGATCGCCAGGGCGCTAAGAGCTGCGGCGCTGTCGGCGGCGGGCCCCGAAGCGCAAGAGGCCGTCCGTAAGGCGCAGCTTGAAGGAGGCGATGCTGCAGGGCGCGAAGCCCTGGAGCGGTTCAACCCGACCGCCGCCGCGCGCTTCAAGCCGCCCAAGGTCGATGCGATCATACTGCCGCCGCCGCCGGAAACTCTGGCCGCCAAGACACCGGCCGAAGCCGGGATCGTCGCCCGCCGCGAAGTCGCCGAGAAGCGCCTGGATTCGGTGCTGATCATTAGCGGGCGCGATGCGGACGTGACCATGGACCTGTGGAGCCGGAACCTCGCCGCGCCCGTTCTGGAGGGCGACCTGCGTCAGACCGTCAGCGAGATCATGCGCGAACGGGCGCTCGCTCGGGCGGGTGTTTCGGCGCAGACCCTGAGCGAAGCCGACGCCCTCAAACCCGCCTTCAACAGCTTGTCGCCCAAGGCGGCTTCGGGCGCGAAGGTCGCGCTGCGCGACCGGCTGCCGACCTTTGTCGGGCTCGCCGCCGGCTTTCTGTTGTGGTCGATGGTCATGACCGGCGCCAGCATCCTGCTGAACAGCGTCATCGAGGAAAAGTCGAGCAAGATCCTCGAGGTTCTGCTGTCGTCCGCCTCGGTCCCGGAGATCATGGGCGGCAAGATTCTCGGGGTTGCGGGGCTGACCCTGACGGTCATGGGCGTATGGGCCATGGCGGGCTGGGCGGCCCTCATCAACTTCGCCCCGGGCTTGGCCGGCGACTTGGTCGCGGTGCTGCTGGGCAAGGGTCTGCTGGCCTATTTCGGGGTCTATCTGGTGGGGGGGTACCTGATGTACGCGGCGCTGTTCGCGGGCATTGGCGCCTTCTGTGAGACCCAGCGCGACGCCCAGACCCTGCTGGGTCCGATCATCCTGGTGATGTCGATCCCGATCATCTTCATGAGCCAGGCGATCCGCTCGCCAGACTCGCCGATTCTCTCGACCCTGTCCTGGATTCCGCCGTTCACGCCGTTCCTGATGCCGGTGCGCATCGCGGGCGATCCGCCGCTGGTTCAGGTGGTGGGAACGACTATTCTCATGGCGGTGACGACGGTCGCCCTGGTGGCGTTCTCGACCCGAGCGTTCCACGTCGGGGCGCTGGCGACGGGGAAGATTGACCTGAAGACCCTGATCGGCCGGATCGCCCGCAAGCAGGCGGGGTAGGTCCTCGACGGTCTGAACCAGAAACGACGAAGGCCGCGCGGATTACCGCGCGGCCTTCGAATTCTTCAGCGATGTGAAGACGCCCAGGTCTTACCGGCTGGGCTTCTTCGGCATCGGCAGCAGGCCTTCACGCTGAGCGCGCTTGCGGGCCAGCTTGCGAGCGCGACGGACCGCTTCGGCCTTTTGGCGCGCGCGCTTTTCCGACGGCTTTTCATAATGCACGTGCCGCTTCATTTCGCGGAACGAGCCTTCGCGTTGCATCTTCTTCTTCAGAGCCTTCAGGGCCTGATCGACGTTGTTGTCGCGGACGAAAATCTGGACCAGGGGTATCTCTCCATTCGACAGCCCGACCAAAATTCCCAAGTCCCTCTTGAGGGGCCGGGCGGGCGAATAAAACCAGTGCCCCGGAAGGGGTGCTTCCAGGCGATGAGGCGGGGCTGATAGCAGAGCCAACGGCCGCTGTCCATGCGCGACGCGGCCTAAACCACGGTGTAGACTCGGATTCATGAGCGAAACCGTCGACACCTCCGGCCAAGCTTCCGATCAAGCTGGCGCAAACTGGGCCGATCTGGCCGAACAACGCGTTCTGGATGAGGCGCTGCGCCTAGCGCCCAAAGCCGGCTGGAACGCGGGACTCGTCAGTCGCGCGCTCGCTGCGGCGGGCCTTTCCGGGGCCGAGGGGCAGCTGTTGCTGCCTGAAGGCCCTCGCGACTTGGCCGCCCTTTTGTCGCGACGCCATGACGCCGCGGCGCTGGAGCGCCTTGAGGCCTTCGATGTCGCCGCCTTGAAAATTCGCCAGCGGATTCGCGAGGGCGTGATCGCCCGGCTCGACGCGGCGCAGGAAAACGCCGATGCGCTGCGGCCGCTCGCCGCGTTTCTGGCCTTTCCGACCAACCTGGCTCTCGCCCTGCGGCTTACCTGGGAATCGGCTGACGCGATCTGGCGTTGGGCCGGCGACACCGCCACTGACGAGAACCACTATTCCAAGCGGGCGATCCTGTCGGGAATCCTGATTTCCACCCTGGCCGTCGACATGGCTTCGGGGCGCGTCTCGGCGCTGTCGCATCTGGACGCGCGGATCGACAACGTGATGGCCTTCGAGAAGTGGAAGGCGGGTCTCAAGCCGATGGATCTGGCCAGCGAGATGGTCTCCGCGCTGGCCAGGATACGGTTCGGGAAATAGGGGCGGGGGCCTTAGCCCCCGAACGCCGCCGTCAGGCGATCGAGCTGGTTCTGAACCGGACGCGGCGCTTCCTCGTTCGGCGACTCCACGTACATGCGACGGTCCAGGTGGCGGACGCGCTCATAGAGCCGCTCGGAGCGCTGCAGCAGGTTCATCAGACCAAAGGGCAGCTCCTCAACGGCCGGGCCGTCGGCGGCGGCTTCCTCGCCCAGGCGATAGGCTTCGGCGCACGCGGCTTCGGGCGGCATCTCGCCCTCGCGGACGGCGCGCTGCACCAGCAGCCAGGAGGCCACCTGCATCAGGCGCGTGGTCAATCGCATGCTCTCGGTGGCGTAGCCCAGCGCGGCGTTGCGGGAGAGGACCTTGCTGTCATGGCGTCCGGCCCCGTCGAGATAGGCGGCGGTCTCCTCGACCAGCTGCATCCCTTCCTCGAACGTCCGGTCAAACAGTTCCGATCGCGCGAAATCCTGGATCACTCCAGCGCGCCAAGGCGTGTCCGCGAACGCGTTCACTTCGGTCATAGCTACTCAATGCCCCTTCGAAAGGCCGCGAGGACGTCTCGCTTGGATGCCGAACTGCAACGCCCGTGCCAGAGCCAACCGTCCCGTTTCGCGACCCGCCCCTTCGAACCGACCCACACAAACTCTTAAGACGAAAGGCCGCCTTAAGCCGCCAGTAACCTCACCGAAACCTTAAAGGAACCGTTAGTCGAGGCGACCAAACAGCGCATTGGCCGCATCTCGCCCGGCCTTTTTCTTGGCCAGATGGGCCTTGGTGCGCTCGATCTCAGCCTGCAGCGCTTCGATCCGCTCTTCCAGTTCCGAGACGCCGTAGACCTCCAGGTCCTCGTGGGTCGCCTCGTTCAAAGCACGTCCGCTGAAGGCGCGGGCTTCCGCAGGCTCCTCGAACATCGGCTTTTCTCCCTTTTCCGTGCGACATCTGACGCCTACCTAGGCCGCAAGGCAAGCATCACGAGGGAGCCCGGCATGGCCGAAACGATGACGGCGATCGCGATCGACGGCGGCAAGGGACCGGCGCAGGCGCTGCACGCCACCGCCATTGAACGTCCTGCGGCGGGACCGGGTGAGATCCTGATCAAGGTGTCGGCGGCGGGGGTGAACCGTCCAGACCTCCTGCAGCGCATGGGCTTCTACCCGCCGCCGCCCGGCGCGCCCGTGACCCTGGGCTTGGAGGTGGCTGGCGAGGTCGTGATCGGCGTGGGGCGCTGGAAGGCGGGCGACAAGGTCTGCGCCCTGCTGGGCGGCGGCGGTTACGCCGAGTACGCCGTGGTCGACGCCCGCCATGCGCTGCCGATCCCGGGGGACCTGGATCTCGTCCAGGCCGCCGCCCTGCCCGAGACGGTGTTTACGGTCTTCGCCAACGTCTTCGAGCATGGCGCGTTGAAGGTCGGCGAGACGCTGCTGGTTCACGGTGGAACGTCCGGAATCGGAACAACCGCCATCGCCATGGCCAAGGCCGCCGGCGCCAAGGTGATCGCCACCGGACGCGGCGCCGACAAGAAGGCCAAGGCGCTTGAACTGGGCGCCGACATCGCCGTCGACACCAAGGCCGAAGATTTCGCGGAGATCGTCAAGGCGGCCGGCGGGGCGGACGTGATCCTCGACATGGTCGGGGCCAGCTATTTCGAGAAGAACCTCGACGCCCTGAGCACCGGCGGCCGCATCGTCTACATCGCCAGCCTCGGCGGCTCGACGCTGGAGGTTCCGGTGATGAAAATCATGCAGAAGCGCGCCGTGATCACCGGCTCGACCTTGCGTCCCCGCTCGGCCGACGAGAAGGCGCGTCTGGCCGCCGAGGTCGAGCGCGTCGTCTGGCCCTGGGTGGCGGCCGGCAAGCTGAAGCCGATCGTCGATGCGACCTTCCCGCTCGCCGAAGCCGCCAAGGCGCATGCGCACTTGGAGGCGGGCGAGCATGTGGGCAAGGTGGTGCTGGTGCTATAGTTCCAGAAAGACTAGGAGCGCTCTCGCGAGAAAATGAGCTCTGGAAGGTGAAATGCGTAGTCGCAGCCGGTTAGATTGCGCTTGGATTTTCGCGGCGGCATACGCCTTTCTTTTTCCTATCGCTGTTTCGGCAATAGCATTTTGGGAGCGCTCACCCGCAATACTAAGGCGTCTTGGCACTGAAGTTTCGGCCGCCTGGGCTCAGGCGTTCTTTTCTGTCGTCGCCATATTTGCTGCGATTTGGATATCGAGAAGAGAAACGCGGCATCAGAATGAAATTCGCAGGTCAGAAGAAGTTAAAATTTGTCGATTATCGATAATTTCTATACACTCTTTAAGGGAGAGTATAGAGGGGGTCGATCGTATCTTGCCGAAGATGGCCCAGCTTCCCAGTGTGTCTATCCTCTACTACTGTAACCAATGGGAAGGGCAGGGAAGGCGTAGGTTGCGATCTGCTGAGTTGATGCTTTCCAGAGCTTTCCCCGTGCGGGCTATGGAGGCTCTGCTCGTCATTGAGGACGCGGCTAAAGGGCTTATAGAGGTTGCTCAAGACGTGAAAGCTAACGGCTCTAAGGCCGCCTATCACGGCAGGTGGATTGAAGGCATGCTCATGCACCTCAATGACGCTGAGAAGGCTCTTTCTTGGGTGGCTGATGATCCTGATCCGCCGTTCTCCTCCTCAGGGAGGTAGCGTCGCGGCAACCGGAGCGCTTGCACCCATCTGCGAGATGCGACGACCGTAACCGTTTGTCCCCCGTTCCCTTTTCACGAGAACCGGATTATAGCGTTCACCCACAACCCGCCCGGCCGAAAGGCCGGGCGCCGTCATTTCTGGAGGACCGCATGTCCGACATCCTGATGCCCAAGGCGACCGCCGTCTGGTTGGTGGACAACACCTCGCTCAGCTTCGAGCAGATCGCCGATTTCTGCGGCCTGCACCCGCTGGAAGTGCGGGGCATCGCCGACGGCGAAGTGGCGCGCGACATCCGCGGCGCCGACCCGATCGGCAATGGCCAGCTGACCCGTGAGGAGCTGGACCGCGCCCAGGCCAATCCGGACTACCGGATGAAGGCCCAGGTCAGCCGCCACGCCGAACTCTTGAAGCCGCAGAAGAAGGCCCCGCGCTACACGCCGGTGTCGCGTCGTCAGGACCGTCCGGACGCCATCGCCTGGTTCCTGCGCCACCACCCCGAAGTGACCGACGCCCAGATCTCCAAGATCCTGGGCACCACCAAGGCCACGATCGAGCAGGTCCGCGCCCGCACCCACTGGAACGCGGCCAACATCAAGCCAGTCGATCCGGTGACTCTGGGCCTGGTCGGCCAGCTGGAGCTGGACGCCCTCGTCAAGAAGGCCGCCGAGAAGAAGGCCAAGGACGACCTGAAGAAGGGCATCCTGCCGGAAGACCCGACCCTGCGTCCCGCCTCGGAAGAGGGCCAGTTCGAGCCCGAGGTCGAGGAAGAGGAAGAAGACTTCCGCGCCAAGCGCGGCGACCTCAAGGCCGAGGACGTGTTTGGCCAGTCGACGGGCTATGTCGACGAGGAAGACGAGGACTAAGACATCCGACCTCCCCGGCGAATGCCGGGGTCCAGCCCGACCTGCTTGGGCTGATGGGAAGAACTCGGAGCTTTTGGAACTCGCCTAGTCGCTCTTCTATCTGGGCCCCGGCATTCGCCGGGGAGATCGGGTTGAGGCGTCGCGGAAAAATCAGAGGCCCCGTTCCTTCTTGGAGCGGGGCCTCTCGTTTTTCGGCTGCTTTTAGCAGCTAGAGCCCTTTAGCTTTAGATGGAGTCATCTGAAGCGTTGAAAGGGGCTCTAAATGTTTGATTTTCGAGCCTGTTTATCGGGTTTAGATGGTTCCATCTAAACCCGACAGGCTCTAGTGCATTCGAGCCTTGAGGCCCTCGATCTCTTCCTTCAGCCGCAATTTCCGCCGTTTAAGCTCCCTGAGCGCCGTTCCGTCGCTACCGGGTCGATTGGTCTCCTCCTGAATCTTGCGATCGAGGTTCTCGTGACGGGACCCAAGCTCGCGGATACGGGATTCGATGGCCATGGCTCTCGGCTCCTTGCTGGTGGAGAGGAAAGTGAACACCCGCTGCGCGGCGCTGTCAGATCACATATGATTGCAATCGGCCCCGCTTGACGTGGCGTGGCTTGCTCCCAATACGGACAGAAATTCACCATGTCGGATGGTTCGAAAAACGCTGATCGCCCGCGTCTCGTGGTGGGCATAACAGGGGCTTCCGGCGTGGCCTACGGTCTCCGTGCGCTCGACGCCTGTCGGGATTTGGGTGTCGAGAGCCATCTTGTGATGTCCAAGTCCGCCGCCTTGACCCTCGCCCAGGAGGCCGGGCTTTCGGTTTCGGACGTGAACGCCAAGGCCGATGTGGTGCATCGCGTCGCGGATGTCGGCGCCTCGATCGCGTCGGGTTCGTTCCGGACGCTGGGCATGCTCGTCGCGCCCTGTTCTGTCCGTACGATGAGCGAAATCGCAACGGGCGTAACGTCTTCGCTGCTGACCCGCGCGGCCGATGTGGTCTTGAAAGAGCGACGGACCCTGGTGCTGATGGTGCGCGAGACGCCTTTCCATTTGGGTCACCTGCGCACCATGACCAGCCTGGCGGAGATGGGCGCGGTGATCGCGCCGCCGTTGCCGGCCCTCTACGCCAAACCAAGCTCGATCGAGGAGATGGTCGATCAGTCGGTGGGCCGTGTGCTCGATCTCTTTGGTCTCTCCTGGCGACCCGTGAAGCGCTGGGGCGAGGACATGGAGACCATCACGGGCAAGGGAGAAGGTTAACGCGATGGGCGCGACCAAAGGGCTTTGGGATTGGGCTTTGGACGCCTATGCGCGTCAACCTGTCGCAGAGGCGTGCCTGCATCTGCAGGACGCCCACGGTCAGAACGTACCCTACCTGCTCTGGGCCGCCTGGATGGCGGAGCAGGGCAGGGCGGCGGACTTGAAAATCGCCGCTGGTGTCATGCGTGGTTGGGACAGGGATGTCGGAGCGCCCTTGCGCGGCGTGCGTCGCGCGCTCAAGGCGCCGAGGCCCCCCCTCGATGAGATCGGCAAGGAAGCCTTCCGCGAGGCTGTGAAGGCCGTGGAGCTGCGGGGCGAGCGTGTGCTGATGGAGAGCCTCGAGGCGCTGGCGGGGCCGCCGACGGCCCCTGCGAGCGTTGTAGAGGGTCTTGTGGCGGCTGCGGAAGCGTCCGGCGATCCGCCTCGCCGCGCTGCGCTGGAGAGGCTGGCCCTGGCGCTCGAAACGGCGCGTGGCTGAGCGCCTTTACCGCTCGTCAGCCTTTGCTATCTATGAGCCTGAAGGGGCCCCACCGAGATGACGTCCATGAACGACGATGATCCGTCGGACGATACCGACATTGCGATCGAACGTCGCCTCGCCGACCTGCGCGAGGACCACAAGGACCTCGACGACGCGATCCGCGCGCTGGAAGATCGTTTCCAGCCCGACATGCTGCAGATCGCGCGGCTGAAGCGGAAGAAGTTGGCCTTGAAGGACGAGATCGGCCGTCTGGAAGATCTCCTGACGCCGGACATCATCGCCTGACTAGAGCGTTTCGCGACCTGACTGCGTCAGGCCGCGAGCTCTAGTCGTTTGTCTCGACGCATTTTTCTTCACGCGAACCGGAACCACTTCGCTCGAAAAATGCTCTAGCCCGCTACGGCTTTCACGCACGCGGACCGCGCGTCCGGCGCAAGCGTCGCCGGAAGCTTGATCCGTTGTACGGTGACCTCGCCCGGTCCCTTCGGCAGAAACCGGATCACGCGAGGCTTGCCGTTTTCCTCGATCGCCAGTCCGATCTCGATCGAGCTGTCGCCCGGCTTGCCGCCTTGCCGACCCAGGTACTTCATGCCGTCGCGCAGACCCGCCGCGTGGGCCGGGCCAGCAGGATCGACGCCGGCGATCATTCGGCCCCTGCCGGTCTCGGCGAGATCGAGGCCCAGCCAGTAGGCCGGTCGCGTCAGGGTCTCGACGGTCAGGCACCCTCCGAAGGCGTCGGACGGGAGCAGTATCCGCTCGCCCCCGGTCACGAAACGATCGAGCTCCGGCGTCAGGTCAACGCCGGCGAGTTTCCGGGCGACGGGGATAAAGGTCTCTGGCGCGGAAAGGCGGCGTGAGCCTTGTTGTCTCGCCGCCTGATCGCGCATGGCCAGCATCACACGATCAAGCCCGCCCTTAGGTTTCAGCTTGGTCTCTATCAGCACCGCCAGTTGCGCGCCGCGCTGATAGGGCAGCTTCTGCATGGCCTTGTCGCTCCAGAACTTGGCGACGATCTGGTCGTTGGTCGCGCCGATCGCCGACGACGTCGCATAGGCTTCCAGCGCTTCGTTCCAGGCGGCGGCGAAGGTTTCCAGATCGACGAGACCCGAGCGGAGCGCCAGTCGGCGAGCGTAGTAGTCGGTGAACCCCTCACTGAACCAGTAGCCAGCCGGCTCTCTTGGCCCCTGAATGGCGCCGCCAAGCCTTTCGGCGTTCCAGGTGTGGAGATACTCGTGCGTCAGGAAGAGCCGATAGTCTTCGAGCTTGGTGTTCTGGGTTGAGATCACCGCGAAGGCGTCGTCCAGTCCTGTGCCGCGATAGGAAGTCCAGCCTTGGGGCGCGGCCTGGCCGGCGAGGGTGATCAGGAATGGGTCGCGCCCATCGCCCCAGAACGCGCGAACGGCGCCGATCGATTGCGCCGCCATGTCTGCGAACGCCTCGGCGGTGAAATTGAATTGGCCGCGCATGGCCACCGTCAGCGGCGCGCCGTCGACGTCCCGGCGTGTTTCGACCAGATCCGGATAGGCCATCAGGACGCTGGGGCCCAGGCGTTCGATGGAGCCAGGCGTGTTCTCAAGCGGGGATAGGTCGGTGCTCAATCGCAAGGAAGAGCCTGCGGCGTCCCAGGAGAACCGCGCCGTGTCGGTCTCCCGGCCTTCCGGCGCTACAAAGATCGTATGGCCGATCAGATAGAAGCCGTCTGGACCGATGATGGGCTGGCCGTAGTTGGGACCGTCGGGCGGCGGCGGACCGTCGTAGGCGCTGACGACTTGATAGCGAACCGTGAGGCGCGCGCGGGGCTTCGACGTGATGACCCATGTCTTTTCGTCAGGCCTTGAAAGCTGACCGCCCGTCACGGCGGGATCCTTCAGAAACCGCCAAAGACGCTCGCCTCCGCCCCATTCGGTTGGCAGTCGCAGACGGGTTTCGCCATCGGCGTCGGCGGGCAAGGTGATCGTCACCGAAACGGCGCGAACCTTTCCGTCCTCCACCACGGGCGCGAGACGATAGGTGTCCAGGCTCGGCTTCGGCGCCGCCTCGGCTCCAGACGTCCAGGCGCACGCCGCTGCAAAGACGGCGAGAACCGACGATGCACGATCGCTGATCATGGTGAGTTCCCCGAAAACCTGGCCGCACCCTAGGGGCGCGCAGCGGTTGGGGTCAGCTTAAAGTTCTGTCACGCCGCGTGGCGATCTTCCAGTGCGCGCACCGTCTGCAGCAGTCGTCCGGGGGTGATCGGCTTCTCAAGCCGCGCATCCGCGTGCTGGCCATCCTTGATCAGGCGGGGGTCGATGGCCGAGGCCATCAGTGTGGCCGCGCCGGGAAGGGCTTTGCGTACGGCGCTTACGAGTTCGCCGCCGCTCATGCGGGGCATTGTGAAGTCGGTGATCACCAGGTCGGGATAGAAGGTGTCCAGCGCCTCAAACGCCTCCAGGCCGTCTCTGCAGAGCAGGACGTCAAACCCAGCTTCCGTCAGCGTGATCTCGTAGATCATCGACAGAACCGGATCGTCTTCGGCGATCAGGATACGCTGCATGACCTTCAATCTCGCGCTCATGCTTAACAAACCGTGAAGCTAGTTAGCCTGGACACGCTGAATGAGTCCCCGTGCGATAAGGTCGCACGACTGGCGGTTGTCACGGTGAAAACTTGGGCGCCCTGGGTGGCGCGGGCCTCAGGCTGTCCTGCGCTTGCGCAGGAACATCGCCGCATCGGCCTCAGCCAAGGCTTCTTCAGGATCTGCGCCGGCTTCGATTTCGCGCACGCCGAACGAGATATGCAGCGGCGCTGACCATTCGCCGAACTCCACCGGCTCGGCGCGGACCGCCTCGGCGAGGCTCTGAGCCTTGGCAAGAGCGGTTTCCTTGTCGGCTTGCGCCAGGAGCACCGCGAACTCGTCGCCGCCCATGCGGCCGACGATGTCACTTTCACGGACATTGGCGAGCAGGCGCTTGGCCACGGCCTTCAGGGCCTCATCGCCTGCAGCGTGGCCGAAACGGTCATTGACGCTCTTGAAGCCATCCAGATCGAAGAAAACGATGCTGGCCGGCGAACCGTAGCGCTGGGCGAAGGCGGCGACGCGCTTCATCTCGCGAAGGAAAGCCCGCCGGTTCAGCACCGGGGTCAGCACATCCATGTCGGCCAGGCCCTGAGCCTCGTTCAGGCGGAGCTTCAGGACCGAAACTTCATTTCGCAGATCCTCGATCTCGCTCATCAGGGTCTGCAGCGCTTCGACGACCTTCGGCGTCAGGTCCGCCTCGGTCAAGCCCAGGAACGCGGCGCTATCGGGCGCGGACACCTCGCGGGCGGCGACCTGCGCGCCGGCGCGCGCCAGCGCACGCTTGCGGATGGCGGCGAAGGGTTCGGTCCGGGCGCCTGAGATCTTCATGGCCTTACGGGGGAATCGAATTGCACAGCTGGTCATGGTTAACGGGAACGGCGTTCGACGCAATCGGGGCGCCGAAGAGTCGCAGGGACTAGCGGGCTGATCTGGTCAGCAAACCCGCATCCAAAAGCGGCCTTGAGCGACCTTGTGTCGTTTTGGGCTTGCGCACCGAGGGCGGCCCGCATACGGGGCGGCTTTCATCCGCCGCCGCCGAGTTCAAGGGACGACGCCGATGCCTTCGACCACGCCTCCCGTCGCCATCATCATGGGCAGCCGCTCGGACTGGCCGACTATGAAGGGCGCGGCCGATGCGCTTGACAGCCTGGGCGTTGCCTGGGAGGCCAAGGTGGTTTCGGCCCACCGCACGCCCCAGCGGCTGTTCGACTTCGCCACCGGCGCTGAGAAGGCCGGTTACAAGGTGATCATCGCCGGCGCCGGCGGCGCGGCGCACCTGCCGGGCATGGCGGCCTCGATGACCAATCTCCCCGTCCTGGGCGTGCCGGTGCAGTCCAAGGCGCTGAGCGGCCTGGATAGCCTGCTTTCGATCGTCCAGATGCCCGGCGGAATTCCCGTCGCCACCTTGGCCATCGGCGAGGCGGGCGCCAAGAACGCCGGACTGCTCGCGGCCCAGATCCTGGCCTTGTCCGATACGGCGCTCTCTGGGCGCCTGGCCGCCTTCCGCGCCGCCCAGACCGACAGCGTCGCCGAAAGCGTCGAGGACTGATCCCAATGGCTTCGTTCCCCCTGGTTCCCGGTTCCACCATCGGCGTCCTCGGCGGGGGGCAGCTCGGTCGCATGCTGGCCCTGGCCGCCGCGCGCCTGGGCTTCGACGTGGTCATCCAGGACCCAGAAGAGGGCTCGCCCGCTGGCCGGGTCGCCGCCCGCCAGATCGTGGCGGCCTATGACGATCGCTGGGCCCTGAAGCGCCTCGCCGAGGCGTGCGACGTCGTCACCTATGAATTCGAGAACGTTCCCGCCGACACCGTCTCGGAGCTGACGGCGCTGGGGGCCATGGTCTCGCCGGGGGCCAAGGCGCTGGCCGCCGCCCAGGATCGCGTGGTCGAGAAGACCTTCCTGGCCGAGATCGGCGTCCCCACCGTGGCCTTCGCCGCCGTGAACGACAGCGACAGCCTCGCCGAGGCCGTCGCCCGGATCGGCGCGCCGTCGCTGCTGAAGACCCGGCGCGAGGGCTATGACGGCAAGGGCCAGGCCTGGATCCAGAAGGTCAGCGACGCCGAGGCGGCCTTTGACAAGATCGGCCGTCAGCCGGCGATCCTGGAGGCGCCCGCCGACTTCGGCCGCGAACTTTCGGTCATCGCTGCGCGCGGCCGCGACGGCGAGATCGCCTGCTATCCGGTCAGCGAGAACCACCACGAGGGCGGCGTCCTGCGCCGCACCGTGGCGCCGGCCAAGATCACCCCGGCCACGCGGGATCAGGCCGAGTCGATCGTCGCCAAGATTCTCACCGCGCTCGACTATGTGGGCGTCATCGGCGTCGAGCTGTTCGAGCTTTCCGGCGGCAAGCTGCTGGTCAACGAGTTCGCGCCGCGCGTCCACAACACCGGTCACTGGACCCAGGACGGCTGCGAGGTCGACCAGTTCGAGCAGCACATCCGCGCCGTCGCCGGCTGGCCTCTGGGCCCCACCACGCCGCATCATCATGTCGAGATGACCAACCTCCTGGGCGCCGATGTCGACGCCTGGAAGAAGCTGGCCGCCGAGCCAGAGACCCGCGTGCACCTCTACGGCAAGGGCGAGGCGCGTCCTGGCCGCAAGATGGGTCACGTCAATCGGCTGCGGCCGCTGCGCGACTAGTCCGCCTCGTCCGGGCCGTTCAGGTCGTCGGCGTCGAAGTCATAGTCCAGAAGATCGCCTGGCTTGCACTCCAGGGCCGCGCAGAGGCGGGCCAGGGTGCGGAAGCGGATGCCCTTGACCTTGCCGGAGCGGAACAGCGACAGCTGGGTTTCGCTGAGGCCGACTTCGGCCGCCAAGTCGCGCGCTTTGAGGCCCTTGGCGACGATCAGGGCGTCCAGGGTGACGCGGACGGGCATCAGATCATCTCGTCGAGTTCAGCCTGCGCCGCCAGGGCTTGGTCCATCACGCGGCCCAGCAGGAAAAGCGCGCCGCCGATCATGCCCAGGGTCATGCCGGCGACGTCGAAGTGCAGATAGCCGCCCTTGGCCTGTCCCAGAAACCGCATCAGGTTGGTGACCACGAAGACGCTGGTCAGTCCTCCGGCGCCCAGGGCCAGTCCGACCCGACGCAAGGCGGGCGGCAGCGCGGCCTGGATAAGCCGGCCGTTGGCGAGTTCGCCCAGTGTCTGGCCTATGGTCCACACCGCGAAAAGGTAGCAGGCGATCGGCAGGTTCCAGACCGTCGCGGCGAGCATCGCGCCCGGGCGCCAGGGCGCGTCCTTGAGCAGCACCAGCAGCAACGGGAACACCCAGGCCATCAGCGCGACCAGCAGTCCGACGCTGATCACCATGAACATCGCCAACCAGCGGAACTGGCGGCAGCGGCGGCGGAAGGCGAGGATTTCGGTCTGGCTCATGGTCGGCTGTCGGGGTCTGGAACCTGTCTCGTCTTTAATCTTGACTTAAAGATCACAACTCCGCAACTTTATCTCTAACTTAAATTTCGTGAGCGCCGCCGATGTCCGCCGCCCTTGAGACCCAAGGCCTGTCCCGCCGCTTCGGCGCGCGCGTGGCGGTCGATGATCTGTCGATGACCGTACCGGAGCGGGCGGTCTATGGCTTTCTGGGCCGCAACGGCGCGGGCAAGACCACGACCTTGAAGATGATCCTGGGCTTGATCCGGCCCAGCGCCGGAACCGCGAGGGTCAACGGGATCGACGTCTCCCGCGACCGGATCGGCGCGGCCAGGCAGATCGGCGCGCTGCTGGAGGCGCACGGCTTCTATGGCAATCTGACGGGCCGAGAGAACCTTGGACTGACCGCCACGCTGATCGGCTTGCGCGCCACCGAGATCGACCGCGTGCTGGACGTCGTTGAGATGAGCGCCGACGCCGACCGCAAGGTGGGCGGCTACTCGCTGGGCATGCGCCAACGCCTTGGCCTTGCGCGGGCTATGCTGGGCGCGCCGCCGATCCTGGTGCTGGACGAGCCGACCAATGGCCTTGACCCCGACGGCATCGCCGACATGCGCCGGTTCCTCAGAAGCCTGCCAGACCGGACGGGCGCGACCGTTCTGCTGTCCAGCCACCTGCTCGGTGAGATCGAGCAGACCGCGACCCATGTCGGCGTGGTCAATGACGGTCGATTGGTTCTTGAGGGCGAGCTCTCGCGATTGAAAGCCGATCTAGCGCCGGAGATTCTGGTCCGGACCGGCGACCGCACGGCCGCGATCTCGCTGCTGTTGAGCCGGGGCTATTCGCCGGTCAGCGACGAGAGCGGTCTGGTCCTGGCTCTGAAACCCGGCGCCGATCCCGATCAGGCCGCCGCCGAGCTGGCCCGTCTGCTGGTCGCGGCCGGCGTACCGGTCTTCGCGATCGGTCCCCGTCCCAAGACGCTCGAAGACATCTATCGCCGCGTCGCCAAGTCCGCCGTCACCACCGCCGAGGCCGCCTGATGCTCGCCGTCCTGTCAGTCGAAATCCGCAAGCTGAACCGTTCGCTGGCCGCGCTGCTGGCCGTATCGGCTCCGACCCTGATCGCCATCTTCCTGTTCTTCAACATGTCGCGGGGCAAGAAGGGCGCGCCCTGGGAGATGTGGCTGCAGAGCTCCAGCGGGGTCTGGGCGTTCTTCATGCTGCCGATGAGCGTGACGGCTCTGACCGCCTTGGTCGCTCACATGGAGCATGGGCCACGCAGTTGGGACCACCTGCGAGCCTTGCCCGTCGCGCGCTGGAAATTCTACGCCGCCAAGGCCATCTGCGTGATCGGCCTGATCGCCGGCATGACCGTGCTGAACCTGCTGCTAACCTGGGCCGCCATAGCGGCCGCCTCGGCCCTGAAGCCGGCGGTGACCCCGATCGGGACGCTGGATCTCGCCAAGCTGGCCGCGCTGAACGGCAAGATCCTGCTGGCCGCCACCCTGATGATCGCGATCCAACTGTGGACGGCGATACGCTTCTCCAGCTTCGTGCCAGCCCTGGCCTTGGGGGTCGGCGGGACCTTCTTTTCGGTGGTCGCCACCTCGGCCAAGGCCGGGGTGTTCTTTCCCTGGCAGATGCCGATCAACATGATCGCCAAGGAGGCCTGGCGGGTGGACACCGCCCTCGCCCTGGGTGGCGGATTAGGCGCGGTGGTGCTGGTCCTGGCTATCCTTCATCTGGCGCGCCGCGAGGTGGTCTGAGAGCCGCGCAGTCCGGCGCGGCCCATGCTAAGTCCCCCCGCGCGAGACAAGGCGAGGGATCATGACCGAACAGGCGCTCATCGGTTTGATTGGCGGCATGAGCTGGGAGAGCTCGGCCCAATACTATCGGCTGATCAACGAGGCGGTGCGTGAACGCCTGGGCGGCGTGGCTTCAGCGCGGACCTTGCTGTGGTCGTTCGACTTCGCCGAGATCGAGCGTCTGCAGCACGCCGGGCGCTGGCCTGAGCTGTCGCGACGCCTGGCCGACGCGGCGCGGGCGCTGGAAGCGGGCGGCGCGGACTTTCTGGTGCTTTGCACCAACACCATGCATCGCGAGGCCGACGAGATCGAAGCGGCGGTGCATATCCCGCTATTGCACATCGCCGATCCGACCGGCGAGGCGATCAAGGCGGCGGGGCTCTCCACGGTGGGCCTGCTGGGCACGGCCTTTACTATGGAACACGACTTCTATCGTGGGCGTCTTGAGAAGAGGCACGGCCTTTCCGTCCTGACGCCGGATGCGGACGACCGCGCGACCGTTCACCGGATCATCTATGAGGAACTGGTCGCCGGCCAGGTGCTGGACGCCTCGCGCGAGGCCTACAGAGCGGTGATCGCGCGCCTCATCGCGCGCGGCGCTGAGGCGATCATCCTGGGCTGCACCGAGATCATGCTGCTGGTCTCGCAGGCGGACAGCGCCGTGCCGGTGTTCGACACAACCACCCTGCACGCGATGGCGGCCGTCGACCGGGCGCTGAGCCCTCCCGCACGCTAGTAGGGCAGGTTGTCCTGGGCCGGCTGCCCTGGTGCGGGCGCGACGGGCGGCGGCGCTTCCAGCTCCGAGGCCGCGCGCGAGAACTCGGCCGACAGCGTCTCGTAGAAGCCGTTGCGCGGATCAGGCTCGCTCTGCGGCGCCGGATCGGGCAGCAACCACTCGAAGTCGCGGACGGCCAAGGTCTGGTGGGCGCTCATCATGAAGCGCCGCCAGATGCTGGCGGGGATGTCGCCACCCACAACCTTGTTCATCGGCTTTTCGTCGTCGTTACCGACCCAGACACCGGTGACGTAGTCGGGTGTGAAGCCCACGAACCAGGCGTCGCGCCAGTTCTGGCTGGTCCCGGTCTTGCCGGCCACGGGACGGCCGAAGGCCGCGCGCTGGGCGGTGCCCTGCGAGACCACCTTCTTCATCATCTTCACCATCATGCTGGCGTGCGCCACGTCGTAGACTCGGCGCTCGCCCTGCGGCGGCTGATGCTGGAAGATCTGTTGCCCCCCCTGGGTGGTGATCGACTCGATCACATAGGGCTCGATCCGGATCCCGCCCTGCTGGAACACCTGGAACCCCGAGGTGATCTGCAACAGGTTCACCTCATACGAGCCCAGCGCCACCGACAGATCGGGGGAAGGCGGCAGGCTGGTGATGCCGAAGCGGCGGACAAGATCGCCGATCGCCGGACCGCCCGCCTCCTGGCCGAGCTTGACGGCGACCGTATTGATCGAGGTGACCAGCGCCTGTTCCACGGTCATGGGGCCGCGATAGCCGCCGCTGTAGTTCTCCGGCGCCCAGGTTCCGAACTTGACCGGCTCGTCGACGCGGATGTCGGTGGGCAGCACGCCCTTCTCGACGGCGGCGGCGTAGACGAACGGCTTGAACGTCGAGCCGGGCTGGCGCTTGGCCTGGACGGCGCGGTTGAAGGGGCTCTCCGAATAGTCCGTACCGCCGACCATGGCGCGTACGGCGCCATCGGCCGACAGTGACAGCAGCGCGGCCTGGCTGGCGCCCGAGCGTGTGGTTTCAATCGCCATGGTCTGGCGGACGACTTCGGCGCCCTCGCTCTGGAGCAAGGGGTCGATCGTCAGGCGCACCACGAGGTCCGGCGCGTTCTGACCGGCGATTTTGACCGCCTCAGTCGTGGCGTAGTCGAGCACCCAGCCGTAGTCGCCCTCATCCTGCAGCGCCATGGGCGACAGGCGGGGCGTATCGTCCAGGGCGCGGCTCTCCTGTTCTGGGGTGATCCAGCCCTCCTTGCGCATGTTGGCCAGGATCAGGCGCGAGCGGGCCAGCGCGCGCTCCATATCGTTGGTCAGGGCCAGGCGCGACGGCGCCTTGGGCAGGCTGGCCAGCAGGGCGGCTTCCGAGAGCGTAAGTTGACTGGCGGGCTTGCCGAAATAGGTCTGGGACGCGCCATCGACCCCAAAGGTGCCCGCCCCGAAATAGATGCGGTTCAGATAGAGCTCGAGGATCTCGTCCTTGGTGAGGATCTGCTCCAGCTTATAGGCCAGCAGCATCTCCTGCAGCTTGCGCTTCACCACTCGGTCGGGCGTCAGAAACAGGCCCTTGGCCAGCTGCTGGGTCAGGGTCGAGGCACCCTGGCGGGTCTTGCCGGCCCGGTAGTTGATCCAGGCCGCCCGGGCGATGCCTTGCACGTCGATGGCGCCGTGCTGGTAGAAGCGCCGGTCTTCGGCCGCCAGGAACGCCATCGGCACATAGTTGGGCACCGAGCCTAGGGTGATGCGCTGGCCGTAGCGCGGTCCACGCGTGGCGATGACCTGACCGTTGCGGTCCTCGAAGCGGATGCCCGGCGCGCGGTTCACCGCGAACAGCGCCTCGCGGGACGGCAGGGACGGGGTGTCCTTCAGGTACGTGAACCAGACATAGGCGCCGCCGCCGGCGACGCTGAGGACGGCGAGCAGGAAGCCGACCAGCAGCGTCCCCCACACCCAGCCCCATTTCCGGGCCTTCTTCTTGGCCGCAGCGTGCTGGAGGTCGGCGCGGAAAGGCTCCTCCGGCGGAGGCTCAGGCGGCGGCGGAGGTGTCGCGGCGTCGCTAGACAGGCGGAACGGATCAGGCCCCTGCGGCGCCCAGGGATCTTGCGAGACGCCATCGCCCGCCGAGGCCGGACCGGGCTTCGGCGGCTCTCCGGGGCTCTTCCCGTCGTCGAACTTGTAGGGCGGCAGCGTCCAGTCGTTCACGGTTTGCGTCAGGCTCTGTTTGGTCGCCGGATAAATCGGGTTTAGGACGGCGTCATGACGCCACGCAAACCTTTCTGGCAGACGAAGACGCTCGCCGAAATGACCGTCCCCGAGTGGGAGAGCCTATGCGACGGCTGCGGTCTTTGCTGCCTGGTTCGCTTCGAAGACGAAGACACCGGCGAAATCATCCCCACGCGGGTGCACTGCCAGCTGTTCGACGAGCGCCTTTGCCGCTGCAAGGACTATCCGAACCGCAAGAAGACGGTGCCCGACTGCATCAAGCTGACGCCGTACAATATCGAGGACCTTGAGTGGATGCCGCCCTCCTGCGCCTATCGCCGGCTGCACGAGGGCAAGGATTTGCCGCTGTGGCATCCGCTGGTGACCGGTGATCCGGAGAGCACCCACAAGGCCGGCGTCTCGATCCGCAACCAGACGGTGTCGGAGCTCAGCTTCAAGGACGCTGAGGATGCGATGGACTTTGTCGCGACCGATCTGATGCGGGATCGCGGGGATGACCTCTACGAGCCGGAAGACTGAGGAGCGCCCCCTCCGTCGCGATGCGTATCCGCATCGCGCCACCTCCCCCGTTTCACGGGGCAGGAGGAAGATCACCGCAAACCTCCTGCCCCGCTTGCGGGGGAGGTGGCGCGGCGCCGATAGGCGGCGTGACGGAGGGGGCGCGCTACCAGACCTCCAAACACGAAAAAGGCCGGCCCGCAAACGCGGAGCCGGCCTCTCGTCGCCCTTACGGCGAGAAGGGTGCTTAGGCCTTCTTGCCGGTGAAACCGGCGAACTTGGCGTTGAAGCGCGAGACGCGACCGCCGCGGTCCATCAGTTGGGCGTTGCCGCCGGTCCACGCCGGATGGGTGCGCGGATCGATGTCGAGCGCCAGATTCGCGCCTTCCTTGCCGTAGGTCGAGCGGGTCTTGTAGCTCGAACCGTCGGTCAGGGTGACGGTGATGAAGTGGTAGTCGGGGTGAATGTCTTGTTTCATGGCGGCGATCCAGACCGACTAAGCCGGCGAGTGAGAATGGGGTAAGCGCCATCTCGCGCACGCGCGGGGTGGCCCTCGAAGACGCGCGGCTATAAAGAACCCGCGCGATTTTGGCAAGGGACTGTTGATGACTGACGCGAACAGCGGCGACCAGAAGGTCGAAGGTCGCCCCGGCGCGGGGGCCGAGCTGGTCCAGGGCATGGCCGAGGCCAAGGCCCGTCGGCCGCGTCGCAAGGATATCCGTCCCCTGGCCCACCTGCTGCCGTTCGTCATCGCCCACAAGGGCGATGGACTGGCCGCCGGCTTCTTTCTGCTGTTCTCGACGGCCGCGACCCTGGGTCTGACCTATGCGTTCAAGAACGTCATCGACCATGGCTTTTCCAAGGGACAGGACGCGGCGATCAACAGCGCCTTTGTCGGCCTGGGCGCGGTCGCCCTGGTGCTGGCCCTGGCTACGGCCCTGCGGTTCTTCTTCATCACCCGCCTGGGCGAGCGCGTGGTGGCCGATCTGCGCCGCAAGCTCTATGGCCACACGCTGAGCCTGGATCAGCCCTATTTCCTGAAGACCCGAACGGGCGAGGTTCTGTCGCGCCTGACGACCGATGTGGCGCTGGTCGAGCAACTGGTCGGGGCGTCGATCTCGATCGCCCTGCGCAACATCCTCAACCTGATCGGCGGGCTGACCGCCATGGCGGTGGTCTCGCCCAAGCTCGCGGGCTTCATTGTGCTGATGGTGCCGGTGATCTTGGCGCCGATGTTCCTGGTCGGTCGCCGCGTGCGCAAGCTGACCGTCACGGCCCAGGACAAGTTCGCAGACGCCGTCGGCTATGCCGGCGAAAGCCTGGATGCGCTGGAGACCGTCCAGGCCTTCGGGCGCGAGTCGGCCTCGTCGGGTCGGTTCGGCGCGGCGGTGGAGGCGGCCTACAAGGCTTCGGTCCGCCGGATCACCACGCGGGCCACCATGACCGCCATGGTCATCACCCTGGCCTTTGGCGGGATCACCCTGCTCTTGTGGACCGGCGCGCGTCTGGTGCTGGCCGGCGAGATGACCGGTGGCACCCTGGCCCAGTTCGCCATGCTGGCGGTGATGGCCGCCGGCTCGATCGGCGCCTTGGGCGAGGTCTGGGGCGACGTCCAGAAGGCCTCGGGCGCCATGGATCGCATCTCTGAACTCCTCAACGCCAAGCCCGACATCGCCGCCCCGCCGACGGCCACGGCCCTGCCGGTTCCGGGGCATGGCGAGATCGCCTTCGAGAACGTCGTCTTCGCCTATCCGGGGCGGCCCGATCTGCCCGCCTTGAACGGCTTTGATCTTCGCGTGAAGCCCGGTGAGACCGTGGCCCTGGTCGGTCCCTCGGGCGCGGGCAAGAGCACCGTCCTGCGGCTGCTCCTGCGCTTCTACGACCCCCAGAGCGGGCGCATTCTCCTGGACGGCGTAGACCTGCGCGACGCCGAACCCGCCGAGGTCCGCGCCCGAATGGCCCTGGTAGCCCAGGACTCGCCCCTGTTCTCGGGCTCGGCGATGGACAACATCCGCTTCGGGCGCGCCGACGCCACGGACGAAGAGGTGCGCGCCGCCGCCGACGCGGCCCAGGCCACCGGCTTCCTCTCGGCCCTGCCCGAGGGCTTCGACACGCCGGTCGGCGAGCGCGCCAAGACCCTGTCGGGCGGCCAGCGCCAGCGCCTGGCCATCGCCCGCGCCCTGGTGCGCGAGGCGCCGATCCTCTTGCTGGACGAGGCCACTAGCGCCCTCGACGCCGAGAGCGAACAGCTGGTGCAGCAGGCCCTGGCCACGGCCATGGAAGGCCGCACCACCCTGGTCATCGCCCACCGCCTGGCCACCGTGCTCAAGGCCGACCGCATCGTGGTCATGGAGGAGGGCCGCGTCGTCGAACAGGGCGCACACGCCGAACTCTTCGCCAAGGGCGGACTCTATGCGCGACTGGCGCGTCTGCAGTTCGGGGTCGAGGCGGCGTAAGGATCGGTGTGGCCTCACCTTCCTTCTCCCCTTGCGGGAGAAGGTGTCGGCGAAGCCGACGGATGAGGGGTTGAAAACCCTATCCGGCCAGGTTCGCGCGACCCCTCACCCGACCGCCTTCGGCGGCCACCCTCTCCCGCAAGGGGAGAGGGAATCTACCGTTGCAAATCCGCCGGCGTCGTTGGTTCGCTGAGCAGGCGCTCCATCGCTTTCCAGCGGGCGTCGTCGGTCTTGCCGGCGCGCAGCACGTGGTCGCGGACCATGTCCTGGCCGATGTTGTAGTTGATGACGTACGAGCGGTAGGTCTCGATGAACGAGACCCGCTTCTCGGCCCCGCCCCGCGAGTAGAGGCTGTATTTCATCAGCGCCTCCACGGCCTGTTCCTTGGTCATCTTGCCCGACAGGTAGAGGGCCGCGACCGTGTTGCCGCTGCTGGCGAGCGCCGCCTTGGCCTGCTGCAGCGCGTCGAAGGCCTCGGCGGTTTTCGGATCCAGGCCCGCCAGTGGATAGAGCTTGTCGCGCTCAAAGGCGGTCTTGGCCTTGCCCGGGAAGGCCAGCTCGATGCCGAAATTGGCCGAGCCTTCGGCGATGAACGACTGCGGCGAGTAGAGCGGATAGACGCTGAACTCGACCCAGCCCTTTTCCTTGGTCAGCTTCTGCTCAAGCAGCGCGTTCAGGACGTGGTGGCCGGGATAGCCCTCGTGGCAGCCCAGGTCCAAGGCGCGGCTGATATAGATTGGCAGGTCGGTGTTGATCTGGATCAGGCTCTTGGCGTCGCCCTTGTACCAGTTGTAGCCGCTCCAGGGCTTCTTGGTGACGAACTCAAGGTCAAAGCGCTCGCCCGTCGGCAGCTTCAGGTGCTCTTGCGTCTTGGCCTTGCACGCAGCGATGCCGGCCTCCATCACCGCGCCGACCTTGTCGGTCGGGATCACGTACTGGTTCTGGAACGCGTCAACCCGGGCGGCCAGATCGCCCTTGCCGGGCACGATCTTTTCGAGGCGCGCCAGGATGGGGTCATAGCTCTTCAGGGGCTTCAGAACCGGGCGTACGCCGAACAGGCCCTCGGCCTCGTCCTCGAAGCTGAACTTGTCGCCGGCGATCATGGCCAGGCGCGTCTGGGCCGCCTTCAGCTGGCCGCGCATGAACAGCTTGCGGCGGCGCTGGTCGGCGGTCAGGTCCTTGTCGGGGACCTTGGCCAGCAGCAACTGCAGGCGGTCGGCCTCCTTGCGGAGCACCGAGACCGGACGCGGCGCCAGCTTGGCGGCGTCCTGCCATTCGCGGGGGCCGTAATAGGCGTCGACATAGCCGGGCTCGCGCTCGCCGGCCTCCAGCGTCATGCGCACGAAGTCGACGGCGATGCGGTCCAAAAGATCCGAGCCGGGCGACGCCAGCGCCGGCCCGCCGAAGACAAGCGCGACCGCAAGCGCGGCCGCTGAAGCGGCGTGACGGATCTTCATGGCGTTTCTCGCATGCGACTTCAAAGCGGGCGCACGCTGCACCGGCGCGCCTGGCTTGCGCAAGAGCCCGTAGTGATCCGTCAGACGTCAGCCGCGCGCGGCGACCGCCAGGGCCGGGAAGTCGCTGAACACGCCGTCGACGCCCGCCGCATAGAGCGCCTTGAGCACGGCTTCAGAGTCGCCGTGCTGGGCCAGGAAGCCCGGGCTGGCGGGGTCGCCCTTGCGCAGGCTCGCGGGCAGGAAGGCGTTCTCGGAGCGCACGGTCCAGGGGTGAACCGCCAGGCCTGCGGCGTGCGCGTCGCGGATCAGGGTGGTCGGCGCACTCAGAGCCTGACCGTCGTGGGGCACAACGAGCTTCCAGTTCGGACCCAGGCCGTCGGCGTAGACGGCGACGTCCTTCAGGCCCTGTGCGGTGATCAGGTCGGCGTACTTGACGCCCGGCTGATCGGCTGGCCCGCCTTCCGCGTCGACCAGGAACACCAGGCGCGCCGGCGTCAGGGCGCGCAGTCGCTTCAGGGGGGCGACCTCGAAGCACTGCACGAACACTGGGGCGGTCGGCGAGTTCAGGCCCAGCGCCTTCAGCTTGGTCACCAGGCGCGCCTCGGTCGGCAGGCCGATCGCGGCGAAGTAGGTCGGGTGCTTCAGCTCGGGATAGACGCCGATCGTGCGGCCTGTCCGCTTGGAGCCCGCCTGGGCGATCGCCCACACCTCTTCGAACGTCAGGATCTGGGCCTGGCCGTCAAAGGCGGCGCTGGCGGGGCGCAGCTGCGGCAGGCGTTCCCGCGCGCGCAGGGTCTTCAGCTCGGCCAGCGTGAAGTCTTCGGTGAACCAGCCGGTGACCTGCTCGCCGTCGATCGTCTTGGTGGCCTTGCGGGCGGCGAACTCCGGACGGCTGGCGACGTCGGTCGTACCGCCGATCTCGTTCTCGTGACGGGCCACCAGGTGGCCGTCCTTGGTGGGGACGAGATCCGGCTCGATGAAGTCGGCGCCCTGCTCGATGGCCCGCTCATAGGCCAGGGCGGTGTGCTCGGGGCGTTCGCCGCTGCAGCCGCGGTGGCCGATGACGATCGGCTTCTTGCTCTGGGCGCGGGCCAGGCCCGGCAGGAAGGTGCCGGCGAGGGCGGCGGTGGTCAGGGCGCGACGGGTCAGCAGGGTCATGGCCCGCGATTTAGCGCGCGGATGTGACGGTTTGGCTAGACCTTGAAAACTGTCATCCCGGCCAAGCGCGAAGCGCGCCGAGCCGGGACCGTCGGACCCTGTGCGCCTGTCGCGGTCCCGGGTCTGCGCTGCGCTTCGCCCGGGATGACAGGTTCTTTAAGCCGCTCGCAGACGTTCCAGGATCTGCGGGTGGAGGTCCTGGTTGCTGGCCAGGATCGACTTGCCCTGAACCACGTCGTGGTCGTTCTCGTCGATCGTGGTGATCTTGCCGCCCGACTCCTGGATCATCAGCACGCCGGCCGCGACGTCCCAGCTGTTGAGGTTGCGCTCCCAGTAGGCGTCGAAACGGCCGGCGGCGACCCAGGCCAGGTCCAACGAGGCCGCGCCGAAGCGACGAACGCCCGCGACCTTCTGGCTGACCTGGTGCAGCTCCTTCAGGAACTGGCCGTGGCCGGGCTTGCCGGCGAACGGCACGCCGGTGGCGAGGATGGCTTCGTCCAGGTGGCGACGGGCGGCGACGCGCAGGCGCTTTTCAGCGCCGAGGAACGCGCCCTTGCCCTTTTCGACCCAGAACAGATCGTTGGTGATGGGGTTGTAGGTGACGCCGGCGACGATGCCTTCGCCCTCGCGCTGCAGGGCGATGTTCACCGCAAAGTGCGGGATGGCGTGCATGAAGTTGGTGGTGCCGTCCAGCGGGTCGACGATCCAGGTGTGGGTCTTGTCGGTGCCCTCGACCATCCCGCGCTCTTCCCCGAGGAAGCCGTAGCCGGGACGCGCCTTGGTCAGCAGTTCGAACAGGGTCTGTTCGGCCTTGATGTCGGCGTTGGTGACGAAGTCCGCCGCGCCCTTCTTGGAGACCTGCAGTTCGGTGACTTCGCCGAAATCACGAGCCAGGCCACGGGCGGCCTTCCGAGCCGCTTCGATCATGACGTTCAGCAGGGCGGAGGGCGTGGGCACGGGCGGGCTATCCTCAAGAAGCCGTCGACGCCCACCGGAAAGTCCGGCGGCGGAGCGGTAGGTCGACGGTGTGAAAGAACGGGCGCGGAACCTAGTCGCCGAACGGGCGGAAGGCAAGGCGCCGTTGATTCGACAGGCTTAACGACGACGCCCGTTCCTTAAAGCCGATCTCCCCGGCGAACGCCGGGGAGATCGAGGGCTTAAGGCAGCTCCAGCTTCTCAAGGCTGTCCTTGGTCTCGCACAACAGCTTGCCGGCCTTGCCGACGGCGCCGGAGATGTCGTCGATCTTGTCTTCCTTGCGCCAACCCTTGGGCAGACCCTTGGACCCGTCGAAGTCCATGCCCAGGTCCATCCATTTGTCCGCGGCGCAGTCGAGCGCGAAGATCAGGATTGGCCCCTTCGATGCGGGCCAGTTCTTGTAAGGGCCGTTCGCCTTGCCCTCGGCGATGCGCGTGACGATCAGGCCGGTGGACGCATCCACACGGCTGAAGTCGGCGTCGTAGTAGGTCTTGGTTTCGCCGGGCGCCAGTTTCCAGTTTTCCGCGATCGCGGCCGTGGAAAGGGCCAGGATCGGTACGCTAAGCAAACACGCTACGAGCCGCTTCATGGTCAGCGTCTCCCCCTGTTTTTTGTTCGCTGGGGAGGACGCTAGGACGATGTGCGCTGCGTCACAAGATACCGACGTTACCTGGAACTACTTGCGGGCGGCGAGGCCGGCTGCGATCGCGGCGTTCAGCGCGGCGACCGCCGCGTCCGGACCTTGGGGGTGCGACCAGACGCCGGCCGAAACCGCCAGGAAGTCAGCGCCTGCGGTCGCGAGGTCAGAGGCGTTCTCGGCGGTGATCCCGCC
This sequence comes from Caulobacter vibrioides, assembly GCF_002310375.3. GTDB lineage: Bacteria > Pseudomonadota > Alphaproteobacteria > Caulobacterales > Caulobacteraceae > Caulobacter > Caulobacter vibrioides_D. The sequence continues at coordinate 515,087 of NZ_CP023315.3, forward strand.
GATGGCCACGCAGGGCGTCTCCATCGTCTCCTGCCAGATGGTCAGAATGTCCGGTTCGGCCTTGGTCGGCGCATCCTTGGTGGTGGTGGGAAAGAAGGCCCCGAACGCGACGTAGTCAGCGCCGGCCTCGGCGGCTTCCATCGCCAGATGCCGGCTGTCATGGCACGTGACGCCCACCATCCGGTCGCCCATCAGCTTGCGGGCGTCCTTGCAGGACATGTCCGACTGGCCGACGTGGACGCCGTCCACGGGAAGCCTGGAGGCCAGATCGGGGCGGTCGTTCAGGATCACGGCGACACCGCGCGCTTGCGCGATCGGCGCCAACGCGTCCACGGCGGCCGCGACCACGTCGTCGGGCGCGTCCTTCAGGCGGATCTGCAGCGCGGCCACGTCGCCGCCGTCCAGAGCGCGGGCCAACTGGCGACCAAAGTCCGAAAGGTCGGTGAGGGTGGGCGGCGTGATCAGGTAGAGGCGGCAGGCGAGCGTCATACGCTCGCTTTAGGCCAATTCGCTCCGCCATGCGACCCGTGGCCGCTGCTAACCATAGTGATAGTCAGTTGCAAAAGCCGCGGCGGTGCGCTAGATGAGAATGACACTCAATCGGGTAAGGCGTTCTTCCTTGTACGTCTGCAACTGTAACGGCATCCGCGAGCGCCAAGTGCGCGCCGCCATCGACGCTGGCGCTCAGCGCCCCGCCGACATCTTCCGTCATCACGGTTGCCAGGCTCAGTGCGCCAAGTGCGTCTGCGAGATGCGCCAGATGATCCAGGACAATCGCGAAGCCCTCTCGTTCGCTGCCGAGTAACGGCTGAAAGTCCACAAAATCAGAGATCGCGAGTCACTCTCAAAGATTTCCGTGAGAGCGCGAAACACTCGCACATATTAGCATTGAAGGCCGCTGCGGCTTGCCTCAGGTTCGCGCCAACAGTGATTTCGAGGAGGCCGCCATGCAGGGCGATCCCAGCATCATCCGACTGCTCAACGCGGTGCTCACCAACGAGCTGACGGCGGTCAACCAGTACTTCCTGCACGCGCGGATGTACGACAACTGGGGCTTCAAGCGTCTCGGCAAGATCACCTACGACGAATCCATCGGCGAGATGAAACACGCCGATATGCTGATCAACCGCATCCTGTTCCTGGAGGGCCTTCCCAACCTTCAGGACCTGCACAAGCTGAAGATTGGCGAGACCGTGCCCGAGTGCCTGAACAGCGACTTGCAGGTCGAGCTGGCCGGCCGTGAAACCCTGATCCCCGGCATCATCCAGTGCGAACAGGCACGGGACTATGTCAGCCGCGAACTCCTGCGCGTGATCCTCAGCGATACCGAGGAGCACATCGACTTCCTCGAGACCCAGCTGTCGCTCGTGAAGTCGCTGGGCGAGGCCAACTACCTCCAATCGGCGATGGGCGAGCTGCCCGCCTAGAGGTTCCTTGCCATGAAGACGCGGGCGCTTTCATCGAGGCCCCGCGCCAGATGTTCGCGCCGAACCGCCGCCAGACCGGGGGGCAAAGCCTTGTCGTCGAGGTCCGCGAAGCCAAGCCTGCGATAGTAGGGGGCGTTCCAGGGGATTTCGCGAAAGGTTGAAAGCGTCAGCCGCGCCAGGCCCATGCCGCTGGCGTGGCGCGCCACGGCGTCGATCAGCGTCGCGCCGATCCGCTGACGCTCGAAGACAGGGAGCACGTCGATCTGTTCGATGTAGAGGCTCTGCTCAAGCCGCCGAAACATCACGAAGCCGGCTAGCGTCGGCCGCCTGTCATCGTCCGCCTCTGCGACCAACAGGCCGCCTTCCCGCTGACGTGCGGCGAGCACCTCCAGAGGCGACGGTTCGTCGTTGGCGAGGGCGTCCATCACCCCTAGGAACCGCTGGGCCGAGGCGCGCTCGATCGCTTGGATGAGCTGAAGTTCGTCGGCGCTTGCGGGGCGGATCGTGGTGGTCATGGGCCAGATTTGCTGGCTCCAGCCTCGCGGTCCAGCCCAAGCGCGTGGGGGCGGGCCTTTGCGTCACCGGCGCGATGCCGTCATGATGGAGCCAAGAGGCCGGAGACGCCTGGAACCAAGGCTGAACTGGGCTGTTTGAACCATTCGAGTTCATAAGGAGCGGCGCATGCATATCGCCAACGGAACCGCGCGGGAACGCGCCCTGGCCGGCCGCGAGGCGTTCGAACTCGATCGCCAGCAGCGTCATCATCCGGTCGCTCAGGTCGCCGTCGGGGCGGCCTTGGCGGGGGGCGCGATCGTTGCGGCGATGATCATGGGGCGTCGTCATGAGCGAGCCCTCGATGACGCGATGTACGCCGTCGAGTTCGCCGAGATGCATGAGCCGGTGGCGCACCAGCCCAAGCCGCTGACCAGCTTGCTGCTGCCGCCGCTGTTCATCGCCATGACCTTGTCGGGTCTTCGGACCTGGAACGCGCCCTCCAGCCCAGCCCGGACCCGGGCGCTGACGATCTGGAGCCTCGTGCAAGGCTTCAACGCCCTGTGGTTGGGACTCGGGGCCAAGCGTGTCGGCGGCCAGTTGGGCGCGGCGACGGCCTCCTTGGCGGCCTCGGCGGCCTATGCCCTGGAGGCGCGTAAGGTCGGTGGCGGCACGGCGCCCGACCTGGGCTGGCTCGGCGTCGCCAACGCGCTGACAAGCCAACTGTGGCGGCGGACGCTTCCGCGCGGCCCGACGCTGCACTGAGGTCAGGCGCTTAGCGCGTCGCTCACGGCTGGCGGCCGGCGGCGGCCTTGGCGCCCAAGCGGCGTAGGCCCTCCAGCACCTCCTGCAGGTTTTCGCTGTCGCCGTGCTGGCGGATGATCTTCAGCGCTCGGATATTGACCCACACCGCCCGACTGTCCCAGGCGCCGCGTTCCACCAGGGCGCGGATCATCGCGCACAGGCTGGCGGCGGATTGCTCCAGTGTGGCGAGCTCGAACATCCCCGCCAGGGAGCGGACGCTTTCGGCCAGGCGTGCGGCGGTGGTCGCATCGACATCCTCGCCGGCGGCGACCAAGGCGTCGATCGCCTGATCGATCAGTTCCAAGGCCGATCCGCGATAGGCTTCGGCGTTCGCCTGGGCCCTGACGAGCGCCGTGCGGATATCGATGCCGCCCGGCAGGTCCACAAAGCGTGTCAGGCGGCTAGCGGTCATTGAAGCAGCGCCGCCGACGCGTTCTGGATGGAGGCCTGATAGGCGACGTTGTCTGTATCGTCGTCCTCAACCTCGCCGGAAGCGACATTGGCGAAGACCGATGACGTGCTCCAGAGGATGCGATCCAGCAAGGTGTTGGGCGAAAAGGGCTTGGCGACGATGTAGTCGGCCCCTACGCGGCGGGCTTTCTCGATCAGGGGGCGGGGCGTGTGTCCCGTCACCACGATCACGACGGCCGGTGGCGAGCCCGGCGTTTGTCTCCGGCGATGGTCTTCGATCAGACGAAGACCCGCGTCCAGGTCCGGGAAGGGGTCCACGATGATCAGGTCGGGATCAAAGCCGTTGCGGCCCTCAGCGTCCTTGAGCCCCCGCCGCTCCAGCTTCCTGAAGCCGAAGCCCATCAGGATCTGAGCCGTCAGGTCCATGAATCCTGTGTTCTCATCAACGATGAGCACGCCGGCCTCTTGGAACTTGAAGGTGCTTGCCTGTCTGCCCACGCCGTACCTCTGAGGAATGTGAACAACGTTCCTGTAACGGTGATCGCAAGGAGCAAAAACACTCTTAACGAGAATAAATTGTATCGCTTCACGCGTGAGGCGAATTGTCGCAGAGCGGGTGTTTTTAGGGGGCTCGCGTCAAGTGGTCGAGGCTGAACCGGCCGCCGCCACGCGCGATCAGAAGAAGGAGCAGGCCTGTCCAGGACAGGTGCGTTGACCAGGCGTCGGGATAGACAAATATCTGAATGACAGCGGTCATGCCCAGGAAGGCCAGCGCGGAAAAGCGCGTAAACAGGCCCAGAATGAGCAGGATCGAGAACAGATGCTCGGAATAGGTCGCAGCCTGGGCGGCCAAGTCGGAGGGGATCAGCGGTAGGGCATACTCGCTCTCGAACAGGGCGTAGGTCCCGTCGGTGATGCGCAGCAAGCCGTCGACCTTGGTTCGTCCTGACAGCAAGAAGACGGCCGCGACGGCCAGGCGCGCAACCAGGCTGAGAACGTCTTGGGGCAAGAGCCTTTCGGCGGTCCGTGCGAGGACCGTGAAGGGCGCGCGCCAGATAGGTTCTGCGGAGGTCATCATTGTGTGTCCAGGTCTAGGCCGCTGAAAACGCCGTCGGCGATCAGGGCGGCGAAAAGCGTAGCGATCGAGGCGTCAGGCTTGGCCTTGGCGGCGCGTTCGGCAGCGGCGCTCAAGGTGTCGCCGCCGCGCACAGCGCGCAGAAATTCAGCTTCGGCGTCGTCCACCAATCGGCTTCTCACAACGCCGGCGCGCCGGATCAGCATCAGGGTTTGAGGCGCCTCGGTGAGTTCGAGATCATCCGCGCCCGCGCGAGCGGCCAGCCACAGTCCCGGTAGCCCGGCGTCGAATGCGGCGAGCCTGAGACTTGGGTGGGCGTGCGTTCGGGCGCACGCCCAGTCGTCCGGTGAGAGCGAGGACAGGGACGCCGCTGCAAGATGTGGCGCTTCGGCGGCGAAAAGGGCCTCGATCCACAATCGATCAAGATGGGCGACGCCGGCCAGATAAGGCAGGTCGATGGCGGGCGGGAACTGCTGGAGCCAGGACGGGAACGCCGCGCCATAGTCAAGTAACGCCGCATGTCTGGGGGGCTGTTCGCGCGCAAAGAGGAGCGCTGCGCCGGTGAACCACGCCTCGCCCACGATGGCGCGGACGGTCGGGAAGTTCTCGGCGAGCGCGTCCACGCAGCCCTTGGCGATCGTGTTGCGGTAGACGCCAAGGCCCTGGGGTGGGGTGTCGCTCACCAGCCACGGCGACAACGCGGCGCCGTCACTTTTTAGCGCGGCGACGAAGGCGTCTTGAAACGCAAGCAGCTCAGACATGGGCCGGCTCGCGAACATCCCGGCAGGACGACAGGACCGCGGCGGCCCGATCACGCTCAGCCATCAGGGTGGCGAAGTCTGGGATGTCGTCGTCGCGCTCAATCAGCGTGGGACGGGGTCCGACGCGGGCGATCAGACGCGCATAGAGCGTCCAGACCGGCTCGGCGATCGGCGCGCCGTGGGTGTCGATCAGGAGGCTGGCGCCGCCGGGATCGGGCGTGTGTCCAGCCAGATGGATTTCGCCTATGGCGTGCGCCGGCAGCGCGTCCAGATAGGTCTCCGGCGCATAGCCGAGATTGTGGCCGCTGACGTAGACGTTGTTGACGTCCACCAGCAGGCCGCAGCCGGTGCGGCTCACCAACGCCTCGAGGAAGTCGACCTCTTCCAGGTCGTGGCCTTTCAGCGGCAGGTAGAGCGAGGGGTTTTCGATCAGTACGCGACGACCCAGGGCGTCCTGCATCCGGCCGACATTGCCGCAGACGCGCTCCAGCGCCGCGCGCGTCCGCGGAAAGGGCAGAAGGTCAGGATGGTGGGCGCCGCGATGGGTCGACCAGGCGAGGTGTTCGGAAACGACAAACGGGTCGAACCGATCAACGAGCCGCTTCAGCGCCTGCAGATGCTCAGGGTCCGGATCGGCGTCCGCCGCCAGGGAAAGCCCGACACCGTGCATTGAGACCGGGTGGCGCGCACGCACCGCCTCCAGGGCGGCCAGGCGCGGACCGCCGGCGGACATATAGTTCTCAGGGTGGACCTCGAACCACAGGCCTTCGGCGTCGCAAGCGATCGCGTCGTCGTAGTGCTGCGCTTTGAGGCCAAGGCCGGCGGTGGGGGTCATGGTGTGATCTTCGAGGCGCGTCACTCCCGACGGACCCTGTGGGCGGTCGGGAGTGACGGGATCTGAAGGTGTGTTCGGCGCTTAGGCCTTCGGCGTCAGCGAGCCCATGCCCTTGGGCGTCTTGATCGTGACGCACGTGCCCTTCTTGACCATCTTCCAGGCGTCACCCTGGTAGTCGACCTTCGAGGAGCCCGCGCACGAGGTGCCGGCGCCGGCCTTGCAGTCGTTCTCGCCGGCCTTGGAGACGCCGTAGCACTTTTCGGTGTCGGCGCCGGCCTTGTGCGCGTCGGCGGCGGCGATCGAGACACCGGCCGAAAGGGCCATGGCGGCGGCGAGGGCGACGGTGGTGGCGGTGCGGTTCATGCGAGCTCTCCTGGGTGGGTTTGAAGCCGAACCGGCCTGACGCCGCTCGGTCGTGGGAGAGTTCGTCCATGAGGCGGCTAAGGTTACACGGGTCGCCGAACAAAAATTCGCGGTCGCTTTGACGGCCGGTTTCAGGGCGTCGCGACACCATGTAACCATCGGGCTCTCTCGCGCGGATTAGGGGCTGGCGTGACGGACTCCGAAACCCGATTGAAGGCGCTGATGCTGCGCGGGCTGGATGGCGACACCGCCGCCTACCGCGAATGCCTCGCCCTGCTCGGCGTTCGGCTACGCGCCTATTTCATGCGTCGTATGTCGGGCGCGCCCGGCGATGTGGAGGATCTGGTGCAGGAGACGCTGCTGGCGGTGCATCTCAAGCGGTCGACCTGGGATAGCGCCCAGTCGTTCACGGCGTGGGCGCACGCGGTGGCGCGCTACAAGCTGATTGACCACTGGAGACGCCGAAAGATTCGTCAAACCCTGCCGATCGAGGACCATATTGAGTTCCTGGCCGCCGACGAGCCTGACCCTGGCGTGGCTATGGAGCTGGATCGCGCCTTGGCGACCTTGCCCGAGCGCCAAAGGCTGCTGGTCAGCGACGTGAAGTTGACCGGACTATCGCTCGCCGAGGCGGGTGCGCGTGCGGGGATTTCCGAGGGCGCGGCGAAGGTCGCCCTCCATCGGGCCTTGAAGGCTCTGGCCGAAAGGATGCGCCGTGCGGACGGATGACCTGATCGACGTCCTCGCCAGCGATGCGAGGGGCGGGCGCGAGAAGGCTCCGCCGCGCCAACTCGCCGTCGTGGCGGTGATCGGGGCGCTCGCGGCGCTTATTCTGGTGCTGGGCTGGCTAAATGCGCGTCAGGATCTGGCGCGGGCTGTGTTGGGCTCGATGTTCTGGATGAAGGCGGCGTACACCGCGCTGCTGGGCGTTGCGGGCTATCTGGCGGTCGAGCGGCTGTCCCGCCCAAACGGCTCGGGCCGGCGCGGTTGGATCATCGCCTGCGCGGTCTTCGTGATTTGCGCGGCGGCCGGTCTCTATCAGGCCGTGGTGAGCCCCGACGTACAGGCGGCCTTGAAGATGTTGCATGGGCATTCCTGGCGGTCGTGCAGTCCCCGAATCCTGCTGCTTGGACTGCCGATGCTGAGCCTGGGGCTCTGGGTGCTGCGGAGCATGGCGCCGACGCGGCCGTCTCTGGCGGGTTTCGCGATGGGACTGTTCTCGGGCGGAGTGGTCGCCACCGTCTATGGCCTTCATTGCCCGGAGCACACGTTCACCTTTATCGCGCTCTGGTACAGTCTGGGCGTGCTGGCGCTCGGCGCCGTCGGCGCCTTGGTGGGGCGTCTGGTGCTGCGGTGGTGAATAGTCTCCAGCCACACTGAATACCCGGCGCGCAAATTCGTAAGTTTCGCGCTGCGGTCGATTGACAAGCCGCCCTTGCGCCAATGAAGTGCCGCCTCTTTCGCGACTGAGACGCGTTAGGTTTGGCTCAAACGCCATACGGCTCTGTGGGGAGGGGCGCGTGACGATCGACGAGACCCTCGCCCCTACGCCTGGCGGCGCTCCGATCTGGTCCGCTGAGAATCTGCCCTGGCGTCTGGCTGAGGTCGCCGCTGCGGGAGCCCTTGGCGGGCTGCTGATGATCCTGGCTTGGCTTGGTCTGCGGCCCGATCTGGCGGCGGCGGTTCAAACGCCGGTCTTCTGGATCAAGGCCGGCTACGCCGCCGTCTTGGCCATCGGCGCGTCGCTGGCGGCCTGTCGCATGGTGCGTAGCCGCCCCTGGGGCCTGGTTCCGCTGCTGCTAGCCGCTGGCGTGGCGGGCGGCTTCCTCACCTTTGGTCTGGCGCAGGCCATGGGGCTGAGCCCGCAGGGGCTGGCAAGCCCCTACTGGTCCTCCGCGCTGGGCTGCGTCGTAAGCATCCTGGCGATCGCAACGCCGATGTTGCTCTTCGCCAGCTACGGCCTGGCCAGTGTTGATCCTGAACGACCGTTGCTTGTCGGCTTCGCCGGGGGCCTGGCGTGCGGCGCAGTCGCCGACATCGTCTTCGGCCTGCATTGCGCCTACACGACCTTCGCCTTCATCGCGCCTTGGCATACGGCCGGAATGGTGACCTGCGGGGTCGCTGGTCTGTTGCTGTTGAGTCTCTTCGCGCGGGTGCGACGCGCTAGAGCGGCTTCCGATCTGATTGATCCAATCAAGTCGGATCAAAAAGACCCTGTTTCAAGGGTTTAGAGCGCTTTTCAATCCGATGGCCGTTTCGCGCTTATCGGAACGGCTCTAGACGCCGGCGCCCTCGAAAACGTCACCATTTCGAATGGCGGTCAAAAAAAAGGGAGGCCGGAGCCTCCCTTTCTGACTGACGGTCCGGACGCCGACTACTCGGCGGCGACCTTGGTCGCGCTGGCGCCGAACTTGGCGTCCAGCTCGCCGGCGCTGTAGCGCTTGGCCATGACGGCGGTCGACAGCGGCTTGATCTTGTCAGCGTGGCCGGCCGAGCCGAACTCGACAAAGCGGGCCTGGCAGACCTTGCGCATGGCTTCCTTGGCGGGCTTGAGATAGGCGCGCGGGTCGAACTCGTGCGGCTTCTCGACCAGCAGTTTGCGGATGGCGCCGGTCATGGCCATGCGGTTGTCGGTGTCGACATTGATCTTGCGCACGCCGTGCTTGATGCCGCGCTGGATCTCTTCCACCGGCACGCCCCAGGTCTGGGGCATCTCGCCGCCGTACTGGTTGATGATGTCCTGCAGGTCCTGCGGGACCGAGCTGGAGCCGTGCATCACCAGGTGGGTGTTGGGCAGGCGGCGGTGGATTTCCTCGATCACGTTCATGGCCAGGACGTCGCCGTCCGGCTTGCGCGTGAACTTGTAGGCGCCGTGGCTGGTGCCCATGGCGATGGCCAGGGCGTCGACGCCGGTGGCCTGCACGAACTCGACCGCCTGATCCGGATCGGTCAGCAGCTCGTCATGAGACAGCTTGCCCTCGAAGCCGTGACCGTCCTCGGCCTCGCCCATGCCGGTCTCCAGCGAGCCCAGAACGCCCAGTTCGCCCTCGACCGAAACGCCGCAGCTGTGAGCCATCTGGACCACCTTGCGGGTGACCTCGACATTGTACTCGTAGCTGGCCGGGGTCTTGGCGTCTTCCATCAGCGAGCCGTCCATCATCACCGAGGTGAAGCCGTACTGGATCGCCGTGGCGCAGGTCGCCGGACCATTGCCGTGGTCCTGGTGCATGCAGACCGGGATGTGCGGATAGAGCTCGACCAGGGCGTCGATCAGGCGCGCCAGGACGATGTCGTTGGCGTAGTTCCGCGCGCCGCGCGAGGCCTGGATGATGACCGGCGAGTTGACCGCGTCCGCGGCCTCCATGATCGCCAGGCCTTGTTCCATGTTGTTGATATTAAAGGCGGGCAGTCCGTACTCATGCTCGGCGGCATGGTCCAACAGCTGGCGCAGCGTGATGCGAGCCACGTAATTCTCTCCTGCAAGCGTGAAGTGGTTTGGGTCGTTTCTTGTTTTTGGGGCCCGGCGCTGAAGCGCTCTTTGCCCAGGTCGTCAGTCTTTAAGTCGTCAGTCTTCAGAACAGTTCGTCGTCGTTTGGTCGCGGGTCTGCATAACCCGCGCCAGAAGCTTATCTCAGGATTCGAGCGCCGCGACGCCCGGGAGCGTCTTGCCCTCCATCCATTCCAGGAACGCGCCGCCCGCCGTCGAGACGAAGGTGAAATCGGCCGACACGCCCGCGTGGTTCAAGGCCGCGACTGTATCACCACCGCCGGCCACGGCTACGATTTTACCCGATTTGGCGAGCAAGGCGGCATGTTTCGCCGCTGCAACGGTCGCTTCGTCGAACGGCGGTACTTCAAAGACACCCAGGGGACCGTTCCAGATCAAGGTCAGGCTCTGGTCCATGGCGGCCAGCAGACGCTTGGCGCTCTCGGGGCCCGCATCCAGGATCAGGTCGTCAGCCTGGACCTCGCCCAGCGAACGAACCGCCGTCTCGACGCCCGGCGCGACCTTCTTGGCCACGACGACGTCGACCGGCAGCAGCAGCTCGCAGCCGGCGGCCTTGGCCTTTTCCATGATCTCACGGGCGGTGTCGGCCAGGTCTTTTTCGCACAGCGAACCGCCGACATCGTGGCCCTGGGCGAACAGGAAGGTGTTGGCCATGCCGCCGCCGATCGCCAGGCGGTCCAGCTTGGCGACCAGGTTGTTGAGCAGGTCGAGCTTGGTCGAGACCTTGGAGCCGCCGACGATGCCGATCACCGGCTTCTTCGGGTTGCCCAGCGCCGCGTCCAGGGCTTCCAGCTCGCGCTGCATCGACAGGCCCGGATAGGCCGGCAGCAGCTTGGCCAGGCCTTCGGTCGAGGCGTGGGCGCGGTGGGCGGCGCTGAAGGCGTCGTTGACATAGACGTCGCCATTGGCGGCCAGGGCCTTGGCGAACTCGGGATCGTTCTTTTCTTCGCCGGCGTGGAAGCGGACGTTCTCGAGCAGGGCGACGCCGCCGTTCTCGAGGCCGTCGACGACCTTGGTGGCTTCAGGCCCGACGCAGTCGCCGGCGAAGGCGACCGGCGCGCCCAGCAGCGCCGCCAGCGGCGCAGCCACAAAGGCGAGGCTCATCTCCGGCACGACCTTGCCCTTGGGCCGGTCGAAGTGAGCCAGCAGCACCACCTTGGCGCCTTGCTTGGCGAGATACTGGATGGTCGGCAGGGCCGAGCGCAGGCGGGTGTCGTCAGCGACCTTTCCCCCGTCGACGGGCACGTTGAAGTCCACGCGGACCAGGGCGCGCTTGCCGGCGAGATCGGCGGTGTCGAGGGTGCGGAAGGTCATCGGTCGTCCTGAATGTCGAGCAAGGAAAACCCCCGCTCCTGGCGGGAGCGGGGGTTTGGTCTTTCGGTTCCTTAGAGGAACTTCGCCATCACGAGCGCCGTGTCGCTCATGCGGGTCGCGAAGCCCCACTCGTTGTCGTACCAGCTGAGCACGCGGCCCAGCTTGCCTTCGATGACCTGGGTCTGGGCCAGGGCCGCCGTCGAGCTTTCGGCGATGTGGTTGAAGTCGGTCGAGACCAGAGCCTCGTCGGTGACGCCCAGCACGCCCTTCAGCGGGCCGGCGGCGGCGGCCTTCAGGGCGGTGTTCAGTTCTTCGACGGTGGTGTCGCGGGTCGGCACGAACTTCAGGTCGACCACCGAGACGTTCGGGGTCGGAACGCGGATCGAGCTGCCGTCCAGCTTGCCCTTCAGAGCCGGCAGAACCAGGCCCAGGGCCTTGGCGGCGCCGGTCGAGGTCGGGATCATCGACAGGGCCGCGGCCCGGCCGCGATACAGATCCTTGTGCATCGTATCCAGCGTCGGCTGGTCGCCGGTGTAGCTGTGGATCGTGGTCATGTAGCCGCGCTCGATGCCGACCAGATCGTGGATGACCTTGGCGATGGGGGCGAGGCAGTTGGTGGTGCACGAGCCGTTGGAGACCACCAGGTCGCTGGCGCTCAGCACGTCGTCATTGACCTTGTAGACGATGGTCTGGTCGGCGCCGTCACACGGGGCGCTGACCAGGACGCGCTTGGCGCCGGCGGCCAGGTGGGCGCTGGCCTTTTCCTTGGTGGTGAAGATGCCCGTGCACTCGAACGCGATGTCGACGTTCAGCTCCTTGTGCGGCAGGTCCTTCGGATCACGGATGGCCGTGACCTTGATCTTGCCCATGCCGACGTCGATCCAGTCCTCGCCCGAGGTGACGACGCCGGGGAAGCGGCCGTGAACGCTGTCGTAGCGCAGCAGGTGGGCGTTGGTCTCGACCGGACCCAGGTCGTTGATGGCGACGACCTCGATGTCGCGACGGCCATGCTCGGCGATGGAGCGCAGGACCAGACGTCCGATGCGGCCGAAGCCGTTGATGGCGACGCGAACAGCCATGGGTCATTCTCCTGATATGTGGCCGCCAGGCGTGATCGACCGGCGTTCCCTATTTTGCTGCGCGTTTTGCGGGGGAGAGACGCGAAGTCAAGCCCGAGAAACTGACAACCGTCGTTAGAAAGCTGCTATGGGCTGCGCGTCGCCCAATTATCGCCCCCGCGTCTGGCTTAGACCCGTTCGATCTATATGTTGCGTCGCATGATGGATTTCCGCCGATGATCCCGGCCGACAGTACGGCCCTCGACCTTGCCGTGCGCCGCCTGGAGCGGGCGGTGAGCCAGCTTGAGCAGCGTATCGCGGCCAAGGCGGCCAAGGCGGCCGAGGCTGAACGCGCGCTGGCCGCCGCCGCTTCGGCGTCCGCATTGGCGGCCGTCACCCCCGAGCCGAGCCTGTTCGATGACCAGGAACGCGCTCGCCTCGTCGCCGACCTGGAAGCCGCTCGCGAGCGCGAGAAGGCTTTGGAAGAAGCCGGTGAGCAGGCCTCGGTCGCGCTGGGACGCGCCATCGCAGAAATCCGGGCGGCGCTTGGCGAAGACGCTGTCGCCAACGATCTGCACGCGCCGAGCGACGACGATGACCTGTTCGAAGACTCCGAGGAGGCCTGATCCATGGCTCAGGTGACCATCCAGGTGAACGGCCGGCCCTACATGGTCGGCTGCGAGGACGGACAGGAGCCTCACCTGACCGAACTGGCGCGCCTGTTCGATCGCCAGGTCCGCCAAGTCAGTCAGGATGTCGGTCAACTGGGTGAAACGCGTCTGTTCCTGATGGGCGCTCTGCTGCTGGCCGACGAACTGTCGGACATGAAACTGCGCCTGGCCCACGCCAACGCCGAGATCGCCCGCATGCAGCAGGAAGGCACCAAGGCCGAGATCGCCGCCATCCGGGCGCTGGATGCAGCCGCCGAGAAGATCGAGAAGCTGGCGACGGAATAAGGCTATTCGCCAAGGGCGAGCCCGACATCCTGCCCTCCATGCAGGATGCGGATGATAACCACGGCGTCGGCGGTGACGAAGAAGGCGATCATTGTGCGTCGCTCGAAACCCAGCAGTCTGAGGTTGGGTCGGATGTCGTCGCGTCTCACGCCCTGTTCCGGAAAATCGGCGAGGCCTGCGCAGCGCTCGTCGAGACGCGTAACATAGGCCAAGGCCGCGTTCGGCGCGCCATGTCCGGCGATGTAGTCGTACAGGTCTCGAAGGTCGTCGACCGCCTCCGGCGCGTAGACGATAGCCCTCACTCAGGCTTGGCCTTGAGGCGCAGGGCGTGGTGCGCGCGGATCGAGGCCATGACGTCTTTCGCGGCGACGGCGCGGCCGGGGTCATCCAGCATCGCGTCGTAGACCGGCGCGACATCTTCCCGCAGCCAGCGCTCGACGGCCGCGTCACGCTCCTGCAGCGCTCGTACGCCGGCGCGGACAACTTCGCTGGCCGAGGCGTAGGTCCCCGTCGCCACCAGTTCGTCGATATAGCGTGACTGTTCGGCGGGCAGGCTGACGGTGCGCTTGCTGACGGTCGTCATGGCGGATCTCCAGAGGCGATCAAGTTAGCAGGCGGTATGAAGAATGCATACCGGCAAGGGGCGTCACCGCGCCGCTGGCTTTATCGCCTCCGAACCCCTATCTTGTTAGGCGGCGGGTCTTGCTGTGGCTCTCGTCGAAGATTTCTATTCCCAGGGACCTTAATCTCTCTATCGGGACCTGTTCCCTCCCGTGGCCGTGGCTGCGGGAACACGGGGCCCACCTGTAACTAACAGGTTCGAGTGGATTGAAACGTCTTCACGGTTCTTCGCGGCGCCGCCACCTTTTCTCCATAAGAGCTGTCTTCCCGGCCAGGTGCGAAGCACGCCGAGTCGGGATCGCCGGAAGCGTGGCGCGTGCCGTGCTCCCGGTTCGGCGCGGCCTTGCGGCCGCTGGACCGGGATGACAGCTTCCACGGAATGACCATCGTCGATCCCGTCGCGGCCAAGACCGCCCTCCGCGTCTTTCTGCGGAACCAGCGCAAGCAACTGGCGATCGAGACGCCCCAGGCCGACTGGATGATCGCCGAGCAGGCCCGCGCACCGCTGGCGCGGCTGTTCCCCGATCCCAAGGGCAAGGTCGCGGCGCTCTATCATGGACTGGGCTCAGAGATTTCGCCGCTCATCCTGGCCGAGCAGATGGCCGAGGCGGGCTGGACCCTGGCCCTGCCCAAGGTGGTCAATCCCGACGGCGGCAAGATGATCTTCCGGCGCTGGACCCCTGGCCAACCCCTCAAGCGCGATAAGATCGGCCTGCTGGCGCCCGGACGCGAGCAGCCGATGATCGTTCCCGACCTCGTCGTCACGCCCTTGCTGGCCTTCCAGCGCGACGGCGTGCGGCTGGGCCAGGGCGGCGGCTACTATGATCGCGCCTTGGCGTTTCTGCGCTCGCGGCGCCCGGTCTTCGTCCTGGGCCTCGCCTACAGCGGTCAACAAGCGGAGAATTTGCCGCACGAGGCGCACGATCAAAGGCTGGACGCGATCCTTACTGAAAAAGAATATATAGCCGTCAAGGACATGGCCGGGTAACGGGCCTGCACATTCCGCTTTTTGGGACTATCGATGCGTTTCGCCTTCTTCGGCGATGTCGTCGGCAAGTCGGGTCGTGACGGCCTGGCCGACCATCTGCCCGACCTTCGTCGTCAGCTCGGCCTCGAGTTTGTGATCATCAACGCCGAGAACGCCGCGGCGGGCTTCGGCATCACCGAGAACACCGCGCGCGAGCTGTTCGAGGCCGGGGCCGATTGCCTGACCCTGGGCAATCACAGCTGGGACCAGCGCGAGGCCCTGACCTATATCGTGCGCGAGCCGCGCCTGATCCGGCCGGCCAACTATCCGATCCTGTCCGATGCGCCGGGCCGGGGCAGCCACCTGTTCCAGACCGACTCGGGCAAGACGGTGTTCGTGGTCAATCTGCTGGGCCGCGTGCACATGGACGCCATGGACGACCCCTTCGCCGCCGCCGACCGCGAGCTGGACAAGGCCCCGCTGGGCCAGGTGGCCGACGCGGTGATCGTCGACATGCACTGCGAGGCGACCTCGGAAAAGATGGCCATGGGCCACTATTGCGACGGCCGCGCCTCGCTGGTGGTCGGCACCCACACCCACGTGCCGACCGCCGACTGCCAGGTCCTGCCCGGCGGCACCGCCTATCAGACCGACGCCGGCGCCTGCGCCGACTATGACAGCGTGATCGGCAACCAGAAGGAAGAGCCCCTGCGGCGCTTCACCACCAAGATCAGCGGCGGCCGCTATCAGCCGGCCTCCGGTCCGGCCACGGTCTGCGGGGTGTTCGTCGAGACCGACGATCGCACCGGCCTGGCGGTGCGGGTCGAACCGATCCGGGTGGGCGGGCGGCTGAAAGAGACCATTCCCACGGTTTAGGGCCGCAAAAGGCGGGCTTTGTTGTCAAACCCGCTCGCGAGGGGCTAAAAGCCCGGCCTTCCAGAACCTCACCGACGACAGAGGGCGCGCGCGCATGGCCGGCCATTCGAAATTCAAGAACATCATGCACCGCAAGGGTCGCGCCGACGCCGCGCGGTCCAAGCTGTTCTCCAAGCTGTCGCGGGAAATCACCGTCGCGGCCAAGACGGGCCTGCCCGATCCGGCCATGAACCCGCGCCTGCGCCTGGCCGTGAACAACGCCAAGGCCGAAAGCCTGCCCAAGGACGTGATCGAGCGCGCGATCAAGAAGTCGCAGATGGGCGACGCGGCCGACTATTTCGAAATCCGCTACGAAGGCGTCGCCGCCGGCGGCGTCGGCATCGTCGTCGAGGTGCTGACCGACAACAAGAACCGCGCCGCCGCCAACGTCCGCTCCTACTTCACCAAGATGGGCGGCAATATGGGCGCCACCGGCTCGGTGACCTTCAACTTCGATCGTGTCGGCCAGATCAGCTATCCGGCCAAGGCCGCGTCGGAAGACGACATGATGGAAGCGGCCATCGAGGCGGGCGCCGACGACGTCGTCTCCGATATGGACGAGGAAGGCGAAGGCCACACCGTCTACACCGCCTTCGAAAGCCTGAACGATGTGGCCGCCGCCCTGGAAGCCAAGTTCGGCGCGGCCGGCAACACCAAGATCGCCTGGCGTCCGAAGATGCAGGTGCCGGTCACCGGCGACAGCGTCGCCACCCTGATGAAGCTGCTCGACATGCTGGACGAGGACGACGACGTCCAGGCCGTCTACTCGAACGAAGAGATCAGCGACGAAGACCTGGCCAGGCTGGGTTGATGAATTGGGGGAGGTCCGGTGGGGCCTCCCCTTCGTCTTTGCGTATCCCCGAAAGGCCGAGGCCCTAGTGACCCTGTCCGCTTCCAACGCCCTGTCTGTCGTCGACCTGCCCTACCTGCCCAACCACTATCGCGGCAAGGTGCGGGACAACTACGACCTGCCCGACGGTCGCCGCGTGATCGTGGCCTCGGACCGGCTGAGCGCCTTCGACCGCAACCTGTGCGCCGTGCCCGGCAAGGGGCAGGTGCTGACAGAGACGGCGCGGTTCTGGTTCGACGCTACGGCGGACATCTGCCCCAATCACGTCCTCGCCTATCCCGATCCGAACGTGCTGATCGGCAAGCGTCTGGAGATGCTGCCGGTCGAGCTGGTGGTGCGCGGCTATCTAGCGGGGACGACCTCGACCTCGATCCTGACGCTGTACAACAAGGGCGAGCGCCAGATGTACGGCGTGACCCTGCCCGACGGCCTCAAGGCCAATCAGCGCCTGCCGCAAGCCATCCTCACCCCGACGAGCAAGGCCGCGGACGGCGACCACGATGCGCCGCTGTCGCCGGACGAGGTGCTGGCCCAAGGGCTCGTCACGCCCGCCCAGTGGGAGCAGCTCAGCGCCTACGCCCTGGCCCTGTTCGCGCGCGGCCAGGCCATGGCCGCCGAGCGCGGCCTGATCCTGGCCGACACCAAGTACGAGTTCGGCCTGGATGAGACCGGCGCCATCGTGCTGGCCGACGAGATCCACACGCCCGACAGCAGCCGCTTCTGGAAGGCCGCCACCTACGCGGCCCGGTTTGAGGCCGGACAGCGCCCCGAGAGCTTCGACAAGGACTTCGTCCGGGCCTGGGTGGCTGAGCGGTGCGACCCCTACAACGACCCGATCCCCGAGATCCCGGCCGAGCTGATCGCCCAGACCTCGGCGGTCTACATCGAGGCGTTTGAGGCCATCACCGGCCAGACCTTCGCCGCGCCGGACGCAAGCGAGCCGGTCATGGCCCGCGTGAAGCACAACCTCGACGCTTATCTAGCGGGGTAGGGCGACGCCTCAGCCGGGCGGATTCTGCTCGAACTGCAGCGCGTCCTCATGCGGGCGATGCCAGGGCGGCGCGCTGACCATCCACATGTCGGCCTGGACCTTGAAGTCCGAGGCGTCATCCAGACTGCCGACCTTCACCGCGACCATGTGTCGGTTCTTGTCCGGTCGCGAGAAGACGTGAACGCCGCAGGTCCCGCAGAAATAGGAGCCGCCGCTAGCCTCGCTGGCGCGGAACACGCGGGGCTCCCCGGCGGTCACCTCAAGCGCGTCAGCGGGAAACACCATGGTCAGGTTCGGCGAGCCGCCCGCCACGTACTGGCAGTCGCGGCAGTGGCAGGCGATGTGGAACAGCGCCGCCGCCGTCACGGTGTAGCGGATCTCGCCGCAGCGGCAGCCGCCGGTTCTGCTGGTCATCACCGCGTCCCGCCCTACTTCCCGCCCGCATAGTCCTTGATCAGGCCGTGCAAAAAGTCGCGCCCCTCATAGAGCGACTTGACGCGCATGCGCTCGTTGAGGCCGTGAGCGCCAGTCCCGTCTGGACCATGGAACAGGCCGGTGACGCCATAGGTCGGGATGCCCGCCGCGCTGGTGTGGACCGCGTCGGTCGCGCCGGTCGACATGACCGGCAGGATCGGAACGCCGGGCCACAGCTTGGCGGCGTTCTTCTGAATGGGGCCCATGATCGCCGGCGTCAGCGGCGGGGGCGGTGAGGCGGGCTTGGAGCTGTGGGCCAGGGTCACGGCGACCGCTGGATCCGCAGCCAGCTCGGTCAGCTTGGCCTTGACCTCATCGATGGGCGTGCCGGGAAGGATACGGCAGTTGATGTTCGCCGTAGCCCGCTGGGGCAGGGCGTTCGGCGCGTGGCCCGCGCTGACCATGGTGGCGACGCAGGTGGTCCGCAGCATCGAATTCCAGGTGCGGTCCTTGGTGATCAAGGCGAGCGCGGCCGGATCGTTGATGTCGGCGACCAGGGCCTTCATCGCCGTCGCCTGCTCCGGCGTCACGCGCGCCTGCATCTGGGTGAAGTAGCCCCGCGTGGCGTCGTTGAAGCGCGGCGGGAACTGATAGGCGCCGATCCGGTCGAGCGCTGCGGACAGCTGATAGATCGCATTGGGCGAAATGGGTCGGCTGGAATGTCCGCCCGGATTGGTCACGGTGAGCGTAAAGTCCTGGTAGACCTTCTCGCCGGCCTGGACCTCGAGCATGACCGCCTTGCCCTGTTCATCGAGGAGACCTGAGGCGCCTTCGTTCAGGGCGAACTCGGCGTCGACCAGGGGGCGGTGGTTCTTCAACAGGTCCTCGATGCCGTTATAGCCCTCGCTCTCCTCGCCGCAGGTCAGGGCCATCTTGATGTCGCGCTTGGGCTTGAACCCCGCCTGCTTCAGCCGGATCAGGCTGTCGACCCAGATGGCGGCCTGGGCCTTGTCGTCCGACGTGCCGCGTCCGTAGAAATAGCCGTTCTCCTCGACCAGCTTGAACGGATCGCGGGTCCAGTCCTCGCGCTTGGCCTCGACGACATCGATATGGGCCAGCAGCAGAATGGGCTTGGTCTTGGCGTCGGTCCCGCGCAGGACCGCGACGAGGTTGCCTTCGCGCGGATGCTTGGGCTCGACCACGACCTTGACGTCGGCTTCTGGGAAGCCGGCCGCCTTCAGCCTGGCGCCCATGGCCTCGGAGGCCGCAGTGCACGAGCCGACCGACAGGGTGGTGTTGATCTCGACCAGCTCCTGGTAGAGCGCGCGGAAGGCCAACTGGTCCGGGCTGAGGCTCTTGGGCGTCGGCGCGGTCTGCGCGTTCGCGGTCGTCGCCAGCGCCATCAGCGCGCCCACCGTCGTCCATGCCATCGGCTTCATCGAAATCGTCTCCCCAGGACCTTGCGGCGGGCAGCAGAGCCCGCCTCGCGGCCGTGCGCAAGGGGCGCGCGCGGTTAACCGTCCGTTAGCAAAGGACTGGCTTTTCGTGGGGGCGCGAAAAGGCGATGGTGCGAGAACACATGATGAACGCGAATCGCACCCCCATTCGAATTCTGGGCCTGGATCCCGGCCTGCGCCGCACCGGCTGGGGCGTGCTCGCCGTCGAGGGGTCGCGTATGACCCACGTCGCCCATGGCGTGATCGCGCCGGACGAGAAGGCCGAGTTCGCTGACCGACTGCTGCATCTGTTCGAGGGCATCACGGCGGTGATCGAGCAGCATCGCCCCGACGAGGCGGCGGTCGAGGAGGTGTTCCTCAACACCAACGCCCAGTCGACCTTGAAGCTGGGCCACGCCCGCGCCGCCGCCTTGATCGCGCCGGCCCGCGCCGGACTGCTGGTGGCCGAATACTCGACGCGCCTGGTCAAGAAGGCGGTGGTCGGGACGGGCGCGGCCGACAAGGCGCAGATCGGTTTCATGATCGCGCGGCTGTTGCCGACAGCGGGCAAGACGACGGCCGACTGCGCCGATGCGCTCGCCGTCGCCATCACTCACGCCAATCTGCGCGTCGCCAATCGGAGGGTCGCATGATCGGACGTCTGCGCGGGGCCGTCGCCGAGGTCGGCGAGGAAGAGGCCCTGATCGACGTCATGGGCGTCGGCTATCTGGTTCGCTGTGGCCATCGCACGCTCCAGCGCCTGCCGGCCCTGGGCGAAGAGACGCTGCTGCATATCGAGAGCCAGTGGAGCGAGAGCGCGGGCTTGCGGCTCTATGGTTTCCTGACGCGGGAGGACCGCCGCGCCTTTGTGCTGCTGCAGGCGATCCAGGGTGTCGGGCCCAAGGCCGCGATGGCGGTGCTGGACGTGCTGTCGCCAGCCGAGCTGGCCAGCGCTGTGGCCCGCGAGGACAAGGCCGCCGTCGGTCGCGCCAACGGCGTGGGGCCGAAGCTGGCCCTGCGCATCGTCACTGAGCTGAAGGACAAGCCGATCACCGACGGGCCGGTGCTGATGAGCGCCCCGACCTCGTCCACACCGTCCGCGCCCGCCAAGCCCGCCCCGACCGGCGACGCCGTCGCCGCCCTGATGGGCCTGGGTGTGGCCGAGGTGAACGCCCGCCGCGTGGTCGAAGCGGCCGCCGCCGAGCTGGGGGAAGAGGCGACGGTCCAGGCGCTGATCAAGGCGGGCCTCAAGGAGCTTGGGCGATGAGTGCGTTTAGAAGCCCTGCCCCCTTGATGGGGGAAGGGTTGGGATGGGGGTGTTTCGGCGTTGACCGCCAGCACGAACCTGACCGTCCCAGTCACCCCCATCCCCGGCCCTTCCCCCATCAAGGGGGAAGGGGGGAGATCGTCCAATGACCCGCGTCATCTCCGGCGAGCCCCAGCACGGCGACCTCGCGCCGACCGACCGCGCCCTGCGGCCCCAGACCCTGGCCGAGTTCGTCGGTCAGGAGCAGGCCAAGGGCAATCTCCGCGTCTTCATCGAGGCCGCCAAGGGCCGGGGCGAGGCCCTGGATCACGTGCTGCTGTTCGGGCCGCCGGGCCTGGGCAAGACCACCCTGGCCCAGATCGTCGCCCGTGAGTTGGGCGTGAACTTCCGCGCCACCTCGGGTCCGGTGTTGAACAAGCCGGGCGATCTGGCGGCGATCCTGACCAATCTGGAAGCCAACGACGTTCTGTTCATCGACGAGATCCACCGCCTGTCGTCGAACGTTGAGGAGATCCTCTATCCAGCCATGGAGGACCATGTGCTGGACCTGGTGATCGGCGAGGGGCCCTCGGCGCGCTCGATCCGCATCGACCTGGCCCCCTTCACCCTGGTGGCGGCCACGACCCGGGCCGGGATGCTGGCCACGCCCCTGCGCGACCGCTTCGGCATTCCGATCCGCCTTGAGTTCTACACCCCGGCCGAGTTGCGCCACGTGCTGCAGCACGCCGCCCGCAAGATGGGCGCGCCCCTGACCGATGACGGCGCCGACGAGATCGCAAAGCGGGCCCGGGGTACGCCGCGTGTGGCCGGCCGCCTGCTGCGGCGGGTGCGCGACTTCGCCACCGCCGACGGCGCGATGAGCATCGACCGCAAGGCCGCCGCCATGGCCCTGGCCCGTCTGGAGGTCGACGAAAGCGGCCTCGACAGCCTGGACCGCCGCTATCTGCGCGCCATGATCGAGAACTATGGCGGCGGGCCTGTGGGCGTCGAAACCATCGCCTACGCCATCGCCGAGGCTCGCGACGCGGTCGAGGACGTGATCGAGCCCTACCTGATGCAGCAGGGCTTCATCCAGCGCACACCGCGCGGCCGCATGGCCTGCGGCAAGGCCTATCTGCATTTGGGCCTCACCCCGCCCGCCGCCCCGCCCGGGCAGGCGCAGGGCGCGCTTTTTGATGAGGGCTGACAGCTTGCGCGTGATCCGCTTGTTCACCGCCGGTCTGGCCGCCGCCGGCCTCGCCGTCTCCCTGGCCGCCATCAACTTGGCCGGCGCCCCGCGCAACGCCTTGATCGTCCAAGGCCTCGCGGCCGTGCTCGCCCTGGGCCTGGCCCTGCTTGTGGGGCGGTTCTGGCGCAGGGCCCGCTGGCGTCTTTGGTTGCTGATCGCCGCCTGCGCCCTGGCCTTGGTCGTGACCCTGATGAACGGTGTCTCGCTGGAGGGGGCCAAGCGCTGGCTGGCGCTGGGGCCGGTGCAATTGCATACCGCGTCCATGGTCTTGCCGTTCGCGGCCTGGGCTTTCGCCAAAGGCTTCGGCGACCGTCGCGCGGCGCCGATCGCGGCCTTGCTGGCCTTCCTGCTGCTGTACCAACACGATGCGGCCTCGTCGCTGGCCTGGGCCCTGGCGCTCGCGGCGGCGGCGCTGGTCGAGCGCCCGCGTCAGGCGACCCCCTGGGCGTGCGTGGCCATCGCCGTGCTTCTGGCCTACGGCGCCTGGGTCGAGCCAGACACCTTGCCGGCCGTGCCCTATGTCGAGGGCCTTTTGGACCAGACGTTCGCCGCCAATCCGGTGCTGGGCGTGCTGGCCGGCGTGTTGATGATCAGTCTGCCCGCGCCGTTCCTCTTGGTCGCCCGCACGCGGCCAGAGCGTCGCGCCGAAGCCCTGGCCCTGGCCGCTCTGTGGACTGGCTGGATCGCCGGGAACCTGTTTGGAAACTATCCAGCGCCTGTTCTAGGCTACGGCGCCGCGCCGATCCTGGCCTGGGGCCTGTCCCTGGGTCTGGTGCTCGGTGATCCCGTCAACCAGGACCCGCCTGCGCCATGATCGAACCGACCGCCGGCGTCTTCGAGGGCCGCGAGCACCGGCTGCCCGTGCGCATCTATTACGAAGACACCGACTTCACCGGCATCGTCTACCACGCCAACTACCTGCGCTATCTGGAGCGGGGGCGCAGCGACTTCTTCCGGGCGGTGGGTATCTCGCACACCGAGCTCGCCAAACAGGACACCGGTTTTGCGGTCATCCGCATGGAGCTGGACTTCAAGCGCGCGGCGCGGATCGACGACGCCTTGCTGGTGCGCACCCTGTTCGAGCGCGCCGAGGGCGTTCGGCTTCACGTCCGCCAGACGATCACGCGCGGCGATGAGGTGCTGTTCGAGGCCACGGTGGTTGCGGTCTGTATCAGCCTCTCAGGACGACCGCGTCGGCCGACGGCGGACATGCTGGCCAAGCTCGCACCCTGGCTGATCCCGACCGACAGCTGAGCGATGTCGATTTTCCGGATCGCTCGACGATTGTCATAGTTTCACCCCAGCGCCGCTTCATGCCATACGGCGCTCTCCAGTCCTGATCAGACGACCCAACGGAGCCTATCCCGAATGGACGCCGCGGCCGCCGCCCCGAATTTCTCGTTCTTCGCCCTGTTCATGCAAGCCGACTGGGTCGTGAAGGGCGTCATGATCGGTCTGATCCTGGCCTCTCTGGGCTCGTGGGCCGTGATCCTGGACAAGCTGTTCCGCTTCCAGGCGCTGAACCGCGCCGCCGACCGCTTCGAGGAGCAGGTCAGTGGCGGTCGCTCGCTGGAGGATGTCGCGGGTGAGGCCGGCGCCAATCCGCGCAACGCCCTGCCACGCATGCTGCAGGCGGCGCTGAAGGAGTGGCGCGACGCCAAGGCCAAGGGCGCGATGAGCGAAAACCAGGCGGGTTTCCTGATCGCGCGGATCGACCGCATCCTCGACACCCAGATCGCGCGCGAGACCACCAAGGTCGAGGAGGGGCTCGGCAGCCTGGCGATCGTGGCCACCGCCTCGCCGTTCATCGGTCTGTTCGGCACGGTTTGGGGCATCATGCATGCGTTCCAGAACATCGCGATCTCGAAGAACACCTCGCTGGCCGTCGTCGCGCCGTCGATCGCCGAGGCGCTGTTCGCCACGGCCATCGGCCTGATCGCCGCCATCCCGGCCTACATCGCCTACAACAAGTTCTCGACCGACGCGGGCAAGTACGCCGGCCGCCTGGAAGGCTTCGCCGACGACCTGTCGACCGCGATCCAGCGTCGCCTGGCCGAGCGGGTCTGAGCCGATGGCGATGTCCTCCAACGACGCCTTCGCCACGGGCGGGCGCCGAGGCCGTCGTCGCGGCCGCCGCTCGCGCGGGGCGCTGTCCGAGATCAACGTCACGCCGCTGGTCGACGTGATGCTGGTGCTGCTGATCATCTTCATGATCTCGGCCCCGCTGCTGACGGCCGGGGTTCCGCTGGAGCTGCCCAAGACCGAGGCCGCAGCCCTGCAGAACCAGGACGAGCCGATCACCGTGTCGATCCGCAAGGACGGCGAGATCTTCGTCGGTGAGACGCAGATCCCGTTTGAGAACCTGGCGCCGCGCATCGGCGCGATCGCGGGCGATGGCTATGACAAGCCGATCTTCGTGCGCGCTGACGGCGGAGCGACCTACGCGGTCGTAGCCCAGGTGATGGCGGGCCTGTCGAACGCCGGCTTCAACAAGATCAACCTGATCACCGAGACTGGCGGCCCTTCGACGGGCGCGGCCCCGCGCGAAGCCCAGCCCGAGGGCGCGGCCGACCTGCGGCCTGCGCAGTAGGCGGGGCATGAGCGCTCGCCGCGAACAGACTCTGTCTCCGGCCCTGCTGGGGTCGATCGCCCTGCACGGCGCTGTGGCGGCGGTCATCGCGTTCGGCTTGCCGTGGAAACAGTCCGAGCCGATCACGATCGGCGAGTCGGTGCCGGTCACGATTGTCACCAACGGTCCGACCAATGTGCGCCCCGCCGAGGAAGCGCTGGAGGAACAGACCGCCCAGACCCCGGAACCGACGCCCGAGGCGACGCCCCAGCCGCCCGCGCCGACGCCAGCCCCCACGCCGACGCCCGCCCCGGCTCCGCCGCCCAAACCCACGCCGGCTCCCAAGCCCGCTCCCACGCCGACGCCGACCAAGCCAAAGCCGCAGAAGAAGGCCGACACCGACTTCTTCGCCTCGCTGGAGGCGTCGATCGCCAAGTCCCAGAAGGCCAGCGGCAAGCCGACGGCCAATGCGCCGAAGGGCCCTGCGCGCGCCGAGACGTCCGTGTCGGCGCGACCAGCCATGGGCGCAGCCACCGGCTTGTCCGCCGCCGCCCTTGGACGCTTGCAGGGCGAGGTGCAGGATCGCTGGAATCCGAACTGCGAGGTCGAGGGCGGGGCCAACGTCAACGTCCGGGTCGTGTTCGTGATCGGACCGGGCGGCCGCGTCGTCGGCCAGCCGGAATCACCCGGTACGTCTTCGCCTGATCCCGTCGTGAAGGCCGCCTCGGATCGCGCCATTCGCGCGCTGTTCGCCGCCTCGCCGTTCGCCTACCTGCCGTCGGACCTGTACGGTCAGAAAATCGCCCTCAACTTCAACGCAAAACAGGCCTGTTCGCGTTGAGGCCTGAAAAGATGAACAAGGAGACCGCGATGCGCCAACAAGCCCGGAAGGGTGTCAAAGCCCTGCTGCTGATGGTCGCCGCCCTGCTGAGCGGCGCGGCCCTTGTCACCCCAGCGGCCGCGCAGATCGAGGTCGACATCAACGCCGGCGCGGTCAAGCCGCTGCCGATCGCGGTTCCCACCTTCTCGGGCTCCACGCGCGGCGCCGAGATCGCCCAGGTCATCACCGGCAATCTTGAGCGTTCGGGTCTGTTCCAGCCGCTGAACGTGGCGGGCGTTGCGGACAGGTTGGCGGACGTCAACGTGCAGCCGCGCTTTCCGGACTGGCAGGCGACCGGCGCTCAGGCGCTTATCAACGGCCAGGTCACGGTCGGCGCCGACGGCGGCCTGCGCGTGGACTTCCGTCTCTGGGACGTGTTCAGCCAGCAGCAACTGCTGGGCCTGCAGTTCTCGTCCACGCCCGACAACTGGCGTCGCGTGGCGCACAAGATCAGTGACGCGGTCTATGAGCGCCTGACCGGCGAGAAGGGCTATTTCGACACCCGCGTGGCCTTCGTCGCCGAGAGCGGCCCCAAGCTGAATCGCGTCAAGCGTCTGGCGATCATGGACCAGGACGGCGCCAACCCGCAGTACCTGACCGATGGCTCGTACATCGTGATGACGCCGCGCTTTTCGTCGACCAGCCAGGAACTGACCTACATGGCCCTGCGGCCGACCGGGTCGTCGATCTACCTTCTGAACCTGGAGACCAGCCGCCAGGAAACGGTCGGCAAGTTCCCCGGAATGGTGTTCGCGCCCCGCTTTTCGCCCGACGGCAGCAAGGTGGCCTTCTCGGTCGAGCGGAACGGCAATAGCGACATCTACCTGATGGATCTGCGCTCGCGCGTGACGACCCGCATCACGACCGATCCGGCGATCGACACCTCGCCGTCCTTCTCGCCGGACGGGACCAAGATCGTCTTCAACTCCGATCGCGGCGGGCAGGCCCAGATCTATGTGATGAACACCGACGGTTCGGGCGTGCGGCGGATCTCGTATGGCGGCGGCCGCTACACGACGCCCGTCTGGAGCCCGCGCGGCGACTTCATCGCCTTCACCAAACAGACGGGCGGCGAATTCCACATCGGTGTGATGCGCGCCGATGGCGGTGACGAGCGCCTGTTGACCACCAGCTATCTCGATGAAGGCCCCACCTGGGCTCCAAACGGTCGGGTGCTGATGTTCTTCCGGGAAGGCGCCAGCGGGAATCCGAGACTTTGGACCGTCGACATCACCGGCCGGATCCTGCGTCCAGCCGCTTATGGCGGTTCGGCTTCCGACCCGGCCTGGTCGCCCCTTCTGGACTAAGGTTCGAACGGTGCGAGCAACCTTAGCCGTCACCGTGCGTTCCCGGTTGGAGGATGGTGGTGGCGGTCGTTACTCCCGTCGGAAGTGAATCCGCACCGACTGTCAGGCATCTGACATCATTGTGAGGCTATGTCAGACATTTAGAGGGTCCATTCCAAGCGTTGCGCAGGTATGGATCAGGCTCTGAGTTCGTAGACTTGAGGAGAAACTGGATGAGCTTCGACACCCAGCGCGCCGTTAGACTGGCGCTCGTCGGCCTGGCCGCCGCCTCGCTGGCCGCGTGCGCTTCGCGTCCGAAGCCCCAACCCGTCACGCCGCCGGCCCAGCCGCAACCGACGCAACCGACGCCCTACACGCCGCCGGCCCAGCCGCCGGTCGCCAGCGGCATCCTGCCCGGTTCGATCCAGGACTTCGTCGTCAACATCGGCGACCGCGTCTATTTCGACACCGATGAGTACGTGATCCGCGCCGACGCCCAGCCGGTGCTGGCCGGTCAGGCCCAGTGGCTGAACCGCTACCCCGGCGTGCGCATCCGCATCGAAGGCAACGCCGACGAACGCGGCACGCGTGAGTACAACCTGGCGCTCGGCGCCCGCCGCGCCAACGCCGTCCGCGACTTCCTGATCGCCCAGGGCGTCGCCGGCGCCCGTATCGAGACGATCTCGTTCGGCAAGGAGCGCCCGATCGACGCGGGTTCGAGCGAAGAGGCCTGGGCCCGCAACCGTAACGGCCACACGGCCATCACGGACGGCGCTCGCTAAGACGCGTTCAGACAGGGCGGCTTCTCAGGCGAGAAGCCGCCCTAGTTTTGTCTCGGTACTATCGGTAAATCACGACCATGACGCTGAAATCCGCCCTGCTCGCCGTCCTGTTCGCCTCAACCGCCGCTGTCGCGGTCGCCCAGACTCCGCTGCCGCCAGCCGATCCGTTGGACGATCGCTCGGCCAAGCGCGTCGAGCGTATGGAGAAGGTCGTGCGCGAGCTGCGCAGCATCGTGTTCCAGGGGCGCGACACGGGTAAGCCGGTCGTCGTGCAGCCGGCCGAAACCGACGCGCAGATCGCGGCGCTGAATGAGCGCGTGTCCGATCTCGAGCAGACCCTGACCCGACTGAACGGTCAGAACGAGGCCGCCAATTTCGAGTTGACCAAGGTCCAGCGCGCCGCCGCCGATCAGAAGGCGCGGGCGGACGCGCTTGAGCAGCGTCTCGCCGCCATCGAGAAGACGCTGGCGGATCTTCAGGCGGCCGCCACCGCCCAGGCTGCGGCGCCCGTCGGCGGCGATGTCCCCGCGCCGCCTGCGCCGCCCGCCGATCCGGCCGTCGCCTTCAAGCAGGCCAAGGATCTACTTTTGGCCGGCGACTACGCCAACGCCGAGCAGGCCTTCGCCGCCTATGTGAACAACTATCCCGACAGCGCCAAGGCGTCCGAGGGGCGCTACTGGCTGGGTGAGACGCAGTTTGTGCGCGAGGCCTATACCGACGCCGCCGGCAACTATATCGGCGCCATTCGAGGCTGGCCGCAAACGAGCTGGGCGCCTGACGCGACCCTCAAGCTCGCCCGGTCGATGGTGGCGCTGAAGAAGACGGCGGAAGCGTGCCGGACCCTCGACGAGCTGGCCAAACGCTATCCCAAGGCGCCCGCCCAGGTGAACTCGCGGGCGGCCTCCACCCGCGTCGCGGCCAAGTGCGCCTAGGCCAGGTTCGAGCCGCTCTCGACCGGCGGCTCGATCCAGCCTCTCACGCGCCGATCGCCGTTGGCTTTTCCGGCGGCGGCGACTCCCTGTTCTTGCTCAAAACGGTTCTGGACTGGGCTCGGCCGCGTGGCCGCTCGGTGCTGGCCTTGGTTGTCGATCATCAGCTGCAACCCGACAGCGCGCGGTGGACCGCGGAGGCTGTCGCCAAGGCGGTGGGGTTCGGCGCAGAGGCTCGCGCTCTGGTCTGGACGGGCGACAAGCCTCGGACAGGCCTCCCCGCTGCGGCAAGACGCGCCCGACATGCGCTGCTGGCTGCGGCCGCGCGCCAGGCCGGTGCGCGCGTCTTAGTCCTTGGCCATACCGCGAGCGACCTTGCGGAGGGGGCGGCGATGCGGGTCGCGGGCTCTTCGGTATCCAACCCCCGGGAGTGGGCGCCGTCACCCGTTTGGCCGGAGGGACGCGGGGTCTTCGTGCTCCGACCGTTACTTTCGCTGACCCGGGCGGAGATCAGAGCTTGTCTCGCGGGCGAGGGGGAAACCTGGTTCGACGATCCCGCCAACCTTGATCTGCGGTACGCCCGGGCGCGGGCTCGCGCGCACGGCGCGGAGGCGGCCCCGAACGTTCGGATCCAGTGCGAGCCGCCGAGGTCCTTCGCTGTCGACTCTGTCGGCGTGATCCGACTGCCCCGCGACGTGGCCCCGGCCCATCTGGCGGCGGCCTTGCTCTGCGCCAGCGGAACCGAGCGGCCGCCCAGGGGCGAGCGCCTGGCGCGTCTGGTCGATCGGTTGCGGTCCGAAGAGACGTTCGCCGCCACGCTCGCCGGCGCCCGCATCGAGGCGGGGGAGGCGGTGCTCATCTGCCGCGACGCCGGTGAGGCTGAGCGAGGCGGTCTCGCCCGCCTCGACCTCTCGCCAGGAGAGCTCGGCGTTTGGGACGGTCGTTGGGAAGTCATCGCCGGCGACGCTGCGGTCGCGGTCGTGCCTCTGAAGGGCCGGGCGTCCAGCTTGGCCATCGGGCAACGGGGCGGACTTGCAGGCGTCGCGGCCGTCGCGCGCCCCTCACTGCCCCTGTTGATGCGCGAGGGGCGCGACGGGGCGGGGGAGCTGCCGCTTGACGGCTCGGAGCTTGCAGCCGAAGGAGAAGGGCGCGCGCGCTCGCTCGTTCTGGATCGGTTCAAGGCCGCCGTGGGCCTTCTCGACCAAGAATCCGTGACTTGATGTCACGTCCGTGGCGCAAGCGCTCGCGACCCCCTATCTTGGAGGTCGAGACCTATACTCGCTCGGAAGACCCCCTTCGCTAGGAAGACAAGGCGTATGAATTTCAGAAACCTGGCCATCTGGCTGGTGATCGTGGCGGTGTTGGGCGGCGTGTTCGTCGTCAGCCAGAACTCGCGCACGAAAAGCGGCGGCGAAATCAGCTATTCTCAGCTGCTCAAGGACGTTGACGCGGGCAAGATCAAGTCGGCCGAGATCGCCGGTCAGACGGTGCTGGCCAAGACCGCCGACAACAAGACCCTGACGGTCAATGCGCCGATGAACTCCGAGGAATTGGTCAACCGCATGGTGGCCAAGAACGCGGACGTGAAGTTCAAGAGCGGCTCGATCAGCTTCCTGGCGATCCTGGTTCAGTTGCTGCCGATCCTGCTGGTCGTCGGCGTCTGGCTATTCTTCATGCGTCAGATGCAGGGCGGCACCAAGGGAGCCATGGGCTTTGGCAAGTCCAAGGCGCGCCTGCTGACCGAGAACAAGAACCGCATCACCTTCGAGGACGTCGCTGGCGTCGACGAGGCCAAGGAAGAACTGCAGGAAGTCGTCGACTTCCTGAAGGACCCGGCCAAGTTCCAGCGCCTGGGCGGCAAGATCCCCAAGGGCGCCCTGCTGGTCGGCCCTCCGGGTACGGGTAAGACCCTGATCGCCCGCGCGGTCGCGGGTGAAGCCGGCGTGCCGTTCTTCACCATCTCCGGTTCGGACTTCGTCGAAATGTTCGTGGGCGTCGGCGCCAGCCGCGTGCGCGACATGTTCGAGCAGGCCAAGAAGAACGCCCCCTGCATCATCTTCATCGACGAAATCGACGCCGTGGGCCGCCATCGTGGCGCCGGCTTGGGCGGCGGCAACGACGAGCGCGAGCAGACCCTCAACCAGCTGCTGGTCGAGATGGACGGCTTCGAGGCCAATGAAGGCATCATCCTGATCGCCGCCACCAACCGTCCCGACGTTCTGGACCCGGCCCTGCTGCGTCCGGGCCGCTTCGACCGTCAGGTCGTGGTGCCCAATCCCGACGTCGCCGGTCGCGAGAAGATCATCCGCGTTCACATGAAGAACGTGCCGCTGGCCGCCGATGTCGACGTCAAGACGCTGGCGCGCGGCACCCCGGGCTTCTCGGGCGCGGACCTGGCCAACCTCGTCAACGAGGCCGCCCTGATGGCCGCTCGCAAGAACCGCCGCATGGTCACCATGAGCGACTTCGAGATGGCCAAGGACAAGGTCATGATGGGCGCCGAGCGTCGCTCGATGGCCATGAACGAGGAAGAAAAGAAGCTGACGGCCTATCACGAGGGCGGCCACGCCATCGTGGCGCTGAACGTCCCGCTGGCCGACCCGGTGCACAAGGCCACCATCGTGCCGCGCGGCCGGGCCCTGGGCATGGTCATGCAGCTGCCGGAAGGCGACCGCTACTCGATGAAGTACCAGCAGATGACCAGCCGTCTGGCCATCATGATGGGCGGCCGCGTGGCCGAGGAGATCATCTTCGGCAAGGAGAACATCACCTCGGGCGCCTCCAGCGACATCAAGGCCGCCACCGATCTGGCGCGCAACATGGTCACCCGCTGGGGCTATTCCGACATCCTGGGCACCGTCGCCTATGGCGACAACCAGGACGAGGTGTTCCTGGGCCACTCGGTCGCGCGCACCCAGAACGTCTCGGAAGAGACCGCCCGCCTGATCGACAGCGAGGTCAAGCGCCTGGTGCAGCTGGGCCTGGACGAGGCTCGCCGCATTCTCACCGAGAAGATCGACGACCTGCACACCCTGGGCAAGGCGCTCCTGGAGTACGAGACCCTGTCGGGCGAGGAGATCGCCGGCGTGCTCAAGGGTGTTCCGCCCAAGCGTGAGGAAGAAGAAGCCGCCACGGCGGTGATCGCCCCCTCGCTGGTGCCCCTGTCTCCGGGCGCCGGCGCCAGCGTCACGGCCTGAAGCCGACGTTGAAATCCAAGGAACAAGCCGGCTCGAAAGAGCCGGCTTTTTTCTTGGCCAGATTTTTCGCGGCGCGCTGCAACCGGAAACGCGGTGAGCCGTTAGAAACTTGACCGTGCGAGTGCGGTCTCGGGGCTGTTCGATTGGATACCGTGTCCGCCGCCGGGTCGAAGGGCTCGTCAACCGAGTTCAGGCTCCCCGCCTTCCTGGCTGGTCGGGGGGAGACGGCGTGTGCGATCGCCGCCCATGACTGGTCTGAGGCTGGCCTGGAATCTCCCGAAAGTTGGCCGTCCGGATTGAAGATCGTGGCCGGCATGATGCTCGCCTCGCCGATCCCGTCGTTTCTTACCTGGGGCGACGACGCCCGCATGCTGCATAACGACGCCGCCCAGAGCCTGCTGGTCTCCCCGGTCCTGGGCGCGCGTTTCGACGAAGCCTTCCCGATTCCCGCCGGCCTGCCGCTGCTGCGTCAGGCCCAGGCGGGCGAGAGCATCGTCCGAGAATATGTCCGCTTCACGCGCGACAACGGCCAGGCGTGGTGCAACCTGATGTTCTCGCCCGTTCGCGGCGATCAGGGCGAGGTTCAGGGCGTCCTGATCCTCTGCAACGACATTACCGAGCGGGTCCGGCAGGAGCGCGCCCATCGCGCCGACGAGCTTCGCTATCAGGCGCTTTTCGAGTCCATGGACGAAGGCTTCTGCATCATCGAGTTCTTCGATGGGCCTCATGGGCCCAATAGCGACTACGTCCACATCATGGCTAACGCGGCCTATGAGCGGCACGCCGGGATCTCCAATGTCGTGGGGCGTAGGCTCCGGGAGGTGGTGCCCGAGGAAGCCGACGCATGGGTGGCGCGATACGGCGCGGTGCTCCGCACGGGCGAGCCTATCCGTTTCGAGCAGGAGCTGGTGGCGACGGGCCGGCATCTTGAGCTGTCGTCCTTTCGGCTTGAGCCGCCGGAGTTGAAGCAGGTCGCGGTGCTGTTCCAGGACGTCACCGCCCGCAAGCGCGCCGAGGCTGAGCTGCTTGGCCTCAACGAGACCCTCGAAAGCCGCGTCGCTCAGGCGCTGGCCGAGCGCGAACGCACGGAAGAAGCACTGCGCCAGGCGCAGAAGATGGAGGCCGTCGGCCAACTGACGGGCGGCCTCGCGCATGACTTCAACAACCTTCTGGCGGGGATCTCCGGCGCGTTCGAGATGATCGGCGCGCGTCTGGCGCAAGGTCGCGCCAGCGAGGTCGAGCGCTATCTGGCGGCCGGGCAGGGGGCGGCCCGTCGGGCGGCGGCCCTGACCCATCGCCTGCTGGCCTTTTCGCGCCGACAGACGCTCGCGCCGCGCCCGTTGGTCGTCAACAGGCTGCTACCGGACTTCGTCGAGCTGGTCCGGCGGACCGTCGGGCCGTCCATCGCGGTTGAACACGTCTCGGCGGCGGGCCTCTGGCCCACCCTGGTGGACGCCAACCAGTTGGAGAACGCCCTTCTCAATCTTTGCATCAACGCCCGCGACGCCATGCCGGACGGCGGCAAGATCACCATCGAAACCGAGAGCCGCCAGCTCGACACCCGCACCGCGCGCGAACACGGACTAGAGGCCGGGCAGTATGTTTCGGTGTGTGTCGGCGACACTGGCACGGGCATCGACAAGGCGACGCTTGAGCGCGTCTTCGATCCATTCTTCACCACCAAGCCGATCGGGCAGGGAACCGGCCTGGGCTTGTCGATGGTCTACGGTTTCGCGCGTCAGTCGAACGGGCATGTTCGGATCATTTCCGAGGTTGGCCGCGGCACGATGGTCTGCCTCTATCTTCCGCGCCATCTCGGCGAGGAGGAGGTCGAGGACCCTATCGCCTCGTCGGAGCCGGGCCAGGCCCAGGCGAACAAGACCGTGTTGATCGTTGATGACGAGCCCACGGTGCGGATGCTGGTCGTCGACGCCCTGTCCGAGCTTGGCTACGCCTGCCTGGAGGCGCCCGACGGCGCCGCTGGGCTCAGGAGCCTGCAATCGGGTCGGCAGGTAGATCTGCTGATCACCGATGTCGGCCTGCCGGGAGGTTTGAACGGCCGCCAAGTCGCCGACGGCGCGCGCGCCATCCTGCCCGGCTTGAAGGTGCTGTTCATCACCGGCTACGCCGAGAACGCGGTGCTGAATCACGGCCATATCGAGCATGGCATGGAGGTGCTGACCAAGCCCTTCGCGGTCGGCGAGTTGACGGGCCGGGTCGACCGTATGCTGAGGGAGGCGTAAGGCTGGCGCCATGAGCACCGCCTTCCGGCCCCGGGTCATGGGGATCGTCAATGTGACACCCGACAGCTTCTCCGACGGGGGCAAGTTTCTCGCGGCGCAGGATGGTGTTGAGCATGCGCGTCGTCTGATCGCCCAGGGCGCTGACATCTTGGACATCGGGGGCGAAAGCACGCGCCCTGGCGCAGCGCCCGTGTCGGAATTCGACGAGATCTTGCGGGTCGCGCCGCTGATCGAGGCGGTGCGGCGGGCCAGCGATGTTCCCGTGTCGATCGACACGATGAAGCCGGCGGTCGCCCGGGCCGCCGTGAAGGCTGGAGCGACGATCTGGAACGACGTCACCGCCTTGAGGTTCTCGCCCGAGGCGCCGGACGTCGCCGCAGAGCTGGGATGTGAGGTCGTCCTGATGCACATGTTGGGCGAGCCCGGCACGATGCAGGACGCGCCCCGCTATGACGACGTGGTGGCCGAAGTCGAGGCCTTTCTGCTGGCGCGGGCGCTCACGGCGATGGCCGCTGGGGTGGCGAAGGACAAGATCTGGCTCGATCCGGGCATCGGCTTTGGTAAGGCGTTGGAACACAATCTTGCGCTGCTGGCCGCCCTGCCGCGTTTCGTGGGCCTGGGCTATCCCATCCTGCTGGGCGCTAGCCGAAAGCGGTTCATCGCCGGGATCGATCCATCGGCCCATGAGGCGACCGATCGCCTTGGCGGCTCGATCGCCGCGCATCTCGCCGGCGCCGAGGCGGGCGTGGCGGCCGTTCGGGTCCACGACGTGCGCGAGACCGTCCAGGCGCTGGATGTTCTAGCCGCCATCCGAGGGTCGGCCTCGCTGGCCTAGGCCGCATGCCCAAGCGCTCTTTGTGCGCGTCCGATTCCCGCCTAAGAACGCCGCATGTCACAAGCTCACAAAGGTCGCGTTCTTGTCATCGCCGGCTCGGACTCCGGCGGTGGCGCGGGGATCCAGGCCGACATCAAGACCATTACCGCGCTCGGCGGCTATGCGGCGACGGCGATCACCGCCGTCACGGTGCAGAACACCCTGGGCGTCACCGGCGTGCATCCAATCCCGCTGGACGTGATCGCCGCGCAGGCCAGGGCCGTGCTCGACGATATCGGCGCGGATGCGATCAAGACGGGCATGTTGGGCGATGCGGCGGTGGTGGAGACCGTCGCCCAGGCGCTGGACTATGCGGCTGGCGTTCCGGCGGTGGTGGATCCCGTCATGGTCGCCAAGGGCGGCGCTCCCCTTCTGGCCGAGGCGGCGATCGGCGCGGTCAAGGGCCTGATGATTCCGCGCGCGACTCTGCTGACGCCCAATGCGCCCGAGGCGGCCGCGCTGACGGGTCTCGTGGTCGAGACGACCGACGATCTGCGTCGCGCAGGCGAGGCCTTGCTATCCCTGGGCGCTCAGGCGGTTCTGATGAAGGGCGGCCACGTCGCCGGCGAGCGGGTGGTCGACGTACTGATGACCTCGGCGGGGGAGACCACCTTCGAGGGCGAGCGGATCGAGACGCGGCACACGCACGGCACGGGCTGCACCCTTGCGTCGGCCTGCGCCGCCGGGTTGGCCAAGGGCCTCACGCTTGAAGAGGCCGTCGCCCAGGCTTGGAACTATGTGCACGAAGCCATGCTGCGTGCGCCGGGGTTCGGCGCGGGTCATGGCCCCCTTGATCACGGCTGGACGCTGCGGACATGACCCCGAGCCTGGAAGACCGTTTCGTCGAGATCGTGCGTGGCGTCCCCACGACTATGCAGGTGCTCAAGACTGTTCGCGCGCTGGATCTGCCTGACTGGATGATCTTCTCAGGCGCTGTCTACCAGCCGGTCTGGAACCACCTGACCGGCCGGGCGCCGGACTACGGCATCAAGGACTATGACGTCGCGTATCACGACGACAGCGACACCTCCTACGAAGCCGAGGATGTGGTCATCAAGCGCGTGGCCGCGGCGTTCGAGCCGCCTCTGCGCGATCTCGTCGAGGTTCGCAATCAGGCGCGCGTGCACCTGTGGTTCGAGAAGAAGTTTGGGGCGGACGAGCCCTATCCGCCGCTGGAAGACAGCGCCGCAGCCTTGAAGCGCTTCGTGGCGACGGCCTTCTGTGTGGGGGTGCGCCTGGAGGCTGACGACAGTCTTCGCGTGTGGGCGCCGTTCGGACTGGAGGACTTGTTCGCGCTTCGCCTGCGGCCCAACCCCTTGCGCTTGAAGGGGGCCGGCGGCTGGGAGCGGACGACCGCGTCGGCCAAGGCGCGCTGGCCGGAAATCGCGATCGAGCCCTGAGCCTGGATTGTCACCGGGACAATAAAGGCTTTGCCGGTCGTGTCCGTCGCGCATAACAGCGATGTCCATCGGATTTCGCCAGAGCTTTCGCCATGCGCCAGTGGACCATCGACGCCTTCGCCAACGGACCTTTCAAGGGCAATCCGGCCTGCGTGCTCGAACCGTTCGAGGCCTGGCCGTCGGCCGCCTGGATGCAGGCGCTCGCCGCGGAAAACAACCAGGCCGAGACGGCGTATCTGCTGAAAACCGACGATCCCGCCCGCTTTGGCCTGCGTTGGTTCACGCCCACGCTGGAGGCCCCTCTGTGCGGCCACGCGACGTTGGCGGCCGCCCATGCCTTGTTCGAGGAGTTGGGCGTTGATGTCCCGCTTTTGACCTTCGACACGCTGTCGGGACCGCTGACGGTGCGCCGGGCGGGCGAGGGGCTGGAGATGGATTTCCCCGCCGATCCGCCGCGCCGGACCGAGGTCCCCGAGGAGCTGGTGGCGGCGCTTGGCGCAACGCCGCGCGAGGTGTGGGCCGGCGCCTATCTGATTGCGGTGATGGACGACGAGGCGACCGTTCGCGGGCTCAACCCCGATCTCGGGGCCTTGAAGGCGATCGGGGGCGAGGCCGCCGGCGGTCCCGGGCAAACGGTTGTGGTCGCGCTGGCGGACGCCGGGTCCGACTACGCCGTGGTTAGCCGGTTTTTCGCGCCGGGCTTTGGAATTCCTGAAGACCCGACGACAGGCTCGGCCCACTGCATCCTGATGCCGCTCTATGGCGACAAGCTGGGGGCGCGGACGCTCAGGTTCCACCAGGCCTATCCGGGTCGGGGCGGGGACCTGGAATGCGAAAGCCGCGGCGCGCGCGTTCTGTTGCGCGGCCGCGGCTTCACGGTGATGGAGAGCCGGCTCCGATTGGCGCCGGTTCGCA
Organism: Caulobacter vibrioides; assembly: GCF_002310375.3. Classification (GTDB taxonomy): domain Bacteria; phylum Pseudomonadota; class Alphaproteobacteria; order Caulobacterales; family Caulobacteraceae; genus Caulobacter; species Caulobacter vibrioides_D. The sequence goes on from NZ_CP023315.3 coordinate 551,855, forward strand.
GCTAGGCGCGCTTACCAGCGGCGGTCTCCGCGATAGTCGCGGTCATGGCCGTAGCCATAGCCGTAGTCGCGATCATGGCGCTCGTAGCGGATCTGGGCGCTGATGCGATCGAAGCGACGATCCAGGTCGGCGCGTTCCCAACGGCTCAGGCCGCCACGACGATAGTCATGTTCCAGGCGGGCGGTCTGGCGCAGTTCGGCGCGCAGGCGATAGGCCTCGCTCCGCGTCAGCGAGCCGTTGCGCAGGCCCATGTCGATGCGGCGCTCCAGACGGTCTTGGCGCTCATTGATCGACTGGGCCGAGGCCACGGCGGGAACGGTGGCGGCCGCCAGGGCCGAGACCGCAACGATCGGGATCAGGATCTTCTTCATCGGTTCGGTTCCTCTTCAAATGTCTCCGTCGCCACCGGAGGGAAGGGGTGGAAGCGACGTTGAGGTCAGAGAAACACGTCCCGTCTGAAGCGGTTCTGAGCCGCTCGTTATCTTGTGTTCATGTTGAAGAGGGGCCGAGGAGCGCCCGTCGCGGCGACTATGCGGCGTGGGAGATCCGGGTGCTGGCCACGACGCCCTCTATGGCGTCGTAGAGCTTGCTGACCTCGATCGGCTTGGCGACATGACCATCCATGCCGACCGACAGGTACTCTTCGACCTGATGGGCCAGGGCGTTCGCCGTCACGGCGATAATCGGCGTGCGTCGGCGCATTTCGGCGTGTTCGGTTGCGCGGATGCTCCGGGCGGCCTCGACGCCATCCATGATCGGCATGTGGATGTCCATCAGTACGACGTCGAAGTCACCGTTTCGCCAGGCCTCTACGCAAGCCGCGCCGTCATCGACCAGCGTGACTTCGGCGTTCAGCGGCGCCAGGACCGCCGCCACGACCTTTTGGTTGGTCGGGTTGTCGTCCGCGGCCAGAACGCGAAGGCGCGGCGGCTCGGCGGGCGATTGGGGCGTAATCGGATCGCCGTCGTCGATGTAGTGGACGTCGGTCAGGGTCTCTTCGCGCGGGAGGGCGACGAGCACAGTGAAGGTCGAGCCTCGTCCCTCGCGGCTTTGCACCTTGATCGAGCCGCTCATCATCGTCGCCAACTCGCGACAGATGGCCAGGCCCAGTCCCGAGCCTCCGAAGCGACGCGTGGTCGAGCTGTCGGCCTGCACGAACTTGTCGAACAGGCGCGGGAGGATTTCGGCCGAGATCCCGATACCGGTGTCCGCCACGTCGATCCGAAGACCGGTGCCGTCTTCGGCGGAGGCGAAGCGCACGGCGACGGCGCCATCCAAGGTGAACTTGAGGGCGTTCGAAATCAGATTGCCCAGGATCTGGCGCAGGCGATCGGCGTCGCCGCGCCACAGGCCCTGTGCTTCCGGCGCGACCGCGACTTCGAAGGCCAAGCCCTTTGCGCGGGCCTGGGGCGAGAAGGTCTCGCGGATCGACTGCGCCAACTGTGCGATGTCGAAGGGGCGATCCTGGACTTCCAGCCGGCCCGCCTCGATCTTGGACAGATCAAGCACGTCGTTCAGGACGCCCAGAAGCACCGCGCCAGACTCGCGGATCACCGACAGGCGCTCGCGCTGGATATCGCTCAGCTTGTCCATGGCCATGACGTCGGCCATCGCCAGCACACCGTTCAGGGGTGTGCGGATCTCGTGGCTCATATTCGCCAGGAAGTGCGACTTCAACACGTTCGCCGTGTTCGCGTCGTCGCGCGCCTTGACCAGTTCGGCCATGGCGCCGCGCAGGTCCTGATCATTGCACTCCAAGCGCGCCACAAGGTGGTTGAAGCTCTCGGTCAGGCTGCGGAACACATCGTCGTCGGCGGTTTCCTCTACGGGCTTGAAGCGTCCGCCGACTGCGGTCTCGTGCATGGCTTCGGACAGGCGCTCCATGGGCTGAGCGAGCCGTCGGGCCAGGCTGTTGGCCAGGAGGATGGCCATGCCCGCCGCACCGAAGAACAGCGCGCCGGTCAGCGCCAGGTCGCGCGCCAGGGTCTGGGCGATGCGAGGATGCTCGGCGATCAGCACAACCGTACCGACGGTCTGCGACGACAGTTTTATCGGCTGCCTCAGCGTGTCTACGTCTGAGGGATTGGCTTCGCCCAGTTGGGCGACGACGCGCCCCTTTTGGTCGACGATCCTAACGCCCGCGACGCCAGGCGCCTTCGCCACCGCTTCCAGGGCGCGATAGACGCCGACCATATTGTGATCGGCCAGAGGTGCGGCGGCCCCGGCGGCGGCCATTTGCACGAGCACTTCGTGGTTGGCGCGCGCTTCCTGACGGGCCACGCTCCACTGCTGAAGCATGAAGCACAGACACGCGGCCACGAGCGCCAGCACGGTGGTGGCCAGGGCCACACCGGCGATCCGCGCCTGAAGTGGCGCGTGGCTTGACGCGTTATGGTTGCGGTCTTGGCTCATCGCACCCAGGAACTCACTCTTGGCGATAATGTGCCTGAATGTTCCTAACGCTTCACTTCCATCCGAAGCGAGAGTTGCGCGGCAAAACAACGCTAGCGCACATTTTTGCGTTGCCTTCCCGTTAACATTCCGTTTACCTTTCTTGTTAGTGTTTCGTTAAATGGAGGCGGGTGTGGAAAAGGTTTTTGTTGCTCAGCGTGTGGCTAACAAGCTGTTCGCCACGGAAGCAGCGGTCGATGCGGCTATGCTCGAAGTGTCCGGCATGATGGCCGAGTTGATGCAGGCCCGTAAGGACTTGGGCCTGTCGGCTACGGTCGGCGATGCGGCGTGCACGAAGGTCGCCGACGCGATCCAGGCCTTGGCCGCTGCGCGCAGCGCCATCGTCGAGGCGCACAGCCAACTGGATGAAACGCGCCTGCGCGTCGGCATCCGCACCCGCATGGGCGGCCTGATCAAGGAAGAACAGCTTCCGCAGCCGCAGGGGCTGCGTGAGGTTGTCTAGGCTTTCGTGATCGCACATTGCGATAGTTTAATATTCTAGGCCTCTAATCTCGGTTAGAGGCCTAGTTCTTATGTTCGCCCACGCGCAAATCCTCGTACTGATCGGCTGGTTTCTGCTCGCCACTGCTTGCTTTGCCGCTTGGCGGTGGGGGGGGCGAGGCCGAAAGGCGAGGTGCGCTCCTAGTCCTAGCCGTTACTCTAGGATTCACCTTCTCTGGCCTTATCCCAGACACGGACACGGTACGCTGGGTTTATCTGACTCTCGACGGCGCCCTGGCCGTGGGGCTCCTGCTTCTGGCGCTGCGTCATGCGACCGCTTGGCTCGGTCTTTCGGTTCTATTGCAGGGCGTGCAGTTCAGCCTTCATGCCTACTATCTCGTCGCCGACAAGCTCTACGACAAGCTCTACGCCACGGTGAACAACCTGGTGACCCTCGGCGTTCTCTGCTGTCTGCTTGTCGGTGTGGCTCTGGCGGCCCGCCGCGCCGCAAAATAATTTCCTAAGGCGCACGATAATCCGCGCCCCGCGACAAATCTCTCCTTGCTTTTCGGTTCGAGACGCGGTTTCTCGCCGGCGGGCCACGCCCCCCCAACGGGGCGCAGTCCATCTGTAAGGATGGGAGACATCGCTATGACCACGACCCTCGCCAAGCCGGCGATCCGCCCGGCTCGCCCCGAGTTCTCTTCCGGCCCCTGCGCCAAGCGCCCAGGCTGGACCCCCGAAAATCTCAGAAACGCTGTTTTGGGTCGGTCGCACCGCTCCAAGCTGGGCAAGGCGCGCTTGAAGGCCGCCATCGACCAGACGCGCGAAGTGCTGGAAGTTCCGGCCGACTTCCTGATCGGCATCGTCGCCGGTTCGGACACCGGCGCCGTCGAAATGGCGATGTGGTCGATGCTGGGCGCCCGCCCCGTGCAACTGCTGGCCTTCGAGTCCTTCGGCAAGGACTGGGTCACGGACGTCACCAAGCAACTGAAGCTGCCCGACGTCGAGGTGCTGAGCGCCCCGTACGGCCAGCTGCCCGACACCGCCAAGGTCGATCCGGCCAAGGATCTGGTCTTCACCTGGAACGGCACGACCTCGGGCGTGCGCGTGCCCAACGCCGACTTCATCTCGGCCGACCGTGAAGGCATCACCATCTGCGACGCCACCTCGGCGGCCTTCGCTCAGGATCTCGACTGGACCAAGCTCGATGTCGTGACCTTCTCCTGGCAAAAGGCTCTGGGCGGCGAAGGCGCGCACGGCGTGCTGATCCTGTCGCCGCGCGCAGTGGCCCGTCTGGAGAGCTACACGCCGGCCTGGCCGATGCCGAAGCTGTTCCGCATGACCAAGGGCGGCAAGGTCAGCCTCGACATCTTCGAGGGCGCGACGATCAACACCCCGTCGATGCTCTGTGTCGAAGATGCGCTCGACGCCCTGAAGTGGGCGGCGTCCATCGGCGGTCTCGAAGGCATGCAGGCCCGCGCCGACCAGAACCTGAAGGTGCTGGCCGACTGGGTCGCCAAGACCCCTTGGGTCGACTTCCTGGCCGCCACGCCGGAGATCCGCTCCAACACCTCGGTGTGCCTGAAGGTCGTCGATCCCAAGATCTGCGCCCTGCCGGAAGACGCCCAGGCCGACTTCGCCAAGAAGCTGGCCAGCCTGCTCGAGAAGGAGGGCGCGGCTCTCGACATCGGCGGCTATCGCGACGCCCCGGCCGGCCTGCGCATCTGGTGCGGCGCCACGGTCGAGGCTTCGGACCTCGAGGCCCTGACGCCCTGGCTCGACTGGGCTTTCGCCACCGTCTCCGCCGAACTGGCCGCCGCTTAAAGCCCTTTACGGGCCCCCTCCGCGCTTCGCGCTCCTCCCCCAGAGGGGGAAGAAGGATCGCGTTTCCCCCTTCCTCCCCCATCGGGGGAGGGGGACCGCCGAACGGCGGTGGAGGGGGCTTCCCAACCTATTCTCCGCAAGGAAATCCCCATGACCGCTCCCCGCGTCCTCATCGCCGACAAGCTCAGCCCCGCCGCCGTCGAGATCTTCAAGAACCGCGGCCTGGACTTCGACATCAAGACCGGCCTGTCGAAGGACGAACTGATCGCCGTGATCGGCGAGTATGATGGCATCGCCATTCGCTCGGGCGCCAAGCTCGACAAGGACGTGATCGCCGCCGCTCATAAGCTGCGCGTCATCGCCCGCGCCGGCATCGGCGTCGACAATGTCGACATCCCGGCCGCCACGGCCAAGGGCATCGTCGTGATGAACACGCCCTTCGGCAACTCGATCACCACGGCCGAGCACGCCATCGCCATGATGTTCGCCCTGGCCCGCCAGATCCCCGCCGCCGACGTCTCGACCCAGGCCGGCAAGTGGGAAAAGAACCGCTTCATGGGCGTGGAGCTGTACGCCAAGACCCTGGGCCTGATCGGCGCGGGCAACATCGGCGGCATCGTCGCCGACCGGGCGCTGGGCCTGAAGATGAAGGTCGTGGCCTATGACCCCTTCCTGTCGCCCGAACGCGCCGTCGAGATGGGCGTCGAGAAGGTCGAACTCGATGAGCTGCTGGCCCGCGCCGACGTCATCACCCTGCACACCCCGCTGACCGACAAGACCCGCAACATCCTGTCGGCCGAGAACCTGGCCAAGACCAAGAAGGGCGTGATGATCGTCAACTGCGCCCGCGGCGGCTTGGTCGACGAGGCCGCCCTGCGCAAGCTGCTGGACGAGGGTCATGTCGGCGGCGCGGCGTTCGACGTGTTCGTCACCGAGCCGGCCAAGGAAAATCCGCTGTTCGGTTCGGACAAGGTGGTGGCGACGCCGCACCTGGGCGCCAGCACCAATGAAGCCCAGGAAAACGTCGCCCTGCAGGTCGCCGAGCAGGTCTCGGACTACCTGCTGACCGGCGCGGTCACCAACGCCCTGAACAGCCCCTCGATCACGGCCGAAGAAGCCCCCAAGCTGAAGCCGTTCGTGGCCCTGGCCGAAAAGATCGGCGCCTTCGCTGGTCAGATGGTCGACTTCGGCGTCAAGGCCATCGACATCGCCTACGAGGGCGAGGTTTCGAACCTCAACGTCAAGCCGATGACCTCGGCCGCCCTGGCGGGCGTGCTGAAGCCGATGCTGGCCGAGATCAACATGGTCTCCGCCCCGGCCATCGCCAAGGAGCGCGGCATCACCGTCTCGGAGAGCCGCCAGGAAGTCAGCCCCACCTATGACAGCCTGATGCGCGTGACCATCACCACCGAGAAGGGCAAGCGCGCCTTCGCCGGCACGGTGATCGCCGGCGCGCCGCGCATCGTCGAGGTCAAGGGCATGGAGCTGGACGCGGCCTTCTCGCCGGCCATGCTGTACGTCAACAACCTGGACAAGCCGGGCTTCATCGGCGCCCTGGGCATGCTGCTGGGCGAGGCGGGCGTCAACATCGCCACCTTCAACCTGGGCCGCGTGTCCGCCGACGAGGACGCCATCGCCCTGGTGGGCGTCGACCAGGCGCCGGACGCTGGCCTGCTGGCCAAGATCCAGGCGCTGCCGCACGTCAAGGAAGCCCGCGCCCTGACGTTCTGAGGCTGATCGCCCTTCTCCCCTTGCGGGAGAAGGTGGCCCGGAGGGCCGGGTGAGGGGTCATGCGGCGATGCCGGGAAACCCCTCATCCGTCATCCTTCGGATGACACCTTCTCCCTCAAGGGGAGAAGGGGAGAGACCGTCCCATGTCCCTGCTCGTTCCGCGCAAGATCAACCGCCTGGGCCTGGCCGTGTTTACGGCGGCGTCCGCGTTCACGCTCTATGCCGCCCTGGCCGCAGGCGACGACAACACCGGCCTGATCCCTTGGGACAAGGCCAAGCACTTCATCGTCTTCTACGGCCTGACCTTCCTGGCGGCGATGGCCCTGCCGCGCAGTCGCTGGTGGAAGATCGCCGTCGTACTGCTGGGCTTCGGGATCGGCATCGAGGTTCTGCAAGGGCTGCCGATCGTCGGCCGCGACGCGGACGTCTTCGACATCGTGGCGGACGCGCTGGGCATCGGGTTCTTCTTTGGGCCGATCATTGTTCGCGACGGGCTGAACAGAGACTAGGCTCAGCTGGACCTAAAGAGACCGACCTCCCCGGCGAATGCCGGGGCCCAGATCCATCCTGGGAGCCTGCCGTGTCTGCGCCAAAGGCCGTATTCGTACCTGCGGACGTGCGTGGGTTCGATCTGGACCCCGGCATTCGCCGGGGAAGTCGGATGGCAAGGCGTAGGGTCCCTCAGAAGCTGTCCACCCGCACCTCCCACGGCCGGCGCACGCCCGCCGCCGCGTCCAGGCCGCCGATCACCCAGCGCCGCGTGTCGGCGGGATCAATGACCGCGTCGATTTCCAGAGCCGCCGCCATGCTGGTGGCCTTTCCCGCCGCGTACAGCCGGGCGACCAGCTGGTCGTAGAGCGCCTTCTGCTTGGCCGGATCGGTCTCGGCCTCCAGCTCCTTGCGGTAGCCCAGCTTGACCGCCCCTTCGAGGCCCATGCCCCCGAACTCACCCGTGGGCCAGGCGGCGATGAAGGCGGGGCTGTGGAAGCTGCCGCCGGCCATGGCTTGGGCCCCCAGGCCATAGCCCTTGCGGGTGACGATCGTGAACAGCGGCGAGCGCAGCTTGGCGCCGGCGATGAACTGGCGGCTGACGCGGCGCACGGCGGCGGCGTCCTCGCTGTCGGGTCCCACCATGAAGCCGGGCGTGTCGCACAGGCTCAAGACCGGCAGGGCGAAGGCGTCGCACAGCTGCAGGAAGCGGGCGGCCTTCTCGGCGCCCTCGCAGTCGATCGCCCCGCCCAGATGGCGCGGGTCGTTGGCGATCAGACCCATCGGGCGGCCCTCGATCCGGATCAGGCCGGTGACCATCCCGGCCGCGAAGCCGCCGCGTAGTTCCAGGAATGAGCCTTCATCGACGAGGTTATTGATCAGTATGCGGACGTCATAGACTCGCAGCCGGTTCTCCGGGATCGCGTGACGCAGACGCCGCTGGTCAGGCGCGGTCCAATGCGCCAGTGGTCCCTGGAAATAGGACAGCGCCTGCTTGGCCAGCCGCGTGGCGTCAGCCTCGTCATCGGCCAGGATGTCGATGACGCCGTTGCGCCACTGATGAGCCGCCGGCCCGATCTGCTCGGGACGAAAGACGCCCAGCCCGCCGCCCTCGATCATCGCCGGACCGCCCATGCCGAGGTTGCTGTCGCGGGTGGCGATGATGATCTCCGAAAGGCCCGCGATGGCGGCGTTGCCGGCGAAGCAGCGGCCCGCCACGATGGCGATCTTGGGAACCAGGCCCGAAAGCTGGGCGAAGCTGCGAAAGGTCGGCACGTCCAGGCCCGCCACCGCCGTGGTGTCGGTGTCGCCCGGACGCCCGCCGCCGCCTTCGGCGAACCAGACGACCGGCAGCTTCTGGTCGGCGATCAACGCCATCAGCCGATCGGACTTGCGATGGTTCATCGCCCCTTGCGTGCCCGCCAGCACGGTGAAGTCGTAGGCGAGCGCCGCCGTGCGCGCCTTGTCGGGCGCAAACAGCGCGCCGTTGACGGTCCCGATCCCGGTGATCAGTCCGTCGGCGGGGGTGTTGGCGATCAGGTCCTCGGTCGAGCGCCGTCGCTTCTGGGCGGCGATGGCCAGGGCGCCATATTCCAGGAAGCTGCCGGGATCGACGAGGTCGTCGATGTTCTCGCGCGCAGTGCGATGGCCGGTCTTGCGCCGCTTGGCGACCGCCTCGGGGCGGGCTTCGTCCCGGGTGTGGCGATGGCGGGCGACGACCTCGGCAAGGTCGGGGCGGAGAACGTCGAGATCCTGCTCGATGGGCTGTTCGTCCGTCGCGCCCTCGACCTCGGCCGGTTCCAGGAACACTAGCGGCTGGCCCTCGGCGACGGTCGCTCCGCCCTGGACGGCGATCTTGACCACCCGGCCGCCGGCGCTGGCGCAGACCAGGTGCTCCATCTTCATCGCCTCCAGCACCGCCAGGGCCTGACCGGCGCGGACGAGATCGCCCTCGCGGATCGTGATCGCCCCGACCGTGGCGGCCAGCGGCGCAACAACAGGCTCGGCGCCGGCCAGGACCTCGAAGTGCGTTACGGTCGTGACCGCCTCCGGCGTCAGGCGCTGGGCCTCGGCGGCCAGGGTCTCGGCGTGCTGGGCGATGAAGGTGGTCGTCGCCTCACCGATCACGGCGGTTGGATGGGCCAGGATGGCGCGGATCAGCGGCGCGGTGGTCGCCACGCCGGCGACCGTAAGCTCGGTCAAGGCGCGGTCCAGCCGGCTGGAGGCTTCGCCGGGCGTCCGTCCTCTGACGATCACCTTGGCCAGCAGGCTGTCATAGGCTGCACCGATGGTGAGCCCCGCCGCGACGCCCGCATCGACGCGCACGCCGGGGCCGCCCGGCGGCGTCCAGGCGCTCAAGGTCCCGGTCGACGGGCGCACCTGGCCATCGGCCGTCAGGGTCTCGGCGTTGATCCGCGCCTGGATGGCCACGCCGAACGGCGGCGGGGCGGGTGTCAGGTTCAGGTCGTCCAGGCGCTTGCCCGCCGCCAGATCGAACTGCAGGCGCACGAGGTCGAGGTCCGTGACCTCCTCGGTGACCGTGTGCTCGACCTGCAGGCGCGGGTTGACCTCGATGAAGAAGGCCTCGCCCCCCAAGGGCGAATGCGGATCGGCGTCGACCAGAAACTCGACGGTCGCCAGCCCCTGATAGCCGACGCACAGGCGCTCGGACCAGCCGGCCAGGGCGGCGCGCAGATTGTCGGGCAGGGCGGCGGGCGCGATCTCGACCAGCTTCTGATTCCGCCGTTGCAGCGAGCAGTCGCGATCGCCCAAGGCCAGCACCTGATCGCCATCGCCGACGATCTGCACCTCGATGTGGCGAGCGCGCTCGATCAGCTTTTCCGCATAGAGACCACCATCGCCGAACGCAGCCAGGGCTTCGCGTTCGCAGGCGGCGAAGGCGGCGTCCAGTTCGCCGGGGTCGAGCACCATGCGCATGCCGCGTCCGCCGCCGCCGGCCCGGGCCTTCAGCATGATCGCCCCGTGCTCGGCCTGGAACGCGCGGGCGGCCTCCAGCGTGATCGCGCCGGTTCCGGGGATCAGCGGCAGGCCGCGCTCGGCCGCCAGGGCGCGGGCGGCGGCCTTGTCGCCGAACCTCGTCAGGTGCTCGGGCGAGGGGCCGATGAAGACGATCCCGGCCTCGGCGCATGCGCGGGCCAGGGTCGGGTTCTCTGACAGAAAGCCGTAGCCGGGATGCAGGGCGTCGCACCCCTCGGCCTTGGCGGCGGCCACCACAGCGGCGATGTCGAGATAGGCCCGCGCCCCCGCGCCCGGCAGGGCGACGGCGCGATCAGCAGCGCTGACATGCGGGCTTTGCGCGTCGTCGGTGGCGTACACGGCGACGCTCTCGAGCCCCGCCTCGGCCGCCGCGCGGGCGATCCGGACGGCGATCTCGCCCCGGTTGGCGATCAGAACGCGGGAGAGGGACATGACGCTTCCTGCAGGGCTTCATACGGCCGTTTGAGACACTTTGGCCGGTTGGGCGCGACTCTCCAAGCCTTGACTCTCCAGTCCGGGAAGATCAGAACAAAAATAGAACATGGAGTTGGGAATGGCCGGATCGCGCGAGGCGCGTCTTGCGGCCCTGAGAGGCCGGATCGCCGCGATGGAAGCGGGGACTCGGACTCCGACTCCGGTGCTGTCGTTCGGAGAGCCGTCGATCGACGGGTGCTTTCCCGGTGGGGGTCTGCCGCTGGGCGGCTGGCATGAGGTGACCGGTGCAGGGCTGGAGGACGAAACCGGCGCCGCGCCCGCCGCCTTTGTCGCCCAGATGATCCGTGGACTGACAGATAATAAAGGCGGGGCGGTGGTCTGGGTGGCGCGACGGGCCGATCTCTTCGCGCCGGGACTACTGGGGCTGGGGTTTCCGGCGGCGCGGCTGATCCAGGTGCGGGCCCGCGATGAGGCTGAAACCCTGTCGCTGCTGGAGGACGCGCTGTCGACCCAGGGCGTGGCCGCCGCTGTGGCCGAGGCCGAGGCTCCGGACCTGACCGCCGGGCGCCGCCTGCAACTGGCCTGCGAGAAGCGCGGCGGTTTTGGCGTGGTGCTGCACCGCCGCTCCTACGGGGGACGAGCAGGGGGCAAGCCAAGGCTCGTCTCCGGCTCGGCGTCGTTCAGTCGCTGGCGGATCGCGCCTGCGCCCAGCGGCCCGCCGCCGGACGACATCGGTCTGGGGCCGTCGCGTTGGCGGGTCGAACTCGAGCGCTGCCGGGGCGGGCGTCCCGGCAGCTGGATCTTGCAAGCTCAGGAGGCCGGCCATGGCCCGCATCCTTTCCGTCTGGTGTCCCAACTGGCCGATCACGACGTGGCGGCGGCGGAGGCCGGACGACGCTTCGGATAAATCCTCCCCCCAAGGGGGAGGAGGCCGCAGGCCGGAGGGGGAAGGGGCCGAGCCAGCAGGACTTCCCCCTCCGTCGCCTGCGGCGACACCTCCCCCACTGGGGGGAGGATTGCCCTTCGCCCTGCTTGTCTCCGAACGCGGAACTCGCCGCCTCGCCGCCGTCGATGATCAGGCTCGGTCTATGGGTCTCTTCGCCGGCCAGAAGGCCGCCGACGCCCTGGCCCTGGTCCCGGACCTCGTCACGGCCGACCACGATCCGGTGGCCGATCGCACAGCGCTGGAGGCTTTGTGCGACTGGTGCGTCCGGTTCTCGCCGGCGGTGGCGATCGACGGTGACGATGGCCTCTTCCTGGACATCACCGGGACCGATCACCTGTGGGGCGGCGAGGCGGCCATGCTGGTCGACCTGGTGTCGCGACTGGCGCGCTGGGGCGTGCCGGCGCGGGCGGCGATCGCCGACACGGCCGGCGTGGCCTGGGCTCTGGCGCGGTTCGGGCCGGACCTCGCCATTGCGCCGCCCGGCGAGCAGAGGGCCGCGATCGCGACTCTTCCCGTCGCGGCCCTGCGTCTGTGCGAAGCCGCAGAAGCCCAACTGCCGCGCCTGGGCCTGCATCGCGTCGGCCAGGTGCTGGCCCTACCGCGCGCCCAATTGGCCAAGCGGTTCGGACTGGCGGCGGTCTTGCGCCTGGACCAGGCCCTGGGCGCGGCCAGCGAGGCCCTGATCTTCCGTCGTCCCGCCTCGCCGTGGTTTGACCGACTGGCCTTCTTCGAGCCGATCAGCGCGCCTGAGGATCTAGCCCGGGTGGCCGCCGACGCCCTGGCCCTGATCTGCGCCCGGCTGGAGGCCGAGGGGCGCGGCGCCAAGCGTTTCGAGGTCGTGTTCCACCGCCTGGACGGGCGGGCTTTTCCGGTGCGCGTGGGGCTGGCGCGGATCGGCCGTGACGCCCAGCGACTGGCCAGGCTGATCAAGCCCAAGCTGGACGTGGTCGATCCGGGCTTCGGCATCGAGGTGGTGACGGTCCACGCCTCCGCGGTGGAGCCGATGGCGGCGGCGCAGGCGCGCCTCGACGCGGACGCTGCGGCCAGCGCCGACGAGACGCTGGCGCCGTTGATCGATCGCCTGGTCAACCGGTTGGGCGAGAACCGGGTCTGGCGCGCCGATCCGTTCGAGAGCCATGTGCCCGAGCGTTCGGTCGTGCGCGTGGGGCCGCTGGATCCGCCGCCGGCGGCGCGGTGGGACCCCGACCGGCCACGGCCGGTGCGGCTCTTCAAGCGGCCCGAGGTGATCGTCGCCATCGCCGCCGAGTTACCAGACTATCCACCGCGCCTGTTCACCTGGCGGGGGCGTTCCCATCGCGTCCGACGGGCCGAGGGACCCGAGCGGATCGGCCAGGAATGGTGGCGGGTCGGGGTGGAGAAGGGCCAGACCGGACCCGGCAAGATCCGGGACTACTACCGCGTGGAAGACGAGGCCGGGGAGCGGTTCTGGATCTTCCGTCAGGGACTCTATGGCGGCGAGGACGCGCCGAAATGGTGGATCCATGGCCTGTTCGGTTAGGGGACTCAAATCCTCCCCCTATGGGGGAGGCGGCGCGAAGCGTCGGAGGGGGGAGGGGCAAGGCTTAAAGGCTTCCCCCTCCGTCGGCTACGCCGACACCTCCCCCGCGAGGGGGAGGACCTAACATGCGCCTTCCCGCCTATGCCGAGCTGCAGGCGACCACCAACTTCTCGTTCCTGCGCGGCGCCTCGCACGCCGAGGAGCTGGCGCTCACAGCCGAGGCGCTGGGATTGACGGCGATCGGGATCGTCGACCGCAACAGCTTGGCCGGCGTGGTGCGCGCCTGGACGGCGGCTAAGCGACGATCAATCCGTGTACTGACCGGTTGCCGTCTGGACTTCATGGACGGTACGCCCAGCCTGCTCTGCTACCCCACCGACCGCGAGGCGTTCGGCCGCCTGACCCGGCTGCTCACTGTTGGGCAACTGCGGGCCGAAAAGGGCGAATGCCACCTGACCTGGGCGGACTTTCTGGACCATTCCGAAGGGCAGCTAGGTCTTATCGTGCCGCCGGCGTCCTTGGATGAGCCGTTCGAGCAGGACCTCACGCGGATGGCCGGCGATCTGCGCGGGCGCTCGTGGCTGGCGGCCAGCCGGGCCTACGCCGCCCGCGATCTCCAGCGTCTGGCGCGGCTTGAGGGCTTGGGGCGCGCGGTCGGAGCGCCGATCGTCGCCACCAACGACGTGCTCTATCACGGCCCGGAGCGGCGTCCGCTGCAGGACGTGATCAGCTGTGTACGCGAGCATTGCGCGATCCAGGAGGCGGGCTTCCGACTGGAGACCAACGCCGAGCGCCACATCAAGTCGCCCGAGGAGATGGCGCGCCTGTTCGACCGTTGGCCGCGCGCGGTCGAGCGCACGGTCGAGATCGTCGAACGCATCGGCTTCGACCTGAAGGACATCCGCGAGCAGTACCCGGACGAACCGGTCCCACCGGGCAAGACGGCGATGCAGCACCTGACTGACCTGACCTGGAAGGGCGCGGCCTGGCGCTATCCGAACGGGGTCAGCGCGAAGGTCACGGCCCAGATCCAGGAGGAGCTGCGGCTGATCGAGAAGATGAACTACCCCAACTACTTCATTACTGTGCACGACATCGTGCGCGAGGCGCGTAGGATGGGCATCCTGTGCCAGGGACGAGGCTCGGCGGCCAATTCTTCGGTTTGCTTCTGCCTGGGCGTGACCGCGATCGACCCCACTGAGCACCGCCTGCTGTTCACCCGCTTCATCTCCGAGAACCGGGGCGAGCCGCCCGATATCGACGTCGACTTCGAGCACGATCGGCGCGAGGAGGTCATGCAGTACGTGTTCCAGCGTTATGGCCGGGCGTACGCCGCCATCTGCGGGACCGTGATCCACTACCGGCCGCGCAGCGCCATTCGGGACGTGGGCAAGGCGCTGGGCCTGACCGAGGACGTCACCAGCCTGCTGGCCGGTACGGTCTGGGGCAGCTGGGGCGACGGCCTGCCCGAGGATCACCTGCGCAACGCAGGCCTGGATCCAAAGGCGCCGGAGATCGCCCGCGCGGTCGGGCTGGCCAACGACCTGATCGGCTTTCCGCGTCACCTCTCCCAGCATGTCGGCGGCTTTGTCCTGACCAAGCGCCGCCTGGACGAGACCGTGCCGATCGGCAAGGCGGCGATGAAGGATCGCACCTTCATCGAGTGGGACAAGGACGACATCGACAGCCTGGGCCTGATGAAGGTCGACATCCTGGCGCTGGGCATGCTGCACGCCATCCAGCGGGCCATGACGATGCTGCGCGAAGACCATGGCCAAGATTGGCTGAAGGACCTGGCCGATATCCCCAAGGAGGTTCCGGGCGTCTACGACATGCTGTGCGCGGCCGACAGCGTGGGCGTGTTCCAGGTCGAGAGCCGGGCCCAGATGTCGATGCTGCCGAGGCTCCGGCCGCGCGAATTCTACGATCTGGTCATCCAGGTGGCGATCGTGCGTCCGGGGCCAATCCAGGGCGACATGGTCCATCCCTATCTGAAGCGGCGCAATGGAGAGGAGCCGGTCGACTGGCCCAAGCCCTCGCCCGAGCATGGTCCGCCCGACGAGCTCCAGGAGATTCTAGGCAAGACCTTCGGCGTGCCGCTGTTCCAGGAGCAGGCCATGAGCCTGGCCATCGAGGCGGCCAAGTTCACGCCCGACGAGGCCGACGGCCTGCGCAAGGCCATGGCGACCTTCCGCAACCTGGGCTCGCCGGACGCCTATCGTCACAAGTTCATCGAAGGCATGGTCGGGCGCGGCTATGAGCGCGCCTTCGCCGAGCGCTGCTTCAAGCAGATCGAGGGCTTTAGCCACTATGGCTTTCCCGAGAGCCACGCGGCCAGCTTCGCCAAGCTGGTCTATGTCTCGGCCTGGATCAAATGGGCCTGGCCCGACGTGTTCTGCGCGGCCCTGATCAACGCCCAGCCGATGGGCTTCTATCAGCCGGCCCAACTGGTGCGGGACGCGCGCGAGCACGGGGTCGAGGTGCTGCCGCCCGACATTCTGACCAGCGACTGGGACTGCACGCTGGCGCCGATCAGCACGGGCTTCCGCGTCCCCCATGTTCGCCATGACAAGATCGCCTGCCAGGAGACCCGTCCGCACTGGAAGGCGGTGCGGCTGGGCTTTCGCCAGATCAAGGGGCTGCGGGAGACGCTCGACATCCCGCCGCTGTTAAAGGCCAGGGCCGAGGGCGCGCGTACGCCGGCCGAGTTCGCCCAGGGCGGCGTGCCGCAGAAGGCGCTGGAGCTGCTGGCCGAGGCCGACGCCTTCGCCTCGGTGGGGCTCAGCCGCCGCGAGGCGCTGTGGGCGGTCAAAGGCCTGAAGGGCGAGCACAAGGCGCCGGTTCAGGCGCCGCTGCTGGCGGGCCTGCCGCTGTTCGAAGAGCGGGTGGCGCTGCCGGCCATGGCCGCGACCCAGGAGGTGGCCGAGGACTATCGCACCACCAGCCTTTCCTTGAAGGCCCATCCGATCGGCTTCTATCGATCGATGTTGGCCGCCCGGGGCGTGGTTCCCGCCGAGCGGCTGCTGTCTCTGAAGGACGGCGCCAGGGTGTCGGTGGCCGGTCTTGTCCTGATCCGCCAGCGGCCCGGCACGGCCAAGGGCGTGGTGTTCGTCACGCTCGAGGACGAGACGGGCGTGGCCAATGCGGTGGTCTGGAAAGACCGGTTCGAGGCGGCCCGCAATGTGGTGATGACCGCCTCGTTCCTGATCGTCCACGGGCGCGTGCAGCGGGCCGACAACGTGATCCACGTCGTCGCCGAGCGCTTCACCGACCTCTCGGCCGAGCTCTCCAGCCTGCGCGACGAGCCGGGCGCGCCGGCGCCGCGCATACGCCAGAAGGTGTCGGGCCGCCTGCTGCGCAGCCGCGATTTCCACTGAGGTGAGGGCGGGGGAAACGCCGGTACGACGCTTCCCCCTTCGAACCTGCTAGAGCGTGGCCATGTCGATCACGAAGCGATAGCGCACGTCACTCTTCTGCATGCGCTGGTAGGCGGCGTTGATCTGGTCGATCGCGATCACCTCGATATCGGCGACGATGTTCTTCTCGCCGCAGAAGTCGAGCATCTCCTGCGTCTCCTTGATCGAACCGATCATCGACCCCGCCAGGGTGCGACGGCCGGGGATCAGGGCGAAGGCGTTGAGCTGGGCCGGTTCTTCCGGCGCGCCGACCAGCACCATGGTCCCGTCGACCTTGAGCAGCGCCAGGTAGGCGCCCCAGTCCAGCGGCGCCGAGACGGTGCAGATGATCAGGTCGAACGTATCGGCCAGGGTCTCGAAGGTCTTCGGATCGTTGGTGGCGTAGTAGTGATCGGCGCCCAGGCGCAGGCCGTCGTCCTTCTTGGACAGCGTTTGGCTGAGAACCGTGACCTCCGCGCCCATGGCGTGGGCCAGCTTGACGCCCATGTGGCCGAGGCCGCCCATGCCCAGGATCGCCACCTTCTTGCCGGGGCCCGCGTTCCAGTGGCGCAGCGGCGAATAGAGCGTGATACCGGCGCACAGCAGCGGCGCGGCGGCGTCCAGCGGCAGATGCTCGGGGATCGACAGGACATAGTCGTCCTTGACCACGATATGGTCGGAATAGCCGCCGTAGGTCGGGGTGTCCGAACCCGGCTCAAAGGCGCTGTAGGTCAGCACCAGACCGGGCTGGTACTGCTCGCGGTCCAGGTCGCGCGCGGCCTTGCAGGTGACGCAGCTGTCGACGAAGCAGCCGACGCCGACATGGTCGCCTTCCTTGAAGCGGGTGACGTTGGCGCCGACGGCGGTGACAACGCCGGCGATCTCGTGGCCGGGGACGATCGGATAGACGCTCTGACCCCAGCCGTTGTCGACCATGTGGATGTCGGAGTGGCAGACCCCGCAGTACTTGATGGCGATGACGACGTCGTCGGGATTGGGGTCGCGACGATCAAACGTGAAGGGCGCTAGCGGCGCGCCCGCGGCGGGCGCCGCGTAGCCTTTGGCGGTGGCCATGGGATAGTCCTCGGATTTTGGGAGACGATCGGGGAGGATCGCGGAGGTCGTATCCCACAACAAATCCGAACCCGTTAGATCGATCCTCCAGGTCTCCTGCACGATCCTCCAGAGCGCCGCCTAGGACGCCCGGATCTTGACCACCTTGGACTGGCCGACCTGTCGAAGGTCTTCCACCAGTTCGAACAGGCGCGCACGCACGCTGGCCTCGTCGCCGACCTCGGCCAAGGCGTCCAGCTCCGCAAGGCGCTGGTCGGCGATGGTCGGCGCGGGGGCCAGGCGAACAGCTTCCATGATGCCCGGCGCCTTGAGGCGTGCGACCTCGTTCACGTCGACAAGCGTTTCCGTCAGCTTCTCGCCCGGACGCAGCCCGGTGATCTGGATGTCGATATCGCGCCCGGGGGTCAGGCCCTGCAGCTCGATCATCCGCCGGGCCAGATCGATGATCTTGACCGGCTCGCCCATCTCAAGGGTCAGCACGCCAGCTTCAGGTTCGGACGCGATCATCGACAGCGCCACGGCGCGGAGCACGAGTTGCACCGCCTCCGGGATGGTCATGAAGTAGCGCTCGACCTCGGCATGGGTCAGGGTGATCGGCCCGCCGCGCGCGATCTGGCTCTTGAAGATCGGGACGACCGATCCGGCCGAGCCGAGCACATTGCCAAAGCGCACGATGCTGACCCGCATGTCGCCGCCGCCGCCGTATTGGCGCGCCACGGCCTCGGCGACCCGCTTGGCCGCCCCCATGACGCTGGTCGGCGCCACGGCCTTGTCGGTGGAAATCAGGGCCAGATGAGCCGCGCCGCAGGCCTTGGCGGCGACAGCCACGTTGCGGGTGCCCAGCACATTGGTGCGAACGCCCTCGCACGGATGGTTTTCGACCAGCGTGACATGCTTGAGCGCCGCGGCGTGGAAAATGATGTCAGGCTTCATCTCCACGAAGACGCGCTGAACGCGCGCGGCGTCGCGGACGTCACAGAGCGCTTCGCGTCGGGACAGCATGGGATGCCGCTCGGCGATCTCGCGATCGATGTGGAACAGATTGTATTCAGAGGCGTCGACCATGGTCAGATGGGCGCAGCCGCTGGCGGCGATCTGGCGGCAGAGTTCGGAGCCGATGCTGCCCCCGGCGCCCGTGACCAGCACCCGACGGCCGGACACCAGCGCGCGGACGGGCTCTGGGTCGAGCCGAACCGGCGGCCGGCTCAGCAGTTCTTCGATGCTGATCTCGCGCAGTTGCGGTGTGTTCGCCGCCGCGCCCATCTCGACCACACCGTGACGGCGCAGCAGCCGCACGCCCTCGGTCTTCAGCCGGCCCAGGCGCTCGGCGCCGAAGGTGCTCATCGCGCTGTCGGTGAGGAACAGGATGGCGGCCGGCGACAGGCCGCTGTCGCGCAGGCGTGCCAGCACGCTGTCGAAGTCGGCGATCGAGCCCAGCACGCAGACGCCCCGCAGCTCATCGCCGGTCTCGCGGTCGAGCGGGGAGACCACGCCGATCGGCGCGTAACGTTCGCCAAGGCCGGCGGGCGCGCGCAGGAAGGCTTCAGCTTCCGAGGCTGAGCCGATAATCAGCAGCCTGGGCAAGGCCGGGTGCATCGAAGCTGGGCCAAGGCGTAGCACCGAGTCGAGCAGCATCCGCTCGTGCAGGCTGCGGCGGACAACACGCAGCGCCGACAGGAGCGCGGCCTGGATGAGGGCCGCGCCGGCCACGGTGCGCAAACCACCATCGATCCCAGGATGGGTCAGGCGGGTGATGACCAGAAACGCAGCCGCCGTCAGGACGGCCGACCGGAGCAGTCTCAGATGGTCGGTGGCGGAGACGAAGCGCCACGGCGCCCGCTCGACCCGGAAGGCTAGCTCCACGATGAACGCCGCCAGGCCGTACAGGGTCGCCTGCAGCAGCGTGTCCCGCGTGAACGGCATGTCGATGACGAGATAGCGACCGGCGAGCAGGGCCACGAAGGCCAGCAGGACGTGGGTCGCGATCTTTCCTGCATGCCCCATGAAACGAACCTCTGAAGCGGTGAAGGTCGGGTCACGCCCGGCGAACTCAAATCCGGGCTTAGCACGTCAATTCTATGTCGTCGCGTTTTCAGCCGCGCCGAAGCGGCAGAACTTCGATCAGGTCCCCGGTCGCAGCGGCGGGCGCGCCGATCGCTCGGCGCAGGAGAGCATCGGCGCGTGCGAACACGCTGACCAGCGAGGAATCCTGATCGGGGAATGGCGTGGCGATGGTTCGCCCCTCTGGATCTGTCGACAGCGACGCGCGCATCCAGTGCTCTCGCGGCCCGCCCGCCGGAAGCGGGATGGCCAGACGCGCGGGAACCAGGCGGACCTCCGGGTCCGCCCCGGCGAGGGCGACCAGCAACGGCTTCAGGAACAGTTCCGCGCAAACCAGCGCCGAGGCCGGGTTGCCGGGCAGACCTAGAACACGGCGGCCGTCGGCCAGGCGTCCGCTCCAGGTCGGTTTTCCTGGGCGCAGAGCGATGGTTTCGACCGAAAGCGCCAAGCCCAGCGTGTGAAGCGCTGGCTTGACCAGATCATAGTCGCCGACCGAGGCGCCGCCGATCGTGACGATCAGATCGACCTTCGCCGGGGCCACAGCGGCCGCGATCGCTTGGGCGTCGTCGCCTTGCGCGCTGAGCCGAACCGCCTCGCCGCCCCAGGCCTCGATCAGCGCCGCGAGGCTGAAAGAGCCGCTTTCGAAAATCTGGTCGGGACGGGGCGTCGTCCCCGGCGGAACCAGTTCGTCGCCGGTGGCCAGAACCGCCACGCGGGGGCGCCGCGCCACCGAGACCTCGGCGCGCCCGGCCGCGGCGATCAGGGAAAGGCGCCAGGGGTCGATCACGACGCCGGCGTTCAGAAGGGTGTCGCCAGGCTGGAAGTCACCGCCGGCGGGCCGGATGTTGTGGCGAGGGTCCTGGCCCGCGTCGAAGCGGATCTGGTCGCCGTTGCGGACCGCCTCCTCCTGGATGATCACAAGATCAGCGTCCGCCGGGAGCGGCGCGCCGGTGAAAATCCGCACCGCTTCGCCGGCGCCGACCGGGCGGGGGTAGGCGTTGCCGGCGGCGCTTTCGCCAACGATCCGGAAGGGCGCGTTGGGGACATAATCGGATCGTCGTATCGCCCAGCCGTCCATGGCCGACGCATCGAAAGGCGGCTGCGCGCGACCGGCGATAACGGGCTCCGCCAGAACCCGACCAAGGCTATCGACCAGCCGCGCCGGCTCAACGCCTAGCCGTGAGGCGCCCAGGAGGATGCGCTCGCGCGCCTCTTCGACGGTCAGATTTCTCAGGGTTTTAGGCGGCGAGTCGACCATCGGCAGACCCTAGCCGATCCGCCGTCGGGGGCGAGCCCCAAG
The DNA here is from genome assembly GCF_002310375.3 of Caulobacter vibrioides. Taxonomy (GTDB): domain Bacteria; phylum Pseudomonadota; class Alphaproteobacteria; order Caulobacterales; family Caulobacteraceae; genus Caulobacter; species Caulobacter vibrioides_D. Next base: position 572,521 of record NZ_CP023315.3, read on the forward strand.
ATCGAGGGCCCTAGCCATCGAGGGCCCTAGCCGACGAACGCGCGCTCGATCACGAAATCACCCGGTTCGGCGTTGGAGCCTTCCTTGAGGCCATGAGCCTCGAGCAGGGCCGCCGTGTCCTTGATCATCGCCATCGAGCCGCACAGCATGGCGCGGTCGTTTTCCGGATCGAACTTGTCGCCGTCGATCCCAAGATCGGAGAACAGCTTGCCGCTGGTGATCAGGTCGGTGAAACGGCCCTGGCGCTCGAACGGCTCGCGGGTCACGGTCGGATAGTAGGTCAACTGGGCGCGCGCCTCGTCGCCGACCAGCGGATCTTCGAAGATGTCCTGGGTGAAGAGATCGCGATAGGCCAGTTCCTTCACCTCGCGCACGCCATGGGCGACGATCACGCGTTCGAAACGGCTGTAGGCGTCGGGATCGCGCGCCACCGAAAGCCAGGGCGCCAGGCCCGTGCCGGTGCCGAACAGAAAGAGCCGCTTGCCGGGACGCACGGCGTCCAACACCAGGGTGCCGGTCGGCTTCTTGCCAAGAAGAATCTCATCGCCTTCCTGGATCAGTTGCAGGCGCGAGGTCAGCGGGCCGTCGGGAACCTTGATCGAGAAGAACTCCAGCTCTTCGGCGAACGAAGGCGAGCCAATCGAATAGGCGCGCAGGATCGGCTTCTTCTCGCCCAGCGCTTCGCGTGGCGGCAGGCCGATCATCACGAACTCGCCCGAACGGAAGCGGAAGCTCGCGGGCCGGGTGATGGCGAAGCTGAACAGGCGGTCGGTCCAGTGTTTAACCCACAGCACTTTCTCGACGAAGTACGGCGTTTCCTTCACGGGGGCGGCGGCGGTCGCGTTGGCCGTCATCTGAACTCTTTGTGTCCTGGCGCGCTCGGCGCGGAAAAGGCGGTCGCGCCAGGCGGCGCGCGATGGAGCCGCCCAGGCCCTTTGGCGGCACCTGTCTCATGTGTGGAAGGCCGCCGCGATGTCAACGCCGGTTGTCTAATGCCGGGTTTGGAAAAACTCCTGACGTCGGCGCGGGCGCTGGCTGTGTCGGTGACCAGAAGATGAGCGGAAGTATTGGCGCGGAGAATCCTATAAAAACCCAGGTCCGCAAACAATCGTTTGATAGATCGGTCATTCGGTCACCTCGCGGAAGATTATTTCATTCCATCCGCTCAGTAGGTGGCAAGCTTGCCTCTCGCAGCGACGCAAATGCCAAGCGCGTTTCTCGTCACGAAGATGAACAGACCGATTTTTCGAAAAGGGCGAAATTGTGATTGCCGCACCTCGAAAGGGGGCGCAGACTTCACGTTGCTTCGTTCGCGAAGCCAACGATACGGAGGAACGTATGCGGGTTTGGTTCGTAGGGGCCGCCGCGGCGGCCAGTCTGGTAGCGTTTGGTTTGGCCGGTTGCAGTGACAGTGGCGCGAAGTCGAAGGTCGCGCAGGCTCAGCAAGTCATCGTGGAAGCGACGCCCGTCACGGCGTCGGGCTGTGTTCGTCCGGTGGAGAACACGAACTGCCTTGTCGTGAAAGGACGAGGTGGCGGGTACTATGACATCAGCACGGCGAACCCGGCGCCCGATCTGAGCAAGGGGGTTGCGATCTCTTTGCAGGGCAAGGACATGGGCAAGAACACCCAATGCGGTCGTCAGCTGACGGACGTGCGGTGGTCGTATCTTGGCATCCAGTGCGGCGCGTCGGTCCCGGCCAGCAGCGCTTCAACGGGCAAGGAAGACAAGGCCAAGCCCAGTAAGGCTGGCTAGCTCAAAGCCTGCTTCACCCCTCGCCGGAGCCCGGATCGGTCTGGGTCTTCGGCGAGCGGACGCTGTCTGCTGATCCTGGCGGCTCCGTCGCCGGGCGCGGCGCCTGGCCTTCGCGGGCGGGGCGCATGTTCTCGTTCTCGACCTCTCGATTCGAGGGGCGATCTTCGGCGGGCGTGTTCGATAGGCTTGGCATGGGCGTGTAACGCTTCGGGTGCGGCTTTGATCCCGTCAGGCGCGGTAAACGAGGCGACGCCGCAAAGTTCCGCGCGCCAAAATCGGCAATCCTCCGCGCCCCGCTTGCCGGGCGAGTGCGACCCTGCTAAATGGCGCGGCTCTGGCGACAGAGACAGGCGCGCCGAGGCTTGAAAGCTTCCGGCGCGCTGTCTGTCTCCGGATGTCCGTCGGCCCGAAAGGGTGGTCGGTCCGCAGGAGTGTAGCTCAGCTGGTAGAGCATCGGTCTCCAAAACCGAGGGCCGGGGGTTCGAGTCCCTCCACTCCTGCCACTATATGTTTCCGACGGGTCGGTGTTTCGGCCCGATCGTTTTGGCCACCGGGTCGCTCGCCGACCCGGGTCATCTAGAAAGTCGTGAGCCTCAAGAGCATGGCCAGGAAACCGGGATCCAGCCCGTCCGCGATGAAGAACCGCGCCGCCAAGACGGCGGCGGCGATGGCGCCTGCCGGCGCTGGCGCGACGGGCGCCGCCGCTCCTGCCCCGAAGAAGCGCACCAACCCGGTGCAGTTCTTCCGCGAAGTGCGCGCCGAAGCCCGCAAGATCACCTGGACCACGCGCAAGGAGACCTGGATCACCTCGGTGATGGTCTTCATCATGGTGGTGCTGGCTTCGCTGTTCTTCACCGCCGTGGACGGCGGCATTGGCTTCGCCATCAACCAGCTCCTGAAGCTGGCGACCGCGGGATAAGATAAAGACGATGAGCACCGAAACCGCGTCCAATCCGAACCACAAGTGGTACATCGTCCACGCCTACTCGAACTTCGAGAAGAAGGTGGCCGAGAGCATCCGCGAGCAGGCCAAGAACCAGGGCCTGGAAGAGAACTTCTCGGAAATCCTCGTCCCGACCGAAGAGGTCGTCGAGATCCGCCGTGGTCGTAAGGTCAACGCCGAGCGCAAGTTCTTCCCCGGCTACGTGCTGGTGAAGATGAACCTCTCGGACGAAGCCTACCACCTGATCAAGAACACCCCGAAGGTCACGGGCTTCCTGGGTAGCGGCTCCAAGCCGATGCCGGTCTCCGAAAAGGAAGTTCAGCGCATCGTCGGCGCGATCGAGGAGGGCGTCACCGCCCCGAAGGCCGTTGTCCTGTACGAAGTCGGCGAGAACGTTCGCGTCACCGACGGCCCGTTCGCCAGCTTCAACGGCTCGGTGGAATATGTCGACGAAGAGAAGTCGCGCCTGCGCGTCACCGTCTCGATCTTCGGCCGCGCCACGCCGGTGGAGCTGGAATATACTCAGGTCGAAAAGATCGCCTGACGCTTTTCAGGTTCGCTGAAATCGAAAGCCCCGCGTCTCTCAGGCGCGGGGCTTTTGCTTTTCGGGCCTTGGCGTACGGGCTCTACTGCGCCAGCAGTCTCGCCAGATCCGCCTTCCAGAATTTCGCCGCCGTATGGGTTCCATGGCCCCGCGTCTCCGTCGACGCCGGGATCAGCACGAAGCGCGCCTTGGGCATCCGCTTCACAAGCTGCTCGGCCAAGCCCAGTTCCGGCGGATTGATGAAGTCGTCGGCCGAATTGATCCACAGGACCGGCACGGTGATCTTCTCCAAGGCTGGGGAGGGGTCGTAGTTCCGCGACGCGTCGATGTAGTAGAGCGCGTCATTGGCGTCGATCGCGCCGATGCGGGCGTTGAAGCTCTGTTCCAACGCCTTCTCGGTGGCTTCACGGGTTGGATACTGCGCCTGCTGGGCCAGGGGGTTGGCCCCCGCCAGGATCAGCAGGTTGGTGACGGTCCGAAGGCCCGCCAACGGCTGGGTGGTATAGTTTCCGCCCATCCAGGCCGGGTCGGCGCGGATCGCGTCGAGCGCCATCTTGCGCCACATGCGATTGCGGCCAGCCAGGGGCGCGGCGTTGCAGGCGAACGGCGCGAGCCGTTCGGCGAAACCGGGATAGGCTTCGCCCCAGACGAAAGCATGCATGCAGCCCATCGACGTGCCGAGGATCAGCTTCAGGCGCTTTACGCCTAGCCCTTCGACCAGCAGCCGGTGTTGCAGCGCGACCATGTCGTCATAGTCGTAGCGCGGGAACGCCATGCGCAGGCCATCGCTCGGCTTGGACGAGCCGCCGTGCCCAATATTGTCGGGCAGGATTACATAGGTGGTCGCCAGGTCCAGCGGCTGGCCTGGACCATAGAGTTCATCGGCGAAGATCGGGACCAGGAAGTTGCGGCCCGAGCCCCCAGTGCCGTGCAGGACCATCACCGCGTTCTCGATCTCGCCCTTGGCGTTGCGGCGTGGCGTGCCCAGCGTGGTGTAGTGCATGCGCACTTCGGCCAGCGTCTCACCGGACTTGAAGGCGACGTCGCGGGCGATGAAGTCGCCGGTCTTGGTCGGCCAGTCCGCAGCCAGCGCAGAGAAGGGCAGGAACAGGGCAAGGGTCAGGACGGCGAGGATCGTGCGGGTCATGCAACGACCCTAGGCCGACGAGGGTGGTGGTCAAGGCTCGTGCAGCCCAGATCACCTTCCCCGGCGCGGCGTTTCCGATCCCGTCTTGAGGGTCCTTGCACCCCGAACCTGCGCGGGTGGAAACGGCATATCAGGTGCAAGTCAGCCTGGCCGCGACCGATCGTCGCTCACGCTATAATAACGCTGTTCGGACATTGATTTTAATCATTTTTCAGGGCGCCGAAACGGATGGTCGGGCGAACCACTAGGAATCGCTCTCGTGCGCGCCAGCATCTCCACCAAGGTCAGTCTGACCATCGCCCTTGCCTTCCTCGTCCTGACCCTCGCGGTCCTGGGCATCGTGGCCAAGAGCTCGCTGGACTTCGCCCGCCGCCAAGCGACGCAGAACCAGGAAGCCAGCATGCGCGTGGCCTGGGACGTGATCGGCGAGCGCGGCAAGACATTCCGGCGCGAGGGCGACACGCTGTTCGTGGGCGACCGGCCGCTGAACGGTGATTTCGCAGGCGTCGACCGGGTGAAGGCCCTGGTGGGAGGCACCGCCACGGTCTTCATGGGCGACAAGCGCATCACCACCAACGTCACCAAGCCTGACGGCTCGCGCGCCGTGGGCACCGTCCTCGCCAAGGGGCCGGTCCATGATGCGGTTCTGGGGCGCGGCGAATCCTATCGCGGCGAGGCCAAGATCCTGGATAGGCCCTTCTTCGTCGCCTATGACCCGATCAAGGACGCGTCGGGCCAAGTCATCGGCGTGCTCTATGTGGGCGTTCCGCAGGCCGACTATTTCCAGCCGGTCTATCGTCAGCTGACGCTGCTGGCGGTCGCCTGCGTGTTGCTGGGCGTCGCAGGGGCCTTGGCCTCGGTGCTCATGGCGCGCCGCCAGCTGTCGCCGCTGGGCGCGCTGCGCGACGCCATGGGCAAGCTGATGGCCGGCGATCTGACCGTCGCTCTGGCCTTCGCCGGCCGTCAGGACGACATCGGCCAGATGGCGGACGCTGTGCACCGCTTCCGCGATGAGGCGCTGGAAAAGAGCCGCCTGGCCGGTGAAGCCGCCGCCGTACGCGCCTCTGCGGAGGCCGAACGCGAAGCCGCCGGCGCCGAGGGCGCGCGCCGCGCCGCCGACCAGGCTCAGGTCGTGCGTCGTTTGGCCGATGGCCTCCAGCGCCTGTCGGACGGCGATCTGACCGTCCGCCTGACCGAGCCCTTCGCCGACGACTATGAGAGCTTGCGCGCCGATTTCAATCGCGCGGTGGAGGGGCTTGAAGGCGCCATGGTCGCGGTGGTGTCGGCGGTCGCTCAGCTCAACGCCGGGGCCGGCGGCATCGCCGAAGCCGCCGACGACCTCTCGCGTCGCAGCGAAGCCCAGGCCGCCAGCCTGGAGGAGACCGCCGCTGCGCTCGACGAGATCACCGCCACGGTTCGCAAGACGGCCAGCGGCGCGCAGGAAGCCTATCGCGCCGTCAGCGAAGCCCAGAGCGAGGCGGGCCGGTCGCGCGACGTGGTCGCCTCGGCCGTTGAGGCCATCGGCGGCATCGAAGTCTCTTCGCGTCAGGTCGCCCAGATCATCACCGTGATCGACGAGATCGCCTTCCAGACCAACCTGCTGGCCCTGAACGCCGGGGTCGAGGCCGCCCGTGCGGGCGATGCCGGGCGCGGTTTCGCCGTGGTCGCCCAAGAAGTACGGGCGCTGGCCCAGCGCTCGGCCGACGCCGCCAAGGAGATCAAGACCCACATCGCCGACTCCGAACGTCAGGTTCAGTCCGGCGTGTCGCTGGTGGGGGCGGCGGGGGAGACCCTGCAGCGCATCGCCAGCCAGGTCGGCGCGATCAGCACCGTGATCACCGAGATCGCGGCCAGCGCGCAGGAGCAGTCGGCAGGCCTTTCCGAGGTGAACAACGCCGTCAACAGCATGGACCAGGGCACCCAGCACACCACGGCCATGGCCAGCCGTTCGGCGGCGTCCAGCCAGGGCCTGCTGCGCGAGGTGCGAGGCCTGGCTGAGTTGGTGCAACGATTCCGCGTTCGCGAAGGGGCGGCGGCTTCGATGCGAAGGGCGGCTTAGCCGCGCCTGAAGCCCCAAAGGCCAGCGCCCCGCGACGCCCGGGCTAGGGCCGCTGGCCGGCCTTCTTCTGCAGTTCCAGGAACCGTGTCGCCCGCGCCTCAAGGTCCTGGTTTCGCCGAATCTCGTCGACCACGGACTTGCGCTCGCGGCCTAGGCCGTCCTGCTGCGCGCCGAGTACGAACGGGATCTCCTTCATCGTGCCGGGGTGATCCCGACTGCGGTGGTCGACCCCGGGGCCCATCGGGGCGTTCTGGTAACGCCGATAGGCGTCCTGGGCGGCGGCCTGGGCGTCCAGCGCGCGCCGCTTGTCGGCGTTCATGGCCGAGAGAGGATCGCCCTTGGCCTTGGCCGCGCCGAACCGCTCGTCGCAGCGCTCGCGCTCGCGGCGGTTCAGGCCCACGGCGTCCGCGCTGACACAGCCCGTGGCGCTTCCCCGCAAGGCCGTGCGCAGGTCGCCGGCGCCGTCGCCTGGCAAGGGCGCGGGGCGGATGGCGACGCCGGGACGCGATAGACCCGACGTCGGAACCTCCAAGGTCGGCGTTCCCGCCGGGACGGGGCGGACGGCCGCGCGGACCGTGAAGGGCAGGGGCCGATCGGATGCGGCCTCCGTCGCCGAAGACGGGCGCGGCCTTGGCGCTTCGCGGGGAAGCGGGGCCGGACGCTGGAGCTCCAGCGTCATGGTCGACAGATCATCCTCCGCGAACGTCTGCAGCAAAGGGGCCGCGGGCAAGGCCAGCCACGCCAGCAATGCGACGTGCAGCAGCAGCGAGCCGGCGAAGATCGTCGCGCGACGTCGCTTGTCGACGCTGGCCCCCATGCTGACGCTCACCTGAACTCCTGGCCCCTCTTTCGGGGCGCGCCCCGCCTTCCCAAATGGCGTTCGCCGCCACCAAGGCAAGCGCCGCCACCCCCGGTCAAGCTGCGCAGCTTGAAGTGGCGAAAACGCGGCCTAGATTGGGGCCTTAAGGCGGCGTTAACCGACGCAGGAACAGGCGGTTGACGCTGGACCACTTCGCGAGTACATACCGCGCTCTTTTTCGAGGCGGCCGTTCGCGTCCGTCCTGATGAGCTTACGTTCCTGCCGGGCTTTTTGTTTGGCCGGGAACCTGAACCCGCCGGTGTGCTTCCCGCGCTCCGGCGAGTTTCGTGTTTATCGGGTCTCTTAGCTGAGCCTTGAAAAGCCGAAAAACAAAGACAAGGACCTGAAGCGCCCCGGCCGAAAGGCACACGCTTCCATCAGAGCAGAGACTTAATGCCTACCATTAACCAGCTCATCCGTAAGCCGCGCTCCCCGAAGCCGGTGCGGAACAAGGTGCCCGCCCTGAAGGGCTGCCCGCAACGTCGCGGCGTTTGCACCCGCGTTTACACTACGACCCCGAAGAAGCCGAACTCGGCTCTGCGTAAGGTCGCCAAGGTCCGTCTGACCACCGGCATTGAAGCCGTGTGCTACATTCCGGGTGAAGGCCACAACCTGCAGGAGCACTCGGTGGTGCTCATCCGCGGCGGCCGCGTCAAGGATTTGCCCGGCGTCCGTTACCACATCCTGCGCGGCGTCCTCGACACCCAAGGTGTCAAGGATCGTAAGCAGCGTCGTTCGCTCTACGGCGCCAAGCGTCCGAAGTAAGGAATAGAAGAAGATGTCCCGCCGCCGTCGCGCCGAGAAACGCCAAGTCCTGCCGGATCCCAAGTTTGGGGATCTGGTTGTCACGAAGTTCATGAACTACGTGATGTACGAGGGCAAAAAAGCCGTCGCCGAAAACATCATCTATGGTGCTTTCGACATCCTGGAATCCAAGCGCAAGGACCAAGGTCCGCTTGAGACCTTCCACTCCGCTCTGGACAACGTCGCCCCGGCGATCGAAGTCCGGTCGCGTCGCGTTGGCGGCGCCACCTACCAGGTGCCGGTTGAAGTCCGTCCGGACCGTCGCCGCGCCCTGGCCATCCGTTGGCTGGTGACCGCCGCTCGCAAGCGTGGCGAAAACACCATGACCGAAAAGCTGGCTGGTGAGCTGCTGGACGCTTCGAACAACCGCGGCACCGCCGTGAAGAAGCGCGAAGACACCCACAAGATGGCCGAAGCCAACCGGGCGTTCTCGCACTACCGCTGGTAACCTTTCTTACCAGCACTCTTTCAGGCGCGGGCGGTTTGAGATAAACCGCCCGCGCCGCACGTTTAATCCCGGTCGTGTCCGTCCAGGGCCGCCCCGTTTCGCAGAGCGATCGCTATGCCCCGCACGCATAAAATCGAAGACTACCGCAACTTCGGCATCATGGCCCACATCGACGCGGGCAAGACGACGACGACCGAGCGGATCCTTTATTACACCGGTAAGTCGCACAAGATCGGTGAAGTCCACGATGGCGCCGCCACCATGGACTGGATGGAGCAGGAGCAAGAGCGCGGCATCACGATCACGTCGGCCGCGACGACCGCTTTCTGGAACGACAAGCGTCTCAACATCATCGACACCCCCGGGCACGTCGACTTCACCATCGAAGTCGAGCGCAGCCTGCGCGTTCTCGACGGCGCCGTGACGGTGCTGGACGGTAACGCCGGCGTCGAGCCGCAGACCGAAACCGTCTGGCGTCAGGCCGACAAGTACAACGTTCCGCGGATCGTGTTCGTCAACAAGATGGACAAGATCGGCGCCGACTTCGACAAGTCGGTCGAGTCGATCCGCGACCGTCTGGGCGCCAAGGCCGTTCCGATCCAATTCCCGATCGGCGCCGAGTCGAACCTGAAGGGCCTCGTGGACCTGGTCCGCATGAAGGCCGTGGTTTGGGACAACGACGGTCTGGGCGCGACCTATCGCGACGAAGAAATCCCGGCCGACCTGCTGGATAAGGCCGTCGAAGCGCGCGCCTACCTGGTCGAGAACGCCGTCGAGCTCGACGACGACGCCATGGAAGCCTATCTGGGCGGCGAAGAGCCCTCGATCGACACGATCAAGAAGTGCATCCGTAAGGCCGTTCTGACCGGCGCCTTCTATCCGATCCTCTGCGGCTCGGCCTTCAAGAACAAGGGCGTCCAGCCCCTGCTCGACGCCGTCGTCGACTACCTGCCCTCGCCGGTGGACATCCCGCCGACCAAGGGCATCGACTTCAAGACCGAAGAAGAGACCACCCGTCAGGCCTCGGACGAAGAGCCGCTGTCGGTTCTGGCGTTCAAGATCATGGACGACCCCTTCGTCGGCTCGCTGACCTTCTGCCGCATCTATTCGGGCAGGATGGAAACCGGCATGTCGCTGCTGAACTCGACGCGCGACAAGCGCGAGCGCGTCGGCCGCATGCTGCTGATGCACTCCAACAACCGCGAAGACATCAAGGAAGCCTACGCCGGCGATATCGTCGCCCTGGCTGGCCTGAAGGAAACCCGCACGGGTGACACCCTGTGCGATCCGCTGAAGTCGCCGGTCATCCTGGAGCGCATGGAATTCCCAGCTCCGGTTATCGAAATCGCCGTCGAACCCAAGTCGAAGGCCGACCAGGAAAAGCTGGGCGTCGCCCTGCAGAAGCTGGCCGCCGAAGATCCGTCCTTCACCGTCTCGACCGACTTCGAAAGCGGCCAGACGATCCTGAAGGGCATGGGCGAACTGCACCTGGACATCAAGATCGACATCCTGAAGCGGACCTACAAGGTCGAAGCCAACATCGGCGCGCCGCAGGTTGCCTATCGTGAATCGCTGGGCCGCAAGGTCGACATCGACTACACGCACAAGAAGCAAACCGGTGGTACGGGCCAGTTCGCCCGCGTCATGATCACCTTCGAACCGGGCGAGCCGGGTTCGGGCTTCGTGTTCGAAAGCGCGATCGTCGGCGGCGCGGTGCCGAAGGAATACATCCCGGGCGTCCAAAAGGGCCTGGAATCGGTCAAGGACAGCGGCCTGCTGGCCGGCTTCCCGCTGATCGACTTCAAGGCGACCCTGACGGACGGCAAGTACCACGACGTCGACTCGTCGGTTCTGGCCTTCGAAATCGCCTCGCGCGCCGCCTTCAAGGAGCTGCGCGAAAAGGGCGCTCCCAAGCTGCTCGAGCCGATCATGAAGGTCGAGGTCGTGACGCCGGAAGAATATCTGGGCTCGGTCATCGGCGACCTGAACAGCCGCCGTGGCATGATCCAGGGTCAAGACATGCGCGGCAACGCGACTGTCGTGAACGCCTACGTCCCGCTGGCCAACATGTTCGGTTACGTGAACACCCTGCGGGGTATGTCGCAAGGCCGCGCTCAGTTCAGCATGGTCTACGACCACTACGATCCGGTGCCGCAACACGTCGCCGACGAAGTGATCAAGAAGTACGCCTAAGCTTTTCCCAAGGAAAAGCGTGGGTTAGAGACAGGGAGGGGCCTTCGTAGGCCCCTCTCGCATCCACCCCAGAAGTCCAACCTATTGAAGGCCCCCCCGTTTATCGAAGGGTTCTGGGGTCCTGGAGCTAAGAAGATGGCCAAGGAAAAGTTCGAACGCACTAAGCCGCACTGCAACATCGGCACCATCGGTCACGTTGACCATGGCAAGACGACGCTGACGGCGGCGATCACGATCACGCTGGCGAAGTCGGGCGGCGCGACCGCCAAGAACTACGCCGACATTGACGCTGCGCCGGAAGAAAAGGCCCGCGGCATCACGATCAACACCGCGCACGTCGAGTACGAGACGGCCAACCGTCACTACGCGCACGTCGACTGCCCCGGCCACGCCGACTACGTGAAGAACATGATCACGGGCGCGGCCCAGATGGACGGCGCGATTCTGGTCGTGTCGGCCGCTGACGGTCCGATGCCGCAGACCCGCGAGCACATCCTGCTGGCCCGTCAGGTCGGCGTGCCGGCTCTGGTCGTGTTCATGAACAAGGTCGACATGGTCGACGACGAAGAGCTGCTGGAGCTCGTCGAAATGGAAGTGCGCGAGCTGCTGAGCAGCTACCAGTTCCCGGGCGACGACATTCCGATCACCAAGGGTTCGGCCCTGGCCGCCGTGGAAGGCCGCGACGCCAAGATCGGCGAAGAGGCGATCCTGGCGCTGATGGCTTCGGTCGACGCCTACATCCCGCAGCCGGAACGCCCCGTTGACCTGCCGTTCCTGATGCCGGTCGAAGACGTGTTCTCGATCTCGGGCCGCGGCACCGTGGTCACGGGCCGTATCGAAAAGGGCATCGTGAAGGTCGGCGAAGAAGTCGAAATCGTCGGCATCCGTCCGGTCCAGAAGACGACCTGCACGGGCGTCGAAATGTTCCGCAAGCTGCTGGACCAAGGTCAAGCCGGCGACAACGTTGGCGTGCTGCTGCGCGGCACCAAGCGTGAAGACGTCGAGCGCGGCCAAGTGCTGTGCAAGCCGGGTTCGATCACGCCGCACACCAAGTTCGTGGCCGAAGCCTATATCCTGAACAAGGAAGAAGGCGGCCGTCACACCCCGTTCTTCACCAACTACCGTCCGCAGTTCTACTTCCGCACGACCGATGTCACCGGCATCATCAAGCTGAAGGAAGGCGTGGAAATGATCATGCCGGGCGACAACGCCGAGCTGGACGTCGAGCTGATCACCCCGATCGCCATGGACCAAGGCCTGCGCTTCGCCATCCGTGAAGGCGGCCGCACCGTCGGCGCCGGCGTCGTCGCCAAGATCGTCGAGTAATCTCGAACGCTCTTAGCCTCGGCTAGAAATGCGAAGGCCCCGGAGAGCAATCTCCGGGGCCTTTTGCTTTGGGCGAAGCTCGGCGCGGCCTATGTCGGCTACCGGCTTGACGGTCCTTCGCCTTTCCCCCACCAGATAACGCCTCGGGGGAAGAGCTTGGCTGTCAACGCGCTCATTCGTGGAAAGGCCGGAGGCTATGTGTTCGCCGTTCTGGCGACCCTGGTCGCTTGGGCGCTGCGCTACGCCCTGGATGGCTGGTTCCCGCCGGGCTTTCCGTACCTGACCTTTTTCCCGGCGGTCGTCATCACCGCCTATTTCGCCGGACTGCGGCCCTCCATCCTCTGCGCCGTGCTGTCTGGGGTCGCGGCCTGGTACTTCTTCATTCCGCCGTTCCACAGCCTGAGTATCAATTTCTCCACGGCCTTGGCGTTGGTGTTCTACGCCTTTGTCGTTGCGGTCGACGTGTTCTTCATCGACGGCATGCGCAAGGCTTTGCGGCAGCTGGAGGAGGAGCGGGCCCGCTACGCCGCGCTCGCCGAGAGCCGCGACCTGCTCTATCGCGAGCTGCACCACCGGGTGAGCAACAACCTTCAGGTCGTCGGCGCGCTTCTGAGGCTGCAGGGCTCCGGGATCAACGACGAGGACGCCCGCCACGCCCTCGCCGAGGCCGGCGGCCGCATTGAGCTGATCGCCAAGATCCAGCGCGAGCTCCACAACGCCGTCGGCGACCCCGCGCCGTTCCGGACCTTCGCCGAGGTGGTCCTGGCCGGCGCGGCGGCGGCGGCGGGCGCCCAGGTGAGCCTTGTGATCGAGGGCGGTGAGCAGCCGCTGCATCCTGACCAGGCCACGCCCGTCACGCTCGTCATGTTGGAGAGCTTCAACAACGCGCTTGAGCACGGATTTGGCGAGGGCGGCTCTGGGCGGGTCCAGGTCTCACTGGACCAGTCGGGGCTGACCCACATCCTGAGCGTTCGCGACGATGGCGCAGGGCCGCCTGACGGCTTTGATCCTACCGCCTCCAAGAGCCTGGGCCTCCGCATTGTCCGCGCCATGGCCCAGCAACTGGGCGGCAAGTTCGAGATGTCTCGTGAGGACGGTTGGACGGTTTGTCGCCTGAGTTACGCGCCCAAGCGCGACTAGAGCACTTTCCGATACGTGTGAAACGGTTATCGGGTCGAAAAATGCTCTAAACTTTTGAAATGGAGCCTTTTTATCCGATCTGATTGGTTCAATCAGATCGGAAAGGGCTCTAGCGCAGTCTATCTCCCTAAAGCGGGCGCGCGTCCGCGCTGGCCTGTAACGCGCTCCGGGCGTCCAACACCGCAGTGCCGGACGCCCGGGCCGTTGTCAGGCGATCGGGGTCTGACCGGGCGCCTCGCGTGGGGTGATCACGCGCGCCAGCTTCGGCTTCAGCCACATCTCGAAATCATCGACGATCTCGTAGACCACCGGCACCAGCACCAGGGACAGGACCGTCGAGGTGATTAGGCCGCCGATCACCGCCACGGCCATCGGTTGGCGGAACTCCGCGCCCGTACCAATGCCCAGGGCGGTCGGCAACATGCCGGCCATCATCGCCAGGGTGGTCATCACGATCGGGCGGGCCCGCTCATGGCAAGCGTCGATAATGGCCTCGCGCTGACTGAGGCCGGCGCGTTCCTGCTCGATGGCGTACTCGACCAGCAGGATTGAGTTCTTGGCGGCCAGCCCCATCAGCATCAGGAAGCCGATCAGCGACGGCATCGACAGCGATTGACCCATCACCAAGAGGGCGAAGAACGCGCCGCCAATGGCCAGCGGCAAGGCCGACAGGATGGTGATCGGCTTGAAGAAGCTGCGGAACAGCAGCACCAGCACCCCGAAGACCAGACCCACGGCCGACAGCAAGGCGACGGCGAAGCCGGTGAAGAGCTCGACAAACGCCTCCTGGTCCCCGGCGGAGGCCGGTCCCACGCCCGGCGGCAGGTTCTTCATGGTCGGCAGGTTGCCGACGTCGGTCATGGCCTGGCCCAGCTGAGCGCCGTTGTTGAGGTCGGCCTCGATGGTGACCTGTCGCTTTCGGGCGAAGCGGTCAATCTTGGCGGGACCGGCCTGGAACGACAGCTCCGCCACGGTGTCGAGGCGCGTGCTGCCGCCGTTCGCAGTGGGCACCTGCAGCGCGCCCAGCGCTTCCAGGTCCTGGCGGCTCTCGGCCGGCAGGCGCACCCGGATCGGGATCCGACGTTCGCCCTGGGTCATCTTGGCGACGTTGGCGTCGATGTCGCCCACGGTGGCCACGCGGGCGATGGCGGCGATGTCGGCCGAGCTGACGCCCAGGCGCGCAGCCTCGTCGGCCTTGGGGCGGATCAGGATTTCCGGTCCGCTGGGCGGCGAGGACGGGCGCGGGTCGGCCACGGTGGACAGGCCCTGCATCTCCTGCTCGATCTTGGCCGCCGTGCGTTCCAGCAGCGGGCCGTCCTCGGCGACCAGGATGGTTTGTACGTCGGACGAGCCCCAATCGCCCAGCAGATTCACGCGCGCGTCGGGGATGTCGCGGAGACCGTCACGGACCTCCTGCTTGATCTCGGTGACCGTCAGGTCGCGGTCCCCAGTCAAGACGATGGTGATCGTGGCGTCACGAATGTCGGCGCTGCTCTGCCCGCCCCAGCCGCTGCCGATATTGGAACCGACCTGGGCGAAGACGTGGGTCACCTCTGGGCGCTTGCGGAACATGGTGGTCACCGCTTGAACCGTGCGGTCCATGTCGGCGACCGTCGCACCGGGCGGCCCCTGAACCTTGAGGTAGTAGTAGTTGTTGTTCGCGGGCGGCTGGAACGCCGTCGGCAGCAGCCCCGCCAGCATGATCGACCCGATGAAGATCAGGCCGCCGATCACGCAGGCCAGGATCCGGTGGTCCAGCGACCAGTCCAGGATGTTTCGATAGAAGCCTTCGAACGGCTTGCGCGGATGGGGGGCTTTTGCCGGCTTAAGGAAATAGGCGGCCAGCAGCGGCGTCAGCAGCCGGGCCACGACCAGCGAGAACAGCACGGCCACGGCGACCGTCAGGCCGAATTCCTTGAAGAACTGGCCAGGCATGCCGGGCATGAAGGACACCGGCACAAACACCGCCACGATCGTGAAGGTGGTCGCCACCACGGCCAGGCCGATGGCGTCCGCGCCCTCCATCGCCGCCTGGAACGGCCTCTGTCCTCGCGCGACCCGTTTCTCGATGTTCTCGATCTCGACGACCGCGTCGTCCACCAGGATGCCGATGACCAGAGTCAGGGCCAGCAGCGTCACGACGTTCAGCGAGAAGCCCATGAACGCCATGAAGGCGAAGGTCGGCACCAGCGACACGGGCATGGCGATGGCGGTGATCAGGGTCGCGCGCCATTCGCGCAGGAACAGGAACACCACCAGCGACGCCAGGAGCATGCCCTCCAGCAGCGTGTGCTCGGTGGCCTTGAAGCTGGCCCGGGTCTCGTCGACGGTCGAGAAGATCTTCACGAACGTCACACCGGGGGTCTTGGCCGCCAGTTGGTCGACAGCGACCTTGACGCGATCCTCTACGGCGACGTCGCTGGAGTCGCGGGTCTTCATCACCTGGAAGGCGACGACAGGCCGACCGTCGAGCCGCGCGAAGCCGCGCTCCTCTTCAGAGCCCTGGCCGACCTGGGCGACGTCGGTCAGCTTCACATAGCGGCCGCCCGCGACGGGGATGGTGATCTGGCGGAGTTGCTCGATCGTGGTCGCCGCGCCCAGCACGCGCAGGGTCTGCTCGCGCCCGCCGATGCTGGCGCGCCCGCCCGGGGCGTCGACGCTGAAGCTGGCCAGGGCCTGGTTCAGTTGCGGCGCGGTGACGCCGAACGAGGCCATGCGGTCGGGGTCGATGATGACGTTGATCTCGCGATCGACACCACCGACGCGGGCCACCTGCGCCACGCCCTTTTCGCCCTGGAGGGCGCGGGTGACGGTGTCGTCGATGAACCAGGACAGGTCCGTCGCGCTCATCCCCGGGGCGGAGACGGCGTAGGTGATGATCGGCGCGCTGGTGATCTCCAGGCGCTGGACGAGCGGCTCGTCCACCTCGCGCGGCAGCACGGCGCGGGCCTGGTCGACCTTGGAGCGGACCTCGTCCGTGACCTTCTGCAGGTCTTCCCCGAGATTGAACTCGATCGTGGTGGTCGAGGCGCCCTGGACCACCGATGAGCGGATGGTCTTGACGTTGGAGATGCTGGCGACCGCGTCCTCGATGGGGCGCGTGACCTGGGTCTCCATCTCGCCCGGCGCAGCGCCGCTCTGGGTGACCGTGACGGTCACGGCGGGGAACTCGACGTTCGGGAACTGCTTGATCGGCAGGCCCAGATAGGCGCCGACGCCGGCGATCATCAGGGCGATGAACACCACGGCCACGGGGATCGGGTTGCGGATCGCCCAGGCCGAGACGCGCAACTGCCCTGTCGCGTGCTCGCTCGTATTGTTCTGCTCGCTCATCAGCGGGCCGCCTGCTGGGCCGCCGCCGGACGGATCACGTCACCGTCGCTGACGAAGGCGGCGCCGCCGAGGACGATGCGCGTGCCGGCGGCCGGCCCTTGCACCACCTGAGCCCAGCCGCCGCCCTTCTGGCCGATCTTCACAGGAACCTGCTTGGCGCGGTTGTTGCTGTCGACCGTCATCAGGAACAGGCCATCGGCCTCGTAGCGGATCGCCGCTTCCGGAACCGCCGTCACCGGCGTGCCGGAGGCGCCGAAGGTGGCGCGGCCAAAGCCGCCCGGGCGCAGGTCGGGGCGGACCGGCAGGCGAATGCGAACCTTGCCCAGACGGCTGGCGCTGTCGACGCGCGGGCTGACCAGGCGGACGACACCCGTGAGGGCCTGGCCGGCGGGCAGCGACACGGCCACCGATTGGCCGGCGCGGACGCCGCCCAGGTCGGCTTCATTGACCTCGGCGTCCAGCTCCACCAGACCGTCGCGGGCGATGGTGAACCACGGGGCGGTCCCGCCGCCGGCGATCTGGCCGGGTTGGACCCCGCGCGACAGCACGCGGCCGCTGACGGGGGCGGTGATGGTCATGCGCGACGCGCGCGTCCGCAGTTCCTTCAGCGCCGCCTCCTGGGCCTTGGCCTGGTAGCGGCGCGTCTCGATCTGTTCCTGGCTGAGGACGCCTTGGCCATCGAGGCCCGACACCCGCGCCGCCTCGGCCTGGGCCTGGGCGGTCACTGCGGCCTGCTGATCGATCTGGGCGCGCAGCAGCGTGTCGTCCAACTGGACCAGAGGCTGACCGGCGCGGACCCAGTCGCCCTCATCGGCGTAGAGACGCGCCACGCGGTAACCGGTAAGCTCCGATCCGACGGCGGCCTCCTCGCGGGAGACCAGCAGACCGGACGCCTCGATGCCGCCGCCCAGCGGACGGGTCTCGACGCTGCCGACGCTGACGGTGCGGGCCGAGGCGGCGGCGGGCGCGGCCTTGTCGCCCGTGGCGTCCTTCTTGTCGCCACAGGCGGTCAGTCCCACGCCGGCGCAGACCAGGGCGGTGGCGATCAGATAGCGTGTCGTCATCGGAGCGGGTCTCACTGCGCGGAAGCCTTGGTCGGGACGGCCTCGGGCGACCAACCGCCGCCGAGAGCCTTGTAGGTTTGAACGGCGCGTTGCAGCGCCTGGGTCTGGGCGCCGGTGGCGGCCGAGCGGACGGCGCGCCAGGCCTGTTCGGCCTGCAGCGCTGTGGTCAGGTCCGTAAGGCCCGCCGCATAGCCCTTTCGGCTGGCCTCGTAGGCCACAGCGGCCCGGCGTTCGCCCGCCGAAAGCAGCGCGACGCGCCGTTCGTCGGCCGCCAACTGGACCAGGGCGTTGTCGGCCTCGCCGAACGCGTTTTGCACCGTTTTCTCGTAGGTGATCGCCGCCTGCTCGACCCGAGCGTTGCTGGCCTTGATGTCGGACATCAGCTTGGGGATGTTCAGGACCGGGATCGAGAGATTGGCGCCGACCGTCCAGGCCGAACTGGTCGTCGAGGTTTCCGCGCCCGCGTCCAGGAAGCTGGGCGTGATCGCCTTCGAAATTCCGATCCCCGGCTTGAGCGTGAGGGTGGGGAAGAGCGCCAACTCGCTGATGTTGAGGTTGCCCGACGCCGACGCCAGGCGCGCAGCGGCTTCACGCACGTCAGGACGCCGGGCCAGCAACTGGCTGGGCGCTGTGGCGGGGACGGCGGGCGGCTTGGCCAGCGACGGCGTGATCGCCAAGGACTCCAGCGGATCGACGCCCTTGCCGACCAGGATCAGAAGCGTACGGCGCGAGGCCCGAAGTTGGGCTTCCAGGGCGGCGACCTGGGCTTGGGCCTGGGCCAGGTCGGCAGCGGCGCGCTCGCCCTCGGATGTGGCGGTCAGACCGCGGCGGCCGCGCTCGCCGGCGACATCAGCCAGGGCCTTGGCGATGCGGACGCTTTCACGGGCGTCTTCGAGCTGGACCGCCAGACCGCGCGCTTCGAAATAGGCTTGGGCGACGTTGGCGGCCAGCGCGGCGCGAGCGCCCTCATAGGCGAAGCGAGCGGCGGCCATGTCGTTCTTGACCACCCGCAGCGCCGCGAGGCGACGCCCGACCAGGTCTAGCTCCCAAGAAACATCGAAATCGGCGGCGTAGGTCTTGCTTATGCCGCCTTGGGTGAAGCTCCCGGCGCCGCTCTGGTCGCTGATGTTCGTGTCTGTTCGTTGGGCCGAGCCGACAAGAGGCGTCTGCGGGATAAAGATCTGCCGCACCTGGCCCTGACGGATGGCGCGGGCCTCCTCCAGGCGCGCGGCGGCCAGCCGGGCGTCGGGGCTTTGGGCAAGGGCTGTGGTGACGAGCTCGTTGAGAACAGGGTCGCCGAACTGGATCCACCACTGGTCCAGGGCCTGGGTCGCGAGCGGCGTGGCGCTGGCCGCCTCATAGGCGGCCGGCAGCTTGGCGTCGACCTTGCGCGCCGGCGTCGTACAGGCCGCCAAGCCAGCGCTCAGGAACGCGAGCGTCGCGAGCTGAGCGGCGCGGGACAAGCCAGCGCGTTGGTCTGGTCGCTGGAGAGCGCCGGTCTTGGCGAGACGCATGAAATTCGACCCAGTTGTTGTGACGCGCGACGCGCCCAGGCGACCAATGGTCTCCCAATTAGGGGTCTGGCCCCAGGAGGGAAACCCCTACTCGAAAGCTTTAACGGGGCTATTCGCCGGCCGGACGCAGTGTTGCGCGCCTTCGATCCCATACCTGTCAGCAGTGTGGTGGATTGACGCGCCGAGCAACCGTGTCTTCTGGCGAAGGTTGACGCGACGGCAGAACATACCGCATCATCGAAACAGGTGTTCGACATAGTTCGTCGCGCGCCCGACTCGTCGCTGTCGGCGAGCCTGTTGCGTGGCTTTTCAGGCGTCCGGCCCCGGGGGATCAAGGCTTGTCGGCTTACTACGGCGCATCTCAAGGTTTCGAAAAAGAACCCGCTAAGCGGCGCGGCTGCATCCGCGCCGAGGCGCGCGCCGGGATCCTGTCAGGAACGCCGCCGCCCAGCTGAACGCGATATGGCCCCGCGAAAAGACGACCGGCCAATCAAGAACGAACCGAGGGAGGGAATACGAATGAACAGAAGCAGCTTCCTGCGTGGGGGATCATGCCTTGCGCTGGCCCTGGCGATGGCGAGCGCGGCTCAGGCCCAACAGGCCCAGAAGCCGGATGTGTCGACCCAGGTCGAGGAGGTCGTCGTCACGGGCTCCTTCATCCGGGGAACGCCCGAGGATGCGGCCCTGCCGGTTGAGGTGATCGGCGCCGAGGAGCTGCAGAAGCGCGGGTCGCCCTCCACCGTCGAGCTGCTCAAGGCGCTTTCGGTCTCCAACGGCGTTCTGGGCGACACCAACCAGTTCGATAGCCGCGCCCAGGGGTCGGAAGGCTCGGGTTCGGTGAACCTGCGGGGTCTTGGGTCACAACGCACCTTGGTGCTGCTGAACGGCCGCCGCCTGGCGATCAATCCGTTTGGCCAGGCCGGAGCCGGCATCGTCGACACCAACATCATCCCCGCCGCCGCCATCGGCCGCCTGGAAGTGCTGAAGGACGGCGCGGCCGCCACCTATGGCTCGGACGCCATCGCCGGCGTCGTCAACTTCATCACCAAGAAGAACTTCGAGGGTCTGGAGGTCGGCGCCGACTACCGTCACATCAACGGTTCGGACGGCGATTACGGGCTGAACTTCACCTGGGGCAAGGTCTGGGAGAACGGCAATGTCCTGGCCAGCCTGGGCTGGCAACATCGCTCGAAGCTCTCGGTCGCTGAGCGCGATTGGGCCAATCAGTCCTATCTGAGCAATCCCGAGGCGGGCTGGTCGGCCGCCGGCAACCCGTCGACCTTCATTCCGCTGGCCAGCACCACCAACGGCATGCGCGACCCGGCCTGCTCGAGCTTGGGCGGTTTCGCCGGTTTCAGCGGCCTGACGCCGGTCTGCTACTGGCACTATACGCCCTTCGACAACCTGGTCGAAAAGTCCAACGCGATCCAGGCCTATGCCGAAGCCAACGCGGACCTGTCGGCCACGACCAAGTTACACATCGAGGTCCTCTACGCGCACACCGACGTGCCCGAGTGGAACACCTCGCCGTCCTACGCCGCCCTGGCCGTGCCGACCGCCGAGGCCTCACCCGTTCCCGGGCGCTACATCGTGCCGGCCTCCAACCCTGGCCTGATCGCCTTCATGGCGGCCAATCCGACGGTGCAGCTGTCCAGCCTGGTGACCGGCGCGGTCTCCACCGTTCCCAGCTCCGTCTTCGCATTCGGCGCGATCAACGCCGCCAACCGGCCGTTCGGCATCGGCGGCAATCCAAAGTTCGGCTATGGGCCCTCGATCGGCGCGCGGTCGTTCGACGCCTTCCGGGTGTCGGCCGACCTTTCGGGCGAGTTCGAGAACGGCATCGGCTGGGACGTGGCCCTGACCTACTCCCAAGAGATCGGCATTCGCACCGGCTATGACACGCTGGTCAACCGCTTCGCCCTGGCGCTGCAGGGCCTGGGCGGCCCACTCTGCGACAGCAACCCGTCGCTGCCGGGCGTCCAGGGCACGGCCGGCGTCGGTCAGTGCATGTATTACAACCCCTTCGCCAGCGCGATCCCGGGCAACGCCATCACGGGCCAGGCCAACGCCGGCTACAGCCCGGCTCTGGCCAACAACAAGGATCTGGTCGACTGGTTCTTCAAGAAGCTGTCGACCAAGCAGGCCTCGCGCCTGTTCGTCGGCGAGGCGGTGTTGAACGGCAAGACCAACATCACCTTGAAGGGCGGCGACATCGCCTGGGCCGCGGGCGTTCAGTATCGCCGCAGCTACTTCACCGCCGACTACAACGACATCAGCAACGCGGCGATCAACCCGTGCGTCAATACGCCGGACTTCGGCGTTACCACCTGCACAGGTTCGGTGCGCAACGGGCCGTTCATGTTCCTGGGCGTCGGCAATGAGGCTGACAATCAGAGCGACGTGACGGCGGCGTTCGGTGAACTCTCCGTGCCGATCACCGATGACTTCCAGGCGCAGCTCGCCGCGCGCTTCGAGCAGTACGGCGGCGCGGTCGGCTCGACCTTCAATCCGAAGGCCTCGCTGCGCTGGCAGGCCACGCCGTGGCTGGCCTTGCGCGCCTCGGCCGGCTCGACGTTCCGCGGGCCGCCGGATCCGCTGACCACCACCACCTCGGTGACCTCGCTGCAGGGCATTCTGGGCGTGTTCCGCGCCGTCGACATCTACGGCAACCCGAACCTGAAGCCGGAAAAGGCCCAGACCTACAACTTCGGCCTCCTGTTCAAGACAGGGGATTTCAAGGCCAGCGTCGACTACTTCTACTTCGACTTTAAGGATCCCATCGTCGCCGAGCCGGTCGCGGGCATGGTCGCCTCGCTCTATCCGAACGGCGCGGCCGGCGCGAACAACTGCGCCGATCCAGCCTATGCCGGCTTGGTGTCGCGCTTCACCTTTACCGGCGCCTGCACCACCCCGACGACCAGCATCGCGCGCCTGCGCACCAACTATATCAACGGCGCGCCGGTGAAGAACGCGGGCTTCGACTTCTCGGCCGACTATCGGTTCCGGGATGTCATGGGCGGGGATGTCTCGGTCGGCGGCTCGGCGACCTACATCCAGAAGTACAAGGTCGGCGCCACCCAGGTGGAAGGCATCACCGTGGAGAAGGCGTTCGACGCTGTGGGCCTGCTGAACTACCAGACGACCGTCGTGCCGATCCCGAAGTGGAAGGGTGACGCCTATGCGGAATGGAGTTCTGGTCCGCACAACCTGCGTCTGTCGGTGCACTACATCGGCGCCTACACCGACCAGCGCACCGCGCCGTTCGCGACCAACGCCTACAAGGACACCACGGGCGCGGGCGTCACGGTCAGCGCGGGCAAGAAGATCGAAAAGCAGATCCTGACCAACCTCGCCTATCGCGTCTTCCTGCCCTGGGACACCACAGCGACCCTGGCGATCACCAACATCTTCGACAAGGACCCGTCCTACGCCCGGCTCGACCTGGGCTACGACCCCTTCACCGGCGATCCGCTGGGCCGCACCTACA
Source organism: Caulobacter vibrioides (assembly GCF_002310375.3). Taxonomy (GTDB): domain Bacteria; phylum Pseudomonadota; class Alphaproteobacteria; order Caulobacterales; family Caulobacteraceae; genus Caulobacter; species Caulobacter vibrioides_D. The sequence continues at coordinate 595,137 of NZ_CP023315.3, forward strand.
AGGTGGGCCTGCGTAAGAAGTTCTAGTTCCTCGGAGCGTGTGGGAACTTGCGGCGCGTCCTTCCCCCAAGGACGCGCCGTCTTCTTGTCTGGCGCTGCGCGCTGCAGCCAGATCGCGGACCAAGGGTCGCGTTGGAGGGCCTCGGCTGGGAGTTAGAGCCAGTCCAGCAGGCTCGCGGGTCCGGCCACTGAGCCGTCGGCGTTGAACATCTGCGCCAGCTTCTCGCGCGAGGCCTGCAGATCCGTCATCTTGGCGTAGATCTCGGGCGTCCAGCCGGCGGCTTGTCGTTCTTCAGCGGTCATGGCCGCGTAGCGGGTGATCATGGCCTTGCCAAAGCCGCCGGCCTCGTCGGCGGTGGACTGGTAGCTGGCCTTGATGGCGGCGCTGTCGCGAGTACGAATTTCCGCCTTGGCCTGAGCGATCTCATGGGTCGAGAACTGGTCGTCCTTGTTCAGGGCGATGGCGGATAGCGAGCGATCGTCGAAACGACGGAAGTCGATCTCGCCATTGTCGCGGTCCTTGGCGGCCTCGGGGGCGAAGGCCAGTTCGTACTGCTTGTCCAGCGCCAGGCGGACATCGCCGGCGACCTTGCCGAAGTCTCGGGTCTTGGCTCCGGCCACGGCGCTGCCGGTTTCCTTCATGTAGGCGGCCACGCTGTCGTTCGCGATGCCGGCCGGCGCCAGACCCGGGCGGGCGATGGCCTGCTTGCGCCCCTCGACCAGCGCCTCGTGATCGCGGGCCCAGGCGGCGGAAGCCTTCTCCTCGGGGCCTGCCGTGTCCAGATGGTCCAGCGCCGCCTGATAGAGACTTGCGTAGTCGCCGGTGAGCCTGGCCTGAGCGGCGGGGGCGGCGAGCACGGCGTCCTGCTGTGATTTCAGGCCCAGGGCGGCGACCACCTGCTGCTCCATCGGGAACTGCCCGCCCTTGTTGCTGGCCACCGCATGCAGCGCGCGCCGATCCAGAGCCGTCAGGTCGATCGTGGGCGCGCCGTCCTTCAGCGCGCTGGCCGCGCCGGCCGCCTTCAGGCGTGCGGTGATCTGGGTCCTGGCCTCGGCGACCACCGTCTCGATCGTTCGGGAGTCGGTCTGCGCCTTCAGCGCCGCCTGGGCGGCGGGCGACAGGGTGACGTTCACCGCCGGGGTGTTGATGGTCTCGCTCTGGTCGCGGGTCTTGGCCTGGGCGGCCGCCTGACTGGCGCGTTGCGCCGCCGTCTGGCCTGCAGAGAGGCCTGGCGCATAGGTCGACGCATACGGATTAATCGTCGTCATGGCGCGCGACTTCTAGCGAATCGAGGTCTCGATGCTAGCAGCCGCCCGCTGGCTTGGGCGCCCTATGGTTAATTGGCCGCGGCGCCGCGTGAAGAGCGGCTAGCTGAGCAGCCCCGTCAGCAGCGGACGGGCGAACAGATCCGCAGCCTCCTCACGCTGCAGGCCGGGAACCCAGGCCTCAAGCGAGGCGGCGGCGTTCAGCATCGAGTTGATCATGTGCGCGGCGATGCTGGCGTCGACCGCCCGGATCGATCCATCGGCGACACCATCCGAGATGATCGACGCAAAGCGTTGCCAGCCCCGCATGTAGCCATCAGCCATGTCGCTTCGCAGCGGCTCGGGCAGCGCGCCCAGCGACGAGGCGCGCAGCAGGGGGCCGTGCTCGGACAGTTGATAGCTGGTCAGTCCAGCGGCGGTCGACACCAGCTGGGTCCAGCTGTCGGTCGGCAGGGCGCGGGCGTCCAGTTGCGACCGGCGGGTGACGGTGAAGGTGCGCTCGAAGCACTCGGTGACCAGCGCGTCCTTGTCGTCGTGGTGGTGATAGAACGAACCCTTGGTGACATTGAGCGCCGCAGAAATCTCCTCGACCGAAGCGCCGCGATAGCCCCGCTGGTTGATCAGCCGCGTCGCCGCCACCAGGAAGGTTTCGCGCCACTCCAGGCCCTCGGGCGACAGAGGCGTCGGATCGGGCAGGGGGCGAGGGGCCCATGCGCCATGCGCCGCCGGCAGGCCCTTCAGCAGGATGTCGCTCATCCGCTCGAGCACCCGGCCGTAGTCCTCGACATCGTAGCGGCGCAGCCAGCGGCCGGACCAGAACACCTGCTCCATCAAAAGATGGGTGCGCGCGTTGCGCTGGCGCTTGTCGAGGTGCGCCAGAGACGGATCGTCGAAGAAGCTCCGCACCCGCCGAAACAGGTCGTTGAACGCGCCGATGACCGAGCCCCGCAAGGGCTCCTTCAGCGCCTTGATCTCGGCGAAGCTGGTCAGCGGCGTCGCCTCGCCCATACGGACGCGACGGTTCAGGTCGAGATAGAGATCCAGAAACTTGACGATCCGCGCGGCGGGGCTCGCTTCGACGGCGGCCTGCTCGACCATCGCCTCGAAACGCTCGAGCCCGCGCATGAAGCAGGCGGCGGCCAGATCGTCCTTCTTGCGATAGTAGTAGGTGACGCTGGTGGTGTTGAGGCCAACGCTGGCGGCGACATCGGCCAGCGTCATGCCGCGCACGCCCTGGCGGTTCAGGATCGTCGTGGCCGCCGCCAGGATCGTCTCCTTCTTCCGCGCGTAGCGCGCCGTCGCCGCTCCCGCGATCCGACCGTCGTCCATCACCTTCAAATCCTCGGGTCCCATCACGACCGACGGTCGCGCCGGCCACTGGACTCTCGCGTCCAACTTAGGCGTCCCTCGGGTTGGCTGAAAGGCCAACGCCGTCCGTCGCGGGACAATAGTGGGTGCCTACAGCCTCGTTTTGTCAGGATTGTTGCAAGGCGGAGCTGTTTTTCACCGCAGCCTAGGAAACCTTGCGCGCCGTCGGGCGGTCCCCGTCCAGGACAGCGGCGATCGCCTGAGCGAGCGCCATCGGCGAGAGCGGTTTGGCGACCGCCCCATCCATCCCCGCCGCCAGATAGCCGGCCTGCTGGTGCGCCATCGCATTGGCGGTCATGGCCAGGATCGGCGCGGCGCCCGCCGGGCCCTTGATCGCGCGGATACGATGGGTGGCCTCGACGCCGTCCATCACCGGCATCTGGATGTCCATCAGGATCAGGTCAAAGCCCTGGCGCGCCGCCGTCACGCCCTGTGCGCCATCCTCGGCGGTGGTCACCCTTGCGCCGAGCGCTTCGAGCATGCGCGTGGCGATCAGCCGGTTGGTCGCGTTGTCCTCGACCAGCAGGACACTGAGCCCGTCGAAGAGCGGGCCGTCGGCCTCTGTCTCCTGCAAGTCCGGGCGAGCGCAGGCCTGCGCCTCGACCTCCAGCCAGAAGGTCGAGCCCTTGCCCAGTTGGCTCTCGAAGCCGACCTCGCCGCCCATCATCTCGGCCAGTCGCCGGCAGATGGCGAGGCCCAGGCCAGAACCGCCGAAGCGCCGGGTTGTTGAGCCGTCACCCTGACGGAAGCGTTCGAACAGGCGCGCTCCGGCTTCCTCGCCGATGCCGACGCCGGTGTCGTCAATCTCGAAGCGCAGGCGCAAGCGCGCGCCGTCGGGCGTGTCGATCCGCCGTCCCGACAGCCGCGCGACGACGCCGCCGTTCAGGGTGAATTTCACGGCGTTGCCGATCAGGTTGAACAGGGCCTGGCGCAGACGCAGGGGGTCGGTCGTCGCCCAGCCGAGATCGGGCGAAGCCTCGACCCGCAGGTACAGTCCCTTGGCTTCGGCCTGGGCGCGCAGCATGTCGGCGACGCCACGCAGCAGTTCGGCCGGACAGACGGGTTCGGCGGACAACTCCAGCTTGCCGGCCTCGATCTTCGAGAAGTCGATGATGTCGTTCAGCAGCTCCGACAGCATTTGGCCGCAACCCAGCGCCTCGGTGAGCAGACGGCGGCCGTCATCCGACAGCTTTTCATTCTTCAGCAGGTGCAACACCCCCAGCACGCCGTTCATGGGCGTGCGGATCTCATGGCTCATATTGGCCAGGAACTGCGACTTGGCCTCGGCGGCGGCGAGCGCGGCGTCGCGGGCGGCGACCAGTTCGTTGACGTTCTGGGTAATGCCGATGACGTCAAAGGCGTCGGGGCTGGACCCGCGTACGCCGCGCCAGGCCACATGCAGGTGGATCCACTCCTCGGCCCCCGGGTCGAGATAACGGTAGTCAAGCTCGACGTGCTCGCCCGTCTGGAGCGTTCGTGAGAACGCCTGCCAGACCCGCGCGCGGTCGTCGGGGTGGATCGACAGGGTCATCTCGGCGACCGTCATCGTCCGCGCGCCGCCCTCCGGCGCGCTGGGCGTCGGGATATCTTGATCAAAGACGTAGACGCCCTTGCGCGGATTGAAGCGCCAGACATAGACGCCCGCGGCGTTTCGGAGCAGTTCGTTGGAGCGTTCAGCCTGCAGTCGCGAGGCTTCTCGCGCGCGGTCGTCGCTGATGTCCTGGAACACGATCAGTTGGCCGCCCCCCTCGAGGAGGGTCGACTGCGTGCGGACCCACAGCCAGCCACCGCCTTTGCGGGCCAGCCGGTTCTCGCTGTGCGCGTGGCCGACGGTGCGCAGGGCCTGGCCCGCGGCGGTCAGCACCTCGGTGTCGTGCAGGTGGAAGAAATCGCGGACCTGACGGCCGAGGGTCTCGTCGACAGCCCAGCCGGTCAGCTGGCTCCAGGCGGGATTGACGCGGATGATCTTGCTGTCGCGAAGCACGACGAACATGTCGAGGCTGTTCTGGAAGAACCAGTCAGCCGCAGCGGCTTCGATTCTGGTGGCAGCCTCGGTATCCAAGTGCTTGCCCATCCTGCTTCGCTCGTCTTCAATCGATGATGCGCAGGGTCGGGTAAAGTTTACGTTGCGGCATAACGCCTCGGCGTGTGTCCTGATCCAAGCCAATCAAGACGTGAAAAAGGGGAGAGCAGGACGTTGAGCACGCCAGAAGCCGTAGGACTGTCGTCGGAGCGCCTGAAGCGCATCGATAGCTTCATCCAGGCCAAGTACATCGACTCGGGAAAACTGCCCTGCGCCCTGACCCAAGTCTGGCGGCGCGGGCAGCTGGCCTACACTTCGGTGTTGGGCAGCGCCGATCTCGAACGCGGCAAACCCCTCAAGGCTGATAGCCTGTTCCGCATCTATTCGATGACCAAACCCGTCACCAGCGTCGCCTTCATGATGCTGGTCGAGGAGGGTTTGGTCTCGCTCGACGATCCTGTGCACCGCTTCATCCCAGCCTGGCGGGATCTGGGCGTCTTCCAGGCCGGCGTCGCAGGCGCCTTCCAGACGACGCGGACCAAGGAGCCCATGCGCACCATCGACCTGCTGCGCCATACCTCGGGCCTGACCTACGGCTTCCAGCAGCGGACCAATGTCGATGCGGCCTATCGCAAGTTGAAGCTGGATGGCGTGGACAGCGAAGGCGGACTGAAGACCTTCGTCGAGACGCTGGGCACGGTGCCGCTGGAGTTCTCGCCCGGCGAGGCCTGGAACTACTCGGTTGCGACCGACGTGCTGGGCTATCTGGTCGAGGCGATCTCGGGCATGCCGTTCGACGTGTTCCTGAAGACCCGGATCTTCGACCCGCTGAAGATGGTCGACACCGGCTTCTTCGTGCCGGAAGGCCAGCGCGAGCGCTTCACCGCCTGTTACGCCCTGACGCCGTCGGGCAAGGTTGTGCTGCAGGACGATCCCGAGAAGAGCCGGTACCTGTCCGACCCGTCGGTGAAGTCCGGCGGTGGCGGCTTGGTCTCGACCGCCGACGACTACATGCGCTTCTGCCGCATGCTGCTGAACGGCGGTGAACTGGACGGCGTGCGCCTGCTCAGCCCCAAGACGATCAAGCTGATGACGATGAACCACCTGCCGGGTGGTCAGGAGCTGGTTCAGGCGTCCAAGTCGCTGTTCAGCGAAGCCGTGTTCGAGGGGCTGGGCTTTGGCTTGGGCTTTGCGATGACCATCGACCAGGCCAGGACCAAGAACTTGGGCTCCCATGGCGAGTACTTCTGGGGCGGCATGGCCTCGACCGCGTTCTGGATCGATCCGGTCGAAGACCTCGCGGTGGTGTTCATGACACAGCTGATGCCGTCGACGTCGTACCCGATCCGTCGCGAGCTGCGCACGCTCGTCTATTCGAGCTTCACCGAGGCGGCGGGGTAGGGGGGCGCTTAACCCCATCAAGAAAACGGCGCGGGAGAGCCTCCCGCGCCGAGTTGCGCTTTACCAAAGTCCGACGCATTGCGAGCAATACGTCACGCTCGCGAAATCCACCGACTTCGAAACGTCAGGACGCGTGCAAGGCGCGTCCAAAGCCCATGAATTTCCGCGAACGCCCTCCCCGGCGCGGATCATTCTCTCTGGATTTCAGACGGGTGCGGCGCCGGTCAGCCCCCCGGCGGCGCCTCCGAACCCACGGATGATCTCGGCCGAACTTCTGGTTTCGAATTTGTAGTATGGATTTCGGGCCGTCAACTGGGGGCGCTCGTTAATTGGGCGCCGTCAGGGAGGTCTGGACATCGGCGGCGGAGCATGCACGCTGCTGTCAAACAACCGTTCAAACTAAGAAAACAAGGGTGGAAGCCGCCATGGCCGCGATCAACGCCGTCACCGATTTTTCCGTCGAAGGCGATATTGGCGTCGTCACGCTGAACTCGCCGCCGGTCAACGCACTGTCGGCCGCTGTCCGCGAGGGTCTCGCCGGGGCCTTTGACGCCGCGATCGCCGATGCGGCCGTCAAGGCCATCGTGCTGATCTGCGAGGGCAAGACCTTCATCGCCGGCGCCGACATCACCGAGTTCGGCAAGGCCATGACCGGCCCGTCGCTGCAAGACGTGCAGAATACGATCGAGAACTCGCCCAAGCCGGTCATCGCCGCCATCCACGGCACGGCCCTGGGCGGCGGCCTGGAAGTGGCGTTGGTCGCCAACTATCGCGTCGCCGTTCCGTCGGCCAAGGCTGGCTTGCCGGAAGTGAACATCGGCCTCCTGCCCGGCGCCGGCGGCACCCAGCGTCTGCCGCGCATCGTCGGCGTCGAGAAGGCGCTGGAGATGGTGACCAGCGGTCAGCACGTGCCAGCCAAGGCGGCGCACGCCATGGGCCTGTTCGACGAGCTGGTCGAGGAGGGCAAGCTGCGCGAAGGCGCCATCGCCTTCGCCAAGACGGTGCTGGCCGAGAACCGCCCGCTGAACAAGGTCCGTGACCTTTCCGAAAAGGTCGAGGCCGCGCGCGGCAAGCCCGAGATCTTCGAGGCCTTCCGCAAGGCCAACGCCAAGAAGTTCCGGGGCTTCATGGCCCCCGAGAACAACATCAAGTGCATCGAGGCGGCGGTGAATCTGCCCTTCGACGAAGGCCTGAAGGCCGAGCGCAAGCTGTTCATGGAGCTGATGACCGGCAGCCAGTCGGCCGCCCAGCGCTATGTGTTCTTCGCCGAACGCCAGGCCGCCAAGATCCCGGACGTGCCGGACGACACCGCGACGATCCCGGTCAAGAAGGTCGGCGTCATCGGCGCCGGCACCATGGGCGGCGGCATCGCCATGAACTTCCTTAACGCCGGCATCCCGGTGACGATCATCGAGGCCAAACAGGAGAACCTCGAACGCGGCGTGGGCGTCATCCGCAAGAACTACGAGAACACCGCCAAGAAGGGCCGCCTGACCCAGGACGATGTCGAAAAGCGCATGGCGCTGCTGACCCCCTCCATGGAGATGGAGGCGCTGGCCGACTGCGACATGATTATCGAGGCCGTGTTCGAGCTGATGGAGATCAAGAAGGAGGTCTTCACCAAGCTGGACAAGATCGCCAAGCCCGGCGCGATCCTGGCCACCAACACCTCGTACCTGAACGTCGACGAGATCGCCGCCTGCACCAGCCGGCCTGAAAGCGTGATCGGCACCCACTTCTTCTCGCCGGCCAATGTCATGCGCCTGCTGGAGCTGGTGCGGGGCGATGCGACCAGCAAAGAGGTCATCGCCACCTGCATGAAGCTCTCCAAGACCATCGGCAAGGTCCCGGTTCTGGTCGGCGTCTGCTACGGCTTCGTCGGCAACCGCATGCTGGCCCAGCGCCAGCGCGAGGCCCAGAAGCTGATCCTGGAAGGCGCCATGCCCTGGGACGTCGACCGGGTGCTGTACGACTTTGGCCTGCCGATGGGGCCGTTCGCGATGAGCGACCTGGCCGGCCTCGACATCGGCTGGGATCCGGCCAAGACCAGCTCCTCGACCGTGCGTGAGGTCCTCTGCGAGATGGACCGCCGCGGCCAGAAGAACGGCAAGGGCTTCTACGACTACGACGAGAACCGCAACGCCAAGCCTTCGCCCGTCGTCGAGGAGGTGATCCGCGACTTCGCCGAGAAGCGCCAGATCCAGCGCCGCGAGATCACCGACCAGGAGATCCTGGAGCGGTGCCTGTATCCGATGGTCAACGAGGGCGCGAAGATCCTCGAGGAAGGCAAGGCCATCCGGGCCTCCGACATCGATATCGTCTGGATCAACGGCTACGGCTGGCCGGTCTATAGCGGCGGCCCGATGTTCTGGGGCGAGCTGGTGGGCCTCGACAAGGTCTTGGCCAAGATGAAGCAGTTCCACGCCGAGCTCGGCGACGACTTCAAGCCCTCGGCCCTGCTGGAGCGCCTGGTGGCTGAGGGCAAGGGCTTCAAGGACGCCTAACGCCAATCCCCTCCCCTTGATGGGGAGGGGTAGGGGTGGGGTGACGCGGCGGCTAAGGCCGCGCCCCCACGTCCGACGGTGTCACCCCCATCCCCAACCCTTCCCCCATCCAAGGGGGAAGGGCGCTTCCGTGAGGCGTTTACCATGTCCACCCTCGCCGCCATGATCGCCGCCGACTACGGGACCATCGGTGACGTCCTGCGCGAGCGGGCCCGGGAAAATCCCGATCGTCTGGCGGTGGTCATGGAGACGGGCGAGGCCGTCACCTACGCCCAGTTCGACGGGCTGGTCGACCGGGTGGCCGCCGCCCTTCAACGCGATGGCGTCAAGCCCGGCGAAGCGGTGGCGGTCTGCGCCCTGTCGTCCATTCCCTACGCGGCGCTGTTCCTGGGCGCCCTGCGAGCCGGCGTCGCGGTGGCCCCGATCGCGCCGTCGTCGACGCCGGACTCCATCGCCGTGATGGTCGCCGACTGCGGCGCCAAGCTGTTCTTTCTGGACGCTGGCGTCGCTGAGGCCCAGAAGCCTGCGCCGGTTCCCGTTCGCCAGATCGCGCTCGATGGCTCCGCCGCCGGCGAGGCCTTCGACGCCTGGCTGGCCCCCGAGGGCGTCACGCCCGCGCCGGTCGAGATCGGCCCCAAGCACCCGTTCAACATCATCTATTCCAGCGGCACGACCGGCACGCCCAAGGGCATCATCCAGTCGCACGGTATGCGCTGGAAGCACATCTTCGTGGGCGACGCGATCGGCTATGGCCACGCGCCGGTCAGCCTGTTGTCGACGCCGCTCTATTCGAACACCACGCTGGTTTGCTTCTTCCCGACCCTGGCGGGCGGCGGGACCGTGGTGCTGATGAAGAAGTTCGACGTGGGGCGTTATCTGGCGTTGGCCGCCCAGCATCGCATCACCCACACCATGCTGGTGCCGGTGCAGTACCGCCGGCTGATGGAGCACCCGGATTTCGACGCTTACGACCTCTCATCCACGCGGATGAAGTTCTGCACCAGCGCCCCGTTCGCCGCCGAACTCAAGGCCCAGGTTCTCAAGCGCTGGCCCGGCGGCCTGGTCGAGTACTTCGGCATGACCGAAGGCGGCGGCACCTGCATCCTCATGGCGCATGAGCACCCCGACAAGCTGCACACGGTCGGGCGTCCGGCGCCGGGTCACGACATTCGGCTGATCGACGAGGACGGCCAGCAGGTCGGCCCCGGCGTCGTCGGCGAGATTGTCGGTCGTTCGGCCAGCATGATGAACGGCTACCATGGCCGCCCGGACAAGACCGCCGAGGCGACCTGGATCTCGCCCGAGGGCTGGACCTTCATCCGCACCGGCGATGTCGGCCGCTTCGACGAAGAGGGCTTCCTCACCCTGATGGACCGCAAGAAGGACATGATCATCAGCGGTGGGTTCAATATCTACCCGTCTGACCTGGAGGCCGTGCTGGTCCAGCATCCGGCGGTGGTCGAGGCCGCCGTGGTCGGCGTACCGTCCGACGCTTGGGGCGAGACGCCGGTGGCCTTCGTGGCGCTGAAGACAGGGCAGGTCGCCGAGGCCGACGCCATCAAGACCTTCGTCAATGGCCAGGTCGGCAAGACCCAGAGACTCGCCGAGGTCGTCGTCGTGGACAGTTTGCCGCGCAGCCATATTGGTAAGGTCCTGAAGCGCGAACTGCGCGACTCATGGCAGAAGTCGCCTACTGAGTAGCGTCATGCGGCGTTTTTTGCCGCGACCGCGCGCCGCATTAGGGCGAGCGGAATCGATGAATACGGTTGCTTAACCATATGGTGCGGCCATCAGGTCGCCCGGTTCGTCGTGGATTGCGTTCAAGCTCATGCGCCCGAAGCCCGTCGCCGCTCCGATCAATGCTCTCGCCGACCTGGCGCGCGAGGCGAAAAGCCTTACCCGCGCGTCAGGCGCACCGATTGACTTCGACGCTGTCGCCAAGGCGCTCAGCGCCGCCGGTCACCCCTCGGATCTCGAACAGCGCCTGGCCGCGCGTTTCGCCCGCCCCGTCGCCGCCCGGGCTTTCGCCGCGCGGATCGAGGCCACCGCCGCGAGCTTGAAGGCCTTGGGCGTTCGTGAGGGCGGCGTCTGCGTCGTCTCGGCCCTGGCCGATTCGGAGACCCTCGCCGGCGTCGCCGCCGCCGGCCTCAAGGCCTGGTTGGTCGATGTCGACCCCTTCAGCGCCATGTTCGACACCGACCACCTGCGCGAGCGCCTGCCCGAAGCGCCGGGGCCGCTGGAAGCCATCCTGCCCGCCGCCGCCCACGGTCGCGCGCCCGACATGCGCGCCTGGGCCGCGTTCCGCAACGAGACGGGCCTGCCCATTCTCGTCGACGCTCACGGCGCCTTCGACGTGATCATCGAAGCGCCCGTGCCCGTGCTGGTGGGCCTGCCCAGCGGTCAAGGCGTGTTCCTGGCCTGCGAGAACGCCATCCCTGTCAACGCCGTCGAGGCCGCGCCCTTCGCGGGCGACGACGGCCTCGCCGCCTGGCCCGGCCTGCGCCAGCGTCTTTGCGGCACGGCCCAACAGCTGCGCGTTCTGCTGCTCGACAGCGGCGTGGGTTTTCAGCCCGGCTGGGGCATGAGCTGGATCTCGCCGGTGTGCGCTTTGAGCTTGCCGACCGACGACGCCGGCGCAGTGGCCTGGAGGCTTCAGGCGGCGGGTGTGCCGGCGAGCTGTTCGGTCCGCGATCGCACGCTCGCCGCCGACGAAACGCCCAACGCCGATCACCTGGCCGCCTCGACCGTGGTGGTGACCCTGGATCCGAACCTCGACATCGAAGCGCTGGACCGCCTCTGCGGCGCCCTACGCGACGCGGTGGCCTGAGCGGCGAACTTGGCCTAAGCATCGGCCGTCGTCTCAAGCCGAAGGTTCCGATGGCCGAAAAACTCGAATGCGCCACGTGCGGCCGGCGGCATGAGGCCCTAACCCGCGACTGGGGCTTTTCCCTGCCGGACGAGGTCTTCGCCCTGCCCGAGGCCGAACTGGGCGCGGAGGTCCGCTATGACGACGACCTTTGCCAGTGGGGCGAGCGCCACTTCATCCGCTGCATCCTTCCGGTCCCGCTGAAGGGCGAAGACGACTACTTTGGCTGGGGCGCCTGGGCCGAGGTCGAGGCCGATGTCTTCCAGCGCTATCTCGACCTCTACGAGGAGGATGGCCGCGAGGAGCCGCCGCATCCGGCGAAACTGGCCAACAAGCTTGCGCCCTATCCCGGCACGACCCTGGGCACGCGGCTACTGATCCAGTTCCAGACCCCGGACGAGCGACCGACTCTGGTTCTGCTGGAAGGCGACAAAAGCCGCCTGGCGCAGGAGCAGCGCGACGGGATCGACGCCGCGCGGCATCACGAGATCCTGGCGGGGCTGGAGGGATAGGGACGGGCTTAAGCGGCGTCGATCAGCTGCTTGGCGGCGCGCGCCAGAAGACCTGAACGCGTATAGCCATGGGTTTCGGCGAAGGCGTCGATTTCGCGCAGCGTGGTCTCGGGCAAGGTGATGTTGACCCGCACCGTCCGGGGCTGGGCGGTCTTCAGCGGCACAAGGATCACCACGCCGTCGCGGTTGCCGGGGTTGGCCATGACCTCGTCCAGGGCTGACGGCGCCGGCAGGGCTTCGCCATCCTCGATCATGCCCTCGACATGCAGCGCCAGAGCCTCCTCGGCGTTGGCGCGGGCTTCTTCAAGCGTCTCGCCGACGCTGATGCAGCCCGGCAAGTCGGGAAAGGACACACCGAAGGCGCTCTCGGCGTCCTTGTGGATCAGGGCGATATAGTCGGCCATCGCTCTACCTCAGTTTCAGGTCTGCCTGACGCTCGATCGAGCGCAGCGTTCCCAGCGGCAAGTCGCGCTTGGGGTGCGGCACGGTCACGCGTCCGGACTTGGTCGGGTGCTTGAATTGCGCGTGAGAGCCGCGCCGTGCGACTTCGACCCAGCCATCGGCTTCCAGCGCCGCGATCACCTCACGACTGTTCATGGTGTGTATTAGTGCGCATAAATGGCGAGGGGTCAAGGTAGGCGCTCGCCGCCCTAAAGCCACCCCGCCTTCTTGAACCGCCGGTACAGCAGCCCGCAGACCACGACGATCCCGCCGATCACGGCCGGATAGCCATAGGCCCACTTCAGCTCGGGCATGTGCTCGAAGTTCATGCCGTAGATCCCGGCGATCGCGGTGGGCACCGCCAGGATCGCGGCCCAGGCGGCCAGCTGGCGGGTGATCACCCCTTGGCGCTGCTGCTCCAGGAGGCTGGCGATTTCGAACACCGAGGTCAGGACCTCGCGCAGGCCGTCGACCAGGATCTCGGTGCGCTGCACGTGGTCATGGACATCGCGGAAGTACATCCGCACCTCGCTGTCGATACAGGGCAGGTCGTGATGTTCCAGGGCGCCGGCCACCTGGGCCATCGGGCCCAGCATCTTCTTGAACTTCATCAGCGCGCGGCGCAGGGCGAAGATACGGGTGATCTCGGCGCGGCTCAGGAAGGCGTCCAGCGCCCGCTGTTCGATCCCCTGCAGCTCTTCCTCGATCTGGTCGACGATCGGCATGTAGCCGTCGACGATGAAGTCCAGCACCGCGTGCAGCACGTAGTCGACGCCATGGGCGAGCAGGCCCGGCGTCGCCTCCAGCTGGGCGCGTAGTTCGGTGTGGGCGCGGGCGCTGCCATGGCGCACGGTGATCAGGTGCTGGCGCCCGACAAAGAAGTCGGTCTGGCCGTAGGCGATGCGGTCGCCTTCCAGATGCGCCGTCTTGGCCACCACGAACAGCTGGTCGCCATAGATCTCGACCTTGGGGGTCTGGCGGGCGGTCAGGGCGTCCTCGATCGCCAGCGGATGCAGCCCAAAGACGCGGCCGAGGACCTGCATTTCATCTGGCGTAGGCTCGACCATGCCGATCCAGACGAACTCGCCGGGACGCGGCGTCAGCGCCTCGGGCTCGGCGAGATCCAGCGCGCGGACAGATTGTCCGGCCTTGTAGGCGGTGGCGGCGATGACGGGCATGGCCGGCGGCTCAGTGAGCCGCCGCGTAGGCCTCGACCCCCGCGATCCGCTCGGCCTTTTCGCCCTCGCTCAGGAACGAGCCTGCGAAGCTGTTCTTGGCCAGGGTGACGATGTCGTCGCGGGTCAGGCCCACGGCGCCGGCGGTGGCCAGATAGTTCTCGAGCAGATAGCCGCCGAAATAGGCCGGATCGTCGGAGTTGACGGTCGCCTTCAGGCCTAGGTCCAGCATGCGCTTGAGCGGATGGACGTCCAGGCTGGGCACGCCGCACAGCTTCAGGTTCGACAGCGGGCAGACGGTCAGGGTGATGCCGTCCTTGACCAGGCGCGCGGTCAGGGCCTCGTCTTCCAGCGCGCGGTTGCCGTGGTCGATGCGGTCGACTTTCACGAGGTCGATGGCTTCCCAGACATAGGCCGGGGGGCCTTCCTCGCCGGCGTGGGCGACGACCTTCAGGCCCCGGTCCCGCGAGGCCTGGAGAACGCGGGCGAACTTGGCCGGCGGGTGGCCGACCTCGGAGCTGTCCAGGCCCACGCCCGCCAGCTTGGCGAGCCAGGGCTTGGCCTGTTCCAGCGTCTCGAACGCGGCCTCTTCCGACAGGTGACGCAGGAAGCACAGGATCAGCTTGGACGTGACGCCCAGCGTCTTCTCGGCCTCGTCCATGCCGGCCAGCAGGCCGTTCATCACCGTGTCGAAGGCGATCCCGCGATCGGTGTGGGTCTGAGGGTCGAAGAAGATCTCGGCGTGGGTCCCACCGTCGGCCGCCAGACGCTGGAAGTAGGCGAGCGCCAGGTCCTTGAAGTCGGCTTCGGTGATCAGCACGCCCGCGCCCTGGTAATAGATGTCCAGGAAGTCCTGCAGGTTCGAGAAGTCGTAGGCCGCCCTGATTTCCTCGACTGAGGCGAAGGGCAGGGTGATCCCGTTCCGCTTGGCCAGCGCGAACATCAGCTCGGGCTCGAGGCTGCCCTCGATATGCATGTGCAGTTCGGCCTTGGGCAGGCCCCTGACAAACTCGGCGAAGGCGATCGGGGCAAGGGAAGCGTCGGTCATGGGGGAGTTATGGGCGCGCCAGCGATGGGGTCAAGCACGGGCCTGGCCTGTGCGAAGGCTTGTCGTCAGATGACCTGTCGTGGACCAAACCAGACCGTGCGCTCTTGGGGGATTTACAGTCCACCGCCCGTGGTCTCCATTGGGACGGCCAGCGACCGACGTTATCCCATCGCCTGGTGATGATCCAAGCGAGGGCCGATGCGCCGAATGTCCGTGACGATGCTTGTGGCTGGTTTTCTGGCCTTCGCGGCGCCCGCGTGGGCGAGTGATCCGATCATCGACATGCACCTGCACGCCTCGGCCGCCGACGAGCAGGGGCCGCCGCCGCTGGCCATGTGCGCGCCGATCAATCCGATGCCGACCTGGGATCAGCGCCAGCCGTGGACCACCGGTCTGATCGCCATGTTCAAGGCGCCCAAATGCGCCGATCCGATCTGGTCGCCGACCACAGACGACGAGATCCGCGACAAGACCCTGGCGATCATGGCCAAGCGCAACATCATCGGTGTGGTCAGCGGACCCTATAAGCGGGTCATGGCCTGGCGGGCTCTGGCTCCTGACCGGGTGCTGCCGGGGCTGATGCCGACCATGTCCGATCTCTCCAAACCCAAGGTGCTGATGGACGATTTCGGCAAGGCCAAGGCCGCCGGCCAGCTGGCGGTGATCGGCGAGCTTGGCTTCCAGTACGAGGGGATCGCGCCCAACGATCCGCGGCTGGACAACCTGTGGGCCGCCGCCGAGGCTGCGGACGTGCCCGTCGCGATTCATATCGGCCCCGGCCCGCCCGGCGTGGCCTATCTGCCGGGGGCCGGCTATCGCGCCCGGCTCAGCAGCCCGCTTCTGCTGGAGGACGTGCTGGTCAAGCATCCCAAGCTGCGGATCAACGTGATGCATGCGGGCTATCCGATGCTGGATGACACCCTGGCGCTGCTCTACGCCCATCCGCAGGTCTATGTGGACACCGGCGTCATCGTCTATTCGCAGCCGCGCCCGGCCTTCTACCGCTACCTGCAGGCGCTGGTCGACGCGGGCTTTGGCGAGCGGGTGATGTTCGGCTCCGACCAGATGGTCTGGCCCGAGACGATCGAGCGGTCGATCGCGGTGATCGACGAGGCGCCGTTCCTCTCCGCCCAGCAAAAGCGCGACATCCTCTACAACAATGCGGCGCGGTTCTTGCGTCTGGACGACACGACGCGAGCCAAGCACGCGGCGATGTGATCTCCCAAGCGCCCCGGGATCAGCCGGCCGTCACGCCCCAGCCTCGCGCGACAAGTCCTCGTCAGGTGCACTGGAGGGAGATCGGCTCAGGCCTGGCCGTAGGACGGGGATTTTGGGTTGCGCTCGGCGTGGTTTCGCTGGAAGCCATGGCCTCGTACTCGGGGAGGGCTGGCATGGACCGCAGAAACTTCATCATCGCGGGCTCCGCCTTCGCCGCAACGCCCGCCGCGGCGTCCGGCGGCCTGGTGATCTCCGCGTCCTCGACCGAGAGCGAGCTGCGAGGGCTTTCGCTAACCGGCGGCACGACCTACTGGGCGTCCGGCTCCAAGGGGTGGGTCGTTCGCGGTGTTGGGCAGCGTCAGGACGCCTCTCGGATCCTCGGCGCCGAGGCGCTCGACTTCCGGGGACTGCATGCGTTCCACGACCAGCATGTCCTGGCCATGAGCGCCGGGCCAGGTGAGGCCTCGCAGCTCTGGCGCACCCAGGATGGCGGCAAGACCTGGACGCGGATCGCGGTCAACCGGGATCCGGACGGCTTCTGGGACTCGCTCACCTTCGTCGACAACAAGCGCGGCTACATCCTCGGGGACCCGACGCAAGGGCGGTTCACGGTGCTCTACACCGATGACGCGGGCGAGACCTGGACCCGACTTGACCCCAAGGGTGTGCCGCTCGCCGCGCCGAACGAGGGCGCTTTCGCCGCCAGCAATGGCTGCGTCGCCATCGGCCTTCGAGGGCAGGTGGCGTTCTGCACGGGCGGCGCAGGCAAGGCGCGGGTCTATCTGTCGCGCGGCGGCGAGGCCTTCGTGGCGATGGAGACGCCGATCCTGGCGGACGCCCCGTCAAAAGGAGCGTTCGCCGTCACCTTCGCCAATGACGGGACGCTGTGGGTTTGCGGCGGCGACTACAAGAGCCCGCAAGGCGAAGGCGTGAACCTGGCCCGACGAGCGCCGGGGAGCACGCGGTTCGAGCCCGTCGCCGCGCCGCCGGGTTATCTGTCGGGAATCTCGGCCAGAGGCCGGACGGTGATGGCCACCGGCCTTGCGGGAACCATCGTCAGCCGCGATGGCGGCGCGTTCGAGCGGGTTTCGACGGCGCCGATGAACAGCGCGCGCCTGACCTCCAAGACGTCGGCCGTGCTCTGCGGGCCCAAAGGAGCGATCGGCCTCTGGAAGGGGTAGGGCCCGACGGGAACCCCCGTCCGTCGCCCGCGTTTATCCCCCATGCTTAAGCTCGCCGCTCTCCTTCTCGCGCTCATGATCCTGTTCGGGGTCCTCGGCTTCGTCGTGGACGTGGCGGGGGCGCTCACCAAGGTCGCCTTCTTCGTCTGTTTGATCGGGCTGGGGGTCTCGTTGGCGGTGAAGGCTCTGAAGAAGGCCTAGTTCCTGCGCCTCCCCCGGCGTTCGCCGGGGCGGTCGGGTGGAAGGGGCGGGAGACTTGGCTGGGGACAGCCTGATCCCGCGCATTTACGCGGCGTTACGAATCCCCCTTTCCTTCCCCGTGCTGTTCCCCTATATCCCCGCGTTCACGATTACATCGGCGGAGCGCTTACGCGCGTCCGTATTACGCCCCGAGGCGCGGTCAGCCGCCCTCCGACCAGCGCGAAGGGGCGCCCATCAGGCTTCCGGTCCCGGTCGCCCGATAGGGGAATTCCAGCGTCCGCGGCTCTCCGACGAGGGGAGCGGCGAGGGTGGACGCAGCGGATATTCGAATTCACGCGCGGACTCTGTCCGCGCCGCAGGGAAACAACATGGCGCAATCCTTCACCGGCAAGAAGCGGATCCGGAAGTCGTTCGGCCGCATTCCCGAGGCTGTGCAGATGCCGAACCTCATCGAGGTTCAGCGCTCCTCCTACGAGCAGTTCCTTCAGCGCGAGACCCGTCCGGGCCTGCGTCGCGACGAAGGCGTCGAGGCGGTCTTCAAGTCGGTGTTCCCGATCAAGGATTTCAACGAGCGCGCTGTGCTCGAATACGTCTCGTACGAATTCGAAGAGCCCAAGTACGACGTTGAAGAGTGCATTCAGCGCGACATGACCTTCGCCGCGCCGCTGAAGGTCAAGCTGCGCCTGATCGTGTTCGAAACCGAAGAAGAAACTGGCGCCCGCTCGGTCAAGGACATCAAGGAGCAGGACGTCTACATGGGCGATATCCCGCTCATGACGGACAAGGGCACCTTCATCGTCAACGGCACCGAGCGCGTCATCGTCTCGCAGATGCACCGTTCGCCCGGCGTGTTCTTCGACCACGACAAGGGCAAGACCCACGCCTCGGGCAAGCTCCTGTTCGCCGCCCGCGTGATCCCGTATCGCGGCTCGTGGCTGGACTTCGAGTTCGACGCCAAGGACATCGTCTACGTCCGTATCGACCGTCGTCGTAAGCTTCCGGCCACGACCTTCCTCTATGCCCTGGGCATGGACGGCGAAGAGATCCTGACCACGTTCTACGACGTCGTTCCGTTCGAGAAGCGTTCGGGCGGCTGGGCCACCCCGTACAAGCCCGAGCGCTGGCGCGGCGTGAAGCCGGAGTTCCCGCTGGTCGACGCCGACACCGGCGAAGAAGTCGCTCCGGCCGGCACCAAGATCACGGCTCGCCAGGCCAAGAAGTTCGCCGACGGCGGTCTGAAGACCCTGCTGCTGGCGCCCGAAGCCCTGACCGGCCGCTATCTGGCCCGTGACGCCGTCAACATGGCGACTGGCGAGATCTACGCCGAAGCCGGCGACGAGCTGGACGTCACCTCGATCCAGGCCCTGGCCGATCAAGGCTTCAGCACCATCGACGTGCTGGACATCGACCACGTCACGGTCGGCGCCTACATGCGCAACACCCTGCGCGTGGACAAGAACGCCATCCGCGAGGACGCGCTGTTCGACATCTACCGCGTCATGCGTCCGGGCGAGCCGCCGACGGTGGAAGCCGCCGAGGCGATGTTCAAGTCGCTGTTCTTCGACGCCGAGCGCTACGACCTGTCGTCGGTGGGCCGCGTGAAGATGAACATGCGTCTGGAGCAAGACGTGTCGGACGAAGTCCGCACCCTGCGCAAGGACGACGTCCTGGCCGTGCTGAAGGTCCTGGTGGGCCTGCGCGATGGTCGTGGCGAAATCGACGACATCGACAACCTGGGCAACCGTCGCGTCCGCTCGGTGGGCGAGCTGCTGGAAAACCAGTACCGCGTCGGCCTGCTGCGCATGGAACGCGCGATCAAGGAACGCATGTCGTCCGTCGACATCGACACCGTGATGCCGCACGACCTGATCAACGCCAAGCCCGCTGCGGCCGCTGTGCGTGAATTCTTCGGCTCCTCGCAGCTGTCGCAGTTCATGGACCAGACGAACCCGCTGTCGGAAATCACCCACAAGCGTCGTCTCTCGGCCCTCGGCCCGGGCGGTCTGACCCGTGAGCGCGCCGGCTTCGAAGTCCGCGACGTTCACCCGACCCACTACGGCCGGATCTGCCCGATTGAAACGCCGGAAGGCCCGAATATCGGTCTGATCAACTCGCTGGCCACCCACGCCCGCGTCAACAAGTACGGCTTCATCGAAAGCCCGTACCGTCGCGTGAAGGACGGCAAGCCGCAGGACGAAGTCGTCTACATGTCGGCGATGGAGGAATCCAAGCACGTCATCGCCCAGTCGAACATCGCGGTGTCCGAAGGCGAGATCGTCGACGACCTGGTTCCGGGCCGGATCAACGGCGAACCGACCCTCCTGCAAAAGGAGACGGTGGACCTGATGGACGTGTCGCCGCGCCAAGTCGTGTCGGTGGCCGCCGCCCTGATCCCGTTCCTCGAAAACGATGACGCCAACCGCGCCCTCATGGGCTCGAACATGCAACGTCAGGCCGTGCCGCTGGTGCAGTCGGACGCCCCGCTGGTCGGCACCGGCATGGAAGCCGTCGTCGCCCGTGACTCGGGCGCCGTCGTGATCGCCAAGCGCACCGGCGTCGTCGAGCAGATCGACGGCACGCGTATCGTCATCCGCGCCACGGAAGAGACCGATCCCGCGCGTTCGGGCGTCGACATCTACCGCATGTCGAAGTTCCAGCGCTCGAACCAGTCGACCTGCATCAACCAGCGTCCGCTGGTGAAGGTGGGCGACCGGATCGTCGCCGGCGACATCATCGCCGACGGCCCCTCGACCGAGCTGGGCGAACTGGCCCTGGGCCGCAACGCGCTCGTCGCGTTCATGCCCTGGAACGGCTACAACTTCGAAGACTCGATCCTGATCTCAGAACGCATCGTCCGTGACGACGTCTTCACCTCGATCCACATCGAGGAATTCGAAGTCATGGCCCGCGACACGAAGCTGGGTCCGGAAGAAATCACCCGCGATATCCCGAACGTCGGCGAGGAAGCCCTGCGCAACCTCGACGAAGCCGGCATCGTGGCGATCGGCGCCGAAGTCCAGCCGGGCGACATCCT
Source organism: Caulobacter vibrioides (assembly GCF_002310375.3). Taxonomy (GTDB): domain Bacteria; phylum Pseudomonadota; class Alphaproteobacteria; order Caulobacterales; family Caulobacteraceae; genus Caulobacter; species Caulobacter vibrioides_D. The sequence goes on from NZ_CP023315.3 coordinate 615,374, forward strand.
GGTCGGCAAGGTCACGCCGAAGGGCGAGAGCCCGATGACGCCGGAAGAAAAGCTGCTGCGCGCCATCTTCGGTGAAAAGGCTTCGGACGTCCGCGACACCAGCCTGCGCCTGCCCCCGGGCGTCGCCGGCACGATCGTCGACGTGCGCGTCTTCAACCGTCACGGCGTCGACAAGGACGAGCGCGCGCTCGCCATCGAACGCGCCGAGATCGACCGTCTGGGCAAGGACCGCGACGATGAGTTCGCGATCCTGAACCGCAACATCTCGGGCCGCCTGAAGGAACTGCTGATCGGCAAGGTCGCGCTGTCGGGTCCCAAGGGCCTGTCGCGCGGCGAGATCACCGCCGAAAACCTGAGCCAAGTGGCTTCGGGCCTGTGGTGGCAGATCGCCCTGGAAGACGAAAAGGCGATGGGCGAACTGGAGTCGCTGCGCCGCCTGTTCGACGAGAACCGCAAGCGCCTCGACCGCCGTTTCGAAGACAAGGTCGACAAGCTGCAGCGCGGCGACGAACTGCCTCCGGGCGTGATGAAGATGGTCAAGGTCTTCGTGGCCGTGAAGCGCAAGCTGCAGCCGGGCGACAAGATGGCCGGCCGTCACGGCAACAAGGGCGTCATCTCGCGCATCCTGCCGATCGAGGACATGCCGTTCCTCGCCGACGGTACGCACGTCGACGTCGTTCTGAACCCGCTGGGCGTGCCTTCGCGCATGAACGTCGGTCAGATCTTCGAAACCCACCTGGGCTGGGCCTGCGCCAACCTCGGCAAGCAGATCACCAACCTGCTGGAAGACTGGCAGCAAGGCGGTCAGAAGCAGGCGCTGGTCGAGCGTCTCACCGAGATCTACGGCCCGGACGAAGAGCTGCCGGACACCGAAGAGGGTCTGGTCGAACTGGCCCGCAACCTGGGCAAGGGCGTTCCGATCGCCACCCCGGTGTTCGACGGCGCGCGCATGGACGACATCGAGGGCCACCTCGAAATGGCCGGCGTCAACAAGTCGGGCCAGTCGATCCTGTTCGACGGTCTGACCGGCGAGCAGTTCAAGCGTCCGGTCACGGTCGGCTACATCTACATGCTGAAGCTGCACCACCTGGTCGACGACAAGATCCACGCCCGTTCGATCGGTCCGTACTCGCTCGTCACGCAACAGCCGCTGGGTGGTAAGGCCCAGTTCGGCGGTCAGCGCTTCGGGGAAATGGAAGTGTGGGCTCTGGAAGCCTACGGCGCGGCCTACACCCTGCAGGAAATGCTGACGGTGAAGTCCGACGACGTGGCCGGCCGGACCAAGGTCTACGAGTCGATCGTCCGTGGCGACGACACGTTCGAAGCCGGTATCCCGGAAAGCTTCAACGTGCTGGTCAAGGAAATGCGCTCGCTCGGCCTGAACGTCGAGCTGGAGAACAGCTGAGTCGATTAAGGATCCTCCCCCGCGATGCGGGGGAGGTGTCCCGGAGGGACGGAGGGGGCCAGCTCGGCCGATCTCCAGCTAGCCCCCTCCGACGGCTCCGCCGCCATCTCCCCCGCTCGCGGGGGAGGAGCGCTCTAAAGAGAATTTTTCGCGGGTGATCCCGCAGAAGGAACCAAGATGAACCAGGAAGTCCTGAACATCTTCAATCCGGTCCAGGCCGCTCCGACCTTCGACCAGATCCGTATCTCGCTCGCCTCGCCGGAAAAGATCCGCTCGTGGTCGTTCGGCGAGATCAAGAAGCCCGAGACCATCAACTACCGCACGTTCAAGCCCGAGCGTGACGGCCTGTTCTGCGCCCGTATCTTTGGCCCGACCAAGGACTACGAATGCCTGTGCGGCAAGTACAAGCGCATGAAGTACAAGGGCATCATCTGCGAAAAGTGCGGTGTTGAAGTCACCCTGGCCCGCGTCCGTCGCGAGCGCATGGGCCACATCGAACTGGCCTCGCCGGTCGCCCACATCTGGTTCCTGAAGTCGCTGCCCTCGCGCATCGCCATGATGCTCGACATGCCGCTGAAGGACATCGAGCGCGTCCTCTACTTCGAATACTACATCGTCACCGAGCCGGGCCTGACGCCGCTGAAGCAGCACCAGCTGCTCAGCGAAGACGACTACATGCGCGCCCAGGAAGAATACGGCGACGACAGCTTCACCGCCGAGATCGGCGCTGAGGCCATCCAGAACCTCCTGAAGGCCATCGACCTCGAAAAAGAGGCCGAGCGTCTGCGCGAGGAGCTGTCCGGCACCGTTTCGGACATGAAGCAGAAGAAGTTTTCGAAGCGCCTGAAGATCCTGGAAGCCTTCCAGGAGTCGGGCAACCGTCCCGAGTGGATGGTGCTGACGGTCGTTCCGGTCATCCCGCCGGAACTGCGCCCGCTGGTGCCGCTGGACGGCGGCCGCTTCGCGACCTCGGACCTGAACGACCTGTATCGCCGGGTCATCAACCGTAACAACCGCCTGAAGCGCCTGATCGAGCTGCGCGCGCCGGACATCATCATCCGCAACGAAAAGCGGATGCTGCAGGAGTCGGTGGACGCCCTGTTCGACAACGGCCGCCGTGGTCGCGTGATCACGGGCGCCAACAAGCGCCCGCTGAAGTCGCTGGCCGACATGCTGAAGGGCAAGCAAGGTCGCTTCCGTCAGAACCTGCTGGGCAAGCGCGTCGACTACTCGGGCCGTTCGGTCATCGTGGTGGGTCCCGAGCTGAAGCTGCACGAGTGCGGCCTGCCCAAGAAGATGGCGCTGGAGCTGTTCAAGCCGTTCATCTATGCGCGCCTGGACGCCAAGGGCCTGTCGGGCACCGTCAAGCAATCCAAGCGCATGGTCGAGCGCGAGCAGCCGCAGGTGTGGGACATCCTCGAAGAGGTGATCCGCGAGCACCCGGTTCTGCTGAACCGCGCCCCGACGCTTCACCGTCTGGGCATCCAGGCGTTTGAACCCAAGCTGATCGAGGGCAAGGCCATCCAGCTGCACCCGCTGGTCTGCGCCGCGTTCAACGCCGACTTCGACGGCGACCAGATGGCCGTGCACGTCCCGCTGAGCCTGGAAGCTCAGCTGGAAGCGCGCGTCCTGATGATGTCGACCAACAACATCCTGTCGCCCGCCAACGGTCGCCCGATCATCGTGCCGTCGCAGGACATCGTCCTGGGCTTGTACTACCTGTCGGTCGCTCGCGAGGGCGAGCCGGGCGAAGGCAAGATCTTCGCCGACCTGGGTGAAATCGAAGCCGCCATGGACGCTGGCGTCGTCTCGCTGCACGCCAAGATCAAGGCGCGCCACACCGAGATGACTCCGGAAGGCGTTCTGCTGCGCAAGGTGATCGACACCACGCCGGGCCGCATGAAGATCGCCGCCCTGCTGCCGCACCACCCCCAGATTGGCCACCGCCTGATCGAAAAGGCGCTGACCAAGAAGGAAATCGGCAATCTGATCGACATCGTCTACCGCCACTGCGGTCAGAAGGCGACGGTGATCTTCGCCGACAAGGTGATGGGCCTGGGCTTCAAGGAAGCCGCCAAGGCGGGCATCTCGTTCGGCAAGGACGACATCATCATCCCGGTCCGCAAGACCGCGATCGTGGAAGAGACCCGCAAGCTGGCCGAGGAGTACGAGCAACAGTACGCCGACGGCCTGATCACCAAGGGCGAGAAGTACAACAAGGTCGTTGACGCCTGGGCCAAGGCCACCGACCGCGTCGCCGACGAGATGATGGCCGAGCTTCAGATGAAGCATAAGGACGAGAACGGCCGCGAGAAGGAAATCAACGCCATCTACATGATGGCCCACTCCGGCGCCCGTGGTTCGCAAGCCCAGATGAAGCAGCTGGGCGGCATGCGCGGCCTGATGGCCAAGCCGTCCGGTGAAATCATCGAGACCCCGATCGTCTCGAACTTCAAGGAAGGCCTGACCGTTCAGGAGTACTTCAACTCCACCCACGGCGCCCGTAAGGGTCTGGCCGACACCGCGCTGAAGACCGCCAACTCGGGTTATCTGACCCGTCGTCTGGTCGACGTCGCGCAGGACTGCATCATCGTCGAAGAAGACTGCGGCACCACGCGGGGCATCACCCTGCGCGCCGTCGTCGAAGGCGGTGACGTGCTGGTCTCGCTGGGCGCTCGCGTCCTGGGCCGCTTCACGGCCGAAGACGTCAAGGATCCGGGCACCGGCGAGCTGGTCGTTCCGGCCGACACCTATATCGACGAGAACATCGCCGACGCCATCGAGGCTGCGGTCGTTCAGTCGGTGAAGGTCCGCTCGGTCCTGACCTGCGAAGCCAAGATCGGCGTCTGCGGCGCCTGCTACGGCCGCGACCTGGCGCGCGGCACGCCGGTGAACATCGGTGAAGCGGTCGGCGTCATCGCCGCCCAGTCGATCGGTGAGCCCGGCACGCAGCTGACCATGCGTACGTTCCACATCGGCGGCACCGCCCAGGTGGCCGAGCAGTCGTTCTTCGAAGCCTCGAACGAAGGTACGGTCCGCGTGATCGGCCCGACGGTCGTGGGTTCGGACGGCGCCCTGGTCATCATGAGCCGCAACACCACCGTCAGCGTCCTCGTCGACGGCAAGGAACGCGAAACCTACAAGCCGCCGTACGGCGCCCGCCTGCGGGTCAAGGACGGCGATCTGGTCAAGCGCGGCCAGCGCCTCGGCGATTGGGACCCCTACACCACCCCGATCATCACCGAAGTGGCCGGCAAGATCCGCGCCGAAGACCTGGTCGATGGCCTGTCGATCCGCGAGGAAGTCGACGAAGCCACCGGCATCGCTCAGCGCGTGGTCGCCGACTGGCGCACCTCGGCCCGCGGTTCGGACCTGCGTCCGGCCATGGGCGTGCTGTCGGAAGACGGTTCGTACAAGCGCCTCAGCAACGGTGGCGAAGCCCGCTACCTGCTGTCGGCCGGCGCCATTCTCTCCGTCGCCGACGGCGACGAAGTGAAGCCGGGTGAAGTGATCGCGCGTATCCCGACCGAAGGCGCCAAGACCCGGGACATCACCGGTGGTCTGCCGCGCGTCGCCGAACTCTTCGAAGCCCGCCGTCCCAAGGACTGCGCGGTCATCGCGGAAATGGACGGCCGTGTCGAATTCGGCAAGGATTACAAGAACAAGCGCCGGATCAAGATCACGCCGGACGTCGACGCTGATGGCAACCAAGCCGAGGCGGTCGAGTTCCTGATCCCGAAGGGCAAGCACATCGCCGTCCACGATGGCGACTACATCACCAAGGGCGAGTACATCATCGACGGCAACCCGGATCCGCACGACATCCTGCGCATCCTGGGCGTCGAAGCCCTGGCCAACTTCCTCGTCGACGAGATCCAAGAGGTCTATCGTCTGCAGGGCGTGCCGATCAACGACAAGCACATCGAGACGATCGTTCGTCAGATGCTGCAGAAGGTCGAGATCCTCGAGCCCGGCGACACCGGCCTGATCAAGGGCGATCACCTTGATAAGCCGGAGTTCGACAAGGAACAGGAAAAGGCGGTGGCGCGTGGCGGTCGTCCGGCTGTGACCCAGCCGGTGCTGCTGGGCATCACCAAGGCGAGCTTGCAAACCAAGAGCTTCATCTCGGCCGCGTCGTTCCAGGAAACGACCCGCGTCCTGACCGAAGCCTCGGTGCACGGCAAGACCGACACCCTGGAAGGCCTGAAGGAAAACGTCATCGTGGGTCGTCTGATCCCCGCCGGTACGGGTTCCTACCTGCGCAGCCTGCAGCGCGTCGCCGCCAAGCGCGACGAGCAACTGGCCCAGCAGCGCGAAGACGCGATGGAGCCGCTGCCGGCGGAAATCGCGCTTTCGGACGCCGAATAGGCGTCCGAAAGAAACAGAGAATTGGGCGCTCTGCGGAGCGCCCAGGCGGACGCCGAATAAGCCTTTTTGGCTTAGAACTAACGGAAGGGCCCGGGAGCGATCCCGGGCCCTTTTCGTTGGTCGTCGCATTAACGATAACGTCGGTACGCAATCTGGGTAGCGACGAAATCAGTGTTTCCGCTCCGTTAAGAGACGCGCTGCATCCTCCCGGCAGGAGACAATGCAAACGATGTCATTACGGATCTCAGGCACCCTGAACCTGTTCGCGGTCGCGTTGATCGCGGCCTTCGCCTTGGCGACGGGGGCGGCCACCTACGCCTTGATGACCCTGCGCGTCGGCGGCCCGGTCTCGGACCGGCAGATCGAAGCCGACGCCCTGGTCGCCGATATTCTGCCGCCGCCGCTGTTCATCGTCGAAGCGTTGTTGACCGCGCACCGGGGCCCCGACGAGCTGGACAAGGCCGCTGAGCTCGACAGCCATATCGAGGCGCTGAAGACCAGCTATGAGGAACGGCGCGCCCATTGGGCGACGCGGCCCTTGACCCCTGAGATCAAGGAGGCCCTCGCGGCCTCCGACGTGCATGTCAAAGCGTTCTGGAACACCACTGACAAGCAATTCAGACCCGCTCTGCGCGCCGGCGATATTGCGGCGATGAATACGGGCCTCGATGCGATGACCGTCTCTTACCTGGCCCACCGCAAGGTCATCGACGAGCTTACGCCACTGGCCGTTGGTCTATCCAAGGCGCAGATCCACGCCGCCGAGGCGCAGTCGCGCCGGATCTTCATCGCCGTGGGCTTGGCCACGGTGCTCATGCTGGTCGTGGCCGCCGGCGGTGTCTGGATCTTGCGAAAGAAGGTGGTCAGGCCGCTGCTGGGCATGACCGGCTACATGGGCTCGCTGGCGAACGGCGACTACGACAAGGACGTGCCCTACCAGGGGCGCAACGATGAGCTCGGGGACATGGCCCGCTCGGTAGGCGTGTTCCGGGCTGCGGTTCTGGAGCGCCGGGCCGCCCGCGAACAACAGTTGGCGGCGGACGCGCAGGCGATGGACGCTCAGCAGCGCCAGGCGACCCAGGCGCAGGCCGAGTCCCGCGCGCGCGATCAGGTCGTGTCGGCTCTAGATCGCGGCCTGAGCGGCCTGGCGCGCGGCGAGTTGAACCAGCGCATCGACGAGCCGTTCCCGCCCGAGTTCGAGGACCTCCGGGTCAACTTCAACGCTTCGGTGCAGGCGCTGGAAACCACCCTGGCGAAGGTGATCGCCATGGCGGGCTCGGTCGGCGGCGGCGCAGGAGAGATTTCCTCGGCGGCCGACGATCTGTCCCGCCGGACCGAGCAGCAGGCCGCCAGTCTCGAGGAGACCGCTGCGGCGCTGCAGGAAGTCACCTCGACGATCCGGCAGAGCGCCGAGCGCGCCGCCATGGCCCAACAGTCGACGTCTCGCAGTCGATCGTCCGTTACGCAGTCGGCCGACCTGGCCGGCGAAGCGATCGGAGCCATGGAACGGATCGACACCTCGTCGCGTCAGATCAACCAGATCATCGGGGTGATCGACGAGATCGCCTTCCAGACCAACCTGCTGGCGCTGAACGCCGGGGTCGAGGCCGCCCGCGCCGGCGAGGCGGGCAGGGGCTTCGCGGTCGTCGCCATGGAAGTCCGCGGCCTGGCCCAGCGCTCGGCTGACGCGGCCAAGGAGATCAAGACCCTGATCGCGGAGGCCTCCTCCAGCGTGGAAAGCGGCGTTGGCCTTGTGGGGCGGGTCGGAAAGGCGCTGGGGGCGGTCGTCGACGAGTTCAGCGGGATCGAAGCCCTGGTCAACGACATCGCGATGGCGGCCCAGGAGCAAGCCGCCGGCCTTGGCCAGATCAACAGCGCCGTCGCCCAGATGGACCAGGTCACCCAGCAGAACGCTGCGATGGTCGAGGAGACCACAGCGGCCAGCCACAGCCTCACGCGCGAAGCATCGGACCTGATGGGTCTGGTCCGGGCCTTCTCGCTGAGCGAGGACGTGCGCCGGAAGGCGGCTTAGGTCGGTTCAAGAGGCAGCCCTAAGGCCACTTCACCGCCGGCGGCATCGAGCTGAGGATCGACTCGACATTGCCGCCGGTCTTCAGGCCGAACATCGTGCCGCGATCGTAGAGCAGGTTGAACTCGACATACCGTCCGCGCTGGACCAGCTGCTGCTCGCGCTCGTCGGCGGTCCAGGCCTCGCCCATGCGGCGGCGGACCAGGGTCGGATAGATTTCTAGGAAGGCCCGCCCCACGTCCTGGGTGAAGGCGAAGTCGCGCGCCCAATCGCCGCTGTCATGATGGTCGTAGAAGATGCCGCCGATACCGCGCGGCTCGTTGCGATGCGGCAGGAAGAAGTACTCGTCGCACCAAGCCTTGTATTTGGGGTGCCACGCCGGATCGTACTTGTCGCAAGCCCGCTTGTAGGCCGCGTGGAAGTCGATGGCGTCCGGGAAGTCCTGCTGACGCTGGTAGCCGAGCAGGGGGGTGAGGTCCCCGCCGCCGCCGAACCAGCTCTTGGTCGTGGCGATGAAGCGCGTGTTCATGTGCACGGCCGGCACGCGCGGATTGGTCATGTGGGCGATCAGGCTGATCCCCGTGGCGAAGAACCGGGGGTCCTCGGCCGCGCCCGGCATGTTCTTGGCCATCTCGGGGGTGAAGGTCCCGAACACCGTCGAGACGTGGACGCCGACCTTCTCGAACAGACGGCCGTGCATCATGCCCATCACGCCGCCGCCGCCGGCCGGTCGATCCCAGGCCTTCTTCTCGAAGCGACCGGCCGCGCCGGGATAGAGGTCGGCGGGGGCTTCGTCCTCAAGCTGCTCGAAGGCGGCGCAGATCTGGTCGCGCAGGCTTTCGAACCACGCCCGGGCGGCGGCCTTCTGGGTGTCGAGGTCTTGATCGGTGCTCATACCCGCCGATTAAGCCCCCACGCGTCCGCGTGCAAATGGGTCCGTGACGACAACGGGGGCCCAGGGGTTCGACAGCGACCGTTTCGGGCGGCCATACTCGCCCCTCAAGGGAGCGTGGCGGATGTCCAGATCAGGTCAGCGCCGTGAAGATCAGGGCCACGACGACGATGTCGAAGATGCGGACGGCGATGGACATGGCGAGCTCGCGGCGATGAATTCACCTTCGATTAAGCAAGAACGGCGCCAGCCGGGGGCGGCTGGCTGATGGCCCTGTTCTTCGATGCGGCCTGGTATGATCAACAGCTGTCCGAGCGCGGCCTATCGCGCGCGGTCCTCGCGGCCGTGGCGGGCATGACGGAGGGAGATCTCGCCCTGGCCTTCAAGGACCAGCGCGAGCTTTCGATGCGGGAAATCAGTGCTTTCGCCGAGCTGCTGGGCGTTTCGGCGGCCGAGGCGGCCTCACGCGCGGGCGTTCGCCCGCCGCCGGCGAGTGATCGCGACCGGATCGCGGCGCTCGAGGCGCGGGTGGCCGCGCTGGAAGCGCAGTTGGCCCGCCTGACGCGTTAGATATTGGTCTTTTTCAGGAGGCCCGTGGGCGGGCGACGGTCGGCGGGCCCCGAGTATTCCGTGCCAAGATAGGTCGATCTGGCCGTATCGAGCACTTCCTGCCCACCGCGCAGGCCGCGCTTCTGGCCCGACTGTCCCATGATGTGGGCGGCGAAGGCGGCAAAGCCTTCGCGGCGAGGCGGCGGCGGCGCGGGCTGCGCGTCTTCCTCGACCACGAACACCAAATCGTCGTCGTCGTCGCGACGAGTGGAATCCTGCGGCGCCGGCAAGGCGCGACGCGTGGGGCCAGGGCGTCGAAGGGGGTCGATTGGACCGCTCATGCCCCGACCCTAGGGCGGGACGGTTAAGAACGGCTGGATCGGCTTGGTTAAGACTTACTGGCCAGCTTGGCGATCTGTTCCTGCATCGCCTCCATCTGGCGCTTCAGGTCGGCCAGGGAGTCGTCGCTGGGCGGAGCGGAGGCCGGCGCGGGCGCGGGTTCGGCCTGTGCGGCGGTGGCGGCGTCCTCGGGGCGGACATAGGCGAACGGCGAGAACATCTTCATCGCGCGGTCGAACAGGGCCATGTTCTGGCGGATCTGTTCCTCATAGACGCCCATGCCCGGCATCTTGCCCGGGGCCATGGTCGACAGCTGGCCGCGCAGGCGCTCCTGCTGCTTGGCGAAGCTCTCGAGCGACATCTCCAGGTACGACGGCAGGAAGGCCTGCATCGAGTTGCCGTAGAAGCCGATCAGCTGACGCAGGAACTGTATGGGCAGCAGATTTTGACCGCCGCCGCGGTTTTCTTCCTCGAAGATGATCTGGGTCAAGACGGAACGGGTGATGTCGTCGTTTGTCTTGGCGTCGTAAACCACGAAGTCGACGCCCTCCTTCACCATGTCCGAGAGGTGTTCCAGGGTGACGTACGAGGAGGATGCCGTGTTGTAGAGGCGACGGTTGGCGTATTTCTTGATGATCACGCGCTGGCCGGCCGACTTTTCGCTTCCGGCGGCCGTTTCGCCTTTTTCAGGGGTCTCGGACATTTCGTTCCCTAAAGCGTCTTCAGACAAGGTTGTGTAGCGGTCCGTCGTCCGAAAACGCGTTTCTGATCAAGACCCTGGATCATCGAAAAGACGATCCAGGCGGCGGTTACGCCCGCTTTTCGCATCGCACTATTGCGAATGCAAAGGCAGGACGCCAGTGGTCAGATGACTTGGAGGCGTCGCGAAGGCGTGAAAATGTGCTCGTGACGAACGCGGTCGTGGCGTGCATGCTGATGCTGCATTGCAAAAGAACGGGCGCCGCAACCGCGAAGCGTCACGTCAGAACGTCACGGGAGCTATCGCATGAGCGAGATCGTCATCGTTTCCGCCGCCCGCACGCCGGTGGGCTCGTTCAACGGGGCCCTGGCCAGCCTGCCGGCTTCGGAGCTGGGCAAGGCCGCCATCGAGGCCGCCGTGTCGCGCGCGGGCATCGCGCCCTCCGACGTCGATGAAGTGATCCTGGGCCAGGTGCTGCAGGCCGCCGCCGGTCAGGGGCCGGCGCGTCAGGCCTCGGTCAAGGCCGGCATCCCGGTCGAATCGCCGGCCTGGAGCCTGAATCAGCTGTGCGGTTCGGGCCTGCGCGCGGTCGCTCTGGCCGCGCAGCAGATCGCCGACGGCTCGGCCAAGGTGGTGGTCGCCGGCGGCCAGGAGAGCATGAGCCAGGCGCCGCACGCTCAGAACCTGCGCGGCGGCCAGAAGATGGGCGACCTGCAGTTCGTCGACACCATGATCAAGGACGGCCTGTGGGACGCTTTCCACGGCTATCACATGGGGCAGACCGCCGAGAACATCGCCAGCCGCTGGCAGATCACCCGCGAGGACCAGGACAAGTTCGCCGTCGCCAGCCAGAACAAGGCCGAGGCCGCCCAGAAGGCCGGCAAGTTCGATGACGAGATCGTCTCGATCACCATCAAGGGCCGCAAGGGCGACACCATCGTCGACAAGGACGAGTTCATTCGCCACGGCGCCACGATCGAGAGCGTCCAGGGCCTCAAGCCTGTGTTCAACAAGGAAGGCTCCGTCACCGCCGCCAACGCCTCTGGCCTGAACGACGGCGCGGCCGCCCTCGTTCTGATGAGCGCCGAAGAAGCCGCCAAGCGTGGCTTGAAGCCGCTGGCCAGGATCGCTTCGTGGGCCAACGCCGGCGTCGCGCCCGAGATCATGGGCACTGGTCCGATCCCCGCCTCGAAGAAGGCGCTGGAAAAGGCTGGCTGGTCGGTCGCCGACCTTGACCTCGTCGAGAGCAACGAAGCCTTCGCCGCTCAATCGTTGTGCGTCGTGCGAGAGCTGGGCCTCGACCCGGCCAAGGTGAACGTCAACGGCGGCGCCATCGCCATCGGCCACCCGATCGGCGCTTCGGGCGCGCGCATCCTCACCACCCTGGTCCACGAGATGAAGCGTTCGGGGGCCAAGAAGGGCCTCGCCACGCTGTGCATCGGTGGCGGTATGGGCGTGGCCATGTGCGTGGAAGCGATCTGAGCCAAGCCAGTCGGTGACCCGCTCTTCGGCGGGTCACCCCCAAACCATAAGAAAAGCGATCGGGAGAGTTACATGACGAGAGTTGCGTTCGTGACCGGCGGCACCCGCGGCATCGGTCGAGCCATCTGCGAGCGACTGATCGCTGACGGCCACAAGGTGGCGGCGGGGTATTCCGGTAACGAAGCCGCCGCCGAGGCCTGCGCCAAGGAACTGGGCGTGATGGTCGTGAAGGGCAATGTCGGGGTGTTCGAGGACTGCCAGGCGGCCGTCAAGAAGGTCGAGGCCGAACTGGGTCCGATCGACATCCTGGTCAACAACGCCGGCATCACCCGCGACGGCATGCTGCACAAGATGACCTACGAGCAGTGGTCGGAAGTCATCCGGGTGAACATGGACTCGGCCTTCAACATGACCCGCCCGGTGATCGAGGGCATGCGCGACCGCAGCTGGGGCCGGATCATCAACATCAGCTCGATCAATGGCCAAAAGGGCCAGATGGGTCAGACCAACTACTCGGCGGCCAAGGCCGGCCTGATCGGCTTCACCAAGGCCCTGGCCCTGGAGAACGCCAAGAAGGGCGTCACGGTCAATGTGATCTGCCCCGGCTATATCGACACCGAGATGGTGGCTGCGGTTCCCGAGAACGTGTTGGCCGGCATCATCGCGGGCATCCCGGTCGGACGCCTGGGCCGCGGCGAGGAAATCGCCGACATGGTCTCGTTCCTGGCCGGCGAGCGCGCGGGTTTCGTGACCGGCGCAACCCTGACCCTGAACGGCGGCCAGTACATGGCCTAAGGGGCCTTCCCTCGAAGCTTGGGCTTGACGGCCGCTGTTGCGGTTTGGCCTCATGCGCCGGGCTTCGGGGGATCAGCGTTCGCGCGTCCAAGATTCGCCCTAGTCGACGGGCAGTACGGATCGCATGACAGTCTGTAAGGCGGAGTTTGGCGAATGGGGCGCCCGAGCGGCCCTGGCGATCGCCGCTCTGGTGCTCATGGGGGCGTCCGCGCACGCCCAGCAGCTTCCGCACTCGCTGCGCGACGCCCTGCTTGGCCACAAGGGCCCGGCGGAGGCGCGGCGCGCGCCCGCGCCGCCCGTGGCGCGCTATGTTTCCGAAACCGGCGGGGCGTTCATCTTCGACCAGGGCGCGCCGCGTCCCCTCATCAAGTTCGACAACAGCGCCGAGATCTGGGTGCTGCAGGCCCAGCCCGCTTCGCGCGGCGATGTCATCTATCGCAACGATCTGGGCGAACCCGTCCTGCGGGTCACCAAGCTCGGCGGGATCATCCTCTTCACCGATGACGCGCCCATGGGCGCGGCGGCGGCGTTGTCCGGCCGGGCGCAGTCCATTCAGCCGCCGGCGATTCTGTCGTTCAGCGTGTTCGTGCAGCGGGTGCGGGTGGCGACGGCCCGCGCCAGCCGCGCCGCGCAGCGCGATATCGAGTTCGCCACCGTGGAGGACGTCCGCCCGGAAACCTCGGTCCTGGCCGCCGACTCGGCGACCGTGGTCGCTGAGGCCTTCGAGCGCATGGCGCGCAAGGGCGACCGGTCGCTGATCTCGCGAATCGCCCGCGTGCTGCTGGCCGAGGGGCATAAGCCCTCCGCCTCGCTGAAGGACGGGTCCCTGACCATCACCTACTCTCCGGAGCAGGGTTTGGCGGGGCGGCCGTCCTCGAAGAAGATCATCAAGGTGATCCACCGCTAGCCATTTGGGCGAACATTGTTCTTCAAGCGTGGCCATAAACACCCTGCGGCGGTTTACGGCGGTGGCGCAGTACTCTAGGGCGATACGCCCTCGACGGTGTCGACGTACGAACGCAACCTTGCGTCATGCGACTCCAGCGAGCCTTTCCGCGCGCTCGCAAGGTCCTATTGTCGCATCATGGTGAATTCCGATCCCGCTACCGCCCCCGAAAGAGGCCGCCTGAAGATGGCCGATATCGCGCGTATGGCGGGGGTCTCGGTGTCCACGGTGTCGCGCGCTCTGGCGGGTAATCCCCTGATCCCCAAGCCGTTGCGCGACCAGATCGTGCAGATCGCCCAGACACACGGCTATGTCGTCAACCAGTCGGCGCGGTCCCTGCGCCTGCGCAAGACCGATACGATCGGCGTGATCATCCCGCTGGCCCACGAGACGGGCCAACTGATCTCGGATCCCTTCTTCCTGGAGATGATCGGGCGGCTGGCCGACGAGATCACCCGGAGAAACTATGCGGTCCTGCTGCACAAGGTGGTCGTCACCGAGCCCGGCTGGCTGGACCGGATCATCCAGGCGCATCGCGCCGATGGGCTGCTGCTGATCGGGCAAAGCAATCAGCACGATGTCCTCAATACGGTCGCCCAGACCTACAGGCCGCTGGTCGTGTGGGGCGCCAGGCTGCCGGGGCAGACCTACTGCGCGGTCGGAAGCGACAATGTCGCCGGCGGCCGTATGGCGGTCGCGCATCTGGCGGCGGCGGGGCGCAAGCGGATCGCCTTTCTGGGCGCCACCGACGCGCCGGAAGCCGCCCAGCGGTTCGACGGCTATCGACAGGGCCTCGCCGAGGCGGGACTGGCCTTCGACCCCGCCCTGGTCGTCGCCGCGCCCTACACGATGGATGAGGCGCGCCGAGCGATCGCCGACTTCATCGCGACGGGCGCTGACTTCGATGCGGTCTTCGCCTTCTCCGACGTCATCGCCCTGGCGGCGATCGCCGCTCTTACGGCGGCCGCCAAAACCGTTCCCGGCGACGTTGCGGTGGTGGGCTTCGACGACATCGTGCTGGCGCGCCACAGCGCACCGCCCCTGACCACGGTGCGTCAGGATCTGGAGCTTGCGGCGCGCGAGATGGTCGATCGGCTGTTCGCCCGCATGGCCGGCGAGCCTGCCGGTTCGGCCCTATCGCCCGTGGAGCTGATCGTTCGAGGCAGCAGCGCTTAGCTGCGGCCGGGCTCCAGGCGCTAGAGCGTGACCGCAGAGGTCGCGGTTTCAAGCACCACGCGCGAAGAGTCGGTGAAGACCAGCTGGATCTGACCGCGACCAGGTCTCGCCAGCCGAACGGGCGCTTGGCGCTCATCCAGCCGTCGCTTGAGCAGGATGAGGCGCGTTTCCAAGTTGTCCTTCAGCCCAGGCAGACGCAGGCTGGGCTCCAGCCGGATCTCACGATTGCTAAAATCGCGTCGGCCCGTCGTGGCGTAGACGCTGAGGAAGTGGTGCAGCAACCGTCCAGCAACGCCTTTGATGAGGTAGGTGTCGTCAATGAAGATGCTGTCGTCGAAAGCGTAGAGACGAATGTGGAGCGGCGCCCCTTCGGCGTGCTCGACCGGCGCAGGTCCGTCGGGGGCCTGGCTATTGTCATCGGCGTCGGCCAAGCGCAGTCCGCCGGCCAACTGGTTCGCGATGATGGAGAGCACCGCTTCGTCTTCGGCGCCGAAGAAGTAGCGTTCCGGGCTTTCCACAAACAGCACGCCTTGGACGACGCCTTGGCTGATCATGGGCGCGGCGAGCTGGCTATAGGGATCAGCCAATCCCACCAGAGGAATGTGGCGATCACTCTCTTCCAGGCGTTCGCGCTTGACCGCGCTGGCCATACGTTGGCCACGGCTGGTGTCGCTGAGCCTTATGGTCTGGCCCGTCGCCGCGCAGATCCCGATCAGGCCTTGGCCTAGCTCCACTTCGGCGCCAGCCCCGCCGGTCGCATAGCCTCGGCTCGCCAGCGCCGTCAGTCGCCCCTCCAACTCGTTGGCGACCAAGACCATCATGTGCCCAAAGCCAAAATGCGTGACGAGACCGTCGAGCGCGTGGTCAATCAGCGCCTCGGCATCGGTCAATCGCGCAAGTTCGGCGCTCAGCTGAGCGCATCGGCCCATGAGCCCCGTTCGGTCTGACAGACCTTTCGAGACGGGCGGACCCGCGACATCAGCGCGTGTATCGACCCGGTAGATTTCCGCGCTTCGCAGCTCCATCGCCTCGCCGACGTGCTGCTGGCTGCTGATGGCCTGCAGTTGTGCGGCCATGTGCTGGAAAACCCGCCCCTCGCGCAGCGAGCCGAGATGCACAAGACCCAGACTGTGTTGCGCGCCCGTCCGGCCGTTAACGATCAGCAAGGTGGCGCGCCCAGTCGCCTTCACATTGATCGCGGTTTTGGAAAAGAACTGGTTGGAGACGGCGACATGGCGCTCATCCACCCGGTAGACCTGCGACAGATAGGAGACGTTCGGCTCGCCTGAAGGATCGAGCGTGGCGATAATCGAGGGGATGACGCCGTCAAAACAATCGTCCAACCCTGCCAGCAAGCCGCTCATTTCGCAGCTTCCAAGGCGCGTCCCGCACTAGGACCCGGGGTCTGAACAAAGACCGCTGCGGGTTTGAAGTCGACCCGCACGACATCCTCCATGAACACCCACTGATCGATCAGGGCCTGGCTGACGCCGAGCGCTCCCAGGGTGCTCCCGGTAAGATCGACATAGTGCTGACCAAGGGTCAGGTCGGGCTCTTTCGGCTCGGCTATCGCCGTGACGCGCCCTTTGACCTGGTAGGTCGTATAGTCGGCTGCGCGACAGAAGGTGACGGCGATGGGCGCGCCGGCCGATATGGCTTCGACGGCCATGGGCCATTGGTGGCGCGAGGTCAGGATCACGATCTCGCCGGCGTCGGCGTCATAACGCGCGCCCAAACCTTTCGCGATCGTGGGGCGACCTTGGGTGTCGGCGACCGACAGGACGATCATCACCGCGCCTTCCATAAAGGCCGCCAGACTTTCGCTGATCATGTCCCGGTCGCCGCCCGCATTCGTCTGCTCGACGCCACCCTAGCCCAGTCAATTGCGACTTAGGAACCATTTAGGATGAGCCCTGCAGCGTTCCTGCATAGAAGTCGCCCGGTCAACAACAACTGGGCGCGACGCGCTGAAGAATACAATGATCGACGCCAAATTCATGACTTATGTCGCCCAGCGCCGCTGGGACCTTTACGGCCCTATTCACAAGGGTTTGCGCCTTGCTCACGCTCAACTGATCGTGCGATTGGGCGCTGCAGATCCGATCGAGGATCAACCAGTCCTTCTGGCTGACCTCACCGCGCATCTTGCGACCGCCGCCGGCCATCTTGATCACGAAGACCGGTTCATTCACCCGACCCTGGAGGCGATCACGCGCGGCGCAACGCGGGACCTGGAAAACCATCACCAGTCGCACCGCGATGATCTTGAGCGGCTGCAGACTCAGATCGGAGACCTCAAGGCGGCGCCGCGCGAGACCCGCGCCGCAGCCTGGCGCGAACTCTACCTGACGTTTTGCGCCTTCGTCGCCGCCGATCTCGCGCATATGGCGCATGAAGAGACGGTGATCTGGCCCCAACTCTGCGCCGGTCTCAGCGATGAGCAGCTGGCGGAGTTGGAGATGCGGATCATCGCAAGTCTGACGCCGCGTGAAAATCTATCCGTCATGCGCATCATGTTGCCGGCCATGTCGCCGGAAGAACGGATTGGCCTGCTGACGGGCATGAAGGCCAACGCGCCGCCCGAAGCCTACAACGCTGTGATCGAGCATGCGGCCCGTCCGTCTCTGGATGCGCCTGCGATGGCCGAACTCGAACGCCTGGGCCTGGCGGCCTAAGGGCCCGCCACCACCCTTCTCTTTCCTTCATCAAGCGCGGCTCTGGCGCCCAGCAAGGCTGGGCGTCCTGCCGTCGCGCGCCCACCATTTTCTAGGATCAACACCATGGCAGACTTCACAGGAACCGCCGGCGACGACATGTTTCAAGGCGGCGCCGATATCGACACCGCGCGCGGCGGCGGCGGCAATGACCTGCTGAGCGGGGGCGGCGGCAACGACGCCCTGTACGGCGACGACGGCGCCGACACGCTCCATGGCGACGACGGCGAGGACTACCTCTACGGCGGCGGCACGAACAACAGTGACGGCTATGTCGACAAGCTCTACGGCGGCAACGGCTTCGACCGCTTGTACGCCGGTATCGGCGACCAGCTGGACGGCGGCACCGACGGCGCCCAGGGCGACTACGCCTATCTGAACCTGACCAACCTTTCGGCTTCGGTCATTCTGGACCTCAAGGCTGCGGGCGTGCAGTCGTTCGCTGGCGGCGGCAGCCTGGTCAATATCGAACAGCTGGAGATGTGGTCCGGCGCCGGGTCCGACCGCATCAAGGGCGGTGCGGTCGATGACGTGATCCACGGCGGCGGCGGACATGACGCGCTGTATGGCGCCGGCGGCGGCGACCACCTCTACGGGCAGGGCGACAACGACACTTTGCGCGGCGAAGGGGGCGCGGACATCCTGCGCGGCGACGCTGGCCATGACCGCCTGATTGGCGGCGAGGGTGACGACGCCCTGACTGGGGACCAGGATCTGGCCGGCACAGGCGACGGCGCCGATCAGCTGGATGGCGGCGCGGGCAACGACTACCTCTATGGCAACGCGGGCGACGACATCCTGATCGGCGGAACCGGCGACGACATCATGACCGGCGGCGCCGGCGCGGACCGCTTCGCCTTTTCGGGCCTTGGCCAGGGCAACGACCTGGTCCGGGACTTCTCCAAGGCCCAAGACCGCTTTGATCTGGACGGCAAGGCGTTCACCGCCGCCACCAGCGACGGCAATGGCGGCACGCTCCTGACCTGGGACGGCGGCAAGATCCAGGTCGAGAAGGTCACCGGTACGCTGGCGGAGTTCAACGCATTGGTCACCAACGGCGCCAACACCCTGGTGCGGCTGACAAACGCGTTCGACAACCTGATGCGCTACGCCCCGGCCACGGATGCCGACCGCGCCTATGTCCAGGGCCTGACCGACAAGGTTGTCGCCGGGCAGCTGACCGAAGCCAATGCGCTGAAGGCCATCATCAATGTCGCCGACGCCACCTCGGCCGTTGCGACCACGTCTTATGCGTTCTTCACCGGCGGCACGCCCAGCGAACTGGGCATGGACTATCTGGTCTCGCCGATCGGCCCGAACCCGAACAACCTCAACAGCGCCTACTACCAGACGTTCAATACCGAGAACCGCTACATCAACTTCGCGGTTAATCTGGGCCGCGACGGCGCGGGTAAGGACGCTTTCTCGACCGAGTACGGGAACAAATCGCTCTTTGAGGCGACCCGCACGGCCTACACCAAGATCTTTGGCACGGCGCCGACCGACGCCAAGGTCCATGTCTTGATCGATGACCGCGCCGACTATTTCGCCGCCTATGGCAAGACCGATATCGGCACGAAGGCGGCCATGGTCGGCTGGCTTCTGGCCGAGGCGATGAAGGCCGACGTCGGTCAGTTCGCCAATGCGAGCAACGCCTACTTCACCGATCTGGCCGACGGGGCGCCGTTCGCGGTCGATCTCATCGGGACGTACGGCAAGCCCGAGTACAACCTCTAACGCCTCCGGCGCCCTCCCTCCCCCTATGTGGCGCCAGCGTTCGAGCGCCGCGCTCTCCAACCGGAGAGCGCGGCATGTGGGGTGTCAGACAGTCGCCAGGGTAACGCCCTAGGTCGCCTCGATACCGATGGACTTCAGGTCCTTGAGGAACCGCGTCAGGCTCTGGTGCGATCGGCGCAAGCCATGCAGCACCTCGGGCTTGGCCAGGGCGGCGTGCGGGACAATGAACCCTTCGCGGCCCACGCGTTGAGCCATGCCCTTTTCAAGCATTTCCACAAAGCGGCGACGAACCGTCTCGTAGGGTAGACCCAGGGAGTCGGCGACCTGACGAACGGTCAGGGGGCGGCGCTCATGATCGGGCGGCACCTCATCGATATCGGCGTAGTGACCGCCGCGGATATGCGAGCAGTTTCCGGCCCATAACGTGGTGAAGACAAGCGCGTAGAGCAGGTCCGAACCGTGGACCTCGTTGGCGATTTCGACCCAGCGCAAAATGTAATCGGTCGCGTAGCGCGATGCGGCGCGAGCGTTGGCGTACTCTTCAGACATAGGCGACTTAGTTCCCCCCGGAGTCGGCGCGTCCACTGTGATTTGAAATGGATTGCACGGCTCAAGTTACGACGCCATGCGACCAAGTTGCCCACAATGGGTACCCGCTTTGAGCGCCTGCGACATGCTGACGCAGGCCCCCTCAAGGCTGGCGGGGAGCGTGCCCTCGCGCGCTGATTTGGAACAAGAAACGGCCTGTCTCGCCGCCGCCAATTCAGCTCATCGAGGGCGTCCAGTCGGCCGGCGCCATCTCGAAACCTTCGAACCGGAAACCAGGCGCGACCGTGCAGCCGACGAGGGTCCAGGCCCCCAGGCTGACCGCGGTTTGCCACCACAGCGTGGGCACGACCACCTGGGGGCGGCATCCGGCGCGCAGGTCGGGACCCAAAACGTGGGCGGTCGCCCCCTTGCCGTCTGGCGGCGACAGCGTCAGCGAGATCGGCGCGCCGGCGTAGTAGTGCCAGGTCTCCACCGCATCCACCCGATGCCAGGCCGACATCTGTTCGGCCTCGAGCAGGTAGTAGATGCAGGTCGAGGCGGCGCGGCCGTCGGCGCCGGGCGCATCCTGAAAGGTCTGCCGATACCAGCCGCCCTCGGGATGCGGCTGCAGGTCCAGCATGCGCACGATCTCCTGCGCGCCCAGATCGCCCGAGAGGCCAAGGCCTGACTTCGTCATGTCGCTCATCCCTTGAACCCGTCCTTGGCCGCTCGGATCTCTGCGAAGGCCTGAGCGGGCGTCGCCGCCTCCGGCCTCAGCAGCGGCGCGCGCAGGAACGGATTGGTCGCCTTCTCGGCGCCGATCGTGGTGGGGACGGTCGGCTCACCGCGCTCGCGGGCGGCGAACACGGCGTCGGCTCGCGACACAACGGCTGTGGCCCCGTCCACCGACAGGGCGAAGCGGGCGTTCGAGGCGGTGTATTCGTGGGCGCAATAGACCGTGGTCGCGTCCGGCAGGGCGGTCAGCCGCTGAAGCGACGCCCACATCTGCTCGGCCGTGCCCTCGAACAGGCGTCCGCACCCCAGGGCGAACAGGGTGTCGCCGACGAAGGCGATGGCGTTTTCGGCGTCGTGATAGCTGATATGGCCCAGCGTGTGGCCGCCGGTGTCGATCACGTCAAAGCGGGTCTCGCCCAGCATCACGACGTCGCCGTCAACCAGCGCCCGGTCCAGAGGCGCGATGCGTGTCACTTCGGTCGGCCCGACGATTACGGCGCCTGTCGCTGTCTTCAGCGCTTCGTTGCCGCCGGCATGGTCCGGATGCCAGTGCGTGTTGAGGATCATGTCGAGCGACCAGCCCAGCTTGCCCAGCTCGGCGAGGATGGCGTCCGCGTCGGGCGTGTCGATGGTCGCGACCTTTCCGGTCGCCTCGTCCCGAACAAGGAGGCCGTAGTTGTCTGACAGACAGGGGAACTGGTGAACGATCAAGGCCATGGGGGTGCTCTGGTGCGGTGACGCGGGCGAGCCTACAACGAAGGCCTCGTGGTTCGGGAGACTCAATGCGTCGCGACGTGCTCGATCTCAGGGCCTTCTACGCTTCGCCGCTGGGCCGTGCGGCGCGGACGATGCTGACGCGCAAGGTCGAGGAGGCCTGGGGCGACACCCGTGACCTCGACGTGCTGGGCGTGGGCTATGCGACGCCGTTCCTGGACGCCGCCCGCGCCAAGGCGCGTCGCGTGGTGGCCGCCATGCCGGCCCAGCAGGGGGTCGAGGTCTGGCCGCACGGCGGGCGCAATCAGGCGTGCCTGGTGGAGGACGCCGCCCTTCCGCTGCCCAACGCTCTGTTTGACCGCGTGTTGGCGGTTCACGCCCTTGAAGAGGCCGACGATCCGGTCGCCCTGCTGGCCGAGATCGGGCGCGTCATGGCCCCGACCGGCCGTCTCATCGTCGCCGTCTCGTCCCGCGACGGGGTGTGGGCGGGCGCCGAGGGCACCCCGTTCGGGCATGGCCGGCCCTATAGCCGCAGCCAGCTGGAAAGCCTGATCCGCGAGGTCGGGCTCGAGCCGGCGGGGTGGACGCGCGCGCTCTACGTCCCGCCGGTGGCCGCCATGTCCAGTTGGGCCGAGGGATTCGAGCAGGTGGGCGCGACGCTCTGGCCGCGTTTCGCCGGTGTGATCCTGATGGAGGCGATCAAACAGACCTTTGCGGTCAAGCCGCGTGGCCATCGCGCCCGCGCCAGAGTCTTCGCGCCGGGCGTCCTGCTGCCTAGTCCGGCGGGCCCGACGCCCGCGCACCACACCGGCGAGCGCTCCGTTTCGGTCAATAAGGCGCCCGTTCCACAGGCGCCGAGCGGCCTTGATCGCTGAACGCACTTGGAGCTGGGCCTCTGCGCGCCTAGCTTGGATCTGTAGAAACCGTTCGCTCGCGGGAGCCGCGCCATGAAGATGATCGTCGCTGTGATTAAGCCGAGCCGCCTGGACGCGGTGCTCGAAGCGGTCACCGAGGCGGGAGCGTCGGGTCTGACCGTCACCGAGGTTCGCGGCTATGGCCGTCAGAAGGGCAAGACCGAGGTCTATCGCGGCGCCGAGTATGAGGTGAAGCTGCTGCCCAAGGTGAAGCTTGAGATCGCGGTGCCCACCGACGTGCTCGAGCCCGTCATCGAGGCGCTGCAGCGCACCGCCAACACCGGCAAGATCGGCGACGGCAAGGTCTTCGTCATGGATCTGGAACAGGCCCTGCGGATCCGCACCGGCGAGCGAGACGCCGCCGCGATCGCCGGCTGACCCAAACAACAGTTCACAAGACCGCACGCTCAAGCGGAGCCATAACGCCGTGACGCGCGTTCGTGATCGACTCGCGGCTTTAGGGTGGACATGGTCGAGCGCGCTTCCGTCTTTCAACCGGGCTACAACTGTTGGCGGGTCGAGCCCGCCGACCGCGTCGCCCTGCTCATCGACAATGACGAGACGTTCGACGCGCTGAAGCCGCTGCTGCTGGCGGCGCGCAAGTCGATCTGGATCCTGGCCTGGGTGTTCGATCCCCTGACCCGGCTCGACCCTGACCGTGTCCGCAAGAGCCGTGATCCCACCTCGGCCGACCGGATCGGTCTGATCCTGCGCCGCCAGGCCGCGCTCAACCCCGCCCTCGACGTGCGGGTGCTCACCTGGGACATGCCCTTTCCCATCGCCGCCTCTCAGTTGTTCGGCCCGCATCGGGGCGCGGCCTTCTTCGCGGGATCGCGGGTCAAGTACCGGCTGGACGCCACCTTGCCGGCCAGCGCCTGCCATCATCAGAAGGCGGTGATCATCGATGGCGTGACGGCGCTGATCAGCGGCGGCGACATCGGCGTCGACCGGTGGGACGACACCCGGCATCTCGATGAGAACCCGCTCCGGCGCCTGCCGACCGGCCGTCGCTATCCCCCGCGCCACGAGGTCGCCATGCTGGTCGACGGTCGGGCCGGCGAGGCGATGGCGGATCTGTTCATCGATCGCTGGCGGACCTCGGGCGGCGAGCCGATCGCACGTCCGACCCGGCCCGAGGAGACGCCCTGGCCGCAGGGATTGATCCCGGACCTGCGCCGCGCCCCTGTGGCGGTCGCCCGCACGTCCGCCGCCTGGCGGGGGCGGCCCGAGGTCACCGAGTGCATGCTGCTGCATCTCTCGGCCATCCGTCGCGCCGAACGGCTGATCTATCTGGAGAACCAGTACCTGACCTCGCCGATCATCGTCGAAGCTCTGGCCGAGCGTCTGGCCGAGCCCGACGGGCCCGAGGTCGTGACCATCGGGCCGGCGCGCAGCCCCAGCTATTTCGATCAGATGACCATGGACAGCGCCCGAACAGCGGCGATCAACCGTCTGCGCGAGGTCGACGTGCATCGGCGATTCTCGGCGTTCTCGGCGCATACGCCCAAGGGCGGGCAGATCATCGTGCACTCGAAAGTCTCGATCATCGACGACGCGGTGCTGCGGATCGGCTCAGCCAATCTCAACAACCGCTCGATCGGTCTGGACAGCGAGTGTGACCTAGCGCTGGAGGCGCGCGACGATCTTGAGCGCGAGACGATCAGAGGGTTCCTGGGCCGTTTGGTCGGTCACTTCATCGATCGCACGACGCAAGACGTGTTGGAGGCTATGGCGCGCGAGGGCGGTCTGGCGGCGGCGATCAACGCGCTGGACGTGCATGGCGGCCCGCCTCGGCGGCTTCAGCCGGTCCCGGTGCGCAAGCTGACCGGCGCCCAGAAGTTCATCGCCGACTGGAGCCTTGGCGACGCCATCGCGCCGGACGACGCCTGGCGCCCGTGGGGGCGTCGCAAGCGTTTGCGGCAGGACATCGCCCGCCTTACCGCCCCGCCGCCGCCGCTCCCGGATCACCTGCGTCCGTGATCTCCAGATCGATCACCAGCGGCAGGTGATCCGAGGCCAGTCGCGCCCGCGCGTCGTAGGGCGATCTCACCTCGCGCGTCTCCAGGCCCTTGGTCAGGAAGACATGGTCGATCCGCATGAACGGAAAGCTCGACGGGAAGGTGGCTGTGGCCGGGCGCAGCCAGGCGGGGCTCGGCGCCTGAGCGTCGCGCAGCGCGGTCCTCAGCATGCGATAGGTGGCCGAATAGGGCGTGGCGTTGAAGTCGCCCAGAACGACGCCGGGCGCCACCCACGCGTCGTCGCCCATCCAGTCGGGACCCAGCAGCGCTGCGGCCTGACGCTTCTGCTCCTGAGGGAGGAGGCCCAGGTGCGTGTTGATGATCTGGACCTTGGCGTCGCCGACCTCGACCTCGATCCACAGGGCGCCGCGAGGCTCCAGGCCCGGCACCCGGCGGTAGAGCGGCAGCCCCTTGGCCTTGATGCGTCGCTCGGGCAGGGCGGTCAGGATCGCGTCGCCGTACAGTTCTTCCTCCACGGCCATGGCCGGGTGGAAGTGAAAGCTCATCTGAAGAAGTTCCGCCAGGCGGTGAGCCTGATCTACGCCGCGTGTGCGGGCGCGGCCCACGTCCAGTTCCTGCAGGGCCACCACGTCGGGCCGTTCAGCCGCGATGACCTCGGCCACCCGCTCGACATCGAGCTTGCGGTCCGTGCCCACGCAGCGGTGGACGTTGTAGGTCATCAGACGAAGCGTCTTCATCCGTCGAAGAGATCGCCCGAGGCGGGCGGAAGTTCCCCCTGCGAGAACTTTCCCTGCGGGGATGCGCCGTGGCGGCTGAGCATGAAGAGGCAGGTCTCGGTGCGCCAGTTCTCCAGCGCGCTGGTCGGATCCATCGGGCGTGCGGGTCCCGCGCCGGTGAAGGCCGCGCTGGCGTCGACTCGCAGATTGAGGTCCGCCGTCAGGGCCATGAAGTCGGCCAGGGTGCACAGGTGGATGTTCGGGGTCGACCACCAGGGCAGGGGCAGGGCCTTGGTCTCGGGCATCCTGCCACGGCTCAGCAGCGACCAGCGCACGCGCCAGTGGCCGAAATTGGGGAAGGACACGATCGCGCGGTCGGCGATGCGCAGTAGCTCGTCCAGCACGTGGCGCGGATTACGCGTCGCCTGCAGGGTCTGAGACAGCACCGCATAGTCGAACGAGCGGTCCGGGAAGTGGTCGAGGTCCAGATCGGCGTCGCCCTGAACCACCGACAGGCCGCGCGCCATGCAGGCGGCCACGCCCGAGGCGCTCAGCTCCAGGCCCCGAGCGTCCACCTGCTTTTCATGCGCCAGAAGGTCCAGCAGCGCGCCCTCGCCGCACCCGACGTCCAGCACGCGCGAGCCGGGGCGCACCAGGCGCAGGATTTCGCGGAAGTCTTCGCGGATAGAGGTCATTGTTGAGCGCCCCCTCCGTCATGGCGCGTATCCGCACCATGCCACCTCCCCCGTTGCCCGGGGGAGGTGGATCTATGCGATGTCCTCCCCCGTGAAACGGGGGAGGTGGCCCAAAGGGCCGGAGGGGGCGCTGATGGCGTCAGGACCTTCAAACCAGCCCCCGATCACGTTCGGCCGAGGCCAGGAAGCCCTCTAGCGCGGCGTCCATCACCGGCTCGTCCAGCAGGAAGGCGTCATGGCCCTTGTCGCTCTCGATCTCGGCGAAGGCCGCGCGGGCGCCGGCGGCGGTCAGGGCGCGGACCAGGTGGCGGTTCTCGGCGGTCGGATAGAGCCAGTCGCTGGAGAAGCTCAGCACGCAGAAGCGCACATGCCGCGCCCGGGTGAACGCCTTGGCCAGCACCCCGCCATGGCTGGCGGCGATGTCGAAATAGTCCATGGCCCGGGTGATGTAGAGATAGCTGTTGGCGTCGAACCGGTCGACGAAGCTGGATCCCTGGTGGCGCAGATAGCTCTCGACCTGGAAGTCGGCGTCGAAGCCCCAGGAGAGGCCGTCGCGCTGCAGTTCGCGGCCGAACTTCCGCTGCAGGGCGGGCTCGGACAGATAGGTGATGTGCGCGGCCATGCGGGCCACGGCCAGGCCCTTCTCGGGCCGCACGCCGTGCTCGGCATAGGCGCCGCCGCGCCAGTCGGGATCGGCCATGATCGCCTGACGGCCCACCTCGTGGAATGCGATGTTCTGGGCCGAGTGGCGCGAGGCCGAGGCCAGCACCACGGCGCTGAACATCCGCTCGGGATAGTCCACGGCCCACTGCTGGACCTGCATCCCGCCCATCGAGCCACCGACCACGGCGAACAGGGTATCGACCCCGAGCGCCGAGACCAGCATGGCCTGGGCCCGGACCATGTCGGCGATGGTGATGACCGGGAACGACAGGCCATAGGTCTTGCCCGTGGCCGGATTGATCGAGGCCGGGCCCGTCGAACCCATGCAGCCGCCGATGACGTTCGAACAGATGATGAAATGCCGCGCGGGATCCAGCGGCTTGCCGGGACCGACCAGGCGGGGCCACCAGCCAGGCTTGCCCGTCACCGGGTGCGGCGAGGCCACATACTGGTCCATGGTCAGGGCGTGACAGATCAGGACGGCGTTGGACTTGTCCGCGTTCAGCTGACCATAGGTCTGGTAGGCGATCTCCAGACCTTCGATGACGCCTCCGGAGTCCAGCCGCAGGGGTTCGTTGGCGGGAAACCGCCAGGTTCCCCCGCCGGCGGGCGTGACCAGATCGAAAGCAGCCATGCCGCCTTGGAGCGCTTGGCGAAGAAGGTGTCAACCGCCGGCTTCCTGACAGGGCGACGGACGGCTATGGAGGGCGCATGGAGCGACTGATCCTCATGCGCCACGGCAAGGCCGAGCGGCACGCCCAGAGCGGCGGCGACTTCGAGCGCGCCTTGGCCGCCAGCGGGCGGGCCGACGCCTCGCTGATGGGCAAGCTGTTGGCGGGTTTGGCCTATGAGCCGGACCTTCTTCTGGTCTCGTCCGCGCGGCGCACCCGCGAGACCGCCGAGCAGGTGGCGGCGCATTTCCCGAAGGCCCGCGTGGAGCACCTTCGCGATCTCTATCACGCCGATCCGGAGGAGATTCTCCAGGCCGTCGAGGACGCGGTCGACGCCGCCGGTACGGTGATGGTGGTCGGACACAATCCGGGCATGCACGAACTGGCCCTGCGGCTTTGCCTGGGCGGCGAAGCCTCGCCGATCCAGACGAACAAGCTCCGCAGCCGTTTCCCGACCTCGACCGTCGTGGTCCTGGCGTGGGACGGGACCCAGAGCCCGCGCCTGGAGCATCTGTTTTACGCCAACGAGAACGGCGGGATGGGCGGCGAATGACCCTGATCTACAAGATCCTGTCCCGCGCCGAGTGGGACGCCGCCAAGGCCGTTGGCCGCTTCGAAGGCTCGGCTGTCGATCTGGCCGACGGGTTCATTCACCTGTCCGCCGGCGATCAGGCGCAAGAGACCGCCGCCAAGTGGTTCAAGGGCCAGACGAACCTCGTCCTGCTGGCGGTCGAGGCCGAACCGCTGGGCGAGGCCCTCAAGTGGGAGG
Organism: Caulobacter vibrioides; assembly: GCF_002310375.3. Lineage (GTDB taxonomy): Bacteria > Pseudomonadota > Alphaproteobacteria > Caulobacterales > Caulobacteraceae > Caulobacter > Caulobacter vibrioides_D. Next base: position 642,890 of record NZ_CP023315.3, read on the forward strand.
CCTCGCGCGGCGGGGCCCTTTTCCCGCACCTCTATCGCCCGCTGCTCGCGTCGGACGTGGCGCGCGAGGCGGATCTTGAACTGGACGCCGACGGCGTGCCGCAACTGGGCGACCATCTCGCATGAGCTTTCACGACATCGCCGCCCGCGCTCTCCATGCCTTCGATCCCGAGGACGCTCACGGCTGGGCCATTCGCGGGCTGAAATGGGGGCTTGGTCCGCGTGATGCGCAACCCGACGATCCGATCCTGGCGGTCAGGATCGCCGGTCTGGAGCTTGCCAACTGCGTGGGCCTGGCGGCCGGCTTCGACAAGAACGCCGAGGTCCCCGACGCCATGCTGGCCGCCGGCTTCGGCTTCGTGGAGGCGGGCACCGTGACGCCGCTGGCCCAGGCCGGCAATCCGCGTCCCCGGCTTTTCCGGCTGACCGAGGACCAGGCGGTGATCAACCGCATGGGCTTCAACAACGACGGCCTGGAGCCGTTCGCCCAGCGCCTGGCCGCGCGTCAGGGCCGTGGCGGCGTCGTCGGCGCCAATATCGGGGCCAACAAGGACGCGAGCGACCGCATCGAGGACTATGTGGCCGGCCTGACGCGGCTTTGGGGCCTGTCGGACTATTTCACCGCCAATATCTCCTCGCCCAACACCCCGGGCCTGCGCGCCCTGCAGACCAAGGCGGCGCTGGAAGAGCTTCTCGGACGCCTGGCGGAAACCCGCGCGGCGCTGAAGGTCGCGTCCGGCGCGGACTATCCGATCTTCCTGAAGGTCGCCCCCGACCTGGAGGACGGCGAGGTCGAAGCCATCGTCGAAACCGTGGTCGGCGCGGGGCTCGACGCCATCATCGTCAGCAACACCACCATCGCCCGGCCCGAGACGCTGAAGTCGCGCTTCGCCCGTGAAGGCGGCGGCCTGTCGGGCGGGCCACTGCTGGAGGCCTCGACGGCCGTGCTGGCGCGCTTCCATGCGGCGGCCGCCGGTCGGGTCGCGCTGATCGGGGCGGGCGGGGTGGCCGACGGCGCGGGCGCCTACGCCAAGATCCGGGCCGGCGCGCGAGCGGTGCAGCTCTATTCGGCGCTCGTCTATGGCGGGCCGGGCCTGGTCACCCGGATCAAGCGCGACCTCGCCGCCCGTCTTCGCGCCGATGGCTTCGCCGCCGTCGAGGACGCGATCGGCGCCGCATGACGCGTGCGCAGGTCCTGATGCGCTTGCGTCGTTTCGGGCCCCTCGCGGTGGTCGCGATCCTGTGCGTGGGCGCCTTCGCCAGCGGACTTGTCGAGCATCTCTCGCTGGAGGAGCTGCGCCGGCGCGGGACCGAACTCCAGATCTTCGCGCGCGAACACCCGTGGGCGTGCGCGGCGGTCTATCTGGCGATCTACACCGGCTCGGTGGCCATTTCGCTGCCGGGCGCTCTGATCCTGTCCCTGTCGGGCGGGTACCTGTTCGGGCCGATCGGCGGCGGCTTTGCTGCGGTGGCCGGGGCCACGGGCGGCTCCACGATCACCTTTCTCGTGTTTCGCACCGCGTTTGGTGACGCCCTGCGTCACAAGTCCGGCGCCTTCGTCTCCCGCATCGCCGAGGGCTTCAAGGGCGACACCTTCAACTATCTTCTGACCCTTCGCCTGATCCCAGCGTTTCCGCTGCTGGCGGTCAATGTCGCCGCCGGCCTGATGAGCGTCCGTGTGCGCACCTTCTTGCTGGCCTCGGTCCTGGGCATGATCCCCAGCTCCTTCGTCTATGCGGGGATCGGCGCGGGCCTGGGCCATGTGTTCGCCAGGGGCGGCCCCGTAACCGTGGAAAGCCTCTTGTCGCCGCGCATCTATCTGCCGATCATCGGCATGGGCGTGCTGGCGTTTCTGCCGCCGTTGTGGCGCCATTGGCGCAATGGGCGCGACGTCGCGTCGCTGGACGAGAAGTAACCGCCCCGGATGGTCCAACCCGGCTCGCCCTCGGAAGACAAAACCGCCAAGCCCCGGAAGCGCTTTCCGTGGCCCGGCGGTCTGTCGGCGCGCCTGCTGCTGTTCACCGCCGTGGTCGTCAACTTCGGTGGTCTGCTGATCCTGCCCCCCGCCTTGGCGGCCTATGAAGAGCAGTGGCTGCTGGACCGCGTCCGGGCCGGGGAACTGGCCTCGACGATCGCCGAGTCCGACCCCGAGCTGCGGGTCAGCGACGCGGTGGCTAACCAGATGTTCGACCAGGCCGGGGCGGTCACCGTGGCGGTGCAGGTCGACGGCGCCCGCCGCCTCGTCCTGCCGCCCAAGCAGCCGTTCGAGACGCCGTATCTCGTCGATCTTCGCCGGCAGAACCCCGGCTCCTGGCTGGCCGCGCCGTTCTACACCCTGACCAGCCCCAAGGGCGCGATGGTCCGCGTGATGGCCGAGCCGCGCTTCCGCAAGGCCGAGTTCATCGAGGTGGTGCTGCCCGACGCGCCGCTGAAAGCCCGGCTGGTCGCCTATTTCTGGCAGTTGGCGGGCGTGACGATCTTCGTGGCCACCCTGGCCGGTGTGCTGGTCTACGCCTTCCTGAACATCTTCCTGGTGCGGCCGATGCAGCGCATCACCCGCGCCATGGAGGCGTTCCGCAGCGATCCCGACGATCCGGCCGCCCGCATCGCTGTCTCCAATCGTCGCGATGAGATCGGCCGCGCCGAGCTTGAGCTAGACCGCATGCAGGCCGACCTGTTGGCGGCGCTGGCCTCGAAAGCCCGGCTGGCCGCGCTGGGCGAGGCGGTGGCCAAGATCAATCACGATCTGCGCAACATGTTGACCAGCGCCCAGATGGCCTCGGACCGTCTGGCCGCGCTGGGGGATCCCAAGGTCGCCCAGGCCCTGCCGCGCCTGGAGCGGGCCCTCGACCGCGCCATCAACCTGGCCTCCGACGTCATGGCCTATGGCAAGTCCAAGGAGCCCGAGCCGGTCACCCGGGTCATCTCGTTGCGTCCCGCGCTCGACATGGCCGCCGAGGACGCCGGCCTGTCGAGCCAGGGTGTCAGCCTGGAGACCGTCATCGGCCCCCGCGAGCAGGTCCTGGCCGATCCCGACCAGTTGCACCGCATCCTCACCAACCTGCTGCGCAACGCCCGCGAGGCCATCGAGGGCGCGCCTGACCGGGGCGGCAAGGGCAAGGTGTTTGTCGAGCTTCGCCGGACGGAAGGCTCCAGCATCCTGCGCCTGTCCGACGACGGACCCGGCGTGCCCGAGCGCGCCCGCACCAATCTGTTCCAGCCGTTCGTAGGGTCGGTGCGTCGGGGCGGCACGGGTCTTGGCCTGGCCATCGCCCGGGAGCTGGCCCAGGGCCATGGCGGCGATCTGGCGCTGGTGGAAACCGGACCCGGGGGTTCGGTGTTCGATCTGACATTGGCCGGCGCGCCCGAGCCCCTGCCCGAACCTGACGACAAGGCCGCCGACGCCTCAGCAAGCTAGAGGAGCTGACCATGGCCACGACCTGGACCATCGCGGTGAAGATCGGGGCTTCTGCGGACAGCGCGCCGATCTACGAGATCACGGTCGAGGCGCCGGACGCGCCGACGGCCTTGCGCCGAGTGGCCGCCATGGTGACCGTAGAAGAGGCCGTCGCCGCCGACCTTCTGGTCGACGGTCAAGAAGAGGTCTTCTCCCGCGCCGAGGTCGAGGCGGGCCTGGAGGAGCACCAGGCCCAGACCTGAGCGGCGCTTAAAGCCCCTTGGCCACGCCCTCGCGACGCGGGTCGGCGCCGCCTTCCAGCACATTGCCCGGGCGTACGATCACGCCCTGCAGGCCCGAGGTCTCCAGCTGGCCGACCTTGACGGCCACGCCGCGCGCGTTCAGCGCCGCCAGCATCTCAGGACCGAACAGCTCGGCGTCGCCCGAGAAGTTCTCGCCGCGCGCCACCAGGTTCGGCAGCGAGACGGCCTGCTGCATGTTCAGGTTCCAGTAGAACAGCCCGACCATGGCCTTCAGATTATAGGACAGGATCGCATTGCCCCCCGGCGAGCCGACGGCGGCCAGGAACTTGCCCTTCTTGTCCAGCACGATCAGCGGCGACATCGACGAGCGGGGACGCTTGCCCGCCGCGATGGCGTTGGCCGCGGGCGCGCCGTCCTTCTCGACCGGCGAGAACGAGAAGTCGGTCAGCTGGTTGTTCAGGAAAAAGCCGCCCACCATCCGGCCGTTGCCGAAGATGCTCTCCACCGTGGTGGTCATCGAGACGACATTACCCGCCGTATCCGCCACCACGAAGTGGGTGGTGCCGCCCGGTTCCTGGGTCATGTCCACGCCGACCTTGGGCGCGCCCTTGGGGGCGCCGAACGGCGGCGCGGCGCCGGCCTTGTCGGTGATCAGTTTGGCGCGCTGCGCGACATATTTGGGATCCAGCAGGCCCTCGACCGGCACGGTCACGAAGTCGGGGTCGCCGACATAGCGGTCGCGGTCGGCGTACATGACCCGTTCGGCCTGGGCCAGCAGGGTCCAGGCGACGGGATCGGTGGGGCCGCGCTTGCCGATGTCGGTATGTTCCAGCATCTGCAGCGCCTGGATGATCGCCAGGCCGCTGGACTGCGGGTTGGGCACGCAGACGGTGTAGACCTTCCACGGGCGGCAGAGCGGGGCGCCTGAGCGCGGCTTGTAGCTCTTGAGATCCTGCAGCGAGATACTGCCGGGCAGTTCGCCCTCACGCACCCGGTCGACGATCGCCTGGGCGATCGGACCCTCGTACATCGCCGAAGGGCCCTCGGCGGCGATGCGGCGCACCGTCTCGGCGTAGGCCGGATTCTTCAGCACGTCGCCGGCCTTGTAGCGGGTTCCGTCCGGCTTGGTGAAATACTTGACCGCGTCCGGCTGCGAGGCCTGGGGCGCGCGACCGGCGATCATGCCGGCCAGGCGCGGACTGACCACGAAGCCGTCGGCGGCCAGGGTCTCGGCGTCCTTGAAAAGTGTATTCCAGGCGAGCTTGCCATGATCCTTCTGCGCCTGGGCCAGCATGGCCACCGCGCCGGGGACGCCCGACGAGCGGCCCGACAACAGCACCTTCACGAAGGGCAGGGGCTTGCCGTCCGGCCCCATGAACATGTCGGGCGTGGCGCCGCTGGGCGCGGTCTCGCGGCCGTCATAGGCGGTCACCTTGCCGGCCTTGGCGTCGTACAGCATCAGGAACGCGCCGCCGCCCAGGCCAGAGCTCTGCGGCTCGACCAGGCTCAGCACCGCCTGGATCGCCACCGCGGCGTCGACCGCCGACCCACCGTCGCGCAGCACGCGCAGGCCCGCCTCGACAGCCAGCGGGTTGGCGGCGGCCACCATGCCCTTGGCCGGCGTCGAGGTCGCGGCCGGGCGTGGCGTCGGCATCGCCAGCGGAATCGACTCGGCGAGCGCCGCCACCGGGGCCAGGGAAAGCTGCAACGCGACGGACAGGGCGAGCAGGGAAGCCAAACGACGCATACGGACCCTCATGACGGACGCTATGGACGACCTGCCCGCCGCCCCGGATGTCTCCATGGACACCAATCGCGCGATGCTGTCACGTCCCGACAGGCCCCCAATCTCGCCAAAGGTGGCCGCTGACGCCAGGCCGGGCAAGGCTCGAGGCTTGAGTGAACGCCGGTGCGCGAAACTTTTCGAGAATATCCTTCAAACCGGGCTTGCGTCCCCGGAATGGCTGGGCTATCTCCCCCGCCTCGCCGCAAGGCAGTGCGCGCCCGTAGCTCAGCTGGATAGAGCATCAGACTACGAATCTGAGGGTCGGACGTTCGAATCGTTCCGGGCGCGCCATTTCGGTTTAAAACTGCGAACGCCGAGAGCCGCAGTTTCTTCGCCTGCCGAAGCGGCTAAGGTTTTCAGCAAGTCAGTCCTGTTTCCCATGATGCGGATCTCGTTCTTCGAGATCACCTCCACGCGCTGAGCCACCGCGCGCACGTGCTCGCGACGGTACTTCCCGTCTTCGCCGCGTAGTCGTTCCTTCGTCGCTTCGGCGAACCGGCTGAGAATTTCCGGCGTCAGCATCGGGCCTAGCTTTTCAATCGCGGCCTCGGCGCGGTCGGCATCCGCGCGTGACTCGTCACGGATCACAGCAAGCTCCCGCATCCGGTCCTTGAGGTCCTGGTCATCCGTCGAGGCCAGGCCGTCCTCAACCGCTTCGTAGAGCCGCTTGAGTTTGGTCGCCGCCGCTGTCGCCCTCTGCCTCAGCTCGGCGACGTGGGACCGTCTGCGGTCGATCCATTCGCTGCGCTTGTCGATGACGTTGCCCAGTAGGATTTCCAAGCGCTCGGGATGCAGCAGCCGGCGCTCCAGATGCTCGACCACGGCGGCGTCCAGCTTCTCCTCACGAACGGTGATGCCCTCGCACCCGGCCTTGCCCTGCCGGGCCTTCGTCGAGCAGGTGTAGTAGCGGTATTGAAGACCGGTCGAACTCTGCCCCGTGCGCAGGGTCATGGCCCCGCCGCACTTGCCACAAAAGCAGATGCCGCCCAGCAGCACCCGGCTGCTGACGTGATTGGGATGGGTCTGCTTCCAGTGGCGAAGATGGAGGGAGTCCTGCACGGCCTGGAACTCCTCGCGCGTGACGATTGCCGGCACCTCGCAAATCGCGTGCTCGGCCTCGGGCTTGCGCTTCTTGGTCTTGTGGTCCGTCCGGTTGAAGTGGTGCTCGCCCATGTAGGAGGGCCGGTGCAGGATCTGGTGGATCGCATCGAGACCGAACTTGCCGCCGTCGCGGGTGCGGATGTTCCTGTCGTTCAGGTGGGCAGCGATGGACTTGAAGCCCATCGGTCCCGATCCGTCGGCGCCGTACAGCGCCAGGCGGTAGATGAGCCTGATCTTCTCGGCGTTGACCGGATCGATCTCCAGCTTCTTCTTCAGCTTCGCGCCGCGCTGCTCGGCGACATAGACGCGGTACCCCAGCGGCGGGCGTGAGCCGTTCCAGAACCCCTGGCGGGCGTTCTCCATCATGGCCCGCAGGGTGTGCTTGGCGTTCTCTTGGGACTGGTACTCGTCGAATAGCGCCATGATCTTGCGCATCATGAGGCTCATGGGGTCTTCGCCCAACTCCTGGGTGATTGAGACTAGGCGCACGCCGTTCTTGGCCAGCTTGCGAACGTAGAACTCGAACTGGAACTGGTTGCGGAAGAACCGTGAGAACGAGTGGACCATGATGACGTCGAACGGCGCAGGCTTGGATAGGGCCGCTTCGATCATGGTCTGGAACGACGGACGCTTGTCGTCCTTGGCGGACGTGCCGGGCTCGACAAACGCTTCGCCCAGCGTCCAGCCCTTCCCGGCGCAATAGGCCTCCATCTGCCGCCGCTGGTCGGGAATCGAAAGGTCGCTCTCGGCTTGGCGGCCGGTCGAGACGCGCAAGTAGAGCGCCACCCTCGACGCCATTGAGGTGGGTTCAGGCTCGATCAGTCGGCCCATGGAAAGACTCCAGAACTGTCAGGGTATGGGGCCGAACAGCTCGTCGAGCACGTCGGCGAAGAAGGCCTCGATGATCCGCGCTTCTTGGTCGGTGACCGGCACGAAGTCGGGCCAATCGTCGGTGACGCGGATCGGGACGTCCTCAGCCACCGGCCGAACACGAACTGCCGGCGCTGGAAGGAGGTAGTCGTAGAGGTCGAGAGGCGGGGAAGCCGCCTTGGTGCGACGGGCCATTCCGCAACGGTGTCGGTCTGGTCGTCGAGATCAACGGCGCTCAACGCCGCTTCGTGGTGTCGGCGGTAAAGACTAGGAAACGGCGGTCGTCCGTTACGAGCGGTCAGGAGCGGGCGCAAAGGGCGCTCCACAGCTCGGGCACTTCAGGGTCGCCAGGGTCTCAATGGCTTCGGTGAGGAGGGCGTGGACGTCGCCGCCGTCTTGCTGGCTGATGCGCGCCGCTACGACGAGTTTGCCGAACGCGCCGTGGGCTTCTGTCGCCTTGGTGCGGCGTAGGGCTTTCAAGCCTTTTGCACGGTCCTTGAAGAGCTGTTCGAGGCGCGCGTCGATGTCGGCCATTTCCGCCGCCATCGGTAGCGCGCGGCGCTTCGCCGTAGAGAGCTTGAACCAGTCGAACTCGCGGGCCGCCTGTAGCTCCAGAGACGACCAGCGAAGGCTTAGTTGGTCGATCTCCAGGTCCAGCGCCAACCACTCCGCACAGAGCGCTGAAACCCCTTCGCCGGCGCGGGGCGTCGTCGCGGCGGAAAGGGAGGCGGCGACACCAATAGCAGCCCGTCGAGACGGTAGGGTTGGAACTCGATCTTTGGCCATGAGGGCGCTCCCGGCGCATGCGCTCGGTCCGACCTGCGTGCAGATCGGTGGCGTTTTGGAGGATTCTGCTTAGACTTCAGCGAATTTCTCGCAGTCAGTCAACAGAATTTTGTAAGAAGTCGGAGAATTTCTCTAAAAATGATCTCGCCAGCTCAAATCCGGATGGCTCGCGCGGCCCTGGGGATCAGTGTTCGAGAGCTGGCTGAACGTTCGCAGGTGGCCGATTCAACCATTCATAGGTTCGAGTCGAACAAGGGTGGGATGCAGACAGGCACTCTCGATCGCATCCAAGCTGCGCTGGAAAACGACGGAATCGTGTTTTTGGCCGCCGACGCCACCGGTGGCCCTGGTGTTCGCCTGAAGGCTTAGGCCTTCTTGCCCCGCCCCTTCGCCGCAGCCTTGCCCTTACGACCGCCTTGGCCGAGGCCCAGCGCCTTAGCCATCGCGCTCCGCGCCTCACTGTAGGAGGGCGCCGTTGTCGGGTAGTCCGCCGGCAGACCGAACTTGGCCCTGTAGTCGACCACGGTCAGGCCGTGGGTGCTGAGATGGCGCTTCAGCGTCTTGTAAGATTTGCCGTCAATGAAGCTGATCAGCGCGTCGTGCGTGATGCTCTTGCGAATCTGCGCGGCGGTCAGCTTCACGGGCCCCTCGGCCGGTGCCGAAGCCGCAACGGGCGCACCCGCGCCTTCCAGGGCCGCGAAGACGCTGCTGACCAGCGCCGGCAGGTCGGCGATGGCCAGGCGGTTGTTGCCGACGTAAGCGGCGACCACGCCTGTGGTCAGCTTGATCAGAGCGTCTTTGTCGTCCGCCATGGGTCCCTCCGAGGATGCTGAGGGAAGGTTCGCACTGAATCGACGGTGGGGACAACCAGACCGGCGGGGAGGCCGGACCTGAAAGGTCGGTGCTCGCCCTGAAGCGCTTGCCGAGCCTCTGCCGGGCGGGATGCTGAGGGTCAAGGGCGGCTTCGCCGTCGCTCCGCGATGCTCGCCGCAGGCGCGCACCCTTGACGCTCAGCATCCCACCCGGCCCTCGTTCCACCAAGCGCTTCAGGGCGCAGTCTGGGCAGCTAGTCATGGCCTTCTAGGCTGGTCCCTAAGTTCGCGCAGCCGACGTCAAAGGGTGGAAGCTGCCCCTTGTGGCAGCGATCTCGCCGACACTTTCGGGTCTGAAGCCGGAACCGGTACTAGCCCGGCTAGAGGCGTCAGGGCGGGGGGGGGCGGTCGTCGTCGCCGGATCGGCGAAGGCGGTTCAGCGTCGCTGGCCAAACTTGTAGACAATCGCCATCTTCACAGCGCGTGTGTTGGGTTCGGTTGAGGCGCGGATCACCGCTCCGTTGTTGAAAGTGACCACCCTGAAACGGTTTGCGTTGAAGAGATCGACGATGCCCGCCGATAAGACGACGCTCGGTGTCAGGTTGTGGCTATAATTTAGATCGACTTGGGAGTAAGCGGCTTGGTGTCCTTGAATGGTTTGCGACCGGCCGGTTCCCGTGATGAACGCTTGGTACCTGTCGCCATTTTTGAACTTCTTCTCGATGGTGGCGTTGCCCGAGAAAGTCAACCTACCGGTGCTGGAAGGATGGGCGTTCGATAGTAAGATCAGTTCTTGATAGAAGATGTTGAGGCTGGCGCTGTATCCAAAGCCGAAAAACGAGCCCCCTCTAGAGGTGAACTCTACCCCACCTGAACGGGTTCTATCGTAGTTAATCGGCGTCGTTAACAATGTGCCGTCGTTTCGAGCCGTGGTGAAATCTTGCCAAGGATCATGGCTCACCCGGAGGTAGATCGAGGCCCCCATGAGAGCGCCCGCCGCCGATGTTTCATAGCTGATCTCGAAAGAGTCGCTGGTCGTCGGCTTGAGTTCAGCATTCCCGTAGCGGAACCTCCCGACGCTCACGAGAGTGCGACGCTCATCATAAAGACTCAGGCTGGGCCTCGAGATGCGCCGACTATAACTCGCCTTAAGCTTTCCGCCGCCCAGCGGCCGGCTTGTGTGTAACGATGGGAAGAGGCGTGTGGCGCCTTTGGCGTGAGACGCAAGCGGAGACGCCACGGCCAAGTCTTCGAACTCGATGCGCATCCCCGGCATGATTAAAAGCCCTGCGAGTGGGAACTGATAGGTTGCGTATCCGGACACTCGCGAACGCCGGCCATCGAACACGCCGGTATCGTCGGTTCCCCCTATCGCCTGGCCGCTATACGCGCGCGCGATCGAGCTCTTGGTACGGTTCGCGGCTCCACCGAAACTTAAGATCGATGGACCCGCGAGATTAGCCACCATCGCGATCTTCGCCTCGTCATCTGATCCAGAGGTGCGCAACGTGGTCGTATAGTCCGTCGTGGCTAGGCTCGCGCCCGCTGGGCGATCGACGAAGTGAACTTGATTTCTCTGACGCGTCACGCCGTGATCGATAGAGGCTTCTAACGACCCATGATCGTCCGGCCATTTTTCCGAATAGGTGCCGTTTAGGTTGGTTTGGCGCGTGTCGGAACGAAGTGTTTTGGTTTCCACTAGCCGGTCGTTGGTTCCATTGGCCCAAACATCAAAGGTTGAGAGCGTAACGCCGTCGATGGTGCCTTCGAGATTCTGGACTTCGAGGGTAAGGTCGCCCCGTCCAAGCGCGGCGCGCGTCACGCTGAGATTGACGAGCGAGCTATCCAACGCGGTGACACCACGATCCTGACGTTGGGTGATTGGGTTTCCGTTCACCGCGGATGTCTGGAGCGCATCGCCGTCCGACTTGCTCTCGTTGCGATTGAGTGAGAGCCGCGAGGCGACGGCCCACCCATTCCGTTTGAGGTCGGCCGAACTCGAGAGGTTGATATCTCCAAGCGAGTTAATCCGCGCCGTCAGGGTACCAGTTAGCGTGTCGACTGTCGGCTTTCGCGTGATGATATTGATAACACCCGCAGTCCCCTCCGGCGCGAACTGCGCGGAAGGGTTGGTCATGATTTCGACCTTCGTGATGCTGCTGCTGGGCAGGGCTTGGAGGGCGGAGGTACCGTTGGCAGGTACTTTCCCATCAATCATCACGACGACGCCGGGATCGCCGCGCAACGCCACCCTACCTGCCGGAGATACAGTAACGGAAGGTAGACGACTCAGGACATCCGTCGCACCCATCCCCGCCACCGCTGGATCCGTGCGGACATCGTAGGTCCGTCGATCGATTTTGTCGCGACCATCTTGCGGGCGCGCTGTGATAATGATCGCCTCGACTTTTCCATCGGCGGCACCCGGACGGGCTGGGAGCGATGCGACCTGGGCCGCCGGCAGCGCAGGAAGGGTAAAAAGCCAAAGCATGAACCAGTGCAACTCCGGGAACAAAAATGATTGGCTAGGCGATTGAGGATGCGGGGACATTTGCCGGGCGCACTTCCGGCTTGGTGTTCGCATGAGCGCGCCAGAGATGTGTGACGTCCGAAAGGACGCCTCCCCGAAGTTCAAGCACTCGACTCGCGCGAAGCACGAGCGCAGGTCGGTGAGCGACGACGATCCTCGTAATGGGAAGATCAGCTACCAAGGTTGCAACCGCTTCCTCACTCGCTTCATCGAGATTGGCTGTACCCTCGTCAAGAAGTAGAATGCGCGGCTGCCGGTATAGCGCGCGGGCGAGCAACAATCGCTGCTTCTGGCCGCCCGAAAGGCTGGAGCCCATATCGCCAACGAGCGTCCTGTATTGCATTGGCTTAAGCTGAATATCGTCGTGGACTTTCGCGGCGCGGGCTGCGGCGATCACGCGCTCCATGTCGAGATCCTGAGCGAAGAAGGCGATATTTTCCGCCAGCGTGCCGGACATTAAGCGGTCGTCTTGCAGAACGACGCCGACATGCGCGCGCCAATCGCGCCACACGGAGGGAGTCGCCGATCGCTCGCCCAGCATGATTTCTCCCGTCGTTGGCGGTTGCAACCCGAGTAGCAGCTTCAGGAGGGTGGTCTTGCCCTGGCCGGAGGGTCCCGTGATGGCGACGAACTCTCCGGGGGTGATCGAAAGGTCAAGGTCTCGAAACACCCATTTGTCCGAAGATCCGTAGCGAAACGACACCGATCTGGCGGTAATTCCGCCGTGGATCACGGTCGGGTCGCGAGGAGCCGCGAACGGCTCGGCTGGGTGAGCGATGATGTCGGCGAGGCGCTCGATGTACATGCGCAATAGCCGAAATTGACCAACAACTCTTAGGAGGGTCGCCGAGCGATCAACGAAAGTCTGCTTGAGGGCAAGGAATGCGATGAACATGCCCAACGTAAACCCTTGACCACTCATCACTTGCAAAGCACCCAGGTAGAGAATGAGGACACCCTGCAAGCCGGTCGTGATCGATTGGAGCGACGACAAGGCGGTTTCCTGCCGCGCCACCGACGCGGCGCTGTTGAAGGCTTGGACAAACAGCTTGCGCCAATGCGCTTCGCGTTCGAGTTCCGCCCCCATGATCTTGATCGTGGTCGCGGCGCGAACCGTTTCCATCAGACAGGTCTGCTCCCGCGATGCTTCCAAAAGCTGCGTCTCCATCGCCATCCTGATCCGGGGAAATAGCAGGAGGTTCAGGCTCGCTGAGAGCACTACAGACAATACAACCAGCGCCGTCAGCTTCGGCGAATAGCCAATCAGCGCAACGAGGGCGAAGATCGACATTAGACCATCCAAGAGAGCCGACAGCGCACCTTGCGCTAGCGTATCTTTGATGGCCCGAACGCCGGCCACACGCGACAGGATGTCGCCAACATGGCGCTTCTCGAAGAAATCAGACGGCAATCGCATCAGATGTCGGACAACGTTACCGATCGTCTGAAACGTGAACTGGCTGCCGAATAGATACAGTACCCAACTGCGGACGGCCTCCAAACTGACCTGCAGAACAACGAGCGTCGCGAAACCCGCGGCAAGGATGAAAAGCAGGCCCTGATCGCGTTGTTCGATGGCGTGATCGATAACGAGCTGGAGTTGGAACGGCGCGGCGAACGCCATTACTTGCAAAACTAGGGACAACAGGACGATCTGTGCGGAGGCCATGTAGCGACCGCGCATGGCGCTCCAAAGGTCTGCTAGCCGCACCGGTGCCCGCGCGCTGAACGGGACGAATTCGGTCCCGCGCTCCAACTCGAGCACCACGCCGGAAAAGTGCGCGGATAAGGTGTCGAATGAGATCGTTCTAACGCCGCGCGCCGGATCGTGGATGACCGCCCGCCCTCGTGACACGGACTTTAGCACCACGAAGTGGTCGAGATTCCAGTGCAGGATGGCCGGCGTCTTGACGCGATGTAGGGCCAAGAGGTCGACCTTGAGCGCGCGACTGGTCAGCGACATCTCTTCGGCGATCTGCTTGAGATGTCGTAGACTCGCCCCAGACATCGAAATGGAAAAACGTTGGCGCAGCCCATTCAGGTCGATGTCGTGACCATGATACGCACCGATCATCGCAAGGCAGGCCAAGCCGCATTCGGCGCCTTCAACCGATTGAAAAAGCGGCAAGCGACCACGTCTTTGCCCCATTGCTCGGAACATCAGCCAACTCCGAGCAAAATTGGGCGGCCAAGAATGATACTTACCAAGTTCGCTCGTCCGACTGGTAGGCTCGCCACGACGCGTGCTCCCGGCACCGCCCCCGCAGCGCCGGATAGGCCGCTTGCGACGGGCTCGAGCGCCAGTTCGATCCGATGGGCGCGTGCCTCTGCGCTGTTGGGGGCGGGGGGCGCATCTGGAAGCTGTTCGAAGCTTCGCGAGACGGATCTCACCACAGCGGGGCGAGCGCGCTCTCGCTGCCCCACATAGGCGACGGTCGCGGGCAGGCCAGGCATGACAAGACGGGTGATTGAAGCAGGCGCGTAGACAACCGCCACTGCCTCGGTGGCACCGAGCGCTCCATGATCAGCCTTGCCAATGATCTGACCTTCAGCGGCGTAGGTTTTGTTGAATGGCACGCATAAGGCGATGGACATTAGCAATGCTGAGCCCAAACAAAGCCCAAGCACGAGCACTCCCCATGCGGTGGGAATGCCCACAGGCGTCTCGCCATCCATTTGGGTCGTGGCCCGCGCGAGGACCTCTGGCCGAAATAGATCTTTGTCATGTGAAGGCCCCTCGTTGTCATGTGAAGGGCCCTCGTCGCATAACGCAAAGCCATCGTGACTCATTGCGCGGCGATCAGTCGGCTAGGTTGATCCGCCTGTGCAAACTCTGCCAGTACTTCTTCCGCGAAGGCATCGCTGATTACGCCACCATTACTTTCGTCGATATAGCCCCAAACCCCCGCGGGATTGACTTCTAAAAAGTAGAATTCACCATCAATTCCTTCTATTAGGTCGTAGGACGCGGAGAATAGGCGCGTTTTCTCATGAAGAATGGCGATCTTTCCCGCAATATCTATGGGCAGATCCGTCAAGACGTATTTCACCATAAAGCCGCCGCGGCGATAGTCCGTGGCCAGCAAGGGATGTGCGTGCGGGTCGATCCGGAAAGCAAAAATGCGGTCCCTCACTAAAACCACACGATATTCGAAGCGCTTTTCGATGTTCTTCTGCACCAGGACTGGAAAAGGTTGCTTCTCGTCCGCCGACGCGAGGATGTCATGATCCAGCGGAGCCGTCATGAGAATGCGTTGGGCTTTATCTTCACCGACTACCGGAATTGTCGGATCTCCGAGGGCTTTCGTAATTAGACTGCCGAATTTCTCGCCGAAATTTACAATATTCGCCGTATCGTTGCTTACAATAGTTTGCGGTATTTTTAATCCACTCTCGCAGGCGAGGATCAATTGTTTCATCTTCGGCAGAATATCTTGAACTGCCGCCGGTTCATTGAGCTTTTTGCCAGGCAGGATGCTGATGAGATTGTCGTTGAAAGCTCGCCAGTTCCTTTGCGTGATTAGCCTGCTGGCCCACTCCTCGGTGGCACCAAATTGCTGAGCGAGATACTTCGGATCGAATACGACGACCGTCGGGCTTTCCAAGTGAACGCCATTCAAGAATATACTAAAATGATCATCGCCATCTTCAAGGATGGCCGATACCGAACTATTCTCGAAAAAATCAATAAATTTCACAGATTCTGTTATTGCACTTATTTTATCAAATACTGTAGAAAGCTGCGAATATTGTTTTGAGCCGACAAACAGAATCACAGACAAGATCCTTATTCAAATTTTCCAATCGGACATTTTCCAATGTCGAGCCTTGCTTTCGCGTTCATTACGCACTTGCATATTGAGCATCGCGTAATTGACGCGATGCCTATGATCTCAGTAATTCGTGCGTGCTCGCAAATTGCGCATATAGTCATGCGAGCGCTGTATCTTTCTTCGGCGGTAAGCATTTTTCTATCCGGCATGAAAGACCTCTTCGGGCGTGGCCCGAAGAGATCCCCTAAACTGCTAGCAGGGAACACAGTCGACGGTAGAGGTCGTGACGTCGCCGTCTTTGACGGTCGTAACCTTTGCGCACGCGTCGCAACGCGTTTCCATGTCATCCCCACCACTTACAAGATCAAGCAGTCCGTCTTCGATCTCAAAGAACTCGCGGACTTTTGCATTTTGCCGGCCATTAGCCAGCATCAGGATCGAATTCATGACATAATACTCGCTGTTAGCCGACGCAGTCGATGTGAGTTTCATTAGTGCCAAGGCGGGTGGAAACTCGGTATTCACCGCTGGGGCAGTGAACAGCGCCGTCATCGCCGCCCGAAACCAAGTCTAGGAGGCGATCGTCCAACGCGAAGAAATCTTCGCAGTGGGCGCCGTGACTAGCGCTCGCCTTAAGCAAAATCGAATTCAACACTTTGTCTCTCCCAATCGCGGAGCGAGAAGTCATCCGCGCGATAACCCTAAGGATGTGCAGCCAAGCTTGCAAGCTAGGATTTATGTTAGAAATTTAACACGACTCAGTTGTGTAGAAACGTAGAGTTTACAGCCGCTTAGGTTGCAACATTGCGGGTGTCGCCAGTCGCACCCCGTCGACACAGCCTGGGGCACGCGTTGCCCGACCAACCGACGATGCGCTATGCCAAAGAAAACTGCATGGGGCGCCTGCAAGGCCGACCAGGCCGCGTTGAACGTTCGTAAGGCCGAACATCATGCGGCCATAAAGCGCTTCCATCCGACTTTGACGCGCGGGGGAGGGGGCTCCGGGACGACCAGCGCCAGCAAGGCCTAAGGGACCAATAGCCCTCGCAGCTGTGGACAGCCGCTGGAGACGCGGCGATGATTGATGTCCGTGTCGGGTCATGAGCGGACGTCGCAGCAGGCAACTCTGCCAGACGCCTGTTTGCGGGCCCTGGCCGTGAACGCTTTCGATCTAATTGGAAGTTCAGCCCTCGCTAACTCAGCGAAACTGGGAGCCATAGTCGAATGGCGTCTCGCAGTCCGGCCAAACGGCCGCTCCGCCCGCCGCGATTAGCGATTTCGAAGCGCCTGGCATGTCGGAATGCCCACAATAGTTCGATGGCAAGATAGAAGGACCGGGACCAATCGGTCCTAGGTCTATGGTGGGGTTGAAGATTTTCCGGGACCCGTCGGGCGCGCCAGGTCCCGGATTTCCGAACTTATCGAGCGACTTCAACGGGATGGCCGGGACCTTCCGCGCGCCGGTCCTCGCGGGTCCCGGTCAACTCTTTGATTGCATGGAAGAACCGCGAAAATCCGGGACCAGGGCCAGGATGCAGGTCCCGGAATTTGCCTAGCACCATCAAGGATATCAGGACCAAAGGTCCCGGTCCTTTTATCTTGCCGTCGATCAAAACCCGCGCTGTGCACCTGAACCTGAACAGAGACCTTTCGGTTTCCGGGTGCAAAGCTTGATCTTGCAACCTCGCGCTGCAGGCCGCACCATTGCCCGAAAGGGAGACTTCAAGTCAGATGAAAGCGCTCGACAAGATCAATACGCTCCTGCTCTGCGATATCGCCGAGCACCTCGGGATTGAGGGGGATGTGAACGTCGGCTTCGTCCGCGCAGCCATTCAGAACGGACACACCTGGGCGATCGAACAGCGCTATGGGTCCGACAGGTCTGAAAGCGATGAGGAGCGCAAACCCGTCGTGCAAAAGGTGCACGACGTGATGCATCTCTGGACCGTCCTCGAAGACGCTTATGAGCAGCTGAACGCCGCCGAAAAGGCGGAGCTCGAAGTTCGTGTACCGCACGTCAGCAAGGACGTTCGGTGGGGCGGTTTCGACGGCAACAATGAGAGCGAATACATGTCAGTCCTGGCCTTTATGGTCGGATACATGGATTTTTACCCGAACTTCCGTGGGCGCGAACATCTCAACTCGCACATGCCGACGCTGGAGACCTTTGAACGAATGTGGGCTGCCTATCAGCCGATTCGGGACTCGATGCCGGAATACCCGCTCGAACTCGACGACCTCACAACGATCCTCAGCGCGCGCGTGCATCCAAGCCGTCGTTAGAACGAGCTAAGACAAGACGGTAGACGCAGGCCTGAAATTGGAAAGGGGGAGCTATGACCACCTACGTGTACGTTGATAATTCGAACATCTTCATCGAAGGGCGACGGTTGTCGGCGGTGAAGAAGGGCTTGGCTAAGAGTGTCTATGAGGCCATGGCTTCGGGGATCGTCGATCCCGCCTGGAACCTCGACTACGGAAAGCTCTACCAATTTCTGTGCGGTGGCGACGCTATCGCGCGACTGTGGGGGTCGCCGCCGCCTCATGACAGCTTCTGGAGCATGCTGGAGCGCAAGGGTTTTCAGACGACAGTCTATGACAAGAACTTCGCCAACCACGAGAAAAAGGTCGATGTGGCGATTGGCGCGCGCATGACCAAAGACGCCTACACGGTGATCGATAAGGCGAAAGATGAGTTGCTCCTCGTGTCCGGTGATAACGACTTCGTTCCAGTCGTCGCTGACCTCGTATCTGAAGGGTTCAAGGTCGAAGTCGCATTTTGGAGCCACGCTGGTCGAGAGATCGCTGATGTGGCGAGTCGCTTTATTCCGCTCGACGCTTACCACGATCATTTCAGCCGGTAGGATATTCCAAACCGCAAGTACGAACCTGTAGCAAAGTTTTGCCGTAGGTTGCGACGAAGCCGCGCGCATGGGGCCGCATGAGTAAGTCCGACTTAGTCCGCTTCAGTCGCGATGGGGACCAGTTCCACTATCGTTGGGCGGCGCGGCGTTGCCTGCGCCTCCTCGGTTCGCGCACCGATTTGGCGGCAGTGACGATTGAGGGAGTCTCGGTACGCGAGGCGGGCAGCGGGAGCGCCATCAGCGATGGCGAGGAGACTGTAGACGTCGCCGAATACTACGGCTCGCAGACCTTCAAGTCTGCGCACCGTGTTGACTATGTCCAACTCAAGCACTCCACAGCCAGGACTTCCAAGCCATGGACTGTGTCCGAACTGTCTAAGACGCTTGAGGGGTTCGCAGGCCGCTATCAGGCGCTCAGGAAGAAGTATGGTGCAGCCGATGTGGACTCGCGCCTCACATTTCGTGTGACGTCAAATCGGCCCTTCTCCAAAAACCTGTTGGAGAGCGTTGACGATCTTGGTTCGAAGGCGGTGCCTCGGCACAGTCAAGTCGCTGCCGAACTGCAAAGACGGACCAAGCTACCCGCAGCCCTGGTTGGCAAATTTTTCGAGCGTCTTGAACTCGACGGCAGCGAGGCGGATTTCAGAGGCCAAGCTGATCGTCTGGGCGTCGAGGCCAATGCCCTGCTGGCGGGAACGGATCTTGACGTTGCGCTTCGTCTGAAAGAGCTCGTCACCAGCAAGGCCACATCAGAAGGGCGAGCCGACAACGCTATTGTCGCCGGGGACGTGCTGTATGCACTTCGCGCGAGTCCGGAAGACCTCTTTCCTGCGCCGTCCCGCCTAGAGCCCGATCCGGGCGCCATCCCCAGGCGGCAAGAGGCGGAAATAGGCGCGGCGATCGTCACGGCGACGATGCCGGTGCTGGTCAGCGCCACGGGGGGCGTGGGTAAATCTGTTCTGGCCACTCGGCTTGGGACTTTGATGCCGTCTGGCTCGACGACCATCGTCTACGATTGCTTCGGCAATGGCGAGTACCGCCAGTTGGCCCACGCGCGGCATCCACATAGTGTCGCCTTAGTGCAGATCGCCAACGAGCTCGCCGCCCTTGGTCTCTGCGAGCCCCTGCTTCCCTCCTCCGGAGCCGATCCGCGTGAATACATGCGCGCGTTCGTCGGACGCCTCGGCGAGGCGGCGATAGCGCTACGAACCGGATCTCCCTCGTCTTTGATAACCATCATCGTTGATGCGGCGGACAATGCTCAGATGGCCGCCGACGAAGCTAGCGGGTCGCATGCCTTCGTTCGTGATCTTGTTCGGCAAAACCTACCCGATGGCGTCCGGTTGGCGATGCTGTACAGGCCGGAGCGGGAATACCTCTTGCAGCCCCCGCCGAATGTCCTGCGCATCTCGCTGGAGCCCTTCACCCTGGCCGAAAGCGCCGCCCATCTTCAGCGTTCTTATCCGGCCGCGACGGCGGCCGAAGCGCTTGAGTTTCATCGACTGTCTTCAGCCAATCCGCGCGTTCAAGCCAACGCGATAGCGATTCAGCCAAACTTAGCGGCGTTGCTGAAATCCTTGGGCCCAAGCCCCACCACGGTCGACACTCAAATCGCCGAGCAACTGCGTACTGCGCTGGCGCAGGTCAAGGATGACGCCGTAGGCACCGCCGCCGATATCGACGTGCTCTGCGCGGCGCTTGCCGTGTTGCGCCCCCTCGTGCCCGTCAAGATCCTCGCGCAGATGTCGGGTCTAACGGCAGGTGCGATTCATAGCTTCGTCTCGGACTTCGGTGGAGGAAGACCCCTTCTCATTGCTGGGGAGTCCGTTCAATTTCGTGATGAACCGGTCGAGGACTGGTTCCGAAAGACTTATCGCGCTGACCATGCGCAGCTTCAAACCTTCGTTGACCGCCTCAAGCCTCTAGCGGATCGAGACGCGTATGTGGCGGCCTGTTTGCCATCGCTCATGCTGGCCTGCGGCCAATTGGCGGAGCTAGTGGAGATGGCGCTCTCCCGCGCGCGGCTACCGACCGACAGCCCGCTCGCGCGACGACAAATTGAGGTCGAGCGCCTGCAGTTCGCCTTTCGCGCCAGCCTCCGCGCCCATCGATGGACCGATGCGGCCAAGCTCTCAATGAAGGCTGCAGAGGAGGCTGCGGGAGCCGAGCGCCATGACGGCCTTTTCAGCAACAACCCCGATTTGATCGCAAGGACGTTCGATGTCGAACGCCTACAGGACCTGGTCGCGCGACAGGTCTTCGCTTCGGGCGGCTGGCTGGGGCGACGCTATGTGAAGGAAGCGGTGCTCCTGTCTTCGGTCACCGAGCTTCGTGGGGAAGCGCTCAGCAAGCTTCGGATGGCGGAAAGTTGGTTGAGCGCCTGGGCGCGCCTTCCATCCGACCAGAGGAGCGAACAGAATATCGATAACGATGATCGCGCTAATCTGGCCCTGGCCCATCTCAATCTCCGGGGGGCAGACGCGGCCTGTGCAGGACTGATGCTATGGGCGCCTGACAGGCTTTGGTACGAATCTGGCCGTATCCTTGCGCGCACGCTCGTCGATCACGGACGCTTCGCCGACCTAAATGACCTTGCTGCCGCCGCGACGACGCGCCAGGCGGCTCCTCTGATTGGGGCGATTGCCGCTGAGCTTGCGGAGGTCAATCGGAGCCTGAGTGTGGAGAGCGCCAAGGCACTGCTCTCGGCTAAGGTGCCGCGCGCGCGCCGCCTTTGGGCCTTTGAGCCCCCCTGGCTGACGAAGCCAAGCAGATCGGCCTTGACCTATGCCGCGGTAGCCGCCTTGCAAGGCGGCGATGTCGACCGGCGTGCGCTCGCACGAAGGCTCACTCGGCTGTTGCCAAAACAGCCGCCGCGTTGGATCGCGTCCCGAACTGATAATCAACGGCAGCAATACCTGCGTGCTGCGTCGCTGCGCGCCGCGCTGTTGGGTGAGGACCTTCTCTTGGAGGCCGTAGCGCCAGAGGAAATCCGAAAACACCTGCAGGTTCGCCCCCACAGCGAATCTCGGGAAGTGCGTGAATTTAAAGGGCGCATCGGCGCTCTGCTTCCATGGTGGAAGCTATGGGCCAAGGCAAAGGTTTCCCGGATCACCGGCGCGCCGTTCGATCTCGCTTCGGAGATCGCCGCTGCGCGCAAGGCGGTCGAGCCGTCCATTCACGACTTCAGCGATGACCGGGCCGACTACCAGGACGAGGTCGCGGAGATCTGGTTCGACCTACTTTGCGAGGCTGGCCCTGAGGGCGTGTCGTTGACCGCCGACTTCGAGCTTTGGGTCGCGAAGCTGAAGCAACCCCTCTACGTGCCGACATTGGCGGCTATCGCCCGAAAGGCGGCGCGCAGCCTTCATCTCCAGGGCAAGGCGCACGCCTACGCTGAACGGACGGCCGTCAATGAGTGGAATCATGCGGCGGAAGATGTCGACAGTCGCATCGACACCTTGGTGAGCGCAGCGCGCGCGATCTTTAGTTTCGACACTGCAGAAGCTGGCGCGTTTCTGAGCTCTGCGGTCGAGGTCGCCACGCGCCTTGGCGATGACGTCTATGATCGGTGGGCGGGTGTCCTGGCGTTTGCAGAACGGGCTGCAGTCCCCGGCTCGGAGCAGCCTGAGCTTGCCTACCGACTGTCGCGGACGGCAGAACTTTGCGCTGAGTATGTCGATCGGCATTTCGATTGGTCCGACACCGTGACCTGTGTCGCCGGTCTCGCCCCTAGCTCGGCCGTGGCGATCATCAGTCGTTGGCGCGATCGCGAAGTGGGTTGGTTCAATGAACTTTTCGTCGATCTCGCCGATGCGCTAGCGAAACTTGATCGGCTGGACCCGGTGCTGGCTTGCGGGCTGGTCGGATTTCGCTTCGGCTGGAAGACGAAAGAACTCCTGGAGAGGGCCTTAGGCGCGACAAGCGATGCTGCGCTCAGGCAAACCGTCTTTGATCTAGTGGTTCGCTACGACAGTCTTGATAGCGGTGACGCCGAACGGTGGCGCGACTTTGTCGATATAGGATCGCGTTACGGCCTCGATACGGGGGAAGCCGACCTGGCGCTCGGCAGGGCGCGCCCGCGCGTTCAGGCCTCGAAGCAACGAATCAAGCTTGCTTCACGCAAGAAGATCGACTGGCAAAGGAAGTTAGCGAGGTGGCCGGTTGAAACGGCCGGTGGAGCGCTCAAGGCCCGACAGGCGCTTCGTGCCGCCAAAGGGCCCTTTTCCTCACAGGGTTTTTGGTCCGCCGTCTTTCAGCGCGTTCCTCCCGCTGATGCGCCGGCGTTCATCGAGGCGGTGCTCAATACCCGAAACTTGGACACTTACGATCTGCGGGAGTTCCTTCAGTCCATCCCCCCAGACTTGAGACAACGCCGCGCGATCGACCAGGCGCTGAAACAGGCAATGAAAACGACGGCGCGCAGATTGTGCTGGAGCCTTCATATGCCCAGGCACGACGCCGGGTTCTCGATACATCAGGCCGCCACGCTGGCAGGCTGCTCCGATCAGGAGATTGTCGAGCAGGTTCTCGCGGGCGTCGCCGACGACATCGAACCAGCGGGAAGCGCCAATCTCTTTCGTTTGGCGCCTTTGCTCGCCACGCTTCTAGGCCCTTCTGACGCCCAGAGCGCATTGGATCATGCTCTTTCCCTCATCGAAGCTTCACTGGAGGAAGGAGCCGGCGACGGCACCTGGAGTGTCGCGCTTGCCCCGGGTCCTTCGATCGACGAGGCCATGGGTGGGCTGGTCTGGGCAGCGCTTGGTGCATTGCAGGATGAAATCCGTTGGCAAGCTGCCCATACCGTTCGGGCGTTTGCTCGGCTTGGGCGAAGAAATGTTCTCGCTGCTATGGTTAGGCTCGCTGAAAATGGCGCTGGGCCCTTCGCCAGTCCAAACCTTCCTTTCTACGACCTCCACGCTCGTCAATGGTTTGTCGTCGCACTCGCGCGCTCCGCTCGCGAAAGTCCTGGCGTGGTCGCCGACTACGCCGCCTTCCTGCGAAGGCTGGCGCGCCGAGACAACCCTCATGTCATGATCCGCTATTATGCGGCCGACGCCTTGCTGGCGTTGGATCGCGCCGGTGCCATCAACATCGCGCCGAGCGAGCGCGAGCGCCTCGAAACCTTGAACACGTCCAAGCTTGCGCCGCGCGCGCTCGGCTATGGCGAGGGACCGCATTTCGACAAATACGCGTCTCGTGATGGGGGCCGTGACTACCTTTTCGACTATGACAGCAAGGATTTTATGGAGGGAGTGGCGAGGGCGTTTCTGATCACGATGCCGGACCTCGAGCGCATCGCCGAGCGCGTGATCCGAACCGACTGGGCGCTGGACGCCGACGGTCACTGGAACCGGGAACCACGGCGCTCTCAGAGGACTCTTGCGCATCGTGAACGAGGACGAGGAAGCCCTGCTTCGTCCTACAACGCCTACCTAACTTACCACGCAACGATGGTGGCGGCCGGGCAACTGCTCGAAACCCATGCGCCGCGGAAGTATTCCGATGAGCGCTCTGACGAGTTTGTCAGTTGGTTCGGGTATCGGACGCTCACCCGGTCAGATGGGCTTTGGATCTTTGATCGTCGTGATCCTGTGCCGTGTTTGCCCCCCAGACTGCCAGAGGCACCCGACGATATCTGGCGCTGGTCAATCTCCACTGCGGATTTCGATCGCGCCTTAGGGCGCGACGCCGCTCAACTCGTGATTTGGGGGGATTGGACCGAAGTCACGGCCGCAGGATCCGAACACTTCAGTGTGCATAGCACCTTAGTCGATCCCAAGGCCAGTCGCGCTTATCTAGCAGGGGCTCAAACTGCCGATCATCCGTGGGACTTTTATCCCCAATCCGAAGGGCGGGAGGAGGAGAGCAAGCCACCGTTTGTCACTCGTACCTGGGTGCGGAATGACACCGCCGAGCCACATTTGGACCGCCACGACCCTTGGGCTGCGTTTATGCGGTACCCCCCTCCAACGCCGGCCGGGGAAATCCGGACCCAGCTAGGCCTCCAGTCCACTAGGGACGGACGGCGCTGGATACGATCAGGACGCAAGACCCCCTTTTTTATCAGCGAGGGATGGGCGACGAGCGTGAGTGATGGTGACGAGGGCGCACGCGTCGAAGGTGATCGCCTGATGATCAGCAGGCGTAGCCTACAGGCCGTCCTGAAAAAGCTACGGATGGACGTGATTATCGAGGTCGAGATTCGACGTGATCTTTCACGCTGGAAAAAAGAGCGCGACGCCAAGGATTACGAAGAGCACCCTTTGCCCTATTTCAGGTTCTATCTAGTTCACCATGACGGAACGATTGAAACTCTCTCCTGAGATTGTCGAACTGGGAAAGGCACTCGTCTCGCTTTTTGCCGAAGAAAGGCAAGGTCGTGACGATATGCTTTCCAAGTGGATGGCGCATGACCTCGCTGCGAAGATCATTGCAGCAGAAGCCGCTCCTTCAGACGACCAAGTGCAGCGCGACTGCGCGCGGGCGATCCTGGAGCTATGGGAGCATCGCGCTGTGTTCCCGCATGAGAAGCGGCCTTTCGAGCGGTACGAGAGCATCCTGCGGACGCTCGAACGTCTCGATCCGGAACTGACGCAGCCCTTTTATCTGCCCGAAGCTATCGGACCCACCAAGGGGGAAGGGCCTTGGCTGAACGCGGCTATCAGCTTCGATAAGACGGCCCGAATTATGATCACCTATGTGCTCGACCAGGCTGCGGCGCATGCCGAGGAAGGCGTCGACTGGGACGCGCTTGCGAGTGCCGCCAAGATCCCCGCTGCACCTGATTTGGCGGCGTTGCGTCGCCTCCTGACTGGACCAGGCCGGGAGGCGCTGGATAGCGATGCAACTGAGCGAAAGCGACTGAAGGCGTTGTTGTCCGAACTCGCGACCTTCCAGAAAATCTCCCGTCAGATCGTCCACGCTCTCAAGGCGGAACTCGAAAATCTCGATCATCCCAGCGCCCCCGATAGTGGCATCGCGACCTAGCTTATCTACGCTGCACTTTTACAGACCTGCTGGGAGTTTCCAGCGCCTCCCCTTTGATCGCCTGAGAGCGTCGCTGATGGTGCCCGACCTGCGCCTAGATCGCCAAAGGCCACTCATAGTTCTCACAGGTGTCTGTATCAGCGCACCGACGCCATTGTACGACAGGGTATCCGGCGGACTTCCCGGAGCCCGCCGATTGTACGCCGCGAAGGGCGGGTTTCTGACCTAGCGCCAACTTCTCAAACCGATCCGTTGAAGACGTACGCAGAGTCCGGTTCTAGCGGCATCATGTACGCCGGAAACAAGCGCGGGCTTCTATAAAGCCGGCATTACAAGTTGAGTTTGAAGGCTAAGGAATAGCGCATCTTGGCGCTCTGTATCTGGCAAGCTTGTCAAGCTCGGGGCGAGCTAGTGTCGGTTCAGAAAGGTGCTGGACCGTGATGCGGTGCGGACCACGGAACCCCTATGCTGATCCGTCGCGCGCAGGCTAAACTCGACCTTGGCGACTGAGCAGATTGCTCTAGTCTGATCTCGCCGCCGGGGGCGCGCCTTCGAAGGACAGGGGCCGTGATCGACGCCTTGAACTATCCGTATATTCGCGTACGTGACGTCGAATGGCTCAAAAAGACGTTGTTGCTGTTCCCGCATGTAGCAAGGATGACACCGCCCTATGGCAGAGGGCCGCGCGACCAGCCTGATATCGAGCCGTTCGCTTGGAAAGCAAATGGCTCCAAACCTCTACTACGGCCGGCCGATCTGACGGCCGATTTTGTAGTCGACGCGCAACGGGCTTTCCAAGCCAAACTCGCCGCCATGTACGACCAGGACACAGAAGGCTTTCGGCACCGTTTTGCGGTGGAAGCTTTGCCGGAGTTCTCGCGAGGAATGGATTTCTGGGACGACCGGGAGGATCCACACACCGCCTTCCAGCTTCACGGTGAGAAGTTGTTTTACGAGTTGAGGCAATTCCTGGAGCTACGCGGTCTAGCTCGCGAGCCTAGACGACCTCATTCACGTGGCTATGTCGAGGTTCACCCCGAGTTGGGACGCGCGATCATGACGACTCTCGCCCTGGCCTGCGCCGCCAACGAGGGCCTGGAGGTGATTACCGAGTTTCCCGATATGCATGGTCGCGTCCTTTCGGCGCGCCCCGACATGACTTTTGAGGATCTGATCAATCCGCCGCCGCCGGCCGGCGACGTCAATGCTCGCACCCTTGGCGAGTTTCTCGTGTATCAGCGCTGCAACGTTGATGGCTTAGATGCTGCCAAACTGGTGGAGATCGCCGGCGAACGCGCCGCTTTCGCCAAGTTCCGCACTGCCTTGCAGGTGGCAGCAAGTCAGCTGCCCAAAGTGATCCACGATCCTAGAGTGCTGGAAGAGCAACTAAACGACACGGTCAACGACATTTTCGCCGACTGGCAGGCGGATAAAGCCAACTTCGGCAAAATCGCCAAGGCCGTGTTTGACGTCGGCGCATTGGCGGAGCCAGCTGCGGCGCTCAAGAAGATTGCTGAACGGGCCTTCGGGCCGATCGCCACCGGGATAACAGCGAACTACCTAGGGGGAATTGGAACGGGCCTTGTGGTCGGGGTCGCCGTGCATGTGATCGGCACCTATGGCACCACGAAGAAGGCTGAACAGGACAGCCCTTGGAAATATCTCAGTTACCTGGATCGAATGGGTGTCGGTTTCAGCCTTGTACGGTGAGGCAAGTATCAGCGCCGTAGTCTTCGGTGCTGCCCGGAGTGTCCCAACCTTTCCCTTTGACCGCCGCAGAGCGCTGTTGACGGTGCCTCAGATCGAAAGCGGTCATTCATTTCTCCGCCGCCTCGGTAGCCGCTCAGAACGACGGCGTACTCGAACGCTGACGTCCGACACCCCCTAAGGCAACGTCCAACTAGGGCCGGGAGCGGCCATTGGCGCCGGCCCTTGATGTGGACACACCGACGTTGGGAGTTTGCGCCTAAACGAATGTCGATTCCCGACCCCAAGCGAACGCTCTTAGCGCCCGCCTGGGGCATGGTCTCTTACTGAAGCGACGGCGACTGCCTTCTTGCTGGCCCTGGCCCGCTGCGCGGGTCTGATGTGGAGGCCTTAGCTCCCGTCTCCGCCCAAGCGACAAGATCGGCGGCCGCGTAGATTAACCTGCCACCGATCTTCCTGAACGATGGACCAGTGCCGTAGACGCGATGTTTTTCGAGCGTCCTTGGTGAGAGGCGGAGAAGCTGAGCAGCTTCCACCGTCGAGAGGTAGACAGGCAGACTTTCGGTTTTGAAGGTGTCCATGGCGATGCCCTGGCTTTGCCCGAGGGGGCGGTGGGGGCTTTGACAACCGCATACCGCGCCCGAAGCCCCGGCGAGCACGGCAATTCGTGCCCTAGAGGGCTGCGGCGTAGGCGTAGCTATCTTCCGCATTCGATTCTGCGCGCCATTTCTCTTAAATCATTGGGTTGCTTTGATTTTCGCCTGGTGCGTGGCGGAGACTCACGACGATTTTGCCAACCGTTTGCGGTAAGCGTCATGCTGGCCTTGCCGCGACGCTCAGTGCCCGGCTGGCGCCTGCGGAACCTCGATCCGCTTGAATAAGTAGCGGCCCGCCGTCAGTCTTATTGGCATAGGCAACACGCCGAGGATCAGCGTATTGGCGGCATGATCCTTGTCCCCTCGCTCCCAGCAGAGACGTGAGTTGTAATCGCGATTTAACTCGCGGTTGTTCAGGGATCGCCGTAAGGCCGCTTCATCCAACGGGGGTGAGCGATATGAATCTGAAACCGATTGTGGCCGCCTTCGCGCTGGTGAGCCTGTGGGCGGCTTCCGCCCGCGCCGAGACCGTCAAGCCGCTCACCTTCGTCGAGCGCCTGGCGCAAGCGGGCTCGCCGCTGACCGTCCGGCCGCAGGGCTTTTCGGGTCCGGGCGCCGCGATCCTCTCGGAGGCCATAGGCGCCAGCCGGTACGTCCTTATCGGCGAGAGCCATTTTTCGCGCGAGATCCCCGCCTTCACCACGAACGTCTGTCGATTGATGGCGCCCGACGGCCTGACGGCCATGGTCGTCGAGATCGGGCCGGAGGCGGCCGGCGTGGTCAACGCACGGCTGAGAGCGCCGGACCGGGAACAGCAGATTTCCGACTTCATGCGCGCCCATCCCGACGCCATGGCCTTCCTCAACGGCCGCGACGAGGGGCAGACGGCGGCCGATTGCGCGGGCGTCGCCGGGCCGGACTTCAAGCTGTGGGGGCTGGACCAGGAGTTCTTCGGCGTCAGCGGCTACCTGTTCGAACAGATGCTGGCGGCCGGTCCAGGACCGCTCGCCCGCGCCCAGATCGAGGCCCTGGCCGAACAGGAGCGGGCGGCGACGCAGGCCGCGCTGGCCTCCGGCTCCCCCTTCGACCTGTTCCTGCTCAAGGTCACCGATGCGACGCTGGATCAGGCAGGAACAGCCATCGACCAGGACGGCGGCGCCCGGGCGAAAGCGCTGTTCGCCGCCTTGCGCGAAACCCGCGCCATCTATCAGGGCTCGCGGACCCGCACCGGCGACTCGAACGGGCGCAGGGCGCGCCTGATGAAGCGGACGCTGGCGACGCACTTCGCCGAGGCGCCGCAGTCGCGCCTCCTGATGAAGTTCGGCGCCTACCATCTCTACAGGGGCTACAACCCGCTCGGTCAGCGCGACCTGGGCAATTTCGTCGCTGAACATGCCGACGGAGAGGGCGTGAAGTCCGTCAACCTTATCGTCTCGGGCGCGAAAGGCGCGCTGGGCGGATATGCCGGCGTCGGCCGCCCGGTGACCTTGCAAAACTTCGATGCGACCACCGGCAAGGGCGGCGACTGGCGCAAGGATGTGATGCTGGCCCGCCCATCGGACACGCCGCCGGGCGACTGGTTCGTGGTGGATCTGCGCCAATTGCGTAGCACCGATCTGGAAGCCCTGACGCCTGAATGGCGCGCGCTCATCCGCGGCTACGACCTTGCCGTTGTGGCTCCGGAACTGTCGGCGTCCACGGTGCTGGGGGCGCGTAACGCCCCCTAGCGGGTGTCCGCTTTCAGCATGGAAGCCAACGTCGCCACCCACCCGACTAGGGTCTCTAGCAGTCTCTAGTATACCTTCAGAAATCCGACTTTCCCGGCGAACGCCGCGATTCAGATCGAACCCAAGGGCGCCGGTCCGCGATAGATTTCCATCGCTCGCCCGGACGCATGTTCAAGTTGGCTCATGATCGCGGCGTCACTGGTCCCGGCCGTCGCCAGTTCGGCCGCACGCGTGTGGCGCAAGTCGCGCAACGTGGGCTGCGGGGCAAGGACGCCGCCGGGAACCAAGCATGAGCTATTCATAGCGCTCGTGAAGGCTACAATCTG
This sequence comes from Caulobacter vibrioides, assembly GCF_002310375.3. Classification (GTDB taxonomy): domain Bacteria; phylum Pseudomonadota; class Alphaproteobacteria; order Caulobacterales; family Caulobacteraceae; genus Caulobacter; species Caulobacter vibrioides_D. Next base: position 672,414 of record NZ_CP023315.3, read on the forward strand.
GCCCTTACCCGAAGTTGTCGTCGTCTCTTTCAGGGCTCTAGCCGGACCGCTATCGCCAAGTCTCCGTCACCGACGCGCGTGTCTTGTCTCAATTGATAGGCGAGTGCTGAAAAACACTAGAGTTAATAGGGATGCGCGCAGAACGTGCGGCGCCTTCGCGAAAGGCTTAAAATGTTCGCCGATCGCGCAAAAAGACACACGATTGCGAAAACCGTGGTTAACGATCCCTTGAGGCGGTTGTTTGCGGAGCGATGATTTAGTAAAGCCTTCCTAAATATCGGGCAAAAGACCCGGTGCTGAGACTGGTGGGGACCACGTGCTGATCGTATCTAATCCGACTGCGGAGAAGCGAGCGCACGCCGTTATGGCGTCGCCTGTCGCTAAGGATCCGCTGAAACGAGCGATGGACGTCCTGGTTGCCGGGGGCGCTTTGTTGTTCTTCGCGCCGCTGCTTGTTCTCGTCGCTCTGCTGATCAAGCTGGAGTCGCCGGGGCCGGTGCTTTTCCGCCAGTCGCGGGGCGGCCTCAATGGCCATAGCTTCACGATCCTCAAGTTCCGCTCGATGCGGTGCCAGGAGAACGGCTCCAAGGTCGTTCAGGCCAAGCGTGACGATGATCGCATCACCACGATTGGCCGCTTCATTCGCAAGACCAGCATCGACGAGTTGCCCCAGCTGCTGAACGTGATCCGCGGCGACATGTCGATCATTGGGCCGCGCCCTCACGCTCTGGCGCACGATGATCAGTACGGCGCTCTGATCGCCAACTATCATCTGCGGTTCCGCGCGCGTCCGGGCCTGACGGGTCTGGCCCAGATCAAGGGGCTGCGCGGTGGCACCGATACGGTCGAGGCGATGGCCGCCCGTATCGACGCCGACAACGAGTACATCGAGCGCTGGAGCTTGAGCGGCGATATCAAGATCCTGCTCATGACCGTGCCGCATCTGCTCATGGGCGAAAACGCTTACTGAGGCCACGTTTTGCGGCCGACGCCATCGATCCACGACGGGCGTTGAACAAACATCCGTCGTGACGGTGTCATTTCAACCAAGTAGTCACACTCCGGCTTGTACAGGGCTGTACGAGGCTGGTCTTAAGTTCAACTTGTATGTCCTGCTTGATTGGGCAGGGAACGCGGTGGGGAAAATATGCGCGTAGCGATGATTGGTACGGGCTATGTGGGCCTGGTGTCGGGGGCGTGCTTCGCCGACTTCGGTCACGTGGTGACGTGCATCGACAAGGACCCGAGCAAGATCGAGCGCCTGGAGCGCGGTGAGATCCCGATCTTCGAGCCGGGCCTGGATGATCTGGTGGCGCGCAACGTGCGCGAGGGCCGCCTGTTCTTCACGCTCGAGGGCGCCCAGGCGATCAAGGACGCCGACGCGGTGTTCATCGCCGTGGGCACGCCGACCCGTCGCGGCGATGGCCATGCCGACCTGTCGTACGTCTATGCGGCGGCCGAAGAGATCGCCGGTCTGATCGACGGCTTCACCGTGGTGGTCACCAAGTCGACCGTGCCGGTCGGCACCGGCGACGAGGTCGAGGCGATCATCAAGAAGGTGCGCCCCGACGCCCAGTTCGCGGTGGTCTCCAACCCCGAATTCCTGCGCGAAGGCGCGGCGATCGAGGACTTCAAGCGTCCTGACCGCGTGGTCGTCGGCACCGACGATGAGCGCGCCCAGGCGGTGATGCGCGACCTCTACCGCCCGCTGTCGCTGAACGAGACCCCGATCGTCTTCACCGGCCGTCGCACCAGCGAGCTGATAAAGTACGCGGCCAACGCCTTCCTGGCGATGAAGATCACCTTCATCAACGAGATGGCCGACCTCTGCGAAAAGGTCGGCGCCGACGTTCAGTCGGTGGCCAAGGGCATTGGTCTGGACAAGCGGATCGGCGGCAAGTTCCTCAACGCCGGCCCCGGCTATGGCGGTAGCTGCTTCCCGAAGGACACGATCGCCCTCGTGAAGACCGCCCAGCAGTACGGCGCGCCGACCCGCCTGATCGAGACCACGGTCGAGGTCAACACCGCCCGCAAGAAGGCCATGGCCGAGAAGGTCGCCGAAGCGATGGGCACCCGCGACCTCAGCGGCAAGACGATCGGCGTGCTGGGCGTGACGTTCAAGCCGAACACCGACGACATGCGCGACGCGCCCAGCCTCGACATCCTGCCGGCCCTGCAGGCCATGGGCGCCAAGGTCCAGGCCTTCGACCCGGAAGGCGCCAAGGAAGCCGCGCATATGCTGGCCGGCGTTGAGTTCAAAGCAGGCGCCTATGACGCCGCCGAGGGCGCCGACGCCCTGGTGATCCTGACCGAGTGGGACCAGTTCCGCGCGCTCGACCTTGATCGCGTCAAGAGCCTGCTTAAGGCCCCGGTCGTCGTCGACCTGCGCAACGTCTACAAGCAGGCCGAGATGGAGCGCCACGGCTTTACCTACGCCTCCATCGGGCGCGGCTAAGGCATGCCTCCGATCATCGTCACGGGCGCGGCCGGCTTCGTGGGCTACCACGTAGCCGAGCGCCTGCTTGATCGCGGCGAGGCGGTGATCGGGGTCGACGTCTTCAACGCCTACTACGACCCGGCGCTCAAGGAGGCCCGCGCGGCGCGCCTGGACGGCCGCGACGGCTTTACGATGCTCCGTATGGACATCGCCGATCATGAGGCCTTCGCCGACCTAGTGAAGGCCTCCGGCGCCAGGCAGGTGATCCACCTGGCCGCCCAGGCCGGCGTTCGCTACTCGATCGAGAACCCGTTCGCCTACGAGCGCAGCAACCTGGCCGGCCATCTCTCGGTGCTGGAAGCCTGCCGCCACGCCGGCGTCGAGCACCTGGTCTACGCCAGCTCCTCGAGCGTCTATGGCGACCGGCCGCTGAACGGCGACGGCTTCAAGGAGAGCGACCCGGCCGAGACCCCGGTTTCGCTGTACGCCGCCACCAAGCGCTCGTGCGAACTGCTCAGCCAGAGCTACGCCAAGCTCTACGGCTTCCCGCAATCGGGCCTGCGGTTCTTCACCGTCTATGGCCCGTGGGGTCGCCCGGACATGGCCTATTTCAGCTTCACCGAAAAGATGCTGAAGGGCGAGACGATCGAGGTCTATGGCGAGGGCAAGATGGCCCGCGACTTCACCTATATCGACGACATCGTCGACGGCATCCTGGGCGTCCTCGACAACCCGCCGGCCAAGGGCGGGCACGAGGTCTACAACATCGGCGACAACGACCCTGTTGGCCTGATGGATATGATCACCACGCTGGAGACAGCGCTGGGGATCGAGGCCAACAAGGTCTTCCGCCCCATGCAGCCCGGCGACGTCACCGCCACCTACGCCAATATCGACAAGCTCCACGCCCTTTGCGGCTACAAGCCCAAGGTCAAGCTGGCCGAGGGGTTGGCGAGCTTTGTGGCGTGGCGGCGGTCAGTTCATACTCCTACGCAGGAACCCGCTCTGCCATGACAGCCGCCTATCACGGTTATCCGCTCGTCCGGGTTGGGGGCTTCAACACTGTCGCTGCGACACGCGCTCAACTCGCCCAGATCATGGTCAAGGACTGCCTGGCGGCCCGGACGACCAAGGCTGACCCGAAGCTGGTTTTCTCGTCCAATGGCCAGGGTATCGCGCTGGCGGGCGAAGATCCGAAGTTCGCCGACGCCATGGACGGCGCCGACATCATCCACGCCGACGGCATGTCGGTGGTGAATGCGTCGCGCCTTCTCACCCGCACGCCGCTGCCGGAACGCGCGGCGACGACCGACTTCTTTCACGACGCCGCAGAGGCCGCGCAGGCCGCAGGGCTGAAGTTCTTTATCCTCGGCGGCAAGGAAGATCAGAACCTCGCCGCGACCGAGGCGATGCAAAGGCTTTACCCTGCTCTGCAGATCGTCGGCCGTCGAAACGGCTACTTCTCGTCCGAACAGGACGCTGAAGTCTGTCAGGCCATTGTCGACAGCGGCGCTGATGTTCTGTGGGTGGGCCTTGGCAAGCCGAAGCAGGAGTTCTGGTCCGTCGCCAACCGCGACCGTCTTCGGGGGGTGGGCTGGGTCAAGACCTGCGGCGGGCTGTACTCCTATTTGGCGGGTGACGCGCCGCGTGCGCCCGTCTGGGTGCAGAAGGCCGGCCTGGAATGGCTGTTCCGCACCCTTCTTGAGCCGCGGCGCCTTGGCGTTCGGTATCTGATTACCAATCCCCACTCGATCTACCGCATGGTGCGTTACAGTGGCTGAGGGCTCTATGTCTGACGAACATCTTCCGCGCGTAACGGTCATTACGGGCTACTACAATCGGGGCGCGTTGCTCGATCGGACGCTCCAGTCGTTGCTGGATCAGACCTATCCCAACCTCGAGATCATCGTATTCGACGATTGCTCGCCCGATGACACCGCGGAGCGCCTCAAGACTTATGCTGCGCGGAATGATCCACGGCTGAAGATCATTCAGCACGAGTCCAACATGGGCTTCACGCGCGGGATGATCAACGCGATTGCCCAAGCCAGCGGCGAGTACATCGCTGTCCAGGGCTCGGGTGACGTTTCGACGCCTGATCGCATCGCCGAGCAGGCGGCGGTTTTGCAGAGGCGGCCAGAGGTCGGCGCCGTTGGCTCTCACTACGACAATGTCGTGGAAGAGAACGGCATCGTGCGCCTTAGAACGCCAAATGCCGACGACGTGACACTGGAAACGCTGGCGAAGGGTAACGTCTTCACACACGGCGAAGTCATGTATCGACGTAGCGTCTATGACGCCGCTGGAGGGTATCGGCCCGAGTTCCGATACTGTCAGGACTACGATCTTTGGCTCCGTATGATCAGGCTGGCGCGGTTCGCAACGGTCAAGAAGTCGCTCTACAAGCGCTTCATCCAGTTCGAGGGCGTTTCCTACGCGCCTGAGAAGGCCGCCGTTCAGGCCCAATATTTCCTGACCTGCCAACGCATGGCGGTGAAAGATCCTGAGGAGCAGGAGCGCATGTTTGCGGTCCTCAAGGAGAAGGGACCTGACGCCATTGTCCCAAAGACCGATCCGGAATTGCAGAAACGTGTCTTGCGGAACTGTCTGCGCCTTATCGCTTGGGGCAATGCCGCTCAAGCTGAGCGCATGGCGAAGAACCTCAATAGCGGGATGCAGCGCTCGGCGCTGGCGATTATTGGTCGCGTCTTCTCAAGTCCCTTGATGTCTGGGCCTCGTGATCTCGTATTCAAGGTCCTGGGTATCCAGGCGGCCTAATATCTGGGGTAGCAACGTGAAGCAGCATGTCCTTGACTATCTTGAGCGCCACCATGGCGCGCTTCTGGCGTTCTGGACGACGGGCGGCGCGTGCGAGGCGACGGTCGAGGAGCATTGTGACCTCGTCTACACTCTGGAGTTGACTGGCGAGATTGGGCGGATTCACCCATCAGCCGCCGCCAACTTCGCCCAGCTGCTATCCGGCTACGGTTTGCCGGGCTGGAAGCGGCGTGGTGAGGCGAACCAACTGAACGTCCATAACTGCGCGTACGCGTTCGGAACCTTGAATCTACTCCGCCCGCATCATGGCGACCTCTATGCTCGCGTCCTGGAGGGACGGGAGCTCATGCTTGACGAGATCATCGATGAGCAGAGCGCCACGCCGCGCTACCCGAAGTGGCTGGGTCATCATAACTGGCGGGTCAGCCACTGGATCGGCGGAGCGCCCTCGATCCTTTGGTCGCTCGGACACAGCCAATACGCGCCGGCTGCGGCGCTAAAGCCTCTCGCAGAACGTATCCTGGCGGGGGCGGACAAGTGCTTGGACAGGAAGACGGGCCTTATCAAGCTCTACAAGGTGGAGGCTTTGCAGAAGCTCTTCAGGCTTCTGTATGGCGTACGCCACGACCCCGATCTCGGGGATCTGGGCGGGGTCGCTCACATCCTCTGGGTCAATCACGCCGCTGGTCGGTCTTATATCGCCCCAGAATCGCTGCTGGCTAAGTCCTCTGAGCTGTTCCGCGCCCACGCCCCCTTCATGGAGGCGGTGCCCTATTGCCTTGATTTCGACGTCGTTCAGATTGTGCGTACAGCGGCCATGCAGGTGGGCAGTGTCTCGCCCGATGACGTGCGACGCGCGACCGGAATGATGGCGTCGATCGAGGGCTTCTTTGCGTCTCGTCTGAATGCCGAGTATCGGCTCCACAAGCTCCCTGGCGCGCTAGCGACTTACCATGAGTGCGCGATGTTGGCTGAGCAGGGCAGCATTGATGGCCTGAGAATGAAACCAGTGGACATTATCCGTAAGGCTTTCTGGCTGTAGGCTGGTCGCCGCGCAAAAAAAGGGGCCGCCTAGCGAGTCGCTAGGCGGCCCCTTTTCTATCGTGGCCTTTGCGATTGAACCGAGCGCTCAGTAGTTAGAATCGCATGATAGGCAAGCGCACAGCCAGCAATCGAACCGAAAATGAAAAGGTGGATTGCTCCCACTACCGGCTCAAGGGATGTTGAAAGCAGAGCGTGCGTGAGCAAAGTTCCCGACAGCATTACGCAGGTTTTCTGATCTCTGATATTGCGCGACTGAAATATGTTGCGAACAGCAGCGCTGTTGAGGGAGATAATTACTCCAAGAAATGGTATGAATCCGAACAATCCATGCTTGTAGATAGCTGCCAAGTACCAGCTGTGCGAGCCTAGTGGGATGGACAAGTTATCGACAGTCTTTTGCGTTCCATACCCAATGAGTGGCCTTTCGATAATGTCGGCGAAGCTTAGGCGATAGACGTCGAAGCGCTCGCGTGCACTCGAGGCTCGCGCTTGAATAAAGTACTCGTCAAATAGGGCGTTGATTCTATCGGCATAAAATACGCCGATAATCATGAATGTGACGAACCCGGCCAATGCGATCATGAATGTGGTTGCTGGCGTCAGAGCTCTCGCGTTGGCGAGGGAGTACGCAGCAGGGAGTGCGATGAGTAGGGCGGTGGTCAGTAGAAGTGCGGTTCGTGCTTGCGCATAAACGAGTAGATAGAGAGACAGCGCCAGTAGTAGTGCGAACGCGATCTTGCGAGTGCCTCTCGCCTCAGACATGAACTTGAAAACTATTGGAATAGTCAGCATGATTGCTGATCCATAGTGGATCGATGTGCCGAAAATTGCACTCAATCTGTCATTCACGCCAAAGAACCAAAGGGATCGGCCGACACTATGGACTGCAATCATCTTGCCCATGGCGGTATTCTTTATTTCTCCGGGCAGTATATAGCCCATCAAGGTGTTGAATCTTATCTCTCCAAAAATGAGGTACGCAACAGCGAGGGTGTGGCCCAGTAGTACCATTAGGACAATATTTAATAAAATTCGGTCTATTTCTTCTCTTGTTCTTACATACGCATAGGATAGATACATTATACAGAATAATGCTGCGTATATCGTTAGGTCCCATAGAAATGTGAACAATCGGGGGATGCCTTCTACGCTCACAATACTGAGCAAGTATGCTATTAGAAATGCTATCCCCCAAGCTACAGTTGAGGGGACGCCCCGGCGCTCGATAGGGCGCTTAGACAAGAACCACACGGTCGTTACCATAATTACAATGGGCGAGATAAGACGTTCGCCACCGATGAGCCAGAGCGTTGGTAATGACCAAATGATAAATACAATCGGCGTAGCGCCATCCTTTGGCTTTCTTATCGTTCTTACAATACTGGACATCGCTCTATTTTCCCAATTTTCCGGGCGGGCGCTTAGCCTTTAGATATAGATCTTTTAAACGCGCTCGAACTCGACCAATTAACTGGCGAGGCGCCGGAATTGCTGCGAGTGTCGAGAGTGGGACTTTGAAGGTCAGGCGCAATACAATCAGATACCCCAGCGCAGCTGTGAACTGTCCTATCGCCATACCCATCGCAGCGCCCGACGCGCCGAACTTTGGCGCGAGCAGGGCGCAGGCGATAGCGTTCACCACTATGCCGACCAGGACGATGCCCGCGCTGATATAAGGCCGCCCCATTCCTGCGATGACGCTATTGAGAATCCTCACCGCCGCTGCGGGCGCCAGGCCGATCGCCAGGATCCTCAAGGCGTCCGTCGCGCCGGCGTATTGAGGTCCCAGAAGGGTCACGACCAGCCAGGGCGCGGTTGCGGCGGCGACCGCGCCGACACCTAGAAACATGACGAAAAGCCCTGTCGCCGTTCGTACGGCCGACTCCAGCTTCTCCTGGGTGGCGCCGCCGCGAGCGGTTTCCGAGAACAGCACCAGGCCTGCGGCCGTCGCCAATTCCAGGAAGATCTCACTGGCGCGTTGCGCCGCAAAGAACTGGCCTGCGGCCACTTCGCCATCGGCGCCCGACAGGAAGAAGACGCCGATGCGCCCCTGAAGCATGACGAGGAACGCCGAGACCGCGAACAGGAAGCCGTGGCGGACCATGGCTGGAACCTGCACGATGGCCAGGTCGAGCTTGTTGGCCGGACGGGCGGCCATCCAGATCACCATGGGCGCCAGAAGGATGAACCCGGCTGCGAAGCTCCACAGAGCCGTATCAAGGGTCAGCGCACCAAACAGCCAGAGCAGGGCGGCGAACACCGATTGCAGGACGCGGGGGCCTGAGTCCGAGAACGCGAAGGCCTTGATCTCTCCTCGGCCCAGGAACACGCCCTGCATCAGGTTGAGAAGCAGCACCGCCGCGCAAGCGATTAGGGCCGCTGTAGTCAATCCCAGGCCCAGCGCCTCGAAGCTGTCCTGGTTGAAGGCGTAGACGCCAGCCGCGCATAGAACGGCCGCGACGGGCCAGAAGGCGGCGAGGACGCCGACGGCTTCGCCGTCGGACATGATTTTCTGGCCAATGCGGTAGGCGGCGGCCTGACGCAGGCCAAGCGTTCCGATCTGCCCGGCCAGGAAGATAGCCGAAGTCACGACCGCATAGGCGCCGAACCCCTCGGGCGACAGCACCCTGGCCAGCAACAGAAACGCGACGACTTGAGAGACCCGCGTCAGCCCCCGCGAGGCCAACACCGTCGCGATTTTTACAAGGCGTGATGACACGGTGTCAGGCCAGGATGGCGGTTGAGGCCTGCTTGGCGGCGGCCTCATGCGCGGGGCGAATGCGGCCGTCCGGCGCGATATGCCTCACTTCGGCGTCCATCCAGAACCCCGTCTGCTGGTGAACGGTCGTCCGGATATGATGGATCAGTCCAAGAATGTCGCCCGCCTTGGCGGCGCCGAGATTGACGATGAAGTTGGCGTGCAGGGGCGAAATCTGGGCGTCGCCCAGTTTCAAGCCCTTCAAGCCTGCTCGCTCGATGGCGGCGCCGGGAGGGCCGACCACGTCGTACATCTTCGGATCGCTCAGGAAGACGGAGCCGCAATTGGGAAGGTTCTTGGGGAACTTGCGCCGGCGTTCCACCATGATCGAGATCATGTCTCGGCGCAGCGCTTGGCGATCGACCGGCGTGAACGCGAAATCGGCTTCCAGGATGATCAGGCCGTCGTCCTGGAGCGTGGATCCTCGATAGCGGAACTGGCAAGCCGCGTGATCACGCTCGAACGGCACGCCGTTGATGTCGCAACCGCGCGCCTGCAGGAGGTTTCGTCCGACGCCAAGCCGCCGACTGCCGCCGTTCATAACGACAAGGCCGCCGAGGGTGCCGGGGATCCCGATCGCATGTTCAAGGCCGCCCAAGCCCCTTTGGCACAGGCGATGGACAAACTGCGGGACCCATATGCCCGCTTGGGCGCGAACCTTCTCGCCGTCGAACTGGACCGCCGACTGCGCTGCGCCGATGCGGATGACGACACCGTCGAAGCCGGCGTCATCGAACAGGATGTTCGAGCCGTCGCCGACGATCACCTTGGGAAACGGCTTGTCCGCCAGGTACGAAAGGCAGGCTTGCGTCGCTTCGGCGGAAACCGGTTCGATGGCGACCCTCGCGGTTCCGCCAGCGCGCCAGCGGCTGTAGCCCCTCAGATCGGCGTCTTCCACGGCTGGCGCGCCGCTGAGGCGCGCCAGGGTGTCGACGATGTCGCGCGAAACGCTACGCGTCGTCATGCGATGGCGGCGAGCGCGGGTTCGTCGCTCTCCTGCACCTCAATCTCAACACCGACCTTGGCCAGCTTGCCTTTCAGGTCGTTGTAACCGCGCAGCGCCATGTGCGCGTCGTTGACGACGGAGCGGCCGTCCGCGCAAAGCGCGGCGAGGATGAGCGCCATGCTGCCACGGAGATCGGTCGAGGTCGCCTCAGCGGCGCGATAGACGCCCGGGCCGTGGACAGTGATCTTGCCATGTTCAGCTTCCAGCGCCCCGGGCTGGCAGAAGCGGGCGAGTTCGTGGACGTACCCCACCCGCTCCGGATAGCGATAGTCGAACACGCGCGAGACGCCGGTGGCGCTCAGACCCAGCATCGTGAAGAACGGCTGCATGTCCGAAATCACGCCGGGGTGCGCGCCGCAGGGAACCTCGAAGGGCTGAACGCGGCCCTCCTTGATGCAGCCTGGGTGCACGTAGATCGAGTTGCTGTTCGCCAGCAGGTCGACACCCGCGCTCTCGATGTAGAGAAGAGGTGAGCGCATCGCTTCGAAGGGCACGCCTTCGATCAGGAGCTCGCCGCGCGTCATGATGGCATAGACGATCCAGGTCAGGGCCTCGATGCGGTCATACATCACGTTCTTGCGGGCGCCGGAAAGCGCGCCACGGCCGTGGACCCGGACGTGGCTGTTACCAAAGACCTCGATCTGCGCGCCCATGCGCTTGAGCAGGTCGATCAGGTCTTCGATCTCAGGCGTGATGTAGGCGTTGATGATCTCGGTCGAGCCCTCGGCGATCGCGGCGCAGATCAGCGCATTTTCCGTACCGCCCACGGTGGAGATCGGGAAGCGGATCTCTCCGCCCTTGAAGCGCCCGCCGCGCACCTCGATGTAGTCCGGGAGCTCCTCGACCTCGCAGCCGAGTTGGCGCCAGACCATGATGTGCAAGTCGTAGCCGCGGCTACCGATCTTACAGCCGCCGGGATAGGGAATGCGAGCGACGCCAGAGCGGAGAATCTGCCCCGCCACCAAAAGGTAAGTGGTGCGGATAGGGTAGTCGTAGTCTTCAAGTACGGTGGACTTGAAGTTCGAGCTATCAACCACGATCGAGCCAGACGCATCGTCTACATCGATGCGGCCGCCGAGCGCTCGGATGAAGCGAATCTTATGGCCCACATCGACCAATTGGGTCGGGAAGCTGCTCAGCTCTACCGTACTATCGGTGAGCAAGGCGGCGGAAAGCAGGCGCGTTGCGGAGTTCTTCGCGCCGCTGACCTTAACTATGCCTTTCGGCGTGACGCCGCCATTGATGATTGCGCGCATTGAAGCCCCACCAGTTTTGTTTGTCGTGCATGTGCCACGTGGTCGGTATACGCGCCAAGAGTTAACAGCCCAAAATCTCCAACTGATGTCACTTCGCTATTCATTGTGGCGCCGCGTAGATCGTGTTGTGGTGCGGCCTGTCGTATGGCGCACGCATCTCGCAGATTGCTCCAAGGCCTTTGCTTTGGGACGGTGAGTAATTAATCGATATGTAGATTATATATTTCAGAAATAAATTGGCCTTTTCTGGCATTTTATCACCAAAGCATTTGGCAGTTTAAATATATATCATGCTAATATAATTAATTAAGTGAAGTTGAATTCTATGGGGTGTTGAATTTTGGTGTCTTCGGCCCAGTTTGGAGCGTGTTTCTGGCAGAATTCAATTCGACATCGATTTGATCAAGATGAATATTTTTGATTTTTGATGAGCATTTTTCCGACCATCTTGGACTCATTTCGCTTTGCGCTAAGTCCACCCCGCTTGGCGAACTTATAAAATAAGAAGTTTTTTCGGCGCCGGGCTTAATTGCGATATACTTCACGCAAACGACCTCTCCTTGGAGAGACAGTGATGTAAAGGCTTCAATTGCGACTGCTTGGCCTCTGAACGCCTTAGATGCTCGCTCAAGTCCTTGGTTTAGAAGCGCCTTTGTGACTGGCGATTCCGTCTGAGCGGCGGCGACCTCAGTCTGTGGAAGCGCCGGCGCCGAAGTGCTGGGGCGCTCGCAGCCGCATAGTAGCGTCACGAGCGCTGTGGTCGCGAGCAAACCAAGAAACGGGAGATTGCGCATGCTGAGCGTATCCTATGTTCGCACGCATCGCCTTGACCAAGACGAGCCAGCGAGGCCCACTTAAAACAAATTTCCCTCGAGTGCCTATCATCTTCAAAACGAGAGCCTGGGCGATCAACCAACATGCAGTCGCCGATTTTTAGCTGGCACGCTCAATGATCGCGAATAGATCAAGCGCCGAACCTTCCGCACCTGTATTTCGTCTGGGCTGGCTTTTGCGCCTCATCGGCGATGTGTTCTCTCCACCTTGGATTAGGCGGAGTCTGCCCTGGGTAGCTGCCTTGGATCAGCTCAGGCGAAGCACAATCAGAGCATGATGTTGAAGGCTTGATTTGGAGGCCCGGCCCGGAATCGAACCGGGGTGCACGGATTTGCAGTCCGCTGCGTCACCACTCCGCCACCGGGCCATCCGGGTGTCGACGCAATTCACGTCGGCGGGGGAGGGCGTTCGATACAGGAGCGGTCGCGGGCCTGCAACTGGCAATTCGCGGGTTATGCTGCGTCCCAAACCTCGTCCGGCAAGCGGGTCGCGATGGCGGCTTGATCCTGGGGAAGGAAGCGCTCGTCATGGCGCGCGCTGCGCAAAGCAGGCCCTGGGGTCCCGTACCGTCATGATAGTGCGCGCCGAAAGACCTCCGCCGAGGCGGAGGTCTAGGGGCAAAAGACGTTTCGGCGCACGTGAGGTTTTGGATGGGGCTTGGGCCCACCCGTGCGGCGTGACTAAACCCGTCGGTGTCAGAGAAGGTCGTAGGCGGGCGTCGTCAGAAACTCTTCGAGGCTCTCGGAAAGCACCATCTGAGCGAAGAGCTGGGCGGCTTCTTCCAGGCGCTGTGACCCCAGATCGCGCCGGAGTTCCGTCATTTCCTGGGTGAACAGGCTGACGAACAGTTCAGACGTCAGCGGCCGGCCATCGTCCAGTTCGGCGCCAAGGCGGATCCACTGCCAGAGCTGCGTGCGGCAGATTTCGGCCGTCGCGGCGTCTTCCATCAGGTTGTAGAGCGGCACGGCCCCGCGCCCCTCGAGCCAGGCCTGGGTGTAGCGGACGCCGACGCGGATGTTCTCGCGCACGCCCGCTTCGGTGCGGACGCCGTCATGCAGCGCCAGCATCTGGGCCTGGGTGATGTCGAGGTCGGCCAGGTTCCTGTCAAGCTGGTTCGGCGTCGGCATCAGGCGGTCGAAGACCTCCAGCGCGACCGGCACCAGGTCGGGGTGCGCCACCCAGGTGCCGTCATGGCCAGCCGTGGCTTCGCGCTCCTTGTCGGCCTTGACCTTGGCGAAGGCGGCCTGGTTGGCGGCGTCGTCGCCCTTGACCGGAATCTGGGCCGCCATGCCGCCCATGGCGAAGGCGCGGCGGCGGTGGCAGGTCTGGATGAGCTTCAGCGAGTAGGCGCCGAGGAAGGCCTTGCCCATGACCATGGCCGAGCGGTCGGGGGTCAGGAATTCGGCGCGGCGGCCCAGGCGCTTGATGAACGAGAAGATGTAGTCCCAGCGGCCGCAGTTGAGGCCGACGATGTGGTCCTTCAGCTCGAACAGGATCTCGTCCATCTCGAAGGCGGCGGGGATGGTCTCGATCAGCACCGTGGCCTTGATCGTTCCCACCGGCAGGCCGAGCACCTCCTGGGCGCGGAGGAACACGTCATTCCACAGGCGTGCTTCCAGGTGGCTCTCGAGCTTGGGCAGGTAGAAGTAGGGACCCGAACCTTGGGCGATCGCCGCCTTGGCGTTGTGGAAAACGTAGAGGCCGAAGTCGAACAGCGCGCCGGCCACGGCTTGGCCGTCGATCTCCAGATGGCGCTCCATCAGGTGCCAGCCGCGCGGTCGGACCTTGAGCACGGCGGGTGTCGCGCCCAGGGCGTACGACTTGCCGGACTTGGGATCGACGTGGGTCAGCGCGCCCTGCCAGCGGTCTTTCAGATTGATCTGCCCTTCAACGACATTGGCCCAGGTCGGGGCCGTGGCGTCCTCGAAGTCGGCCATGAACACCTTGGCCCCGCAGTTCAGAGCGTTGATGATCATCTTGCGGTCGACCGGCCCGGTGATCTCGACGCGGCGGTCGAGCAGGTCGTCGGGAATGGCTGCGATGGTCCAGTCGGCGGCGCGGATCGATGCGGTGTCGTCGAGGAAGTTGGGCAGTTCGCCGGCGTCGAAGCGCGCCTGGCGCGCCTGACGGGTTTCCAGCAACTGGCGGCGACGCGCGTCGAACCGACGGTGCAGATCGGCGACGAAGGCCAGGGCTTCGGGGGTGAGTACTTCCGCAGCTCGGCCTTCAACGGGACCGGTGACCTGGATGTTGGCGGCGATGTCGAGCGGCATAGGAAGCTTTCCGTGGCGGTGGGATCGGCTCCCCGGATGTCCGGGGAGCCGTCATCAGGACTCTGGTCGGTTCTTGGTCGTTAAGCGCTCTTTTCGGCGCCTTTTTCACGAACGGTCGGGACGATCTGATCGCCCCAGTTGCCCGCGCCGTCATGGTGGCGCGAGGTGCGCACCAGTTCCACCGAATAGCCGGCGGCGATGGCGCGACGCACGGCGTCGTTCAGGCGGTGGGAGGCCTCGGCGAGCCGTTCGACGGCGCGCTTGTCGTCGTCCGTCGCGGGCATGGTGGCGGGAGAGAATGCGGTCATGGCTCTGCTCCTTTGGGGGCTTAAGTGTCGGGCCTATTCGGCCGCGAACTGGTTCATGGTGTTGGCGTGGCCGCCGGCCTTCAGGGCGCGCTCGCCGGCGACCATTTCCTTGAAGGTGTCGCCGAGGTCCGAGCCGACCTCGTGCTGGTGCTTCACGGCCGAGACGCCGCGGCGGATCTCCTCGCGCTGCACCGTATTCACGTAGGCCTGCATCCGCTCCTCGCCGAAGTAGCCGCGCGACAGCTCGTCGACGCTCTTGGCCGTCAGGTGGAAGGTCGGCAGGGTGATCAGGTTGTGGAACACCCCGGCGCGGGCGGCGATGTCGACCTGGAAGCGGGCCAGTCGCTCGTCCGCCTCGCGGCCCAGGTCGCTCTTGTCGTACTCGGCCGACATCAGCGCATTGCCGTCCGGATAGCTGTCCTTGTGAATCTTGCCCTCGGCGATCCACTGGTCGCGAACCTGCTTGCGCAGATTGAGCGTCCAGTTGAACGACGGCGAGTTGTTGTAGGTCAGCTTGGCGTTCGGAACGACCTTGCGGACCTCGGCCACCATCGAGGCGATCTCGTCGACATTGGGGGTGTCGGTCTCGATCCACAGCAGGTCGGCGCCGCCTTGCGTCAGGTTGGCGATGCAGTCCTCGATGACGCGTTGGCGGCCGGTGCCGTCCTGGAAGGCGAACAGGCCGTTGGGCATCCGCACGGGCTTGACGAACGCGCCGTCCTTCATGATCGCCAGCTCACCGTCCTTCAGCGGGTTTTCCGGGGTGACGGGCTCGGTCTTCAGCCACTTGATATAGTCGCTGGCCAGATCGCCAGGCTCCTGGCTGACCGGGATCTTCTGGGTCAGGCCCGCGCCCAGGCTATCGGTGCGGGCGACGATCACGCCCTCGTCGACGCCCAGTTCCTCGAAGGCCAGGCGGCAGGCGCGCAGCTTCTCGATGAAGTCCTCGCGCGGCACCGTGACCTTGCCGTCCTGGTGGCCGCACTGCTTGGCGTCGCTGACCTGGTTCTCGATCTGCAGGCAGCAGGCGCCGGCCTTGATCATCTCCTTGGCCAGCAGATAGGTGGCATGCTCGTTGCCGAAGCCAGCGTCGATATCGGCGATGATCGGCACGACATGGGTCTCGAAGTTGTCGATCGCCTTGATCGCGGCCTGCTCGGCGATCTGGTCGCCGGCCTTGCGGGCGGCGCTCAGCGTCTTGAAGAGGTCGTTGATCGCCACTTCATCGGCCTGGCGCAGCGAGACGTAGATCTCCTCGATCAGGTCGACGACCGAGGTCTTCTCGTGCATCGACTGGTCGGGCAGGTGGCCGAAGCGGTTGCGAAGGCCCGCGACCATCCAGCCCGACAGATAGACATAGGCGCCCTTGGTCGTGCCGCGCAGGCGCTTGACCGCCTTGATCATCTGCTGGGCGTGAAAGCCCGACCAGCAGCCCAGCGATTGGGTGAACTTGCTGCTGTCGGCGTCATAGGCGGCCATGTCGGCGCGCATGACCGGCGCCATGGCCCGGGCGATGTCCAGGTGGGTGTTGAAGGTGTTCTGCAGCTTCAGCTGGATGATGTCGTCGACGTCGACGCCGCCCGGCGTGACGCCCTGAGGATAGCGCGCCAGCAGGGCGTCGCGGTGTTCGGCATAGGTCTTGCGCTGCGTCATGATCATCAATCCCACTTCGGAGGCCAGGGGCTCGAAGCCTTGCGGGCCAAGGAAAACTCGTCTTGGCGAGCTAACGCCGGGCCGCCGGATCGGTCGAACCTATTGAAGGCAATTTGTCAAAGATCGACTTTGTAATTCATGTAAAGTTGTGACAAGTTGACCGGATGGCGGCACCCAACACCAAGGCAAGCGACAAGAAGCTCTTTCTCGGCGGGCGGCTGAAGCGGCTGCGGCGCGACCTGGGCGTGACCCAGGCGCGGATGGCCGAGGAACTGGGTGTGTCGGCTAGCTATCTGAACCTGTTGGAGCGTAACCAGCGGCCGGTGACGGCGCAGATCCTGCTGCGGCTGGCGGACGCCTACGATCTGGACCTGCGCAGCCTATCGGCCGACGATCCGGGCGGCGGCGCGGGGCTGGAGGAGGTGCTGGCCGACAAGATGTTCGCCGACCTGGGCGTGTCGCGCCACGAGACCGCCGAGGTCGCCGAGCTGTCGCCGGGCCTGGCCGAGGCCATGACGCGGCTCTATCGCGCCTATCTCGATCGCGGCCGGTTGATCGACCTGGGCGCCTTCGAGCGGCCGGACGGGGCGGGCCCGGTCTCTGACCAGGCCTCGCCGACCGATTGGGTCCGCGACCTGGTCGGCGCGCAGCGCAACCATTTCACCGAGCTGGAGGCCCTGGCCGAGACGATCGTCGCCCAGCTGAAAGCCGATCCGCAGGACCTGGCGCCGGCGGTTCGCGAGCGCCTGCAGAGCAAGTTCGGCGTCCAGACCCGGATCATGCCGGTCGAGGTGATGAGCGGTTCGCTGCGCCGTTACGACCATCACCGCAAACGCCTGATGCTGTCGGAGACGCTGGCCCACGCCAGCCGCACCTTCGGCATGTGCTATCAACTGGGTCTGATGGAGGGCGGAGAGGTGCTGTCGGACCTCACCGATCGCTTTCAGGCGCCGGATCGTTCAAGCCGACAGCTCCTGAAGGTGTTTCTCGACAGCTATCTCGCCGCGGCGATCATGATGCCCTACGAGCCGTTCCTCAGCGCCATGGAGGCCAGCGGCTACGACATTGAGCGGGTTCGGTCGCGCTTTGGCATCAGCTACGAGCAGGCCGCCCAGCGCCTGACCACGCTGGGACGTCCGGGCGCGCGGGGCGTGCCGTTCTTCATGATGCGGTTGGATGCGGCCGGGAACATTTCCAAGCGCTACGCCGCCGGCCCTTTCCCGTTCTCGCGGTTTGGCGGGGCCTGCCCGCGCTGGAACGTCCACGACAGCTTCAAGACGCCCGGCCGTATCGTCACACAAGTGATCGAGACGCCCGACGGCGAGCGCTACTTCACCCTGTCGCGCACGGTGCGTCGCGTCTCGGGTTTGCAGGCCGGACTGGAAGACGAGCTGGTGGTCGGCCTGGGCTGCGAGTTGAGGCACGCCAGCAAGCTGGTCCACGCGCGGGGTCTCGATATCGCCAATCCGATCGCGGTGGAGATCGGACCGTCCTGCCGGATCTGCGAGCGGCCCGCCTGTCCCCAGAGAGCCGCCGCGCCGATCAATCGGACCCTACTGGTTGAGGAGAACAGCAAGGCCCTGTCTCCCTTCCCCTTCGTGCGTTAGCGGGACGCCGAGGACACCGATCGGATTGCCATAGCCCAACCGGTCAAGCGGCGGCGGGCCAGGCTCGGTCGAGCCCCGGCCTTGAACCCATGCCGCCCTTCTGGCTCGCCGGCGCTCATTCGTCAGGCCGGCAAGGGTCGGGTCATCGCCTGGAGATCGGCGCCAGCACCGTCGCGTCGGGGGCTTCCTGCAGAGCCAGTCCGTGCGTGGCGGCCACCAACGCCGCTGTTTCGCGCGGCGCGGTCGCCCGGAAGCGGCCCGTCAGGCGAAGCTCGGCCAGCGCCGGCTCGCCCAGCCTCAAGGGGCGCGTGGCGTTGGCGCGGTTGAGCTCCGTCACCAGATCGCCCAACCGGCCGTTGTTCAGTTCGATCCAGCCGCTGCGCCAGTCGTCGGCGACGGCGGGGTTGAACTTGACGCGGCCCTCGATTCCCCGGGCGGAAACCCGGACGCTCTCGCCCGCGACGACCACGACCGGACGAGCGCGCGTGGTGGTGGCCGCGACCCGGACCTTGCCTTCATGCACCGTGATCTCGGTCGCGTCGGCCAGGCGGTTGACGTTGAACGCCGTGCCCAGCGCGGTCACCGATGCGTCCCGCGCATGCACGGTGAAGGGCCGTGACGGATCGTGCGCCACCTTGAAGAAGGCTTCGCCCTGGTCGAGGCGGACGTCCCGCTTGCGCCGCGCCAGGGTCACGCGCGCCTGGGAATCGCCGTTCAGGGTCAGCCTCGAGCCGTCCGCCAGCACCTGGACCTGCTGACGGCCTTGCGGCGTCTTCAGATCCAGCGCAGGGCGCGGCCAAGCGATCACCGCGATGGCCGCCGCCAGCGCCGCGCCCGCGAGCGTCCAGATCGGCGAACCCAGCGATCGCGGCTTGGCCTTGCGAGCGCCGGACGCGCGAGCCTGCACGAGGGCCCGCCCCAGGGGCGCCGACGTGATCAGGTCACGGTGCGCGGCCAACAAGGCTTCGCGACGCGGATTCGCCGACAGCCACGCTTCCAGGCGGGCGGCTTCCTGGCAGGAGAGGGCGGTGGTCGCCAGGCGATCGGCCCAAAGCGCGGCCTGATGATCCTCGGTGCGGGCGTAAGCGTGTTCGCGCATGCGGGCTATCCTTCGCCCCGCACAGCGTCCTGATGGACCTTGCGCAGGGTCGCCGACGCGCGGCTGTAGTGTTTCTGAACGGCCTCGGGCGTCAGCCGTAGATCAAGCGCGATGCGGTCATAGGCTTGGCCGTCCAGGCGTCGTCTCAGATAGACCTCCCGGCGCAGCCGCGGCATGTCTGCGATCGCGCGCGAGAACGCCTCGGCCAGCTCCTGTCCCTCCAGGAGGGCCCCCGGTCCTGGCTGCTCGCAGGGCTCGGCGTCGTCCAGCGCTTCGAAGCTTGGCCGCTGGCGGCCGTCGCGCATCAGGTTGTCCAGCACGCGAAACGCATAGGCCAGCGGATTGAGCAGGGGCGCTCGCCGCGCGCGCTGCAGCAGGCGCAGCACCGTTTCCTGAAAGAGGTCCTCGGCTTCGTGGCCGTCGGCGCCGCGGCGACGCGCATAGGCCTTCAACCGCGTCTCGTGCGCGCGCACGGTCTCGAAGACCGGCACGGGTTCGTTCTGAGCCATTCCTGGATTCCAGGTCTCGCCACGCCCCGAAGGCGGGCTCGATCAGCGGCGGCGTTAACCGAACTGTGCGGCAGTTTTGTGAAGCTCAGGCTGGCGTGTCACAAGTCAAAACATCGATATGTGAAATGCTTGTCCGATGGATTGTCAGTGATGAGATAATTATTCGCCATGAGGCAGATAATTTCGACGACAGTGTAAAAATAAAAGTTTTGCGACGCCTGTCTGATATTGCCGATCACGCTGTCTACCCCGTTCGAGGCCCGAAAAGCGGGCTCTAAGGTTCTGGGGCGTTTTATGAGCTACAAGTCTCGACTTATGGCCGCCGTGGCGGCGTTCTCGATGGTGACGGCCGCCGGCGCGGCCTACGCCCAGTCCGCGCCGACCGCGCCTCTGGCCGCCGAAGCCCGCTTTGATATTCCCGCTCAGGACCTGGGCGCGGCGCTGATGGCGTTTTCGCGCATCGCCGGCGTGGCTGTTTCGGCCGATCCGGCGCTGACGCGCGGTCGCCAGTCGGTGGCCATCGAGGGCCGCATGCGCGCCGAGGACGCCCTGAAGCAGATGCTCGCGGCCGCGCCGCTGACGGTCGAGGCGATCAACGGGGCCATCGTGCTGCGTGAACGCCCTTTGGCCGCCGCCGATGAGGTCGACGAGCTGATCGTCGTCGGCTACGCGGCGGGCCTGCGCAAGTCGCTCGACGCCAAGCGCGACGCCGACATGATCACCGACGTGGTCAGCGCCAACGACATGGGCAAGCTGCCCTCGTCCAACCTGACCGAGGCGGTCTCGCGCCTTCCGGGCGTGTCGGCGGTGCGCAACCACACCACGGGCGAGGGGGATCGCATCTCGATCCGCGGTCTGGCGACCGAGTACAATACCTACTCGGTCAACGGCGTGCGCCTGGGCGGCATGGGCTCGCCCGGCGACAACTTCTATCGCGGCGTTCGCTTGAGCTTCCTGCCCGCCGCCGGCGTCGACTCGATCACCGTGTTCAAGTCGATCCTGCCCAACATGGACGGCGACGCTCTGGGCGGCTCGGTCGAGATCCGCACCCCGACCGCGTTCGACTTCGATCCGACCCACGTGGCGGTGTCGCTCGAAGGCACGATGCTGGACAAGCGCGATCGCAAGAAGTCCGGTGAAGCCCAGTTGGCCTTCGGCCGTCAGTTCAACGAGAATTTCGGCCTGTTCGTCACCGCCAGCTACACGCGCCGCAATTCCCAGTTCGAGCAGGTCGGCGGTTCGGGCGACGACATGCCCCAGCGCTGGTTCGCCACCAACAAGTCGCGCAATTTCGACACCTCGACCTTCCAGACGCTGGGTGTCGAGCTCTCGGCCGGCGAGACGAAGGTCGAGCGCAAGGGCCTCAACGCCTCGCTGGACTGGCGCAACGCCGACCACGAGATCCATCTGCGTGGCCAGTACAACGTCTATGACGAGACCGAATTCCGGAACCGGCTGAACTTCCGCAATTACGCCGACCGCATTTCCGAGCGTCTCGTCCAGAAGGACAAGTCGCGCACCGACCTGATGACGCCCGACAAGGCGGTGATCGGCGTCGAGAACGGGGTGCGCGTCTACAGCTACTCGGTCAACGACATCATCGACCAGAACAAGGACGGCCGGATCACCGACGCCGACCGCAAGACCCGCAGCTTCTACAGCCTGGATGGCGGTTCGGGTCTTTGGGATCCGCAAGGCTTCCGCCTGCGCCGCTACTGGGAAGGTGGCTCGACCGAAGGCGTGCTGGGCTCGGCGACGGTTGGCGGCAAGAGCCGGTTTGGCGACCTGACCCTCGACTACGACGTCTCGTACTCCAACTCGCGCGACAACATCAAAGACGAGTTCGAGCTCCATTTCCGCACCGACGCTTACGACTGGCTTGGCAACAAGGGCGTCTTTGTCTCGACCGCCGGTGACCCGCGCTTTCCGAAATGGGTCTTGAACGCCGCGGGCATGGCCGCCGTCCAGGACCCGGCGGCGTTCAAGTATTCGAGCATGAGCGCTGGGTTCGGCGAGAACGAAGAGACCCTCAAGCAAGCTCAGTTCAATCTGGCCTACACGCCGGCCAGCCACTGGCTGCGCGAGCTGAAGGCGGGCGTGAAGATGTCGGTCTCGGAGCGTCGCAAGACGGGCGGCAGCTTCATCGACCTGACCCGCAGCGGCACGATGGCCGACTTTGCGCCGTACTTTGGCCAGTCCGTCGACAGCCTGTTCGGCGGGGTCTATTCCGGCGACTACCGGCTGGGCGTCACGATCGACACCGACAAGATGATGGCCGAGCTGCGCAAGGCCCAGGATGGCAAGTCCACCTTCTTCAGCGGCCTGGCCACCTCGCCGGACGCGGCCGAGGTCTCCAACGAGGACACCTGGAACTACAAGGAGACCGTCCTCGCCGGCTATGCCATGGCCAAGGCTCAGTTCGGCAAGGCCGAGGTGATCACCGGGGCGCGCGTCGAGAGCACAAAGAACGACATCCAGGCTTGGCTGGAAGACCCGCTGAAGGGCGACACCTTCACGCGCGACAAGTCCGACTTCGTCAATGTGCTGCCGTCGATCCACACGAACTACAAGTTCCGCGACGACCTGATCCTGCGCGGCGCGGTCTGGACCAGCTTCTCGCGTCCCGACATCAACCGCATGAGCTCGGCCAAGTCGTACGGCTACAACACCGATCCGAACGGCGACGGCAAGACCGATCCCAAGGAACAGTGGGTCCTGGAAAGCGTCAGCACCGGCAATCCGAACCTCAAGCCGATGAAGGCGGTCAACTACGACGCCTCACTGGAGTGGTACAACGGCAAGACCGGAGCCTATTCGGTCGGCCTGTTCCACAAGGACATTCGCAACTTCCTGTTCCGCTCGTCGTCCAGCGTCATTCAGGACGGTACGACGGACAACTACACCGACGGGACCGGCGTCGACATCTCGACGCCCATGAACGGCAAGTCCGCCAAGGTGAGCGGCGTCGAGGTCAACGCCCGCCAGATCCTGCACTGGCTGCCCGCGCCCTTCGACGGTCTGGGCGTCGCGGCCAACATGACCTTCCAACGGGCCCGCGCCGTCACCGGCATCAGCTGGCACCCGGCGGGCCAGGAACTGCCGCTGATGGAGACCCCGTCGCGTCTGGCGAACCTGGAAGTCTTCTGGGAGCGCAACGGCTGGGAGGCCTATGTCTCGTACAGCTATCAGTCCGAAGCCTTGGAAGACATCGAGGACTACGGCAACGACCCGTACGAGCAGGACTACAAGTTCGTCGACCTGATGGTCCGCCGTCACTTCAACGACCGGATGGCCGCGACCTTCAAGGTCCAGAACGCCCTGGATAGCCACACCTACTGGTACACCTTCGGCAAGGCCAAGGGCGGCATCCGCGATTACATCGAGAACGGCCGTTACATCAGCCTCAGCTTCGACTGGAAGCTCTGACCGATACGCCGGCGGATCGCCGCGTGCGGTCCGTCGGCGCCGCGCTCCTGGCTTGTCCCAGGAGTGGTCGGCGCGGCTCCCCCTTGGCCGCGCCGACATCCCTTTCTTCGTCAACGCCTGATCCGAGTCGACCATGACCCCCAGCTTCAATCCGCGACGCGCTTGCGCTTCGGCGTTCCGTCTGGCGACGGCTCTTGGCTGCGGCGTCGCCCTGAGCGCCCTGCTGCTGGCCGTCGGGCCGGTCGCCGCCCAAGGACCGGCCAAGGCGCGCGCG
The DNA here is from genome assembly GCF_002310375.3 of Caulobacter vibrioides. GTDB lineage: Bacteria > Pseudomonadota > Alphaproteobacteria > Caulobacterales > Caulobacteraceae > Caulobacter > Caulobacter vibrioides_D. Next base: position 695,676 of record NZ_CP023315.3, read on the forward strand.
CCAGCCGAGCCCATCATCACCGGCGGCAAGCCTCAGCGGCTGATCGTCAACCCGACCGAGGATCCGTCCCGCGGCTTTGCGGTGACCTGGCGCATGGAGGCCGGCGCCGGCAAGGGCCTGGTGGAGTACGCCGAGGCGACGCCCGGCCCGGCGTTCGAGGACGCTGTTTCGACCGTGATGGCGACCAGCGAGGTGGTCCAGTACGCGCCTCGCAACGGCGCGCCGGTCTCGGCCACCGCCCATAGCGCCGTCATCGATGGGCTAAAGCCTGAAACGCTGTACGTCTATCGGGTGGGCGATGGCCGGACCTTCAGCGCCTGGCGCCAGGTCCGCACGGCGGCGTCGACCGCCAAGCCGTTCACCTTCCTCTATTTCGGCGACGTGCAGAACGAGGTGGAGAGCCACGGCTCGCGCGTCATGCGCATGGCCCGCCGCCTGGCGCCGGACGCGGCCCTGGCGCTCTACGCCGGCGATCTGATCAACCGCTCGGACGCCGACCGCGAGTGGGCCGAGTGGTTCGACATGGCCCCCGACCTTCACGCCGAGCTTTTGACCCTGCCCAGTCCCGGCAACCACGAATACGGCCCGCCCGTCGAAGGCCGTCAGGCCCTGGCGCCGCAGTGGCGCCAGCAGTTCACGCTGCCGCGCAACGGCCCGGCGGGCGTCGAAGCGCTCTCCGAGACCGTCTACCAGGTCGACTACCAGGGCGTACGGTTCCTGTCGCTGGACGCCGACGCGATGAGCGATCATCCAGAGCTCGCCGAGGCGACCTTGACGTGGCTGCAGGCGCGTCTGGCTGACAATCCCAACGCCTGGACCGTCGTCTTCCTGCACTATCCGATCTATTCGACCGCCAAGGGGCGCGACAATCCGGAGCTGCGGGCGGCGCTGGAGCCGGTGCTGCAAAGGTACGGTGTGGATCTTGTGCTGCAGGGGCACGATCACACCTACGCCCGAGGCCGCAAGGGCGGGCCGGTCTATGTGGTGTCGGTGGCCGGGCCCAAGCAGTATCCCGCCGGCCAAGACGACTGGGCCAGCCGCAAGGCGACGGGCGTGCAGCTGTTCCAGGCGATCAGCGTCGACGGCGGCGAGCTGACCTACAAGGCCTATACGGCGACCGGCGCGCTCTATGACGCCTTCCGCCTGAGCAAGCCGGCCCGGGGCAAGCCCGCGCGGCTGATCGACCTGGCGCCCAAGAGCGACGAGCTAAACCTGCGGCGCGCGCCATGATGCGTCGTCTGGTCCTGGCGGCCTTGCTGGGCCTTGTGGCGGCCACCCCCACGCGCGGGGCCGAACCCGCGTCTCCGGATCGTTGCGCCACAACGCCGGCCATGACCGCCGCGCTCGCCCGTCTGGCAAGGCCCAGCGCAGGCCCGATGACCGCCGCCCATCGTGGCGACCATAGCCAGGCGCCCGAGAACAGCCTGGCCGCGATCGAGGCCGCGATCGCCAAGGGCGCTGACATCGTCGAGATCGACATCGTCGTGACGCGCGATGGCACGCCGGTGTTGATGCACGACCAGACCGTCGACCGCACCACGACGGGCAAGGGCCGCTTGGAGGACAAGACCGCAGCCGAGGTCGCCGCGCTGCGGCTCAAGCAGCGCGACGGCCTCCTGAGCCACGAGGCGCCGCCGACCCTGGCGCAGGCCCTAGCCTTGGCCTGCGGTCGCATCCTGGTGGATCTGGACCTGAAGAGCGATCGGCTCGGCCCGATCGTCGAGGTCGTCAACGCGTCCGGCATGCGCGCCTCCAGCCTCTATTTCGACAGCGACCCGGCCATCCTGGCGCGGGTGCGGGGGATGGATCCCAAGGCGCGGCTGATGGTCCGCTTGATGCCGGATGCGCCCTTGGCTGAACTTCTGCGGATCACCGGAGGGGCCCAGGTGGTCCACGCCGACCCCAAGTCCCTGACGCCGGAAGCCTACCGCGCGATCGACGCGCTTGGTCTGCGCGTCTGGTTGAACAGCCTGGGCGAGACCGACCAGCGTCTGGCGCTCGGCGATGATCGTGGGGTCACGGCCCTGCTGTCGATGGGCGCGACCATTCTGCAAACCGACGCCGTCGTGGCGATGGTCGCCCGTCTGCACGCGGATCGAGGCCAAGGTTCGACGCCTCGGCGCTGAGCTCGACGCTGCGCCGCGGATCGAACGCAAATCGATCGCGCAGCCGCCGACGCGTTTGGCGCGCCGGCGGCCGGGCTTTGAAGCGGATTACTTCGCCTTCGTCGCGGCGGTCCTGGCGGCCTTGTCGATGAGATCGGCGACCGCGTCGGGGCGGCTGAGGAAGACCACGTGGCTGCCCTTCACCTCGACGGTCTCGGCGCCGATGCGCGTGGCGGTCTTGCGCAGCAGCTTGGGATCAATGGCGCCGTCTTCGGTCGCCACCACGAACCAGCTGGGCTTCACGCGCCAGGCGGCCTTGGTGACCTTTTCGCCGAAGGCCGACATGGCGATCGGCACTTGCGAGTCGCGCATGAAGGCGGCGTCGGCGTCGCTGATGTCGGCGGCGAAGCCGGACTTGAACTTGGCCAGATTGATGAAGCCGAAACCGTCGGCCTGAGGCTCGATCACGAAGCTGGGCGGGGCGGGGATGTCGGCGAGTTGGTCGCCCGTGGACTCACCGGCGTCGGGCGCAAAGGCGGCGACATAGACCAGTCCCGCGACCTTGGGATCATTGCCCGCCTCGGTGATCACCGTGCCGCCGTAGGAGTGGCCGACCAGGATCGTGGGGCCATCCTGGCGCGCCAGGAGCCGGCGCGTGGCGGCGACGTCGTCGGCGAGCGAGGTCAGCGGGTTCTGGACGATGCTCACCCGGTAGCCCTTGGCGGTCAGGCGGTCATAGACCCCCCGCCAGCCCGACCCGTCGGCGAACGCGCCATGGACCAGGACGACGTTACGAACGCCCGGCGCCGGCGCGCCGAGCGAAGCGTCGGTCTGAGCGTGGGCGGCACCGGCCAGGCCCGTCAGGGCGGCGGCGAGGAGGATGTTGCGAGCTTGGCGGATCATGGTGGTTCTCCCTGGTGTGGTTCGGGTTGGCGGGTTGCGGTTGCGATAAATGTTATTGCGATAATCGATCCTTAGTTCTGGCTCCAAAGCATGTCCAGAGAAAATTTATCGCGATATATATTTTCTCGGATTCCCCGACGCGCGACGAAAGCGCGGGCTCGTGGCCAGGCGAGCCTTGGCGCCCGCGCTGGGCCAGGATCGTCACACCGTCGGGATCGCTCCGCCATCGATCACGTACTCTGCGCCGGTGATGGCCCCGGCCAGGTCTGAGGCGAGGAAGGCGAACAGGCTGGCGACTTCCGCAGGCTGGGCGGGACGACCCAGCGGGATCCCGCCGAGGCTCTCCATGATCTTGCGCTTACCCGCTTCGACCCCGCCCACGCCGTCGCCCAGTCGCTCGGCCAGCGCCACCGACGCCTCGGTTTCGATCCAGCCGGGTGAGACGCGCACGACCCGCACGCCGCGCGGCGACACTTCCTTGGAGAGGCTCTTGCTGTAGGTGGACAGCGCAGCCTTGGCCGACGCATAGGCCGTGGTGGCGTCCGGCAGCGGAAGCGTGCGCTGGATGGACGTCACGTGGATGATGACCCCGCTCCCGCGCGCCACCATCCCGGGGACGATGTCTCGGTCCAGGCGCACGGCCGGCATCAGATTCAGGTCCAGCTCCCGTCGCCAGTCCTCATCCCCCAAGGCGGCGAAGCCACCGGCCGGAGCCGAGGAGCCGCCGAGCATGTGGACGACGATGTCGGGTACGCCGAAGCGTTCCCGAACCACCTCCGCCAGTCTGGCGCACCCGTCCGCCGTCGTCAGGTCGGCGGCCACGAAGAGGTCCGCGGGAAGATCCGCAGGCGGATTACGCGCCGTGGTCAGCACCTGCGCCCCCAGTTGGCGGAACAGCGAAAGCGTCGCCGCGCCAGCCCCTCGGGTGCCCGAGGTGATCAGCGCCCGCTTGCCCTGCAGGGACAGAAACGGCGCAGCGCCTTGCGCCAAGCCTTGTTCAGCGGCGGAGACGCGGCTCATGGGGCGATCTCCAGATCGGCGATCTGGTCGTCTTCGAGCGCGAAGGCGTAACGCAGAGTCGTCGGACTGCCCGGAAAGTCGCCGGTCAGCCGCGCAGTGACGACCAGGCGACCCTCGGCCTCTGTGAGCGAAAGCGGCTCGACGACATAGCTATAGGTCCGCGACGACTGTTCCTTCCAGGCGCGGATGGCGTCGCGTCCGGCATGGGTCTTGCGCTCGTCGCGCACGACCGCCGAACCCGTAAAGCACTGGGCGACGGCGTCCGCCGCCTTGGTCTTGTCGGTTTCGAAGTAACGGGAAATCGGAGCGGGCAGCTCGATGGACAAGATCGCCTCCTGTTGCGATCGGACGCGTCGTGTCGACGGACGTCCTTGCTGGCCAACATCTAAGGCTGGACGCTCGTCCCGATAACTGGGACAAATCGCGATGAACTATCTAGCCGGGCGGGACAATGGAGCGCTTGAAGCTGATCGAGCTGGAGGCCGTCCTGGCCATAGCCACAAAGGGCTCGTTCCGCGCCGCAGCGCTTGAGCTGGGCCTGTCGACGACCGCGTTGAGCAACACCATCGCCAAGCTGGAGCAGCAGTTGGGCGTGCGACTGTTCAACCGGACCACGCGCAGCGTCTCGCCGACCGACGCAGGCCGGCAGTTCATCGCCCAGCTGCGCCCCGCCATGGACACCATTCACAACGCGGTCGAGATGGTGCGCGCACAGCAGGAGACGCCCTCGGGGACGCTGCGCATCAACGCCTTCCCGACGGCCGCGCGGGAGGTTTTCGAGCCGCTCATCCTCGACTTCGTTCGCCGCTATCCGCAGGTGCGCATCGACCTGGTCACGGAGGGCAAGCTGGTCGACATCGTGGCTGAGGGCTTCGATTTCGGCATCCGCCGGGCCGACCTGGCGCCCAGTGACATGATCGCCGTTGCGTTGGGCCCGCCGAAGGGCCACGCCGTCGTGGCTTCGCCCGCCTACCTTGCGAACGCCCCCGAACTGCGTGTCCCGGCCGACCTCGCGCATCATGCCTGCATCCGTGTCCGACTGCCCAATGGCGCATTGCTGCGCTGGGTGTTCGAGAAGGATGGCCAGGTCCTGCATCTCGATCCGGACGGACCGCTCACCCTGGATGAAGCCCACCTTGCGCGGGCGGCGGTGCTTGGCGGCATGGGCGTGGGCTACCTCATGGAGGCGGACATCGCCGAAGAGGTCGCCAGCGGTCAGGTGGTCCGGCTCCTGAACGACTGGACCCCGCCGATCGCGCCGCTCTGCCTCTACTATTCAGGACGCAAGAACGCCTCGGCGGCCTCCAGGGCGTTTATCGAAGCGGCGCGGCTGTTGCGGCGCCCTGGCGCCGTCCGGCCAACCTCGTGAACTGAAGCGGATAACAACCGACAGCCCAGGATCGCACGTCGCCGTCCGACGTGTCGGCGCCCAGGCGCACGCCGCGTGGACGGCGTCCATCGCCCGAGGCGCTCAAGTCTTCACCCCGCACGGCCTGGCGCGGCGAGCGTGAAAGCGCCGTGATTTTACGTCCTTGGCTGGCGGAAGACGCGCGGGGCTCGGACCCCAATCGAGCGCTGTAGGCTTTTTGGTATAGTCCAAAAACGGACTTCTGTAGGGGGCTCTGCGCCGGGCGTATTCGTCCGTCCAGATCCCTTTTTCGCCGATGCGCGTGCGACTTCGCCCTCCTGGCTCGGATATCAGGAATTTTGTCTACGACTGTGCGCACTGTCACGTGGGTGTCGCTACAGCCTGCTTAAAGGCACTGGTCCATACCAGTTTGGGGCAGGGGAATATCATGTCGAAGTTGCATCCTGTTCGGGCCTGGCGTCCGAACCTGAAGAGCCTTTTGCTGTGCACGGTCACGGTCCTTGTGGCCGGCGCCAGCGCCACCGCCGCCTTTGCGCGGCAGACCTCGACCGACGCGACCGCCAGCGAGACCGTCGATGCGGTTGTCGTGACCGGCTATCGCAAGTCGCTCGCCGACGCCCGCGCCATCAAGCGCGAGTCCGTGATCCAGAAGGACGCGATCGTCGCCGAGGACATGGCCAAGTTCCCGGAACTGAACCTGGCCGAGTCGCTGCAGCGCCTGCCGGGCGTGCAGATCAACCGCGAGGCCGGCGAAGGTCGCCGCATCTCGCTGCGGGGTCTGGGGCCTGACTTCGCCCGCGTTCAGCTGAACGGCATGGAAGTGCTGGGCAATGTCGACTCGGCCCAGGACAGCCGTGGCCAGCGTTCGCGCGACCGCGCCTTCGACTTCAACATCTTCGCTTCGGAACTGTTCTCGCGGGTCGAGGTCGAGAAGACCTTCGAAGCCGCGCAGAACGAGGGCGGCATGGCCGGCACCGTCGGCCTCTTCACCGGCAAGCCGTTCGACTACAAGCCCGGCTCCAAGGGCGCGCTGTCGCTGAAGCTCGGCACCAACGAATACACCAAGGACACCCAGCCGCGCATCGCGGCGCTGTTCAGCCACAACTGGGACAACCGTTTCGGCGCTCTGGTCTCGGTGGCCTACGCCAAGCGCAAGACGACCGAACAGGGCCACAACACCTATAACTACAGCCGCCCCAGCGCCTCGACGATGACATCGCTGGTCGCCAAAGGCCTGGACATCTCCAAGCTCAGCGCCGCCCAGCAGGCCAAGTTCCAGTCCGGCGATCTCTATTTCGCAGACGGCAACCGCATCTCGTCCTGGAACGCCGAGATGGAGCGCCTGGGCCTGACGGCCGCGCTGCAGTGGAAGCCCGTCGACAACCTGTTGCTGACGCTGGACGCCCTGCACGGCCGCTTCACCACCAAGCGCGACGAGCTGCATCTGGCCACGCGCCCGCTGGCGTCCACGGGCTCGGTGGCGTTTGACACCGCCGCGGCGACGATCTGGCCGAGCGCGTTCCAGAAGTCGTCGGTGATCAACAGCCTCGCCTACGACAGCAACGGCTATGTCACTGCGATCGACGTCACCGGCACGACCTTCGGCAGCGAGCATCGCCGCTCGCTGAACAAGAACCGCTTCAACCAGCTGGCCCTGACCGGCAAGTGGGACGCCTCGGACCGCCTCGTGGTCGACGGCCATGTCGGCTACGAGAAGTCCACCTACAAGACGCCCTACGACGACAAGCTCTATATGCGCGCCAAGGGCAATCTGATCGCCAATTTCGGCGCGGACGGCCGATCGGCCTCGTTCCAGTATCCGAACTGGGATCCGACCAACGCGGCCAACTACGCGATGGACTCGTTCTACTACCGCAGCTTCTACAACGAGTCCGAACTGCGCGAGGGCGTGCTGAACGCGCGTTACGAACTGTCGGAAACCCTGACCCTGCGCGCCGGTGTGGCCTATCACCGCTTCCAGCAGGACGGTCGTGACCTGTTCTACGACGACAACGTCAACGGCACCCGCAGCAAGATGCGCGGCACGTCGGCGGGGGACGTCACCTCGGTGTTCAGCAACGACTTCGGTTCCTGGCTGATCGGCGACTACGGCAAGGCCTTCGCCAAGTACAAGGAGTATCACCGCCTTGGCCCGAACACCGACGGGACCGGCGGCGCGCTCCAGGACATCGAGAACGTCTACACGACCACCGAAGAGACCGTGTCCGAGTACGTTCAGCTGGACTGGGATCACGAGCTGTTCGGCAAGAGCTTCCGGGGCAATGTCGGCCTGCGCGGCTATCAGACCGACACCCACAGCACCGGCTGGATCCAGGGCGACAGCTACGCCTATCTGGGCACGACCGATGTGAAGGGCAGCTATTCGGGCGTTCTGCCGGCGCTCAACACCGTGCTCGAACTGACGCCCGAGGTTCAGGTTCGCTTCTCGGCCAGCCAGAACCTCAACCGTCCCGGCATGGGGTCGATGGCCGCCGAGGGCAGCGCGTTCAAGGATTCGGACTCGGGCGTCATCACCGCCTCGCGCGGCAATCCGAACCTGAAGCCGTATAAGGACAATACGCTGGACGTGTCGGTCGAGTACTACTTCGGCAAGGTCGGCCTGCTGTCGGCCAGCGTGTTCCACAAGAGCATCAAGAACTTCATCGGCTCCCAAACCCTTGAGAACGTGCCGTTCAGCCAGACCGGCGTGCCCTTCACCACGATCCCGGGCGCGACGGCCAGCACGATCGTCAAGGAATTCTCGATGCCGGTGAACATCCCGGGCACCAAGAAGCTGACGGGTGTGGAACTGGCCGCGCAGGCCGAGTTCTCGTTCCTGCCCGCGCCGTTCGACAAGCTGGGCGCGGTCGCCAACTACACCTATGTCGACGCCGACGAGGCGCTGACCGGCATCTCCAAGACCAGCTACAACGCCACGCTCTACTACGAGACCGATCGTTGGGGTCTGCGCGGCTCGCTCAGCCACCGCAACCGCTGGTACACCGGGCGCAGCGACTCCCCGATGAGCGCCAGCACCCGCGGGTTCGAGGGCTCCACCTATGTGGACGCCGCAGCGTTCTACAACATCACGGATGCGCTGCAGATCTCGCTGGATGCGGTCAACCTGACCAACCAGAAGGACACCCAGTTCTGGGGTCAGAACCGCTATCTCTATAACCAGAACCAGAGCGGTTCGACCTACATGTTGGGTCTCAGCTACAAGTTCTAATCAGGACCACGGACGGCGCCTCGCTCTTCGAGCGGGGCGCTTTTCCGTGCGCGCGGCTAATATGATCGTTTCCCACCGACACCGCTTCATCTTCGCCGCTGTGCCCAAGACCGGCACCCACGCGGTGCGACAGGCCCTGCGTGAGCAGATGGGAGACGAGGACGTCGAGCAGGTCGGCCTGTTCGTCAACAAGCGCTTTCCCTGGGCTGATCTGGCGGCGATCCAGCACGGCCATCTGTCGCTGCGCCAGGTGCGTCCCTACCTCGGCGACGAGGCCTTCGCGGCCTATTTCAAATTCGCCTTCGTGCGCAATCCCTTCGACCGGTTCGTCTCGTACTGCGCCTTCATGCTGCGCGGCGGCGACGTCTTTCAGCGCCAGCCCCGCGAGGCGATGCGCCATTTCCTGTTCGTGGACCCGCCCGAGGGCCATATCCTGTTCCAGCCGCAGGCCGCGCTGCTGGTCGATGACGACGGCCAGACCCTGCTGGCCGATCAGGTCGGGCGGGTCGAGGACATGCAGGGCTCCTACGACGCCCTCTGCGCGCGGATCGGGATCGCTTCGCGCCCGCTGGACCGGGTCAACGGTACCCGGCACGAAGACTATCGCGCCTATTACGACCAGACGCTGATCGACGGCGTCGCCGCCCGCTACGCCCAGGATCTGGCGCTGTTCGGCTACGACTTCGAGGGGGTGCGATGAACGACGCGCGGCGCGAGTTGACGGGCAATCCTCGCAAGACCAAGGCGGTCCGTGGGCTGGGTTCGATAGACATTACGGCCCTGCGCGCCGCCGTCCTGGCGATCCCCGAGGATGTCTGGGCCGCCGAGAACGCCGCCAAGCCCAACAAGTTCGAGGTGCTGGATACGACCCGGCACATCGTCTTTCGCTTCATCGACAGCCCACGTGACTGGCGCGCCTCGCACGATCGCTCGGCCTGGACGCCCTGGCGGCGCCTGCTGGAGCCGGTGCTGGCGGAGGCCGTCCGCGACTACGGCTATGCGCGGGGCGTCTTTCCCCGGGTGATGCTGGCCAGGATGCCGGCGGGCGGGGTGATCCATCCGCATATCGACGCCAATCCCGCCGCCAAATGGCCGCACAAGATCCACGTGCCGCTGACGACCAATCCGGCCGTGGTGTCGTTCTTCGGCGGGGCCGAGCATCACTTCCCGGTCGGCGAGGCGGTCGAGGTCGACAATCTGGGACCGCACTGGGTGCGCAACGACGGCGAGACCGACCGCATCCATCTGATCTTCGAATACTATGACGCCGACCAGCCCGACCCCGACTGGCTGGCGCCTTTGCTGAGCGCGAGCGCCGCATCTTGATCCCGTCCCAAGACCTGGAGGCGCGAGAGGCCCTGTTGCGCGAGGCCCGCGCGCTGCGTGAGCGGCGGCGGATCCCCGAAGCCCTGGCGATGCTGGAGCGCCTGCGCGATCAGCACCCGCGCTTCAGTCGCCTCCACCAGGAGCGGGGACACGGCCTGATCGCTCTGGGCGATGGCGCGGCGGCCATAGCCGCCTTGGAGGAGGCGGTCGCGCTGAACCCGGCGCTTCCGGCCTGCTGGGACATGCTGGAGCAGCTATATCGCCTGCGCGGCGATCTGGCCGAGGCCGGCGTCGCGGCCCAGCGTCTGGCCACGCTGCAGCAGCTTCCGCCACCGATCGTCGTGGCCCAAAGCCTGCTCGCCGATGGTGACCTTGAGCCGGCGGAAGAGGTTCTGACGGACCATCTGCGCGTAGCCGGCGAGACCGTCGGAGCTTTGCGCCTGCTGGCGCGCATCCGCCTGGAGCGCGGCGCGCTGGCGCAGGCCGAAGCCCTTCTGGCGGCGATCCTTGATCAGGCGCCGGACTATCACGAGACGCGCTTCGACTACGCCATGGCCTTGCTGCAAGGGCAGAAGCACCTTCTGGCGCGGCGGGAAGCCGAGCGGCTGTTGGCCCTCGCGCCCGGCGACCGAGAATACCGGAAGCTCTACGGCGCGGCCTGCCTTGGCCTTGGCGATTTCGAGCCCGTCATCGACCTCTATGCGGGCCTGTTGGCGGGACCTTGTCAGTCGGCGGACGAAGTCGCCGACCTGAGGCTATGGCGGGCCAACGCTCTGAAGGCGATGGGGCGTGGCGCCGAGGCCGTCGCCGACTATCGTGCGGCCCTATCCGAGCGGCCCGACCACGGGGTCGCCTGGTTCAGCCTGGCCAATCTCAAGACCCATCGCTTCACCGACGACGACATGGCCCGCATGAAAGCCGCCGAGGCTCGACCCGGGCAAAATGACATGGACCGCGTCTATCTGCGTTTCGCGCTCGGAAAGGCGCTCGAGGACCAAGGTGACTACGCAGCGTCGTGGGGCTTCTACGCGCGGGGCAACGCGCTACGGCGCGCCTCCAGCCGGTATCGCCAGGATATCGCCGAACGCTGCGCCGAGCGTCTGAAGGCGACTTTGACGGCGGACGTCTTTGCGCGCCGCGCGGGCTGCGGCGTCGATCATCCAGCGCCGATCTTTGTCCTCGGTCTGCCGCGGTCGGGCTCTACGCTGATTGAGCAGATTCTGGCGTCCCATTCCCAGGTCGAGGGGACGCACGAGCTGACCGAGATCGGCCGCTATGCGGGCGAGCTGTGCGGTCTTGATCCCGACTGCGGCCTGCCGGCCGATCCCGCCGCGCTGCTGGACCTGACCGCCGCGCAGGCGCGCGCGCTGGGCGAACGGTTCCTGGACGAGACGCGCGCCTATCGCCGCCTGGTGCGACCGTTCTTCATCGACAAGATGCCCAACAATTTCTGGCACATCGGGCTGATCCACCTGATCCTGCCGCGTGCGACGATCCTCGACGTGCGGCGCGAGCCGATGGCCTGCTGTTTCAGCAACTTCAAGCAGCTGTTCGGGATGGCCAACCAGGAGTTCACCTACGGCCTGGACGACATCGCCGGCTACTATCGGATCTATCTTGATCTCATGCGCCACTGGGACGCCGTTCTGCCCGGCCGCGTGCTTTCCGTTCCGTACGAGGACGTGGTCGAGGACCTGGAAGCCGCCACGCGCCGCATGCTCGCCCATGGCGGGCTGGCGTTCGAGCCGTCGTGCTTGAGCTTCCACCAGACCCGTCGCGGCATCCGCACGCCCAGCTCCGAACAGGTGCGCCAGCCCATCGGGCGAGACGGACTGGAGCAATGGAAGCACTATGCGTCCTGGCTTGATCCGCTGCGTGCGGCCTTGGGCGATGCGCTGATGGAGGCGGGCTGACCCATGCGGCTCTCACGACCGTTCTTTCAACTGCCCCTCTTGTTCGATGTCGCGCGGTTGCAGGCCGAGGTCGCCGCCTTGCCGCCGCAGGCTTGGGTGGCGCATCCGGACCAGGTGCCCGGCAACAGCGCCGCGCGGCTGATCAGCGCCGGCGGGGCCGAAACCGACGCCGTCCATGGACGCATGGCGCCGACGCCCTGGCTTGAGGCCATGCCCTATCTGAAGCAGGTCCTGGCGGGCTTTGGGGTCGTCTGGAGCCGCTCGCGGCTGATGCGCCTGGCGCCGGGCGCGGGCGTGCCGGAACACGCCGACATCAACTATCACTGGCACACGCGCGTGAGGCTGCACATTCCGGTCCTGACCTGGCCGGAGGTCCGCTTCCATTGCGACGGCGAGGCCGTTCACATGGGCGCCGGCGAGGCCTGGGTCTTCGACAACTGGCGCCGACACCATGTCGAGAACAACGCCGACGGCGAGCGGATCCACCTGGTTGCCGACACCACCGGCACGGCCGCCTTCTGGCGGTTCGTCCAGGCCGCCAAGCCGCCGCGCGATCAGTGGCGCAAGGTCGGCTGGGAGCCGAGCGCGGATCATCCGCTGCTGACCGAGGTCAATCCACGCTCGCCCATCATGCCGGCGGCCGAGGTCCAGTGGCTGCTGGACGATCTGCGCGCTGAGTTGGTTGTCGCCGTCGACGGTCCCGAGGCGCGCGCCCGCATCGGGCGGTTCGGCCAGCTTCTGGAGAGTTTCGCGCTCGACTGGCGACAGCTGTGCGCCCTTCACGGCGTCGATGGGGTCGCGGCTCCGGAATTCCAGCATCTCGCGATGGCGATCCGCGAAGCGGCGCGTCCCTTGTCGGAGGGCCTGGTCATGCGCACCAATGGCGTCAGCGCGCTGCTGGTGCTGGAGAAGCGGGTGCTGCAGCATCTGGTCGCCGAAGACGCGGCGGGCCAACGGGAAGGTTTGTCTTGAAGCAAGGTTTCGACGTCGCCGTCGTCGGCGCGGGTATTGTGGGACTGGCCCACGCCCTGGCCGCCGCGCGGCTGGGCAAGCGGGTCGTCGTCGTGGATCGCGACGCCCAGGCCAACGGCGCCTCGGTGCGCAATTTCGGCTTCGTGACCGTGACCGGCCAGGAGCGCGGCGCGGTCTGGAGCCACGCGCGCCGCTCGGCGGACGTCTGGCGCGAGGTCGCGGCCGCGGCCGGCGTCGAGGTCCTTCAGCGCGGCCTGACGATGGTCGCGCGGCGTCCCGAAGCCAAGGCGGTCCTGGAAGCCTTTCTGGAAACCGAAATGTCCGAGGGGTGCGCCTGGCGCGATGTCGGGGGGCTGGGAGATCAGTTGCCGGTGAGCGGGCAGGTTCTCGGCGGTCTGCTCAGCAGCGTCGACCTGCGCGTGGAGTCGCGCACCGCCATCCCCCGCGTCGCGGCCTGGCTGGAGGCGGCGCGGGGCGTCACCTTCCTGCGCGGCGTGGCTGTGCGCAGTGTCGAGACCGGACGGCTGGAGACCTCTTCGGGCGTCATCGAGGCCGACGCCATCGTCGTCTGTCCGGGCGATGATCTTGTGACCCTATTTCCCGACGCTTTCGCGCGGGCGGGCGTTACGCGCTGCAAGCTGCAGATGCTGCGGCTGGCCGCGCCGGGCTGGCGGCTGCCGTCGCCGGTCATGTCCGACCTCGGCCTCGTTCGCTATCTTGGCTATGCCGACCTGCCGGAGGCTGCGGCTGTGCGCGCGCGCCTCGAGGCCGAGCAGGCCGCGCATCTGGAGCATGGCGTCCACCTGATCGTCGCCCAGAGCGCCGACGGCTCGCTGGTGGTCGGCGACAGCCATCACTATGCGCCAACGCCCGATCCCTTCGCCCGCGACGATGTCGACGCCCTGATCCTGGACGAGTTCACGCAGGTGTTCGGCCAGGCGCCGCCGGCGGTGCTGGAACGCTGGACCGGGACCTACGCCTCGGCCGCCGGGCATAGCCTGGTCGAGACGCCCATGCCGAACGTGCGGCTTGTCGTGGTCACCGGCGGCACCGGCGCCTCGACCGGCTTTGGTCTGGCCGAGACGGTCGTCGCCGACCTGTTTGACCTTCCCCAAGGAGCCTTCGCGTGACCCAAAGCCCAATCCAGGCCGTTGTCTTCGACTGGGCCGGCACGATGGTGGACTTCGGCTGCCGCGCGCCGGTGCTGGCCTTGCTGGAGGTGTTCGCCGAGGCCGGCGTCGAGATCAACGAGGCTGAGGCGCGGCGCGACATGGGGCGAGCCAAGCGTGATCATATCCGCGCCCTGTTGGCGGCGCCGCGCGTGGCCGAAGCCTGGCGCGCGCGCCATGGCCAAGCCAGCGACGAGGCCGACGTCGATCGTCTGCATGACGCGGTCGAGCCCAAGATGCGCGCGGCCGCGCGAGACTGCGCCGCCTTGATCCCGGGGGCGACGCCTCTGGTCGCCGATCTGCGCGCGCGCGGCGTCCGGATCGGTTCGAGCACCGGCTATACGCGTGCGATGATGACCGACATCCTGCCGCTGGCCGCCGATCAGGGCTACGCGCCGGACGTCGTGATCTGCGCCGGCGAGACGAACGAGGGGCGTCCCTCGCCGCTGATGATGTGGAAGGCGCTCGTAGACCTGGGAGCCTGGCCGGCCCGGGCGTGCGTCAAGGTCGACGATGCGGTCGTGGGGATCTCCGAAGGGCTTGAGGCCGGCGCCTGGACCATCGGGCTCTCGGCGTCGGGCAATGGCGTGGGCCTGAGCGAGGCGGCGCTGGCCGGTTTGCCGGCCGAGGACCGCGCCGCCCGCGTCGCGGCGTCCGCCAAGGCTCTGTGGGACGCCGGCGCGCACTATGTGGTCGAAACGATCGCCGAGCTAGGCCCGGCGCTGGCCGAGATCGAAGCGCGGATCGCGCGGGGCGAGCGACCCAGCTAGATCTTTCCGGCCTGGTCGATCAGGCCGCGCATCAGGTCGTGATAGCTCTCGAAACTCGCGACGTCGGCGTCCAGATCCTTGCCGGCCTCGTCATAGCTGCGGAGCTTCTGCGCGGCGGCGGCGTAGGGATCGGCCAGGAAGACCTTGATCTCGTCGGGGCCCATCGGGCCGCCCTGCAAAGCCAGGCTCTGCTGAGACGCATAGCTGAGGCGGCTGGCGTAGGCGGGGTCCACGGCGACGCGATAGCGCTTGGCCGCCACATGCAGGCGGATCGGCTCGGTCACATCGGGACCAAAGGCGCGGGCCAGATAGCCGGCCCCGATCTGCTCGTGGCGGGTGTCGATGCCCCGGTCGGCGGCGTCCTCGCCGAACTTCTGCATCAGATGGCCGATGTCGTGCAGCAGGGCGGCGGCGACCAGGGCGGGCGAGGCGCCGTCCAGCCTGGCGTGCAGCGCCGTCTGCAGGGCGTGCTCCATCTGGGTGACGTCCTCGCCATAGTGCAGGTCGCCCAGGCGCGAGAACAGGTCGGTGATCTCAGTCAGGAAGGCGTCGGCCGAGGCGCTGGAGGTCATGCGATATCCGTCAAACCGTGGCCGCCAGGCGTCGGCGACCAAAGCGGCGCTCCGCTAGCACGGTCCGCCTCTGTAATCAATTTTGGTATAGACCAGATTGAGGCGCTGAATGACGAATCTTTCGTGACACGACATTGAGCGCCCGATGATGACCCATAGGGTTCCTTGACCCGGGGGCGCCCCCCTCACATCCTTGGACTTGGCGGGATTCGACCGCCGACTAGGTCGTTTGATGCAACAGCCCGACAGTCTCCAGTATATCGGCGTGCGCGACGACATCGCCGCGCGCATCACGGCTGGAGCGTTTAAGCCGGGCGAGCGGCTGCCCTCCGAACGTCAGTTGCAGATCGGCGGCGGCGTCGCCCGCGGCACGGTGCGCGAGGCCCTGTTCCAGCTCGAGGCCGAGGGCATCATCTACCGCAAGGATCGCAGCGGCTGGTACGTCTCGCCGCCGCCGGTGGTCTATGACCCGACCCGCTGGGAAGGCTTCATGTCCTATGTCGAGGCGCAGGGACGGCGGCCCGAGACCGAAACCCTCAGCAAGGTCGAGATCGCCTGCGACGGCGTACTGTCCCAGATCTTCTCGCGTCCGGTCGGGTCGCCGATGTACTGGATCCACCGGCGTCGCTCGATCGACGGCCGGGCGGTGCTGATCGAGAGCATCATCGTCGACGCGGCCCGCGCGCCGGGCCTGATCGAGCACGATCTGAACGGCTCCCTGACCAGCGTCCTGAAGTCGGTCTATGGCATCGGCGTCGCGCGCAACAAGGTCGACATGCGGCCCTGCGCCCTGACGCGCGGCGAGGCCGAGGCCCTGCGTGTGAAGTCGGGCCTGCCGGGCCTGAGCCTGATGCGCACCTGCTACGACGCCCAGGGCAATGTGGTCGAGTACGATCAGGAATACTGGCGTCACGACGCCCTGACCGTGAGCGTGGACATCCGCGTCCGATAGCGTCTTGGCGCGTCATCGAGCCGACATTTACGTGGTATAGACCAGAGCGCTCCACAAGGGGCGTTCCCATGACATCTGGTCCTCGGCGCTGGCTCGAACACGCCCATCCGCTGGCTTTCGCCCTGTTCGCGGGCCTGGCGGGGTTCTGCGCCTATTTCTCGATGTACGCCTTTCGCAAGCCCTTCGCGGCGGCGACCTTCGGCGTGGTCGAGGGCTGGAGCTTTGCGATCGACTACAAGATCGCGCTCGTCCTGGCCCAGGTGATCGGCTACGCGCTGTCCAAGTTCATCGGCGTCAAGGTCATCTCGGAGATCGCGCCCGCGCGCCGGGGCGCGGCCATCCTGGTGTTGATCGGCGCGTCCTGGCTCGCCTTGCTGGCCTTCGCGGTGGTTCCCGCGCCGTGGAACGTCCTGGCCCTGTTCCTGAACGGCCTGCCGCTGGGCATGATCTGGGGCCTGGTGTTCGGCTACATGGAGGGACGGCGGACCTCCGAGGTGCTGGGCGCCATCCTGTGCGCCAGCTTCATCCTGTCGTCCGGCGTCGTGAAGTCGGTCGGCAAGTGGCTGATGAGCGATCTGGACGTTTCGGCCTTCTGGATGCCCGCCGCCACCGGCGCGGTGTTCATGCCGCTGCTGGCCGTCTCGGTCTGGGCGCTGACCCAGCTGCCGCCGCCCAGCGCCGAGGACGAGGCCGCCCGCGTGCGCCGCCAGCCCATGGACCGCGCCCAGCGCCGCGCGTTCCTGGCGACCTACGCCCCCGGGATCGCCCTGCTGGTGCTGTCCTACATCCTGCTGACGGCGCTTCGGGACTTCCGCGACAACTTCGCCGCCGAGATCTGGGCGGCCCTGGGCTTTGGCCAGGCCTCGGACGTCTTCACCGCCAGCGAGCTGCCGGTGGCGGTGATCGCCCTGGCCGTCCTGGGCGCGGTCATGCTGGTGCGCGACAATCTCCGCGCGCTCTTGGTGATGCATGGCGTCATCCTGGCGGGCTTCGTCGTGCTGGGCCTGTCGACCCTGGCCTTCCAGGCGCAGATGCTCTCGCCGCTGGCCTGGATGATCCTGACGGGCGCGGGTCTCTACATGGCCTATACGCCGTTCAACGCCATGCTGTTCGACCGCATGGTCGCCTATAGCGGCCAAGTCGGCACGGCGGGCTTTCTGATCTATGTGGCGGACGCCTCGGGCTATCTGGGCAGCGTCGCCCTGCTGATCTGGCGCAACCTGGCCATGGTCGCCCTGGACTGGCTGAACTTCTTCGTGGCCAGCATCTACGCCACAAGCCTGGTGGGCGCGGTGTGTACGATCCTGGCCGGGATCTACTTCCTGCGCCGTCGGCAGAGTTCGCCAGAGCAGGCCGTCATTTCGGCTAGCTCTGTTATTTGAAATGCAACCTTACGGCGCTATAGCAGGCCAATGCTTGCTGATGATACCGGTATCCCGGTCGATCTGACCTGTCTTGACGAAGCGTTCGCCCAACGCATGCCCGCCGAGGAGTGGGCGCGGATCAAGGTCATTCGCGACGCGCCGACCCTGTTCGACGCGCTGGACGTCAACCACGCCCTGCTGTCGCCCTACTATGCCGACCACCTGCTGCTGAACAAGGTCGTCACCGAGGGGCGGCGGTTCGAGATGCTGGTCTATCTGCTGTATCTGGAGGCCACGGTCAGCGCTGAGGATCCGCGCAGCGGCCTGACCAACGCCAACTTCCGGCGGATCTGCGTGCGCCAGAACGTCTGCAGCCCCAACCGCGCCTCGGTCGTGCTGGGCATCATGCGGCTGGCCGGCTTCGTCACCGACGCCAGGGACGACGGCGGCGATGCGCGGGTCGCGCGCCTGGCCGTCACGCCCAAGTTCATGGAGACGGTCGAGGGCTGGAACCAGGCGATGCTGACCTTTGTCGACGCCGCCGTGCCGGGCGATGACCTGGCCGGCGCCCATGCCCGCATCCCGGGCCTGGGGCGCGGCATGCGGATCAATGGCGGGCGCGCGCTGCTGGACGGCTGGCACCTGCTGCCGCCGTTCCCCGAGGCGCGGATGATGATCGACCGCGACGGCGGCTGGATGCTGCTGATGCACCTGGCCTATGAAAGCCTGCGCCAGGGGCAAAGGCGCGTCATCGCCCCGGTCTCGGTCGACCTCGCCGCCTTTGGCCGGCGGTTTGGCGTGTCGCGCTCGCACCTGCGCCGGCTGCTGGAAGAGGTGCATCAGGCGGGCCTATTAGCCGCGCCGCCCCGCAACGGCGCCCACATCCAGCTGACCCCCCAGCTGCTGGCCTCGTACATGACGTGCCTGGCGTCCGAGATCGACTTCTATCGCCGCATGACCCTGGCGGCCCTGGCCGACCTGCAACCGGCCTGACTCCCCCGCCCGCACCGCTAGAGGCCCGATCCACCCAAAATTGGACAGCCCGCCGATCTTGGCGGATTCCCGCGCTTCTGGATAAGAGGCGAGGGCGGCTTGCGGCGGCGTGAGCCGGGCGCAGGCGGGTGTCGCGGGCGCTCGGCTGGCCACAGGCGAGCGGCCGGCGCGGCCGGCTGCGGCGGGGCGAAATCCGGCGAAAACCGCGCTTTTCCCGACCTCGCCGGCGGGCGCGACCCGCCGCGCGCCGCGTCCCGGGCGCGCGCCGCAACCGGGCGTGCGCCACGGTCGGTCCTCGTCCGGGCTCAGACGCCGGATCAGCCTGGCCAGCGCTGTTTTCAAGGGGGCGAAGGGATCTGATGAGCTACGAAATCTATAAGCTTTTCATCGTCTGGCGCTGGAACGTGCCCGCCCTGGGCCGGGGCGGATTTGTCCTGACGCGGGCGGCGGCCAAGACGGCCGCCCAAAGGGCCATCGCCGCCGTTCGCTCAAATTAAGCTTGTTAAATCCGCGTCTTGAAACGGCGCTGAGGGCGGGGCGCGACGCCAAAGGCGCGGGCGATCCGCGTCGGCTGTAACGGGCCCGTCGCGCGGCGGCGCCGGCGGCGCGCGCTGTTCCATCCGCGTCAAAATCTAAAAGCCTTCGACAGGCGCCACCCCGGCGGCGGGCATTTTTCGCCTGCGACATGACGTCGCAAAAAAGCACCCAAAATTGGACAAGGGCGCGGTCTTGGCGCGCCGGGCGGCCTGTGGATATGACGCCCGCTGCTCACAAAAAGGGTGGGCGGGTTCAAGGGGCCGGTGGGTCGGGTCTATGTCGGTGCAAGAGGGCGTGATCGGTACGGAACGGGGGCAGACGCAGCGGTGGCGCGCGGCCTTTTCGGCTCTGCTCACGACCCGGCCCGTGCGCGCACGCACCGCGACCCTGACGCCCGCCGCGCGACGCGGCGCGGCCCGTGTTCTCAGCCTGCTGAGCCTGTGCCTGGCCCTGGTCAGCGGCCTGTGGGCCGCCCCGGCCCAGGCGCAGAATGAGACCAAGACCTTCAGCTTCAGCTACCACTGGCGCGACGTGCTGGATCGCACGATGCCGGCGCCCGTCCTGGGCTATGATACTAACGGCCTCGCCTTTTACTTCCCCGACGTGAATCCCTTCCCGACAAGGACGTCGGGAAACGATCTCTGTTTCACGATCAACAAGGTCGCCGTGCCGATCGACGATGGGCAGGGCTCCCTTGTCTCCGATTTAGGCACCACCTGGCGTCTGCGGTTCAGCACGTCGCAGACGTATCCGTGTACGGCGACCTATACCAACATGGCTCTCGCGACGGCGATGGGCCTCTACACGGCCAACGTCACGATTGCGATCACCAATACGCTGCCCGTGTTCCAGCAGACGGCCTTCACCGTGCCCCTGGGCCAGACCACCACCATCTCCAAGGCCAGCATCGTCACCGACGCTGACGGCGACTTGATCTCCCCCCTGACCCTCAATCAGGCCAGCAAGACCGGGCCCGGCTGTGGCGAGGTCAGTCTGGTCACGAGCGGGGGCAGTTCGGTCGCGAGCGGGGTCGCGTTCACCCCCTCGGCCAGCGGCGGCGCCTGTTCCATCGGCATTACGGCCCACGACGGCATCGCGACCGTGGCGGAGACCCTGGTCTTCACCGCCCCCGCCGCCCAGACCATCAGCTTCACCGGGGCGGCGCCGACCAACGCCCGGGTCGGGGGCGCCACCTATACGCCGGCCGCCACGGCGACCTCAGGCCTGGCCGTGGCCTTCGCCCTGGACGCCAGCTCCACCGGCTGCGCGCTGTCGGGCGGGGTGGTGTCGTTCACCGGCGTCGGAACCTGCGTGCTGAACGCCAACCAGGCCGGCGACGCCAGCTTCCAGGCCGCGTCCCAGGTGCAGCAGAGCTTCGCCGTCGCCGCCGCCGCCGCGGCCCAGACGATCACCTTCACCTCCACCGCCCCGACCAACGCCCAGGCCAGCGGCGCGACCTATACCCCGACCGCCACAGCCACCTCGGGCCTGGCCGTGGCCTTCGCCCTGGACGCCACCAGCACCGGCTGCGCGCTGTCGAACGGCGTCGTCAGCTTCACCGGCGCGGGGACCTGCGTGCTGAACGCCAACCAGGCGGGCAACAACGACTTCCTGGCCGCCTCTCAGGTGCAGCAAAGCTTCACCGTCCTCGCCGCCGCCGTGGCCCAGACGATCAACTTCACCTCGACCGCGCCCACCAGCGCCCAAGCGGGCGTCGCCAGCTATACGCCCACGGCGACCGCCACCTCGGGCCTGACCGTGGCCTTCACCCTGGACGGGACCAGCACCGGCTGTTCGCTGTCGGGCGGGGTGGTGTCGTTCACCGGCGCCGGCACGTGCCGCATCAACGCCAACCAGGCGGGCAACACGAGCTTCCTGGCCGCCTCGCAAGTCCAGCAGGCCTTCACCGTCATCGCCGCCGCCCCCGTCGCCCAGACGATCACCTTCAACACGGCGCCCAGAAACGCCCGGGCCGGCGGCGCCAGCTACACCCCGGCGGCGACCGCGACCTCGGGCCTGACGGTGGCCTTCACCCTGGACGGAACCAGCACCGGCTGTTCGCTGTCCGGCGGGGTGGTGTCATTCACGAGCGCGGGGACCTGCCGGATCAACGCCAACCAGGCGGGCGATGCGTCGTTCCTGGCCGCCTCGCAAGTCCAGCAGAGCTTCACCGTGGCCGCTGCCCCGGTCGTTCAGGGTGACCACATCGTCTTTCCGACCTTCAGCTACCACTGGCGCGACGTCCTGGACCGCACGATGCCGGCGCCCGTCCTGGGCAATGATGAGGCTGGCCTTCCCTTATACTTCACGGACGTCAATGCCTTCCCGTCACAGGGAATCAATTTCTGTTACGAGATCAACAAGGTCGCCGTACCGATGGACGATGGGCGGGGCGCCCTTGTCGTCGGTGTAGGCACCACCTGGCGTCTGCGCTTCAGCACGACGCATTCGTATCTCTGTACGGCGACCTATACGGGCATGCCTCTCCAGACGGCGACCACCTACTATTCGGCCGACATCACGATCGCGATCACCAATACGCCGGCCGCGTTCCAGCAGACGGCCTTTACCGCGCCGGTGGGCCAGACCACCACCATCCCCAAGGCCAGCGTCGTCTCCAGCCCTGACGGCGACCCAATCTCCCTGACCCTCAATCAGGCCAGCCTGACCGGGCCCGGCTGTGGCGCGGTCAGTGTGGTCGCGAGCGGGGTTGAGTTCACCCCCTCGGCCAGCGGCGGGGCCTGTTCCATCAGCGCGACGGCCAACGATGGCATTACGACCGCGACGCAGACCCTGGTCTTCACCGCCCCGGCCGCCCAGACCATCAGCTTCACCGGGGCGGCGCCGACCAACGCCCGGGTCGGGGGCGCGACCTATACCCCGGCCGCCACGGCGACCTCGGGCCTGGCCGTGGCCTTCGCCCTGGACGCCAGCTCCACCGGCTGTTCGCTGTCGGGCGGGGTGGTGTCGTTCACCGGCGTCGGAACCTGCGTGCTGAACGCCAACCAGGCCGGCGACGCCAGCTTCCAGGCCGCGTCCCAGGTGCAGCAAAGCTTCGCCGTCGCCGCCGCCGCCGCGGCCCAGACGATCACCTTCACCTCCACGGCCCCGACCAACGCCCAGGCCAGCGGGGCGACCTATACCCCGACCGCCACGGCCACCTCGGGCCTGGCCGTGGCCTTCGCCCTGGACGGCGCCAGCACCGGCTGCTCGCTGTCGGGCGGCGTCATCAGCTTCACCGGCGCGGGGACCTGCGTGCTCAACGCCAACCAGGCGGGCAACAACGACTTCCTGGCCGCCTCTCAGGTGCAGCAAAGCTTCACCGTCCTCGCCGCCGCCGTGGCCCAGACGATCAACTTCACCTCGACCGCCCCCACCAGCGCCCAAGCGGGCGGCGCGACCTACACCCCCACGGCCACCGCCACCTCGGGCCTGACCGTGGCCTTCACGTTGGACGGTACGAGCACCGGCTGCTCGCTGTCGGGCGGGGTCGTGTCGTTCACCGGCGCCGGCACGTGCCGCATCAACGCCAACCAGGCGGGCAACACGAGCTTCCTGGCCGCCTCGCAAGTCCAGCAGAGCTTTACGGTGATCGCCGCCGCCGTGGCCCAGACGATCAACTTCACCTCGGCCGCCCCCACCAGCGCCCAGGCCGGCGGCGCGTCCTATACCCCGACCGCCACGGCGACCTCGGGCCTGACGGTCGCCCTCACGTTGGACGGCGCCAGCACGGGCTGTTCGCTGTCGGGCGGGGTGGTGTCGTTCAGCGGGGCGGGGACCTGTGTCCTGAACGCCAACCAGGCGGGCGACGCCGCGTTCCTGGCCGCGCCCCAGGCGCAGCAGAGCTTCACCGTGATCGCCGCCCCCGTGGCCCAGACGATCAACGTCACCTCGACCGCGCCCACCACGGCGCAGGCGGGCGGGGCGACCTATACGCCGACGGCCACCGCGACCTCGGGCCTGACCGTGGCCTTCACCCTGGATGGGACCAGCACGGGCTGTTCGCTGTCGGGCGGTGTGGTCACCTTCACCGGCGCGGGGACCTGCGTGCTGAACGCCAACCAGGCCGGCAGTATCGCCTTCCTGGCCGCCGCCCAGGTTCAGCAGAGCTTCGCCGTCGCCGCCGCCGCCAACCCGGTGGCCCAGACCCTGACCTTCAGCTCGGCCGCGCCGACCAGCGCCCAGGCGGGTGGGGCGAGCTACACCCCGGTCGCCGGCGCCACCTCGGGCCTGGCGGTGGTCTTCACCCTGGACGGGACCAGCACCGGCTGCGCGCTGGCGGGCGGGGTGGTGTCGTTCACCGGGGCGGGGACCTGTGTCCTCAACGCCAACCAGGCGGGCAATGCGTCGTTCCTGCCCGCGCCCCAGGTGCAGCAGACCTTCACCGTCCTCGCCGCCCCCGTGGCGCAGACGATCAACTTCACCTCGACCGCGCCGACCAACGCCCAGGCCGGCGGGGCGAGCTATACGCCCACCGCGACCGCGACCTCGGGCCTGGCCGTGGCCTTCACCCTGGACGGCGCCAGCACGGGCTGCTCGCTCTCCGGCGGCGTGGTGAGCTTCACCGGCGCCGGAACCTGCCGGATCAACGCCAACCAGGCGGGCAACGTGTCGTTCCTGGCCGCCACCCAGGTGCAGCAGACCTTCACGGTGATCGCCGCCGCCGCCGCGGCCCAGACGATCAACTTCACCTCCACCGCGCCCACCAGCGCCCAGGCCGGCGGGGCGAGCTACACGCCCACGGCCACCGCCACCTCGGGCCTTGCCGTGGCCTTCACGCTCGACGGCGCGAGCACGGGCTGCTCGCTCTCCGGCGGGGTGGTGAGCTTCACCGGCGCCGGAACCTGCCGGATCAACGCCAATCAGGCGGGCAACGTATCGTTCCTGGCCGCCGCCCAGGTCCAGCAGACCTTCACGGTGATCGCCGCCGCCGCCGCGCAGACCATCAACTTCACCTCGACGGCCCCGACCAACGCCCAAGCCGGCGGCGCGAGCTACACGCCCACAGCGACCGCCACCTCGGGCCTGACCGTGGCCTTCACGCTCGACGGCGCGAGCACCGGCTGCTCGCTGTCGGGCGGTGTGGTGAGCTTCACCAGCGCCGGCACGTGCCGCATCAACGCCAACCAGGCCGGCAACACGAGCTTCCTCGCCGCCGCCCAGGTGCAGCAGACCTTCACCGTCACCGCCGCCGCCGTGGCCCAGACGATCAACTTCACCTCGACGGCCCCGACCAGCGCCCAGGCCGGCGGCCCGAGCTATACGCCTGCCGCCACCGCCACCTCGGGCCTGGCCGTCGCCTTCACCCTGGACGGCGCCAGCACCGGCTGCTTGCTCTCCAGCGGCGTGGTCAGCTTCACCGGCGCCGGCACGTGCCGGATCAACGCCAACCAGGCGGGCGACGCCAACTTCCTGGCCGCCACCCAGGCGCAGCAGGCCTTCACGGTCAGCGCCGCCCCTGTCGTCACCGTGGCGGCGCCGCAGACGATCAGCTTCACCTCGACCGCGCCGACGAACGCCCAGGTCGGCGGCGCGAGCTACGCCCCGAGCGCGACCGCGACCTCGGGCCTGGCGGTGGTCTTCACGCTGGACGGCGGCTCCACGGGCTGCGCGCTGTCGGGGGGCGTGGTCAGCTTCACCGGCGCGGGGACCTGCGTCTTGAACGCCAACCAGCCGGGCGACGTGTCGTTCCTGGCCGCGGCTCAGGCGCAGCAGAGCTTCACCGTCGCGGCCGCCGCCGCCGCGCAGACGATCAGCTTCACCTCGACGGCGCCCAGCAACGCCCGGGCGGGCGGGGCGAGCTATACGCCTGCGGCGACGGCCACCTCCGGCCTGGCCGTGGTCCTCACCCTGGACGGGGCCAGCACGGGCTGTGCGCTGTCGGGCGGGGTGGTGAGCTTCACCGGGGCGGGGACCTGCGTGCTGAACGCCAACCAGGCGGGCGACGCCAGCGTCCAGGCCGCGCTTCAGGTCCAGCAGAGCTTTGCGGTCAGCGCCGCCGCCGCGGCTCAGACGATCAGCTTCACCTCGGCCGCGCCGACCAACGCCCAGGCGGGCGGGGCGAGCTATACCCCGGCCGCCGTCGCCAGCTCGGGCCTGGCTGTGGCCTTCACGCTGGATGGGGCCAGCACCGGCTGCGCGCTGTCGGGCGGGGTGGTGTCGTTCACCGGCGCGGGGACCTGCGTGCTGAACGCCAACCAGGCCGGTAACAACGACGTCCTGGCCGCGCCCCAGGTCCAGCAGAGCTTCACGG
This sequence comes from Caulobacter vibrioides, assembly GCF_002310375.3. Lineage (GTDB taxonomy): Bacteria > Pseudomonadota > Alphaproteobacteria > Caulobacterales > Caulobacteraceae > Caulobacter > Caulobacter vibrioides_D. The sequence continues at coordinate 721,123 of NZ_CP023315.3, forward strand.
TCGCCGCCGCCCCGCCGGTGCGGGCGCCGCAGACCATCGTCTTTACCGCCACGCCGCCCGCGTCGGCGCAGGCGGGCGGCGGCTATGTCGTCGCGGCCACCGCCAGTTCGGGACTGGCCGTCAGCTTCAGCCTGGACGGGACCAGCAGCGGCTGCAGCCTGTCGGGCGCCAGCGTCAGCTTCATTGATGCGGGGACGTGCCGGATCAACGCCAACCAGGCGGGGAACGACCGGTTCCTGGCCGCGCCCCAGGCGCAGCAGAGCGTCACGGTCAGCCTGGCCGCCGCCCCCGTCGAGTTCACCTCGACGCCGCCCGCCACGGCTCAGCCGGGGGGCAGCTATACGGTGACGGTCGCGGCCAGCGGCGCGGCGGCGGCGGTCATCAGCCTGGATCCGGCCAGCACCGGGTGCGCCCTCAGCGGCTCCCAGGTGGTGTTCACCGGGCCCGGCGTGTGCCGCATCAACGCCGACCTGCCCCCCACCGAGGCCTTCCCCACGGGCCGCAGGGTGCAGCAGTCGATCACGATCGAGAAGACCGCGGCGCTCTGCACGCTGTCGTCGTCCGCCGCGAAGGTCTTCGCCGACCTGCCGGTCGTCTTGACCGCCGCTTGCGCCTCACAAAGCGGCCGGGGGCAACCGTCGGGCACGGTGACCTTCACCTCGGGCGGCGCGACGCTTGGGGTGGCGACCCTGGTCAATGGAACCGGGGCGCTGACGACCCAGTTTTCCGGCGTCGGCGACGTGGTGATCTCCGCGCAGTATTCCGGTGACGCCGAAAACGCCGCCGCCAGCTTCGTCGACGCGCTCAAGATCCTGGTCGACGCGCGTCCCGACCCGGCGCAGAACGGCGACATCCAGTCGTCGGTCACCGAGCAGGCGTCCTCGCAGACCCGGTTTGGACAGACCCAGATCGACAACATCTTCAGCCGCTTGCAAGAGCTGAACACCGTCGGGGCGGGCCGGCCGTCCAGCCTGCGGATCCGCGCGGTGGGGAGCTCGCCGCGTCCGGTTCTGTCGAACGGCGCCACCGATACGCGCTCGAGCGAGTCAGAATGGCTGCGCGCGCTGAACTTCGCGCAACGCTGGCCCAATCACGCCCTCGGCGCCGATGGGATCGCTCGGGACGTCCAGAACCCCCAGGCCCGTCCGGCCGCCTCGTCGGAGCCGTCCGATACGGGGCCGTGGCAGCTATGGACCGCCGGGGACGTGGCCATCGGCGTCTACAGGCCGCTGCCGGACGGCAAGGGGCGCCCGACCTTCACGACCCAGGGCGTCACGGCGGGCTATGATCGCCGGGTGTCCGACAAGGTCAACGCCGGCTTCGCCGTCGGCTTTGCGTTCGACACCACGCGGCTGCCCGCCAGCCTGGGCCGAAGCGAGGTCCAGAACCTGTCTTTGGCCGCCTACGCCAACGCCCGTCTGACGCCGGAGACGTTCCTCAGCCTGATCCTCGGCTCGGGTAGCGGGACCATCGACAGCGAGCGCGGCTTCGCCGGTGAAGAGGGCAAGCTGTCTGGCGCGCGCGACACGACCCAGCTCTTCGCAACCTTCGCCCTGACGCACGATATGGTGCGCGGCGGCATGACCTTCTCGCCGTATGCGCGGCTGGACGCGGTGCGGATCCAGCTGGCGGCCTATGAAGAGCGCGGCATGCGCGAACGCGCGCTTCGCTATGACCGGCTGGTCAGCGACTTCGCCAGCGGCGTTGTGGGCGCGCGGCTCAACTATCCGCTGTCGGTGGATCGTGGACGCTGGCTGCTGCACGGCCGCCTGGAGTATCGCCGCCGGATCGCCGGCGACTACCAGCAGCGGATCGGCTACGCGAACGAGACGAGCGGCGAGCGCTACCCGTTCCTCTTCAGCCAGCAGCCGATCGCCAGCGAGTCGCTGGACTGGCGCGGCGGCCTGCGGTTCGCCGCCAACCCCAAGACCACCCTTTCCCTCGACTACCAGGGCAACTCCGCCGCAGGCCAGTCACCCGCCACGATCCGGGCGGGGGTGGAGCTGCGGTTCCCGTGAGGGATGCGGGGGGGCGTGTGTGGTGTGAGACTTGGTGGTGAGCGAGAGGGTGGCGCCGAGTGCTGGGTTAGCCGTGCGGCGCGACGCCTATGTCTGCGATTGGCGAGAACGGGCCGCCGATGGCCAGAGATCGCTACACGCGATGCTTGGGGGCTCTCGATCCGGAAAAGGGCGCGCGAAGTACGATGTTAAAGGCACCTGGGCAGGGCGCGTACCGCTGCGACCACTTCGTCACGAGCATCGGCTGGTGGAGCGCCGGGCGGTGTAGTTTTGCGCTCCCGAAGCGTTGACCAGTAACGCGCGCCGCCAAGCTTCAGATAAGCTGGATCGCCCCCGATCCGGCCGTCCTTGGTCACCCATCGCGTCATGATCTTGACCGCGCAAGCGAGGTTGACATCGGGCCGCGTGAGGTCCGCTTCCGACTTTAGCCCACAGCCATAACCGGCCTCGTCGGAGAGCGAGAGTTGTAAAAGGCCGATGCTGTACTGGCCCTGATCCACCTCCCAATAGGGCTCAGCGGCTTGGAAATTCGATTCCGGGCGTGCCATGGCCGTCAGCAAGGTGCGCCAAACTAAAGCACGGTCTTTCAGCGCCAACTCGGCGTACTGTGGGCAGAAAGTGGCTGCATCGACTGGCAGGGTGGCTGCGAGCGGATGAGTGGCGCCTAGAAGGGGCTCGAGGAGAGTGACCACCTCCAAACGAGTCAGGGTCTTGGCGGTCGCGCCCTGCGCGGCCAGACAGGCTCTGCCGAACTTCTTAGCGTCGGCCTGGGTTGTGAACCCTCGCGCCTTCATCTGCTTGGTGCAACTGGCCGGCGTCGCTGGTGCGGGGGCGGCGGCGGCGCCTTCGTGACACAAAACGGCGACGACGAGCCCTACGAGAAAAGCCGCTCTCATGACCCTATCTCCACAGCGGTGATCAGCTCGGCCAGAACGCGGTCGAAGAGCGCGACATCAAAATTCTGGGGATCGTCGTGCCCGCCTTTATATTTGGCGTCGATGACCGCGTGGAAGGCGGGGGTCAGCCAATGGCCGCGCCGGGCGCTGGCGGCGATATAGAGAAGGGCTAAGCGGCGATACTGGATCTCGGTGAAGCCTAGGTCGGGTGCGATCAGGTCATTAGCATCCTTGCCGGGCGCCGGCAGGGCCGGGCTGCCGATCCGAGGTTGGATGTTCTCGACCCCGAGGAAGAGCCCGCGTTTGGCGCTGGCGTTATGGCAGTAGTCGAACTTCAGGTGCGAGATGTGGGTCTCGAACGGGGTTTCGACGATCGAGCCGCCGATCCGGTTGGTCCAGGCGTGGGCGAGCGGCGCCTTCGTCGTGGGCGGCTTGTGTCCCCCGAAGCTGCGGTTGGTAGGCCAGGTCTCCCTATCACGATCGGCGGGCAGCTGGCCGCGAACAGGACAGGAAGCCGTCGGCTTCGTGACGGCGGAACAGTTGGGCGAACTGGTGTCGTGGATCACGAAATAGTCGACTGTGAGCGGCTTGGTGCTCGTCAATCCAAGATCTGCGAGCGCGATTTGGTGGCGCACTGCGTAGCTTTCGACACTGGCGCGGTCGAATGGAACCTTGGCGCCCGCACGATCGGTGAGGCGCGCTGGAGCAGTCGGATCGCCAATCTTCGCTCCGCGCTTGACCTGTCTCAGCAGGCAGCGCGCTTGTTGGTTCGGCTGTCCCGCGAATTGACGCCGCGCCACGTCAAACCCGCACAGGCCCTCCCGGGCCTGTGGGACGGTAACCTTGTCTTTCAAGCGGCATTTGGGCGAACTGGAATCCTGAGCGAAAGCGCCATGGCCCAAGGCCAGGGATGCCGCCAAGACGCTGGATACGACAACGGCTTTCATCTGATCCCCCAGAAGCCATAGCTCCCGCTTCCGTAGCGGTGCGCTTATAAGTTGTCTCTGTCAAGCATCACACCCGAGGATGCCCCGTTAGGCGGGCGTCGCAGCAAAACCCCTGGCGGCCCGGGAGGGACTCGAACCCCCGACCTTCGCTTTAGGAAAGCGCTGCTCTATCCTGCTGAGCTACCGGGCCGCGCGGTGCGCGGGTCAGGGTCAATAGCGCAAGACGCGGGAGGTTAGAACCCCGTCCGCGAGGCTTGGGGGAACGCGTGCGGCATTTGAAGTCCATCTATGTGCAGGTGCTGATTGCGATCGTCCTGGGGGTGCTGGTCGGGGCGATATGGCCGCAGATCGGGGTGGCGCTGAAGCCGCTGGGCGATGGCTTCATCAAGCTGATCAAGCTGGTTATCGCGCCGGTGATCTTCTGCACCGTGGCCGGCGGCATCGCGCGCATGGGCGACATGAAGGCGTTCGGCCGGGTGGGCGTGAAGGCGCTGATCTATTTTGAAGTGGTCTCGACCCTGGCCCTGGTGCTGGGCCTGGTCGTCGGCCGGCTGGTGCAGCCTGGCGCGGGCTTCAACATCGATCCGGCCACGCTCGATGCGTCGGTCGCCGCCGGCTACGTGGAAAAGGCCCAGCACGGCGAGGGCATGGTCGCCTATCTGCTGCACCTGATCCCCGACACCTTCATCGGCGCCTTCGCCGACGGGAACCTGCTGCAGGTGCTGGTGATCGCGATCCTGACCGGCTTCGCCTGCGTGCGGCTGGGCGACTTCGGCGAGCGGGTCGCCCATGTGCTGGACGAGACGTCCAAGCTGTTCTTCGGGATCATTCATATCGTGGTGCGCCTGGCCCCGATCGGCGCGTTCGGCGCCATGGGCTTCACCATCGGCAAGTACGGGGTGGAGGCGCTGGTGCAGCTGGGCGCGCTGGTGGCGACCTTCTATGTCACCTCGCTGCTGTTCGTGCTGGTGGTGCTGGGAGGGATCGCCTGGGCCAGCGGCTTCTCGATCTTCCGGTTCCTGGCCTATATCCGCGAAGAGCTGCTGATCGTGTTGGGCACCAGCTCCTCGGAGTCGGTGCTGCCGCAGATGATGGAGAAGCTGGAGAACGCCGGCGCCCGTCGCTCGGTGGTGGGGCTGGTGATCCCCACGGGGTACAGCTTCAATCTCGACGGCACCAACATCTACATGACCCTGGCCACGCTGTTCCTGGCCCAGGCCACGAACACGCCGCTGTCGCTGGGCCAGGAGCTGGCGCTGCTGGGCGTGGCGATGCTGACCTCGAAAGGCGCTTCGGGCGTCACGGGAGCCGGCTTCATCACCCTGGCCGCGACCCTGGCCGTCGTGCCCGACATTCCGATCGCCGCCCTGGCCATCCTGGTCGGCGTGGACCGGTTCATGAGCGAGTGTCGAGCCCTGACCAATCTGGTCGGCAACGGCGTCGCCACGCTGGTGGTGGCGCGCTGGGAAGGGGCGCTTGATCGCCAGCGGTTGGACCGGGTCCTGCGGGGCGCGCCTGCGACCGAGTGACGCTGCACGGCGAAGCTTGCCACTTATCAAGGCGGAGCCTCGCCCGACGTGCAATCCTGCCTGAGTTCGCGTGCAGTGGCGTTTTGATTCGCGCATGGCGGTCGCGAGAGTTCGGCGCCGTCTACATGTTAGGGTTACGCGGCACAACCAGCGTGCGATTGGAGCTATGCGGGAGCTCGACGGCACAGAGAACATCGGCGACGCCGACACCGGTCTGACGACTCTCATCGAGATGATCGAGGCGCTGTCGACGACTCGCACGATCAACGAGGTCGCCGACGTGGTGCGCGGCGCTGCGCGGCGCATTCTGGGCGCTGACGGCGTGGCCTTCGTCATGCGCGATAGAGAACAGTGCTGGTACGTCGACGAAGACGCGATCGGCCCCCTGTGGAAGGGCAAGCGCTTTCCCATGGACCAGTGTGTCGCCGGGCGCGCGATGATGAGCGGCCATGTGGTGGTCTGTCCCGACATCTACGCCGATGCGGAGGTGCCCCACGACGCCTATCGGCCGACCTTCGTGAAGAGTCTGGCGATCGCGCCCGTGCGGCCGCGCGACCCCATCGCCGCGATCGGCGTCTATTGGGCGCGCCCTTACGACCCGCCGCCCGAGGTCCTGCGAAAGCTGCAGGTGATCGCACGGGCGACGGCGTCGGCCCTGGAAAGCGGTCGGCTGAACGACTATCTGGCCGCCTCGCTCGAGCACGGCCATTTCCTGCTGCGCGAACTGGACCACCGGGTGAAGAACACCCTGGCGATCGTGCAGTCGATCACGCGCCAGACCCTGCGAACCACGCCGTCGGTCGAGGCCTTCGCCGACGTGTTCGAAAGCCGGATCCTGGCCTTGTCTCAGGCGCACGAGCTGTTGACCCGCCGCGCCTGGGGGCGCCCGCAGCTGGAGGAGATCCTGCAGCGCACGCTGGCGACCTTCGCCGACGACGTCGCCGCGCGCTTTGATTTCCGGGGGCCCGTCGTCACGTTCAACGCTGAAACGGCGGTGTCAGTGCACATGGCCATCCACGAACTGATCGCCAACGCCACGCGCCATGGCGCCTTGTCGACCCCGGAGGGGCGGATCGTCATCGACTGGAACGTCGACGAGGCCACCGCGCCGGCGCTGCTGACCCTGACCTGGCGGGAACAGGGCGGACCCTCGCTTTCGGGACCGCCGGCGCGTCATGGGTTCGGGTCAAAGATGGTCCATCAGGGCTTGGCGCGGGACCTGGGCGGTCAGGCGGTTCTCGACTTCACGCCGACGGGCCTGATCTTCACGCTGCGCGCGCCGATCTCCGAGCGCATGAGTCTGGCCGCATGAAGACCGCTCGGGTGATGATCGTCGAGGACGAAGCCCTGGTGGCCATGATGGTCGAGGACATGCTCGGCGACATGGGGTGCGAGGTGGCCGGCTCGTTCGGGGCCGTGAGCGCCGCGCTGGCGTGGCTACGCGATCATCCCTCGCCGGACGGCGCCGTTCTGGACGTCAATATCGGCGGCGAGATGGTGTTTCCGGTCGCCGAACGCCTGCGCGAGCAGGGCGTGCCGTTCGTGTTCGCCACTGGCTATGGCGACCTGCCGCGAGCAGGCTTCGAGTCGGTCCAGGTGCTGGCCAAGCCGATCAACGCCGGCGCGCTGCGCCTGGCCGTCGACCGCTTCCGGATGGGCTAGAGCCGTAGTTCTGGCGCATCGATCGGAAACGGGGCGTCGTCCCAGCCCGCCATGGCCTTGCGCGCTTGGGCCCGGTCCACCGCGATCGCCAGCTTCTGGCGGAACTCATCGGCGTCGATGGTGAACGGCTGGTTGGCCTGGGGTTCGATCGAATAGAGCCGCGCCTGGCCGTCGGCGGGCAGGATGTAGCCGACATCGTGGCGGCGGAAGTTGCCGATCCGCGACTGCACCTCCACCAGCCAGTTCAGCGACACGACCTGGCAGCCCTGGGGCGAGAGCAGGGCGTTGTGCAGGCCCGAGCCGAACTCGCCGGCGACAAGGCGCGCGCGGGAGAAGAGGCGGGCCTGCTGGTCCCAGCCCAGGGTCTCGGGGCGCACCAGGGTGAGGCCGGCCTCCTGGGCCAGGCCCTCGATCTCGGCTTCGTTCTCGAGCTCGCGGAAGGACTGGGCCGTGCGCACGCCCCCTCGGCTGACGAAGATCATGTCGCCGCCGCCGCCATCGGTCCAGCTCAGGGCTTCGCGCTCAAGATTCCAGCGCATGAAGTCGTGGAACACATAGTTGCGGTTCAACATGTGCGGTAGCAGGGCCGCGCCGATCTCCACGGCCTCGTCGCGCGGGTCGTAGGTGACGATCTCCTGGTCGGGCAGCATCATCCGAACGATCCGCGCCACATAGCCGGGGGCGGTCCTGGGCAGCAGCAGCGGCGCGACGATCCCCGCCGCCTTCAGGGCGCGCATCACGAACAGCTTGGGGTACATCTCGGTCAGCCAGTGACCCCAGACGAAGTTGAAGTGGGTGATCACGAAGGCCCGGTCCAGCCGGTGGGTCACGGGCGCGTCGAAATCCCAGGCCTGGCGCGCGATGTCGTGCTGGTACCAATGCTGGATGTAATAGGGGTAGGCGCCTTCGGCGTAGACCATCTGGTCGTCCAGCTTCAGGTGCGCGCCCGAGCCGCCGGCCACCACGCGCCGGGCCACCAGCAGGTCGACATCGGGCGTGTGAAGGTCGCCTTCGATGTGTGGGCCGTTCAGCAGCTCGCCGGCACAGGGCCACAGCATGGGGCGGGGCGGAACCAGCATCCCGCCCTTGATCAGCAACGCGTGCGCCACCCGGTCGGGACCATGAAGGGCCGCCGAGAGGGGGGCGAAGTCTGTATTGGAAAGGTCCACGAACGAAGCCACGGCGCGGTCCTTAGGCCCGCTGCGCCAGGAACGCCAGCAGCGCCACGGCGTCGGCGCGCCAGCAGAATGCGCCGGCGGGAACGAGGGACGGGTCCAGCGGCGCGTCCGGAGTCTCCTTCTGCCCCGCCGCGTCGAAGCCATGCCAGGTCGCGCCCGCAAGGGAAGCCAGGTCGCGCACCCACAGGCGCGTCGCGCCGGGCGGGCGGATCTCCACGATGTGGGCGTCCGGCGCGCAGAACAGCGCGTTGGCCAGCGCCGTGCCCGTCGGCGCGACAATGACGTCCGCCTCACGGAACAGACCGATCAGGTCGCGCGCCGAAGACGTCTCGGGACGGATGATCCGGTAGCCCAGCGCCGCCAGTTCGATCTCGACGCCCGCCTCGTCGACCATCACCGCGTCCATCGCGTCGGCGCGGCTGATATAAAGCTTGTGGCGGACACCGCTGGCGGGGCCGAGCGCCGACAGGATGCGCTCACGGACCTCGGCCAGCATCGGGTGAGACGCGGCCGGCGCGGGGTAGGGCGCGGTCAGCGCCTCGTCCAGGACGATCCAGGGCGCGTCAACGGTCTGCGGCGGGTCAAGTCCGGCCAGGGCCAGAAGATCGCCCTGCAGGGCCGTCAGCGGCGGGGTCACCAGCGGATGCTCGGCCAAAGCCCCGGCCTTGGACGCCGCCAGCAGCATCGGCAGGGTGTTCGTCAGGAACCCCGCATAGTTGCGCAGATCGCCCCAGCCGGCCAGGACGGCTCCCTTGGTCAGACGCGGCGGCGCCTTGGGCAGGATCAGCCGGCTTGCGCCGCTATCGACGCGCACGCCCTGCAGCGCCGACAGGTCCGGGCTGAAGCCCAGCGCCTGACGCGCCGCGCCGCCCAGGACCTGACCGCCGGCGTCCACGATCACGCCAAACCCCGGGGCGCACCACACCTCGCGCGCCGTCGTGAAGCCCGAGGCGACGGGGGCGTCCAGGATCAAGGGCAGGGACGGCGGCTCGGGCGCTCGGGGCGCAGGGGCCAGGGCCTTCAGCTTGCGCCCGACCCGGCGGGCGAGGCGGGCGAGGCGGCTCACAGCTCGAAACTCGCGCGGTAGCCGGCGCGATCGACGATGGCGGCGGTCAGGCGTTCGAGCGCGTGGGCGGTGGTGCCGTCGACGCGGCCAAGCTCCGGTCCAAAGGCGATCTCGTCGTCTGACAGGTCGGTCAGGGGGGCGAAGGCTTCCGTCCGTCCCCAGAACATCGAGCCGGCGGCGAACGGCGTCTCCGGGCGCGGCTTCAGGCCCATGCGCGCCGACAGCCGGTCGGCCTCGGCGCGGTTGTTGTCCATCACGTCCGGATCGCCGATCCGCATGCGCGCGCTGGCGGCGGCCAGCAGGCCAAGCTTCGGGTCCTGGGCGAAGGCGCGCAGGGCCAGGGCGGCGGCCTCGCCGCCGAGCAGGCCCTCGACCAGCTTGGCCCGCCACTGGTCGCCCTTGGCCTGATGCGGCGAGCGCTTGGAGTGCAGCTTGCAGAACACCGAATAGCCCAGCGCGCGGGCGCGGCGCAGCGTCTCGACGAACGGACGGATGTCGCGGCCGCGGTTCTCGGCGATGGCCAGATGCGCGGTCGGGAAGGCGGCGCGGGCGCGGGCCAGATCCGCCTCGCTCCAGGTCTCCGGCACAGTGATCATCAGATCCAGAACGTCGGCTGTGGCGCCCAAGCGCTCGGCGAACCAGTCGATCAGTTCGGGATAGAACAGGTGCAGCAGCGTCACCGCATCGGCGCGCTTGGCGAACTGGCCTTGCGCTTCGGCGATGATCGGATGGGCGCTGGTCAGGCGCGGCAGCCAGGCGCTGAGCGCGGTGCGGGTGGCGTGCAGATAGCCGTGGCCAAACCAGCGATCGGGCTCGAGATAGGCGCCTTCGCCCCACTCATTCCAGGCGTTGACGAACACCAGCGCCTCGCCCTTGGGATGCCTGGCCTCGGCGTGCTTCAGCGCCCCCGACAGCCAGCCGAAATAGCTTTCCGGATCGGCGTTGTGGAACGCCACCCCGGCCCAGGGCTTGCGGGCCTGGTTGTCCCAGCCGGGCATGACGCCGGGCACGAAGGCGGCCGGAACCTGCTCCAGCTCGTCCAGCTTGTGGCGGGCGACGGCGGGATAGTCATAGACCTTGCCGGTGAAGCCAGCGTGCAGGGGCGTGACCCGGTTGGTGATCTCGCCCTCGACAATGGCGTGCGGCGGGAAGTCGACGATGCCGTCGAAGCCGTGGCCGGCATAGTCCTGGAAGCCGAAGGCGGTGGTGCACAAAAGGTGCAGCTCGCCCAGCCCCATGGCGCGGGCCTGGTCGCGCCAGCGCTCGGTGGTGGCCTTGGCGTCGGGCAGGATCTCGGGGCGGTACAGCACCAGGAGCGGCTTGCCGCCCACCCGCAGGTAGCGCGGGTCGCGCATGTAGCGGGCCAGGTCCTCGAACACCGCGCGGTCGTCTTCGGGCGAGTGCTCCTGGCCCATCAGGATGTCGCTCTCGTCGCCGTCCCAGCGGCGGGTCCAGTTCTCGTTGGCCCAGCAGAGGGCGAAGGGCAGGTCCAGGCTCGGATCGTTCAGGAACAGGTCGAGCGGCCGTTCCAGAAGGCGCTTTCCGGCGAACCAGTAATAGTGGAAGCAGAAGGCGTGGACGCCTGCGCCCTTGGCCAGATCCACCTGCTGGGCCAGCACCTCGCGCTGGCGCAGGTCGTAGAAGCCCAGATCCGCCGGCAGGCGTGGCTGGTAGTGGCCCAGGAACTGCGGCTGGGCCTTGGAGACGTTGGTCCACTCGGTGAAGCCCTTGCCCCACCAGGCGTCATTCTCCGGGAACGGATGAAACTGCGGCAGGTAGAAGGCCACCACCTTGGGCGCTTCGGCCGGCAGGGTGATCGGGGCGGCGATCGGGGCGGCGTAGTGCGGGCTGCGCAGGTTGCGGGAGACCGCGATCGCGTGGGCGTAGGTCGCGCCGACCGCGCCCTCGTCGCGTCCCGCCGGACGCGCCACGCGCCCCTTGGCCAGCAGCGCCCGCCCGCGTCGCCAGGCCGCGCCAGCGGGGCCGCGCAAGGGGCCCAGCATCGGCTTCAGCGCCTGGATCGCCGCGCCGCGCAGGCCGCGCGGATCGCGGCCGAGATCCCCGATGCGCGTGACCGTGAAGCCCTCGACCGTGAAGGCGCAGGCGCCCTCGGACGGGTCGAGCCGCACGCCGTTCAGCTGGAAGCTGCGGGCCGGCAGCGAGGCGAACCAGCCGTCCGGACCGGCCTTCAGCCGAGCGTAGGAATCTTCGGAAAAGCCGTCGCCCCAGTCGGCGTAGAGCGCGGGGCCGACCAGCTTGCCCTCGACCGCCTCAAGCTTGACGTCGATCCGCACCGCCTTGGCCGCCCGCAGCGCCTTGCGCTCTTCGCGGGTGGGCGTCCAGACCATCTGCGGGTCGCCGTCGCGCGCCGCCAGGACCGTGCGTCCGGCCGCATCGGCGCCGGTGACCGACACGTCGCGGCCGGTCTTCAGGCCGGGCGGCAGGCGGCTCATGCGGCCTGGGTTTCGCGGTAGGCCAGCCAGTCCTCGGTCGAGCCGAGGAAGGCGATCTTTCCGCCCTGCAGCTCGCAGACGCGGTTGCAGACGCGCTGGACCAGATCGTGGTCGTGGGTGGCCATTACCATGATCTTGGCGTCCTCGACCATGCGGTGCATCCGCTGGGCGGCCTTCTGCACGAAGGCGGCGTCGCCGGCGCTGAGCCACTCGTCCAGCACCAGGATGTCGGCCTCGAACTCGGTGGCCACGGTGAACATCAGGCGCGCCAGCATACCGGCCGAATAGGTGCGCACCGGCAGATGCAGGAAGTCGCCCAGGCCTGAGAACTCGGCGATGGCGTCAACGCGGCTGTCGATGACCTTCCGCGAAAGCCGGCGCATCAGGCCCAGCTTGTGGATGTTGCGAAGGCCCGTGGCCTCCATGTCGAGACCGGCGTTGATGGCGATCATCGAGGTGATGTCGCCGTCGATCGACAGCTCGCCGCGCGTCGGCGAATAGATGCCGGCGATGACCTTCAGCAGGGTGGTCTTGCCCGAGCCGTTGTGGCCGACGAGGGCGATGCGGTCGCCCTCGTTGATCTCCAGATTGATGTCGTGCAGCGCCTTAACAGCCGCGACATCGCCCGCGGCCTTGTACATCCGTCCGCCGACCGCGAGGTTGAACACCGCGCTGCGCAGCGACTGCGAGCGCAGGCTGTAGACGAAGTAGTCGAGATCGACGTTGGTCAGCTTGATCTGGTGCGTCATCCCCGTCTCCTACAGCCAGAAGACCACGCGCTTGCGGAACATCGCCAGCAGCGTGATGGCGACGACGACGAGCATGCCCAGGGTTCCCAGAGTCCACCACCAGTGGATGGCGTCCGGCGCATGGCCGGTCAGCGGCGCGCGCAACAGCTCGACCTGGTGGGTGAAGGGGTTCAGCTCGACCACCCAACGGTGCTTTTCGCTGACGTTCGCGGTCATCCAGAACACCGGCGTCACGTAGAACAGCAGCTGGACGACATAGCTCATCATATAGGCCACATCGCGGAAGCGGGTGGACGGGATGGCGATGATGAAGCCCTGAAAGCAGACGATCAGCATGATCAGGACCAGCGCCGGGATCAGCGTCCAGTGAGGGATCGAAAACCGCTGCAGCACCAGCATCGTCGCCCAGAAGGCGATCGCCTGGAACAGGAAGTTGGTCGCCGATTTCTGGGCGTGCAGGAAGACATAGAAGCTGAGCGGCAGGCGCTGGCTCTGCATCAGGCCCGCGTTCATCAGAAAGATCGCCTGGGCCTCGGCGATGGTGGTGCCCACCAGCGACCAGGCCAGAAGGCCCGCCATCACCTGGGGGTAGCTCTTCATCATATCCACGCCCATCAGGGCGCTGACGACGAAGGCCAGGGCGAAGGCGATGACCAAGAGGTTGCAGGCCATCCAGAACGGCCCCAGCACCGAGCGCTGGAAGCGCGACGCCGTCTGATCCAGGCCAAGCCGCCACCAAAGCGGCGCGAGACGGATCCCGTCTCCCACATCCTTCAGGGCCGCCATCAAGGGGCTTGGCATTCGCAACCTTCCAAAGCGCCACACGGACGATCAGCAAGGCGCTTGCTTATAGGGGCGAAAGCGTCGGGACAATGGCTTGAACCATCGCCGGGCGACGCTTCCGGCGAGGTGTTGCGTAAAAACTTTAGTTGAGGCGCTGGCGCCGCCGGCGCCAGTCATCGACATAGACCTTGGCCAGCCAGAACAGCAGGATCGGCAGCGGCGCCAGGGCGGCGACGTAAAGCAGCGCCGAGTCCTGCAGGGCCTTGGGAAACACCTGCTGTTGCCCCAGGAAGAACGACCCCGAGGCGATGAACAGCGAAAAGCACATCCGCCAAAGGTGCCGCGCGATCCGCGAGGTCCTGGAAAGTTGCTTGCGCAGCAGCGCGTGCGCCTCGCCCGCCGCCGCAAAGACGCCGGCGATCGTGAACAGCAGGAAAGCCTGGGGCGGCGAGCCGTCCACCGTCCCGCTGGGGCTGGCCGCGCCCATCCGCATGAACGTCACGCCGGCGGCGGTGATGCAGAGGGCGACGATCAGCCCGATGACTTCCGGCGCGCCGGCCTTCTTGTCGCGCAGACGAGCCGCCATCGTCCCGCTGATCAGCAGGTACAGCGCCATGACGCCGGCGACGAAGTTGGGGCGCTGCCCCGTCTGGAGGAACGGCGCCACGCCCGCCCCAATGGCGTAGGCGGTGAACATCGCCAGAAAGAACACCGACCCCGCCGCGCGGTGGACGCGCTGGCCCTTGCGCACGGCCAGGGCGATGACGCCGGTGACCATCCCGATCGCCCCGCCGGCGATGTGCGCCCAGAGCAGGGCGTTGGCGCCCAGATGCATCCAAGCCGGATCGCCGGGCCTGGCCTGAAGGTTTTCCGCCAGGGCGATCGACGGCGCCAGTGCGGCGAGGGCGAACAGGAGGGAGGCGACAGAACGATACCGGGGTGTCATGGCCCATTACTTGTCGATGGGCGGCGCGCGCGCCATGATCGTTCCCACCGTGCGCATGATCATTTGTAACACCAGGGGCCCGCGACGATGTCGACTCTGACCACGTCAGCGGGGGTCGCCGCTGGCTTGATCGCGTTCGCTGTCGAGCAGGGCGCGGATCGCACCGCGCTGATGGCCCGGGCCGGCCTTGCCCCTGAAGACCTGCAGGACCACGACCAGCGCCTGCCGCTCGCAACCTATATGGCGCTGATGCGCGCGGCCCAGGACCTCTGCAACGACCCGGCGTTGGCGCTGCATTTTGGCGAGGCTGTCGATCTGGCGGAGATCTCGATCGTCGGGCTGATCATGAACGCCTCGGCCACCATGGGCGACGCCTTCGCCCAGATGCAGCGCTTCGGCCGATTGTCTTTGGAGACCGAAGGGCTCAGCGACGGGCCGCGCTTTGCGCTGAGCGTCCGCGACGGTCAGCTCTGGATGGTCGACACCCGCACCGATCCCAACACCTTCCCCGAACTGACCGAAGGGGCCTTCGCCCGGCTGGTCTGCGGCCCGCGCCGCTTCCTGCCCGAGCCGCATGTGCTGGAGGTGTGTTTCACCCATCCGGCCCCGGCCTGGCGCGCCGAGCACGACCGTATTTTCCAGTGCCCGGTGACCTTCTCCAGCGGCTGGAACGCCATGCGGCTCGATCCGCGCATCGCGACCTGGCCCGTGGCGCTGCAGCCGCGCTACGTGTTCGGCGTCCTCATCCAGCGGGCCGACGAGTTGCTGCGGGAGCTTGAGGACCAGAAGACCGTCCGCGGCCGGGTCGAGGCCGTGCTGCTGCCGCTTTTGCACACCGGCGAGGTGAGCGCCGAGGCTGTGGCCCGCGCCCTGGGCTTCAGCCGTCAGACCCTGTTTCGCAAGCTCAAGGCCGAGGATGTCACCTACAAGACAGTGTTGGATGGCCTGCGCCACCGCATGGCGCTGCGCTACCTCACCGGCGCCAAGGCCTCGGTCAACGAGACCGCCTATCTCGTCGGCTTCTCCGAGCCCGCCGCCTTCTCCCGCGCCTTCAAGCGCTGGACCGGCAAGAGCCCGCGTGACGTCTTGGCCTAGAGTAATCGCTCCAGCGCCGCCTTTCCGGCGGCGACGCCGGTGGCGAAGCAGGCCTGCAGCAGGTAGCCGCCGGTAGGGGCTTCCCAGTCCAGCATCTCGCCGGCCAGCAGCACGTCGGGACGGCCCTTCAGCGTCAGGCCGTCCAGGCTCTCGAAGCGCACGCCGCCCGCCGAGGAGATGGCGCGATCCAGCGGCTGGACCCCGGTCAGCCGGATCGGCGCGGCCTTGATCGCGGCGGCCAGGGCGGCCGGCTCCACGGGGAGATCCAGGCCATGGGCCTCGCGCAGCAGATTGACCTCGACCGGCGACAGCTTGACGGCCTTGCGCAGGAAGTTGGCCAGGCTCTGGCCGCCGCGCGGGGCGTGCAGGCGACGCTCCAGGGTCTCGACCGGCAGGTCGGGGCGAAGGTCCACGATCAGGGTCGCGCCGCCCGCCAGGGCCGCGTCGCGCGCCGCCCCGCCCAGGGCGTAGATCGCGCCGCCTTCCAGGCCATAGCGGGCGATGACCGCGTCGCCCCGCGCGCGCGCCTCACCGAGGCGCAGCTGGATGTTCTTCAGAGGCTCACCCGCGAACCGGTCGCGGAAGACCGTGCTCCAAGCGACGTCGAAGCCGCAGTTGGCCGGCCGGAAAGGCGCGATCTCCGAACCGCCCACCCGCAGCAGCGGCGCCCAGGCCGCGTCGGAGCCGAGCTTGGGCCAACTGGCGCCGCCCAGCGCCAGGATGGTCAGCCGCGCGCGGATCGCGTGACGGCCGTCCGGATCCTCGATGAGCAGGGCGCCCATCGCGTCCCAGCCCTTCCAGGCCGAGCGCGGCCGCAGCGACACGTCAAGTCCCTCCAGGCGCGCGAGCCAGGCGCGCAGCAGGGGCGAGGCCTTCATCGCCTGCGGAAACACCCGGCCGCTGGCCCCGACAAAGGTGGCTTGTCCCAGCCCCTCGGCCCAGGCGACGAGGTCCTTGGGCGTGAAGGCGTCCAGCATCGGTCGCAGCGTCGCGGATCGCTCGCCGTAGCGCGTGGCGAAACGGTCGAAATCCTCGCTGTGCGTCAGGTTCAGGCCGCCGCGTCCGGCCATCAGGAACTTGCGTCCGAAGGTCGGCATCTTCTCGAACACGGCCACGGACCGTCCGCCCTTGGCCACCGTCTCGGCCGCCATCAGCCCGGCGGGCCCGCCGCCGATCACGGCGACGTCGAGCAGGGTGTCGGGCATCAGGCGACCTCGATGTCGGTCAGGGCGAAGTCCTCGCCTTTGTAGAGCAGCGGGACGCCGTGAACCTTGGCACAGGCGTAGGAAAAGCAGTCGCCCATGTTCAGCCGCGCGGGATGGACGCCCTTGCCGAAGCGGGCATGAGCGTCGAGAGCGAGCGCGTACTCGGCTTCGCCGATGGCGACCAGCGACGTATCGAACGCGGTTCGCAGACTATCGAACCTTCGGGAGGCGGCGCTCAGATCTCGCCCCGTCTCCCGTGAGACGGCCCGGACCGTCTCCCAGGCGGCGACGGCCGAGGTCAGGACGACCGGCGCGTCGGCCAACTTGACCCTGAAGGTCTCGGCCTCGGGTTCTTCCAGCAGCATGGCCGTCCAGGCCGAGGCGTCGACGAACATCACTCGTCGTTGAGGCTGTCGAAGAACGCCTTGTCCGCCTTCAGGCCGGTGCGAGGCCAGCTGGCGACCTCGGCGCATATCGCGCGCGCCTTGGCCAGCTTCTCCTCGCGCGCCTTTTCGTCGGCCTCGCGCGCCTTCGTTACGGCCAGCTTGATGGCGTCAGTGATTCCAACGCGCTTTTCCTCGGCGTACTGGCGCACCAGGGCGTCGGTCTCGGGGTCGCGGACATGGAAGGGCATCGGAACCTCCGTCTAGACAGAAGGTAGCATCGGCTAGCCGGGGCGGCAATTGAGGGGCCTCTCTGCGTCCTTCGAGGCGCGCTCAAGAGCGCGCACCTCAGGATGAGGGGTTCAGCAACGGCATTCCTCATCCTGAGGTGTGAGCCGAAGGCGAGCCTCGAAGGACGCACAGACGTCGCGCGCACCCAACCCCAAACGCAGAACGGGCGCTGGATTGCTCCAGCGCCCGTGCCGCTACGCTTTACTGGTACGCTTACTAAAACAGGTTGGCTTAGAGCCTTCCGCTTCAAAACGGAATCGTTTTGAAGCGACAAGAAGGCTCTAAATCATAGACTTAGAGCGTGACTGGCGCCGAAACCGGTTCCCACTTTCGGCGTCACGCTCTAGGCGCCGATCGAGCTGATGTCGACCTTGAAGCCCGGGCCCATCGTCGACGACAGGCCGACGCGCTTGATGAACACGCCCTTGGCGCCCGAGGGCTTGGAGCGGTTCAGGGCTTCGATCAGAGCCTTGACGTTGATCGCCAGGGCTTCGTCGGTGAACGAGGCCTTGCCGATGCCGGCGTGAACGATACCGGCCTTTTCGACGCGGAACTCAACGGCGCCGCCCTTGGCGTCCTTGACGGCCTGGCCGACGTTCGGGGTCACGGTGCCGACCTTCGGGTTCGGCATCAGGCCGCGCGGGCCCAGCACCTTACCGAGGCGACCGACCAGGGCCATCATGTCCGGGGTCGCGATGACGCGATCGAAGTCCATGAAGCCGCCGGCGATCTTTTCGTACAGGTCGTCAGCGCCGACGTGCTCGGCGCCCGCCGCGGTGGCTTCGGCCGCCTTGGCGTCCTTGGCGAACACGGCGACGCGGACGTCACGGCCGGTGCCCGAGGGCAGGTTCACGACGCCACGGACCTGTTGGTCGGCGTGACGCGGGTCGACGCCGAGGTTGACCGAGATTTCGATGGTCTCGTCGAACTTGGCCTTGGCGTTGGCCTTGACCAGGGCGATGGCGGCTTCGACCGAGTGGGCCGCGTCGCGGTCGCCGGTCCAGGCCGTGATGCGCTTGGGTTGCTTAGCCATTGGATTAGGCCTCCACGATCTTCAGGCCCATGGCCTTGGCGGAGCCTTCGATGATCTTGGCCGCAGCCTCGATGTCGTTGGCGTTCAGGTCCTTCATCTTCTTTTCGGCGATTTCGCGCAGCTGGGTGCGCGTCACTTCGCCGACGGTCTCACGACCGGTCAGCTTCGCGCCCGACTTCAGACCGGTGATCTGCTTCAGGTAGTGCGTCGCCGGGGGCGTCTTGGTGATGAAGGTGAACGACTTGTCTTGGTAGACGGTGATCACGGTCGGCAGGGGGGTGCCCTTTTCGACGTTTTCGGTGCGCGCGTTGAACTCCTTACAGAAGCCCATGATGTTGACGCCGCGCTGACCCAGAGCCGGGCCGATGGGGGGCGAAGGCGTGGCCGAGCCAGCCTTCACCTGGAGCTTGATGTAGCCCAGGATCTTCTTAGCCATAGTGTCCTCACTGGTGAGCCGTGGTGCGGGCTTGGCGTCCCTCCCACGGTTTTGAACCCGCCATCACCCCGAACGGATAACGACGAGCACGCCCCAGGACGAGGTCCGGGAGCGAGGCGCGGCGTGTAGCAGGCGGGGGGCGGGGAGTCTAGGGGGAGGGGACATAGGGGAATCCCTCTCTCTTAGAGAGAGGGAGGGGCCCGCGCCGCAGGCGCGGGAGGGTGAGTGGTTAGGAAGCTAGCCGTAGCTCTACAAACCATCCAGCCGCCTTTCGTCCCTGCCCTGTCCGGAAAGAGCGTACCCACTCACCCTCCCACCGCTTCGCGGCGGGCCCCTCCCTCTCTCCATGAGAGAGGGATTCTCGTGCGCGTCACGCCCGCCCTGCGATCATCTCGCCGTGAGATGAAGGATGGCTCTCCGCTCCGGGGAGAGGTCTCTGATCGGCCCGCGCCCCCCTCCGTCTCGCTGCGTATCCGCAGCGATCCACCTCCCCCGCAAGCGGGGCAGGAGGGCGGTGGTTTCCTCCTCACCCGTGAAACGGGGGAGGTGGCGCGCGGCGCAGCCGCGTGACGGAGGGGGCGCTGCGCTACCCCTTCGCCAGTTCCGCCTCGACCTGGCCCAAACGCTCCTTGCCGAAGAAGATCTCCTCCCCCACGAAGAAGGTCGGAATGCCGAACGTCCCCCTCGCCACCGCCGCCTCGGTGTTGGCCACCAACTCAGCCTTCACCTCCGCGTCACCCGTCGCGGCCAGCAGCGCCGCGCCGTCTAGGCCGGCGGCGTTGGCGGTGGCCACGAACACCTCGGGATCGTCCAGTTTCAGCCCGTCCTCCCACATGCCCTTCAGCATCGCCTCCAGATAGGCCTCGCCCACGCCCATCCGCTGGGCGGCGATCATGCCGCGCATCAGGAGCAGGGTGTTGACCGGGAAGTGCGGGTTGAAGCGGAAGGCGGTCAGGCCGTGGGCGGCGATGAAGCGCCGGGTCTCCAGCATCTCGTAGTCCATCTTCCCCTTGACGCCGCCGAAGGCGATCATCGGGGCCTGGTTGCCGGTGGCCTTGAAGATGCCGCCCAGGAGGCACGGGATCAGCCGGACGCCGGCGCCCTGGCGCGCGGCGATCTCCGGCAGCAGCTTCCACGACAGGTAGGCGTTGGGGCTGCCGAAGTCGAAGATGAAGTCGATAGACTTGTTGGGGGTCTTGATGGTCATGTCGGGGCTCCTCACCAGCTCTCGGACCAGGGGCGCAGATCAAGCTCGTGCGTCCAGGCCGAGCGCGGCTGGTTGTGCAGGTGGACGTAGTTCAACGCGATGTCGGCGGGCTTGAGGATCAGGTCCTGGTCCAGGAGGTCGCCGACCTCGCCGCGCATCGAGCGGATGAAGACCCCGTCGATCGCGCCGTCGACCACCACGTGGGCGACGTGGACGCCCTTGGGGCCCAGCTCCCGCGCCGCGCTCTGGGCCACGGCCCGCAGGCCCGCCTTGGCCGAGGCGAAGGCGGAAAAGCCCTCCTTGCCGCGCAACGAGGCGCTGGCCCCGGTGAACAGGATGGTGCCCCGGCCGCGCGGGACCATGACCCGAGCCGCCTCGCGCGCCGCCAGGAAGCCGGCGAAACAGGCCATCTCCCAGACCTTGCTGAACACCTGGGCGGTGGTCTGCGTCAGGTCGAAGCGCACGTTCGCGCCGATGTTGAAGACTACGATCTCCAGCGGGCCGATCTCGGCCTCGATGCGGTCGACGAGGGCGATCATGTCGGCCTCCGCGCGGGCGTCGACGCCGAAGGCGTAGGCGTCGTGGCCGCCGGTTCTGATTTCAGCCGCCAGGGCCTCCAGCTGGTCCAGGTGCCGGGGCCGCCGGGTCATGCAGACCGTATAGCCCTCGGCTGCGAAGGCCTTGGCGATGGCGCTTCCCACCCCGTCGCCCACGCCCACCACCAGGCACGCGCCCTTGCTAGCCGCCATCGTCGTTTCCTCCGTGTTCTGGAAGCAAGTTCGTATTGAATCTGTACGGAGTCAAATGCAGAATGGCCCTGACCCGAAACGACGTGAGCCGCCGATGAAGTGGGACGATCTCTCCGCCCAGCCGTGCTCGATCTCGCGGGCCCTGGCCGTGATCGGCGATCGCTGGACGCTGATGATCCTGCGCGACTGCTTTCTGGGCGTGCGGCGGTTCGAGCTGTTCCAGAAGCGGCTGGGCGTCTCGCGCACCATCGTCACCGACCGCCTGCGCACCCTGGTCGAGGCGGGCGTGCTGCGGCGGGTTCCGTACCAGGACCATCCGGTGCGCCATGAGTACCGCCTGACCGAGAAGGGGCTGGACCTGCACCCGGTGGTCATGGCCATCGCCCACTTCGGCGACATCCACTACGCCGGGGCCGAGGGGCCGCCAGTGCTGCGCCGGCACAAGGGGTGCGGCTGTGACTTCCACCCCGTGCAGGTCTGCTCCGAATGCGGCGAGCCGGTCAGCGCCCGCCAGGTCGAGGCGCGGGCGGGGGCGGGTTTCCCGACGCCGTAGCGCCGTGTTCCTTCTCCTCCCCCTCTGGGGGAGGGGGACCGCCGAACGGCGGTGGAGGGGCCAGCCGAGCCGGCTACGCCTCTGTCAGATCAGAACAGGCCTATCCCGCCAGCCACAGGATGGAACCCCGCCGCACAAGGCCCCCTCCACCCGCGTTCGCGGGTCCCCCTCCCCCGATGGGGGAGGAGAGGGGCGCTGCTATTCGGTGACGCCCATCTTCACCCGCAAGGCCTTGGCCTGCTTGCGGAACGCCTCGCGCTCGGCGTCCGGCATCTTCTCCAGGGTGCGCAGCGGCATCATCATGCGGCCGTTGCCGGCCAGGCGCTGGGCGTGGCGGTCGATGAAGTCCCAGTAGAGGGCATTGAAAGGGCAGGCGTCGTCGCCGAGCCGCTTTTTCACGTCGTAGCGACAGCTTTTGCAGTAGTCGCTCATGCGGTCGATATAGGCCCCGCTGGCGGCATAGGGCTTGGAGCCGACAATGCCGCCGTCGGCGAAGGTGGCCATGCCGCGGGTGTTGGGCATCTCGACCCACTCATAGGCGTCGGCGAACACCACCATGTACCAGTCGTCCACCGCGTCGGGATGCACGCCCAGCAGCATGGCCAGGTTCCCCGTCACCATCAGCCGCTGGATGTGGTGGGCGTAGGCGTGGTCGCGGACGGCGCGGACCGCGTCGGCGACGCAGGCCATGTCGGTCTGGCCGGTCCAGTAGAACCCCGGCAGCTTGCCCTGCGCGTCCAGGGCGTTGCGCTGGGCGTATTCGGGCATTTTCAGCCAGTAGACGCCACGCACGAATTCGCGCCAGCCGATGATCTGGCGAATGAAGCCCTCGACCGCGTTCAGTGGCGCGCGCCCCTCGCGCCAGGCGGCCTCGGCGCGGCGGCAGATGTCCAGCGGGTCCAGAAGGCCGATGTTCAGGGCCGGCGAAATCAGCGAGTGCCACAGGAACGGCCGCTGCCAACTCATCGCGTCCTGCCAGTCGCCGAAGCTTGGCAGCATGTCGGCGATGAAGTGGTCGAGGATCGCGGTGGCCTCGTCCGGATTGGTCGGCCAGCCAAAGCCCTTGGTCTCGCCGAAGTGGTCGTCGAAGCCGCGCGACACCTGCTTCAGCACCGCCTGCGTCGTCGGATTGGGCGGGATCCGCAAGCGCTCGGGCGGACGCAGGCCCGGCGGGAGCTTGCGGCGGTTCTCGGCGTCGAAGTTCCAGCGTCCGCCGGCCGGCTGGTCGCCGTCCATCAGAAGGCCCGTCTTGCGCCGCATCTCGCGGTAGAAGAACTCCATCCGCAGCTCGCGCCGGCCCTCGGCCCAGGCGGCGAACTGGGCGCGCGAACAGAGAAAGCGGTCGTCCTCGCGGGTTTCCACCGGCACGGGGAGATCAAGGCCCAGCAGGTGGCTCTCCAGCCCCCATTTGCCGCAGGCGGTGCGGATCACGCGGTCGAAACCGCCGGCGTCCAGCGCGCGGCGCAGCTCGCCGCCGATCGAGCCGGTGTTGTCGGGATCTTCAAGTGTGACGTAGCGCACATTGAGCCCGCGCGCGCGCAGGCGCTCGGCGAACTGGCGCATCGCCGACCAGACGATGACCAGCTTTTGCTTGTGGTGCTTCCAGGCCGTGGCCTCGACCCGGCTTTCGACCATCAGCACCTGGTCGCGCGACAGGTCCGCGTCCGCCAGGGCCGACAGATTGTCCGACAGCTGATCGCCCAGCACCAGGCGTAGGGCGCCAGCCATGTCGTGTCTGGCCTAGAGCTTGACGAACGGCGCGAGCAGCTTGCCCATCCGGCCCGGCAGCTGGATCTGGCCGTCCAGGGCCGCCACGCACAGGCAGGGCTTACTGGAGACCACGCGCGGCTGGTGCAGCACGCTGGGGTCGGCTTCCTCGAAGTCGCCTTCCTCGAACACGCCGCTCTCGGTGGCGTAGGCGCCCTCGATCACGCAGGTCAGCTCGACGCCGCCATGGGTGTGACGCGGCGTGGACTGGCCCGGCGCGATCTTCAGCAGGATCACCCGGCAGTCGCCGTCGCGCGGACCCAGGACGTCGCGGACCCGCACGCCCGGACCCAGCCAGCGCCAGGGGCCCAGCTCGAAACCGCGCAGCGGCGCGGGCAGGGTGGGGTCGGTCCGGTCCGGGTGCGGCATGGGCGCCGGGGGCGCGGGCGCGTCCAGCAGGGCCAGGGTCTTGTCGAGCGCGCCGGCGTCCAGGGTGCTGGGCTCCAGGTCCTCCAGCACGCCGCCGCCGACGGCCTGGCCAAGGTCGGACCAGACGCGGGTTTCGGGACGCAGGGCCAGGTGCGTGGCCACGACCACGGCTTCGGGCGGGCTCAGGGTGCCGGCGGCGTAGGCCAGCAGACGCTCTTCACTGGGGAGACGACGCAGGCTCACGACGCGACTCCCGCCTCGCGCTCGATAAAGGCGCGCAGCTTCATCATGCCAAAGCGGATCCGGGCCTTGACGGTGCCCAGGGGCACGCCCAGCGCTTCGGAGATCTGACTGTGGGTCTGTTCCTGGAAGAAAGCCATTTCGATTGCTTGGGACTGGTCGGGGTTAAGGGTTTGCATCGCGGAGCGGACGATCTGGGCGTCCTGCATGCCGCTGAGGATGGCGTCGGGTTGGGGGGGCTCTTCGGCACCGAGGTTCAGATCCACCGCGTAGAGGGCCGATGAGCCACGACGCAGGCTGTCGATCCGCAGGTTCCGGGCGATGGTGAAGATCCAGGCGGCCGCCGAGGCGCGCTTGGGATCGAAATAGTGGGCCTTGCGCCAGACCGCGAGCATGACCTCCTGGGCCAGCTCCTCGGCCGCCGACGGCGTGGAGCCGCTGCGCACCAGCAGGGTCTTCACCCGGGGCGCATAGTGGGCGAACAGCTCGGCGAACGCGGCGCGGTCCTGCGACTGCGCGATCCGCGTAATCAGCGCGCCGCCGTCATACTGTGCAGCGCTCACGCGTGAGCCGCCGCGAGATCGAGACTGAGCGTGTCCTGTCGCATACATGCCCACTATACGGAGCCTTGGCGGGAACGGATGACTCAAGTTCCGCGTACGCGATGTTTTTTTTGCTATGAGGTCTTTGGGACTTGGGCTGACTGTCATGCCGGAGCCTTCGGCGTCATGCCGCAAGCGACGCGATGAAAGCCGCGACGTGCCAAAGCTTCCAGGCCTGAGCCCTTCATGTCGCTGACTCTTGATCGCCGCCGCCTGATCGCCGGCCTCGCCGTCGCCCCGCTCGCCGCGCCCACCGACCTGCCCGCCGATGCGGTTGCCGAGGATGTGCGGCTGCTGCGTCAGGCCTATGAGGCGCTGCACCCCGGCCTGCTGCGCTACAACACCGCGAAGGTCATGGCGGGTCGCTTCGAGCGGCTGCAAGGCGCGGGGCGTGTCAGCCTGGAGCGGTTCTATCTGGATGTGTCGCGGCTGCTGACGACGGTGCGCTGCGGCCATACCTACGCCAACTTCTACAATCAGCGCGGGCCGATCCGCGCGGCGTTGTTCGAGCGCGCCGATCGCGTGCCGTTCCAGTTCGTCTGGCTGGGCCAGCGTATGGTGGTGACCGCCGATCCGTGGGGCCTTGGCCTGTCGCGAGGCGACGAGGTTGTCAGCTTCAACGGCGTTCCGGCGGGCCGCATCCTGGAGGCGCTGATCACCTTGGCGCGAGCGGACGGCGGCAATGACGGCAAGCGCCGGGCCCTGATGTCCGTTCAGGGGCTGGACGGCTATGAAAGCTTCGATGTCTTCTACCCGCTGTTGTTCGGCGCGCGAACGCGCCACACGGCGGTGGTCGAGGGCGCTGACGGGCGTCGCCGGACGCTGGTCGCGCCGGCGGTGTCGCTGGAGCAGCGTCGCGCCCAGCGTCCGCCCCGCATGGACGCCCGGGGTGACGCCCCCCTCTGGACCCTGAGCCGGCAAGGCGACGCGGCGATCCTGACCATGCCCACCTGGGGGCTCTATAATTCGAAGTGGGATTGGCGCGGCTGGCTGGACCGGGAGATCGACGCCTTGATCACCCAGAACGTTCCGCGCCTGATCATCGATATCCGCGACAATGAAGGGGGGCTGGACTGCGGCGATGCGCTCATCGCCCGCCTGATCGACGCGCCGTTGCGCAAGACCTTCCAGCGCCGGTTGACCCGCTACCGCAAGATCCCTGACGCGCTTCGGCCCCATCTCGACACCTGGGATCGCAGCTTCGATGACTGGGGCGCCGACGCGCAGCCGCTTGATGAGCGCTTCTTCACCCTCAAGCAGGGGGGTGACGAGGGCGGCGTCATCGCGCCCAAGGGGCCGCGCTATGGCGGGCAGGTGCGAGTGCTGATCGGGCCGCAGAACAGCTCGGCGACCTTCCAGTTCGCCAATCTGATGCGTCGCGAGCGCCTGGGCGCGCTGATCGGCGAGACGACAGGTGGCAACCAACGCGGCATCAATGGCGGGGCGTTCTACTTCCTGCGGCTGCCGCGGACGGGCGTCGAGGTCGACTTGCCCCTGATCGGGACGTTCCCCCTGACGCCTCAGCCCGACGCCGGTGTGACGCCCGATATCGTTTCGCCCAGGAGCCGCGAGACCCTGGCCCGGGGCGCGGATCCGGCGATGGCCGCCGCCCTCGCCTGAGATCTGGCGCCTGAGGTCCGGCGCCTGAGGTCTGGCCGGTCAGCGCTTGCTGCGCTTGGCCTGGATCTCTTCGGGCGTCAGCTTGCGGATGTGGGTGACCGGGTAGCGCTGGATGCCGATATCGCCGGGCACGATGATCGTCGCGTCCGTCCCGGCGCAGACCCACGAGCCGCCACGCGCCTGGATGCCCAGATTCATCGTCCAGTCGATGTCGGGCGAGGGGGCGAACAGGGTTAGCCGGTAGACGTTGCGTGGACTGACCGAGACGTCGACCGTCTGATCGTCGATGACATTGAAGCCGTTGACGTCTGAAGCGCGGAAACAGGCGCGTTCGGCCTTGGGTTCCGCCGCCAGGCTGGGCCCGGCGACCAGCAACGCGCAGAGCGCGGCGGATACGGTCAGGATACGCATAGGGTTCACTCCAAAAAGGGGCCCCGACCCGCATAGTCTGGCCTCGGAGCGTGGCCGGCTCAAGGCATGACCCGCCCAGACCCCGACGATGGCTGCGTCGCGCTCTAAATCAAACACTTAGAGCGTGACTAGCGCCGAAACCGGTTCCCACTTTCGGCGTCACGCTCTAGAGGCTCTTGAGCAGGCGGTTGGCGAAGAACAGGCCGATCAGGCCAAGGCCGCAGGCTAGGTACGCGCCGTTCGCCAGGAACTGTCCCCAGGCGATGTCGAGCTTGGCGAACGACTTCACCAGCAAAAGCGAGATGCTGCCGATATAGCCAAACGAGTCGGCGACATAGATCAGGAAGCCCGCCGTGCCGATCTTGCCCGTGGCGGCGATCATGCGGTCGAACAGCATGGCGTTGAACGGCGTGTAGCCCATGTAGAGGCCCGCCCCGGCCAGCACCATCCACCAGACGGGACCCAGCCACTGCAACTGATAGGCCAGGGTCGAGGCGCCCAGCAGCACGAAGCCCAGGGCCACGAAGCCCAGGTTGAAGGCCACGGCCCGGCGGTTGTCCTTGACGCCCATCAGCGCGGCCAGGCCTAAGAGCACGATGGCCGCGACGGGAAGCTCCGACAGGGTGAAGATCGCGGCGGCGTTCTTGAAGCCAAGCTCGGCCCAGATCTCGGCCGAGAAGTTGTCGCGGAAGTCGCGCAGGGCCGTCAGGATCATGTAGACGGCGATCAGCAGGATCAGGGCCGGGGCGTGGGCGGCGAACAGGGCCGCGCGGTCCTTGGCGTTCATCGGCGCGCGCTTGACCCGCTCGGCCTCGTCGGCCGGCGTGGGCGGCGGCAGCTGAGCCAGGGCCAGCACCGCCACCAGCATCAAGGGCGCGAAGATCAGGCCCGAGACGAACGGCATCCATTTCTCGTCGATGTTCGCCAGCAGCAGCATCTTGCCCACCGACTTGGCCACGCCCGACGACAGGATGAAGCTGGCGCACAGCATCGCCCCCAGCACTTCCGTCAGGCGGCGGCCCTCCAGAAAGCCGAACACCAGGCCCCAGATCATGCCCAGGCACAGGCCGTTCAGGTACATCGCCAGGGGGCCGATCACCGTGGGCACGGTTCCAAACAGCAGCAGCGACAGCTCGGCTCCGAAGATCAGGGCCAGGATGGTCACGGCCCGTCGGCCGGCCTGCATCTCGGAGATCACCTTGACGCCGATGAACTTGGCCGTGGCGTAGCCAGCGACCTGGGCGATCACGAGCGCGATCTTGAAGTCGAACGCGAACGGCCAGCCCTCGGTCTGGGCGTAGGCCGCCGCCGTAAAGGGCTTGCGATAGCCGAACATCGCGAAATAGACCGCGAACGACGCCAGGCCTCCGTAGAGCGCGAACAGCCAGGGCGGCGCCGAGGCCAGAAAGCGGGTCACGACGCCGCCGGCGGCGACATCGCGGCCGGGCGGATCGGTCGCTGGGGTCATGCTGCTTCGCCTCGATGCCTGCGCCAGCGCTCAGCTAGCCCGCTTCGAACAGGCCGAGCAATCAAACACTGGGGGCGGCGACGCTTCAGGTCGAGGTTGAGTAATCACAGGTCATGGCGCGGTGATCGGACCGCCGCGCCGCGACGCATTGTCGCAACCCGCCAATATAACGTGGTTGTTCAGGTTTTCCGGGGCGATGTGCGGGCGATGCCGACGCCGTTTCCGCAAGATATCGACGCCTTGAGGGCCAGCGAGGCCTTCTTCCGCCTGTTGACCGAACAGGCCGGGGACGTGATCAGCCGTCACCGGCTCTCGGGAACCGACCACTATGTCTCCCCGGCGGTCGAACGGATGATGGGGTGGACCGCCGAGGAGATGCTCGAGGCGGGGTTCAAGGCGTTCTATCACCCCGATGACACGCCGGCGGTCTACGAGGTCTACCAGCGGATGCGCGCGGGCGCTGAACAGTGCAGCGTGCGGTATCGCGGGCGCAGGAAGGACGGCCGCTATGTCTGGCTGGAGAGCCATCTCAGCCTGGTGAGAGACGAGCGCGGCGCGCCGTCTGAACTGGTGGCCGTCACCCGCGACATCGACGCCAGCATGCGGCTGGAAGAAGAGGCGCGGCAGGCGCGTGAGGCCGCGCGCGAAACCCAGCAACGCGCCATGCTGGCCGAACAGGTGGCCCAGGTCGCGTTCTGGCGCGTGGATCTGGTGACCAACGACGTCTATCTGTCGCCGCGCTTCCGCGAAATCTACGGCTGGACCCAGGACGAGACCGTCTCGCTGGGCGCGGTGCTGAGCCGCTTCCACCCCGAGGACCGTCCGGCGGCGCGCGCTTGGGTCGACGAGCATCTGCGGACGGGAGAGCCGTCACGCAATCGCATGGACCGCATCATCCGGCTGGACGGCGAAGTGCGCCATATCGTCGGCAGTTTCGAGTTCGACTTCGGCGAAGACGGGCGCCCGATCGCGATGTCCGGCACCACGGTGGACGTCAGCGATCTGGTCGCCGCCCAGCAAAGCCTGGCCAAGACCGAGTCGCGTTTCCAGGATCTGGCCAAGGCCACGCGCGACATCGTCATCGAGGTCGACCGGCGCGGCAACATCCTCTTCGTCAGCGCCGCCGTCGAGGCGGTGCTGGGATATACCGAGGCGGAACTGCTTGGGCGCAAGGCCGCCAAGCTGACCCATCCCGACGATCTGCCGCGCCTGGTCAAAGGCTTTGGTTCGGTGCTGATGGATCCCGACGCCCTGCCGCCCACGCTCGAAGCGCGGGCGCTGCACAAGGACGGTCACTGGATCTGGCTGCAGGGGCGTCCGGTGTTCAACCGTGTGGCGGGACGCATCGAGGGCGTTCTGCGCGACATCAGCGAATACAAGCGCGCGCGGGACGAGCTGGCCGCCGAACAGGCGAGGGCCGAGCAGGCGCTGGAGGCCCGGTCGGCGTTCCTGGCCAATATGAGCCACGAACTGCGCACGCCCCTGACGGCGGTGATCGGGTTCGCCGCCCTGGTCGAGGGGCTCGATGATCTGCCCGGACTGGCGCGGGACTATGTCGGCCGGATCTCCACGGCGGGCAAAGCCCTGCTGTCGGTCATCAACGACGTCCTGGAGATGTCCAAGTTGGAGACGGGGCAGGTGCAGGCGCATCTGGCCCCCTGCGCCGTGGCGCCGCTCCTGGACGATACGGTCCGGATGTTCGCCCTGCACGCGGCCGAGAAGAGCCTTCAGATCGGCGTGCGCATGGTCGACCCGCCGCCGCGCGTCCTGATGATCGATCCTGACCGCGTGCGGCAGGTGCTGATCAATCTGATCGGTAACGCCATCCGCTACACCGACATCGGATCGATCACGATCGAGGTGATTTGGCGCGGCGAACTGGAAGAGCTGTTCATCGCGGTGAAGGACACCGGCATCGGCATCGATCCCGCCGATCAGGCGCATCTGTTCAAGCGCTTCTCGCAGATCGAATCCGCGCGCGCGCGCTCACGCGGCGGTTCGGGGCTGGGGCTGGTGATCAGCAAGGGTCTGGTTGAGGCCATGGGCGGGCGCATCGGCGCCAGCAGCAAGCCGGGCGAGGGCAGCACCTTCTGGTTCGCGATCCCGGCCTCAGGACCGCTTCGGGACGAGGACGCCGGCCCGGCGCCCGAGCCGATCTTTGAGCCCGTGCGGTCGGGCGGCCGCATCCTGCTGGCCGACGACAACGCGCTCAATCGTGAGATGACGCGCGCGATCCTCGGGGTGTTCGACGCCGAGGTGGTCGAGGCGCGTGATGGGCAGCAGGCGGTGGAGGCCGCGCGCGTTCAGGCCTTCGATCTGATTCTGATGGATATCCGCATGCCGGTGCTGGATGGGCTGGACGCCACACGCGCCATCCGCGCCGAACCTGGGCCCAACCAGGGAGCCCCAATCCTGGCGTTCTCGGCCGACATGGACTTCCAGCTGTCCGACATCTTCGATGGCCTGGTGCGCAAGCCGATCACCGCCGCCCAACTGATCCAGGCCGTGGCGGGCGCGCAGCGTTCCGTCGCGATCTGAGGGAGCGGTCAAACAAAAACGCCCTCCGCTGGGCGGAGGGCGTCTTCTAAATCGTTGGCAGAGCCTAGATTAGGCGGCCTTGACCAGCGACTTGGTCAGGATGCCGATGGCGGCTTCGCGGTCGATGCGCTCGATGGCGGCGACTTCGCGGGCCATGCGGTCCAGGGCCGATTCATACAGCTGGCGTTCCGAATAGGATTGTTCCGGCTGGTTTTCGGCGCGGTGCAGGTCGCGGACCACCTCGGCGATCGAGATCAGGTCGCCCGAATTGATCTTGGCTTCGTATTCCTGGGCGCGGCGCGACCACATGGTGCGCTTCACGCGGGCGCGGCCCTTCAGGGTGGTCAGCGCCTGGCTGACCGTGCCGCCTTCGGCCAGCGGACGCAGGCCGGCCGTCTTGGCCTTCTTGGTCGGGACGCGCAGGGTCATTTTTTCGTGGTCGAAGGTGATGACGTAGACTTCGAGCGACATGCCGGCCACTTCCTGGGTCTCGATCGCCTGAATGCTGCCCACGCCGTGCGCGGGATAAACGACGTGATCGCCGACCGAGAATTCCAGACCAGTCTTGCTCATGTTCGTCCTCTTCAATACGGACCCGCGGGGTCCGAACGCCGTCATCATTCCCAAACCAAAGGCGACAGGTTCCCGCTCCGCGGAATACGGAACGCGGGGCTAAGCCTGTCAGGATTTGGAATAGACCTCTAAGACACCCTTCGCCTTCGATCGGGCGGGCCGGTTCAAATGGGTTTTCTGAAACGGCTTCTTCGACAAGACGGACCGTCGCGAACGAGCGCGGCTGTCACGTCGTCGAAGACAATAGCATAAAATTAAGCCCCTTGAAAGGGTTGCGTCCTGGCGCGCGGAAAGGCGTCGCCAAGCTTTCGCGGGGCGGTCAAGCTTGGCGCTTGAGAAATCGCGTGGGGATCAGGAGCCCTTGCCGGGTTTTTCGCTGAAGTACTTCTCGTACTTGCCGGTCTCGCGCTCGAAATCCTCGCGGTCAGCGGGCGGCTCGCCCTTGACCGTGATGTTCGGCCAAACCTTGGCATAGTCGGCGTTGATCTTCAGCCACTTGCCGTCGGCCTCGTCCTCGGTGTCCGGCTTGATGGCGTCGACCGGGCATTCGGGTTCGCAGACGCCGCAATCGATGCACTCATCGGGATTGATGACGAGGAAGTTCTCGCCTTCGTAGAAGCAATCGACCGGACACACCTCCACGCAGTCCATGAACTTGCAGCGGACGCAGGCGTCGGTGACGATGTAGGTCATCGAAAACTCGGTTGAGATCGGGCGGAGTTCGGCGGGCGCGTTTTCGAAGTCTGGGGGCCGCTTGTCAATGCGGCTTACTCTCGTATTGGCTCAGGAATTCTGATCGCCGCGCCAGAGCGCGCGCATTTCTGGGGCGGCGGCCCGGCGGCGCCATGCCGCCTCCGCGACAATCGGTTACCCGCGTGAAAACCATTTCTTATCGAACGAACGGAATTATGCCGCCTGGGAAACGCCCAATAAAAACAATGTCGGGAATCCGACTTTATGAAGATTGAAGCCTTGGCTGTCCGACGAGAGGTGAAGGTCGAACACGGTGAACGCGCCCTGGGCAGGGCGCGGGCGCGGGCGTTCGGCGAGTTTATCCGAGAGATGCCGTTCGCGGCCGCGCTGCTGGATCGCGACCTGTCGCTGGTCGCGGTGAGCCGTGATTGGGCCGCGCAGGGGATTGCGCCGGACCTGGCGATTGGCGGCGAGGCGGCCGCCGGCGGTCTGGTCACATCCCAGGATGCGGCCGCCCTGCTGGCCTGCGCCGAGGAAGGTCTGGCCTTCTCGCGCTATCTTCCGGTGACGGACGAGGCGGGCGTTCAGCGGGTCTGGCGCACCGAGTTCAGCGCCTGTCGCGAGGGCGATGCGACCTATGCGGTGATGGTCACCGCGCGGGACGTCACCGGCTACGCCGAAAGCGTGCTGCGCGCCGAGCGCGACCGCCAGCGGCTGACCATGGCGCTGGAGCTCGACGATCTTCTGGTGCGCGAATACGACCTGCGGACCCGGCAAACCTACTTTTCCGGCCACGCCCCCGAACTGCAGAAGTACTGCACGTTCAAGGAGGACCCGCTCGAGATCGTCCATCCCGAGGACCGCCAGCGCTGCGCCGATCTGGTGGCCAGCCGCAGGCTGGGCGAGGCGCGGGTCTTCGAGTTCAAGCTCAAGCGCGACGACGGGGTCGAAACCTGGGTGCGCTCGGTCGGCAAGGTGTTCATCGGCCAGGACGGTCAGCCCGAGAAGCTGGTGAACCTGTTCAAGGACATCACCGACCGCCGCCGCCAGACCGAGGCGATCGAGACCCTGGCCTTCAAGGACCCGCTGACGGGCCTGCCCAACCGGACCCTGTTCCAGCACCGCTTCCAGGAGGCGGTGGCGGCGTCGGAGACGCTGGGCGAGATGTTCGGCCTGATCATGATCGACGTCGATCACTTCAAGGACATCAACGACACCCTGGGCCACGACGCCGGCGATGCTCTGCTCAAGCGTCTGGCGGGCATGCTGCAGCACGCCTTCCGGGCCGGCGACACCGTCGCGCGCCTGGGCGGCGACGAGTTCGCGGTGATCCTGCGGGGGCTGCACAGCGAGGCCGACATGATCCGGCCGATCGAGGCGCTGCAGGATCTGTTGCGGCGCCCGATCCAGCACGGCGGGCGCAGCTTCACCGCCAGCGCCAGCATCGGCGCGGCCCTGCACGGCGATCCCGACGCCGACCCGGCCCATATGATCAAGAACGCCGACATCGCCCTCTACCGGGCCAAGGAGGCGGGACGGAACCGCAGCATCGTGTTCGAGCCGTCGATGCGGTCCGAGGTCGAGCAGCGCCTGGAGCTGCTGCGCGACGTCCGCGCGGCGCTGACCGGGGGCGAGTTCACCCTCTACTACCAGCCGGTGGTCGACATCCGCGAGAACAAGGTCGCCGGCTTCGAGGCCCTGATGCGCTGGGTGCACCCCGAGCAGGGCGTGCTGACCCCGGCCCGCTTCATGGCTGCGTTCGAGGATCAGGACCTGTCTTTGAAGCTTGGCGACGTGGCGTTCGAGGCGGCGCTGAAGCAGATGCGCGCCTGGCTGGACGAGGGCGTCGACTTTGGCCGCGTGGCCGTCAACATCAGCTCGGCCCAGTTCCGCAGCGGCCGTCTGGCCGAAGAGATCCAGGAGCGCCTGGCGCGCTGGCACGTCCCCTGCGAGCGCCTGACCATCGAGGTGACCGAGAACGTCTATATGGGCTGGGGCTCGGACCTGGTCAGCGAGACGGTGCGCCGCCTGCACGAGGCGGGGGTGATGATCGCGCTGGACGACTTCGGCACCGGCTACGCCAGCCTGGCCAATCTGCGCCAGTTCCCGATTGATCGCCTGAAGATCGACAAGTCCTTCGTCCAGAACGGCGAGGACGAGGCCATCGTGAAAGCGGTGATCACGCTGGGCTCCTCCATGGGCATGAAGGTGGTGGCCGAGGGCGTCGAGGACGCCGAGCAACTGGAAGCCCTGGCGCGCTACGGCTGCGATCAGGTCCAGGGCTACCACTTCGGCCGCCCCATGCCGGCCGGTGAGGTGGCGGGGTTTCTGAAGGGGGTTGGGGGGTAGATCTCAATCCTCCCCCTAGCGGGGGAGGCGGCCGAAGGCCGGAGGGGGAAGTGCTTGAGCGCTTGCCTCTTCCCTCTCCGTCGGCTGCGCCGACACCTCTCCCCTAGGGAGAGGATTTGCCGCGCTACTCCACCGCCTCGTAAAGCCCCCGCGCCTCGGTCGCCGGGCCTCTGCGCTCGCCGCAGTCCAGCACCCGAACCGCGATCACCCGGCCGGCCAGGCCAAACACCAGCACGTCGCCGGGCTTGACCGTGCGCGAGGGCTTGTCGATGCGGCTCTCGGTCCCCGCGCGGGTCAGGCGGATGCGGCCTTCCTCGACGAACCGGGCGGCCAGCGAGCGGGTCTTGAAGAACCGCGCCCGCCACAGCCAGACATCGGCCCGGACCGCATCGTTGATCGCATCGTCGTAGGCCGTCATGACGCGGCCTGTTTCGGCGCCTTGGCCGCCGCCGACTTGCGGCGACGCGGCTTCTTGCGGCGCGCGGGCGGAGGCGGCGGCTCGGTCAGCTTGGCGAGCGCCGCGAACGGCGAGTCGGGGCGGGCCTTGACGGGCTTCTGCTCCAGCTTGGCCGCGCCGCGTCGTTTCCAGACGATCGGCTGGTCGGGCTTGGCGCGGATGGCCGGCGTGTAGTCCAGCGCGCGCAGCACGGCGGCGGCCTGCTTGTCGGTCCAGCCAAGATCGGCGAGCGCCGCCTCGGTCAGCACCACGCCCCCGTGTTGCTGGGCGGTGCGCAGCAGGGCGTCCAGCTTTTCCAACTGCTCCACCGGAACGCTGAAGCCCGCCACCGCGCGCAGGCCGCTGGCCGACAGCTCGCGCGCGCTGGGCTCGGGCGAGGGCAGCGTCTCCAGCGTCGTCAGGGCCCCGCGCCAGCCGGCGGGATTGAGCGCCCGCGCGCAGGCGATGGCCTCGGCGCGCAGCACACCCGGACAGAACAGGCTGAACGCGCCGATCCGCACGCCCAGGCTCTTGAGCGCCCGACGCTCGGCCTGGCTCAGCGCCTTCAGCTCCGGATCGACCGGGCGCTTGTCCAGCACCCCGCCGGCCTCCAGCAGCCGGTGGGCGACGCCCCTCGGCAGGCCACGCAGTTCGCCGCCGGCCAGAGCGCGCTCCAGCTTGCGCAGCGGGGCCAGATGGCGGTCGACCTCGCCGGCCAGGAAGGCGTCCAGCCGCCGCTCGGCCCGCTCGCGCACGGCGGCGGGGCCAAGCTCGCCCAGCAGGCGAGCGCGCGGCGACAGCAGGGGCAGGTCGCGGCGCACGGCCCCGGCCACCTCGCCGCGCCACAGGATCGCGCCGTCGGGCGTCAGGGCGAAGGCGTCGTCGGCCTCGCTGGCCAACAGGCCCAGGCGCCGGGCGATCTCGGGGCCGACCGCGCGCTGGGCGGCGTTGCGCAGGGCCTTTTCCTCCAGCGGCGAGGCGCCCTTGGCCGGGGTGAAGGCCACGCCCGACAGGTGGCCGACCACATGGCCCTCGACCGTCACCTCGCCGTCCTGGCCAACGCCAGCATAGAGCGTCTCGCGCTCGCCCAGTTGCTTAAGGAGCACGCTGGTGCGCCGGTCGATGAACCGGGCCATCAGCTTTTCGTGCAGGGTGTCGCTGATCCGGTCTTCCAACTGGCGGGTCAGGCCCTGCCAGTGGGCGGGATTGGCCACCCAGTCGGGGCGGTTGGCGATATAGCTGAGCGTGCGCACGCCCGACAGCCGCGCGGCCAGGCTGTCGATCTCGCCGTCGGTGCGGTCCAGCGCCTTGAACTGGCCGCCCACCCAATCCTCGGGCAGGCGCTTGCGGCCCGTGGTCAGGTCGTCGAACAGGGTGCGGGCCATGCGCTGGTGGTCGTCGTCGGTGGTCTTGCGGAAGTCCGGGGTCTGGCAGACTTCCCACAGGCGGATCAGGGCCGAGCGGTCGGCCTTGCAGCGCTTGATCACGTCCTCCTGCTGGGCCAGGGCCCGCAGGGTGCGCTCGTCCAGCGCCTCGTCCGACAGCTTGAGCGCGCCGCGCTGGGGCGTCTCGGCCAGCGAGCGCAAGAGGCCCGGCAGCGAGCCGAAGTCGAGGCGAGCGTTGCGCCATTCGGCCTGGGTGATCGGCTCGAAGGTGTGGCTTTCGACGGCCTCGACCAGGTCCTCGTCGATCTCCTCGCAGTCGCTGGTGACCCCGAACGTGCCGTCGCGGGTGTAGCGGCCCGCACGGCCGGCGATCTGGCCGACCTCCTGCGGATAGAGCCAGCGGGTGCGCTTGCCGTCGAACTTGCGAAGGCCCGCGAAGGCCACGTGGTCGACATCCATGTTCAGGCCCATGCCGATGGCGTCGGTGGCCACCAGGAAGTCGACCTCGCCGGACTGATAGAGCGCCACCTGGGCGTTGCGGGTGCGGGGGCTCAAGGATCCCATGACGACGGCCGCGCCGCCGCGTTGGCGGCGTATCAGCTCGGCGATGGCGTAGACCGCGCCGGTCGAGAAGGCGACGATGGCCGTGCGGCGCGGCAGGCGGGTCAGCTTCTTGGAGCCGGCGTAGGAGAGGTTGGAAAACCGCTCGCGGCTGACGATCTCGGCGTCCGGCAACAGGCGGCGAACCAGCGGGGCCATGGTCCCTGCGCCCAGGAACATGGTCTCGAACTTGCCGCGCGCGTGCAGCAGGCGGTGGGTGAAGATGTGGCCGCGCTCGGGATCGGCGCACAGCTGGATCTCGTCGACGGCCAGGAACTCGACCTCGCGGCCCAGCGGCATGGCCTCGACCGTGCAGACGAAATAGGCCGCGCGAGCCGGGACGATCTTTTCCTCGCCGGTGATCAGCGCCACAGCCGCCTTGCCGCGCAGCTTGACGACGCGGTCGTAGATCTCGCGGGCCAACAGGCGCAGCGGCAGGCCGATCATGCCCGAGGCATGGCCCAGCATCCGCTCGACCGCCAGGTGCGTCTTGCCGGTGTTGGTCGGCCCCAGGACCGCAGTCAGCTTTGACGGGGCCAGGCCGGTCGAACGGTCGCTCATGCCCCGAAAGTGGGGCGGGAATCGGGGCGGGGCAAGCGCGGGGGCGGTGAGGCGGGTGGCGCGCGGCCACCCGCGACCTGTCGTCGCACCCGGCCAGAGTTCATCTCTTTGTTCAGTCTTGCCGCCCACACAGTGTGGCTTGGTTCTAATTGCCGGATTCGAACGAATGACTGTGGGCGCGCCCGCCGACTCCTTGCCACGCGGCAAGCGCCGTCTTGAGGCGCAGATTGTCGGCGTGGCGTTGCTGTCGACCATTGTCGCCCTGTTCGCCGCCTTCTCGGTCTATCAGTGGCGGAACTGGCGGGTGGATCGCGAGGCCCTGGCCCACGAAACCCTGGTCATGGCCGATGCGCTGGCGCGGTCCGCGCACGCCCATGTCGCCCGCGAGGAGGTCGCGGCGGTCGACACCATCCGAGAGCTCATCGCCGCCAGCGATCGCAAGGTCGCGGTCGCCTACGCGCCGAAGGGCGGGCGCGAGGTCCGGTTTTCAAGCCAGGGCGCGACCTTCGGCCCGCCGCCGGTGAAGCCCGTGACGGCGCCGGAGTTCCACTATCGCGGCCTTCAGCTCGAGGCCTTCGCGCCGATCCGAGTGGACGGCGAACAGGTCGGCGCCATCGCACTGATGGTCGATGGCCAGGACCTGCTGATCTCGCGCTTCGTCAATATCGCCATCGCGCTCTTCCTCTCCGCCGCGGCCCTGGTGGGGGCCGGCCTGATGGCCCGGCGCCTGACCCGCCAGGCCTTGGCGCCGCTGAGCGCTCTGGTGAAGGCTGTCGATGAAGCCGCCACCTCCAAGGATTTCAGAGCCCGGGTTCCTGTGGCCCGCGACGACGAGCTGGGCCTGTTGACCCATCGCTTCAATCACCTGCTGGCGACGCTGGAGAGCTACGACGCCGATCTGAAGAGCGCGCTGCGCGAGGCGACGCTGGCGCGAGAGGCCGCCGAAGGCGCCAACCGCCTCAAGGAGCAGTTCCTGGCCAATATGAGCCACGAGCTGCGCACGCCCCTGAACGGCGTTCTGGGGATGAGCCAGTCGCTGCTGCGCGAACCGATGGTTCCCTCCCAGCGCGAACGCGTCGAGCTGATCATGAGCTCGGGCTCGGTGCTGCTGATGCTGCTCAACGAGATTCTCGACCTTTCGGACCTGGAGCGCGGCGCCATCCGGCTGGAGAGCAAGCCGTTCGACCTGGCGACGACCGTGGGCGAGGCCTGCGATGCGGCCGTGCTCATGGCCGAGGACAAGGGCGTTGCGCTCGACACCGAGATCGACCCGCACGCCGCCGGTCGCTGGCTGGGCGATGCGCGACGGCTGCACCAGATTCTCTACCATCTGGTCGCCAACGCCCTGAAGTTCACATCGGCCGGCCATGTGCGCGTCAAGGCGTCGGCGCATGATGGCGAGCTCATCCTGTCGGTCACCGATACGGGCATGGGGATCGACGCCGAGACGCTGCCCCGCCTGTTCGAAGCGTTCACCCAGGCCGACGCGGCGTCGACCCGCGCCATCGGCGGCGCCGGGGTGGGTCTGAGCATCTGCCACCGCCTGGTGGGCCTGATGGGCGGCCGGCTTGAGGCTAAGAGCGAGGTCGGACGCGGCAGTGTGTTCACCGTCGCCTTGCCGATGGGCCGCGACAGCGCGGCCGAGCCCGCCGCCGGCCAGGACGCGGCGTTGCGCGTGCTTGTCGCCGAGGACAACGAGGCCAATCAGCGCGTCGTGCGGACGGTCCTTAATGCGCTGGGGATCGATCCGGTGATCGTGGCCGACGGCGAGGCGGTGGTGCGGGCCTGGAGCACGGGCGCCTGGGATCTGGTGCTGATGGACATCCAGATGCCTCTGAAGAACGGCGTCGACGCCACGCTGGAGATCCGCCGGCTGGAAGCCGAGCGCGGCCTTCCCGCCACGCGGATCGTCGCGCTGACCGCCAACGCCATGCCGCACCAGGTCGAGACCTACAACGCCGCGGGCATGGACGGCGTCGTCCAGAAGCCGATCATGATCGCCGAGCTTCAGGCCGCGCTGGTGCGTGACCGCGCCGCCTGATCAGCGTTCTTGAGCCAACGCCGTCCGCGCGTCACAGGCTGTAGAAGCCGGCGTTCCGGGACTTGCAAGCGCTCTGGATGTTTCCATCCGGAGGCAAAGGGCTTTAGCCTTCCGCGCGTTCGCCCTCGTCGCGTGAAGGAACGCCATGCCGAAAGCTTCCAGATCCCCTCGCGCCGTCCGCGCGAGTTTGGCTGCGCTGGCGGCGCTCACCTTCGCCGCGCCCGCCGCCCTGGCCCAGCCGGCGCCGTCCCTGAAGGCCGTCGGGGATCGCCATCAGCTGTCGCAAGGGCTGGCGGACTTCTACGACACCGCCTTCGTGCTGAAGGACGTGCGCACGGGTCAGCCTCGCGTGGCCAGTTTCGCCGAGATGGCTAAGATGCTGTCGACCTACGACGTCGTGTTCTTTGGCGAGAGCCACCGTCACCCGGGCGTCCACCTGCAGCAGCAGAGGCTGTTCCGGGCGCTGGTGGAGCGGCATCCGCGCTACATTCTTTCGCTTGAGCAGTTCGAGCGCGACACCCAGCCGGTTCTGGACGCCTATCTCGCGGGCAAGGTCGGTGAGAACGCGTTGAAGGAGAAGGGGCGGGCCTGGGACAACTACCCCACCGCCTACCGGCCTCTGGTCGAGTACGCTCGGACGCGCGGCCTGCATGTGATCGCCGCTGAAGCGCCGACCTGGGCCGTCGTCTGCATCGGCCAGTGGGGACCAGAGATCCTAGCGCGCTTCACGCCGGAAGAGCGCGCCTGGGTGGCGCGCGACCTCAATCCCGGAACCGGCGCCTATCGCGCCAAGTACATGCGCTTCCAGGCCGGCGCGGCGGCCCACGGCGGCGGCGCCAGCCAGTCGCCCGAGGCCCTGCTCAAGGCCGAGCGGAGCCTGGCCGGCCAGACCGCTCGCGACGACACCATGGCCGAGTCGATCCATCTGGCGCTCAAGGCGCACCCTGGCAGCAAGGTGCTGCATCTGAACGGAAACTTCCACAGCGCCGGCTTCCTGGGCACGGTCGAGCGCCTGAAGCTACGGGACCCGGCGCTGAAGATCGCCGTCATCGATCCCCTTGAGGTCGAAGACCCCAAGGCCCCGTCCTTGAAGACGGCGGACCTGGAGAACGGCAGCGTCTTGCAGTTGGTCTATCCCAATCCCCCGACCTTCGCGCCGGGCGAGGACATGAGCGAGTGGGTTCGCGCCCTGATGAGCAAGCGCAAGGCCAGCGTCTGCAAGTACGCCCCCCAGCCGGCGTCCCCGCCGGGGGGCGAACCTACCAAGCCTTGAGAGCCGGCGGCTACTTCGAGAACACCACCTTGCCGTTCACCACCGTCAGCACCGGCTCTGCGGTCAGGATGGCCTTGGGCTCCACGGTCATCAGGTCGCGGTCGAAGGCGGTGATGTCGGCCTTCTTGCCGGCTTCCAGGGTGCCCAGCTCCTTTTCGCGGAACACGGCGTAGGCGGGGGCCAGGGTCAGCATCTTCAGGGCTTCCGCCCGGCTGACGGCCTGGTCGAGATGCCAGTCGGCGTTGGCGAAACCGTCCAGGCTGTGGCGATAGACGGCGGCGTAGAACTCGATGCGCGGATCGCCGACCTCGACCGGGGCGTCCGAGCCCGCCGCCACCACGACGCCGGCCTTCAGGAAGTCGGCCCAGCGATAGCCCTCGTGCAGGCGGGCCTTGCCCAGGCGCGCCGGGGCGAAGAAGAGGTCGCCGATCGCGTGGCTGGGCTGCATCGAGGCGATGATCCCCAGCTTGGCGAAGCGCGGCACGTCGGTGTCGGCGACGATCTGCGAATGCTCGTTGCGCCAGCGCGCGGCCTTGGCCTCGGCGCCCAGGCTCTGCTCGAACCAGTCCAGCACCAGGCGGTTGCCGCGATCGCCGATGGCGTGCATGGCGACCTGGGCGCCGGCGGCCTTGGCCCGCTTCATCAGCGCCAGACCCTGCTCGGGCTGGGTCAGTTGCAGGCCAAGCGTGTCGGCGTCGCTATAGGGCTCCAGCAGGGCCGCGCCGCGCGAGCCCAGGGCGCCGTCCATATAGAGCTTGATGCCCTGCACCCGGATCAGGCCGGTGGCGTCGGTCTGCGGCCCCTTGGTCAGCACCTCCTCGGCGCCGCTGGGGTCCATGTAGTTGTCGATGCGGATGTGGAAGGTCCCCTTCGCCGCCTCGTCGCGCAGCAGGGAAAGGTCCTCGGCCATGACGCTCATATTGGCCATGCCCGTCCAGCCGCGCGCGGCGTAGAGCTGGCCGGCCTTGCGCAGGGCCTCGCGCTTGAGGGCCTCGTTCGGCGGCGGAATGACGTTCCGCACCAGGGCCTGGGCGTAGTCGATCAACATGCCGTCGGGCTGGCCGTCAGGACCTTTGAGGATATCGCCGCCGGGGGGCGGGACGGTGGCCGCCGTGATCCCCGCCTTGGCCAGGGCGGCGCTGGAGGCCACGCTGGCGTGACCGTCCGAGCGGCCCAGCACCACGATCCGTCCCGGCGCGGCGGCGTCCAGATCCGCCTTGGTGGGGAAGCGCTTCTCGGGCCAATGGGTCTCGATCCAGCCCCGACCCGAGATCGGGCCCTCGGGATGGGCGGCCGCATAGGCCTTCACCGCCGCCACCAGTTCGGCGACCGACTTGACCTGGTCGAGGTTCAGGGTCAGCTCGCGCAGGCCGACGCCCGTCAGGTGGGCGTGGGCGTCGACAAAGCCCGGATAGGCCGCCGCCCCCTTCAGGTCGATGGCGCGGACATCCTTGGCGGCCTTGGCCTTGGCGGCGGCCAGCGGGCCGACGAACAGGATCCTGTCGTCGCGGATCAGCACCGCCTCGGCCTTGGGCGCGGCCTCGACGCCGGTGTGGATCGGACCGCCATGGATCAGCAGGTCGCCGGCCCAGGCCGAGCCGAGCGAGGTGGCGGCCAGCAGGGCGGCGGCGAAGGCGGTGGAGGCGAGGCGACGCACGGGCGTTCTCCGAGAACAGCAAGATTTGGAAAACGTACGGCGTGCTCCTGCCAAGTCGCAACAGGCCTGCTAGTTTTTTGGCATGACCACGCAGGGTTTTACCCTTTTCGACACCGTGATCGGTCGCTGCGGCCTGGCCTGGGGCGCGCGCGGCCTGATTGGCGTGCAATTGCCCGAGACCACGCCCGGCGCGGCCTGGGCCCGGCTGCGCAAGCGCTTCCCCGACGCGGTGGAGGGCGAGCCGCCGCCGGAGGTCGAGACCGTCATCGATCGCATCCGCGACCTGCTGGCCGGCGGCCGCGACGACCTGGCCGACATCGTCTTGGACGTCGAGGGGCAGAGCGCCTTCAATCTGCGGGTCTACGCGATCGCCCGGGCCATCACCCCAGGCGACACCTCGACCTATGGCGAAGTGGCGCGGGCGATGGGCGAGCCGGGCGCGGCGCGGGCCGTGGGCAAGGCCCTGGGCGAGAATCCCTGGCCGATCGTGGTGCCGTGCCACCGGGTGCTGGCGTCTTCGGGCGGCATGGGCGGTTTCTCGGCGCCCGGCGGCAGCCAGACCAAGGCCCGCCTGCTGACGATCGAGAAGGCGCGGACCAGCGCCGCGCCGACCCTGTTTGACCTGCAGTTCTCGGTGGCCCCGCCGCGCGGCGGGTAGGGGGCGTCCCTGCGTCCTTCGAGGCGCGCTCAGGAGCGCGCACCTCAGGATGAGGGGTTCAGCAGCCGTGTTCCTCATCCTGAGGCGTGAGCCGCAGGCGAGCCTCGAAGGACGCAGGGAGCCAAAAACTCGACCTCCCCGGCGAACGTCGGCGCCGAAGACGCAAATCCTCCCCCCAGGGGGGGAGGAGGCCGAAGGCCGGAGGGGGAAGACGCTCAGAGCTTGCCCAACTTCCCCCTCCGTCGGCTCCGCCGACACCTCCCCCGCTAGGCGGAGGATTTGCCCGCCCTAAAGCCGCCAACGTCTGTTCGCAGCCCCGCTGTGCGTTTGCGACCTATCCTATAGGTCACAGCGTTCCGGCTATCTCAGGCTGGTGCGTCGAAAACGCTGAGACACCGCTTAACGCCCGCTAACGTTCTTTCGAACAGGGGCGAAACGAATCAGGACCGAATCAGCGACGTTCGCCAATTCGGTGTTTGTTCCCTACTAGCTATGGTAGCTTAAACCGCATTAACCACAAATCGGTTTCAGCGCGCCCGGCTATTTCGCCGCAGTCTGGTCCGGCAGGCACTCGGCCGACAGGCGCTTGGCGGTCATGGTTCCGGCCAGCGGCAGGCCGTTGATGGTCTTCATGTTGATGTTCAGCTTGAAGCTCTCGGGCGTGTAGCTGCCCTCGGCCGTGACCGGCGCGACGCGGTCCTTCTTGTCGGTCCAGGCGCCCTTCAGCCGGAT
Organism: Caulobacter vibrioides; assembly: GCF_002310375.3. Classification (GTDB taxonomy): domain Bacteria; phylum Pseudomonadota; class Alphaproteobacteria; order Caulobacterales; family Caulobacteraceae; genus Caulobacter; species Caulobacter vibrioides_D. The sequence continues at coordinate 764,275 of NZ_CP023315.3, forward strand.
CTTGCCGTTCTGGACCACATTGGTGGTGTAGTCGCAGCGGTACTTGCGGGTGCAGATGCCGCGCGAGAACTGCTCGACATCGGCCGGCTTGAGGCAGCGGGTCTCGCTGCCGGCCGGGATCGGGCCGATCCGATAGTCGTATTCCCAGTGGCCGGGGAGAATCGTCGTCTTCGCGGCGGTGGGCGTCGCGACGCGACTCGGAGCGTCCGCCATCGGCTGGGCCAGGCTCAATCCCGCCACGGCGACGCCAGCGACGAGGGCCAGGGCGGAGGCGGCGAGGGTGGTCGAACGCATTGGGCGGGTCTCCTTCATGCGGCTTCTATATAAGGCGCCAGATGAACCGTGCTTGAAGGCGGTGCGGGCTGTTCGGGTTCCTTCGCGACCGTGAAGGCGGATGGGCCGCTCAAGCCTAGACCAGCCTTGACTCGGGGGCGGGCCTTCGCCTATATCGCCCGCTCTCGCGCGGCCAGCTTGTCCGGCTCGCGTGTCCGAATTCATATCTTAGCGGGCCAGGCTCTTCTCAAGAGGGCGGGGCTTCGCCCAAGCCAAGGTAACCACCATGTCGCGCCGTTGCGAACTTACCGGTATCGGTCCGATGGTCGGCCACAATGTGAGCCACTCGAACATCAAGACCAAGCGCCGCTTCCTGCCGGCTCTGTCGCCCGCCACGCTCCAGTCGGAGTCGCTGGGCCAGAGCTTCAAGCTGCGCATCAGCAACGCGGCCCTGCGCACGCTCGACTTCAAGGGCGGCCTGGACACCTTCCTGCTGGGCGCCAAGGACGAGCAGCTGTCGCCGCGCGCCCTGAAGATCAAGGCCCAGGTGAAGGCCAAGGCCAAGGCCGCCGCTCAGGCCGCCTAAGCCTTCAAGCCTTTCAAGGCTGAACGATACAAAGCCCGCCAGGAGCGATCCTGGCGGGCTTTTCGTCGTGGTGTGTCGTTACAGCGGTTCGTCACGTGAAAGCGGACGAGGCCAACTTCACAGAAGGGGGCAGGGCGGACCTCAGATTCAATCCAGAACTCCGTCATCCCGCGCATAAAGCGCGGGATGACGACGGAATGTAGTTCCGCAATGGGGGGTTATTGGGCGGGAGAGGTCGAAGCGACGGGCATTTGGCCAATCCCCTTAACCCCAATCGTCACGTCCTGACCGTTGGCGGATTGCCATAACACGATCGCTAAAACGGCTATGACGAAAGCCAAGCCAATTATAGCCGTCCAATTGCGGGAGCCGTCGTTTGGCTGAAGCATTGTAACGCCCTGAGCATTGCTCGCGAAAGAGAAGCCTCACTAGCATATTCACCCGAAGGTTGCTTCAAAACTGGAATGTGCGAACTCTGTACGGGGTCGGGACCCGTCGCCGGCGTCCCTCCGCAAGCCCGACCTTCCTGGCATTCGCTGGTGAGATCGGCCCATTTGGGCCTTCGCCCCCGTCCTCAGAAATCCATCGTCAGGAACAGCGCCGCCGCGCGGGGCGCGTTGACGTCGTAGGTTCCGCTGCTGACCACGCGCCAGTCGAAGACGTCGGTCAGGTTGGTGACCTGCAGGCGCAGCAGGGCCGGGGTCTTGCCCATGTCGAAGCGGTAGCGGAGCCCCGCGTCCCAGATCGTCGCGGCCGGGGTCGAGACGCGATTGAGCTGGTCGGCCGTCCGGCGGCCGTGGTGATTGGCGCCGAAGGTCAGGGCCAGGCCCTTCACCGGCAGCGACCAGGTTCCGCTGAGCGTCAGCGTGGTGGTCGTCTGGCCCACGGGCTTGGAGCCAAGGCGGCCTTGCGCGACCGGCGCGCCGGTGACGCGCGGACGCATCAGGACCGCGCCGGCGACGAGGTTCAAGCCCTCGACCGGCGCGCCCGTCAGGCTGACCTCCAGGCCGCGGTGACGCACCGCGCCCATCTCGCGGAACACATTGACCTCGTCCGGGGCGAAATAGGGCTTCCGGACGTCGAAGGCGCCGGCGACCAGCCGAAGGTCGCCTGGCATGACCCAGCGCACGCCCGCGTCCCACTGGTCGGTCATGATGGCCGGCAGGGCCTGGGTGCGGTTGGCGGCGCTGTCGGGCGCGACGCCGCTTTCCTCCAGGCCGCGCGTCACGCTGCCATAGAGGGCCAGCTGGCGCGTCAGGGTCCAGGAGGCGGCGGCGTTGTAGAGCCAGGCGCTGTCATGGGTCAGGGCGGGCGCGGCGCCGGGGCGACGCACGGTCTTGCGATAGTCGGTGCGCTGCAGGCCCAGCATCAGCGAGCCGCGACCGCGCCAGCGCAGGTCGTAGGCCGCGCCGCCGGTCCACTGCTTGACCTCTTCGGCGGTGCGGGCGCCCAGGGCAAAGCTCGGCGGCGGCGTGTCGACGGGATCTTCCAGCCGCACGACCCCGTAGCTGTAGGCGCCGCCGCCGCCATAAAGGCTATCGCGCGCCCGCCCGCGCACCGAGGCGTGTAGTCCGTGGGAGAAATCGCCACGCACGACGGTGCGACTGATTCGCGCCTCGCCGCTGGTCGAGCCGCTGGTCTGCCGGGGATCGCGGCTGATGCGTCGCGTCGCCAGACCGTCGGCGGTGATTCCCGTCAGGACGTGGGCGTAGTTCTCGCGCGTGTCGTTCTCCGAGCGGAACAGGCCCAGCGACAAGCCAAGATCGCGCGGTAGCGGCGCCTGGACCACAACACCGCTGTTGGTGGCGATACTGCGGTTATCGGCCCAGCTGGGGCCGACATAGCGGCGGCGCGCGACCTCTTGCGGCAGCACGCCGGGCGCGGCCACGTAGATCGGCGCGGATTCGCGGTTCCAGGTGTCGACGCGGCTCCAGAACGGCAGGATCTGGACACCGGGGGCCGGACGCCAGCGCGCGCCCAGGGCGTAGGAGGCGTAGACCGCGTCCGCGCCGCTGCCGTACTCGTCATCGAAGCCCGCCACCCCGCCAAACAGGCTGAGCGTGTCCGAGACCGGCAGCTGGCCGTCCAGTTCCAGGCGTCCGCCGCCCAGGGGGCCATAGCCCGCCAGCACGCTGAGCACCGGCTGGTCGCCCGACGGGCGGATGCGGAAATCGACGACGCCGGTCGGAGCGGGGAACAGGTAGTTCTGCGCCGCCAGGCCCACGCGCACGACATTGCTGGCCACCAGACGGTCGGTGAAGCTGGCCGGGCGGTCCATATAGAGCCCCTCCAGCCGGATGTTGCCGGCGGAGATCGGCGAAAAGCCCCGCACCTCGCTGGCGCTGTAGAGGCCGACCCGCTCATTGCCGATGCTGGCGCCGAAGGCGTCCTCGGCTCCGGCGACGGCGTTGTCGCCGACACGCTGGGCGAGGGCCGCGCCAGGCGCGACGACGGCGGAGGCGAAGAGAAGCGCCGTCAGCCGGCGGGAGGGGAAACGCATGTCCAACGCACTCGCAAGAACCAGGGCGAGCGTTTCCGCGCGGGTTCAGCGCGCGATCCTGAGGGCTCCCCCTGCCTGTTATTCTGTAACAGGGGGCAATGGGGCAATTGCGTGGGTTTGGCAAGGCGCGACGCCGGGCGTTCCGTTGACCCGGGTCGTCGGGCGGGGCCCAGACAAGGCGAGCCCCGCCGCGACCTGCGCCGCGGCGGGTTTGAAAGCTTGGCGCGAGGCTCGATCGCTTAGCGCGAGACGACGGCACCCGTGGCCGGGTTGGCGGTGAAAAATCACCCGGTCTTAGGTCTCAATTTCGACGGCAAATACTGATATATTTCGCGCTGTTGAATGGAATGTCGCGGTAAAATTCGCGCCGAATTCGGCAAAAATACTTATCGAAAATTGGGCTCGAAAACAAAACAATTGCGGAAAACCTATTTCTAGGTCATCATTGTTTTATTGAATATCGCACTGGCTCGGTCGCTCTCCACGCTTGCTCTTCGGATCGAGCTTCGGGCCTACCAAGAACCTCTCCGACAATTTGATCGTAGGGCCTGTTTGAGGCCTCGCGTCACCACATCTGAAAGATACAAACATGGCTACCGGCACCGTAAAGTGGTTCAACGCCGCCAAGGGCTTTGGCTTCATTCAACCCAGCGATGGCTCTGCGGACGCGTTCGTCCACATCTCGGCCGTCGAGCGCTCAGGCCTGGGTTCGATTGATGAAGGCCAGAAGCTCAACTACGAGCTCGAACGCGACCAACGCAGCGGCAAGATGTCCGCCGGGCAGTTGACCGCAGCATAGCGACAAGAAGGGGCCGGGCAGCACACGCTACCGGCCCTTTTCTTTATTCCGGCTCACGGGCGTCTTCGTCCGCCCGGGTGAGCGCCAGCCCAGGCTGGGCCTTCAGCAGATAGGCAAGCCTGCGCACAAGTCTCCGAAGGTTTCATGATCTCGACCTACGATACGAAATTCTCCACGCGCCTCGAAACCGCCGCAGCCGCCAAGGCGCTGCTGATCGCCAAGCTGCGCCCCAAGGCGACGGTCACCGACCCGCTGTTTGCGCAGCGTGAGGCCTTGCGGGCGGTGGAGCTCAACGCGGTCCGGGCGGCGCGCCTGCAGACGCGCGCCGACGCCAAGCAGGCGATCGCCGAGGCGCAAGAGGCCGCCGTTCAAGCGCAGGCCGCCCTCGAAGCCGAAGCTCTGGCCGCCAAGCGTGGCGCCCGCAAGGAACGCAAGGTTCTCAGCGCCGCTGACGCCAAGGCCAAGCGTGACGCCAAGTACGCTGCGCGCCAAGCCCGCCGCTAACCCAGCCGCCCACGCGGTCCAGGTCTCGGACGCGTCTTGACGCACAACCCGTGGCCACAACCGCGTTCCAGTCTTTTCGCTCGCTCGCATTCAAGGACATTCATGAACAAGTCTCTCGGCGAACGCATCGTCATCACGGTCCGCCGCAATGAAGGCCTTTGGGCCGCGGAGGAGGCCGGCGTCTATTTCGGCGCATCGGCGGACAAGGACATCGCCAAGGCGTCAGCCGCGAAACGCGCGCGAGAGCGCATGGGTCAGGGCCACGCCTGCCAGATCCGGATCTCGGGCGAACATGGCTTCGCGATCTGACCGGCTGATGGACGAGGTCTATCTGTCTTCCGATCGCCCCGATGGCGCAGGAACCCAAATGCAAACTCCCGCCGAAATTCAGCAACGCTGGCGCTATCTGCGCGACCTCCTTCGAAACCAGCTCGCCCGCTTCGAGGGGGGGACGCTGTACGTCCGCTCGAACGCCGTCGACGTCAGCGCCTCGGCCATCGCGACGCTCAAGCGGGAAGTCGCGGAGTTCGACCGGCTGATCCTGGCGGGTTCGGCGAACGTGGCGGTGGTTCTATGACGCTGCCGTCCGGTCAGATGAAGGCGCTGAGGAATCTCTCGCGCAAGCGGTCCGGCGAAGACGTCGATTGGATCAATATCAGCGACGCCCGTGCGCTTACCGATCTTGGCCTGGCCGAGCGCGGACGGGCGGGGTGGATGATCACGGACATCGGCGTCGACCTCGTCCAGCGCCTGGATCAGGCCAGCGACTGACCCTCAAGTTGGGCGGGCCGCCGTAGGGGAGGGCTTGCGCAGCTCACCGCTGCTCCGGGCGCGGCCCTCCGACACAATCCCAGACAAAGCAAAACCCGCCGCGACCTGTGCCGCGGCGGGTTTTGAAAGCTTGGTACTAGGGTCGATCGCTTAGCGCGAGACGACGGCCGGGTTAGCGGCGTTGTAGGCGGTCAGGGCCGGGCTGTTGAGCTTGGCGACGGCGTCGTTGACCGAAGCGCGGATGCAGGCCGGGTACAGGTAGCCGGCCAGGGCTTCGCCACGGACGTCCTTCCAGCAGACGGTCGAAGCCGCCTTGACGATTTCGGCGCGGACTTCGGCGGCCGGGCGACCGGCGACCTTAACGCGGATTTCTTCAGCCGAGGCCGGAACGGCGACCAGGGTGGCGATGGCCGAGGCGGCCAGAACGAGCGAGCGGATCATGTCGAAAGGTCCAAAAAGGAGGTTGTGATCAACCCCCTCCAGACGCGTTCCTCTGACGGCCGGTCCCTGGTCTGTCGCCTGTTGGGCCGTCGCAAAGCCTATAGCTGCGCTTTATTGGGTGATCAATGATTATGTTGCGGCGCACGCATGAAAATTTTGCGGCGCCGTCATCAGCGCAACACGCGCTCTGTTACGGGCAGGGCGCATGAAAAAGGCCCGCGAGCGGGGGCTCGCGGGCCGATCTCGAAGCGGATGACGTCAGATCAGCGCGTGGCCAGCCGCAGGTAGGCGGTGCGGCCCTGGGCCTTGTTGTAGGCCCGCAGTTCGGGGCTGTTGGTGCGGACCACGGCGTCGCGGGTGACTTCGCGGATGCAGAAGGCGGTCAGGTCCGACTCCCTGGGATGACCGGCGAGGTCTTCCTTGCAGAGCTGTTGAGCGGCGGTGACGATCTCGGCGTGGACGACCGGCGTGGCGCGGCCGCGAACCTTGACGGTGATTTCGCCGGCGTTGGCGGCGGTGGTGGCCATCAGGGCGGTGATGGCGATAACGAGCAGACGGATCATTTTGGGTAGTCCCGGAAAGGAGGTTGAGTTCAACCGCCTCCCGACGCGTTCCTCTGACGGCCCCCAGGATCTCGCCTCGTCGTCCGTCGCCGTCAGCAGTGCATGACAACGTTGTCTCTCGCAAGTGCGAAGAGTGCGACCTCACGAAAATGTTAGCGGTAACATTTCGTTGCCAACGAAACCAGTTTCAGCGCGGCGGCCCGCCGGCTCAGGGCTTGCGGACGGGCTTCTTCTTGACGGGCTTGGGCGGCGGCGCGGGCGGTGGGGGCGGCGGGACCCAGTCGAAGGCCAGCAGCAGGGTGCGCTGGCTCTCGGTCGCGTTGTCGTCGGAGATCAGATAAAGGCGCGTGCCGCCCGAGGGCGAGCGGGTCAGGGCCACGCCCTCGACATTGTCGCGGGTGGTCGAGCCTTCCAGCCGCAGGGTGGCCGAGACCCGTTGGCGGGCGACGGGCACGGTGGGGTCGGCCACGAAGCGGACGATGGCGCGCCAGCCGCGCACCGGGTCAAAGCCCCGATGCAGGGTCGCCACCGCAGGGCCGGCGAAGGGCGCAAAGCCCGACAGGCCCCAGGTGAAGTCGGGGCCCGATTGCGGCGGCAAGCTCTTGCAGTCCGCCGAGAGCCGGCAAAGCCAGACCTCGCCCTCCTCGCCGCCGACGATATAGGCGTCGGGACCGGCGGACGGATAGGCGGCGATCGCCTCCAGGCCCTCGTTGTCGGGCAGGACGGTCGCGGGCTTGGGGGCGGGGCGGGGCGTTCCCCAGCCGCCGTCCGGCGTGACGGGATAGAGCCAGATGCGGTGGTCGCGCTCAAAGCTGACCAGGCGGTCGCCGTTCGGCAGCACGGCCAGGCCCTCGGCGTCGGCCTGCTGCTTGCCCTGCAGCGGTTGGCCGTCCAGGCCGCGCAGCGGGCGCAGCTTGCCGTCGGTGACCCCGGCCAGGCGGCCGTTGGCGTCCAGCTGGATCTTCGCCTCGAACAGGTCGCCGTCGTCGGTCAGGGCCATCAGCTGGCCCTCGGCGCCGACCGCCAGGTCCGACAGGGCGTGCAGCCGCGTCGTGGTGGCGCTGGTCAGCACCAGCCCGCCGGCATAGGTGAAGCCGCCGTCCAGGGTGGTCTTGGCCGGGTTCGTGGCGTCCAGCGGGACCGGCGTGGCCGTGACGGTGATCTCGGGACCGACCTTGACCGGCGCGGGCGGCGCGACAGCGACCGGCGGTCGGCGGGGCGCGCACTGGGTGGCCATGCCGCCCAGGCCCGCCACCACGCCCAGCACCAGGGCCGTGCGCAGACCGATCACGCGGGGACCTTGCCGGCCGCCTTGGACGCCTGCGGCATGACGACGGGCGGCGGGGCCAGCAGGCCGCGCGCGCGGGCGATCTGCCGGGGCTCTTCCTCGAACAGCGCGGCCAGCTGCTCGACCAGCACGCCGCCCAGCTGCTCGACATCGACGATGGTGACGGCGCGGCGGTAATAGCGGGTGACGTCGTGGCCGATGCCGATGGCGATCAGCTCGACGGGGCTCTTGCCCTCGATCTCGGCGATGACCTGGCGCAAGTGGCGCTCCAGATAGTGGCCCGAATTGACGCTCAGGGTGCTGTCGTCCACCGGCGCGCCGTCGGAGATCACCATCAGAATGCGGCGCTGTTCGGGCCGGGCGATGATCCGCTGGTGAGCCCACATCAGGGCCTCGCCGTCGATGTTCTCCTTGAGGAGACCCTCGCGCATCATCAGGCCAAGGTTCTTGCGGGCCCGTCTCCAGGGCGCGTCGGCGGCCTTGTAGATGATGTGGCGCAGGTCGTTCAGGCGGCCGGGAGCCGCAGGCTTGCCGGCCTTGATCCACTCGTCGCGGCCCGTGCCGCCCTTCCAGGCGCGGGTGGTGAAGCCCAAGACCTCGGTCTTGACGCCGCAGCGCTCCAGGGTGCGCGCCAGGATGTCGGCGCAGATCGCCGCCACCATGATCGGGCGCCCGCGCATCGAGCCGGAATTGTCGATCAGGAGGGTCACGACCGTGTCGCGGAACTCCTGGTCTTCTTCCTGCTTGAACGACAGCGGCGCGGTCGGATCGATGATCACCCGCGTCAGGCGGGCGACGTCCAGCATCCCTTCCTCGAGGTCGAAGGTCCACGAGCGGTTCTGCTGGGCCAGCAGGCGGCGCTGCAGCTTGTTGGCCAGACGCGAGACCACGCTCGACAGGGCCGACAGCTGTTGGTCGAGATAGGCCCTAAGCCGCGTCAGCTCCTCGGCGTCGCACAGGTCCTCGGCGCCGACGATCTCGTCGTGGGCCGTGGTGAAGATCTTGTACTGCGGCTCGCCGCCCTGGCTGGCGCTGGTGTCGGGCCGGGCGGGCTTGGCGCCGTCGCCCATCTCGGGACTCTCGTCGGACTCCTCGGGCTCGCCCTCCTGGTCCGACTGGACCATCTCCTCGTCGCCGGCCTCGCTTTCGCGGTCGGTGGCCTCGCTTTCCTGCGGGGCCGAGCCTTCCTGCTGCTCGCCTTCGCCCTCGCCCTGATCCTCGTCTGAGTTTTCGGTGGGGGCGTCGTCCTCGCCGTCTTCCTCGTCGGCGCTCTCGGTGGCGTCGGCCATGTCTTCGGAGAGATCAAGGTCGCGCAGGATCTCGCGGGTCACCTTGGCGAAGGCGGCCTGGTCGTCGATGGCGGCGGCCAGACGGTCCAGATCCTTGCCGGCCCGGGCCTCGATGTCATTGCGCAGAATGTCGACCAGGGCCTTGGCCCCGTCGGGCGGCGCATCGCCGGTGAGGCGCTCGCGCACCATCAGGCCCAGGATCTCGGCCATCGGCGCGGACTGGCGATCGGTGGCGACCGTGCGGGTCAGACCCTGCTTTTCCAGCCGGGCCTCCAGCGCGGCGGTCAGGTTGGCGCGCACGCCGCCAAGCGCGTTGGCGCCGATCGCCTCCAGCCGCGCCTGCTCGATCGACTCGAAGGCGGCCTGGCCGTCCGGGGAGCTGGGCCGCGCGCGGGCGTGGGCCAGGGGGTCGTGGTGCGCCAGGCGCAGGGCCATCTGGTCGGCCAGGCCCCGGATGCGGGCGGCCTCGCGGCTGTTCAGATCACGCGGGGGATGGGGCAGCACCGCCCGGTTGCCCAAGAGCTGGGGGCCATCGCCCGAGAACACGACCTCCAGGTCCGGCGTCTCGGCGAGCGAGCGCGCGGCGTGCGCCAGGGCGCGCTTGAAGGGTTCGGTCGGGCTTTCGGGCTTGGAGGCCATGGCGTTCGAGTTAAAGGCGCCGGGCGGGGAAAACAAGGAACGCCGCACACTGCAGCGACGTTGATTTTCCAATCGCGCCCCGGGCGCGCTCCTGAAGGAAACCAAGAATGCTCAAATGGGCCATCATCCTCGCCATTGTCGCCCTGATCGCCGGCGCTCTGGGCTTCAGCGGCGTGGCCGGCGCGGCGGCCGGCGTCGCCAAGATCCTGTTCTTCCTGTTCCTGGTCGGCTTCGTGCTGGTGCTGCTGCTCGGCGGCACGCTGTTCAAGGCCGCGACAGGACCGAAGTGAAATCCTCCCCCAGAAGGGGGAGGCGGCCGAATGGCCAGAGGGGGGCGTGGCAAGTTCGGCAGAACGTCCCCCTCCGTCCGCTTCGCGGACACCTCCCCCGCTAGGGGGAGGATTTTCGGATCCTACTTCACCCCGTAGGACTTGGCCTGACGGCCGGCCAGGGCGACCAGGTCGCCCATCTGGACGTTCACGTCGATCAGGTGCAGGCCCCAGTCCTTCAGCGTGACGGGACCCACGACGACGTCGCCGCTGATCTCGTCGGTGCGGGGATCGGCCGGATCGGCGTTCACCTTGACCGACAGATAGGTGAAGTCGCCCTCAGAAACGCACCTGGCCGACAGCAGGCCGGGCATCGACACGAACGGCGTCGACACCGTCAGATCCTTGGCGAACGGCTTGGGCGGGGCGCCCGACACCGCGCCAAAGCCCTTGGCGCTGAGATAGGCGTTCAGCGGGGCCGACTCGCTGGAGGCCTTGCCGGCCAGCAGGCTGGCGGGACTGACGCAGCCGGCGCGGCGGCCCTCGGCGTCGGTCCGGCCAAAGCGGCTGACGGGCGGCGGCGGGCTCGCCTCACGGAACGAGACATAGGTCACCAGGCAGCCGGCCTGATCGGCCTTGTCGCAGACCGGGATCGAGCCGTACTTGCCGTCGACGACCGGGGTGTTCATGCCGATGATGTAGGCGGCGATCATCTGCTTCTGGACGGGCTTGCCGTCGACCTCGTTGGTCAGCAGCCCCTGCAGAACACGCGCGCCCTGGCTGTGGCCCATCAGGATGACGCCCCGGCCCTTGTTCTCGTTCTGCAGGTACCAGGTCCAGGCGTCGCGCACGTCGCCATAGGCCAGGGTCGCATCGCCCGGCGAGCCTTGACCCATCATCACCGCGCGCAGCGCCGCCAGGGTGACCTGGCGGTACATCGGGGCGAACACCCGGCAGGTCGAGGCGAAGCGTGCCAGCTGCTGCTCGACCACCCGGCGCTCGGCCTCGTCGATGGACATGTCGCTGTTGCCGCCCGGATCGGTGGACACCGTCGGATAGACATAGAAGCAGTCATAGGCCGGGGCGGCCGCGGCCTTGAAGGTCTCGACCGAGGTCTTGCCGTCCGCCTGGACGATCGTCGTGGTCTGGTCGACGGCGCAGGCGTCGGCGCGGCCGGGCAGGCACAGCCACGACTCGGGCTTGCCGTAGTCGTTTGGCGCAGGCGCAGGCGCTGCAGTCTGGGCGCTGGCCGCGCCCGCCAGTCCAAGGACCGCCATCGCCGCAAGGCCCGTCAAAGTCCGCTTCATCCTGGTTTCCTCCCACGCTCAAACGCTCGTTTGGGCGCGACAATGATCAAAAGAACGACGCCCGCCAAGGGGGCTTGGCCCGATCATTGCGCGGAGGCGAAGCCTCGTCCCGGTTCGGGACGGACAGCAGGAGCGCGCGTCCGTGATCAGCCTCAAGACCCTTTGCCGACTGGGCGCCGCCACGCTCGCCGCGCTGTCGCTGAGCGCCGCGCCCGCCCTGGCCGACGGCTTCCCCGGCGCGCCAGCGCGCAGCCCGGTCCCGAAACAGGCCACGCCCAAGCCGCGCACCAAGATCGTCTATGTCGATCGCCCGGTCGTCGTGGAAAAGCGCGTGCCCGTCTATATCGACCGTCCCACGACCCAGATCGTCGAGAAGGTGGTCGAAAAGCCGGTGATCATCGAGCGCCCGGTGGTCGTCGAAAAGCGTATCGAGGTGCCGGTCGAGAAGCTGGTCCAGGTTCCTGTCGAGAAGACAGTCTATGTCGATCGACCGGTCGAGAAGCTCGTCTATGTCGACCGGCCGGTTGAGAAAAAGGTCTACGTCGATCGCGTGGTTGAAAAGCGGGTCGAGGTCCCCGTCGAGAAGATCGTCGAAAAGGTCGTGGAAAAGCCGGTCTATGTGGATCGGCCCGTGCCGACGGATAAGCCGGGCGAAGTGGTCGAGAAGATCATCCAGGTGCCGATCTACGTCTATGTCGATCGCCCGGTCCCGACGCCGTCACAGGGCTGCGCCCAGCCGTGCGGCTATGTCGAGCGTCCCGCGCCCTGCGCCAATCCTTGCGGTTCTGTCGCGCCGGCGCCGTGCGCCAGCCGTTGCGACATCCATTGGCGGCCCGCGCCGCCGCCCAGCTGCAGCCATCCTTGCGGACCGATCCAGGTCCCGCCGCCCTGCGCCAGCCCTTGCGGCTATGGCGGGGTGATCGAGCACCGCGAAGAGCGCTCGTCCTACGATGAGCGCCATGACGGCTACGCCGAGCTTCCGCCCTTGCCGATGGGCTATGTCGGGAGCGCCTCGGGCGGTCGCGGCGGCGGCTATGGCGGGGTGGGCCTGATCGGCGGCGGCGGCTGGCGCAGCGGGGCCTACGGCGGCGCTTCGGCCTCGGCCCGCGCTTCGGCCACCGCGTCGGCGACGGCCACGACCTCGATCCGGATCGGCGGGGGTGGCGGCGGCTGTTCGGGCTGCGGCGGCAAGCGCCACTAGCGCCTTAGAGCGACAGCCAGCGGCGCGGGTTCTTGTCGCCCAGCGCCCGCGCCTCGCCGGGCTTGAGGCCCAGGTCGCGCATCCGATAGGCGACGATCTCGCGCAGGGCCTCGACCGGCTCGTGGCCGCCGACGGGGCTGGACGCCACCGAGCCCGCGTTCATCGCCAGATCCACGGCCGTCCACTCGGCCTGGGCCCGGTCGGCCTTGCCGACGGCGAAGTAGTGCCGCACCGGCGCGCGCTCGCCGGGGACCTCGACCATCACGCCGATGACCCAGCCTTGAACAATCAGATCGGCGTCGGGGCGCTGGCGGAACATGCCATCGGCTTTAACGCTGGTCTTCCAGCGGCGTCCAGACCTCCAGATCCCCAAGACCCGTCTCGGGATCAAAGCCGGGCCCGTAGTATTCTAGGAAGCCGGGCTTGCCCGCGGGGGCTTCGAGCCCGGCGCAAGCGCCTTCTACGGTGCGATACAGGGTCGAGACGTGCCCCAGGTGCGGATGGACCAGGTAGGAGCCGGCCGGCAGGTCCAGCACCTCAAGATCTTCGGGTTGCGGGCCTGGACTGGCCGGCACGGCCGCCATGTAGCGAAGGCGGCTAGGATCGTTGGTCGGCAGGGCGACGCCGAACGCGACCAAGGTTCCTTGGTGAGCGAGGCCCAGCATGCGCGGCGCAAACTCCGCCCACTGCCGGGGCAAGGCGGCCAGCATGCCCGGATCGTCAAGGGCGTAGTCGCGCGCCAGCCCGACCAGCCGCAGGGGCGGACTTTGCTCGATGCGAGGCTCGCCCGTGAGTGCGGGGGGCGGATGGGCGGAGTGGGTCATGGGCGTTCGCGAACGGTGGGTTCGTGACAAGGACGCCTGAACCCGCGTCGCGCCGACAATGACCGTCGAAAATTCGTGAGGATCGTCCGCGTCAGCCGATGAACCGGAACGCCGCCTGGCTGATCAGGCCCAGCACCAGCCAGACCGACAGGCCCAGGATCACCACCGACGGGCGGGGCAGCCGGCGGCGATGGTGTGAAGACTGCAAACGCACGAACGCCATCGACGCCTCCAGGCCTTGATTGTCGAAGCAGAGGTTAACGCCGAACAGCGCGCCTGGCTCCGCGACCCATTGACCCGGCGAGGGGGCCGTGCCCGCCCTTCGACAAGCTCAGTGTGAGGACGACCGGCAGCCTCGGCGCGCACAAGATCCTCATCCTGAGCTTGTCCCCCGGGACCGACCGAAGGTCGGCCCGAGGATAAACTCCGGACGAGGATTTCCATCCCCGCCAGCACCCCCACCCAACCTGAATTCAGCCAAAGAAAAAGGGCGGAGCCTTTCGGCCCCGCCCTCATCCATTCGTCGGTGACCCGAACTTCTAAATTAGAAGTCCATGTCGCCCATGCCGCCCGGCATGCCGCCGCCGGCCGGGGCGCCGCCGCCCTTCTTGGGGGCTTCGACGATCGCGGCTTCGGTGGTGATCATCAGACCGGCCACCGAGGCGGCGTTCTGCAGAGCCGTGCGGACAACCTTGGCCGGGTCGATGACGCCGTCGACGACCAGGTCGACATACTGCTCGGTCTGGGCGTTGAAGCCGAACGAGCTGCTGTCGTTTTCCAGGATCTTGCCGACCACGATCGAGCCTTCGACGCCGGCGTTTTCGGCGATCTGGCGGATCGGGGACTGCAGGGCGCGGCGGACGATGGCGATGCCAGCGGTCTGGTCATCGTTGTCGCCGGTGACGCCGGCCAGGGCCTTGGAGGCCTTCAGCAGGGCCGTGCCGCCGCCCGGGACGATGCCTTCGTCGGCGGCCGCGCGGGTCGCGTTCAGGGCGTCGTCAACGCGGTCCTTCTTTTCCTTCACTTCGACTTCGGTCGAGCCGCCGACGCGGATGACCGCAACGCCGCCGGCCAGCTTGGCCAGACGCTCTTGCAGCTTTTCCTTGTCGTAGTCCGACGTGGTGTCTTCGATCTGGCGCTTGATCTGGGCGATACGGGCCTCGATGTCGGCCTTCTCACCAACGCCGTCCACGATCGTGGTGTCGTCCTTGGTGATCGAGACCTTCTTGGCGCGGCCCAGCATTTCCAGCGAGACGTTCTCGAGCTTGATGCCGAGGTCTTCGCTGACGACTTGAGCGCCGGTCAGGATGGCGATGTCTTCCAGCATGGCCTTGCGGCGGTCGCCGAAGCCCGGAGCCTTGACGGCGGCGACGCGCAGGCCGCCACGCAGCTTGTTGACGACCAGCGTGGCCAGGGCCTCGCCTTCGACGTCTTCAGCGATGATGACCAGCGGGCGGCCCGACTGGACGACGGCTTCCAGCACCGGCAGCAGCGGCTGCAGCGACGACAGCTTCTTTTCGAACAGGAGGATCAGCGGCTCTTCCAGCTGAACTTCCATCTTGTCGGCGTTGGTGATGAAGTACGGCGACAGGTAGCCGCGGTCGAACTGCATGCCTTCGACGACGTCGAGTTCGGTCTCGGCGGTCTTGGCTTCTTCGACGGTGATGACGCCTTCGTTGCCGACCTTGTCCATGGCCTTGGCGATCATCTCGCCAACTTCCTTGTCGCCGTTGGCCGAGATGGTGCCGACCTGAGCGATTTCAGCGTTGGTGGTGACCTTCTTCGAGGACTTCTTGATGTCCTCGATGGCGATGGCGACGGCCTTGTCGATGCCGCGCTTCAGGTCCATCGGGTTCATGCCGGCGGCGACCGACTTGAGGCCTTCTTGGACGATGGCTTGGGCCAGGACCGTGGCGGTCGTGGTGCCGTCGCCGGCCTTGTCGTTGGTCTTGCTGGCGACTTCGCGGATCATCTGCGCGCCGAGGTTCTCGAACTTGTCAGCCAGTTCGATTTCCTTGGCGACCGAGACGCCGTCCTTGGTCGTGCGCGGAGCGCCGAACGACTTTTCGATGACGACGTTGCGGCCCTTGGGACCCAGGGTCACCTTCACCGCGTTGGCGAGGATGTTGACGCCGCGCAGCATCTTGTCGCGCGCGTCGGAGGAGAAATAAACGTCTTTAGCGGCCATGTCGGGCGCCTTTCTGAACTAGGTGTTTGGATAAGAAAGCGTCGGGGAGACGTAGGAGGCTTAGGCCTCGACCACGCCCAGGACGTCGCTTTCCTTCATGATCAGGAGGTCCTGACCGTCGACCTTCACTTCGGTGCCCGACCACTTGCCGAACAGGATGCGGTCGCCAGCCTTGACGTCCAGAGCGACGACGTCGCCCTTGTCGTTGCGCGCGCCGGGGCCGACGGCGACGACTTCGCCTTCTTGCGGCTTTTCCTTGGCGGTGTCGGGGATGATGATCCCGCCCTTGGTCTTGGTTTCTTCTTCGACGCGCTTCACGAGGACGCGGTCGCCCAGGGGACGAAACTTCATGGTGTTCTCCGTCGGAACGGTTTGAAATAAGACTTCGTTGGCCGGGGGGAGCGGGACTGTTAGCAGTCACTCCCGCCGAGTGCTAACGACGCTCGTGAGTTAGGCGCCGGCCTCCGGGGAGTCAAGGACGGGCGCTGCGAACTTTTTTCGACGCGGTGAAGGCGGAGGGCTGCTGATGGGCGTGACGGTCCTGGATCTCGAGGCCTCAAGGGCCCCGTGCGCCGCAGCCCTGGCGGTGTCGATGGCGGCGCGCCGGAGGGGCGGCTTGACGATCACCCCCACTATTCTGGCGCCTTCGTTCTTGACCCGGACGGCCGGAACGTGGAGGCGGTCTGTCACGCGCCGGCCTGATCGTTGTTAGGAGACCCGATGTCGAGCTACGTCCTGTCGCTGCTTCTGGCCGTGATCGCCTGCGTCATCGGCGGCACGCTGGGCGGCATGATCCTGGCGCGACCGGCCACGCTGCTGGAGGCGGCGGGTCTGTCCAACGACGACACCCCCAAGCCGTCGCTGCTGGCCGAGGGGCGCGCTCTGGGCGGGGTGCTGATCGCCGCGCACGGCGTTGCGGCGCTCTATCTTGGCTATCAGCCCCGGATCGGCGCGGCCATGGCGCTGGCGCTGGCGCTCGCCTGGCTGGGCGCGGCGGTCGGGCGCGCGGTGTCGGCGGTGCTGGACGGCGAGGCTGGGCGCTATAATCGCGGGGCGATGCTGTTCAACGCCCTGATCGGCGTGACCCTGACGCTGCCCTGGTTCCAGATCGGCAAGGTCGTGCTGCGCGGGCCGCTGGGCCTGGCCTAGGCTCCGTATTCAATCAGCAGGCGTCATTTTCTCGTGTCATCCCGGCCGGAAGCCCGCTTGCGGGCTGGAGCGCCGGGACCCAGGGGCGACCGCACTGCTCCGGCCCCTGGGTCCCGGATAGCCTCTGCGAGGCTTCCGGGATGACACGAGTTAGTCTTTGAAATATCGGGGAATTTTTCCTCTTCAATTGAATCCGGACTCTAAAGCGCCCCTTCGTGGGTCAACAGCCAGCGCTTGCGCTCGATGCCGCCGGCATAGCCGGTGAGGGCGCCATGGGTCCCGATCACCCGGTGGCAGGGGACGACCAGGCTCAGCGGATTGGCGCCGTTGGCCGCGCCGGCCGCGCGGATGGCGGCGGGACGGTCCGCACGGCGGGCCAACTCTGAATAGGTGATGGTCTGGCCGGTTGGGATGGCGCCCAGCGCGCGCCACACCGCCTGCTGGAACGGCGTGCCGTTGGTGGCCCAGGCCAGGGATGCGAGCGCGGCGAGATCTCCGGCGAAATAGCGGGCGAAGGCGGCTTTGATCGCCGGAGGCGCCGGGCCCGGCTCCACCGCAAGCTCACCATAGTGCCGCCGCGCCAGCCGTCGCAGGCGAGGCTCGAAGTCGTGGAAGTCGACGGCGCGCAGCAGGCCGGTCTCGTCGGTGACGATCAGCAACTCGCCGAGCGGCGAGGCGGCGCGGTCGAGAAAGAGACGGGCGGGGCGGGGCATGGGGCGATGATCGCCGAGGCGCGCGCGGCTGTCCGCCCGGATTTTGCGGCGAAGTAAATCCTCCCCCCAGCGGGGGAGGCGGCCGAAGGCCGGAGGGGGAAGTGTTGGCTAACCGGCCTCTTCCCCCTCCGTCGTCCCTTCGGGCCGACACCTCCCCCGCGAGGGGGAGGATTTAGGAAGCTCCTACCGGATCCCCGGCACGTGCAGGGCGGCTTCTTTCTCGGCCTTCTGCTTGTACATCAGGTCGCCGTACTTGCTGTATTCCATGCGGGCGATCGTGCGCTGGTGCACCTCGTCCGGGCCGTCGGCCAGGCGCAGGGTGCGGATGCCGGCATAGGCCTTGGCCAGGCCAAAGTCGGTGGTCACGCCGCCGCCGCCGTGGGCCTGGATGGCGTCGTCGATGATCTTGAGGGCCAAGCGCGGGGCCGCGACCTTGATCATGGCGATCTCCAGACGGGCCGACTTGTTGCCGGCCTTGTCCATCATGTCGGCAGCCTTCAGGCACAGCAGGCGGCACATCTCGATGTCGATGCGGGCGTCGGCGACGCGCTCTTCCCACACCGAGTGGTCCGAGACGTACTTGCCGAAGGCCTTCCGGCTCATCAGGCGCTGGCACATCTTTTCCAGCGCGACTTCCGCCGTGCCGATGGTGCGCATGCAGTGGTGGATACGGCCAGGGCCGAGGCGACCCTGGGCGATCTCGAAGCCGCGGCCTTCGCCCAGCAGCAAGGCGTCCTCGATCGGCACGCGCACGTCCTTGAGGATGACCTCGGCGTGGCCGTGCGGGGCGTCGTCATAGCCGAACACCGGCAGCATGCGGACGATCTCGATGCCCGGCGCGTCCAGCGGCACCAGCACCTGGCTCTGCTGGGCGTGGCGGCTGGCGTTGTCGGGATCGGTCTTGCCCATGACGATGGCGACCTTGCAGCGCGGATCGCCCACGCCCGAGGACCACCACTTGCGGCCGTTGATCACATAGTGGTCGCCGTCACGCTCGATGCGGGTCTCGATATTGGTGGCGTCCGAGGAGGCCACCGCCGGCTCGGTCATCAGGAAGGCCGAACGGATCTCGCCGTTCATCAGCGGGCGCAGCCACTTTTCCTTCTGCGCCAGCGTGCCGTAGCGCATCAGCACTTCCATGTTGCCGGTGTCGGGCGCCGAGCAGTTGAACACTTCCGAGGCGAAGCCGACCTTGCCCAGCTGTTCGGCGATCAGGCTGTATTCCAGGTTGGTCAGCTGCACGCCTTCGAACTGGAAGGTGTCGTCCACATGGGTCTGGCCGCTGTGCGGCGGCATGAAGAAGTTCCAAAGGCCGGCGGCCTTGGCCTTCTTCTTCAGGTCCTCGACGACCTGAACGACCTTCCAGCGCTCGGCGCCCAGGACGTTCATCTCGGCCTCATAGGCCGGGATCGCCGGATAGACGTGCTCGTCCATGAACGCCGTGACGCGATCCAGGAACGCGCGTTGCTTGGGGGAAATGTCGAAGTCCATGGCCGTTCCCTCTACCCGCTCTTTCGGTGTCAAACGCTTGTTTGAAGCGTTTGTAGACCGGCCTGACGCGCCGGGCAAGCGGGCAGGTTTACCAAGGTGAGCGCAAGAGCGGCGCTTTGGGTTGTCTTGACGTCGATCATCGCCGACAACGTCGCCATGCTGAACCTGACCGCCGACATCCTGCAGGGCCGCTACGTGCGGCTTGAGCCCGTCACCGTCGATCATCGCGACGAACTGAAGGCCGCCATCGACTGCGATCCCGATAGCTGGGAGATCATGTCGGTCAACGGCTGCGGCGAAGGGTTCGAAGACTTCTGGGGCGCGCTGCAAGGCGAGACCGACCGGGGCGAGCGCATCGGCTATGCGATCCGCCGGCTGTCTGACGGCAAGGTCGTGGGGACCTCCAGCTATTTGAACATCCGTCGCCTGCATGGCGGACTGGAGATCGGCGCCACCTTCCTCAATCCCGACGCGCGTTCGGGTCCGGTCAATCCGGAGAGCAAGCGCTTGATGCTGGGCCACGCCTTCGACAAGGCCGGCGCCATCCGGGTGGAGCTGGTCACCGACGTGCGCAACGCGCGCAGCCAGGCGGCGATCCAGAAGCTGGGCGCCACCAAGGAAGGCGTGCTGCGCAACCACAAGATCACCTGGACGGGTCATGTCCGCGACACCGCCGTGTTCTCGATCACCGACTATGACTGGCCGGCGATCCGCGAGCGGCTGGAGTTCCGGCTCAGCGAGACCTTCGCCTGAGGCGCCGCGTCAATCCGACGCAGCCGCTGGAATAACAACACTTTCTCAACAAGCGCCGCCATGAATGCCGCCCCATGGCTGGGATGGCGTGTCTACGCATTTGCATCGAACACGGCGCGCGCAGCGTCACGGTTGGCGGCGTGACGCCGGCCAAGATCGACAAGGTCGCCTCCGGCTATATCGATGTGAACTGGCGCGCGCCGCGTCGGCACGGGCGCGTGGGTCCGGGCGCCTATGTGCTGATCGATCCCGGCGCGGACACGCTTAACGGCGACGAACTGCGCCAGATGGCGGCGGAGCTGCAGGTCCACCTGTTCGGCACACAGGGCCAGCAGGACCTCTGCATGCTGACCTTCGAGGGCGACGAGGAACAGGTCCTCAAGTTCACCACGGTTCCGGAAGAGGAACTTCTGGGCATGCGCAGCGGCGCCGAGCCGCCGCCGCCGGAGGGCCGCACGCGTCTGGTCAGCCAGGACGGCGTGCGCGAGCTCGCGCCCTGGGGTTCGACGCCGCGGGTGGTGGCCGAGCAGGCCAAGACCGAAGACGCAGCGCCGGCGCGCTTTGGCTGGCGCGGCGTCTACAGCCTGCCCACCCAGCGGTTCGAGGCCTGCCAGATCCAGCCCTATGTGAAGCCGGGCGAGGCCGAGCCCCAAGCCGACGGCGAGTTCATGGACCGGGACCTGCGGGCGCTGGACCGCGCCGTGGCCGCCCTGGAGGGTGACCCCAGGCTCAAGGCCTGGGTCGGCGTGCGGCTTTGGAGCGTGGCGCGGGGCGGGCTGCGCGAAACCTGCGCCGAGCGCTTCGCCGCCATCCCCCAAGGGGTGCGGGAGCGACTGGGGGCGATGGTCTATGACGCGCCGCGCGATCTGCCGTTCTCGACCATCGGACCGCTGCGG
The DNA here is from genome assembly GCF_002310375.3 of Caulobacter vibrioides. Classification (GTDB taxonomy): domain Bacteria; phylum Pseudomonadota; class Alphaproteobacteria; order Caulobacterales; family Caulobacteraceae; genus Caulobacter; species Caulobacter vibrioides_D. Next base: position 784,719 of record NZ_CP023315.3, read on the forward strand.
GATCTGGTGCAGCCCCATTTCGCGCGGCTGGGACTGTGCGTGAACGACCCGGGCTTTTACGTTCAGGCCCTGCCCGACGCCTTGGCGCACTGCGTGATGTTCCAGTTGCCGGAAGAGGATGAGAAAGCGCGCCTGCTCAAGGCCCACCGCTTCCTGTCGGCGCGCAGCCAATATGTCGGTCGCAAGATCCGGATGGGCCTTGCGGGGGTGAAGGCGCCTCGCGAACTGGAGCTGGCCAGCAAGATGGGCGCCCACATCGTCAAGGGGCCCATGATCAGCGCGCTCTTCGCCACGCCGGTCGTCGACCAGGCTGTGCCGCCTAACGAGTTGCCGCTGCGCACCTGATGCGCCCGCCTCGCCAGAGGCGTTTCGCCGCAAGCGCTGAAATTCACCTCCGCCCTAACGATTTGTCGAGGAATGGCGGCGCATGCTCTGCGCATGACGGCCATCGCCTGCCTTCGCATCCTGTTCACCGCCGACGGCGACATGCGCCCCGGTGATATGCCCAAGCACAAGGCGCAGGGCGTGGCGGACGCGTTTCTCAAGGCCAAGTGGCGCAAACCCCGCAAGTGCGGCGCCGTCGCCCCGCTGGCCTTCGTCCTGGCCGATCACCGCGCAACGGAACTGGACCCCACCGAGGTTCAAGGTCTGGCGATCGAGCTGGAAAAGGTGCTGTTCCCCAACCGCCCGATCGGCCAGATCGCCTTGATGACCTTCGAAGGCGACGAGACGGCGGTGCTGCATTTCTCGGCGCTCTCCCAGAAGGAACTGGCCAGCCTGATGGCCGGCGAGGGCTATGGCGGCGAGCCTGGGCGGGTCCACGTGGTCACCGCCGACGCGGTCAAGCCGATGCCGGTCACCCGCGAGGAAGCCAAGGTCTACGCGGCCGAGAAGGCCAAGGCCGCCGAGGCGGAAGGCCCGCCCGTCGTGGTCAAGCCTACGGCCAAGCCAGCGCCCGCGCCCGTCGCCGTCCCCACCGCCGCCAAGGTCGTCGCGCCAGAGAAGCCGGCCGATACGGGCTGGTGGGGCGTCTATGACCTGTCGCAAGGGGTCTTTATCGGCTCGGCCGTCGGCATGCGCGCCGATCTGGTCGCCGCCCCGCCCGAGGACGACACCAAGCTGCTCAAGCGCGACCTCGTGGCCCTGACCGACGTCCAGGCGGCGCTGAAGACCGCGTCGTTCGGCGAAATCCAGGCCTCGTTCGGCTTCTGGAACCTGATCACGCCCGCCTCGCAGGAGTCCTACAAGGCCCGCCTGTCGCGCTACCCGCTGGACGCTCGACCCCGGCTGACCGCCTCGATCTACGGCGCGCCGCGCGAGGCCTCGATCGGCATGCTGCAACAGATGCGCGCGTCGCTGTCCGGCGCCTTCGCGGCCATGGATCTGCGGATCACCGACCCGACCTTCCCGGTCCAGGGCCTGCCGCCCGAACTGCTGGAAAGCGTCACCCTGGTCCTGTCGGGCGAGACCGAGCACGATCGCCTCAAGCAGATCCTCAAGTTCGTCGAGCGCAAGTCGGCCTATGCCGCCAAGGGCGTGATGCAGTGCGTGGCCAACGTCGCCTCGGCCGTGGAGCTGGAGGCTTGCAAGGTCGCCGGCGTCGTCCGTGTCCAGGGCCCGGCCGTCACCGACTTCATGGACACCCCCGTCGCAGCGGCCGACGGCGCGCCGCTGGCCCTGGCCAAGAGCGCCGCCTGATCGCGTACGCCACCGAGGCGATGCGGGCGTTTGCGTGGGGGCGATGAATCTCTAGCGCCCCCTCCGTCACGCGGCTGCGCCGCGCGCCACCTCCCCCGTTTCACGGGTGAGGAGGAAACCACCACCCTCTTGCCCCGCTTGCGGGGGAGGTGGATCGGCGCGAAGCGGCGAGACGGAGGGGGCGCTTAAGCGCTTCACCGCCGCCCGAACAGCTTCTCGATATCGGCCAGTTTCAGTTCCACATAGGTCGGCCGGCCGTGGTTGCACTGGCCTGAGTGGGGCGTGGCCTCCATCTCGCGCAGCAGGGCGTTCATCTCGGCGCCGTTCAGGCGGCGGCCGGCGCGGACGCTGCCGTGGCAGGCCATGGTCGAGCAGACTTCTTCGAGCCGCTCCTTCAAGGCCAGGGCCTGGCCGTTCTCGGCCAGATCATCGGCGATGTCGCGCACCAGGGCCGCCGCGTCGGTCTTGCCCAGGAGGGCGGGGGTCTCGCGCACCAGCACCGCGCCGGGGCCGAAGCTTTCGATGACGAGGCCAAGGCCGGCCAGCTCCTCGGCGCGGGCGACGACGCGCTCGGCCTCGGCGGGGTCGAGGTCCACCACCTCGGGCAGCAGCAGGGTCTGGCGGGTCACGCCGCCGGACGCCATCTCGCCCTTCATCCGCTCATAGACGAGGCGTTCGTGGGCGGCGTGCTGGTCGACAATGACCATGCCGTCGCGGGTCTGGGCGACGATATAGGTCTCGTGGACCTGGGCCCGCGCCGCCCCCAGCGGGTAGTCGACGGGATCAAACGGCGCGCCGCCGGCTCGATAATCCGCATACGGAGAATGACTTGCGGCAGCGTCGGCATAGACCTCGCGCACCGCCTCCGCCAGCCCGCCGCCCAGGCCCGGCTCGACCCGCGCCGAGACCTCAGAGAGCCCCGGCAGGTCCATCGGTCTTTGCGTCGGCGGCGTCCAGCCGCCCTCGCGCCAGGCCGAGAAGCCGGCGGGGGAGGGGGCCGGCTGATAGCCGGGGAACGGGCTCTGCTGGGCGCGGATGCTGTCCAGCGCCTGGGCCGCCACGGTGGTCGAGGCGCGGTGCCCGGCGCCGGCGAGCGCGTGGCGCAGGGCCCCGACGATGAGACCACGCACCAGGGCCGGATCACGGAACCGCACCTCGGCCTTGGCCGGGTGGACGTTGACGTCGACCTCGGTGGGCTCGAGCGTCACATAGAGCGCCGCCGTCGGATGGCGGTCCCGCGCCAGAAAGTCGGCATAGGCCGCGCGCAGGGCGCCTTGCAGCAGCCGGTCGCGCACCGGCCTGCCATTGACGAACAGGTACTGGTGGGCGGCGTTGCCCCGGTTGTAGGTCGGCAGGCCCGCAAAGCCCGACAGCCGCACGCCGTCGCGGGTCTGGTCGATCTCCAGCGCGTTCTCCTGGAACTCGCGGCCTAGCACCGCGGCCAGACGCGCCAGACGCCCCTGCGGCCCCGGATGCTCGGGCGGCAGGCGCAGCACCCGGCGGCCGTCGATGTCCAGCGAGAAGCCGACGCTCTCATTGGCCATGGCCTGGCGCTTGATCTCTTCGGTGATCGCCAGCGCCTCGGCGCGCTCGGACTTCATGAACTTCAGGCGCGCAGGCGTGGCGTAGAACAGATCCCGCACCTCGATCCGCGCCCCGTGCGGTCCCGGGAAGGCGGCGGGCGCCACCTCGCCGACCTGGCCGCCCTCGACCAGGATCGAGAAGGCGTCCTTGGCCCCCTTGGCGCGCGAGGAAATCTGCAGCCGCGCCACCGAGCCGATCGACGGCAGGGCCTCGCCCCGAAAGCCCATGGTGTGGATGCGCAGCAAGTCCCACAGGCCGTCGGCGTCGGGGGCGAGTTTGGAGGTGGCGTGGCGCTCGATCGCCACCGGCAGCTCCTCGGCCGAGAGGCCGCAGCCGTCGTCGGCCACCAGAATCCGCGTCAGGCCGCCGCCGTGGGCCTCGACCTCGATCCGCGTGGCGCCGGCGTCGATGGCGTTGTCCACGAGTTCCTTGATGGCGCTGGCCGGCCGCTCGACCACCTCGCCGGCGGCGATGCGGTTGACGGTCTCGGGCGGCAGGCGGCGGATAGGCATCAAGCGGACTTTCACGGGCGCGCCGGCGCCCGGAGGTGGGGCGGGGCCGCCGACATTGCAACTCCTTAAGTTGACCAGACGAACGGCGATCAGCCAACCAAGCGGAGAGGGATGACTTTAGTGCGATTCCGCGCGCCTTCGAGGACCTGAAAGATCATGACCCTGACCCGTTTCGCCGCCGCCGGCCTGGCGCTTTCGTTGCTGTGCGGCGGCTCCGCCCTGGCGCAGGTTCAGGGCAAGAACGAGGTGTCGATCCATCAGACGAGGCCCGTGGACCTCACCCCCGTCGACAGCCAGGCCAACCTCGTCGAGGAGCTGATCGTCAACGCCCGCCTGCCGGGTCCGGCCTGGTGGAAGGTCAGCGACGGCGACACCAACGTCTATGTGATGGGCGTGCCGGCCTTTGCGCCGCAGAAGCTGGACTTCGACGACTCGGTGCTGCGTCGGCGCCTGGATGGGGCCAATGTGCTGATCATCGGCCAGGAGCCCGAGGTGCGGCTGCTGAGCCTGCTGGCCCTGATCCCCGGGCGCGGCAAGCAGTTCATCATGGACAAGCCGATGCGCGACACCCTGCCGCCCGAGCTGCGGGCGAGGCTGGAAAAGCAGCTGACCGCGCGCGGCAAGCCGGTCAGCGAGCACGACGAGCTCAAGCCGGCCCTGGCGGGCTTCATCATCGCCAACGACAAGGGCGGCGGCGTCTCGATCACCATCGGCGATCTGACCGACCGCATCCAGAAACTGGCCAAGAGCAAGGACATCGCGGTTCAACCGCGCGTCAAGAAGCTGGACGACTACGATCTGATCGGCATGGTCAAGTCGCTGGGCGAAGCGCCCCAGCCGCTGCAGGAGCTGTGCCTGGACGCCGGCCTGAAGGAGGTCGAGAACGGCCTGGCGGGCGTGCGCGAAACCGCCGAGCAATGGGCCGAGGGCCAGGTGCGCGCGGTGGTCGCCGCCGAGCGCGGCTATCAGCGGTGCCTGGCCTCGACGCCCTGGGTCGCCCGCCAGTTCAAGGACGGCCAGGACGAGGCGGTCGGCGCGATCAGCTCGGCGCTGAAGAAGCCTGGCAAGGCCGTGGCGGTGATCGAGCTGCGGTCGCTGCTGACCGAGGGCGGGGTGCTGGATCGCCTGCGGGCCAAGGGTTTCACCGTGACCGCGCCTGAATAAGGCCAAGCTTCCGCCACACGGCGTCGCCAAGCTTGGTCGTCATTTGAGGGGGATCGAGATGCGCGTGCTTTCAGCCGCCTTGGCCATGGGCCTTGCCGTCGCCGGCGGCGCGGCCGCTCAGGTGATCGACGACCCCGAGGCCACGGTCGTCGAGGCCCTGGTGGTCAGCGCCAAGCTGCCGGGTCCGGCCTGGTGGCGGATCACCGACGCCGACACCACAGTCTATATCCTGGGCGCGCCCGGCGCGACGCCCAAGGGCCTGGTCTGGGACAGCTCGGTCGCCGATCGCCGCCTGAACGGGGCCTTCGCCTTGCTGACCCCGGCGTCTCTGCGCGCGGGGCTCACCGACATCCCCGCGCTGCTGGCCCTGCGTGGCAAGCTTAGGGACGACGGTGACTGGGCGGCGAGCGATCCGGCCCTGGCCGCCCGCGTCCAGCGCGCCTGGTCGGCGGTGGAGCCCAAGGATCCTGACGGCTGGCGCGACTGGAAGCCCTTGTTCCTGGGCGGCATGATCGCCGGCAAAACCAACCGCAAGGCGGGGTTGGAATATGGCCAGGTCCCCCGCCGCATCGAGACGCTGGCGCGTAAGCACCGCGTGAAGTCACGGGCCGCCGAGCGCTACAAGGCCATGCCGCTGATCAAGACCGTGGCGCGCCAGACCGAGGACGCCGCCGGGCTGGCCTGCCTGACCGAGACGCTGGACACCATCGAACAGGGCCAGGACCGCTATCGCACGGCCGCCCAGGCCTGGGCCGAGGGCCGGGTCCGCGCGGCCCTGGCTGCGCCGCGCAGCGTCGAGCGGTGCCAACTGCTGCTGCCGGGCGTCGCTGAGATGAGCCAGCGCCTGAGGACCGCCGACGTCGAGGCTCTCGCGGACCTCCTGAAGACCCCCGGCCACGCGGTGGCCGTCTACCCGATCCGCAGTCTCGTCGCCGAGGGCGGCGTGCTGGACCAACTGCGGGCCAAGGGGATCACGGTGCGGACGCCGGGGGAGGGGTAGGAGTCCCTCTCTCTTTGAGAGAGGGAGGGGCCCAAGCGAAGCTTGGGAGGGTGAGTGGTTACGCCGTCGCCGATCGAAGCGCGGCGAGAATGTCGTCCGCCGTTCCACCGGGATCGGCCAGGACCTTTTCATTACGAAACCGCAGAACGTGATAGCCAAAGCGTTCGAGGTCTTCGGTTCGTTTCGCGTCGTAGGCCTCGCGGCCGTCGTGAGCGGGGCCGTCCAGCTCTACGATCAGCTTGCCCGCTTCGCAGACGAAGTCGGCGAAGTATCGGTCGATAGGCAATTGGCGCACAAACTTGAAGCCGCCAAGCCGTCGATTTCGGACGAGGGCCCAGAGGGTCTTTTCCGCCAGGGTCGAGCTCTGGCGCAGTCGTCGCGCGGTTGCGGTACTATCCATGGTGAGAGACTGCCTCTTCAGAGGCTGGCGTCTCAACCGAAGGAATCGGGATTTTCCGGCGAGGTCGTAACCACTCACCCTCCCACCGCTGCGCGGTGGGCCCCTCCCTCTCTCTAAGAGAGAGGGAGTCTCAAGCCCCTTACAGGCCCGGCAGCTTGATGCCGGTCTTCTTTTCGCGGCTGATCACCACGCCGCCCGAGCCGACCAGCTTCTTCAGCCGGGCTTCCTCGGCGGCGGCGTCGATTTCCAGCGGGGCGTTGGCGCCGGTCTCCGCGGCCGTGGCGACGTTGGTCTTGGCCTCGCCCTTCTTCCAGAACATCACCTTGCTGGCGAAGCTCTCGTCCTTGTGGGCCAGGTCGCCGTTCTCGTCGTCGACGACGAAGCGGATCAGCGGGTCAGCCTTGTCGGTGCCGGCGCGGGCGACCAGCAGGCGCTCGCCTTCCGAGCGGCCGGACGCTGCGTTCTGGCCCAGCAGGGCGGCGCGGGCGGCGCTTTCCGGCTGCAGTTCCTGCGGGCGCGGCTCGCCGGGCGCCGGCGGGCGCAGGGCGTAGTCCGGCGGCACGGCCAGCGGGGCCTTGCTCACAACGCGGAATTCGTCAGGGACCACCTTGCTCATGCCCAGAGCCTTCTGGGTCGATTGGCAGCCCGCCAGGCCGATGGCGGCCACGGCGGTCAGGGCGCTCACGGACGCGACCCGATTGAAATTCATCTAACCACGCTCCAGCAGGCCGACCCCCGGCCCAAAAATTCGGACGCTCTCGATACGACATCATCGCGCGGGCGCCAATGTCCCACGCGATTGCGGCGTCATTCGGCCCAACTCATTCTGTTTGATGCGACAGCTTGTTCTCTTCGGACAGGAAGCTGTCGAGCAGCAGCAGGGCCACCCCCGCCGAGATGCCCGAGTCGGCGACGTTGAACACCCAGGGGAAGTACAGCCGCGAGACGTCGATGAAGTCGACGACATAGCCGTACAGCACACGGTCGATCAGGTTGTTGCCGATGGCTCCGCCGATGATCAGGCCGACGCCCAGCGCCGGCAGCGGCCTGATGGCCTTGCGGACCCAGACGGCCAGGCCGATCACCACCAGGATCGAAAAGCCGATCAGCAGCCAGCGGCCCCAGTCGCTGTTGCGCAGCAGACCAAAGCTCATGCCGTAGTTATGGACCATGGTCAGGTGGATCGGCCCAAGGAACGGCAGGCTCGCGCCTTGTTCGCGGCCCAGCAGGGAGAGGATCCACAGCTTAGAGATCTGGTCCAGCACCACCGTGGCGGCGGCGACGGCGTAGGCGATCCAGCCTTGGCGGGTGATGGAGATCATTCAGCTACCTAAGCCGTATTCCAAACGTGTGTCATCCCGGCCGAAGCGCAGCGTAGAGCCGGGACCCAGGGGGCGACGAAGCGCGGTGCGCGCCGCCCCTGGGTCCCGGATAGCCTCTGCGAGGCTTCCGGGATGACACGCGAACTTTAGGCGACCCCGCGCCCCGCGTCCCAATAGGCCACGGCGTCGGCGTCGCGAAGGCTAAGCTCCGGATAGCGCGGATCGGTTCCGACCTCCGGCAGGATGCGCCACGAGCGGGCGCACTTGGCGCCTTCGGCCTTGTTGGGATCGACCGATACGCCCTTGACGTCGTCCGTGCGGAAGGCGCCGGCGTCGCCCGCGACCAGGGTCGCGGCGCTGGTGCGGAACACCTCGGCCGGGTCCAGGCCCTCGAAGGCGGCCAGTAGGTCCTCGTCGGCGACATGCACCACCGGCGCGGCCTCCAGGGCTGAACCAATCCGCTTTTCGCGGCGCTCGACTTCCAGGGCGCCGGTGACCACCGAGGTCACGGTCTCGACCTTGGCCCAGCGCTGGGCCTCGGCGTCGTTGCGCCACTCAGCCGGCGTCTCCGGGATCACGCGATAGGCCACCGGGCCCGCCTCGGGGAAGCGGGTGGTCCAGGCCTCTTCCATCGTGAAGCTGGCCAGCGGGGCCAGCCAGATGGTCAGGCGATCGAAGACATAGTCCAGCACCGTGCGATAGGCCCGGCGCTTGAGGGCGTCGGGGCGGTCGCAATAGAGGCTGTCGCGGCGGACGTCGAAATACAGCGCCGACAGGTCGCCCTGGCAGAACTCGATCAGCGGCCGGATCACGTCCGAGAAGCTGTAGCGCTCATAGGCGGCGCGCACCTGGCCATCCAGCTCCCACAGGCGGTGCAGGATGTACTTCTCCAGCGGCGGGAACTGGTCGTAGTCGGTGACCCGTTCTTCCTCATCGAAGCCGGCCAGAGCGCCCAGCAGGTAGCGCATGGTGTTGCGCAGCTTGCGATAGGCGTCGGTGGTGGTGGCCAGGATCGTCTTGCCGATCCGCTGGTCTTCCGAATAGTCGACCATCGCCGCCCACAGGCGCAGGATTTCCGCGCCGGACTCCTTGGTGATCGTCTGCGGCTCGACCGTGTTGCCCTTGGACTTGGACATCTTCTCGCCGTTCTCATCCATGGTGAAGCCATGGGTCAGGACGGCCTTGTAAGGCGCGCGGCCGCGGGTGCCGCAGCCTTCGAGCAAGCTGGACTGGAACCAGCCGCGGTGCTGATCCGAGCCTTCCAGATAAAGGTCAGCCGGCCAGGCGCTGTCGGCGCGGCCCTCGATCGTGAAGGCGTGGGTGCAGCCCGAGTCGAACCAGACATCGAGGATGTCGGTGATCTTCTCGTACTGGGCCGGGTCGTGGGCGCCCAGGAAGTCGGCGTCGGGGCGGGTGAACCAGGCGTCGGCGCCGCCCTCGCGGATGGCCGCCAGAATGCGCGCGTTGACCTCGGGATCGTTCAGCGGATGGCCGGTGTGCTTGTCGACGAACATCGCCAGCGGCGTGCCCCAGTTGCGCTGGCGGCTGATCAGCCAGTCGGGGCGCGTCTCGACCATGGCGCCGATGCGGTTGCGGCCGCCGTCCGGATAGAAGGCGGTGTCGGCGATGGCCTGCACGGCCACCTCGCGCAGGGTCTTGCCGCCCAGAGAGTCCACCGCGTGGTCCATGCGGATGAACCACTGCGGCGTGTTGCGGAAGATCACCGGGGCCTTCGAGCGCCAGCTGTGCGGATAGCTGTGCTCGATCCGGCCGCGCGCCAAGAGGTTGCCCGCCTCGATCAGCTTTTCCATGACCGCGCCGTTGGCGGGCCCGAACTTGCCGACCTTCTTGCCTTCGGTCTCCAGCACCTTGAGGCCCGCGAACAGGGCGACGTGCGGATAGTAGGCGCCGTCGGGATCGACGGTGTCGGGGATCTCGCGGTGACCGTGGGCCAGCCAGACCTGGTAGTCGTCGGCGCCGTGGCCCGGCGCAGTGTGGACAAAGCCCGTGCCGGCGTCGTCGGTCACGTGGTCGCCGGCCAGCATCGGCACAGCGTAGCCATAGTGGCTGTCGAGGTCGGCCAGCGGGTGGGCCAGCACCATGCCTTCGCAGTCGACGGCTTCAACCGTCTTCCACGAGGCGACCTTGGCCGCCTTGAACACGTCGGCGACCAGCTTGTCGGCGATGATCAGGCGATCGCCCGGCTTGGCCCAGGGCTCGAACTCCAGACCCTCTTCCAGCGCGGTGACTTCAAACACCGAGTAGGGGATGTCGGGATTGTACGAGACCGCGCGGTTGGCCGGGATCGTCCACGGGGTGGTGGTCCAGATCACCAGCTTGGCGCCGACAGCCGCGTCCGAGCCCTGGACGACCGGGAACTTCACCCAGATCGTCGGCGAGACGTGGTCGTGGTACTCGATCTCGGCGTCGGCCAGGGCCGTGCGCTCGACGGGGCTCCACATCACCGGCTTGGAGCCGCGATAGAGCTGGCCGGTCTCCAGGAACTTGTGGAACTCGGCCACGATCGTGGCTTCCGAGGTAAAGTCCATGGTGGCGTAGCGGTTCCACCAGTCGCCCAGCACGCCCAGGCGCTGGAACTCGGTCTTCTGGGCCTCGATCCAGCCGCCAGCATAGGCGCGGCATTCGCGGCGGAACTCCTCGGCCGGGACCTCGTCCTTGCGGCGGCCCTTGGCGCGGAACTGCTCCTCGATCTTCCACTCGATCGGCAGGCCGTGGCAGTCCCAGCCGGGCACGTAGTCGACGTCATAGCCCAGCGCAAAGCGGCTGCGGACCACGAAGTCCTTGAGGATCTTGTTCAGCGCGTGACCGATGTGGATCGCGCCGTTGGCGTAGGGCGGGCCGTCGTGGAACACGAACAGCGGCGCGCCGGCGGCCTGACGCTTGGCGCGCACCGCGCCGTACAGGCCCTTGTCGGAGAGGGCCGCCCAGCCCTCGAGGATTTCCGGCTCCTTCTTGGGCAGGCCCGCGCGCATCGGGAACGGGGTGTCGGGAAGGAAGACGGTTTCGCGATAGTCGCGGGCGGTCGTGGCGTCGTCGGCCATGGGATGGAATCCGGCTCTGGAAATTTCGGAAGAAGGCGGGAGGAACCCGGCGCGCGCTGGAGGATCGTCCGGCGGCGTCACGCCGGGCGGATAATTCGCGAAATCTTCCGAACGGAACTCATGCGGTGGGGATAGCAGAGGCAGGACGGCAAGGCCAGTGCGTCAAAGATCCTCCCCCCAGCGGGGGAGGTGGTCGCGAAGCGACCGGAGGGGGAAGGGCTTGAGCGCCTGCCTCTTCCCCCTCCGTCGTCTCTTCGAGCCGACACCTCCCCCGTTAGGGGGAGGATTTTAAGCGCCCTAAGCCCCCGGCTTCCGCAGCTTCGGCGTCACGGTCACCTGCATCAGCCGCGCGTGGCGGATCAGGGTGAACACCGTCGACTTGCCGATGCTGTGGTTGTCCAGCGCGCGCAAGAGGTCGTCGAGGCCCGTGAGCAGCATCTCACCGGCGGCGATCAGGAGGTCGCCCTCCTTGATGCCCGCCTTGGCCGCCGGGCCGCCGGCGTCGACATGGGCCACATAGACCGCATAGGGCTGGTTCACGCCCGTGGCCCGGGCGAGCGCTGGCGGGATCGGGGCCTGCTGGGCGACGAGGCCGATCGAGCCGCGCCGCACATGGCCGTGGGCCAGAAGCTCGCCGATCACGAACTTGGCGGTGTTGGCCGCGACCGCAAAGCACAGGCCCTGATAGCCGGCGATGATCGCCGTGGCGATGCCGACCACCTCGCCGGTCGAGCTGACCAGCGGCCCGCCGCTGTTGCCCGGATTGAGCGCCGCGTCGGTCTGGATCAGGTCCTCGATCAGGCGGCCGCGCTCGGCGCGTAAAGACCGGCCCAAGGCCGAGACCACGCCGGTGGTCACCGTGGCCTCAAAGCCCAGCGGCGCGCCGATGGCGATGACCAGCTGGCCACGCCGCAGCTTCTTGGAGTCGCCCAGCCGCGCGATGGGGATCTCGACGGCCTGGTCGACCTTGATCAGCGCCAGGTCGGTATCGGGATCATCGCCCACGCACCGCGCGGTCAGGCTGCGGCCCTCGGCGGTGATGACGATGAAGCGGTTGGCGCCCTGGACCACGTGGCTGTTGGTCAGGATCAGCCCGCCTTCGGCAATGGCGAAGCCCGAGCCGACGCCCGACATGCGCGGGTCTTCCAGCATCGGATGGATGCGCACCACGCTGGGGCCCACATGCTCGACGGCGCGGACCACGGCGTTGGAATAGGCGTCCAGCAAGTCGCCGTCGGGCAGGGCGCAATAGCCGCCCTCGACCTCGACCGCCTTGCCCGTGTCGAACACGAACTGCGCCCCGTCCGGATAGGCCAGGATCTCGTGCCGACGCTGAGCGACCGGCCGCCTGGCGCGCGCGAAATGATGATACTTCCGGCCCTTGAGCATCCGGCCCCCACCTAGACGTTAATCAAGGTTAACGGGTGGGGCGGCGGGAGGAAAGGATTTCTCCGACGGCGGGAGCGGGGGTCTGTGCGTCTTTCTCCTCCCCCTCTGGGGGAGGGGGACCGCCGAACGGCGGTGGAGGGGCCAGCCGAGCCGGCGACACCCCTGTCAGATCAGTATCCGCTTCTTCCGCCGACCACGGGATGGAACCCCGCCACTCGAGGCCCCCTCCACCCGCGTTCGCGGGTCCCCCTCCCCCGATGGGGGAGGAGAGAGCGACCTTTGCCCGCCCGCCCCCTAAAACGCCGGCGCCACGATCGCCCGGGCGGCCTGCTCGTCGCGGCGGATCTGGTCGATCATCAGCTCTAGGCTGTCGAACTTCAGTTCCGGGCGCAGGAAGGCGATCAGCTGGGTTTCGATGATCTGGCCGTAGAGATCCTCGTCGAAGTCGAACAGCCAGGTCTCCAGCCGCGTCTCGACATGGCCCGTGGTCGGGTTGTTGCCCAGATTGGCCACGCCGGACACCTCGCGCCCGTCGGGCAGGCGGGTGCGGGTGGCGTAGACGCCGAGCTTGGGGACCACATAGTCCTCGACCTCGACATTGGCGGTGGGAAAGCCCAGCTGGCGGCCCAGCTGCTGGCCGCGCCGCACCACGCCCTCGATGGCGAAGGGGCGGCCCAGGATCGACGCCGCCTGCTCGGGCTGACCGGCCCGCAGGGCGTCGCGCACGGCCGTCGACGAGAACTTGTCGCCGTCGCCGCTGGCCACCGGCTCGGCGATCGAGACGGTGAAGCCGTACTCCTCGCCATAGGTCCGCAGGAGGTCAGGGCTGCCGGTGCGGCCGCGTCCGAACGAGATGTCGAAACCGGCCGCCACATGGGTGACGCCCAGCCCCTCGACCAGCACCTTCTCGACGAATTCACGGTCGCCGTAGCTGGCCATCTCGAAGTCGAACGGCAGCAGGTAGAAGAGGTCGACGCCCAGTCCCCCCAGCGCCCGGGCCTGCTGGCCCTGGGTCATCAGCTTGAAGGTCGGCTCGGAGGGGCGGAACAGGCGACGCGGATGCGGATCGAAGCTGATCACCCCCAGCGGCGCCTTGCTGGCCATGGCGGCTTTCGCCGCCTGGGCGACCACTTGCTGGTGGCCGCGATGCACCCCGTCGAAATTGCCCAGCGCGATGGACGCGCCGCGTTGCTCGGGGGGGAGAGCCTTCCAGGCGTGAACAGTCTTCAGGGGCATCAGGCGGCCTTGCGGGGGACCATGACCACAGCCTCGCCCTCGACCACCGGCTTGCCGTTGACCAGACAGACCGTGGCGAAGGTGACGCGGGCCTTGGCCTCGTCGATTTCAGTGATGGTGGCGCGGGCGGTGACGCCGTCGCCGATCTTGACCGGGCGCTTGAAGCGCAGGGTCTGGGACAGATAGATCGCGCCGGGACCGGGCAGGGTCGTGCCCAGCACCGCCGAGATATAGCCGGCCGACAGCATGCCGTGGGCGATGCGCTCGCCAAAGCTGGTCTGGGCCGCGTAGTCGGCGTCCAGATGGACGGGATTGTTGTCGCCGGTCACTTCGGCGAAGGCCACGATGTCGGCCTCGCCGACCGTGCGGACCAGCTCGGCCGATTGGCCCACGCTCAGTTCTTCCAGGAACTTGCCCTGCATCACGCGCTTCCCTGCGGTTCTTATTGTGCGTTGCACAGAGTGTAGCGTTTCAAAACGCGGTCACCACACCAGATCGCCGATCGCGTGAGTCGCGCCCACGGCCTCGGCGTCCAGCAGGGCGTGGACGGCGTCGGGAACCAGCTGGCCGTCCGGACCCACGGCCTTGTCGCCATGGATGCCCTTGGCCACGAACAGGCAGGCCAGCTTCTGGTCGTGGGCGCCCTTGACGTCGGTGATGACGCCGTCGCCGACGCAGAGGATCCGCGCGCGATCGACGGGGCGGCCCAAGAGGCGCGCAGCCTCTGCCACGGCCAGGTCGTAGATCTGGCCAAAGGGCTTGCCGGCCATCACCACCTTGCCGCCCAGGCTCTCATAGAGGTCGGCCAGCGACCCGGCGCAGTAGATCAGCCGATCGCCGCGCTGCACCACGCGGTCGGGATTGGCGCAGATGAACAGCAGGCCCCGTTCGGCGGCGACCTTCAGGCGGTCGCGGTAGTCCTCGGGGACCTCGACCTCGTCCTCATAGAGGCCGGTGCACGAGATGAAGTCCGCGTCCTCGCAGCCGGCGGCGACCAGGTCGATGCCCTCATAGAGCACCTCGTCGCGGGCGGGGCCGATCTTCCAGACCTTGCCCGGCGCATTGGCCTTCAAGAGGGCGCGGGTGGCGTCGCCCGAGGTGACGAAGCCCTGCCAGGCCGAGCGCGGCACACCCAGTGCGTCCAGCTGCGCGACCACGTCGTGCGATGGGCGCGGCGAGTTGGAGATCAGCACCACCGGGCCCTTGGTCTGGGCCCACTTCGTCAGCGCGTAGCAAGCCTCGGGAAAGCTGGCGACACCGTTGTGGATCACGCCCCAGACGTCGCTCAGCACCACGTCATAGCGGTCGGAAAGGGCGGAGAGGCCGGGGGGGAAGTCCATCATGGCTCGGCGGTAGCGGTCTAGGAACGGGGCGTCAATGCGGCCCGGCCCCTTAGCTGAGCCCTGGGCGGCGGGATTCAAGACCCCAAGGGCCACGCTATCGAAGACCCGGGTTCCGTGACTATCCTGCCGGCCAACGGGAGAGCGTCATGACGATTCTGGTTCTTGGTCTTGTGCTGTTTCTGGGGATCCACTCGGTGCGCATCCTGGCCGCGCCGCTGCGCGACGCCCAGGTCGCCGCCAACCCCAAGCGCTGGCGCGGGCTCTATTCGCTGGTCGCCGCCGCCGGGCTTGGCCTGATCATCTGGGGCTGGATCGTCTATCGCCCCGCCGCGCCGCAGCTCTATGACCCGCCCGCCTGGGGGCGTCACGCGGCCATGCTGCTGGTCTGGCTGGCCTTCATCCTGCTGCCCACGGCCAATGCGCCGGCCGGACGGATCAAGGCGACGGTGCGCCACCCCATGCTGCTGGGCGTGATCCTGTGGTCGGCCGGCCACCTGATGGCCAATGGCGACCAGGCCTCGGTGCTGCTGTTCGGCGCGTTCCTGGCCTGGGCGGTGGTGGATCTGTTCTCCGCCATCCGCCGCAAGGAGCCCGCCCCGGTGGTGGTCAAGCCGCGCTCGGACCTGATCGGGGTGCTGGGCGGGACGGTGCTCTATCTGGTGTTCGTGTTCGTGCTGCACCGGCTGCTGTTTGGCGTTTCGCCGATGGGGTGAGGGTCTGCGCCCCCTCCGTCTCGCCGCGCGAGCGCGGCGATCCACCTCCCCCGTTTCACGGGTGAGGAGGACTCTTCACCCTCCTGCCCCGCTTGCGGGGGAGGTGGCGCGACGCGAAGCGGCGTGACGGAGGGGGCGCACCCTCACGTCGCATCGTGAAAGATCACCCCCAACGTCCGCCGCCTTCCGGCCCGCACCTCGCTGACCCCGTGCCGCAGCACCCGCCGATGCACGCCGCGCGTGCCTTCCGCCGGACGCTCCCGCACCGCGAAGATCACGCCTTCGCCCTGGCGCAGCGGCACCACCTGCGGCGCCGATTGCTGGCGGGGGCGCTGTTCGACGATCACGAACTCGCCGCCCTCGAAGTCGCGGCCGGGCTCGTCCAGCAGGAAGGCGGCCTGCAGCGGGAAGACGTGCTCGCCATAGAGGTCCTGGTGAAGGCAGTTGTAGTCGCCGGGGCCGTAGGTCAGCAGCAGGGGCGTGGGCCGCACCTGGCCCGCGTCGTGGCAGCGATCCAGCATCCCCGCCAGCGTCGGCGGAAAGCGGCGGTCCTCGCCCAGCCGCTCCGCCCAGCGGTTGGCGATCCCCGACAGCGGGCCGTAGAGACCCTCCCGCAGCCGCTGCACGACGTCGGGCAACGGATAGCTGAAATACTTGTACTCGCCGCGCCCAAAGCCGTGGCGGGCCATGATCACCCGGCTGCGAAAGCCCTCGTCGCGGGGATAGAGGGCGGCGACGCCTTCGCAGGTCTCGGGCTTGAGGATCGGGCCGGTCAGGGCCCAGCCGCGGGCGTCCAGCTCGGCGGCGATGCGGGTCCAGTCGAGAGTCACGCGGCCTCGCGCGCCAGCAGCGCACGCTTGCGCGCCACGCCCCAGCGATAGCCGGAGAGGCCGCCGTCCGACCGCACCACCCGGTGGCAGGGCGTGATCACCGCGAGCGGATTGGCCCCGCAGGCCTGAGCCACCGCGCGGAACGCCTTGGGCTGGCCGATGGCGTGGGCGATGTCGGCATAGGACACGGTGCGTCCGGCCGGGATCCGCCGCAGCGCCGCCCAGACGGCCTTCTGCAGGTCGGTGCCCAAGGCGTCGAGCGGCAGGTCGGGGCGCTGCTCGGGGTGGTCCACCAGGGTTGCGACCGCCGCGAGGTCGGCGGCCAGGCCCGCAGTGTCCGGGATCAGGCGGGCTTGTTTGAAGCGGGTCTCGAGGTCGCCGCGCAGGCTCTCGACATCGTCGCCCAGGGCCACGAGGCGAAGCCCGGCGTCCGAGCGGGCGATGAGCGCCAGGCCAAGGCTGGTCTCGACGACGCCCCAGCGCAGGGTCTCGCGGTCGAGGTCGGGCTTGCAGCGCAGACAGGCGCGCAGCCCCGCCGCCCTGGCCGCCTCGCGCGTGGCGTGGAAGTCGACGTTCTTGCGCAGCGGCCGTCCGCCACAGCTGGCCACGCAGTAGATGCCGGTGGTGCGCACGCCGATATAGAACGCGCCCTGGGCGGCGCGGTCCTTGGCGCGCAGGGCGTTCCAGCGGGCGTCGTCGTCGGGATAGGTCGGAGCGGTCATCGGAAGGTCTCCTTTCGTGAGGAGACCATGCGCCAGGCCGCGTCCGGGATCATTCCGAACCTTGCGGCCCGCTACCCGGACGTGTCAGCAGTCGCGTCCTACCAGCCCACGGCGCGGCGACGCATCGGCGCGCGAATGAAGTCGGCGGGCGGATCGGCCTCGGCCAGTACGGCGTCGCGGATGGCGCGCGGCTCGCCGAACAGGTGGCCCTGGCCATAGCCGATGTCGAGGTCCAGCACCTCGGCGACCTGCTTCTCGGCCTCGACCTTCTCGACGATCACCTCGATGCCGTAGCGACGGGTGAGGGCGGCGAAGTCGCTGGCGTTCAGGTCGGGCAACGAGGCGATCACCAGCTTGCCGTCCTGCTCTTCCAGCTGGTCCAGCATCATCTGGGCGCCGACTTTCAGGAACTTCACGTCGGCGCGGGCCAGGTCCTGGAAGTCGACGTCCAGGTCGCTGACCTTGTCCAGGCTGAAGCTGAAGCCCAGGCTCGCCAGACGGGCCATGTGACGGGCCTCGACCGGGCCGCGACGCTCGAACGCCGCCTGGCCCAGCTCGAAGATCACCGCGCCGGCCAGATCCTTGTTGGCCTGCATGAACTCCAGGAACTGCGGGAAGAACGTCTCATCGCTGAGGCTGGCCAGCGAGATGTTGCAGAAGATGCCCACCTTGCGGTCCTGCTTGGCCAAGCGGCGCACGATCTGCACGCAGCGGAACAGCAAGAGGTTGTCGATGGCCGTCATCAGGCCCTCGGGCTCGGCCACCGCCAGATACTCGGCCGGCATCATCACGCGGCCGGTCTCGTCGCGCAGGCGTGAGAAGCTCTCGTAGAAGACCGTGCGGCGCTGGGGCAGGCTGACGATCGGCTGCAGATAGAGGTCGACGCGGTTCTCGGCCAGGGCGTCCTGCACCACCTGCAGCATGTGGCTGGCGTGCGGCGCGCGATCGCGGGCGCCGGTGCGGGCCGAGGCGGCGGCGACCTGGTGGGTCAGCTGGTGCTCCAGCCGGTCGTTCATCTGCTGGATCAGGTCCTCCAGCTGATGCACCTCGGTCGACAGCTCCTCGGAGCGGCGCTGGGCGTCGGCGGCGACGGTGTCGACGAGGTCGGTGACGCGGGCGTCGACCTTCTCGATCTGGTCCAGCAGGATGGCGTGGGCTTCGCGGATGGTGTCGATGTCGACGCGCAGGGCCGCGCCCATCAGCGCCTGGGCGATCAGGCCGTGGAACGCAAAGCACAGGCCCAGCGTGCCGATGAACGCCGAGACGCCCACGGACGGCGTCGCTCCCGTTCTCAAGAGGAACAGGGAGACAAGCAAAGCCAGACAGAGATAAGCGCCCGTCAAGAGCGCCAGCATCAGCCTACGCATAAACCGTCCACACGAATCGTTACACGCAATCAGACCGGTCCCGGCCTGAAGAGTCGAATAGATTAACGACCCTGCGCCATTCCGTCCCAAGATCCCTTAAGTCGCCAGCATAACCCGGAACGAAGGGATCGCTGAATCGACATCGGCCGCTTCGACTGATAATCGTTCGCAATCCTAGAGCGTGACGCCGAAGGTAGGAACCGGTTTCGGCGCTCGTCACGCTCTAAGTGTTTGATTTAGAGCCTTGTTATCGTGTCGAAACGATTTCGTTCTGACGCGCAAGGCTCTAGCGGAGCCATGATGTCCGAAGCGTTCGTTTTGTCGCCTGAATTCAATCCCGCCGAGACCGCGTCGGGCGTGCGCTCCCTGGCCACCGCCGGCCCAGGCCAGCGCGGCGTGATCGTCCGTGTCACCGGCCATAGCGGCGCGGCCGAGGCGGTGGAGGCCGAGGAGCTGGAGCGCCGTCTGCTGGAGATGGGCTTCGTCGAAGGCGCGTCGATCGAGGTGCTGCACGAGGGCCTGTTCGGTCGCGATCCGATCGCCGTGCGGGTGGACGACACCCGCGTGGCCCTGCGCCGCCGCGAGGCCGGCGCGATCAGCGTGAAATTCGACGGACTGTAAGACCTTGACCCCCGATTCCGGCGCCGCTGCGCCCCCTATCGCCGACACCGCCCGGATCGCCCTGGTCGGCAATCCCAATTCCGGCAAGACCGCGCTGTTCAACGCCCTGACCGGCAGCCGCCAGAAGGTGGCCAACTACGCGGGCGTGACGGTGGAGCGCAAAGAGGGCGTGCTGACCGCGCCCAGCGGCCGTCAGATCCGCGTGCTGGACCTGCCCGGCACCTATTCCTTGCGCGCCCGCAGCCCCGACGAGGTGGTGACCCGCGACGCGGTGCTGGGCAAGCTGGCCGGCGAGGACGCCCCCCAGGCCCTGGTCTGCGTGGCCGACGCCACCAATCTGCGGCTGGTGCTACGCCTGGCCCTGGAGCTGAAGCAGGTGGGCCGCCCGTTCGTGCTGGCCCTCAACATGTTCGACATCGCCCAGCGCCAGGGTCTGCGCATCGATGTCGAGCGCCTGCAGGCCGAGATCGGCGCGCCGATCGTCACCACGGTGGCCACCCGCAAGCGCGGCCTGCCCGAGCTGCTCGACAAGGTTGAGGCCCTGGTCGACCGCGACGCCCTGTCCGGCGACAATGTCTGGCACGAGCCCAGCCCCGCCGAGATCCGCGCCGCCCACGCCGAGGCCCAGCGCATCTTCAAGCTCTGCGTCAAGCCGCCCGAGCGGCCCGACACCATGACCGGCAAGATCGACGACGTGCTGCTGCACCCGGTGGCGGGTCTGGCGATCCTTCTGGGTCTGTTGTTCGTGATGTTCCAGGCGGTGTTCACCTGGGCGACCCCCGCGATGGATGTCATCGACGGCGGCTTTGCGGCCCTGATCGAGCTGACCAACACGCGTCTGCCGCAGGGGCTTTTGACCAGCTTCATCGCCGACGGCCTGATCGCCGGCGTCGGCAGCGTGCTGGTGTTCCTGCCGCAGATCCTGATCCTGTTCTTCTTCATCCTGCTGTTGGAAGACAGCGGCTACATGTCCCGCGCGGCCTTCCTGATGGACAAGATCATGGGGGGCGCGGGCCTGCACGGCCGGGCGTTCATCCCGCTGCTCAGCAGCTTCGCCTGCGCCATCCCCGGCATCATGTCGACGCGGGTGATCGACAACCGTCAGGACCGCCTGACCACGATCCTGGTCGCGCCGCTGATGACCTGCTCGGCGCGGATTCCCGTCTACACCCTGATCATCGGCGCCTTCATTCCCAACCAGACGGTCTGGGGCGTGCTGTCGCTGCAGGGCCTGGTGATGTTTGGCCTCTACGCCAGCGGCATCGTCAGCGCGCTCCTGGTGTCATTCGTGATCCGGCGCGTGTTCTGGCGCGGCGCGGTCGAGCCCTTCATGATGGAGCTGCCGACCTATCGCTGGCCCGAGCCGCGCAACGTCCTGATGAACCTGTGGACCCGGGCCCGGATCTTCATCAGCCGGGCCGGCCGGATCATCATGCCGCTGATGGTTCTGGTCTGGGTGCTGTCGACCTTCCCCTATCCGCCCGAGGGCGCGACGGGGCCGGCCATCGACTATTCCATCGCCGGACAGCTGGGCCAGTTCCTGGCCCCGCTGATGGCCCCGATCGGCTTCAACTGGCAGATGACCGTGGCCCTGATCCCCGGCATGGCCGCGCGCGAAGTGGCCGTGGCCGTGCTGGGCACCGTCTATGCGGTCGGCGGCGAGGACGGCGAGACCGGCGCCCTGTCGACCTTGCTGAAGAACCAGTGGTCGCTGGCCAGCGCCCTCTCGTTCCTGGCCTGGTACGTCTTCGCCCCGCAGTGCCTTCCCACCCTGGGCGTGGTCAAGCGCGAGACCAACAGCTGGGTCTGGCCGACGGTGATGTTCGTCTACATGGTGGCCCTGGCCTATATCGCGGCCTTCATCACCTACCACGTCGCCGTGGCGCTGGGGGCGGGCTAAGGGCTCTCCCCCCGCCTCATCCCGGCCTGGTCACCTTACGCGATCACGTGCCGAACTGGGTGAAGGGCACGCGGTTGAAGAACGCCCGCTCGGCGCCGCGCGGGTCGTCCTCTAGGCGCGAGACGGTGTCGAACACCATCGTCTGGCGGCGGGGCAGGGTGTAGGGCTCCCACTTTGGCAGGGCGCCGCCATTGGGATCGCCGGTGCGGGCGAAGGCGATGAAGGCGTCGCTCATGGTGTTGGACATCGCCACCGAGTCCGGCCCCGTCCCGACGATCGAGCCCTTGGCGTCCAGCGTGCCGAACACCAGGCCGATGTCGATGGTGTGCGGCGCGCCGAAGATCCCGCCCTGGATCGGCGAGCGCCAGTTGACCTGATAGGCGAAAGCCGGCGCGCCGGCCCTGGCCCGCTCCTCGTCCTGGATGATCGCCGCCTTCCACGAGCGCCCCGCCGTGGACGCGGCGAAGAACACGTCGGCCGGCGAGTAATTCGGATAGGTCTGGCGGTAGAAGGCCACCACCGTCTCGGGATCGATGTCGATGCGGGCGTTGAACTGCCCCGGCAGGCGGGCGATCACCTCGTCCCAGGTCTGGGGGAAGCTCTTGGCGTCCCAGCCGATGAAGCCCTTGGTCTCGTCGTGGGTGTTGCCGACCATCATCGGGACCGACAGGCTCTGGGGCGCGGCGTCGGGGAAGAACGGGTGACGGGTCAGCGACCGCTGGTCCAGCACCGGACCCACATAGACCCCGCCCGAGCCGGCGATCGGATCGACCGCCTTCAGCCCCGCCAGCATCTCGGCGGCGGGCAGGGCGCGCAGGGCGGCCAGGTCCTTGATCCCCAGCTTGTCGAGGAAGGCTTTGGCGCGCTTGGTGGCGTTGAACGGGCCGCCGACCGTCACCTGCTGGCCGCTCATGGTGGCGGCGCGGTGGAACAGGCCCTTGGCGCTGGGCATGGCCATCAGGGTGGCGATCTTGGCCCCGCCGCCCGACTGGCCAAACAGCATGACCCGCTCGGGATCGCCGCCGAAGGCCGCGATATTGTCCCGCACCCATTGCAGGGCCAGCACCAGATCCAGCTGGCCGACATTGCCGCTGTCGGCCACCGAGGCGTCGTTGAACAGGCGGGCGAGATACAGATAGCCAAAGGCGTTCAGGCGGTGGTTGACGGTCACCACCACGACATCGCCGCGCTTGGCGAGCTTGGTTCCCTCGTACCAGGGGCTGGCCCCAGACCCGCCGTTATAGGCGCCGCCGTGGATGTAGAACATCACCGGCCGCTTGGCCCCGTCAGCCAGGCCGGTCTTCCGCGCGGCCTTGGCCGGGGTCCAGACATTGAGGAACAGGCAGTCTTCGGAGAGGGTCTCACCCTCCTCGCCCTTGCCGGTCTGCATCGAGGCCGGACCATAGGCCAGGGCGTCCTTGACCTCGGTCCAGGGCTGGGGCCGCACCGGCGGCATGAACCGCCGCGCCCCGCCGGTGTCGGCGCCGTAGCGCAGGCCCTTGAAGACGCTGACGCCGTCCTGGACGTAGCCGCGCACCTTGCCGTTGGTGGTCGCCACCACCGGCGAGCGCGCCTCGGCCGCGACGCCCGCGCGGGGCAGGGCGGCGTAGGCGCTCAGCGCGGCTGCGCCGGTGATCAGCGTGCGGCGGGTGGCGGTCATCGGGCTTCCTCCGGCGCTTTCTGACGAGCGGTCCGAAGCGGTATCACGGGTGACACCGGTGACAATCCCTTTGTTGGCCCTCGGACTAGCCCAGAGACTTCACCGCCGCCGCGTGCGCCTTGATCACCGCCAGGGTCGAGGTGTCGGCGTCGAACACGCCGAACAGGCCCTGTTCCTCCTGGGGCGGATCGCCGACATAGCTCTTGTCGCCCTTCTTGAACCAGGCGTCCGGCTGCTGGGCGCGGCCCTCGCCGTTCCAGGCCCAGAAGTTGACGCCGGCGGTCGGTCCCCCGGCCTTCATGTCGGCCAGGGCCAGGTCCAGCATCGTCCTGTAGAAGCGGTCGCGATAGGTGGTCGGCGAGCCGGGCGCGAACTGGCGGCCGTCGCGGATCAGGCCGAACTCCTCGATGGTCAGCGGCTTGTTCAGGCGCTTGGCCAGGGCGATGTGCTGGGCGACATAGTCGCGGCACTTCTGCTCGCCGGCCTCATAGGTCGAGGGCTGGTCGGTCATGCTGATCCAGCCCCAGTTGTTGGGCCAGATGTGGATGGTCATGTAGTCGATCACCGGCGGGGCGTGGGCGTCGACGACGCACGACTCCAGGCCCATGCAGCCCATGGTCCCCTCGCTGCCGGTGCTGACCAGATGCTGGTTGTCCAGGCGCTTGATCAGGCTGGCGGTGTCGCGGATCCAGGCCTGGTAGGCGGGCATGTTGCTCTGGCCAAAGGCGTCCGAGCCGGCGGGGCGCGGCTCGTTGGCCAGCTGCCAGGCCATGATCGTGGGATCGTCGCGATAGGGCTTGCCGGTGACGGTGCTGACCCGGCTCACCAGGCTCGTCACATAGTGGCGGAAGAGGGCGTTGGCCTTCTGGTTGGCGTAGAACCGCGCCGAATAGTCCGCATACTGAGGCCAGGGATAGGCCGGGTCGCCCTGCTGGAACCAGGGGCCATCGCCCACCCAGTTCAGATAGGCCGGCATGCCGCCCGACCAGTCCCAGAAGTTGTTGACGTAGATGACCGCCTTCATGTCGCGCTTGGCCATCTCGGCCAGGGTGACGTCCAGGCCCTTGAGCAGGTCAGCGTTATAGTCCTCGCCCGGCCCCCGGAAGGTCGGGTCCATGGCCACCTTGGCCGGAGACTGCTCGCCCGCGCCCAGGATGCGCAGGTTGGTGACGCCCATGGCCTTCAGGCGATCCAGCTCGCGGCGCAGACGGCCGATGTCGCCATAGCCGGCCGGCGCCCCCAGCCAGGCGGCGTACCAGACATTGGTTCCAGCGAAGCGATAGGGCTTGCCGTCGAGGCTCAGCCGGCCGTCCTTGACGGTGACGAAGCCCTTGGGCGCCGCCGGCGCCTTGGCCGCGCCGATCGCAGGCAGGGCCGCTGCGGCGGCGATCAGGTGGCGGCGGGAAAGGGTCATGGCGTCCTCCGGGCAACCTCTGCGGGGCTCTGTGCGCGCACCATGCCGTGAGCTGATAGCGCTAACAACTTACTTCTATCGTTGCTCAAGGCCGTGCCAGATCCGGGTGACATACACGCTGGAGCCGAGGAGCCGGTAGCGGATCACATAGGCGCTCTGACCAAATGGAATGCTGATCTCGCGGACGGTAGGACCAACCGGGCGACCTCGCGACGGCGCCTCGGTCAAACTGTCGATGGCGTCTTCCAGAAGGGGGCCCAGTCTAGCCGCTGCTCGGGGGTCACGCTCGAAAAGCCAGACGATGAGACGGTTGAAGTCTCTCTTGGCCCTGACGGACACCAAGACCGTGAAGGTCACCCCAGGCCCGCAGTCACGCGACGCATATGAGCGCGGAACTCATCGCGTGAAATCGCCGGCTCGTCGCCCCGCTCGATGGCGTCGGCGATGGCCTCGTCGATGGCGGGGTCCGGATCGATCGCTTTAGGCGCCGCGCCTGTCAGGCCTGCGTCGATCAGCGCAACGGCGTACTCGGACGCGGTCATGCCCAGGCGGTCGGCAACGACCTTCAGCCGGGCGGCCTGCTCTTGATCGATATGAATGTCGAAGCCATCGGCCATCTGCGGAGAGTCCCGCTGATGGCCGATGGCGTCAAGGGCTACAGGTTCAGCAGCGCCGGGTCGCCGCCCTGGGCGGTGATGTTGACGCTGAGCGCCCGCTCGACCGCGAAGCGGAGCAGGGCGTGGGGGCCGCCGGCCTTGGGGCCGGTGCCCGACAGGCCCTCGCCGCCGAACGGCTGGACGCCGACCACGGCGCCGGTCATCGAGCGGTTGACATAGGCGTTGCCGGCCGGGACCAGGCGCTGGACGTCGGCGGCGAAGCTCTCGATCCGCGAGTGGATGCCCAGCGTCAGGCCATAGCGGCGGGCCGCCAGGGTGCCAGCGACCTTCTCAAGGTTCTCCGGCTTGTAGCGCACGACGTGGAGGACCGGGCCGAACACCTCGCGCTCCAGGAAGTCGGCGGTCGGGATCTCGGCCAGGACCGGGGCGAAGAAGGTCCCACCGGCGGGGGCGGCCAAGGCGTGCAGCACCTTGGCGTCCGACTTCAGGCGAACCAGATGCTTGTCTAGCGCGTCCTTGGCCTCGGCGTCGATCACGGGGCCGACGTCGGTGACGGCCAGGGCCGGATCGCCTAGCACCAGAGCGTCCATGGCGCCCTTGAGGCCATCGATGATGTGGTCGGCGGTGTCGTGCGGCAGGAACAGCAGGCGCAGGGCCGAGCAGCGCTGACCGGCCGACCCGAAGGCGCTGACGATCACGTCGTCGATCACCTGCTCGCGCTGCGCCGTCGTGTCGACGAACATGCCGTTGAGGCCGCCGGTCTCGGCGATGAACGGCACGATCGGACCTTGGCGCGCGGCCAGCGTCTGGTTGATCCGCCAGGCCGTGTCGGTGCCGCCGGTGAAGGCGACGCCGTCCAGGCCCTCATGGCTGGTCAGGGCCGCGCCGACGGTCTCGCCGCGTCCGGGCAGCAGGGCCAGCAGGCGCGGGTCCAGACCTGCGGCGTGGTAGAGCTTCACGGCCTCGAAGGCGATCAGCGGGGTCTGCTCGGCGGGCTTGGCCAGCACGGCGTTGCCGGCCGCCAGGGCTGCGGCGATCTGGCCGGTGAAGATGGCCAGCGGGAAGTTCCACGGGCTGATGCAGACAAAGACGCCGCGCCCGGCCAGGCGCAGGCTGTTGGTCTCGCCCACGGGGCCTTTGAGGATCTCGGCCTCGCCGAACTGGTCTTCGGCCAGCATCGCGTAGTAGCGGCAGAAGTCGACGGCCTCGCGCACCTCGGCGATGCCGTCCGACAGGGTCTTGCCGGCCTCGCGCGACAGGATGGCGATCAGGCGCTCGATATTGGCTTCCAGCGCATCGCCCATGGCGCGCAGCACCTGGGCGCGGGCGACGCCGCCGGCGCGGTCCCAGGCCGGTTGCGCGGCGCGGGCCTGCTTGAAGGCCTCGTCGATCTGCGCGGCTTGCGCCTCGGAGACCACGCCCACGGTCTTCTGGTCGTTGGCGGGGGCGATCACCGGCAGCGGCGCGCCGCCGGCGACGACCTTGCCGCCGATCAGCGGGCCGGCCGACAGGGTGACGCTGTCCAGGGCGGTGACGGCGGCGGAGAGGCGGTCGCGGTCGGCCTTCACCGACAGATCCAGGCCCGCGCTGTTCACGCGGCGCTCGCCATAGACGTTGATCGGCGTCGGGATCTTGGCGTGGCGGTCGGGGTGGGCCTCGACCGTGTCGATCGGATCGGTGACGACCTTCTCGACCGGCACCCGCTCGTCGAGCAGGGCGTGGACGAACGAGGTGTTGGCGCCGTTCTCAAGCAGGCGACGCACCAGGTAGGGCAAGAGGTCCTCGTGACCGCCCACCGGGGCGTAGGCCCGCAGCGTGATGCCGTCATAGAGATCGTCGGCGGCTTTATAGAGGGCCTCGCCCATGCCGTGCAGGCGCTGGTGCTCAATCTTGACGCCGGCGTTCTTGGCCATGCGCACCACGGCCGCCAGGGTGTGGGCGTTGTGGGTGGCGAACTGGGCGTAGAGGTGCGGGGCCGCCTCGATCAGCGCCTTGGCGCCCACCAGGTACGACAGGTCGGTGGCCGGCTTGGTCGTATAGACCGGATAGTCCGGACGGCCCGCGACCTGGGCGCGCTTGATCTCGCTGTCCCAATAGGCGCCCTTCACCAGGCGCACCATCAGACGGCGGCCGGTCTCTTGCGATAGGGCCTTCAGGCGGGCGATCACCTCGCCGCAGCGCTTCTGATAGGCCTGGACGGCGAGGCCCAGGCCGGTCCAGTCGCCCAGTTCCGGCTCGCGGCACAGCTTGTCCAGCAGCTTCAGCGACAGGGCCAGGCGGTCGGCCTCTTCGGCGTCGATGGTGAAATTCAGGTTGTGGCGGGCGGCGATCTTGGCCAGGCGCAGGGTGCGGGGATAGAGCTCTTCCCAGACGCGGTCTTCGTGGGTGGCCTCATAGCGCGGGCACAGGGCCGAGAGCTTGACCGACACGCCGTGGCCGGCTTCGGGACCCGCGCCGTTCGACAGCTTGCCGACCGTCTCGATCGCGTCGGCATAGGCCTTTTCATAGCGCGCGGCGTCGGCGGCGGTGCGGGCGCCTTCGCCCAGCATGTCGAAGCTGCACATGTCGCCTTCGGCGGCGGCGCGCTTGATGGCGGCCTCGATCGTGCGGCCCAGGACGAACTGCTCGCCCATGATGCGGATGGCCTGGCCGACGGCGGCGCGGATCACCGGCTCGCCCAGGCGCCCGGCCAGCTTCTTGATGAAGCCAGGCAGGTCCTTCTGGGCCTCGTCGTCGGGCTCGACGATCTTGCCGGTCAGCATCAGGCCCCAGGTCGAGGCGTTGACGAACAGGCTGTCGGAGCCGCCCAGATGCGAAGCCCAGTCGGCCGAGCCGATCTTCTCGGCGATCAAACGGTCGCGAGTTTCGTCATCGGGGGTGCGCAGCAGGGCCTCAGCCAGGCACATCAAAGCCAGGCCCTCGCGGGTGCCCAGGCTGAACTCCTGCAGGAAGCTTTCGACCACGCCCTGCTTGCGGACGCTGCGGCGGGCGCCGCGCACCAGCGCCTCGGCCTCGGCGCGGACGGCCGCGCGGTCTTCGCTGGAGAGCGGCTTGGCGGCGAGCAGGTCGGCGATCACCGCGGCTTCGTCGCGATACTTGCCGGCGTCGAGGCTGTCCCAATCGGTCATGGTCGTTTCCGCTTGTTAGTATATCGTCGGTCTAACTCGGGTCTGGCGGAAGGTGCTTCGTTTGTTCATCGCCAAGGCCGAAACTTGTTCGGTGAGGACGCGAAAAATGTTCGTCCGCTCCAGCATGCGGCGCCGCACGGCGCTTCTGCGCGCGAAAGCATGCGCTGACAGCGAGGATAAGGGAAATGGGGAGGGAGGAAGGGACGCGTTCAGGGGGGGAGACGCTCGCGTCCCTTCCTCTCTAGCGCGACGCCCTGTCAGGGGGAGAGGGGCGAGCGTCGCGACAGTTCCAGACAACGGCGGCTGGCCGTATCCGCAGGCGCCTTGAGGAGGTGGGCGGCGCAGGCGGCGCTGGAACGATGTGGGGTATACCGCCGGTCTTTCCGAATGTGCTACGTTTGTGTTGTTTAATTTTCGAAGGTTATTCGGTGAAAGTGCGATATGGCCATTTCTGCTCTAGATGACACCGATCGCCGGCTGTTGAAGGTTCTGCAGGCTGACGGCCGCATCACCAACGCCGAGCTCGCCAAGCGCTGCAATCTGTCGCCGGCGGCCACGTTCGACCGCGTCCGGCGGCTGCGCGAGCGCGGCTTCATCACCGGCTACGCCGCGCTGCTGGACCCCGCCAAGGTGGATCGGGCGCTGCTGATCTTCGTGGAGGTGGTGCTGGAGCGCACGACCGGCGACGTCTTCGAGGAGTTCGGCGCCGCCGTCCGCCGCGCGCCCGAGATCCTGGAATGCCACATGGTGGCCGGCGGCTTCGACTATCTGATCAAGGCCCGCGTGCGGGACATGGAGGCCTATCGCGGCTTCCTGGGCGACATTCTGGTCAAGATGCCGGGGGTGCGCGAAACGCGGACCTACGCGGTGCTGGAAGAGGTCAAGAGCACGGTGCAGTTGCCGCTCTAGAGTGTTTTTCGAGCGAAGTGGTCCCGGTTCGCCTGAAGAAAAATGCGCCAAAACAAAAGACTAGAGCTCACGGCCTGGCGCAGTCAGGTCGTGAAACGCTCTAGACGTCGCCATGGCTGGAGGCGGCGAAGATCCACGCACGCTGGGGCGTCAGGTCCTGCGGCGGGCAGGCGGCGGCCAGCACGATCGCGGTGATCGCCAGCACTGTGGCCACGACGATGCCCATCAGGTGGAACGCCTGCTCTTTTTCCGCTTTCGAGGGCGACATGGGTCGGCTCCGAGTCAATCCGTACGCAGACCCTAACCCAATCGTTTGCATAATTGTGATCACGGCAGAGTAAACCTCCCCGTTTCGAGGAGAGGGGCCGATCCGGGAATGTGGAACGGGCGGCTCAGGGGGGGGGAGGAGCACGCCCGTTCCGTTCGCGACCATCGGGGGGGGATGATGGACAGCGAACTCCCCCGGCGAGGCCGGGGAAGTGGGTTCAGCCTCAGACGGCGGGCGCGCCGCCGCCGAGGGTCTTGTAGAGGGTCACGAGGTTGGTCGCTTGGGCCAGCCGCGTGGTGATCAGGCCCTGCTGCGCCGCATAGAGGCTGCGCTGAGCGTCGAGCAGGGTCAGGGCGCTGTCGAGGCCGGCGTCGCGACGCTGCTGGGACAGGCGGGTGCTGTCGGCGGCGGCGGCGGTCAGGCGTTCCTGGGCGGCCAGGCGATCGGCGACCGTGGCGCGCACCGACAGGGCGTCGGAGACCTCACGGAACGCGGTCTGCACCGTCTTCTCATAGGTCGCCACGGCGATGTCGCGGTCGGCCTTGGAGATGTTCAGGTTGGCCACATTGGCCCCGCCCGCGAAGATCGGCAGGCTGATCTGCGGCGTGAAGCTCCAGACGCTGGTCCCGCCCTTGAAGAGGTCGCCAAGGTCAGTGCTGGCCGAGCCGGCAGAGCCGGTCAGGCTGATGCGCGGGAAGAACGCCGCCCGCGCCGCGCCGATATTGGCGTTGGCCGCTCGCAGCTGACGCTCTGCGGCCAGGACGTCGGGGCGACGCGCCAGAACGTTCGACGGCAGGCCCGCCGGCAGGTCGGCCAGCACGTTGTCGGCGTCCAGGCCGCCCGCCGGCAGCAGGTCGGCGGGCAAATCGCCGCCGGCCAGCAGGGTCAGGGCGTTACGATCCTGGGCGACCTGGGCGGTGTAGACGGCGACGTCGGCGCGCGCCGTCTCGGCCAGGGTCTCGGCGTTACGCAGGTCCAGCAGCGAGCCGGCCCCGCCGTCGACGCGCTGACGCACGAGCTTAAGGGAGTCCTCGCGCGTGGCCAGGGTGGTCTTGGCCAGGGCCAGGCGCTCCTGGTCGGCGGCCAGGGTCAGCCAGGCGTTGGCGGTCTCGGCGATCAGGCTGACCTGGACCGAGCGGCTGGTCTGCTCGGTGGCCAGATAGCTCTGCAGCGCCGCGTCCTTCAGGCTGCGCACCCGGCCGAACAGGTCCAGCTCATAGGCGGTGAAGCCGATGGTGGCGCTGTAGACTTCGGTGTCGAAGGCCTGGCCGGTCTGCGAGGTCGAGGCCGGGGTGCGGCCGCGCTGCTCGGAGACCGCGCCATTGATCCCCGGGAACAGGGCTGAGCGCTGCACGCCGTACTGGGCGCGGGCCTTCTCGATGTTCAGCACCGCCACGCGCAGGTCGCGGTTCTGCTTGAGGGCCAGATCGACCACACCTTGCAGGCGCGGATCGACCAGCACCTGACGCCAGTCGAGGTCGGCGGCCGAGACGGTGGTCGCCGCCTCGGGCGTGGGCGTGGACCAGGTCTGGGCGACCGGCAGGACCGGACGCTCATACTTGGGCGCCAGGGTGCAGGCGCCGACCGCCGTCGAGGCGATCAGGATCAGGGTGAGGTTACGCAGCATCTTAGTGAGCCTCTGCCGACGGGGCGTCGCCTTGGGCGGCGTCGTGACGGGGGTGCTTGGGTTTGAAGATCTTCTCCACCACCACGAAGAACAGTGGGACGAAGAAGATGGCGAGCAGGGTGGCCGAGATCATGCCGCCGATGACGCCGGTGCCGATCGCGTGCTGGGCCCCCGATCCAGCCCCGTTGGAGATCGCCAAGGGCAGCACGCCGAAGACGAAGGCCAGCGAGGTCATGATGATCGGGCGCAGGCGCAGGCGAACCGCCTCCAGCGTCGCTTCGATCAGGCCCATGCCCTTCTCGTAGAGGTCCTTGGCGAACTCGACGATCAGGATGGCGTTCTTGGCCGCCAGGCCCATGGTCGTCAGCAGGCCCACCTGGAAGTAGATGTCGTTGCTGAGGCCGCGAGCAAAGGTCGCCAGCAGAGCGCCGATGACGCCCAGCGGGATGACCATGATGACGGCCAGCGGGATCGACCAGCTCTCGTAAAGCGCGGCCAGCAGCAGGAACACCACCAGGATCGAGATGGCGTACAGGGCGGGGGCCTGGTTGCCGGCCTCCAGTTCCTGGGCCGACAGGCCGGTCCACTCATAGCCGACGCCGGGCGGCAGCTTGGCCGCGATCTTTTCCATCGCCGCGATCGCGTCGCCCGAGCTCTTGCCCGGGGCCGGCGCGCCCTGGATGTTGACCGCCGAGAGGCCGTTATAGCGCTCCAGACGCGGCGAGCCGTAGGTCCAGGATGCGCTGGCGAAGGCCGGGAAGGCGACCATCTGGCCCTGGTTGTTGCGCACGTACCAGCGGTTCAGGTCCTCCGGCGTCATGCGGAACGGCGCGTCGGCCTGCATGTAGACCTTCTTCACGCGGCCGCGGTCGATGAAGTCATTGACGTACGACCCGCCCCAGGCGGCGCTGAGGGCGCTGTTGATGTCGGCGGTGGTCAGGCCCAGCGCGCCGGCCTTGGCCTGGTCGACCTCGATCTTCAGCTGCGGGGTGTCGTCCTGGCCGTTCGGGCGCACGCCCACCAGGTTCGGATCCTGGGCGGCCATGCCCAGCATCATGTTGCGGGCGTTCATCAGGGTTTCGTGACCCACGCCGCCGACGTCCTGCAGCTGGAAGTCGAAGCCGGACGAGTTGCCCAGTTCCGACACGGCCGGCGGGACGACCGCGAACACCATGGCGTCACGGATCTGGCTAAAGGCGCCCATGGCGCGGCCCGCCACGGCCTGAGCCTTCATGTCGGCGGCCTTGCGGTGCTCGAAGTCCTTCAGGCGAATGAAGGCGAGACCCGCGTTCTGACCGGCGCCGGCGAAGCTGAAGCCCGAGACGGTGAACACCGACTGGACGGCTTCCTTCTCGCCGACCAGGAAGTGGTCGCGCACCTTGTCCAGCACGGCCAGGGTCTTTTCCTCGGTCGCGCCGGCGGGCAGCTGCACCAGGGTGAACATGGTCCCCTGGTCTTCTTCCGGCAGGAAGGCGCTGGGCAGGCGGACGAACAGCAGGCCCATGGCCACGATGATCGCGGCGTAGATGGCCATCCAGCGGCCGCTCTTGCCCAGGATCTTGCGGACACTGCCTTGGTAGCGGCCGCTCATGTCGTTGAAGCTGCGGTTGAACCAGCCAAAGAAGCCGGTTTTCTCGTCGTGGTGGCCGGCCTTGACCGGCTTGAGCATCGTGGCGCACAGGGCGGGCGTCAGGACCAGGGCGACGACCACCGACAGGGCCATGGCCGAGACGATGGTGATCGAGAACTGGCGATAGATCACGCCTTGCGAGCCGCCGAAGAAGGCCATCGGCACGAACACCGCCGCCAGCACCAGGGCGATGCCGATCAGGGCGCCGGTGATCTCGTTCATCGACTTGCGGGTGGCCTCGAGGGGCGAAAGACCCTCTTCGGACATCACACGTTCGACGTTCTCGACCACCACGATGGCGTCGTCGACCAAGAGGCCGATGGCCAGCACCAGGCCGAACATGGTCAGGGTGTTGATCGAGTAGCCGAAGGCCGCCAGCACGCCGAACGTGCCGAGCAGGACGACCGGCACGGCGATGGTCGGGATCAGGGTCGCGCGCCAGTTCTGCAGGAACAGGAACATGACGATGAACACCAGGATGATGGCTTCGATCAGCGTCTTGACCACTTCCTCGATCGACAGCTTCACGAACGGCGTCGAGTCATAGGGAACGACGTATTCGTAGCTGGCCGGGAAGGTCTTCTCGAGCTGGGCCATCCTGTCCTTCACCGCCGCGGCGGTGTCGAGCGCGTTGGCGCCGGGGGCCAGCTTGATGGCTATGCCGGCGGCCGGGTGGCCGTTGAACTTGGCGATCGAGGCGTAGCTTTCCGAGCCCAGCTCGACGCGGGCGACGTCGCCCAGGCGCACGGTGGCGCCGCTGGCGGCGTTCTTCAGGATGATCTGACGGAACTGTTCGGGCGTCTGCAGGCGCGACTGGGCGGTGATCGTGGCGTTCAGGCCGGTGCCCGGCAGGTTCGGGGTCCCGCCGATCTGGCCGGCCGAGACCTGGGCGTTCTGGGCGCGGATCGCGGTGGCGACGTCGGCCGGGGTCAGGCTGAAGCTGGCCAGCTTCTGCGGGTCCAGCCAGATGCGCATGGCGTATTGCGCGCCGAACAGCTGGATGTCGCCGACGCCGTCGACGCGGCTCAGCGGGTCCTGGATATTGCTGGCCAGGTAGTCGGCCAGATCGGTGCCGGTGGTCTTGGGGTCCTGCGAATAGAGGCCCACGACCATCATGAAGTTACGCGCCGACTTGGCCACCGTCAGGCCTTGCTGCTGCACTTCCTGCGGCAAGAGGGCGGTGGCGGTCTGCAGCTTGTTCTGGACCTGCACCTGGGCGATGTCGATGTCGGTGCCGGCCTTGAAGGTCAGGGTGACCGTGGCCGAGCCCGAGCTGTCGCTGCGCGAGGACATGTAGTCCAGACCATCCAGCCCCTTCATCTTCTGTTCGATGACCTGGGTGACGCTGTCCTCGACGGTCTTGGCCGAGGCGCCCGGATAGTTGGCCGAGATCGACACCTGCGGCAGGGCGATCTCAGGATATTGCGCGACCGGCAGGGTCCGGATGGCGAGCGCCCCGGCCAGCATGATCACGATGGCGATGACCCACGCGAAGATGGGCCGGTCGATGAAGAAACGCGAGAGCATGGGGAGCTGGCCTTAGCGCTGAGCTTGGGCGGCCGGCGCAGCGCCGGCGGGGACGGCCTTGATCGGCGCGCCGGGACGCACCTTCATCAGACCCTCGACGATGACCTTGTCGCCGGCGTTCAGGCCGCTGGTGACCAGCCACTTGTCGCCGACCGTCTGGCCCAGGGTGATCGGACGTGGCTCGGGGCCTTTGGCGCCGACCAGCATCACGCTCGCGCCGCCCTTCGGATCGCGGTTCACGGCCGTCTGCGGGATCAGGATGCCGCTGGGGGCGACGCCTTGGCTCAGCACCGCGCGGACATACATGCCCGGCAGCAGTACGCCCTTGGGGTTGTCGAACACCGCGCGCAGGCCCACCGCGCCGGTGCCCGGATCGACGGTGATGTCGGAGAACTCCAGGCGGCCCGGGATCGGATAGGTCGAGCCGTCTTCCAGCTTCAGCGTCACCTGGGCCGAGCCCGAGCGGCCGACCTTGCCCGAGGCGAACTGGGCCTGGAGCTTGAGGAGTTCGGCCGAGGTCTGGGTCAGGTCGACATAGACCTTCGACAGGTCCTGCACGGTCGCCAGGGCGGTCGCCTGGTTGGCGGTGACCAGCGCGCCGGGGGTGACGCTGCTCTTGCCGATGCGGCCCGAGATCGGGGCGGTCACGCGGGCGTAGTTGAGGTTGATCCGGGCGCTGTCCAGCGCGGCCTTCTGCACGCCGACGGCGGCGGCGGTCTGCAGGGCGGCGGCCTGGGCGTCGTCATTGTCCTGCTTGGACACCGCGCCGGTCTCCACGAGGGCCTTGTAGCGGTCGGCCTTGAGCTTGGCGGCGATCGCCTGGGCCTGGGCCTGGGCGAGGGCGGCGGCGGCGCTGTTATAGGCGGCCTGATAGGTGGCGGGGTCGATCTGGTACAGCGACTGGCCGGCGCGGACGACCGAGCCTTCCTCGAACAGGCGCTTCTGGATGACGCCGCTGACCTGCGGACGCACTTCCGACACCAGATAGGCCGAGGTGCGGCCGGCCAGTTCGGCGGAGAGGCCCACCGGTTGCGACTGGGCGACGATGTAGCCGACCTCAGTGGGGCCGCCCATGCCCATGCCGTCGGCGCCGCCGGGCTTCTGGCCGCAGGCGGAGAGGGTGAGCGCAATGGCGGCGAGTCCCACGGTCGTCGCCGCGACCGAGCGTTGGAAGTGCATGTTTGACCCCGGGGAGGAGAGGGTCGCGTGGGCTATTACCCTTGACGCGGCCGTTATGATGAACGATTTGAGAATGAACGTTCATTCTCAAGTGGGCTGGACATAGGAGCGTGAGTGTCGCAAGTCAACACCCAGCGCCGCGGGTTTAGCTGACCTAACGGAAATGTAATGGCGATCAGGATTTTCAATGGCTGACGAAACAATCGCGGGGCGCCCGTCGCCCGAAACGCGCCGCCAGCAGATCCTGGACGCGGCGTGCGAGCGCGTGCGCCAGTCGGGCTTCCACGGCGCCAGCATGGCCGACATCGCCAAGGTCGCGGGCCTGAGCGTCGGGCAGATCTATCGCTATTTCGAGAACAAGGAGGCGATCATCGCCGCCATCGTCGCCCAGGACCTGGCCGAGATGCGCGACAAGTTCGCCGAGATGGAGAAGCAGCCCGGCACGCTGCGCGATTCCATCGACGACCATCTGCCCGAGGCCATCGACAAGTGCTTTGACCAGCGCCGCGCGGCCTTGGCGCTGGAGGTCGTGGCCGAAGCGGCCCGCAATCCCAAGGTCGCCGCCATCGTCCGCTCGGCCGACGAGCAGGAGCGCGCCCTGGCGCGGGCCATGATGGAGCGCGATCGCAAGTCCGAATGGAGCGAGGCTGAGTTTCAGGCGCGCTGCGAGGTGGTCGGCCTGTTGTTCGACGGCCTGCTGCTGCGGGGCGTGAACCATCCCGACCTCGACCGCGACGCCCTGACGTGCGTGCTGCGCTCGACCGTGCGGCACCTGCTGAGCTAGGGGCTCTCCGGCAACTTCAGCCCGCAGCGCACCAGCTCGTCCCAGACGCCTTCCGCATCATCCGCGAAATGAAGCAGCTCAAGGTCGGCGGCGGCGATCATGCCGTGCTCGACCAGGGCGTCGAAGTTGATGATCGAACGCCAATAGGCCTCGTCGAACAGCACGATGGGGATCGGCGGCGCCTTGTCGGTCTGGCGCAGGGTCAGGAGCTCGAACAGCTCGTCAAAGGTGCCAAAACCGCCAGGGAACACCACCAGCGCATTGGCCCGCATGGCCAGGTGCATCTTGCGCATCGCAAAATAGTGGAAGCGGAAGGTCAGGTCCGGCGTGCTGTAGGGATTGGGGACCTGCTCGTGGGGCAGGGTGATGTTGAAGCCGATCGACGGCGCGCCGGCCTCGAAGGCGCCCCGGTTGGCGGCCTCCATCAGGCCAGGACCGCCGCCGGTGGCGATGACATTGTCGCGGACCTTGTCGCCGTTCTGGTGCTTGGCCCCGCCGCGCTCGGAGACGATGCGGCCCAGCTGCCGCGCCTCGGCGTACCAGCGGGCCCGCTGCGGCGGTCCGTCCTCGCGCACCCGGGCGCTGCCGAACACCACGATCGTCGAGCGCACGCCCCAGCGCCGCAGGGCCTCGTCGGCCTTGGCGAACTCCAGCAGGAACCGCACGCCGCGCATCGACTCGCCCAGCAGAAAGTCCTGGTCCAGCGCCGCCAGACGATACGAGGGCGAGTTCAGCTGGGCCTGGACGTCGGGGGCTGCGGGAGGCGGGGGAACTTCGGTCACAACGGTCGCTCGCAATTTGCGTCGAAGCGCAGACTATGCGGCTACCGCCGCGCGGACTTGACCTAGATCAGGGCGGCGCGGGGCGGTGCAAGCCTTTGTCGAGGCTCATTGACCCAGGAAGGCCACCCGATGACCCTCAGCTTGACCTTCCACGGCGCGGCGGGCTGCGTCACCGGCTTCTGCGCGCGGCTGGTCACGCCGCACACCACCGTGCTGATCGACTGCGGCATGTTCCAGGGCTCCAAGACCTTGAAGGCCCTGAACTATCAGCCGTTCCCGTTCGACGCGGGACAGGTCGACGCCGTGCTGCTGACCCACGCCCATATCGACCACTCGGGTCTGTTGCCCAAGCTGATGCTGGCCGGGTTCGAGGGCCCAATCTACGCCACCGCCGCGACCCGCGACCTTGGCGCGGTCATGCTGGTCGACGCCGGCGGCATCCAGGAGAACGAGGTCGAGAGCCTCAACCGCCGCAACCTGCGACGCGGTTTTCCGCCGGTCGAGCCGATCTACACCGAGCGCGACGGCGAGGCGGTGGCCAAGCAGTTTCGCAAGGTCAAGCTGGGCGAGCCGGTGCGCATCGCGCAGGACATCGTCGCCACCTATTGGCCGGCCGGGCACATGCTGGGCGCGGCCTCGATATCGCTGGATGTGGGTCCGGAGGGACAGGCCAAGCGGATCCTGTTCTCGGGCGATCTGGGCCCCGGCGGCAGTCCGTTCCTGGACGATCCCGACGCGCCGGTGGGCGTCGACCACCTGATCATCGAGTCGACCTATGGCGACCGCGACCGCGTCGGGATCGACAGCGCCGCGCGCAAGCAGCAACTGGCCGACGAGGTCCGCGCCGCCCATGCGGCCGGCGGGCCCCTGCTGATCCCGGCCTTCGCGGTCGAGCGTAGCCAGGAGCTGCTGATCGACCTGCTGGACCTGATGGAGCAGGGCGAGGTCCCCCGGGGCGACATCTTCCTGGACTCGCCGCTGGCCATCGAGGCCACCAAGGTCTTCCAGGAACGCGGCTGGAACCCGCAGACCCAGACCAATCCGTTCGAGGCGCTGCGGCCCTCGGAGCATCTGCGGTTTCTGAACGCGCCCGCCGAGAGCGATGGCCTGGACCGCCTGAAGGGCTGGCACGTGATCCTGGCCGCCAGCGGCATGTGCGACGCCGGGCGGGTGCGCAAGCACCTGCAGCGCCTGCTCTGGCGGCGTGAGGCGACGGTCTTGCTATGCGGCTACCAGGCCACCGGCACCCTGGGCCGCCTGCTGGCCGACGGGCGCAGCCGGGTGACGATCCGGGGCGACGAGATCAGCGTCCGCGCCCGCATCCGTCAGCTGGACGCCTATTCCGGCCACGCCGACGCGGCGGGCCTGGTGCGCTGGGCCAAGGACCGGCTGCCGATCACGGGCTCGGTGTTCATCGCCCACGGCGAGCCCGACGCGGCCGAGGGACTGCGCCGTCGTCTGATCGAGGCGGATTTCGCGGCCGAGCGTCTGGTGATCCCGGCGCTGGACGAGGGCTTCGCGCTCGACGGGGTGGGCGCGGCGCGGCCGATCGGCGAAGGGGCGCCCCGCCTGCCGGCCAGCGCGCCGGGCAAGCTGGACTGGCACAACCAGCGCGCCGCCTTCCAACTGGCCCTGGGCCAGGCGCTGGCCGCCGCGCCCGACGACCGCGCGCGCGAGGCCCTGCTCAAGGCGCTGTCGGCGACGCTGGAGGGCTGAGGTTAGGGCAGCAGGTTGCGCCGCAGCTCCGGCGCGACGTCGGCCAGCGCCTTGGCGACCATGGCCGAGAACAGCGCCGCGCCCTCGGGGCCCAGGTGCGTGTAGTCGAACACCGGCTTGAAGCTGCCCATCGCGCCGGGCGGAGACGGCGGCGCGGCCGGCGGGCGGGGCGGGGCCACCGCGCCGGGCAGGACCGGCTCGTAGAACATCGCCCCCGTGGTGGTTCCCGACGCGGCCGAGGCGGCGACCTCGGGCGGGGGCGGGATTTCGGCCAGGCGCATCGCCGCCACCGGCCCCATCGCCTGGACGGCTTGGCGGCTGAGCGCGTGCAGGTCCACCAGTGGGGTGTTGGTCTCGGCGGCCAGCTTGCGGATCGCCTGCGCCCAGGGGGCGAGGTCGTCGAACACCTTCCCATCCTTGAACTGCCGGCGGATCAGCGGCGTCACCAGCACCGGCCTGGCCCCCGCCGCGCGCGCCTCCTCGACGAAGCGCCGCAGGTTGGCGGGGAACTCGGTGGCCAGGTCCGTCGAGCGTTCGGGGCGTCCTGGCTGGTCGTTATGGCCCAGCTGGATCAGCACGAAGGTCTGCTCGAAGCCGCCGGCGCTCATCTCCTTCAGCGCCAGGGCCCAGGAGCCTTCCTCGCGATAGGTGCGGCTGGACCGGCCGCCGCGTCCCAGGTTCACGCAGGCGATGTTCGAGGTCACGTGCGTGGCGCAGAACGCCCCGCCCCAGCCGCTGTTCACCGCCACGGTGGAGTCGCCGACCAGCACGATCTTGGACGCCTTGAAGATCGGCTCCTGGGCGTGGGCGGCGAGAGGGAGGGCGAGGAGGGCGGCGGCGATGAGGAGGGGTTTCAGCATCACAAGCTTCCGAGTTTCCACCAAATGTTGTCATCCCGGCCGGACCCCGGCGAAAGCCGGGGGGGAGAGCCGGGACCCAGGGGGTGACAGAACGCCGTGCGCGCCGCCCCTGGGTCCCGGATAGCCTCTGCGAGGCTTCCGGGATGACAGGGATTTTCGGATGTTTGGGGGCTAGTCCAACGCCCGATACTTGAACCCCCGGAACCGCGCCGAGCCCTTGCCCGCCGCATAGAGCCCCGGCTTCAGCATCAAAAAGCCGCCGCGCACATTGTGGTGGTAGCCGCTGACTTCCATGCCGCGATCAAAGCGCTTCCAGGTCTTTCCGCCATCGCCGCTGGTGTGGAAGCTGACGATGTGGCGGTTGTTGCGCAGCCGCATCAGCATCCTGGCGCCATGCGGATTGGCCGGGCGGCCGCGCTCGATGCCGTACTGGTGGGTGACGAAGTTCTTCGCATCGAAACCCAGGCCACAATAGAGCTGGCGGTCATAGAACAGGATCAGGCCCGCGCGGGTCTCGGGCTCGATCTCGATCTCGCACTCGATCTCATAGGCCTGGTCGCCGTTGACGAAGATCAGCGGCGAGCCGGTGGACGGCGCCTCGCCCGCGCCCTTGAGGATCAGGGCGCCGCCTTCGCGCTTGATGCGGTCCTGCTCGCCGGGCTTGGGATCGAAGAAGTTCCACTGCACGCCGTACTTGTCGGTGGAGAAGTCGTCCGACAGCGCCATGCCGTGCGGGCCGGGCTTGCCGCCCTTGGGCTTCTTGATGGGTTGTGAGAGATCGCCGCCGCCGATGTCGAACCAGCCGTCGGCGGTCCAGGTGACCGGGGCCAGCAGGGTCTGGCGGCCCAGGGTGTAATAGCCGTTTTCATAGCCGTGATAGACGGTCCACCACTCGCCGGGCGTGGGGCCCTCGACCAGGGTGGCGTGGCCGCGCGACCACCATTTCTCGGCGTTGTCGACGGTGCGCACCAGCGGGTTGCGCGGATGGTTCTCCCACGGACCGGCCAGCGACTTGGCGCGGGCGGCGATGACCATGTGGCCGGTCGGCGGGCCCGCCGTGCCGCCCACGGCGGTGATCATGTAGAAGTAGTCGCCCCGGCGCATGACCTTGGGGCCCTCGGGCGAGAAGCCCTCGACGTCCCAGTCGTCGGGATAGCGCCAGGGATCATAGACGTGCTCGGGCTTGCCCACGGTCGACAAGCCGTCCGGCGCCAGCTTGATGCGGTCGCCGCCCGACAGGAACAGCCAGCGCTCGCCCGTCTCGTCGACGATGTGGCCAGGATCGATATAGCGCGGCAGCTTCAGGTCGATCGGCTCGGACCACGGGCCTTCGATCTTGTCGGCCCAGATCACGTAGCTGGTGTTGTTCCCCGGGAACTTGGCCGGCAGGTAGATGTAGTAGCGGCCCTTGTGCTTGCAGAGCTCGGGCGCCCAGATCGAGCCGACATTGGTCTTCAGCGTCGTGGTGACCGGCGTCCAGTTCACCAGGTCGCGGCTGTGCCAGATCAGCAGCCCCGGATAGGCGTCGAACGAGCTGTGGGTCATGTAGTAGTCGGCGCCGTCCTTCAGGATCGACGGGTCGGGCCGGTCGCCGGTCAGGATCGGATTGAGGAAGGTTCCATCGCCCAGGTCCGCCTTGCGCTGGCCCTCGATCCCCGTGGCCCAGGTCGGACCGCTGGTGGGCTTAGCGGGGAGGAGGCCCATCTGGGCGGCCTCGGCGGAAGCGGGCAGGGCGGTCAGGCCGGCGCCGGCCAGCAGCGAGCCCAGCGCGCCGCGGCGGTTGATGTCGACCATGATGTTGCTCCCGAACGCAGACTTGTCTTGTTGTCGCCAAGCTAGCGGTAACACCCGTTTTGTCTACCGGTGTCATAGCTGCGGGACGCAAAAGAAAACGCCCGGAAGCGAAGGCTCCCGGGCGTTTGGCTTTTACCAAATCCTCCCCCTCGCGGGGGAGGTGGTCCGCAGGACCGGAGGGGGAAGTTCTTGCGGAGCCCGCCTCTTCCCCCTCCGTCGTCCCTTCGGGCCGACACCTCCCCCGCTGGGGGGAGGATTATCCATCAGCCCTGCATGGCTTCCAGTTCCTTGCCACGCGTTTCGTGGACCAGCTTCTGGACCAGGAAGAACGAGACGACCGCGCTCAGCGCATAGAAGCCATAGGTCATCGGTAGGCTGGCCGCGGCCAGGGCCGGGAAGCTGACCGAGATGGCGAAGTTGGCGATCCACTGGGCGAAGCCGCAGACGGCCAGGGCCGAGCCGCGCATCTGGTTGGGGAACATCTCACCCAGCATCACCCACATGACCGGACCCCACGAGAGGTTGAAGAAGATCACATAGAGGTTCGCCGAGATCAGGGCGGTCAGGCCGATCTGGTCGCCCAGGGTCAGCACGCCGTTGACCGTGGTGGCGGTCGAGAAGCACCAGGTCAGCACGCCAAGCGTCACGGCCATGCCGGCCGAGCCGATCAGCAGCAGCGGCTTGCGGCCGATCTTGTCGATCAGGGCGATGGCGGCCAGACAGGCCACGATCGACAGCGCGCCCGACAGGATGTTGATCTTCAGGCTGTCGTCCTCGGTGAAGCCCACCGACTGCCACAGCACCGAGCCGTAGTAGAAGACGATGTTGATGCCCACCAGCTGCTGGAACACGGCCAGGACGAGGCCCGCCCACAGGATGACGCGCAGCTTCTTGGTGGTCGGGTCCAGGAGGTCCGAGAACGTCGGCTTGTGATCGGCCGACAGCGAAGCGCGGATTTCCTCGACCTTCTTGGCGCCCTGGCCCGCGCCGAACAGGCGCGAGAGGATCGCTTCGGCCTGGGCGTCCTTGCCCTTGGCCACGAGGTAGCGGGGGCTTTCCGGAATGCCCAGCAGGCAGAGGAAGAACACGCCGGCGGGGATGACCTGCATCCAGAACATCCAGCGCCAGGCCGGCAGGCCCAGCCAGAACTCGGCCGTCGAGCTGCCGGCGGTGTGGGCCAGGGCGTAGTTGGCCACGAAGGCGCCGGTCAGGCCGGTGATGATCATGATCTGCTGCACGGACGACAGGCGGCCGCGGATATTGGCGGGCGTCACTTCCGAGATGTAGACCGGGCACAGCACGCTGGCGGCGCCGACACCCAGACCGCCGATCAGGCGGAAGATGATGAACACGATCGAGCTCTCGGCCGCGCCGGTGCCGATGGCGCTGACCACGAACAGCAGGGCCGAGATGATCATCACCGTGCGGCGGCCCCACACGTCGGCCAGGCGGCCGGCGGCGAAGGCGCCGATGGCGCAGCCGATCAGGATGGCGCCGACGTTCAAGCCGGTGCCCAGCTTGCTGAGGTTGAAGGCGCTCTCCAGGCCTTCCTGCGTACCGTTGATGACGCCGCTGTCGTAGCCGAACATGAAGCCGCCGATCGTGGCGACGGCGACGATCGCGGCCACGAAGGTCATGTTGACCTTACCGCCGTCGGCGCTCATGCCGGCGCTGGGCCCGGCGTTGGATACTGAAGCCACAGGTTTCCTCCCCATGGGGCCGTACCGGCCCGTTGATGCCCTACTGGTCCTTGTCGGACCTCTGGTTGCCGGCGACCTTAGTGTTACCGGTATCAGCGCGCAAGCGGTGGTTCTGACGACCACATCGCCGGTGCGCGGGACTCACCCTGCGGCGGTATCGATAGCAGACACACGGCGGTTTCCGCGACGTCGGAGTATCGAGGTGGGCGCGTACGACTGTGGCGCGATTGCCACTCGGAGTCCCCGACCGGCAACATTGCCGAAAAGAAATTTGTTCCGGCGCGCCGGAGGGTCTTTACGGCTGGGGGTCGAGACCGCGCGGACGTCCGCAGCGTAACGCTCGACGCCTGAAGTTGAGGTCTCCCCTTGCGACTGAAGTTCGCCCTCCTCGCCGCTGCTGCGGTGATCGTTCCGCCGACCCTGGGCCTGGCCCAAACCGCTCCGGCCCAGCCCGCCCCTGCCCAGGCCGCCCCGGCCCAAGCCGCGCCGGCCAAGCCCTCGGATGCGCCGACCGCCGTCGAAGGCGTGGTGATCCGCAGCGACGCCACGGCCATGCGCACCGACATAGACCGCCGCAGCTACAGCGTCGCCAATGATCTGAGCGCCAAGACCGGCTCGATCAGCGACGCCCTGCGCAACGTCCCCTCGGTCGAGGTCGACGTGCAGGGCAATGTCAGCCTGCGCGGCGACTCCAACGTCACCATCCTGATCGACGGCAAGCCCTCGGGCATGTTCAACGGCGACAACCGCGCCGACGCGCTGCAGTCGCTGCCCGCCGACCAGATCGACCGCGTCGAGGTGATGACCAACCCCTCGGCCGCCTATCGCCCCGACGGCTCGGGCGGCGTCATCAACCTGGTCACCAAGAAGACCCAGAAGCCCGGCGTGACGGGCACGGTTCGCGCCAATATCGGCA
Organism: Caulobacter vibrioides; assembly: GCF_002310375.3. GTDB lineage: Bacteria > Pseudomonadota > Alphaproteobacteria > Caulobacterales > Caulobacteraceae > Caulobacter > Caulobacter vibrioides_D. The sequence goes on from NZ_CP023315.3 coordinate 828,093, forward strand.
CCGACGGCCGCTACAACGGCGGGATCAGCGCCACGCGCCGCGAAGGCAAGGTCACGCTGTCGGGCGACGCCAGCTATCGCTACGACCGCCAGGAAGTCACCTCGATCGTCGACCGCCAGTCGCTGAGCGCCACCGGCGCGACGGTGCTGGACGCCGACCAGACCGCCGAGGTGCTGAACAAGGGCGGCGCGCTGTCGCTGCGCACCGGGATCGACTACGACCTCGACAAGACGACCCGCCTGTCGGCCGAGCTGCGCTATCGCGGCATGGACTATGACGGCGACGGCCGCGAGACCTATCTGTCGCGCAATGGCGCGGGCGTCACCCAGCAGGCCTATCTGCGCGACAGCAGCGGCGTCATGATCCGCGACAACTCGGCGATCGCCGGCGACTATCGCCGCCAGTTCACCGGCGCGGGCCACGAGCTGACCTCGCGCGCCGAGTACGAGATCACCCGCTTCAAGCGCGCCGGCGACGCCTTCGCCGACTATTCGGCGGGCGCCCCGGACTTCTATGAGGCCTACAGCTTCGGCTCCGAGCAGAAGCGCGCCAACTGGAAGCTCGACTACACCAAGCCGCTGGCCAACCAGTCCAAGCTGAAGACCGGCCTGGATTTCGAGGGCGCCGACAACGACTACAACAACTACGGGGCGCGTGGCGCCACGCTGGCCGGCCAGACCGTCGACCCGGCCCGCACCAACCGCTTCACCTACGACCAGGACGTCTTCGCGGCCTATGTCACCTATGAGCGGCCGTTCGGCGACCTGACGGTCCAGACCGGTCTGCGCGCCGAACAGGTCGAGATCCGCACCGACCAGATCACCACGGGCCAGAAGGGCTCGAACGACTATCTGCGGCTCTATCCAACGCTGAACGCGGGCTATCGCCTCAACGACGCCAACAGCCTGAGCGCGGGCTTCAGCCGCCGCGTGGCCCGTCCGGGCCCGCAGGACCTGAACCCTTATCCGATCTACCAGGACCCCTATAACTTCCGGGCCGGCAATCCGAACCTGAAGCCGCAGGTCACCGACTCGTTCGAGCTGGGCTGGCAGTACCGCAAGGGCCCGACGACCTATCTGGCCACCGTCTTCTATCGCGACACCCGCGACGGCGTGACCGACGTGGTCAAGGACCTGGGCGGCGGCGTGTTCCTGACCACGCGCGAGAACCTGGCCAAGAGCCGCAACGGCGGTCTGGAGTTCGTCGTCGTGGGCCGCCTGTCGCCGAAGCTGACCTACAATGTCAGCGGCCAGGCCTTCTGGAACGAGATCGACGCGGCCAGCCTGGGCTTCACCGGCAAGCGCTCGGACACCAGCCTGTCGGGCCGGGCCAATCTGAACTACCAGGCCACCCCGAAGGACTTCTTCCAGATCAACGCCTTCACCTCGGGCCGTCGCATCACGCCGCAGGGCTATCGCGAGCCGTTCGAGATGATCAATCTGGGCTATCGCCGCAAGGTCAACGACAAGCTGAACTTCGTCGTGACCGTCAATGACGTGGTCGACAGCTTCAAGATCGCCGGGGTGACGAACACCGCGCGCCTGCGGGATCGGAACGAGACCAAGGTCAATGTCCGCACCGCATTCATCGGCTTCAGCTACGCCTTCGGCGGCGGCAAGCCGCGTCCGGAGCAGTTCGACTTCAGCACGGGTGGTCCGAACTAGGGGGGCGCAAAACCGTGTCATCCCGGCCGTAGCGCGCAGCGCGTAGAGCCGGGACCCAGGGGCCGTATGCTCGGCGTTTCGTCACCCCCTGGGTCCCGGATAACGCCTGCGGCGTTTCCGGGATGACACGGGTTTTAGAGTGTTTACGGTTCCGAACGCGTGAGGACCTTCTCGTAGCGCCAGACCTCGAGCGGGAACGAACCCACCGAGGTCTCGGTCGGGACGGTCTCGGCGCGGGCTCGGGTCCAGCCGGACTTCTCGTAGAACCGGGCGGCGCGGTCGTTGCCGATTGCGCAGGCCAGCCAGGCGGTCTGGACGCTCGCGTCCGCCAGATGCGTCTCAGCGTCCGCCATCAGCACCGCCGCCGCGCCTGTGCCGCGCGCCTCGGCGGCCAGGTAGAGCTGGTTGAGCTCGTCGTCCTTGATCAGATGCAGCCCCATCGGTGCGCCGAGGGGGCCCAACACACGGACCCGGGGCAGGGCGGCGGCCATCCGCGCGGTGAAGCTCTCCAGCGTGCGAAGCTGCGCCAAGGCTTCGGGGACGATCGGCAGGTGCGCGTCGCGCCAGCCTTGCCACCACAGCCGCGCCAGGGCCGCCAACTCGACCGATTGCGCCGGCCGCACCACCAATCCCAGATGCCGCTCCGCCTCGGCCAGCCCTGCGGCGATGTCGAGCTCGGCGTAGAGATCGCCGGCCTCGCGCCAGGGCTGAAGGGCGGGGCGGCCTAGGGCCTCAAGGGCCAGGGCGGTCAGCCGCAGGGCGTTGGCGAGATCCAGGCGGCGCTCCCGCCCCAGGGCGCCGTAGAGGGTGGCGGCCTCCTCGGCGGCGGCGAGGGCGGCCTCAGGGCGGCCCGCCTCGCGGTCCAGGTCCGAGACATGGCGCAGGGCCTTGGCCAGGCCCTCGGTCTCCCCCGTCGCCCGAGCCTTTTCCAGGGCTTCGTGATAGAGCGCCCGCGCCGGATCAAGCTCGCCGCGTTCGCGCAGCGCGTGGGCCTCGGTCAGCAGCCAATCGATGTCGCGCATGGGCCCTCCGTCGGTCGCGCGCATAGTGGCCGGGCCCCTCGCGCGCGCCAAGGTCTCAGCGGCGGGGTGCGCGCCGGATGTCCGAGGGGCCGAACGCGCCGCGCGCCGACTTCAGGGCCAGAAGCGTTAACGCCGCCAGCGCGGCGGGGACCAGCGCCAGCAGCCAGACCAAGACGACCAGGGCCAACTGAAGGGCCGTGGTGACGATCACCAGGCTGGACGACTCCGGCCTTTGATCAAGGGCTCGGTTCACCGACAACATTCTGTCCGCGCTCAACAACTGCCCCGACGATCGCCTTATACACCCGAAATGAGTTTCAACCCAGGCAGGAATTTTACAATTCGCAACGTTGTTCTTAACGCTTTCTGAACCTTCGGGACATCGCCAGGCGCGTTTACCAAGCTTGCGCGGCGTTAGGTTGCTCAAGCCCTCAGCAAAAGGGCCTCCGGATCGCTCCGAAGGCCCATCGCGTCAGTGATTGTGGCGGGGCAGCTTGGCCGCCAGGTCCTGGTACTTGACCGCGAACTCCAGCACGCCGCCGGTGTCGAGCTGGCTGGCGTGGGCGCGGTAGATTTCCTGCCAGGGCGTCATGGTGGCGGGAACCGCCGGGATGCCCTCCTGCTTGCGCGCGGCGATCGTCGCCTCGTCCACCAGGGCGTCGCAACGGCCGGTGTTGAGGTCGATGCGGATGGTGTCGCCGGTGCGCAGCCACGACAGGCCGCCGCCGATGGCGCTCTCGGGCGAGGCGTTCAGGATCGAGGGGCTGTCGGCGGTGCCCGACTGACGGCCATCGCCCAGGGTGGGCAGGCTCATGATGCCCTTCTTCAGCAGGTGATCCGGCGGCTGCATGTTGACCACCTCAGCCGAGCCGGGCCAGCCGATCGGACCGGCGCCGCGGATCACCAGGATGCAGCGCTCGTCGATCTCCAGGGCCGGATCGTTGATCCGCTTGTGGTAGTCGTCCGAGCCGTCGAACACGATGGCGCGGGCCTCGAAGACGCCTTCCTGGCCCGGCTGCGACAGGTAGCGCTTGCGGAACTCCTCGCCGATCACGCTGGACTTCATGATCGCGAAGTCGAACAGGTTGCCCTTCAAAACGAGGAACCCGGCCTTTTCGGCCAGCGGCTGGTCGTAGGGGAAGATCACCTCGCGGTCGCTGGTTTCGCGGCCTTGCAGGTTTTCGCCCATGGTCTTGCCGGTGACGGTCAGCACGTCGCCGTGCAAGCGGCCCTGCTGCAGCAGCTCCCAGAGGACGGCGGGCGCGCCGCCGGCCCGGTGGAAGCGCTCGCCCAGATACTTGCCGGCCGGCTGCATGTTGACGATCAGCGGGATGTCGTAGGCCGCGCGCCAGTCGTCGGCGGTGATCTCGACCCCGGCGTGCCGGGCCATGGCCACGATGTGCGGCTGGGCGTTGGTCGAGCCGCCGGCCGCCGCCACCAGGGCGATCGCGTTTTCAAAAGCTTGCTTGGTCAGGATGTCGAGCGGTTTGACGTCGTCATAGGCCAGGTCGACGATGCGCTGGCCGGTCTTGTAGGCCATCTGGCCGCGCTCGCGGTACGGGGCGGGGATGGCCGCGCAGCCGGTCAGCGACAGGCCCAGCGCCTCGGCCACGGCGTTCATGGTCGAGGCCGTGCCCATGGTGTTGCAGTGGCCCGCCGACGGCGCCGAGCTGGCCGCGCGGTCGATGAACTCTTCCTCGGTGATCTCGCCGGCCGCCAGCTTGCGGCGCGAGCGCCAGATGACGGTGCCCGAGCCCACGAGCTCGTTCTCGTGCCAGCCGTCCAGCATAGGGCCGCCCGACAGGACGATGGCCGGGATATTGACCGTGGTGGCGGCCATGATCCCGGCCGGGGTGGTCTTGTCGCAGCCGGTGGTCAGAACCACGGCGTCGATCGGGTAGCCGTGCAGGGTCTCGACGAGACCCAGGTACGAGAGGTTCCGGTCCAGCGCCGCCGTCGGGCGACGGCAGTTCTCGAAGATCGGATGGACCGGAAACTCCATGGGGATGCCCCCGGCGTCGCGGATCCCGTCCCGCACCCGCTGGACCAGGTCCAGGTGGATGCGGTTGCAGGGCGAGATGTCGCTGCCGGTCTGGGCGATGCCGATGATCGGCTTGCCGCTGCGCAGCTCCTCCGGCGTGATCCCGTAGTTCATGAAGCGCTCCAGATAGAGCGCGGTCATGTCGATATGGTCGGGATTATCGAACCAATCGCGGGACCGGAACCGGCGGGGCGTGCGGTTAGACAAGGCGTACCTCATGTTGGGGTTGGCCAGCGACGTCGATATTGAACGCGAACAAGCCGCCAGACAGCGGATACTGCGCCAGAACGTCATCGCTCAGGCCCTTGCGGGCGGTGGTGAAGAAGAGGGTCTTCAGGTCAGGCCCGCCGAAGCAGGGCTTGGTGACATTGGGGGCGGGCAGTTCGATGCGGCCCAGGGCCTCGCCGGTCGGCGAGAACCGGATGGCGCCAAAGCCGCCCCACAGGCCCGTCCAGACGCAGCCTTCCGCGTCGACGACCGACCCGTCAGGATAGACGTTTTCGTCCGCGAAGCGCACGAACGGGCGCTTGTTCGACAGCACGCCTTCCGCATCCATATCGTAGGCCCAGATCACGCGGCCCAGGGTGTCGGTGTGGTAGAAGGTCTTGCCGTCCGGCGAGACGCACGGGCCGTTGGTGATGCAGATGTCCTTGTCCACCCGCGTGACGCCCCGCGCGTCCATGCGATAGAGCGATCCCGTCGGGTTTTCTTCGCCGTCGTGCATGGTGCCGAACCAGAGGCGGCCTTCGCTGTCGACCGTCGCGTCGTTGGGACGATTGTCCAGCGCCGGATCCTCGATGATCGCCAGCGGGGCGTAGCCGCCCATCACCGGGTTGAAGCGATAAAGGCCCGACTTCAAACCCACGATGAAGGTGCCGCGCGCGCCCGCCAAGGGGGCCAGGAAGGTGACAGGCTCCGGCGCCTCGAAGGTGAAGTTATCGCCTGAATCCGGCCGGTAGCTGTGGATCTTCTGACCCTTGATGTCGACAAACCAAAGGGTGTCGTCCAGCCAGATCGGGCCTTCGCCCAAGGTCGCCTTCAAGTCCCAAACGCAGGTCATTGCCGCATGGTCTCCCAGATGTCGGTGCTGCGCGTTCGATAAGGCCTGAGGAGGGAACGGGGAAGCCCGTAGCGGACGAAACGCCCATTCCCGCCCGATCGGATAAGGCTTAGCGCCAGCCCGCGTCGATCCAGTACTCGTGGCCGGTGCACAGCGACGCATCGTCCGAGGCCAGGAACAGCACCAGCGCGGCGACGTTCTCGGGCAGGATGCGGCCCTTCAGGCACTGGGCCTTGACGATCTCGGCCTCGCCTTCGGGCGTGTACCACTTCTCCTGGCGCTTGGTCTTGACGTTGCCGGGCACCACGCAGGTGACGCGGATGTCGTCGGGGCCCAGCTCCCGGGCCAGCGCCCGGGTCATGCCCTCGATGCCGGCCTTGGCGGTTTCGTAGAGGACGAGGTCCTCCAGTCCCAGGTGCCAGCTGATCGAACCGAAGTTGATCACCGCGCCGCCGCCGCGCGTCTTCATGCCCGGCGCGACGGCCTGGGTGCAGAACAGCATGTGGCGCAGGTTGACGTTGATCCGCTCGTCCCAATAGGCGCCGGTCACGTCGCCCAGGCTGTGGCGGTCGTCATTGCCGGCGTTGTTGACCAGCACGTCGATGTCGCCGATCTCGGCGAAGGTCGCCTTGATCGAGTCGAGGCTCATCAGGTCGCAGCGCTTGTAGACCGGCGGGATCGGCGAGCCAGCCAGTTCGGCCTCCAGGGCCTTGGAGTCTTCGTCGGCGATGTCGAGGAAGATCACCTCGGCGCCTTGGCGCGCGAAGCCGGCGGTGAGGCCCGCCCCGATGCCCGAGCCGCCGCCGGTGATGACGACGCGCTTGCCCTTCAGGCTGGGATAGATGGCTGAGGACATGCTGCTTACGACCACGAGTAGGAGGTTTTGGTCTGGGTGAAGAACTCGACCGCCGCGAAGCCCTGTTCGCGGGCCCCGTACGAGCTGCTCTTCGTGCCGCCGAACGGCACGTGATAGTCGACGCCGGCGGTGGCCAGGTTGACCATGGTCATGCCCGCGCGCGCATAGCGCTGGAAGTGGCGGGCGTGCTTGAGCGAGGTTGTGGCGATGCCGGCCGACAGGCCAAACTCGACGCCGTTGGCGATCTCCAGCGCCTCTTCGTAGCTCTTGATCCGGATGGTCGAGGCGACGGGGCCGAAGACCTCCTCGTTGTTGATCCGCATGCCGGCCTCGGTGTCGGCGATCAGGGTCGGACGCACGTACCAGCCCGGATTGTCGAGCTTGATGCGGTCGCCGCCGGTGACCACGCGGCCGCCTTCGGACGTCGCGATGTCGATGTACTTGTAGCTCGTCTCCATCTGGTCTTCGGAGACGGCCGGGCCGATCTGGGTGTTGGGGTCCAGAGCATCGCCGACGCGCAGGGCGGCGACCTTTTCGGCCAGCAGGGCCACGAACTTGTCGTGGATCCCGTCCTGGACGATCAGGCGCGAGCTGGCGGTGCAGCGTTGGCCGGTGGCGAAGTAGGAGCCGTCCAGGGCGATGGCGACCGCGCGTTCCAGATCAGCGTCGTCCAGCACGATCAGCGGGTTCTTGCCGCCCATCTCCAGCTGGACGCGAGCCTGACGGGCCATGGCGGCGGCGGCGACCTGCGCGCCCACGCCCTGCGAGCCGGTGAACGAGATCCCGTCCACGTCCTTGTGCTTGATCAGCGCGTCGCCCATCGAGCCGCGGCCAAACAGCATGTTGAACACGCCGGCCGGAGCGCCGCACTCGGCCATGATGTCGGCCAGCACGTTGGCCGTCGCGGGCGTCGGGCCGGCCGGCTTGATCACTACGGTGTTGCCGAAGGCCAGCGCCGGGGCGGCCTTCCAGGCGGGGATGGCGATCGGGAAGTTCCAGGGCGTGATCAGGCCATAGACGCCGACCGCTTGGCGATAGGTCTGGATCTCGACGCCCGGACGGGTGCTTTCCAGGTTCTGGCCGTGACGGCGCAGGGCCTCACCCGCAAAGTACTTGAAGATACGGCCGGCGCGGACGGTCTCGCCGACGCCTTCGGCCAGGGTCTTGCCCTCTTCGCGGGCCAGCAGGCGGCCGATGTCGGCGCTGCGGGCGATGATGGTCGAGCCGACCTTGTCCAGGAGGTCCGAGCGCACTTCCGGCGAGGCGTCGGCCCAGGCCGGGAAGGCCTTCTTGGCCGCGTCGACGGCGGCGTCGACCTCGGCCTGGCCGCCCATCGGGACCTTGGCGACGACGTCGTTGGTGTTCGACGGGTTGAGGCTCTCGGCCGGCGCGTCAGCGGCGACGCGTTCGCCGCCGATGTAGTGGCGCAGGGTGTCGGTCATGTACCGATAGTCCTTGGCTAGGATGTTCAAGCGCGGTGGGGACCGGTTCGCGTGAGGAAGATCCGTTGAAACAGGAAAGTTAGAGCAGGCCGCGACCGGCCAGATTGCGGATCAGGGCCGAGATGCCGAACGTCCAGGGCCTGGCCTTGTCGCAGGTGGTGACCTCGTTCTCGAGCACGCCCAGCTTGGGCGTCGAGACCCGCACGCGGTCGCCGACCTTGTGGGTGAAGCCCTGGCCGGGGGTGTCGCGATCCTGGATCGGGGCGAACATGGTGCCCAGGAACAGCACAAAGCCGTCCGGATACTGGTGCTGCTTGCCATAGGCCTGGCCGGCCAGCACGGCCGGATCGCGGCTGATCAGGCTCATGTTCGACTTGCCGTCGAGCACGAAGTTGTCACGGCCGGTGATCTTCAGTTCGACCTCGGCCGAGCGGACGTCGTCCAGGCCGAAGGTCTCGTCGAACAGGCGGAAGAACGGACCGATGGCGCAAGAGGCGTTGTTGTCCTTGGCCTTGCTGAGCAGCAGGGCGCTGCGGCCTTCGAAGTCACGCAGGTTGACGTCGTTACCCAGCGCCGCGCCGCGGATCAGGCCCGAACCGTCGCACAGCAGCACGACCTCGGGTTCGGGGTTGTTCCAGTGGCTGTCGCTGCGCACGCCGACCTGATCGCCCCAGCCCATCGACGACAGCGTCGGGCCCTTGGTGAAGATCTCGGCGTCGGGGCCGATGGCCACTTCCAGATACTGCGACCACAGGCCGTCCTTGATCAGGGTCTGCTTCAGGCGTTCGGCGCCCTCCGAGCCCGGATCCACGCTCTTGAGGTCGCCGCCCATGCTGGCCGACAGCTGCTCGCGGATCTTCAGGGCGGCGGCGGCGTCGCCGCGCGCGCGCTCCTCGATGACCCGCTCCAGGGTCGAGACCGCGAAGGTCACGCCGGCGGCCTTCAGGCATTGCAGATCGACGGGGGCCAACAGCTTGACCGGCGCGGCGCCGTCGGGGTCTTCCCAGACGGGGCGGATGTCCAGGGCTTCCAGCGGACCCTTGTCCTCGCCGCGCGGGATCGCCGCGCCGGGAGCAAAGGCGTTCATGAGGTCAGCCAAGGTGGGGGCGATCTTCGAGACGTCCTCGACGCGGCCGCCGCGCACCAGCACGGGCGTCGGGCCTTCGCCAAAGTCGATGCGTCCCAGCAGGGTCGCGGCTTTCCAATCTTCCGGCAGGAATTCACTCACGCCCACGGCGTCGTCTCCCCAAAACTCGAGCGTCTGAAGCGCCGACACCGTCGGCGGCGCGCGTTCGTCGGCACTTGGTAGCGCTAACATGTGGCGACGGCAAGTAGGTTGTCCGACCCGTTATGGAATCGTGCGCGTCACAGGCGCGAGCGCGGCGCGGTCCATGCTAGAAGCCGGCGACGAACAACCACTTGGACACCTCCGGCCATGACCGACCTCACGCCCGACCAGGAAGCCGCTGTGCTGGCCGCCTTGACCGACACCTGCAGCGCGGCGGGCTATATGGTCGAAGCCATCGACCGGGGGCTTGAGGTCTCCGGCGAGGACCAGGACGAGGGCGCCTTCTATCTGCTGCCCGATCATGGCTGGCTGCAGATCCGCTGTCTGGTGCTGGACCATGAAGACCTGGACGCCGCCCGCGACCTGACCGCCCTGTTCGAGACCATGGCGAGGGCCCAGTTCCGACTGATCGGCTGCCGCTTCGCCTTCGATCCCGGCACCGGCCTGTGGCTGGTGGAAGACCTCTATCCGGGCTTCGATCCGGCCAGCGTCCCGACGATCATGGAGCAGATGGCCTTCATCTGGTCCTCGCTGGAGGACCTGTTCGACGCCGCCCTGGAAGGGGCGGTCCCCAGCGACGACGCCTTTGACGCCGCGTTCGACCTGGAGGCGGGCGGCGCGCCGAACTAGGGGGGGCGCCCAACCGATCAAACGCCTGTCATCCCGGAAGCCTCGCAGAGGCTATCCGGGACCGTGGCAAGCGCGGCGTTTCCGGCGGTCCCGGCTCTCCCCCCGGCTTCCGCCGGGGTCCGGCCGGGATGACACGCTTTGGGATGGCCAAGGATCGTGTACGGACCTTAAAGTTCGCGCTGAGGGACTTGCGGGCGGGAACCGGCGGCGAGGCTTGCCGTTCCCGCTGCGTGTTTTGTCGGGAGGGCGTTTTTCATGCCGAAGAAGCTTTTGATCATGGCCGGGGCCGCCGCCCTGTTGCTGGCCTCCACGGCCCAGGCCCAGGTCAAGCCGCCGGCCAAGCCCGACGAGCCCTCCGGCCGCTGGGGCGAGGCGGGCAAGAAGGCCGTCGATATCGGCAGCCAGCCGGTGCGCGACGTCGGCCTGTCCAAGCGCGAGGTTCCGCCGGTGCTGGCCAAGGCTTTCGACGATCCCTACAGCCTGAAGGGCCTCAAGTCGTGCCAGGCCCTGGCCAATGAGGTGAAGGCGCTGAACGCGGTGCTGGGTCCCGACTATGTGGTCGGCGCCGAATACGCCGAGAACCGCGCCGGCAAGCTGGCCGAGGCCGGCGGCAAGACCCTGATCAACAGCATCATCCCGTTCCGGGGCCTGGTGCGCGAAGTCACCGGCGCCGCCCCCGCCGACCGCCAGATGAACGCCGCCGTCGACGCAGGGCTGGCCCGCCGCGGCTTCCTGCGCGGGGTGCATCTGAAGCAGGGCTGCAAGACGCGGTTCTAGGCCGGTTCTCTCAACCGACCTCCCCGGCGAACGCCGGGGTCCAGATCGAACCCTCTGGTGTCTGCAGGTTAGCTGAGGCCGTAGGCGCGAACACCCCAACCGCTCCGGATGTATCTGGGCCCCGGCGTTCGCCGGGGAGGTCGGGGTAGGGGGCGCTTAATCCTCCGATTCCCCCGGCGAAGGCCGGGGAGGCCGGGGAGGCCGGGGAGTAGGGTGGCTCCGTCAGGCCGCCGCCCGAGGCGACGCGGCTCGGGCGCCGACCGGGCTGGTCTCGAAGCCCGCCACCAGCGCCGCCAGTTCGCCGGCGCCGCGTCGCAGAGTGGCCGCCTCGGTGGTGGCCTGCATCACGCGCTGGGCGTTCTGCTGGGTCGTGGCGTCCATCTGATTCATCACCCCGTTCACGTCGCCCAGATTGGCGGCCTGACCCGAGGCCGCATCGGCGATGCCCTGGATCAGGGTGTCGATCTCCGAGATCTGGCCGGTGATGTCGATCAGCGCCTCGCCCGTGCGACCCACCAGCTCGACGCCCCGCGTGACCTGGGTGGTGCTCTGGGCGATGACCGACTTGATCTCCTTGGCCGCTTCGGCCGAGCGCTGGGCCAGGGCCCGCACCTCCTGGGCGACGACCGCGAAACCGCGCCCGGCCTCGCCCGCCCGCGCCGCCTCGACCCCGGCGTTCAGCGCCAGCAGGTTGGTCTGGAAGGCGATCTCGTCGATCACCCCGATGATCTGGGCGATCTGACCCGCGCCCTTCTCGATCTCGTCCATCGCCGAGACGGCGTCGCGCACCAGGTCGCTGGATAGCTCGGCCTTGCTGCGGGCGGTGGACGCCGAGGCGGCCACCTGCTTGGCGCCCTGGGCGCTGGTCTTCACCGCCTTGGTGATCTCGTCGATCGCGCCGGCGGCCTTGACGATGTCAGAGGTCTGGCGCTCGGTGCGCGCGGTCAGGTCCTCGCAGACCTGGGCGATCTCCACCGAGCCGCGTTCGACATTGGCCGAGGCCCCGGCGATGCCCTGGATGGTCGCTTCCAGCGTCTGGATCGCGGCGTTGAAGTCCTCGCGCAGCTGGGCGTACTCGGCGGGCAGGTCGTCGTTCAGCCGATAGTTCAGCAGGCCGTCGCTGAGCGCCGACAGCGCCTGGCCCACGCTCTTGACGATCGACTCCCGCTCGGTTCGGATCGCCTCGATCTCGGCCTTGCGGCGCGCCTCCTCGGCGGCCTGCAGATAGACCGACAGGGCGTAGTCGATGTCGAGCATCGCCGCCTTGACCAGCGCGCCCAGCTCGGCCGAGACCTCCGACGGATCGGGCCCCTTGCTCATCAGCAGGCCGCGCGGCCAGCGGGCCTTGACCAGGGCGTCGATCAGGCTCTCGACCACGACCGCATAGCCGCCGATGTACCAGCGCGGCTCCAGGCCGATGCGGGCGTGGACCTGGCCGATGGTGGTCACCGCCTGCACATAGCGCTGGTCGAACTGGCCGGTGAGGATCCGCTCCCAGTGGGCGACCTGCTTTTGCTTGGCGTGCTCGATCGCCGCCTCATTCGGGAAGAAGCGGATGGTGGCCGGGTTGCTGCGCACCTTGGTGTAGAACCCGTCCATCGCCGGGCTGAGGCGGGCCTTGATCGTCGGGCCGATGGCCGACACGCGGGTCCGGGCCTTGGCGTCCAGCCCCATGAACTCCAGGCGCTCTTCGATCGTGTTGATCTCGGCCACGTGTGGTTCCCGCTCGCTGATTACGATGGAGTTTCACGGAACAGCGTTGGGCGTAAACAAAACCATAATTGAACCGCGGCGGGGCGGCCGGTCGCGACACCTGGCCGCATCTGGGCGCTGTTTTGTCTGCGATTTTGAGGAGTTAATCATGCGTTAATTGCGCGAGCCGATGCTGGAGGGCAGCGGAGAAACCGATGTTGAACCACCTGGCGCGCCAGTACGCCGACAGTGACACCGCCGTCGTCATCACCGATGTGGACTTCTCGGCCACCGGTCCGACGATCCTGTTCAGCAACGCCGCCGCCCAGCGCATGACCGGCTATGCGCCGTCCGAGATGGTGGGGCGCACACCGCGCATGCTTCAGGGGGCGGGCACCACCCTGGCGGCCCGCAAGGCCCTGGCGCGCGCCATCCGCCGCGACGATCGCTCGACCGTGGTCATCCGCAACTACCGCAAGAACGGCGAGCCCTATGACTGCGCGATCTCGGTGCAGATCCTGAGAGACGCCGCGGGCGTCCCGACCCTGGCCCTGGCCTTGGAGCATGAACGGCCCATCCGCGCCGGCCGGCGACGGACCTTCGGGGACTGAGGCCTCAGTTCACGTCCGTCTTCTTCGGCGGTCCCGGCGGCAGGGGGGCGACCTTGACCCCGTCCTCCACCAGCGCCTTGACCTCGGCGGGGGAGGCCTCGCCGTAGATCCCGCGTTCCTCGGACTTGCCCTCGTGGATGGCGCGGGCCTCCTTGGCGAAGGCGTCGCCGACATAGTCGAAATTGTCCTCGACGTGCCGGCGGACCTCGCCCATCGCCGTCATCATCATCTCGCGCATCTTTGGATCGACGGCGGGCTCGGCGGACCGCTGGGCCTTGGTGCCCGCGACGGCCGGGGCCATGATCTGCTTGGACACGCCCGTGGAGCCGCACATGGGGCATTCGACCAGGCCGCGCGCAGCCTGATCGTCGTAGTCGGCCGACGAGCCGAACCAGCCTTCGAACTCATGAGTCCGGTCGCACCGGAGCGCGTACTTGATCATGGGTTAGACATGGTGACGCTCACGGGCCGGTGAAAGCCCGGGCGTTCTTCAGGGCCGGGATCGCCGCGCGCGCCTTGTCGGCGGCGGTCAGGTCGAGGTCGGCCAGCAGCACGCCGGGTTCGTCATGGTCCAGCGTGGCGATGACCTCGCCCCACGGCCCCACCACGATCGAGCGGCCCCAGGTGCCGCGTCCGTCCTCGTGGAAACCGCCCTGGGCGGCGGCCAGCACGAAGGAGCCGGTCTCGATGGCGCGGGCGCGCAGCAGGATCTCCCAGTGCGCCTCGCCGGTGGGACGGGTGAAGGCGGCGGGAACCGTCAGCACCGTCGCGCCGGCCAGGGCCAGGGCCCTGTGCAGGGCGGGGAAGCGCATGTCATAGCAGATGGTCAGGCCAAGCTTGGCCCAGGGCGTGTCGACCACCACGGCCGCATCGCCGGGCTCATAGGCCGAGGACTCCCGCGCGGTTTCACCGGTCGGCAGGTCCACGTCGAACATGTGCAGCTTGTCGTAGGTGGCCACGATCGCGCCGGTCGGATCGATGACGACCTGGCGGTTGGCGGCCTTGTCGCCGGTCTCGCGGCGCACCAGGGCCGAGCCGATGGCGATCCAGGTCCCCGTCTGGGCGGCGATCTCGCGCAGGCCCAGCACCACCGGGTCCTCGTCCAGGGTCTTCAGCGCCGGCAGCAGCAGGCTGCGGTCCCTCTGCACCACGTTGGTGCATTCGGGCGTCAGCACGACCTTTGCGCCGCCCGCGATCGCCTGGCGCACCAGCGGCGCCACGTGGCCCAGCGCAGCGGCGTGGGTGGCGGGGGTGCGGGTCTGGATCAGCCCGACGCGGAGCGGCGCAGGAGGGCTCATGCGTTCAGCAGCGCGTCCAGCTTGCCCTGATCTTCCAGGGCCATCATGTCGTCGCAGCCGCCGATGTGCTGCTCGCCGACGAAGATCTGCGGGAAGGTGTTGCGGCCCGAGCGCTGCATCATTTCCTGACGCAGGGCCGGGTCCATGCCGGCCTCGATCTCGGTGAAGTCGGCGCCCTTGTCGTTCAGCAGCGCGACCGCGCGCGAGCAGTAGGGGCAGAAGGGGCGGGTGTAGATGGTGACCTTGGCCATGAGGTGACTCGCTGGTGTTCCGACGTCCTCATATAGGACGCGCCTGCATTTCTGTAACGCGCGCGACGACGCACAGGGTGACGCGGGCCGCGCCCGCCGCCAGAAGCGCCCGCGCGCAGCCCTCGGCGGTGGCGCCGGTGGTCAGGACGTCGTCAATCAGCAGGATCTTGCGCCCCGCGACCTGGCCTCGCCGGGACGGCGGAACGACGAACGCCGCAGCCACGTTGCGCCGCCGCCCCGAGGCGGACTTGCCGCCCTGGCTCTGGGTGTCGCGCCGCCGGACCAGAGCGTCGGGCAGATTGGGACGCGCCGCCATCCGCGCCAACGGCCGGGCGATCTCGGCGGCCTGGTTGTAGCGTCGACTGAACATCCGGGACCTGTGGGTGGGGACCGGCGCGATGGCGTCGGCCTCGTCCAGCAGCTCGCCCGCCGCCCTCGACAGCCAGCGCGCGAACAGGCCCGCCAGATCGACGCGGTCGGCGTGCTTGAGCATCAGGATCAGATCGCGCGAGTGCTCGTCATAGACACAGGCCGCCCGGGCCCGGGCGAAGGCCTTGGGCTTGGCCTGACAGGCCAGGCAGCGCTCGGCGGCGGCGTCGACATAGGCCATGGCCAGGCCGCAACCGTCGCAGACCGGATCATCGATGAAGGTCACCTTGGCGAAGGCCGCCGGCGACAGGCCGCCGCTCAGGGCCGTCTGGCCGTCCAGGCTGGCGGGCGGCAGGATCAGGTCCAGCAGCCCGCGCCCCAGGCCGCGCAAATGAGGGACCAGACGGCCTGTCGCGGCTTTCCATGTCGGTTCGGAATCGCCATGTTCCGCGCGCATGACCGCTTCTCCGCTCCTGTTCGACCGCACCCTGCACCGTCGGCGCCTTGACCGCGCCGCGCCCGACTTCGGCGCGGCCGACTTCCTGAAGGCCCGCGCCGCCCAGGACGTGGTGATGCGGCTGGAGACGATCCTGCGACGCTTTCCGGTCGCCGTCGACCTCGGTGCGAGAAACGGTCATTTTTTCAAGGCCTTGAGCGAGAGCGACGCGCGCGCCAACATCGATGCGCTGTTCGAGACCGACCTGTCGGGGCGGATGCTGGCGGGCCGCGACACCGCGCGCGTGGTCGCCGACGAAGAGCGCCTGCCGTTCGGCGACGCCACGCTGGATCTGGTGGTCTCGACCCTGTCGCTGCACTGGACCAACGATCTTGTGGGCGCCCTGATCCAGATCCGCCGGGCGCTAAGGCCCGACGGTCTGTTCGTCGGCGCGTTGTTTGGCGGAGCGACCCTGACCGAGCTTCGCCAGTGCCTGCTGGCGGCCGAGGCCGAGCTGACCGACGGCGCCACGATGCGGGTCTCGCCGTTCGCCGACGCCATCGACGCGGCGGGCCTCCTGCAACGCGCCGGTTTCGCCCTGCCGGTGGCGGATGTCGATCGGGTCAAGGTGCGCTACGCCCACCCGATCGCGCTGCTGCGCGATCTTCGGCAAATGGGCGAGACCAGCGTGCTGCTGGACCGCTCGCGCAAGCCCTTGACCCGCAAGGTGCTGTTCCGGGCGATGGAGCTTTATGCAGAAAGGTTCGCTGAGGCGGACGGCAAGGTTCCGGCCACGTTCGAGATCGTCTCGGTCACCGGCTGGGCGCCGCATGACAGCCAGCAGAAGCCTCTGCGGCCGGGCTCGGCCAAGATGCGCCTGGCCGATGCGCTGGGAACGAAGGAACAGCCGGCGGGCGATAAGGCGGGGTAGGGGCTTAGCTGCCCATCGCGTCGGCGGACTTGGTGAAGGCGGTCTTGATGCCGTCGCTCAGCACGGTGATGGCGCCGATCAGGGCGATGCTGATCAGCACCACGATCACGCCGACCTCGACGGCCGTCGCGCCCGATTGATCGCGCCAGAACGCGCTCAGAGGACGTCGCGCAGCCAGGCCACCAGGGGCTCGTCGGCCGGCGGCATCGGATAGTCGCTCAGCTTGTCCGGTTTCACCCATGCCAGCGCCTCGTGCTCCTTGCGCGTCACTTGGCCTTCCCAGCGACGCAGCAAGTAGAGTGGCATCAGGAGGTGAAAAGACTCGTAACTGTGAGACGCAAAAACAAACGGCGCCAGGCAGGCGTGCGCCACCTTGATCCCGAGCTCTTCTTGCAACTCCCGGATCAGGCACTCCTCCGGCGTCTCGCCGGCCTCGACCTTGCCGCCCGGAAACTCCCACAAGCCGGCCAGTTGCTTGCCCTGCGGGCGCTGACAGATCAGCACGCGGCCATCGACATCGATCAGAGCGGCGGCGGCGACGAGGACGATGGGCTTGGTCATGAGCGCGGTGTGGCGCGGGCGGTCGGCCTGGTCAATCCTCCCCCTCGCGGGGGAGGTGTCGGCTCGAAGAGACGACGGAGGGGGAAGGGGCAAGGTCAGCACAACTTCCCCCTCCGACGCTTCGCGTCGCCTCCCCCGCTGGGGGGAGGATTTTCGCAAAACTTGACTTTCCCGCTAGGATAACCGATATCCGCCTCGCGTCACTCCGACGCTATTGGCGCTCCAGCCGCGTGAGGGTCCGTTTTCGGGCCAGCCTGTCGAGCGCCTTGAGAGATTTTCTCACCCGATCGCCCGTGCACGCGGGGCGCTCCCCCGAACGATAGCCGACAGGCCAGCCGTGCGCGGAACGCGCGGGCTGTCTTTCGGGCACGAAAGAACCAACACACGTGACTCAATTTTCTGACCTTGGCCTGGCCAAGCCGCTGCTGAAGGCCCTTGCCGAAAAGGGCTACAAGGAGCCGACGCCGATCCAGGCCCAGGCCATCCCGGTGGTGCTGCAAGGCCGCGACCTGCTGGGCATCGCCCAGACGGGCACCGGCAAGACCGCCGCCTTCGCCCTACCGATCCTGCAGCGCCTGGCCGAAGACCGTAAGCCGGCCCCGCGCCGCGGCTTCCGCTGCCTGGTGCTCTCGCCGACCCGCGAGCTGGCCACCCAGATCGCCGAGAACTTCAAGGCCTACGCCGTCCACATGGGCCTGTCGGTCCACACCATCTATGGCGGCGTCAAGTATGGCCCGCAGATGAAGGCCCTGGCCGGCGGCATCGACGTCCTGGTCGCCACCCCCGGCCGCCTGATGGACCACATGGCCGAGAAGTCGGCCATCGTCTCGGGCACCGAGATCTTCGTGCTCGACGAAGCCGACCAGATGCTGGACCTGGGCTTCGTGGTGCCGATCCGCAAGATCGCCGCCCAGCTGACCAAGAACCGCCAGAACCTGTTCTTCTCGGCCACCATGCCCAGCGAAATCGGCAAGCTGGCCGGCGAGCTGCTGAACGACCCGGTGCAGGTCTCGGTCGCGCCCCAAGCCACCACCGTCGAGCGCATCGACCAGCGGATCCTGTTCATCGAGGCCCAGCGCAAGCGTCCGCTTCTGGCCGAGATCCTGGCCGAGCCCGGCGTGGAGCGCACCATCGTCTTCACCCGCACCAAGCGCGGCGCCGACCGGGTGGCCAAGTATCTGAACGCCGCCGGCATCGAGGCCGCCTCGATCCACGGCGACAAGACGCAGGGTCAGCGCGAACGCGCGCTCGCGGCCTTCAAGGCCGGTGAGATGCGGGCTCTTGTGGCCACCGACATCGCCGCGCGCGGCATCGACGTCAACGACGTCAGCCACGTGATCAACTACGAGCTGCCCAACGTGCCGGAGGCCTATGTCCACCGGATCGGCCGCACCGCGCGAAAGGGCAAGGACGGCATCGCCATCAGCTTCTGCGCCGATGACGAGCGTAACCTGCTGAAGGACATCCAGAAGGCCACCCGCCAGACGATCCCGGCCTTCGACCGTCGCAACGACAAGCTGCTGGCCGCGGCCGCCGCCGTCGCCGACAAGCTGGTCCCGGCCGAGAAGTACGTTGATCCGCGCAAGGCCGATCCGCGCAACGACGTCCCGTCCGAACTGCGCCGCAAGCGCCCGCGCAACCGCAATGGCGGCGGCGGTGGTGGCGGTCGCGCCGAAGGCGGCCAGAAGGCTCAGGGGCGTGGTCCTGGTCAGGGCAAGGGCCCCGGCAAGCCGGGCCAGAAGTCCGGTCCTGCCCAGAACGAGTTTCGCGGCCCCAAGCGCCAAGCCGCGGCCGCCGAGAAGCGCTGGTCGCCGATCGATTGATCCCAAGGGATTACAGTAGGTTGTGAAAACCAGGCGAAGACTGCGTCTTCGCCTGGCGCCCGCGAGGTTTCGCGAAGGCGACGCTTGAATCCCCCTTCACTATGAGGTCACCTTGCGGCCAGGGCCGGTCGGGGGAGCCGGAGGGGGGATCTAGCGGATGGGCGAGGGCGGCCAGCGAGCCACGCCTGCTTTGACGAAGATCGTGAGCGGCGAGATGGCCGCGCGCGTTCTGGCGTTCGACTGGTCCAAGACGCCGCTCGGCGCGCGTGAAGACTGGTCACCGGCCTTGCGCCTGGTCACCGACATCGTCCTGGCCAGCAACTTCCCCATGGCCCTGCGCTGGGGACCCGAGCTGGTCCTGATCTACAACGACGCCTATGCGCCCGCCCTGCACGAGCGCCATCCCAGCGCCCTGGGCCAGAGCTTCTACGACACCTCGCCAGGCTTCCAGGCGGCTTTGCGCGGCTTGCACGAAGACATCCTGACCGGGACCAGCGGCGGCTTCGCGTTCGATCGCCTGCCCTTGAAGGTTCTGCACCACGGGGTCCTGGAAGACGCCTATTTCACCGTCAACTACAGCCCCGTGCCGGACGCGACCGCGCCCAGCGGCGTGGGCGGCGTGCTGGTGGCGGCGGTCGAGATCTCCCAGTCGGTCAAGGCCGAGCAAACCCTGCGCGCCACCCAGGAACGCTATCAGATGGCCCGCGAAGTGGCCGGCGTGGTCGGGGCCTGGGAATGGGACATGAAGGCCGACAAGGTCTATGCCGACGCCCGCTACGCCGAGCTGCACAATGTGGATCCGGCCCTGGCCGAAGCTGGCTTGCCGGTGCTGGCCTTCACCCCCGCCCTGCATCCCGACGACCGTGATCGCGTCCGCGCCGTGGCCCAGGCGTCGGCCGCGACCGGCGGGTCCTTCTCGGAGGAATATCGGCTGGTGCAGGCGGACGGCTCGATCCGCTGGGTTTACACGCGCGGCAAGGCGTATCTGGACGCCGACGGCCAACCGGCCCGCAACACCGGCGTCATCATCGACGTCACCGAGCGAAAGCAGGCCGAGGCCGAACTGGCGGCCGCGCGCGTCGACCTGGATCTGGCCGCCCAGGCGGCGGGCCTGGGGCGCTGGGTGTTGCGGCCCCATGTCAACCAACGCCACTGGGACGCGCGCACGCGGGCGATCTTTGGCCTGACCGAGCACGAGCCGCCCAGCACCGCGCGCTTCCTGTCGCTGGTGCATCCCGACGACCGCGACGCGGTGCGGGACGCGATGGCGGCGGCGACCGATCCGCACGGACTGGGCACGATCAATCTCGATTACCGGATCCGCCGCGCCAATGACCACGCCTTGCGCTGGATCGAGGTGTTCGGCCAGGCCTTCTTCGAGAACGGGGTCTGTACGCGCTTCGTCGGGGTGGTCTCCGACGTCACCGATCGCCGCGAGGCGGTCGACCGCCTGGTGCGCCAGGAAGAAACGCTGCGCCTGGCCATCGACGCGGCGGATGTCGGCACCTGGGACCACGATCTGGATACGGGGGAGGTTCGCCTCTCGGACCGCTGCTATGCGATGTTCGGCGTAACGCCGGGCGAGCCGGTGACCGAGGAGACGCTGACGCCGTTCACCCATGCGGCCGATGTCCCCCGCGTGCGGGACGCGGTCGATCGGGCCTTGGACCCCGCCGTCCGGGCCGACTACGCCATCGAGTTCCGGGTCACCGGCCGCGACGACCATGTCGAGCGCTGGCTTTCGGCCAAGGGCAAGGTGATTTTCGACGACGAGGGCAGGGCGCGTCGCTTCCTGGGGGCGGTGGTCAACATCACCGAGCGCAAGCGCGCCGAGCTGCACCTGCGCCTGCTGGTCAATGAGCTGAACCATCGGGTCAAGAACAGCCTTGCCACCATCCAAGCCATCGCCGCGCAAAGCTTCAACGGCCAGCGCGATATGGACGAGGCCAAGGAGGCGTTCTCCAACCGCATCGTCGCCCTGGCCGAGGCGCACGACCTGTTGACCCGCGAGAACTGGGAGGGCGCGGAGATGCACGATGTCGCCTCCCGCGTCGCGGTGCTGCACGGCGGATCCGTTCGCTTCGAGCTGAGCGGCCCGTCGATCCGCCTGTCGCCCAAGACGGCGCTATCGCTGTCCATGGCGCTGCACGAACTGGCCACCAACGCCGTCAAGTACGGCGCCCTGTCCGCGCAGGATGGGCGTATCCAGATCGCCTGGGACCTGGCGCCGGAGACCGGCGCGCCCCGCCTCGATCTGACCTGGACTGAGCGAGACGGCCCGCCTGTCAAACCGCCGGAACGGCGCGGCTTCGGCTCGCGCCTGATCGAGCGCGGTTTGGCCGCCGAGCTGGCCGGGGCGGCCGTGATCGACTTCCAGCCCGACGGCGTGATCTGCCGCATCCGGGCGCTGCTGGAGGCGTAAGCTAGTTCGACGCCGCCGAGGCCGCGCGCAGGGCGGCGGCGATCTGCTCGTCGGTGCGTCGCAGGGCCATCATCAGCGCGCCGGCCACGATCAGCGGGATCACCGCCCAGACCAGCAGGCCGGCGATCGCCAGCGCCGTGGCGCCGCCGATCAGGGCGGCGATCACCAGCTCGGCGAAGCCGACCAGGAAAGAGCCGCCCCGACGCTGCTTGAAGTCCGCCCGCTTGCCGGGTTTCTGATGCCAGACGCCGATCAGACCCGCCGCCCCGGCGCACAGCGCCGCGCCGAGCGCCGTCCACAGCCCGGCCAGCGGGGCGTACCAGGTCAGGGCCGCGATGGGGACGATCAGCAGTCCGGCCACCGGGATCAGCGCGGCGGCCAGCTTGGCGCGGTTCAGCACGCGCATGGGGGTCGGGGAAATGGCCAGAAGGTCGGGCGTGTCCTCGGCCGAGACGGTGATCCAGATCAGGCTTCCCGCCACCTGGCCGGCCAGGAAGGTGACCGCCGCCGCCGGCCCCGCCAGGGCCCAGGCGGGCAGGTTCTCGGCGCCGCGGACCATCACGAAAGCGATGGGCAGCATATAGAGAACGCGCAGCAGCACCTGCGACAGCAGCGCCGCGTCGCGGCTGACCAGGCGCAGCTCCTTGCGCAGCGTGGCCTGGAACGCGCCGGCGGCGAAGTCGCCGACCGGGCCCTTGGCCGCCTTGCGCGTCTCGGCCCCCTGCGTGGCGGCCGCCGCGTCGGCGAAGCGTCGGCCCAGCACCCGGGCGGCGAACAGGAATAAGCCGAGGCCAATCGCCATCAGGATCAACAGCGGGATCGGCTGCCCCACCGCCGCGCGCAGCGGCAGGTCGGCGAACGGCGGCGGCTGGATGCGGCCGTCGCGCACGTCCAGGGCGATGCGCGCAAACAGGCTTTCGGAGGCGTCCTCGCCCATCAGGGTGCGATACTGGCTGGCCAGGAAGAACGCCGCGCCGATCAGGGCCGCCAGGACCTGGGCCACGGTGCGGGTGCGGCGCGGACCGATCAGCGCAAACAGCGCCATGGCCAGCAAGAGGCCGACGCCTGTGGCGCCCAGAGCCGCCGCCACCAGCACGCCGAACACGCCGGCCCAGTGCGGATGGCCCATGACGACCGAGGGCGTCAGCACCAGCAGCGCCGGAACCACGAACCAGAAGCCGGCGCTGACCGCCAGGCCCAGCGCCCGGACGAACAGCACCTTGCGCGGCGACAGGGGGGACGAGAACAGCAAGTCCAGATCGCCCCGCTCGTAGAGGGCGTTCGCCGATGCCGCCAGGGTGGTGGACAGCATCAGGGTCAGGATCACCGCCAGCACCAGGTCGACGATGATCACCGCGAACGGCGTGATCGGGACCTCGTGGCCCTGGGTCGCCAGGGCCAGGAACACCCCGCCCGCCAGGGTGATGGCGCCCAGGATGGCGAAGGTGATGATCGTGCCGACGCCCGTCGCCTTGCGGCCCATCGAGACGCCGCGCCAGGCCAGGCGCATCTCGTGGGCCAGGAGCCAGGGCGTGCTGGCCGGCTTGAACGGCAAGCTCACGCGGCGGCCTCGGCCGTCAGTTGCAGGAAGACGTCTTCCAGGGTGCGGCCGCTGGCCTCGCCGGCCCGGCTACGCAGCTCGTCCAGGGTGCCCTCGGCCAGCAGGCGGCCGCCGGCGATGATGCCTATGCGGTCGGCCATGCGCTCGGCCACGTCCAGGATGTGGGTGGTCAGGATCACCGTGCCGCCGGCGTCGACGCGGGCCTGCAGCATGTCCTTGACGAGGCGCGCGGCGGCGGCGTCGAGACCGGTCAGGGGCTCGTCCAGGATCAGCAGCTTGGGATCGTGGATCAGGGCGCCGGCCAGGGCGACCTTCTGCTTCATGCCGCGCGAGAAGCCTTCGCAGCGGCGGCGCGCCTCGGAGGCCAGGCCCAGGGTGGCCAGAAGCTCCTCGGCCTTGGCCTTGGCGGTGCGGGGATTGATGTTCCAGAGGCCGGCGACGAACTCCAGATATTCCAGCGGCGTCAGCTTGTCGTAGATCATCGCCTCGTCGGGCGCCCAGGCCAGCAGGGCCTTGGCGCCGGCCGGGTCCTTGCGCGCATCGACGCCGAAGATGGCGATCTCGCCCGCGTCGGGCTGGGTCAGGCCCGCCACCATCCGCAAGGTCGTGGTCTTGCCCGCGCCGTTGGGCCCCAGCAGCGCATAGAGCTCGCCCGCGCGGACCGTCAGGTCCAGGCTCGACACCGCAGGCTTGGCGAACGTCTTGCTCAACCCGCGAATAACCAAGGCTTCCGTCAACACCGCCCCCAAAGCACAACGCAGCGGCGGCTATTGAGCCTGATGCGCTCCGGCAGGCAAGCCAAACACGAGAAGGGCGCCGGACTCGCGTCCGGCGCCCTGTCTGTCGTCAAACGCCCGACCGCCTAGCGGTAGCGGTACTCGTAGTGGCACTTCTTCTTGCTCTTGCCGATCTCGTGACCGGCCACGGCGCCGACCGCGCCGCCCAGCAGGGCGCCTTCGGTCTTGGCGCCGCGGGCCGCGACGGTGTTGCCCAGCAGGGCTCCGCCCAGGCCGCCGATGACGGCGCCGTTCTTGGCCTTGGACTTGCTGCAGACCAGCACGCGATAGCGGCTCTTGGACTGAGCCTCGGCGGTGGTCGCCGCGACGGTGCTGGCGGCGAAGCCGACGGCGGTGGCCAGGATGATGGCTTTCAGGGGCGCGCGCATGACGAGCTCTCCGTTTCTGGGTTCGATCCCTCGGATATCAAAACGTGCAAGCCGGCGGCCGGTTTCCAGACCGCCGGCTTGGCGTCGGGGCGAGGATCAGCCCTGGACGCGATAGCGGCCGTCGGCGTCAGGGCAGACGCGGATGTAACGGGTCTCGACGCGGCCGTTATACTCGGTCGGGGCCGGGGCCAGGCGGCAGCGCTCGCTGGAGTCGGCGAAGCGGCCGTCGGTGTAGCGATAGGGCTGTGTCTGATCGTGGCTGTAGTAGGCGCCGCGGGTGTCGCACTTGGCCGAGGCGTTGCCGATGGCCGCGCCGACCCCCGCGCCGACCAGGGCCCCCAGCACCGTGCCTTCGGGACGCGCGTTGCGGGCGGCGACGTTCGAGCCCAGGGCCGCCCCGGCCAGGGCGCCGATCACCCCGCCGACGGTGGCGTTGCGCTTGGCGTCCTGCCGGCAGTCGGCGCCGGTGTTGCTGCTTGTGCTGGTGTCGATGCTGTAGCCGCCGACATAGGGCGTCCCGAAGCGGTTGGCGTAGTCGGGATAGCGACGGTCATAGGCGCCGCCGCCATAGCGACGGTCATAGTCCGTGCGGGCGCGCTCATACTCGGCGCGGTCGCGTTCCCACTGCGCCCTCTGGCCGTCATAGCCGCTGCTGCCGGCGTAGTTGCTGTCGATGCGGAAGCGGGCGGCCTGGGTCTGATGGCGCCGGTCGTAGGCGCCGGTCCCGCGACGGCGGTCATAGGTGTAGCGCGCCCGCTCATAGGCCAGGCGTTCGCGCTCGAAACGCGCGCGCTCGGTGTTGTAGGCCGCGCTCTCCCGATAGGTCGCGGCGCTGTAGCGCGCGCCAGAGGTCGGGTAGCGACGGTCATAGGCGCCCGTGCCGTAGCGGCGGTCATAGTCGCCGCGCGCCTGGATGTAGCGCTCGCGCTCGCGTTCATAGGCCGCCTGGCGGTCGCGATAGTCGGCCACCTGATCGTAATAGGACGTCCTCTGGTCGTTATAGCGCTCGAGGCTGCGCTGGTAGGCCGCGTCCTGCGCGAAGGCGGGGGCGACGGCGCCGCAGGCCATGGTGGTCGCGAGCAGCGTGACCAGGATTCTGGAAGTCATGGTGGTGGTCTCCGTTCAATCGAACGGATCGACGGCCGACCCCCGAAACCGGGTCGCCAATCCGGGGGCGTCCGCCCCTGCGGAGACGATAAGCGTCGGTGGACGCAGAGGTTCCCTGTCAGGGCTGATAGCTCTGTGTCATCCCAGCCGCAGCGCGAAGCGCGGAGCGCCGGGATGACACGGGGGCGCTCAGTCCTTGGTCACCGTCATCATGTAGTTGATGTCGGTGTCGCTTGAGCGGCTCCAGCGGCCGGTCAGCGGGTTGTAGGCCACGCCAAACGGGCCCTGCATGGCCACCGGCTCGCCGGCGAGGAAGGCGCGCAGTTCTTCGGGTTTCAGGAACTGCTTCCAGTCGTGGGTGCCCGGCGGCACCCAGCGCAGCACGTACTCGGCGCCGATCTTGGCCAGGGCCAGGGCCTTCAGTGTGCGGTTCAGGGTGGCCACGAACATGATGCCGCCGGGCTTCAAAAGCTTGGCGCAGGTGCGCAGGAACTCGCCTGGATCGGCGACGTGCTCGATGACCTCCATGGTCAGGACGACGTCGAACGGCCCCGCGCCCTCGGCCAGCAACTGCTCGGCGGTGGCGGGGCGGTAGCCGATCTCCAGACCCTGTTCGGCCGCATGGGTGGCGGCGGTCTTGATGTTCTTTTCCGAGGCGTCGATCGCGGTGACAGCAAAGCCCAGCCGCGCCATCGGCTCGCTCAGCAGCCCGCCGCCGCAGCCGATGTCGAGCAGGGTGAGGCCCTCGAACGGCGCGCGCGCCGCGCCGTCGCGGTCGAACCGCGCCAGGGCCTGTTCACGGATGAAGGCCAGCCGGCAGGGATTGAACACATGCAGCGGCGCGAACTTGCCCTTGGGATCCCACCACTCGGCCGCGATGGCCGAGAAGCGCGCCACGTCGGCGGGGTCGATGCTCCAGGAGGGGGCGGCGGAGGCGGCTTGTGTCATGGTCAGCGTATCAGCACGACTTGCACCGGCAGGTCCAGATCGGACCAAGCCGTATCGGCGGTCAGGACGGGCCGCTTCTCGCGTATCGCCAGGGCCAGACAGGCGCGATCGCCCAGGGAGAGGCCTCTGTGGCTCGTGGTCTTGCGCAGCAAGCCGGCTTGAATCGCCAACTCCCGGTCGAAGTCGATGACGGTCAGAGCCAAGTCTTCGACCTGGCGTCTCGCAAGATCGAAAGGAGCGCCTCCCTCCACAAACTTGGTAACCACCTCAGCGAGGTTGACGCTGCAGACTTTGCTGGCGAACAGCGCGGCGGCGGCTTGCTCGGCGCCGATCTCGTTGTTGGAGACCGCCAGTATCGCCGAGCTATCCAAGACGTATTCAGTCATCATGTCGGCGCTGCGCCAACGGCTCAACGGCTTGGCGGTTTTCGAGTTCAGCCTCTCGTCGCTTGTCAGCGATGAAGTCGTCGACGATCGACCGGTCCGAAGGCCAGAACTGTTTCATTCGCTCCTGTACGCGCTTGAGCGCGGTCATACCGTTGATCAGGGTGAAGGTGTCCTCGCCCAGGTCTGCGATGACGACTCCGTTCGATCCCACATTCAGCGCCGCCAGCACCTCGGGCGGTAAGGTCACGGTCCCGTTCCTGACCTCAAGGCGGTAGGTGTTGGAACGGTCGTGGACGAAGACGCCGGCGTCTCCTTCCGCCATGCCGTCGGGCGCGGGCGCGGCGGAGTATGGCGCGGTTTTAGGCTCCTCCAGCACGTTCCTGACATGCTGATAACGCTTGCCCAGCAGGCGGGCGATCTCAGCGCGTGGATAGCCGGCCGAGTCCAGGGCCCGAATCTTGGCGGCGACCGTCTTGCAGCCCGCCAGGGTTTTCTCGAGCTCGGGCGACATGACGTCCTCCGGCGTGGGAAAAGGATAATAGATAGTCAGGTAGGTTGCGTGGGGAGTCAAGGCGAGCGCCTCATCCCGTCAAAAAAGACGCCCCCGCGACATTGCCGTTGCGCCATCGCGCCGCTAGAAGGCGCATCGCTTGCGCGAGGGGGAGTGATCCGGCCGCGCGGGCGCAAGAAATAACCAAGTGTCGAGGTACCAAGGACGTGTCACGTCTGGTGATGAAGTTCGGCGGCACGTCGGTGGCCGACCTGGAGCGCATCCGCCGTGTGGCGCGCCTGGTCGCCGCCGAGGTCGCGACGGGCAAGCAAGTAGCCGTCGTCGTGTCGGCCATGTCGGGCAAGACCAACGAGCTGGTCGCCTGGACCGATGGCGCGGGCCGCGCCGCTGCGGGCCTGCCGGAGTCGGACGACGAGTATGACGCCGTCGTCGCCTCGGGCGAGCAGGTCACGGCCGGCCTGCTGGCCATGACCCTGCGCAACATGGGCCACAAGGCCCGCTCGTTCCTGGGCTGGCAGGTGCCGATCCTCACCGACGAGGCCCACGGCCGCGCGCGGATCGAGGAGATCCCGCCCGAGAACCTCGAGGCCTGCTTCGCCAACGGCGAGATCGCCGTGATCGCCGGCTTCCAGGGCGTGACGCCCAATCGCCGCATCACCACCCTGGGCCGGGGCGGCTCGGACACCAGCGCCGTGGCCATCGCCGCCGCCGTCAAGGGCGACTGCGACATCTATACGGACGTCGATGGGGTCTACACCACCGACCCCCGTATCGAGAGCAAGGCCAGGCGCCTGGCCAAGATCTCCTACGAAGAAATGCTCGAAATGGCCTCGCTGGGGGCCAAGGTTCTGCAGACCCGCTCGGTCGAGATGGCCATGGCCCATCGCGTCCCGGTGCGGGTGCTGTCCAGTTTCGTCGAACCGGGCGAAGCCCCGGGCCAAGGTACGATCGTCTGCGACGAGGAAGAAATCATGGAAAAGCGCATCGTCTCGGGCGTCGCCTACAGCCGCGACGAAGCCAAGATCACCTTGCTGGGCCTGCCCGATCACCCGGGCGTGTCCTCGCAGATCTTCGGCCGTCTGGCCGACGCCAATGTGAACGTCGACATGATCGTGCAGTCGCGCGCCCGCAGCGCCGACACCGCCAACATGGAGTTCACCGTCGGCAAGCGTGACGCCCAGCGCGCCGTCGAGATCGTCGAGGCCGCCCAGAAGGAGATCGGCTTCGAGGCCGTCGCCGTCAACGAGGACGTCGCCAAGGTGTCGGTGATCGGGGTGGGCATGCGTTCGCACGCGGGCGTGGCCCAATCGATGTTCCAGGCCCTGGCCGAGAAGAACATCAACATCCAGGTCATCTCGACCTCGGAGATCAAGATCAGCGTCCTGATCGACGCGGCCTATACCGAACTGGCGGTGCGGGCGCTGCACGCGGTGTACGGGCTGGATCAGCTTTAAGGTCTAGCGTCCTTCGAGGCCCGCTGCGCGGGCGCCTCAGGATGAGGGACTCAGCGTAGAGCTTTCCTCATCCTGAGGTGCGCGCTCCTGAGCGCGCCTCGAAGGACGCAACGCCCTGCAAGAAAACGTCGCCTTCGGACGTTATGAGGGCTCAAGCCCAAGAGCCCTGCAAGAAGCCCCCATGCCCGACGTCTTCAAGTTCGACCCCGACGCCAAGACCGTCACCTTCCACGGCGACGCCGGTCTGGAGCTGCTCTACGACCTGCTGCTGCGCGCCAAGTTCGGCGACGGCTATGAGAAGCCGCTGCTGATCAGCCCGTGGCTGGCGGCCCTGCTGAACAAGCTGGACCAGGCCCTGCCGGACGACGGCCAGTGGTTCCCCGAAAAGCCGGGCCAGCCGATCTTCGACACCGACGACCTGCTGGCCATGGGCGATGCGGTCATCGAGGAAGGCCACACGGTCGGCTGGTGGACCATGACCCCGCTGGAAAAACGCGACTACCTGCGCAAGGTCATCGCCGCCCCGCACCCGCTGACCGACCTCGAGGTCGAGTTCATCGAGAACGACATCGACGCGGCTCTGGAGCAGGCCCGCCGTCTGGTCGCCGACGCCGACGAGCACCTGGCGGCGCCCGGTCACGGCTGACCACGCCCTCTCGTAGATGCTCCCTTAAGGGTGCGCGACGGCGCCGTTAACGCTGCCTGGTTACCCGCCGACAAGCACATCTGGAATATTCGCCGCTCAGTGAATTTTGAGCACGAGTAAGCCATGGATTTCGACGCCGCCATCGCCGCCCACGCCGACTGGAAAGTGAACTTCCGGATCGCCCTGGCGACCCACAGCACCGTGGACGCCCAGCGCGCCTGCTCCGACAAGATCTGCGTCCTGGGCCACTGGCTGCACGGCGAGGCGCGCAGCAAGCTGGCCGGCGACAAGACCTATCTGCAATGCGTCGAAGCCCATCGTGACTTCCACGAGGCCGCCGGCGAGGTGGCGGGAGCCATCAATCGCCGCGACTTCCAGCGCGCCGCCGACATGATCGACGTCGGGTCCAAGTTCCATGACGCCTCGATGCGCGTGGCCGTGGCGGTGCGCCGCCTCAAGACCCTGGCGCCGGCCTGACCCCTACTTCGCCGCCGGCCTAGGCTTGGGATACCAGAGCGCATTGACGATCACCCAGCGCTCGCCGAACCGGCCCAGGCTGAGATGGTCGACGAACCACGGCGTCTCGACGCGCGCGATCGCCACATTACCGGCCACGTCCAGCACGCGGACGGTGCGGTCCCACTGATCGCGCGGGGTCTTCAAGGCGCCTTGTCGCGTCAGGTCGATCAGCTCGTCGCGGCTCATCCGGCGCAGGGCCAGGACCTCGTCGGGATCGGGCTTGGCGCGGACGGCGCGCTTGGCCAGGTCCGGGTGCAGGGCGCGGGTGACGCGGGCGGTGTCGCCTTCCAGCTGGCCGTCGACATAGTCAAAGGCCACCGCCTCCACCGCCTTGACGGTCGCCGGGTCCAGCGCCGGAGGCGGGGCGGCTTGCAAGGCGAGGGCGGTCAGCAGGGCGGCGATCATGCGCGTCTCCGGTCGAGTCGTTTGCGGAGGCGGCAAGCTCGCGGCAAATCGTGACGCTGGCGTGGCGAACCGGCGTTCGGTGAGTTGCGCCGCTTAGCGGCCGTCCCGCCGATAGCGCGAGACGAAGGCCCACAGGGCGTCGTTGTCGGCGAGCCAGACGTGGCCGCCGCCGACGGTCATGCGCCCCACCACGTCGGCGTTGTCCCGACAGCCGGAATAGCGCTCCTCATAGACGCTCGGCGCGACCCATTGCGTGGTCGGTGGTGCCTGGCAGCCGTTCAGCGCCGCCCAGCGCTGCTCGGCCGCATGCATCGTGTACTGCCAATAGCCCGCGCCGCCGCCCTGGGTGGGATTGGTCGTGTCCTTGTCGCCCGCGAAGGCGATGACCGGCATCGGCCGCCGGGGCTGGCAGGTGGCCGGATCGGGCTCATGCGGCTTGTCGGGGCGCGGATTGCCCGCCCG
Source organism: Caulobacter vibrioides (assembly GCF_002310375.3). Taxonomy (GTDB): domain Bacteria; phylum Pseudomonadota; class Alphaproteobacteria; order Caulobacterales; family Caulobacteraceae; genus Caulobacter; species Caulobacter vibrioides_D. The sequence goes on from NZ_CP023315.3 coordinate 858,431, forward strand.
CAGGCCGACCACCGGTGCGATGGCCGCGTAGCGGTCCGACGCCACGCAGCCCAGCCACGAGGCCATGCGCCCGCCGCCCGACAGGCCGGTGACATAGACGCGGCCGGGCTCGACGCAGCCCTGCGCCACCAGCCCGTCGACCAGCGCCGCCAGATAGGCCACGTCGTCGGCGTCCGAGGCGTCGGGGATCTTGCCGGTCACGGTCGGCACGCCCGGAATGTTCCAGGCGAAGCCCTTGCCGGCGGGAATGGCGGCGGTGGGCGCGGCCACCAGGAAGCCGTGGCGCTCGGCGGTCGCTTCCAGCTTGGAGTCAGCCAGCATCCGCCCGCCCTCGCCGCCGCTGCCGTGCAGCAGGATCAGCAGGGGCGCAGGCTGGCCAGCCGCAAGGCCGGCGGGACGGCGCAGCAGGAACGGCCGCCCGGTCCCGCCAGCGTCCACGCTGACGGTCGCCCCCGGCGCGCCGACGGCGCAGGCGGCGTGCGCGCTCGCGGCGGTCGCCAGAAACGCCAACGACGCCATCAGCGCCGCGACCCTGCGCGTCAGCGCTCCAACCGTCATTGAACGTCTCCTGCCCCCGTCGTGTCGCTGGAAGCTTAGCGATCGGTCGAACGGTCTGAAACCCGATTGTGCGGCGCTGTCGGCCCAAGCCAAGCCGGCGGCGGACTGCTATGCGGCGATTATGACCACCTCCCGCAACCTCCTGCTTGGCCTCCTGTGCGGCGTCATCGCCGGGGCGTTCTGGGGCGGGGTGTTCCTGGCGCCGAAGCTCTTGGCGGATTTCACGCCGCTGCAGGCCACGGCGGGTCGGTACCTGGCCTATGGCCTGGCGGCGGCCGTGCTGCTGGCGCCCAGCTGGAAGGCGGTCATGGCGCGGATGGACGGCCGCGACTGGCGCGACCTCTTGCTGCTCAGCCTGCTGGGCAACCTGATCTACTATGTCGGCCTGGCCATCGCCGTGCAGAGCGCGGGCGTGGCTCTGGCCTCGCTGGTCATCGGCCTGTTGCCCGTGACCATCACCCTGGTGGGGGCGAGACCGGGGGAGGGCACGCCGCTCAGACGCCTGGTTTGGCCGCTGGCCCTGATCGTCGCCGGCGGGGTGTGCATCAATCTGGACGCCTTCGCCGCCGCCGGACGCAGCGGCGCGGGGCGGACCTTCGTCGGCCTCGCCGGCGCGCTGCTGGCCCTGGCCGTCTGGACCGCCTACGCCGTCTGGAACGCCCGGCGCCTGGCCGCCACGCCCAAGTTCAACAGCCACGAGTGGTCGCTGCTGACCGGCGTCGCCACGGGCCTGCTGTCGCTGGTTATCGTGGTCCCCGCCTTCGCGTTCGACGGCAAGACCCATGCGGCCAGCGCCTGGGGCCTGTTCTGGGGCGTTAGCTTCGCCGTGGCGATCGGGGCCTCGGTGATCGGCAACGGCCTGTGGAACGCCGCCAGCCGGCTGCTACCGCTGTCGCTGTCGGGCCAGCTGATCGTGTTCGAGACGGTGTTCGCCCTGCTGTACGGCTTCCTGCACGAAGGCCGCTGGCCGCGCAGCCTGGAGAGCGTGGCCATGGCGCTGATGCTGGCCGGGGTGCTGTGGTCGGCGCGGTTGCATCGGGTGGGTGGGCCCCGATCGGCCGAGGGTTAAACTCCCATGTCATCCCGGAAAGCCCGCAGGGCTTATCCGGGACCCAGGGGCCACACGCGCCGCGCCTTGTCACCCCCTGGGTCCCGGCGCTCCGCTGCGCTTCGGCCGGGATGACACGAAAAGCAGAGGCGGCAAGTTAAACCCCACCTGAACGCCCTGTCCCCACCGCGTTCAGCCCCGCAGGCCTACAACACCGATCAACGGCTTTCGTAGTCGTTCCAAAGCCGCTGGTGTCTTGATCCCTCCGCCAGTGCGCCAGACTGCGCCGTCCGGTTCCCCTCCGGGCGGCGCTTTTTCGTGAGCGCGCACCTAATCATCGTTCGGTTGACGACCGCGACTGGTCCCCGGGCGAAATCTGCTGTAGCCCCCATCTAGGCGGTAAGAGCCGTCTTAACCCTTGGCGTCCGACGCTGGGCTAGGAAGTCTCTTAGGGATAGGGAGCGCGTAAAGGCGTCATGGCGGCATCCGGCATCGCCGTTCGAGGACCACGCAGCCTGCTGCGGCAGATCCGCGAGGCCATGGCCGGCGCGGGTCCCGCCCAGGGCAAGCTGGACGTCGTGGTGCGCACCATCGCCATCTCGATGGTGGCCGAGGTCTGCTCGATCTATCTGCGCCGCGCCTCGGGTGATCTTGAGCTGTTCGCCACCGAGGGTCTGGCCCGCGAGGCCGTCCACGTCACCCGCCTGAAGCCGGGCGAGGGCCTGGTCGGCGAGACCATGCGCCTGGGCCGGCCGCTGAACCTGTCGGACGCCGCCAGCCACCCGTCGTTCTCGTATCGTCCGGAGACGGGCGAAGACCCCTATCACGCCTTCCTGGCCGTGCCGCTGCTGCGCGGCGGGCGGGCCATCGGCGTGCTGGTCGTCCAGAACCGCACCGAGCGCAACTATGATGAGGAGGAGGTCGAGGACCTCCAGATCATCGCCATGGTGCTGGCCGAGATGGTCAGCTCCAGCGAGCTCCTGGGCGCCGACGAACTCAAGGACGTCGAGCTGGCGCCGCACAAGCCCGAGCGCCTGAAGGGCTCGCGCTTCGCCGAGGGCCTGGCCTATGGCGTGGCGGTGCTGCACGAGCAGCCGGTCGCGCCCGAGACCCTGCTGTCCGACGACGCCCTGGCCGAGGAAGCGCGGCTGACCTACGCCATCGAGGCGCTGCAGACCCAGATCGACCAGATGCTGGAAGGCCAGCACGGCCTGGTCGGCGCCTCGTACGAGGTGCTGGAGACCTATCGCCTGTTCGCCCACGACCGGGGCTGGAACCGCTCGCTGCAGGAGGCGGTGCGCTCGGGCCTGACCGCCGAGGCCGCCGTCGAGCGCGTGCGCTCCGAGCACCGCGCGCGCCTGGGCCAAGCCCGCGATCCCTATCTGCGCGAGCGGCTGCACGACCTGGAAGACCTGAACGACCGGCTGCTGCGGCACCTGTCGGGCGATGTGCACCATGTGCGCCAGCTGCCCGAGGACGCCATCCTGATCGCCCGGAACCTGGGTCCCGCCGATCTCCTGGAATACGACCGCACCAAGCTGAAGGGCATCCTGCTGGAGGAAGGCAGCGCCGCCAGCCACGCCGGCATCGTCGCCCGTGCGCTCGACATCCCGTGCGTCGGGCGTCTGGCCGGCCTGCGTGACCGCGTCAACGAAGGCGACCCGGTCGTCGTCGACGGCGAGACGCAGGAAGCCTGGCTGCGCCCGCGCCCGGACGTGGTCAAGGCGCTGAAGGCCCGGATGGAGGTCCGCGCCCAGCGCAAGGCCGAGTTCGCCCGTCTGCGTGACACCCCGCCGATCACCAAGGACGGCGCCAAGATCACCCTGCTGATGAACGCGGGCCTCGCCGTCGATCTCGACATCCTGGGCGAGACGGGGGCTGAGGGCATCGGCCTGTTCCGCACCGAGTTCCAGTTCATGGTGGCCGAGGAGTTGCCGCGCCTGGAGGCCCAGACGGCCCTCTACGAAAAGGTGCTGGAGGCCGCCGACGGCATGCCGGTGACCTTCCGCACGCTCGACCTCGGCGGCGACAAGTTGTTGCCGTACATGGAGCTGGAGCGCGAGGACAACCCGGCCCTGGGCTGGCGCGCCGTGCGCATGGGCCTGGACCGGCCCGCCCTGCTGCGCATGCAGATCCGCGCCCTGATCAAGGCCGCTAACGGCCTGCCGCTGCGGATCATGTTCCCGCTGGTGGCCAATGTGGACGAGTTCCGCGCCGCCCGCTCGTTCGTCGACCAGGAAGTGGCCTGGGCCCTGAAGCGCGGCCGGCCCGCGCCCGCGCGCCTGGATGTCGGGGCCATGATCGAGGCGCCGTCGCTGCTGTGGCACCTGGACGCCTTGCTGCCGATGACCGACTTCGTCTCGGTCGGCACTAACGACCTGATGCAGTACCTGTTCGCGGCCGACCGGGGCAATCCGCGCGTGTCCGACCGCTACGACCCGCTGTCGCCGGCTGCGCTGCGGGCGCTGAAGACGATCCAGCAGGCCTGCGCCGACACCGGCACCCAGGTCTCGGTCTGCGGCGAGATGGCCGGCCGGCCGCTGGAGGCCTTCGCCCTGGTGGCCCTGGGCTTTGATCGATTGTCGATGCCGCCGGCGGGCATCGGGCCGGTCAAGCAGATGGTTTTGTCGCTGGATCGCGAGGCCGCGCGCCGCAATGTCGAGGCCCTGCTGAAGGGCTCCGGCGGATCCTTGCGCGGCGAGATCGAAACCTTGGCGCGCAAGCTCTACGTCGCCGTCTGACAAAAGCTTGGCCGTTAACCAAGTGTCGCGGTTTAGTACATTGAATCCCGCTACTTAGTTTGATATTCACAAACACATATTAAGAACTCCGTATAACCGGGGTGGGGGAGTGCGGCGCGCTTCGCGCGCGGCGCGATTTTCGGGGGCGTTTAGCCAATTATGCCGCTGGATACGGGGAACGTGAGGCGTTTGCACCTCGTCGCCGATGTCGATACGGACGAGACTCCGATCGCCGTGGGGCAACCATCGCTGGAAGAGGGCGCGGACATTGGTCTGGCGCTGAAGGCGGCGCGCGAGTTTCGCGGCCTGACCACCCAGGACGTCGCCGACGCCACCCGCATCCGTCAGAGCTATATCGAGGCGCTCGAGGACATGCGCCTCGACGACCTGCCCTCGCGGCCCTTCACCATCGGCTATGTCCGCGCCTATGCGGGCCTCCTGGGCCTGGACGCCGAGGCGGCGGTCGCCCGCTTCAAGAACGATGCGCCCGACGAGGGGGCCGAGCTGCGCGCCCCGGTCGGCGTGCGGCGCGAGCGTGATCCGCGCCTGGCGCTGATCTTCGCCGGCGGCCTTCTGGTGGTCGGCGCGATCCTGCTGTGGAACGTCGCCCAGCGCGCCATCAGCCCGGACGAACCCCCGCCGCAGATCGCGCCGGAGTCGGCTCAGGTCCGCGTCGCCCATGGCGGGACCGTCGGTCCTGGCGGCTCGGTGGCGCTGGGCGCGCCGCTGCCCGCGCCGGTCGAGTCGACGACGCCCGAACCCTATAAGACGCCCGGCCTCGACGACGCCGCCGCCAATGGCGGTTCGGTCGACGCCGCCAAGCTGGCCGCCAAGGCCCGCGCCGAGGCCGAAGCCGCCGCCGGCATCACCGACACCTCCAACGCGGTCGTGGTCGGCGCGCCCTTCAAGCCCAAGGGCCAGATGCTGGGCGCCAGCGCGGCCGACGCCTCGGGCGTGCTGATCCAGGCCCGCAAGGCCGGCGCCCTGACCGTCCGCCGCGCCGACGGCGGCATCCACATGACCCGCTGGCTCTCGGCCGGCGACGCCTACAGCGCCCCGCGCACGCCCGGCCTGATCCTGGACGTGGGCGAGCCGGCCCTGTTCGAGGTTTACTACAACGGCCGCCTGACGGGTCGCCTGACCTCGAACCAGACCTCGGTGGCCAGACTGATCCCGGCCGCGCCTGCGCCGGTGGTGGCGGCGAACCCTTAGGGGCCCTAGGCGAGCGCCCCCTCCGTCCCGATGCGTATCCGCATCGTGACACCTCCCCCGTTTCTCGGGGGAGGAGGTGGCGTCTTCCTCCCTTGCGAAGCGGGGGAGGTGGCTCGGCGCCGGTAGGCGACGAGACGGAGGGGGCGCTTTTGGCGCAAACGCCCTTCTATCCCGCCCCAACACCCTCTAAATTAGCGCCATGGCCGCAGACCACACGCACGTCCGTCCCTGGCGCATGATCACGCGTCGGCAATCGCGCAAGATCCGCGTCGGCTCCGTCGAGGTGGGTGGCGACGCGCCGATCTCGGTGCAGTCGATGACCAACACCCTGACCAGCGACGCCGCCGCGACGCTGGAGCAGATCCGCCAGCTGGAAGAGGCCGGCGCCGACATCGTCCGCGTCAGCTGTCCGGACGTCGAGAGCACCGCCGCGTTCAAGACCATCGCCCGCGAGGCCAAGGTCCCGCTCGTGGCCGACATCCACTTTCACTACAAGCGCGGCATCGAGGCGGCGCAGGCCGGCGCGGCGTGCCTGCGGATCAATCCGGGCAATATCGGCAGCCCCGACCGCGTGCGCGACGTGATTCAGGCCGCCCGCGACCACGGCTGCTCGATGCGCATCGGCGTCAACGCCGGCTCCCTCGAACGCGAACTGCTGGAAAAGTACGGCGAGCCGTGCCCCGACGCGATGGTCGAGAGCGCCCTGAACCACGCCCGCATCCTGCAGGACCACGACTTCCACGAGTTCAAGATCTCGGTGAAGGCGTCCGACCCGTTCATGACGGTCGCGGCCTACTACCAGCTGGCCGAGGCCATCGACTGCCCGCTGCACCTGGGCGTCACCGAGGCCGGCGCGACGCGCACCGGCACGGTGAAGTCCTCGATCGGCATCGGCTCGATGCTGTGGGCCGGCATCGGCGACACCATCCGTGTCAGCCTGGCCGCCGATCCGGTGGAAGAGATCAAGGTCGGCTTCGATATCCTGAAGTCGTTGGGCCTGCGCCACCGGGGCGTCAACATCATCGCCTGCCCGTCGTGCGCGCGGCAGGGCTTCAACGTCATCAAGACCGTCGAGGCCCTGGAAGAGCGCCTAGCCCACATCGCCACGCCGATGTCGCTGTCGATCATCGGCTGCGTCGTCAACGGCCCGGGCGAGGCCCTGATGACCGACATCGGCTTCACCGGCGGCGGGGCCGGGGCGGGCATGGTCTACATGGCCGGCAAGCCCGACCACAAACAATCCAACGAGGGGATGATCGATCACATCGTCGAACTCGTTGAGAAGAAGGCGGCCGAAATCCAGGCCGCGAAGGCCGCGGAGACCCTTGCGGCCGAATAGGGAGATCACGTCCATGCGCGGTAAGCTGAACGGACTTGTGGCCTTGCTGGCCCTCTCGGTGGCCGGCGCGGCCAGCGCGGCGACCCCCAAGCCGCCGCCCGAGCAGGTGTTGGCCAAGATGCTGGACGGCCGCACGGCCAGCGCGCCGGTCAACTGCATCGACCCCCGCAACGTCGACACCGTCGACATCGTCGACAAGACCGCAATCGTCTACCGGCTGCGCGGCGGCCGCCTCTATGTGAACCGGCCCCGGATCGGTGCGGATGCTCTGCGTCGCGACCAGACGCTGGTGACCCGCACGGTCGGAACGCGGCTGTGCAGCTTCGATGCGGTCAACCTGCTGGAGTCGGGCGCCCGCTTCGACGCGGGCTTTGTCAGCCTGGGCACGTTCACGCCGTACGACAAGCCCAAGGCGCGCTAGGGTTTCGCGCCTGAACCAGGGCGATATTTTTCGGATTTGACAATCCAGAGCTGTATGTCATCGTCTCCCGACAGCTCGGGCGAACCTCTTGTTTCGTCGCTAGCAGGGGAGGGTTGGATGACGATGTTTTCCCTTAGCGCTAGATCCTGTAGCGCGAGCGTGATGGCAGCCATGGCGCTGGCCCTGCCCGCCGTCGCCATGGCGGGCGACCAGCGCGCCGAAACCTACCCGAAGGGCGAGGCCAGCCTTCTTCGAGAACTGAACGGCCGTGTGGCCGGACAGCCGGTCAGCTGCATCGACAGCCGCACCGTGATGGACGCCTGGGTCGTGGAGCGCACGGCGATCCTCTACCGCATGCGCGACGGAACGGTGTACGTGAACCGTCCAAGCCAGGGCGCCGATGGGCTGGCGCGGGACTCGGTGCGAGGCGCAACCGGCTATCAGACGCTGTGCGAGCGGTTCGGCGTGGGCATGTTCAGCACCGGCGGCAAGGGCGTGCGGGGTTCAACCGCCGTACGCCTGGGTGCGTTCACGCCCTACATGCGGCCCTGAGGCCTGGGGCGCTCTGGACGGGCCAAGCGGGAACTGGCTTCCGCCCCGGACGCGGACCTAATCCTCCCCCCAGCGGGGGAGGTGTCGGCGAAGCCGACGGAGGGGGAAAAAGCCGGCTCGGCAGCACTTCCCCCTCCGGCCTTCGGCCTCCTCCCCCGCTGGGGGGAGGATTTTCCGAACGTCCGCCCAGGGCTGCCTCTCCCCGTTGGTTTCAGGACGTGAAGCGGACGTTCGGGTTTGCGACCGCCATGCGTCCTTCGAGGCTCGCCTTCGGCTCACACCTCAGGATGAGGAAATCCTGTTGCTGAACACCTCATCCTGAGGTGCGCGCTCTTGAGCGCGCCTCGAAGGACGCAGGGAGTCAAGGTCCGCCCAGGTTTCCTTCTCCCCTTGCGGGAGAAGGTGTCAGCGAAGCTGACGGATGAGGGGTTGAAAAGTCTCTCAGGATAGCCGAGCGCGACCCCTCACAGTCCTTCACCGCTACACCTTCGCCTCCGTGGCGAAAGGACAACCTCAGCGGGGTTTGCATGACGGCCTTACGGTCCTCGGCCCAAGCCAGGATCGTTTCGAGATCCCCGAGCAAGCGAACATCATGCTCGCCGCGCCGCCCGGTCGGCGTCACGACCACCTTCTCGATCAAGCCTCGCAAGGCCGTCGCCGCTTCGGTGCGATTGTCGGGGTCGGCGAGCGCCTCGGTCAACCGCTCGACCTTGCGCCGGTATAGCTCGGCGATGTTGGGGTGAATGTCAGGAACATCGCGCGGGGCCTCGGCCAAGGTCGCCTCGATTGCGACGACCTCGTTCTCCAACTCGCGAAGTCGGCCAACCATGCCCGGCGTGTACTCGCCCTGCTCGATCATGGTCATGAGGCCCTTGTAAGCCTTGCGAGCCTTCTCCAGCCGCTGACGATCCACCGCCTCGTTAGCCCGGCGCTGATGGTTGAGCCGATTGGTCTCCTCGATAAACGACCGCATGGCCTCGGCCGCGATCTGCGGCGTCAGCAACCGGTCTCGCAGACCCATCAGCACACGCGCCTCCAGCCGGTCGGCGACGACTGTCGTGTTGTTGGTGCAGCCCTTGCCGGTGGCGTGGCCAAGACAGGCCATTCGGCCGTTGCCCCGACGACTGATCGCCGCGCCACAGACGCCACAGGCCACCAGACCCGATAGCAGGTTCAATGGACGCCGCGCCGCCGATGCCGCGCCCAGGAGGCGCTTGCCGTCGGTGAGGGCCTGCTCATAGACGCGCGAGAACTCCTCTTGGCGGGCCTTGGCGGCCTCCCATAAGGCGTCATCGACGATCCGCAGGTGCGGCACGTCGGCGTGAACCCATTCGCTCTCAGGATTGGCCCGACGCTTGACCCCGCCCGTGTCGGGGTCGCGAAGATCCCTGGCGCGGTTCCAGACCATGCGACCGACATAGAGCGGGTTGTTGAGGATGCCATGGACCCCGTTCGACTTGCCGCGAATGGTCTGTGATGCCCAAGCGCGCCCTCGCGGCGCCGGCACACCGGCCGCATTGAGCGCCAAGGCGATCTGGCGCGGACTCTTGCCGGCTGCATAATCGCGAAAAATGCCTCTGATCACCTCGGCCTGCTCGGGGATGATCTCCCGCTCGCCGGTGGTTACCTTGCCGGCGGCGTCGAAGGCGCGAACGACGCCGTAGCCGTAACACTTGTTGCCGCTGGCTTTGCCGGCCTCGACCCGCCCGCGAAGACCCCTATGGGTCTTGGCGGACAGCTCCTTGAGGAAGAGTGCGTTCATCGTGCCCTTGAGCCCGACATGCAGTTCGCTGATCTCGCCCTCGGACAGGGTGACGATCGGCACCCCAGCGAACCGCAGGCGCTTGAAGAGCGCGGCGATGTCCTCCTGATCGCGGCTGAGCCGGTCCAGGGCCTCAGCTAGGACCACATCGAACTTGCCGGCCATCGCCTCATGCAAAAGGGAGCGAACTCCCGGACGAAGGATCATCGTCGAACCGGAAATAGCCGCGTCCGAGTAGCGCCCGGCCGGTGTCCATCCCTGGCGGTCGGCGTAAATCTGACAGACCCGAAACTGATCCTCGATCGAGGCCGCCGACTGCTTGTCGTCGGAATAGCGGGCGTAAAGCGCAACGCGGGTCATCGGGAAACTCCCTTCAAGCTGAGGTGTCGTCGGTCTCGGCATTGGCCGCCGCCATTCGCCGCGCGAACTCCTCGCGCGCGATCTGGCGGCCGATAAGCCGCGCCAGCGTCAGCAGCGCGGCTTGGCCTTTCTCGCTGATCGGCGGGCCGTCGTTGGCTGGTGTGAGGGTCTGCGTAGGCGGGGGAGAGGGCGCATCCATGCTTGGCTCCACAACTGGAACCATCAGGGTTTGGGGCACGCCGACAGAGGTCAAAGGCAGACCGGGGTGCGATGCGGCCCTGGACATCGAAGTTTGGAAAACCCCGGAGACCTTGCCGGATATCCCGGACGTCAATGGGAAGGAAAAGCGAAGAGCGAAATTTTGTCGGGTCAAAGCGGCCAGACGCGCCAAACCCGCAATGAATCCGTGGGTCACACGCAACGATCTCGCGGTCTGGTCCGAAATCATTGCGCGGAAACCGGCAACGATTTGGGGGCGTAGGGCTCGCCGCAGCCGGGGCAATGCGCCTTGGACAGGAAGGTCCAGGCCTTGCGGACGAATGGCCACGCTTCGCCGCGCTCGAACTCAAGGATGCGATAGGCAATCGCGAGCTGAGCCGACACGTCCTGAATGGTCCGTGGGGTAAGCTTCCCTAGAGGCTTCAAGGCCTCCTCCCGCACATCACCCAGACGCCGACATTCGGCGTCGACGGCGTCCATCTCCGCTCCCATTGGCAAGGCTCGGATCTGGGCCTGCGTGAGATGGAAGTAGTCGAACTGACGGACCGCCAAGGTCTCAAGCTCCGACCAGCGCGCTGCCAGACGGTCAATCTCTAAATCCAAAGCGATCCAATCGGCGCACTGTGCGGGGATATCGACGGCGTCTCGCGCCGGAAGTCCCCGCACAGGCCCCGCGAACGGAATGGCGGTCGCGCCAATAACGGCGCGACGTGAGATGGCAGGCAGGCGAGCGCCGTCGCCCGTCTTTCGACGCTGGCCCATAGCGTAGGTCCTGATTCAATGATTATTGTTTTGCTATCACATCAACGAAATAAGATCAACGCAAAACGATCATGAGAGCGGAAAACAATAATCTCGCACTCACCGCCGGTCAGATTCGCGCCGCGCGGGGGCTATTGGATTGGAGTCAGCCGCAGCTCGCCGAGGCCGCAAAGCTGTCGTTGCCCACGGTTCGGCGGATGGAAGGGCCGATAGGCCCATCGCGTAGTACCGTTGCAAATGTCGAGGCGATCCGTCGTGCGTTCGAGGATGCGGGCGTGGTGTTCTTCGGCGCCGGCGAGGTTAGCTCAGGTGGTTCAGGCGTTCGGTTCAAATCCGAGAGCTAGCGGTTAAGCCGCAGGCGCGTAGCGCCTAGCCAGGCTTAAACCGCTTGCCGAGCCCAAGCCGGTCGGTGAGCGGCCGGTCAAGGGGGCGCGGAGCGCACCGCCGCAGGCGACGGCAAAGCCGCCCTTGAGGGGGCGATCACCGGCTGGCCGACGACGAAGTCGGCAACGCCAAGAACCGGACCCTCGCGATTTCCGTGCGGAGTGGATTTCTGACTTCAATCCTTCACACCGCAGGTTGCGGTTAGACAACCGCATTTCTGTGCCCCGGCATGGTAGTGGCCCCGCCAAGCATTCACGTTATGGTAGCGCTTGTTTGGTCGCCGAGGGAACTGATGGCTAGGGGGAAACCAGGGAATACGCTGCAACGGTGGGAAGTCGCCCTTGTGAAGGCGATGCAGGCCCGAGGTGGATGGAACGATCAGGAAATCCTGGCCTACTTCACCCGGCCGCTTCGCACGGTGAATCACCGCCTTATCGGCGAGATCAGGACGCAGCATCGTCACAAGGCGATCAACGCGGCCAATGACGACGCTCTCGACGAGTTTCTCGCAACCTGGCCCGACGTTGATCCGTCAACCGGCCTCAGCGTTCGCGGTGACGAACTACTCATAAAGGCCCGCGAGGCGATGATCGCCGCCGTTCATACCTTCAATGGTGCAGGGCTAACGTTTCGGGCTGAACTCTTCATCGTGACGGCCGTCATCGCTTGGACCTATCTCATGCACGCCTTTTACCGACGCGAAGGTGTGGACTATCGATACAAGAAGGCTGACGGAACGGTGATGCAGACGCCGGAAGGGGCCGACAAGTATTGGGAGCTTGGCTTCTGCCTTCGCCATGCCAAATGCCCGGTTGGAAAGCCCGTGGTGCAGAACTTGGAATTCCTATTGATCCTCCGGCACGAAATCGAGCATCGCTCGACGAGCCGCATCGACGACGCCGTGAGCGCCAAGCTCCAAGCCTGCTGCATTAACTTCAACGATGCCCTCAAGACGCTTTTCGGCGCGCAATACGCCATTGAGCGGCGCCTACCGATCGCCTTGCAGTTCGTCACCTTCGGCCCGGATCAACGGGCATTGCTTAAGAAAGCCAGAACGCTTCCGCCGACCATCGTCGCGATGATGGACGCATTCCATGCTGGGCTGTCAGACGAAGAACAGGCCGACCCTGCCTTTGCTCACCGTGTGGTGTTTATCCCCAAGCTCGGGGCCAGGGCGAGCGCCTCAGATGAAGCTATCGAATTCATCAAAGCTGACTCCGCTGAGGGCGAGGAGATTACGAAGGTACTCCTTAAGGACGTCGACAAGCGCCGCTATACGGCCACCGAGGTTGTGAAGGCTATGAGGGATGGCGGCTTCCCCGGCTTTGGCATGAGGGCTCACACCGACCTTTGGCAGGCGTTGGACGCGAAGGCGCCCGGCAAGCCGTTCGGCGGGCCGGGACTATATGCTGGCCAATGGGGATGGTTTGACCCTTGGGTAGCCCGCGTCAAAGCCCACTGCGAAGAAAGCGGGGACCGTTACAAGTAACCGCCAGCGCTGAGATCGTGCGCGCCCGATACGGGCATTCGCCTTGTCCGCAATGGGTCGGGAACCGAAATTGCCACCGCGCCGACAAACGGACCTCGGCCCCGATAGAGCGGTAGCGCGTCGCCGACTTCCAATGTTCGGTTCCGGTTGGGGCGTTCATTTCCGTTCCCGACCCTAGTCGGACCTGATCGAGGTGTGGTTGTCGGCAAAATGGAGCCGAGATACCCTTCGCCCTGATGGTATGGCTCCCCTTTTCGATATTTGCTTGCTGCTGCGTGGCGCAATTTTGGTTTGTACCGAAAGTGGCCTCAGCTCTCGCTGCGCGACATCCCGGAATATACGGTCGAATGCGCGGCCTATCTTATTGGAACAAGCTGATCTGGTTCGCTCTCTTTCGGCGGGATAGAGGGCTGGATGACGCCGATCTGACGCGCCACACCAAGCGATTGCAGCTGCTCAGCAGCATCGCGTTTGCGGCGTGGCTCTCATTCGCAGTCCTCGCCATGACGGGGCGCACTTAGAGTCCGACGACCACCCATGACGGACGCGGCGGGCGTCCGCCTTTCGCGCTAACCGAAGGGCGAGTTCTTGCTTTTGAAATGAGGGATGGGTGTTGGCCTGTCGCTCGGGACTCCAGTGTCGATGTTACACCAACTGGACAGCGTCTTTCCCGTGTTCGCGTCGGCGATCAGATTCACGACCTGACAGCCTCCATGGAAGTACTCTGGAAACTGATCACGCTCGCGCACCAGGTGGACTCCCGCAGGCGCGGAGGTCCAAATGCTTGGGGTCCGCACGAACACCGCGACCCATACTCTTCGCGGTGCGCCTAGCTCAGGCGGTTCACCAGAGGTGGTGAACGGAAGCTCATCACCGTCGCGGACCGTCATCGACATGTAGTGCCGGACGAAGTCGGACTTGTTTAGGTCAGCGGAGGGCAGGATCGCTTGTGCGTCGACCTGTGCAACAGGGGGTTCCGGAGTAGAACACGCCGCGAGGCTCAGGCTCGCGTAGGCGCCCACAGCGGTGACTTTAAGACGGATCGAGCGCATGCCGACGACAATGCGGCAGCCAACGTCCGCAGACCACCCCTTCCCGAAGTTCGGACGGTCTGATGCCGGGCTGTCGTAAAAGCTCCCACCGCTCCCTTTTTTCCTTTTCTTCGCCAGAGCCTGTCTTTCTTCGACAGGCGTTCGCGAGGCATTGCGAACCTCGCGGCCTGACCGGCGGAATGGCGGCCGGGAGCCGCCGCCATGTCCGATGCCGCCTCTAACGCCAGTACCGTTGAGCTGATCTGGCTCAAGGACCGCCTCCAACGCTGGGTCCGCTTCGGCCGGCCTGCTGATGAGATCGTCCACGATCGCCGCCGCCGCGCCGTTGCCTTCGCCCCCGGCGCCGTCTTCGCCCTGATCCATTGGGAGGCTGGCGACTATGGCACCACGCTCTCGCGCCTCTGGGTTCTCCGTGCGGTCGAACCGGGCGAGCCCTTCGACCGCGTCCCGTTCGTGACCCCTGGGGCCAAAGTCCTCCTCGACCTGAAGACCTGGACGAAGGTCCGCGCTGGCCTGGAAGTCATCGACGCCATCGAGGCGCTGGGGATCAATCCAGAGCGCGTCTGTCCCGACCACTGGCGCCATGTCGGCGGGCGGATTGCTGTCGCCGAACCGCCATCGCCCTATACCCGCGCCCGCCATCGCGCCTGGCTGTCGCGCAAGCGCTTGGGCTTGATCGACGAGGACGCGGCATGAAGGTCGAGACCAAGGTCTATCTGCCGGCCGATCTCGCCAAGGCACTCGACCAACTGTCGATCCGCACCCGCCGGCCCAAGTCCGAGATTGTCCGCGCGGCCCTGGCCTCGTTCATGTCGCCGGACGGAGCCGAGCGCACGGAAGCGGCGTTGCTACGCCGCCTGGACCGGATGAACAAACACATGGAGCGTCTGGAGCGCGAAGCCCAGGTCGGCAACGAGGCGCTGGCGATCTTTATCCGCACCTGGCTTGGCGCGACGCCGGTCGTCTCGGCCGCCGACGAACCGGCGACGCGGGCGCTAGGCCAGAAGCGTTATGGCAACTTCATCCAAGCCTTGAACCGCCGCCTCAGCAGCGGCGCCTCACTCGCCGATCAGGCGTTCGAGCCGGGCGGCCTTGGCCTTGATGGCGAGGAGCCCGCCAGTCGCTAGATGCCAAGGCCTCGGCCGCGCCCGAGCTGCCAAGAGATGTTCCCACCCATCTCGACCGTGCCGGCGATCTCCTGGCCCCGAAAACGCTCCATCACCGGCCGCCACGGTACGAGCGCGAAATCCATATGGCCCTCGATCACCGCGAACTTACCTGACGCCATCTGCACGCTGTCGACCAGCTTCCCGCGCACGGCCTCGCCCGGCTCGGGCATTCGGAACGGCAGTCCTTTGTCCTTGGCCATGGCTTCGCCGCGACGGCTGATCTCCTGGCGCTCCAGCTTGGCGAGCAAATCCGGTTTAGCGCGCCAACCGCCATTGGCGCCGCGCGTGGCGTGGCCTTGCCGAACCAGCGTCTCGCGCCGTCGATCAAGGGCGCGCTCGACCTCGGCGCCAAAGCCCTGCGGGGCGGCGTCACGCGCTTGGCCGCCGACAAGCCGGCGATCGAGCCAGGTTGCGCCGTCGCTGCGGAGCTGGCTGTCCAAGTCGAAAGCCGACAACAACCGCACTTGCGAACGCCGGCCCTGTTCGAAGGCCTCGGCGCGGGCCATGAAGTCCTTGGGGATGCTCCAAGTGTCGTCGCTCCAGCGCTCGACCACGCCGGCCCGGCGTAGCGCTTCCAGTCGGCGGACGTGGGCTTCGACGAGATCGTCGGCGTTGGCGCCGGGCGGAAGCTTCATCTCACCGCTGAGCAGGCGTTGCCGGTGATCGCTGGGACGATAGACGCCATCCTCGGCGAGGGAGGCGATGGTTCTGTCCGCCGGGCGACTGGCGGGCATGGCGCCGGTCTCGACGATGGCGCCGATCCTGATGTCTGCGGCGGTGTCGCCATCAACCTCGACATGCCGGACCCGGCCGTCGATCCCATCGACCACCAAGCCGACCCGATCGCCCAACTCGTCGGACAGTCGCTTATCGATCACCCGCCCGGTCTTGGGCGTCGAGGGCTCGCCCGCCGCATCGATGACGAAGGCCTCAGGATTGGCCTCGCGCCCGCGCCGGCTGACCGCCCGGCTCATGGCGCGGATGATGTCGCCGCGCTCGCCAAGGCCTCGCAAGGTCGACTCCAGATTCTCGGAGAGCCGCCAGACGCCGGGGGAAACCTGCTCGGCAAGGTCCATGCGTTCCAAGGTTCTCAACCGACCTTGGCGCAAGGTCACGTCATGATCGGCGCGGACCTGACCGGCGGCCGGGCGCATGTCGATGGTACGCGTCGCGGTCATGTCGGCGACGAGACCGCGGTCGATGTCGGTGAAGCGTTCGGCGGTGATCTCGGCCTCGCGCTTGCGGGCGACCTCCTGCTCGGTCTGTAGCCCAAGCTCCAAGGTCGCCAGTTCTTGGGCGCGATGGCGAAGACCATGGGTCAGGTAGTCCTGGGCAATGATTAGGTCTTTGCCGAACGCGTCCTTGCCCCGGACCACGACGTGGCTGTGCGGGTGGCCGGTGTTGAAGTGATCGACCGCCACCCAATCGAGCTTCGTCCCGAGGTCGCGCTCCATCTGCCCCATGAGGTCGCGGGTAAAGGCGCGCATGTCGGAAAGGTCCGCGCCGTCCTCGGGCGCGACGATGAACCGAAACTGGCGACGGTCGCCGGCGCCGCGCGCGGTGAAGGCCGCGCCGTCAACGCCTTCGCCGTCACGGTCGTAGAGTTTGGCCGGGTCGCCATCGCGGGTGACCCCATCGCGCACGAGGTAGCGCAGATGTGCGCCGGCCGCCTGGCTCCCGAGTTTTAGCGCCGCCATCCGGGTCTTGATCACGACGCGGCGATAGCCGGCGCCGCCGCCGCGAAACTTCATCGCATTGGCGGCGTCCTGGCCTCGGCCGAACCGCGAACACTTGCCGGGCGAGCCTGAACGTCTGGCCGGGCCATGCCCGCCCGATCGCGAGAGCGTCCGCGCCGGCTTGGCGACAAGGCGCGAGAGCCGCTGTCCGCGACCTACCGCCTGCCGTCCATCGCTGCGGATGCGGCCCGGCCGGATCTCGAAATCCAAGAGGTGGTCGTCCATGGCGCCAGCTTGCGCTCATGACCCCCAGCGGCAAGCGTGGCCGGGGGTGGGGGTGCCTATGGCGCAGAAAAAGAAAGGCTCTGGCCGCTTGGCGAGACCAACGCCGCCGCTGATGGTCTTGGAAATTCCAGTGTGCAGACAACCGCGTGAGGGGCCGTTGGCCCCGGACGCTTCAATCTTGCCTTTCTAAGCGCTCCCCTAAAGTCAACCAGCGCCACGACTTTCTCGGCTGCCGCTTCATCGGTCGTCTCATGGCCAAGCTCCTTCCTGCCCGCGTCCGAGGCGCGCGGGTTGCCGCCGAATCGCACGCCGGGACCTGAGGGTCCAAACGAGTAAGCCAAAGGGCTGAAGCCCGCAGAAATGCTGGGCAACAGGGGCAAAGGCCCCGCACCGGAGCAAAGGCTCCACTGCAAGGAGGTTAGGCGAATCGCGCCCCACGACGGCGCGTGCTCACTGGTGCCCGCGATCGCAACCTCTCGATTCCATGCTGTATTTCTAACTTCCAGCTACGCTACAATCTGGACCATGCGGAGCAGGCCAGCACCATTCCAGATAGATATCGCGGCGTTACTAGGACGCGCGAAGAGAAGCTTCACCGACCGGATCGGAGAGGTCACGCTCAACTTCCCCTTCATCAGCGTTGCAGTCAGCCCAAAAGACACCGAGCAAAAGGTCGCTCGCGAATTGGTAATCCGCCTGAAAGATCGGCGGGTTCTCAGCGCCTATGAGTGTTGCGACGGCTGTATCGACGAGGCTCTAAAATCGTTGCAGGAGATCCGGGGCCTTCTCGTCGATAAACAGGTTGAGCTTTTAGCCCTGCAGGACGGCCCGCTGTATCTGGTCGTGGACATGATGCGCGAGGGCATTCGCCAGTTCCTGACGTTTGAGCAATCTCTCAAGCACGGCGACATCACGCGTGTTGGCGAGTTCCGCAGACCGGAGGATGTGCGCCAAGCCTATTTCGATGGGCTTGAGTTGCTCCGTGGCCATCTCGCTCACTGTCTTACGCAGGTGGCGGCAATAGCTGGCATAGAGGCCCCGCGCGAAGGGGTAGTCGCGAACTATCACGGGGATTGGCCACTTGTCGCTTATGTCCGGCCACAGCTTCCTTCGGGACCGGGCGGGCAGAGCGAATGAGGGGTGGCGTCGCCGACAAGCTGGGGAATGACTACGAGGCCCATTGGACGCTCGTTGAAGCTCTGCGGGTCTTAAGGGGAGAAGCCGCAGAGATACGCCTTGAGCCGTTCAACGAAGATGCCAAGGGGTTTGAGTTCAGGCTGACGTCGGCGAGCGGTGACGCTTGGCACCAATGCAAACGGAAGCTGGTGAGCGGAAACTGGACAATCGGCGCCCTCAATCAGGAAGGCATCCTCTCGAACTTTGCCCGCAAGTTTGCAGAGCCAAGCACCACCTGTGTGTTCGTCTCCGCAGATCCTGCACCTGGCCTCAGGTCATTAGTCGATAAGGCAGGCACGGTTCAGTCGCCAGCAGACTTCGAAGATGCTTTGAGCGAGGGCGACCGGACAACGATTAAGGCGCTACGCGAAGTCTGGAATGTCACCCCTGACATGGAGCTCGATTGGCTTAAGCGGCTCCGCCTAGAAACCGTCTCGGTGCTCTCCCTACGTCGCGAACTCGATGCTGTTTGCGGCTTGCTGTTCAGCGCGTCCACTGATGATGCGATTTTAGCGCTTCTGGACTTTCTCGAAGGAGCCATCACTAAGACGGTGACGACATCGGCGTTTCGCGCAGCGATTGACGGCCTTGGAATTGGCTGGAAGGCCGGATTTGACGAAACGATCGAAGGCAAAGTCAACGATGCAACACGACGCTATCTAGCGTCGTTGCCCGCGAAAATCGGTGGCCGGGACATCGAGACGCCAGAGAGCATGGAGGCTGTCAGCGCCGTCCTCGATGGTGGCAAGAAGTTCGTCGTATTGGCGGGAACCGCCGGCGGCGGCAAAAGCGCGACGATTACTCGGATCATCGATGCCGCTGAGGCGAAGGGCTGGCCAGTCCTTGCGTTCCGCCTAGATCGCTTTCTCAACATCCAGTCGATGAGGGATTTGGGAAGCGCAGTGCTGGAGCGTGACGAAAGTCCCGTGGGCGCTTTTGGTAATCGATTCCATCAGCGCGACGCGTTGATAGTGATCGATCAGGTTGACGCGATCAGTGATGCGTCTGGTCGATCGGGACTGATCCGAGACATACTCTTTCAGCTCATCGCGCAGAGCGATTTGTTTCCGAAGGTGCGCGTCGTCCTTGCCTGTCGCTCGTTCGATTTGGAGAACGACAGCCGTCTAAAGTCGATTGCGAGTTCAGTTCGTACAACATCAGTCACGCTTAAGCCGTTCGATTGGGACCGTGATGTGTTGCCGGTGTTGGAGAGCGCAGGCGCTGCGCGACCTAGTTTCACCGAAGGAGAGAAGCGCAACCTCTCGATACCGATCAATTTACAGCTCTTCATGGCAATTGCGGCGTCTGGAGTTCCTTACTCTGGTGAGGTGACTGGCGCGAAGCTGTTTGATCAGCTCCTTGAGATCCGAGCGAAGGAGTTTAGGGCGACTGGGATCTCATGGACGCCTGCTATGGGTATGGGTTTGATCGCTCAATCCATGAGCGCCAATCAGGAATTGACCGCCCCGGAAAGTGTCTTGTCCCAACTGCCCGGCGCGGTCGCCGCGCTTAGTTCGGCTGGACTGATTTCAGCGGTGGGCGGGAAGGTTCAGTTCGCGCACGAGTCGTTCTTCGACCACAGCTTTTCACACCATTTCCTCGCATCGGGCCAAACCGTTCTCTCGCTTTTGAACAGCGACGAGCAACGGCTCTTTCGGCGGACCCAAGTGCGCCAGATATTCGCTCGCTTGCGCGATCAGGGGGCCAATCGCCTCTACCAGCGCAATCTTGCCGAGGTGATGAACTCGGACTCGGTTCGATATCTAGTCAAAGACGCGATCGGCATATGGCTGGCGACGGTTGATGAGCCAACCGACCAAGAGCGCTCGCTAGTCCTCAATTGGTTTCCGACGGAACACGCACTGTCGAAGATCAGCAGAACTGTCTTCAACGGTCAGCGCTGGCTCCCTTCGCTGCTACGCGGCGGCCTCATTGCAAAGTGGTTGGAGGCGAGTGACGAAGATAAGGCGCTCGGCCTTTGGCTTCTGAAAAAGAGCGCCGTATCGCACTCGTCGCTTGTCAGTCAATTTCTGCGTAGCTGGTGGGGAGGCGACGTTGAGCGAACGCCCGAACTTTTGGATTGGTTTGCCACCCTCTATCCAGACGACGATATCGGCGAGCTGGAGGCGCTGTATGGGGATGTGATCGCTGTAGCGCCGCCTGACCGTCTGAACGATGAGAATTGGACGGAGAGCGTCGACATCGGGACATGGGTTAACAAGAAGGCAGGGCTCGGCGCGCGCGTGCTCGGCATGTGGCTTCGTCGATGGATGGCGGCATTCCCCGATCGGCAGCCCTTTGGTCGGCATATCGGAGGCAACGACAATTATTGGCTTCAGGAGCTGAGCGAGAAGGCGCCACGCGCCTTGGTGGAGCAGATTTTTCCGGTCTTCGCTGAGGCCCTTTGTAGGGATTTGGCGGCGTTCGCTGACGGCGCGCCCATACAGCTTCATCTCCTCTTTCGCGG
Organism: Caulobacter vibrioides; assembly: GCF_002310375.3. Taxonomy (GTDB): domain Bacteria; phylum Pseudomonadota; class Alphaproteobacteria; order Caulobacterales; family Caulobacteraceae; genus Caulobacter; species Caulobacter vibrioides_D. The sequence goes on from NZ_CP023315.3 coordinate 879,103, forward strand.
ACAAGATGACGGCTACCTTTCGCTCCTGACAAAGGCTCTGGAGCAGGTCGCTCGCGAAGACGCCGTGTATGTTGAGACGCTGCTCGAAACATTGCCCGTCAACAGCCAAGTCGCACTTTATTTGAAGCTCAAGGCAATAACTGCTGGAGGGCAGGCGCTCGCTCACCTGTTACCGACCCTATTTGATCGCGAAGACCTTATGTCGCTGGGTGAGAGCGGCGGCGATTGGATGCCGTTTGCGGAAGCCGCGCGCGTGGCAATGCCATTCCTCTTGGATGAGGATAGGTCGCGGCTCGAAGAACTCGTTCTTTCGCACCGGCCCGAAATTGATTGGGGCTTGGAGTACATGCGCCGCCGCGAAGAGTTTGCGGCGTCCGGGTGGGGACGCGATTGGAAGCCTCATGTGATCTATCAACTCTCGATCAGTGGGACGAAAGAGCGCGCGATCTTACGAACGATCGGTCCGGAGTACCTCAGTCAACGTGGTCAATCTCGGCTGGCTGAACTCGATCGGAAATTTCCCAACGCGCCTTTGCCAGAAGCGCACGGCATCCGAGGCGGTTGGGTGCAATCACCGATCTCCCCCGAAGTCGCGGAGAAGATGTCAGACGCACAGTGGCTAAAGGCCATGAAGCGCTACGCGACCAACGAGGGACATGTCTATCGGGCCGACAGTGTCATAGGGGGCGCGCGGCAGTTGGCGAGCGTCCTTCGAGGACGAGCAAAGATTGAACCTGAGCGGTTCGTGAATTTGCTCGAAACGATGCCTTCTGACCTCAACGATACGTATGCTGAAGCAATTGTCAGCGGGCTGCGAGATGCGGAAACGACACCGGAGTTAGCTGCCCGCGCTATTCGGCTCGTGTTGACCAAAGACGGTGATGAGTTTCACCGCACGATCTGCTGGCTAGTGCAGAGGTACTCTGAGGTGGCTGCTGACCAGGCTATCCTCTCATTTGTGATTGATGTTGCGCAGCATGGGTCGGCTTCCGATGACATCGTGAGGTCAAGTCGATCAGAGCGTGAGCCTAGAACCGACATGCGCGCGCTGCTTCACCTAGAAAACGACTGGGAAAGCAGTGGAATCAACGGAGATCGAGGTTCGGCTTATGAAGCGCTCGCAAAAATTCTCTGGAATCTGCCGGATACCCTCGACATCATTGGCAGCTTTGTTGAGCAGCAGTCAGAAGTCGAGAGGCTGAACTCTGTGCGAGTCTGTATGCTGCATGTCGTAAACTCGATAGGGAAGTACGACGGGCCGAGAGCGGTCACACTGATGAAGAAGTTCATTGAGATCGAGCCGCTGCTAATTCTTGGGGGAAATGGGCAGCACTTTATGAACTGGGCGCTCTACGCCTACCCTGATCAATTCATCGATCTAATCGCCAGTATATCAGCTATGGATGCTGTTCCGCTAAGAGCCATTGGCCGCGTCCTTGAGTCTGGGCTGGCGATAAGTGACGAGGGGCGGGAAGCGGCTTTCTTGGCGAAGTTTTCCGATGATGATCTTGCGCGTCAGGCTGGAGCGTTTCGCGCTTCGGGCAATTTGACCAACGGAAGTGTGGGCGATCGCGCCGTCCGTTGGATTGAGCCGCTGTTCGACGATGTATCAAAGGCTGTGCGCGACGAGGCTTCCCATGTGAATTGGGAGCGCCTGCTCTCCAAGTCCGCAGATCGGGCGGCATTGCTCCGCTCGTATGTAAATTCCCGTGCGTTCGAGGATCATCCTGACAGGGCGATGCGCGCGCTTTCCGATCAGCTCGATGAGTATCCGGAACTGGCACTGGAGGCCGTGAGGCGCGTCTTGAACCTGTTGGGTGAGGGAGAGGTCGATAGGCGGCGGAGACTATATATGGCGACGTACGGAGTCGGACGGACGCTGGTCAGGTTATATCGCGCCTTCGAAAGCGACCCTGAACGCGAGGCCGAAATGCTCGATCTCTTCGACCTCTACCTCGCGCGAGACGTTCACGACATGCGCAAAGAGATTGAAGCTTATGAGCGCTTCTAGGTCTTCCTTATCTACCGGCGTGCGCCAAAGTCTCCGACCGAACCGGCAAAGCCGTAAGGCCATGTGATTGCTACGACCTCCGCCTCGGCTCATGGAAACGCTTCATGAACTTATCTGACGACCAGAGGCGTGAAAGAGCGTCGCAGATGAGCAAGCTTGGCGGCATCCAGCCGATGTACGAGGTCTTCTATATCGAAGCGCTGACCTACTCGGCAGGACGCGCGGCAAACGCCTTCGAACGGTTCGACCAAGCTGTGGAAGAAGGGCGGGACCCAGCGACGATCGTTGCAACGGCGCACGAGGCACTGACCCATGTCGCCGGCCTGTCCCGCTTTTTTTGGCCTGGAAGAGACAAGCCGCTTCATAAAGCCCGTGCCGAAACGCTCCGTAAGGCCTTCGGGTTGGACGACGCCTCTCCGCTCGCTGATCGCAGCCTCCGGAATGTCCTAGAACATTTCGACGAACGCCTCGACGAGTTCCTTCTCCAGGACATGGCGGGCTTCTTCTTCCCAGGCCCGGTGGTGGATGAAGCGAGTCTGAACGACGATGCCCTGGGCTTCATCTTCCGCTTAGTCGACCCTCGGGACGAGGTCTTCGTGTTGCTAGGTGAAAAGCATCCGTTTGGCCCTCTGCGGACAGTGGTTGACGACGTGCTGGAGAGAGCCAAGCGGATGGATGAGCAAGGCGGACGATTGGGGTAGCGAGGGGCCGGACGGATCGAGCGCCGCCTAACCATCCTTGCCGACAATATCAGGGTCCGTGTCTCAGGGCGTGAATCGGGAACCTTAAACCGACACGCAGAGTGTTTGTCGGTTTAGGAAAGTGTCCGACCCCTCACCCGACCGCCTTCGGCGGCCACCCTCTCCCGCAAGGGGAGAGGGAAACACGTCAGCCCAGGGTTGGGAGCAGCCTCCAACGCTCCTCCAGAAACCCGACCTTCCCGGCGAACGCCGGGATCCAGATCGAACCCACGGGCGCTCTTCGTTTGGTGCGAAGCGCTATCGCATCAACCCCAACCGCTCTGGATGAATCTGGGCCCCGGCGTTCGCCGGGGAGGTCGGTCGATTTGAGGCATCCCAGCAGAGGTGAGTTTGCAGCCGCCATGCGTCCTTCGAGGCTCGCTTTCGGCTCGCACCTCAGGATGAGGTAGTCTGTTGCTGAACACCTCATCCTGAGGTGCGCGCTCCTGAGCGCGCCTCGAAGGACGCAGGGAGCCAAGGTCACCTCAAGGTTGAAATTCGACGTTTGTTCTGGCAGAGTTTCGCCATTGGGAGAGGTCGAGATGGACGGTTGGTACGACGGCTTCGGGCTCTACCACGGCCCCAACGACTCCCGGTTTATCGTGCCGAAGCGCATCCCGATGATGGGGTGGACGATCAATGTCTCGCATCCCTTCGCGCCCGTGTTCTTGGTCGCGTTAGGCGTCCTGCTCGGCGTGGCGATAGTGGCGCAGGCGCTCGCTTAGGTCCGCCCAGGGCTGCTTCCCCCCGTTAGTTTCAGGGCGTGAAACGGACGTTCGGGTTTGCGGCCGCCAAGTGCGGCCTGCGGGATTCAAACGTCACCCCTAACCCGCCACCAGCGCCGCGCGCTCGGCCGCCGTCAGTAAGCGCCAGTGGCCTTCGGGCATGTCGCCCAGGTCCAGCGGGCCGACGCGGACGCGGAACAGGTCGACGACCTTGAGGTCCACCAGCTCGCACATCCGGCGGATCTGGCGGTTGCGGCCTTCGCGCAGGACGAAGCTCAGGCGCTGGTCGGAGATGACCTCGACCTCGGCGGGGCGCAGTTCGCGGCCGTCCAGCTCCAGGCCAAAGCGCAGGAGCTCGAGTTTTTCCTCGGTGAGGTCGCCCATCACCGCGACGCGGTATTCCTTTTCCAGCTCCGACTGCGGGCCGATCACGGCCTTGGCCACCACGCCGTCCTGCGACAGCAGCAGAAGCCCGCGCGAGTCCTTGTCCAGGCGCCCGATCGGCGGGATCAGGTCGCCCGACTGCGGGATCGCCACGCCCTGGGCCGGACCCCAGAGGTTGGCCCGCGTCAGCAGGCGCGCGGCGGGCACCTGGCCCGGATCCGGTTGCGAGGAGACCACGCCGCGCGGCTTGTGAACCAGATAGGTCGGGACGGCGTCCAGCTTGGCGGTGGCGCGATCGGCCAGGGTCAGGGTCTGGCCGGGCAGGATCTTGCGGCCGACGTCTTCCACGACCTCGCCGTCGATCGAGACGAGGCCGTCGCTGATCAGCTGCTCGGCCTCGCGGCGCGAGCACACGCCGCTCTGGGCCAGCCACTTGTTGACCCGCTGAGGCTCGGCCTCGTCATAGGGGCGGGTCCAAGCCATCAGCTAAAGCTCTCTTCGAGGCTGGCCAGACGCTCGGCCTGGTCCTCGGCGATCAGCGGGTTGATCACGTCGTCCAGGGCGTCGCCCTCCATGATCCGCGACAGATTGTAGAGCGTCAGGTTGATGCGGTGGTCGGTCACCCGGCCCTGCGGGAAGTTGTAGGTGCGGATGCGCTCGGAACGATCGCCGCTGCCGACCTGGCTCTTGCGGGCCTCGGAGCGGGCGCTGTCGAGCGCCTCGCGCTGCATGTCGTAGAGGCGGGCCTTAAGGTTCTTCATGGCCCGGGCGCGGTTCTGGTGCTGGCTCTTTTCCGAGCTGGTCACCACCACGCCGGTGGGCAAGTGGGTGATGCGCACGGCCGAGTCGGTCTTGTTGACGTGCTGACCGCCCGCGCCCGACGAGCGATAGGTGTCGATCCGCAGGTCGCTTTCCTTGATCTCGATCTCGACGTCCTCGGCCTCGGGCAGCACCGCGACGGTGGCGGCCGAGGTGTGGATGCGGCCTTGGGCTTCGGTGGCCGGCACGCGCTGCACCCGGTGCACGCCGCTTTCGAACTTCAGCCGGCCGAACACGCCGTCGCCGGTGATCGAGGCGACGATTTCCTTGAAGCCGCCCATTTCGCCTTCCGAGATGCTGTCGACCTCGACGCGCCAGCCCTGGGTCTGGGCGTAGCGCTGGTACATGCGGAAGAGGTCGCCGGCGAACAGGGCCGCCTCGTCGCCGCCGGTGCCGGCCCGCACTTCCAGGATGGCCGAGGCGTTCTCGTCCTTGTCCTTGGGCGCCAGCATCAGGGCCAGCTCCCGCTCCAGCACGGGCAGCTTTTCGTCCAGCGCCTGAATCTCGTCGCGGACCATCTCGGCCATCTCGGGATCGGACGCCATGACGTCCAGCTCGGCGCGCTCGGCGCTCAGCTTGGCCAGCCGCTCGACGGCCTCGGCCACGGGGCGCAGCTCGGCGTGCTCCTTGGAGAGCTTGACGATCTCGGCGCCGTCGGTGGCCGCGCCCATGCGCGCCTCCACTTCACGGAAACGGTCGAGAACCTGGTCGAGGCGGGCCTGGGGCAGTCGCAAGGTCGTGTCACAAGTCTGGAGAGAACGGTCGGTCTCTCTAGAGCCTTTCCCCGCCGAAGGGAATGTTCCCCCGCGATCGGCGCGCCGATCACGCCGCGTGCGTGCGACACGTTGTCTCACGAGGCGTTAGGTCAAGCTTAGTGATGCCCTGCAAGAACAGGGTCTGTCTTTTCCTGCGGCATTGGACGTTCGTGACGATGAAGGGTGTCGAGGCCCGACTTTCCGCGCCGCTGGCGGCCATGGCGCTGCTGACGGTTGGCGTGCTGGTGGCCGTGCTGTTCATGATCGCCGAGCGCGTCGATCGTGACGCGCTTCGCCACGAACAACAGCTGGTCCAGCGCGGCGTCGACGCCAAGGTCGCCGATCTGCAGCGGATCGTCGCGCCGCAGGTTTTCTGGGATGAAGCGGTCAAGAACCTCGACAACCGGTTCGATCCGGCCTGGGCGGCCGACAATATCAGCGCCTATCTGATCGGGCAGGGCGGCTTCGACATGATCTTCGTGGTCAATCACGAGGATCGTCCGGTGTTCAACGCCCGCGTCGGCAAGTCGGCCACGGCGGCCGACTACGAGCGCCACGTCACCAACTTCAAGCCGCTGATCGCCAAGGTGCGCGCCGGCGAGGCGCGACGTCCGCGCGTCACCGGGCCGCGCGCCGATGGCGGCATGGTCTCCTCGCCGCTGCAGGCCAGCGCCATCGAGGCCATCGACGGCGAGGTCTATGTCGTCACGGCCAGCCTGGTGCAGCCCGACTTCGGAACCGCGGTCATTCGCCAGGCGCGCGCGCCGGTGGTCGTCACCGCCCTCAAGCTGGACGCAGTGTTCCTGGAGGTCTTCGCCAGCCGGTTCCTGCTGGCCGGCATCCATCTGCACAGGGGCGACATGCGGCCTGACGCCGATGACGCCCACGTGCCGTTGCGCGACCACGCCGGCAAGGTCGTCGCGACCCTGGACTGGACCCCGCCGCATCCGGGTCAGCGCCTCCTGCGCAAGGCCGTGGTTCCGATCCTGCTGGCGGTGGGCGGTCTGGCCGCGGTGGCCTTGATCTTCGCCCGTCGCAGCCGGCGGATCGCCGAGGGGCTGGTCGCCAGCGAGGCGCGCGCCAAGCACATGGCCATGCACGACGCCCTGACCGGCCTGCCCAATCGCGTGCTGTTCGAGGAGCGGCTGCGGCAAGGCGTCGATGGCCTGTCGCGTCGACGCGGGGCGCTGGCGGTGCTGGCCATCGATCTGGATCGCTTCAAGGCGGTCAACGACACCCACGGCCATGCCGCCGGGGACGAGCTGATCCAGGTGATCGGCGCGCGTCTGGCGGGCCTGTGCCGCGCCAGCGAGACCCTGGCGCGACTGGGCGGTGACGAGTTTGGCGTCGTCGCGGTCGATATCGATCCCAATGGCGCGGCCGCCCTGGCCGAGCGGCTGGTCGCGGCGATGGGCGCTCCGGTCGACCTGTCGTGCGGCACGGTGTTTGTCGGCGGTTCGGTCGGCGTGGCCATCATCACGCCGGACGAGGCCTATGTCGGCGCGGTCGAGGCTGCGCGGCGGGCCGACGTGGCCATGTACCGCGCCAAGGACGAGGGCCGCGGACGCTATTGCTTCTTCGAGGCCGAGATGGACGCGGCGCTGAAGGCCCGGCGCGGGCTGGAAGCCGACCTGCGCAAGGCGATGAAGGACGGCGGCGTCTGGGTCGCCTACCAGCCGCAGGTCGACGCGGCGGGCAAGGTGCTGGGCGTCGAGGCCCTGGCCCGCTGGACTCACCCCGAAAAGGGCGCGATCTCGCCGGCGGCCTTCGTGCCGTTGGCCGAGGATTGCGGGCTGATCGACGACCTGGGCCGGCTGATCATGCGCCGCGCCTTCACCGACAGCCTGCGCTGGAAGCACCTGAAGGTGGCGGTGAACGTCTCGGCTCTGCAGATGCGCCAGGTCGGGTTCCCCGATCTCGTCGGCGAGATCCTGGCCGAGACCGGCGCCCGCGCCGACAAGATCGAGCTGGAGATCACCGAAGGCGCGCTGCTGGGCGACGACGAGGTGACGCACCAGGCCATCGGCCGCCTGCGGGCCATGGGCTTCTCGCTGGCGTTGGACGACTTTGGCACCGGCTACAGCTCGCTCAGCTATCTGCGGCGCTATCCGATCGACAAGATCAAGATCGACCGCAGCTTCATCACCCCGCTGGGCGGCGACAAGGAGGCCGGCGCCGTGGTCGCGGCGATCGTCCGCCTGGCCAAGGCCCTGCACCTGTCGGTCATCGCCGAGGGCGTCGAGACCAACCAGCAGCGCGAGCAGCTGCAGGAGATCGGCTGTGTCCAGGCCCAGGGCTTCCTGTTCAGCGCCCCGGTGACCGCCGACGCGATCGACGCCATCGTCGACGAGGGCGGCCGCATGCACCTGGCGGCGGTGGCCTAAGGGACGCCCCCTCCGTCTCGTCGCTTCGCGCCGATCCACCTCCCCCGTTTCACGGGTGAGGAGAACGCAACCACCCTCCTGCCCCGCTTGCGGGGAAGGGGGCGCTTCGCGCTAGCGCCGCCAGAAGGACGCCGTGTCCGTCGAGGTCTTGGCCTCCAGCGCGGCCTTGGCCTTGGCGTCGCCCAGCAGATGGGCCTTCAGGAACGTGACGCTGAGGGCCGAGGCCTCGGCGAAGGCGGGGTGCTGGGGATTGTGCGCCAGCCCGTGATCGACGCTCTTGCCGATCCAGGCGTACTTGCCGCCGGCGGGGCTTTCCTCGACCGCCCGCAGATGGTCGCGCCAGTTTGGGGCCAGGCCCGGCAGCACGTCCTGCTCGCCCGTCAGCATCAGGGTGGGGGTGTTCAGAGTCTGGAAGGCGGTCGGCCCCATCAGGCCCTGGATGGTTCCGGGGCTGGAGAAGCACAGCGCGGCCTTGGCCTTGGGATCGCGGGCCGGGATCATCGCTTCCAGGGCGCCGCCGCGCATCTGCGAGGTCAGCGCGCCGTACGAGTGCCCCGCATAGGCCAGCGGCAGGTCGGGCGCCACGCTCCCCGCCCAGCCGCCCGCCGCGCCGACATCGGCGATGCGCAGCGGGAAGGCCGAGCGCAGATTGTACTGGGCCTTGCGGGGATGCTTCTGGGAGTCGACGTGCAGCGGCGCGACGACCAGGAACCCCGCTTGGCTCCAGGTCTCCAGCAAGGTGGCGTAGGCCTCCGGCGAGCCGCCCGCGCCGTGCGAGAACACGATCACGCCCTTGGGCTTTGCCGGACGGAACACGCTGAGCGCCAGCTCGCGATCGCCGACGGTGATCGTGGTGGTGGTCGCCGCCGCGCGCGCCAGGGTCGGGGTCAGGGCGGGCGCCAGCGCTAGGCCCAGGGCGCCGGTCAAGAGGGCGCGGCGGTGAAGAAGGCGTTCGGTCACGGGGCTGCCTCGACTAGGGTCAGCCCAAGGTTGAACGCTTTCGCCACGCTGTCCAGTCGCCTCAGCCCTTGCGGTCGACGGCCGCCACATCGTGCTGCGAACGCGGGGCGGGGTGGTCGCCGCGGGTCACCATCGGATACAGCGACGCCACCAGCAGCAGGGCCATGGTCACGTTGAAGGTCCGCAGCACCGCGGGGCGATCCAGGAACGGCCGCAGGCCCTGGCCAAAGCCGGCCCAGGCGGCGCTGCACGGCGCGCCCACCAGCATGAAGGTTCCCGCCAGCAGCGGCACGATCGTCCAGCCGGCGTTCTCGGGCGCATAGGTCGTGACCGCGCCCAGCGCCATGGCCCAGGCCTTGGGATTGACCCATTGGAAGGCCGCCGCCTGCAGGAAGGTCATCGGCTTGCCCAGGTCCCTGTCGCTGACCGCGCTGGACATGGCGATCTTCCAGGCCAGCCACAGCATGTAGGCCGCGCCGACCCATTTGAGGATCTCGTGCAGCACCGGATAGGCTCGGAACACCCCGCCCAGGCCCAGCCCCATGGCCAGCACCATGAAGCCCAGGCCGCTGCTGATCCCCAGGATGTGCAGCACCGTGCGGCGGAAGCCGAAGTTCGCGCCCGAGGCCAGCAGCATCATGTTGTTGGGGCCGGGCGTGCCCGCCGTGGCGAAGCAGAACACGACATAGGCCAGCATCAGTTCCGGAGTCATTCGGGCCTCCTGGTCTCGGAGAATGGGCTTGAATGTCACCGTGATGATTTTGATTGTATCGAGAGTCAAAGCTCATATTGTTATGATGACAATATAGGACTCTTGCGTGCTCCCGACCTGGACACCCGTCATCCCCGCCGGCGTCGCGCCACTCTATGAGCGGCTGGTGGCGGCCCTGCGCGCCGACATCGCCTCGGGCGCCCTGGCGGCCGGCGTGCGCCTGCCGCCACAGCGGGACCTGGCCTATCGCCTGGGCGTGGGCCTGGGCACCGTCACCCGCGCCTATGTCGAGGCCGAGAAGGCGGGCCTGGTCAGCGCCCATGTCGGGCGGGGCAGCTTCGTCAATGCGCCGGCCGAGCATCGCCCCTATGAGCGCGAAGGGCCGATCAACCTGGCCCAGAACATCGCGCCGGCCGCCGCCGCCGCGTCCCGCATCGCCGAGGCCCTGGCCCGCCTGCGCCGCCGGGCCGATCTCTCCGAACACCTGGCCTACGCCCCGCCGGCGGGGCACGAGTCGCAGCGGCGGGCCGGGGCGGCCTGGCTGTCGCGCACCAGCGCTTATGAGGGCGTCGACTGGCGGCGGCTGATCTGCTGCGCCGGCGCCCAGCAGGGGCTGTCGGTGGCGCTGAACAGCGTGCTGCGGCCCGGCGACGTGCTGCTGACCGAGGCCCTGGCCTATCATGGCCTGAAAGCCCTGACCCGCTACGGCGGCTGGCGCACGCGCGGCCTGCCGATGGACGCCGAGGGCCTGCGCCCCGACGCCCTGGAGGCGGCGATCCGCGCCACCGGCGCGCGGGTTCTGGCCGTGCTGCCCACCTTGCAGAATCCCACCGGCCGGATCATGAGCCGCGCCCGCCGTGACGCGATCGTCGAGATCGCCCGCCGCCATGACCTGACGATCATCGAGGACGATATCTACGGCGCCTATGCGCTGGACGCGCCGCCGCCGTTCGCGGTGCTGGCGCCCGAGCGGACCTTCCATGTGTCGGGCGTCTCCAAGACCCTGGCGCCGGGCCTGCGGGCCGGTTTCCTGGTGGCCCCGGCCGCCGAGACCTTCGAGCGTGCGGTCGAGGCGCTGCGCGTCGTCGCCTATGCCCCGCCGGCCTTCGGCGGGCTGATCGCCACCCAGTGGATCGAGGACGGCTCGGCCGACGCCATCCTGGACGAGACGCGCGACGAGGGCAGGGCGCGCCTGGCCCTGGCCCGCCAGATCCTGGGCGCGGCCGTCGAGACCCCGCAATCGCCGATGGCCCCGCACATCTGGCTGCCGATGAGTGAGCTCGACGCCGAACGCCTGGCCGGCCGCGCGCTGCGCGGCGGCGCCGAAGTCACCGCCCCCGACGCCCCGGTCGTCGAACCCGGCCACGAAAGCGGCGTCCGCATCTGCCTGGGCGCGGTGGGTGATCGCGAGACGCTGCGCCGAGGCCTGGAGATCGTCGCCGGCGCGCTGTCCAGCGAGGTGGGCGAGCGGTCGCGGGCGGTGATCTAGGCGAAAGCCATGGCGCGTCGCCGGAAGTCGTAAAACCGCAATCATCGGGCGCTAATCTGGTCTAGACCAGATGGGGCGCAAAGTGCGTTTGAGGCTCGGACTGGTCGCTGGTCCCGGAGCCCGTCATGAAAGCCGCCTTTCGCCCCCTCGCCTTGATCCTGACCCTGCTGGCGGCGACGTCCGCCCAGGCTCGCCTCGCCCCCGAAACCGCGCGCCGGGCGGCGCCCGCCGAGCACGTGATCATCATCGGCGTCGACGGCATGAGCCCCGACGGCGTCGAAAAGGCCGATACGCCGACGATGCGGGCGATGATGAAGCAAGGCAGCTGGAGCCTGCGCGCGCGGGGCGTGATGCCCACCACCAGCGCCGCCAACTGGGCCTCGATGATCACCGGCGCGGGCCCCGAACAGCATGGGGTCACCAGCAACGACTGGAATGTCGGCGAGTTCAACTTCCCCACCGCCGTCATCGGGACGGGCGGCTTCTACCCCTCGATCTTCCAGGTGTTGCGCGAGCAGAACCCGACCTGGGAGATCGGCTCGATCTATCACTGGGACGGCTTTGGCAATCTCTATGACCGCCGTTTCGTCAGCTATGACCGGCGCGCCGAGACCGAGGACGAGACCACCGACCTCGCCGTGCGCTACATTCAGGACAAGCGGCCCAAGTTCCTGTTCGTCCACCTCGACCATGTCGACCACGCCGGACACGCCTATGGCCACGGCACGCCGAAATACTATGACTCCGTGGCCAAGGCCGATCGCCTGATCGAACGGATCCGCCAGGCGACCGTCGCGGCCGGCATCGCTGACCGGACGGTCATCCTGATCAGCTCCGACCATGGCGGCGTGGGCAAGGGACATGGCGGCGAGACCCTGGCCGAGCTTGAGATTCCGTGGATCGCCTATGGCGCGCCGGTGCAGCCGGGCCGCCAACTGAACCTGCCGATCAACACCTTCGACACCCCGGCCACGGCGGCGTGGCTCCTGGGCGCGCAGCCGCCCTACGCCTGGATCGGGCGGCCCGTGACGCCGATCGGCAAGGGCGCGCCGATGCCGCCCCAGACCTATATGCTCAGCAGCTCGTATGCGGCGCCGGTGATCGAGCCTGCGGGCGACGGCAACACCCCGCCGGGCGGCCTGTTCGTCGATCGCAACGCCCGCCTGACCCTGCGCAATCCCAACACGGTGGGCGAGATCCGCTACACCCTCGACGGCTCGACCCCGACGGCCGCCTCGCCGCGCTATGCCGCGCCGGTCGAGATCACGCGCAACACCATCGTCCGCACCGGCCTGTTCGTCGACGGCAAGGCCGCCAGCGCCACGGCCACCGGCTATTTCCGCATCGTGCGCCAAGACGCGGCGCAGCCGCGCGGCGTGACCTACAAGACCTATCTGCTGCCCGAGCCGGCGGTGCGTCTTCCCGACTTCTCGCGTCTGCAGCCGGCCTCGTCGGGCGTGACCCTGGACGTCGCCCTAGCCGGCGTGCCCCTGCCGCGCGAGGACAATGTCGCGGTGGTGTTCGAGGGCGATCTGCGGATCGACACGGCGGGGACCTATCGCTTCGCCCTGGCCTCGGACGACGGCAGCAAGCTCTATGTCGACGGCAAAGCCGTGGTCGACAACGACGGCGACCACGGGGTGATCACCGCCAAGGGCGAGATCACCCTGCAGCCCGGCCGCCACGCCCTGCGGGTGGAGTACTTCAACGGCGGCGGCGGCGCTTGGCTCGGCACCTATTTCGAAGGCCCCGGTCTGCCGCGCCAGTTCATTGATCCGAACCTGCTGACGCCGGCGGCCCGCTAGTCCGAGCGGGAGCGCGGCGACAGCGTGATCTCGGCCAGCACCGGAAAGTGGTCCGAGATCACGCCGGCGTCGGCGACATCGGTCGGCACGGCGAAGCGCGCGACGTTCAGGCGGCGGTCCACGAAGATGTAGTCGATGGGCGGGCCGATCGACGCCGGCGTGAACCGGTTGAAGGTGCCCGTCGACGGCGAGAACACGCTGGAGGCGGCCGCGCGGGCGTCGCGATAGGGGCCTTGCGGCGCGGTCAGCAGGCGATAGGGCGCATCGTCCGGCGCGCTGTTGAAGTCGCCCAGCGTGATCAGTCGCGCGCCCGGCCAGGGGGCGAGCGCCAGGATCTGGGCGGCGCATTTGGCCCGGGACTCCGCGCCCACATGGTCCAGATGCGCATTGCGGACATCGAACGTCACGCCGGTCCGCCGGTCCTTGAGGACCAGGCGCGTAAAGGTGCGGGGCAGGGCCGCGTCATAGGCCTTGCTGGGCGTGTCGGGCGTGGGCGAACACCAGTAGGTCTTGGCCAGCACGCGCTGGAACCGCTCGGCCCGATAGAGGATCGTCGTGGTCTCGCCGCGCCCAGCGCCGTCGTCGCGGCCGACCCCGTAGCGGGCGTATCCCGCCAAGCCGCCGGCCAGATCGTCGACCATCGCCGGCAAGGCCTCCTGCAGGCCCAGAATATCGGGCGCGAAGAAGCGGATCTGCTCGACCATCGGCCCCCGCCGCGCCCGCCAGTCGGGCCGGTCGTCGGGATTGTCGTAGCGGATGTTGTAGCTCATCACCCACACCGCGCCGCCGGGCTTCTGCGCCTGCGACGCCGTGGCGGCCAGGAGGCTCGCAAGGACCGAGGCCGCGAGGACGATGGACAGAGATCGTACTTTGCTCATGCCGGGCCCTTTAGGCGGTGAACGCGACGGTGGCGCGACGGGGGGGGCTGAAGGGCCGGGCTCCGACCGCGTTCGCCGCCGCATGATGCAGGCCCGCCCTCAACGGCTCTCCACCTCCAGGATGGCCTTGAGGATAGCTTCGGACCGGCGTTGTCCGTAGCCGCGTCCATACGCGCTGGAGGTTATCGCCACCACCAGGCGCTGGTCCGGGGCGATGTAGATCTTGTTGCCGCCGTTGCCGGAGGCGAAGCGGATCGGGACCTTGCGGGACCCGATATCGTAGGTCTTGGCGTACCAGAAGTAGCCGTAGGCGTCGGCATAGGGATCGTCAGCCTCGGGCGGTATCTGGAGGCGAGGCTGCAGCATGGCGTCGACGCCGGCCTCACTGACGATCCGGTGGCCCCTGTAGACGCCCCGCGCTCTGACAAGTTCGCCCAGCGTCGCGAGATCGCGGGCGGTCAGCCAGAGGTTTCCCTGGCCCTTGGTATGGCCCGCCACATCCGCGTCCCACCGCCAGACGTCGATCCCCAGGGGCTTGAACAATGTCTCGTCGGCGAAACGGGACATCGGGCGCCCAGCGGCCTTTTCGATCACCAGTCCGGCGACATAGGCCGTCAGGGAGTTGTAGCGGTAGTGGACGCCGGGCGTATGGGCCCTGGGCACGCCTAGGGTGAAGGCGACAGGATCGGCCGCTTCGTCGAGACGGTCCTCATCGCCAGGGGATGGCGTGTCCGCATCGAACGCCGCGAGGCCCGACCGCATGGTGAGAACATCGTCCAGCCTGACGTCGCCGATCGCGCTGGTCGCGGCTTGCGGCCAGTAGGTCTTAACCGGGTCGGCCAGCGATGAGATCAGGCCGCGATCGACGGCGATGGTCGCCAGCAGGGCCGTGACGCTCTTCCCCGCCGATCTGACATCGTGGAGGGTCTTGTCGGTCTCGCCGTTGAAGTAGCGCTCGGCGACGACCTGTCCGTCCCGCATGACAACGACCGCCTTGAGATCGGCCTTGTCGTCCTGGTCCCAGCGGGCGAGGACGGCGGTCAGTTCTGGGTCGGCGACGCTGGCGGCGTCCGACCGATCGCCGCAGCCGAGCAGGCTGAGCGCCATCCCGGCGACCAAGATCAAACGCATTCTTCGTCCCTTCGGCTCGCGACAGCCGATCTGCAAGATCGCTGTGGCTGTGACGACGACAGGCTGGGCGCGCTCGCGCGTCCGCCTACCACAACAGCGTCTTCACCCAGACCGAGCCGTCCGGCGCGGGGGCGGCGTTCTTGATCACCACCTGGCTGTCCTTGGCCAGCCAGAAGGTCGAGGGCTTCCAGTCGGGGCGGTTGTAGTCGGTGGTCACCACCCAGCAGTCGATCTTGCCGCCGGACGAGCTGGTCAGCACCTCCGAGCCGATCACCTTGAACACATAGGGCGCGGGCGCGCCGCCGCCGGGGTGGTGGAAGACGATCCTGGCCTCATAGCCCTTGGCCAGCGGCAGGGCCTGGAGCAGCTCCATGTCAGTCTCGAAATTGAAGGTCGGCTCGGGCGAGGCCACGTCGTAGGCGGCCTGGCTGTTACCCTCCAGGTCCTTGAGGCCGACGATCCGGTCGGGCTTGAAGTCGAAGCCCTCGATCTTGGTCACGCCGTCCTTGCCGGTGGTGCGGCGCGCATGCGCGAACGGGCGGAACGTGCCCAGTTCGAACCAGCTGTCCAGGGTCTTGACCGTCCCCGGCGTCGCGCCGTCCCAGTGCTGGACAATATGCAGCCGCTTGACGCCGGCCTTGTCGGGCTCGATGCGGATCTCGCGGGTCCAGACGTCCAGCGGGGTGAGGGTGTCGCCCACCTGCTTGTAGCGCAGGTAGCGGTGGGTGGCGGGCTTGAGCTTGTCGAACCGGGCCAGCGGCTGGCCGACGGGCACGGGCGTAACCGCCGCCTGGGCCGCGCCGGCGGCGACGAGCACGAGAACGGCCAGCGCCGCCGCGCGAAACTTGAACGTCATGGAGAGCCCCAGAGCCTAAGACGCGGCATCTGACCGCGCCGGCCCGTATGGAGCTACTTAAGGTTCGGTAATGGGGCCCTACAGCCCCTTCTCCATCACCACGAACGCCAGGTCATCGCGCTGCGGCAGGCCAAAGCGCGCGTCGCCATAGGGGAAGGGCTGGGTTTCGCCGGTCAGGCGGTAGCCGCGCCGTTCGTACCAGGCGATCAGGGTGTCGCGGACCGAGATCACGGTCATCCGCATGACCTTGCCGCCGCGGGCGCGGGCATAGGCCTCGCAGGTCTGCAGCATGGCCCTGCCCAGGCCCCCGGCCTGCTTCAGCGGCGAGACGGTGATCATGCCGACGTACCAGACATCGTCGGCTTGCGGCTCGATCCAGGCGCAGGCGAACGGCTTGGCGTCGGCCGTGTCGCGGAAGGTCAGCAGGGTCGAGCCCGGCTTGGCGGCGAGGTCTGCGCGCAAGGACGCCTCATCGGTGCGCTGGCCGCCCAAAAGCTCGCTCTCGCTGGTCCAGCCCTGGGTCGCCGTCTCGCCGCGATAGGCGGTGTTCACCAGAGCGGCGATATCGGCCAGTTCGTGGTCCTGGTAGAGCGTCAGCAGCGGCATGGGCGGGTTCCGAAAGGGCGAGGGCCGGCAAGTTAGACCGTGCGCCGGCCGTTCAACAATCGATTCCCCGGTATCGATCCCCGGGGGGAGACCGCGCTTGCCAGACCTTGAGTCGCGGCCGATGGTCCGCCCCATGGAAGCCCGCATCGTCTCGCTGTACCGCCACCCCGTGAAGGGCTTCACGCCCGAGCGGCTTGATCGCGCCGACCTTGCGGCCGGGGCCTGTTTTCCCTGCGACCGGCTCTATGCGGTCGAGGACGGGCCCAGCGGGTTTGATCCGGCGGCGCCGGCGCACATCTCGAAGATGAAGTTCACGGTGCTGGCCAAGATCCCGGCCGTGGCCAGGGCGCGGACCGCCTTTGACGAGACCAGCGGCGTGCTCACCGCCCGCGCCTTGGGCCGCGCCGACTTCGCCGGTGACCTGCGCCAGGCTTCCGGGCGGGCCGGTTTCGAGGCGTGGCTGGCCGACCTCCTCGGTGACGACGCCCAAGGCCCGCTGAAGGTGATCGAGGGGCCGGGCGCGCACCGGTTCATGGACAGCAAGTCCGGCTATGTCTCGATCGTCAACCTGGCCAGCGTGCGGGACCTGTCGGCCAAGGTCGGGCGCGATCTGGACCCGTTGCGCTTCCGCGCCAATCTCTATGTCGAGGGCTGGCCCGCCTGGGCCGAGAACGACCTGACCGGCCAGACCTTAAGCGTCGGCGCGGCCAAGGCGGTGGTGCTCAAACCCATCGTCCGCTGCGCCGCCACGCACGTGGATCCGACCAGCGCCGAGCGCGACATCGATCTGGTGAAAGCGCTGTTCGACCACTACGGCCACATGTTCTGCGGCATCTATCTCAACGTCACCCAGGGCGGCGCGGTGCGCGAGGGGGATGCGGTGGCGTGATCAGCCAAGGTGAGCCCTGGCGTTCATGCTTTGGTGTAGCACGCGGATAATCTCCACCCGGACGCCGACGCGGTAAAAGACCACGTGCGAGCCGCTGGCGCATCGCCTGTAGCCCGCACGGAGGTTTTCATCCGGCTGTCCCATACCCGGATGTTCAGCGATCATCTCGATGGTGGCCTGCAGTTCACGGGCGTAGTCGGCGGCTTGTTCAACGCCCCATCGCTGCTCCGAATAGGTCCAGATGTCATCGAGGTCGGCTTTGGCGCGACGGGATAGCCGATAGGGCTTCATTCCTCATGGAACCCCTGTGGAGCGGATGCCCTAGACCTTTCCTCGATAAAGGCGTCGAAGTCGAAGTCCTCGATAAAGCCGCTCTCCTCGCCTTCGATCAGGGCGGCGCGGAGGGCCGCGAGCTTCGCTTCGTTCTCTTCGAGGAGCCTCAGCCCCGCGCGGATGACTTCGCTGGCCGAGCCGTAGCGCCCGTCAGCGACCTGGCTGTCGATGAACGCCTGGAAGTGATCGCCCAGGACGACGGAGGTGTTCTTGCTCGCCATGACGGTGCTTATACCAAAATCTGGTACCGCATTCAATCTCGCCACCCGCCCGCCGACGCGCTAAATCCCCGCGCATGACCCTGACTCTCGTCAAAGCCTGGACCGCCGCCAAGGATCGCCTCAAGGACGCCGGCATCGACCAGCCGTCGATCGACGCGCGCCTGATGCTGGAAGTCGCCGCCGGCGTCACCCGAACCGAAATCGTCACCGATCCTTATCGCGAGCTGAGCGCCGAGCAGATCGCCACGCTGAACGACTATCTGGAGCGCCGCGCGCGCCGCGAGCCGGTCAGCCACATCATCGGCCGCAAGGGCTTCTGGAAGATCCTGCTGCAGGTGAACAAGAACGTCCTGACCCCGCGTCCCGAGACCGAGGTCATTGTCGACGAGGTGCTGAAGGCCTTCCCGGAAAGCATGGCCTTCTCGATGCTGGACCTCGGCGTCGGCTCGGGCACGATCCTCCTGGCGGTGCTGGCCGAGCGGCCGGCGGCCAAGGGGCTGGGCGTCGACGCCTCCAGCGAGGCGCTCGCCGTGGCGCGCGAGAACGCCGCCAATCTCGACCTCAACACCCGCGCGGCCCTGCTGCACGGCGACTGGACCACGGGCCTTGGCAGCGACAGCTTCGACCTCGTCGTCTCCAACCCGCCCTATATTCCGACCGAGGTGATCGACACGCTGGAGCCCGAGGTTCGCGACCACGAACCGCGCCTGGCCCTGGACGGCGGCCCCGACGGCCTTGCCGCCTATCGCGAGCTGGCGCCGGAGATTCTGCGGGTGCTCAAGCCGGGCGGTCTGTTCGCGGTCGAGATCGGCTACGACCAGTCCCAGGCCGTCGAGGCCCTATTCCGCGAGGCGGGCGCCACCGAGGTTCGCACGGTCAAGGATCTGTCGACGCACGACCGCGTGGTGCTGGGGGTGAAAAATCCCTTGGAAACCCCCGCGTGAACCGGTAGACGAGTCTCGTCTCCTTCCAGATCGCCGGGTGACGGGAAAAGCAGTCGTCGAGCACGCTTCGGTGTCTGACGCTTGCGACGCTCCCCTGGCAGGCGCGCCCGGTCCGCCGGTCGCCGCGCCGAATGAGCAGGATGGGGGCTCTACGGAAACCAGTGTCTCTGAAACCGACCAGGGTTAGACCCGCTCAGAGACCAGCAAGGCCGGACGCGCCAGCGCAAGACTGACCTCCGGACAGGTTCAGAAGAGAACATGAGAGATTTCAAAGGCATGAAGCGCCAACGTGGCCGCAATAATCGCGGCGGCAATGGCGGCAAGCCTCAACAGCACAATGCCAACCGCGCATTCGACTCCAACGGCCCCGAGGGCGTGAAGGTGCGCGGCGCGGCGCAGAGCGTGTACGAAAAGTACCAGCAACTGGCCCGTGACGCCTCGTCGTCCGGCGACCGCGTGCTGGCCGAGAACTATCTGCAGCACGCCGAGCACTATTTCCGCGTCCTGCGCGCCATCCAGCCGAATCGTCCGGTCGCCGACATCGTCGGCAAGGACGTCTACGCCGCCTACGAGATCGACTTCGAGGCCGAGCCGCCGGAAGAGCCCGAAGTCGTCGAGCAGCCCGCCGAGGGCCAGGCCGAAGGCGGCGAGGGCGGTGAAAACGGCGAGCCGCGCCGCGACCGCTTCGAGAACCGCGACCGCAACCGCGACCGCGACCGCAACTTCGAGGGCCGCGACCGGGATCGCAACCGCGACGACCGTCCGCGCGAGGGCCGTGATCGCTGGCGTGACCGCGATGACCGTCCGCGCGACGACCGTCCTCGGGATGACCGCCCGCGTGATGATCGCCCCCGGGATGACCGTCCCCGCGACGAGCGCCCGCGCGAAGATCGCTTCCGCGACCGTGACGACCGTCCCCGTGACGATCGTCCGCGTGAGGAACGCCCGGCCGCCGAGGGCGACCAGCCGCAGGGCGAAGGCGAATACCGCGAGGGCCGCCGTCGTGACCGCAACCGCAACCGCGATCGCGACCGTGACTGGCAGCCGCGCGGCGAGCGTGACCCGATGGCCGTGATCGAGCCCGAGGCCTCGCCGCTGACCGCCGAAGCGCCGGCTGGCGAAGGCTCGCCGATGCTGCGCGGCCAGGACGGCGCGGTCAGCCACGCCCCGGCGTTCCTGGGCCGCAAGACCGAGCGCGCCCCCGAAGCGGTCTCGGCTCCCGAAGCGCCGGCTGCGGAAGGCGAAGAAGTCAAGAAGCCCCGCCGCCGCCGCGCCCCGCGCAGCTTCGAAGCGGGCGAAGGCGCGCCGGCCGAGGGCGGCTCGGACGAGGGCTGATCCTTCGGGACCGGATGCGAAATACGAAAGGGAGCCGTGAAAGCGGCTCCCTTTTTCGTTTGGGCTGAGCGGGCGCTATGGGCGTCCGCGTATGCGGATGGAAATCCTCGTCCTTCGACGAGCTCAGGATGAGGATTTTGTGCGAGCTGAGGCCGACAGTCGTCCGCACCCGCTTGATCAGCTTGTCAGACCACGCATGGCGCGCGGCATGGCTCTGCCAGTTGCGTCCCGCCCCCGCGCCGTCGATAAGGCTTGTGTCGACTTCGAAACACTGTTCGCCGAGCCCATGACCCTGCCGCGCCTGATCCTTCCGCTGCTGATGGCCGCCGCCTGCGCCCTGGGCGGCTGCGCCTATAACCCCGACCTGGGCCGCGACCAGCTGTTGATCGTCAATGACAACAACCTGGCGGCGCAGGGCGAGAAGGCCTGGGCCGAGACGCTGCGCAACAGCTACGTCTCCAAGGAGCCGCGCAAGAACGCCCGCGTTCAGGCGGTGGGGCAACGGGTGATCACCGCCGCGGGCCTGGCCGGTCGGCCCTGGGACTATGCGGTGTTCCTGGATGAAGCCCCCAACGCCTTCGTGCTGCCCGGCGGTCATGTCGGCGTGACGGTGGGCCTGCTGACCCTGGTCGAGAACGACGACCAACTGGCCGCCGTCATCGGCCACGAGGCCGGCCACGTGGTGGCCCGCCACGCCGCCGAGCGGGTGTCGCAGGAGACGACCTCCAAGGTTCTGCTGGGCATCGCCAAGGCCGCCGCCAGCGGCACCGAGTTCGGCAAGCTCTTGAAGGACCACGGCGAGGACGCCACGCGCTATGGCCTCTTGCTGCCGTTCTCGCGCAAGCAGGAGCTGGAGGCCGACAAGCTGGGCGTCGACTTCATGCAGCGCGCCGGCTACCGGCCCCGCGAGGCCGTCAAGCTGTGGCGCAACATGCAGGCGCTGGACGGGGGCAAGTCCGGCGGCGACCTCGGCTCGACCCACCCCTCCGACGCGGTGCGGATCCAGGAACTGGAACGATATCTGACCAGCAAGGGCTGGTGAGGACTTGTGTGGCGTATCGGCCACACATACATGCCCCCTCGGGGCGCGTTGTGCTTAAGCAAGGCAGCGCGCGCCGATCCGCCTAGCAAGGGGACATCATGAATATCGATCTCTATTCCGACCGCGCCAAACAGGCGGTCCAGTCGGCCCAGAGCCTGGCGCTCGCCCGGGGCCACCAGCAGTTCGCGCCCGAACACATTCTCAAGGTCCTGCTCGAGGAGAAGGACGGGCTGTCCCGCGCCCTGATCCAGAGCGCCGGCGGCCGCCCCGACCAGCTGGACGGCGGCGTCGAGACCCTGCTGGCCAAGACCCCGCGCGTCGACGGCGCCGGCGGCCAGCTCTACATGAAGCCCGACACCGCGCGTGTCTTCGCCGAGGCTGAAAAGTCGGCCAAGGCGGCGGGCGACGCCTTCGTCACCACCGAGCGCCTGCTGATCGCCGTCGCCAAGGAAGGCGGCGACGCGGGCAAGCTGTTCAAGGACGCCGGCGTCTCGGCCCAGAGCCTGGAGACCGCCGCCAACGCCATCCGCAAGGGCCGCACCGCCGACAGCGCCAACGCCGAGGAAGGCTATGAGGCGCTCAAGCGCTACGCCCGCGACCTGACGGCGGCCGCCCGCGACGGCAAGCTCGACCCCGTGATCGGCCGCGACGAGGAGATCCGTCGCACGATCCAGGTCCTGTCGCGCCGCACCAAGAACAACCCCGTCCTGATCGGCGAGCCAGGCGTGGGCAAGACCGCCATCGTCGAGGGCCTGGCCCTGCGCATCGTCAATGGCGACGTGCCCGAGAGCCTGAAGGACAAGAAGCTGCTCTCGCTCGACATGGGCAGCCTGATCGCCGGCGCGAAATATCGCGGCGAGTTCGAGGAGCGGCTGAAGGCCGTGCTGAGCGAGGTCACGGCCGCCGAGGGCTCGATCATCCTGTTCATCGACGAGATGCACACGCTGGTGGGCGCGGGCAAGGCTGATGGGGCGATGGACGCCTCCAACCTCCTCAAACCCGCCCTGGCGCGCGGCGAGTTGCACTGCGTGGGCGCCACCACGCTGGATGAGTACCGCAAGCACGTCGAGAAGGACGCGGCCCTGGCGCGCCGGTTCCAGCCGGTGTTCGTCAGCGAGCCGACGGTGGAAGACACCGTCTCGATCCTGCGCGGCCTGAAGGAAAAGTACGAGGTCCACCACGGGGTGCGCATCTCGGACTCGGCCATCGTCGCCGCCGCGACCCTGTCCAACCGCTACATCGCCGACCGCTTCCTGCCCGATAAGGCTATCGATCTGGTCGACGAGGCCTCCAGCCGCGTGCGCATGCAGATCGACTCAAAGCCTGAGGAGCTGGACGAGATCGACCGCCGCCTGGTGCAGCTGAAGATCGAGCGCGAGGCCCTGTCCAAGGAAACCGACGCGGCCTCCAAGCAGCGCCTGGAGAACCTGGAAGTCGAGGTGGACGACCTGCAGTTCCGCAGCGACGAGATGACCGCGCGCTGGAAGGCCGAGAAGGAAAAGGTCGGCGGCGCCGCGCAAGCGCGCGAGGCGCTGGACCGTCTGCGCGCGGACCTTGCGACCGCCCAGCGCGCCGGCGACTTCGCTCGCGCCGGCCAGATCCAGTACGGCGAGATCCCGGCCCTGGAACGCCGCCTGGCCGAGGCCGAAGCCGGCGACACCCAGGCCCTGACCCCCGAAGTCGTCGACGCCGAGCAGATCGCCGCCGTCGTCAGCCGCTGGACCGGCGTTCCGGTCGAGAAGATGCTGGAAGGCGAGCGCGAGAAGCTGCTCAAGATGGAGGACGAGCTGCGTGGCCGCGTGGTCGGCCAGGACGAGGCGCTCGAAGCTGTGTCCGACGCCGTCCGCCGGGCCCGCGCGGGCCTGCAGGATCCGTCCAAGCCGATCGGCTCGTTCCTGTTCCTGGGCCCCACGGGCGTGGGCAAGACCGAGCTGACCAAGAGCCTGGCCGAGTTCCTGTTCGCCGACGAGGCGGCCATCACCCGGATGGACATGTCCGAGTACATGGAAAAGCACTCGGTCAGCCGCCTGATCGGCGCGCCTCCCGGCTATGTCGGCTATGACGAGGGCGGGGCGCTGACCGAAGCCATCCGTCGCCGTCCCTACCAAGTCGTCTTGTTCGACGAGATCGAGAAGGCTCACCCCGACGTCTTCAACGTGCTGCTGCAGGTGCTGGACGACGGCCGCCTGACCGACGGTCAGGGCCGCACGGTCGACTTCCGCAATACGCTGATCATCATGACCAGCAACCTGGGCGCCGAATTCCTGGCCAACCAGGAGGAGGGCGAAGACGTCGAGGCCGTCCGGCCGATGGTGATGAACACGGTGCGCGGCCACTTCCGCCCCGAGTTCCTCAACCGGATCGACGAGATCATCCTGTTCAAGCGCCTGTCGCGCCACAACATGGGCGACATCGTCCGCATCCAGCTGCAGCGCGTCGAAAAGCTGCTGGCCGACCGCCGCATGGCCCTGGCCCTGGACGCCGAGGCCCTGAACTGGCTGGCCGACAAGGGCTACGACCCCGTCTACGGCGCGCGCCCCCTGAAGCGCGTGATCCAGAAGGAACTGGTCGACCCCATCGCCAAGAAGCTGCTGGCCGGCGAGATCGAGGACGGCGGCGTGATCGCCGTCGGGGTCACGGACGGGCAGCTGTCGTTTGGCAAGGCGGTGCTGCAGTAAATGAAAATGGGTCCCTCTCTCTTTGAGAGAGGGAGGGGGCCATCGCCATCGGCGATGGGAGGGTGAGTGGTTACACCCTCTCTATTCGTGTCATCCCGGCCGTAGCGCATCGCGCGGAGAGCCGGGACCCAGGGGCCGCCGCACTGCCGCTTGCCCCTGGGTCCCGGGTCGGCTTCGCCGCCCGGGATGACACGGGTTTTGCGAGGAATCGCCCGGCCACTTTCCCCCTCGCGCCCTTCGCGCTATCTCCGCTCATGGCCAAGACCACCAAGCTGATCACCGAGTTCGACATCGAGGTCGACGCAGACCCCTATGTCTGGCGGCTGCACCGCCTGCCGCAGTGGTCGTATGACCCGTCCGAGCGCCACGGCAAGGTGATCGCCGTGCGGCACAAGGAAGGCCAGCGCGAGGCGCTGATCGAGTTCCCGCCCGGCCCCAAGCCCAAGTTCAGCGCCCCGCCGCTGAAGCCCTCGCAGATCCCGGTCCGCATCGTCGCCAAGGCGATTGCGTCCGCCATCGAGGCCGGCTGGGAGCCGTTGTCGCGCGGCAAGCCGGTGGTGATCTATGTGGATGAGGAGGGGGCGTAAGGGGGGACCGCGTAAGCGCCCCCTCCGTCTCGCTGCGTATCCGCAGCGATCCACCTCCCCCGTTTCACGGGTGAGGAGAAGAAGGCTTCTTCCTGCCCCGCTTGCGGGGGAGGTGGCGCGCGGCGCAGCCGCGTGACGGAGGGGGCGCTCTCGCCCCTACCGCCGCTTCAACTTCGCCAGCGCCGCCTGCATCGCCACGGCCTGCGCGGCCATCGGGGGCGCGGGTTGGGCGTCCAGGCGGTCGGAGGCTTCGCGGATCGCACCGGGCGGCTTGCTGGGCTTGTCGGGCTTGGGATCCAGGGCCAGCACCTTGCGGGCTTCGCTGGCCAGTTGGCCGCAGACGCGCGCCCGGTCGCGGGCCTTGGCCAGGACGGCGGGATCGTCGCTGGCCTCGACCATCGCCCAGGCGGCGTCGATGGCGTCCATCAGCTTCTGTTGCAGGCGATCGCACCAGGTGCGGGTCGAGGGTCGGGTCTGGCTCATGACCCACAGCATGCGGCCGCCCGGGGAGGCGGGGATAAGAAACGTGCGTTTTTCTGTAACGCCTCGGTTTTCAACGGAAACGTCGGTTACTGAGCGGGGATAGACAACCGCCCTAGGCCGACCTCCCCGGCGTTCGCCGGGGAGGTCGGGGTTTGATGGAAGGCATGTGGATAACTTTCTCTAGGCGCCGAACCCGCTGGCGACGACCGCGCGGGCGGTGTCGGCGAGCACCGCATTGCGGGCGGCGTCGTCGGGCGCGCCCTGGTCGTGGAACACCGCCAGAAGCAGCGGTTTACGGCCCGGCGGCCAGGCGATGGCGACGTCGTTGGTGATGGCGCGGCCGTCGCTGCCGGTCTTGTCGCCGACCCGCCAGCCGCGCGGCAGCCCCGCCCGAAGGCGCCGATCGCCGGTGCGGTTGGCGACAACCCATTCGGCGAGCTGGTGGCGCGAGGCCGGCGTCAGGACGTCGTCCAGCAGCAGGGTGCGCCAGGTCTCAACGATGGCGACGGGCGTCGTGGTGTCGCGAGGATCGTCCGGCGCGCCGCCGTTCAGCTCCGGCTCGCGGCGGTCGCAGCGCGTGGTCTCGTCCCCGATCGCGCGCAGAAAGCGGGTGAGGGCGCTGGGGCCGCCCAGGGCGTCGAGCAGCAGGTTGGCGGCGGCGTTGTCGCTGAGGGTGATCGTGGCCTCGCACAGCGCGCCGACGGTCATGCCTTGGCCCAGGTGCTTGTCGACGGCCGGTGAGTGGGCGATCAGCACGTCGCGGCCATAGCGGATCCGCCGATCCAAGCGCTCGCGGCCTTGGTCGACCCGGCGCAGGATCGCAGCGGCCAGGGGCGTCTTGAAGGTGCTGCACATCCTGAAGCGCTGGTCGCCGCGCCAGGCGAAACGGCGCCCGGTATGGGTGTCCAGCACCGCCACGCCCAGGCGGCCGCCGCTGGCTTTCTCCAATGCGTTAATACGTGAGGTAAGGTCTGGCGTCGCACGCGCCACGGCGGGCAGAGTCAGGGGCGCGGCCGTCAAGGCCGAGAGAAAAGTCCTGCGGTGAAGCATGTGGGGCGTCTCCTTGTCCGCCAAACCTGCCCGGGGCTGGCGTTGTCCGCAAACGACGATACCTTGGCGGACCTATGAACTGAATTTGGGTCTGGAGCATGAGCCGCGCGCAACTGCCGCTGAACGCCCTGCGGGCGTTCGAGGCCTCGGCCCGCCACCTGTCGTTCACCCGCGCGGCCATCGAGCTTTGCGTCACCCAGGCGGCGGTCAGTCACCAGGTGAAGGGGCTGGAGGCGCGCCTGGGCGCGGCGCTGTTTCGCCGCCTGCCGCGCGGTCTGGCGTTGACCGACGAGGGCCTGGCCCTGCTGCCCAGCGTGCGGGACTCGTTCGACAAGCTGGGCGACGTCCTGGCGCGGTTCGAGGGCGGGCGGGTGATGGAGGTGCTCAGCGTCGGCGTGGTCGGCACCTTCGCGGTCGGCTGGCTGTTGCCCCGCTTGCCGGATTTCCGGGCCGCGCATCCGTTCGTCGACCTGCGGCTGTTCACCAACAACAACCGCACCGACCTGGCGGGCGAGGGGCTGGACTGCGCCATCCGCTTTGGCGACGGGGCCTGGCACGGCACCGAGGCCGCGCCGCTGTTCGCAGCCCCGATGAGCCCGCTTTGCGCCCCGTCGATCGCCGAGCGGCTGGCCCAGCCGGGCGATCTGCTCGGCGAGACCCTGCTGCGCAGCTATCGCGCCGCGGACTGGCCCGACTGGTTCGCCGCCGCCGGCCTGTCGCCGCCGCCGATCCGGGGACCGGTTTTCGACAGTTCCTGGGTGATGGTCGAGGCGGCCTTGCAAGGCGCGGGCGTGGCCCTGGCCCCGCCGATGATGTTCGCCCGCCACCTGCAGGAGGGGCGCTTGATCCGCCCCTTCCAGACCGAGGTCGGCGCGGGCCGCTACTGGCTGACCTGGCTGAAGTCGCGCGCCCCGACGCCGGCGCTTCGGGCCTTCCACGGCTGGATCTCAAGCGCGCCGTGCGATTAAAATTCGCGGAACCAAATCGGTCGTCCAGCGCTTGCGCGCGGTTAAAAATGTGACGTCGGATCAAGGGCCTAGCTTGACCCGGAAGCGCCGAAATCGCGCCTCGCTTTGGCCCCTTTCGGCTGTGCGTTTGGTCGGGGCGAGCGTCGCTGAACGCCTCGCGCCCCTACCACGGACGAGACCCGAAACATGATAGCAAGCAGGAAGACCATGATGGTCGCCGCCGCCCTGGTGATGGGCGGCCTGACGGTCAGCGGCTGCGCGACCAAGAAGTACGTCAACACCCAGGTCGGCGCGGTCGGCGAGCGGGTCACCGCTCACGACAGCCAGATCGGCCAGTTGGACAAGACCTCCAAGGAGGCCCTCGATCGCGCCATCGCCGCCGGCAAGCTGGCCGAGGGCAAGTTCCAGTACGCGCTGGTGCTCAGCGATGACTCGGTGAAGTTCCCGGTCAACGCTGCGACCCTGTCGCCGGAAGCCGAGCAGCGCCTGGGCGAGTTCGCCGAGAAGCTGAAGGGCGACAACAAGAACGTCTATCTCGAGATCCAGGGCCACACCGACAATTCGGGCGCCCCGACCTACAACAACGAGCTGGGCGAAAAGCGCGCCGAGGCGGTGCGCAAGTTCCTCAGCCTGCGCGGCGTGGCCCTGAACCGGATGGCCACGATCTCGTACGGCGAGGATGCGCCGGTGGCGCCGAACGAAACCCGCGAAGGCCGGGCCCAGAACCGCCGCGTCGTGGTGATGGTGCTGAGCTAGTTTCGGGGGCTGGCGCCGTGATCCTGGTCGGTCCGCCCGGCCAGGATCAGGGTGCGCGGCGCAAGCCGCCTGGTCATCCCCGCTGGGCGCTGGGCGGCTCGCCGATCAACAGGGCGCAGGCGGCCTCGGCGGCGGTGGGGTCGCGGCGCGCGATGGCCTCGGCCAGGGCCCGGTGCAGGACCACGTCGCGCATCTGATCCGCCGGCGACTGCTTTTCCATCTGCCAGATCCAGTAGCGCGTCGCGGTGTTCTGCAGGGCGATGACGAACCTGGCCAAGGTGGGATTGTGCGTGGCGAAGGCCACCGCGCGGTGGAAGGCGTGGTCCATGGCCAGCATGGCCCGGAAATCGCCGCCGGCGATCGCCGCCTCGGCCCCGTCGAAGGCGCCGACAATGGCCGGCAGGTCTTCAGGGCGATGGTTGCGCGCGGCCAGGGCCGCCGTGCGCCCCTCCAGGATCCGCCGCACCTCGAACGCGTGCTCGATCTCGCCAAGGTCCAGGGGCGCGACGAGGGTGCCGACCCTGGGGCGCCGGATGACCATGCCCTCGATGGCCAGGCGGCCCAGCGCCTCGCGGACGCCCGACACGCCGCCGGCGTAGCGCGCGGCCAGGGCCTTTTCCTCCAGCACCTGCAACGGGGCCAGGTGTCCCAGGATGATGTCCATCAGGATCAGGTCGTAGAGCCTGGCCTTCTGCAGGCCGGGGGCCCAATCGCCCGACGGCTCGACGCTGGTCAGCGGGCCTTTCATGGCCGGATCGCGGGGAAACTTGCCATCGTGGTCCACACCTAAGCCCAAACGGCGCGAGGGTCATTCCCTGCGTGCCTAACATGTTAGGTTTTCGAAAAAGCTTGCGCGCTTGCGATCGGCGCTCGGCGAGCCCCACTTCGGGGCATGATGATCGACGCCACCCTTTCCCCGGCCCGCGTGACCCAGGGCTTCGCCGACGCTCTGGCGGCGGCGGAGGCCTATGCCGGCGCCACGGCCCCCAATCCGCCGGTCGGCTGTGTGGTGCTGGATGCGGCCGGTGAGACCCTGGCCGTCGCGGCGCACCAGCGGGCGGGCCAGGCGCACGCCGAGGCCGCCGCCCTGGCCGCCTGTCGGGAGCGCGGCGCGGCCGCGCGCATCGACACCCTGCTGGTCACGCTGGAGCCCTGCAACCACCATGGCCGCACGCCGCCCTGTGTCGAGGCGATCCTGGCCAGCCCGGCCCGGACCGTCTGGATCGCCGTCCGTGATCCCAATCCGGCGGTCGCCGGCGGCGGCGCGGCGCGGTTGGAAGCGGCGGGTCTGGAGGTGCGGTTCCTCAGCGATCTCGCCCATCCCGAAGCGAGCGATCTGGTCCGGCGGGCGCGTCGCCTGATCGCGCCGTTCGCGCTGTGGGCTCGCGAGGGGCGGCCCTGGCTGACGATCAAGCAGGCCATCAACCGCCAGGGCGACATGATCCCGCCGCCGGGCGCGCGGACCTTCACCTCCGAGACCTCGCTGATCCTAGCGCACGACCTGCGCCGACGGGCGGACGCCATCATTACCGGCTCGGGCACGGTGCTGGCCGACGCGCCCGCCTTCACCGTCCGCCGCACGCCCGATCCGAGACCGTTCGCGAGACGGCTGGCCATTCTGGATCGGCGTCGCCGAACGCCCGCAGACTATATCGCGGCCGCCGAGGGGCGGGGCTTTCGCGTCAGCCTGCATGATGCGCTGCCAAGCCTTGTGTCCGACCTCGCCGCAGACGGCGTCCTGGAGGCCTTGGTCGAGTGCGGGCCGACCCTGCTGGCCAGCGTGTTCGAGACGGGCTTGTGGGACGAGCATGTGGTGATCCGGCAGGCCGCCCGCGCCGGCGACGCGGATCACATCGAGCGGTTCGCCCGAACCGCCGACCAAGCCTGAGGAGGGCGCGATGTTTTCCGGGATCATTGAACGGGTGGGGCGGGTCGAGGCGGTGACGCCCGAGGCGGGCGGAGCCCTGCGCCTGAGCCTGGCCACCGGCTATCCCGATCTGGAGCTGGGCGAGAGCGTCGCCGTCAACGGGGTCTGCCTGACCGTGGTCCGCCATGACCCGGGCGGCGGGGCGGACTTCTTCGTCAGTCCCGAGACCCTGGACCGCACCAATCTGGGCGGCGCGCAGGCCGGTCACAGCGTCAACCTGGAGCGGGCGGTGACCTTGTCGACGCGGCTGTCGGGGCATCTGGTCCAGGGCCATGTGGACGGCCTGGCGCGGCTGATCGAGCGTCACGACGACGGCGGCGCCTGGCGGGTCGTCTTCAGCCTGCCGGCCGGCCTGCACCGCTTCTGCGTCGAGAAGGGCTCGATCGCGCTGAACGGCGTCAGCCTGACCCTCAACACGGTCGGCGCGTGCGCGCCCGACGGCCGGTTCGCCGTCGGCCTGACCCTGATCCCCCACACCTGGACCCATACCAACCTACAGCACCTCGCCCTCAACGACCCGGTCAATGTCGAGGTCGATGTGCTGGCCAAATATGTGGAGCAGCTATGTCGCGCCTATCTGAAGCCCTGACCCGCCTGAAGGCCGGCGGCATGATCGTGCTGGTCGATGACGAGGATCGCGAGAACGAGGGCGATCTGGTCATGGCCGCCGAGTTTGCGGACGCTGCGGCCATAGCCTTCATGGCCAAGCGGGCCAGCGGCCTGATCTGCCTGACCCTGGAGGCCGAGACGATCGATCGCCTGGGCCTGGCGCCGATGGTCAGCGACAACCGCACCAGCCGTCAGACCGCCTTCACCGTCTCGATCGAGGCCGCCACCGGCGTGGACACCGGCATCTCGGCCTTCGACCGCGCCCGCACCATCGCCGCGGCCATCGCCCCGGATGCTCAGGCTGCAGACCTGGTTTCGCCGGGGCACGTGTTTCCCCTGCGCGCCCGGCCCGGCGGGGTTCTGGTCCGCAACGGCCATACCGAGGCCTCGGTGGATCTGATGCGGATGGCTGGTCTGCGGCCGGCCGGCGTGATCTGCGAGATCATGAAGGACGACGGTTCGATGGCCCGGCGGCCTGATCTTGAGGTCTTCTGCCGCGAGCACGATCTGCCGCTGCTGACGATCGCCGAGCTGGTGGCCCATCGCAAGGCGACCGAGCTGCTGGTGGACGAGGTGGCCAGCGCGCGCCTGCCGTCGGACCATGCCGGCCAGGCCTTCAGCGTCCGCGCCTTCCGTAGCCGGATCGACGGCGGCGAGCATCTGGCCATGGTCGCCGGCCCGCTGACCGGCGCGCCGCTGGTGCGGGTGCATTCCGAATGCCTGACCGGCGACGCCCTGGGCTCGCGGCGCTGCGACTGCGGCGAGCAACTGCGCGAGAGCCTTCGGCAGATCAGCGACAGCGGCAACGGCGCCCTGATCTATCTGCGCAATCATGAGGGGCGGGGCCTGGGCCTGGCCAACAAGATCGCGGCCTATGCGCTGCAGGACCAGGGACTGGACACCGTCCAGGCCAATCACGCCCTGGGCTTCGCCGACGACCAGCGCGACTACGGCGTGGCGGCGCAGATCCTGCGGGCGCTCGGCGTCGGCGAGGTCAAGCTCTTGAGCAACAATCCGCGCAAGGCCGCGGGCCTGCGCGCCAATGGCGTGACGGTGCGGCGCGAGGTTCCACTGCTGATCCCGGCCAATCCCGACAACGCCGCCTATCTCGAAACCAAGCGCGACAAGCTGGGCCACAGCCTGGCGCGCGCCTCCTGAAGCCAGGGAGCTTCCATGACCGACCCCGTTCCGCCGCGCATCGCCATTGTCGTCAGCCAGTTCAATCCCGAGGTCACCGACGGCCTGCTGAAGGGGGCGCTGGACCATCTGGCCGCGCAGGGCGCCCCGGTGGCCGCGCCCGACATCATCGCCGCGCCCGGGGCCTATGAGCTGCCGCTGATCGCCCAGACCCTGGCCCGGACGGGGCGATACGCCGGCGTCGTGTGCCTGGGCTGCGTGATCAAGGGCGAGACCGCCCACTTCGAGTTCATCAGCCTGGGCGCCAGCCTTGGCCTGATGGCCGCCGGTCTGCAGACCGAGACGCCGGTGAGCTTTGGCGTCTTGACCACCTATACCGACGAGCAGGCCGTGGCCCGCAGCCGTGACGACGCCGAGAACAAAGGGCGGGAGGCGGCGAACGCCTGTCTGTCCACCGCCCAGACCCTGCGGCGGATCCGGGCGGACGCTCTAGCCTAAAGCGGACGGCGGCGGCGGCGGGGCGCTGCGCCCTTGCCGGACGGCGCGTGGCGCGGCAACGTCCGGCTCCCTTATTGTCCGGAGTCGTCATGCGCCTGCCCGTTGTCCTCGCCGCTCCCGCCTTGGCCGGTCTGTTTGTCCTGGGCGCGGCGCCCGAGGTCCAGGCGCAGACGGCCCAGCCGTCCACCGACCAGCCGCTGCTGCGCACCCTGGCCGCCGAGGTCGACCCCAAGGCGCTGGAGAGCACGATCCGCTCGCTGGTCGGTTTTGGCACCCGTCACACCCTGTCGGACACCAAGTCCGACAAGCGCGGCATCGGCGCGGCCCGGCGCTGGACCAAGGCCCGCTTCGAGGCGATCTCCAAGGACTGCGGCGGCTGTCTGACCGTCGAGACCCCGTCCCAGGTCGTCACCGGCCGCCGGGTGCCCAACCCGACCGAGGTGATGAACGTCCTCGGCATCCAGAAGGGGACCACCGATCCGAACCGGGTGATCCTGATCGCCGGCCACATCGACAG
Source organism: Caulobacter vibrioides (assembly GCF_002310375.3). GTDB lineage: Bacteria > Pseudomonadota > Alphaproteobacteria > Caulobacterales > Caulobacteraceae > Caulobacter > Caulobacter vibrioides_D. The sequence continues at coordinate 911,332 of NZ_CP023315.3, forward strand.
CCGCGTCACCGACGTGATGGACTTCACCAGCGACGCGCCGGGCGCCAATGACGACGCCTCGGGCGTGGCGGCGGTGATCGAGGCCGCGCGCATCCTCTCCAAGCACAAGTTCCCGGCCACCCTCGTCTATGCGGTGCTGTCGGGCGAGGAGCAGGGGCTCTTGGGCGGCAGGATCCTGGCCGACTACGCCCGCGCCAACGGCTGGAAGATCGAGGCCGACCTCAACAACGACATCGTCGGCAACAGCCGCGGCCAGAGCGGGCTGATGAATAACACCCAGGTCCGCGTCTTCTCCGAGGGGACCAAGGCCGTCGAGACGCCCGAGCAGGCCAACAGCCGCCGCTACAACGGCGGCGAGGTCGACAGCCCCTCACGCAACCTCGCCCGCTACCTGGACGGCCTGGCCGACCGCTACCTGACCAACTTCGACGTGGTGATGGTCTATCGCACCGACCGCTATGGCCGGGGCGGCGACCAGGTGCCGCTGCTGGAGGCCGGCTATCCGGCCGTGCGCGTCACCGAGGCTGTCGAGAACTATGACCGCCAGCACCAGAACCTGCGCACCGAGAACGGCAAGGTCTATGGCGACACCATCGAAGGCGTCGATTTCGCCTATCTGGCCCAGGTCACGCGCCTGAACACCATCGCCATGGCCAGCCTCGCCTCGGCCCCGCCGCCGCCGTCGGGCGTCAAGATCGAGGGCGCGGTCAGCGCCGACACCAAGGTCTCGTGGACCCCGACCCCCGGCGCGGCCGGCCACCGCGTCTGGTGGCGCGTAACCACCGACCCGCAATGGCGCCTGAACCGCTGGGTTCCCGGCCCCGCCGCCACCGCGACCCTGAAGGACGTGGTCATCGACGACTTCTTCTTCGGCGTCTCGTCGGTCAGCCCGGACGGCTGGGAAAGCCCGACGGTGTTCCCCGGCGCGGCGGGTAGTTTTGAGAGCGTGGTTCCGGCGGCGGCTCCGAAGTAAGCGCCCCCACCGTCACGCGACTTCGTCGCGCGCCACCTCCCCCGCAAGCGGGGCAGGAGGATGATCTTCCTCCCCCGTTGAAACGGGGGAGGGGGACCGCCCCCGGGTCGCGCTAAGCGCGCGCCCGAGGACAGGCTCCGCGGTGGAGGGGGCGCTTGCCCGTCAGCCGATCAGGTCCGGATCGTTCCGCTTCAGCCAGGCCGCCGCGTAGGAGCAGATCGGCGTGATCTTCATGCCTTCGGCCCGCGCCGTCTCGGCGACCTTGGCCATCAGGCGGCCCGCCGCGCCCTTGCCACGCAGGGCGGGGTCGGTCTCGACGTGCGGGATGACCAGGCGCTGCCCAGCCCGCTGGTAGTCGGCGAAGGCCAGGCGGCCGTCCTCTTCGAGCTCGTAGCGGGACAGTTCGGGGTTGTGGCGGAAGGAGTCGGGCATGGGGCTTCCTACGCTTGATCCTCCCCCGCATCGCGGGGGAGGTGGCCCAGAGGGCCGGAGGGGGCGAGCGCCGCCGATGCAGGTTTAGCCCCCTCAGTCGCTCCGCGACAGCTCCCCCGCAGCGCGGGGGAGCAACTCACCCACTCAAACCAGCTCGATCGCCATGGCCGTGGCCTCGCCGCCGCCGATGCACAAGGACGCCAGGCCCTTCTTGCCGCCGCGTGACTGCAGGGCGTTGATCAGGGTGCAGAGGATCCGCGCGCCCGAGGCGCCGATGGGGTGGCCCAGCGCGCAGGCGCCGCCGTTGACGTTGAGCTTGTCGTCGGGGATGCCCAGTTCCTTCTGGGCGATCATGGCCACGACCGCGAAGGCCTCGTTGACCTCGAAGAGGTCGACGTCGGCGACGCTCCAGCCGGCCTTCTTCAGCGCCTTCTGCATGGCCGGCACCGGGGCGGTGGTGAAGAGGCCCGGCTCATGGGCGTGGGCGGCGTGGCTGACCACCTTGGCGAGGATCGGCAGGCCCAGCGCCTTGGCGACGCTCTCACGGGTCATGACCAGGGCCGCGGCGCCGTCGCTGATCGAGCTGGAGTTGGCCGCCGTGATGCCCCCGTCACGGCTGAAGGCCGGACGCAGGGTCGGGATCTTGGCCGGGTCGGCCTTGCCGGGCTGCTCGTCGGTGTCGACGACCTCGGTCCCCTTGCGGGTGACGACGCTGACGGGCGTGATCTCGGCCTTGAACGCGCCGCTCTCGACGGCGGCCTTGGCCTTCATCAGGCCCCGGGTGGCGTAGTCGTCCATCGCCTCGCGGGTGAACTGGTAGGTCTGGGCGCTGTCCTCGGCGAAGGCGCCCATCAGCTTGCCGGGGGTGTAGGCGTCCTCCAGGCCGTCCAGGTACATGGAGTCCCACATCTGGTCGTGGCCGATGCGGGCGCCGGCCCGGTGCTTGGACATCAGGTAGGGGGCGCCCGTCATGCTCTCCATGCCGCCGGCCACGACGACGTCGACACTGCCGGCCGCCAGGGCGTCGTGGGCCATGATCGCGGCCTGCATGCCGCTGCCGCACATCTTGTTGACGGTGGTGGCCTCGACCGAGAGCGGCAGGCCCGCGCCCAGCGCCGCCTGGCGGGCCGGCGCCTGGCCAAGGCCGGCGGGCAGCACGCAGCCCATGATGATCTGCTCGACCTTGTCGCCCGCCACGCCGGCGCGTTCGATGGCCGCCTTGACCGCCGTGGCGCCCAGGTCGGTGGCCTTCACCCCGCCCAGCGCGCCCTGAAAGCCGCCCATCGGCGTGCGGGCGTAGGCGACGATGACGACGGGATCGGCGGCGGACATGGATCAAGCTCCCTGAAGGTCTTTTGGGGCGAGATAGGCCCTCATCGCGTCCGAACAGGCAAGAGGGTTGCGGAAACGTGATGCGAAAGGGGCGAGCGGCGCCGCCAGAAAAGCGAGCCGCTCGCCAGGTGGCAATGAACCGAGAGAGTCAATTGCGAAAAAAAACCTATGCCGGTTCATCTTCAAACGCAACGCTCTCTTGCTTTCCCTCGCGGAACGCCGCAACTTCGCCAAATGGGCCGCACAGCTGACTATACGAACGAACGTTGCTCGGTCGCCGCCACCCTCGAGGTCGTCGGCGACCCGTGGACCTTGCTGATCCTGCGCGACGCCTTCGCCGGGGTGAAGCGCTTCGAGCAGTGGCAGGAGCGCCTGGGCGTGGCCCGCAACGTCCTGGCCGCGCGGCTGAAGACGCTGGTGAGCCACGGGGTGATGGAAACGCGGCGGTATTCGGAACGTCCGCCCCGGCACGAGTACTGGCTGACCGAGAAGGGCCTGGCCTTGTCGCCAGTGCTGCTGACCATGGCCGAGTGGGGCGATCGTCACGTCTATGGCCGCGACAAGTCGCCGGTGCTGTTCCGTCACAAGACCTGCGGCTGCGCCTTCCATCCGGTACTGGCCTGCGAGGCCTGCGGCCAGGTCGTGGAGCGGCGGGACATCGAACGGGCCGGTCCTCAGGACCTGACCGCGCCGACCGTCGGCGAGGCGCTGGACGCAGTGAAAATCGCCGCCGAATAGGCGCCGCGACCGGCGGGCGCGACAATCCGCCACACCTCCTCGGCCGGTCGGATTCGGGAAGGCTTCACCGTTGAGCGAACACGGTTAGAGCCATGTTCGACGCCGTCAGTCTGTCCCAGCGGATCAAGCGCCTTTTCACCATTCGGCGCGACCAGCCCGAGCTGGTGATCGCCCAGGCGCGCGCGCTCTCCTGGCAGGTGCCGCTGATGTACGTGGTGGTGCTGGCCAACGCCTACGCCCTGGCGGCAAGCCATTTTCGGGTCGCGCCGCTGTGGCTGAACATCGGCCTGCCGGCTCTGCTGACCGTGGCCTGCGCCATTCGCAGCGTCGGGTGGCTGAAGATCGGCGGCGCCAGCGTCGATCCCGAACAGGCCGCCCGCATGCTGGCCGGCACGCTCAAGACCTCGGGCTTCCTGGCCGCCGTGTTCGCAGGCTGGTCGCTGGCGCTCTATCCGTATGGCGACGCCTATCAGAAGGCTCACATCGCCTTCTACATGTCGATCACCGTTATCGCCTGCATCTTCTGCCTGATGCACCTGCGCGGCGCGGCGATCCTGGTGACCCTGGTCGTGCTGGGCTCAATGGTCGCCTTCTTTGGGGCGACCGGCCAGCCGGTGTTCCAGGCCATGGCCGCCAACATCGTCGTCGTTTCGGCGGTGATGATCGTCATCCTGCTGACCCAGTACCGCGAGTTCTCCGCCCTCGTCCGATCGCGCGTGACCCTGACCCAGAAGGCCGAGGAGGCCCGCCGGCTCAGTGACGAGAACGACCGCCTCGCCAACTTGGACAGCCTGACCGACCTGCCCAATCGCCGCCGCTACTTCGCCGAGCTGGACGCCCGCGTCGAGGCCGCGCGCCAGAGCGGTCAGGGCTTTGTGGCCGGGGTCATCGACCTGGACGACTTCAAGCCGATCAACGACGCCTTCGGTCACGCCACCGGCGATCGCCTGCTGATCGAGGTCGGCCGGCGTCTGCGGGCGTTCGACGGGCCGCCGATCCTGGCCGCGCGCCTGGGCGGCGACGAGTTTGGCCTGATCATCGACGCCGCCCTGGAGCCCGACGCCCTGCGCGCGCTGGGCCGCGAGCTTTGCGCCGCGCTGAACGCCACCTACGACCTGCGCGGCGTGCGCGCCCAGGTCGGAGCCTCGATCGGCTTCTGTCCGTTCCCGTCCGGCGCCGACACCAGCGAGCAGCTGTTCGAGCGCGCCGACTACGCCCTCTATCACGCCAAGCAGAGCATCAAGGGCACGGCCGTGGTGTTCGACGAGCGCCACGAGGCGGCGATCCGCGACATGGCGGTGGTCGAGCATTCCCTGCGCCACGCCGATCTCGAGCGCGAGATGAGCGTTCATTTCCAGCCTCTCGTCGACATCGTCGGCCAGCGGACGGTGGCGCTTGAGGCGCTGGCCCGCTGGACCAGCCCCGAGATCGGCCCGATCCGTCCCGACGTCTTCATCCGCGCCGCCGAGCGGTCAGGCCAGATCGTCGAGATCACCCGCCTGCTGGTCGCCAAGGCGCTGCGCGAGATGCGCGCCTGGCCGATGGACGTGCGGGTGTCGATCAACCTGTCGGCCCGCGACATCGCCTCGATGGAGAACGTCCAGCAGCTGCTCGACATCGTCCGCGAGAGCTGCGTCGCGCCGCACCGCATCGATTTCGAGATCACCGAGACGGCCATCGTCTGCGACTTTGACCAGGCCCGCGACGCCCTGGCGGCCTTCCACGATCTGGGGGTCCGCACGGCGCTGGACGACTTCGGCACCGGCCATTCCAGCCTCAGCCACCTGCGGCTGCTGCCGCTGGACAAGCTGAAGATCGACGCCAGTTTCGTCTCGGACATCGAGCACAACCCCGCCAGCGAGGACATCGTGCGCACGGTGCTGCAGCTGGGCCGCAACCTGCGCATGGAGTGCGTGGTCGAGGGCGTCGAGACCGAGGTCCAGCGCGACCGCGTGGCCGCGCTGGGGGCGACGGTCATGCAGGGCTACCACTTCGCGCGACCCATGCCGGCCGAGGCCGTGCCGGGCTATCTCAGCGGCGAAGCCGTCTCCGCCGCCCGGCGTCGGCGTGAGCGCGGCGCGGGGCCGGCCGAGTGGGACGGCGACTTCTGCCGCGAGGCCGGCTGAGGCGAAGGCCGATCAGGCGGCGGTGAGGTCCATCTGCCGGGTCGTGCCGGCGATGAAGCCGCCGCCCAGCACCCGGTCCGGATCGGCCGGGTCATAGAGCACGCAGGCCTGGCCCGGCGCGACGCCCTCTTCGGCGCCGTCGAACACGACCGCCAGCGCGCCGTCGATCATGGCCAGTCGCCCGGGAACCGGTTCGCGGGTCGAACGCACGCGGGCCAGCACACGCTGGCCGTCCTCGGCGGCGGCCTCCAGGCTGTCCTGACCGCCCAGCCAGCTTCCCTCTTTCAAGGTCAGGGACGCGGTCAGCAGGGCCTCGCGCGGGCCGACGATCACCTGGCGCTTTTCAGCATCGATCCTGACCACGAACAGCGGATCGCCCACGGCGATGTTCAGGCCCCGGCGCTGGCCGATGGTGTAGCGGGTGACGCCCTCGTGGCGACCCAGCACCCGGCCGTCCAGGTGCACCACGTCGCCGGCCTCCGCGCCCTGCGGGCGGATGCGGTCGATGACGGTGGTGTACTTGCCCTCGGGCACGAAGCAGATGTCCTGGCTGTCGGGCTTGTCGGCGATCGACAGGCCAAGGCCCTGGGCGACGGCGCGCACCGTAGGCTTGTCCATGCCGCCCAGAGGGAAGCGCAGGAAATCGAGCTGATCGCGCGTGGTGGCGAACAGGAAATAGCTCTGGTCCTTGGCCGGATCGGCGGCGCGGCGCAGTTGCGGCCGGTTGCCGCCGTTTCCGGGCATGGCGCGCTGGACATAGTGGCCGGTGGCCATGGCCTCGGCGCCCAGGTCGCGGGCCACGTCCAAGAGGTCGCGGAACTTGACCGTCTGGTTGCAGCGCACGCACGGGATCGGCGTCTCGCCGCGCAGATAGGCGTCGGCGAAGTCCTCGATGACCTGCTCGCGGAAGCGGCTTTCATAGTCCAGCACGTAGTGCGGGATGCCGATGCGCTCGGCGGCCATGCGGGCGTCCAGTATGTCCTGGCCCGCGCAGCAGGCGCCCTTGCGCGAGATCGCCGCGCCATGGTCGTAGAGCTGCAGGGTCACGCCCACCACGTCATAGCCGGCGCGGGCCAAGAGGGCGGCGGTCACGGTGGAGTCGACCCCGCCCGACATCGCCGCGACGATCCGCGTGCCCTCCGGCAGGCCGACGGCGGCGCGCGCCTGCTCGACCGCGCGCGCGATCAGCGTGTCGGAGTCGAGGGCGGGGGTCGTGTCAGTCAAAGCCAGGTCCATCGCCGCCATATAGCGGCTTGACCCGGATTTTGCGAGGCGAGGGCTAGAGCAGGGCGGGTTGGGCGTTTGGTCGCAGGGCCAGTTGGTCCAGCAGGCGCGGGATCCGCTTCTTGAGGCCAAAGAAGCCGCCGCGTCCCTGCGGCCAGGTCAAGGCGTCATAGGGACGGCCCAGAGACTTCAAGGTCAGGCCCCGCGCGGCCAGCTGGGACGCCAGCGCGTCCAGCCGATCCCGGGTCGGTCCGATTGGCGCGTAGGCGGTGACGATGGTCCTGACCCCGGCGGCCGAGGCGGCCTGCGCCAGCGTCTCGGCGTCGATCGGTCCGCGACGCACTGGCGTGTCGGGAAAGGCGACGGCGACGCGGCGCGCGGCGTCGTCGAGGGCCTGGCGAGCGAAGTCCTGGACCAGGGGGGAGCGGGCGTCGGTGTCGCGCTCCACCGCGTCGGCGACATGGACCGCCGCCACGGCCGCGTCGGACGGCAGCAGGGTCTGCGGATCGAGGTCTTCCTCGGTGACGAGCAACAGCGACGGGCCTTGCGGCGGGGAAAGATCGAGGGCCGGCGAGGTCCAGGGCAGCGCGAAGGGCGGCTCCTCGAGGGGCGGCGCGTCGGCCGCCAAGCCGTGGGGCTGGAAGCGGCCCTCGGTGTAGCGCGCGATGTTATCGGCCCTGGCCAGATAGGTCTTGCCCGGCGTGTGCAGACCCACGACCCAGCGCCACGACAGGGTGTTGGCGGCCGGATCACCGTCCAGCAGCCGCGCGTGCATGAAGGCCGCACCCAGGGCCCAGGGCAGACCCAGGGTATGGCTCCAGATCGAGGCGAACCACATGCGGGCGTGGTTGTGCAGGTAGCCGCTCGCCTCCAGTTCTGCGACCCAGGCGTCGAAGGCGTCGATCCCGGTCCGGCCGGCGACGGCGTCGGCGTAGCGGCGGGCCAGGGCCGGGTCGCGGTCCAGCGCCGCACGGCCTTGCGCCACGGACTGGCGGTAGCGGGTCCAGATCTCGGGCTGGCCCTCCAGCCGACCCTTGAAGTGGGCGCGCCAGAACACCTCGTCGATGAACTTCTCGGCGGCGGTCTCGTCGTGGCGGGCCAGCACGCGGGCCAGCACCTCGCGCTCGGTCACCATCCGGCGGCGCAAATAGGGCGAAAGGCCCGATACGGTGGGCGCGTCGACCGCGTGGTTGCGCCGCGCGGCGTAGGCGCGACCGGCGTGCGGCAGGAAGGCGTCCAGGCGCGCCAGGCCGGCGGCGCGCGTGGCGGTCCAGGTCGAGAAGGCGGTGTTCATGCCTCCGCTTACGGCCAAGCCGGCCCAGCGGATGGGCGGCTCTACTTCAGAACGTTCAGCAGCGACGAGGCCTGCAGGCTGGTGAACACCTGGGCCGAGGCTTGCACCGCCAGCTTGGCGGCCTCCAGACGGGTGACGGCCTCGGCCATGTCGACGTCGACGATGCCGCCGACCATGGTCGTCAGGGTGTCGGCCTGGTTGGACAGATCGGTCTCGGCGGCCTCGAAGCGCTTCTGGTTGACGCCGTTCTTGCCCTGGATGTCGACCACCGACTTGTAGGCCGTGTCGAAGGTGGTCAGCATGCCCTTCAGGAAGTTGACCTGGGTGTCATTGAGGTTGCCGGTGAAGGCGCCGTTGACGTCGATATAGGCCTGGACCTGCTTGAAGGCGTCGAACGTCGCCGTGCCCAGGGCGTCGCCCAGCACGCCGGTCTTGGCGTTGGTCTGCTCATCGACCCGGTTGGTGGTGATGTACTGGTCGTTCTGGAACAGCGACGCCGTCGAGGGGGCCGCCGTCAGGTCGGCCATGGTGGCCGCCGTGGTGGTCGCCGTCTGGGTCTGGGCGCCGGAGAACACGTAGAGCCCGTTCGACTTGGTGTTGATCCCCTGAACCACGTCGCTGAACGCCGCCTGCAGCTGTTGCATCAGGGTGGTGGCGTTGCCGGCGGCCAGCGCGTTGGCGATGGCTTCGCGCGCATCCTTGGTGCCGTCGGCGACCCGGCCGATGCCGGTGTTCTGCATGTCCAGCCGATTGGTGACCAGCTTGGTCTGGTCCAGCAGGCCGTTGATCTTGGTCTGGGCGCTGCGCATGGCGGTCAGCACCTCGGCGTTCTTGGCGTAGCCGCGCAGGTCGGTGGCGACCTTCTGGCTGGCCACCTGGGCGCCCACGTCATTCTGGCGGATCTGCGCCTTCATGAGGTTGGACGTCATGATGTTGTAGTTCTGGACGGTTGAGACGCGGGTCATGGCTTACCCCAGGATTCCGGTGAGCACGTCGAACATGTCCTTGCTCGCCTGGATCAAGCGGGCCGAGGCGTTGAAGGCTTGCTGGTAGGTGGTCAGGTTGATCAGTTCTTCGTCCAGGTTCACGCCCTCTTCGGACTGACGCTGGCTGTCGACTTCGCTGGACACCGCGGCGGCGGCGTCCTTGCGGCTTTCGGCGGTGGCGGCCTTGCGGGCGATGGAGCCCCCGAAGTCGGCGGCGTAGCGCGAGACGGTCATGGTCACCGAAGCGGCGCTTCCCGCGACGCCGAAGGTGGCGGTGTTCTCGCCGGCGTTGGCCAGCGCCAGGGCGCCGCGCCCGTCGCCGATCGCCAGGGCCGCGCTGCCGCCCACCGTCTGGGTCAGGTCCAGCTTGGCGAAGGGCAGCAGCTTGGGGTTCTGGTCCATGGCGGTGTTCAGGGAGAACTTCTCGCCGCGGGTGCTGCGTTCGGCCGGACCGATGCCGAACAGCTGGCTGGCCGAAGGGCCGCCGGCGCCGCGCTCGGTGCTGTCGGCGACGATCGACATCGCCACCGGGGTGTTGGTGTTCGACGTGAAGCTGATCTGGCCCTTGCCGTTCATCGAGAACTGACCGTAGAGGCCGACCCCCGACGCGCGGGAGTTCAGCGCGTCGATCATATTCTGCATGGTCCCGCCTGCGGGCGGGGTGAAGGGAATGTCGCGGATCCGTCCGCCCTCGACATCGGTGAGCCGGATCGTCATCTCGCCGGTGGTGAAGCCGTGCGCGTCCGTGGCCGTCAGACCGGTCTCGTAGGGCGAGTAGCCGCTGGTGCGGACAATGTCGTTGAGGCCGAAATAGTGGCTGAAACCCTTGCCGGTCTTGCTCGACGGCGTGGTGGCGTCATCGGCGATGGCCACGCCCAGGCCGCCCGCGCCGTTGATGCTCAGCGCGCCGTTCGAGAAGCCCGCCGCGCCCTGGCCGCCCAAGGCGGTGTTGAGCTGGGCCATGAAGTTGGCCGGGGTGAAGGCCGGGCCGGCCGCGCCGTTCACGGTCATCGATCCGGCGTCGAAATCGATGTCGATCCGCCGCTGGATGACGCCGCTCGCGTCGGTCAGGGCGATGGTGGTCTTGCCGGTGAAGCCGGTCAGCGCCGCCTGGGCGTCGAGCCCGGTGTTGCGGCCCGTCAGGCTGGTGGGCGCCGGCACCGAGGAGGCCGCGTTGGCCGCCCGGTTAATCTCTTCGGTGGCGCGCGAGGTGAACTCGCCCAGCTGGTCGGACAGATTGACCAGTTCGGTGTTGCGCACGTCCATCAAGCCGCGGATCTCGCCGCTCGAGATGTTCAGGGGCGTCGGGTAATCCGAGCCATTGGCCAGCTGGACGGTCAGAAAGCCGGTGGCCGTGGCCGAGGTCTGGTAGGTGACCTTGGCCGCGCCGTCGCCCGCCAGGTTCAGGCCCTCGGTCGATCGCACCACGACCCCGCCCAGGGCGCGCGCCGAGATCTGAACGTTCATCAGCTCGGAGAGCTCATCGACCAACTTGCTCTGGACGTTCTCGGCGCCCGTGGCGTCGGCGCCCGCGACCTTGGCCCGCGTGATGTCGGTGTTCAGCGCGTCGATCTGGCTGAGCAGGTCGTTGACGCGTCCGACATCGGCGGCGATGCGCGTATCGGCGTCCTTGCCCAGCTTCGACAGCGAGGCGGTGATGCGGCTGGACTCACTGAGGAAGTCGTCCAGCCGGGTCAGGGCCTGGGTGCGCAACAGGCTGGAGGAGGGATCGTCCTGCGCCGAGGAGAACGCGGCGTAGACATCGTCCAGAACCGTAAAGAAGCTCGTCGAGCCGCTGGGGTCGCCGAACAGCTGCTGGGCGCTGTTGAGCGTGCTGGCGACGATCGAGGCGCGACCGCTTTCCGAGGCGGCGTTCAGGCTGGCCGACTGCAGGAAGGCGTCGGTCGCGCGCTTGATGGCGTCGATATTGACGCCCACGCCCATGCCGTTGGACAGCATGTTCGACTGGCTGACCGTCTTGCGGACATAGCCGGTGGTGTTGACGTTGGCGATATTGTCCGACGTGACGCGCAGACCCGTCTGCGCGGCCATCATGCCGGACGTCGCCGTGCTCATGATCGCGGTGAGCGACATGGATCAGGCCTCCTGCGGCTCGGCAAACCGCGTAGCGCACAATGCGCCGTTGCCCGGCGAAACTTGCCGGGTCGCGGTGGGGCATGATCCCCGATGATGTGCCAAGCCATTGAAATTCATGGCGATGTGTTCCGGGCGCCGGAAATTCGACGAGGGGTCTTCCGCAAGGACGGCGCCAACCCGGGGCGTGGCGCGGCGACGCGGCAACTCCCGTCCCTCACCCGCGTCGGAACTCGGCAAAAAGCGCCGCACGCGGCCTGATTTTCGTTCGTAAACAAGCCATTAAAGTCAAATAAAACAACGGGATATGCTGCATTTTCCGAGTTGGCCCGACCGTTGCTGAGGGAGGCGGCGAAGGCGCGTCCGTCATGGAGCGCCGCCAACCGAGCAACGACTGCGCATGACCGCGATCGCCGCACCCACCGCCGCTCTACCCGCCGCGCCGACCCCGGCCGGCGGCGTCAAGGCGTCCGCCGACGCCTTTGACGCCCTGCTGGCCATCGCCGGCCGACCGGACGAGACGCCGGCCCAGCGCCCGGCGCCGCGCCGCGCCGAGGCCAAGAGCGATGACCGTGACCAGGATCGCGAGGTAAAGGCCGCCGAAAAGCCCGCCCGTCCCGAGGCGCGCGCCGACGCCAAGGCCGTCGATCGCAGCGAAGACCCCCGCGCCGACGGCGACGACGCCGTCGAGGGGGGCCGCGAGGCCAAGGCCAGCGACGCCAAGACCAATGACGACGCGGCCGCCGACAAGGCGTCCGGCGCCGAGACCCAGACGTCCGAGGCGAGCGTCGAGGCTCTGGTCGAGGTCGACTCGACCCTGGCCTCGGCCCAGGCCGCCGCGATGCTGATCGCCGCCATGTCGGCCGAGCCGGCGACGACGCCGCCGATCGAGGTCGCGGTCGAGCCGGCCCCCGCGTCCGCCGCCGTCGCCGTGGGCGACGCCGCAGCCTTCGCCGCTGCGGTCGAGGTCGCCGGTGAGGCGCCGGTCGTCGCGCCGCAGGGCCAGGCGACGACCGAGCCGGCTCCGGAGGCCGCCGCCGTGACCGCGCCGCAGGCGGCGTCGGCGCCGACGACCGCCGTCGCCGGCGAACAGGCGCTGGACGCCGCCGCGCTCGAGGCCCTGACCGCGCTGGCCGGTGAGGCCGAGACGCCCCTCGACGCCGAGAGCCAGACCACGCCGCGCGCCGCGCCGACGACCACGACGGCGGCGACGACCCCGACGGTCGCGCCGACCGCACAGACCAAGACCGCCGAGGCGACGCCCGCCGCTGCGGTCGCGCCGGCGTCCAGCGCCACGCCGGCTCCGGTCGCCACGCCGATCGAGCAGGCCGCCGCGCCGGTGGAAGCCCCGATCGTCGCGGAGGCCGCCCCGGTGGCGACCGCCGCCAATACGGACGCCGTCGAGGCCTCGCCCGCCGTGACGTCGGGCGTCGCGACCCTCGCCGCCAAGACGGTGGAAGCGCCCGCGACCCAGGCCGCGCCGTCCGGCGCGCCTGCTGCGGTCGTGGCCGCAGAAGCGGTTGAGACCGCTCAGGCCGTGACCGCCGTCGCGTCCGGCGCGGCGGGCGGCGACGCCAGCGCCAACACCGACGCCAACGCCACCGCCCAAACCAACGTTTCCGACACCGCCGCCGCCGCCGCCGCGCCCCTGGAGGCTGCGGTCGCCGGGGCGAGCAGCGCCGAAGCCGCGCCGACCTCGACCGCCACGCCGCCGGTCCAGCTGCAGGCCGCCAACACCGCCGCGCCCGCCGTCGCGCCGGCCCCGGTGCGCGGCTCGCCCGAGACCGTCGCGGCCCTGTCGGCCGAGATCCTCAAGAAGGCCGACGCCAAGACCACGCGCTTCGACGTGGCCCTGACCCCGGACGGCCTGGGCAAGGTCGATGTGCGGATCGAGATCGCCCGCGACGGCGCCCTGACCGCGTCCATGCGCTTCGACACCGCCCACGCGGCCCAGGAGCTGCGCGGCAAGGCCAATGAGCTGCGTCAGGCGCTGGCCGACGCCGGCTTCAACGTCGCCGACAACGGGCTCAGCTTCGACGTCTCCAGCCAGGACGGCCGGAGCCAGAACCCGTTCTTCGCCTTCGAAGGCTGGGGCGACCAGGGACAGCGCGCCTTCTCGGGTCGCGCCTTCCAGGCCGCCCTGACCGGCGAGGAAGACATCACCATCACCCCCGAACTGCTGCCCGGCCTGAAGACCGCCGTCGACAGCGGTCTGGACATCCGGATCTAGGAGATACCGACATGGCCACCGCCGTCTCGTCACAGAACACTTCGTCGGTCCTCGACAAGATCAACAACTCGCGCACGTCGCTGGCGACCAACAAGGAGACCTTCCTCAAGCTGCTGACCACGCAGCTGAAGAACCAGGATCCCCTGTCGCCGACCGACACCACCCAGATGACCCAGCAGATCACGCAGATGACCGGCGTGGAGCAGCAGCTGGTCACCAACGACCTCTTGGCCGCGCTGGTGGGCATGAACACCGGCACGGGCCTCTCCGAGGGCGTTTCGATGATCGGCAAGCAGATCTCGGCCATCAGCGACACCTCGACCCTGAAGAACGGTGCGGCGACCTTCTCCTGGACCCAGCCCAGCGCCTCGGCGTCGCTGAAGGTCGAGATCAAGAACCCCGCCGGCAAGGTGGTCCGCACCCTGACGCCGGACGACCAGAAGAGCGGCGACCACGTCATCACCTGGGATGGCAAGGACGACAGCGGCGCCCAGCTGCCCGACGGCGGCGTCTACGGCATCGTCGTGACGGCCAAGACCGGCGACGGCAAGGAAATCAAGGCGACCAACATCAAGGGTCGCACCGAGGGCGTGGTGACCGCCGTCGACAACACCACCGGTCAGCCGATGGTCGTGGTCGATGGCAAGACCGTCCCCGTCGACAACGTCGTCGGCATCAAGGCCGCGGCCTAGAGCACTTAACCAGGCCGAGGCGGCCTGAACCCCCCATCGACCGGGCGTCAGAAAGACGCCGACGCGGTCCCCGGAAGACGGTCTTCCCGCGGATCCAAACGCAAACAGCGCTGAACCCTCGTCCCCCCATTTTTGTAGGAATTCAGTCATGAGCATCAACAGCGCCATGCTCGCCGGCGTTTCCGGTCTGGTCGCCAACTCGTCGGCCCTGGCCGCCATCTCGGACAACATCGCCAACGTCAACACGGTCGGTTTCAAGCGCTCGACCTCGAACTTCTCCACCCTGGTCACGTCCGGCAACAAGAACCAGACCTACAGCGCCGGTGGCGTGAAGGCTCAGACGCACCAGTTCATCAGCCAGCAGGGCCTGACCCAGTCGACGACCTCGAACCTGGATATCTCGATCTCGGGCTCGGGCTTCTTCGTCACCACGGAAAAGCCGGAGAACCTGACGGCCGCCGACACCCGCTCGTTCACCCGCGCCGGCTCGTTCCAGCTCGACAGCCTCGGCTATCTGCGCAACGACGCGGGCCTTTATCTGCAAGGCTGGCTGGCCGACCCGGTCAGCGGCCTGATCACCCCCGACCCGTCGGACCTGACGCAGCTGGCGTCGATCAACGTCGGCAGCGTCGGCGGCACGGCCGAGAAGACCACGCGCGTCGGCGTCAACGCCAACCTGCGCTCCGAGCAGCCGGTGGCGGCGGCGGTCTCCTACAAGGTCGGCACGGCGGGTACGGCGTCGAAGACCAACGTCGTCGACTCGGCGGGTACGTCGCATAACTACGACGTCATCTACAGCTCCACCGGCGTGGCCAATCCGGTCAGCGGCAACAACGAATACCTGGTCGACATCAAGGAAAACGGCGTGATCGTCGCCACCGGTAAGGTGGCCTACGACGCGGCTACGAACGAGATCGTCACCTCGGAGATCGACTACAAGGGCGCCAGCCCGGTGGCCGGCACCTTGACCACCACCCGCATCAACGCCGCCGGCGATACGATCGACCTGGAGGATCTGGGCATCATCGACACCGCCGGCGTCGACGACGCCGAGGTCGTCGCGGGCAAGCTCTACGATCCGTCGACCTGGTCGATGTCGGACTACGCCAAGGACAACAGCAAGGGCGTCAAGCCGGACTTCGAAGTCCAGATCCCGCTGTCGGACTCCAAGGGCGGTCAGCGCACCGTGACCCTGTCGCTGCTGAAGGGCCCCGGCCCGAACCAGTGGTACGCCGAGCTGCGCGCCAAGCCGGGTGACCTGGCCAACAACGGCAACGGCCAGATCAGCACGGGCATCATCGAGTTCACCACTGATGGCAAGCTGAAGAACACCGGCGGACTGTTCGGCACCACGAGCCCGACATCGATCACGATCAAGGCCTCTGGCTATGTCGCGCCTGCGGTCACGCCGCCTGCGGTGCAGCCGCCCGCGCCGCCGACCTGGGCCGACAACCTGGGCATCGATGAGCAGGAGGTCCAGATCGACCTGGCCAGCGCCGCCGGCGGCCTGACCCAGTACAACAGCCAGTCGGTGGTTCAGTCGGTGAACACCAACGGCACGGCCTTCGGCAACCTGACCAATATCGAGGTCGACGAGGGCGGCTACGTCTCGGCCATCTTCGACAACGGCGTCACCCGCCGGATCGCCCAGGTCGCCATCGCCACCTTCTCGAACCCGAACGGTCTGAAGGGCGTCAACGGCAATGCTTATCGGGTCACCAACGAGAGCGGCACCTACAGCCTGAAGGCTCCGTCGCAAGGCGGCGCCGGCGCTCTGGCCCCCTCTACCCTTGAAGCCTCGACCGTTGATCTGTCCCAGGAGTTCACCGGTCTGATCACTACTCAGCGCGCCTACTCGGCTTCGTCGAAGATCATCACGACCGCCGACCAGATGCTTGAGGAACTCTTGAATATTAAGCGCTGATCATAGGGCTTAACATTCTTTAATTCTTGTGTTTCACACTGAGACACTACGGACTGCTAAGGAGCCATCTTGTTTAGGCCTTTCTTTACTATTGGAATTAAGCCGCTGTTATTAGGCGGCGCCTATAGTGGCCTTCAACAGTGATGGTTGTGGGAAAGGCGTAAAGCCATGTTGCAGCAGCAGCGCACCAACAGCCGGGGTGAAAAGTACGTCATCGGTCCGACCGGTGCGCCTCTCACTCTGGCGGATTTGCCGCCCGCGGAGACCCAGCGTTGGGTCATCCGTCGGAAGGCCGAGGTCGTGGCCGCCGTTCGCGGGGGTCTGCTCTCGCTCGACGAGGCGTGCGATCGTTACAAGCTGACGAACGACGAGTTCCTCAGCTGGCAGCAGTCGATCGATCGGCACGGCCTGGCGGGCCTGCGGACCACTCGGATCCAGCAGTACCGTTAAGGCGGGCGGGGTGTGTTGATGTGACCGCCCTTCTTCGCCTCGACAACCCGACGGGCCATGCGCCGCAAGGGTTTGATGACGTTCAGCGGCCGCGCCCGAAAGGGCGCGGCCGCGACGTTTTGGCGCCTGCGGAACGCGCGTCTACCGGCAGATATAAACGCCTCGTTTACCTTGTACTGGGTAAATCCTGCCTACCGGCGAGCGCTTCGTATGCGTTTGGCGGGCTTCCCCTCGGGGATTGTTGACGCAGGGGATGGGGCTTCGTGGAAAGCTTTCTGGGTTCAATCAGGCAGTTCGGCGTCGGGCGTCTCGCCGCGATGCTGGGCGTCGGCGCGGGTGTCGTCGCCGTGCTCGTGGCCCTGGTCATGTTCATGGGCAAGGAGCCCAATGAGCTGCTCTATTCGAACCTGGACCTGAAGGAAGCCTCGGAAGTCACCCAGGCCCTCGACCAGGCCGGCATCAAGTATGAAACCAAGGGCGACGGCTCGACCATCATGGTGCCGCGCGACAAGGTCGCCAGCGCGCGCCTGATGGTGGCGGGCAAGGGGCTCGTGAGCTCCGGCTCCATCGGCTACGAGATCTTCGACAACAGCAATGCGCTGGGCCAGACCGACTTCGTCCAGCAACTGAACCGCCAGCGCGCTCTGCAGGGCGAGCTGGAGCGCACCATCAAGGCGATGCAGGGCGTCAACAGTGTCCGCGTGCACCTGGTTCTGCCCAAGCGCCAACTCTTCGAGGAAGACGCCGAACAGCCTTCGGCCGCCGTGACGATCGGCGTGGGCTCGCGCGAGCCGTCGTCGGACATGGTCCGCGCCATCCAGAACCTGGTCTCGTCGTCGGTGCCGAACATGAAGGCCGAAAAGGTCGCGGTCATCGACCAGCACGGCAAGACCCTGTCGGCCCCCAGCGACGAGAGCCTGGCCGGCAAGATGGCCCAGGACCGCAAGTCCGAGGTCGAGGCCCGCATCGCCAAGACCGTCAAGGACATGATCGAGGGCGTGCTGGGCCCGGGCAAGGCCCGCGTCAACGTGACCGCCGATCTGGACCTGAACCGGGTGACCACCCAGGAAGAGCGCTTCGATCCGGATGGTCAGGTTGTCCGGTCGGAAAGCACCACCGAGGCCTCCAGCCAGGAAAACAAGAACGACGACAACACCGGCGTCACCGCGGCGGCCAACGTGCCCGGCGGCCAGGGCGCCAATGGGTTCCAGCAGCTGGGCTCGCGCTCGGGTCAGAACGACAGCGTCACCAACTACGAGATCTCCAAGTCGGTGAAGACCACCGTCCAGGAGCCGGGTGCGATCAAGAAGGTCGCGGTCGCGGTCGCCATCGACGGCGTGTCGGCCCCGATGGGCAAGGACGGCAAGCCCGGCGCCTATACGCCGCGCACCGCCGAGGAGATCCAGCAGATCGAGGAACTGGTGAAGACCGCCGTCGGCTTTGACGCCGAGCGGGGCGACCAGGTCAAGGTCACCAACATCAAGTTCCCGCAGCCCGAGGATCAGGGCCTTGAGAAGGCGGGGCTGCTGGCGGGCTTCGACAAGAACGACATCATGCGCGCGGCCGAACTGGGCCTTCTGGCGATCGTGGCGCTGCTGATCCTGCTGTTCGCGGTCCGCCCGTTCATCAAGAACCTGTCGGCGCCCGCGCCGGGTCAGATCGCTCTGGCCGGACCGTCGGGCGGCGCGCCTGTCACGCGGCTGGTGACCTTGTCGGACGGCACGCAGCAGCAGGTGGTCGTCGACCAGTCCGGCGAGCCGATCGCCATCGCCGGCCCGCCGGCCAGCGACATCGACTCGCGTATCGACATCGCCAAGATCGAGGGCCAGGTGAAGGCTTCGTCGATCAAGCGCGTCTCCGAGTTCGTCGAGAAGCACCCCGACGAGTCGGTCGCGATCCTCCGTAACTGGCTGCACGAGTCGACCTGATGGCTATGAAAGTCGCCGTCAACGACATCAAGAACCTCTCGGGGCCCGAAAAGGCCGCGATCGTTCTGCTCGCCCTGGGCGAGGAGCACACCAAGATCTGGGAAGCCCTGGACGACGAGGAGATCAAGGAAGTCTCCCAGGCCATGGCGGGCCTGGGCACCGTCTCGGCCTCGGTCGTGGAAGACCTGCTGGTCGAGTTCGTGTCGGGCATGAGCTCCACCGGCGCGATCATGGGCTCGTACGAACAGACCCAGCGCCTGCTGGCCTCGTTCATGCCGGCCGACAAGGTCGACGCCCTGATGGAAGAAATCCGCGGTCCTGCGGGTCGAACCATGTGGGACAAGCTGGGCAACGTGAACGAAGCGGTGCTCGCCAACTATCTGAAGAACGAATACCCGCAGACCGTCGCCGTCGTCCTGTCCAAGGTGAAGAGCGACCACGCCGCGCGTGTGCTGGCCTGCCTGCCCGAAGACTTCGCTCTGGAATGCGTCACCCGCATGCTGCGCATGGAGCCGGTGCAGCGCGAAATCCTCGACAAGATCGAGATGACGCTGCGCACTGAGTTCATGTCGAACCTGGCGCGGACGTCCAAGCGCGACAGCCACGAGATGATGGCCGAGATCTTCAACAACTTCGACCGTCAGACCGAGGCCCGCTTCATCGCCGCCCTGGAAGAGCGCAACCGCGAAGCCGCCGAGCGCATCCGCGCCCTGATGTTCGTGTTCGAGGACCTGTCGAAGCTGGACCCGGGCGGCATCCAGACCCTGCTGCGCGGCACGCCCAAGGAACAGCTGGCCCTGGCCCTCAAGGGCGCCTCGGACAAGCTGCGCGACATGTTCTTCTCCAACATGTCCGAGCGCGCGGCCAAGATCATGCGCGAGGACATGGACAGCATGGGCCCCGTGCGCCTGAAGGACGTCGACGCCGCTCAGGTGGGCATGGTGCAGGTGGCCAAGGATCTCGCCGCCAAGGGCGAGATCATGCTGGCCGGCTCGGGCGCCGACGACGAGCTGATCTACTGAGGGGCATGCGATGACCGACACCCCTCACCGCAAGTTCGCTTTCGACACCGTCTTCGACGACCACGGGGGCGTGGCCTACACCGCGCCGCGCGTGAAGAAGAGCTTCACGCCCGAGGAGGTCGAGGCCGTCAAGGCGCAGGCCTACGCCGAGGGCGAGCGCTCGGCCCTGGTCCGCACCGAGCAGGAGGCCGCCCACGCCCTGGCCGAGGTGGCCCAGGCCGTGCAGCAGGCGTTCGAGACCCTGGCCCACGTGGCCCACGAGCACCGCGAAGGCTCGGCGATGCTGGCCCTGGCCTGTGGTCGCAAGATCGCCGACGCGGCCCTGACCCATTTCCCCGAGGCCCCGGTCACCGCGGCGCTGGAGGCCCTGGCCCGCGAGGTCGAGGCCCAGCCCCGGATCTTCGTGCGCGTCTCGCCCGAGCTTGAGGAGCGCACCCAGCAGGCGCTGGAGACCGTCGCCGCGCAGATCGGCTTCCAGGGCCAGATCGTCGCGCGCGCCGACGGCGCCATGGCCCCGGCGGCCTTCACTTTCGACTGGGGCGATGGCCGCGCGGCCTTCGACCCCGACGGCGCCGCCCAGCGCGTCGCCGAGGCGCTGGAGGCGGCGATCGCCGCCGAAGGCCTCCACGCCGAACCCCTGTTTACCTAGGAAGGCTGACGAACGATGGCCGAAGACAATCTCCCGCTCGACGAATTCGGAGGCGCCATGCTGGCCTCCGAGGCTCCGATCGAGATCAGCGACAAGACCGCTGCGGACCTGGCGCCGGTCTTCGACGTTCCGGTCAACATCTCGGCCGTGCTGGGCCGCGCCCACATGTCCGTCGCGCAGCTGCTGCAGCTGGGCCAGGGCTCGATCCTGGAGCTGGACCGCAAGGTCGGCGAGGCGATCGACATCTACGTCAATAACCGCCTGGTCGCCCGGGGCGAGGTCGTCGTCGTCGACGAGCGCCTGGGCGTGACCATGACGGAAATCATCAAGGACGGCGACCAGGGCTAAGGCCCGGTGGTCGTTCGAGAGGGAGAGTAAGAGATGCGGCTTCTGGTCGTCGGAAAACTGAACGGGCAGCTCTCGGTCGCCGTGAAGATGGCGATGAGCGCGGGCGCGAAGGTCTCGCACGTCGAAACGACGGAGCAGGCGACCAACGCGTTGCGGGCGGGGCAGGGCGCGGACCTTCTGATGGTCGACTACGCGCTCGACATCGCCGGTCTGATCGCCGCCAACGAGGCCGAGCGGATGCGGGTGCCGGTGGTGGCCTGCGGCGTCGACGCCGACCCGATGCGCGCGGCCAACGCCATCAAGGCCGGGGCCAAGGAGTTCATCCCGCTGCCGCCGGACGCCGAGCTGATCGCCGCCGTCCTGGCCGCCGTCACCGACGACGAAAAGCCGATGGTCGTCCGCGATCCGGCCATGGAGCAGGTGATCAAGCTGGCCGACCAGGTCGCCCCGTCCGACGCCTCGATCCTGATCACCGGCGAAAGCGGTTCGGGTAAGGAGGTCATGGCCCGCTATGTCCACGGCAAGTCCCGCCGGGCTAAGGCGCCGTTCATCAGCGTCAACTGCGCGGCCATCCCCGAGAACCTGCTGGAAAGCGAGCTGTTCGGCCACGAGAAGGGCGCCTTCACCGGCGCCATGGCCCGCCGCATCGGCAAGTTCGAGGAGGCCGACGGCGGCACCCTGCTGCTGGACGAAATCAGCGAGATGGACGTGCGCCTGCAGGCCAAGCTGCTGCGCGCGATCCAGGAGCGCGAGATCGACCGCGTCGGCGGCTCCAAGCCCGTTAAGGTCAATATCCGCATCCTGGCCACCAGCAACCGCGACCTGGCCCAGTCGGTGAAGGACGGCGCGTTCCGCGAAGACCTGCTCTATCGCCTGAACGTCGTGAACCTGCGCCTGCCGCCGCTGCGCGAGCGTCCGGCCGACGTGATCAGCCTGTGCGAGTTCTTCGTGAAGAAGTACTCGGCCGCCAACGGCATCGAGGAAAAGCCGATCTCGGCCGAGGCCAAGCGCCGGCTGATCGCTCACCGCTGGCCGGGCAACGTCCGCGAGCTGGAAAACGCCATGCACCGGGCGGTGCTGCTGTCCAGCGGCCCGGAGATCGAGGAGTTCGCCATCCGCCTGCCGGATGGTCAGCCGATGGCGCCGGCGCCCGACGTGGCGGTGGCCCGCGGGGCCCAGATGGCCGCCGACGCCGCCTCGCGCGCCTTCGTCGGCTCGACCGTCGCCGAGGTCGAGCAACAGCTGATCATCGACACCCTGGAGCACTGCCTGGGCAACCGCACCCACGCGGCCAACATCCTGGGCATCTCGATCCGCACCCTGCGCAACAAGCTGAAGGAATATTCCGACGCCGGCGTGTCGGTGCCGCCGCCCCAGGGCGGGGTCGGCGCGGCCGCCTGATGGTGTTCGCTGTCATCCCGGCGAAAGCCGGGACCGCCGCAGGCTCGGCGCCTGCCGGGGTCCCGGATCGGCCTCCGGCCGTCCGGGATGACAGCAAAGGATGCGCTGCGGCGCTCGGGCTGACGTGTCGCGCCGCCGCGACCATCGGTCCGGCGCCGCGCCACGAAAAATTTGGTTAACAAGATGGCGGCGGGCCGCAAATCGCTCCAAGCGAAAGCCTAGCTTCCCATCCCCGGTTCAAGGTTCCGAATGGCCGACGCCGCCGCCCCGACCGCCAGCTCTATGCCCAGCGCCAAGTCGCTGCTCGACGGGCTGATGCGCGGCGAGATGGGCCTGGCCCTGGGCGTGGTCGGCATCATCGTGCTGCTGATCATCCCGGTTCCGGCGCCGCTGCTGGACGTGCTGCTGGCCCTTTCGCTGACGGGATCGGTGCTGATCCTGATGACGGCGATCCTGATCAAGCGACCGCTGGAATTCACCTCGTTCCCGACCGTCCTGCTGGTCACGACCCTGTTCCGACTGGGTCTCAACATCGCCTCGACCCGCCTGATCCTGAGCCATGGCCAGGAAGGCACGGGCGGGGCCGGCGCGGTGATCGAGGCCTTCGGTCACCTGATGATGCAGGGCAACTTCGTCATCGGGGTGATCGTCTTCATCATCCTGATCGTCGTGAACTTCATGGTCGTGACCAAGGGTTCGGGCCGGATCGCCGAAGTGGCGGCCCGCTTCACCCTGGACGCCATGCCCGGCAAGCAGATGGCGATCGACGCCGACCTGTCGACCGGCCTGATCGACCAGGACCAGGCCAAGCTGCGCCGCAAGGAGCTGGAGCAGGAGAGCACGTTCTTCGGGGCCATGGACGGCGCCAGCAAGTTCGTGAAGGGCGACGCGATCGCCGGCCTGATCATCACGGCGATCAACATCATCGGCGGCATCATCATCGGTGTGGTGCAGCACGACATGCCGTTCGGCGCCGCAGCCTCGACCTACACCATCATGACCATCGGTGACGGCCTGGTCAGCCAGATCCCGGCCCTGATCATCTCGATCGCCGCCGGTATGGTCGTGTCCAAGGCCGGCGTCGAAGGCTCGGCCGACAAGGCCCTGACCACTCAGCTGGCCATGAACCCGGTGGCGCTGGGCATGGTCTCGGCCTCGTCGGGCGTCATCGCCCTGATCCCGGGCATGCCGATCATCCCGTTCGCGGCGATGTCGCTGGCCGCCGGCGCCCTGGCCTACAAGCGCATCCAGGACGCCAAGCAGCCCAAGCCCCTTGATCCCGCCGATCTTGAGGCGGCCGCGCCGGCCGAGCCCGAGGAGGAGCCGATCAGCGCCTCGCTGGCGATCGACGACGTCAAGATCGAGCTGGGCTATGGCCTCTTGACCCTGATCAACGACCTGGACGGGCGCAAGCTGACCGACCAGATCCGCGCCCTGCGCAAGACCCTGGCCAGCGAGTTCGGCTTCGTCATGCCGCCGGTGCGCATCCTCGACAACATGCGCCTGGCCAACCAGGGCTACGCCATCCGCATCAAGGAGATGGAGGCCGGCGCCGGCGAGGTCCGCCTGGGCTGCCTGATGTGCATGGATCCGCGCGGCGGCCAGGTCGAGCTGCCGGGCGAACACGTGCGCGAGCCCGCCTTTGGCCTGCCCGCCACCTGGATCGCCGACGACCTGCGCGAGGAAGCCACCTTCCGCGGCTACACCGTCGTGGACCCGGCCACGGTGCTGACCACGCACCTCACCGAGATCCTCAAGGAGAACATGGCCGACCTGCTCTCCTACGCCGAGGTGCAGAAGCTCCTGAAGGAGCTGCCCGAGACGCAGAAGAAGCTGGTCGACGACCTGATCCCCGGCACCGTCACGGCCACCACCGTGCAGCGCGTGCTGCAGTCGCTGCTGCGCGAGCGCGTCTCGATCCGCGACCTGCCGCAGATTCTTGAAGGCGTCGGCGAGGCCGCGCCGCACACCGCGTCGGTCACCCAGCTGGTCGAGCAGGTCCGCGCGCGCCTGGCCCGCCAGCTGTGCTGGGCCAATCGCGGCGACGACGGCGCCCTGCCGATCATCACCCTGTCGGCCGACTGGGAGCACGCCTTCGCCGAGGCCCTGATCGGCCCGGGCGACGACAAGCAACTGGCCCTGCCGCCCTCGCGCCTGCAGGACTTCATCCGCGGCGTCCGCGACAGCTTCGAGCGCGCGGCCCTGGCCGGCGAGGCGCCGGTGCTGCTGACCAGCCCGGGCGTGCGTCCCTATGTGCGCTCGATCATCGAACGCTTCCGCGGCCAGACCGTGGTGATGAGCCAGAACGAGATCCACCCCCGCGCGCGACTGAAGACGGTGGGGATGGTTTAGGGCGCATACGGACGATTTTTTTGCACATCGTCATTGAAGTGTGACATTTGAGGCCAACACGAAGCGCTGTCCCAAGGTCGTGCCTTGCCTCCTGTCGCCCCGTCTCTCGCCCTGCTTGTCGCGCTCAGCGCCTGTCTGTCGCCCACCGCCGTCCTGGCCCAGGATCCGCTGACGCCAGATGAGGTCGCCGCTCTCCGGAGCGAGATCGCCAGCCTCCGCGCGCAACTCCAGACGATGGAGCGCCGGCTCGACGCGGTGACCCGCGCGCCCCAGGCCATGGCGCCCGTCGCACCGTCCTCGACCACCGTGGGCGCATCCTCGGCTCCGGCCCCGAAGTCGACCGCCGCGCCGACCGAGATCACCTGGAAGGGGGCACCGCAGTTCGCCAGCGCGGGTCGCGCGTTCAAGGCCAAGGGCCGCATCCAGGTCGATGTCGGCCAGGTCGACGCGCCGGACGGGCTGGTGGATCGCGGCCTGGGCTATGGCGCCGAGATGCGTCGCATCCGGCTGGGGGGTGAAGGCAGCCTGGGCGCAGGCGTCGGCTACAAGCTGGAGCTTGAGCTGTCGGACAACACCGTCGATCTGGTCGACACCATCGTGACCTACAAGAGCGGTCCGTGGCTGCTGGCGGCGGGCAATCAAAACCAGTTCCAGTCGCTGGACGAGGTGACCGGCGACAGCGTGGGCGCGTTCATGGAGCGCGCGGCGTTCACCGACGCGTTCAATTTCGAGCGCCGCCTGGGCGTCTCGGCCCAGTACGAAAAGGGCCCCTGGGTGCTGCAGGGCGGCGTGTTCGCCGACGACATCACCGCGCTCTCCAACAGCAGCGATGGCCCCGCCGGGGGCGATGAGAACAACAGCTATGGTCTGGACGGCCGGGCCGTCTATGCGCCGAAGCTGGGCCAGACCCAACTGCACCTGGGCGGTTCGGCCCACTGGCGAACGCTCAAGCGCGTCACCGACGCGGGAACCCGCTACCGCCAGCGGCCCTATGTCCACACCAGCAACAGCCGCCTGATCGGAACCGCCGCCCTGCCGGTCGAGGAAGAAACTCACTACGGCCTGGAGGCGGCCTTTGTCAGCGGCCGGTGGCACGGCGCGGCCGAGACCCACTGGCAGGAAGCGGCGCTCAGGGCCGGGACGCGCCCGACCTTCTTCGGCGGCTACGCCGAGCTTGGCTATTACCTCACCGACGATAGGCGCGGCTACAAGGGCGGCCAGTTCGATCGCACCAAGCCCGCCAAGCCGCTGGGCGGCGGCGGTGTCGGCGCGCTGCAGCTCAATGTCCGCTACGACTATCTCGACCTGAACGATCGCGGCGTGGTCGGCGGCAAGCAGGACGCCTGGCTGGCGGCGCTGATCTGGCAGCCGGTCGAGTACCTGCGCTTCAACGTCAACTACGGCCGGCTGGTCTACCAGGACGCCACGCCGCTGCGGAACGGCGACCGCGACTACACGGTCAATGTCGCCGGCGCGCGGATGGAGCTGGACTTCTAGGCCGCCGCCTCCGCCGCCTTCGCGCCCGGCGCCGGGCGGTATGTCTCCGCGTCGCTGGTGAACTCCGCGTGGCCGTAGCGGGCCAGCTGTTTCTTCAGCCGGGCCACCAGCCGGCGGTCGGCGAGGTCGGCGACGCCGGGCACGTTGCGGGCCAGGCGGTAAGCGGCCAGCTGGCTGCTCACCAAGAGGGCCACCACGCCAAACAGCATGAAATCGCGGGGACCGATCTCGACGCCCATGCGCCGCGCCGCCGCCCGGTCGCCGTTCAGGAAGTTCTTCAGGAAGAACACCTTGGCGAAGCCGCGCTCGACCTTGTCGAACAGCTTGTTCTCGGGGCGCTCATTGGGCGGCAGATAGGCGTTGAGGGTGGCGCGGACCAGCTCGCCGCAGGTGGCGTCGTCGAAGCCGGCGCGCAAGGTGGCGCTGCGGGCGTTCATGGTGTCGACCACGCCCTGCGGGGTGTCGGCCAGCAAATCCTCGGGCAGGCCCAGCAGGAAGCAGCGATAGCGGGCCAGCTCGACGCGGGCGCGCTCCTCGGGCGTGAAGACGGTCCGGCCCGTGGCCACGATCTTGTAGCTCATCAGGAAGATCGGGATCAGGCCGGCGGGCATCTGGTCGACCTGCGGAATCGGGATGCCATAGACCCCGACATCCCAGAGGTTGGAGCGCTTCAGGGCGTTGAACCGCACCATCGAGTGCATCAGCCGCACCATGGCGGCGGCCTTGAACCCCGCGCCGTGACGCTCCAGCGATCCGGGCAGCAAGGTGGTGGTGAAGAAGGTCGCCGTCTCATTGACCCGGCGGGCGGCGGTGTCGTTCGACAGGGTGCCGGTCAGCGCCATGGGCAGGGCGGCGTACTTGTTCATGAAGGTGGCGATGAACGCGCCCCGGATCGCGAACGGCCCCAGATTGGCGGCGGCGTTGCGGTCCAGCTTCTGGCCCTCGCGCACCATGTCCATGTCCAGCCACGCAGGAACGCGCTCCATGTCGGCGATGAAGGCGGCCAGTTCCGGCGGCGCTTCGGGCACGGCGGCGATCCCCTGGTCGCAGGCCGTGGTGAGCATCTGGATCAGGGGGCGAAAGCCGTGCCTCGGCATCAGCGCCGCATAGGCGTCGGCCACGACGTCGCCCAGCAGGGTGTAGGCCTTGATCAGGGCCAGCTTGTCGGGATCGAGCTTGGCGTGGGCCAGACGCGGCGCGATGCTGGTCTTCGGGTCGTCGGTGAACCGCTCGGGCGTGAGGTCGAAATCGACGTCGCCATACAGGGCGGGCAGGGCCTGCTTCTGCGCGGCGACCTTGGCGCGAACCCTCTCCAGAGCGGTGTTCATGCGATCCTCCCGGGGCGGCGGTCCCACGCGGACCCTCGTCTCTGATCCCAGCCTATGTAATCGTCGCCCAGCGGCCTACTCGCCTTGCCCGCAGGGGCGGGCAGCGCGGGAGCGATCCGGCAAGTGACTGAAAAGACGAGGCGAACGCCGCGCCAGCCGCGGTCCGAGGCGACGGTCGAGGCGATTCTCGAGGCGGCCTTTCAACTTTTGGAGCAGGGCGGCGTCCGGGCCCTGACCACCAACCATATCGCCGAGCGGGCGGGGGTGAGCGTCGGCACGCTCTACCAGTACTTCAAGGGCAAGCAGGCGATCCTGGCGGCGCTGGCCCAGCGGCAGGCCGCCGCCGCGCGCGACCGCATCGCAGCGATCGTCATCGACGGTCCCCGGATCAGCGCGGTGCGGATGATCGTGCGGACCCTGGCCACCGCCTTCGAGGGGACGCCGGCGACGCGCCGGGCGCTGCTGGACGCCTTCGCCGGCGAGGCGGGCGACGCGGCGGTGATGCGCCATCATCGGCTGTTCTTCGACGCCATCGCCGGCAAGGCGCGCTTCGATTTCGACATGACCCCGGAAGCGGGTTTCGTGCTGACGCACGCGGTCATCGGCCTGTTGCGCGCGGCGACGGCCGAGAGCGAGCTGTCGCTCGACCCGCAGCGCCTGGAGGACGAACTGGTCCGACTGATGGAGGCCTACATCCTGGCGCTGATCGAGGCGAAAGGCGTGCCTGGCTAGGGCTCGCCTCGACAACGCCAGGCCCGCGCGGCATTGCCGAGCGGGCCGGTCGCTGCTAGCGATGGCGTCAAAGAGGCGCTTTTCGCCGTCTTGGGGTTACGTATGCCTCCGGCCAATAAGACCAAGCGTGGGTCCAGCTCACTGCTTTGGGATCTCCTGACGTTTGATCGCCTGGTCACCGGGCCGGTGATTCACTTCATCTATTGGGCGGGCCTGGGCGTCGTCGCCCTGTTCGGCTTCTCGGTCGTGGGCGCCGCCGTGGGTCTGGCGCTGAAGGAGCCGGGCGTCGGCTCGCTGCTGCTGGCCTTCCCCGTGCTGATCGCGGGCCTGCTGGTCGCGGGCGCGCTGGTGCTGCTGTGGCGCGCCTTCTGCGAGTTCTATGTCGCCATCTTCCGGATCAGCGAGGACCTGCGGGCCCTGCGCCAGACCAGCGACGCCGACCACGCCGCCCACCGCGCGCGGCAACAAGCGGCCAAGCAAGCCGCTCAGCCCCAGCCCTGAACATCGACCCCCTCGGCCAAGGCCGGGGAGGGCGAGTCGCGCTTTAGTCCGTCGTCAGAAGCGGCGTGTACCAGGGTCTGGCCGTGGGCTGGGCCATGGTCTCGACCGCCTGCAGGAACTGGTCGCGCGGGATCGCCTCGTAGAACGGGCGCTGGCCCCGCACGTAGGCGGCCAGGGTCTGGCGCCCGTGCGTCTTGGTCAGGGTGACCGGCTTGTCCTCGAAGGTCATGCCGAACGCCTTGCGGACGAATGGCGGGGCGAAGAACTGGATCTCGTTCAGCGGATCGGGCGTCAGCGACCATCGCGCGCTCAGGATCTTGCCGGTCATCGGCTCGATTCGTTTGAGGATGTCGTCGGCGATCCAGCGCATCGGCAGGGTCGAGGGGTGGTTGGGCGTGTGGCCAAGCCGCTTGGACTGGTAGAGCGCCTTCACCCGATCGGAGATCTTCACGTCCAGTGGCCGGTCGCCGTCCAGCACGCGCTCCTCGCGCACGCCGAACTCGTAGAACGCCGCCCCGACCATGCCCTCGACATAGGGGGCGAGGCCCTCCAGGTGCTGCAGGCGGTCGACGATCTTGGCGTCGTCGAAGCCCCGGGCGATCAGGGCGCCCAGCAGATAGTCCATGTACTCGGTGGGCGGCTCGGGCAGGCCGGGCAGGGCCGAGGTGATGAACGGCGTGTAGACCTCGAAATGGTAGTAGGCGAAGCTGATCAGGGTCGTCTGGGCCTTCGCCGCCGCCTCGACGATGCGCGCAGACGCGAACTGCGGGCCGCGATAGTTGGCCGAGATCGGCTGGTAGAGCACCAGGTCCAGGTCGGGCACGGACGCGATGAAGGCGTCCATCTCCTCAGCCGTAATGTTCATGGTCGCCGGGATCGGCGTGAACTGGATCTTGCCCTTCAGGCCCGGAATGCCCTGCAGCAGCCTGAGCAGCGCATTGGCGTGGCAGGCGCCATAGATGGCGGCGCGGATCGGCTTGTGACGCGGCATGGGATTCCCCTGAACGAGTCCCGTTTAGGCGTTGGTTTTGATCCCGACAACGCGGTTCAGCGCGCCACCGTCTTCAAGCGCTCGCGCAGGGCGCCCACCAGGTCCAGCGGCATGTCCAGCGCGCAGAACAGCTTCTCGGGGATAGACACCGCCTGATCGCGCAGGGCGCGGCCCTGGTCGGTCAGCGAGACGATCACCCGACGCTCATCTTCGGGGTCGCGGTCGCGCGAGACGAGACCGCCGGCCTCCAGCCGCTTGAGCAGGGGGGTGAGGGTGCTGGAATCAAGGTCCAGCGCCTCGCCCAGGGCCCCGACCGTCCGGGGGCTGGCCTCCCACAGCACCAGCATGGCCAGATACTGCGGATAGGTCAGGCCCAGGGCGTCGAGCATCGGGCGATAGAGCCGCGTCATCCGGTTGGCCGCGCCGTAAAGGGCGAAGCACAGCTGGTTGTCGAGACGCAGAATCTCGACGGGCTGATCGGATGACGCGGACTTCTGGGTCATGGGCGAACTGTTAGGCGGCCTTGACGCTGATGGCCACGTCGATGTTGCCGCGCGTGGCGTTCGAATAGGGGCAGACCGCGTGGGCGCTGGCCACCAGGGCCTCGGCGTCGGCTTGCGACAGGCCTTGGGTCTCGACCTCAAGCGCCACTTCCAGGCGGAAGCCGACCTCGGCGGTGGCGAGGCTGACCTGACCGGTCACGGTCGAGCCGGCCAGAGCGATCTTCTGGGTGCGGGCGACGTGGCCCATGGCGCTCTGGAAACAGGCGGCGTAGCCGGCGGCGAACAGCTGCTCGGGGTTGGTGCCCGTCTCCTTGCCGCCCAGCGACTTGGGCATCGACAGCTGGACGTCCAGCAGGCCGTCCTCGGTGCGGGCGTGGCCTTCACGGCCGCCAACGACGGTGGCGCGGGTGGTGTAGAGGGTGGTCATCGGGAAGCTCCTTGGCTTGAAATCGTACGAACGATTTAATCGTGTGCGATATGAATTCAAGGGTGGTGACGTGAAAAAGATCGCGCGCGATGGAATTATCTTGAGCGCCCCCTCCGTCACGCGGCTGCGCCGCGCGTCACCTCCCCCGCAAGCGGGGCAGGAGCGGAGCCGCTCTTCCTCACCCGCAAAGCGGGGGAGGTGGATCGGCGCGGATACGCGACGAGACGGAGGGGGCGCTTAGGCCCTCCAGGTGGCGTTCAGCAGCGAGCGGGCCGGTGTCGATCGCCGCGCCCCACGAACCCCGACCTTCCCGGCGAATGCCGGGATCCAGATCGAACCCACAGACGCCTATCCGCTAAGCTCGGAACAACGTCGCATCATCCCCAGCCGCTCCGGATGAATCTGGGCCCCGGCATTCGCCGGGGAGGTCGGTGGTTAAGGACACCCTCAGCGCAGGGGGGCGCTTAGGCCCTAGGCCGCCCAGGCGGCGGCGAAGCGCTTCAGCAGCGAGCGGGCCGGGCTTTCGCCGCGGCTTTCGGCGGCTTCCAGGCGCAGGAAGAGATCGCCGGCCTTGTGGTGGGCGCGGGCGGGCAGGCCCTGGCCGGGCAGGCGGACGAGGCCGCGCGCGGCGGCCTTGGTCGAGATCCAGGCCGGGCGGGGGCCCAGCGGCGTGTCGGCGTCGACCCGGCCGCCCTCGGCGAGCACGCGCGGATCCACCTTGCCGGTCAGCCACAGGTCATCGCCCCGCACCAGGGCGCCGTCTTGAGCGCGCAGGCGGACTTCGAAACAGACGCCCTCGACCCGCACCTTGTCGCCCTCGCGCAGGCCGGCGGGCAGCTTGAGCCGCAGGCGCCGGCCGTCGATGGCCAGGTCCTCGGCGCCGCCCGACAGGGCCGTGGCGATGTCGATCTCGAGAAAGACCCGGTCGGCGATCGAGGCCGGTTGGGTGACGGCCGGCGGGAAGTGATGGCGGACGACCGGGGTGTCCTGCAGCAGGCGATAGGCGGCCAGCACGTCGCGGAACAGAGCCGCGTCGCCGGTCGGACGGTCCGGGTGCGCGCGCTTGGCGGCCTCGCGATAGGCCTTGCGCAGCTCGCGCTCGTCAGCGTCGGCGGCCACGCCAAGCAGGGCGCGGGCGGCCGAAAGCGTCAAAGCGGATTGCCGGGCGGTCATCCGCCGACCCTGGAGTCTCGATGGTCAACGCCCGGTTAAGTTAAGACTTTCACGGTTGGGGGGCTGAACGGTGGTCGCGGTCGCGCTGGAGGACTATACCCACCCCATGAGCGCCGACCCGACCCTGATCCCCGCCTCGCCCAGCGAGGACGACTATGTCCGCCAGGTGCGGGAGGCCACGCCCCCGCCGCTGCTGAGCGAAGAGGATCCGTTCGCCCTGTTCGCCGAATGGCTGGAAGAGGCCGGCAAGAAGGAGCCGAACGATCCCAACGCCATGACCGTCTCGACGGTCGACGCCGACGGCATGCCCGACTCGCGCATGGTGCTGCTGAAGGACTTCGATGCACGGGGCTTCGTCTTCTATACGAACACCCAAAGCGCCAAGGGTCAGGCGCTGAACGCCCATCCCAAGGCCGCGCTGCTCTTCCACTGGAAGTCGCTGCGCCGTCAGGTCCGGATTCGCGGGACCGTTGAGCCGGTCACCGAGGCCGAGGCCGACGCCTATTTCGCCAGCCGCGCCCGGCACAGCCAGATCGGGGCCTGGGCCAGCGACCAGTCGCGGGCGTTGCCCGATCGGCTGGCCCTGGAGAAGCGCGTCGCCGAGATGGGCCTGAAGTTCGGTCTTGGAAAAGTGCCGCGCCCGCCGCACTGGTCAGGCTATCGGATCACGCCGGTGACGATCGAGTTCTGGCGCGACCGGCCGTTCCGCCTGCACGAGCGGCTGGTCTTCGACCGCGCTGAGGGCGGCTGGACCACGAAGCGGCTGTTCCCGTAGGCGACACGCCGTCAGCGCGCGCCGTAGCGCGCCAGGAAGGTCTCCACCGCGTCATGGGCGATCTGTCGGACCGACCGGCGCGACTGGGCGTCGTCGCCCGCCGAAAGGCCCAGCACCAGCGTCACGTGATCCAGCATGCCCATCAGCTGGCCCGCGGCCCACGAGGGTTTGTCGACCTTCAGTTCGCCCGCCTTCACGAGGTCGTTGATCACCGCGATGGCCGCGCCGCCCAGCTCGTCGCGGGCGGTTTGCAGAAAGTACTCGGCGATATCTGGGAAGCGACGACGCTCGGTCGTCACCATCCTGAACATGGCGCGCGTGTCGGGACGCGAGAAGAAAGTGGCGTAGGCCACGGCCAGGGTGGTGAGCCGCGTGCGGGCGTCGCCCTTGACGCGAACAGCCTCGCGCACCGGCGCGGCGACGCCGCCGACCGTCTCCATGACGATCGTCCGGAACAGATCGGCCTTGCTGGGGAAATAGGCGTAGAGGGTGGCGGTCGAGATGCCGGCCGTTCGCGCCATCACCTCCATGCCTGCGTCCGCATAGCCCTCGCGCAGGAACATCGCCCTGGCCGAGCCGAGGATATCCTCGCGCTTATGTCGCCCCCGTTTCAGACCCGCGCCCATCAGCATGCCACAACTCGCGCCCGCCTCTTTCTATCAATCTAACCGAGTATTTCTGGATTCATCAAGCCATGCGCGAGGGGACTTGCGCGCCGGTTTGAGCTATGGAGCCCCGGCGCCGGTCTTGGCGCGCGGAAAGATGGGAATGTCGGCGTGATCAAGGACGCGGAAGCCGAGCGCGAACAGGAAGTGGCCGCCTGGTTTGGCGAGCGGGCCGAGAACACGATCGAGACCTCGTGCGCGCGCGTGTTCCTGATCGGCGAGTCGGCTTTCAAGGTGAAACGCCCGGTCGACTTCGGCTTTCTGGACTACTCGACGCTGGAGCTGCGGCGCTGGGCGCTGGAGCGTGAACTGACCTTCAACCGCGCCGCCGCGCCGGACATCTATCGTGAGGTGCGCCGCCTGACGCGCGCGGCCGACGGCGGCATCGAGATCGACGGCGAGGGCGAGATCGTCGAATACCTGCTGGAGATGCGCCGGTTCGACCAGAACGGCGTTCTGGCCTCTCAACCCTGGGCGATCGACGACGCGCTCGAGGACTCGCTGGGCCGCACCGTCGCACGCTTTCACGCCGGCGCCTCGCTGCGCCCCCAGGGCGGCGGGGTCTCGGCCCTGGGCTATACGATCCGCTCCAACGCCAACCTGCTGCGGGGCCTGGCGCCGCGCCTGGGCAAGCAGGCCGTCGAGCGCCTGGTGCACGAGACCGATCTGGCGCTGGAGCGCCTGGGGCCCTTGCTCGATGCGCGCGCCGGCGAGGGCTTCGCCCGCCACTGCCACGGCGACCTGCATCTGGGGAACATCCTGATCGAGAACGGTCAGCCGATCCTGTTCGACTGCATCGAGTTCAACGACACCCTGTCGGACATCGACATCCAGTACGACCTGGCCTTCCTCTTGATGGATCTGGACTTCCGCCGTCGTCGTGATGCGGCCGGCCGGGTGCTGAACGCCTATCTGGACGAGGCCGCCCGAACCTTCGGCGAGGGGCTGTGGACGGGTCTGGCGGCGCTGCCGCTGATGCTGTCGGTCCGCGCCGCCGTGCGCACCCACGTCTGGGCCTATACCGGCGATGACGAGGCCGCGCGGGCCTATCTGCAGACCGCCCTCGAGCACCTGGCTCCGAGGCCCGTCAGCCTGGTGGCGGCCGGCGGTCTGTCAGGCTCGGGCAAGTCGACCTTCTCGCGCGTCTGCGCCCCGGGCCTGGGCTCGGCGCCCGGCGCGGTGGTGCTGCGCACCGACGAGATCCGCAAGCGCCTGTGGGGCGTGCCCTCTCTGCAGCGACTGCCGCGCGAGGCCTATACGCCCGAGATGGGCGCCAGGGTCTATGACCAACTGTTCCAGGACGCCGAGCTCTGCCTGAAGGCCGGGCGCTCGGTGGTGCTGGACGCGGTGTTCCTCAAGCCCGAAGAGCGCGCCCGCGCCGAAGCCCTGGCCAAGACCTGCGACGTCGCGTTCCTGGGCGTCTGGCTGGAAGCCCCGCCCGAGGTCCTGCGCGCCCGCGTCGCCGCCCGCGTCAACGACGCCTCAGACGCCGACGTCGCGGTGCTGGAAACCCAGCTGAGCCGCGACACAGGCGACATCACCTGGCGCAAGGTCGACACCGTCAGCGCCTTCGAGGACGAAGCGCGGGCGCTGGCCGAGGCGATGGGGTAGGGGGCTGGGGCTCAGTCGTCGTCCGAACGGTCTGGAGTAGGTGGATATCGGCCAGGCCGCAGAGGCCCCCACCGGACCATGCTCCGCATGGTCGTCCGCCCCCAGAGGGGGCAGAAGGTCCGCGCATGTCCTTCTTCCCCCTCTGGGGGAGGAGCGCGCAGCGCGGAGGGGGCAAGTGAAGGCCGACTAGGGTCGCTCCCAATCTCCACCACTCCTCCAGAAACCCGACCTTCCCGGCGAACGCCGGGATCCAGATCGAACCCACGGACGTCCATCCGGTCAGCGCGGCGCGAGATCGCGTCACCCCCAGCCGCTCCGGATGAATCTGGGCCCCGGCGTTCGCCGGGGAGGTCGGCTTGTTCTATCGTTCGCAAGCGCCCAGCGCCCGTCAGGCCGCCCGCCGCCCCTCGCCGGGCGGGGGTCCCACCGCATTGACGATCGCCGTGATCAGGTCGACCGGCTTGACCGGCTTGCCCAGGTGGTCGTCGAAGCCCAGGCCCAGGAAGCGTTCGCGGTCGCCGGACATCGCCGAGGCGGTCAGGGCGATCACCGGCATGGCCGGATTTCCCGTGCGGCCGTCGCGAATGGCCTCCAGGGCCGAGATGCCGTCCATCACCGGCATGTTGATGTCCATCAGCACGCAGTCGAACCGGCGCTCGCCCATGGCCTTGAGCGCTTCCTGGCCGTTGTCGACCACGGTCAGGGCCACGCCCAGCGGCTCCAGCATCGTGCGCACGACCAGCTGGTTGATCGCATTGTCCTCGGCCATCAGCACCTGGATCTGTCCCAGGTCTTCCGCGCGCGGCTCGACGTCCTGGGCGGGGGAGACCGGCGCTGCGCAGGCGGGGGCCACGAAGGTGAAGTTGAAGCACGCCCCGCGCTCTGACGGGACCAGGACCAGATCGCCGCCCATCTGCCGCGCCAGCGATCGCGCGATCGACAGGCCAAGGCCCGCCCCGCCGTGCTCGCGCGAGATGGTCTGGTCGGCCTGGGTGAAGCTGTCGAACACCCGCTCGGCCGCGTCCGCCGGCACGCCGGGGCCGCTGTCGGAGACGGTGATCGAGACGCCTTGAGCCCCTTGGCCCCCAGGCGTGGTCGAGACCTCCAGCCGCACGCCGCCGTCGACCGTGAACTTGATGGCGTTGGAGACCAGGTTGGTCACCACCTGACGGATCCGCAGCGGGTCGGCATGGACGCCTGGCGGGAGATCTGGCGCGTAGTCGACGGTCAGGGTCAGGTTCTTGAACACCGCCGCATCGCGCCACGCATCGACCACCTCGCCGACGAGGTCCTGCAAGCTCATGTCGATCGGCGCCAGCTCGACCCGGCCCGCCTCGACGCGCGACAGGTCCAGGACGTCGTTGAGCAACTGCATCAGGCCGTCGCCGGACTTGATCATCAGCTCGACCTGCTCGCGCTGAACAGGATCCAGGGTCGAGCGTCGCAGGGCGTGGGCCATGCCCAGCAGGCCGTTCATCGGGGTGCGCAGCTCGTGGCTGGTCACGGCGATGAATGTCGACTTGGCGCGGGCCGCCTCCAGGGCCTTCTCGCTCTCCTCCCGCAGGCTACGGGTCAGCTCGTCCATCCGCCGGGCCGCCGCGCGGTTCTGGATCATCACGTTGAGCGTGGTTCCCACCAGCAGCACCAGGCCCCAGCGCGCGGTCTGCGCGGCCGCCCCCGTGTCGGGCATGAAGAAGAACGGGAAGATCAGCAGGCTGGCCATCGGCGCCAGGCCGTTCAGCACCAGCAGCGGCGCGGACTGGTGGCGGAAGTTCTGCGTGTAGATGACCTGGCCGCACCAGATCGCCACCGCGGCGATCTTCATCAGGTCCTCGCTGTGCAGCCACAGCAGGATCGCCAGGGTCGACCAGCTGATGTTGATCGGGATCGACGACCAGGCGAACCAGGCCCGCTCCTGCGGGGTTCCGGTGCGTCCCGCCTTGAACCGGCGGGTGACCAGCAACGCCAGGCCCTCGCCCAAGTAGAGGCTGAGCAGCCAGGCGGCCGCGATCGCCGGGCCCAGGGCGAAGACCATGATCACGGCGACCACGGCGGCCGAGATCAGGCGCGACACCGTCAGCCGATAGGTGTCGGCCGCGACCTCGTCCAGTCGCTCATCGGACCATGCCTTGGCCAACCAGCCCAAGTCGCCTCACAGGTTTGAATCGGCGCGCGCGAAGCACTTCACCGCACGGCGAAATATCCGCCGTCAGCAACCAAAAGTCCCTGAATAGCGCCTGCGACCGATGATCGCGCCGCGTCGGTCGCTCGGCGCCGGCGCACATTCCTGCTCGCGCGGCGAGCGCGGCGCGTTGCGTGTTGCGCCGCACACCGATAGCTTTGTCTTAACAACGATAAGCAGATGGGAGAGCTGAAGGCCGATGCAGGGGCTGATGCAGCACGGGGCGCTGACCCTCGACAAGATCATCGATCACGCCGCGATGTGGCACGGCGGCCGCGAGGTCGTCAGCCGCTCGGTCGAGGGACCGATCGTTCGCACGACCTATGGCGCGATCCGCGAGCGGGCCAAGCGGGTCTCCAACGCCCTGCTGGGCATGGGGATCAAGCCCGGCGATCGGGTCGGCACCCTGGCCTGGAACACCGGCCGCCACATGGAGG
The DNA here is from genome assembly GCF_002310375.3 of Caulobacter vibrioides. Lineage (GTDB taxonomy): Bacteria > Pseudomonadota > Alphaproteobacteria > Caulobacterales > Caulobacteraceae > Caulobacter > Caulobacter vibrioides_D. The sequence continues at coordinate 948,349 of NZ_CP023315.3, forward strand.
CCTGGTACGGCATCATGGGCATCGGCGCTGTGTGCCACACGCTGAACCCGCGTCTGTTCCCCGAGCAGATCGCCTGGATCGCCGATCACGCCGGCGACCGCGCCATCTTCACCGACCTGACCTTCCTGCCGATCATCGCCGCGATCCTGCCGCGCCTGCCGCACGTGGAGCATGTGGTGGTGTTCACCGATCGCGGGCACATGCCGGCCGACTTCGCCCCGGCGGGCGATGCGCCGCATTTCAAAGGCCTGCTCTGCTACGAGGAGCTGGTCGAACAGCACCATGCCGATTGCGCCTGGGGCGGCTTCGACGAGGGCACGGCCGCGGGCCTCTGCTACACCTCGGGCACGACCGGTGATCCCAAGGGGGTGATGTACTCCCACCGCTCCAACTTCCTGCACACCCTGATCACCCTGCAGCCCGACGTGATGGGCCTGTCGCAGAAGGACGTGATCCTGCCGGTCGTGCCGATGTTCCACGCCAATGCGTGGGGCGTGGCGTTCTCGGCCCCGGGCGCGGGCGCCAAGATTGTCATGCCGGGCGCCAAGATGGACGGCGCCTCGATCTATGAGTTGCTGGACAGCGAGCAGGTCACCTTCTCGGCCGCCGTGCCGACGGTCTGGCAGATGCTGCTGCAGCATCTGGAAGCCACCGGCGCCACGCTGCCCACCCTGAAGAAGGTGGTGATCGGCGGCGCGGCCTGCCCCGAGAGCATCATCCGGGCCTTCCACGACAAGTACGACGTCGAGGTGGTCCACGCCTGGGGCATGACCGAGACCTCGCCGGTGGGCACCCTGTCGGTGCTGACCGACGAGCTGTCCAAGCTGCCCTATGACCAGCAGATGCACTGGCGCCTGAAGCAGGGCCGTCCGCCGCTGGGCGTCGAGATCTGCCTGAAGGACGACGAGGACAAGCCCCTGCCGCACGACGGCAAGGCGTTCGGCCACCTGAAGATCCGCGGTCCGATCATCGCGGCCGAGTACTTCCGGGGCGCCGGCGGCAAGATCCTCGACGACGAAGGCTTCTTCGACACCGGCGACGTCGCCACGATCGACGAGCATGGCTTCATGCAGATCACCGACCGCGCCAAGGACGTGGTCAAGTCGGGCGGCGAGTGGATCTCGACCATCGAAATCGAGAACATCGCCGTGGGCCATCCCAAGGTGGCCCTGGCGGCGGTGGTCGGTCAGCCCCATCCCAAGTGGGACGAGCGCCCGGTGCTGCTGGTCAAGCTCAAGGAGGGCGAGACCGCCGCGCCGCAGGAGTTCATCGACTATCTGCAGGGCAAGATCGCCAAGTGGTGGATGCCTGACGACGTGCTGATCGTCGACGACATCCCGCTGGGCGCGACCGGCAAGATCGACAAGAAGCTGATCCGCAAGCGCCTGGCCGACGACGGCTACAAGCTGCCGGAGACGCCGATGCAGCCCAGCCCATCCGCGCCTAAGCCGACCCTGGCGGCGGCTGACGGAAGCCAGCCGGTCAAGATCTACGCGCCCGAGCCCGTCGAAGAGGTCGAGGCCGAAACGGTGCTGCATTCGCCTGAGGCTGACCATCAGGAGGAGACCCAGCCGGCGGGGGAGCCCCTGGCGGCGTCTGAGGCTCCCTCGCCTCAGACGCCGCCCGAAGCCAAGCTGATCGCGGTCGAGCCTGAGGTCGAGGCCAAGGCCCCCGAGGCGCCCGCGCCTGAGGCCAAGCCGGTCTCGGCCGTCGACGCGATCATCGCCGAAGCGACCGCCATCGCCGCTGCGGGGCCGAGCCCCGAGGCGCCGGCGGCCGTCGCCGAGGTCAAGGCGCCGGAGCCCAAGCCCGAGGTCGAGGCGCCGCTGCGCCTGCACGAACCTGAAGAGGCCAAAGCGCCTCCGACTGAGCCCCCGAAGGCCAAGCCGGTCGCCGCCGAGGCCACGCCGTTCGCTGTGCCGATCACGCCTGGGCGTCGGGGCAAGGCCAAGGCCGCCAAGGCGGGCGGCGACAAGAAGGCCAAGCCTGGCTTGGCGTCGGCCTATCTGGACTTTGCGGTCCTGGTGGCCCTGACCCCGGCGATCCTGGCCGGCGGCGGCGCCCTGGGCGTCAAGCTGGGCCTCATCGACCTGCCGTTCGGCTACAACCTGATGACCCTGGACTGGGCCCCGCGCGCGGCTCAGGTCGGCGTCGCCACGGGCCTCATTGGCCTGGTCATCGCTCTGTTCGCCGGCTTTGGTCGGTTGTGGAAGGCGGCGCTGCTGGCGCTGCTGATCACGGGGGCGACCTTTGGCGTGATGTTCGGCGCCAAGGCGCTGTTTGGTCAGGCGCCGCCGATCCACGACGTGGCCACCGACTGGAAGACGCCGCTGGCGTTCTCCGACGCGGCCCTGGCCGCCCGCGGCGGCGCGGCGGCGTTCGTGGACGACGACCCCAGCCTGCCGGTCGGTTCGGCCGCCTTCGCCGGTCGCCGCATCGCCGAGATCAACGCCGAGACCTGCCCGGCCGCCCGTCCGCTGGTCAGCAGCCGCTCGCCCGCTGACGCCTACGAGGCGGCCAAGGCCGCCGTCCTGGCGTCCGGCATGACCCTGATCACCGACGATCCGATGGATGGCCGGCTGGAGGCGACGGCCAAGAGCTTCTGGTACGGCCTGACGGACGACGTGGTGGTGCGCGTGCGCCCGGACGCCGCCGGCTCGCGGCTGGACATGCGCTCGATCGGCCGCGACGCGGGTCCCGACCTTGGCCGCAACTGCGACCGCATCGGCGCCCTGGCAAGCGCGATCAAGGGGGGCTGAGCCCCGGTTCAGGCGAGGCGGTACTCGGCGTCGAGGCTCGCCTCGCCGGCGGTGACCACGCGGCCCTCGCGGACCAGCTGGATCACGTGGGCCAGCACCGAGTGGGCCGCCGCCGGATGCAGGCGCGGATCGACGGCGGCGTAGAGGCTGGGCACCATCGCCTTGATGGTGGTCGGGCCCGCGCCCAGGGCCTCCAGGATCTGCGCCTCCCGCGCCCGACGGTGGGCGACATAGGCGTCGATGAAGGGCGTAACCTCACGCACCGGCGCGCCGTGCGTCGGCCACAGGGTGTCGAAGCCCCGCGCCCGTACCTTGGCCAGGCTGGCGAAATAGTCGCCCATGTCGCCGTCGGGCGGGGTGATCACCGTGGTCGACCAGCCCATGATGTGGTCGCCGCAGAAGAGGGCGTTCTCTTCGCGCAGGGCGAAGCACAGGTGGTTGGAGGTGTGGCCGGGCGTCGCCACCGTCTCCAGCGTCCAGCCGGGTCCGGTCAGCACCTGGCCATCGGCCAGCACGACATCGGGACGAAACCGCGCGTCGGCGCCTTCCTCCAGACTCGGCGCGGCGGCCTCGCCATGATCGCTCGGCGCGGGCAGGCCATAGACCGTGGCGCCGAACGCCTGGGCCAGCGGGTGGGCGAGGGGACTGTGGTCCAGGTGGTGGTGGGTGACCAGCACGTGCGTGACCCGCTCGCCGGCCAGCGCCGTCTTCAGCGCCTCGAAGTGCTCGGGCAGGTCGGGGCCAGGATCGATCACCGCCACCTCGCCCTGGCCGACGATATAGACGCCGGTTCCGGTGAAGGTGAACGGACCCGGGTTGCGCGCGATCACCCGTCGGATCAGCGGACTGACCTGATCGCAGCGGCCGTACTCGACCTCAAGCTCGCGGACGAAGGGGATCATCGGATCGCTCCTGGCTAGAGCCCTTTCCGATCTGATTGAACCAATCAGATCGGATAAAAATAGCTCTAAATCAAACACTTAGAGCGTGACTCGCGCCGAAACCGGTTCCCACTTTCGGCGTCACGCTCTGGGACGGCGCCGGTCTTGCGCTGGGGTTCTCCAGTAACCGAGGGAGAACGGGCCATGGCGGCGGACGCGGCGATTTTTGTGTCAAAACGGCTCCAGCGAGCAGCCTTCGCCATCCTGTGTATCATTCTGGCACAGTTCGTCCTCGCCAGTTGCCAGGCCGAACCGACGCCGATGGCGGCGCGCGAGTCCGCCGCTTTCTAGAGGTTAGACGGGCAGCACGCCCGAAAGATCGTAGCCCGCCGCGTAGCCCTGGGCGACCAGGGTCTCGCGGTCCGCGCCCGCCAGCGCCTGGCCGATCGACCAGGTCACGATAGAACGCGTGCCCGAGCGGCAGAAGGCGAGCACGGGGCCGCCGGCCGCCTCGATCGCCGCCCTGACCGCTTCCACCTGATCCGGCGTCGGTCCGCCCCGCACGGGCGCATACAGATAGTCCATTCCGGCGGCGCGGGCCGCCGCCTCGACGCTCGCGCTGGACGGCTGACTGGGATCCTCGCCGTCGGGTCGGTTGTTGATCACCAGCACGAACCCCTCAGCGGCGGCCCGCGCCATGTCGGCCGGGGTGATCTGTGGGCTGACGGACAGGGATTCGGTGACGCGTCGAAAGTCGCTCATGAGGGCCAGGTCTTTAAGAACGCGCGGCGCGATGATGCCGCGCCGACATCTTCGCCAGCGCGCGGCGCCTAGGCAATGGGCGATGGCCCCATCGCCCTGCTCAAGCGGTGGTCTTTTGAGCAAGAACGTTGCTCCGAACTCCGCTCAAAATAAAACAGAGTTGTGACAAACGGCGTTATCCGAGCAAGAAAATATCGGAAGTCAAGGTGCGGAGGGGCTAGGTTCGCGCGTTTTTCTTCGAAAAGCCGATCCGCCGAATGGCGTTCTTTGTGCATCAAATAGCTAAGAAAAAACAATTTGATGGTTATGGGGCTACGCCACTTTCGACGTCGGCGTATCCATATCGAGCAATGATTTTCCGAAAAGTGTTCGGCCTGTGGCGATTTTGCGACAGGGGGGCGGGGATAATGATTACTTTTTTGCAATCACAATTGACCCTCGCCCGACGCACCCCCTAACGTCCTTACAACCGGAATAGTTTGTTCCGGGACACAAGTGATCTCGTGGTGGAGCTACAGCGGGTTTCGGCTCGAATTCGGACAAGGTCGCTAGAGGGGCTCCTTGTTCGTCTAACCGCTGCCAGCACGTTCAGAGGGGATTTGAAGAGAATGAATTCGACCAAAAGCAGCGCCCGCGCGCGCCTGCTCTCCAAGGGCGCTAGCCGTCTGGCGCTCGGCGTGGCGCTCAGCGTCGTCGTCGCCGGCGCGGCCTTCGCGCAGTCGCAAGGCGCCCTGCGTATGACCATCACGGGCTCGAGCGGCCAGCCGGTCGCCGGCGCGACCGTGGTCGTCAAGTCGCCGTCCAGCCTGGTGACCCGCACGGGCACCACCGACGCCGAGGGCAAGGTCCGCGTCAGCGGTCTCGACCCGGCCACCAACTACACGGTCTCGATCGTGTCGTCGGGCTACAAGGATTTCAACGCCAGCAACGTCGCGGTTACGTCCGGTAAGGACCTGTCGGTCGGCTACGCCCTGGCTTCGGACGAGAACGCCGTCGAGCAGATCGTCGTGACCGGCCGCTCGCTGGCCGCCGTCGACGTGACCTCGGCCACCGTCGGCACCACCCTGACGCTGGACGTCGTGGAATCGCTGCCCACCGGCCGTAACTATCAGAGCTACCTGCAGCTGGTTCCGGGCGTGAAGCCCTCGAGCGGCGGCAACCCCTCGTCGCGCTCGGGCGTCAACTACCGTGACGTCGGCGGCGCCATCGGCGCCTCGACCGACAACGTCTACTATCTGGACGGCGTCAACGTCACCGACCCGCTGACCGGCACCTTCGGTTCGAACATCAACTCGGAAATCATCCAGGAACAGCAAGTCACGGTCGGCGGTCTGCCGGCTGAATCGGCGGGCGGTTCGGGTCTGGTGTCGCGCGTCGTCACCAAGTCGGGTTCGAACGAGTGGCACGGCTCGATCAACTACTACCTGCAGAACGACAAGCTGGTCGCCAAGGACAAGCACTCGACCTCGGGCGGCTTCAAGACCTATGACACCGCCTTCACCCTCGGCGGCCCGATCATCAAGGACAAGCTGTGGGTCTTCGGTTCGTACCAGAAGAAGCACCGTTCGGACGAAGTGCTGGATCCGGTCACGGGCGCGGTTCGCCGTAACGTCACCCGAGACGACAAGTACGCTTTCTTCAAGACGACCTGGCAGATCACCGACAATGACCGTCTGACCGGTACGTTCTTCAACGACCCGGGCGAACTCAGCGGCTCGCGCGACTCGTCGGTGCTGAACAACCGCGACTCGGCCACCAAGCAGGGCGGCGACAACTACAAGATCGACTACAGCCGCACCTGGGGCGACCTGTTGATCAACGCCTACTACTACAACCACAAGGCCGAGCTGACGACGCTGGCCGCCGACCAGTCGGTCGCGAACACGGTCAACTTCCGTGGCCCGGGTTCGACCCAGGCTCAGCGCCAACTGGGTGGCGCTGGCGCCAACAGCGAAACGCACCGCAACTCGGAAGAGTGGGGCGCCAACCTCGAATACTACCTCGACACCAACTACGGCAGCCACACCTTCAAGGGTGGCTACTCGATGACGGACAATATCTACAAGCGCAACGCGACCGTTCCGGGCAACGCGACCTACACCTCGATCGCTGCGGCGTTCGCGGGCCGTAGCTTCCTGGACTACACGACCGCGTCGTCGGGCTGGACCGCCCGTCCGTTCGCGTCCGGTGATATCCCCCGTATCCAAGCGGCGATGTCGGCCAGCCCGAACGCGGCTTACTTCCGCGGCCTGCTGGACACCAACGCCGACGGCACGATCTCGGCGGCTGAAGTCAACGCCCTGACCTTCTCGAGCACCGCGGGCAACCCGGGCAGCCAGGTCAACGCCTACCGCGCCCTGCGCACCGTTGACGCGCCTTACGCGATCAAGAGCGAAGGGCAGACCGCCTACATCCAGGACACCTGGACGCTGAACCAACTGACGGTGACCGCTGGCCTGCGCGCCGAGAAGTGGACCCACTTCAGCTCGGCCGGCGACAAGCTGTTCACGTTCGACTGGGAACTGGCCCCGCGCATCAGCGTCGTCTACGACGTCAAGGGCGACGGCCGCAGCAAGGTCTACGCGTTCTACGGCCGCTACTACGACCCGATCCGTTCGGACATGGCCAACTTCGCCGGTAACCTGACCGGCCCGGTCACCGAAGAGCAGATCTACATCGGCAACCAGTGGCTGACCTTCCGCACCCGCGGCGGCGCCGTGGTTCCGGACTCGGTCTTCGGCCCGGCGACCAAGACGCCCTACACCGACGAGTTCATGGTCGGTGGCTCGACCACGGTCGGTTCGAGCATCGGCGTGTCGACCTCGCTGACCCGTCGCGTCACGAAGGACATCTTCGAAGACTACGATCTGGCCATCTACTCGGATCCGAGCTGCACCGTGGCCACCTGCGCGGCCCTGGCTCACGCTTCGCCGGGCACGCCGTTCTACCTGCCGTACTCGTACTTCGGCTTCTCGTCGGCTCCGAACGCCAACTACGTTCTGGGCACCCTGGCGGGTGGCAAGCGCGAGTACACGGGCTTCGAACTGACGGTCACCAAGTACAAGACGAGCAACTGGCAAGGCCAGATGTCGTACACCCGCAACTGGGCGAAGGGTAACACCAACTCGGACGGCAACGCCGACTTCCAAGGCGACTGGATCGCCGTGGATCCGCGCGCGCCGAACATGTGGGGCCCGCAAGCTGGTAACATCAAGCACCAGTTCAAGGCCTACGGCTCGTACGACTTTGACTTCGGTCTGCAGGCCTCGGCCGTGTTCAACTGGAACAGCGGCTCGCTGTTCACCCCGGCTGAACCGGTCTCGAACCGCTACTTCGCGCCGCAAGACGACGCTTACCTGTTTGGTGGTGTCATCGACACCTACACCAAGCCTGGTCTGGTCGGCAGCGAGAAGAATCCGGCTTACTACACGTTCGACATGCGCCTGCGTTACCAGCACGAAGTGCCGGGCCTGGGCGGCAAGGTCGAGTTCTTCCTTGACGCGTTCAACATCCTGAACAAGCAGTCGGCGACGAGCGTGCAGAAGCTGGTGGCCGGCGACGGCACCTACGCCTTCAAGCAAGCCAACGGTTGGGTCGAACCCCGCCGCTTCTACCTGGGCGCCCGCTACTCGTTCTAATCGAACGAGCAGTCCGCCCTGAAGTTGAGCGCCGGTGCGAAAGCACCGGCGCTTTTCTTTTGGACGGCCTTGAGGTTGGGCGTTGGTCGGGGTGAGGCCGCGCCTGCTGCGTTCCTTCGCCGGGCCCAGGATCCTTCTCCCCTTGCGGGAGAAGGTGTCGGCCGAAGGCTGACGGATGAGGGGTCTCGCGGGCCTCTCTGGATAGGGCTTTCAACCCCTCATCCGACCTGCTTCGAAGGCCACCTTCTCCCGCAAGGGGAGAAGGATGAGGTCTAGGCGTGTTCAGCAGCCGTGCGTCCTTCGAGGCTCGCCTTCGGCTCTCACCTCAGGATGAGGGGAGCACGGCTGCTGAACACCTCATCCTGAGGTGCGTGCGCCTAAGCACGCCTCGAAGGACGCACGGCGTCGGCCTCTCTTCGGCGTAGCAGCCGCGCCCCATCACCCACGAAAAAGCCGCCCGGCGCGAACCGGGCGGCTTCGTCGTTCAGCGGATGGGACCGTCCCCTACCGCACCGGCATGTCGGCCAGCACCGAGGCGCCGCCGGGGGAGGCGCGCATGCGGGCCTTGGCCATTTCGTCGAGGATCGCCTGCGAGCGCGGGTCGCCCAGCACCCAGGCGGCGGCCGCCAGGGTCTTGGCCGAGGTCTCCGAGACGCCGAGGAACTTCTCGAAGGCCTCGAAGGGCGAGCTGCCACCCTGCATGTGCTGGATCCGGATGTCGCCCTTGACCTTGGCCAGGGCCTTGGCCTTCTCGACGGCCTCGTAGTAGCCGCCCAGCTCGTCGACCAGGCCCAGCTGCTTGGCCTGTTCGCCGGTCCAGACGCGGCCCTTGGCGATCTCGCGCACCTTGGCGGGCGGCAGGTTGCGGCCCTCGGCCACGCGGGTGATGAAGCCGGCGTAGATGCGGTCCATCCAGCCGGCGAACTTGGCGCGCTGCTCGGGCGTGAAGCCTTCGGCCGAACCGAAGGCCTGCGAATAGTCGCCGCCGACGTGCAGGTCCCGGGTGTCGACACCGAAGCGGGCCAGGGCGTCGCCGATGGCGAACTTGCCGCCATAGACGCCGATCGAGCCCGTCAGGGTCGAGGGTTGGGCGATGATCGAGTCGGCCTGGCTGGAGATCCAGTAGCCGCCCGAGGCCGCGTAGGTCCCCATGCTGACCACGACCGGCTTGCCGGCCTTCTTGGCCGCCTCCAGGGACGCCAGGATCTGTTCCGAGGCCGTATCCGAACCGCCGGGCGAGGAGACGCGGAAGACGATCGCCTTGACGTCCTTGTCCTCGGTGGCGTTGCGGAAGGCCTGGGCGACGTCATCCGAATAGACATTGCTGTCGCCGCCGAACGGCGAGCCGCCGCCGTCCGTGCCCGTGACGATCGCGCCCTCGGCGCCGATCACCGCAATGGCCGGGCCGCTCTTGACCGTGGGCGGCTTCGAGCGCGAGGCGTAGTCGTCGAAATCAATGAGCTTGGCGCCCTTGCCGGCCTTCTCCAGGGCGAAGGCCTGGATGTCGCTGACCTGGCCGACCTTGTCGATCAGCCCCTTGGCCTGGGCTTCCTGGGCGATGTAGGGGCCGCCTTCGAGCGTCTTCAGCAGCTTGGCCGCATCCTGTTTGCGATCGACCGCGGCGCTGGTCAGGGCCGTGCGATAGACCGAACCCATCCACGACAGCGTCGATTCCCGGTGGGCGGGCGTATAGTCGTTATAGAGATAAGGATTGACCGCGTTCTTGTACTCATAGCGCTGCTCGTACTCGGCCTTGACGCCGTACTTGTCGAAGAAGCGCTTGAAGAACATCGACTCCGACGAGATGCCGACGGCCTGGAAGCTTGAGTCCGGCTGCATCCAGAACTCGCTGGTCGCCGCGCCCAGCATATAGGTCGAGGTGACCATGCCGGAGGGATAAAGGCCCTGGCTGTGGGCGTAGATCGGCTTCTTGCCGACCTCGCGGAAGTGCTTGAAGGCCAGGCGTAGCTCGTCGGCGGCGGCCGGGGCGACGCCGCCCTCGGGCAGGCGCACCAGGATGGCCTTGACCTTGTCGTCCTTCTCGGCGCGCCGCAGGGTCTCGATGACCGAAATGACCGAGCCGCCGCTGTTGCCGAAGGCGGCGAACGGGCTCTTGGGCTCCTGGTCGGAAAGGCCGTTGCGCAGATCCAGCTGCAGCACCGCGTGTGACGGAACGGGCGCGGGTCGCGCCGCGCCGGCCGCCATCGCGATCAGCAGGAAGGGCACTCCGACCACGAACAACAGAAGGCCGACGAAGACGCCAGCCACGGTCAGGAAAAACTGCTTCATCGGAGGTCCTGCTTGCGAAACCACCGACAAGCTAACCGGTGTTCGGGTTGCAACCAAATGAAGAGCGCGCAACGTTGGGGGGCTTTTATGGCGCTTGAGGCCAGACGCGAAGGCGAGCATCGCTTTCGCGACGCTCAAAGCCTTGATCTTAGGTGATTTTCCCGCCTCTGGCTGGCGGGGAGGAAATGGTCGGAGTGGCAGGATTTGAACCTGCGACCCCTGCGTCCCGAACGCAGTGCTCTACCAGACTGAGCCACACTCCGACTTGGAGGCCGGCCTTATAGGTGGGTGTTCCGGAGGGCGCAAGCGCCTTTTTTCAGGTTGGTCGGGAGGCCTGAAAAAAGTTCTGAAAAGGTCGTTGCATCCGTCCGAGTCGTGAGCTATCTCCACCGCCTCGCCGGGCCCCGAGGGGTCTCGCCGTTCCTGCTGGGGAATGGTGTAATGGTAACACTGCGGTTTTTGGTACCGTCATTCTAGGTTCGAGTCCTAGTTCCCCAGCCACTTCTCCTCATCGATTGCTCTAGATGCCGAAGTCTTTATAGACCCAGGCGCTCTAGAGCGTGACGCCGAAAGTGGGAACCGGTTTCGGCGCGAGTCACGCTCTAAGCCTTTGATTTAGAGCCTCGTTGTCGCGTCAAAACGATCCCGTTTTGACGCGCGAGGCTCTAAGCGCTTGCATCCGCGGCCAGCGCGACTGCGTAGTACGGCGCACAGGGACTGCCCGCAGGTTGCGAGGGCGGTCGCGCGACGTGGGGGGAAGCACGCCCTCAGCCTGTCGCAGGGGCGATTGCGGTAAAGAGACATGATGCGGGCGACATCGAGGCTTGTGGGTTTCCTCGCGGCGGCGGTCCTGGCGATCGCCGTGGCGGCGTGGTTTGTGATGTCGCGACGGCCGCCGGAAGTCGCCATTGCGGAGATCAAGCCCACGACGATCGAGCAGGCGCTGTCCGTGGTCGGCCGCGTGCGTCCGCTGGAGCTGGTGCAGGTCGCCTCGCCCAATTCCGGACAGATCGTGCGCCTGTTGCACGACGAGGGCGACCGCGTGGCGACCGGCGATCCGCTCGCCGTGGTGCTGGCGACGGTGGAGCAGGCGCAGACACAGGTCGATGTGGCGCGCGAGCGGGCGGCGCGGGCCGCCGCCGCCGAGGCGCGGCTCAACTATCAGCGGGTCAAGACGCTCTACGATCAGGGCTTCGCGGCCAAGGCCGCGCTGGACGCCGCCCGGGCTGGTCTGGACACGGCCCAGGCCAATGTCGCGGCGGCCTCCGCCGGGGTGCGGGCCTCGGCTGAACGCGCCCAGGAGTTCGTCATCCGCGCCCCGATGGCCGGGGTGGTGTTGTTCCGGCCGATCGACAACGGCCAGGTCGTTTCGGCGGGCCAGACGCTGTTTGAGCTGGGCTCGTCCACCGGGGTCGAGATCCGCGCCGAGGTGGAAGAGGTCTATGCCGACGCCCTGCGGCCGGGCCAGGTCGCGCGCGCGGCGCTGTCGGGGTCCTCGACGATCTTTCCCGCCCGCGTGACCGAGGTCTCGCCGCGCATCGACTCCAGCACCGGCGGGCGTTCGGTGCGGTTGGCGGCCGAGGGCGATCAGGGCCTTTCCCCGGGGCGTTCGGTCGATGTCACCATCGTCGTCAGGCAGCGGCCCGGCGCGATCGTGATCCCTCGCGCGGCCGTGCTGGACGCCACCGCCGCGCCCAAGGTCCATGTGGTCGACGCCGGCGACATCGTTCGGGCGCGATCGATCACCGTGGCGCGTTGGCCCTCGGTCAACGCCATTGTCGAAAGCGGCCTGCGGGCGGGGGACAGGGTCGTTCTGGAGCCGGCGGCTGTGAAGCCGGGCGCCCAGGTCACCCCCGTCGCCGCCGAGCCGGACCGCTGATCCCGTGTTCGCGTTCAAGGTCGCCCGGCGCTACCTGTTATCCAACCCCTCGCAGACCCTGCTGCTGATCGCGGGGGTCGCCCTGGGGGTGACGGTCTTCATCTTCATCACCGCCCTGATCGCGGGTCTGGCCGTGCGGCTGACCGATCAGGTGACCGGCAACAGCGCCCATGTCAGCCTGCAGCCGGCCACGCGCGTGGCCCGGGTGCTGGCGGGGCCGGACCTGCCGGTCGAGTCGGTGGCCCTGGTCTCGACCTTCCAGCGCCAGCAGATCCGCGACTGGCCGATGGTGGTCGACCTTCTGCGCGCCAATCCCGAGGTGTCGGCGATCAGCCCGCAGATTTCCGGCAGCGCCTTCCTGGTCAAGAGCGAGGCGGTCGCGCCGGTGGCGGTGCTGGGCGTGGAGCCCCAGGGGATCGACGCCATTTCCCGCATCACGCCCAACATCATCGAGGGCGACGGCGATCTCGGCGCCAACGGTCTGTTGATCGGGGTCCGCATGGCCGAGGAATTGGGCCTGGGCGCGGGGCAGTCGGTCCTGCTGCGCACCGAGCGCGGCGTGGAGCGGCAGCTGACCGTCCGGGGCGTGTTCCGCACCGGGCTGCAAAGTCTGGATGAACGCGTCGCCTTCCTGTCGCTGCAGACCGCAAGGCCGCTGTTCGACCTGCCCGAGGGCGTGACCAATATCGAGGTCAAGCTGAAGGATCCCCAGGACGCCCGCGCCACGGCCCGCTTTCTGGGCGAGGCGACGGGTCTGCGCGCCACGCCGTGGCAGGAGAAGAATGTCGGCCTTGAGGACGCCCTGAAGGCGCAAGGGCAGACCGGCACGATGATCCAGATCTTCTCGCTGATCTCGATCATCATCGGCGTGGCCAGCGCGCTTGTGCTGTCGGCCTACCGGCGGCGCAGTGAGGTCGGGATCATGCGGGCGTTCGGCGTGCCCGGCGGTTTCATTCTCTGGGTCTTCCTGTTGCAGGGGCTTCTGATCGGTCTGGTCGGAGCCTTGATCGGCTGCGCGTCGGGCTATGGCCTGTGCGTCTGGCTTGAGAGCATCACCCGGCCCGACGGCACATCCATCCTGCCCATCGCCCCCCGCCAGGGCGGCTATGCGGCCGCGCTGGTGCTCACCACCCTGGGCGCGGTGATCGCCTCCATCCTGCCCGCGCGCTCGGCCTCGAAGATCGATCCGCTGGAGGCCATTCAGCAATGACCAACGTGATCGAAGCGCGGGGGATCGAGAAGGTCTTCCATAACGGCGATGAGGAAACCCGCGTCCTGAAAGGCATCGACCTGACGCTGGGCCAGGGTGAGCTGGCGGCCATGGTCGGGGCGTCCGGATCGGGCAAGTCGACCCTGTTGTCGATCATCGGCCTGCTGCTGCGTCCCACCGCCGGAACCCTGAGCATCAGCGGCGAGCGGGTCGATGACCTGTCCGAGCGGAGGCGCGCGCGCTTCCGTAATCAGCGCCTGGGCTTTGTCTTCCAGTTCCACCATCTGCTGCCCGACTTCACGGCGATGGAGAACGTCGCCTTTCCGGCCGCCGCGCCGGGCGGGGGCATCTCGCGGGCGATGCGCACGCGGGCGCGCGATCTTCTGGCGCGCGTGGGTCTGGAAGACCGGATCGACTTTCCCGCCGCGCGGCTCTCGGGCGGGCAGAAGCAGCGCGTCGCCATCGCGCGCGCCCTGATGAACCGGCCCGACCTGATCATCGCCGACGAACCGACCGGGAACCTGGATCGGGAATCGGCGGATCGCGTTCTGGACCTGATGCGCCAGGTCAATCGGGAGGAGGGCGCGACCTTCCTGATCTGCACGCATGATGACGGTGTCGCAGCGCGATGTGGCCGTCGCCTGACCTTGAGTGACGGCCGGCTGACGTCGAACATCCGCGATCCTGGCGGCTTTTCCTGAGTCGTCTGTCGCTTGGGGGCGGCTTGCGTCGTTGTGATCTCAAGCGCGGCGAGGCTGCGACGTATTCATCGAATAGCGTTATGTAGCCTCAAGTCCAGTTCGCGGCTGCGAGATAGAGGCGCACCCGACGGGGTTGAGGCTGTTGTAGCGCTCGTGATCGCCGGGTGTTCATCGCTTTATTTGCCTGGAATTTCGCCATGTCGTTGGCGATAAACCTGCCGGAATTGTTACAACAATTCACGAACCAAGTTTGATTTCAGTTTCAAACTACTTGTTTTTCTGGGGCCAGCGTGTAATTCCGGATACAAGGGGAATGGAGTTGTGATCGTGGAAGATAAAGCTACCCTAATCGAACTTACCGCTGAAATCGTGGCCAACTATGTGGCCAATAATTCTACACCTGTGTCGGACCTTCCGGCGTTGATCCGGGCGACGCACGACGCGCTGGCCGGTATCGGCGCTCCGCCGGCGCCGTCGGTGGAGGTGGTGACCAAGGCTACGCCGGCCCAGATCCGCAAGAGCATCACGCCCGAGGCGCTGATCAGCTTCGAGGACGGCAAGCCCTACAAGACGCTGAAGCGCCACCTGACCACCCACGGCATGACCGTGGCTGAATACAAGGCCAAGTGGGGCCTGCCCAACGACTATCCGACGACCGCGCCCGCCTACAGCGAAGCGCGCTCGCAGATGGCCAAGGCCCTGGGCCTGGGCCAGGGTGGCCGCAAGGGCAAGGCGCCGCGCGGCCGCAAGGGCTGATCACGAAAGCCCTTTCCGACCTGATCGAAATCATCGGCTCGGATCGAAAACGGAAAAGGGGACGCGGCGGCGTCCCCTTTTTTGTGTCCGCTCGCAGCAGCCCCGCTCGCCGCGCGCGCGGCCCGCGCGAAATCCTGATCGAATCGAAAGAGGACGTCAGGCCGCGCCGCGCGTATCCAGCGGCGTCTCGTCCGAACCGGCGAAGGCCTGGCTCAGGGCGGCGATCAGGGTCTGGACCTCCACCGGCTTGGGCACCACGTCATCCATGCCGGCGTGGACGTAGCGCGAGCGCTCGTGCGTCAGGACGCTGGCCGTGACCGCGATGATCGGCGTGCGCGATCGACCCTCCAGGTGCTCGCTCGCGCGGATGGTCTGGCAGGCCTCCAGGCCGTCCATCTCGGGCATGTGGATATCCATCAGGATCGCGTCCCAATGTTCGCGACGCCACATCGCCACCGCCTCGCGGCCATCCACGGCGGATTGGGCCTGGACGCCCAGGTGACTGAGCAAGGTCAGCAGCACCAGGCGGTTGGTCTGATTGTCGTCGGCCACCAGGATGCGCGGCGGGGCGTCGAACCTTGTCTGCACGGCCGCGCCTTCGAGCGCGGCGGGGGTGGTTGACGGCGCGGCCGCGCGCGCCATCGGAACCTGCAGGGTGAAACAGGCGCCGCCTTCGGCCGGGGCGGAGAACTTGATGTCGCCGCCCATCAGTTCGGCCAGGGCCTTGCAGATCGCCAGCCCAAGGCCCGATCCGCCCACGCGACGCGTCGTCGAACTGTCGAGCTGGGCGAACTTGACGAACAACCGATCGCGCAAGGCTTCCGGGATCCCGACGCCGGTGTCCACGACGCGGGCGATGATGTTGTCGTCGTCACCGTCGACGGTGACATGCACCGCGCCGGTGTCGGTGAACTTGATCGCATTGGCGATCAGGTTGGAAAGCACCTGGCGCAGACGTTCGACATCGCCCAGTCGCCAACTGGCGGCGGCCGGCGTGACCTGCAGGACAAAGTCCAGGCCCTTTTCCCGGGCCAGCCCGCCATACAGCTGCCGAAGCGTATCCATCTGGGCGGAAAGGTCGAAGGGGGCCGCGATGATTTCCATCTTGCCGTCTTCGATCCGCGAGACGTCCAGGATGGTGTTGATCAGGCCCAAGAGCGACCGGCCCGAGGCGCTGATCGTCTCAAGGCGTTGGCGCTGGTCCGGCGCCAGCGGGCCCGAGCCCATGATCTGCGCCATGCCCAGCACGCCGTTCAGCGGCGTTCGGATCTCGTGGCTCATGGTGGCCAGGAATTCGGTCTTGGCGCGATTGGCGGTCTCGGCGGCCACGGCCAGGGACTGGGCTTCGGTGCGCAGGCGGCGGTTTTCGCTCAGCTCGCGCTCCAGCTCGTCGTTCAGGGCCTGGCTGGCCAGTCGCGCGCGCACCTCGCGACTGACCGCGCCGCGCATCAGGCTCGACATGCCGATCGCCGTGAAGGCGCCGGCCAAGCCCATGAACAGGTACTGATTGACCGTATCGCCGGGGGCGCGGCTGGCCATGACCGCCAGGCTGGCGAGCGCGCCGGCCACGCTGATATTGGCCACGCGCCGGCTGGGCGCCGAGGTGGCGAACACCAGGGCCAGCAGCACGAAGTAGACCAGCTTCTGGGGTTCCAGATGGAACAGATGGTAGGCCGTCACGTGGCTCAGGAAGAGCGCGTTCATCCCCAGAACCAGCCATTCTAGCGCGACGCCGACGGTCCGACCGCGACGCACCACCAGCCAGGCGCAGAAGGCGTGCAACGCGGTCGCGGCGGTCAGCCCCTCCAGCACCACCAACGCCAAACCGGTTTCATAGAAGGGGTGAGCGACAGCGATCAGGAAGTTGTAGGCCGCTGCGGCGATCAGATAGCCGGCCGCAATGGGCCCATAGGCCTGGGTCAGCGCGGTCTTGAAAAGCCGCGGATCCTGCGTGCCAGAAGGCGCCAACCCCAAGTCCCAATCGTCCGTTACGCGAACACCGTACGCTCAGACGAGTTAAGGGCTGATTTGACAGCGCTGGCTAGACGCCGCTCAGGCTCATCCCAGGCGTGTCCGGGGGGGTGTTTCCCCCGCCATTCAGGGGGCGCTGCATCCAGACAAGGTCCACCCAGCGGCCGAACTTGTGGCCCATATCCGGGAAAACGCCTTTCTTTTCAAAGCCAAGGGCGGCGTGCAGGCCGATGGAGGCGGTGTTGCCGCTGTCGCCGATGACTGCGCACATTTGTCGCACCCCCAAATCCTCGCAGGCGGTGATCAGGGCCGACAGCAGGGCCTTGCCGACCCCCGCGCCGACCGCCTCGGGCGAGACATAGACGCTGTCCTCGACGGTGTAGCGATAGGCCGCGCGCAGCCGGAACGGACCGGCGTAGCAATAGCCCACGACCTTGCCGTGCAGCTCGGCGACCAGATAGGGCAGGCCGCGCTCGAGGAAGCCCTGCCGCCGGCGCGCCATCTCGGCCGCGTCGGGCGGGATCTCCTCGAAGGTGCCCAGACCGTTCAGCACGTTCCAGCCGTAGATGGCCGTGATGGCCGGGATGTCGGCGTCGGTGGAGGGGCGGATCATGACGGTCATCTAAAATCCTCTCCCCGTGGGAGAGGTGGCCCGCAGGGCCGGAGAGGGCAGCGATTCCGGCCCAACTTCCCCCTCCGTCCGCACTGCGGACACCTCCCCCGCTGGGGGGAGGATTTCGAACGTCACGCTCACGCCTTCGTCCAGCCCTTCTCGACGGCCCAGACCGCGAAGGCGTAGTCCAGCGCGATCTCCTTGAGGAAATCAAAGCGGCCCGAGGCGCCGCCGTGACCGGCCTCCATGTTGATCTTCAGCAGCACCGGATTGCCGCTGGTGGTCGCGGGCCGCAGCTTGGCGACCCACTTCTGCGGCTCCCAGTAGGTGACGCGCGGATCGGACAGGCCCCCGGTGGCCAGGACCGCCGGATAGGGCTTGGCCCCGATATTGTCGTACGGCGAATAGCTGGCGATGTAGTCGTAGGCTTCCTTGTCCTCCAGCGGATTGCCCCATTCGGGCCACTCCGGCGGGGTCAGGGGCAGGGTGGTGTCGCTCATGGTGTTGACCACGTCGACGAACGGCACCGCGGCGATGATGCCGGTGAAGAGGTCGGGCCGCATGTTGGTGATCGCGCCCATCAGGAGGCCGCCGGCCGAGCCGCCATAGGCCACGGTGTTGGCGGGCTTGCCATAGCCGGCCGCGTGCAGGTGCTCGGCGCAGGCGATGAAGTCGGTGAAGGTGTTCTTCTTCTTGAACTTCTTGCCGTCCAGGAACCAGCTCCAGCCCTTTTCCGAGCCGCCGCGCGGGCAGGCCGTGGCCCAGATCCAGCCGCGATCCACCAGGCTGAAGTTACGGATCGAGAAGTTCGGCTCCATCGAGATGCCGTAGCTGCCATAGCCGTACAGCAGCAGCGGGGCCGAGCCGTCCAGCTTGGTGCCCTTCTTCATCAGCACGAAGATCGGCACCTCGGCGCCGTCGGCGGCCTTGGCGTTCAGGCGACGGGTCTCGTACTTCGACGGATCGTGACCCGACGGGATTTCCTGCGTCTTGCGCAGGGTCCGCTGGCGGCTCTTCATGTCGTAGTCGAACCACTGCCGGGGCGTGGTCATCGAGTTGTAGACGAAGCGCACCGTGTCGGTGTCGTACTCATAGCCGCCTTCCAGCGACAGGGCGTAGGCGGCCTCGTCGAAGGCGATGGCGTGCTCGGCGCCGTCCTTGGCGGTGACGACGACGCGGTTGAGGGCGTCGACCTTCTCCAGGCGTACGAACCACGCTTTGAAGGCCATGGTGCCGGAGATCAGGCGGCCGCTCTTGTGGGCGACCCAGTCCTTCCAGTTGGCCTTGCCGGTGGCCGACTCCGGCGCGGTGACCAGCTTCCAGTCGACGGCGCCGTCGGCGTTGGTGCGGATCACCCAGTGATCGTTCCAGTGCTCGACCTCGTAGCGCAGCCCCACCTCGCGGGGGTGGAACACCATGGGCTTGGCGGTCGGATCGGCGGCCGGGATCAGCAGCGCTTCGCTGGTCTCCTGGTTGCCGCACGAGATGACGACGTACTTCTCGGAGCTGGAGACGCCGACGCCGATGAAGAAGCCTTCGTCCGGCTCATCATAGATCAGCACGTCGTCCTTGGCCGCGCCCTTGATCGGGCGGCGATAGATCTTGGCCGGACGGCCATTGTCGTCCCGGAACGTCCAGAACAGCCACTGGCCGTCGGGCGAGAAGCAGAAGTCGCCCGTGGTGCTTTCCACCGGCTCGCCCAGCACCGCGCCGGTCGCCAGGTCCTTGACCAGGATGCGGTAGACCTCCGAGCCCTGCTCGTCGACGGCGAAGGCGTAGAGCTTGTGATCGGGCGAGTGGGTGGCGGCGCCGACCTGGTAGAAGGCCTTGCCCTTGGATTCCTTTTCCTCGTCCAGCAGCACCTCTTCGGCGCCGCCGCTCACCGGCTTGCGGGCGTGGATCGGATGCTGCGCGCCCTTGTCGTAGCGGGTGTAATATTCGAACGGACCGTCCTTGGCCGGGACGCTGGCGTCGTCCTGCTTGATGCGGCCCTTCATCTCCTCGAACATCGCCGCCTGCAGCGCCTCGGTGGGGGCCAGCATGGCCTTGGTGTAGGCGTTCTCTTCGGTCAGGTGTTCCTTGACGTCGGCCTTGATCAGGCTGGGATCGCGCAGGACTTTCTGCCAGTTGTCGTCCTTCATCCAGGCGTAGTCGTCGGTCCGCGTGCGGCCCAGCTGGGTGATGGTCTTCGGAATCTTCTTGGCCACCGGCGGCTTAGGGCGGGCGGCGTTGTCGGCGGTCATGGGGGATCCGAAAGCTGTTCCAGACAAGAGCGTGGAGGAGGAGGTAAGCGCAGCGGCGGCTCCCGTCATCATCTGACGTCGATCCATGAGAAAAATCCCCCGTAACCCTGAATAACGCGGACATGCGGCGCAACGACAGCTTGCGGCGCGAATGAGCAGTGGTCAAACTCGCTCAAGCGTTGGGCTAGTACGCCTGTAGCGTGTCGCAGGGAGGGGGCGTCATGGCGGTGGACCTCTCCGTCGACCTGATCAAGGCCACGGTCCAGCTGGAGCAACCGCTGGCGAACGGATCGCGCACCGTCGGCACCGGCTTTCTGATCGCCGACGCCGCGCCGGACGGCAAGCCGCGCGTCATCCTCATCACCGCCGCCCATGTCTTCGAGCAGATGCCGTCGATGACGGCGCGTATCGGCTACCGCGTGCAGGGCTCCGACAGCGTCTGGCGCTATGATCCCGAGGCCCTGAAGATCCGCGAGGGGGATCATCCGCTCTGGGTGAAGCATCCGACCCGCGATGTCGCGGCCATGGTGGTCGAGGCGCCCGAGGAGTTTGTCCGCGCGGCCATCCCGCTGAACTACCTGGCCAAGGACGACACCTTCAGCGCCTTCAATCTGGGCCCTGGCGACGAGATGATGGCGCTGGGCTTTCCACGAGGGCTTTCGGCCAATCCGGCGGGCTTCCCGATCCTGCGGTCTGGGCGGGTGGCCTCCTATCCGCTCACCCCGTCGACCGACTTCCCGACCTTTCTGCTGGACTTCGCGGTGTTCCCGGGAAACTCGGGCGGACCGGTGTTCATGGCGCAGGCCGCCCGCCGCCGCCCTGGCGCGAACGATAGTCAGGACGTCCAGTTCATCGCCGGCGTCCTGACCCAGCAGGTCGAGCTTTCGGGCGAGCGGCTGGAGATCGGCATCGTCACCCACGCCAAGTTCATCCGCGAGACCTTGGCGATGATCGACCAGACGCCCGGACCGCCCGCGACCCCAGAGCAGACGTCCCAGCCTCCGGCGCCCGCGCCTGGCGCGATTGCCGCCGTCTCCAAGCCCCCACGCCGACCGCCGCCAACCGCTGATGGAACCCCAGAGGGGCCGCTCCCGTTTCTTCCGCGACGCAGACAGCAACGCAGAGGAACCAGCCATGAGCACCAATCGCATTGAAGGCGCTATCGACAAGGGCATGGGCGCGGCCAAGGAAGCCGTCGGCAAGGCGACCGGCAACGAGAAGCTGCAAGCCGAGGGCGCGGTTCAGAAGGCCAAGGGCGACGTCCAGAACAAGGTCGGCCAGGTCCAGGACAAGATCGGCGACGCGATCAAGCGCTGAACGCCAAGCTATGACGGATACAGCGGCCGCCGGAGTCATCCGGCGGCCGTTTCATGTTTACAGCAGCATCGCGTGCTCGGCCCGCAAGGCCTTGGCCAGGGCGTCGACATCGGCCGGCGTGCTGAAGAATCCCGGGGTGACCCGGATCACGGGGCCGTTGCGCACCCCGCCGCGCCAGATCGTGTGGATGCGGTGGGCGTCGAACAGGCGCTTCTGCACCCGGCGCGCCGCCTCGTCCGTCGTCATGCCTTTCAGGCGGAAGCTGGTGATCGCGCAATAGCGGGCCGGATCGTCGGGAACGCAGATCTCGACGTTCGCAACCTCGCTCACAGCATGGACCCAGCGATCGCGCAGGCCCCGCATATGCCGCTCCTTGGCCGCGCCGCCGACCGCGAAATGGAAGTCGACCGCCGTGGGGATCGTCATGACGGCGGCGAAGTTCACCGTGCCCGAGGGGATGCGGGCGTTGATGTCGGCCTCCGAAAAGCTCCGATTGCCGAAAGCGACGTCGATATCGGCCATGCGGCTCTTGCGGACATACATCGCGCCCGTGCCGAGCGGCGCTGAGGTCCACTTGTGCACCGACCAGCCGACGAAATCGGCGCCAAGATCCTCCAGCTGGAAATCCAGGCAGGCCACGCCGTGGGCGGCGTCGACGATGGTGTCCACACCGCGCGCGCGGGCCATGGCCACGATCTCGCGCACCGGCGTGACGAGGCCGGTCTTGTTGGACACCTGCGTGACCAGCAGCAGCTTGGCCTCTGGCGTCCGCTTCAGAACATCCTCGTAGGCCGCTAGGATGTTGGCGGTGGTCGCGGGCTCGGGCATGGCGAACTCGACGACCTTGGCGCCCTTGTGCGTCCCCAGCCAGCGCATGGCGGCGATCATGGTGTCGTAGTCGAGATCGCAGCAGATCACGCCGTCGCCGGCCTTCAGCGGCTTGTAGTTGGTGATCAGCATCTGCAGGGCGTCGGCGCCGCTGCGGGCGATGGCGATCTCGTCGGCGCCGCAGCCGACCAGCCGGGCGATCGCGGCCTGCGCCGCGCGGAAGGCGCCGGTCCAGCCCTCGCCGCCCGGCATGACATTGCGGGCCCAGATGGCGTTGGCGCGGTTCACCATCGCGGTGTTCTCCGCAAAGGCCTGCGCCACCACGCGGGGCATCATGCTCCAATAGCCGGCCTCGAGGTTGTGGTAGCCGGGCTCGACGTCGAACTGCCGGTGCAGATCGGCGACGGGGATCGAGTTCGGGGTCAGGGCGGGGGCGCTGGTCGCGCTGGCGCGCGCGCCGCCGGCGAGAAGGGCTGGCGCGCCAAGGGTCGCGACGGAGAGCAGATGGCGGCGGCTGGGCGCGAGGGGCATCGGGATTCTCTGATTGGCCTGTTGCGGCGGGGAGCAGCCCATGAACCGCCAAGCCGCGCAAGACGATCTGGCTGCGGACGAGAAGGCTGGGGGCTGGGAGGTCGGGTCTTGAGCAAGGACGGCGCGGCGGCGGGCAATCCCTGGCGCTCAGGCGCGATGTCGAAAAGTGGCTTGAGCGTCGGCGGTCAGTTTGATTGGTGGACGGGGGTAGGAGAGGGAACAGAAATGCATAGTTCTATGAAGGTTTGTGCGGCCGTCATGGTCTTGGCGATCGCGTCGCCAAGTTTGGCGCAGGACTATTCGCAGTTTTCGGACGCTGCGATCGAGCGGGAGCTGGCTCAAAAGGCCGACGTCACGATGTTCGAGATGGTGCCGATGCGCGACGGTGTGCGGCTGGCCACCAACGTCTATCGGCCCAAGGGCGCCAAGGGGCCTCTGCCGACCATCCTGATCAAGACGCCGTATAACGAGCTGACCTACAAGGTGGGCAGCAGCCGCAGCGCGCTGGAGGCGATCAAGCGCGGCTACGCCCTGGTGCTGCAGAACGAGCGCGGCCGCTTCTATTCCGAAGGGGATTGGGAGATCCTGGGCAAGCCCCAGACCGACGGCTACGACACCCTTTCCTGGATCGCCAAGCAGTCCTGGTCGAACGGCAAGGTCGGCACGCGCGGCTGCTCGTCCTCGGCCGAATGGCAGCTGGCCCTGGCGGCCCAGAACCACCCCGCCCACGCGGCCATGGTCCCGCAGGCCTCGGGCGCCGGCATCGGCAAGGTCGGCGAGTTCGAAGAGCAGGGCAACTGGTACACCGGCGGCGTGCCGCGCAACCTGTTCTTCGTCTGGCTGTACGGCGTCGATAACCCGCTGAACCCGCAGCCGCCCAAGGGCCTGGACCAGCCGACCATCGCGCGTCTGGCCAAGTACAACGACCTGGCGCCGAACAAGCCCGCCGTCGACTGGCCCAAGCAGATCCGTCACCTGCCGGTGGCCGACATGCTGAAGAACCTGGGCGAGCCGACCGGCACGTTCGAAGAGCTGATCAACCGCAAGGGCCCGGCCGATCCGGCCTGGCGCAAGGGCGGCCTCTATCACGACGACGCAGGCTGGGGCGTCCCGGCCCTTTGGTTCAATTCCTGGTACGACGTGTCGATCGGGCCGAACATGGCCCTGTTCAACCACGCCCGGACGGTGAACTCCGACAAGGAGGCCAGCGCCAACCAGTACGTGGTGGTCACGCCCTCGAACCACTGCGGCTTCAATTCGCGGGTTCTCAGCGGGCCCTACAAGTCGGGCGACCGGGCTTTGGGCTCGATCGACTTCGACGCCGAGAAGGAGGTCTACGCCTTCTTCGACCGCTGGCTGAAGGGGGATGCGACCGCGTTCTCGGCCTCGACGCCGCCGGTCCGCTACTACTCGATGGGCGCCAACGCCTGGCGTGAATCGGCCCAGTGGCCGCCGCAACAGGCCAAGACGGTGCGCTTCTATCTGCGCTCGGGCGGACGCGCCAACAGCCTGAACGGCGATGGCAAGTTGTCGACCGCCGCCCCGGCCGCCGGCGAAAAGGCCGACCGCTATGTCTATGATCCGGCCAATCCGGTGCAGACCATCGGCGGCGGCGACTGCTGCAATGGCGGCCTAGTGATCGCCGGCGCCTTCGACCAGCGCCCGATCGAGGCGCGCGACGACGTGCTGGTCTACACCAGCGAGCCGCTGACCGAGGCCATGGAGGTCTCCGGCTTCGTACGACCGGTGCTGCATGTCTCGTCGGACGCCAAGGACACCGACTTTGCGGTCAAGCTGGTCGACGTGGCCCCGGACGGCACGGCCTACATCCTCGGCGACACCATCATGCGGGCCCGCTATCGCGACGGCTACGACAAGCCCAAGATGCTAACGGCCGGCGCGGTCAGCGTCGTGAAGCCCACGCCGATCACGACCAGCAACACCTTCCTGCCGGGCCATCGGATCCGGATCGAGATCACCTCGTCGAACTTCCCCAAGTTTGTCCGCAACCTGAACACGGGCGGCGACAACGAGAAGGAGACCAAGTTCGTGGTGGCCCGCAACGCGATCCATCACGCGGCGGGTCAGGAGTCCTACATCGAACTGCCGGTGGTCCCGGCGAAGTAACGCCGCGCGAGGAGGTCTGGCCCTCAGGCCTCCTCGTAGGTCGCTGCGTAGTCGACCGGGAAGTTCACCGATCGGGCGATGAAGCAGACCTTGTGAATCTCATGGTGGATGGCGTCGGCCTTGGCGAGGTCGGCGCCGGCCTCCACCACGATGTGCGGCCGCAGGGTGGCGCGCAGGAACCGCCCCGCGCCGTCGGGCGTGCTTTCACCCACGCCCAGCGGGCTGTCGCGATAGCCGCGGACCACGATCCCGGCGCTGGACGCCAGGTGCAGATACCAGAGCATGTGACAGGCGCTTAAGGAGGACAGCAGCAGGTCCTCGGGATTGTGCAGGGTGGGATCGCCGCCCAGCAGCGGATCGTTCGAGCAGGCTATCGGCGGCTTGCCGGGTGTGGCGATCGTCCAGGTGCGGTCATAACCGCGATAGGTCCGCGTGCCCTCGCCCCGGTCGCCGGTCCATTCGATCAGGCTGGTGTAGTCGTGCTGCTTGGCCATCTCGCGCTCTCCAGACCGCCGAACGCTATCGCGATTCAGCAGCCTGGGAGCGGAGCGTTGATCAGCCGTAGATGATCGAGATGGTCTCGGCGACGCAGGCGGGACGTTCCTCGCCCTCGATCTCGATCGTGCACTCGTTCTTCATCTGCAGACCGCCGGCCTTGGGCTCGACGCTGAGCAGCTTCTGGCGCATCCGCACCTTCTTGCCGACGCGGACCATGCCCGTGAAGCGGACCTTGTCGCAGCCATAGTTGATGCCGCGGGTCACGCCGGTCACCCGCAGGATGCCAGCGCCCAGCATCGGGATCAGCGACAGGGTCAGATAGCCGTGGGCGATCGGCCCACCGATTTCCTGGGTGGCGCGTTCCACATCGACGTGGATCCACTGGTGGTCGCCGGTGGCTTCGGCGAACAGGTTGACGCGCTCCTGGGTGATCTCGACCCAGTCCGAGACACCCAGCTCCTGGCCCACCAGGCCGGCGATGTCGGCGTAGGCGACTTCCTTCATGTGATTTCTCCCTCGAACAGTTGTTTGGATTGGTCGCATGCGTCGCCCCGAAGGGCAAGTCGGCTCAAGGCTCCAAGGCGGCGCGCGCGGGTTCGGGCAGCTGTGATACGGCCTGGTCCAGCAGCTCACGCCAGGCCTCTCCGCGATCGCGCGCCTCGGCATAGGCCTCGCGCAGGGCGAAGGGGTCTTCCTGGGCGAGGGCGTGGATCAAGGTCTCGGCCTGCTCGAAATCCTTGCGCCGCTTGGGATTGGCCTGGCCACGCTTGCGCGAGATGATCAGCTTATGGACCGCGTAGCGTGCGGGCGCGGGGACACGCACCAGCACCCCGTCACCGTGGAGAACAGCGGCCTCCACCGTGTCGCGGAGCAGGAAATCGAGGAATCGAAGAGGCGTCGCGTCGGTGTTCAGGGCCTCCAGTCGCGAAGTCTCCTCGTCGCCGGGATGGCGGCTGGTCGTCAACACATCGACCGCATAGCCGTCAGGCGTGCGATAGGTCGTGCTCTTGCCGGGATCGAGTTTCGGCACGGCGCTGAAGGCGGGATCCGCGCCGCGCAAGATGTCGAGGAACGTCTGGTCCAGGCGATCGTCCAGCGCCACGGAGATTCCGTAGTCTTGGGCGATGTCGAGGTCGCCGGTCCGGACAGCCGTGGAAGGCAGGGTGAACCCCAGCAGGCCCCCGTAGGTCTGGAACGCCACCGTTCCGACCACAGCGGCTCTTAAGCGAAATGCGCCGGCTTGAGCCAGAACCTGCAGGACCCGTCCCGTGCGATTGTCGGGGGCGTGAAGGCCAGCGGCGCGAAGGACGCGGACCAGCATCCGCCGCCCTTCCGAGGCGCTTTTCACCTGCTTGGCTTGTTCGATCGTCTGCAGGAGTTCGGGCGTTTCAAGGCCGAGATAGCGCTCGCGCCGTTCGCCCTGGGATTGCGGCGATCGGACGTACCAATAGTAGCGCCCCTTGCGTTCACGGCGCAGGAAGCTCGCTCCGTCTCCGAACGCGGTGATCTGGGCGGCGCGAAGCTGGTCCAGCAGTTCGGCGACGTTCGTATGGATCGCCAGGGGAAGGCGTTGGAGAGCCATGTGATCCTCGTTGCCACCACTTTATGATTTGTGGTGGCAACTTCGGGAAAGATCAACGAGAAAGACGCCCCCTAAACGATCTTGCTCTCGCCCTTGCCCCAGTAGGCGTCGCGGATCAGGCGCTTGTAGAGCTTGCCGGTCGGGTGGCGGGGCAGTTCGGCCATGAAGTCGATGCGGCGCGGCGACTTGACGTGGCTGAGGTTGGCGCGGGCGAAGGCCATCAGCTCCTCGGCCAGGGCGACCTGGTCGTCGCCGAGGTTCATCGGTTGGATCACCGCCACCACCTGCTCGCCCATCTCCTCGTGCGGCGCGCCCACCACGGCGGCGTCGGCGACCTTGGGGTGGGTGATCAGCAGGTTCTCGATCTCCTGCGGATAGATGTTCACCCCGCCCGAGATGATCATGAAGCTCTTGCGGTCGGTGAGGTAGAGGAAGCCTTCCTCGTCGGCCCAGCCCACGTCGCCCAGCGTGGTCCAGCCGTGCTTGTTGTAGCTCTCGGCCGTCTTGTCCGGGGCGTTGTGGTAGTTCACCGCTGGGCCGTTGGCGAAATAGACCGTGCCTTCGGTGCGCGGCGGCACGGGATCGCCGGCCTCGTCGCAGATGCGCAGCTCGCCCAGCACGGCCTGGCCGACGCTGCCCTTGTGGGTCAGCCAGTTCTGCGAGTTGATCCAGCAGAAGCCGTTACCCTCGGTGCCGGCGTAGTATTCGAAGATCACCGGACCCCACCAGGCGATCATCTGTTCCTTGACCGGGATGGGGCAGGGGGCGGCGGCGTGCACCGCCGACTTCATCGATGAGACGTCGTACTTGGCGCGCGCATCCTCGGGCAGCTTGAGCATGCGCACGAAGTGGGTCGGCACGAACTGGCCGCAGTTGACCTTGTGCTGTTCGATCAGGGCGAGGGCGGTTTCAGGCTCGAACTTCTCCATCACGATGACCGTGCCGCCCAGCTTGTGCACGGTCATGCACCAGCGCAGCGGGGCGGCGTGATAGAGCGGCGCGGGCGACAGATAGATGCTGTCGCCCGAGAAGCCGAACAGGCCCTGGGCCATCATCTGCAGGGCGTTGGGCGCGTCGATCGGCCCGTCGCTGAGGGCGGGCTTGACCCCCTTGGGACGTCCCGTGGTGCCCGACGAGTACAGCATGTCCGTGCCGGCGCTCTCATTGGCGATCGGCGTGGTCGGCTGGCTCTCACGGGCCGCGACGAAGTCGGCGTAGGGGCCGTGCGCGCCGCCCACCGTGAACAGCGAGAGGCCGGGAACCAGGGCGGCGATCTCGTCGATCATCGGGCCCATTGCCGTGGAGGTGATGAACACCTTGGCCCCGCAGTCCTGCAGGATGTACTCGGCCTCGGAGGCGGTCAGCTTGGTGGAGATGCAGACGAAATACAGGCCCGATCGCTGGGCCGCCCAGGCGACCTCGAAGAAGCGGGCGTTGTTTTCCATCAGGATGGCGATGACGTCGCCGGGGACCAGACCGAGCGACCGGAACAGGTGCGCGCCCTGGTTCGAGCGCGCATCCAGCTGGGCGTAGGTCACGACCTCGCCGGAGCCGGACATGATGTAGGCGGCCTTGTCGCCTTGGGACTGGGCGTGGAGGTAGGGGTGCATAGTCCGGGACCTCTGCGTCTGCTTCTAACTCAATTTCGATGTGTCATCCCGGACGGCCCGCAGGGTCGATCCGGGACCCAGGGGGAGACTGAGCGCGGTGCGCGCCGCCCCTGGGTCCCGGCTCTCCGCTACGCTACGGCCGGGATGACACGGGATTTGTCTAAGCGGCGACGGGCTGCCGCGCCGCCGCCAGGATCATGTCCGCGCCCTTTTCCCCGATCATGATCGAGGGGGCGTTGGTGTTGCCGGAGATCAGGCGCGGCATGATCGAGGCGTCGACCACGCGCAGGCCTTCCACGCCGCGCACGCGCAGTTGCGCGTCGACGACGGACATCGGACCGTTCCCCATCTGGCAGCTGCCCACGGGGTGATAGAGCGTCGAGCCGGTCTGGCGGGCGAAGTCCAGGAGCTGTTCGTCAGTCTGGACCTCAAGGCCCGGGTTCATCTCGCTTTCGACATACTGGGCGATGGCCGGTTGCTGACCGATCTTCCGCGCCCACTTCAGGCCGGCGACAATGACCTCCTGATCCAGCGGGTCGGCCAGATAGTTGGCGAAGATGGCCGGATAGACCGACGGATCGGCCGATTTGATGCGGATGTGGCCACGGCTTTCGGGACGCAGCTGGCAGGGGGCGATGGTCATGCCCGGCGCGCCTTCCAGCTCCATCTTCTGCTCGTTGAACAGCTTCTCCAGATCCATGGTCGCAGGCAGGATGTGGAACTGGATGTCGGGTCCCGCCAGATCGGGGCGGGACTTACAGAAGGCCGCCACGTGCGCCGCCGACAGGGTCAGAAGGCCCTTGCGGAACAGCAGGTACTTCATCGCCTCGGCGGCCAGGCGTCCGCCCTTGCTCTGCTCATTGACCGAGACGGTGCCGGACTTCAGCCGATAGCGGGCGGCGACGATATAGTGGTCCTGCAGGTTCTCGCCGACGCCGGGCAGGTCGGCCACGACCTCGATCCCATGCTCGCGCAGCAGGCCGCCGGCGCCGACGCCCGAGAGCTGCAGAAGCTGGGGCGAGTTGATCGCGCCGCCGGCCAGGATGACCTCGCCGCGCGCCATGGCGGTGCGCTTGACGCCGTTCTGCATGAACTCGACGCCGACGGCGCGCTTGCCTTCGAACAGCACGCGAACGGCCAGGGCGTTGGTCTCGACCCGCAGGTTCGGGCGCTTCATGGCCGGGTGCAGGTAGGCGACTGCGGAGGAGCAGCGCGCGCCGTTCTTCTGGGTCACCTGATACCAGGTGGCGCCTTCCTGGTCGGCGCCGTTCAGGTCGGGATAGCGTGGGATGCCGGCCTGGTCGCAGGCCTCGATCAGGGCTTCGGAGATCGGGTGGGCGTCGCGCATGTCGGCGACGTTCAGCGGACCGCCGGTGGCGTGCAGGTCGCAGGCGCCGCGCTCCTGGTTCTGGGCCTTGCGGAAGTAGGGTAGGACGTCGTCCCAGGCCCAGCCCTCGCAGCCCAGCTGCCGCCAGCCGTCGTAGTCGGCGGCCTGACCGCGCACATAGAGCATGGCGTTGATCGAGGACGAGCCGCCCAGCACCTTGCCGCGCGGCCAGACGTGGGTGCGACCGCCCGTGCCGGGGTCGGGCTCGGTGGTGAACAGCCAGTTGACCTTGGGATCCTTCAGGGTCGACGAGTAGCCGACCGGAATGTGGATCATCATGTTCGAGGCGAACTGGGAGAGGTTCTTGGTCGGCCGGTCGTCGCCGCCCGCCTCCAGCAGCACCACCTTGTAGCGGCCGTTCTCCGACAGGCGCGCCGCCAGCACGCAGCCCGCCGATCCCGCGCCCACGATAACGTAGTCGGCCTCGATGATCCCGGTCATCGCGTCTCTCCCTCTGCCGTCAGCGTTCTCGTCGCGTGATCGGCGTTTAGTTGAGAGGATGAGCCCAGGTCCGGCCATTGCGCAAGTTGCCGTCGCGGCGCCGTTGGTCGAACCTTGATCTTAGGTATCCTGACGCTAACGGAAACCCATTCCAGTGAGGCGTTATATGGACCTGATCAGTCAGACGGTGGTGGACGGCAAGGCGGGGCCCGGCGCGCCTCCGACCTATCCGACGCTCTCGGACGTTAATCTGGCCGACATCTTCCGCTTCACCAGCGGTCAGCCCTGGGCCGATTTCGCCCGGATGCGGCAAGAGGCGCCGGTGATGTGGCATCCCGAGCCGTTCGATGGTCCGGGGTTCTGGGCCCTGACGCGCTACGAGGACGTTCACCGGGTCAATGGCGACCCCGAGACCTTCTCGTCCCAGCGGGGCGGCATCCTGATGTCGATGGGCGCGCCGGAGAAGCGCCACGCGCTGCTGTTCCGCGCCTCGATGGACACCATGATCAACATGGACGCGCCGCATCACCTGCAGCTGCGTCGCGAGCACATGCCCTATTTCACCCCGTCCTATCTGCGCGCCCTGACCGAGCGCGTCAGGGGCGAGGTGACGCGCCTGCTCGACGAGATGGAGCCGCTGCTGGCCAACGGCGCCGAGATCGACATGGTCGAGCACTTCTCCAGCGTGCTGCCGCTGTTCACCCTGTGCGAGATCCTGGGCGTGCCGCCGGAAGACCGGCCCAAGTTCCTGACCTGGATGCACTACCTCGAGCGCGCCCAGGACCTGGCGGTCAAGCAGGCCAACGCGCCGATGCAGCCGACGCTGGAGCTCATGCAGTTCGTCATGGACTTCAACAACAACGTCGAGGAGATGTTCGAGTACGGCCGCATGATGCTGCACAAGCGTCGCGAGGACCCGAAGGAAGACCTGATGACCGCGATCGCGCGCGCCCAGGTCGACGGGGCGGTGCTGCCCGACGAGTATCTCGACGGCTCCTGGCTGTTGATCGTGTTCGCCGGCAACGACACCACCCGCAACACCCTGTCGGGCGCGATGCGGCTGCTGACCGAGTTCCCCGACCAGAAGCAGAAGCTGATCGCCGATCCGTCGCTGCTGGGCGGGGCGGTCGACGAGTTCATCCGCATGGTCAGCCCGGTGGTCTATATGCGCCGCACCGCCACCCGCGACGTCGAGGTCAACGGCCAGCTGATCCGCGAGGGCGAGAAGGCGATCATGTATTACGGCGCGGCCAATCGCGATCCGGCCATGTTCGAGAACCCCGACCAGCTGGACGTCACCCGCGCCAACGCCGGCAAGCACATCGCCTTCGGTTATGGCCCGCACACCTGCATCGGCAAGCGCGTCGCCCAGATTCAGCTGGAGGAGGCCTATCGCCAGATCCTGGCCCGCTTCCCCGATCTGAACTGGACCGGAAACATCGAGATCGCGCCGAACAACTTCGTGCACGCGATCAGCAAGCTGGGGGTGAAGCGGGGCTAGAAAGGGCGCGCCGGCCGCGAGGATTACGTCTCGCGCGCCGGCGCTGTAGGGCGTCCGGATATTGGGGGGGTCCGGACGCTTTAAGCATGGCAAAGCTTGGCCCATCGCGCGCCGCGACGCGCCGTCGCAGCAAACCCAAAACAGCAGACCGCCCGGCGTGTGCACCGGGCCTTGTCCTCTGACAGGTTCAAGTCATACGATCGTTTGAAATCAAGGCCGAGGAGAGCGCCATGTCGAAACCGACCTTCGAGACCCTGCTGTACGATGTCGAGGATGGGATCGCGACGATCACCCTCAATCGCCCCGACCGCATGAACGCCTTCACCGCGCGGATGATGAAGGACCTGATCGAGGTGTTCGACGTCACCGACGCCGATGACGCGGTCAAGGCGGTGATCATCACGGGCGCGGGCCGGGCCTTCTGCGCGGGCGCGGACCTCGGCGGCGGCGGCGCCACCTTCGACCGCACGAACCCGCAGGCGCTGGAGCGTGAAGAGGGCAAGGTCGGCGACATCTATCGCGACGGCGGCGGCCGCGTGACCCTGCGCATGTACGACAGCCTCAAGCCGATCATCGGCGCCATCAACGGCGCGGCCGTGGGCGTAGGCGTCACCATGCAGTTGCCGATGGACATCCGCCTGGCGTCGACCGAGGCCAAGTTCGGCTTCGTCTTCGCCCGTCGCGGGATCAATCCCGAGGCCGCTTCCAGCTGGTTCCTGCCGCGTCTGGTGGGCCTGCAGACGGCGCTGGAGTGGTGCTACACCGGTCGCGTGTTCCCCGCGTCCGAGGCGTTGGAGAAGGGGCTGGTGCGCTCGCTGCACGCGCCAGACGAGCTGTTGCCCGCCGCCCGCGCCCTGGCCCGTGAGATCGCCGACAACACCGCCCCCGTCTCGGTGGCCCTGACCCGCCAGCTCCTGTGGCGCATGGCCGGCGCCGACCATCCGATGGAAGCGCACAAGGCCGACAGCCGCGCCATCCAGTCGCGCGGTTCGTCCGGCGACGCCAAGGAGGGTGTCACCTCGTTCCTCGAAAAGCGCGCGCCCGTCTATCCCAACAAGGTCTCGAGCGACGTGCCCGACATCTGGCCGGAATGGGAGCAGCCGGAGTTCCGGTAGGGCTTTGAGCGCCCCCTCCGTCGCGTCGCTTCGCGCCACGCCACCTCCCCCGTTTCACGGGTGAGGAGGGTTTTCATCCTCCCCCGCATGCGGGGGAGGTGTCTCGACGCCGATAGGCGGCGAGACGGAGGGGGCGTCGGCGCATTTGCCGCGTCGCCGCTCACCGGCCGTTAATCACGCTCTGGTCTGTTCGCAGCCATGAACGAAGCCGCGCTGACACCGTCGTTCGACGAGCCCGAGGCCCCCAAGGCCACGCGGCGCTCGCGCTCGACCCTGCTCAAGCGACTGGCCGACGTCGTCTGCCTGCCCAGCAGCCGGATCAACGCCTTCGAGCGCTCGATGACCGCCGACCTGCTGGTCGAGATGCTGCGCGACGCCAATATCGGCGAGCGCGAGAAGGTGGCGCGTCGTCTGGCCATGCTCAACGAGATGCCGGGCGTGCTGGTGCGTCTGCTGCTGCGCGACGAACTGCCGGTGGCGCGCGCCCTGCTGGTCGATTCCGAGAAGCTGTCGGACGCCGACCTGATCAGCTGCCTCTATCAGGCCACGACCGAGCACCGCCGTCTGATCGCCCAGCGTCGCGGCGTCAGCGAGGTGGTCGCCGACGCCCTGATCGACATGGGCGAGGCCGCGGTCATCGAGACCCTGCTGCGCAACGAACTGGTCAAGCTCAGCCACCAGGGCGTCGAGAACATCGTGGCCGCCACGCGCGACGCCCAGCACCTGATCCCGCTGCTGCTGCGCCGCGCCGAGCTGCGGCCCAGCCACGCCTATGTGATGTTCTGGTGGGCGGATTCCGACGCCCGGCGCACGATCCTCCAGCGCTTCGCGGTGTCGCGCGAGATCCTGCAGGACGCGGTCGGCGACGTCTTCGCCCTGGCCTCGGCCGAGGGCTGGCAGGATCCGCTGTCGCGCAAGGCGCTGCAGTTCATCGAGCGTCGCCAGCGCAACCGCGCCGCCATCGCCAAGAGCCCGTTCGACAGCCTCGACGAGGCCGTCGCGGCCGGGGAGGGGGGCTTCACCCGCGAGATCGCTGAGGAGATCTCGTATCTGTCGGGCCTGAAGCCGATGACCGGGGCCAAGATCTTCACCGATCCGGGCGGCGAGCCGCTGGCGATCCTGTGCAAGGCCACCGGCCTGCCCCGCGCCTGCATTCGCCAGCTATGGCGCGGCCTGCGCCGGCAGGAGGTCGACCGCACCGGCGCCACTGACGCAAATCTCGAGCGCGTGCTGACGGTCTATGACGCCATCGCCGTCGACCGCGCCCAGACGGTGCTGCGCTATTGGAACTGGTCGCTGACCTCGGCCCTGACGCCGGCGCTCCTGAAGGCGATCCGCGACGGCGACGAGGGGGCTGTCGACGAATACTCCGCCCCGCAACGCGCCGCGATGCTGGCGCTCTCGCGCGACTTCGGCCGCTAAGATCTGGATATCGCCGATATCGAATAGCTTCCGCGACCGATACTCAGAAAATCACCTGCCCGGTCACACCATTTCATGAGCCCGTAGGGGAAGGTGAACATTAGATCATTACAAATGATCTCTTGATGACCTCCGTGTTGCTCGCTGTGTGCAATCTGGGTATGCACCCCTCAACTGATCTGGGAATCAGCCGGACCAACAAAAAGTTTTGGCGACGGGCGAGGCATATGGAAGATCAATCGGACCTGATCGAGATGACGGCGGGCATCGTTTCCGCCTATGTCGGCAACAACGTCGTTTCGACCGCCGACCTGCCCGCCCTGATCAAGCAAGTGCATGCCGCGCTGGCCAATGTCGGCGTCCCGGCCGCCGAGCCCGCGCCGGCGCCCAAGGAGCCGGCGGTGCCGGTCAAGAAGTCGATCACGCCCGACTATCTGATCTGCCTGGAAGACGGCCGGAAGTTCAAATCGCTCAAGCGCCACCTGCGCACCAAGTACGACCTGACGCCTGAAGACTATCGCGCCAAGTGGAGCCTGCCCAAGGATTACCCAATGGTCGCTCCCAACTACGCCGAGGCGCGTTCCAACCTCGCCAAGCAGATGGGCCTGGGCCAAGGCGGTCGTAAACCCGCGCGCAAGGCGAAATAGCCGAGTCGGAACAAAAGCTTGGCCGTTCGCGGCCCTTGCAAAGCTCAGCGCCCGTCGTCCGAACCCGGACGGCGGGCGTTGTCGTTGACGGTTGACTCTCCCCGGGAATCTTGTCGCGCGACATGTTTTTCACTTGCCGCCGATTCGTTCCTTAAGCGATAGTGAATCGAAGTGATTCCAATAGCTTGTTAAGGACTCTGAAGATGTCCGCGCAATTGAGCGCATCCGCTACGGCGGCCCGCGCTCACCAGGAGATGTTCGCCTACTGGGCGTCCCTCCGTCGGGGGGCTAGCCTCCCTGCGCGCGTCGACGTGCACCCTGCGAGCATGAAGCGGCTGCTGCCGACCGTCAGCCTGATCGACGTGGTCGGCGGCGCGCCGCGCGACTATCGCCTGCGTCTGGCGGGCACCGGACTCTACGGGGTCTATGGCCGCGAGATCACCGGCCGCCTGATCGGCGACGTCTACAACGCCGCCGCGGTCGACTACTGGCGCAAGGAGCTGGACAAGGTCGTGGACGAGCGCCGTCCCGGCGTCGGCGTCCACAGCCTGGCCTGGCGCGGCGCGCCGCACATGTCGATCCTGTGGCTGCGCCTGCCGCTGGCCAGCAACGGCAAGGACGTCGACATGATCCTCGGCTACGACGCCGTGGTCGGCGCGGCGGTCGAGAGCGGATCTGGGATCCGGGCGGCCTGAGGGGGCGCTTGGACCAATCCTCCCCCGCTGGGGGAGGATCTGCGTCTTCGGCCCCGGCGTTCGCCGGGGAGGTCCGGCTTCCACCGCCCTGCGTCCTTCGAGGCTCGCCTACGGCTCACACCTCAGGATGAGGGAGTCTGTTGCTGAACACCTCATCCTGAGGTGCGCGCGTGAGCGCGCCTCGAAGGACGCAGGGAGCCAAGGTCTGCCCAGGGTCGGGAATGGAAATGAGACCCACGCCGACCTCCGGACATTGACCGCCCCTCCCCTGAACCGGACGCTCGGAAGGTCAGTGAGGGGGGGACCTAATCCTCCCCCCAGCGGGGGAGGTGTCGGCGAAGCCGACGGAGGGGGAAGAGGCCGGCTCGGCAGAACTTCCCCCTCCGGCCTTCGGCCTCCTCCCCCTCTGGGGGGAGGATTTTCGAACTGTCCGCCCAGGGTCAAAAGCGGTCTCGAGCCTGCCTCCAGAATCCCGAGCCGCCCGGCGCCCGCCTCACCCCTCCAGAAACGCCTCGACCTCGCGGCGGCTGGGCATCGACGGCGCGGCGCCTGGTTTCTGCACCGACAGGGCGGCGGCGGCGTTGGCCGTCTCGACGGCTTCGGCCAGGTCCATGCCTTGGGCCAGGGTTGCGGCCAGGGCGCCGCAGAAGCAGTCGCCGGCCCCGACGGTGTCGACGGCCTTGACCTTCTTGCCCTCGACCAGGAACGCCTCGTCGCGCCGCACCACGGCCGCGCCCGCCGCGCCCAGCGTGACGATCATGGTCTGGTCGGGACGGCTCATCAGCTTGCGCGCCGCGATCGAGACCTCTTCCAGCTTGACCGGATCGCGGTCCAGCTTGGCGTAGGAGGCCAGCTCGGTCTGGTTGACGATCAGGATGTCGGTCAGCGGGAACAAGGCCGCGCCCTGCGGCAGGGCGGGGGCGGCGTTCAGGATGCGCAAGGCGCCCTTGGCCGAGCCGGTGCGGAACAGGGCCTCGATCGCGGTGAGCGGGGTCTCCAGTTGGCACAGCAGGACGCGCTGGCCCTCGATCGGCGTGGCCGAGACCTGCTGGGGCGTGACCATGGCGTTGGCGCCGGCGGTCACGACGATCATGTTCTCGGCGCTGTTGGCGACCCAGACGTGGGCCTGGCCCGTCGGCACGCCTGGCAGTTCCGCAACATCGGCCACCTGCACGCCATAGCCGGCCAGCTTGGCCTTGAGGCCCGCGCCGCTGTCGTCGCCGCCCACCGCGCCCATCAGGCGCGTGGCGACCCCCATGCGGGCGGCGGCGACGGCCTGGTTGGCGCCCTTGCCGCCCAGGAACAGTTCCAGCGAAAGACCCGCGACGGTCTCGCCAGGGCGGGGCAGGTCATCGACCCGCGCGACGGCGTCCAGATTGATCGAGCCGAGAACGAAAACGGTCATGGTCTTGGTCTTCTAAAGGTTTATCCGGCGCCGCCGCGCTGGAAGCTTTCGACAAGGCTGCCGGCCACCAGTCTCCATCCGTCCACAAGCACGAAGAAGATCAGCTTGAACGGCAAACTGATCGAGGCCGGAGGCAGCATCATCATACCCATACTCATCAGCACGCTGGCCACGACAAGGTCGATGACCAGGAACGGGATGAACAGTAGGAAGCCGATCTCGAAGGCGCGCTTGAGCTCCGAGATCATGAAGGCCGGCGTCACCACCTTGAGCGGCGTGTCCTGCGCCGTCTTCGGCTGGGGAATCTTGGACAGGCGCACGAACAGGGCCAGATCTTCGCGGTCCACCTGGCTCAGCATGAACTGCTTCACCGGCCCGCCGGCCGCCTCGAACGCCTCGGGCAGCTCCATCTGCTGATCCAGCAGCGGCTTGATGCCGGCGTCGTAGGAGCGCTCGAAGGTCGGACCCATGACAATGGCGGTCAGGAACAGCGCCAGGCTGATGATCACCGGGTTGGGCGGGCTCTGTTGCACGCCGATGGCGGTCCGCAACAGGCCCAGAACCACCACGATGCGGATGAACGAGGTGGTCATGATCACGATCGACGGGGCCAGCGACAGCACCGTCATCAGGCCCACCAGCTGGACCACGCGCTCGGTCAGGCCCGCGCCCGTGCCCAGGTTGATGTTGACGGCCGACTGAGCCATGGCCGCCGCCGGCATGATCGCGCAGGCGAGGGCCGCAAGCACCGAGATCAGCGCGGCGCGCCGCAGGTCCTCGGGCTTGGCGCCGATCACGGATTTGAAGAGGTCGCGGATCATCAGGCCACGGGCTCCGGTTCGGCGACAGGGGATGGGGAGAGGGCGGACGACTGGGGCGGGCCCTTGGGCGTCCACTCCAGCAGCTTGCCTTCGCCCAGCAGCACCAGTCGCTCCTCGCCGTCCAGGCTGACGACCACCAGCCGCCGGGTCGGGTCCAGGGCCAGGCTCTCGACCACCTTCAGGCGGCGGTCCTGGCGCGTGGCGATGGCGCGGCCGATGGCGTCGGGCCCGTACTTGCGCAGCGCCCAGGCCGCCAGACCGATCAGGCCCAGGGTGAACGCCAGGGCCGCCAGGGCGCGGATGAATTCGATGACGTCCATGGGCTCTGGGCCGTTCTCGGCGAGACAACGTGGCGCAGGGAAACGCCCCTACGGACCCTGGTTTGCCTGAGGCTTCTTAATGCCGGATTAACCCTGTTTCTTCACCATGTTCGCATGGGTCCGGACAACATCCCCCTCTTTGGCATGCTCAAGAGCCGCCTCGGCTATCTGACCGAGCGCCAGAAGCTTGTCGCCCAGAATGTCGCCAACTCCGACACCCCGGGCTATCGGCCCAGCGACCTGAAGCCGTTCAGCTTCCAGGCCTCGCTGATGAACAACGCGGCCGGGCCGGTCTATCGTGGCGGCCGGGCGGCGCCGACCTCCGGCGTCACCATGATCGCCACCACCCCCGCCCATCAGGGACGGGCCAATGCGCCCAGCGCCTGGCGGGCGACGGCGGGCGCGGACTCGGAAACGACCCTCGACGGCAACGCGGTCTCGCTCGAGGACCAGATGCTCAAGATGACCGACGCGCGGATGAACTACGACGCGGCGATCAGCTTCTACCAGAAATCCATGACCATGCTCCGCATGGCCGCTCGCAAGCCTTCCGGCTGAGGACTTTAGGCGATGCCCGAGATCAAGTCCCAATCCCTCGCGACCATGGCTGTGGCCTCGTCGGCCCTGCGCGCCCAGCAAGGGCGCATGCGGGTCATCGCCGAGAACATCGCCAACGCCAACTCGACCTCGCGCACGGCCGGCGGCGATCCCTATCGCCGGCAGGTGCCGGTGTTCAAGCCGACCGCGGTCCAGGGCGCCCAGGGCGTGCAGATGCTGCGCGTCGATCCCGACCAGAGCGACTTCAAGAGCGAATACGATCCTGGCAACCCGGCCGCCGACGCCAAGGGCTACGTCAAGCTGCCCAACGTCAACACCATGGTCGAGGCGCTGGACATGAAGGAGGCGCAACGCGCCTACGAAGCCAACCTCAATGTCATCGAGACCGCGCGAGCCATGGAATCGCGCACCCTCGACATCCTCAAGAAGTAGGGGCTAGGCCATGATCACCGCGCTCGCCGCCGCCAAGGCCTACGCCAATTCCGGCGCCATGTCGGTCGGCTCCATCGGGTCGATCGGCGGTTCCCAGGACAAGGGCATGGACTTCGGCGATCTGCTGAAGTCGGCCATGGACGGGGCGACCAAGGCCTCGAAGGTCGCCGAGCACAAGATCGCCGCCCAGGTGGCCGGCAAGGCCGAACTGGTCGACGTGGTCACCGCCATCAGCTCGGCGGAAGCCAGCCTGGAGACGGTGATGTCGATCCGCGACCAGGTGATCTCGGCCTACCAGGAAATCATGCGGATGCCGATCTGACGCCCTAATCGACGGGTCGGACAAACAGAGTAGCCGCCAGACAAGATGCTTCGCCGGGACGGACCGCGTGGCGACCGCGCCGTCACCGCGCCGCGCCGTCGGGTTCAGCCGGCGTCGTCGAGCGGGCGTACCGGGCCGGCGGACCTTCGCCGTCGCGGTAGAAATCGAGCGCCGTCACCCGTCCCTCACGATCTTGCTGCGGGATGAAGTAGGCCAACGCGTCGGGGTCAAACCGCAACACGCGGGTCGCCGACATCTGCATCGGCGCAGGGTCACGAGCGCCGCGTTGGGAGTAGAGCCGTCCATCCTTGGCGAAGATCGTCCGCACATCGCCCGTCGGACTGACAAAGGTACCGCTCAGAGCCTCAATGTCGGCTGGCGTGGGCGTTACGGCCGGGGGCACGACATAGGGCTCGTCCAGCATGATCGCCGCCGTGCGCAGGAGATTGCCGCGCGCGTCGAAGTTTTCGTTGTTGGCCAGGATGACGATGGTCACGTCGCTGTCCGGCAGGCAGGCCGCGGCGGAGGTGAAGCCGTCAATCTGGCCCGAATGGCCCGGCAGGTCCTGGCCGCGCGCCTTCCAAAGGTACAGGCCCAAGCCGTACGGACCTGTTGTGTCCGGCCCGCCCGGGGCCCTCATACGGGCGAAGTCCTGAGCGCTGACAATTCGGCCCTGGCATAGGGCGCGCATCCAGCGGCCTAGGGCGGGCGCATTGGCGATCAGTCCGCCGGCCGCCGCCGGGATGCTGGAGTCGATGGCCGACGCGTTGGTCGCGACGCCATGGTCATCGATATAGCCGTTCACGCGCTTGGGGATCAGCCGGCGGGCGTCTCCGTAGACGACGCCGGTCGCCAGATCCGCCGGGACGGTCAGCGACAGCACCGCGTCGTGCCAGGACTTTCCAGTGACCTTCTCGATCACTGCGCCCAGAAGGATATATCCCGAGTTCGAGTAGGCGAAGCGTGCGCCCGGCGCGAACTTGGGGGCGAGGGGGGCGATCGCGGCCACCGCCTCGGCCGTCGATAGGACGCCGTCGGCGCCGACGGCCGGAAGCTGATGGACGATGTCGGCGATCCCCGAACGGTGCTCCAGCAGGGTCTTGAGGGTGATCTTGTCGCCGCCGGGGATCTCGGGGACGTATTTTGACAGAGGGTCCTCGAGTGAGAGTCGGCCGTCTTGCTCCAGCTTCACGATCGCGGCGGCGGTGAAGGTCTTGGTGATGGAGGCGATGCGAAACATCGCGCGTGGTTCAAGCGGGACGCCCAACTCCACATTGGCAAGGCCCCGCGCCTGATCGTAGACCACGGTGTCGCCGCGCATGATCAGGATTTCCGCGCCGGGCCCATCGGGCCGCGTCGTGGCGCCGAGAAGAGCGTCCAGTTGCCGGACGTGGGTGGGCGTCGTCGCCTCGGCGGCCGAGGCCGATACGACAAAAGCCGCGATAATCGCCAAGCTGGTTTTCAACGTCCGCCCCTGTCCCCGTGTCGAACTTCGACCCTTGGAACGGGATCGGGATCGTATGGCGCTTTTGTGTCCTGGCCGGCCCTGAGCGCCGTTCGCAGGACTTTGAGGTGATCAG
This sequence comes from Caulobacter vibrioides, assembly GCF_002310375.3. Lineage (GTDB taxonomy): Bacteria > Pseudomonadota > Alphaproteobacteria > Caulobacterales > Caulobacteraceae > Caulobacter > Caulobacter vibrioides_D. Next base: position 989,190 of record NZ_CP023315.3, read on the forward strand.
CGCAAATGGAGCCGGGCTATGTCGGAAATCCGGTCAGCCGAGGTCGCCCTTCTTTAATTCCCCTTCAAGTTGCGTGGAAGTGGGATACACCTTGTGATAACGTTGTTCTCCCAAAGGGAGGGCGACCATGAAGAAGCTCAAGGTGCTCAGCGTCCACGGCCTGGGCGATCAGCGGCAATCCACCTGGAAGGAGGATTGGCCCGCGGCGATCCAGGCGGTCTTTCCCGCCGTGGCGGGACTGGAACTCGAGTTCGAGTTCGTCGAGTACGACGACATCTTCGAAGGGGTGACCCTGTCGGCCTGGGAGGTCGCTGGAGCGGTCGCCAAGCTCGCCGCCAGCGGGGTGACCTCGATCTTCAAGCGCGAGAAGGGCGTCCTGGGCGACGCGCCCCACACCGTCCGCTGGACGGCCGGCTATGTCGTGGCCTGGGTCAATGACGAGCGCTTCAAGAAAAAGAGCCGCGCGCGGGTGTTCGAACGCATCAAGGCCTTCAAGCCCGACCTGATCCTGGCCCACAGCCTGGGCTCGCTAGTTACCTACAACGCCTTCACGCACAAGGACGCGGCCGCGCCCGACGTCGCCCCGCTGCTGGCCCGGGCGACCTATGTGACGTTCGGCTCGCAGATCAACAATCCGTTCGTCGTCGGCAACCTGACCAACGGACGGGTGCAAGCGCTGCCGGTCGCGTTCTGGCACCATCTGTACAACCGCGACGACGATGTCTTCACCGCGCCGATCAAGAACTGGGCGGCGCCGAACTTCCGCCAGACCGACACGCCGTTCGACCTGCCCGGCGTCGGCGACCACGCGGCGGAGGGCTATTTCCAGCACACCAACACGATCGAGAACGTCTGGCGCCCGATCAGCGCCCTGGCGGTCGGGGCCCGCGAGTTCGTGGGGCTTTCCGAACAGGTCTCGGGTCCCCCGCCGGGAACCGCCAAGAGCGGCGGCAAGGCGAAGGCGGCTGCGGCGGGCGGCCGAGCCCCGCGCCGCAAGGCGCTGCTGGTCGGGATCAACGACTATCCCAACGCCGGCGATCGTCTGGAAGGCTGCGTCAACGACGTCTTCACGATGAGCTCGGTCCTGCAGGAATGCGGCTTCCCCGCCGAGTCGATCCGGGTGTGCCTCGACGCCCGCGCGACCGCTGAGGGGATCCTCCAGCGGCTCGAGTGGCTGATGGACGGCGCGCGTGAGGAGGATGAGCTGGTCTTCTACTACAGCGGCCACGGCGCCCAGGTTCCCGAGTACGGCGAGAACTTCGAACCCGACCGCAATGTCGAGGTGCTGGTGCCGTGGGACTTCGACTGGACGCCCGAGCGGGCGATCTCCGACGACCAGATCCACGGCCTCTATGCGCAGCTGCCCTATGAGACGCGGCTGGCGATGATCTTCGACTGCTGCCACGCGGGCGGGATCCATCGCAACGGCGGCGCGCGGGCGCGGGGCCTGACGCCGCCCGACGACATCCGCCACCGCGAGCTGCGGTGGGACCTGAAGACGCGGATGTGGGTTCCCCGCGACTTCCGACGCCAGGGCAAGGGGTTCACCGACGACGGCGTGTTGGAGACCCGCTATTTCGGCAAGGACGGTTCGACCGAACGGCTGGGGCGGGCGGCCATGCGCCGCACGCTGTCAACCAAGGCGTATGAAGAGCGCAAGGCCGGCGACCAGCCCGACATCCCCGTCGGGCCCTATCTGCCCCTGATCATCGAGGCCTGCGGAGAGGGCGAGCTCAGCTACGAATACCGCTACGGCGCGGTCAGCCACGGCGCCTTCACTTACAGCTTGGCCGCGATCCTGCGTGAGAAGAAGAAGATCACCTTCCAGACCTTGGTCGAGGAAACCACGGCGCGGCTGAGCGATCTTGGCTATGCGCAGAAGCCGCAGATCCTGGGCCCATCGGCCCTGGTCGGGGCGCTGACGCCTTGGCGATAGCCGATCTTGCCCTTCGACAAGCTCAGGGTGAGGTCGAATGCTGACCCCGGCGCGTACAAAATCCTCATCCTGAGCTTGTCGAAGGACGAGGATTTCCATCCGGACCAGCGCCCAGACTCAACACGAACGCGCGATAAAAAATGGGCCGCGTCCTTGTGGGATGCGGCCCAAGTCGTCTTCGGGGGAGAAATACGAAACGCTTACGCTCACAAACTCAGGAAGACCTTCGCCACGGCGAACAGGCCGCCCCAGACCACGGCGTTCAGCACCGACGCCACCAGCACGGCGACGCCGAGCGGCCACTGGCGAGGCTCGCGGCGACGCGCGCGCTGCGGCCGGGGATCGAAAGAACGGGTCTGCGAGGCGACGGTCATGAAACGCTCCTTAACCATGACCCCATGGTCGAGATTGACTCGGCCCTTGCGAACGGGACGACCTGTCGCGCGCCGCCTTGTCGCACCCTGATGAGGTTTCAACGCGCTAAGGCGCGTTTGGTTGAGCGTCGCGCCCCTAGAGAATGCCGGGCAGATCCAGGCCCTTCTCCCGCGCGCAGGCCAGCGCGATGTCATAGCCCGCGTCGGCGTGGCGCATGACGCCGGTGGCCGGATCGTTCCACAGCACGCGCGCCACGCGCTTGGCCGCCGCCTCGGTGCCGTCGCAGACGATGACCATGCCGGCGTGCTGCGAGAAGCCCATGCCCACGCCGCCGCCGTGATGCAGCGACACCCAGGTGGCGCCCGAGGCGGTGTTGAGCAGCGCGTTCAGCAGCGGCCAGTCCGACACCGCGTCCGAGCCGTCGCGCATGGCCTCGGTCTCGCGGTTGGGCGAGGCGACCGAGCCGGAGTCCAGGTGATCGCGACCGATGACGATCGGCGCTTTCAGCTCGCCCTTGGCGACCATCTCGTTGAAGGCCAGGCCGAGGCGATGACGGTCGCCCAGGCCCACCCAGCAGATGCGCGCCGGCAGGCCCTGGAACTTGATCTTCTGGCCGGCCATGTCGAGCCAGTTGTGCAGATGCGGATTGTCGGGGATCAGCTCTTTGACCTTGGCGTCGGTCTTGGCGATGTCTTCGGGATCACCCGACAGCGCCGCCCAGCGGAACGGACCCACGCCCCGGCAGAACAGGGGGCGGATATAGGCGGGCACGAAGCCGGGGAAGTCGAAGGCGTTGGTCACGCCTTCCTCCAGCGCCATCTGACGGATGTTGTTGCCGTAGTCGACGGTGGGCACGCCGGCGGCCTGGAAGTCCAGCATGGCCTTCACGTGCGCGGCCATCGAGGCCTTGGCCGCCTCGGCCACCTGCGGCGGGTCCTGGTCGCGCATCGCATGCCAGCGCTCCAGGCTCCAGCCGGCGGGCAGGTAGCCGTTGACCGGGTCGTGGGCGCTGGTCTGGTCGGTCAGCAGGTCGGGACGCACGCCGCGCTTGAAGAGCTCGGGCAGCAGCTCGGCGGCGTTGCCCAGCAGGCCCACCGAGATCGGCGTCTTGGCCGCGCAGGACTCTTCGATCCAGGCCAGGGCCTCGTCGACGCTTTCGGTCGAGCGATCCAGATAGCCGGTGCGCAGGCGCATCTCGATAGACGAGGGCTGGCACTCGATCGCCAGGCACGAGGCCCCCGCCATCACCGCCGCCAGCGGCTGGGCGCCGCCCATGCCGCCCAGGCCCGCCGTCAGCAGCCAGCGCCCCGAGAGATCGCCGCCATAGTGTTGGCGGCCCATCTCGACGAAGGTCTCATAGGTGCCCTGCACGATGCCCTGGGCGCCGATATAGATCCACGAGCCCGCGGTCATCTGGCCGTACATGGCCAGGCCCTTGCGATCCAGTTCGTTGAAGTGCTCCCAGCTGGCCCAGCGCGGCACCAGGTTGGAGTTGGCGATCAAGACGCGCGGTGCGTCGGCATGGGTGCGGAAGACGCCGACCGGCTTGCCCGACTGCACCAGGAGCGTCTCGTCATCCTCGAGCCGGCGCAGGGTCTCGACGATCTTGTCATAGCTTTCCCAGTCGCGGGCCGCGCGACCGATGCCGCCATAGACCACCAGCTCCTCCGGCCGCTCGGCGACGTCGGGGTGCAGGTTGTTCATCAGCATCCGCAGGGCGGCTTCGGTCAGCCAGGACTTGCAGGTGCGCTCAGGGCCCGTGGCGGGGCGGATGACGCGGGTGGTGTCGCGGCGGGTCATGGGATCCTTTCTCCTCACCCGCGACGCGGGGGAGGTGGCGCGTCGCCGATCGGCGACGTGACGGAGGGGGCGCTTTCGGCAGTGGACGCCCCCTCCACCGCCGTTCGGCGGTCCCCCTCCCCCGCGGGCGGGGGAGGAGAAGAGGCGGCGAAATCGAGACACGCCCCAAGCACCGCCTCCAGCACCGCGCGCAGCGGTTCGGCGCGGGCGGCGTCGAAGGGCGTGGGCCAGGTCTCGGGCGTGGGCGGCTCTGCCGCATCGTCCATGTAGCCCCGGCAGGCCAGCTCCATCTGGATGGCGTGGACGCCGGTGACGGGCTGACCATAGTGACGCGTGGTCCAGCCGCCCTTGAAGCGACCGTTGGTGACGCGGCTCAGACCTGATGCATCACAGGCGGCCTCCACAGCGGCGGTCAGGCCGTCGGCGCAGCTTTGGCCGCTGTTGGTGCCGAGGTTGAACTGCGGCAGCTCGCCGTCAAACAGGCGCGGAACCCGCGAGCGGATCGAATGGGCTTCGTACAGCACCACCGTCGGATGGACCGCGCGCAGCCGCGCGATCTCGGCGCGGATGGTGGCGTGATAGGGCTCGAACCAGGTCGTCCGACGGTGGTCGATCTCGGCCGCGTCCGGCGGGCTGTCGCGATACAGCGGCTCGCCGTCGAAGGTGGTGGTGGGGCAAAGCTCGGTCGTCGCCTGGCCGGGATAGAGCGAGGCGCCGGACGGATCGCGATTGACGTCGATGACCGTGCGCGAGATCGCCGTGCGAACGAGCGTGGCGCCCATCCCCTCGGCGAAGGCGTAGAGCTGCTCGACCCACCAGTCGGCGTCCTTGCGGGCCAGCCAGGGTGAGACGAGTTGGGATTCGATATCCGGCGGGATGTCCGTGCCGGTGTGGGGGAGGGAGATGATGAGGGGGGCTTGGCCCTGGGTGATTTGGAGCCAGCTCATCCTCACGTTCCAAGCCCTGTCATCCCGGCCAAGCGCGAAGCGCGCCGAGCCGGGACCGCCGGAAGCGCAGGCGCCTGTTGCGGTCCCGGGTCTCCGCTTCGCTGCGCCCGGGATGACAAATTGGGGAGCGCCATCCTACGAAACCCCCGGCAACGCACCCGCCGCCGCGATCACCGCGCCGCTGCGCACCAGCGCGTTGGCCGCCGCCATGTCCGGGTGGAAGTGGCGGTCATCCGTCAGGTGCGGGACCTGGCTCCGCGTCAGCGCCCGCACCGCCTCCAGCGCCGCGCTGGAGCGCAGCGGCGCGTGGAAGTCGCAGCCTTGCGCGGCGGCCAGCAGTTCGATGCCCAGCACCGCGTCGGCGTTCTCGACCATGGCCAGGAGGCGGCGCGCGCCGTGGGCGGCCATAGAGACGTGGTCCTCCTGGTTGGCCGAGGTCGGGATCGAGTCGACGCTGGCCGGATAGGCGCGCTGCTTGTTCTCCGACACCAGGGCCGCGGCCGTGACCTGCGGGATCATGAAGCCTGAGTTCAAACCCGGCTTGGGCGTCAGGAAGGCCGGCAGGCCCGACAGCGCCGGGTCGACCAGCATGGCGATGCGGCGCTCGGCGATCGAGCCGATCTCGCAGACCGCCAGGGCGATCATGTCGGCGGCGAAGGCCACCGGCTCGGCGTGGAAATTGCCGCCCGACAGGGCTTCGTCGGCTTCCGGGAAGATCAGCGGATTGTCCGACACACAATTGGCCTCGGTCGCCAGGGTCGTGGCGGCCTGACGCAGGATATCCAGCGCCGCGCCCATCACCTGCGGCTGGCAGCGCAGGCAGTAGGGGTCCTGGACGCGCTCGTCCTCCTTCAGGTGCGAGGCGCGGATTTCCGAGGCGCTCATCAGCGCGCGAAGCGCAGCGGCGGTCTCGATCTGGCCGACATGGCGGCGCAGGGTGTGGATGCGCGGGTCGAACGGGGTGTCCGAGCCCTTGGCCGCTTCGGTCGACAGGGCGCCGGTGACCAGGGCCGACTGGAACAGGCGCTCGGCCTCGAACAGGCCCGCCAGGGCGTTGGCGGTCGAGAACTGGGTGCCGTTCAGCAGGGCCAGGCCCTCCTTCGGACCCAGGGTCAGCGGCTCCAGGCCCGCCTCGGCCAAAGCCTGCGCCGCCGGCAGGCGCTGACCGCCGACGAAGATCTCGCCGACCCCGATCATGGTCGCGGCCATGTGCGACAGCGGGGCCAGATCGCCCGAGGCGCCGACCGAGCCCTGGCAGGGGACCACCGGGGTGAGGCCCTCGACCAGCATCTCCTCCAGCATCCGCACCGTCTCGACCCGCACGCCCGAGGCGCCTTGCGCCAGGCTGGCCAGCTTCAGGGCCATCATCAGGCGGATCACCGGGACGGGCGAGGGCTCGCCCACACCTGCCGCGTGCGACAGGACGATGTTGCGCTGCAGGGTCTCAAGGTCGGCGTCGCCGATGCGGACGCTGGCCAGTTTCCCAAAGCCGGTATTGATGCCGTAAACGGGCTCGCCCTTGGCCAGGATGCGCTGCACGGCCGCCGCGCTCTCGGCGATCACCGGCCAGGCGCTCTCCGCAAGACGCGCCGCCGCGCCGCGATAGATCGCCTTCCACTCGGCCAGCGGCACGGCGCCGGGGTTCAGAACAAGCTCGGTCACAGGCCTCTCCACACGCGCGCATGGAGCGGGTTGAAGCCCATGCGATAGACAAGTTCGGCGGGACGCTGGATGTCCCAGATGGCGAGATCGCAGGCCTTGCCGGCCTCCAGCGTGCCCCGGTCGGCCAGCAGGCCCAGCGCCCGCGCCGCCTCGCGGGTGACTCCGGCCAGGCACTCCTCGACGGTCATCCGGAAGAGGGTGGCGGCCATGTTCATGGCCAGCAGCGGCGAGGTCAGGGGCGAGGTGCCGGGGTTGCAGTCGGTGGCCAGCGCCATCGGCACGCCCGCCGCCCGCAGGGCCGCAATCGGCGGCGCCCTGTGCTCGCGGGTGAAGTAGTAGGCGCCGGGCAGCAAGGTTGCGACCGTGCCCGAGGTGGCCATGGCGGCGATCCCGGCTGCGTCCAGATGTTCGAGGTGATCGGCCGAGAGCGCGTTGTACTCGGCCGCCAGCGCCGCGCCCGACAGGTTCGACAACTGCTCGGCGTGCAGCTTGACCGGCAGGCCGTGGGCCTTGGCCGCGTCGAACACCCGGCGGATCTGGTCGGGCGAGAAGCCGATGCCCTCGCAGAACCCGTCCACCGCATCGGCCAGGCCGCGCGCGGCGATGGCCGGGATCATGGTCTCGCAGACCAGATCGACATAGCCGTCCTTGTTGTCGCGATACTCGGGCGGTAGGGCGTGGGCGCCCAGGAAGGTGGTGGTGACGCCCACCCGACGGATGTCGGCCAGCGCCCGGGCGGCGCGCAGGCTCTTGAGCTCGTCGTCCAGCGACAGGCCATAGCCGGACTTGATCTCCACCGTGGTGACGCCCTCGGCCAGCAGGGCGTCCAGGCGCGGCAGGGCGGCCGCGATGAGCTCAGCTTCGGAGGCCGCGCGAGTGGCGCGCATGGTCGAGACGATGCCGCCGCCGGCGCGGGCGATCTCTTCGTACGAGGCGCCGGCCAGGCGCAGCTCGAACTCATGGGCGCGGTCGCCGGCGAAAATCAGGTGCGTGTGCGGATCGATCAGGCCCGGCGTGATCCAGCGGCCGTCGACATCGACCGTCTCGGCGGCCTCGAAAGCCGGGGCGTCGGCGGCGGGGCCGGCATAGGCGATGCGCCCGTCCAGGCTGGCGACGACGCCGTCCTCGACGATGCCCAGCCCCTCGCGGCCCGGCGCCAGGGTGGCGAGACGGGCGTTGATCCACACCCGATCACAGCGCATGAGCCTGCCTCCGCCAGCACCGCGCGGCCCTTGCGGCGCGCTTCAATATGTATAGACATATTTGCGAACGATGAGGCTTGTCCAGTGACCGACACGCAAATTCCCGAGTCCGTTTCGACCGTGGTCTGGTGCGAGAGCGCGCTGCTGGCCGACGGCTGGGCGCGGGGCGTGAAGTTCACGATCACCGACGGCCGCATCGCCCGGATCGACACCGACGCCCCGGCCGGAGACGCCCTGCGCCTGGGTCCCGCCCTGCCGGGCCTGGGCAATGTGCACAGCCACGCCTTCCAGCGCGCCATGGCGGGTCTGGCCGAAACGCGCGGCGAGACCGGCGACAACTTCTGGACCTGGCGCGAGGTGATGTACCGCTTCCTCGCGCGGCTCGACCCCGACATGGCCCAAGCCATCGCCGCCATGGGTCAGGTCGAGATGCTGGAGGGCGGCTTCACGCGGGTGGGCGAGTTCCACTATCTGCACCACGCGCCGGACGGCGGGTTCTACGACAATCCCGCCGAGATGGCCGTGCGGATGGCGGCGGCGGCGGACGAGACCGGCATTGGCCTGACCCTGCTGCCGGTGTTCTACGCGCATAGCAATTTCGGCGGCCTGCCGCCGACCGACGGCCAGAAGCGGTTCATTCATGACGTCGACGGCTTTGCGCGCTTGGTCGAGGCCTGCCGGGGGATCGTCGCGGAGCTGCCCGAGGCGGTGGTCGGGATCGCGCCGCACAGCCTGCGCGCGGTGACGGGCGAGGAGCTGACCGCCATCCTGCCGCTGGCCGCCGGCGGGCCGGTCCACATGCACGTGGCCGAGCAGACGAAAGAGGTCGACGACTGTCTGGTCGCCACCGGCCAGCGCCCGGTGCGCTGGCTGATGAACCACACCGAGGTCGACAAGCGCTGGTGCCTGATCCACGCCACCCACATCAACGCCACCGAGACCGAGCGGCTGGCCAAGAGCGGGGCGGTGGCGGGCCTGTGCCCGGTGACGGAGGCCAATCTGGGCGACGGCATCTTCCCGACTCCGGACTATCTGGCCGCTGGCGGACGCTTCGGAATCGGCACTGACTCCAACATCGTGATCGATGCGGCTCAGGAACTGCGAACCCTGGAATACGCCCAGCGCCTGTCGCGCAGGGCGCGGAACGTCCTGGCGAGCGGCCCGCGCCGCGCGACGGGCGGCGACCTCTGGCGCGCGGCGGCCATCGGGGGCGCCCAGGCGCTGGGCGCAGGCCGTGGCGAGCTGCGTCGTGGCGCGCCGGCCGACTTCGTCACCCTCGATCCCAGCCATCCGAACCTGGTCGGCCGCGCGGGCGACACCCTGATCGACAGCCTGGTCTTCGCCGGGGGCGGGATCGACACCGTCTGGCGGCAGGGTCGGCAACTGGTGTCGGGCGGTCGCCATCACGCCCGCGAGGCGATCACCACCCGCTATGTCCAGACCCTGCAGGCTCTGCTGGCGTGACCGGACCGCTGCACCAGCGCATCCGCGCCGACATCGAGGCCCGCATCCGCTCCGGGGAGTGGCCGCCCGGTCACCGCGTGCCGTTCGAGACCGAGTTGATGGCCGACTATGGCTGCGCCCGCATGACGGTCAGCAAGGCGATGGCCGCCTTGGTGGACGCCGGACTGATCGTGCGGCGCAAACGGGCCGGCACCTTCGTGGCGCGGCCGCGCGTGCATGCGCCGGTGCTCAACATCCCCGACATCCAGTCCGAGATCGTCGCACGCGGCGAGACCTACGCCTTCCGTCTGTTGTCGCGCACGGTGCGGGGCGCTGACCGCGACAGCCCCGAAGAGGTCGCGCTGGCGGCCGGCGGCAAGCTGCTGGCGCTGGACGGGGTTCACGACGCGGACGGCCGCCCCTTCGCCCTGGAGCGCCGCCTGGTCTCGCTGAAGGCCGTTCCCGAGATCGCCGAGGCTGATTTCGCGCAGACCCCGCCCGGCGCCTGGCTCTTGGAGCACGTGGCCTGGACCGAAGCCGAAAGCCGGATCAGCGCGGTCAACGCCGACCCCGACGACGCCCGTCTGCTGGCGCTGGACGAAGGCGCGGCCTGCCTCGTCGTCGACCGCCGCACCTGGCGCGAGGGCCAGCACGTGACGCGCGTGCGACAGATTTTCCCGGGCGAGGTCTACGACCTGGTGGCGCGGTTCGGGCCGCAGCGCTAGGCGACGGCGGTCGAGGAGACCCCTTCCAGAGGTTGAGCGCACGCGACCATCCCCCGTTCCGGGGATGTCGGGTGAGGCCAGCGAAATCCTAGAACGACGGTCAGGGACCGGGCGTGGCGCGTGGTGCGGCGGGAGGGTCCTGGAGGAATTTCCAGATGGCCGAACCGACACTTCGCGACTTCCAGTTCCTGATCCAGCTGGTGGATGCGGGCCTGATCCAGGCCAGCTTCAAGTTCGGAGAGCTGCGGGTGCTCTTCAAGACGCTGGGCGTTCTGACCCCCGAGGTCGACGCCGCGCTGGCGATCGTCGAGGCCAACCCCACCCTGATCAACATCGGCGTTCAGACCTTCAAGGACGCGATCAGCAAGTATCCGCTGGATACGCCGCTCAGCGTCGTCTTCGGCGGGAGCACGGGCGGGAGCACCGGCGGCACGGGGACGGTGGTCACGCCCCTCGTCCTGACCAAGGAGAAGGTCGAGGAGATCTACAAGGCGCTGTCGGGTATTTCCGCGACCTCGTCCAAGGCGCTGTCGGAGTACCTGACCGGGCCCAACGGCGAAAAGGTGCTCAACACGCTCTACAGCGAGATGAAGTTGCTGGCCCAGCTGCAGGTCGACGTGGCGGCCGGCAAGATCACCAAGGCCGCCTTCCTCGACAAGCTGGTCAGCTTCTCGGCCGACACCTCGGCGCTGGCCCTGCAGGCGGTGAACTTCTTCACCGGCCGCACGCCCAGCCAGGCGAGCCTGAACGAGCTGATCGACAGCGCCGCCAACACCGCCGACCTGACCGATTTCGCCTATGCGATCTACAACACCGAGAACAAGTACATCGAGTTCGCGGTGAGCCAGGCGATGAGCGGGACCGGCGCGGCCACCTTCAAGACCGCCTATGACGCGCTGGGTTTCCGCGAGGCGGTCACCAAGATGTACGACGCCATCATCGGCAATTCCAAGGCTGCGGCGGCCGGCGTGAATATCTCGGCGGCCATCGACTACATCGTCGGCCAGCAGAAGTACTTCGAGGCCTACGGACACACCGCCCTGGGGGCCAAGGCCGCCGTGGCGGGTTTCCTGATGTCCAAGGGGCTGGAGGCGGGCGTCGGCGTCTACGCCGAGGCGGTCAAGGCGTTCCTGGGCAAGGCCTATGACGGCACGGCCGTCTATGGCGGCGATCTGGTGGGCCCGGCCAAGGCGCCGATGGAGATCGCGCTCATTGGCCAGGCTCCGGAACACTACGATCCGGGGATGCCGTTCTAGCTTGGCATCGTCTCGAAGCGCTCGACGCCGTCGGGCGGGATCACCCAGTCGGGGCGGTCCCGCTCGAACAGCAGCATCGTCGGCTTGAACAGGGCCGGGTCGTCCAGGCTGCCGGCATAGACCGTGTGGCTGTCATCCAGCCCCCGCTCGCCGCCGAACACCAGGCCATCGCAGGTCGGACAGGCGTTGCGCGTCGCCTCGCCGCCGCGCAACGCTGGGCTGCGGTGCTGGCGCGTCGGCCCTGTGATGGTCAGGGCGGCGGCGGGGAACCCCATGAACGGGATGAAGCCCGATCCCGACGCCTTGCGGCAGTCGGCGCAACAACACAGGCCCATAAAGTCCGGCGCCCGATCAGCCTCCCAGCGCAGAGCGCCGCACAGGCATCCGCCTTTGAAGGTCTGATCGGTCATATCGATGAGCGCTGGATGTGGTGAGAAAGCCGGTCGAATCTGGAAGCCCCGACCGAGCTTTTTTGCCCCGTCTGCGCTGGCGCCAAGGGCATCATTCGGTCGATGTTGCGATGGCGGCGGCCCTTATTTTTCAGAAACCGCCACGCTGAATTCACTGTTGTAGTGGCTGAAGGTCGTTAGATTTTTGATATAAAGTTCTTCGGAAATGCCGACTTCATCGAAAAGAAGGTAAGAATAGGTGGTCGCTGTCTTTCCGCCATCTGAAAGAAGGACGTGAACGGGGCTTTCCTGGTTGTTGAACTCAGCGGCGGCCTTTTTGCATTTTTCCACCGAGTCTGAGCAATCCCAAATGCCGACGAACTCCGTCGTTGTGCAGTTTTTTCCCTTTGTGCAATCTGTCATGACGATGACAATATTGTTGCCATCGACGCCAGTCGTGATGATCGGGTCGCCGTCACTGGTTTTTTCCAGCTTCGCCTTATAGCCGTTATTTTGCAGCGCCTGGACGATGCTCTCAGGTCTAACCGACGTTACGTTCGCGGCATTTGCAGCGCCCGAGTAGAGGATTGCCAATGCAAATGCTGCAGAAGCCAGTTGTTTGCCGTACATGAGAAATTCCAGGTCATGGCGCAGGGAAGAACACAGCGGCCCGAGAGCGCGCTTCCGTTCAGAATTGCACAAGTGACGTCTTTTTCAACGGCTTGACTTTGAATGACGTCGCGATTGGGCCTTACGAAATCGTTCGCAGCCCCGCCGACCCGAAGGCCAAATGGTACGGCGCAACGCTAGCGCCGGCCGCGCGGTCGGGGCAGGCTCGCGTTCTGGAGCTCGTCGAATAACCCAACAGTTTTGGATTTTCCGTCCTGGTGGCGGGGGGCGGGATCGAACCGCCGACCTGTGGGTTATGAATCCACCGCTCTAACCATCTGAGCTACCCAGCCAGACCAGGAGGCGCGGCTTATAGGCGAAGAGCGGGTGGGATTTCAAGCGCCTGCGCTTGGCCTTCCGTGACAATCGTCCGCTTCTCTGGTGTGTCATCCCGGCCGAAGCGTAGCGTAGAGCCGGGACCCAGGGGGGAAGGATCGCCGTGCCAGCCGCCCCTGGGTCCCGGCGCTCCGCGCTTCGCGCTGCGGCCGGGATGACACGGGTTCTACGGTTTCTGCGTCTTGTAGGTATCCGGCGGACGAACGGCGTGCGCCTGCGCTATTCCGCCACGATCGCCGCCGTCACAGCGCCCAGCGCCTTCACCGCATCAGCCGGCGCGAGCCGCACCTGTAGCCCTCGCTGGCCGCCGTTGAGGAACACATAGGGCTCGGCCAGGGCGGCGGCTTCCAGCACCGTGGGCAGGCGTTTTTTCTGGCCGAAGGGGCTGACGCCGCCGACCTTGTAGCCGGTGATGCGTTCGGCGTCGGGCACGGGGGCCATGGCGGCGGACTTGCCCTTCAGGGCGGCGGCCAGCTTCTTCATGCTGACCTCCTGGTCCGAGGGCAGGATGGCGCAGGCGGGCTTGCCGTCCAGCATCACGATCAGGGTCTTGAGCACCCGGCGCGGGTCTTCGCCCAGGGCCTCGGCGGCCTGTAGGCCCACGCGCTCCGATCCAGGGTCGTAGTCGTACGTATAGAGATCGAAAGCGACTCCGGCCTTGGTCAAGGCGATCGTGGCGGGGGTGCTCTTGGACATGGCTCGCGTGATACCCAAGTGGTTCGGGTGTTGGAATACGGATCGGCGATGACGGCTTTTGATCGACGCACTTTGCTGCAAGGCGCCCTGTCCTTGGGCGCGGCGGGACTGCTGCCGGGCTGGGCGACGGCCGCCGGTGCGCAGCGCTCGCCGCCGGCGCTTTCGGGCGAGGAGATCAAGCTGACGGTCGGCCACACGATGGCGAAGATCGACGGCAAGGCCGGCCATGCGGTGACCGTCAATGGCGCCATCCCTGGGCCGCTGATCCGGCTGAAGGAAGGCCAGAACGTCCGCCTGTCGGTGACCAACACCCTGGATGAAGACACCTCGATCCATTGGCATGGCCTGTTGGTGCCGTTCCAGATGGACGGGGTGCCGGGCGTCAGCTTCCCGGGCGTCAAGCCGGGCGAAACCTTCACCTATGAATTCCCCATCCGCCAGTCGGGTACCTACTGGTGGCACAGCCATTCGGGCTTGCAGGAGCAGATGGGCCACTACGGGCCGATGATCATCGACCCGGCCGGCGAGGACCCGATCGCCTATGACCGCGAGCATGTGGTCGTGCTGTCGGACTGGAGCTTCCTGCATCCGCACGAACTGTTCCGGAAGCTGAAGGTCAGCGCCGGCCACTTCAACAGGCAGAAGCAGACCGTCGCCGGGCTGCTGAAAGGCCAGGACCAGTCGCTGAAGGACCGGGTCGCGTGGGGCCAGATGCGGATGGACCCCACCGACATCGCCGACGTCACGGGCTCGGTCTACACCTATCTGATGAACGGCCACGGGCCGGGCGACAACTGGACGGGGCTGTTCACGCCCGGCGAGCGCGTGCGGCTGCGCTTCATCAACGCCGGGGCCATGACCATCTTCAACGTCCGCATCCCGGGCCTGTCGCTGGAGGTGGTGGGAACCGACGGCCAGCTGGTCTCGCCGGTGACCGTGGACGAGTTCCAGATCGCCCCCGCCGAGACCTTCGACGTCATCGTGCGGCCCACGCAAGACAAGGCCTTCACCCTGGTGGCCGAGGCCTCGGACCGGTCGGGCATGGCGCGCGGGACCCTGGCGCCGCGCCTGGGCATGACCGCCCCTGTTCCGCCGCTGCGCCGGCGTCCGCTGGCGAACATGAAGGACATGGGCATGGGCGACATGCACCACGGGATGGATATGCCCGGCATGGACATGTCGATGCGGGCCCAGTCCAACGCGCCGAACGTGCCGCTCACGCCGGGCGTGCAGACCATCTCGCCGATGCCGATGGACCGGATGGCCGAGCCGCCGCAGGGGCTGGAGGACGCCGGTCACCGCGTGCTGACCTATGCGGATCTCGCCAGCCTCTATCCGCCCAAGGACCCCCGTCCGCCGGGCCGGACGATCGAGATCCACCTGACCGGCAATATGGAGCGCTTCATGTGGGCGTTCGACGGCGAGGCGTTCGGACCGCTCAAGAAACCGATCGCCTTCCAACGCGATGAGCGCGCGCGGGTGGTGCTGATCAACGACACCATGATGGCCCATCCGATCCACCTGCACGGCCACTTCTTCGAACTGGTCAACGGTCAGGACCGCCAGCCGCTGAAGCACACGGTCAATGTCGCGCCCGGCGGCAAGGTCGCCTTCGACCTGACGGCCGACGAGCCCGGCGACTGGGCCTTCCACTGCCATATG
Organism: Caulobacter vibrioides; assembly: GCF_002310375.3. Classification (GTDB taxonomy): domain Bacteria; phylum Pseudomonadota; class Alphaproteobacteria; order Caulobacterales; family Caulobacteraceae; genus Caulobacter; species Caulobacter vibrioides_D. The sequence goes on from NZ_CP023315.3 coordinate 1,004,288, forward strand.
CTGCTGCACATGCATGCGGGGATGTTCAATGTCGTCACCGTGCGACCGCTCGATGGAGCCGCCGCGTGATCATCGACCTGCAGCATGAGCATCATCATCCCGCGCCCGCCGCCCCGGTGAGCGCGCCTGCGCCCAAGGCGGCGGACCCGCACGCCGGTCACCGCATGCCCGCCGCTCAGCCGGCGGCGGCCGATCCGCATGCGGGTCATCACATGCATCACGCCGCGCCGGCCGCGCCTGCGTCGGCGAGCGCGCCGCCGCCGATCCCCACCGACCACGCCGCCGAGCGCTTCTACAGCCCAGCCGTGATGGCCGCCGCCCGCGCCCAGCTGATGAAGGAGCACGGCGGCGGAACGGCCTGGATCGTCCGCGCCGACGTGGCTGAGCAGCGCTTCCGCAAGGGCGAGGACGCCCAGGCCTTTGAAGGCGAGGCCTGGTGGGGCAGCGACGCGCGCAAGTGGGTGGTCAAGGCGCGGGGCGAGCGTGTCGACGGCCACGGCTGGGAGACGGCCGAGTTGGAGGGCCTGAAGGCCTGGCCGATCGGTCCCTATTTCGACCTACAGGCGGGCGTGCGCTACGACCTTTCACCGAAGGGGCGCAGCTACGCCACGGTCGGCTTCGAGGGGCTGGCGCCCTACTGGTTCGAGCTGCAGGGCGCGGCCTATGTCTCTGATCGCGGCGACGTCTCGGCCAGGGCCGAGGCCTCCTATGACCTGCGCCTGACCCAGAGGCTGATCCTGCAACCGCGCCTGGAGGCCGATCTGGCCGAGGCCGGGGCAGGGCGGCTCGAGGGCGGCTTGCGCCTGCGCTACGAGATCAAGCGCGAGTTCGCGCCCTATGTCGGCGTGGTTCGCGAGCGGGCGTTCGGACCCGCGCGGGAGGCCGGCGAGCGCGCCGGGGCGACGGCGGTGGTGATCGGCGTCAGCGCCTGGCGGTAGGCGGCCAGACCCGTTCGGCGATGCGCATGATCTTGGGTGTCATCCCGGAAAGCCCAGAGGGCTTATCCGGGACCCAGGGGCCAAGCGCCGTGCGGCGGCCCCTGGGTCCCGGCTCTCCGCTGCGCTGCGGCCGGGATGACAGGCTTTAGGGCGGCAAGGACGACGCACCATCGTCAGAGTTTGCCATCCCGTAAAGGATAGCTTGCCGCCAGGGTCAACCTGTCCCAACATCTGTTTGACCGGACGCAGAGCCGGCGAGCGAGGGAGACAGGCTGGATGTCCGACGCGATCGACTTCGACCGCATGAACACCCTGGGCGACGTGCCGCGCTATCACGCCGAGGCGCGGCCCGACGCGGTGGCCTTCAGCTTCGAGGGGCGCGAGACGACCTTCGCCCAGCTGGACCGGCATACCAACCAGGTGGCCAACGCCCTGATCGCGGCGGGCCTGTCGACCGGCGACCGCATCGCCTATGTCGGCAAGAACAGCGACCACTATTTCGAGCTCCTGCTCGGCGCCGCCAAGGCGGGCGTGGTCACCACGCCGATCGGCTGGCGCCTGGCCGCGCCCGAGATCGCCTATATCGTCGGCGACAGCGAGGCCAAGCTGGTCTTTGTCGGCCGCGAGCTGATCGGGCATGTGGATGCGGTCGCCGCCGAACTGACCCATCGCCCCGTGGTCATCGCCATGGAGCCCGAGGACGCCGGCGACTACCAAACCTTCGAAGGCTGGCGCGACGCGGCCAGCGCGGTTGATCCGCACAAGCCGATCCAGATCTCGGACATCGCCATCCAGCTCTACACCTCGGGCACCACGGGGCGGCCCAAGGGCGCGATGCTGACCCATCACAACCTCCTGGGCATGCGGCGCGAGGCGGCCAAGAATCCGCTGGAGTGGAACCAGTGGGGGCCCAGCGACGTCAGCCTGGTGGCCATGCCGGTGGCCCATATCGGCGGCACCGGCTGGGGTCTGGTGGGCCTGATCAACGGCGCCAAGGGCGTGGTCGCCCGCGAGTTCGACCCAACCAAGGTGCTGGACTTCATCGAGAAGGATCGCATCTCCAAGATGTTCATGGTGCCGGCGGCGCTGCAGATCGTGGTGCGGCTGCCGAGGGCCCGCGAGGTCGACTATTCGCGCCTGACCCACATCCTGTATGGCGCCGCGCCCATTCCGCTCGACTTGCTGCGCGAGTGCATGGAGGTGTTCGGCTGCGGCTTCGTCCAGCAGTACGGCATGACTGAGACGACCGGCACGGTGGTGTATCTGCCGCCGGAGGATCATGATCCGGCCGGCAACAAGCGCATGCGCGCCGCGGGCCTGCCGATGCCCGGCGTTGAGCTGAAGATCATCGATGAGGCCGGCGTGAGCTTGCCGCCCAATACGGTGGGCGAGGTGGCCGTACGCTCCAGCGCCAACATGGCCGGCTACTGGAAGCTGGACGAGGCCACGGCCAAGACCATGGACGCCGACGGCTGGCTGCGCACCGGCGACGCCGGCTATCTGGACGAGGACGGCTATCTGTTCATCCACGACCGGGTGAAGGACATGATCATCTCGGGCGGCGAGAACATCTATCCCGCCGAGGTTGAGAGCGCCGTCTATGGCCACCCGCACGTGGCCGAGGTGGCGGTGATCGGCGTGCCCGATGACAAGTGGGGCGAGGCCGTCAAGGCGGTGGTCGCGCCCAAGCCCGGCGTCACGCCCGACGCCGACGACATCATCGCCTTCGCCCGCACCCGCATCGCCCACTTCAAGGCCCCCAAGAGCGTGGACTTCATCCCGGCCCTGCCGAGGAATGCGTCGGGCAAGATCCTGCGGCGAGAGCTGCGGGCGCCGTATTGGGAGGGGCGGGAGCGGCAGGTGAATTGAGCTAAATCCTCCCCCTCGCGGGGGAGGTGGCGCGAAGCGCCGGAGGGGGAAGTTCTCCTGGCCCGGCCTCATCCCCCTCCGTCGCCCCTCCGGGTCGACACCTCCCCCGCTGGGGGGAGGATCGTTTCACTCCACAAACGCCTCGACGCGCTCGCGATCCCCCACCAGGAACGCATCGGCCACCAGCGACAGCGGGCGCACATCGACCTCTGAGCGCCCCTCGGCGATCAGGGTGGCGAAGCGGTCGTAGAGGCCGGGATATTCGCGATTTTCGCCGACCTCTATCGCCTGGCCGTCGATCGTCAGCTCGGCCCCGCCCAGCGACAGCTTCAGCACGCCGTCGTCGGTCCAGGCGGTGATGTCCCAGGTCTGCGGGCCGGTCTGCAGGAAGTCGAGATCGGCGGTGATCGGCACGCCGTCCACGGTGGTCATGTCCACATGGCCGGCGATCGGGGCCTGGACGTTCTCCGGAACCTGCAGCTGCGCGGCGGTGACGAACACCTCGGCGGGCATGATCTCGGTCAGGATCGACAGGGCGTTGATGGCCGGATCGAAGACGCCCATGCCGCCGGCCTGCCAGATCCAGGCCTGGCCCGGATGCCAGCGACGGACGTCTTCACGCCATTCGATGGCCAGCTTGTGCAAGCGCCGCTCCGCCAGCCAGGCCTTGGCCTGGGGCACGCCGGCCGCGAAGCGCGAGTGCCAGCTGGTGAACAGGACGACCCCCTGGTCGCGGGCGACGGCGGCCAGCTCATGGACCTCGCCGACCGTCACGCCCGGCGGCTTTTCGAGAAATACGTGCTTGCCCGCGCGCAGCGCCGTCAGCGCCGTCTCGCGCCGCACTTGCGGCGGGGTGCACAGGGCCACGGCGTCCACCGCCGGGCCTTGGGCCAGAAGCTCATCGATATCGTGGAAAACCGGCAAATCGCCGTGGGCCGGACGTCCGTGGCTGGCGGCCGCGACCAGGGAAAAGCGCGGATCCCCGCCGATCGCGGGAAGATGCTGGTCGTGGGCGATCTTGCCCAGGCCGACGATGCCGATCCGGATCACGCTGCTTGTCTCCCCTTCGCCGCGACAGGGCGGTGGCCCTAATTATGCGATCAATGGCGCGAGGCAAACCGACGGGCAAAAAAAGGAGCGTCGCGGGGGGCGACGCTCCTGAAGACGGGAAGAGACGCAGGGAACGGTGGGAGGCGTGCAGCCGCCTCCCGCCGGCTCACTACTTCGCCGCCGGGGAAACCGGCAGGCTCCGAGCCGCCAGTGTGACCTGGGCGGTGGAGGAGATGGCCCGGGACGAAGCGCCCAGGGCGATGTCGTACTGGCCGGCCGCGATCGACCAGCCGTGCGCCTTGCTGTCCCAGACGGCCAGCAGGCGCGGATCGACCGTGACGGTCACGCGCTGGCTGGCCCCGGGGGCGAGGGAAACCTTCTGGAAGCCGGCCAGGCGCTTGGGCGCTTCCCAGCCACCGGCCTTGGGACCGACATAGACCTGAGGCACGTCCTTGCCGGGACGCTGGCCCACGTTCTTGACCTCGAAGCTGACCGTTAGCCTGTCGCCAGAGGCGCTGGCCGTCAGGTTCGAATAGGCGAACTGGGTGTAGGACAGGCCGTGTCCGAAGGCGAATAGCGGCTCGATCTTCTTCAGGTCGTACCACTTGTAGCCGACCGCGGCGCCTTCCAGCGTGTAGTCGACGTCGAACATCTCGCCGTCAGGCTTGCCCAGACCGTCCAGCTTGGGACGCGGCAGTTCGGCGACGCTCTTGGGGAAGGTCACCGGCAGGCGGCCCGAGGCGTCCACCTCGCCGGTCAGGACGCGGGCGATAGCCTCGCCGCCGGCCGTGCCGGGGAACCAAGCCTCGACCACGGCGCCGACCTTGTCGAGCCAGGGCATCAGCACAGGGCCGCCGGTCAGCAACACGACGACCGTCTTCTTGTTGGCCGAGGCCACGGCGTCGATCGTCGCGTCCTGGTTCTTGGGCAGGTTCAGGGTCGTAACGTCGACCGACTCGGTGGTCCACTGGTCGGCGAAGACCAGGGCGAGATCACTGGACGCCGCCAGCTTAGCGGCGCGGGCCGGATCGGTCCCGTCGTCATAAACGACCTTGGCGCCGGGATAGCGTGCGGCGATCGCCTTCAGCGGCGACGAGGGATAGTAGATCACCGGGCCCGGCCAGGTCTTGGGCTCCAGGCCCTGCACGGCGCGGCCGCCGACGGGATAGACCTGCGAGGAGCCGCCGCCCGACAGCACGCCCACATCGGCATAGGCGCCGATCACGGCGATGGTCTTGGCGGTCTTGGCCAGGGGCAGCAGGCCGCCGTCGTTCTTCAGGAGCACGATGCCTTCCTCGGCGTCGGCCTGGGTGATCTTGGCGTGGGCGGCCAGGGTCTCGGCCGGCAGGGCCAGCGGCGCGCCCGTCAGCGGGTGGTCGACCACGCCGCTGGCGAACATCGCGCGCAACACGCGGCGGGCCATGTCGTCGACGCGAGCCTGGCTGACGGCGCCCGAAGCGAGATCGGCTTTCAGCGGCGCGGCAAAGAAGGGCTGCTTGTCGAAGGCGTCGCCCGCCGACTCCTGGTCAAGGCCCGCGTTGGCGGCCTTGGCCGACGAGTGGGCCGCGCCCCAGTCGGACATCACATAGCCCTTGTAGCCCCAGTCCTTCTTCAGAACCTTGTTGAGCAGCCAGTCGCTCTCGCAGGCATAGACCGAATTGACGCGGTTATAGGCGCACATCACCGAGTGCGGGTCGGACTGCTCGATGGCGAACTGGAACGCCAGCAGGTCGGACATCCGCGCGGCGGTGTCGTCGATGTTCGAGCTGACCACGAAGCGCCCGGTCTCCTGGGCGTTCAGCGCATAGTGCTTGATGGTCGAGATGATGTTGTTGGACTGGATACCCCGGATCTGGGCGGCGACCATGACGCCGGCCAGCAGCGGATCCTCGCCGCCATATTCGAAGTTGCGGCCGTTGCGCGGCTCACGGACCAGATTGACGCCGCCGGCCAGCTGCACGTTGAAGCCGGAGTCGCGGGCCTCCTTGCCGATCATCGCGCCGCCCTTGAACGCCAGCTCCGGGTTCCAGGTCGCGGTGGTGGCCATGCCCGAGGGCAGGGCGGTGCGCTCGCGGAATTCCTTGGCGCTGCCCTGGGTGGCGACGCCGACGCCGGCGTCGGTCTGGAACTGGGCCGGGATGCCCAGGCGCGGCACGCCCGCGACATAGCCCGCCGAGCCCGGCAGGGACTCAGGAATGCGGGTGTACTTCGGCTTCATGTCGGCGCCGAAATAGCCAAAGATCAGCGTGAACTTCTCATCGTTGGTCATGGCCTTGAGCACGAGGTCCGCGCGCTTGTCGGCGTCCAGGCTCTTGTCCATCCACGGATGCGCGGGCGCGGCGGCCGGCTTGGCGGCGTCGGCCAGGGCGGGGGTGACGCTCAGCGCCGAGGCCGAGGCGCCGATCAGCAGCGCAAGGGAGAGGCCCCGCAGGGTCGTCGAAGTCATGTTTCCTCCGTCGTGTTCTTCTTGGGCCCCGCGCGGTCTCGGACCTTGGCGGGGCGGGTTCAGGTCTTGTGTCCGCCGGGCGTATCGCCCCGCACGGGGCCGGTGGATTCGCGCACCACAAGGCTGTGCTGCGCCAGAAAGGGCGTGTTGGTCTTGCCGGCGCCCTCATTGGCGTTCCACGCCGCGAAGGTCTGCATCGCTCGCAGGGCCATCTGGTTGAACGGCTGGCGAATGGTGGTCAGGGTCGGCCAGATGACCCCGGCGATCGGGGCGTCATCAAAGCCCACCACCGACAGGTCGTCGGGAATACGAACCCCTCGGCGCTGAGCTTCCATGCAGGTCGCCGCGGCCATGTCGTCATTGGCCGCGAAGATCGCCGTCGGCGGGTTGTCGATATCCAGCAGCGCCTTGGCCGCCTCCAGGCCCGTCTTGAAGGTGAACTCGCCCTGCACGATCAGCTCGGGCGAAGGGCGGGGCAGGCCGCGCGCGGCGTAGGCCTCGAAGAAGCCGTTGCGGCGATGGGTGCTGGCGGCGTGGTCCGGGTGGCCGGCGATGTGGCCGATCCGGGTGTGACCCAGCGAGAACAGGTGCTCGACGACCTCGCGCGCGGCGGCGCGGTCGTCCATGCCGATGGCGGGAAACTGCGGGTCGGGCGTCGTCGGCGTGATCATGACGCAGCGCACGTCCAGCTCGCGCATCAGCTCCTTCATCGGGCCAAAGTCGCATTCCGGCGGCAGCAGGATCATTTCGCGGATGCCGCCGTCGCGCACGAAGGCGCGGACGCGGTCCTGCCAGCCGGGGATCGGGCCTTCGGAGAGATCGACCGACAGGTGGCGGCCGGTCTCGACGCAGGCCAGCAGCAGAGCGTGATGAACGCGGGTGTGGTAGCCGCCCGACGGGTCGCCCATCAGCACGCCGACCGAGCCCGAGCCCTGCGAGCGCAGGCTGCGCGCCACCGCGCTGGGCTGGTAGCCGAGGTCCTGCATGGCCGTGCGGACGCGATCGCGCGTCTTGGCGCTGACGCTCTCATGATCGTTGAGAACGCGGGAGACGGTCTTGGGCGAGACGCCCGCCCGCTCGGCCACGTCGGTGATCGTCGTCATTGTCCCCGTACCCGCTTACCGCTCGCTCAAGACGCCCACCCCACCAGCGAAAGGTGGCGTTCGCAAGACGGCGACGGCTTCAAGCCATAGGCCATGTTGTCCTGTCTGTCATCCGAGTAGGACAAAAGCAGGTCAAAAATGGCGGGTAACAGGACAAATAGCGGGACATTTCATGGCACCCCAGCTCCGCTTCAGGCGGCGGTGGAGCCCTGGCTGTGACATCCGGGCGGGGCGCCCAGGGGGCTTGTTTCGCGGGACTTTGGGCGTACTAGGCGACGAAAAAAAGACTAATGAAAACAGCTATTGCTGTAGTCGCTTCTCTATTAGTGGTAGCGCTATCATCGCTTATAGCCAAGGCCGTGGCGCTCTTTTGGGTGCGCTGCAGGCCTTGTCCAGCAGGAATGACAACGTTGACATTCTTGTTGACTTGGCCGGGACATTTCCAGATTGTGACGCTGTTCGACGAAGGCGCGGGGCTGGAATCGGACGACCGGGCGCCGGGGCCGCCGAGGGATTTGGACAGTCGCGGGACACGCGGCTGATCAAGCCAGCAAAGCCTCGCCGGGTCTCGTCAGCCGCCAACAGAGCGGCGGCCCGAGACGCGGTCGAGCGGCCAATAAGAACGACCTACTTTGGGGAGCGAGCAATTGTCACAGGAAGCAAGGAAATCCGTGCTCAAGCGCGGACTGACGCTGGCGCTGGTCGCCGGCGCGTCGCAACTGGCCCTGACCAGCGGGGCCTTCGCCCAGCAGGCGGCCGGCGACACGCAAGTCGAGGAGGTCGTCGTCACCGGCGTCCGCGGCTCGCAACTGAAATCGGTTGATCTCAAGCGCAAGGAAGCCGCGATCGTCGACGCGATCTCGGCCGAAGACATCGGCAAGCTGCCGGACGTCACCATCGCCGACTCGCTGCAGCGCATCTCGGGCGTGCAGATCCAGCGCAACGCTGGTGAAGGCGCCACCGTCAACATTCGCGGTCTGGCCCAGGTCATCACCCTGCTGAACGGCGAACAGTATCTCAGCGCCGGCAACATGGGCTCGGCCCAGCCGAACCTGCTGGACGTGCCCTCGCAGCTGATGAACCAGGTGCTGGTCTACAAGTCGACCAACCCGCGCAACGCCCTGTCGGGCATCTCGGGCACCCTGGACCTGAAGACCCGCCGTCCGTTCGACTTCAAGAACGGCTTCACCCTGACGGGCGCGGCCGAAGCCCAGCGCGGCGAACGCACCAAGGAAGACGATTACCTGGTCAACGGCGTCGTGAACTGGCGCAATGACCGCGTCGGCCTGATGCTGTCGGCCGCCGCCAGCAAGGCCAACCTCGGCAACAACTCGTCGGGCGTCGTCGGCCTGTCGGGCAACAACGACTGGGGCGGTTCGGCCGCGACCAACTTCGTCTCGCCGCACGGCTTCGAAAGCTTCAACCGCGTGGTCGAGCGCGAGCGTCTGGGCGTCAACGCCTCGTTCCAGGCTGACCTGGGCGAAGGCTTCACCCTGATCGCCGAAGGCTTCTACGCCAAGCTCGACGAGTACAACCGCGGCGCCGGCATCAACATCTCCAACCGTTGGGACGGCGGCGCGTTCGGCGTGTGGACCAAGCCCACCGTCTCGCAGAACACCGGCGTCAACAGCCCGGCCAACGGCCGTCCGTGGGCCGCCGTCGACGAATATGACATCGACGCCTGGTGGGTGAACTCGTTCTCGGTCAACCGCACCACCAAGTCGGAATCGAAGAACTACAACCTCGAACTGAAGTACGACAACGGCGGTCCGTTCACCTCGGAAGTCCGCGCCATCCGCGCCAGCGGCGATCGTCTCAGCATGAACGGTCAGGCCCAGGGCGACCTGTCGAACTGGCAGTATGGTCCGAACCGCTTCAACCTGTTCCGTGACGCCAACGACCGCACGCGCGGTCCGTTCTATCCCAAGGCGATCTGCGACCAGTATCCGTCGGCCCAACGCAGCAACGCCGTCGTCGGCAGCGCCGGCGGCTGCTATCTGAACCCGAACCCGCAGGGTTACGGCCAGAACCCGCAGCTGCACTACAACATCAGCGGCGATCACCCGGTGTGGAGCGGCTTCGACCGTCCGATCACCGGCGGTCTGGGCGCGGGCAAGTCGCTCAAGGACTACATGGCCAACAAGGACAGCTACGCGATCGGCGCGTTCTCGTCTGAGGGCAACAACGAAGTCGCCTCGGACATGAACGTGTTCCGCGCCGAGGGCCACTACCGCTTCGACGATAAGTTCCTGGGCTTCATCACCAAGATCGACGCCGGCGTTCGCCAGAGCGACCGTTCGGTCAGCGTCGAGCAGTTCCACCTGTTCTCGGGCTTCTACGGCGGCGTCCCCGGCGCTGTGCAGGCCAACGGCTCGGCCATCCCGGCCGGCGGCTGCGAGGCCCAGTGGAAGGCCATCGACGTCGTCATGAGCCAGAACCAGTGCCAGGCCGGCGAGTTCGTGCCTGATCCGATCACCGGCAAGCCGGTGTTCCAAGGCTATACCGTCAACCGTCCGACCAAGCTCAGCACCTATAACAACGTGCTGTGGGTCGACGATCTCGGCGGCGTGACCTCGGGCATCCCGGGCTTCTGGGCCATCGATCCGAACGACTTCGACGACGCGGAAGCCTTCCACAAGAAGGTGTTCGGCGGCGCCATCCGCGTCACTGTCCCGGGCCAGACCTATGACGTGACCATGAAGGAGCAGAGCGCCTACGGCGCGGCCAACTTCGAGATCGGCAAGCTGCACGGCGACTTCGGCCTGCGCGTGATCCAGACCGAACTGAATGTGAAGCAGAACCTGACGGGCGACACCCGCAACTACGGCGACACCAACGCCGACGCGGGCGACTCGGTCAGCAAGCGCAAGTACACCGACTGGCTGCCGTCGCTGAACGCCGTCTATGACGTCAACGACAACTGGAAGTTCCGCTTCGCCTACGCCAAGACCATGCAACCGCTGGATCTGGGCAACTATGGCGGCGGTCTCTCGATCTTCACCGCCGACTGCGGCGCGGCCCTGCCGAACGTCCGCTGCGTCACCGGCGCCAGCGCCTCGGGCAACCCGAACCTGGATCCGTGGCGGGCCTCCAACTTCGACGGCGCCGTCGAGTACTACTTCGGTCGCGCCTCGATGCTGAACATCTCGGCCTTCCAGCTGAAGATCGACAGCTTCGTGACCGGCGGCACCACCACGGGCCGCTTCCCCGACCAGGACGGCGTCATCCGTCGCACCGTCAATGTCAGCCTGCCCGTCCAGGGCGATGGCGGTTCGGTGAAGGGTCTGGAAGTCGGCGCCAAGGTCGCCTTCAGCGACATCCTGCCCGACATGGGCGTGATCTCGAACTTCGGTGTGGACACCAACTACACCTACTCGCCCAGCCACGAGAGCCGTCTGGACCTCGCCGGCGACGAGATCCCGTTCTTCGACAACTCCAAGCACCAGTTCAACCTGGTGGGTTGGTACCAGGACGACAAGCTGCAGGCCCGCGTGGCCTACAATTACCGGACCGACCGTCTGTCGGGCACCATGGGCGGCGGCGGCAACGCGGTCATCCCGGTCATGCAGAAGGCCACCGGCTATGTCGACGTGAACGTCAGCTACAACGTTCGCGACAACGTCACCGTCTACTTCAACGGGTCGAACGTCACCGGCGAGATCGAGGACTACTACCTCCGCTTCGCCAAGGGTCAGACCCAATACGCCAACCAGAACGAGTTCGAGCCCCGCTACACGCTGGGTATCCGCGCGCGCTGGTAGGCCAGAGCCTGTCCGCTTCTGATGGAAACATCAGAGGCGGATCAGCAGGCTCGATCTCGAGCTTTCTTGAGCGTGGCGGCCACGCTCAAGTCCCCCTCTCACCTCCTGCGGCCGCCGTGGTTCTCCACGGCGGCCAATTTTTTAAGGAGGCGGCGCCTGTCCGGTTCGGGCGGCAGCCGCTAGCCTGAAGACAAGCCGGACACAGAGCCGGAACCGGGAGCGACCATGCAGGATAATCGGATCCGCAAGCTGGTGATCGTCGGCGGGGGAACCGCCGGCTGGATGGCGGCTGCGGCCCTGCGGCGGCACTTCCACGGCGGTCCGCTGGAGATCACGCTGGTCGAGTCCGAGGACATCGGCACGGTCGGCGTCGGCGAGGCGACCATCCCCACCATTCGCGGCTTCTACCAGCAGCTGGGCCTGTCCGACATCGAGGTGATGCGGGCCACGCAAGCGACCTGCAAGCTGGGCATCCGCTTCAACGGCTGGCTGCGCGAGGGCGCCGCGTTCATCCACCCCTTCGGTCATTTCGGCCAGGACCTGCGGGGCGTTCCGTTCCATCACTATTGGCGCAAGCTGGCCCAGGCGGGCGAGCCCACCGACATCGCCGACTATTCGCTGGGCGCGTCCCTGGCCGCCGCCGGCAAGTTCATGGCCCCGCCGCGCAACCCGACCTCGACCCTGTCGGTCTTCGACTGGGCCCTGCACTTCGATGCGGGCCTTTTCGCCCAGCTGATGCGCCGGGTCGCCGAGGACAACGGCGTGCGCCGGATCGAGGGCAAGATCACCAAGGTCAACCTGCGCCCCGAAGACGGCTTTGTCGCCTCGCTCGACTTGGAAGGCGGCGCGCGCGTCGAGGGCGATCTCTTCATCGACTGCTCGGGCTTCCGGGGCCTGTTGATCGAGGAGGCGCTGCACACCGGCTACGAGTCGTGGAGCGATCTCCTCTTCTGTGACCGCGCCTGGGCCGTGCAGAGCGAAGGGCAGGGCGACCCGCCGCCCTATACCGACGTCACCGCCCACAGCGCCGGCTGGCGCTGGCGCATCCCGCTGCAGCACCGCTACGGCAATGGCTATGTCTTCTCCTCGCGCCACATCAGCGACGAAGACGCCCTGGCCGAGCTGAAGGCCGCCGTGCCCGATCCCTTGCTGCACGAACCGCGCCTGATCCGCTTCAATCCCGGCCGCCGCAAGCAGGTCTGGAACAAGAACGTCATCGCCCTGGGCCTGGCGTCCGGTTTCCTCGAACCGCTGGAGAGCACCTCGATCGCCCTCATCGAGACGGGCGTCGAGAAGATCAAGGCGCTGTTCCCGGACCGCGATTTCGCGCTCGAACTGGCCGACGAGTTCAACGACTGGTCCCGCCGCGAGATGGAGCGCGTGCGCGACTTCATCATCCTGCACTACTGGGCCAACAAGAGAGGCGACACGGCCTTCTGGCGCGACTGCAACGCCGTGACCTTGCCCGATACGCTGCAGCGCAAGATCGACCTCTTCGTGGGGCGCGGCCACTTCGTGCGCTATCGCTGGGAGATGTTCGCCCCGCCCAGCTGGATGGCGATCTATGCGGGCTTTGAGCTGCTGCCCAGCGCTGTCGATCCCAGCCTGGACGGCGTCGACCCCAAGGCGCTCAGCGCCCCGCTGGCCGAAATGCGCAAGGCCGTGCGCGAGGTCGTCGCCTCGGCCCCGCCGCATCAGGCTTTCCTGGATCAGTATTGCCGTCCCGCGCAGACCCAAGCCTCCAGCGCGGCGGAGTAGGACAAGACCATGACCACCACCCACCCCAACGCGCTTCGCAAGATCGTCATCGTCGGCGGCGGCTCGGCCGGCTGGATCTCGGCGGCGATGCTCAGCCACTACTTCCAGAACGGCGGCTGCGCGGTCGAGCTGATCGAGTCCGAGGAGATCGGCACCATCGGGGTGGGGGAGTCGACCATCCCGCCGTTCCTGCAACTGCTGGCCAGCCTGGGCGTCGACGAGCGCGAATTCATTCAGGCCACCCAGGCCAGTTTCAAGCTGGGCATCCGCTTCGAGGACTGGAAGCAGAAGGGCCAGCGCTACTACCACCCGTTCGGCGCCATCGGCGGTCCTATCGGTCCGCACGAGTTCTACCAGTGCTGGCTGCGCGCCAAGGCCAACGGCCATCCGTCGAACCTGCAGGACTTCGCGCCCGGCACGGTGATGGCCGACCAGTGGAAGTTCATCCCGCCCATGAAGGCCCAGCGCACCCTGATCGCCGGGGCCAGCTACGCCCTGCACGTCGATGCGCGCCTGGTGGCCAAGTTCCTGCGCGACTATGCCGAGGCCCGGGGCGTCAAGCGCACCGAGGGCATCGTCACCGACGTGGTCACCCACCCCGACGGCTCGGTCGCCAAGGTGATCATGAAGGACGGCCGCGAGGTCGAGGGCGATCTCTTCATCGACTGCACCGGCTTCCGGTCGCTGCTGATCGGCAAGACCCTGGACGTGCCGTTCAACGACTGGTCGGACATGCTGCTGTGCGACCGCGCCGTCGTGGTGCAGACCGAAAACGTCGGCGCGCCGCACCCCTACACCGTGTCCAAGGCCGAAGACGCCGGCTGGCGCTGGCGCATCCCGCTGCAGCACCGGGCCGGCAACGGTTACGTCTTCAGCTCACGGCATCTCAGCGACGACGCGGCCCGCGCCACCCTCGTTCAGAACGTCGAGGGCCAGATGCTGATGAACCCGATGTTCATCGCCTTCAAAACCGGCATGCGCCAGCGCCTGTGGCACAAGAACGTCGTGGCTGTGGGCCTGGCCGGCGGCTTCATCGAGCCGCTGGAGTCGACGGCCCTGCACCTCATCTATCGCGGCATGGACTTCCTGCTGCGGTTCTTCCCCGACCGCGACTTCGACCCGGCCCTGGCGGCCGAGTACAACCGCCGCATGACCGCCGACTACGAGGAGATCCGCGACTTCATCGTGCTGCACTATTGCACCACGCAGCGCGACGACACCCCGTTCTGGCGCGACGTCCGCAACGCCCCGATCCCCGACAGCCTCAAGGAGCGCATGGCGCTGTTCCAGGCCCAGGGCGTGCTGCGCGAGGGCGTCGACGACATGTTCCGAAACCCGTCCTGGCAGTCGGTGATGGAGGGCATGGGCGTGCGCCCGCGCCGCTACCAGCAACTGGTCGACACCGCGCCCTACGACGTCATCGCCCAGACCCTGGACCAGTCCGCCCCGATCCTGGCGGCCCAGGTGGCGGGCCTGCCCAGCCACGGGGAGTTCCTGGAGAAGCACTGCCCGGCCCCGAAGCCGGAAGCGGTGGTCGCGCCGTTTGGGGCGGTGGCGTAGGGGGGGCAAAAGCCAATAGCCACGTTGGCTCCATAGCATGAGCAGGGCGTTCGATAGAGCTCGCTTGGCATATGGCGACAACGGAAAGTCCGCCGAGAGTGCCTAGGTCTTTGGATTTGACCCGAACATTGGGAAGAATGATCGCTGCAGCTTGAGACGAATTGTATCTTCAACTGAGATCGTGTTGCCCTTTCGCCGGACCCCGCCATCGGGCGTGATCACCTCCAAGTCCGGGTTTTCGAGCATAGCGGCGTGAATGTCGTCCTTATGTGCGGGCGTAGCGCTGTAGGCGGACTCGTAGAAGTCGCTCATCGGCATGACGTCACCAGCTTCCATGACCAGCTTCGGAATGTCCGAATTAAGCTGGTTGCGAGCCGCAGCGCGGTCGTCCTCCTTGAAGAGATAAAGGCGTCCCTCGTTAGCTGGATTGTAGTTGAACATCCGCAGACCTGACCTACCGAAGTGGTCGAGCTCACCGTTTTCATGCAGGACGTCGTTGTAGACTTGGCGAGCCCTGTAGTTGTTCGCCAGATGCAGCATCCAGTATCGCCAACCGTCCGGATTGCGGATCGAAAAAGGACTCACGTACGGCGCGCATGCCTTGAGTGCTTCGTAGACTGTCTTCTCGGCCGCACCGAGCCACTCTTGCTTAGAGAGTAGCTTGTCATCCAAGTGCCGCAACTGCTCGGGTGAGAGGCTAAGATGGCGAAGCTGGCGCTCCAGCAGCGCCGGATCGCGCTGGCTCAAGTAGGTCATCAGTGTCTGGATGGCGAACGTATAGAAGACCTCTGTCGACGCGGTGATGCGCATGATGTCCTGGACGGTGGGGACTTGGACGTCGGCGTGCCCGTACTGGTCGAGATTGAATATGACGCTGCGATAGCGTCCCCCCTCAACGACCGCCTTCATGGCTGGATAAGCCACTTCGAAGGGATCGGAAAAATACCGCATCTGTATGTGCAGCTTGGAGGGCTTGTCCTTAACGGCCGCGACCAGCGGCTCACATCGTGATCGCAAAAGATCGACGACATCGGGTGAAGCGTCGTTGAAGACCAACATCGCCTCGATCTCTATGGGGTTTATCCCCTGGACTGCGCGCTGGGTGTTGATCAGCTCGAGGGTGGTTTCAAGTTCTTCAAGGAAGATCAGGGGGGAACCTGAAGCGCCGCAATTGTAACGGCCGGCGCCGGCGAAACCATCCACGATGGCGATGCGGAAACGCTCTCGTTTGGGTAACTGGCAGCGAACGATCAGATACTGCCGGAAATACTCTCGCAGGATCTTGTGCTTGCGCCGAGAGTGGTCGTCCAGATTGGCCTTTTCGAGCCAGTCGTCATAGCCCGCTGTCTTCAAGCTCCACCCCGCTCCACGTGGCCCGGACTAAACCTCCAGCGCCGTCGGCATCTCGTTCCAGGTGCGGCCACGATACACGCGCCCGTTAGCCTTCTTGGAACGCTTCTTGTTATCCTTGCCCCAAGTGCCCCACTGCTTAAAGAAGAAAGCGGTGCCGTAGCTATCGCATTGCTGGTAAATTTCGTCGATCCAGTCCTCGCGGATAGGTCGCGCATTGATGCCGCTCTCGCCACCGACGATCGCCCAGTGGACGTCCGCAAGGTCAACGGTGCCGACCGGGCCGATCAATGGTTCGAACGAGATAAAACGGATCGCGGCCGGTACAGCCCGCAGATGGTCGATGCGATCGACGACATCGGCGTTTTCGACGCTGGCGCCCAACCAAACATTCGGCAGCACGTCGGGTATGGCGCGCGCGACGACTTCGGCCATGCGCTCGGGTCGCTTGGTCAAGATCTGGTAGTTGTGTTGCGGCGTCTCGCGCATGACCCGCCAGACATCGACAATGAAGTCCTCGCTCACCGCGCCATGAAACAGGTCGCTCATCGAGTTGACGAAGATCTTGCGCGGCTTGCGCCAGCCATAGGGGATGTCAAGCGCGGCGCGATCCTCACGCACGACGCCGTTCCAAATGGCCCGCTTACCGCTTCTTCGCGTGAGGCCATCGTACTTGGGCACGCCCATAGCTTCGAGTCGGCGCGCCATCTGCATAGCGTAGCAATTGGTGCAGCCCGCCGTGACGATGGAACACCCGGCGACCGGATTCCAGGTGGCGTCAGTCCACTCGATCTGGGTTTCGGCCATGGGTCTAACTCTTTCCTCGCGCCTCACTGGGCGTCTCATGGTGCGGACCGTCAACTCAAAGAAGAAAAATCCCGTTAACCATCCTTCATTTTGGTCAATCTTCATCGAAGGCCAGATTTTGCCTCAAGTGCGTCAGAAACGGTCGTGGCGCTCGACTCGATCGTGTCCTGAGTCCCGCTGGCGGCGCACTGAACCCCTCCGCCCCTCCCACCTACCCAAACGCCGCCACCACCGTTTCAATCGGCAGATACAGCGTCCGGCTCTCCTCCGGATACTCCTCGAACTCGGCGCAGCGCAGGTAGAAGCGCTTGGCGGCGTCGTCCTTGGCCTGGACCAGCACCGCGCCGATGCCGATGCTCTGGGAGGCCACGGCGATCCGCCTCAGGGCGTCGGCCAGGAGGTCCGCGCCCAGGCCTTGGCCGGCGTGGGTGCGGCTGACGGCCAGGCGGCCGATGATCGAGACCGGGATGGCGTTGGGCGCATTGCGGCGGACCTTGCCGGGGGCTGCGGCCCGTTCCACGGCGCCGGCGGCGATGCAGTAGTAGCCGACGACCTGGTCGCCCTCGCAAACGACATAGGTGCGAGAGAAGCGGCTCTCGTTCTTGGCCGCCCGCTGCTTGAGCCAGTCGTTCAGCACCGCCACCCCGCAATCGAAGGCCGACAGATCGTGGTCGGCGGAGAGCGGCGCGGGCGCGGAGAGCCTGGCCGGCGGCGGGGTGGACCCGCTCAGCGCGACCACGCGGGTGTGCGCCGCAACAGGGCGCGCAGCTTGGGGCCTGGGGCCGGCGGGTTGTCGAGCGCGTGCATGAACGCGTCGTAGCGCTCGGCGTCGAGCACGAAGAGGCGCTGGTCCAGCAGGACATCGATCGCCTGGGCGCGCGCGCTGTCGATCATGAACTCGGTGCGGGTCTTGCCCAGCACCGCAGCGGCGTCGTCGATCAACTGCCGGGTCTGGGCCTCGATCCGCAGATTGATCGAACCCTTGGCGCCAGACGCTGGTTCACCGTGCGCCGGCGCGGTCGGGGCGGCCTTGGTCAGGGTTTTCGCCATGGGTGTAGAGTGGGTGATTGTATCTACATTGTCAATACGAGGGCGTTGCGCGCTACGCTCTGCCTTCGCCCTTGAGGGCGTAACCTCTCACCCTCCCACCGCTGCGCGGCGGGCCCCGCCCTCTCTCAAAGAGAGAGGGATTTTTGGGCTCACACCCGCTTCATGCTGATGATCTTCACTGGCGGGTTCAGGATCTGGCCCTTCATGGACGGCACGTTGGTGGGGCCGTCCGTCCGGCCGCTGAGGATCTTCTTCACGACGTCCATGCCTTCGACGACATAGCCGAACACCGCATAGCCCTGGGCGGCGTCGCTCTTGCCGGGTTTGGCGTCGAGATAGGGCTGGGGGCTGGCGCAGATGAAGAAGTCGGCGGTGGCGCTGCCGGGGGCGTCGCGGCCCATCGAGATGGCGCCGGTCTTGTGCTTGAGGCCGGTCTTCAGCGTGCTCTCGTGGGCGATCGGCGGGGCGCGGCGGGAATAGGGCTTGGGCTGGCCCTGGATCGAGCCCTGGCCCGGCGCGCCCTTGGCTCGGTTGGCGCGGAAGAAATGGCCGCCGTCGAAGCGGCGCTTGTCGACATAGCGCAGGAAGTTCTCGGCCGTGATCGGGGCCTTCTTGTCCTCCAGCTCGACGACGATGGTCCCCTTGTCGGTCTGGATCGCCACGCGCGGCTTGCCGGCGGCCAGGGCGGGGGCGGCGGCGAACAGGCAGAGCGCGCCGATCAGCGCGCGGCGGGCGATCTTCGAAACGGTCATGGCGGCTCCTCTGCTTCGATGCGGTGATGGCACGCAGTCGTTGTTTTGTCTCCTTCCCCCACCAAGGGGGAAGGGAGGATGAGAAAAAGTGACCGCTACCATAATTCCCCATCGCAAGACGGGCGTTCGCTGAGCTAGGGTTCGCGCGTTGGGGACGACCGCAGACCACATGCGGCGTTTAAGAGGGAAGGGAAGGCGTATGGGGGCCAAAAGCCAGGCCGCTCCGGCCAAGGGGCGTGACACCATGGTCGTGGGGGCGTCGTCGCTCGGCACGGTGTTCGAGTGGTACGACTTCTATCTCTACGGCTCGCTGGCGCCGATCATCACCAGCCACTTCTTCTCGGGCGTGAACGAGACCACGGGCTTCATCCTGGCCCTGCTGGCGTTCGCCGCCGGGTTCGCGATCCGGCCGCTGGGGGCGCTGATCTTCGGGCGTCTGGGCGACCTGTGGGGGCGCAAGAACACCTTCCTGATCACCATGCTGTTGATGGGGGTCTCGACCTTCGTCGTCGGCCTTCTGCCGTCCTACGCCCAGATCGGCGTGGCCGCGCCGATCGCCCTGGTGCTGATGCGCCTGGTGCAGGGCCTGGCGCTGGGCGGCGAGTACGGCGGCGCAGCGACCTATGTGGCCGAGCACGCCCCGCCCGGGAAGCGCGGCTTCTACACCAGCTGGATCCAGACGACGGCGACCATCGGCCTGTTCCTGTCGCTGGCCGTGATCCTGGTCGCCCGCATCCAGCTGGGCGAGGAGGCGTTCAAGGCCTGGGGCTGGCGCATCCCGTTCTTGGTCTCGCTGCTCTTGCTGGGCGTGTCGCTGTGGATCCGCCTGAAGCTGCACGAAAGCCCGACCTTCGAGCGCATGATCGCCGAGGGCAAGGGCAGCAAGAAGCCGCTGGCCGAGGCGTTCGGTAACTGGCCCAATCTGAAGATCGTGCTGCTGGCGCTGGTGGGCCTGACCATGGGCCAGGCGGTGGTCTGGTACACCGGCCAGTTCTACGCCCTGTTCTTCCTGGAAAAGACCCTGAAGCTGGACGGGGCCCTGGCCAACACCCTGGTGGCGGTGGCGCTCTTGATCGGCACGCCGTTCTTCGTGATCTGCGGCTGGCTGTCGGACAAGATCGGCCGCAAGCCGATCATCATCCTGGGCTGCCTGCTGGCGGCGCTGACCTATTTCCCGATCTTCAAGGCGATCACCACCTACGCCAACCCCGTCCTGGCCAAGGCCGAGGCCACCGCCCCGGTGGTGGTGAGCGCTGATACGGCCACCTGCGCCTTCCAGTTCGACCTGATCGGCAAGGCCCAGTTCAACACCCCCTGCGACGTGGCCAAGGCCTATCTGGCCAAGGCCGGGGTCAGCTACAGCGTCCAGGCCGCACCGGCGGGGACGCCCACCACGGTCCAGGTCGGCGGCGTCACCCTGAACGGCCTCGATTCCAAGGGCGCGACCGGCCAGGCCTTCGCCGACGCCCGCAAGGCCTGGGAGGCGGATCTCGGCGAGCAGCTGAAGGCCGCCGGCTATCCGGCCAAGGCCGACCCGGCCCTGGTCAACAAGCCCGTCGTCGTCGGGCTGCTGGCCCTGCTGGTGATCTATGTGACCATGGTCTACGGCCCGATCGCGGCCATGCTGGTCGAGCTGTTCCCGACCCGCATCCGCTACACGGCCATGTCGCTGCCCTATCACATCGGCAACGGCTGGTTCGGCGGCTTCCTGCCCACCACGGCCTTCGCGATCGTGGCGGCCACGGGCGATATCTATTCGGGCCTCTGGTACCCGGTGATCATCGCCGGGATCACCGCGGTGGTCGGCGGCCTCTTCCTGAAGGATACGCGGCACAACCGGCTCGAAGACTAGGCGGAAGCGCGATGTGACCCGGCGATGCGCTGTCGCCGGGTTGCCATCGGCCGCCCTTTCGGCTTCGCTGAAGCTTGAGGGGAGCGTTGATGGCTCAAGAGGACGAAGACAGGCGCGCCTGGTTTCGGCGTGAAATCCTGCCGCTGGAGCCGGATCTGCTGGCCTATGCGCGACGGTTCTGTCGCGACGGCCAGACCGATCCGGAAGACCTGGTTCATGAGGCTTTCGCCCGCGCGATCGCCTGCAGGACCTGGCGCGAGGTCGGTAATCCGGGCGCGTTCGCCACCCGCATCCTGCGCAACTGCGCGCTGGACGCGCTGCGTCGCCGCAAGGTGCTGACCATCACCGCGGTGGCCGACTTCGACCGCATCGAGCCGCTGGACGAGGCGCCCAGCGCCCAGGCCGTGATCGAATCACGCGAAGAGCTGCGACTGCTGGCCGAAGCGATCGCGGAGCTGCCGACACAGTGTCGACGCGTCTTCACGTTGAGAAAAGTTTACAGTCTCTCGCCGGACGAGATAGCGGTTCGGCTGGGCCTATCCGTCTCTACTGTCGAGAAGCATTTGGTGAAGGGTCTTCGGTACTGTTCCGACAAGTTGGGACGACGTATCGGGCGTAAGAGTAAGGTCGACGAAGGACGCTCATGGAGCGCGAGACGGGATCACGACGCGAAGCGGTGAGGCAGGCCGCCGCCCTCTGGGTGGTCCGGCTTGACGACGCTGCGTGTTCAGCCGCCGATCGCGCCGCCTTCGAGGCCTGGCGCGACGAAAGCCACGAACACGAAGCCGCCTTCGAACGCGAGGCCGTCGCCTGGGCGCGACTTGCGCGCCTGCGCGCCATGCGGCCCTCGGCCGAGCCGCTCGACCGCGACCTGCTGGCGCCCGAGCGGCGGCCGGTGTTGTCGCGTCTTGGCCAATCGACCTGGGCGCGGGGCATGGCCGCGGCCGCCGTGCTGGCCCTGTCGGTCGCGGGGGTGACGACCTTCGGCGGCGGCACGGCCTACGCCACGGCCATCGGCGAGCGTCGGGTCGTGGTGCTCAGCGACAATAGCCGCATCGAGCTGAACACCGATAGCAAGGTCGTGGTCCGCTACCGCCGCGGGGTGCGCGAGGTGCGTCTGGTGCGCGGCGAGGCTGTGTTCGAGGCGGCTAGCGACGCGCGTCCCTTCGTGGTTCGCGCCAACGACGCGGTCATGCAGGCCGACGGCGTTTCGGAACTGGCCGTGCGCCTGGGCAGCGATGGCGCGGCCGTGACGGTCAAGAGGGGCGTCGTCGCGCTCGATCCCGAACCCACCGAGCCCAAGGACGAGCTGCGCCTGAAGGCCGGCGTCGCGGCGGTCTACAACGCCACCGGCAGTCGCGCGCGCACGATCTCCGACGGCGAGATCGATCGCGTCCTGGCCTGGCGCCAGGGTGCGATCGCGCTGAACGGCCAGTCGCTGGACCAGGCCGTGGCCGAGTTCAATCGCTACAACCGGCAGCAGGTGCGGATCGTGGATCCCGCGATCGCGGGCCTGCGTCTGGCCGGCTATTTCCAGACGACCGAGCCCCGCAGCTTTGTCGACGCCGTCACCAGCGCCTTCCCGGTCAAGGCGTCGGAAGACGCGGACGGCGACATCCGGTTGTCGCGCAAGGGATAGACCTCTCGCCGGGTGAGATTGCGGCTAAAAAAGTTCCCTAGCCACTGGCGGAAACCCGACATGCGTGCGTCGATCCTTCGAAGGCGGTCCTCCATGGGGATGGAGGGCGTCCCGAGGGGTAAATAAGAAAATGACCACCAACACTCGTCGCCGTGCGGTTCGCGGTTTCCTGATGGCGTCGGCCGCCGTCCTGGTTCTGGCCGGCCCGGCGCTGGCGCAAGACGCCCGCCGCACGTTCAACATTCCGGCCGGCGACGCGGTGACCGCGCTGCAGACCTTCGCCAAGCAATCGGGCAAGCAGGTGCTGTTCCCGTTCGAGGCCGCCTCGGGCAAGCGCACGCCGGCGGTGAGCGGCGATCTGGCCGACGCCGACGCCCTGGATCGCCTGGTCAAGGCCGCCGGCCTGGTCGTTCAGTCGGACGACGGCAAGACCATCACCCTGCGCCAGGCGCAGGCCGAACGCCCCCAGTCCGCCAGCGCGGGGGCCGGCGCGACGAGTGAAGAGGCCCAGATCGTCGAAGCGGTGATCGTCGTCGGCTCGCAGATCGAAGGCGCCCGCACGACGGACGCCCTGCCGGTCACGGTCGTCGGCGAGCAGGAGATCATCGCCACCGGCGCTGTGTCGGGCGACGAATTGTTCCGCGCGATCCCCCAGGCCGGCGACGTCCAGTTCCAGGAAGCCCGGACCACCGGCAATCTGAACGACGCGCGCGGCGACGTGGCCTCGCTGAACCTGCGTAGCCTCGGCACCGGCAACACCCTGGCCCTGCTGAACGGCCGTCGCGCCGTGCTGGCGCCCGGCACCCAGACCGAGAACCTGGTGCCCGTGCAGACCGTCAACACCAACGCGTTCCCGGTGGCGGGCGTCAAGCGCGTGGAAGTGCTGCGCGACGGCGCTGCGGCCATCTACGGCGCGGACGCCGTGGCGGGCGTGGTCAACACCGTGCTCGACACCAAGTTCCGTGGCCTGCAGGTCTCGGCCCAGTATGGCGGCTCGGAAGGGACCAGCTATCGCGAGGGCTCGTTCAACGTGAAGGCCGGCACGCGCCTGGAAGACGGCACGCGCCTGACCTTCTTTGGCAACTACACCGGCCGCAGCCGCTTGATGGCCTCGGAGCGCGACTACGCCGCCAGCGAGGATCACCGTCCGCAGGTGGCCAACACCCCGTGGGTGGACAACACCACCTTCGACAGCCGCTCGACCTCCAGCCCCTGGGGCTCGTTCACCCTGATCCCGGCGACGACGGTCGTTCGCCAGGGGACGGCGACGCTGACGACCTCGGGCGTGTTCCACATCGAGCCGACCGCCAACACCGCCGCCGGCTGCTCCAGCACCGTGCTGACCGGCAATCTCTGCATCCGCTCGGGCACGATCACCGGCGCCAACAGCCGCGTGCTGCGCTATGACGAAAACCCCGACCGCACCCTGAAGGGCGGCGTCGAGCGCACGAACCTGTTCTCGACGGTCGAGCACGACTTCGGCGACATCACCGCCTACGGCGAGGCGGGCTACTATCACGCCCTGTTCACGGGCAGCCGCGAGCAATCGGCCCCGCTCAGCACCGCGCCGATCAGCATCGCCGCGAACGCCTACTGGAACCCCTTTGGTCCGACGACCAGCCCCAACCGGCTGGCCAATCTGACCGGCGTGCCGACCACCGGCGTCGCCATGAACATCACCACCTATCGTCCGGTGGACACCGGTCCGCGCACCTACACGGTGACGGACGACAGCTACCGCCTGCTGGGCGGGCTGAAGGGCGCCTGGAACGGCTGGAAGTGGGATTCGGCGCTGCTGTATTCCAAGGCCCGCACCAAGGACATGACGCGCGACGCGATCAGCAACACCGCGTTCCAGGCGGCGGTCAACCGCACGGACGCTACGGCCTACAACCCGTTCAACGGCGGCAGCCAGCCCAACTACTCGCTGGGCGACGCCACGCCCAACGACCGCGCGACGATCAATTCGTTCCTGATCAACGTCTATCGCATCAGCGAGACCTCGCTGACCCTGGCGGACTTCAAGATCTCTAAGAAGAACCTCTTCACCCTGCCGGCCGGCGATGTCGGCGTCGCGGCGGGCGTCGAGTGGCGTCGCGAGACCTATCTCGACGACCGCGACAAGCGCCTGGACGGGACGATCAAGTACACCAACAGCGTCACGGGCGTGACCTATGGCACTGACGTGATGGGCGCTTCGGGCGCGCCGGACGTCAAGGCCGACCGCTCGGTCGCCTCGGCCTTCTTCGAACTGGCCGTGCCGATCATCTCGCCCGAGATGAACATCCCGTTCGTCGAAGAGATCAGCCTGCAGATCGCCGCGCGCGACGAGGAATATTCCGACTTCGGCAACGTGCTGAAGCCCAAGGGCGCGATCTACTGGAAGGTCGGCCACGGCTTCGCGCTGCGTGGCTCGGTGTCCCAGAGCTTCCGCGCGCCGAACCTGCCGCAGTTCTATAGCGACGGCACGACGGTCTCGAACACCCGCACCGACTTCGCGGGCTGCCGGATCAACACGCCGACGGTCACGACTTGCCCCAGCGCCAGCACGATCGAAGTGCGCAGTGGCAACAAGAACCTGAAGCCGGAAGAGGCCGACAACGCCACGATCGGCTTCGTCTATCAGCCGACCTTCATCCCGCGCCAGTTCGGCAAGCTGACCGTGACCAGCGACTTCTGGTCGATCCGCGAGAAGAACATCGTCGGCATCCTGGGCGGCTACAACCAGATCGCCTATGACTGGCTGCTGCGCCAGAGCGGCTCGTCCAACCCCAACGTCGTGCGCGACGCGCCGGTCGGCACGGCCACGGTCGGCAACATCGCCTATATCAGCGACACCTACTCGAACCTGCAGCCGCGCATGGTTCAAGGCGCCGACTTCAGCCTCGACTACGACCTGGACGACACGGCCTGGGGCGACTTTGGCCTGTCGATCAACGTGGCCAAGCTCCTGAAGTACGACCAGGCGCCCAGCGCGGTTGAAAGCCTGCTGCAAGAGGCGGTCACGGCCGGCAAGCTGCCGGGCATCACCATCGCCAGCGCCGGCAACCAGATCCAGTTCGACGGCTTCCCCGAGTTCCGCGGCACCGCCAGCGTCTCGTGGCGCAAGGACGGCTGGGGCGCGGGCGCGTTCGTCAGCTATGTCGGCGAGGTCTATGACACCGCTCCGGCCCAGGTGAACGGCGAGTACTTCCCGATCAAGGAATGGACGACCGTCAGCTTCTACGGCCAGTACGCGTTCAAGGACGGCATGTTCGACGGCTCGACGGTCCGGGTCGGGGTGCGTAACGCCTTCGACAAGGACCCGCCGCTGTCGGCTTCGAACTTCGGCTACTCGGGCGCCCTGCACAACGCCACGGGTCGCTACTGGTACATGAACCTCTCGAAGAAGTTCTAGAACATCCGATTTCCCCGGCGGAGGCCGGGGCCCAGATCGTAGGGCTCTGAGGCGCCAGGCGCGATTTCAGCACAGCCTTATGATCTGGGTCCCGGCCGGCGCCGGGAAGGTCGGATCGTTGATGCAAGACTATCCAACGAGGGCGTCGTGAAGCCTTTCCGCCTTATCTCCACCGGCCTAGCCGCGTTCACCCTGGCGCTTTCGCCCTTCGTCTCCTCCGAGGCGCTGGCCCAGAAGAAGCAGCTGCTGGAGTATCCCAGCATCCACTCGCCGGTGGTGGGCGAGCGGGGCATGGTGGTCAGCCAGAACGCCATCGCCACCAAGGTCGGGGCCGACATCCTGCGCCAGGGCGGCAACGCCGTGGACGCCGCGGTCGCCACCGCCTTCGCCCTGGCCGTGACCCTGCCGCGCGCGGGCAATATCGGCGGCGACGGCTTCATGCTGGTCCACCTGGCCAAGACGAACGAGACTCTGTTCATCGACTATCGCGGAACCGCGCCCAAGGCCGCCAAGCTCGAGACCTTCGTCGATGCGAACGGCAAGGAGATGGACGACGTGGCCTCGCGCGGCTATCGCGCGCCCACCGTCCCCGGCACGGTCGCGGGCCTTCATCTGGCCCACCAGAAGTATGGTCGTCTGCCTTGGAAGCAGGTGGTCGAGCCGGCCTATCGCCTGGCCGCCGACGGCGTGGTGCTGACCCCCGACGAAGCCTTCGTCTTCAGCTGGGGCAAGGAGCGCCTGTCCGAGAGCGAAGCGGGCAAGAAAGCCTTCTACAAGCCGGGCGGCGCGCTCTATCGCGCCGGCGAGATCCTCAAGCAGCCCGAGCTGGCCTGGTCGCTGCGCCAGATCGCCGACAAGGGCGCCGACGCCTTCTATCGCGGCGAGATCGCCCAGCGCTTCGCCGCCGACATGAAGGCCCATGGCGGCCTGATCACCCTGGAGGATCTGGCGTCCTACAAGGCCGAGATCCGCCCGCCGCTGGTCGGCAGCTATCGCGGCCTGACGGTCAAGACCTCGCCGCCCGCCAGCGCCGGCGGCGCGACCCTCCTGGAAATGCTCAACATCCTGGAGACCTTCGACCTGAAGGCGACGGGCCTGGGCTCTGCCAAGACCCTGCACCTGCAGGCCGAGGCCATGAAGATGGCCTATGCCGACCGCTACAAGTATCTGGGCGACACCGACTTCGTGAAGGTCCCGCTGCAGGGCTTCACGTCCAAGGCCTATGGCGTCCAGCGCGCCAAGCTGATTGATCCGGACAAGGCCAGGCCCGCCAAGGAACTGGGCGCGGGCGACCCCTGGGCGTTCGAGAGCCCGAACACCACCCACTTCTCGGTCGCCGACGCCGAGGGCAACGCGGTCTCCAACACCTATACGCTGGGGGCCGATTTCGGCTCGGGCGTGATGGTGGCCGGCGCGGGCTTCGTGCTGAACAACCAGATGAACAACTACGCCCACGAGGCCGCCTGGCGCGCGCAGAAGGCCGGCGGACCGCTACCGCCCAACGCCCTGCAGCCGGGCAAGCGCGTGCTGTCGACCATGATGCCGACCATGCTCTTCAAGGACGGCAAGCCGTGGCTGATCACCGGCACGCCGGGCGGCAGCACGATCATCGACACGGTGCTGCAGGTCATCGTCAACGTCGTCGACTTCAAGCTGAACGTGGCCGAGGCCACCCACCAGCCGCGCATCTTCCAAGACGCCAGCGACACCCTGCGCGTCGAGCCGAACTTCAATCCCGACACGGTGGCCATCCTCAAGGCGATGGGCCACCCGATAACCTCGGACGAGACCATGGGCTCAGCCCAGTCGATCATGATCGACCAGGGTCTCTTCTTGGGCGGCGCGGATCCGCGTCGTCCCGGGGCCGAGGCGATCGCGCCCTGAGGGTCTACCTCCCCCCCTTGATCCAAGGGGGCGCGATCTGTCGGCGCCGGAGCTGCCCCTCCGGCGCCGACTTCGTTTTTGGGGGGGGCGTTTCAGAGTTCGTAAAAGGGTGGGAGTGGACCAATCCTCCCCCTAGCGGGGGAGGTGTCGGCAAAGCCGACGGAGGGGGAAGAGGCCGGCTCTGCAGCACTTCCCCCTCCGGCCTTCGGCCTCCTCCCCCCTGGGGGGAGGATCTGGATCTTCAGCCCCGACCTTCCCGGCGAACGCCGGGATCCAGATCGAGCTCACTGACGCCCCCTCCGTCTCGCTGCGTATCCGCAGCGATCCACCTCCCCCGCAAGCGGGGCAGGAGGGTGGTCACTTCCTCCTCACCCGCATCGCGGGGGAGGTGGCGCGGCGCCGATCGGCGACGTGACGGAGGGGGCGCTCTGGCTCCGGAACGGGCCGGCGCCCCTGGAAAGCCCCTACTTCCTGCTCACCGCCGGCCCATACAGCAGGCCGTTGAACAGGAACTTGAACGTGCCCCACGACTGGGCGCGCTGGGTGATTTCGGGGCCGAAGGCGAAGACCTTGCCCTTGCCGATGTCGATGTCGAGGATCGCCGTCGAGCCCTTCAGCTTCTCCTGGCCGACCGCCCAGCCGCTGCGCAGCGGCTTGTCGCTGTCGAACCACGAGACCCGCGAGATCCCCTTGGCGTCGCTCTTGATCGTGAAGGTCGGGCTACGGTCGAAGAAGACGTCGACCTCGTCGCCGGCGCCATAGGCCAGCGGCTGTTTCGGATCGACCTTGGCCCGCAGCACCGCGCCGGGGATGTAGAGCTCGCGGTTCGACAAGGCCTTAAGCTGGCCGTTCTCGGTCTTGGCGGTAGCCACCTCGACCGGTGCGCCCAGGGCGGTGGCCAGGCGCGTCGAGGCGCCGATGGCCACGACCGTGCCGCCGCCCTTCACGAACTCGGCGACGCGGGGCAGGGTCTTCTCGTCGGTCACGCGGCCGAGCCAAGAGCGGTACTCGGCCGGGATCTCCTCGGGCTGGGGCTGGGGCCCGCCGCGACCAGCCCGGAAGGGACCACCCGCCGGAGCCGGCACGACGCCATCGGCGAAGACCAGCACATCGAAATCCTTGCCGATGTCGCCGGCGTCCAGGCGCTGGGGATAGACGACCTGGAAGGGCGCCTCGAACTGCTCGAACATCCAGCGGTTCCAGCCCGACGGCATCGAGCCGCCATAGACGTCGACCAGGCCCACGCGGATAGGCTTCAGCGCGATGGTCGCGCCCGAGGGCTTGGCGGCCACGGCAAAGGCGTCGACGCCCAGATCCTTGACGCTCTTGTCGATCACCGCCTTGGCGGCCGGCGAGGCGGGGACCCAGATCGCGCCGGGGCCGAAGGTCTTGCCGCCCGCCTTGGCGCCGTCCTTCACCCACTGGACCTTGGCGCCGGCCTTCAGCAGGCGGTTGGTCAGGGTGAAGCTGGCGTTGGTCTCGTGGCTGATCAGCCAGCCGGCGGCGCCGGCGCCCTTCACCGAGCCCGGCGCGACCTTGATCAGGTCGGGCACGCGCTTGGTCGGGGCCTCGAAGGCGTCCAGCACGCGGTCGAACTTGACGCCCATCTGGTAGGCCAGGGTGTAGCCGGTGACGTCATACGGCGCCTTGGGCGGACCGCCCGGATACTCGGTGTCGTGCGGGTGGTCCTGCGGCTCGAACATGTCCATCACGTGCGGGCGATAGGCCTGGGCCGTGCGCACCACGTAGGAGCCGGCCGGGTAGGCCTTGCCGGCGACGCTGAAGGCCTTGTCGGCCACCTCGACATCGACGCCCGCCTTGATCAGCGCGTTCAGGAAGGCGACCACGGTGGGCATGTCGGCCTGGTCGGCGGGCAGGATGAAGCCGCGCGGATCGCGCTGCTCGGGCGCCTGCATGATCGTCTTGTAGAGCGACGGGTCCGCCGATCCGCCGCGCGCGCCGGTCAGGGGCTTTTCCTTGCCGGCGGCGATCAGCGCATCCACCTTGGTCGGGGTGATCGTCCAGGTGTCGCGGCTGCCGCGCTTGATGCTGTTGTCGCCCATCTTCCAGATGTTGAAGAGCAGGCGCTCGCGGTTGCGCGAGGCGTAGTCCATCACCGAGCGGTTCAGGCTGGCTTGGTAGTCGAGCGTCTGCTGCAGGCGCCAGGTCTGCGGCGCGATCGGCGCGGGCCGGTCGTTGCTGGGCAACTGCACCTCGGGCACCAGATTGATCGTCGTCGGGGTCGGGCCGCCGGCGATCTCGGTCAAGAGGCCGATCGAATTGTGGAAATAGGCGATCGAGCGCTCCATCCCGTTGTGCCAGGTGGAGTAGGGGGCGGCGCTGCGCGCGCCGGTGCCGGGCTTGTCCTCGGCCACCAGGCGGCTGTGCATGGCCATGCCGACTTCCTGCAGCATGGTCATGACCAACGGGTCGTAGTTGTGGTTGGCCGGATCGCGGAACGGCGGCACGAACACCACCATGCCGTTCGGCGCGGTCTGGTGCTGGTTGTAGACGATCTGCGGGAACCACTCGCGGAACAGCTGACGGTTGACGTTGGTCGTCTCGGCCATGGCCGACATGAAGCTGTCGCGGTTGTTATCGTGGCCGATGTACTTGTGGTACAGGCGCGGCAGCGAGCCGAACTCCCGCTTCTTGGGATCCTCGTGGCGCATGTACCAGTCGGAGATCATCTCCATCCCGTCGGGATTGTCGTGCGCGAACAGGATGATGCAGTCGTCCAGGAACCGCTGGGTCTCGGCGTCCGTCGCGGTCAGCATCTGGTGGATGACCTGAAGCTGGCCCTGCGAGGTTACGGTCTCGTTGGCGTGCAGGCCGGCGTCGATCCAGACCACGGCCTTGCCTTCGGCGGCCAGCTTGCGGGCCTCGGCCTCGCTGACGCCTTCGGCCTTGGCCAGCTTGCGGGCGATGGCCTTGTACTGGTCCAGCTTGGCCAGGTTGGCGGGCGATGAGACGATCGCCATCCACTGGGTGCGGCCTTCCTCGGTCTTGCCTATGTCGACCAGCTTCATCCGGTCGGACTTGGCGGCCAGCGCCTTCAGATAGGCCTCATAGGCGGTGTAGTCGGCCAGGAAGTAATCGCTGCCGATCGGCTGGGCGAAGGCCGTCGCGGGCGAGGGGAGGTCGGACGCCGTCGCGCCGCCTAGAGCGCCGAAGGCTAGCACCACGCCAAGGGCCGCCCCGGCCATCACCGCACTTCGTTTCATCGATCTTGCCCCATGAACCTGCGGCGCGACCTTGTGCGCGCGCCGTCGTCTGAACGACGAAGGAGGATCGGATTTCCGCCCCCGGAGCAACCGGAGGGGCAGCCCATTTTTTGCGGCGGCCCTAGAAGCGCCCGCGCGACACCTCGGACGCGGCCAGCAGGAAAGCGCCGACGCCGTAGAGCTGGGTGTCGCCGGCGTCGACATGGTCTGGAGCGTAGCCGACCTGCTGCACCCAGCCGAGCTTGCCGTCGGGACCGACCGCGCGCGCCAGGGCGTTCCAGCCCCGTCGCGCCGACTGGGCGTAGCGGGCGTCCTTCAGCACGCCCTGGTTGACGCCCCAGGCCAGGCCATAGACGAAGAAGCCCGTGCCGCTGGTCTCGGGCGGGCTGTTCTCGGGCGCCAGCAGCGAGACCGACCAGTAGCCGTCAGCCTTCTGCAGCGCGACCAGCTTGGCCGACATCCGCTTGAACAGGGCTTCGTAGCGCGGGCGCGAGGGGTGGTCGGCGGGCAGGGTCTTCAGGATGTTGACGATCCCGGCATAGGCCCAGCCGTTGCCCCGGCTCCAGAAGATCTTGCGGCCCTGGTCGTCGCGGCGGTCGAAATAGCGGCTGTCGCGGAAATAGAGGCCGTGCTCCTTGTCCAGCAGCCAGTCGGTCGCGGCCCAGAACTCCTGGTCGCCATAGCGGGCGTAGCGCGGGTCGCCGGTCGCCGCCGATAGGGCGGTCCAGGTGGGCGGGGCCATGAACAGCGCGTCGCTCCAGCACCAGCGCGCCTGGCACGGCTGGTCCTCGGTCCCGTCGATGAAGGTCAGGCTGGCCTTGGGCGGATCGGCCAGGATCGCGTCGAACCGCGCCTTCACTGGCGCGATCTGGGCGGGGTCGCGATCGCGGGCGTGCAGCCACAGCCAGCTTTGGGCGATGACGTGGTCATCGGCGTGCAGCGGGCGCTTGCCCAGACCCCAGTCCTGCGCCTGGCCGTGGGCGCGCAGGGCTTGCGCATAGTCAGGATCGCCAGTCCGCTCGGCGAAGGCGGTCAGGCCGGTGTAGAACGCGCCCTGGATCCAGCCGCGCGGGTTCTGCGTGCCCGGGCGATGGGTCTGGACGTAGTCGAACCGGCCGTCCATGTGGCGCAGCTGCCAGTCGGCGACCGCGCGTCCCAGAGTCAGGGCTGAGGCGGCGACGTCGGCGCGCTCGGCGGCGGGGCGGCTGGTCGCGGCTGTCGCGGCGGCGGGGCTCGCGACCAGCGTCAGGCCTGCGAAGATCGCGGTGATGGTGGCGCGCATGATGTCGTCCCCTCCGTTGCGCCATCTGCGAGCGCTTCGCGATTGTCTTACCGGACAAAACGCAAGCTCGGCAACCGCCAAGACCAGTTTCACTCATTTGGTCTGGCCAATTTTAGTTTGCGCGTTATGGTCCCGGCAAGCCGCGCACCGACGGCGGGGAGGCGTTCGAATGATCCGGTCTTCGATGGCGATAGCGACGACTTTCGTCGCGCTTCTGGCGGTTGTTCCGGCCAGCGACGCGCGCGCGCAATCGGTCTGCCGGGCCGACCAGGGCTATGAGGGCGACTTCGACGGACGCCGCACGTTCCGCTGGAAGCCGCAGGCCCTGGCCGCCGCCAAGGCGCGTCTGTCCCAGCCGGTCTTGGCGCCCGCCTACAAGCTCCTGCTGGACCGCGCCGATCGGGCGCTCGCCGGACCGGTCTACAGCGTGGTCGACAAGAGCCGAACGCCGCCCAGCGGCGACAAGCGCGACTACATGTCGATGGGCCCCTACTGGTGGCCCGATCCGGCCCAGCCGAACGGCGAGCCCTATATCCGCCGGGATGGCGAGGTGAATCCGGAGCGGAGCACCAACGCCTTCGACGCCAATCGCATGGAGGCCATGGGCGCCGCCGTCGAGGCCCTGGCGCTGGCCTACTACTTCACCGGCGAGACCCGCTATGCGGCCAAGGCGGCCCAACTGCTGCGAACCTGGTTCCTGGACCCGGCCACGCGGATGAACCCGTCGATGACCTATGCGCAGGGCGTGCCAGGGCGCACCCTGGGACGCGCCGAAGGGGTGCTGGACACCTATCGCCTGCTGCGGGTGATCGAGGCGGTGGGCGTGCTGGCGCCCGCCAAGGTGCTGACCGCCGCCGACCAAAAGGGCCTGGAAGCGTGGTTCGGGGCCTATGCCGACTGGATGCAGACCGCTCCGACCGGCAAGGAAGAGCGGGCGGCCAAGAACAATCACGGTCTCTGGTACGACTATCAGCTGGCCAGCTTCGCCCTGTTCGCCCGCCGACCGGGGCTGGCGCGTGAGGTGTTGGCGAGCGTTGGGCCTGGCCGCATCGACCATGAGATCGCGCCGGATGGCCGCATGCCCGAGGAGCTCTCGCGGACCAAGGCCCTGCATTACAGCTACTTCGCGCTGGAGCCGCTGATCGGCATGGCGGAACTCGGTCCCTGCGTGGGCGTCGACCTCTGGGGCTACAAGGGGCCCAAGGGGCAGGGGATCCGCGTCGCCCTGGACTATCTGGCGCAGTTCGTCGGCAACGAGGCGGCCTTCCCGTACAAGGATCTGAAGCCTGAGGACGCCACCCGCGAGGCCCTGCCGCTCTATGATCTGGCCGCTTGGGCCTATGCCGACGCCGGGTTCGCGACCAAGGCGGAGATGGTCGCGGCCAAGGCCCCGACCGCGCAGAGCCGGCTGACGATCGCGCCGCTCGGGAAGTGAGCTCGTGCGCGCCGCGTGCTAGGGTCGGCCCGCCCGCCAAGGACCTCGCCCGATGAGCCAGCACCGCATCTACACGACCAGCTTCGCCAGCGTTTATCCGCTGTATGTCGCCAAGGCCGAGCGCAAGGGCCGCACCCGCGCGGAGGTCGACCAGATCCTGGTGTGGCTGACCGGCTTCAGCCCCGCCGAACTCGAGGCGCAGATCGCCGCCCAATCCGACTTTGCGACCTTCTTCGCGGCGGCCCCTGCGCTCAATCCGGCGCGGGCGCTGATCAAGGGCGTGGTCTGCGGCGTGCGCGTCGAAGAGGTCGAGGCGCCGCTGATGCGGGAGATCCGCTATCTGGACAAGCTCGTCGACGAACTGGCCAAGGGCAAGGCGATGGACAAGATCCTGCGGGCCTAAAGACTTCGGCCTTCACCGCGTGATGAGCGTCGTGTCCAGCGGACGTTCTCGTTCTTCTCGGCGAGTCGCGTTATCCGACGTCTGACTTCTGGATCGTTGTGGACGCCATGAGCACGTCGAGCTTCATCTACTGTCACGGCCTGCCGGGATCCGCAGCCGAGCTTGAGCTGTTCGGAGGTCCGGATCTCGAGGGCGCTTCTGTCGTCTGTCTCGAACGGCTGCAGGCGGGCCGCGACCATCTAGACTGGCAAGATCGGCTGCTGGCGGCGTTCGATGCGGCGCGGGCTAACCTCGATCGCCCGACCGTGCGGTTGGTGGCCTTTTCGCTGGGGACGATGTCGGCCTTGCATATCGCCGCCAAGCGCCCCGACGCGATCGAGGCGGTGGACGTGATTTCCGCCGCCGCGCCGCTCGAACTGGGCGATTTTCTTCCGCGCATGGCCGGGAAGGCGGTGTTTCAGGCGGCCGCGACGAGCCCTGGCGCGCTACGCCGGCTGGGCCACGGCCAGTCGCTGATCAACGCCATCGCCCCGTCGTTCCTGCTGAAGGTGATGTTCGCCGGCGCTGCGGCGTCCGAGCAGGCGTTGCTGGCCGACGCCGACTTCCGCGCGGCGGTGCGCGATGGGCTGACCGCGAGTCTCGGGCGGGGCCGGGCGGCTTACGAGGACGAGCTTCGGACCTATGTGCGGCCGTGGAGCCAGATCTTGTCGAGCGTCGGCTGCCCGGTGACCCTTTGGCACGGCGATGCGGATGGCTGGGCGCCGCTCGACATGGCCTACGCCCTGGCCAAGGCCTTGCCGTCCGGCGCCGCCGTGACCGAAATCGCCGGCGCCGGTCATTTCGACGCGTTGAAGCGCGCCCTTCCGGCCATCCTGCGTCAGGGTTGAGCCGCCGGCGCCTCAGATCGCCGAGCGGCGCGCCAGTTCGGTACGCCGGGCTGCGACCTCGTTGCGGGCCCGTTCGAGGGCGTCGATCTCGGTGGCGGTGAGCAGGTTGTCGATCACGCGGCCCAAGTGCTCGCGCATGGCGTTGCGGGCGCTGGTGGGATCGCGTTCCTTCAGGGCCAGCAGGATTTCCTGGTGATCGTCGATCAGCGGGCGCACGCCGACCTGCCGGGCGCGTTCCAGCATGGCGCGACACAGCGGCGACTTGTAGCGCAGGTCCCAGAGGTTCTCGACCACGGTGACGAGCGCGCTGTTGCGGCTGGCCTGGGCGATGGTGACGTGGAAGCGGCGGTCGGCGCGTTCGCCCCGCACGTTGTTGTCGTTCTCCACGACCATCTCGTCCATGATCGCGGCCAGTTCGGCCAGCTCGGCGTCGGTGATGGTGGCGGCGGCCAGGGCGGCGACCTCGCCCTCGATCAGGCGGCGGGCCTCGGTCAGTTCGAAGGCGCCGATGTCGAGCTCGGGGGCGGAAACCTCAGGGCGGGGCGCTTCGGTGACATAGACGCCCGAGCCGTGACGGGCCTCGACCAGGCCGCGAATCTCAAGCGCGATCATCGCCTCGCGCACAGTGGGGCGGCTGACCTTGTAGTCCTCGGCCAGATCGCGTTCTGACGGCAGGCGCTGGCCGGGCTTGTGAATCCCGTCACGGATCGCGTCGGCGATCGAGTTGGCGACCTGCTGATACAGTTTCTTGGTTTCGGCCGTCGAAGTGGTCATGTGTCCGCGATCCCGCCGACGTCGCGTCGGCCGCGTCCAAGCCTATTGTATGACAGGGCGCGGCGCTACCGCCGACCGCCGGCAAGTGGCAAGGCCACTAGCATCTTGTCGGATAAGTCGCTAGAAGTGGTCAGGCCACTTTACGGCTACGCTAGCTCACCAGGTCCATGCTGAAGATCATCGACGCCAAGGTCATCGTCACCTGCCCCGGCCGCAATTTCGTGACGCTGAAGATCACCACCGAAGACGGCGTGACCGGCGTCGGCGACGCCACGCTGAACGGCCGCGAGATGGCGGTGGTCAGCTATCTGCAGGACCACATGATCCCCTGCCTGATCGGGCGCGACGCGCACCAGATCGAGGACACCTGGCAGTTCTTCTATCGCGGTTCGTACTGGCGCGGCGGCCCGGTGGGCATGAGCGCCCTGGCCGCCGTCGACATGGCGCTGTGGGACATCAAGGCCAAGGTCGCGGGCCTGCCGCTGTACCAGCTGCTGGGCGGGGCCAGCCGCGTGGGCGTGACGGTCTATGGCCACGCCAACGGCGAGACCATCGAGGAGACCATCGCCGAGGCGGTCAAGTACAAGGCCCTGGGATACAAGGCTATTCGCCTGCAGACCGGCGTACCGGGCCTGGCCAGCACCTACGGCGTCTCCAAGGACAAGATGTTCTACGAGCCGGCCGACAATGACCTGCCCACCGAGAACCTCTGGTCGACCGCCAAGTACCTGAACAGCGTGCCGGCGCTGTTCGCCAAGGCGCGCGAGGTGCTGGGCTGGGACGTGCATCTGCTGCACGACGTGCATCACCGCCTGACCCCGATCGAGGCGGCGCGCCTGGGCAAGGACCTGGAGCCCTATCGCCTGTTCTGGCTGGAAGACTCGGTGCCGGCCGAGAACCAGGCGGGCTTCCGCCTGATCCGCCAGCACACCACGACGCCGCTCGCTGTGGGCGAGATCTTCTCGGGCGTGTGGGACTGCAAGCAGCTGATCGAGGAACAGCTGATCGACTACCTGCGGGCCACGGTGCTGCACGCAGGCGGGATCACCAACCTCAAGAAGATCGCCGCCTTCGCCGACCTGCACCACGTCAAGACGGGCTGTCACGGCGCCACGGACCTGTCCCCGGTGACCATGGCCGCGGCCCTGCACCTGGGGATGGCGATCCCCAATTTCGGTCTGCAGGAATACATGCGCCACACGCCCGAGACGGACGCGGTGTTCCCGCACGCCTACAGCTTCGCGGACGGCATGCTGCACCCGGGCGATCAGCCGGGCTTGGGCGTCGACATCGACGAGGCGCTGGCCGCCAAGCATCCCTACAAGCGCGCCTACCTGCCGGTGAACCGGCTGGAGGACGGGACCATGTTCAACTGGTAAGGCCAAAGTGGCTTGACATCTCTGGGCGGTCGGCGAAATTGGTCATGCCAAGCGCGCCACCGCCCTTCGTAGTGCTGCGCGGACACTTTCAAGACCCGCGCCGGCGGGCGTCGCGAGCGATCCATGCCCCTGCGTACCCGCCTGTTCCTGACTATCGCCGCCCTGGCCGCGACGCTTGCGCCGTCCGTCCAGGCGGCCGCCGCCCCCCAGGATCCGCGCGGCCCGCTCTATGCGACGGTCGCCCCGATGAACCAGACGGTCGAGGGGCGCATCCTGCCCCGGATGGCGGTGCTGCTCGACAAGCTGATGGCCGAAAAGCGCGGCATGACCCTGGACGGGGTCAAGGTCTTCGAGGCTGACGACAAGTTCCTGCCCGGCAAGATCGCCATCGGCCTGGCCTATCTGATCGTCGACACGCCGCGCACCGATCCGCGCCATGGCCAATACCTGGCGGCCTATCGTGAGATCGCCGATATGACGGTCGGCGACGTGAACGACACCTGGGGCGTCTACTACTACTGCCAGGCCTTGCTGATGCTGCGGGACGCGGGCGTCCTGGAGCAGGCGGTCTCGCCGGCCACGCTGGAAAAGCTGAAGGTCAAGCTGGACTGGCGCCGCTTCGTGCGGACCGATGACCTGACGCTGATCAACCTGCCCAACAACTACTACGGCGTGGCCTTCAGCGTCGCGCGGCTGCGCTACCAGCTGGGCTGGGAGGACGCCTCGGCCAGCCAGGCGCTGCTGGGCAAGACGCTGGATCACTATCGCAAGTACTCGGGCGCGTACGGTTTCGCCGACGAGACCGACGGGCAGGGGCGCTTTGATCGCTACAGCGTGCTGCTGATCGGCGAGATCGCGCACCGGCTGATCGAGGCGGGCATGCCCGCCACGCCCGAGGTGCGGGGCTGGCTGCGTCGCTCGGTGGACCTGATGCTTCCGCGCCTGAACCTGCGCGGCGAAGGCTTCGAGTACGGCCGCAGCATCGGGACCTACGGCGAGACGGCGTTCCTGGAGGTGCTGACCGCGGCGGCCAAGCTGGACGTGCTGACGCCCGAGGAAAAGCGGATGGGCTACGCGTTCAGTTCGCGCGTCGCCGCCCGCTACATGGACTTCTGGTTCGACCCGGCCATGGGCTCGGTGAACCTGTGGGAGCACGGCCGCCGCACCGACTCCTATCGCGGCAAGCACCGGATCCTGGGGGAAAATCTCAGCCTGGGGCGGCAGTACATCTACACCAACGCCATCTGGAACGACCTGGGCTTCAAGGATCAACCGGCCGACCCAGGCTACGCCGCGTGGCTGGATCGCCTGCCCAGGCGGACGGTCACCTGGTTCGCCAAGGGCGCGAACGACCGTCTTGTTGTCACGCTCCGCGATCCGCGTCCGGGCGGCGAGGCCCGGGTGATCGGTCTGCCGATCATCAATGGCGGGGAGGGGCAGCACATGAACTCGCCCTACTATCCGATCCCGTCGTCACCGGGGCTGCTGCAGCACGTGGCCGATGCGGCGTTTCCGCAGCTGCTGCCGCGCATCACCCTGGCCGACGGGGCCCAGCTGGCGCCCCTGGCCTACGCCAAGCGGGCGAAGGTGGCCGGCGCGGGCGCGCGCACCGTCGTGACCTATCGGCAGGACGAAATGGATCGCCTGGGTCAGAAGGCGCCGGTCGCCGACGACCGGATCGGCGTTCGCACGACCTATCTGCTGGAGCCTGGCCTGATCCGCCGCACCGACGTCTTCACGCCCCGGCCCGGTGTTTCGGTGAAGGCGGTCGACCTGGCCTTCGCCAGCTTCTCGCGGGGCGGCGTCAGCAAGGGTGGGGTCACCGCGTTCGCGAGCGGCGATGTCACGGCGTTCGAGGTCGAGGGCCTGACGTGCGAGACCCGCGATCTGAACGACGACAAGGCCTACCGATCGGTGACCGGGGCCATGACCGCCCTGACGGCCTGCACGGGCGCGCAGGACGCCAAGGGACCGATCACGGTGCGTTGGACGCTTCGCTACCGCTAGCTCACGCAGGGCCGACGCGGAACGCGCACAGCTTGTTGCCGTCCAGGTCGCGGAAGTAGGCGGCGTAGAAGGCCTGCGGGCCGTCGTCGCCGCGCACGCCGGGGCCGCCTTCGCACTGGGCCCCCAGGCTGATGGCCTTTTCATAGAGATCGTCGACCTTGGCGCGTTCATCGACCACCAGGGCGATCATC
The DNA here is from genome assembly GCF_002310375.3 of Caulobacter vibrioides. Lineage (GTDB taxonomy): Bacteria > Pseudomonadota > Alphaproteobacteria > Caulobacterales > Caulobacteraceae > Caulobacter > Caulobacter vibrioides_D. The sequence continues at coordinate 1,043,086 of NZ_CP023315.3, forward strand.
GTGCCGTTGCCGAAGGTGGCGGCTTCGCCGTCATAGGGCTTGCCGATCCCGAACATCGGCTTGCCCCAATCAGCGCCCCAGGCGCAGCCGCCGGTCGGAAACTCCATCAGGCGCTTGACGCCGATCGCACCGAACAGGTCGTCATAGAACGCCTTGGCCGTGTCCAGGTCATTGCTGCCCACCAGGGTGTAACCGATCATGCCGCTTTCTCCATCGCGTCGCGTCCTTGCAGAGTGGGCGAGGCGAGGGCTCCAGGCCACTGGAATCTGTCCGCACGCTTGCGCGCGCGGCGCTGCGCGCGGGCCCTAGCCGCGAGCGTTTCTCATGTTGTCGTTGTTTGGTGGGCCTTCAATTTGCTCTGTATCGGAGTAATGTCGGGTTCAAGACAAATAGTGATTTATATTCAGTGTCCTTTTGGGGTCGATATGCGCCAAATGGAGTGGTAGGCTATTTTCATCACCGGCAAATTTTATCGAGCGCCGTTGGCTGAGAGAAGAAGCTAAGCTTTAGATCCCGCTCGTCAGGCTGGAGCGATGCATGCCGACCTATCTATTCTATCCCCGGCGCGCCGACGGTGTTTCCCTGACCTTCATCGCGGAGGGGGCTGACAACGATCTCGACGCCCTGGAATTGGCGTCCGATATCGCGGCGGCGCATGACTGCGCGGGCGTGTTCGTCTGGGAGGCCGCCGCCGACAGCGGGCGCGACCGATTTGTCGGCGAGGTCGATCGTCAGTCGCGGGCGCCCCATTCCGCATCGACTCCCGTATCAACCCCCGCTGGGGCCAGCGCCGAGGCCTGACCCTCGCACGGGGGCGTCCCTGCGTCCTTCGAGGCGCGCTTAAGGGCGCGCACCTCAGGATGAGGGCTTCAGCAACAGTGTTCCTCATCCTGAGGTGTGAGCCGAAGGCGAGCCTCGAAGGACGCGCGGCGGCTGAAATCTCACCCGGCGCAGCGCCCCCTCCGTCACGCCGCCTCCGGCGTCGCGCCACCTCCCCCGTTCCACGGGTGAGGAGGAAGCCACTGCCTTCCTGCCCCGCTTGCGGGGGAGGTGGCGCGCGGCGCAGCCGCGTGACGGAGGGGGCGTCCCTGCGTCCTTCGAGGCGCGCTAAGGAGCGCGCACCTCAGGATGAGGGGTTCAGCAGCAGTGTTCCTCATCCTGAGGTGCGAGCCGACGGCGAGCCTCGAAGGACGCACTGCGGCTGAAAGCTCACCCGGCGCAGCCGCGTGACGGAGGGGGCGTCCCTTCCCCCGCCAAGGCCATGGAGAGGCCGCGACTTCAGTCTAGATCTGACCTTCGAAGGTGGACGTCTGACCACATCGGCGTTAGCGGTAACACTGGGGCCCGCGGAGGCCCGATGGGGGGAGCCGCCATGCCAAAGTTGAAAGCCCTGCGCTGGTGGATCATCAGCCTGGTGATGCTGGGCGCGATCATCAACTATCTGACGCGCTCGACCATGGGGGTGGCGGCGCCGACGCTGCTCAAGGACCTCGGCATCTCGGTGACCGAGTATTCCTGGATCACCAGCGCCTTTCAGCTGGGGATCATGCTGCAGCCCATCTGCGGCTATATCCTCGACACCCTGGGTCTGCGCACCGGCTTTGCGGTTTTCGCCGTGGCCTGGTCCTTGATCGCCATGGCGCACGGCCTGGCCAACAGCTGGCAGGGCTTTGCGGTGCTGCGCGGCTTCCTCGGCCTGGCCGAAGGCTCGGCCCAGCCGGCGGGGATGAAGACCGTCGCGATCTGGTTCCCGGCCAAGGAGCGTGGCTTCGCCGGCGGCGTGTTCAACATCGGCGCCTCGATCGGCTCGGTCCTGGCGCCGCCTCTGGTGGTCTGGGCCGTCCTGACCTGGAACTGGCGGGCGGCGTTTGTGCTGACCGGGGCCATGGGCCTGGTCTGGGTCGTGCTGTGGCTGGCCTTCTACCGCTCGCCCGAACAGCATCCGTCGATGACCGACGAGGAGCGGGCCATGATCGCGGCCGGGCAGGAGGCCCATCTGGAGGCCGTCGCGGCGCGGCCTTCGATCGTGTCGATCCTCAAGCAGGGGCAGTTCTGGGGGATCGCCCTGCCGCGCTTCCTGGCCGATCCCACCTGGGGAACGCTGGCGTTCTGGGTGCCGCTCTATCTGTCTCAGACGCGCGGCTTCGACCTGAAGCAGATCGCGCTCTTCGCCTGGATGCCGTTCGTGGCCGCCGATCTTGGCTGCATGGCGGGGCCGGTGATCGCCATGTTCCTCCAGAAGCGGGGCGTGTCGCTGATCAATGCGCGCCGCATCGCCTTCACCCTGGGGGCGGTGCTGATGACGGGCATGATGTTCGTGGGCAAGGTCGAGAGCGCCTACGCCGCCATCGCCCTGCTGTGCCTAGGCGGCTTCGCCCACCAGACGCTGTCGGTGACGGTGATCACCATGGCCTCGGACCTGTTCCGGCGGAACGAGGTCGCCACCGTGGCGGGCCTGGCCGGGATGATGGGCAATCTTGGGCTGCTGCTGTTCTCGCTGCTGATCGGCGGGCTTGTGGCCAAGGTCGGCTATGACCCGTTCTTCATCGCGCTGGGCGTGCTCGACATCGCCGGCGCGGTGCTGCTGTGGACCCTTGTCAAAGACCCCGCCGCTCCCGCCAAGGCCGCCGCATGAGTAACGACCTGATCCGCAATCCTATCTTGCGGGGGTTCAACCCCGATCCCTCGATCGTTCGGGTCGGCGAAGACTATTACATCGCCACCTCCACCTTCGAGTGGTTCCCGGGCGTACAGATCCACCATTCGCGGGACCTGCGAAACTGGCGCCTGATCGGCAGGCCGCTGCGGCGCGCCAGCCAGCTGAACATGATGGGCGACCCGGACAGCTGCGGCGTCTGGGCGCCGTGCCTGACCTACGCCGACGGCCGGTTCTGGCTGATCTTCACCGATGTGAAGCGCTATGGACGCACGACGGTCGGCGGAGCCTCGGGCGCCTCGCTGCGCGACTTCCACAACTATCTCGTCACCTGCGAGACCATCGACGGCGAGTGGTCGGACCCCATCCATCTGAACAGCTCGGGCTTTGATCCGTCGCTGTTCCATGACGATGACGGCCGCAAGTGGCTGCTCAACCAGCTGTGGGATCATCGCCCCGGCCGCAACCGCTTCGCCGGCATCGTCCTGCAGGAGTTTTCCGTCGCCGAGCAGCGGCTGGTGGGCGAGCGCAAGGTGATCTTCGCAGGCACGTCGATCGGCCTGACCGAAGCGCCGCACCTCTACAAGCGCGACGGCTGGTACTATCTGCTCACCGCCGAGGGCGGCACCGGCTGGGGCCACGCGGCGACGCTGGCGCGGTCGCGATCGATCGAGGGCCCGTACGACCTGCACCCCGACACCTATCTGCTCACCGCGCGCGATCGCCCGCACGCGCCGCTGCACCGCGCCGGCCACGGAGACCTGGTCGAGACCGCCGACGGCCAGACCTACATCGTCTATCTCTGCGGACGGCCGCTGCCCGGCCGGGGGCGCTGCGTGCTGGGACGCGAGACCGCCATCCAGAAGCTGACCTGGGACGCCGACGGCTGGCCGCGCACGCTGGACAGTTCTGGCGATCCCACCTTGGAGACGCCGGGGGCGGGACTGGTCGACCAGCCCTGGCCGCTTGCGCCGCTGCGCGAAGATTTCGATGCGGCTGACCTGCCGATCGACTTCCAGTGGCTGCGGACGCCGTATCCGGAGACGATCTTCAGCCTGACCGCGCGACCCGGTTACCTCCGCCTGTGGGGGCGCGAGAGCCTGGGCAGTGTCTTCACCCAGGCGCTGGTGGCGCGACGCCAGCAGGCGCACTGCTATTCGGCCGCGACGATCCTGGACTTCGAGCCCGCCCACTTCCAGCAGGCGGCGGGTCTGGTCTGCTACTACAACGCCTCGAAGCTTCACTACCTGCACGTCAGCCACGACGACGCGGTCGGCAAGCACCTGCGGGTCATGACCTGCACGCCTGACAGCCCCCAGGCCGACAGCTTCACCGCGCCGATCCCGCTGGCGGCGGGCCCGATCGAACTGCGCGTCGAGGTGGATTTCGAGCGGCTGCGTTTTGGCTTCCGGCAAGACGGCGGCGACTGGCGCTGGTTGCCTGAGGTGTTCGACGCCTCGATCCTGTCGGACGAAGCCACCGCGCCGGGCGCGCCGAACTTCACCGGCGCCTTCGTGGGCATGGCGTGTCAGGACACGTCGGGCATGGGCGCGCCGGCGGACTTTGATTGGTTCGATTACCGGGAACGGGCGTACGCGGCGCGCGCGCCGGCCTGATCAGAAGGTCAGATGCGTCAGCCGCAGAGCGCTGACCAGCCCTAGCCACAGATACAGCGTGAGCGCCACGGGCAGCAGCCGGCGCATGACAAAGGCGCTGAGGTCGAAGCTGATCGCTAAGTCGGCGGGAAGCATGATCGCGGCTTAAGGGGCTCGGGTTCGAACGGACGGACTGAGGGGCCGGAAGCGGCCGACGAAACGCTGAACGAGGACTGGATCCGCACCTTGGCCTTCAGACGCGAAGGGCGCTGGCCGGAAAGAGAACCGGCTGTCCTGCCCGAAGGACGTGGCCAGCCGGTTCCACAAAAAGGTGTCGGACGCGGTGGGGTGCGCCGAGTAGGCGAGACTTCTAACGAGTCCGCCTCCATGGCAACGCACCACGCTGTCACAGGACTGCGACAAACCGGCGCAGGCGCCGATCTTTTAAGCATCCAGGCCGTCAGGACACGGAAATCGGTGTCATGATCGACGCTGGCGACGTGTCGCTCCACCCCTCCGCGTCGATCACGAACGATACGCGATGACGAATATCGGCGGACGAGGCGCCGATCATCAGGTCGATCCGCCCCTTCTGGATCCGCCAGCGCCCGTTGTCCCAGAACGCGCATTGGCGCGCCGAGAGGGTGAAGGTCAGGCGTCGCGTCTCGCCCGGCTTGAGCGTCAGACGGCGGAAGCCGCGCAGTTCCTTGACGGGACGCGCGACCGCCGCGACCGGGTCACGCATGTAGAGCTGCACGACTTCGTCGGCGGTGACCTTGCCCGTATTGGTCACCGTCACGGTCGCCGAAACGGTTTCACCCGCGCCCAGGGCGGCCTTGTCCAGCACGAGGTCGGAATAGGCGAAGCGGGCATACGAAAGGCCGTGACCGAACGGATAGACCGGGCCGATGTCCAGGTCGTGATAGCGCACGGTGTCCTTGGCCAGGTCGGGGTCGGCCGGTCGACCGGTGGGATAGTGGGCGTAGGTCTCGGGCAGGCTTCCCGAAGCGCGCGGAAGGCCCATCGGCAGGCGGCCGGCGGGGGAGACGTCCCCCAGGAGGATGTCGGCCAGGGCGGGGCCGCTTTCGACGCCCAGCAGCCAGGTCATCAGCGCGGCCGGCGCCTTGGCCAGCAGGTCGGGAATGGCCAGGGGGCGGCCGCCCATCACCAGCAGCACGACGGGCTTTCCGGTCGCCAGGATCGCGTCCGCCAAGGCCTTTTGGCCGCCGGGCAGGGAGAGGTCCGAACGGCTGCGGGACTCGGCGCTGTGGTCGAAGTCCTCGCCGACCACCAGCAGGGTGACATCGGCGGCCTTGGCGGCCTCCACGGCGGCCGCGACGCCCGACAGGTCGTCCGTGCGCGGCGCAGCGCCGGGGACATAGACGACGCCGGGCAGGCGGGTCTTCAGCGCCGAGACCAGGGTGACGGCGTCGGTCTCCTCGCCCCGGGCCTTCCAGGACCCGATGGCGCTGCGGGCGTCGTCGGCCAGGGCGCCGACCACGGCGACCTTGGCGCCCTTGGCCAGCGGCAGCAGGTCGCCGTCGTTCTTCAGCAGCACGACCGCCTTGCGGGCGGCGTCGCGGGCGATGGCGCGGTGCGGGGCCGAGACCATGACGGTCTTCTCGCGCGCGACGTCGCCGAAGCGGTAGGGGTCGTCGAACAGGCCCAGGCGCGCCTTGGTCATCAGGATGTGGGTGACGGCCTGGTCGATCAGCGGCAGCAGGCCTGGATCCTCTGCGACGGCCGTCTTCAGATGCGCGGCGTAGACACCGCCGGCCATGTCCATGTCGACGCCCGCTTTCAGCGCCAGGGCGGCGGCCTGCGCCAGGGTCTCGGCGACGCCATGCGCCATCAGTTCGGAGATGGCGTTCCAGTCGCTGACGACGATGCCGTCAAAACCCCACTTGTCCCGCAGCAGCCCGCGCACGAGGGCGGCGTTGGCGGTGGTCGGCACGCCGCCGATGTCGTTGAAGGCCGTCATGAACGATCCCGCGCCGGCCGCCTTGCCGGCGGCGAAGGGGGGCAGGATCACCTCATGCAGCGTGCGTTCGGAGATGTCGGCGCTGTCGTAGTCGCGGCCGCCCGCCACCGCGCCATAGGCGCCGAAGTGCTTGACGCAGGCCAGCACCGTGTCGCGGCCGGCCAGGTCCTTGGTCTGGAAGCCCTCGGTCTGGGCGATGCTCATGACCGAGCCGAGATAGGCGTCTTCGCCCGAGCCCTCGACCACCCGGCCCCAGCGCGGGTCGCGGGCCACGTCCACCATCGGCGCAAAGGTCCAGTGCAGGCCCGCGACGCTGGTCTCGACCGCCGCCATGCGGGCGCAGGCGCGGTAGGCGTCGGGATCGAAGGTCGCGGCCATGGCCAGCGGGACCGGATAGAGCGTGCGATAGCCGTGCACCACGTCGATGGCGAACAGCAGGGGAATCTTCAGGCGAGACTCCTCCACCGCCACCTTCTGCAGGTCCCGCAGGAACTGGGCGCCCGCGACGTGCAGGTATGAGCCGACCCCGCCCTTGCGAACCAGATCCAGCGCCGCAGCGTCGATCCTTGAGTTCAGCGCCTTCTGGCGGCCGCCGGGCGGCTGGTGCATCTGGCCGATCTTCTCGTCCAGCGTCATCCGCGACAGCAGGTCCTGGACCTTGCGCACGTGATGGCCGGCGAGGGGTTGGGCATGGCCGGCGCGCGGGGCCAGAAGGGTCGTCGCCAGGGCCAAGCCGCCCGCCATCACATTACGCCGCGTCGTCATCCCATCCCTGCCTGTTCTTGTGGTCGCGCCCTTGGTGGGCGTGAAAGTGATAGCGCTGTCATGCAGGCTGCGCCACCACGACCTTGGTCTCGGGTCCAGGTGTTAACGAGCGGCTTGCTTGGCCTTGAAGAAGTCTCGCAGCACATAGAAGGCTGGCTTGCGGCGACCGGTCGGCGAGAGCAGGCCCTTGCGGTTCCAGCCCTGCTGATAGATCGGATGCTGGCGGCGGGGGCTGCGGAAGTCCTTGAGGATCCAGGGCGAGATTCCGCGCAGGGTCGGGGCCTTGTCGGCCATGGCCAGGGTCTTCTCGTAGTACCTTGTCTGGAAGTCCTCGGAGAACTTGCGCATCAGCGCCGGGTCGCTGAAGCCGGCCAGGGCGTCGGCCCCGAACTCGGAGAACACCATGGGCTTGTCGGTCGCGCGCCAGGTCATGGCGGGCAGGGCGTCGAGCGCATCGTTGCTGTACCAGCCGTTGTAGGTGTTGGCCGCCAGCACATCCAGCTTGTCGGCCAGCGGATCGTTGAGACCCATGACCACCTGACCATCGACCGTCTTGCGATCCGTCAGAAGGGCGGCGGTGACCAGGCGGCTGTCGTCCAGGGCGCGGACGTCATCGACCAACTGGTAGAGGAAGCGATTGCGAAGCTCGGTGATCGGCGTCTCGTTGGCCACGCTCCACAGAATGATCGAGGCGCGGTTGCGGTCGCGGCGGATGTTGTCGGCCAGCATGCCGCGGGCCAAGGCCAGGGTGCGTGGATTGCCGAAGTCGACCAGCCAGTAGACCGGGATCTCGCTCCAGACCAAGAGGCCCATCTCGTCGGCGACGCGGGTCATGATCTCGCTGTGCGGATAGTGGGCCAGGCGTACGAAGTTGCCGTGCAGGCCCTGCTTGACCTCGGACAGCAGCGCCCGTGCGCCGGCCTCGGTGATCGTGCGCGCCGGGGCCTCGCCAAACTCCTCCTCGTGCACCGAGATCCCCCGCAGGAAGATCGGCTTGCCGTTGAGCAGGATTTCCGAGCCCTTGGTCTCGATCGTGCGGAAGCCGACCCGATCGGTCAGGCGATCCTCGCCGGCCTGCACAACCACCTCGTACAGCCGGGGCGTCTCGGGCGACCAACGCACCAGGGTCTTGGGCGCGGTGGTCGAGGCGCTCAGCATCCCGTTGGCGTCGGTCTTTCCGACCAGTTCAACGCCCAGTTCGCCGATCCGCACACGCACTTCTTCGCCAGCGGCCTTGGCGCCGTCGAGCTTGATCGTGGCGATGATCTTCCCATCCTTGGACAGCCGCACCCAGGCCTCGTCGACAAAGGTCGCCGGCGTGACCACCAGGCGCATGGGCCGGGTTATGCCGCCATAGTTCTCCCAGTCGGTCACGGGCGGGGGGACGCCATCGGCCTGGGGCGTGGAGTCGACCCCGACGGTGATCTGGTTGTCTCGCGCGCGCAGGATGTCGGTGACCTCCATCGAGAACGGCGTGAAGCCGCCCTCGTGCTCGCCGACCGCCTTGCCGTTCAGATAGACCTTGGCGGTGTAGTTGACCGCCTCGAACCGCAGGAAGGCCCGCTGACCCGGCTTCAACGGCGCGGCGTCAAAGCGGCGCTGGTACCACATCAGGCCCTGGTAGTGCCGCAGGGTCGGATCATGGCCGATCCAGCCCTGAGGCAGGGTGGTCATGGCGCTGCGGTCCATGTCGTATTCATACAGCGCGTTCGGCCGCGCGCGGGTGACGGCGTCGACATCGACATCGTCATAGCGCCGGTGGCCTTCGCCCGCCGGGCCCCGGTGGAAGCCGGCCAGACCGTCCCGGTACGGATCGACCGAGTAGCGCCAGGTTCCGGAAAGATCGACGCCCTCGCGGGTGTCGGCCCGGGTCAGGGTGGGTGTGGAGGCGTTCCCCACGGTCGGCGCCAACAGCATCAGCGCGCCGATCACGCCGGCCAGCTTCGTCCATCCCATGCCCATCGCGTCCTCCTGCCGCCATTCGGCGTGTCCGGACTGTTGAAGCATGACAAGTGGCCAGGGCGCAACCAAAAGTGGTCAGACCAATTTGGGCAAAAGAAAAGCGGCCCGATCGGATGACCGGGCCGCTCGTCTTCAGAGTGTCGCCAGACCTTAGAAGGTCTTGCGGACCGTCACACCGTAGGTGCGCGGGGCGTTCGGATAGCCGCTGTAGCTGCCGTCCTGGGCCACGGTCGGGAAGGTCGAGATCAGGCCGTTATCCTTGGTCAGGTTGCGGGCCCACAGCATGACTTCGATCTGCTTCATCGTGTTGGTCACGCCGATGCTGGCGTTGACCACGTCCTGACCCCAGGTGGAGAGGTTCGGCGGGGTGGTTTCGGTCAGCTGCGTCTTGCTGGCGTGGTCGTACTCGACGCGGGCATAGGCCTGATAGTCGCCGAACTGGTGGTTGACGGTCGCCGAGGTGGAGAACGACCACTTCGGAATGCCCGCCGGAGCATCGCCCGTCAGGTCGCGGAAGTTCGGACGACGGCCGGTGGTCGGATCGACCGGGCAGCGCACGGTGTCGTAGGCCACGCAGGCCGCGCCCGTGAAGCTGTCGTACTTCGGATCCAGGTACGTCACGGCCGCCGACAGGTTCAGCCAGCTGGTCGGGCGCCAGGCGCTGTCGATCTCGAAGCCCTTCACCGACTGCTCACCCGCATTGACCAGGCTGTAGCCCAGGCCCGTAAAGGCGTTGGACTGGAAGCCCTTGATCGACTGCTGGAACACCGCGACGTTGGCGTAACCACCCGGGAAGTTGGCCTTCACGCCGGCTTCCAGGACATCCACGTCTTCCGGATTGGCGCTGCGGCCAACGCCGTTGGCGTTCGGCGGACGGCTGTCGGACGACAGGTTGTAGGCGCCCGCCTTCCAGCCCGTCGAGTAGCTGACATAGGCGTTGACGGCGCCGAAGTCGTAAGCCGCGCGGAGGGCGTAGGTGATCTTGTCACCCTTCAGCTGACCCGACTCGTTGGCGTTCGGGTAGTTCACCGGGCCGTGGTTGGTGGTGTTGCCGTAGAAGAACTGCAGCGCGCCCAGGGCGCTGTAGATGTTGCCCGGCAGGCCCAGGGCGGTGAACTGCGGCACGGCGCCGAGGTTCAGCGCCGAGAAGGGGTCGTTCATGGTTACGAGCGACTTGGCCTTCTTGCTGTCCTTCAGATAGGCCAGACCACCCGTCAGGGTCAGGTTCTCAGTGACCTGGTAGTCGAACTGGCTGAACAGCGACAGGGTGCGCTGGTTCATCTTGTAGTAGTCGTCGATGCCCTGACCAGCCTGGAAGTAGGTGGCGCCCGGACGGATCGACGGCGTGACCAGGCTCTGCAGGAACTCGATCGCATACAGGTTCGAACGACCGGTGAGGGCCGGACGCAGCGTCGGCGGCAGGGCGCCCAGCAGGGTGGGCGGAACGCCGCCGGCCAGGGCGTCGGCGAACGCGCGGATGTCCGTGCCGTAGCTGACGGTGCGGCCGGTATCCAGGCGCTCGTCCTGGAAGAAGGCGCCGGCCAGCCAGTTGAACGGACCTTCGCTGTTCGAAGCCAGGCGGATTTCCTGGGTGAACGTCTTGATCTCGTTGGCGGTGCGGTTGTTGGAGATGTCGGCGCCGGTGAAGTCGATGTCCTGGAAGGACGAGTTCTGCTGGTTCCGGTAGGCCGTGATCGAGGTCATCTTGGCGAAGCCGAGATCATAGTCGACCTGACCCGAGAAGCCGCGACCCGACAGGTCGTTTTCCGGGTCGGTGTTGAAGATCACATTGCGGTCGAAGACCTTGGTCGTGTCGCTGATCGGCTTGCGCAGCACGCCGCCGATGGCCAGGGTGGCCGGGCCGTTGAAGATCGAGCTGACGCCGCAGCAGCGCTCGGTGATCTCGTTGTAGTCGGCGATGAAGCGCATCGACAGCTTGTCGGTGGGCTCGATCAGCAGGTCGCCGCGGATCGACCAGCGGTTACGGTTGTTGACGTCGTTGCCGGTGGTCAGGTTGGTGAACAGGCCGTCGCGCTTGTTGTAGCTGCCCGAGACGCGGACGGCGACGGTGTCGCTGAGCGGACCGGTGATCGTGCCCTTCAGCTGCTGGGCGTTGTAGTTGCCGTAGCTGCCTTCGATCTTGCCGCCGAATTCGTACTGCGGCTTCTTGGTGACGATGCTGATCGCGCCGGCCGACACGTTCTTGCCGAACAGGGTCGACTGCGGGCCGCGCAGCACTTCGATGCGTTCCACTTCGGGCAGGTCATCCAGGGCCGCGGCCGAGCGCGAGCGATAGACGCCGTCGATGAACACGCCCACCGAGCTTTCGATGCCGTCGTTGCCGTTGCCGTTGCCGAAGCCGCGGATCACGAAGTTCGTCTGGCCGGTCGCGTTGAACTGCGAGACCTTCAGCGAGGGAACGACCGATTGCAGGTCGATCAGGTCGCGGACCTGAGCGCGTTCGATCGTCTGCTGACCGGTGACGGCGACCGAGATCGGCACGTCCTGCAGGGTCTGTTCGCGCTTGGTGGCGGTGACGACGATTTCCGAGATCGAGTTGTCGGTGGAGGATTGGCTCTGGGCCAGGGCCGGCGAAGCAATGGCGAGCGCCAGGGCCGAGACCCCCAGCAGGTGGACGTTTCTCATGAGATACTCCCTGATTTTTTATTATAGGCCGCGCGGCTTCCCGACCCGCCTCGAGCAATTACGGATTTCTTTTGGGGAAGAGCGGACGTGTTGACGTTGGGTAAGGACGATCCTGGCCAGCCGAGCGCACCGTTCAAGACGGTCGCCTTGGCCTGGCCGTGGATGAGGACGCTTTGCGTCATGTTATCGCCCCAGCACGCGCGAGCTTGCATCTCGAGCGTTGCAGATCCGAACTTAACATGGTCTCGATATTCTAACGCAAGTTAGAATTTATCGGATTGATCCCCGCCGCGTTACAGCGGAGGTTGGCGTAACGATGCTCGATCGGCGCGAGAACCGACGGTGTCGCGGAGGAGAGCTCGCTTGGCGAAGGGCGAAGACCCTGGCGTTCTGATCGAAGAGGTCAGGCCCCTGGCGCAAAGTCAGAAGTCGATGAAGAAGCGCGAGGCGATCCTGCGCGCGGCCATCGAGATCATCAACACCAAGGGCTTCGCCGCGGCCACCATGACCGACATCGCCGCCGCGCTCGATCTGCGCGACGCGGCGCTCTACTACTATTTTCCCAACAAGCAGGCCCTGGCCTATGCCGGCCACCAGCGTTCCCTGGAGCGCTTCGAGGCCATCCTGAGCACGATCGAGGCCGACGGCGGCACGGGCCTGTGCAAGCTGCGGCGGTTCCTGCACGCGGTGCTCGAGGACGGCGTCGTCAACGGGCCCCAGCTCTATTTCGGCGATCATTCCTATCTGGACGCGGCGCAGCAGCGTGCCATCGACAGCTGGACCGGGCGGCTGGCGCGGAAGCTGGAGCGCATTCTTGAGGAGGGCATGGCCGACGGCACGATCGCGCCTTGCGAGCCGCGGCTGGTTGTCCAGCTCCTGGTCGGCATGCTCATCTGGCTGACCAAGTGGACGCCGACGACGCCCGGGCTGACGAACGAGCGCCTGCTGGAGGCCATCGAGACGACGGCCCTTTCCGGCCTGGCGCGATCTAGCTGATCCCCAGAGCCGCCCTGGCCTTGCGGGTAAGCTTGGCGGCCACGAGGGCGTGGGCCGTCGCCAGCCAGTCGGCCATCTCCGCGTCGTCCTCGGCGGCCATGTCCGCAAACCAGACCCACCGGGCGCGCGCCAGATAGGGCGCGGGCTTGGCGCGGCCCGACTCGGTCAGCACCTCGAAAGCGACGTCCGAGGCCTTGAACGAGAAGCTGTCGCCGGCCGCCGCGCGGACGGCGAACATCTTGTCGGCCACCTTGAACACGTGATTGTCGCCCCACTGGATCGAGAGGGTCGCGCCCGGCAGGGCCAGGCACGCCTTGTCGAACGCCTCGGGCGTCATCAGCCCTCGACGCCCAGGCCAATTGGGCAAACGACGCCCGTGCCGCCGATGCCGCAATAGCCGTTCGGGTTCTTGGCCAGGTATTGCTGGTGATAGTCCTCGGCGAAATAGAACGGCCCGGCCGGGGCGATCTCGGTCGTGATCGTTCCAAGCCCGCGCGCCGAAAGCGCCTGCTGATAGGCGGCCTTCGACTCGGCGGCGGCGGCGGCTTGCGCGTCGTTCGTCACATACAGGCCCGAACGATACTGGGTGCCGATGTCATTGCCCTGGCGCATGCCCTGGGTGGGATCGTGGTTCTCCCAGAAGGTCTTCAGCAACGCCTCATAGGTGACGACCTTGGGGTCGAACACCACCAGCACCACCTCGGTGTGGCCGGTGCGGCCGGTGCAGACCTCTTCATAGGTCGGGTTGGGCGTGATCCCGGCGGCGTAGCCGGCGGCGGTCACATAGACGCCCGGAACCTTCCAGAACACCCGCTCGACGCCCCAGAAGCAGCCCATGGCGACGATCGCCGTCTCCAGGCCCTCCGGATAGGGACCCTTCAGCGCGTTGCCGTTGATGAAGTGGGTCTGCGCCGTCGGGATCGGCGCCGCGCGGCCGGGCAGGGCCGTGTCGGCGGAGGGAATCTCGAGGGTCTTGTTGAGCGACAGCATGGCGGGCCTTTCGCGGCGGATAACGCTTTGGGGCAGATATAGGCGCGGTCGTCGACGCTTTCATCCCGTAACGTGCTTGCTACCGGCGAGCCCCTGAGTATATTGCGCGCCTTCCCGCGCCGGGGGTCTCAACCACCCCCGACTCGAGTGCGCTGGTGAGGTGGCCGAGTGGTTGAAGGCGCACGCCTGGAACGCGTGTATAGGGGAAACTCTATCGAGGGTTCGAATCCCTCTCTCACCGCCACTACTTTCCAATGAAATCAAAGGCTTGATGGGCGTTCGGGGCGTTCGGGGCGTTCGCCATTCGGCGTCGAACCCGCTGACGCCCTTTGTCTGGTTCTATCTGGGACCGGGCGTTCCCCGGGGCGGTCGGGCCTTTACCTCAATGCGTCCTTCGAGGCGCGCTCGGGCGCGCGCACCTCAGGATGAGGTGTTCAGCAACAGTGTTCCTCATCCTGAGGTGCGAGCCGTAGGCGAGCCTCGAAGGACGCAGGGGCGGTGGGCCCCTTCATCCGCCTCAGCAGATTCGGCCCGACTGCGGGCCCGCCCTAAAGCCCCAGCTTCGCCGCGATCGCCGACCAGGGCACGAGCTTGAAGTTCTGGGTCTGGGGTGGGGAGATGTTGCGGCCGTCCTGGGCCACGAAGGCGCCGGCCTCAAGACCCGCGCCGAGCGAGGCGCTGCTGACGTCCAGGCCGTCGGTCTCCGAGATGCCGTCGATGCCCGTCTCGCCGTTCGCGCCGACCGTGAAGCTGCCGACATAGGCGTTGTCGCCTTCGCGGCGGAACACGGCGTAGGTGTTGTCGCCCTGGCTGGACAGCACCAGGTAGCCCTTGCCCTTGGGCTGACGATAGAGGCCGATGCCTTCCAGGTCGGCCTTCAGGGCGGGGTGCTCGCCGATGCGGGCGATGGCCTTGCGGGCGGTTCCGGCGCTGGCGTCGGCGCCCAGCTTCCAGAGGGCGGCGTCCTCTTCGGCGACATAGAGCGCGCCGGTCTCGTCGTCGGCGACGCAGCCCTCGGTCTGGGTGTCGAACTTGACGTCGCGCACCGGCTTGGCGGCGACCTTGCCGGTCTTGGTGGCGGTCAGGCTGTACTGCCGCACCAGGCCGTCCGGATCGCTGACGAACACCGAGACCCGGCCCTTGCGGTCCTGGTACAGGCACAGGCCGTAGGGATCCGAGAGGCCGCTGGCCTGCACGCCGTCGGCGACATTGGTCAGCAGCCGGGTGTCGGGATCCAGCGTGTAGAGCGCGATCGCGCGATGGGTTCGGTCGCTGGCCGCGACCAGGGTCACCGTCTTGCCGCCGAGCTTGAAGCCGTTCCGCAGGTCGACATTGTTCATCTTGCCGTCGGGCAGGTACTGCAGCGGCTTGCCGGCCAGGTCATAGACCAGGATGCCGCCCTTCTTGTCGGTGGCGATGATGACGCTTTTGGCCGGATCGGTGGGGTGCGCCCAGATCGCTGGGTCGTCGGCTGCGTCGCCGTCGTTGCTGACCGGCTCGGTCTCCATGGTGGGGCGCACCAGGGCCAGTTGTTTCGGGGGGCGGGCCGCGTCGGCCTGGCCCATCGGCAGGTTCAAGGCCTTGGCGACCTCGGACCAGCCCACGACCTTGATGTCGGGGTTGTTGTTGGCGTCGTTGGCCACCAGCAGGACGCCGCCGGGGAACTCGGTCCCCACGCCGGCGCGGGTCGCAAAGAGGCCGGCCGCTTCCTCGATCGCCGGGCCGCCGTTGCGCTCGAGCCGGAAGGCGCCGATCCAGCGGTCCTTGGCGTTGCGGTCATAGACATTGTAGTCGCCCGCGCCGTTGTTGGCGGCGATCAGGAAGCTGGCGGACGGGCCGCCGTCGACCAAGGCCAGACCGCCCACCTCGCTGGCGATCCGGCCCAGACGATTGATGTCGACGATGACGGGGATCGGCTCGGCTTCGGGATCGGCGTCATAGCGCCAGACGCCGACGTCCTGCTGGGCGACGTACAGCGCGCCGGTGTTGTCGTCGGCGACGCAGAACTTGGCTTCCGACGACAGGCGCAGGCGACGCACGACGCGGCCGTCGAGCTTTCCGTCCGCCACCGGATAGAGCAGCCACTGGTCCAGTTCGCCGTCGCGGCCCATGGCGTAGGCGTAGAGCGCGTTGTCGCGCGCGCTGCGATAGAGGCACAGACCCTCGCCCGAGAAGCCCAGCTTGATCTCGCGGGCGTCGACCGGCGTCACCGCGCCGCTGGCGTTGTCGCGCGCGAACAGACGCAGGCGGCCGGCCTGGCTGTCCAAGGCGGCGATGAGCGTGCGCTGCTGGTCGGCGCGGGCGTCCACGGCTTGGATCTCGCCGCCAGGAACCGCCATCAGCGGCTGGCCATCGAGGCCGAAAAACTCAAGACCGCCCAGGTCGCCGCTGGCGGCGATCACCCCGCCGTCGGCGCGCTTGGCGTCCGGAATGAAGACGACGCCGTTGGCGCCGCCACGCGTCAGCGGCGTGGTGGCGCGCGTGACCTGCGCCGAGGGCGTGGGCGAGGCGGTGCTTTGGGCGACGGCGGCGGAAGCAAGGCTCAGCGCCAGCAGGCTGCTAGCCAGGAAAAATCGGTACATGACGTCCTCGCCGCGCGCTGTCCCGAAGGGACAAATGACAGTTTATGGGGGCTTTAGACGCAGTGCATGTCATTTCTGTAACAGCTGACTGTATTGAAACTGACATGAAAATGCAGTCGCTCCGTCATCCGACTGTCGTCTCACCGTGATCCCCCGAGGCTAACAGGCGTCCCCAAGGAGCGTCGCCATGACGCCAAAGGGGATTCCTATGTTCAACCGCTCGAAAGCGGCGCTTCTGCGTCGCGCCAGCCTCTTGGCGATGTCCGCTGTCGTGGTCTCTGGCGTCGCTCACGCCGATGAGGCCGTGGCTCAAGATCCCAACGCCGTCAGCAACGTGGTCGTCACCGCCCGCCGTCCCCTGGCCGAGAGCCAGGCCGCGGCGATGCAGATCCAGAAGAATTCCGACTCGCTGATCAGCGTCCTGTCGGCCGACGCCATCGGCGACCTGCCGGACCAGAACATCGCCTTCGCCGTCGGCCGTCTGCCGGGCGTGGCGATCGAGCGCGACCAGGGCCAGGCCCGTTACGTCAACCTGCGCGGCGCGCCGGTCTACTGGACCACGCTGTCGTTCGACGGTCTCAGCGTCGTCAGCCCTGAGGGCCGTGCGACCCGCTTCGACAACATCCCGTCGGCGATCGCCAGCCTGATCACGGTCGAAAAGGCCATCGTCCCGTCGATGCCGGGCGACACGGTCGCGGGCAACGTCGACATCCGCACCCGTCGCGCCTTTGACTACAAGGGGCAGAAGATCACCGGCAAGCTGGGCGTTGGCCGCGTGAAGCTGGGCGGCGGCGACGAGCTGGACAGCAACCTCGTCTATTCGAACGTGTTCGGCGACAAGCTCGGCATCGTGGCTCAGGCCTCGTACTATTCGCGCGAGATGGCGACCGACAACTGGGAGACCGATCCCTATCTGTCGAACACGGTCGACCCGAACAAGCACTTCGCTCGTGAACACGAGAACAAGCACTATCGCCTGACCCGTCGCAACATGTCGGCGTCGATCCGCGCTGACTACAAGTTCGACGACAACAACGCGATCTTCGTCAGCACGATCAACACTTACTATAACGACGACGAGCTGCGCGATAACTTCCTGATCCGTCTGGACCAGGGTACCGACGCGGCCGGCAACGGCTACACCAGCAACGCCTTCATCAATGGCAATAACCCCGTCGCGGGCACGGTCTATGGCGCGCGCATCAACGCCCGCATCGACTACCGCAACACCAAGGAAGGCATGTCCACCAACACGGTGGGCGGCGAGCATAAGTGGGGCAAGCTCGGCGCGTCCTGGCGCATGAACTACACCTACACCCAGGACGGCCGTGACACCCCGGCGACGTTGGCCTTCCAGAGCCCGTCGACCTTCTCGCTGCGTCCGACGATCGACTACGACTTCAGCAACCCCGACCTGAACACGATCCGCTTCTTCCAGACGGGCGGCACGACCACGGCGCGCGCCAAGGGCGCCCAGGTCACCAATATCGAAGACTTCCAGTTCCCGCTGCAGAGCGCCGGCATGCTAAAGGGCGGCGACTTCACGGGCGCCTACACCGCCAAGGCCGACTTCGACTATGAGAGCGAACTGTTCGGTCGCGAGACCAAGTTCGAGTTCGGCGGTCTGTGGACCTCGCGCATCAAGAAGTCGCGTGAAAGCAGCTTCACCCGCGCCTATTCGGGCACGGGCGTGCCGACCTGGGGTCAGTTCGCCACCAATATCGAGTATCTGGGCAGCCAGAACCTGAACTACGCCTTCCGCTACACCAACAAGGACTACACGATCAATTTCGTCGATGAGCTGGTGAAGACGGGCCAGGCGACCAAGGCTGATACGCGCACCAACTACTGGCGCCTGGGCGAGACGATCACCGCCGGCTATGCGATGGCCACCACCCGCTTCGATTGGGGCAACATCGTCTACGGCGTGCGCGTCGAGCACATCGAGAACGAAGGTCAGGCCTTCGTGAACTTCCCGGCCTCGGGCACGACCCCGGCCGGCCTGCGTCTGGTGAACGTCGCTAGCGACGACACGCTCTACTATCCGAGCGCGCACCTGAACTGGAACCTGCGCGAAGACCTGAAGCTGCGCGTCGGCCTCACCACCTCGGCCTCGCGCGCCGACTTCGACGACCTGCGCCCGAACTTCACCTTCAGCGACTCCAACCAGACGATCTCGGGCGGCAATCCGAACGCCAAGCCTGAGCGCCAGATGGGTATCGACACCTATCTGGAATGGTACGCCGACCGCGAGACCTTCGTGTCGGCCGGCGTGTTCTACAAGGACCTGAAGGACGTTCTGGTCCAGACCTCGAAGACGTTCGGTGACACCTCGCTGAACTCGGCCGGCGTCGATCGCTCGGGCTATGCGTTCAGCAGCATCGGCAACGCCGGCGAAGGCCACATCAAGGGCCTTGAAGTCTTCTTCACGGGCACGGCCGAGAGCTTTGTCCAGTCGCGCAACCTGCCGGCCTGGCTGGGCGGCTTCGGGACCCGTCTGTCGGGCACCTGGACCTCGTCGGAAGTCACCCTGCCGTCGGTCGGCGGCGTGCCGGCCCGCACCATCTCGGTGCTGGGCACCTCGGACGCGGTCTATAACGTCCAGGCCATCTACGAGAAGTACGGCCTGACCATGCGTCTGGCCTATCAGTACCGCACCCCGTGGGGTCAGTCGGTGGGCGAATACCGCGTGACCAACGGCAGCGTCTTCGCCTCGGGCAATGGCGATATCTTCTGGGATAGCGACGAGGAGCTGGACTTCTCGGCCCGCTACCAGGTCAACAACAACATCGAAGTGTTCTTCGACGCCAGCAACCTGACCAACGCCGGCGCCCGCCGCTACGCTGATCAGAGCCGCTACACGATCGAGTACGAGAAGTTCGGCCCGCGCTACGTCGCTGGCGTGCGCTTCAACTTCTAAAACCCGGCGCGCTCCCACGCCTGGCCCTGGCTTCCAGGGGCGGGCGTGGGAGGCCTCGCCACCGTTTGGGCCGGGGTTTCCTGGTCCGACATGAGCCAAGTGTTTCACCGGCGGCGTTTTGCCCCGGATGATCCTGAGTTTCGCGCCGGTTTCCCTGGCGTTCGGCGTTCACGCGCGTTAGCAGGGCGCCCATGATCCGCCTCGACAACATCTCCAAGCAAAACGGCCACCAGATCCTGTTCATCGAAGCCTCGATGGGCGTGCAGAAGGGCGAGAAGGTCGGTCTCGTCGGCCCTAACGGCGCGGGCAAGACCACGCTGTTTCGCATGATCACCGGCCAGGAGCAGCCCGACGACGGCATCGTCTCGATCGATGCGGGCATGCGGATCGGCTATTTCAGCCAGGACGTCGGCGAGATGTCGGGCCAGAGCGCGGTCGCCGCGGTGATGGACGGCGTCGGCCCCGTCAGCGCGCTGGCCGCCGAGATGGCCACGCTGGAGGCGGCCATGGTCGATCCGGACCAGGCCGACCAGCTGGACGCGGTCATGGAGCGCTACGGCGAGGTGCTGGAGCGCTTCCAGGAGCTGGACGGCTATGCGCTGGAGGCGCGCGCCCGCGAGGTGCTGGCCGGCCTCAGCTTCAGCCAGGAGCGCATGGACGCCGATGTCGGCCTCTTGTCAGGCGGCTGGAAGATGCGCGTGGCCCTGGCCCGCATCCTCTTGATGCGGCCCGACGGCATGCTGCTGGACGAACCGTCCAACCACTTGGACCTGGAAAGCCTGATCTGGCTGGAGTCGTTCCTGAAGAGCTACGACGGCGCGCTGCTGATGACCTCGCACGACCGCGCCTTCATGAACCGCATCATCGGCAAGGTGATCGAGATCGACGCCGGTTCGCTGATCACCTACTCCGGCGACCTTGATTTCTATGACCAGCAGCGGGCGCTCAGCGAGGCCCAGCGCCAGGCGCAGTACGAGCGTCAGCAGGCGATGCTGGCCAAGGAAATCAAGTTCATCGAGAAGTTCAAGGCGCGCGCCTCGCACGCCGCCCAGGTGCAGAGCCGGGTCAAGAAGCTCGACAAGATCGAACGCGTCGAGGCCCCGCGTCGTCGCCAGACCGTGCAGTTTGAGTTCCAGAGCCCGCCGCGCTCGGGCGAGGACGTGATCAGCCTGCGCGGCGTCCACAAGGGTTATGGCGAGCGGCCGATCTATCAGGATCTCGACTTCCTGGTCCGCCGCAAGGAGCGCTGGGCGGTGCTGGGCGCCAACGGCGCGGGCAAGTCGACCTTGCTGAAGCTGGTGGCCGGCGACACCAAGCCCGACCAGGGCGTGGTCAACATCGGGGCCAGCGTCAGGATGGGCTATTTCGCCCAGCACTCTATGGACCTGCTGGACGGCGAGGAGACGATCTTCGAGTCGATGGAGCGCTCTTTCCCGCAGGCAGGGCAGGGGGCCTTGCGCACCCTGGCCGGCTGCTTTGGCTTCTCGGGCGACGACGTCGAAAAGCCCTGCCGGGTGCTGTCCGGCGGCGAGAAGGCGCGTCTGGTCATGGCCAAGATGCTGTTCGATCCGCCCAATCTTCTGGTGCTGGACGAGCCGACCAACCACCTCGACATGGTGACCAAGGAGATGCTGGTCTCGTCGCTGGCGGACTTCGAGGGCACCATGCTGTTCGTCTCGCACGACCGCCACTTCCTGGCGGCGCTGTCGAACCGTGTCCTGGAGCTGACGCCTGAGGGCATCCACCAGTACGGCGGCGGCTACACTGAGTATGTCGCTCGCACCGGCCAGGAAGCGCCGGGGCTGCACCCGGGCGGCTAACCCAACCTGGGTCCGATCAAGGCGAATCCAAGGCGCGGGCGTTGCGACGTCAGTCCGTGCGCGCCGAGCCACACCGGCGGCGTTTCAACAGTCTTTCCGCCCCCGGTTTGGCCCCTGAGCCTCTGCGGCGCCCGCAGCGCGCATGTGGCCAAACCGGTCCGGAGCGACCGCAACGCCGCGATGTAATCGGTTACGAGCGCGAAACATGTCGCAAAAGCGACAGGAACGGCGGCGAACTTGCCGCGAGAGCGGCTTCGAATTCGCCGTCAGGTTGCTCCATTTATCATAAAAATATGCCTAAAAAGCCGCTTGAAAAAAGATTGCTAGCGCTGTCAATTGGGCATTGCGGCGATCAAAGACCAATGTTACCGCTAACTAGTCTTCCCTGCCTCGAATTTCGACTCGGGTAGGGAAGCGGGAAGAGCGCTCCGGAAATGCTTCCGGTTCGCAACAAAAACAGCGCCCCAGAGAGGGCTTTTATTAGGGGGAACGGCTATGAAGCGGCTTCGTCGCTTGCATGCGTCTGCCTCGTGCGTCGCCATCACGGCGGCCATGTTCGCCAGCCCGGTGCTGGCCCAGCAGGCTCAAGACAACACGGTTGATCAGGTCATCATCACCGGCATTCGGGCTTCGCTCGAGCGGTCGATCGAGATCAAGCGGACCAATTCGGGCGTCGTCGACGCCATCTCCGCCGAAGACATGGGCAAGTTCCCGGACACCAACCTGGCTGAATCCCTGCAGCGGATCACGGGCGTGTCGATCGACCGGACCAACGGCGAAGGCTCGCAGGTCACGGTTCGCGGCTTCGGCGGCGGCTTCAACCTCGTCACCCTGAACGGCCGCACCATGCCGACGGCCAACGTCGCCACGGTCGGTGGCGACCAGACTTCGGACACCGCCGGCGGCACCAGCCGTTCGTTCGACTTCTCGAACCTGGCCTCGGAAGGCGTCACCACGCTGGAAGTCTACAAGACGGGCCGCGCGGCGGTTCCGTCGGGCGGCATCGGCGCGGCCATCAACGTCAAGACCCGCCGTCCGCTGGATGGAAAGCCGGGCCTGACGGGCAGCCTCGGCGTCAAGGCCGTCTATGACCAGAGCATGGACAAGAAGGTCGACGACGGCGGCAGCAAGATCACCCCGGAGTTCTCGGGCCTGATCAACTGGGCCGACGACAGCGACAAGTTTGGCGTCGCCCTGTTCGGCGCCTATCAGAAGCGCGACTTCACCAGCCGCAGCGTGACGTCGAACGACTGGAACATCCGCACCTATGCGGACTTCATCAACCCGTCGAACGGCTTCGTCCGCAACGGCGGCGCCACCCAGATCACCGGCGCGCCGTCCAGCGGCTCGACCCTGGTCGCTATCCCGAACGACAGCCGCTACCACTTCTCGCAAGGCGAGCGTGAGCGGATCAACGGTCAGCTGACCGCGCAGTATCGTCCGACCGAGACCCTGACGGTCACGGCCGATGTTCTGTACGCCGTGAACAAGTCGTTCGAGCGCCGCAACGACAGCACCAACTGGTTCAACCGTCCGTTCGACAAGGTCACGTTCGACAACAACCCCGTCGTCGCGACCGCCGTGCTGCTGCAAGAGCAGCTCAGCGGCACCAAGGACATGGGCTTCGAGCAGCAGTACCGCAGCAACGAAGACACCTTGGAGTCCTACGGCCTGAACGCCGAGTGGGATCTGTCCGACCGTCTGCATGTCCGTCTGGACGGCCACATCTCGAAGGCCGACTCCGGTCCGCACTCGTCGAACGGCACCAGCTCGACCACCGTTTCCATCGGCGCGCCGATCGTTTCGGCGCACTCGGTGGATTACAGCGGCACGGTTCCGATCCAATCGATCACGATCAGAGACGCGGCTCCGCGCGGCAACGGCAACAACGCCCTGGACGCCGGCGACCTGGGCAGCCAGGTGGCCCGCACCTGGACCAACAGCCAGCAGCACGAAGTCAAGGAAATCCGCGCCGACGTCACCTATGACCTCGACGACAACGGCAGCCGCTTCGACTTCGGTTTCAACTACCGCACGTCGAAGATGAATCAGGCCGGCAGCTCGACGCAGCAGGATCTGGGCAGCTGGGGTATCTCGAACCCCCGCGACGTTGAGCAATTCGCGCCGGGCGTGGTCAAGGCCTTCTGCCTGGCCTGCCAGTTCAACGAGTTCGACCTGAAGCAAAGCGGCGCCGGCCTGGTGTCGTTCCGCGGTGACGCGATTGACCTCTACAACGCGATGTCGAAAGCCTACACCGCTCGCGGCAATGCGGTGTCGATCACCGGGCAAGCCAACAACCGGGTCGATGAAGACATCCTGGCCGGTTACGCCCAGGTGACCTGGAAGTCGGAACTGGGCGGCATGCCGGCCACTCTGGTGACCGGTGTCCGTTACGAGGAGACCGAGGTCACCTCGACCTCGCTGATCCGCACGCCCAGCGCCATTGTGTGGATCTCGGACAACGACTTCCGTCTGGACACCGCCAGCACCTTCTCGCCGCTGTCGGGCGAGGGCAAGTACTCGAACCTGCTGCCGGCCCTGGATTTCAGTGTCGATCTTCGCGACGATCTGGTCGGTCGCTTCTCGTTCAGCCGCACCATCGCGCGTCCGGACTACGGCAACCTGTTCGCCGCCAAGACGGTCGGTACGCCGAACCGTCCGATCGCCAACGGGGCCATTCCGCTGGGCACCAGCGGCAACCCGGATCTGGAGCCGCTGATCTCGGACAACTTCGACGTCTCGCTCGAGTGGTACTACAAGCCCAGCAGCTACATCACGGCCGGCTTCTTCGAGAAGCGCGTGAACAACTTCGTGGGCACCGGCACGTTCACCCAGAACCTCTTTGGTCTGCGTGACGTGAGCTCTGGTCTGGATGGCACGCGCTCGGGCCAAGCCCGCGCGCTGCTGACGACGATCGGGGCCGATCGCACCGACGTGAATCTGTTCACGATGGCGGCCCTGCTCCAGACCACCGGTTCGGCGGCGGCGGCCCAGGCTCAGTTCCAGGCCAACCGCGGCGCCTCGGGCGACCTCAACCAAGCCTTCGTGGATCAGATCCTGGCGGCCGTTGATATTGCGCCCAACAGCACCGATCCGCTGATGAGCTTCCAGGTCTCCCAACCGATCAACAATCGGACGGGCAAGATCCACGGCTTCGAAATTGCGGCGCAGCACTTCTTCGGCGACACCGGCTTCGGTGTGTCGGGGGCCTATACGCTGGTCCGCGGCGACGTGGCCTTCGACAACGGCGCGAGCCCGTCGCAAGATCAGTTCGCGCTGCTGGGTCTGTCGGACACGGCCAACGCGACGCTGATCTACGACAAGAACGGCATCTCGGCCCGCGTCGCCTACAACTGGCGTGACAAGTTCCTGCAAGCCACCAACCGTGGCGGCTCGCGGAACCCGGTCTATGTCGCGCCGTTCGGCCAGCTGGACATCAACGTCAGCTACGACGTGACGCCGAAGCTGGCGATCTCGCTGGAAGGCATCAACCTGACCAAGGAGAGCCTGCGGACCTACGCTCGTGATCCGAACCAACTGTGGTTCGCTCAAGAGCTGGATCGCCGGATCCTCCTGGGCGCGCGCTACCGCTTCTAGTCGGAAGTCTCTGGAAGCAAGGATGGGGTCGCCGCTTGCGGCGGCCCCATTATTCCTTTGAAGTCAGCGTTTCCAGAGCCCTTTAGCTTTAGATGGCATCATCTAAAGCGTTAAAACGGGCCCTGAATATATGATTTTAGAGCCTGTTTATCTGGTTTGGATGGTCTCATCCAAGCCAGACAGGCTCTAGCGTGGGTAGGCGTCCATGAACCGAGTGCTTCTCAACAATGTCGATCATGCCGATCTGCGCGTGATCGCCACTCACGGCGTGGCGTTCGGCGACGGCGTCAACCAGACCCTGCTGCTGCCCACCGAGTTCGAGGCGGCGCAGCGCGAGTATCCCATCCTGATCCGCAAGGACCCGACGGGCGCCTATCAAGCCGTGGCGCTTCTGGGCCTTGATCGGGACGAAAACCTGTTTCTGGGCGAGGCGGGCTGGAACGCCCGCTATGTCCCGGCCGTGCAGCGTCGCGGCCCCTTCTCGATCGCGCTCCAGCGTGACACGCCAGGCGGCGAGCCGCGTCCGATGATCCATGTCGATCTCGACCATCCGCGCGTCAGCGCCACTGAAGGCGAGCGACTGTTCCTGTCGGCCGGCGGAAATTCGCCCTACCTGCAATCGGTCAGCCAGACCTTGGGCCAGATCCACGACGGCCTGGAGATCGCCGGCCCGATGTTCGCGGCCTTCGAGCAGTACGCGCTGATCGAGCCGATCGATATCGAGATCAAGCTCGATGACAGCACCAGCTACGCCGTGCCGGAGGTCTACACCATCGCGCCGGACCGGCTGAACGCCTTGACCGGCGAGGCCTTGGAGCGCCTGCATCAGTCTGGCCTGCTGCGCGCCGCCCAATGGATCGTGTCGTCGATGGGCAATATCGAGGACCTGATCGCGCGCAAGAACCGCCGCCGGGCTGATCTGGCATGACCGCGCTGACGGCCCGACGGACGCTCGAAACCACGGTGGCGACGCCGGGCGAGATTCCGTTCGAGGCCGTCCTGGCCGGCCAGACGCCGATGCTGTTCAAGGGGCTGGTTCGCGACTGGCCCATCGTCCAGGCGGGGCTGCAATCGCCTCAAGACGCCCGCGACTATATCCGCGCCCATGATCGCGGCGGCGCGGTTGTCGGCTATAGCGGCGCGCCGGCGATCAAGGGCCGGTTCTTCTACGACGACACGCTGACGGGCCTGAACTTCAAGGCCGAGCGCGCGCCGCTCGATGCATTCCTGCGCCGGATCGAGGCGGTCGAGGGCCAGGCGGACGCACCCTCGATCTATATCGGCTCAACGGACCTGGACGCCTATTTCCCCAGCCTGAAGGCCGAGAACGATCTGGGTCTGGGACCAGAGGTCTATGGCCCGCAGCCGCCGATGGCCGGGATCTGGCTGGGCAGCCGCACGGTGGCGTCCGCCCACTACGACATGTCCAACAACATCGCTGTCTGCGCCGTGGGCCGGCGGCGTTTCACCCTGTTTCCGCCCGACCAGGTCGCCAACCTCTATCCCGGCCCGCTGGAGCCGACGCCGGGCGGCCAGGTGGTCAGCTTGGTCGACTTCGAGTCTCCGGACTTGGACCGCCACCCCCTGTTTCGCGAGGCCCTGGCCAACGCCCAGGTCGCTGAGATGGAGCCAGGCGACGTTCTGGTCTACCCCGCGCTCTGGTGGCATCAGGTCGAGGCCTTGGACGGCTTCAACGTGCTGATGAACTACTGGTGGAACACCACGCCCGCCTATGTCGACACGCCGATGACCACGCTGATGCACGCGCTGCTCAGCCTGCGCGACCGGCCCGACTTTGAGAAGCAGGGCTGGAAGGCGTTGTTCGACTACTATGTGTTCGGCCCCGCTGAACGGGCCGGCGCACATCTGCCCGAAGCGGCGCGTGGGCCGCTGGGCCCGCTTGATGATCTCAAGGCCCGACGCTTGCGCGCCTGGCTGCTCGACCGACTGAACCGATAGGCAAGGGGGAGGGGACGCCATGGAACCTCAAACGATCCGCAAGGTGGTGATCGCTGGCGGCGGCACGGCCGGCTGGATGGCCGCCGCCGCGCTGGCCCGTCAACTGGGCCCGCTGCTCGACATCACCCTGGTGGAGTCCGAGGACATCGGCACCGTCGGCGTCGGCGAGTCGACCATTCCCACAGCGCGGACCTTCAACGCCCTGCTCGGCATCGACGAAGCCGAGTTCATGCGAACCACCCAGGCGACCTTCAAGCTCGGCATCTCGTTCGAGAACTGGGGTGAGATCGGCGATCGCTACATCCACTCCTTCGGCCAGGTCGGCAAATCCACCTGGATGGGCGGTTTCCATCACTTCTGGCTGCAGGCCGTGGCGCAGGGCTTCGGCGGCGATCTCGGCGACTACTGCTTCGAGCTGAAGGCGGCCGAGGGCCAGCGGTTCTATACGGGCGAGGAGAGCCCGTTGAACTACGCCTACCATCTGGACGCCGGTCTTTACGGGCAGTTCCTGCGCCGCATGGCCGAGGCCGACGGCGCGCGCCGGATCGAGGGCAAGATCGCCAGCGTCCGCCAGCGAGAGACGGACGGCTTCGTCGAGGCGCTGGTCATGGAGTCTGGCCAGGTGGTCGAGGGCGACCTCTTCATCGACTGCACCGGCTTCCGCGGCCTGCTGATCGAGCAGACCCTGAAAGCGGGCTATGAGGACTGGAGCCACTGGCTGCCGACCAACAGCGCGCTGGCGGTCCAGACCCGCTCGACCGAGCCGGCGGTTCCCTACACCCGGGCCATCGCCCACCGCGCCGGCTGGCGCTGGAAGATCCCGCTGCAACATCGCGTGGGCAACGGGCTCGTCTACTGCAGCGATCACATCTCGGACGACGAGGCGATGGCGATGTTGACCAGCCAGATCGAGGGCGAAACCCTGATCTCGCCGCGTCTGATCCGCTACCGCACCGGCCGCCGTCGCAAGACCTGGGACAAGAACGTGGTGGCGCTTGGCCTGTCCAGCGGCTTCGTCGAGCCCTTGGAGTCGACCTCGATCCACCTGATCATGATCGGGATCACGCGCCTGATGCAGCTGTTCCCGTTCGGTGGGATCAGCCAGGCGGCGATCGATCGCTACAACCGACAGGCCGATGACGAGCTGGAGAAGATCCGCGACTTCATCATCCTGCACTACAAGGTGACCGAGCGGTCCGACAGCACGTTCTGGGACCAGGTGCGGACCATGGACATCCCCGACAGCCTGGCTCACCGCATCGCGCTGTTCCAGGAAAGCGCCCAGGTCTTCCAGGCGCCGGGCGAACTGTTCCAGGTCGACTCGTGGCTACAGGTGATGCTGGGCCAGCGGATCATGCCCAGGACCTATCACCACATGGGCCGGCTGATGCCGCCCCAGCAGCTGAAGCAGGCGCTGGACGACCTCAAGCGCAACATCGCCGGGGCCGTTTCGCGCCTGCCGCAGCACCAGGCGTTCCTGGATCACTATTGCGCCCCGCCGGTCAGCAAGAGCGCCTGATCGGGGTTGGCGCCTACTGCGGCAGCGGCGCGAACAGCTTCTGCAGGGTGGCGCCGATCCGCGTGGCGGCGGCGTCGCCCTCGGGCAGGCCCATGGCGCTCAGCTCGCCGCCGATGCGCCGGCCCACAGCCAGCAGCGGACGGCTGGTGACCTGGGCCTTGGCCAAGGCCTCTACCGCCTCGGCGTAGCGCGCGGCGTTGAGGTTTTCGAGCGCCCAGGCGCGAGCGGCCTTGCCGGTCTCAAGGCGCAGGGCTGCGTCCGCCACCAGGCGTTCCAGCGTGGAGCGCAGCTCGTCGACCACGATCTCGCCGTCGACCTTGAAGACGAGGTCGTCGGGCAGTTCGCCGTAGAAGCCGGCGCGCGCCACGACCGTGGGTCGCCCGCTCAGCATGCCCTCGCAGGCCGAACCCGACGCGCCCTCCAGCACCGGCTTGCGCAACGCGACCATGATGTCGGCCTCGTCGAGGCGGCGGTCGAGGGTTTCGTCGTCCACCGCGCCGTCGATGACCAGGTTTTCGAAACCCACCTCGGCCGCGACGCCTTCCAGGCGCGCGCGCTCTTCGTCGGAGATCGGGCCCACCAGGCGATAGACGCACGCCTTCAGCGCTTCTGAGCCACCCAGGGCCTCAATGACGTCGGCGACACGCTTGTTGGGGTTCATCACCCCGACCGTGGTGAGGGTCAGCTGCGACTTGGCCTTCGGCGCCCCCGGCGGAGTCGCGCGATCGGGGCAGCACAGCGGCGTCACCGCCACCGGACCCACACACGCAGCCTCCAGCTTCGGCGCATAGAAGCGCGCGTGCGCGAGGGCGGCCTCGCAGCGGCCCGCCAGCCATTCGGTCATCGGCACATGCTGGGCGATCTCGCCCATGTCCAGCATCTGGCCCGAGCGAACGGCCACCGCGTGCGGCAGAGCGTCCGGGCCGTAGGTCGCCACGATCTCGGCGTCGTGCCGGTGGTAGTCCAGGCCGTTGTAGTACAGCCAGCCCGAGAACAGGTTGTAGATGTAGAAGTCGTGGAAGATCCCCAGGCAAGGCGCGGCGTCCAGGATCGCGAACACGCCGGCGTGGAAGGGATAGTTGTCGCCGATATTGACGACGACCACGTCGAACTCGGCCCTCAACCGGCCCAGGTCATAGGCGCGCCAGTGGTGGACGGGCAGGGCGGTCGGGTGCAGCGGCTCGGCCGGATCGTTCTGGTCCTCGCAGCGCAGGATCTCGACCTGATGGCCTCGCGCGGCCAGGTGCTTGGCGACCTCGGCGCTGACGCGGCCGATGGACGAGCGCAGGACGAAGGGCGTCACCCAGCAGATCTTCATCGTCTCGTCCTCAGCGGCCCAGCAGGCGCTTCTCGGCGTCACCGCCGGCGCGCACGAAGGCGATATTGGCCGAGACGACCTTGGCGGCGGCCTTGGCGCTGGTCGTCGTGCAGGCGCCGGTGGTCTCATCGATCATGTAGGCCTTGAAGCCCGCATCGCCGAACGCCTTGAACCACTGCGCCGGGGTCTGGCCGACGCGCGCCAGGTGCTCGGGGCCGAACTCGGCGAGAATGGCGAGATCCGGGTTCTTGGCGATGACGCCCGTCATGCCGGCCAGCACGTCCAGCTCGGCGCCCTCGACGTCGATCTTGACCACGTCCAGCCGATTGGCCGGCGTCACGTCGTCGAGCCGCACGACCTCGACCTCGATTGTCCTGGCCTCTTCGGCGTCCGGCAGGGCGTAGAGCGAGCTGTGGCCGATGATGTCGCTGACGTGGAAGGTCAGACGGCCAGGCGTCTCGCCCACGGCCTGATCGCGCACCTCGACCCACGACAGGCCATTGAGGTACTTCATCTTTTCCAGGTTCGAGCGCGGGATCGCCTCGGGCTCGAAGGCGATGACGCGACCGCCGGGTCCCGTCGCCCAGGCCATCACCAGCGTCAAGAGGCCGATATTGGCGCCGACATCGGCCACTACCATGCCCGGCTGGATCAGGCGTCGCAGCACGTCGCCGGTGCCGGGCTCCAGGCCACGGCTGGTGGCGTTGGCCAGCATCGTCACGAAGGTCGGCAGGTTGCGCGGCGCCAGCACATAGCCGTCGCGCATGCGGATGGCCATCGAGTCGTCATCATAGGCGATGAGCGGCCGCTGCTTGATCTCCAGCTCATCAAAGCGGGGGCCGAACAGGGCGGGGAGGGTTTCGACGCGCGTCAGGGCGGTCTGTCCGACCGTCTCGATCATGTGGAGGCGCTCGGTGTGCGCGCGGGCGATCGTGCCCTGCTCCACGGCCAGTTGGCCTTGCTGGAGGGCGAGAGCGTCCTGCGTCGTCAGAAGGGCGGCCAACTGCTGGCCGTGCCCATTGGCCAGCGCGGCGAGCGCGGAGACCGAGCGGCCGTGTTCGAGGGCCAGGGCTTGCAACTGGTGTTCAAGCTGAACGACATGAAGCCGGGTATGGCGCAGTTCCTCCAGCAGCGCCTGGCTCAAAGCGCGCTGCTCGCCCAGGTCATGCAGCACCGGCGCCTGCAGGTATCGCCGCGCATAGTCGGCGACGCGGCCGAACAGCTTGGCGGCGATCCGTCGGGGCAGGGCGAGCCGACGCCGGCCTGCCGCTGCGGGCGCGTCCTGGGCGGGTGCGCCGTGGCTGGCCAAGGGGGCCTGCTCGCCGCCCAACGGCGCGACCGCGTCGTTCCGCGAGGGCGAAGCAGCCATGGCGGATCGTATCGCAAGATCAAGGCGTAGCGGACGCAAGGGGATTCTCGTGAACTGAAACGACGGCGTCCGGCCATGAACGCCGGATCGGCCGCGACTATGGCAGGCGCGAGGTCGCGAGGCGAGGGATAGCGACGGCGCTTGAGGGCAAGCCGCCGCGTCGCGGTCCTAGGTCAGGCCGTCGTGATGCAGGAACGCCGTTTGCGCGCCCACCAGATTCACCGAGCTGCCGTCGAAGAAGGTGAACGTCATGCTGGTCATGTGGTCGATCGACTCAGGCGCGGACGTGACGCGGCTGTCGAAGATAACGACCTGCAGACCCTTGAGCATGATCGACACCTGCTCGGTGTGGGCCACGAAATACTCGACGAACTGCTTGACCAGCTCCTGGCTCGCAAAACCGCTGAAGGCCGGCAGAGCAGGCTTGGCGGGGGCCACAGGCGGAGGCGCGGTCTCCACGGGCGTCGGAGTCGGCGTCGGGGCCGAGCTGTCCACCGGGGTGGGAAGGTTGTCCTGGCCGGTGGGCGGCGCCACGACCGGCGGCGTCGGCGTCACGGGTTCCACGTCGCTCGGCGCGTTCGGAGCCGTCGTCGTAACAGTGTAGTGCGGGCCCCGCTCGATCAGATCCAGGAGGATCTGCGGCAGCTTCTCGACCTCGATGACCGCGATCTGCTCAGACGCAGCGCCGGCCACCAGGGTGCGCACCAGGTGCACGGCCTCGACCTCGGTCCAGCCGCCTTGGGCGAAGCGCACGTCGATCGTCCACTGACCGATCTGCGACAGGCTCAGGGCGGCGCTGTCAGCGCCGCCGGACACCGCGCCGCCGGCCACAGTGCTGCGGGCGTAGGCGAGGGTGTGCTCCGGCGTGGGCAGGGTGCTCATCAGAGCCACCAGCGCCAGGACCGACGACACGGTCTCGGCCGGCGTCGGGGCGGGAACGCTGACCGGCGTCTCGCTGGTGTGACGCGCACCCAGGCTGACGGCGCTCTCGCTGGTGTAGTCGCTGAAATCCAGCGCCATCGCCGCCTCGGCGATCGCATCACGCGCGGCCGGGGCCAGCGTAGCGGACTCGACCTTGATCTCGGTGGCCATCATCGCGGCGGCCAGGATCATCACGGCTTGGCTGACCGGAACCTGGGCCGAGGCGTTCGCGCCCGGCGCGGCGACGACGCCCCCGACGATGCTGGCCGGCGAGCTGGTGCTCAGCAGGGTTGGCCGATGGGCGCTCGAGGGCGTCGTCGTCGCGCCGCTCTCGGCCGCCCGGGCTTCGCCGCTCTTGAAGAAGGCGGTGCCGACGATCGCCACCAGCAGGGCGGCGGGGTGGATCGAGACGTTGTCGCCGCGCTCGGGCCGCTTAATCAGCGGGTGACGGGCGACCATGTTGCGCACCAGGGCGCTGAAATCGAGGCCGCGCGCGACTTCTTCGTAGGCGGGGCCGGCGATGATGTACTCACCGTCGATCCGCGCGAAGTGGATCACCACTTCATTGTCGTCGGCGCGATAGAAGATGAACCAGGGATCGTTCTCGTCGCTCATCCCGCGGTCGGTTCCGACGCGGATGCCGGCGCGGATCAGCGCGCTCTCAACCCGGTAGAACTCGGCCAGCTCCTGCTGCGTCCAGTCGCTGTAGCTCGGCTGGACGCGCGGTGCGCGCTGAAAGAACGAAAGGACCTGTGCGGCCATGCGTTAAACGCTTCCCCACGCGTTGAGACGGAGACCGACTACGGACGATCTCCTTTACACTAACCTAACTATTCCTCGCCGAACAGGATTTCGTAGGTGATGGGATCGTAAAACCGCATCAGCTCCCGCACGAAAGCACGTTCCGGCGTGCCCAGGGCAATGGCCCAGTCGCGATAACGGTCCGGCGGAATGCGACCGCGGCCCGTCTCGAGCTGCGAGATGAACGTGTAGTAGTCCGCGCCGACCTTGGCCGCGAGTTGGCGTTGCGAGAGACCGGCGGCCTCGCGCATCTCCTTGAGCCATCGGCCACCTTCGCGGCGGAGGTCCTGGACCTCCGGGGCGCTACGACGCTGTGGGTTGCCGTACATATATAAAGCCTTGCTAGCCGAGAGACGCACATGCCAGCACGCGCGTCAGGCGAATTTGGACCCCTTGTATAGCGCATTCCGGAGGGGGGTACAAGGAACGCTATATAGCCATTTTGCTGTACCGGTTACGAAAATGCTGTACGGCGCCATTTCGGGTATTGTGGACGTATGTCGTTTGCTCTATAGGCATCACTGCTCCCATGCGCGCCAAACGGTCGCAGGGGGTGTGGGATTTACTTTGGGAGACAAGCCAAATGGCTTACACACTGACCCAGCTCGAAACGTTCTTTAAGAACGCCAACGCTGGCACCGCCGCGACCGCCGCTCAAATCACCGGTCTGCAAGGCATCGCCAACCAAAACGCCACGGGCGTGTTGACCGACGCAGCCGCGCTGCAATCGGCCATCGACCTGGCCTCGGACGTGACCACCGCGGTCAGCATCCAGACCTACCAATTCTTCACCGGCAAGGCGCCGAGCGAAGCTGGTCTCGCCTTCCTGAACGCCGCTTATGTCGGTTCGGGCGTGCAAGCCGGCCTGAACGGTGAAAACCGCTACATCGCCCAGTCGGTCTCGCTGGCCCTGGACAACCCGGACGCGGAAGCCAAGTTCGCCGCCACCTACGGCTCGCTGTCGATCATCGAAGCGACCAGGCCGCCTACAACGTGATCGTCGGTAACTCGGCCGCCGCCGCTGCTGGCATCAACGTCGACGCCGCTGTCGCCTTCCTGACCAGCGCTTCGTCGATCGCCTACTACACCGCCTTCGTGAAGGCCAACGTTCCGGGCCTGCTGGCTTCGGAAGTTGACCTGGCCGTCAAGGCCGCCGTGGTCGGTTCGATCATCTACAACGCGACCGTGTTCAACAACGGCGCTGGCGTCGGTTCGTACGCCACGGCCGCCAACAACCTGGTCAAGGACCTGGCTGACGACGGCAAGCTGGTGAACAACAACACCGCTGGTATCGACCTGTTCACCGCCTATCCGGTGGTCCCGGGCGTCGGTTCGACCTACGCTCTGAGCATCAACGCCGACACCCTGACGGGCACCGGTGGCAACGACACCTTCACGGGCGTCGTGAGCGCTACTGCCAACACCACCACGGCCACCACCGGTGACGTGCTGAACGGCGGCGCTGGCACCGACACCCTGAGCCTGACCGTCGCCTCGACGGCCAACCCGGGTCTGCTGCAAACCTCGAGCATCGAAACGGTCACCGTTCGCGCTCTGGGCGATGCGACCATCGACCTGCTGCTGGCTAACGATATCGTCAACCTGAACAGCACGGGCGGCACCAACGACCTGACGGTGAACAACGCTCAGGTCGCTACGACCTTCGGCGTTTCGAACACCATCACGACGGGCGGCGCCACCGCTGACCTGACTGTCAACTTCCGCGCTGTTGACGTTCTCGGCACCGCCGACGTCGCCAAGCTCAGCGTTGAGTCGGCTGGTTCGTCGGTTCTCGCGGCCGGTCAAACGGTCCCGACCGTCACCGAATCGGTCCTGACCGTCGGCGCTGGCGTTGAAGCCATCTCGCTGGCCACCAAGGGTTCGAACTGGGTCAACGTTGTTGGCACCGCCACGGTCGACAAGCTGACCGTGACCGGCGACGGCGTGAACACGATCACCGTGGGCACCATGAAGGCCGCCGCCACGATCGACGCTTCGACGTCGACGGGCACGAACACCTTCGCCCTGGGCACCGCCCTGTCGACCGGCGACGTCGTCACCGGCGGTACGGGCGCTGACACCGTCTCCTTCACGGCTTCGAACACCGCGTCCGTGACGATGTCGGGCGTCGAAACCCTGCAGGTCAACGGCGGCACGGCCGTCACGACCTTCAGCGCCAACCCGAACCTGACCTCGCTGAACGTCCGCAGCACCGACGCGACCACGGTCGCTGGTCTGACCACGCTGTCGAACCTGAACTATCAGGGCACCCAGCTGGCGGCTTATGCCGGCACCTCGGGCAACGTCTCGCTGAACACCGCTTTCGCGGGCGCCAGCGACGCTCTGGCCATCAACGTTGGCAACCGTGGCGTCACCGCCAACGGCGGCTACAACATTGGCACCCTGAAGGTGTCGGGCGTTGAAGGCATCACCCTGACCCAGACCGACATGCTGGCCACGGGCACGACGACCGCTGTCATCCACGACACCGGCCTGAAGACCCTGACCGCCACGACCCCGGGTAACCTGGCTCTGACGCTCAGCACCTTCGCCAGCAACGCTCCGGGCTTCTCGGGCACCGCCAGCACCACGGGCAGCAACTCGGTCACCTCGATCGACCTGAGCGCCGTCGTCGGCACCGGCAACATGACGTTCGAAGCCGGCACCTTCGCCGCCGCTGCGACCGTCAAGGCCGCGACCGGTGGCAGCAACTTCACGTTTGGCGCTGAAACCGCCTCGGACGTGATCACCGTCACGGGCGGTAACGGCGTTGACTCGATCACCACGGGTAACGCGGGTACGTTCACGGTCACCCTGGGTGGCGGTGCGACGAACACCTTCGACGGTTCGGCTCTGACGGCTGCCGCCAGCGGCAACACCGTCAACGTGACGGGCGGCGACGGTGCTGACACCATCACCGGTGGCGCCAACGTCGACACCATCGTCGGCGGCGCCGGCAACGACATCATCACCGGTGGTCGTGGCGCTGACGTCATCAACGGTGGCCTGGGCGCCGACACCTACCGCGTCGCGGTTGGCTCGGCTGCTGTTGCCGCCACGGGTGAAACCCAAACGATCACGGCTGCTGTCAACGGCGCCGGTAACGTTGCTGGCACCTACGTCATCGCCGTTGGCGGTGGTTCGACGGTCCAGTTCACGACCGACGCGACCCCGACCGCCGCTGAGTTCGTGACCGGTATGGCTGCTGCCCTTACGGCCGCCGCCGCTGGTCGCTACACGGTGTCGACCGCTGGCGCTGACATCACCCTGACGTTCGCGAACACCCTGGGTAACGTCGCCAACACGACGGTTCAGGTCTTCAACAGCGCCACCGCCGCTGGTGCGACGGCTGCTCTGACGAACGGCCTCGACATCACCGTGACGAACACGACGCAAGGCGTGAACGCTGTGGCCGCTGTCGACGCTGACTCGACCT
This sequence comes from Caulobacter vibrioides, assembly GCF_002310375.3. Classification (GTDB taxonomy): domain Bacteria; phylum Pseudomonadota; class Alphaproteobacteria; order Caulobacterales; family Caulobacteraceae; genus Caulobacter; species Caulobacter vibrioides_D. Next base: position 1,078,919 of record NZ_CP023315.3, read on the forward strand.
CGACCGCGATGGACCAACTGACGTTCGTGTCCAACTCGGACATCATCGACGTTGTGGCCGGCGCGATCGTGATCAACGGTGGCGACGCCGGTACCGCCGCTGCTGCTGGCAACGCCAACATCTCGGCGACGGGTCTGGCCACGTTCCACGTCAACGACAACACCCTGGCTCTGAAGCTGACGGCTATCGCCGCCGACCTCGCCGCCGGTGGTGAAGCTGCTCGTGAAGCCGCGGTCTTCGTTGACCAAGGTCAAGCCTATCTGTTCCTCAGCGACGGTGTCGCTGGTTTCAGCGCTGGCGACGCCGTGATCCAACTGGTTGGTATCACGACCCTGGCGAACGGCATGACGCTGTCGGGTGGTGGCGACATCACCGCCATCAGCTAAGCTGGAAGTTTGGCGCTCCCTCGAAAGAGGGAGCGTTCGACCTCATGAAACCCCGGCTCTTCGGAGCCGGGGTTTTTTGTTGGGCACCTAGATCTACTGTGTCCACAACTGCACAGGGTTGTCTGGGATAGTCGTCGTCAGCGGTGCGTGCGCTTGGCTCTGGCCCGTCACCGATGGTGTGTCAGGCGCCAGCACAAACCCCCTCAGTATCTTCGCCCAAGGCTCGGGCGCGCTCTCGACCAGCGGTTCCGGAGGAGCCAGCGGTGGCGACATCACCGCGATCGTCTAATAACGATTGAGGGACGGCATGGCTTCGGCCATGCCGTCAGTCTAAAGGAAGGCCGCCTTGTCCTCGGACAGGGCGGCCTTTTCTTTTGCGCGCTGAGATGCGATACGCAGCGCTGTAACTCGCGCTTGGGGCGATAGGTGGTTCACTGATGACTCAATTGAGCCATCTTTACGTGTTGCTGGTCCGATCCTCTGCAACCGCGCACTCAAACCTGCTGTTGTCCGCCCTCCTTTAGGCTACCGATGTCCATTATCTCCTCCGGCGCCAAACCCACCGTGCTCGACGCGGCGGTGAAGGTGGCCAAGCCTGCGGTGATCGCGGCGCTGGTTTTCAGCTTCTTCATCAACCTGCTGGCGCTGGTCAGCCCGCTGTACATGCTGCAGGTCTATGACCGCGTCCTGACCAGCCGCAACGTCGCCACCCTGGTGGTCCTGACGTTGATCTGCGTGTTCCTGTTCCTGGTCTACGGCGCGCTGGAAGCGCTTCGGACCCAGGTTCTGGTGCGCGGCGGCTTGAAGTTCGACGCCATGGCGCGCGATCCGATCTTCCGCTCCGTCCTCGACTCCACCCTGACCCGGCGCGGCGCCGGCGGTCAGGCGTTCCGCGACATGGATCAGGTGCGCGAGTTCATGACCGGCGGCCTCATCGCCTTCTGCGATGCGCCCTGGACGCCCGTATTCATCATCGTGTCGTGGATCCTGCATCCCTTCTTCGGGATCCTGGCGATCATCGCCAGCGTGATCATTTTCTGGCTGGCGGTGATGAACGATCGCGCCACCAAGAACCCCATCCAGCTGGCGACCGTCGCCTCGATCGCCGCGCAGAGTGATGCGAACGCCACCCTGCGCAACGCCGAGGTCATGAAGGCCATGGGCATGTGGGGCGGACTGCAGGCCCGCTGGCGCGCCCGTCGCGACGAGCAGGTGGCCTGGCAGGCCGCCGCCAGCGACGCCGGCGGCGCGGTGATGTCGGGCATCAAGGTGTTCCGCCAGATCGTTCAGACCCTGATCCTGGGCGGCGGCGCCTATCTGGCCATTCACGGCGAGATCTCGCCCGGCGCGATGATCGCCGGCTCGATCCTGGTGGGTCGCGCCCTGGCCCCGATCGAAGGCGCCATCGGCCAGTGGAAGGGCTTCATCGGCGCCCGTGGCTCGTGGGACCGCCTGCAGCTGATGCTGCGCGCCGAGTCCGACCGCACCGACCACATGGACCTGCCCGAGCCGCGCGGCGTGCTGTCGGCCGAGGCCGCCTCGATCATGCCGCCCGGGGCCCAGGCCGCGACCATGCGCCAGGCCAGCTTCCGCCTCGACGCCGGCACGTCGCTGGCCATCGTCGGCCCCAGCGCGGCGGGCAAGTCCTCGCTGCTGCGCGGCATTGTCGGCGTGTGGCCGTGCGCGGCCGGCGTGATCCGTCTCGATGGCTACGACATCAAGCAGTGGGACCCCGAAAAGCTGGGTCGTCACGTGGGTTACCTGCCGCAGGACATCGAGCTGTTCTCCGGCACCGTGGCCCAGAACATCGCCCGCTTCGGCGAGTTCGAGGCGCATGACGTCATCGAAGCCGCCAAGATGGCCGGCGTCCACGAGATGATCCAGGCCCTGCCCGACGGCTACGACACCGCCATCGGCGAAGGCGGCGCCTCGCTCTCGGGCGGCCAGCGCCAGCGTCTGGCCCTGGCCCGCGCCCTGTTCCGCTCGCCGGCCCTGATCGTGCTGGACGAGCCCAACGCTAGCCTCGACCAGGTGGGCGAAGTGGCGCTGACCCAGGCCATGGCCAAGCTGAAGGCCGCCAAGCGCACGGTCGTGTTCGCCACGCACAAGGTGAACATCCTGAGCCAGGCGGACTACATCATGGTCGTCAATCAGGGGGTGATTTCGGACTTCGGAGAACGAGACGTGATGCTGGCCAAGCTGATGGGCGCGCAACCGCCCCAGCCGCCCCAGCCGCCGATCCCCGCGCCGCAGCGCGCGAACTGACGTCCGCCGTTCCCCCTTTTCCCGGCGCCGGTTCACCGGCGCCTCTTAGGCTCAAGCTCACATGAAGCCCGCTCAGATCCAGCGTCCGACCGATAACTACAAGGGCGTCGCCCGCATTGGCTACGCCGTCATCGCCTTCACCTTCGTAGGGGTCCTGGGCTGGGCCGCGTTTGCGCCGCTGGACAGCGCCGTGATCGCCAGCGGCGTCGTCAACTCCACCAGCAACCGGCAGACCGTTCAGCACCTCGAAGGCGGGATGCTGCGCAAGATCCTGGTGCGCGAGGGCGATCGGGTGAAGGCGGGTCAGGTGCTGTTCCAGCTGGACCCGACCCAGGTCGACGCCGCCGCCGGCATCACCCGCGCGCAGTACGTCTCCTTGCGCGCGCTTGAGGCCCGCCTGGTCGCCGAGCGCGATCAGCGCCCGACGATCAGCTTCCCGGCGGACCTTCTGGCCCAGCGCGCCGACCCCGCCGTCGCGCGCGCCCTAGCCGACGAACAATCGCAGTTCACCGAGCGCCGCCAGACCATCCAGGGCCAGGTCGACCTCTTCAACGCCCAGAAGGCGCAGTTCGAGAGCGAGGTCGACGGTATCGACCGTCAGACCCAGGGTCTGAGGGAGCAACTGGGCTTCATCCAGGACGAGCTGGGCGACCTGCGGAAGATCTACGAAAAGGGCCTGGTGCCGCGGCCGCGCCTGTTGGCGCTGGAACGCGAACAGGCCTCGCTGTCGGGCTCCATCGGCAAGCTGACCGCCGACCGGGCCAAGGCCGTGCAAGGCATGGGCGAGACCCAGCTGAAGATCCGTCAGATTCGTCAGCAGTTCTTCGAACAGGTCAGCGAGGCGATCTCCGAGACCCGCGTGAAGCTGGCCGAAGTCAGCGAGCGCGAGATCGTGGCCGCAGACGCCCAGCGCCGCGTGAACATCGTCTCGCCGGTCACCGGCGTCGCGCAGGCGTTGCGCTTCTTCACCGAGGGGGCCGTGGTGCGGCCGGCCGAAGCGCTGGTGGATATCGCGCCCGACGAGCGCAGCTTTGAGATCCACGCCCAGTTCGCGCCGACCGATGTGGACAATATTCGCAAGGGCATGATCACCGAGGTGCGGTTGCCCTCGTTCCACTCGCGCGAGGTGCCGATCCTGAACGGCAAGATCGTCTCGATCTCGCACGATCGACTGACCGATCCCGAGGGTAAGGTGTCTTACTTCCTGGGCGTGGTGACGGTGGACATCAAGCAATTGCCGCCGCATCTGCGCGGCAAGGTCACCGCCGGCATGCCGGCCCAGGTGATCGTCCCGACGGGCGAGCGCACTGTGCTGCAGTACCTGTTCTCACCGCTACGAGACACCCTGCGCACGACGATGCGCGAGGAATAGGGCTAGGATTTCAACAGCCTGATTTGCAACGCTTTTCGGACGGCGGCGTGGGCGATGTAAAATCGCCGGCGCTGCTTTCCATTCGCGGGCAATAGTGTAGTCAGGACCCTTCGTTGTTACTGGAGTCGGCGAATACGCATGGCGAAGACGGCTTTGATCACCGGGATCACCGGTCAGGACGGGGCGTATCTCGCCAAGTTGCTGCTTGAGAAGGGCTATACGGTCCACGGCATGCTGCGTCGCTCGGCCTCGGCCGATGTGATCGGCGACCGCCTGCGCTGGATGGGCGTCTATGACGACATCCAGTTCGAGCTGGGCGACCTCTTGGACGCCGGCGGTCTGGCGCGCCTGGTGCGCCGCCTGCAGCCCGACGAGGTCTACAACCTCGCCGCCCAGAGCTTCGTCGGCGCGTCGTGGGAGCAGCCGCACCTGACGGGCTCGGTGACGGGCCTGGGCACGACCAACATGCTGGAGGCCGTCCGTCTGGAATGCCCGCAGGCGCGCTTCTACCAGGCCTCGTCGTCCGAGATGTACGGTCTGGTGCAGCACCCGATCCAGTCGGAAACGACGCCGTTCTACCCGCGCTCGCCCTATGCCGTGGCCAAGCTGTATGCGCACTGGATGACGGTGAACTACCGCGAGAGCTTTGGCCTGCACGCCTCGGCCGGCATCCTGTTCAATCACGAAAGCCCGCTGCGCGGCATCGAGTTCGTGACCCGCAAGGTCACCGACGCGGTGGCGGCCATCAAGCTTGGCCAGCGCAAGACCGTCGACCTTGGCAACCTCGACGCCCAGCGCGACTGGGGCCACGCCAAGGACTATGTCGAGGCCATGTGGCTGATGCTGCAGCAGGAGACGCCGGACGACTACGTGGTCGCCACCGGCAAGACCTGGACCGTGCGCCAGATGTGCGAGGTGGCCTTCGCCCATGTCGGCCTGAACTACCAGGACCACATCACGATCAATCCGAAGTTCCTGCGTCCTGCGGAAGTCGACCTGCTGCTGGGCGATCCGGCCAAGGCCAAGGCCAAGCTTGGCTGGGAGCCGAAGACGACCATGCAGGAGATGATCGCCGAAATGGTCGAGGCCGACATCGCGCGGCGCTCGCGCAACTGATGGGCGCAACCCTCGACATCGGGGGCGTCGTCATCGTTGGCGGCGGGGGCCACGCCAAGGTGGTCATCGAGAGCCTGCGGGCCAGCGGTCGGGCCGTGGCGGCGATCATCGACGCCGACCCGACGCCGCGCGAGGTGCTGGGCGTGCCCGTGGTGGGCGACGACCTGGCCCTGCCGACCCTTCGCGGGCAGGGGCTGTCGGCGCTGTTCGTGGCGATCGGCGACAATCGGCTTCGCCAGAAGTTGGGGCGCAAGGCCCGCGAACACGGCTTTTCGCTGGTCAACGCCATCCATCCTTCGGCGGTCGTGTCGCCCAGCGCGCGTCTGGGCGAGGGGATCGCGGTGATGGCGGGTGTGGTGATCAACGCCGAGAGCTGGATCGACGATCTGGCCATCCTCAACACCGGCGCTGTCGTCGACCATGACTGCCGCCTGGGCGCGGCCTGCCATCTGGGCCCCGCCTCGGCCCTGGCGGGCGGGGTGTCTGTGGGAGAGCGGGCTTTTCTCGGTGTCGGCGCCCGGGCCATACCCGGCGTATCGATCGGCGCCGACACGATCGTCGGCGCCGGCGGCGTGGTCGTGCGTGACCTTCCGGACGCGGTCCTTGCGATCGGCGTGCCGGCCAAGATTAAAGGAGACCGTTCGTGAGTGATCTGCCGCGCATTTCCGTCGCCGCGCCGCGCCTCGACGGCAACGAACGCGACTATGTGCTGGAGTGCCTGGACTCCACCTGGATCTCGTCGGCCGGCCGCTTCATCACCGATTTCGAACGGGCGTTCGCCGACTACTGCGGCGTGAAGCACGCGATCGCCTGCAACAACGGCACGACGGCGCTGCACCTGGCCCTGGTGGCGATGGGGATCGGCCCCGGCGACGAAGTCATCGTGCCCAGCCTGACCTATATCGCCTCGTGCAATGCGGTGACCTATTGCGGCGGGACGGTGGTGCTGGTCGACAACGACCCGCGGACGTTCAACATCGATCCGGCGCTGATCGAGGCCAAGATCACGCCGCGCACCAAGGCGATCATGCCGGTCCACCTGTATGGTCAGGTCGCCGACATGGATCCGATCCTCGCGATCGCCAAGAAGCACGGCCTGATGGTGATCGAGGACGCCGCCGAGGCCGTGGGGGCGACCTACAAGGGCAAGATGTCCGGATCGCTGGGCACGTGCGCCACCTTCAGCTTCTTCGGCAACAAGATCATCACCACCGGCGAGGGCGGGATGATCACCACCAACGACGACGAGCTGGCGCGGGTGATGCGCCTGTACCGTAGCCAGGGCATGGACCCGAACCGCCGCTACTGGTTCCCGGTCGTCGGCTTCAACTATCGCATGACCAACATCCAGGCCGCGATCGGCCTGGCGCAGCTGGAGCGCGTCGATGCGCACCTCGCGGCCCGCGAGCAGGTGGTGGCCTGGTACGAGGAAAAGCTGGCGCGCCTGGGCAACCGCGTGATCAAGCCGCACGTCGAGCCGACCGGTCGTCATGTGTTCTGGATGTACACGGTGCGTCTGGGCGAGGGGCTTTCGACCTCGCGCGACCAGGTGATCCAGGATCTCGATGCGCTGGGCGTCGAGAGCCGCCCGGTCTTCCATCCGATGCACGTGATGCCGCCCTATGCGCATCTGGCCACGGACGATCTGAAGATCGCCGAGGCCTGTGGAGCCGACGGCTTGAACCTGCCGACCCACGCGGGTCTGACCGAGGCCGACATCGACCGCGTCATCGCGGCGCTGGACCAGGTGCTGGTCTAGCCGATGCGCATCGTCCTGCTGTCCTCGATCGTGCCGTTCATCAACGGCGGGGCGCGCTTCATCGTCGAGTGGCTCGAGGAGAAGCTGGTCGAGGCCGGCCACGAGGTCGAGCGGTTCTACCTGCCGTTCGTCGACGATCCGAACGAGATCCTGCACCAGATCGCGGCCTGGCGGCTGATGGACCTGACCCAGTGGTGCGACCGGGTGATCTGCTTCCGGCCGCCGGCCTATGTGGTGGACCATCCCAACAAGGTGCTGTGGTTCATCCACCACATCCGCACCTTCTACGACCTGTGGGACACGCCCTATCGCGGCATGCCGGACGACGCCCATTACCGCGCCGTTCGCGACAATCTGCGCGCGCTCGACACCCAGGCGATCTCTGAGGCGCGGGCGGTGTTCACCAACTCTCAGGTCGTGGCCGACCGCTTGAAGGCCTTCAACGGCCTGGACGCCACGCCGCTGTATCCGCCGATCTATCAGCCCGAGCGCTTCACCCACACCGGCTATGGCGACGAGATCGTGGCCATCTCGCGCCTGGAGCCGCACAAGCGCCAGGCCCTGATGATCGAGGCCATGCAGTACGTGAAGACCGGCGTGAAGCTGCGTCTGGCGGGCACGGCGTCCAGCCCCGAATATGGCCGACAGCTGGTCAAGATGACCCATGACCTGGGCGTCGCCGATCGGGTCATTCTCGAGGATCGCTGGATCAGCGAGGACGAGAAGGCCGACATGCTGAAACAGGCTCTGGCCGTCGCCTATCTGCCCAAGGACGAGGACAGCTACGGCTATCCCTCGCTGGAGGGCGCCCACGCCCGCAAGCCGGTGATCACCACGACCGACTCCGGCGGGGTGCTGGAACTGGTCGAGCACGGCCGCAACGGCCTGATCAGCGCGCCCGATCCGAGGGCGCTGGCCGAGCAGTTCGACCGGCTGCACGCCGACAAGCCGGCGGTGGCCAAGATGGGGACCGCCTCGCTGAACCGTCTGGCCGACATGAAGATCGATTGGACCACCGTGGTGGAGCGTCTGACCTCATGAGGAAGTCCGCATGAAGGTTCTGGTCGTCAACAACGCCGCGCCGTTCCAGCGGGGCGGCGCCGAGGAGCTGGCCGACCATCTGGTCCGCCGCCTGAACGCCACGCCCGGCGTGCAGTCCGAGCTGGTGCGCGTGCCGTTCACCTGGGAGCCCGCCGAGCGCCTGATCGAGGAGATGCTGATCTCCAAGGGGATGCGGCTCTACAACGTGGACCGGGTCATCGGGCTGAAGTTCCCGGCCTATCTGATCCCGCACCAGAACAAGGTCCTGTGGCTGCTGCACCAGTTTCGTCAGGCCTATGACCTGTCGGAAGCGGGCCAGAGCCACCTTGATTTCGATGACACGGGCAGGGCGGTGAAGGCGGCGATCCGCGCGGCCGACAACGTCTGCTTCGCCGAGTGCCGCAAGATCTACTGCAATTCGCCCGTCACCCAGAACCGCCTGATGAAGTTCAACGGGGTGAGCAGCGAGGTGCTCTATCCGCCGCTGAACGACGGCGAGCTGTTCACCGGCGGCGAGCATGGCGACTATGTCTTCGCCGGCGGCCGGGTCGCGGCGGGCAAGCGCCAGCACCTGTTGATCGAGGCCCTGGCCCTGCTGCCGGGCGGCCTGCGCCTGGTGATCGCCGGGCCGCCGGAAAACCAGGCCTATGCCGATCGCCTGACCAAGCTGGTCGAGGACCTGGACCTCAAGGACCGCGTCGAGCTGCGCTTTGGCTTCCACCCGCGCGAAGACATCGCACGCTGGGCCAACGGAGCCCTGATCTGCGCCTATCTGCCCTTCGACGAGGACAGCGTGGGTTACGTGACGATGGAAGCCTTCGCCGCGGGCAAGGCCGTGCTCACCGTCACCGACTCCGGCGGACTGCTCGAGATCGTCAGCGCCGACACCGGCGCGGTGGCTGAGCCGACCCCGCAAGCCCTGGCCGAGTCGCTTGATCGTTTGACCTCGGATCGGGCGCGGGCGATATCACTGGGTGACGCGGCGCGCCGGCTATGGCGCGACAAGAATGTCACATGGGAAGAGACGGTCCGCCGTCTTCTTGATTAAGCCACAAATATTAGGTTGAAGGCCACGTTAAGACGCGGTCCGCTACAGTCTGGGAAATGCGAGTGCTGTCGAAAGTTCTGTCCGTGCGAACGTCACTGATCGCCTTGGCCGTGGCCATGGCCGTCGTCGGTCGCGCTGATCTCGCTCAAGCCGAGACCTTGGCTGACGCGATCACTGCGGCCTATCAAAGCAATCCGAACATTCAGGCCCAGCGCGCCGCTATGCGCGCGCTTGATGAGAACTACACCCAGGCCCGCTCGGCCTATGGCCTTCAGGCCAACGCCTCGGTCGCCGAGGTCTACGGCTGGTCCAGGGGCGTGAACGCCAAGAGCGGCGTCGAGGCGGCCAGCCAGACCTCGACCCTGTCCCTGAGCCAGGCCCTCTATACGAACGGCCGCTTCTCCGCCCGCCTCGCGGGGGTCGAAGCGCAGATCAAGGCCGCGCGCGAAAACCTGCGTCGGATCGAGATGGACCTGCTGGTCCGCGTGACCAACGCCTATGTCTCGGTGCGTCGCGACCGCGAGATCCTGCGCATCAGCCAAGGCGGCGAAGCCTGGCTGCAGAAGCAACTGAAAGACACCGAGGACAAGTACAGCGTCCGCCAGGTGACGCTGACCGACGTCCAGCAGGCCAAGGCCCGTCTGGCGTCCGCCAGCACCCAGGTCGCCAACGCCCAGGCGCAATTGAACGTCACCGTGGCGCTCTATGCATCCTTGGTGGGCCGCCAGCCCGAGACGCTTGAGCCCGAGCCGGATGTCGACGGCCTGCCCACAAGCCTGGATGAAGCTTTCAACCAGGCGGAACAAGCCAACCCGACCGTTCTGGCCGCAGGCTATACCGAGAAGGCTTCGCGCGCGGGTGTCGCCGAGGCGCGGGCCCAGCGCCTGTTCTCGGTCGGCGCGCGCGCCGAGTACCGTAACGGCTCGAGCACGCCCTACTACGCGCGGGGCGGCCTGCGCGAGGACACCGTCAACGCTTCGGTGACGCTGTCGCAGCCGCTGTTCACCAGCGGTCAGCTGAACTCGTCGGTGCGGCAGTCGATCGAGGAAAACAATCGCGACAAGCTGCTCTTCGAAGACGCGCGCCGCAGCATGGTGCTGGCCGTCTCGCAGTACTGGGACAGCCTGGTGGCCGCGCGCAAGTCGCTGGTCAGCATCGAAGAAGAGATGAAGGCCGACACGATCGCCTTCTATGGCGTGCGGGAAGAAGAGCGTTTCGCGCTCCGCAGCACGATCGAAGTGCTCAACGCCCAGGCCGAACTGCAGAACGCCCAGATCAATTTCGTCCGCGGGCGCGCCAACGAGTATGTCGGCCGGCTGCAGCTGCTGGCGCAGGTCGGCACGCTTGAGGTCGGCAACCTCGCCCCGGGCGTGCAGCCCTATGACCCCGAGCGTCACTTCAAGAAGGTGCGTTACCGCGGCGCGCTGCCGACCGAGCTGATCATCGGGACCTTCGATCGGATCGCCTTGCCGCTGGAGACCAAGAAGCCGGCGCCGGGCGACACCTCGCCGATCCGGCCGCCCTCCAGCGAACTGCCTGCCAAGCCGATCTCGGCCGACAAGGTGACGCCGCCGGCGTCGATCAACGACCTGCCCGCGCTGAGCGACGATACGCCGGTCCAGACCGCGCCACGGAACTAGAGCGTTTCGCGACCTGACGGCGTCAGGCCGCGAGCTCTAGTCTTCTGTTTCGAAGCCTTTTTCTTCACGCGAACCGGAACCACTTCGCTCGAAAAATGCTCTAGGCCAGAGCCGCCAAAGCCCGCGTCATCGCGATCCAGGCGTCGCGGTTGAACGAGACGTGGCCGTTGCGCGCCGTCGCGGCGGCCAGGGCGTCGCGCCAGGCGTCGTCGGAGATCAGGCGGGCCAGTTTCTCGGCGGCGTCGGTCACATCCGCGTCGGCCCAGCGTCCCGCCCGATAGATGACGCCGTCGCCCTCCACAGGGACCAGCCGATAGTCCACCAGGCGGCTGGACGCGGGGTCCATGAACTCGACGTTCGAGGACCAGCCCGTCGCTAAGGTGGGCTTGCCAAGCCAGATCGCCTCGGCGAGCAGCAGGCCGTAACCCTCTGAGCGGTGCAGGGACAGCACGATGTCGCTGCTGGCCGTGAGGGCCGCCATGTCCTGCGCCGACAGATTATCGGTCAAGAGCCGGATCGAGGGATCGCCGGCCACGTCTGCGGCGAGCGCCTGGAAGGTCTCGGGATAGAGATCCGCGCCGACGATCTTGCAGACCAGCATAGCCGGACGGGTGGCGCGGGCCGTGGCCTGCTGGAAGGCGCGTAAGGCCGCGCGGGGGTTCTTGCGTTGCGCCGTCGAGCGCAGGTCGAAGGCCATCAGCACCACGACCTGGTCGTGCGGCAGTCCAAAGCGGGTGCGATCGGCCTGCGGTCGCGGATTCAGGTAGAGCGGGTAGGGGGCCGGCGCAACCCTCACGCGCTTGGGCGCGACGCGTCGGATCGCGTCGGCGGCGAAGGCGGACGGGGTCCAGACCTCGTCGACGAAATCGAAGGCGGGAAGCCAGTCGGACGGAACCTCTTCCAACTCCCAGGCCCAGTAACCGACATGCCGGCGACCCTGTAACAGGCGGCCCTCGGTGTCTCGCACCCATCGCAGAAGCTCGGGCGGATTGATGTGCGAGATCGTGACCCCTCGCTCGCCGGGGTCCGGGGGAGGGAAGGCGGGGGGGATTTCGGCGGCGAACCCGACGGACGCCGACAGGTCCAGCGCGCGAACGGGCAAGCCCATGTCCGCAAATCCGCGCGCCAGCATCCGCGCGCCTTCGCCGAGGCCATGCACTGCGCCGTGGAAGCCGATGATCGTCACGGGGAGCGCGGGCGAAAGGCCCCTGGGACCAGCGCCCTTCCGGGCGCGCGCCAAGGCGGCTCTTTCCGCCCTCCGACCTTGATGGGCCGCCAGGGCCTGATCCAGGGCGTCCAGGCTCGCGCGCGGGACCCCAGCGGCGACATGGGCTGATCGCCGGATCGGTGTCGGCAGGCGCCGCCACAGGGCAAGCAGGCGCGACGTCATGGCTGATGCGGGCGGGCGAAACGCATGGGCGATCGTATAGCCGTTCAGGCTGCGCCAACGCCAGCAAAGGTGCGCGAGGCGGCGCGACGCGCGCTTGTCATGCGAAAGGTTTGCATGCAGCAATGGCCCGCCATTGGGGTGAGGGGAAGAGTACGTGTCGACTGAGTGGAACGCCGGCTATGTTACGGACATCGACTATACGTTTGGCTACTACGGCGAGCTGAACCCGCTCCGCTGCCGCCTTCCGCTCCTGATGGTCGGGCGTCACGCCCCGAAGATCGAGAACGCCTGCGAACTGGGGTTTGGCCAGGGCCTGTCGGTGTCGATCCACGCCGCCGCCCAGCCCGGGGTCAACTGGTACGGCACGGACTTCAATCCGTCCCAGGCGGCCTTCGCCACGGAAATGGTTCGCCTGTCGGGCGCCGAAGCCAAGCTTTACGACGAGGCCTTCGCCGAGTTCTGTAACCGTCCGGACCTGCCGGACTTCGACTTCATCGGGCTGCATGGCATCTGGACCTGGATCTCGGATGACAACCGCCATGTCCTGGTGGACTTCATTCGCCGCAAGCTGCGCCCGGGCGGCGTGCTCTACATCTCCTACAACACGCTGCCGGGCTGGTCGGCCTCGGCGCCGATCCGCCACCTGATGAAGCGCCATGCCGACGTCATGGGCGCGCCGGGGCAGGGGGTTGTTGGTCAAACCGACGCTGCGCTGGGCTTCATTGATCAGTTCCTGGGCCTTGATCCGCTGTACGCCAAGGCCAATCCCGGCGCCGTCGAGCGGCTCAATCAGGTCAAGGGACAGGATCGAAAGTACCTGGCCCACGAGTACATGAACCGTGACTGGCACCCCATGTACTTCGCCGACGCCGAGAACTGGCTCAGCGGCGCCAAGGTCGGTTACGCCGGCTCAGCGCACGTGCTGGACAACCTGCCCGAACTGAACATGACGCCGCAGCAAGCGGAGTTCATGCGCGGCGTCCCCGATGTGTCTTTGCGTGAAACCCTCCGCGACTTCTGCATGAACCAGCAGTTCCGCCGCGACTACTGGGTGCGCGGCGTGCGGACCTTGGCCGGCCATGAACAGGTCTCCGCGATGCGTGAGGAGCGTATCGTCATGACGGTCAATGAGGCGAACCTGCCCAAGACCGTACGCGGCGTCTTGGGTGAGGCGAGTCTGAAGGACGAAATCTATCGGCCGATCTTCGAGCTGCTGCTCGATAACAAGCCCCATTCCATCCATGAGCTGGAAACGCACGTCGCCGGCAAGAACGTGAACTTTGCCCAGATGAACTCGGCCCTGATGATCCTGATGGGTCTGGGCGTCATCACCCCGGCGGCGTCTGCGGCGGACGTCAACAAGGCCAAGGCCCGGACGCTGGCCTTGAACAAGGCGATTGCGTGCCGCTCGATGGCGGTGGGAGACATCGCCCACTTCGCCTCGCCCGTCACGGGCGGTGGGATGCTGGCGCCGCGTTTCCCTCAACTGTTCTGGCTCGGGCGGCAGAGCGGCGGGAAGACGCCGGCGGACTTGGCCACCTACGCCTACCAGATCCTGCAAAGCCAGGGGCAGGCCATCGTCAAGGACGGCGCCCCGCTTCAGGGCGAGGACAACCTCACCGAATTGAAGTCTCAAGCCGAGTTCTGGGCGAAAGATGTTCTGCCCATCTGGACCGCATTGGGAATCTAGGACGTGTCACTGCGCGCTTGGCGAGAGTTGAGCGCGCGGTATGCGCCGGCGAAGACTCTGTGTCTGCGTCCAGGTCGCCTTTCTGGAGAATGATCGGCAGAAGATCCAACGCTCGTCAGCGTAGACCTGGCCTCAAGGATGTATTTTGCCAAAGCCCAAGAGTTTATCCAAAACTGTAACGATCTGAGCCGGGCTTATGATCTTCTTTCGTGATGTGGAGCGTTCGTCGGAGCACTCTATGAATTGATCAGCACCATTCTTTCGTTCTAAGGGTCTCAGTGTCATCACTGATATTTTGACCTATGCGTCAGGAATCTGAGGCGCGCTCCGCAATAGCGGAAGTTGTGCTCTGAATTCACGACCTACTGTGGGATTTTCGTCGCAGAAAGGTTGCGGACCGACGCCGGTTAAGATATGGAAGAAGGGTCTACCCACAAGACTTCCCATTAGCCCCGCCGGAGACTGTGTCACCGGCGGGGCTTATTGCATCTGGGGAGCGTCGGCGCGCGACCATGGGAGCGCGACCGCAGAGGCGGCGTTCCGTCCGCCCAGCCTTGAGACGTCGGATTAGATGCGATCTTCGGGCGGCGTAGACGACACGCGGCTCAGATGCGGGCCATGCACGACCGGCTGCCGCTCCAGGATCTGCCGCACCTTGCGCACCGCCACGGAGGCGCTGCTTTGACGCTGTCGCCACAGCAGCAGCAGCATCGCGCCGAGCGTCGCGGTGAGGAAGGGCAGGGGGCCTAGCAACCAGACCGCCGCCGCAAGCGCGAAGTAGTAGGCGCGGACGCCCGCATTGAAGGCCGACAGCGCCGGGTTCAAGATCCCGCCTGCGGCCTCGGCGTACTCCGCGAGCACCGCGTTTGGCGCCCACATCGGCGTGGCGCCGATCGCGGCGAGGCAGTAGTTCATCTGACGGATCGCCCAGATGAAGTCGAGCAACCCCCGGGCCAGAGCCACCAGCACCAGGCCCAGCTTGATCTGAAACATCAGCGGCGTGGTCTTGGCCAGGACGGCCAGGCCCTCGACGCTCTTCAAGGCGTTGTCACCGCCGAACAGGACGCCGGCCGCCGCCGCGATCAGGATCAGGTTCGAGGACGCGAAAAAGCTCGCCGAATTGATCGCATGCCCCAGCAACTGACCGTCCAGCAGGGCGATCTCGCGGACGGCCATTTCCTGCATCCACCGGCGGCGGATCACCGTCATGTCGGTGTTGAGCACGCCGCCGCTCTCGCCGATGCGCTTGAGCATCGGCTCGTACAGCAGCCAGCAGCAGGCGAAGACGGTCAGGACCAGGATGTCGAGCAACGGCATGATGCAAGTCTAGACCCAGGCAGGGAGTCGGAAAACCAGCTTAGAGCCTTGCGCGTCAAAGCGGGATCGCTTTGACGCGATAACAAGGCTCTAAATCAAACACTTAGAGCGTGACGAGCGCCGAAACCGGTGTCCACTTTCGGCGTCACGCTCTAGTCCTCATGGATGAGACTATGTCGGCTCGTATCCTTCAGGATGATCGAACAGACCAGCCCGACGGCCATCACCGCAGCGACATAGACATAGAAGGTGCTCTCCAGGCCTTCGTGCTTGAAGGCCAGGGCGACCATCTCCGCCGTGCCGCCGAACAGCACATTGGCCAGGGCGTAGGGCAGGGCCACGCCCAGGGCGCGGATCTCGGCCGGGAACATCTCGGCCTTCACCACGGCGCTGATCGAGGTGTAGCAGGACTGGAAGGCGACGCCCGCCAGGATCAGCGCCAGGGCCACCCCGACGGAGTTGGTCTGGCTGATGGCGGTCATGATCGGCCAGATCGTCAGGACTCCGCCGCCGAAGGCGATGATCAGCATCGGCTTACGGCCGAAGCGGTCGGACAGCCAGCCCGCCAGCGGCTGCATCAGCATGAAGGCGATCAGGCTGAGCGCGCTGATCTCCGAAGCCTGGGCCTTGCTGAAGCCGGCCGTGTTGACCAGGAACTTCTGCATGTAGGTGGTGTAGACATAGAAGGTCAGCGACCCGCCGGCGGTCAGGCCCATGATCAGCAGGCTCTCGCGGGGATGGCGCCGGATCAGCGGCACGATCAGCGACACGAAGAACAGCACCAGGAACGCCGCGCCCAGATATTGGCCGGCCTTGGCCAGCGGTCCGCCGGTAAGCCCCAGGGCGGCCGCGACGATGGTCAGCAGCAGGAAGACCGCCGCGCTGGCGACCTGGGTGCGGGACAGGGTCTCGCTTTGCGCGGGCCGCTTGAACGAGATGCTCTCCTCCAGGCCGCGCCGGATCCAGAACACCACGACCGCCAGCAAGGCACCGATGACGAACGGCACGCGCCAGGCCCAGGCTCTCAGCGCCTCTTCGCCCAAGGTGCGTTGCAGGACGATCAGCACGCCCAGCGCCAGGAGTTGCCCGGCGATCAGGGTCACATAGTGGAAACTGGACCAGAAGCCGCGCCGGGCCTTGCCAGCCATCTCGCTCATATAGGTCGCGCTGGCGCCGTACTCGCCGCCGACCGACAGGCCTTGCAGCACGCGCGCGAACAGCAGGATCGCCGGCGCCCAGAGGCCGATGGTGTTGAAATCGGGGGTGATGGCGATGATGAAGGCGCCCGCGCACATCAGCGAGACGGACACCGACAAGGCGGCGCGCCGGCCGGCGTGGTCGGCGTAGAGGCCCATCAGCCAGGCGCCGATCGGGCGGGCGACAAAGCCCAGAAAGAACACCGCCGCCGCCTGCAGCAGCTGGACGGTCTGGTCGCCCTTGGGGAAGAAGGCCGGTGCGAAATAGAGGGTGAAGGCGGCGTAGGCGAACCAGTCGTACCATTCGACCAGGTTCCCGGCCGAGCCGCCCAGGATCGCCCTGGCCCTGGCCAGCGGCGTGAGGCGCGCGGCCTCGGCTGTCGCCGTCATGAAATCTCCCCCTCAGCTTGGAGGGGGAGATTAGAGCGTGATAGCCGAAAGTGTGAGCGGTTTCGGCGGCCATCACGCTCTAAATGTTTGAAATAGAGCCTTTTTAACGCCCGAAATCGATTCCGATTTCGGGCTAAAGACTCTACGCGAACGCCGTGTCAGGGCAAGGCGGTGCTAGATCCTGCCCATCAGGACCAGGATGATGAGGATCACCAGGATCAGGCCCAGGCCGCCGCTAGGAAAGTAGCCCCACGAACGGCTGTGGCCCCAGGTGGGCAGCGCGCCGATCAGGGCCAGGATCAGGAGAATAATGAGAATCGTGCCGAGCATGGTCCGAAGGTTCCCTCCGAGCCCGCGTCAGCCACCGTGGCGACGCGAGGTCATGGGTTCGGAATTCGTGGCTGCGCTTGTCGGTTCCGAGGAGAAAGGTTCCCTCAAGAGGGCGCGTCTTCGGCCTTGCGGATCTTGATGGCCCACAGGGTTCCGATCACCGCGCCCTTCACGCGCGGCAGGGTCAAGAGCGTCAGGGCCACCAGCGGGATCAGGGTCACCGGGACCACGAGCCAAGGCGAGGCTTCCCAGATCCAGGGGAAGAACAGCAGCGGCGCGATGATGATGTGGCCGACGAAGAAGATCGTGAAATAGGCCGGGCCGTCATCGGCGGGATACAGACCCAGCTCGTGGCCGCACGCCTCGCAGAGGGGAGAGACCTTCAGATAGCGACGATAAAGCCGGCCGTCGCCGCAGTTGGGGCAGCGGTGACGCAGGCCGCGCTTGAGGCCTGTGAAGACGGAGGTGGCGGGCTGGGGTTCGGACATGGCGTCCATATGCGCTCGCGGCGACGGCTAGAAAAGGGCGACCAGCCGTCGCATGAGGCGGTCGAGGCTAGTGCTTGGCGTCGCGCGCGGCGCCGCTGACGGCCTTGCCGGCGGCCGAGACGTCGCGGCCCACGCCCTCGATGGTGTTGCACGCCGAGACGAGCAGCGCCGAAGCGGCGGCGGCGAGGACGACGAACTTGCGCATTTTCGATAACTCCACCTGTGACGCGGTCGGCGGACCTTAGCCATGCGCCGCGCCGGGCTTCAAGGGCTCGGCGCGGCGAAGGGCGTCGGGCGCTTAACGGACCCGGCGGACGGAGCTGAACCGGTCGTTCTGCCGATTGCTCAGCACCCCGACATCGTAGTCGTAGACCCAGCAGCGTCCCTGGAAATAGGCGTGCTCGCAGAACTCCCACGCCCCGCGCGAAATGCGCATCGAGGAAACGCGGTCGTTGAAGCCGATCCGCGTGAGGTCAGGCATGTCGCCACGGATGGGTCGCGCATCGCCGTAGAAGTCACGGTGCTCGAACAGCACGATCCCACCGCCGCCCCAGCGGTCGCGACGGTCATCTCGCCGATCGTCACGCCGATCGTCGCGGCGATCATCGCGATTTTCGTAGCGATGATCGCGGCGGTCCCAGTCGCGGTCCTGGGCCGCAGCTTCGCCGCCCAGCAGCGCCAGGGCGCCGCAGGCGATCAAGAAGGCCGTCTTGCGCATGGCGGGCCTCCCTAGCGAACGCGACGGATCGAGCTGATGGCGTCGTTCCACTCGCGCGGCAGAACGAACTGGTCGGCGTCCAGGCGGCTGCAGCGGCCTTGATAGTTGGCGTGCTCGCAGATCTCCCACTGACCCCGGACGATGCGGATCGACGAAGCCCTGTCGTTGAAGCGCGCGACGTCGAGATCGGGCGTATCGCCCATCACTTCGTAGACGCGCCCTTGGTAGCCGGTGTCCTCGAACAGCAGGATGTCGCCGCGATAGCCGCCGCCGCCGCCCGGACGTCCGCCGCCGCCATTCCAGCCGCCGCCACCCTGGCCCGGTCCGACGAAGCCGGCGCATTGCAGGCGGCCGTCGCGGTTCTCAAGGCCCTGCGCGCCGCACTCGCGGGTGCGGGCGCTGCTCCATTCCCAGCCGCCGCGATCGGTCTGGCAGCGCGCCCAGACCTGGCCGTTGAAGGCCGTGATCTCGCGGCACGAGCGGGTGTAGGAGCCGCGCGGCGGGTCGTCGTAGCGGCCGTTCCAGTAGGGGGCCTGGGCGGCGGCCGAGCCGGCCATGCCCAAGGCTGAGAGGGCCAGGACGGATAGGGCCGCGAGTGCGAAAGTCTTACGCATGATGTTCCCCCAACTGAGGCTTGGTTGTTGACGCCAGCTAACCGCCCCGCAACTGAACGGCGGCTGAACGACTTGGCGCAAAGATTTAGCGGTATTCGCATTGAGCGTGGGCGCTCATGCGGATGGAAATCCTCATCCGGCGTTTATCCTTGAGCCGACCTCCGGTCAGTCCCGGGGGGACAGGCTCAGCATTAGGATTTTGTGCGAGCCGAGGCTGGCAGTCGTCCTCACCCTGAGCTTGTCGAAGGGCGAGGACGGCAGACGCGACGCGATCAACACCCAACGTCAAAACGGCAAAAGGTCTAGCGTTCTCCCGGTCGATAGTCGGCCTTGATGTGACCCTTCAACTGATCCTCGGTGAAGCGGACGGGTTTGGTTTTCATGGCCACGAACAAGGGCGTCTGGTCGGCGTAGTGGGGCGAGTTGGCGTCCAGCGTCGCCGACCCGAACTGGTGGATACTCTCCGAACGTAACAGTCCTGCCTTGTCCCAGGTCACCAGCATCACGAAGGTGTCGCCGCCATCGGCGGTGGTTGTTCCGTCTTTCTGGGGTTTGCCCCAGACCGAACGGAAGGTGTCGGCGGCGCCGTCGATCGGCAGATCGACCTTTCCGCGCCGGATGCGATTGACCTCGCCCCATTCAGGATCGAGGCGACCAAAGTGGGTCTTCAGGGTCTTGATCGCCGCGCGCAGGCCGTCGATCGGGGCGGGGGGCACGTCGCCGTTCGTGTTGGCGAACAGGATCGGCTGGCTCATCAGGGCGGCCAGGGCCGCGCTGCGATTGGCGCGGTCGGCCTTCTTGTCCCAGGCGCGCAGGATGCGCTGGGCTTCGGCGAGGTCGGCATCGCCCTTGGGATCGACCGCCAGCACCTCGCGCACCATCGCCATGACGCTGGAGCGGTCGCTGAAGGCGACGTCGAACTTGTGAGCCCGGAAGCTCGCGTCGGTGAGCGCGCGGTCGGCGCCGTAGGTCTCCAGGGCCCGCCAGGCGCGGTTGGTCATGTTGGTCTGCAGGCCCATGGACGCTGGGAAGTCCGCCGGCTTCAGGTTGTCGGCCGCCTCGCTGGCCTCAAAGGGCGTGTTGTTGGAGTTGAACACCAGGCCCGACTTGGGATTCCACAGCTGCGGGCTGTTCTCGACCGGCAGATAGCCTTGCCAGATCAGGTCTGAGCGGTCGCCCGGCAGCACGCCGCCCCAGTCGGCCTTGGCCTTGCGGTTCGGATACTGGCCATTGTGCACGAAGCCGATGTTCCCGGCCGCGTCGCCGTACACATAGTTCAGGCTGGGGATGGCGTGGGTGGCGATCGCCGCGCGCCAGTCCTCGACGGTCCGGGCCCGGTTCAGACGCCAGTACTGCAAGGGCTGACGCCATTCGCCCATGCCCGCATAGCGGACGGCGAAGACGCCGTGATCGGTCTCCAGCACCGGCCCGTGCGCCGAGCGCAGCACGGCCTTGCGCACCGGCAGGACGATGGGGCCGAGCAGCTTCACGCGCAGGGTGACATAGCGCTTTTCGAAGTCCTTCCACTGGCCGTCCAGCCGGTACTGGTTCTTGTTGGCCGGGTTGATCGTCAGTCGGTAGACATCGACGAGATCAGGCTTGGAGACGGTGTTGGCCCAGCCCAGCGTGGCGTTGTGGCCATGCAGCATGAACGGCGAGCCGGGGAAGAAGCCGCCGGCCACATGCCAGCCCTGGCCGCTCTGGACCACGGCCTCATACCAGGCGACTGGACCGGTGTAGGGCTGGTGGGAGTTGACCAGCAGCCGCGTGGCGCCGTCGACGCTGCGCGAGGGGGCGGTGGCCAGGCCGTTCGAGCCCTTGGGCGGTGGTCCCTTCGTGGCCGGCGCGGTGATCCGGCGAAGCTCGCCGTCCAGCCCGTAGAAGAAGGGCTGCTTGAAGATGAAGCCGGCGGCCACGTCCTGGCCCGTGACGGGCAGCAGGCCGGGCTTGGCCTTCTCCGGATGCTTGGCGACATAGAGGCTGACCCCGTCGGCATAGGCCTCCATGATCGCGCGCAGCTCGGCGGGCAGCTCGGCATAGCGCCTGTCGACCGTGGGCCAGACCTCCAGCAGCGAGACCACATAGTCGGTGGGCGCGGCGCTGGCGCCCTTGTCGCGGGCCAGCACGCCGCGCGTGGCCAGCACCACGTCCTGCAGGGTGTCGAAGTCGTCCTCGCTCTGGGCGTAACCTAGGCCAAATGCGGCGTCGGCGTCGGTGCGTCCCAGGATGTGGGGCACGCCCCATTCGTCGCGCCGGATGCGGACGTCATAGGCCTTGGCCTTGTCGAGCAACGCTTGCCGGCTGGGCGCCTTGGGAAGACTGGCCTGGTCGATGGCGATCAGCCCCAAGGCCGCGACCACCACCAGCGCCACAAGTCCGCCGATCCCGCGCAGGATCCACTTCATCCCCGTCTCCCCCGTCCCTTGTTCGTTGCCCGCGATCATGGGGGGAGGGCCCGGCGGTGGAAAGGGCCGGGTTCGACGAAACCTTGCTGAAACTTCACGAGAACGACGTTCTTTGAACGCCTTTCACCTGCTACCAAGGGGAAACATCAGGGAGGCGCGCGATGGCTCGCAAGTTCATGGTTCCGGCCTTGGCCGTTCTGGCGTTCGCGGTCGCCGCTCCGGCGATGGCGCAGGTTCCCGCCCACATCGCCAAGGCCGTGGCCGATCCGTCGCGCCCGGCCGCGGAAACGGCCCGTGACGCCGCCCGGCGTCCGGGCGAGCTTCTCGCCCTGGCCGAGCTGAAGCCTGGCGACACGGTGGTCGATTTCATCATGGGCGGGGGGTATTTCACCCGCATCATCTCGGGCGCCGTCGGCGCGAAGGGCGTGGTCTACGCCTACCAGCCCGCCGAGTTCATCCAGTACGCCGCCAAGTATGGCGAAGACCTCAAGGCCGTGACGGCCGTCTTGGCCAACAGCAAGCCGCTCAACGGCCCTCTGACGGCGCTGGACCTGCCCGACAATGTCGATGCGGTGATCACGGTGCAGAACTATCACGACATGCACCTGAAGCCGTTCCCGACCGATATGGCCGCTAAGGCCAACGCCGAGATCTTCAAGTCGCTGAAGCCGGGCGGCGTGTTCCTGGTCATCGACCATTCCGCCGTCGCCGGTTCGGGGATCAGCGTCGTCGATACCCTGCACCGCATCGACATCGCCGCCGTCAAGCGCGAGGTCGAGGCCGCCGGCTTCAAGCTCGAGGCCGAGAGCCCGCTGCTGGCTGATCCGGCCGACGCGCGGACGATCAACGTCTTCGACCCGGCCATTCGCGGCAAGACCGATCAGTTCATCCTCAAGTTCCGCAAGCCGAAGTAGCGGTTCTGGCGGCTGGTCACGGAACCTCGGGCAGGCTCCACGCCGCGAAAGCCGGCCGCGCTTTCAGGCGTCCATAATAGGCGGTGAGGGCAGGGCGTTCGTCCCGATCGATCGGGCTGTGCAGCCAGCGATGCACCGACAATCCCAGCACGATATCGGCCAGGGTGAAGGTCTCGCCGGCCGCATAGGCGCCCGTGTCGACCAACCGCGCATCCAGCAGTCCCATGGCCGTGTTCCAGGCTTTGATGCTGGTCTCGATCTGGTGCGGATCGTCGAAGCCTGGGAATTTCCGCACCAGCCCCGCGAAGGCGTATCGCCAGGCCGTGTTCAGCTCCGTGGCCTGCCAGTCCATCCACTGGTCGACCAGGGCCCGCTGGCGGCGGTCGTCCGGGAAAAGCGGAGAGCCGGCCGCCAGATAGCGGCAGATGGCGTTGCTCTCCCACAATGGCCCGTGCGCGTCGATCAGCACGGGCACGAGCGCGTTCGGGTTCAGTGTCAGGAACGCTGGGTCGCGGGTCGGGGCGAAACCGGCGCCCCAGTCCTCTCGCGCATAGTCCACGCCCAGTTCGTCCAGGGTCCAAAGAACCTTGCGGACGTTGATCGAGGATGTGCGGCCAAGGACCCTGGGTAGGGTCAACGCGTCATCCAGGGCTTGGACTTGCCGGTCGGGGCTGCGGCGCTGGCGCGTTCGACCTTGCCGCTGGAGGCCTTGGGGCCATGCCCGTGGCGGCCCTGGGCGGCCTTTTTCAGGCGCAAGGCGCGCTGCATCGGCGTCTCGCCATCGGGGGCGGTGTCGGTCTTGTCGGTCATAGGTGCGATGTAGGCCTCGAATGGCGCCTTGAGAAGGCCGCGCTTGAACGTCAGTCTGGAAAGATGTCGACCCGTCGCCTGGTTCCCGCCCTGATCCTTCTCACCGCCTTGAGCGCTGGGGACGCCCACGCCCAGGCCCAGACGCCGCCGGCCGAGGGGCCGAACGCGGTGTCGCCGGTGCTGATCCTGCCGCCGACCCTGCCGCCCAAGCTGCTCTCGTCCTATCCGGCCCAGGATCAGGTGGTGGCGCCCGGCGTGCTGGTCCTGAAGGTCGCCTTCGACCAGCAGATGTCGCCGACGGCCTGGAACTATGCGCCCGCCGCCGACGCCCAGCCGATGGACTGCGTCAAGACGCCCCGCCTGCTGGCCGACCAGAAGACCTTTGTTCTGCTGTGCCGTGTCCAGCCCAACCGGACCTATGGCGTCACCCTGAACGCCGAGCGGACCGGGGGCTTCGCCAATCTCGGCGACAACCCCGCCCAGACGGCCGTCCTGACCTTCAAGGTCAGCGCCGAGGCGCCCGTCACCACGCTGCGGCGGGCCATGCAGGCCGCGGGCCTGAAGGACGACCAG
This sequence comes from Caulobacter vibrioides, assembly GCF_002310375.3. Classification (GTDB taxonomy): domain Bacteria; phylum Pseudomonadota; class Alphaproteobacteria; order Caulobacterales; family Caulobacteraceae; genus Caulobacter; species Caulobacter vibrioides_D. The sequence continues at coordinate 1,102,381 of NZ_CP023315.3, forward strand.
ACGCCCGTACAGGACGCTCCGCCGCTGTCGGCGGCCTCCGGCGCGACCCGCTGAGCTTCAACGCTGGCGCGCCGCGCCGGGCTCACGCATCATTGTCCTATGACGGCGGAATCAACTGGACGCGATTGGACGGGGGCGGACCTCGCGGTGGTGGTGGGCGACTACATCGCCCAGTTGGAGAAGACGCTCGCCGGCAAGCCCGTCGACCGCGCCGCCCACGACCGCACCGTCCGCTTTGTCACCGGCAAGGCCGACGGCCCGATCAGCTGGAAGCAGGGCGAGATCTCGGCGGTGCTGTCGTTGATCGGCGTGCCGATCCTCAAGGACCAGCCGCCTCGCTGGGCCTATGACAACGCCCTGCTCGACGCGGTCGAGGACCAGCTGGCCGCCAAGCCCGCCCTGCTGGCCGCCGCCGTGCGCCCCGCCGCCCTGTTCACCGCCCCCAGCGCCGTCGCCCTGATCGAGGCCGCCCCGCCCAAGCCGATGCCGATGACCGAGCGCCTGATCCAGGCCATCCAGCGGTTCGACATGGGCGGCCGCGAGGCCGACGACCGCTTCCTCAAGGGCCTGGGGATCGCCAGCGTCGTCGCCCACGAGGCCCGCCGCCTGTCGGATCGCGGCCGTCCGGACCTGGCCGGACGTATCCGTCCCGCGCGCGGCGGCGACCCCGAGGGCTGCGACGTCATTAGCTTTGGCCTCGACGAGATCCCGCGCCTGATCGTGGTCAAGGCCACCCTGGCCGGCGAGGTCTCGCCCTTCGGCCTCTCCCAGGCCGAATACGACCTCTCCAAGGCCCAGCCCCACGCCTTCCGCCTCCGCCGCGTCTACGACCTCTTGGGCGAGGCGCGGTTCTACCGCCTGAAGCCGCCGTTTGGGTGAGGGGGGGGCGGGGGGGCTCATCCATGGTCAAGCTCGCCCTAGAGGCGCATGGCGCGCAAAAGCCTCTTGAGGGTGTTTAGTAAACTCTATACCGTGCTTGTCATCGCGGGGGCGCGATGGTCGTCGCAAGGCGACGGATTGGGAGCACGCGTATCATGGCCTCGACCCTTCACACGCTGAAGACGTACTACAGCAACATCATGCGGGCGGACTTCGCCCGGATCCCGACGCAGCATCAGACCCTGCTGAACACCCTGTCGGCTCAAGTCGATTCCGGTGCGCTGAGCGCGGCAAGCGCCCAATCGCTGATCGCGAAACTGGCGATCGAAAGCACCTCGGTGGCCAGCTTGTCCTACAGCTTTTTCACCGGTGGAACGCCGTCGAGCGTCGGGTTTGACTACCTGATCTCGCCGACAGGCCCCAACCCGAACAATCTCAACTCCAGCTACTACGCGACCTTCAACGTCGAGAACCGCTTCATCAACTTCGCGATGAACCTGGGCAAGGTCGGCGAGGGCGCGACGTGGTTCACCGCCAACTATGGCGACATGACCACCCGGCAGGCGCTGATCAAGGCCTATACCGAGATCTTCGCGACCGTCCCCAGCGACGCCAAGGTCGACGCTCTTCTGGGCGACCAGGTCTCGAACGGACAGGGCGGGACCTTCAGCCGGCAAGCCTATTTCGCGGCTTTCAGTAATGACGGGCTCGAGGGGCTGGGCACCAAGGCCGCCATCGTGGGCTGGTTGCTGTCGGTGGCGACCAAGGAGGGGCTGGGCCCCTACGCGGCGGCCAATGACGCCTTCCTGGCGGACCTCGGCCCCGACGGCGTGGCTTTGTTCCGCAGCGGCCTGCTGACCGCCTACGGTCCGGCGGCGCCGGCGGGCGTGGCCGGCGAGGCCCTGACCGTCGCCGGAGACAAGTCGGTGTCGCCGACCGCCTCGGACGCGGCTCTGAAGTCGACGGCCAACAACGACACCCTCACCGTGACCGGCGACATCGCCGGCGGCGTCACCATCGACGCCGGCGCGGGCCGCGACACCGTCAAGGTCACGCTGGGCACGTTCGGCAAGATCACGACCAGCGACGGCGGCGACGCCCTCACGCTGGGACATCTGTTGTCGACGACGGCGACGCTGGGCGTACCCGCCCAGTACGGAACGGTCGCCCTCGGCGCTAACAACAACGTCGTCACCCTGAAGGGCAGCATGGCCGTCGGCACCAGCCTGACGGCGGCGGGGACGAACAACGTCCTGCATGTCGACCGCACGGGCGCGGTGGACGCCACCTTCTACGACGGCGCGATCAGCGGCTTCCAGACGGTGTACTACCATTCCTCGCGCACGGCGTCGGTGAGCGGCGCATCGGTGCTCTACAGCGTGGTCGACAACGCGGCCGACAAGGGCTCGGTCAATTTCAACCTGAACAACAACGAGGTCGTCGTCCTGAAGGACACGCCCAACGCCGCGGTCGTCACCACGACCGCCGTGGCCAACGGCCAGGCCAAGGTCGACATCCACCTACAGGCCTTCAAGGGCGCGCCCACGACCGTCGCCAGCCCGACGATGGGCGGCGGCTTCAGCGTCGACGGCGGCTCGATCGGTCTTGGGATCTATGCCGGCGGCGGGGCGTCCAATCAGAACGGGACCCTGGTTCTGCACGTCGACTCCGACAGCACCGCCGGCCTGATCTACGGGTGGTCCACCAGCCTGGCCGCGCCCACCTTCCGCGACGCCCTGCCCAACCTGACCATCGTCGGCGCGGGAAAGCTGACCGCCCAGATCTACAACACCTTCTCGAACGTGGACGCCAGCCAGGCCGGTGACCTCAGCCTGACCTACGCCATCGGCGTCAGCGCCACGGCCCAGACCCTGCGCCTTAGCGATGGAACCAACGACCTGAAGCTGGTCTTCACGGCCCCCAGCGGCTCTCTCAACTTCACCCCGGCGGTGTCGAAGGTCTATCTGGGAGCCGGGGCGGACACCGTCAGCCTGGCCAGCAGCCTGCTGGCGGGACGGACCGAACTCACCTCCCTGTCCAACCTCTTCATCAAGGACGGGACGGCCTTGGGCGCGCCGCCCGAGATCGTCGGGTTCCAGAAGGGCTTCGACCACTTGGTGCTCGACGGCATGGTCCGCGCCGTCACGGCCAATGTGCAGGTCCAGGCCGATGGGAAGGCCTCGTTGCAGGACGCCCTGATCGCCGTCTCGGCCCAGGTCAGCGCCAACACCGCGGCGGTCTTCACCTTCAACGGCGACACCTATGTCTACGCCCAGGACAGCGTCGTCGGCGTCAATCTGGGCGATGGCCTGATCAAGCTCGTCGGCGTCACCGGCCTCACCGTCGGAACCGGCGCGGGCAGCTACGACGTGCATTACGGTTAAAGCGCAGGGGCGAGAGGGATGGGGCGGGGGTGTAAGTTACCCCCGTCGCAACGCCGCGCAGACGTCTTCGCGGAGCCTTGTCCGCGCGCGATAGGGCGCACCGCTCGAAGCGCGTTGTTACATCGCTGATGATCTGTTCGAGCGCTTGCCCGTCCTCCGCCGACTTGGCCTCCACCGCTGCGACGTGATCAGCTTTGGCCTCGACGAGATCCCGCGCCTGATCGTGGTCAAGACCACCCTGGCCGGCGAGGTCTCGCCCCACGCCTTCCGCATCCGCCGCGTCTATAACCTGCCGGGCGAGGCGCGGTTCTAGCGGCTCAAGCCGCCGTTTGCGTGAGGGAGCGGGGGGGTGCGAGCGCATCTCAAACCGCTAGCGCGCATCGCCTTAATCTCCGAGACTTGTATCTCGACGCCGCCGAGCGCGCCGCACGTTCAGCTTGACAGATTGTAGGCGGGGCGGAAAAAGATCGCCAAAAAGTAGAGTGTCGCTCGCGCGCAGTTCGCGCGGGGGCCTAGTAACGGCGCATCGGCGCCACGCGTGGAGTACGCCGATGACGTCGACGGCGACCGTTAGTCCCAGCGGGACCAACCTTATTGACCAGCTGCTCTCGGGTCAGCGCTGGGCCAGTGGAGACCTGACGTTCGCCTTCGCGACGAGTGAGAGCGCACTAGGCTACGCCTTGGGCGATAGCGCCTTGTTCGGAGCGCTCACATCGTCAGAGCAGACAGCGTTCAAGCGCATTCTTGAGGACTGGGCGGCGGTCTCTGGGGTGACCTTCACCCAGGTCGCTGACCCCCAGGCCGCCGATATCGCGATCTATTGGTACCGCACGTCGGGACCGGCGGCCGGGGTTGTTCGGTATCCGGATGGCTCGCTGCAGGGCGGTGACATTCAACTACGCAGCGCTCTTACAGGTGCGGATCTTGGACAGAGCGGCAGTGCGAGCCATTTCTGGGCGCTTCGAGCCATTGGCGAAGCCTTGGGACTGAGCGCCAACATTGGCGGCTCCCCGACATCAAATAGCGTCCTAGTCTCCGAGACGGTGATGAGTGACTTCGGCTACTACGGGCACGACGTTCGCCTGATCGCCGAGGGCAGTTATCCGACCTCGCCCATGCTGAACGATATCGCGGCGATTCAGTACCTCTATGGGCCAAACAGCAACGCCTTTACCGGCAACCTGGGCGATACGACCTATACCTTCAGCGCCGGGGCCTCCGTCATCTTCCAGACCGCGGCCGACGGCGGCGGGACCGACACCTTCAACTTCGGCGGCTATACGACCAATCTGTCGGTCGATCTGCGGCCGGGTGGCTGGACGGATCTCGGCGGGCAGTACGCGGTGCTCGACACCGCCGATGCGACCAAGAGGCCACCGGGCAACATCGCGGCGCCGCTCGGCGGCGGCGCCCAGCTGATTGAGAACGCCTATGGCGGCTCTGGGAACGACACGCTGATCGGCAATTCGGCCAACAACGTTCTGCGTGGAGCCGCTGGGAACGACGTGCTGAAGCCGGGGGCGGGCGATGACACCCTGACCGGCGGGACGGGCGACGACACCTTCGACTTTTCCGATGGCGGTGCTGGCCGCAAGCAGATTACCGACTTCGCCGCTGGCGACACGATCAAGCTGCGCGACGCGGCGGCCGGCGGAGCCATCCTGTTGGGCGACGGGGCCAGCCTGAACAGCGGTCAGGTCGCCTTTGGTTCAGACGGCTCCAACGCCGTGCTCCGTGTCGGGTTGGACGCCACGCCCGGCGCGGACCTGACCATTGTCTTCGCCAACGGCGCAGGTTTCGACAACCTGTCGCTAAGCGGACAAACGATCAGCTATGTCGCCGACAGCGCCGGCCCTCGGGTGACGGGGGTCGTCGTCCCCGCCAACGGCGCCTATCGCGCTGGCCAGACCCTGTCCTTCACCGTCAGTTTCCACGAGGCGGTGACCGTCACCGGGACGCCGCAGCTGGCCCTGACGATCGGCTCCACCACGCGCCAGGCCGACTATGTCAGCGGCTCAGGCGGCTCCAGCCTTGTGTTCAGCTACACGATCCAGAGCGGCGACCTGGATACGAACGGCGTTGCGGTCGGAACCTTGCGGCTGAACGGCGGTACGCTGAAGGATACGACCGGCAACAACGCCGACCTGACCCTGAACAATGTCGCGTCCACCACGGCGGTGCTGGTCGATGCGACAGCGCCGTCAGTCGCTTCGGTCGCCGCGCCGTCATCGGGCATCTACAAGGCCGGCGCCACGCTGGACTTCACCGTCGTCTTTGACGAGTCGATCACCGTCACCGGCGCGCCCAAGCTGGCTTTGACCCTGGACACTGGCGGGACGCTGGACGCGACCTATCTCAGCGGTTCTGGGACCAACGCCCTGGTCTTCCGCTACACCGTTCAGGCCGGAAACGCGGATGCCGACGGGGTGGCCCTAGGCTCCTCGATAGCCCTCAACGGCGGCACGCTAAAGGACGCGGCGGGCAACGACGCTGTTCTTATGCTGAACAACGTTGGTTCGACAACCAACGTGCGCGTCGACGCCGTCGCGCCGACTGTAGCCTCTGCTGCTGTCCCGACCGCACGCACCTACAAGACAGGCGACGTACTGGAATTCACCGTCAATTTCAGTGAGGCCGTCACCGTCACCGGAACGCCGCAGGTCGCCCTGACGATCGGCTCGACCGCGCGCCAGGCCGATTATGTCAATGGATCGGGCAGTTCGTCGCTCGTCTTCCGCTACACCGCGCAGAGCGGTGACCTGGACAGCGACGGAATTGCGGTCGGACTTCTGGGTTTGAATGGCGGAACGCTGAGGGACGCGGCCGGTAACGACGCCGTCCGGACCTTGAACAGCGTCGGCTCCACCGCTGGCGTCCTGGTCGACGCGACATCGCCGACTGTCAACTCGGTCTCCGTCCCCCCGAACGGCGCCTACAAGGCCGGGGCAAGCTTGGACTTTACTGTCAATTTCAGTGAGGTCGTCACGGTCACCGGGACGCCGCAGCTGGCCCTGACGGTGGGCGCGGCCACGCGTCATGCCGACTATGTCAGCGGGTCTGGTACGACGGCTCTGATCTTCCGTTACACCGTCCAGGCGGGTGAAACAGACACCGACGGCATTGCTGTTGGAACACTGGGGCTGAACGGCGGGATCCTCAAGGACGCAGCGGGCAACGACGCCAACCTGGTGCTGAACAGTGTTGGTTCATCCGTCGGTGTGCGGATTGATACCGCCTCACCGACCATCGGTTCTGCGTCTGGCCCGTCGGCGGCGACCTACAAGGTCGGCGACCATCTGGACTTCACGGTCAACTTCAGCGAGGCGGTGACGGTCTCGGGCTCGCCCAAGCTGGCCTTGACCCTGGACAGTGGCGCAACGGCGGGTGCGACCTATTTGAGCGGTTCGGGCACAAGCGCGCTTGTCTTCCGCTACGCCGTGCAAGCAGGCGACGCCGATACGAACGGGGTGACGCTAGGCGCTGGAATCACCCTGAACGACGGGACGCTCAGCGACGCTGCGGGAAACGCCGCCACCCTGACCGGTCTCAGTGTCTCGGGCCTGTCCAATGTCAAGGTCGACGGGGGCGCGCCTACCGTTCAATCGATCGCTCGTGTCGGCGCTGCGGTCAGCAAGGCGACGAGCCAGTCGTTCACCGTCACCTTCAGCGAGGCGGTGACCGGCGTCGACGTCAATGACTTCGTCGTGACCGCCACAGAAACCGCCGAGGGGACGATCACCGGAGTCACGGGTTCGGGGGCGACCTATACCGTGAGCCTCGGCTCGGTGAGCGGCGACGGGACCCTGCGCCTGGACTTGAAGGGGGCGGGCACCGGGATCGCCGACGTGGCCAGCAACGCGATCGCAGCGGGCTTCGCCAGTGGTCAGAGCGTCACGATTGACAACACCATTGTCACCCCGACGATCGCCGTCGTGGCTGGCGACGACACGATCAGTGCGGGCGAGGTCGCTGGCCTGACTCTGACGGGCGCGGTCGAGGCCGGCGCCACGGTAGCCCTGGCTATAGGCGGGATCGCCAAGACAGCCAGCGTCAGCGGGACAACCTGGACCTATGCCCTGACCCAGGGCGATATCGACGGCCTAGGGACAGGGGCCAAGACCATTGCGGTCACCGCTACCGACGCCGTGGGCAATGTCAGCACGACCGCCAGCCGGACCGTCACCATCGCCGCCAGCGCCCTGACCCCCGCGCCGACCCCCACTCCCCAACAGCCGCTCAGCGTTGTTGACCTGACCGCCCAGCCGGCGAGCACGTTCGTCAATCTGGTCTTGGGAAGCCTGAGCATCACCCCCGGATCGCTCAAGACCGGCAGCGTGACCACCACCTTGCCCGACGGCGCCGTTGTCCAGAACATGGCGGCCCGCGTTCAGGCCGATGTGAACGCCGCCCTCTCCGCCTTCAAGAGCGGCCTCATCAGTCAAGCCTTGTTCGAGGAGCGCCTGACTCTGGCTGTAGCCCCGACCACGGGCGTCGCTCACGACGCCTACAAGTTCTTCGCAGGGGTGACCCCGACCCGAGCGGGCATGTCCTGGTTGATCGACTCGATCAGCAATCCCAACGATCTGACTGATCAGTACTACGCCAAGTTCACCGTCGAGAACCGCTATATCAACTTTGCGGTCAACCTGGGCAAGTTCGGCGAAGGGCATGCGGGGTTCGAGGCCAAGTACGGCAGCCTGAGCTTCTCCGAGGCGGTGGCCAAGGCCTATGGCGAGATCATCGGGGTCTTCGAGGCTCAAGCCGCGGGTTTCGATGTCGCCGCGGGGCTGCGCTATATCCAGGGGCAGGAAGCCTACTTCCTCGCGGTGGGCGGTGATGATCTGGGCGCCAAGGCCGCTATGGCCGGCTATGTGCTAAGCGTCGGAACCGCCTACCGCGTTGGCAAGTACTACGAGGCGCTTGAGGACTATGTCATCGCCACCGTCGTTGGCCAGGCCAACCCAGCGTCAGCGCCTGCGTGGGATCTCGGCTAGAGCCCTTTCCGATGTGATTGAGACGGTCAGATCGGATAAAAAAGGCTATTTTTCAAAAGTTTAGAGCGTTTTTCGATCCGATCACCGCTCCACACCGATCCGAGAGCACGCCAGGCGCATCAAGCTCGAAACAAAACCCCCGCCGGTGTCCCGGCGGGGGTTTGTAATCTCCGAGCTTCAGTTGCCCCCGATCAATCCTCATCCATCTTCAGGGCGGCGATGAAGGCTTCCTGCGGGATCTCGACCTTGCCGAACTGGCGCATGCGCTTCTTGCCGGCCTTTTGCTTGTCCAGCAGCTTGCGCTTGCGGCTGGCGTCGCCGCCGTAGCACTTGGCGGTCACGTCCTTGCGCAGGGCGCGGACGGTTTCGCGGGCGATGATGCGGCCGCCGATGGCGGCCTGGATCGGGATGACGAACATGTGCTGGGGGATGAGCTCCTTCATCTTCTCGCACATGCCCCGGCCGCGGCTCTCGGCGCGGTCGCGGTGGACAAGCATCGAGAGCGCGTCGACGGGCTCGGCGTTGACCAGGATCGACATCTTCACGAGGTCGCCGACGCGGTAGTCCTCCAGCTGGTAGTCGAAGCTGGCATAGCCCTTCGAGATCGACTTGAGGCGGTCGTAGAAGTCGAACACCACCTCGTTCAGCGGCAGGTCGTAGACGACCATGGCGCGGCTGCCGACGTAGGAGAGCTCGCGCTGCTGGCCGCGACGGTCCTGGCACAGCTTGATCACGCCGCCCAGGAACTCGTCGGGGGTGAAGATCGTGGCCTTGATCCACGGCTCGGCGATGTTCTCGATCTGCATGACGTCCGGCAGGTCGGCCGGATTGTGCAGCTCGATCTCCTCGCCGTTGCGCATGTGGATCTTGTAGACGACCGACGGGGCGGTCGCGATCAGATCAAGGTCGAACTCGCGGGACAGGCGCTCCTGGATGATCTCCAGGTGCAGCAGGCCTAGGAACCCGCAGCGGAAGCCAAAGCCGAGGGCGGCGCTGCTTTCCATCTCGTAGGTGAAGCTGGCGTCGTTGAGGCGCAGCTTGCCGACGGCGGCGCGCAGGTCCTCGAAGTCGGCGGCGTCGACCGGGAAGAGGCCGCAGAACACCACGGGGACCACTTCCTTGAAGCCCTTGAGGGCTTCGGCGGTGGGCTTCTTCTCGTCGGTGATGGTGTCGCCGACGGCGGCGTCGGCCACTTCCTTGATGCTGGCGGTGAAGAAGCCGACCTCGCCGGGGCCGAGGTATTCGACGTCGGTGGCCTTGGGCGTGAAGACGCCGACCTTGTCGATGCGGTGGGTGGCGCCCGTTTGCATCATGCGGACCTGCTGGCCGGCCTTCAGCGAGCCGTCGAAGATGCGCACCAGCACCACGACGCCCAGATAGGCGTCGTACCAGGCGTCGACCAGCAGGGCCTTCAGGGGCGCGTTCGGGTCGCCCTTGGGCGGGGGCAGGCGGGTGACGATGGCTTCCAGCACGTCGGGGATGCCGATACCGGTCTTGGCCGAGCACTCGACGGCGTCGGAGGCGTCCAGGCCGATGACGTCCTCGATCTGCGCCTTGACGCGGTCGACGTCGGCGGCGGGGAGGTCGACCTTGTTCAGGACCGGGACGATCTCGTGGTTGTTGTCGATGGCCTGGTAGACATTGGCCAGGGTCTGGGCTTCCACGCCCTGGCTGGCGTCGACGACCAGGATCGAGCCTTCGCAGGCGGCCAGGGACCGGCTGACCTCGTAGGCGAAGTCGACGTGCCCGGGGGTGTCCATCAGGTTGAGGATGTAGGTCTCGCCGTCATTGGCCTTGTAGGTCAGGCGCACGGTCTGCGCCTTGATGGTGATGCCGCGCTCCTTCTCGATGTCCATGTTGTCCAGGACCTGGGCGCTCATCTCGCGCGCGGTGAGGCCGCCGGTGGTCTGGATCAGCCGATCCGAGAGCGTGGATTTGCCGTGGTCAATGTGCGCAACGATGGAGAAGTTGCGGATCTTGTCGAGGGGCGTCGAAGTCATGCGCGTGCGCATATCACATTTGCGCCGCTTCGCGAGGGGCGTTGCGGTCGCGGTGAGGGCGTGAGCGGCGGTTATGCTTAACCGCGCGTTAAGTTTGGAGCCCCAAACCGGACGCAATGGCTTGCAACAGTGTTGCAAACAATTTGATCCGGAGGCCTGACATGGACCGTCGCAAGCTGATCCTCTCGAGCGCCGCCTTGGGCCTGTCCGCAGTCGCGTCGGAGGCCCTGGCCCGCCAGCGCATCACCTCCGAGCAACTGCCGCCGGCGCAGCCGATCACCGATCCCAACGCCCCGCCGCCCGCGCCGCAGGAAACCTATGCGCCGCCGGCCCCGGCCTCCAGCGGCCCCACCCCCACCTACGGCACGGGGCGGGCGCAGACCTACTCGGCGGACGAGATGATCCGCGCCACGTCCGACTTCCTGGGCGTCACGGCCGAAAGCGCGGGCGCGGCGATCGAGAAGGTGTTCAAGGACAAGGGCCAGCCCACCGCCTACATCGCCGGCGAGGAGGGCTCGGGCGCCTTCATCGCGGGCCTGCGCTATGGTCGAGGCCTGCTGTACATGAAGGGCCGCCCGACCCTGGAGGTCTTCTGGCAGGGCCCGACCATCGGCTGGGACTGGGGCGGCAACGCCAGCCGCGTCTTCACCCTGTGCTATGACCTGCAGTATCCGGACGCCATCTTCCGCCGCTTCCCCGGCGTGGAGGGCAGCGCCTATCTCGTCGGCGGCCTGGGCGTGAACTACCAGAAGGCGGACGAGATCATCCTGGCGCCGATCCGCGCGGGCGTCGGCCTGCGTCTGGGGGCCAATGTCGGCTATCTCGGCTACAGCCGCGAGCGTCGCCGGCTGCCGTTCTAAGGGGAGGCTCTCCTGCACGGGAGAGCCTCAAGGCCTCAGTGTTTGGACACCTTGGCGTTTAGCCAGTCCATCACAGCCAGCAGCACGCCTGAGACCACGAACGACAGGTGGACCATCACCAGCCAGAACAGGCGCACCTGGTCCACGGTCTGCCCGGGCTCGGTGAGCTTGAGGAACGCCTTCAGCAGGGCGATGGCCGAGATCGCCACGATCGAGGCGATCAGCTTCATCTTCAGGCCCGAGAAGTCGACCGTGCCCATCCAGTCGGGGCGATCCTCATGGCTGGCGGTGTCGATCTTGGAGACGAAGTTCTCGTAGCCGGACAGGATGACGATCACCATCAGATTGGCCGCCAGCGACAGGTCGATCAGGGTGAGGGCCATCAGGATGGCGCTTTCCGGCGTCATCGACGGAACGCGTGGCAACTCCTGGAACAGCTCCTGGAAGAACACGACCATCAGCGCCGCCAGGGCCACGACGAGGCCGACATAGAACGGCGCCATCAGCCAGCGGGACGCGAACAGACCGCGTTCCAGCCAGGTTTCCAACACGGGTTTCTTCATGCGGCCCTCCGATACGCCCCAGCGTCTAGAGGTCCAGCATGACGGTATCTAGCGGGCGAAAGCCACCGCATAACGGAAGCTCCGGCGTTCGCCGGCCGGGAGCGTGACCCGCCAGGCGACCTGACCCTGGCGGATGTCGTGCTTCTGGGGTTCGGCCACGACCTTGAACTGCGGCGCGCTGGGGTCGTGACGGATCTCCACCGTGATCGGGACCGTCTTGGCGTTGGCCAGGTCGAGCTCGTAGGTGCGGCGCACGCGGCCTTTCGACAGCGTCCGTTCCTCGACCAGGCGCGGCCGGGCGTGAACGTCCATGGCGCGGCCGATGACGAGGTCCAGCGGCTCTCCCACCGCCACGTCGCGCACCGCCTGCTCGCCGGCGAAGGTCGGGCGGCCGGCGGCGGTCTCGATCGCCGACAAGGCGCCCGAGGGCAGGGGCTTGCCCAGACCGTTGGCGGTCTTGTTCTCCAGCCGCAGCACGACATTGGGCGTGATCAATGGCGCATCCGCCGCGTCATAGCCGTCATAGCTGTCCATCTCGACGGCGTAGAGCCGCTGGAAGGCGACGTCCTTCTGGTCGAGGAAGGCCACCTGCTTGGTCTGCCGGGCGTTCAGGGTGACCAGCTCGGGCAGGGTGTAGAGCTTGTAGTCGCCCAGGTTCGACTGCTCGGCCAGCTTGGCGCGCGCGCCGGTGACCATGATCTCTTCGGCTCCGAAGCGAGCCATGGGCGCGGCCGACATCACCGGGGGGATGGGCAGAGGCGGCTGCGGCGACGCCGGCGGTGGCGGCGCCTGGCCGAAGTGTGTGGTGTCCATCGGCCAACAGGCGCGGTGAATGGATCGGGCCTTGCCCCTGTCCACGTGGACGGGTGTGCGCGACAGCTTTCCGGCGACCGTCTGGGTCTTGGCGTTGGCGAACTGGCTGCCGCCGCTGTTGACCAGGGTCAGCCAGCCGGTCAGGTCCAGGCGCTGGCCGTCGGGGTGGATGCGCGCCACATAGTCGGCCTGCCAGTTCACGCCCAGCGCCAGGTACGAGACCGTCAGTTTCGCCCGCGTGGGCGCCGGGACCTCGACGATGGTCGAGAGGCTGGGCTTGTCGGTCAGGCCCTCGGGGACGGCGCCCAGCACCAGACGCTCGGCGCCGCCCGAGCAGCCCAGGGCTTCCACCCCTTCGGCCGTACGAACCATCAGGCCATAGGGGCCCTGGATCAGCGTCGCGTCGACGGTCTGCTGGCGGCCCGTCTTGCGGTTGGTGCGCACCACCTTGATCGGCTGGCCCAGGGAGCGCTCGACCAGGGTTCCGGGGCTCAAGAGGGCGTAGTCATAGTTTCGCTCGACGGCCTTGCCGGGCAGGCCCTCGACGGCGGCGCTTTGCGGGATCAGGCCCTCGGCGACGCCGTCGAACCGCAGCGTGTGGCGGCCGGCGGGCAAATCCACCGTGCGGGTCTCGGTGACCAGCACGAGGCCCTTCTCGCGCGCCTGCTGGCGGACCCAGGGCGACATGGCCTGGAACGGTCCGTCGCCGTCGCGATAGAGGGTGATCGCCACCGTCTCGGGCGCGCGCGACGCGAGGGTCTCGGCGTGGGCCGGAAGCGCGACGGCGAGGGCCAGGGCGAGGGCGGCGGCGGCAGCCTTCTCCTCCCCCGTGAAACGGGGGAGGGGGACCGCGAAGCGGTGGAGGGGGCGCTCGTCGGCGGCGATTACGCCCCCTCCGTCACGATGCGTATTCGCATCGCGCCACCTCCCCCGCCATGCGGGTGAGGAGGACTTCATCACCACCCCGTCTCGACCGTGAAGGTCAGCACGGTTTCACCATTGGCGGGCACCGGCACGCTCCAGCCCAGGGTCCCGGCGTCGATGCGGCGGCCCTTCAGGCTTTCGGCCTTGACGGTGCTGTCACGCCCAAGGCCGCCTTGGCGCAGCTCGATCGTCACGGGTTGGTCCTTGGCGTTGCGCAGCAGGTACTTCATCTCGTAGCGCGTCAGGCGCTTGGAGACGCGGGACTCCGCCACCAGGGTCGCCTGGCTGGAGACGTCGAAGGCCTCGCCGGTCTTGATCGACAGCTCCGAGCCCGCCGGCGTGTGGCCGATGGCGTTCTCGCCGACGAACTTCGGATCGCCGGCCGCGTCGCGCATATAGACCCGCATCGTCCCCATCGGCAGCTGGGCGCCCAGACCCGCCAGCTTGGCGTTGCTGAACTGGATGGCGACGACGGCCTTGGTGGGTTCGGCCTGGCTGGTGAACCAGCCTTCGCGAACCTCATAGACCTTCTTGGCGGTGACGCCCTGGGCCGACAGGAAGCCGACCTGCTTGTTCTGGTTGGAGGCGATCGTGGTGCGCTCGGGCAGGGGATAGACATAGTAGTCGGCCACCCGCTCGCCGACGCCGCTTTCGGTTCCGGCGCTGATCATGCCGGGCGACCGGCGCGGCCGGAACACGCCACCGTCGTTCAGCTGGTTGACGTCGCCCGCCACCAGCTGGGTCCGGGCGTTCTCGAACGGCGTGCCGGAATTGTTCGACAGGGTGATCCAGCCCTGCAGGTCCATCGTGCTCTTGGCCTCGTCGAACAGGGCCACATAGTCGGCCTTCCAGGAGAGGCCTGAGGTCAGGTAGCTAAGCTTGGCCTGCCGCGCCCCGGCGGTGGCGGCCTCGACACTGACCGACAGGGTCGGACGGGCGCGCAGGGTCTCGGGCACCTTGTCGAAGATCACGCGGGTGGGGACGCCGTCGTCGCGCAGCACCTCGATCCGGTCGCCGATCTTCAGCACCACGCCCTGGTTAGCGGCCAGCACGGTGGCGACCTCGGTGGTCTCCTTGCCATCGCCGGGATTGGTGCGGACGATCTTCACCTGCTGGCCGACCGCCTTCTCCATCAGCTTGTCGGGCGTCAGCAGGTCGTAGTCGAAGTTCTGCTCCAGGATGGTCACGCCGGGCGCCGAGAGACTGACCGTCTCGGGGCGGATCGCGGCGGAGACGTCCTTGAACTCCAGCTTCTGACGTCCGGCCTTCAGGTCCAGCGGGCGGGCGTCCTCCACCAGGGCCAGGTTGGAATTGTAGATGGTGACCGAGACGTCGCGGCCCTGCGCGTGGGCAGTGAGCGGGGCGAGTAGCAGCGCGGCCGAGGCCAGCAGCATGCGGCGGTTCATCGACGTCCTCCCGTGTATTTACAGAAGTAAGCTACACGGGATTGAGGCGGAGTCGAGGCGGTTGAGCGCTTGCCAATCCGAACTTCCCGGCGAACGCCCGGACCCAGAGCCAGCCTCAGCCTAAGAAGGGCCTGGCGCGCCTGCGCCTTGCGATCTGGGCCCCGGCGTTCGCCGGAGAAGTCGGTGGAAGGCTAGCCGCCCCACACCTGCTTGAGGCGCGCGTCGCGACCGCAGCCGGTGCGATAGGCGAAGTAGTTCAGCTTGTTCCGCTTGGCGTAGTCGCGGTGGTATTCCTCGGCCAGATAGAAGGTCTGCACCGGCAGGATCTGCGTCTTCATCGTGCCGGTCTTCAGGCGCTTGGCGGCCTCAGTGCGGGACTTCTCGGCGATCGGGCGCTGGGCGGGCGTGACGAACACGGCCGGGCGGTAGGACGGTCCCCGGTCGCAGAACTGGCCGCCGTCGTCGGTGGGATCGACCAGCTTCCAGTAGCGGTACAGCAGAAAGCCGTAGTCCAGCTTGGCCGGGTCATAGGTGACGCGGACGGCCTCGTAGTGGCCGCTGGTCTCGCTGGTGACATCCCGATAGGTCGGGTTCTTCAGGTGGCCGCCGGTATAGCCGCTCTCGACCTTGAGGACGCCGGGCACGCCCTGCATGTCGTGCTCCATGCACCAGAAGCAGCCGCCGGCGAAGATGGCGGTCTCGGTCTTGGGGGCGGCGAGGGCGGGAGCGGTGGCGCCAAGAACGGTGAGGGTGGCGGCGAAAAGGACGATCAGGCGGCGCATCGGGGTCTCCGGCAGGTCTGCGTCCTCTAGATACGCACGCGGACGTCGATCGGTTACTGCCGCCAGCCGAATCCGACGCCGCGCACTGACGGACAGGCGGCCAGACGCGAGGCCAGCACTTGCGCGCGGTCATCGCCCTGGTCGTCGATCTCGAGGCGGATGGCCATGTGCGGCCCCTCGGGAGCGGCGGACAGGGCGCGCAGGCGGGCCTGCTGCACCGAGGCCACGCCCAGCACGCGCATCAGGGCGTCGGGCGTGTCCTCGGCGGTGACCAGGAAGAGGCGGCGACGCAGGGATGCAAGGTCGCCGCCTTCCGGTTTGAGCGGGTCTACGCGGTCGCTCACGGACGGAACCACTGGTGCTCGACCGAGGCCGAATTGACGCCGGGCCAGGCGGCGAGGTCACGGGCCAGCAGGCGCGCGGCCTGGTCGCCCAGGTGGCGCACCTTCAGCGAGGCTTCGACGATCTGGCCCACCGGCTTCATCGTCAGGCCGCACAGTTCCGCGCCGCTGTCGGCCAGGCCCTGGCGGACGGCGTCCAGCGCGCTGGGGGCGTCCTGGGCGGCCAGCAGCAGCTGGTGGACCGTGACGCCGTCATGGTCGCTGTGGAAGGCGGGTGGAGAGGGCAGGTAACTCATGGGGGTCGATCCTTGGCTTTGAGAGGCTTTCAGGACCGAGGAACCGCGCAACAAAAAACCCCGCTCGTGGGAGCGGGGCTTTTTGGAGATCTTGCGATCCTTCGGCTTTGGGTTTGGTAGGGTTTCCTACCGCTGCTTGCGCCGATTTTGCCCCGTTCGAACTCGGACGGTTTTAATCTGATTAATCATGTTCCACATCGCCACGGCGCACGACATCACGGCCACGGCGGTAAGGCCGGTGGTCATAAAGGCGGCGAAGGCGAAGGTCGATTGCATGTGGAAGCGATGATTTCCGTTAGCGCACCTTAGAGGTAGCGCGGGGTTTGGCGTTGCGCAAGGTCTTGCCGGCGAAAGAGGCGATCGGTCGCGGGATGGGATGGTTTTGCCCTGATCGGGGCGGGGCGCCTGAGAACTGGGCAATCCTCCCCCTAGTGGGGGAGGCGGCCGAAGGCCGGAGGGGGAAGCGACAAGGCTTCAGGACTTCCCCCTCCGTCCGCTTCGCGGACATCTCCCCCGCTAGGGGGAGGATTTGATTCAGCCCCGCAGCTTCCCGCCGGCCTTCTCCGCCGCCGCCACGACCTTGGCCGACAGGGCCTCGATCTCGGCGTCGGTGAGGGTGGCTTCGCGCGGCTGGACGACGACCTCGATGGCGACCGACTTGAAGCCCTCCGGCACGCCGGGGCCTTCATAGACGTCAAACACGCGCGCGGCGGTGATCAGCGCCTTGTCGGCGCCGGCGGCGGCTTTCACCAGATCGCCGGCGGCCTTGGCCTTTTCGACCAGGAAGGCGAAGTCGCGGGTCAGCGGCATCAGGGCCGAGGGCGAGAAAGCCGGCTTGGTCTTGATCGACTTCTTCTTCGGCTCGGGGATCGCCTCCAGGGTGATCTCGAAGCCAAAGACCGGGCCGGCCACGTCCAGCGCCTTGAGCACCGCCGGGTGGATTTCGCCAAACTCGGCCATCACCGCCTTGGGACCCAGCTGCAGGCGCGCCGAGCGGCCCGGGTGCCACCAGGCCGAGGCCGAGCCCTGGGCCGTCTGCAGCGAGGCCACAGGCGCGCCCAGCTCTTCCAGCAGGGCCAGCAAGTCCGCTTTCACCGTGAAGACATCGCCTTGCGCCGCCTTGTCCCAGCCGCGCGGGGCCTTCGGAACCAGGATCGCCGAGACGACGGTGCGCTGGTCGGCCGGCTTGTCGCCGTGGAAGGTCGGACCGATCTCGAACAGGGCCGCGTCCGGGAAGCCCTGGCGGGCGTTGCGGCCGGCGGCCTCGATCAGGTTGGGCAGCAGCGACGGGCGCATGCAGTCCAGCTCCGAGGCGATCGGATTGGCCAAAACGAGCACGTCCTGGCCGCCGCCGAACAGCGACGCGGTCTTGCGGTTGGTGAAGCTGAAGGTCACGGCCTCGGCGTAACCGGCGGCCGCCAGGGCGCGGCGAGCCGCGCGGGCGCGGGCCTGCTTGGCGGTCAGGATGCCGCCTACGGCGCGCGGAACCTCTGGCAGCGGCGTCGAGGGCAGGGCGCCATAGCCGGCGATGCGCGCGACTTCCTCGACGAGGTCGGCCTTGCCCTCCACGTCACGGCGGAAGGTCGGCGGGGTGACGGTCCAGGGCGAGCCCAGCACGACGTCAAAGCCCAGCGCCGCCAGGATCTGGTGCGTCTTCTCCGGCGTCACCGACAGGCCCGACAGCTGGCCGACATAGTCGGGGTCGAAGGCGAAGCCCTTCGGCGCGGCCGGAACCTCGCCGACATACACAACCTCGGACGGCTCACCGCCGCACAGCTCCAGGATCAACTTGGTGGCCAGCTCGATGCCGGGCACCAGCGAGCCGGTGTCGACGGTGCGGGCGAAGCGATACTGGGCGTCGCTGGCGATACCGGTCGTGCGGCCGGTCTGGGCGATGCGGATCGGCTCGAACCAGGCGCTTTCGACGAACACGTCGACCGTGTCCTCCGAGCAGCCGGTGCTCTCGCCGCCCATCACGCCGCCCAGGCCAATCGGCCTTTCACCTTGAGCGTCAGCGATCACGCACATGTCGGGCGTCAGCTCGTAGGTCTTGCCGTCCAGGGCGATCAGGTGCTCGTCGCCATGCTCGCCGTGACGGCCCAGGCGCGTCGAGATCTGCGTCCCCGACAGCTTGTGCGCGTCATAGACGTGCAGCGGCCGCGCGCGGTCGTAGGAGATCAGGTTGGTCACATCCACGAGGGCGTTGATCGGGCGCAGGCCGATGGCGGTCAGGCGGTCCTGCAGCCACTTGGGCGAAGGGCCGTTCTTGACGCCGCGAATATAGCGCCCGGCGAAGGCGGGGCAGGCCTCGCCGTCGACGGTCACGCTGATCGGGCTCGGATAGGTTCCGGTGATCGGCGCGATCGACAGGTCCTTCAGCGTGCCGACGCCGGCGGCGGCCAGGTCGCGGGCGATGCCGGCGACGCCCAGCCAGTCGGGGCGATTGGGGGTGACTTCGAAGTCGATGACGGCTTCCAGGCCCAGGGCGTCTACGGCCGGCGTGCCGACCGCGAGGCTATCGGGCAGCTCCATGATGCCGTCGCTCTCGCTGGCGTATTCCAGCTCGGCGGCTGAGCACAGCATGCCGTTGGAGACGACGCCACGCACCGGCTTCTCAACCAGGGTCACGTCCAGGCCGGGCACATAGGCGCCGATCGGGGCGTAGATGGTGGTCAGGCCCGCGCGGGCGTTGGGCGCGCCGCAAACGATCTCCTTGCGGCCGTCGACGGTGTCGACCTGGCAGACCTGCAGGCGGTCGGCGTTCGGGTGCCGCGCGGCCTCGACGATCTTGCAGACCGTGAACGGGGCCAGCTTGGTCGCCGGATCAATGACGTGCTCGACCTCGAGCCCGGCCATGGTCATGGCCGCGACGATCTCGGGGACGGTGGCGGTGGTCTCAAGGTGGTCCTTGAGCCAGGACAGGGTGAATTTCATCTTTGGAACTCACGGTTCCTTCTCCCCTTGCGGGAGAAGGTGGCCTGCGAAGCAGGTCGGATGAGGGGTTTCTCGGCGAGGCCAGCACGACCCCTCATCCGGCCTTTCAGGCCACCTTCTCCCGCAAGGGGAGAAGGGATGAGGGGCGCGGCGCGCATCAGCTCAGGCCGCTGGCCGGGTTCGGCGCGGCAAAGGCGCTAAAGCCGTAGTGCGACAGCCAGCGGACGTCCGACGACCACATGTCGCGCAGGTCCGGCATGCCGTACTTCAGCATGCCCAGGCGATCGACGCCCATGCCGAAGGCGAAGCCCTGGTACTCGTCCGGGTCGATGCCGCAGGCGCGCAGCACGTTCGGGTGAACCATGCCGCAGCCCAGGATCTCGAGCCAGCTCGTGCCCTGGCCGATCTTGATCTCGCCGCCCGAGCGGTCGCACTGCACGTCCATCTCGGCCGACGGCTCGGTGAACGGGAAGTGGTGCGGCCGGAACTGGGTGGTCACCGCGTCAGTCTCGAAGAACCGCGCCAGGAAGGTCTCCAGGGTCCACTTCAGGTGACCCATGTGGATGCCCTTGTCGATGACGAGGCCCTCGACCTGGTGGAACACCGGCGTGTGGGTGGCGTCATTGTCGCAGCGATAGGTGCGGCCCGGGGCGATGATGCGGATCGGCGGCTTCTGCGAGACCATGGTCCGCACCTGCACCGGGCTGGTGTGGGTGCGCAGCAGCATGCGCTCGCCATCTTCTTTGGGGTTGAAGAAGAAGGTGTCGTGCATCTCGCGGGCCGGGTGCTTCTCGGGGAAGTTCAGGGCCGTGAAGTTGTGGAAGTCGTCCTCGATGTCCGGACCCTCGGCCACGGCGAAGCCCATCTCGGCGAAGATGGCGATCATCTCGTCCATGGTCTGCATGGTCGGGTGGACGGATCCCTTGCGGCGGTAGGGCGCGGGCAGGGACAGGTCCAGCGTCTCGCTGGCCAGACGCGCGTCCAGCTCGGCGGCTTCGAGCGCGGCCTTCTTCTGGGTGATCGCGTCCTGCACCTTGTCGCGCAGGGCGTTGATCGCCGCGCCTTGGGTCTTGCGCTCCTCGGGGCTCATCGCGCCCAGGGTTTTCAGCAGGCCCGAGATCGAGCCGGTCTTGCCGACGGCGGCCACGCGGACGGCGTCAAGCGCTTGGAGATCCGAGGCGGCGGCCACCTGGGCCAGCACATCGGCTTCGAGGGTGTTGAGATCGGTCATGACGGGCATCCGTCTAGGCGGTTTTGGTGACTGTTGGAACTTCCATTGTCATCCCGGCCGCAGCGGAGCGGAGAGCCGGGACCACCAGAAGCGCCGGTGTTTGCTGCGGTCCCGGCTCGGCGCGCTGCGCGCTTGGCCGGGATGACAGCTTTTCGGACAGCAAAAAGCCCCCAGGCTCGCGCCTGGGGGCTTTGCAAGATCGGTTGGATCAAAGACCCAAAAAGACCTTAGGCCAGGGCGGCGCGAACCTTGTCGGCGATGGCCTTGAACGCAGCCGGGTCGGCGCCCGCGATATCGGCCAGGACCTTACGGTCCATGACGATACCCGCCACGTCCAGGCCGTGGATAAACTGCGAGTAGGTGAAGCCTTCCAGACGGGCGCCAGCGTTGATGCGCTGGATCCACAGCGAACGGAAGGCGCGCTTGCGCACCTTACGGTCGCGGTAGGCGTACTGGCCGGCCTTGTCGACCGCGGCCTTCGCCGTACGGATGGTGTTCTTGCGGCGCCCGTAGAAGCCCTTGGCTTGCTCGAGAACCTTCTTGTGCTTGGCGTGAGCAACCACGCCACGTTTAACGCGAGCCATGTGTCAGCGCTCCTCTTAAAGGCCGTAGGGCAGGTACGTGCGGATGATCTTGGCGTCGGCCTCGCTCATCACCTTGGTTCCGCGGTTTTGGCGGATGTACTTGCCATTGTGGCCGATCAGGCGGTGGCGCTTGCCGGCGACGCCGGCCTTCAGCTTGCCCGTGGCGGTCAGTTTGAAGCGCTTCTTGGCGCCCGACTTGGTCTTCAACTTCGGCATTTCGCGTCGGAGCTTGCGCCCCGTCCTCTAGAAGCATGACGAACCGCCATGGCATGCCAATTGGCCAGGCGGTTCCGGAAAGGCGGCGTAGCTACAGGAAAGACTCGGTTCTGGCAAGCATTTAGGCCGCGACCTTGGTCCGGCGGACGATGACCAGCGCGAAACCGATGGCCGGAACCATCAGGGCCGCGCCGAACCAGTAGGGGCCGCCGATGGCGAGGCCGAACAAGGGTCCGGCCAGCAGCGGACCGCCGATCCGGGCCAGCGAGCCGGCGGCCATGTTTAGGCCCAGCATCTGACCCTGGCGATCCGGCGGGGTGGCGCGCGAGATCAGGGCGCCGACGCAAGGGAACACCAGAGACTGACCAAACGCCGTACACGCCACCGCCACCACGGCCAGGGCGGGCTTGGAAATGAACGGCGTGATCAGCAAAGACATCGCGATGATCGACAGGCCCGCGGTCAGCACCCGCGCCTCGCCAAAGCGCCGCGCCAGGCGGCCGGTCACCACGCCCTGGCCGATCGAGGCGATCACCCCGATCAACGCAAAGCAGGCGGCCACCTGGCTCGCCGTCCAGCCAAAGCGGGTGTCGGCGTAGAGGCCAAAGACCGCCTCCATGCCCGCAAAGGCGGCGGTCGAGATCAGGGTCACCAACAACACGCGCGAAAGAACAGGGTGGGCGGCGGCCTGGCTCAGAGCTTCCAGCCGGTGGGCCTGCGGCGCTCCAGGGGCGGAGGGCGCGCGGCTTTCCTTGACGAACAGGATGACGCCCAACGCCGCCGTCCCGGCCATGGCGGCGGCCAGGAACAGCGGCAGTTGGTAGCCCAGAGCGCCGGCGCCAGGTCGCATGACCATCACCAGGCCGGGGCCGATGACAAAGCCCGCCCCGAACGCCGCGCCCAGCAGGCCCATCCGCCCCGCGCGCTTCTCCGGCGGGGTGACGTCGGCCATGTAGCCCTGGATGGTCGAGATGTTGCCGCTGCCAAAGCCGCCGAACAGGCGAATGAGCATCGCCACCCAGATATTGGGCGCAAAGGCCAGGGCCAGATAGGCCAGGGTGTTGGCGATGATGGTGACGATCAGCACCGGCCGCCGGCCGATCCGGTCGGACAGGCGCCCCCAGAACGGCTCGCCAAAGAACTGCCCCAGGCTGTAGGCGGCGAACATCGTCGTCACCTGCCACGGCGCAGCGTCCATCGACCGCGCATAGAACGGCAGCAGCGGAATGATCACGCCAAAGCCCACCAGGTTGATGAAGACAACCAGGAGCAGGACAGCCAGGGCGCGGTTGCTGTGGGCGGGCTCGGACATCAGGCGGCGGGATTTACGCCCGATCCGCCGGCTTGGCGACCAAGTTCGACGCGCTTCAGTCCGGCGGGTTGTGCTTTTCGACAAAGGCGACGGCCTCGGTCAGCATCTTCAGCCGGGTGTTGCCGCGCGACAGCCAGTGATCTTCACCGTCCAAGGGGATCAGATTCACCGGCTTTCCAGCCTTCGTCAGAGCGTCCGCCATGATCTGGCTGTGCTCATAGGGGACGATCGTATCGTCCTTGCCGTGGATCAGCAGGACGGGGATATCGGCCTTGTGCGCCAGCTTGGCGGGCGAGATGGCGTCCAGGTCCGGCGCCTGGCCGCCTTCAATGCCTATGAAGCGCAGCCAATAGCGCGGCGAGGTCGATGTCCGGAGGTCGCGACTATCGGGGTCGGCGGTGAGCAGGTCCGGCGCAGCGGTGGGACCAGCGCCCCTGTAGGTGCAATCGTAGGTTCGCTCTTCGGAGCCGCGGGACTCGTTCATCGTGACCGTGTTCAACCGCTCGTCCAGGCTTGTTCCGGCTTTGACGCACACCGACTTGGGATTGAAGACCGCCCGCCGCACGAGCTGCAAGTCCGAGACGCCAGCCACGGAGACGGCGCAACGGTAGACGCCCTTGTCCAGCGTGGCCCCCGCCAGCGCGGCGTAGCCGCCGTAGGAGGCGCCCATGATGCAGACGCGCTTCGGGTCGATGACGCCCTGCGACGCGAGATAGCGGACGCCGTCCGAGAGGTCGGTCTGCATCTTGCGGCCCCATTGACCAAAGCCCGCCTTGACGAAGTCCAGGCCAAAGCCGTCGGAGCCTCGGAAGTTCGGACGCAGCACCGCGTAGCCGCGCGAGGCCAGCGCTTGGCTCCACCAATCGTAGCCCAAGGTGTCGCGTCCCTCAGGGCCGCCATGGGGCAGGACGATCAGGGGCAGGTCTTTGGCGGCGCGCCCCTTGGGCAGGGTCAGGTAGGCGTTGATCGCCAGGCCATCGGCGGCGTTGTAGCGGATCGTCGTGACGGGCGAGATCGCCCCGGCGTCCAGATTCTTATAGACCGGTCCAAGATACTCGGCCTGGCGCGTCGCAAGATCGACGAGCGCAAAGCCTTGGCCTGTCTCTGGCGAGTCCACGCGGACGACGATCTTCCGCTTGTTCGCCGACCAGGATTGCAGCACGACGCGGTCGGTCTTGAAGGCCTTGGTGACGCCTCGCCAAGCGGCTTGATCGGCCGGATCGAAGAAGGTGTAGACCATGTCCTCGCCGACCATGCCGTAGCTGCCGATCAGCTTGCGGGTCAGGGGATCATGCACAAAGCCGCGTAGTTCCAGGTCGTCCGGCAGGGTTTCTCGGTCGCCGGTCGCCCGGTATTCGCGCAGAACGTCGCGATCGTTGCGGCGCCAGACCAGCGCTGAGCGTCCATCGCGTCCAAGACCGGCTAGGCCGTATGACCCCATCGGCGCGTCGGCCTTGTCGATGACCTTCCAGTTCGAGCCGGCCTTCATCAGCAAGGTCCAGCGGCCACTCTTTTCATCGTAGGTCGATTGGGCCAGCGGCTCACCGTCCGCGTCGACCAACCATGCGTCTGCGCCCAAGCGCCCGCCGTGGGTCAAGGGGTGAGTCACGCCCGTGCTCAGGTTCACGCGAAACAGCGTATTGGCCGCGTAGCCGCGCAGATAGCGGACGCCTTGAAGAAAGACATGCGGCGTCCCCTTGATCATGCGCACCTGGGGCTGCCCCAAAACGATGTTCAAGGTTTCCTTGACGCCGTCCAGGAGCGGCCTTTGCCGGTTCTTGACGACGTCGAAATCGCTGACCGTGAAATACTCCCGGGGCGGTCCGACCAGACGCATGCCTTCGGTAGCGACCGAGGAGACCAGGATCACATGGTCCTCGCCGGCCCAGCTGACGCCGCGCAGCTTGCTGGCGCCGACCGCGACGCCGGCGATCCCGCCGCCGGCGGTCTTGCGAATGGTCAGAAAGCGCTTGTCGCCATCGGTCGAGACGACCGCCAGTTTCGAGCCATCCGGCGAGATCTGGACATCCTCGATCATGGGCAGGGCCCCGTAGATCGAGAGGTCAGGCTTTCCTTCGGCTTTCGCCGCCGACAGGCCCCCTGTCGCGAGAATGCACACGGCGAGCAGCGTCCTGAACATCGGTCTTCCCCCGCCTTACTTGGCGCTCTACCCTAGAGTGTTCCGGGGGCGACCTCCCGTCAATAAGCCGCGAACACCAATGTTCGCCGGAACCGTGCGCGTACTCAGTCCGGCGGATTGTGTTTTTCGACGAAGGCGACGGCTTCGGTCAGCATCTTCAGACGAGTCGCGCCGCGCGAGAGCCAGTGATCTTCGCCGTCCAAGGGGATCAGATCTACCGGCTTTCCAGCCCTCTTCAGGGCGTCCGCCATGATCTGGCTGTGCGCGTAGGGGACGATCGTGTCGTCGGTTCCGTGGATCAGCAAGACGGGGACGCTGACCTTGTCCGCCAGTTTGGCCGGAGAGATCGCGTCCAGGTCCGGGGTGCGTGACCCGTCGAAGCCCATGAATCGCAGCCAATAGCGCGGTGAGGTTGATGTCCGCAGATCCCGGCCATCGGCGTTGGTGACGAGCAGTCTCCGGATGTTGAGCGGACCCGCGCCGCGAAGCCGACAATCGCCCACAGCGCTTCTCGCCCCTGAGCCTGGACCTTCGGCGACACAGACCGCCTCGGGCTTGAGAACCGATTGGACGACAAGATTGAGATCAGTCGGTCCGCCGACGGAGACCGCGCAGCGATACACCCCCGTGTCGAGAGCCGCGCCGGCCAGGGCCGCATAGCCCCCGTAGCTGGCGCCCATGATGCAGACGCGGTTGCGATCAATCAGTCCCTGGTCGGCCAGATGGCGGACGCCGTCGGAAAGGTCCGTCTGCATCGTCTTGCCCCACTGGCCAAATCCCGCCGCGAGGAAGTCGACGCCCAAGCCGTCCGAACCACGGAAGTTCGCCCGCAGCACGGCATAGCCACGCGACGCCAACGCCTGGCTCCACCAGTCGTAGCCCAGCGTATCGCGACCTTCCGGTCCCGCATGCGGCAACACGATCAAGGGCAGGTTCCGAGGGGCGCGGGTCCTGGGCAGGGTGAGGTAGGCGTTGATCGCCAGCCCGTCGGCCGCCTTGTAGCTGATCGCGCGGACAGGCGAGATCGCGTCCGCTGTCAGGTTCTTGTAGATTGGCCCCAGCGTCCAACTCTGTTTGGTGTCGAAATCGACGATCGCGAAGGCGGGGCCTTTCGTCGGCGAATCCACCTTTACGACCAGTCGCTTGCGATCCTTGGTCCAGGACTGAAGCGTTACGCGGTCGTCCGGGAAGGCTTTGAGCGCTGCGCGCCAAAACGCTTGATCTGTCGTCTTGTTGAAGGCGTAGACGATATCGTCCCCGCGCATGCCGTAGCTTCCGATCAGCCGCTGCGTTTCGGGGTCGTGAAGCAGGCCTTTCAGGTCGCTATCCTCGACCAGCATCTCGGATGCGCCATCGGCGCGATATTCTTTCAGCGCCACATCCTCTCCGCGCCGCCAGACCACGGCCGAGGTTCCGTCCCGCCCGAGACCTGAAACGCCATGGGACCCCATTGGTGCGAGGGCGGTATCGACAGTTCTCCAGGTCGAACCCGCCTTCATTAGGAGGCTCCAGCGCCCTGTCGTGTGGTCATAGGTCGACTGAGCGAGCGGCTGACCCTCGGCGTCCACCAACCAGCTGTCGGAGCTGTAGCGCGCGCCATGCTCCAGCATTCGTATCGTGCCGGTCCGAAGGTTGAACCGGAAAAGCGTATTGGCCGCAGCGCCTCGCAGAAAGCGTGCGCCTTCCAGGAAGACGTGCGGATCGCCCTTGATCGTGCGGATCTGCGGTTGGCCCAGGATCATGGTCAGGGCCTCGGGCGCGGCCTCCATCAGCGGCTTCTGGACGCCGCTTACGATGTTGAAGTCGACGACCGTGAAGTACTCGCGCTTGGGCCCAGCAAGTTGTAGCCCTTGGGTCGCCACCGAGGAGACGAGGATCACGTGATCCTCGCCCGCCCAGGAGGCGCTGCGCAGCTTGTTGTCTCCGACGGAGATGCCGGCCAGACCGCCGCCCTCGGTCTTGCGGATGGTGAGAAAGCGCTTTTCGCCGTCCGTCGTGATCACCGCCAGCTTGGAGCCGTCTGGAGAGATTTGAACGTCCTCGACCATGGGAAGCGCGCCATAGAGCGAGAGCTTGGGCGGCTCTTTGGCTGCGGCTTGGCTGAGGGAGGGGAGTGTTAGAGCGAGGGTTAGCGCCAGTCTGATCATGAGATGCCCCTACACGATCCGGACACTCTACCCTGGCGCGCTTTTTCGTCGAGTGCTCGCAACTGTCCGCGCAAAACAAAACGCCCCGGCCGTGAGGCCGGGGCGT
Source organism: Caulobacter vibrioides (assembly GCF_002310375.3). GTDB lineage: Bacteria > Pseudomonadota > Alphaproteobacteria > Caulobacterales > Caulobacteraceae > Caulobacter > Caulobacter vibrioides_D. Next base: position 1,129,293 of record NZ_CP023315.3, read on the forward strand.
TTGGTTGTCTACCCGTGATCCAAGCCTAGCGCGGGGCCAGGATCATGATCATCTGACGGCCTTCCATGCGCGGCTCGTACTCGACCTTGGCGACCTCGTCGAAGTCGGCCTTGACCTTCTGCAGCAGCTTCATGCCGAGCTCGGGGTGGGCCATTTCGCGACCGCGGAAGCGCAGGGTCACCTTGACCTTGTCGCCTTCCTCGAAGAAGCGATGCATCGCCTTGGCCTTCACGTCGTAGTCGTGGCTGTCGATGTTCGGGCGGAGCTTGATCTCCTTGAGCTCGACCACCTTCTGCCGCTTGCGCGCCTCGTTCTTCTTCTTCTGCTCCTGGAACTTGAACTTGCCGTAGTCCAGGATCTTGCAGACGGGAGGATTGGCGTTCGGAACGATTTCCACCAGGTCCAGACCGGCTTCCTCTGCCGCTTCCATAGCGGACGCGGTCGGCATCTCGCCTTGCTTTTCGCCGTGTTGGTCGATCAGCAGGACACGGGGGACACGGATTTCATCGTTGATACGCGGTCCGTCTTTAACGGGCGGCGTTTGCATAGGACGGCGAATAGGGGCGGCTCCGGTGCTGTTGGTATGAAAGGCGGTAAGATGAATATAGCTGAACGCGTTCGCGCCGCGCTGGGCGCGCCGCGAGAACCTGATATATGACGCGCCCGCCGCGCTGTATCAAGCGAAGGCGGTCAAACAGACGCTAGCGGGTCCATTTTTTTGACCCTGTAGCGAAGCCTGAGGAATATTCGGGCCGATCGGGACGGAAACGGCGAGGCGGGGACGAGTTTTCCCTGAACAAGACGCTTGCCCGACTCATGCCCGAACATCGCCATTCCGCCCTCGAGGACGTCCATGCGCTCCTCATCGGTTCAAGCTTCATCGCCGTGGGCCTGACCCTGCTCAAGGCCGCTGGCCTGGTGACCGGCGGCGTCGCCGGCGTGGCGCTGATCGTTTCGTACCTGGGCGACTGGCCGGTGGGGGTGGTGTTCTTCGTCCTCAACCTGCCGTTCTACGTCCTGGCCCAGCGGACCCTGGGCTGGGCGTTCACGTTCAAGACCCTGGCGACCAACCTGCTTCTGGCCGGGCTGGCCTGGGGCATGCCGCAGTGGCTGAAGGTCGGCGGCATTGATCCGATCTTCTCGGCCGTCTTCGGCGGCACGATCATCGGCATGGGCATTCTGGCCCTGGCCCGTCACCGGTCCAGCGTGGGCGGGGTCGGGGTCCTGGCGCTCTATCTGCAGGAGCGCCGAGGGATCAGCGCCGGCAAGGTGCAGATGGCGGCCGACTGCGTGGTGGTGGCCGCGGCGTTCTTCACGATCAGCTTCGACAAGCTTCTGCTGTCCATCGCCAGCGCCGTGGCCCTGAGCGCGGTGATCATCGCCAACCACAAGCCGGGGCGGTATGCGGGGTATTGAGCCCTTTTGCGCCCCCTCCGTCTCGCTGCGTATCCGCAGCGATCCACCTCCCCCGCAAGCGGGGCAGGAGGCTAGCGGGGTCCTCCTCACCCGTGAAACGGGGGAGGTGGCGCGGCGCCGATAGGCGACGTGACGGAGGGGGCGCTCTTTCGCGAACTAATGCGGCAACAGCGCCATGGCCGCGCTGGCCACGGTGCTGACGGGCAGGGCCTTGAGGTCGGGCGAACGGATCACCGCCACGTGGCCGCGCGGGCCGCATAGCTCTGGGTCCGAGGCGTCGGAGAACAGGGCGATGGTCGGCGCGCCGGCGGCGGCCAGCAGGTGCGTCGGGCCGGTGTCGTTGCCGACGGCCAGCGCCGCCTTGGCCCCTAGCACGGCGAGCTGTGCAAAGTCGGTGCGGCCGGTCAGATCGCGCGCGCCGCCCACGGCCTTCTGGATGTGGCGGGCCATGGCGCTTTCCTGGGGACCGCCGATGATGACGATGTCCAGGCCCCTGGCCTTCAGCAGCGAGCCCAGCTGGGCGTAGTACTCGACCGGCCAGCGCTTTTCGAGCCGGTGGGCCGAGCCGCCCGGCACGAACAGAACGTACGGACGCGGCGCGGCGGCGCCAGCGACGGGGCGCGGCTCCTTGTGCTTGCGCAGGATCCAGGAGAGGTCTGGCGGCGGCGCGCTGCCCGGCTCGGTCGGGGCGTCGGGCCAGATCCCCGCGGCGCGGAGCTGATCGGCCTGGCGCTCCAGCGTGTGCATTTGCAGGCGCGCCGAGCCCTTCTGCGGCAGGGCGCAGCCCACCGCGATCCCGCTCCATTGCGGGGGGAAGGGGCGCAGCAACTGGAAGTACCAGTTGGTCCGGCTGTTGGTCTGCAGATCGTAGATGCGGTCGTAGCGCGCCTTGCGGACACGGCCGATCATGGCCAGCGTCTGGCCAAAGTCGTCGGGGCGCCCGTCGGTCTCGACGGTGTTGACGTAGGGGCTGAGCTTGGCCAGGGCCTCGAAGGGCGGGGTGGTCAGCAGGGTGATCTTGGCCTTGGGGTGAGCTTCGCGGATCTTGCGCATCGCGGCCAGGGCCAGGACGAAATCGCCCAGCGCGCCCAGCTTGATGACTAGGACCTTCTTGATCTCCTTGCTCAAGACGAACGCTCCAAACCCAACACACGCGCATAGACCTTGAGGGTCGCTTCGCACATCGCGTCCACTGAATACAACCGCCGAGCACGCAGGCGAGCGGCTTGTCCCATGGATTGACGCGCTGAGGCGCCAAGATCGGCGGCCTCCAGCAGCGCTGTGGCCCAGGCCTCGGCGTCGCCGGGCGTGACTAGCCACCCGGTTTTGCCCGGCACGACGGTCTCGCGCGTGGCCCCATGGTCGGCCGCCATGACGGGGCGGCCCATGACCTGAGGCTCCACCGCCGTGCGGCCGAACGCTTCGGGCTCCAAGGAGGGAGCAATGGCGAGATCGGCCAGCAGATAGGCCGCCGGCATGTCGTCGCAATGACCGACCAGCTTGACGGCGTCCTGGAGGCCCGCCTGCGCGATCGCCGCTTCCAGTTCGGCGCGATAGCCCTTGCGGCCCTGGTCGTCGCCGGCCAGCAGCAGCAGCACCTTGTCCTGGCGACGGGCCTTCAGCAGCGCCATCGCCTGAACCAGCAGGCCCTGGCCCTTCCAGCGGGTCAGGCGACCGGCCAGCAGCACCTTCAGGCGACGCTCGTCCGGCGCAAGGCCCCAGGCCTGACGCAGGGCCTCGATCCGATCGGCGCTGACCACGTCGGGCTCGAAGCGCGACAGGTCGACGCCGCGCGGGATGGCCACCACCTTGTCGGCGGCGACGCCGTGCTCGCGGATGACGTGCTCGCGTGTGTATTCGGAGTTGGCGATCACCACGGCGCCCTTGGTCATCACCGCATTGTACCAGCGCTTGAGGCCGGACTTGGCGTTGTAGACCCCGTGATAGGTGGCCACGAACGGGACCTTGGTGGCGTGGGCGGCCCACAGCGCGCTGAAGGCCGGGGCGCGGGAGCGGGCGTGCACAAGGCTGACCTTCTCCCGCCGGATCAGGTCGATCAGCCGGGCGGCGTTGCCCAGCATGATCAGAGGGTTCTTGGACTGGGCGGGCATCTGCGCCAGGCGCGCGCCGTCGGCCTCCAGCCGCGCGGCCATGCGTCCGCCGCGCGTGGCGACCAGCGCCTTGCCGCCTTGCGCCACCACCGCGCGAGCGACATCAATCGTCGTCTGTTCGGCGCCGCCGGTTTCCAGTTCCGGCGTCACTTGCAGCAGGGTGAAGTTGGCGGGTAGGTCGGGCACGCGAGTCTCGACGGCGATAACCGCCCGTTGTTAGCGAAAGGATCAAGGCGACGCCATGACCGAATCCCGGGGCGCCCTGACGCGCGAAGACGGATCGACCCTGGCCTGGCGGCGCGTTGACGGCGAAGGGCCGACGGTCGTGTGGCTGGGCGGCTTCCACTCCGACATGACCGGAACCAAGGCCGAGGTGCTGGCCGAGCAGGCCAAGGCGACGGGCGGGTCCTATGTGCGGTTCGACTATTTCGGCCATGGCGAGTCGAGCGGTCAGTTTCGCGACGGCACGATCGGCCGCTGGCGCGGCGACGCCCTGGCGGTGATCGATGAGCTGACCGACGGACCGTTGGTGCTGGTCGGCTCATCGATGGGCGGCTGGCTCTCGTGCCTGGCGGCGCTGGCGCGGCCGGACCGGGTGAAGGCCCTGGTGCTGATCGCGCCTGCGCCGGACTTCACCGAGAAGCTGATGGGACCCGAGCTGTCGGCCGAGGCCAAGACGGCGATCGCCCGCGACGGCTTCTGGATCCGGCCTTCCGAGTACGACGACGGCGGCTATCCGATCACCCGCGACCTTCTGGAAGACGGCGCGCGGTGGTCGATCCTGCCCGGACCCGTGCCGATCGACGTTCCGTTGCGCATCCTGCAGGGCGGCGCCGACCAGGACGTGCCGTGGACCCACGCCCTGGCGCTGGCCAACGCCCTGACCTCGGACAATGTCGTCTTCACCCTGATCAAGGACGGCGACCACCGTCTCTCGCGCCCGCAGGATCTGGAGCGCCTGGTCGCCGCCGTTTCCGAGGCCAAGGGCCTGGCTGAGCCGGAAGAGGGGGATCTCGTCTCCCGCCGCCTGGCGCGGGCCGCGCGGCTGCGGAATGCGGCAGGCCTGGAAGCGACTGGGATCGCGCCGCGACCACTGCCGATCGACGACGAGTAGCCCCTAGCCACCCGCCTTCAGGATCGCCGCCAGACCTTCGCGGTAGGTCGGATGCTTTGGCCGCCACCCCAGCTCGGCCTTGATCAGCGCGTTCGAGACCCGCTTGTTTTCCGCGTAGAACCGCCGCGTGGCGGGCGACATGCCCATTTCGTTGAACGGCAGGTCCGGCGGGACCGGGACGTCCAGCAGCCTGGCGGCGTGCTCCATGACGTCCTGGGGCGGGGCGGGCGCGTCGTCGACGAGGTTGTAGATCCCGCCCGCGCGCGGTTGATCCAGCGAGGCCAGCAAGCCAGAGACGATATCGTCGAGGTGGATGCGGCTGAACACCTGTCCCGGCTTGACGATGCGGCGGCCTTCGCCGGCGCGCAGGCGGTCCAGCGCGCTGCGGCCGGGACCATAGATGCCCGGCAGGCGGAAGGTGGTCACCGTCAGGCCCATGCCGCGCCCGACCTGACGCCAGTCGCGCTCGGCCCCGACCCGGCGGGCGCCTTCGACCGATTGGGCCCTGAGGGGCGAGGTCTCGAACACCCAGCGGCCCTCGAAGTCGCCATAGACCCCGGTCGTCGACAGATACCCGATCCAGTCGGGATAAGCCTGGGCCTGGGCCAGGGCCGGGACGATCGACTCCAGGGCCGGACAGCCGTCGGGGCCGGGGGGAGCGGTGACCAGGATCGCGTTCACGCCGGTCAGCGCGGCGATCATGGCGTCGCGATCGGCTGGATCGGCGGGCGTGATTCCCCTGTCGCGCAGCGCCTGAGCCTGGCCGGGGTCACGCGCCGAGGCGGCGATGTCCCAGCCACGTTCCTGCAGGGCGTCGGCGAACGCCGCACCCACATAGCCCAGACCAAACACGAACAGACGCAACGCTGGAACTCCGCCCCAAGAAATCCAGGCTTCAAACCCGCCCGAAACCAGCCCGGATCAAGCCTTGGAAAAAAGCCTCTACGCAACCCCTCAAAGGGCGCTTGCAAACCGCGAAGCGCTCTGCCATAAGCCGCCTCCTCGTCGCGGGGCGCTCTTCTGGGCCTCGCCGATGCGGGCGTAGCTCAGTGGTAGAGCGCCACCTTGCCAAGGTGGATGTCGAGAGTTCGAATCTCTTCGCCCGCTCCATTCTCCCGGTTTTCGGGCAGGCTGGACGATACCATATCTCGCGAATAGCGCGGGCGTAGCTCAGTGGTAGAGCGCCACCTTGCCAAGGTGGATGTCGAGAGTTCGAATCTCTTCGCCCGCTCCATTCTCGGTTTCTCCGACAATTGGATCCCATCGATTTGTTCCCCTGGGACGTGTTCCCCTGGGACGGTCGATTCGCGTGTGGACGCCGCGTGGGCTTGGCATAATCTTGGCCCCATGACTCAGCATCGCACTTGGCGCGCCGCCCTGGCCGGCGTCTGTCTCACCGCCCTGGTCGCTTCGTCCGCCTGGGCCGGTCCCTCTGAAACGCTGACCGGCTTGGTGGCGCGCTACGAGGCGCTCGGCAATGCCGACGGCGATCCCGACAGCGGCGGCGCCAACGAGGCGCGCTGGCGGCTTCCCGATGTCTCGCCGGCCGCCGACGCCGCCAAGCTCGCCAAGCTCAAGGCGATCTCAGCCGATCTTTCCTCCATGGACGTGGCCGGCCTGTCGGAAGACGAGAAGCTGACGCGCGATCTTCTGCTGTGGGCGGTGAAGGACCGCGTGGAGGCCGGGGGCTTCGACGAAGCGCGCATGCCGTTCAGCAGTGACGGCGGCTTTGACGTGATGATGCTGTATCGCGCCAGCGGTCTGCGCCTGAAGAACGAGGCCGAGGCGCGCCGCTGGATCGCGCTGCTCAACCGCATGCCCGCCTGGTACGCGGCCAATATCGCCAACGCCCGGCGCGGTGTGAGCACGGGCTTCGTCCACGCCGTCTCGACCGCCCAGGCCGTCCAGGACCGCGCCCAGCGCGCGGCCGCCACCCCGCTGGCCGACGATCCGCTGCTGGCCCCGCTGCGCGCTCTGCCCGCCAGCGTTCCGGAAGCGACCCGCGCGGCGCTGGTCGCCGAGGGCGAAAAGGCGGTCAAGGACAGCGTCGCGCCGGCCCGCGCCAGCTTCGTCAAGTTCATGACCGAAGAGTACACGCCGCGCGCCGCCAAGAGCCTGGCGGCGTCGGACCTGCCCGACGGCAAGCGCTACTATGCTTTCCTGGCGCGCCGGCACACGACCATGACGCTGACGCCGGACCAGATCCACGACGTCGGCCAGGCCGAAGTGGCCCGCATCCGTGCGCGCATGCAGGAGACCATGAAGGCCGCCGGCTTCCAGGGCGACCTGCCGGCCTTCATCGCCATGTTGCGCAAGGATCCGCGCTTCTACGCCACCAGCCGTGAGCAACTTCTGGAGAAGTCCAGCGAGATCGCCAAGCGCGCTGATGACCAACTGCCGGCCCACTTCGGCGTGCTGCCGCGGTTGCCCTATGGCGTGCGGGCCGTGCCGGCCAGTATCGAGAAGGGCTACACCACCGGCCGTTACTTCGGCGGCGACGCCAAGGTCGGCCGCGCCGGCGGCTTGATGATCAACACCTCCGAGCTGGACCAGCGGCCGCTCTACGAGCTGCCCGCCCTGGTGCTGCACGAGGGCGCGCCGGGGCACCACATCCAGACTGCGCTGGCCGCCGAGCAGGCCAACGTGCCGGAGTTCCGCAAGAACCTCTATTTCACCGCGTTCGGTGAGGGCTGGGGCCTCTATTCGGAGTGGCTGGGCGAGGGGATGGGCATCTATCGCGACCCCTACGAGCTGTTCGGCCGCCTGTCCTACGAGATGTGGCGCGCCTGCCGTCTGGTCGCCGACACCGGCATGCACTGGAAGGGCTGGAGCATCGACCAGGCCCGCGCCTGCTTCACGGACAACACCGCCCTGTCGCCGACCAATATCGAGGTCGAGCTCAAGCGCTATGTCTCCTGGCCGGGCCAGGCCCTGGCTTACAAGATGGGCGAGCTGAAGCTGCTGGAACTGCGCAAGCGGGCCGAGGCCAAGCTGGGCGACCGGTTCGACGAGCGCGGCTTCCACGACGCGGTGCTGCTGCGCGGGTCGCTGCCGTTGGCCGTTCTGGAGACCCGGATCGACGCCTGGACCGCACAAGAGCTGGCCAAGCCCGCAACGCCCGCCAAGACGAAGGGCTGACCTTGGCCAGGATCACGGTTCTGGGCGAGTGTATGGTCGAGCTGTCGCCCGAGGCCGGTGACGGCGGCGCGCCGCTCTACCGGATGGGCTTTGCGGGCGACACCTTCAATACGGCGATCTACATGGCGCGGCTGGGCGACCAGGTCGCCTATTGCACGGCGCTGGGGCAGGGCGACCCGTTCAGCGAAGGCGTGCTGGCGGCCATGCGCCGCGAAGGCATGGACACCCAGCTGGTGCGCCAAGTCGAGAACCGCCTGCCGGGCCTCTACGCCATCGTGCTGGATGAGCACGGCGAGCGGAAGTTCCACTATTGGCGCGAGCGGGCCCCGATCCGTGACCTGTTCTCGGCCCATACCGCCGATCAGCTGATCGAGGCGGCCAAGGCCAGTGATCTTGTCTATCTGTCCGGGGTGACCCTGGCGGTGATCGGCGACATCGGCCGCGCACGGCTGCGCGATATCCTCGCCTACGTCCATTCCCACGGCGTGCCCGTGGCGCTGGACTTCAACTACCGACCGGCCTTGTGGCCCAGCGCCGAGGCCGCTCGCGCCGCCCTGGACGGTGTCGTGCCCGCATGCCGCTACATCTCGCTGAGCAGCGAGGATAGCCGCCCGCTCTATGGCCGCGAGGCCGAGGACCTCGCCGCCGACTGGGCGGCGGCGGGCGCCGAGGTGGTGGCGCGCGATGAGAGCCATTGCGTCAATGTCCATCGCCCTGAGGGGCGTATGGCCACGCCGGCGCCTGGTCGCATCAAGGCGGTCGACACGACGGGCGCGGGCGACAGCTTCAACGCCGCCTATCTGTCCTCGCGACTGGCGGGGAAACCCATATCGGAGGCGGTCGCCAAGGCTCACGCCGTGGCGGCGTTGGTGGTCGCGCATCGTGGCGCCATTCTACCGAGCGGCGTGTCGCTGCCAGCCTAGTCTCCACCCGAGTTCCCGCTCCACATGTTCGCGTTTCCCGCTTCCCTCGAGGCTGATCGTCTGCAGACAGCCCTCACTCGACGGTTTCTCACCCCCGCCCTCAGCGCGCTGGAAGACCTTTTTCTGGAGCTGCGCGCGGAAAGCGATTTCACGCTACCGAGCAGTCTCGTCGGCCGCTACGCCAAGCCCTATCCCGGCGGTTGCTGCTCGGAGATCACGGCGGATGTCCTGCGCCGGCTATGCGTTCGGGTGTCCGCAGGCCGCCAAGGATCTGCGGGTGAGCGCGCCTTGATCGCCTTCGTCAAGCAGGGCGGACGCATCAATAGCGTCTGGGGCGTGCTGCGGGATCGCTATTTCCAGAACGCACTCCAGGTCGGCGGCCTCTATGTGGATGTGGCCAATGATACGGTCGATCCCAACAAGCCCAAGGTCGAGATCTTGCCGATGCCGGAATCCGGCCTGGTCCTCGTGCGCGACGGCTCGCACTTCGCCCGGATCGGCGAGTCCTACTGGAACGCGCGGCTCTATACGAACACAGCCTTGCCGGCGCTGGCGCCGCACTTCCCCATGATCCTGGTCTGGCCGACCGGCGTCTGCCAGCTGGCGGCCCGGAACACCTACATGGTCCAGCTCTTTGCGAGAGACGGCTTCCGGCCGGCCGAGCAATGGCTGCGCGAGGGGGCGCCGGCGCCGCTCTGGGTCGTCGACACAATGCGGCAAGTCAGTCCGCCGGATTTGCTCGGCGATACGCCTCCGGGCCTCGAGGCCGCGCTCGCGGCTTGCCAGCGGCTGCGCCGTACAAGGATGGTCGTGGACGAGCGGAAGATGGAAGCGCTGCTGGGGATCTTTGACCGGACGCCGGCGGCGCAAGCGAATCTGGCGCTGGCTGTCTGATGGCTTTAGCGCCCTTGAATGCTCGTCCTCGTGCGAGGATATCGCGGAGCTGACCTTATAAGAAACAACGTCTTAGGTCGATCTGGCTTGAGCATAATAGGAATATCTTCCTCTCTGCGGAATATAAACCTATAGTGGTGTTCGCCGGCTGCGCTCGCGGCCTGGAGGAGAGGACGCCATGCTGGTTCAAGCCCTTGAGGACATCTGGGCGATCACGCCCGATCCCCGACGCGACCGCCTGACGGTCGGCTTCGTGACCCATCTTGTTTCCCTGGCCACCGGCGTGCCGGCGGTGGAGATCGCAACGCCCAAGCGGGCGTCCCACACGGCGGTGCGCGCCCGGCAGCTCGCCATCTACCTGACCCACATCACCCTGCATTGGCCCCTGGCGCGGGTGGCTTTCGCCTTTGGCCGGGATCGCACGACCTGCGGGCACGCCTGTCGCAAGATCGAGGACCTGCGCGAGGACGAGGCCTTCGATCGCCGGCTTTGCGAGCTGGAGGCCTGCCTGCGTCAGGCCCCGGCCCATGCTCAGGATCTGCCGTGATGACCGGTGTGCTTCAGGCCCGTTTCGACGCGGCGTTGGACGCCGAGCGGCGCGCCGAGCGAGCGATGCGGCTGCTGGCCAGGCCCGGGGCGGTGGTCGAGCCACAGGGCGCCGGCTATGGCGTCAGGTTGGGCGCCAGCCGTCGGCGTTGCGTGATGCTGACCCTGGACGACGCCGCCTTCGCAGTCCTGGCGCGCGAGGCGACGCTGAAACCACGCCGGGAAGGCGGCTGGACGATGGTCGCTCGGCCCGAGGTCGCGACGCCGCCGCCGGGACGCCCAGGCGTTATCGAGGCGTCGGTCGAGACGGCCGAGGGGATGGTCCAACGCAATCTCGGGGAGTCGCCGATCGCGTGGCTGGCGCGTCGTCGCGACAGCCACGGGCGGCCCTGGCTCGCCCCCGCCGAAGTCGCTGCGGCCGAACGGCTTCGCGAGGAGTACGAGAGCCTGGGAACGCTGGGGCGCATGACCATGCGCTGGGACGTGACGCCGCGCGTGGACGGCGGCCGACCAGGTTTGGCCCCTGCCGAACGCGACCACGCTGCGCGCCAGAGGATCGCCCGCGCGCTCGACGCTGTGGGCCCCGGGCTACGCGAGATCCTTGAGCGGGTGTGCCTGATGGGATCGGCGCTCGAGGCGGCGGAGGCCGCGCTGAAGCTGCCGCGCCGGACGGGCAAGACGGTCTTGAAACTCGCCTTGCAGCGTCTGGCGCGACACTATCGGATGGTCTGAGGGATCAGCGGTTGCCGCCCGCCACGGCGATGATCTCGCCAGTGATCCAGAAGCTCTCGGGCGAGGCCAGGAAGGTCGCCACCGGCGCGATATCCGACGGCTGTCCCAGGCGGCCCAGCGGGGTCTGGGCGATCATCTGGGTCTCCAGGTCGGAGCCGATGATGCCAACCGTGTGCGTGCCTTCGGTCTCGACCGCGCCAGGCGAGATAGCGTTCACCCGGATGTTCCTCGGGCCGAGCTCCTTGGCCAGGACCCGGGTGATGGAGTCCACGGCGGCTTTGGTGGCCGTGTAGACCGAGGCGGTCGGGATATCGACGGTGGTGGCCGCCGAACTGATGTTGATGACGCTGCCGCCGTTCGGGCCAAAGCGCCGGGCGGCTTCCCCGGTCGCCAGCAACACGCCCAGGACGTTGGTGTCGAACTGGCGGCGGTACTCGGCCTCAGTGACGTCCTCGATGGGGGCGAAGGCGTAGACGCCGGCGTTGTTGACCAGGATGTCGACACCGCCGAACGCGGTCTGGGTCTCGTCGAACAGCCGCGTGACGTCTTCGGTCTTAGCGACCGAGCCTTGGACGGCGATGGCCCGGCCGCCGGCCGCCACGATCTCGGCCACGACCTTGTCGGCGCCCTGGCGGCTTGAGGCGTAGTTGACGGCGACCGCCGCGCCCTCGGCGGCCAGGGCCTTGGCGATGGCCGCGCCGATACCCTTCGACGCGCCGGTCACGATGGCGGTCTTGCCTGAAAGCTTACTCATGATCTGTCTCTCCATCGCCCGACTTGGCGATCGATTAGACATTTAGATAAGCATAGAAGTGTTTCAATGGCGCGGGCTGTCTAAATCTCCGCCAGCTGCGCCACGTACGCATTCAGCACATCCCGCTGCAGCACCAGGAACGCGAACTTGCCTTGGCGGCAGATGCGGATCAGGCCGGCGTTCTCCAGCTCCTTCATGTGGTGCGAGAAGGTGGCGGCGCTGACCTCGATCTGCTGCGCCAGCGACCCGCAGGGCGTAGGCTCGCTGGCGGTCCCGATTTCCTTGAGGATCTGCCTTCGGCGCGGCTCAGCCAGGGCCTTGGCGATCAGATTGACCTGCCGCTCGTCCAGCACAAGGCGTTCGGCGGAGGCGGGGCGGGGCGCGTCTTCCATGAGCTTCATATGCGTTGGCGCGCGCCACTAGGCAAATGGGCGGATCCTTTCGGACCCGCCCAGGCAGACCTTGGAAGCCGCTAGTGCTTCTGCATGTGCTTGATGTCGCGCATCTGGTCGTGACCCGACTTCACCGAGGTCCAGGCCTTCTCGATCACGCGACGGGTCTGCGGATCGACGTCGTTGTCCTGCAGGGCCTTTTCGTACTTGCCCTTGATGTAGTCCTCACCGGCCTCGACCTCATTGATCACGGCTGTGTCGCCCTTGGTCAGGGAGTCCTTGAGATTGAGGAACGCACGGTGGGCGGCGGCCAGGATCGTGCCGTCGTCCTTGGGTTCGCCGCCGAGACGACGCACTTCATCCTGCAGTTCCGAGGCGATCGAGCGGCGCTCTTCGGCGCGGCGCTGGAACAGTTCGGTGTAGCGGGCGCCATCGGCGTCCTTGGCGGCTTCCGCATAGCCGTCGGCGCTGTCGATGGTGGTCTCCACCAGGCTGTTCACAAGCTTGATGTGGTCTTCGTTGGTGTGCATCGCAGGGCTCCGCGTTGGGGAAGGGGAGCCGGGTCAACGCGGGGCGGGGCGGAAGGGTTCAGTCCGTCTTGGTCGGCAGGGTCGCGCCGACGTGGTCGACGCCCAGGGCCTCGCAATGCAGCACCTGACGATGGCGCTCGGCGGCGCGCGCCTTCTGCTCCTCGCTGCGCTGGTCATGACACGCCGGGCAGGCCACGCCCTCGACATAGAGCGGCGAGGCCTGGTCCTGGGGGCTGACCGGCATGCGGCAGCCCCGGCACAGGACGTGATCGCCTTTGGCGAGCCCATGGCCCACCGAGACGCGCTCGTCGAACACGAAGCACTCGCCGCGCCAGAGGCTTTCGGGCTGCGGGATCTGTTCCAGATAGTCCAGAACGCCGCCCTTCAGGTGGAAGACCTGCTCGACACCCTCGGCCTTCAGGAAGGCGGTCGACTTCTCGCAGCGGATGCCGCCGGTGCAGTACATCGCCACCTTCAACGGCGCGTCTGGGCTTCGTTCGGCCTCGACGCTCTTGCGCCAGTCGCGGAACCAGGCGGGGAAGTCGGCGAAGCTCGTGGTCTGCGGATCGATCGCGCCCTCGAAGCGTCCGACCGCCACCTCGTAGGCGTTGCGCGTGTCGATCACCAGGATATCCGGATCGCTGATCAAGGCGTTCCAGTCGGCGGGCTCGACATAGGTTCCGGCGTCGGTCGGATCCAGGTCTGGCTCGCCCAGGGTGACGATCTCCTTCTTCAGCCGGACCTTCATCCGGTAGAAGGGCATGCGCTCGGCCCAGGCGGTCTTGGGCGTCAGGTCGGCGCAGCCGGGCAGGGCGCGGATGTGGGTCAGCACGGCCTCGATGGCGGCGTCCTCGCCGGCGATCGTCCCGTTGATCCCCTCGCGCGCCAGAAGCAGGGTGCCCTTGACGCCGAGGCTGCAGCACAGGGCGGCCAGCGGTCCCTGGATCGCCGCCGGATCCGGAAACCGGGTGAAGCGATACAGCGCGGCGACGCGATAGCTAGCCAAGAGCGGCCTGCGCGTCGCGCTGGATGCGGGCGACCATCGACTTGAGGCCATTGGAGCGCTGCGACGACAGCGCCTCGGACAGGCCCAGGCGATCAAAGGCGGCCTTGGCGTCGAAACCGGCGATCTCGGCCGCCGCTCGACCCGAATAGAGCCGCAGCAGGATGGCGATCAGGCCGCTGACGATGTGGGCGTCGCTGTCGCCGCGAAAGACGATCGAGCCGTCGGCGTGCGGTTCGGTCACCAGCCACACCTGACTGGCGCAGCCGCGCACCTTGTTCGCCTCGGAGCGCTCGGCGTCGGTCAGCGGCGCGAGCTCCTTGCCAAGCTCGATCACGTAGCGATAGCGCTCTTCCCAGTCGCCCAGGAGCTCGAACTCGTCGGCGAGGTCGGTCAGGGCGGCGTCGATGGGGCTGGTCATGCGCGGCGTTTAGGCGCCTGGCCGCGCCAAGGCAAGCGCCCGCTAAGCGGCTCTGAGGATCAGGCGGGCCAGAAAGCCGGCGCCGAGGCTGGAGGACAGCTTCAACTGGCCGCCCATGGCGCGCGACAGCAGATCCACGATCGGCAGGCCAAGGCCGGCGCCTTCGCTGGTGCGGGTCAGGGCGCAGCCGCCTTGCTCGAAGGGCTGGAGCAGGCGCGGCAGCTCGGCGCTTTCGACGCCCGGCCCCTGGTCGCGGATGGCGATCTCGATCTCGCCGTCCACGCGGCCAGCCGTCACATGGATGACGCCCCCGGCGGGCGAGTGGGTCACGGCGTTCTGGAGCAGGTTGGTCAGCATGGTCCGCAGACCCCGGCTGTCGGCCTGGACGCAGGGCAGGGCGCCCGCGCCCACCACGTGGACGATGACATCCCGGCGCGCGATCTCGGCGCGCAGGCTGTCGACGACATCCTCGATGGCCTCGTCGAGAGGTTCGGGGGTCATCTCGATATCGCCCGCCTGGCCTTCAAGGCGGGCAAGTTCGACGATCTGGTTGACCAGCTTCAGCAGCTTCAGGCCGCTGTCGTGCACGATCCCGGCGTATTCCCGGTACTGGTCGTTGCCCAGGGGGCCGTAGAGCTCGCGCGACAGGATCTCGGAGAAGCCGATCACGGCGTTCAGCGGCGTGCGCAGTTCATGGCTGACCATCCGAAGGAACGAGCGCTTACGCTCGTCCAGCGCCAACTGGCGCCGCGCTTGCGCGGCCGCTTGGCGGTCGCCCGGCGTGGGCGCGACGGCGTTGTCTTGCGACGCGTCCTGTATCGCCGGCTGTGCCATGGGGTCTCCCGGACCTTCTGTCCGTGATGAATCGGATGATCAGAATGCGGGCGAGGCGCTTACGATTCCGTTTCCGTCCACAGCGCTTCCACTGCGAATGGTCGCCCGGAGATTGTGCGGGGTTGGAGGTAGGGCCCGCCCCGCGTTAAGGTTTGACGACGGTGATCCTCCCCGCCGCGTAAAAAGTCGACCGGCCTTGGAATTCGAGACGCTTCCAGACCCGATCAGACGCCCTGCCGCTCGTGCGGCCGGGCTGGACCCCGCGCACGCCTGGCGGCTCGGATGGCTGGCGGCTATCTGTTTGGCGGCCGCGGCGGCGCTGTTCACGGCCGACTCCGGCGGCTGGTCCGTTTGGGCCGCGCTCGGCGCTGGCGCGTTCCCGGCCTTGGCGTCTCTGGTTTTCACGCGCGAGGACGAGCGCACCGAGGCTCTGCTTCTGGTGCTGTGGGCCGTGGGCGGCTCGCTGGCAGCCGTGCTGACCGGCGGCGTCGGCGGAGCCATGGCCGCCTGGTGTCTCGCGCCGGTGGCGGCCGCCTCCACCTTGGCTCAGCCCAAGCGTTTGGCTGAGGGCGCGGCCCTGGCCCTGATCGGCGCCTGTGTCGCGGCTCTGACCCAGCTTTCAGGTCTCGCGCCTGCGGCGCCGACGGGGCCTCTGGCCTTTGTGCTGGGCTTCCTGGCGCTGGTGACGACGGGCCTTGGTCTGGCCGCCGGCCTCCTGATCGGCCGGCGTCGCCAGGGCGCGCGCGACGGTCGCTACGCCAGCGAGATCATCGGTCTGGAGACCTTGCTCGACGGCCTGCCGCACTTGGCCATCGCTGTCCGTGGGCAGGGACAGGTGACCGCCGTGCGCGGCGCGCCGCCCCCCGGCGTCACGCGCGCCGACCTCGTCAATCGCGGCCTGACCGGCGCTGCGGCGCCCGGCGACCGACAGCGCCTGACCGCCGCCATCGCCCAGGCGCACCGCGAGGGCTCGGCCAGCCTGACCTTCAATCCCGCGCTTGGCGTCGAGCGCGTGGTGGCTCTGGACATGCACCGCGTCGCGCCAAACCAGCTGGTTGGCGTGCTCCGCGACATCACGGTGGAGCGTAATCGCGAACATGCGCTCGATCAGGCGCGCGTCGACGCCGAGGCGCTCGCCGCCGGCCGCGCGCGATTCCTGGCCAATATGAGCCACGAGCTGCGCACGCCCTTGAATGCGATCATGGGCTTTTCCGACATCATGCGGGCGCGGATGTTTGGTCCCTTGAGCGACCGCTACGCCGAGTACGCCGAACTGATCCACGAGAGCGGCGGGCACCTGCTGGACCTGATCAACGACGTGCTCGACATGTCCAAGATCGAGGCCGAGCGGTTCGAGCTTCAGCGCGGCGTGTTCGACGCGCGCGAAGCGGTGCAGGCGGCGATGCGGCTGCTCCGCGTTCAATCCGACACCGCTGGCGTGCAACTGCGCGGTGTCCTGCCGCCCAGCGAGCTGGAGGTCGACGCCGATCGCCGGGCGCTGAAGCAGATCGTCCTGAACCTCGTCTCCAACGCGCTGAAGTTCACGCCGCGCGGCGGGCAGGTGACCGTCACGGCGCACGGCTATGACGGCGTGCTCGAGATCGTGGTCGCCGACACGGGCGTTGGGATCAGTCCCGAAGACCTGGAGCGTCTGGGACGTCCTTACGAGCAGGCCGGCGGCGCCGAACAGCGCGCGCGGGGCACGGGCCTTGGCCTGTCGCTGGTGCGGGCGTTCGCCAAGCTGCACGGCGGTGAGATGATGATCGAAAGCCGGCTTGGCGCGGGGACGACCGTGTCGGTGCGGCTTCCGGTGCTGCTGGCGCCGATGGTCGCCGCAACGACGCCGGTCGAAGCGACGGAGTCCCCGTCAGAGCCGGCGCCGCCGGTCGAGACCCCGCCGTCGGCCAGCTTCGGCGACAACGTCATCGCTTTCTCGCCGCGCTGAAGCGTTCTTAGCGCCTTAGCGCAGGAAGGCTCGTCCGGCGGCGAAGTCTCCGACCTCGATATAGGCTTTGCGCGTGGTTTCCTCGCCGCGTCCGGCGAAGGCGAACTCCACCGTGACCGCCTCACGCGGATCAAGCTGCGACATCGCCTCGGCGACGGCGTCCGGGAAGCGGAAGGCCAGCCCGGTCTTGGCGCCCGTGGGCAGCAGGGTGAGCGGAGCCTCCTCGCGCCGCTCGGCCGTAAAGACCAGGCTGGCGTTGCGCGGCGGAATCTTGCCCGAAAGGTTCTTGCCAGACCGCGCGTCGAGATACGGGCCGAGTGTGCGCTTGGTGTCGCGCAGGATGATCCGCGCCACATAGGGGCGTTGGCCATTCTCGAAGGTTGAGACGGCCAGCACGGCCTTGGCACGGCCCGCCAGGCCAAACACCAGGCGATCGGCGCCGAAGCTCGAGGGCTGCGACAGGCGCCAGACCGGAATGGTGGCCGACACCGACCGCTCGGCCTTCCAGGACGAGACATCGCCCGGATAGGTCATGCTCAGCAGCTGGGAGTAGCCCTCGAAAGCCTTCTTCACCCGGGCGGCGGCGACGCTCAGGTCCTTGGAGTCGCACGCGGCGCTGGCGGCCTTGCCCCGGGCGCGTTGCTCCAGCGCGGCGACCTGAAGTTCGGTGGCGCCCGAGCGCAGCGTGGCCCCGCGGGCCTGGGCGCGCGCGGCGTCCAGCGCGGACGAGATGGTCGGCGGGAACAGCCGGCAACGGCCGTCGGCCGCCGTCATCAGGGTCCGCTCATAGAGCTGATCGCCGGCATTGGCGGCCATCAGAGCGCCGGGGCAGGCCGACGCCGAAAGGCCGATCGCCAGGGCGATCCCGCGTCGGACGCGACCTTTGTGGTGCTCTGCGAACGTCATTGGCCTATGGGAATGATGAAACTTGAAGGACGGGTTCTAGACGCGCCCGGGTTGCGGTTCGGTTAGCGATGCTTCTTTCGACGGATATCTGGGTCGCGGCGCTGATCCGCCGCGCCGAACTGGGCGGGGCCTTCGCCACCGTCGGCCGCAAGGGCGACGCGCGGGCCGGGGCGGTGCTGGTCAAGGTGGTCGACCGTCGCGAGGGGACCGCGCGCCTGTTCAGCGAGGCCACGCGCGGGGATGGCGAGCGCTTCTGGATGCAGCCCGTCCGCTCGACCTTCGAGCCGGATCTCGACGCCTACGCCGAGCGCGCCGCGCGCATCGATCCGGATGTCTGGGTGGTGGAGATCGAGGATCGCGATGGCCGCCATTTTCTGACCGAGCCGGTGGAAACCTGACCCCCGGACCGCCCGGGGAGAGGCGGTTTCGCGACCGCGTTAACCGTGCTCCTAAACCGGAGCGAAAGCGTGGATCGGGTAGGGTGAACGCGTTCCAGATTTCACCCAATGGTCCTCGAGTTCCGCGCCATGCTTTTCCTCATGAACGATGTGATCTTGAGCTTGGATCCGGCTGAGCTGACGCCGCCGGTGACGCGCGACCGCTTCGCCAAGCTCTCGCTGAGCTACGTCGCGGAGCTGGGCAAGGAGCTGTTTTCGGAAGAGCCCTTGTTGCACCACAAGGACCGTGAACGGGCCGAGCGCCTGGCCGCTCTGATTATGATCAAGGCCCCGGAGATCAATGCGGCGCTGTTCATCGCGCCAGGCCGCGGTTGCCGCGTCGCCGACGTGCAGGTGCGGTACGTCCAGCTGGGGGTAGAGGTCATGGCCACCTTGCTGGAGCGGCAAAACAGCGGCGCGCTGACCAACATCGAGGCCGACCGTCAGGTCTGGCGTCGTCTGGCCGCCTAAGGGCGCGGATCGGGTCTCGCCCTGTGAGGGGTGTCCGCCCGTTCAGATCGGACGAAGCGCTCTAGACGAACGTCATCATCCAGCTGAGCACCAGCGCCGAGGCCGCCAGGCCCGCGAGGGTCAGGCTGAAGCACAGCGCGCTGCCGACGGGATGTTGGCGGGTGGGACTATCGCGATGGTCAAGCAGGGCCATAATTCGATTTCCTCCAAACGTCCGGCGATCTGACGCCGCCGGTGCGTATGAAGTGAAGCATGACTCCAAACCCATTGTTCGAATAGAGGTGTTTTTGACGCGGCGTCGCTCGCGAGGGCGGGCTGAGGGCTTGCCAGGGCGCGTAGGTCTCGCCTAGCCTCAATTCGGGGTTGTGGTTCGGGGCTTTGTAACGTCAATGTTTTCTCGCGCGATGCTGGGCGTAGTCTTGAGCTTGGCGATGCTGGGCGGCGCCAGCGCCGCGCGCGCCGAATGGCGCAAGGCCGAGAGCGCCAACTTTGTGGTCTATAGCGACGGCGGCGAGGACGGGCTGCGGGCGTTCACGGCCAAGCTTGAGGATTTCGACGCGCTGCTGCGCCTGTTCCACGGTCGGGCCGCCGACCAGGACGACATGGCGCGGAAGCTGGATGTCTATCTGGTGCGGAGCGCCGATCAGCTGCAGCGCGTTTTTCCCGACGCGGCGGCGGCGGCGGGCGCCTACACCGCTGGGGCCAATGACATCTTCGCGGTCGCCGTTCGCAAGTCCACCGGCCTCGCCGACGACGCCGTGCTGCATGAGTACGTCCATCACTTCATGCTGCAGCACTATCCGGGCGCCTATCCCGCCTGGCTGGTCGAGGGGTACGCCGAGTACTTCATGACCGCCGACATCCAGGACAAGAAGATCCTGGTCGGGGCGCCCAACGGGGCGCGGGTCTCCAACCTCTTGAACGGCTCCTGGGTCTCGGCGCGCGATCTCCTGACCAAGCGTCCCCGCGCGCTCACCGAGCGTCAGGGCGCCATGTACTACGGCCAGTCCTGGCTTTTGACCCACTACATGCTGTCGGATCCCGAGCGGAAGAAGCAGCTGTCGGCCTTTGTCGCGGCGACGGCGCGCGGCGAGGACCCGCTGACGGCCTGGCCGAAGACGACGGGCGTCGCGGTGGATGATCTGGAACGGTTGATGCGCGGCTATCTGCGCAGCGCCATCCCCAACAAGACGCTGGTCCGCGACAAGCAGCCGGACTTCCCGATGGTGGTGACGATCCTCCCAGCGTCGGCCGGTGACCTCATGCTCGAAAACCAGATGGCCAAGCGCGGGCCGCCCAAGGAGCTTGGTGAGAGGCTGTTGAAGACGGTGCGCGCCGACGCCGCCCGGTATCCGGGGGACCGCCTAGCCACCCTGACCCTGGCGCGTGTCGAAGCCGACTATGGCGACCGCGCCGCAGCCGACACGATGTTGGCCGACTGGATCGCCAAGCACCCCGACGACGCCGAGGCCTTGCGACTGGCGGGGGAAAGCCGTCTCAACGCGGCCAAGGCGCTGAAGGACAAGCCGGCGGACGCCCAGGCGTTGATCGCCGAGGCGGCTAAGTTCTTTGGCCGCGCCAACAAGGCCCAGCCCGACGCCTATCAGACGCTTTATGGCTTTGCGAAGACGCGCGTTAACGAGCCGGGCTATCCCAGCGCCAACACCCTGAACGTTCTCGAACTGACGTCGCAACTGGCGCCCCAGGTCTCCGAGATCCGTTTGGCCACGGGAGAGGCGCTGGTCGCGCGCGGCCGCTATGCTGACGCCGTGCGCATGCTGGAGCCCGTCGCCAACAGTCCCCACGGCGGCAAGGCTGCGGAAACAGCGGCCGCTCTTTTGAAGACCGTTTTGGAGAAGATGGCCGCCACGCCAGGCTAGTCAGGTTTTGGCTATAGCTGACGCAAATGCAGGCCATGTCACGGTCGATTGAGTGGCTCGAGATCATCGTCCAGCCTGTCGTCTTTACGCTGATGATCGCTGAATTATTCTCGATAAGCGGGTAATTCATTTCATTTCAATTTGAAGGGTGGCGGAAAGCTTCACGGAACCAACATGGATGCGTCGCCGCACTGACAAGGGCGGTCGCTACCCCCGGCGAACCTAACACCAAGGATTCGTCATGAAGCTTCTGTCCACCGCCGCTTGGAGCGTGCTCGCCCTGGCTCTCGCCAGCCAAGCTCAAGCCCAACAGACGCCCGCCCAGACGGTCGTGACCGAAGTCGAGACGGTGGTGGTTACCGGCACGCGCCGCGTTGATCGCACGGCCTTCGAGTCGGCCGCGCCGATCGATGTGGTCAGCCAGGAGTCGCTGAAGGCCATCGCCTCCGACGAGATCATGAACAAGCTGGCGGCGACGACGCCGTCGTTCAACGTCCAGCGTCTGCCGGCGGCCGATGGCCAGGCCTTCGTGCGCCCGGCTACGCTGCGCGGCCTCTCGCCTGACCAGACCCTGGTTCTGGTCAACGGCAAGCGTCGCCACCGCTCGGCTGTCCTGGGCGGTCGCGGTCAGCAGGGCGTGGACCTGGCCTCGATCGGGACCAGCGGTCTGGAGCGTATCGAAGTGCTGCGCGACGGCGCCTCGGCCCAATACGGCTCGGACGCCATCGCCGGGGTGATCAACATCATCCTGTCCAACAAGACCGGTTTCGAGGGCTACGGCCAATACGGTCGTTACTATGCGGGCGACGGCGACAAGACCGAGATCGGCGCGCGCTATGGCTTCGCGCTCGGTCAGGGCGGCAGCCTGGTCGCTGCGCTCGACTACGCCAAGGCCGAGGCCACCTCGCGCACCCGTCAGCGCCCGGACGCGATCGCCTTCCAGGCCGCCAATCCGAACATCAAGGTGCCCAACCCCGTTCAGCGCTGGGGCCAGCCGGACCGCGAAGTGTGGCGTGGCTCGCTGAACATGGTCCTGCCGATCAATGACGCGATCGAGGCCTACGGTTTCGCGACCTACAGCGACATGACCGGCGTCACCGACTTCAACTGGCGTAACCCGTCGACCGACACTTCGTATCGCACGTCGACGGTGTTTCCGGGCTGGTCGCTGAGCCAGCTCTATCCGGCGGGCTTCTCGCCGAAGTTCGGCCAGGATGAGACCAACCGCTCGGTGAACGGCGGCCTGCGCGGCGACGCCATGGGCTGGTCGTGGGACCTGTCGGCCGGCTGGGGTCAGGACCGGGTCGACTACGTCCTGAGCAACAGCATCAACGCCTCGTTCGGTCCGCAGTCGCCGACGCGCTTCGACGACGGTGCGCTGATCCAGAAGGAAACCACCCTGAACCTGGACGCCTCGCGTCCGCTGGCCTGGTCGTTCCTGGCCAAGCCGGCCAACCTCGCGCTGGGCCTGGAAGCCCGCGAGGAGACCTATGAGATCAAGGCCGGGGACCGCTTCTCGTGGGACGTGGGTCCCGGTGCGGCGGCGGGCCTGCCCAGCGGCTCGAACGGCTTCCCCGGTTACGCCCCCAGCCAGGCCGGCGCGTGGGACCAGACCAGCTATGCGGGCTATGTCGACCTGGAGCTGCCGCTGACCGATCGGTTCGATGTGAACCTGGCGATCCGCCACGAGGACTTCTCGGAATTCGGCCAGACCACCGACGGCAAGCTCGCCGCGCGCTTTGAGGTCACGCCCAACTTCGCCCTGCGCGGCGCGGTCTCGACCGGCTTCCGCGCCCCGACAGCGGGCCAGATCAACAATACGCGCACCTCGCAGGGTCTGAACACCACCACCCTGCAGCTCTTCACCTCGGGGCGGCTGTCGCCGGTCAATCCGATCGCCGTCGCCTTGGGCGGCAAGCCGCTGGAGCCCGAAGAATCGCAGAACCTGTCGCTGGGCGCGGTGTTCCGTCAGGGCGGCTTCACCGCCTCGGTCGACTACTACCGCATCGAGGTCGACAACCGCTTCGCCGTGTCGCCGAACTTCACGGTGACGCCGACTCTGCGCGCTCAGCTGGTGGCCGCCGGCGTGCCCGGCGCCGACAGCCTGACGACCGTCAGCTACTTCACCAATTCGTTCGACACCCGCACCCAGGGCGTCGACGTGGTCGGCGCCTGGCGCGGGGCCCTGTGGGGCGGCCGGGCCGGTCTGACCGCCGCCTGGAACTGGAACGACACCACGGTCACGCGCTCCAAGCTGACCGAGGTCTCGCGTCTGGCCAAGGTCAACCTGGAAGACGGCCTGCCGCAGAACGCCGCTAACGTGTCGTTCGACTATGCGCGCGGGATGTTCAGCGGCCTGATCCGGGCCCGCTGGTCGGGCGAGTGGACCGACGCCCAGGCCAATGGCGCGGCTGATCTGATCCAGACCTTCGCGGGTAAGACCCTGATCGATCTGTCGGTCAGCGCCCAGGTCACGCCCGCCATCAAGCTGACGGTCGGGGCCGAGAACCTGTTCGACACCTATCCGGACGAAGCGACGTTCCAGGCCTCGCGCGGTCTGATCTATTCGCGCAACGCCCCCTACGACACCGACGGCGGCCTCTGGTACGCGCGCCTGGCGGCGAAGTTCTAAGCTCCGCGACCGCAAAGGTTGTGCGCCTGGGCGCGATCGTGTCAGATCGCGCCCAGGGTCGAGCAAGAGAGTGCGTAATGCTTGCAGGGGTGTCGCGGCGAGGTGTGCTTCTAGGCGTCGCAGCGCCGCTGCTTGCTGGAGCAAGGCCAGCCTTGGCGCAGTCGGGCGGCTCCTGGCTGCGGGTCACGACACCGTCCTTCGATATCCACGCCCGGGTCGACGCCAAGACGCTGCTGCGCCTGGCCCGCGAGGTCGAGGATTTCGATCGGCTCCTGCGAACCTTGCATGATGTGAGCGGTCAGGCGCCCGCGCGGCCGTTGCCGCTCTACATCACGCCCAGCGAGTCGGACGTGCGCCGCGTGCGCCCCAATGGACCCCGCGTCACAGGCTTTTACAGCGCAGGCGTCGGGGATGTGTTCGCGGTCCTGAGCATAGACGGCGGCGAGGATCGCGGTCGCCAGGTGCTGTTCCACGAATACACCCATCACTTCATGCTGCGAAACGCGCCGGTGGCCTATCCGGCGTGGCTGGTCGAAGGCTATGCGGACTATTTCGCGCCGACCCGATTTACGCCCGACGCGGTTGAGGTGGGGGTCACGAGCCATCGGATCGCGTGGCTGCGGGGCGCGGTGTGGTCGCCCTTCCAGGATATTCTTGGCCGCCGAGCGCTGACGGGCAAGCAAGAGGATATAGCCGCCTTCTACGCCCAATCATGGCTGCTGACCCACTACATGATGTCGGACCCGGCGCGCCTCGCGCGGCTGGCCCGCTACGCCAGCGCCGTGGCCGCCGGCGGCGACCCTGTAGCGTTGATGCCCGAAGCCGCCGGGGCGCCGTTGGCCGAGCTGGAGCGTGTCCTTAAGAAGTACATGCAGGCCCTGCCGGGCCGGCGCCTGCCGCGTCCGGCCAACGCCGCGACCCTCGATCTGAAGGTCACCCGTCTGCCGCCCTCCGCCGATGCGCTGATCCTTGAGAACCAGCGGCTCAAGATGGGCGTGCCGGCGTCCGAACGCGCGGGGTTGCTGGCGCAGGTCCGCGAACGCGCGGCGCGCTTTCCGGGTGATCGCCTCGCCGAGCTGACCCTGGCGCGCGCGGAGAATGACTATGGCGACCGCACCAAGGCCCAGGCCCTCTTGCGCGGCCGGATCGCCGCCGATCCCACCGACGTCGAGGCGCTGCAGATCCTGGGCTGGTCGTGCATGCTGCAGGCGAGGGCCCAGCCCGCCGCTGCGGCGCGCTGGCTGGACGAGGCGCGCGAGCACCTGGCCGCCGCCTTCAAGCTCGATCCCGACAACCCGCTGGTGCTTTACGACTACGCCCTGACCCGGCGCAGGGAGCCGTCGTATCCCAGCGACAACATCCTCAACGTCCTGCTGAAGGCGCAGGCGATCGCGCCCCAGGTCTCGGCGTTCCGGCTGGGGGCGGTCGACGGCCTGGTGCGGCGCGACCGGTTCGACGAGGCCGCCGTCCTCCTGCAGCCGCTGCTCAACAATCCGCATGCCAGCCCCGAGCAGGTCCAGGCCTGGCGCCAGCAGTTCGATGACGTCGTCGCGCGTCGCAAACCGGCCGCGACGTCCGGCGGAGGTGACAAGGACGCTTCGGACGGGTAGGTCCCCGCCCATGAGCACTTCCCCCGCCGCTGAAGCCGCCCGTCGGCGCACCTTCGCCATCATCAGCCACCCCGACGCCGGCAAGACGACCCTGACGGAGAACATCCTGCTGGCCGGCGGGGCGATCCGGGCGGCCGGCGCCGTGCGTGCGCGCGGCGAGAACCGTCGTACGCGGTCGGACTGGATGAAGATCGAGCGCGAGCGCGGCATCTCGGTCAGCGCCTCGGTGATGACGTTCGATCACGACGGCAAGATGTTCAACCTCTTGGACACGCCGGGCCACGAGGACTTCTCGGAAGACACCTACCGCACTCTGACGGCCGCCGACGCGGCGATCATGGTGCTGGACGCCGCCAAGGGCATCGAGCCCCAGACCCTGAAGCTGTTCGAGGTTTGCCGCCTGCGCGACATCCCGATCATCACCTTCATCAACAAGATGGACCGCGAGGCCCAGGACCCGATCGAGCTGCTGGACGAGATCGCCGCCAAGCTGGCGCTGGATCCCGCGCCGCTGTTCTGGCCGGCGGGCTCTGGCGGTCGCTTCAAGGGCATGCTGGACATGCGCGAGGGGATGTTCATTCCCTACGCCAAGCGGACCGGCGGCGCAGCCGATGACGAGGGCCACCCAGAGCCCGTCGCCTTCGCCGGCAACTCGATCAACCAGTTCCTGGAAGACGCCGAAAAGGCCGAGCTGGAAGAGCAGGCCGAACTGGTCGGCGGCGGCTATCCGACGTTCGAGGTCCAGTCTTTCCTGGAAGGCCATATGACGCCGGTGTTCTTCGGCTCGGCCCTGCGCCATTTCGGCGTCAAACAGCTCTTGGCCGGCATCGGCGCCTACGCGCCGTCGCCCAAGGCCATGAAGGCCGAGAAGAACGGCGAAGCCGCCAGCGTCGAGCCGGGCGACAAGGAAGTCTCGGGCTTCGTCTTCAAGGTCCAGGCGAACATGGACCCCAATCACCGCGACCGCATCGCCATGCTGCGCCTGACCAGCGGCCGCTTCACGCGCGGCATGAAGCTGAAGGCCCAGAACACCGGCAAGGCCATGAGCGTCAACGCGCCGATCATGTTCTTCGCCTCCGACCGCGAGCTGGCGGAAGACGCCTTCGCCGGCGACGTGATCGGCATTCCCAACCACGGCGTGCTGCGGGTGGGCGACAGCCTGTCCGAGAGCGGGACACTGCGCTTCGCCGGCCTGCCCAACTTCGCCCCGGAAATCCTGCGCCGCGTGCGCGTGAAGGATCCGCTGAAGGCCAAGCACCTGAAGAAGGCGCTGGAGGGCCTGGCCGAAGAGGGCGTCACCCAGCTGTTCCGTCCGATGATCGGCAGCGACTTCATCGTCGGCGCCGTCGGTCAGCTGCAGTTCGAGGTCATGGCCGACCGGCTGTCCAACGAGTACCAGCTGGACGTGATCTTCGAGAACAGCCCGTTCGCCGAGGCCCGCTGGCTGGTGGGCGAGCGCGCCGCCGTCGAGGACTTCGTCGACAAGCACAAGTCGGCCATGGGCCAGGACATCGACGAAGCGCCGGTGTTCCTGGGCAAGAGCGCCTGGGAGATCGGCTATGTCGCCGACAAGTACCCCAAGGTGCGGTTCGAGCGGACCAAGGAACGGGCGTAGGGCCGCCTAGACCTCCAGCGCCTCGCGTACGGCGGGCTGGCGCGCGCGGCTGACGGGCAGGGGCGCGCCCTCGCTCAGATGCAGCCGCCAGCGATCGCCGTCGCGCTCCAGCCGTTGCACGTGGGCCAGGTTGGCGATCACTGAGCGGTGGACGCGCATGAAGTTGGCGGGCAGCTGGCTGGACAGACCGTCCAGGCGCGCAGCGTGCAGCAGGCTGCGGCCGCCGACCAGCCGCAGCTCGACATAGTCGTCGGCGCCCACCACGGCGAGAATGTCCTGGATCGGCGCCAGCTCGACGCCGCGCGCCGAGGCCACGGTCAGGCGGTCAGGGCGGCTGACGGCCTCCGTCAGGGCGGCCTCGCGACCACGGTCCTCGCGGCCCAGCCGCACCACCTCGACCATCAGCAGCGGCAGCACCAGGCTGGCGGCGAGCAGGAAAAACGAGAAGTCGGCCAGCCATTGCGGGAAGCCCAGGGCGACGGCGAGGAACAGGGCCAGATAGGCCAGGGTCGGCCGGGCGCCGGGAACTTTTCGGCGCACGCCCGCCACAGCCGGGGGAACGGCCAGAGCGACGCCCAGGATCAGCGCCCAGACGGTCTTGCCGTCGAAGCCCGGCAGCAGAACCGTGGCGCCGACCACCCCCAGAGCCAGGCCGACCATCAGGCCGCGCGCCCGGGGCAGAAACCGGGTGCTCACATAGGCGACCAGGAGGATCGCAAAGGCGGCCGCCAGAGCCCAGATGGCGCTCATCCGCCACGCGTGCAGCGGATAGGGATAGTTGAACAGCGGCCGCAGGCTCTCGACGATGGCCTGCAGGGCCGCGACCACGGCCATGCCGGCCAGCACCAGGCTGGACCCCGTCCGTCTGAGGGCATGGATGACGCCGAATCCGAACGCCGCCGCCAGCAGGGCGCCCGCCGCGCCGAAGGTCACCGCCAGCAGGGCCGTCCGCTGGGGATAGGGGAACGGCAGCACCGCGATGGCGCTCATCGGACCCGCGAAGCGCAGACCGCCATGGAACGAAGACAGGCGCAGCACCAGGGTGTTGGCGCCGGGGCGCCAGGCGGTCTCGCGGATCGGAAAGGTCGCCTCGTACCGCCCTGGGGTCTCATCCCGCGCCGACGGAGCGGGGGCGCCATTGGCGCCCAGCCGTTCGCCGTTGAGCCAGACTTCAGACGAGGCGACGCCCGCCACGTAGAGGGCGCGGGCCCGCGTGTCGCTAGGCGCGGCGATCGTCGCTCGGATCCAGAGCTCACGACCCTGGGGATCGACGATATCGCCGATCGGACGGCAGTCGCTGAGCACAGGGCTGGTGGGGCCGACGGCTCCGCGACAGGCCTCCCAGGTCATGGTCTGCGCGCGCGCATGGAACGGCAGGCTCGCCAGAATGATGATGAGAAACAGGATGCGCCACATGGCGTCACCTTAGAGCGCCGTTCGCCGAGACGCGCCACCGTTCGCCGATGACGGGGCGCCATTGACCGAAACGGCGTGGCGAACAGCGCTTTGAGCGTCTCTGCTGTGGCCATGACCCAAGCCTCTCTCCATCGCCGCGCCCTGCTCGCCGCCGCCGGCCTCGTCCTTCCTGGTCTGGCCCTGGCCCAGACCGTCGCGTCGACGCCCCCTTTGCCGCCTCCGGCAGGACCCTTCCGCTTCAAGGGCTGGAAGGGTCTGGAGACCGACGCCGAACGCGGCTTCTTCGAGGTCCCGGAGGATCGCCGCGATCCCAAGTCCCGGAAGATCCGGCTTAGCTATGTGCGGTTCGCCTCGACGGCGGCCAAGCCGGGACCGCCGATCGTCTATCTGGCCGGCGGGCCGGGCGGCACGGCGACGCGCGCCCTGGCCGGCCCCCGCTTTCCGATCATGATGGCCCTGCGCGACGTGGCCGATGTCATCGCCTTCGACCAGCGTGGCACGGGCCTGTCCAACCACATCCCCGAGCGGCCGCTCTCGTCGCGGCCCTTGCCGGACCTCACGGAGGCGGGTCTGACCGCCTATTTCCGCGAGGACTTCAAGAGCGCCTGGGCCGACTGGACCAAGGCCGGCGTAGCCATGACCGGCTACAACACCGAACAGAACGCCGACGACATCGACGATCTGCGCCGTCACCTCGGGGCGGAAAAGGTGTCTCTGTGGGGCATCAGCTACGGCACCCACCTGGCGCTGACCATGCTCAAGCGGCATGGCGACCGGGTCAGCCGCGTGGCCCTGGCCAGCCTTGAGGGACTGGACCAGACGGTGAAGCGCCCGGCGGCGGTCGACGCGCTTCTGCAGCATGTGGACGGCCTGCTGGCCGCCGATCCCGCCGTGCGCGCGGCGATCCCCGACCTGCCGGCCCTGATGCGGCGGGTGCACACCAAGATGGAGGCGGCGCCGGTCAAGATGCCCGCCACGCTGAACGGCGCGCCGGTCGAGCTGAAGATCGGCGGCTTCGCCATCCAGCTGATGACCGGCGGCCTGATCGCCAATCCGCAGACCCTGGTCATGTTGCCGGGACTGTATCTGGCGCTCGACGCCGGCCGCTACGAGGTGCTGGCCCCGTTCATGGGCGAGTTCGCCAACATTCCCGGCATCGCCGGCATGCCCGAGGCCACGGATCTGGCGTCGGGGATCTCGCCGGGGCGCCTCGCCCTGGTGCGACGCGAGGCCAAGACCGCCGTGCTGGGCGAGGCGCTGAACTTCCCGATGCCGCAACTGCTGGGCGTGGTTCCAGAGGCCGACCTGGGCGAGGCCTTCCGAGCGTCGTTCCGCATCGACCATCCGGCCCTGCTGATCGCCGGCACGCTGGACGGCCGCACCCCGGTGTCCGAGCAGGACGAGGTGGCGGCCCAGTTCACGCGCAAGGCCCGCGTGACCGTCGACAACGCCGGCCACAACGTCTTTGAGGCCCATCCGGACGTGCAGGGCTTGCTGGTGCGGTTCTTCCGCGGCGAGGCCGTGGTCGACACCCGCCTGAGCCTGCCGCCGCCGACGTTCAAGTTGGGCTGATCGGGAAAGGCAGCGCCTCAGATCCCGGGGTTATGCTGGCCCTGGAGCCAAGGCGCTGAAAAGCGGCCGTTCGGATTGGTCTGTTGGGGGCAATCCTCCCCCTAGCGGGGGAGGTGTCGGCGAAGCCGACGGAGGGGGAAGAGGCCGGCTCGGCAGTACTTCCCCCGCCGGCCTTCGGCCTCCTCCCCTTTGGGGGAGGATTTTCGAACTGTCCGCTATGGGGCGCTAGCAGTCTCCACCACTGCTCCAGAAACCCGACCTTCCCGGCGAACGCCGGGATCCAGATCGAACCCACAGGCGTATATCCGTTCAACCCGGAGCGATGTCGCATCACCCCCAACCGCTCCGGATGAATCTGGGCCCCGGCATTCGCCGGGGAGGTCGGGGTTCTACCGCAATGCGTCCTTCGAGGCTCGCCTATGGCTCGCACCTCTGGATGAGGAACACTGTTGCTGAACCCCTCATCCTGAGGTGCGCGCGCCTGAGCGCGCCTCGAAGGACGCATGGAGACGGACATCCGCCAAGGCCACGCCAGCAATCCGACCGCGCCCCCGGGGCGAACGGCGCCTACAGCGCCGCGTAACCGTCGAGCTGCGCCAGCTGAACGTGACCGGCCTCCGCGAGGGGCGGGCCGTCCATCACCGCCTTGAAGGCCACCTTGAACGCCGCCATCTCCTCGGGCGTGCCGACCGAGACGCGCACGGCGTTGGGCCAGATCGGCCAGGTGCGGCCGATCATGACGTTCCTGGCCTTCATCGCCGCCATCACCGCGCGGCCGTTGCGGCCGGTGTCGATCATGAAGCAGTTGGTCTGCGGATCGCCGATGACCTTGTAGCCGCCCGCCTTCAGCCAGGCGATCGTGTCGCGCCGGGTGTCGCCGATGATCTTGCGGCGCTCGGGGATCAGGTTCGGGTCCTCCAGCGAGGCGCGGGCGGCGGCCGAACCGGTGATCGGCATGGCGTTCTGGCCGAACGGCTTGAGCTTGGCCAACAGGTCCGGACGGCCCGCCGCGAAGCCGCAGCGGATGCCGGCCATGCCGTAGATCTTCGAGAAGGTCCGCAGCACGATCAGGTCCTTGCCCTGGGCGACCAGGTCCAGGGTGTCGGGCTCGTCGGTCAGGTGGATATAGGCCTCGTCGACCAGCAGGATCGACCCCGCCGGCTTGTTCTCCAGCGCCCAGACAATGTCCTGCTTGGTCGTGAGCGTGCCGGTCGGGTTGTTGGGGTTGCAGATATAGATGACGCCCGCCTGAGCGTCGGCGGCGACCATCGCCTTGACGTCGTGGGCGAAGGCGCTGGTCAGGGGCGTCTTGATGATCTTGGCCTGGCTGGTCCGGGCCGCGAACATGCCCGCCTCATAGGACGGATCGGCGGTGACGAAGCTCTTGGTCGGCGAGGTGAAGGCCAGGACGCTGTAGTGCAGGGGCTCGGACGAGCCGGCGTAGACCGCGATGAACTCCGGCTTCAGGCCGCTCTGCGCCGCGATGGTCTTGGTCAGGCGTTCGGTTTCGCCGGTGATGTCATAGCGTCCGCCCAGCGGCGCCACGCGCGCGATCGCCTCGCAGGCCGCCTTGCTGGGGCCCAGCGGGTTTTCGTTAGCGTTGATCAGCACCATGCTGGAGGGCGGCGCGGTGGGACCCTGGCCGTGGAGCGCCATGCCCGACGGCGGGGCGGGTGTCTGGGCCGCGTGCGCGAGGCTGGCCTCGGTCATGATCGGAGCCGCCGTGGCCAGGAAGGCGGCGCTGCGCAGGAAGGCGCGGCGCCCCAGCGCGGGATTGTCCGACGTTTCGTTGACCATGGTCTTTTCCCCCTTCAATCGAGGGGCCTAGGACGCGCCGATGCGTGGGGGCGTGCAAGGGTCAGGCGGGCGGGAAAATGCGCGGCGCCCAAGGTGAGGGCAGGCGCGGGCTCGCCTTGGCCGTCCCGGCGCGAAATGCGGGCGGCCGACACGGCGGGGGAAGCGATCTCGGGCCTGTTCGTCGGGCCTGGAGGGTTCCTCGAAACCCGACAGCGCGGCTAGCCGGGGAACTTCAACAGGTTCGGCTTGGGGATGGCGGCCTTGAAGCTGCCGCGCGACTTGGCGGTGTCCAGCCCGAACTCGGCCCAGGCCGACAGGAAGCCGTTGCTCGCCTGGCTCGGCGACGACGGGACCAGATCCAGAGCAGGGCGCGAGGCGACGGCGGCGCGGGCGGCGGCCCAGGCGTCCGGCTCCGCCGTGGCGTAGGCGCCGTCCGCAGCGACCAACTGGCCCGCGAGGTCCGAGTCGAGGAACCGCAGGGTCACGGCCGTTTCCGGCGGCAGGTCGGTGAGGCTTTCCAGCGCTTCGGTCAGGGCCAAGAGGCTCATCTTGGCGGCGCTGGTGCGTCGCTCGCCGCCGGCGGCGCCCTTGATCGCCGCAGCGCCCGTCTCGCCGTCCATCTTCCGGACATAGGCCCATCCGCCATAGCCCGGGTCGGGGCGGCAGAGGCTGGCGATCCAAACAGTGACGGCGGCCATGTCGGGCTCCGGAATCGACGGTTCTGAGCGCCTTCTAGCCTGCTTTGGGCCCCTGAGGGGAGGGCGGGCGCGAACGAAAGGTAAACCCAGGCTTAAAACTTAGGGTTAACGTCATTTTCAGTTCGGTGAACAAAGTTCTAAGATCTGAAGCGGCGAGGCCCGTGCCGCCGTATTCGCCAAAGCAAGAAATGTGCCAATTCAATACGCTATCAACCATAATGGTTGAAATCTAAGCGGTAGTGTAAAAACAAAGAAAATATTTATGGTTAACGCGCCGTAAACACTTCTTAACCACTTGTTAAAATCCGCTGGCTCCGGTTTTGCTGCTCAGGCGTTGAACCTGCTCCGGGCTGTCCCGGGGTGGGACGATCCGTAAGCGGAGTGCGCGTGGCGATGTTCGAGTTCGGACGAGATCTGAAGCGGTTGTTCGGCGTTGACGCCGAGGGCGGTTTCAAGGGGGCGTGGCGCGAAGGGCTGACCGGCGGGGACACGTCCTTGCTGGAACTGCTGGATGTGCGGCTCCTGGCCAATGAAGCGCGATCGGCCGACGTCGTCGCCGGACGCATCGGCGCCAAGGATCGTGGGGCGCGGCTGCTGGAAGCCGCCGTCGTCTGGCGCGAACTGGCCCGCAGAACCGGCGACGCCGCCGCGCTGCGCAAGGGCGCCGCCCAGGCCGAGGCCGCCGCCAAGCTTTTTGAATCCGAGCGCCGGCACGACGCCCTGTCCGCCGCCCGCTGCGAGCAGGCCGTGCTGGCGGTGCTGGGCGCGGACCTCTTCGGCGACGAGGGATTGGTCGCTGCGGCGTCGGCGACACTGGCCCGCACCCCCGCTCACCAACGGACCGCCCAGTGCGGCGCGCTGGCCGCCGGCCTGGAAGGGCGCGTGGCGCTCTCGGAAAACAACCTTGATCGCGCCATGGCCGCGATCCGAGCCTTCGAGGCGCCGCTGCGGGCGCTGGCCGCCGTCAAGCGCGCCAAGGGCGGCGCCGCGCGTCTGCTGGTGGCCGACCAGCGCGCCGCGCGGATCGAACTGATCCTGTCTTGCGCCGACCGCCTGAAGGATCGCGCCCTGGCCGAGCAGGCTGCGGCGGAAGCCAAGACCGCTGCGGCCGCCCTGGATCCCGATTTCGAACCCCTGGCCTGGGCGCGCCTGCAAGGTCTTCGCGGCTCGGCCTTGATCCAGCTGGGCGAGCTGGATGGCGAGATCTCGCGCATCGCCGAGGGCGTCGAGGCGCTGACTGAAGCGGTCGAGGCGGTTCCCGCCGATCACAGCCCGATGGACTGGGCGCGCGCCCAGGCCTTGCTGGGCGCTGCGCTGCAGGCGATGGGCGAGGCCTCGACCAGCGAGCGCGCCTTCGAACAGGCGGTGATGGCCTACGACCGGGCGACCCAGACCCTGAAGGCGCAGCCGGCCCTGGCCCTGCGCGCGGTGGTCGCCAACAATCGCGCGCTGTGCCTGGCGCGATGCGCCGAATTGACCGCCGATCTGGCGGTGCTGGACGCGGCCGAACTGGCCTTCAAGGCCGAACTCGCGGCCGCGCCGGGCGCGCGCGATCCGGCCAGTTGGGCCGTCGCGCAAATGAATCTGGCCCGCCTCTATGAGGCCCGGGTGGAGATCACCGGCCGTGATGACGGTCGTCTGGCCCGGGCCGGCGCGGCTCTGGCCTGCGCCTTCGACGTCTTCTCGGAGCTTGGGCTTCGGTCGCTGACCGACCTGGCGGCACAGGGCCTGCAACGTCTCAAGCAGGCCCAGGCCGTCTGATCCGAAACGTAACATCAGGCGGCGAAAGGCCCGCCGATAAAAAGACCAGTACAGGGATGAACACGTGATCGCTTCGCTCGCTCTCGCCGCCGCCATCGCCGCCGCCGCCGCCGCCGCCCCTCAGGCCCAGGCCCAGACGGACCTGCTGAAGCCCGTGTCGGAGCCGCGCATCGCCGTCGCCGTACTGAACTGCCTGGTGAAGAACGATGGCTACCTGACGGCCTGCACCGTGCAGGACGAGAGCCCGAACGATCTGGGCGTCGGCCAGGCCGCGCTGTCGATGGTCTCGCAGGTCCAGGTCGACCTCTTGGGTCCGGACGGCAAGAGCCGCGCGGGCTCGTACATTCAGGTGCCGGTGCGCATCCGCATCCGCTAAACGCGCCTTTCGGCGGCCGGGACACAGCGTCGCGGCCGTCGGCCAAGGGCTTTTGAGGGCTAACCCCTAACGCCCTGTTAACCATATTTCGCTCATCTTGGAGCCTCGATTCCAGGCGGCCTGTTCGGCCGATTCCCACGAGGCTTTTGATGACGGGCGCCGAGGTTCTTGATGTCGGCCGGGACGCGATCTGGCTGACGCTTCAGCTCTGCGCGCCGGTGCTGATCGTCGGCCTGATCGTCGGTGTCGCCATCGGTCTGTTCCAGGCCCTGACCCAGATCCAGGAAGCCACCCTCGTCTACGCTCCGAAGATCGTGGCGATCTTCATCTCGCTGCTGATCTTCTTGCCGCTGATGGGCTCGCTGATGAGCGGCTTCATGCGCCAGATCGCCGCCCGCATCGCCGGCATGTAGGGAGGCGAGGGGCCTTGAACGCTTTCGCCACGGCCTTTCAGGTCTATGTCGCCGCTCTCGTGTTCGCACGGGTGGGCGCCATGGTCATGACCATGCCGGGCATCGGCGATCCGGCGATTCCCGCCCGCATTCGCCTGTCGTTCGCCCTGCTGATGGCGCTGATCCTGGCGCCGCTGGTCCAGAACACGGTCGGACCGATCCCCAGCACCCTGGGCGGACTGGGCGGCGCGGTGATCCACGAGGTCCTGATCGGCCTGATGATTGGTTCGGTGCTGCGCCTCTTCATGACCTCGCTGACGACGGCCGGCGAAATCATCTCGATGCAGACCACGCTGTCGTTCGCCCAGAGCACCAATCCGTCGATGGAAGGGTCGAGCACGGCGGTGGCGACCTTCCTGTCGATGCTGGGCCTGACCTTGGTGATGGCCACGGACCTGCATCACCTGTTCATCGCCGCCATCGTCAAGTCGTACACGATCTTCCCGTTCACCCGGGCCGTGCCGGTGAACGACGCGGCCGCCCTGGCGGTGCAGACGGTCGCGCAGTCGTTCACCCTGGGCGTGCAGCTGGCCGCGCCGGTGATCGTGTTCTCTCTGGTTTTCAACCTCGCCACCGGCCTGGTGGGGCGGGTCATGCCGGCCTTCCAGATCTTCTTCGTGGCCTCGCCGCTCAGCGTGATCCTGGGCCTGTCTCTGCTGGCGCTGTCGCTGGGCGGCATCGCCATGGTCTGGACCGACCGCTACCGCGAACTCTTGGACATCTTCGTCTAGGGGGCGCGCATGGCGGAAGACTCAGATCCAGAATCGAAAACAGAAGAACCCTCAGCCAAGAAGCTGTCGGACGCCCGCGCCAAGGGCGATGTCGTCAAGTCGGCCGACATCCCGCAGCTGGCCTCGCTGGCCGGGGCGGTGTCGGTGATCCTGCTGGCGGGAGGCTGGCTGACCCGCGATCTGATGGCGGCCCTGACGCCGTTCATCGCTCACGCCGGCACGATCGACCTGACCAGCGGCGGGGCCATGGTGGTGCTGAAGCAGGCCCTGATGGCCGCGCTACCGCCGTTGGTTCTGGTCATGGTGGTCACAGGCTTCGCCGGCGCGGCGGCCCACATCGCCCAGAGCGGCTTGCTGTTTACGCCCGACAAGATCAAGCCGGACTTCCAGAAGCTGGACCTGATCAAGGGCATGGGTCGCATCTTCGGCCCGGACGGCCTCGTTCAGTTTCTGAAGTCGGCGGTGAAGTTCCTGGTCACCGGCGTGATCGCCTATTTCGTGCTCAAGCCGCACGTCGGCGAGGTCCGCAATCTGGTCGGCATGGACCCGGCGGCGATGATCCCCGAGGCGATGAAGCTGTCGCGGAACCTGCTGCTCGCCGTGATCCTGCTGCTCGTGGCCACTTCGGCCTTCGACTACTTCTGGCAGCGGATGCGGTTCATGAAGCGCATGCGCATGACCCTTCAGGAGGTCAAGGACGAGTTCAAGCAGTCCGACGGTGATCCGCACATCAAGGGCAAGCGCCGCCAGATCCAGATGCAGCGCTCGCGTCAGCGGATGATGCAGGCCGTGCCCAAGGCCACCGTCGTGGTCATGAACCCGACCCACTACGCCGTGGCGCTGAAATACGAGCAGGGCGAGACGCCCGCGCCGCTGTGCGTGGCCAAGGGCGTGGACGACCTGGCCTTGAAGATCCGCGCCGTCGCCGAGGAGCACGGCGTGCCGGTTCTGGAAGATCCGCCCCTCGCGCGCGCGCTGTACGCCAGCGTCGAAGTGGATGAGGAGATCCCCGTCGAGCACTTCGAAGCGGTCGCCAAGGTGATCAGCTTCATCCTGAACGGAAAGAAGCCCCAGCCCCGCGCGCGTCCTCTCTAAGCCACATTCTGCGGAAAACTGACCTAGCCTCCAGAAAAGGCTATTGTTTCTCCGATTGCGGGTGAGTCGCGAGCTCGCCGTAAGAAAGGTACAACCTAGCCGATGGCCGACACTCAGCTCCAGGACAAGGTTTCGACCGGCGCGCCGCGCCGGCGGTTTGATCCATGGCTGGTCGGCGCGGCTGTGTTTTTCGTGGCCGCCGCAGCCCTGTCGGCGGCGCCGGCGCTGAAGGCCGGACCGACCACCTTGGCCGGCCTGCTGCTTCTGTTGGGCGTTGCGGGCGTCGCGGTGCTGGGGCTCGTGGCCATTCGAGGCTCGGCGCTTTCCGGCGGTGACGCCGATCAGGCCGAAGGCTTCATCGAGGCGCTGGGCGAGCCGGCGGCCTTGGCCGCCGCCGACGGGCGCGTCCTGGCCGCCAATGCGCCGTGGCGCGAGGTGATGGGCGAGCAGCGCCGACTGCCCAAGGGCGTGGCCGGCTCAAGCCTGTTCGCGGCCCTGGTCCAGGCCCGCAAGGGCGAGATGGCCGACGGCGTGTTGAGCGCCGGCGGGATCGACTACACGGCCAAGGTTTCCCGGCTGGCGGGCGGCCGGCTGCTGATCCGGCTGCTGCCGATCATCGTCGCCGAGCCAGTCGTCGAAGACGCCTCGCCTGCGCCGGTCGCCGAGCGCGCCGCCCCGCCGCCCAGCTCGCTGGACGCCTTCGCCGGCGCCTCGCCGTTCGGCGCGGCCCTGCTGGAGGGCCTGGAGCCGTTCACCTCGCGGGTGCTCGAAACCAATCCGGCGCTGACCACGATGACCGGCGCCAAGGCCGGCGTGCTGTTCGGCGATCTGATCGACGCCGGCTCGCGGGCCGAGGCCGAGACGCGCCTGAACGAAGGCCGCGCGGGTCCCTACGAGGTGCGGCTGGCCCGCGACCCCGCCCGTATCGCGCATCTCTATCTCTACCGCGCCGAAGGCCGTCTGGTGGCCTACATGATCGACGTGTCGGAGCAGAAGCAGATCGAGCTGCAACTGGCCCAGGCTCAGAAGATGCAGGCCATCGGTCAGCTGGCCGGCGGCGTCGCGCACGACTTCAACAACCTGCTGACCGCCATCCAGCTGCGCTTGGACGAGCTCTTGCATCGCCACCCCGTCGGCGACCCGTCGTACGAAGGCTTGAACGAGATCCGCCAGACTGGCGTGCGGGCGGCTGACCTTGTTCGCAAGCTGCTGGCCTTCTCGCGCAAGCAGACCGTCCAGCGCGAGGTGCTGGATCTGGGCGAGCTGATCAGCGAGTTCGAGGTGCTGCTGCGCCGCCTGCTGCGCGAAGATGTCAAGCTGATCACCGACTATGGCCGCGACCTGCCGCAGGTGCGCGCCGATAAGAGCCAGCTCGAGACGGCGGTGATGAACCTGGCCGTCAACGCCCGCGACGCCGTGCGCGCGGCCAAGGGCGGCGGCGTCGTGCGGATCCGCACCGCGCGCCTGACCCGCGACGAAGCGATCCAGCTGGGTTTCCCCGCCGCCGACGGCGACACCGCCTTCATCGAGGTCAGCGACGATGGTCCGGGCATTCCGCCGGACGTCATGGGCAAGATCTTCGATCCGTTCTTCACCACCAAGCCGGTGGGCGAGGGGACGGGCCTGGGCCTGGCCACCGTCTATGGCATCGTCAAGCAGAGCGACGGCTGGATCCACGTCCACAGCCGTCCGAACGAAGGCGCGGCCTTCCGCATCTTCCTGCCGGTCTATGAAGCGCCCGCCGGCGCGGTCGCCGTCCAGGCCGTCGCAGAGCCCGCCAAGCCGCGCGCCGCCCGTGACCTGTCGGGCGCCGGCCGTATCCTGTTCGTCGAGGACGAGGACGCCGTGCGCAGCGTCGCCGCCCGCCTGCTGCGCGCCCGCGGCTATGAGGTGCTTGAGGCGGCCGACGGCGAAGAGGCCCTGATCATCGCCGAGGAAAACGCCGGCACGATCGACCTCTTGATCAGCGACGTGATCATGCCGGGCATCGACGGTCCGACCTTGCTGAAGAAGGCGCGCGGCTATCTTGGAACCGCGCCGGTGATGTTCATATCGGGCTATGCCGAGGCCGAGTTCAGCGACCTGTTGGAAGGCGAAACGGGCGTGACCTTCCTGCCCAAGCCGATCGACATCAAGACCCTGGCCGAGCGCGTCAAGCAGCAGCTGCAGGCGGCTTAAGGCTCTGCGTCCTTCGAGGCCCGCTTTGCGGGCGCCTCAGGATGAGGATTTCAGGGCGATAGGGCCTCATCCTGAGGTGCGCGCTCGTGAGCGCGCCGCGAAGGACGCGACGCCTTAAGCCTTCGCCGGCAGGAACTTCGGGTTACGCACCAGCGCCGCGCTGACCAGGGCGACCAGCACGCCGACCGGGAAGATCTCGGTGAAGGTCATGGGCATGCGCAAGAGCGGGTTGGCGTAGCTTCGCTTCATGGCTTCCAGGCTCGAGGCCAGCTTGGCGTACTCGGCGCCGGTGAGGCCGGCGGCCTTCTTTTGGGCCAGCGTGGCGGCGACATACTGCTCCATGTAGCTGTAGTCGGTGAGCGCCAGATAGACCTCCCAGATCAGGACGTAGGCGATCCCCGCCACCAACGCGACGCCCAGGCCGACCATCAGGGCGGGCCAGAACTTGATGACGCCGCCCAGCGCCTTGTCGCGGTGCGACTTGACCGCCAACAGGATCGACGACAGCCCGACCAGCATGATCAGGTAGCCCAGCCACAGGGTGTGCGGCGCTGAAAAGACGATCGTCGCGATGATGCCCAGGATGATAATCGCGCCGGAGATCAGGCCGTGGATCAGGATGGTGCGTTGCATGGTGTCCTCCTCCGCGCCGCCCCCTGCGACGCGCCCCGACAGCTGTCCCGTTTCCTGCTCGAAGCGGTATCGCCCAAAAGGGTGAGATCGACAGTTTCGCCCGATCGGACCTTGGTCAAGGTCGGGCGCAAGGTCAGGGGATCAGCGACAGCTCCCGCGCCTTGCCGACCGCCTGGGTTCGGCGGCTGACCTCCAGCTTGCCGTAGAGGTTGCCCACGTGGGTCTTGACGGTGTTGGGCGAGAGGCCGAGGTCGCGGGCGATCTCCTTGTTCGAGCGACCGGCCGCCAGACGCTCCAGCACCTTGATCTCCTGGCCCGTCAGACCAAGACTCGCCAGGGCCGCGTCGTTGCGCTGGAAGATCTCGGGGCGAGCACGAGCGGCGATCCGCCAACCGACCCAGACGCCGCCCCCGGCGAACGCGGCGCCGACCAGCCCGACATAGACCTGCCAGGAGAAGGCCCGCACGACAAAGCCGTACTCCAGCCATTGCAGAGCGAAGGCGCCCAGCGCCAGGACCAGCGCCCAGAGAACGACCGTGCGGATCATGGGCGAAAGGGTGCGTGAACCAAGCGGCGCGTCAAGGCTCAGGACAGGCGCGCCTTGGCCTCCGGCGGGGCGACTTGGTCGAACAGGATCTGAAGGTGCTGATCCTTGGCGTGATCGTTGTGCAGTTCCCAGGACAGCGAAACGGGCAGTCGCAGCCGGCCGCTATCCGGCAGGCGAGCGATCAACACACGCCAGGAAAAGCCTTCGCCCGGATCGCCCAGCGGGTCCTTGAACTCGACGGGCGCGGGGTCGCGCAGGCGGAATTTGCGCTCGGGATGAGCCTCGAACCAGGCGCGGTCGGCCTCGGCGGTGGGATCGGGAACGGCGACGAGCTTGGCGGTGACTTTGCGAACCATGGTCCGCAGATAGCATGTTTCGCGCCGGCGGGCGTTATGGGGTCACGGGGATGGGATCCGCCGCCGCTCCATCATCAGAATCGGCGAACCCTTGTAGATCGCCTGCGTCCTCAGCGTGAAGCCGACCTTGTTGGCCAGGGCGATGGAGGGGGCGTTCTCGACATTGATGATGCAGGGCACGACCTCGGGCGCCAGGGCCTGGTCGATCCAGGCCAGCCCGGCGCGGACCGCCTCGGTTCCAAAGCCCTGGCCATGCGACCAGGCCGCCAGCACCCACCCCATCTCGGGCAGGCCATAGAGGTTGGGTTCGAGCTCGCGCCGCAGGTCCCCGAAGCCGACCTCGCCGACATAGCGGCCCGTCGCGGTCTCCCGCACCGCCCAGTAGCCAAAGCCCAGCACCTCCCAGAGGCCCCGGGCGCGCATCAGCCGCGTCCAGCTTTCTTCTTCCGTGAAGGGGCGTCCGCCGACATGCTTGACCACCAGCGGGTCCATCCACATCGCCAGGCTGTCTTCGAAGTCGGCGAGGGTGGGCGGCGCCAGGGTCAGGCGATCGGTGGTCAGGGTCGGCGCGGGCATCGGGACTCGGCGTTTGCGAGGCTTGGTCCGCGCAGGCTACACCGACGGGCTCGAACCGGAAGACCACCATGACCACGCCGCAAGACGCCATCGCCGCGCGCCGCAAGCTGACCAACAAGCTGATCGCCGCCAAGGACGCCGCGCGCCTGCGGCCCTTCTTCGACCCGCGTGTCACCCTGATCGCTGGCGACGGCTCGCTGCTTCTGGGCGCCGAGGACGTGCTGGCCGCCTTCGCCGGCCAGTTCGCCGACAGGGGCTTCGTGGCCTATGTCCGCACGACCGAAGAGATCGCCCTCAACGCCGAGGGGACGCGCGCCGCCGAGCGCGGCCGCTGGGTCGGAACCTGGAAGGACGCCGCCGAGCAGTCGGGGACCTATCTGGCGACCTGGAAGAAGGTCACCGGGCAGTGGGTGATCGAGAACGAGCTGTTCGTCAGTTTGGCTTGATGGGACGGGCCGACTTGCGGCTTCGATCCTTGGCGGACCTTTCAGCGCCCCCTCCGTCACGTCGCCCATCGGCGCCGCGCCACCTCCCCCGCGATGCGGGTGAGGAGGAAGCGGCCGCGCTCCTGCCCCGCTTGCGGGGGAGGTGGATCGCTGCGGATACGCAGCGAGACGGAGGGGGCGTCCCTGCGTCCTTCGAGGCGCGCTCAAGAGCGCGCACCTCAGGATGAGGCGTTCAGCAGCCGTCATCCTCATCCTGAGGTGTGAGCCGAAGGCGAGCCTCGAAGGACGCACGACGGTAAAAGCCCGACCTCCCCGGCGAACGCCGGTGACGAAGACGCAGATCCTCCCCCACCAGGGGGAGGATCGGACCCCTCGACCACACGCACGCTTGAGCGTCCGCCCGTTCGCCGCGAAGATGACTCGGAATTAATTTAGCCGCGCCTCGGGCGGGGCTTACGCCTTCGTCCTTCAATACGCCTCTGGGGAGGAAAACCTTGCTCAATCGTCGTCACATGATGTTCGCCACCGCCGCCGCCGGCTTCGCCGCCACCGGCGGTCTGCCGTCCCTGGCCCTGGCCCGCGAGGGCGAGGTGGCCAAGCTGAACGCGCTGTTCGACGCGATCATGGCCAAGCAACTGCGCCAGTCGCCCGAGACGGCGACGGGCCTGGGCCTGGACAGCGGTGAGCTGGCCTGGACCAAGGGGCTGCTCACGGATCGCTCCGGCGCCGCCATTGACGCTGGCAAGGCTGAGGTCCGCACGCAACTGGCCGCGCTGCGCGCCATTGATCGCCGCGCGCTCAAGGGCATGGACGCGGCCAACTACGACACCGTCGAGTTCATCCTGGCGGTGATGGATGAAGGCAACAGCAAGTTCA
Organism: Caulobacter vibrioides; assembly: GCF_002310375.3. GTDB lineage: Bacteria > Pseudomonadota > Alphaproteobacteria > Caulobacterales > Caulobacteraceae > Caulobacter > Caulobacter vibrioides_D. Next base: position 1,171,107 of record NZ_CP023315.3, read on the forward strand.
GCTATGGCGGCGGCGGCTCGGGCGCGCCGTACGTGCTGAGCCAGCTGACCGGCTCCTACCAGCAGATGCCGGACTTCCTGGACACCCAGCACAGCATCGAGACCAAGGCCGACGCCGACGCCTATCTGTCGCGGATGGAGGGCTTTGCGCGCCTGATGGATCAGGAAACCGCCCTGGCCAAGCAGGACATGGCCGATGGCGTGATCCCGCCGGACTTCGTCATCGACAAGACCCTGATCCAGATGAAGGCCTTCGCCGACACGCCCACGGCCGAGACGACCCTGGTCAAGTCGATCGCGCGTCGCGCCAAGGACAAGAACATCGCCGGCGACTGGGCGGGCGAGGCTTCCAAGATCTACGAGAATTCCGTGCTGCCGGCCCTCAAGCGCCAGATCGCGCTGATGGAGAGCGTGCGCGGCAAGGCCACCCATGACGCCGGTGTGTGGCGCCTGAAGAACGGCGGCGACTACTACGCCGTCTCGCTGAAGAACTACACGACCTCCACCCTGACGCCGGACGAGATCCACCAACTGGGCCTGGATACGGTCAAGGCGATCGAGATCGAGGCCGACAAGCTGTTCAAGAAGATCGGCATGACCAAGGGTACGGTCGGCGATCGCATGCGCAAGCTGGGCGAGGACTTCTATCCCAACACGGACGAAGCCAAGGAACAGCTGATCAAGGACCTGAACGAAAAGGCCAAGTGGATCGAAAAGCAGCTGCCGGCCTATTTCGGCCAGCTGCCCAAGGCGCCGCTGGAGATCCGCCGCGTGCCCAAGGCCATCGAGGCCGGCGCGCCGGGCGGCTACTACAACTCACCCTCGCTGGATGGGAAGCGTCCGGGGATCTACTGGATCAACCTGCGCGACACCAAGGAGCAGGCCAAGTACACCCTGACCACCCTGACCGTGCACGAAGGCGTCCCGGGCCACCATCTGCAGCTGTCGCTGTCGAACGAGGCCAAGGGCCTGCCGCTGATCCGCAAGATCATCGGCTTCTCGGGCTACACCGAGGGCTGGGCGCTCTATTCCGAGCAACTGGCCGTCGAGATGGGCGTCTACAAGAACGACCCGCGCGGCCAGATCGGCATGCTGCACGACGCCCTATTCCGCGCCGTGCGCCTGGTGGTTGACACCGGCATGCACCACAAGAAGTGGAGCCGCGAGCAGGCCATCAAGTACATGGCCGAGACCATGGGCGACGAGGAAAGCGGCGCGATCACCGAGATCGAGCGCTATGTCGTGTGGCCGGGCCAGGCCTGCAGCTACATGATCGGCAAGATCGTCTGGCTGCGCGCCCGCGCCAAGGCTCAGAAGGCGCTCGGCAAGAAGTTCGACATCCGCGAGTTCCATGACGCGGGCCTGCTGTCGGGCATGACGCCGCTGACCGTGTTCGAGCGGGTGATCGACGACTACATCGTCAGCAAGGGCGGCAAGGCCTAGGAGGCGTTTTCAAGTATCCGATCTGATTGACTGTATCAGATCGCAGAAAGCTCCAGGCGCTGGTCACTTTGCGGAAGCGAAAGTTCCCAGTACCAGAAACAGTAAACCTCTTGTCATCCCGGAAGCCTCGCAGAGGCTATCCGGGACCCAGGGGCCGGCGCATTGCGGCCGCCCCTGGGTCCCGGCGCTACAGCCCGCTACGCGGTCTTCCGGCCGGGATGACGACGGAAAAGTGATGTCAGTCAACTGGGTCTGGGTGCTGGCGGCCGCTCCCGGCGATCCAACGCCCATTTGCTATAGGTTGGGCCGAAAACGGCTGCTACGGCGCGCCGATTGGGCGCCGCGCCGCAGCAGGTTGGTTAGCGCAGGCGGCTGTTCAGTTCGTGATACGCCGCGCTCAGGTCTGGGCCATCGGCGAAATCTGGGTCTTCTTCTAGGCTGCGAAGGCCTGGCCATCCGCGTAGAATATAGCCGTGCCTTTTGAATATTTCTCGTATCGCATCTTCGGTCATTTAAACCTCCTTAAGCGCTGCTGTCATTCGGCCACTTAGGATTAAGATGAACTCAGAAATCGCTCTCCGCTAGACTGTGCAAGCGGCCTAAAGACGTGCTACGAGGCCGCCGAAAATTTTTCGGCCCAATCCACCGCTGGATAGTATGTCGGGGAGGGGCGCTCTTTCCTAGCCCCAGCTATCCGCAGCGCCAGCGCGTCGCGCTACGGCCTTGACCGGCGCGGCGGGGCGCAGGGCGGCCAGCGGCTTGTCCGACGGCTTGCCGTACAGCCAGCCTTGGGCGAAGTCGACGCCGACATTGCGGATGACCTCCTCGACCTCGGCGGTCTCGACCATCTCCGCCACCGTGCGAACCTTCAGGTCGCGGCACAGCTCCACGAGGCGCCGCACAAGCGCTCCGTCGCGACTGTTGTCGGCCAGCTCGCGCACATAGCGACCGTCGATCTTGACGATGTCCAGCGCCAGTTGCTGCAAGTAGGAGAACGACGACGAACCGGCCCCGAAGTCGTCGAGACAGACCAGAGAGCCCATCGAACGCAGGCTCTGGATGTGCTGGTTGGCCACCGCCAGATTGTCGATGGCGCGGGTCTCGGTGATCTCGAAGATCAGTCGGCCCTTGGCCTCGTCGAACTTGCTGAGCAGCCGGCCCACATGGTCGACGAAGGACTCGTTGCCGATCGTCTGGCCCGACACATTGACCGCCAGCTTCAGCTTGCGCTCCGTATCGTTGGCCAGCTTCTTGACCGCCTGCTCGACAATGGCGTGGTCGAGCTCCTCGATCAGGTCGAACTCTTCGGCCATGCGGATCAGGGCGAACGGGCTGCCGCCGTCCTCGAAGCGAACAAGCACCTCGTGGTGATGCGCAAGGCCCGTGGCCAGCGACACGACGGGCTGGAAGGCCAGGTTGAACCGGCGCTGGCTGACGGCCACGCCCAGGGCGCCGGCGCGGGCCAGGGTGCGCTTGACCGACCGGTTCATCGCCTCCGACAGGGTCATCGGTGGGATGTCCTTCAGGCCCTCGCGCAGGAAGTCGTCCAAGGCGTAGCGCAGGGCGCGCATCGCCCGCGACGAACCGCCGCCGCCTTCAAGGGGCACCACATGGGCGCTGGCCTCGGCGCTGACCATGCGGGTCAGGCGCTTGATCATGTTCTCGGGACGGTCGTCGCGCTGGCGGAGCAGGGCGAACCGGTCGTCCGTCAGCTTGGTGGCGGCGGCGCCGCCATGGGCTTCGGCGCGCAGCGCGCTGGCCACCCGGACGTCCAGCGCCGCGGCCTCATCGGGAGACAGCCCCTCGCGCATGTCGCCCAGGCCGGAGAACTCGACCATGGCCAGTTCCAGCTCGATGCCCGTCACGCGGGCGGCCTCGAACAGGCCCTGGGCGATATCGTCGAACGACTCGCGCGGCTGCAGCGAGCTGGCCGTCAGCGGCGGACCGGCCGATTGCGCCGCCGTGATGGCCGCAGAGATGCGACCCTCGTTCTCGGGCAAGGCGCGCAGGATGACGCGGACGTGCTTGTCCCCGGGTTCAGCCAGGCGCAACACGACCGGACCGCGCCGCACGCCGTCGTCGGCGCAGCTGAGCATGGCTTCCATCAAGGGGCGGTCGTCGGCGTGAAACAGGTCCGCCCAGGCCTTGCCGGTCAGGGCGGCCTCGCTCTTGCCCATCACCTTCTGGGCGGCGCCCAAGGCCAGGCGCACGCGCCCGCTCTGCAATTCCACCAGCAGATCGGCGCTGGCGAAGGCCAGACCAAGAAGGCGACGCGGATCCAGCGACAAGTCGGCAATCCCCCCGAGTAAGCCACCTAACCTTGCATGCCGGGACTTAAGGACCGGTTTCGGCCGAGGCGTCTAGAAAACCCAATTCCGGTTTCGGGGGTGGGCGGCGGGTGCGACAGAAACGGTCGTTTCTGTCATGAGAACATCTTGCGAACCTGGAACAAAGCGTGTACTCGTTCACCATGTTCCACAGGTTGCTGAGGCGGGGCGCGCGAAGCGCCAATCGGGCGGCCGGAATCATGGAATAGAAGGCGGATCAATCATGACTAGTCAGGCGGCTTTGAAACTCGTGGCCAAGGAAGAAGGCGATAAGCAACGCGCGCTAGAGGCGGCTCTCGCCCAGATCGACCGCGCGTTCGGCAAGGGCTCGGTGATGAAGCTGGGCGAGAAGGGCAAGGTCGAGATCGAGTCGGTCTCCACGGGCTCTCTCGGCCTCGATATCGCGCTGGGCATCGGCGGTCTGCCCAAGGGGCGGATCATTGAGGTCTACGGCCCGGAAAGCTCGGGCAAGACGACCTTGGCCCTGCACGTGGTGGCCGAGGTGCAGAAGGCCGGCGGCACCGCCGCCTTCGTCGACGCCGAGCACGCGCTGGACCCGTCCTACGCCTTCAAGCTGGGCGTCAATCTCGACAACCTGCTGGTCTCGCAGCCCGACAACGGCGAACAGGCGCTGGAGATCACCGACACCCTGGTGCGCTCGGGCGCCGTCGACATCGTCGTGATCGACTCCGTGGCGGCCCTGACGCCCAAGGCTGAAATCGAAGGCGAGATGGGCGACAGCCTGCCGGGTCTTCAGGCGCGTTTGATGAGCCAGGCGCTGCGCAAGCTGACGGCCTCGATCAACAAGGCCAACACCATCGTCATCTTCATCAACCAGATCCGTCACAAGATCGGTGTGATGTACGGCAGCCCCGAGACGACCACGGGCGGCAACGCGCTGAAGTTCTACGCCTCGGTGCGTCTCGACATCCGCCGCACCGGCTCGGTGAAGGCGCGCGACGAGATCATCGGCAACAATGTCCGCGTGAAGGTGGTCAAGAACAAGGTGGCCCCGCCGTTCCGCGAGGTCGAGTTCGACATCATGTACGGCGAGGGCATCTCCAAGCTGGGCGAAGTCATCGACCTGGGCGTCAAGGCCGGGATCATCGACAAGGCCGGCTCGTGGTTCTCTTACGGCAGCCAGCGTATCGGCCAGGGCCGTGACAATGTTCGCGAGTTCCTGAAGACCAACCCCGACATCGCCGCTTCCATCGAAGCCGCCGTCCGCAAGTCGTCGCAGAAGATCGAGGAAGAGCTTCTGGTCGGCGGCCCGGAGGAGGGCGAAGAGGACTAGGCCCGGAGGCTCAAGGGTTTCGCGGCCTTCGCCCGCATTCGCGGGCGTTCCCCGCCTTCAACACGCCCGCGGCGGACCGCCGCGAAGGCCGCGATCAGGCCGCCTGGACCCCATGCCAGGCGGCCTACTCTTTTTAGCCGAGAGGTCGGGCCGTGGCACCTCGGCTTGATGGGGGCGGCATGCCGCGGGAACGTCGGGTTTCACCCCTGAGCGGACCTTGGCGTTGTTGCGTCCTTCGAGGCGCGCTCAAGAGCGCGCACCTCAGGATGAGGTCTTCAGCAGCAGTGTTCCTCATCCTGAGGCGTGAGCCGAAGGCGAGCCTCGAAGGACGCACGGGCGCCGCCTTACCCCCCCATCTCCGCCCGCGCCCACGCCGGCTAACGACACAGCCACCCGGCGAGCGCGGGGTGAGCGGACTGCGGCAAACAGGTCCTTTTCCGCCGCAACCCGCGCCCCCACCGCCAAGCCTGTTTCCCCTTCGCCGAAAACCGCGCTATGCAGCGCCCGACTTCCGGCCGCTCGCCGGACCGGTATTCAAGACTTTGAGACGCTCATGCCCAGCTTGAACGAGATCCGCAGCACCTTCCTCGACTACTTCGGCAAGGCCGATCACGCCGTGACGCCGTCGGCGCCGCTGGTGCCGCAGAACGATCCGACCCTGCTGTTCGTCAACGCCGGCATGGTGCCGTTCAAGAACGTGTTCACGGGCGCCGAGACCCCGGCCCATCCGCGCGCGGCCAGCTCGCAAAAGTGCGTCCGCGCCGGCGGCAAGCACAACGACCTGGACAATGTCGGCTACACCGCCCGCCACCACACCTTCTTCGAGATGCTGGGCAACTTCTCGTTCGGCGACTACTTCAAGGAACAGGCGATCCACCACGCCTGGACCCTGCTGACCGGCGAATTCAAGCTGCCCAAGGACAAGCTGCTGGTCACGGTCTACCACACCGACGACGAGGCGGCCGACCTGTGGAAGAAGATCGCCGGCCTGTCCGACGACCGCATCATCCGCATTCCCACCAGCGACAACTTCTGGTCCATGGGCGACACCGGCCCCTGCGGTCCGTGCTCGGAAATCTTCTTCGACCACGGCCCCCACATCGCGGGCGGCCCTCCCGGCAGCCCCGATGAAGACGGCGACCGCTTCATCGAGATCTGGAACCTGGTGTTCATGCAGTTCGAGCAGCTGGCCGGCGGTGAGCGCATCAGCCTGCCCAAGCCCTCGATCGACACCGGCATGGGCCTGGAGCGGATCGCCGCCGTGCTGCAGGGCCAGCACGACAACTACGACATCGACCTCTTCAAGGCCCTGATCGCCGCCAGCGTCGAGCTGACCGGCGTCAAGGCCGAGGGCGCCCAGGCGCCGTCGCACCGCGTGATCGCCGACCACCTGCGTTCGTCCTCGTTCCTGCTGGCTGATGGCGTGTCGCCGTCGAACGAGGGCCGCGGCTACGTCCTGCGCCGGATCATGCGCCGCGCCATGCGCCACGCCTATCTGCTGGGCGCCAGCGAGCCCCTGATGCACCGCCTGGCTCCGACCCTGGTCCGCGAGATGGGCCAGGCCTATCCGGAACTGCGCCGCGCCGAGGCCTCGATCGTCGAGACCCTGCGCCAGGAAGAAGAGCGCTTCCGCACCACGCTGGGTCGCGGCATGGGCTTGCTGGACGAGGCCACCGCCAACCTGGCCGCCGGCGGCGTGCTGGACGGCGAGACCGCCTTCAAGCTCTACGACACCTATGGCTTCCCGCTGGACCTGACGCAGGACGCCGTCCGCGCCAAGGGCCTGACGGTCGACACCGACGCCTTCGACGCGGCCATGCAGAAGCAGCGCGAGATGGCGCGCGCCAACTGGGCGGGCTCTGGCCAGCAAGGCGCGGCGGCGGCCTGGTTCTCGATCAAGGAAAAGGCCGGCGCCACCGACTTCGTCGGCTATGAGACCACCGAGACCACCGGCGTGGTGAAGGCGATCGTCGTGGACGGCGCCGAGGTCGAGAGCGCTTCGGCCGGGCAAACCGTCGAGGTCCTGCTGGACCGCACCAGCTTCTACGCCGAAAGCGGCGGTCAGGCCGGCGACACCGGCGTCATCGAGGCCCATGGCCGCGAGAGCCGCGTCATCGACACCCAGAAGCAGGCCGGCGAGCTGCACGTCCACCGCGTCGAACTGGCGAGCGACCTGAAGGTCGGCGACCAGGTCGTCGCCTCGGTCGACGCCGATCGTCGCCACACCACCCGCTCCAACCACTCGGCCGCCCACCTGGTGCACGCCGCCCTGCACCATGTGCTGGGCCCGCACGTCGCCCAGAAGGGCCAGATGGTCGATGGTGAGCGCATGCGCTTCGACTTCAGCCACGGCGGTCCGCTGACGCCCGACGAGCTCGACCGCATCGAGGCCGAGGTCAACGAGGTCATCCGCCAGAACGTCCCCGCCGAGACTAAGGAAATGGCCCCGCAGGAGGCCATCGAGGCCGGCGCCGTGGCGCTGTTCGGCGAAAAGTACGGCGACAGCGTCCGCGTCCTGACGCTCGGCAAGTCGCTGGCCGATGAGGCCAAGGCCTATTCGGTCGAACTGTGCGGCGGCACCCACGTCGCCCGCACCGGCGACATCGCCCTGTTCAAGATCGTCTCCGAGCAAGGCGTCGCCGCCGGCGTGCGCCGCATCGAGGCCCTGACCGGCGAGGCGGCCCGCCGCTTCCTGCTGGACCAGGCGGGCGTCGCCAAGGCGCTGGCTGACCAGTTCAAGACCCCGGTGGCCGAAGTCGCCACCCGCGTCGACGCCCTGATCGCCGACCGTAAGCGTCTCGAGAAGGAGCTGGCCGAGGCCAAGAAGCAGCTGGCCCTGGGCGGCGGCGGCGCGGCCTCGGGTCCTGAGGACATCAATGGCACGGCCCTGATCGCCCGCGTCCTGGACGGCGTCGGCGGCAAGGAGCTGCGCGGCGTGGCCGAGGAGTTCAAGAAACAGCTCACCAGCGGCGTCGTCGCCCTGGTCGGTACGTCGGACGGCAAGGCCGCCGTGACGGTGGCGGTCACCGCCGATCTGACGGGCAAGTTCAGCGCCGCTGACCTCGCCAAGGCCGCCGTGATCGCCATGGGCGGGCAGGGTGCAGGCGGCAAGGCCGACTTCGCCCAAGGCGGCGCGCCGGATGACAGCAAGGCCGAAGAGGGCCTGGCGGCCGTCAAGGCGGCGCTGGCGGGCTAAGGCTCGAAGCGCTCACGCCAAACAACAAGGCCCACCCTCCGTCGCGGAGCGGTGGGCTTTTTTGTTGGCGGCTTTGACGGGGGTGTTGATGGCGTCGTGGTCGCCGTCCTCGCCTTTTGACAGGCTCAGGGTGAGGACGACTGTTGGCGCAGGGTCGCACAAAATCCTCATCCTGAGCTTGTCGAAGGACGAGGATTTCCATCCGCATCGAGCGCCGGCGCTCAACGCGAATGCGACCAAGATCGAGGGTGTGGCGTCCGCCGTTTCGCGGCGGACGCCGGCTGCCTCAGCCCTTGAAGAACGCGGCCAGCTTGTTGCCGTCGGGATCGCGGACATAGGCCAGGTAGTAGCCCTCGCCATAGGTCGGACGCGGTCCGGGCGGGCCGGCGCAGACGCCGCCATGGGCCATGGCGGCGGCGTGGAAGGCGTCGACCTGCTCAGGCGACTCGGCCTTCAATCCGATCATGATGCCGTTGCCGGCCTTGGCGGGTTCGCCGTTCTCTGGCGAGCAGATCATCAGCGTGGCGTGCTCGGGGTCTGGCCCATAGCCGATCCAGTCGCCTTGTCGCCAAAGCCGCTGATTGCCCAGCGCGCCCAGGGCCGCGTCATAGAAGGCGCCAGCCCGGTCGGGGTCGCTGGCGCCGATGGTGATGTAGCTGATCATGTCGGTCTCCTCTTGGAGAAGACCTTAGCCGCCTAGCTGACACCGGCTGTCAGCAGGATCGCCACCAGCGACAGGGAGACGATCGAGATGGCGGTCGTCAGCGCTACGGTCCGCGCCGCGCCGCGCGGCCAGACGCCGTAGGCGCGGGTCTGGATGAAGACGTTCACCGCCGTCGGCGCGGCGGCCACCAGGGTCGCGCCGGCCCGGAACGCCGCAGGCGCGGGCGTCAGGCCGATCATCCACCAGACCAGCAGGGGGAAGACCAGCAGCTTGGCGAGCGCGGCCAGAGCGATGGGGGCGCTGGCCGGCGCGGGCTCGTCCTCGGTCTGGCGAAGGCCCAGCGCCGCCCCCAGGGCGACAAGGCCCACCGGACTGCCCGAGGCCGCCGCCATGCCGACGGCGCGGTCCAGGGGCTGGGGCAGGGCCAGATCCAGCAACGCCAGGAGCAGGCCCAGCAAGGCGGCCGCCACCACCGGATTGCGGAAGGCCTGCGCCGTCGAGCGCCAGACCGATCGTCCGGCCGCCCAGCCCAGAAGGCCCACCCCGGTCGCCGCCAGCACCACGAAGTCGGCCGCCACCGCGCCGGCCACCAGACGGGCCGTCTCGGGCCCCAGCACGGCGGCGGTGACGGGAAGCGCCAGGAAGGCGCTGTTGCCGACGCCAGACGCCATGGCGGCCCCCGCGCGCTCGCCTCGGGTCCAGCCCAGAAGGCGCCCGACAACCAGCAGGCCGCCCATGACCAGCAGGCCCACCAGCGCATAGGCCGCCAGCCCCGCCGTCAGTTCAGGGCCCGGGCGGCCCAGGCGCGACAGGGAATGGACGAGCAAGGCGGGGAAACCCACCCAATAGACATAGGCCGAGAGGCCCTGCGTCATCCGTGCGTCGAACAGCTGTAGCCGAGCGAGCGCGACGCCTGCGGCGACCAGCAGAAAGAATGGCCAGACGCGCCCGGCGACATCGACAACGAGCGCGATCACGGCGGTTGGATCAGCCCTGGCGCTCGTCGCCCGGCAGGCGGATATGCACCAGCTTCCAGGTGAACAGCGCCTTACGCTCGAAGGTGAAGATCGTGACCTTGCGGCTGGCGTCAGGACGCTTGACCGAGATCCGCACGCGGTTGGGATCCCAATAGGCGATGCCGGGGTAGGGGCCGCGCACCGTGTCGCGGATCTGGCCGCCCAGCGAGTCGTCGCGGCGCGAGGCGGGCGGCGCCTTGCCGGGCGCGTAGCCCCGCGTCAGGGCCGAGACGCCGGCCACGGTCAGGTAGCGATCGACCTTGGGCTCAGGCGGGGCGATGGGCTCGATGGCCTTCTTGAAGACGCTCATCGGATCGCGCCACAGCGATGGGGCTTCGGGCTTGGCGGCCGGGGCGTCGGCGATCAACTGCCCGGTCAGGCTGCGGCGCACGGCCGGGAAATCGACCAGTTGCCCGATCGCCTGGACATCCTCGTACTGCGCGGCGGCCTTCAGCGCGCGGAAGGCGAACCAAGGCGCGCTCGCGAAGGCGGCGGCGAACGCGAAGATCGCCAGCACGATCAGGTCCCAGATCCGCTTTTGCAGAGTCATGCCGCCTCCGAAAGGTTAACGCGGATAGATCAGGTCTCGGCGCGCCTCGCAAGACCGCTCGCGCGTGACGGGCGCCCAAGAAAAACGCCCCGGAGGAGGACCTCCGGGGCGCTTCACTCATGGGCTAGAGGCCCAGAGTTTTTAGGCCATGGCCTTCTTCAGGTTCTCGTCGATCTTGTCGAGGAAGCCTTCGGTGGTCAGCCAGCCTTGCTTGTCGCCGACCAGCAGGGCCAGGTCCTTGGTCATGAAGCCGCTTTCGACGGTGTCGACGCAGACCTTTTCCAGGGTCAGGGCGAAGTTGGCCAGGTCCTGGTTGTCGTCCAGCTTGGCGCGGTGGGCCAGGCCACGCGTCCAGGCGAAGATCGAGGCGATCGAGTTGGTCGAGGTGCTCTGACCCTTCTGGTGCTGGCGGTAGTGGCGGGTCACGGTGCCGTGGGCGGCTTCGGCTTCCACCGTCTGGCCGTCCGGGGTCATTAGCACCGAGGTCATCAGGCCCAGCGAGCCGAAGCCCTGGGCGACGATGTCCGACTGCACGTCGCCGTCGTAGTTCTTGCAGGCCCAGACGTAGCCGCCCGACCACTTGAGGGCCGAGGCCACCATGTCGTCGATCAGGCGGTGCTCGTAGTGGATGCCGGCGGCCTTGAACTGCTCGGCGTAATGCGCGTCGAAGATCTCCTGGAAGATGTCCTTGAAGCGGCCGTCATAGGCTTTCAGGATCGTGTTCTTGGTGGAGAGATAGACCGGATAGTTGCGGGCCAGGCCGTAGGCGAACGAGGCGTGGGCGAAGTCGCGGATCGACTCGTCCAGATTGTACATGCCCATGGCCACGCCGGCACCGGGGGCCTTGTAGATCTCGTGCTCGATGACCGAGCCGTCCTCGCCGACGAACTTCATCGTCAGGGTGCCCTTGCCCGGGAACAGGAAGTCGGTGGCCTTGTACTGGTCGCCGAACGCGTGGCGGCCGACGATGATCGGCTGGGTCCAGCCCGGCACCAGGCGCGGCACGTTCTGGCAGATGATCGGCTCACGGAAGATCACGCCGCCCAGGATGTTGCGGATGGTGCCGTTGGGCGACTTCCACATCTTCTTGAGCTTGAACTCCTCGACGCGTTGCTCGTCGGGGGTGATGGTGGCGCACTTGACGGCGACGCCGTGGCGCTTGGTGGCGTTGGCCGCGTCGATCGTCACCTGGTCGTCAGTGGCGTCCCGATTCTCGACCGACAGGTCGTAGTAGTCGAGTTCCAGATCCAGGTACGGGAAGATCAGCTTGTCCTTGATGAGCTTCCAGATGATGCGGGTCATTTCATCGCCGTCCATGTCGACGACGGGATTGGCGACTTTGATCTTGGCCATTGCGGGGATGTTCCTCTGGCGGTGGCGCGCCTGCGGCGTTCTGGCGCACAGGGCCAGTACGCGGCGCGGACCGGGAGGCTATAGACTGTTGCGTCGCGGGGGAAAAGCCGATCGGTATGGCGCCGCTACGAACTTGAGCGTTCGAGTATCCGGTTTTGGGTGAAGAGTCCGAGGGGCGGGCTCAAAGGGCGGGCCAGGGAGCAAGCTTGGACAACGGTTCGGGTGCGATTGCCGGAGTGACCGCGCCGCTGGCGCGGCGGCTGCTGACGATGGTGGCGATCCTGTCGATCGCTGTGACCAGCGTCGCGACCGCAGCAGCCTTCATCTTCGTGCGCGAGAGCGCGGCCGACACCCAGACGCGGCATCTGGCTGAATATGTCGGGGAGCGGGTCAAGACCGAGGATCGGTTGTTCTCTGATCTGGTCAGGGTGCACGACGCGGCCCGCGAGTCGCTGACCCGGCGCCTTGATCATCAGCCCGCTGCGCCGATCACGGCCGAGTTTGAGCGCCTCTATCCCGAGAAGGGCGATGGCACCCGCCGTTCAGCCCCCGCGCTTTATGATGGCGTGCGGGTCGATGGCCATTACGTTCATGGCCTGGGCGGCTATCTGCGCGACGCGAAGGCCATGAGCCGGGCCGAACAGGCGCTGTTCGTCGCGGCCGCCGACGTGGTGGCGGGCGCGGGCGAGGCGCAGATCCGCCACTACGACAACTTCTACTTCTTCACGCCGCAGACGCGTCTGGTGATGTTTGGCCCGCTACGCGAGGACAGGCTTGAGTACTATCGGCGTGACGCGCCCAATACGCTGGACATCTCCAAGGAGGAGATGACGACCTTGACCCTGCCGGAGAACAATCCAGAGCGGGTCATGAAATGCACCAAGCTGCGGCGCCTGATCTCCGATCCCAGCGGTCGGGGGCTCAACGCGGCCTGCATGACGCCCTTCTACTACAAGGGCCAGTTCATGGGCGCGTTCGGCACAAGCCTGTCGCTCGACTCCTATCTTCTGCGCGCCGTCGCCGACGCCCTGCCTGGCGGGTCGAACATGATCGTCGCTGATGACGGCGAGTTGGTGGCCGCGCAGGGGCTCTCGCGGAACGGCTTCGTCGACGCGGACCTGCTGCGACGGTTCGAGGTCGACAATGATCTCAAAGCCCTGATGAGCCGAATCCGCGCGGGCAAGCGTGACGTCGGCGCGGTGCTGTCGCCCGACGGCGACCGGTTGGTGGCCTATGGCCGCCTGGTGGAGCCCGGTTGGTGGTTCCTGATGAGCTTCCCATCCAGCGACCTTGTCTGGTCGTCGCTCAAGACCGCCTCGTGGGTTCTGCTGTTCGGCTTCTTCGGCGTGCTGCTGCAGGTGCTGCTGCTGCATCGCTTGACCAACCAGATGGTCGCCGCGCCGCTGCAGGCGCTGGCAGACGCCCAGCAGCAGGGCGATCCGGCCGCCGCGCGTCCGTTCGAGGCGCGACCCGACGAGATCGGCTCCCTAGCGCGGGCGCTGCGCCGACAACGCGAACGTTACGAGGACCTGTTCCGCTCCTTGGAGCAGCGCGTGGCCGTGCGCACCGCCGAGTTGGAGCGGGCCAACCAGGCCAAGTCGGTATTCCTGGCCAACATGTCCCACGAACTGCGCACGCCGCTGAACGGCGTCATCGCCATCGGCGACCGTCTGGCCGAGGAGGAAGACGCCGGGACCCGCCGCGAGCTGGCCTCGCTGGTGACCTCGTCCGGCCGATTGCTGGAGCAGGTGCTGGGCGACATCCTGGATGTCTCCAAGATCGAAGCGGGCCAATTCCAGCTGAGTCCGGTGCCGTTCGACCTGGTCCAGCTGGTGCGCGGCATGGCCGAGCTGCACGCGGCCGCGGCGGAGGCCAAGCAGCTGACGTTCCGCTGGTCGGTCTCGCCGGACGCCGAAGGGTCCTATGATGGCGATGCGGGGCGGATCAGCCAGATCCTCTCCAACCTGCTGGCCAATGCGGTCAAGTTCACGGCGACGGGCGAGGTCTCCCTGGACGTCGACCGTCAGGGCGAGGCGCTGCGCTTCGTCGTCCGCGATACGGGCGTCGGGTTCGACGACGCCGTGCGCGACCGCCTGTTCAAGCGCTTCGTCCAGGCCGACCAGTCGATCACGCGCCAGTTCGGCGGCACGGGCCTTGGCCTCTCGATCTGCGCGGCCCTCGCCGAGATGATGCAAGGGTCGATCACGGCCGAAGCGACACTGGGGCAGGGCGCCTGCTTCGAAGTCGTCCTGCCGCTGCCGCGCTGCGCCGAAGTCACCGATGTGGCGGTCGAGGAAGATCGCGAGATCTCGCTGGAAGGCATGCGGGTGCTGGTGGCCGAGGACCATCCGACCAACCGCAAGGTGGTCGAGATCGTCCTCCAGCCCTTCGGCGTGGACCTGACCATGGTCGAGGACGGTCAGGCCGCGCTGGACGCGCTGGAGCAGGGGCGCTTCGACGCGGTCCTGATGGACATGCAGATGCCGGTGCTGGACGGCCTGTCGGCCACCCGCGCGATCCGGGCGCGGGAGAAGGCCGCCGGCGCCTCGCCGATCCTGGTGATCATGCTGACCGCCAACGCCATGGAGGAGCATGTGGCCTCGGCGCGTGCGGCGGGGGCCGATCTGCATCTGGCCAAGCCGCTGCATCCGGCCCAGCTGCTCGAGGCCCTGGCGCGGGTGCGGCGCTAGAAGCGCTTGCATCCGGCGGCCGGTCGGCGGCAAAGGACACCGATGACAGACGCCGCCGCCTTCAAGCCCGTCCCCCCCTGCGTGATCCTCAACGAACCCCAACTGGCCGAGAACATCGGCTCGGTGGCGCGGGTCATGGCCAATTTCGGCCTGTGGGATTTGCGCCTCGTTCGGCCGCGCGACGGCTGGCCGCAGGAGCGGGCGTGGGCCAGCGCCTCGGGCGCGCACTGGCCGCTGGACGACGCCAGGGTGTTCGACACGCTCGAGGCGGCGATCGCCGACCTCAAGCTGGTCTACGCCACCACCGCGCGGCCGCGCGAGACGCGCCTGCCGGTCTATACGCCGCGCGAAAGCGCCGGCCATCTGGCCGAAGAAGTCGCCCAAGGACGGGCCGTCGGCCTGCTGTTCGGGGGCGAGCGGGCGGGCTTGGAGACCCATGACATCGCGCTGTGCCAAGCCATCGTCTCGATCCCGATCGACGAGCGCTTCCGCTCGCTGAACCTGGCCCAGGCGGTGTCGATCAACGCCTACGAATGGAAGATGACCCAGGACGACCGCCCTTGGCGGAAGTTCGAGCACAACGTCGAGGAGCCGGCCGATCAGGCCACGCTGCTGGGTCTCTACGAGCATCTCGAGGGCGAGCTGGAGAAGGCGGGCTTCTATCACCCGCCCGAGAAGAAGCCGTCGATGGTGCGCAATCTGCGGGTCCCGCTGGCGCGCGCGCGGTTGTCCGACCAGGAGGTTCGCACCTTCCGTGGCGTGATCACCGCGCTCAGCAAGGGGCGCGGCCGCGTTCTGGCCAAGCTGGCCGAAAAGGCCAAGAAGGACGCCCCTTAAGGGCGCGGCGTCCTTGCGGATTTTGACTTCGATCATCCGCGTGCGGCCTTGTCGAGCGCACGGTCAGGGTCGTGATCCAGCAAGGAGCCTTCCATGAACCCCGACGCCATCACCCTGGTCGTTGTCGCCGACGGCCGCCGCGCCCGACTGCTTGAGCAGCGTCGCATCGACGGCCCGCTGCATGACCGCCCCGAGTGGCTCTCGGACGTCAAGGAGCACCACGATCACGGCGCGCCCAGCCATATCACCCACAGCGGCGACGCCCACGACCGCGCCGAAAAGGCGTTCCTGAACACTCTGGCGAAACGCGTCGACGCGGTGCTGGCGCATAACACCATCGACCAGGTGATCCTGATCGCGCCGCCGCGCGCCCTGGGCCACCTGCGCGAGGCGCTGTCGCCCGCCGCCACCAAGAAGGTGGCCGGCTCCGACGCCCACGACCGGGTGGACGCCACGATCATCACCCTGGAAAGCGCCGTCCACGCCGCGCGTATGGCTCACGCGGTCTAGACGTCCGTCTGATCGACTTCATCAGACCGGAAAGGGCTCCGAACCCAATCAGCGTCGCGCGGTGCTTGCGCCGCGCGGCGTCTCGCGTTCAACTGCCTTCAAACAAGTGTTGGGGAGGGCGGCATGAACCGTCGGGAATGGCTGGCCATGGCCGGCGCGCTGGGTCTTTCGCCCGCCCTTGGATCGGCCGCTCAAGCGGCGGAAAGCGACCCCACGGCGGCGCGTGACGCCTATCTCTACGCCCTGCCGCTGATCGAGATGGCCACGACCCGGGCGCGTCTGCTCAAGAGCCCCGGCGCGGCGGTCAACACCCTGACCCACACCCGGACCCTGTCGGACCACAACGCCCGCTGGGTGACCACGCCCAACAACGACACGCTCTATTCGTCAGCCTTCCTGGACCTGACGCAGGGCCCCGCGACCCTGACCATCCCGCCGCTGGGCAAGCGCTACTACTCGGTGGCGGTGATGGACATGTTCACCAACAACAACGTCGTGCTCAGCACCCGCACCGTCGGCGGGGAGGGCGGGACCTTCACCCTGGTCGGACCCGGGCAAGCCTCGAGCGGACCCAATCCCACCCGTATCGCCACGCCGCATGCCTGGCTCCTGATCCGAACCCTGACCGACGGCGGCGAAGACCTGGCGGCCGCCCACAAGGCGCAGGACGCCTTCCGCGTGAAGGGCGCGGCGGGGTCGCCCATCGCCGCCCACGCCGCGCGCGACGCCAAGCCCGCCGACTACTTCGCCACCGCGCGGGCGCTGCTGGCCAGCGATCCGGCGCCGTCCACCGACCTGCGCATTCTCAAGCGCACGGCGGCCTTCCTGGGCGCGGGACCGTTCGACGAGGACGCCGCGGCGAAGGGCGTCCAACAGGCGCGGATGATCACGCTCCTCGCCCAGGGGCGCCAGACCTTCATCAACGGCTGGTCGTATCCGCGCCCCAACCTTGGCGACTATGGCCAGGACTACATCTACCGCGCCATCGTCGCGCTGCAGGGACTGGGCGCGCTGCCGGTGGCCGAGGCCCTGTACATGAAGGCCGCGGGCGAAGACGGCGCGGGGACCTTTACCGGCGATGGGCCGTATCGCCTGATCATGCCGGCGCAACTGCCGCTGGAGGGGTTCTGGTCGTTGTCGATGTACGAGGCCACGCGCGATGGCCAGTTCTTCTTCACCGATAACCCGATCCATCGCTACACGATCGGCGACCGCACCCAGGGGCTCAAGCGCAACGCCGACGGCACGCTGGACGTTTGGATCGGCCGCGCCGATCCGGGCGGCGACAAGACCGCCAACTGGCTGCCGGCCCCCCAGTCTGGCCCGTTCGCGCTGTTCCTGCGCGCCTATCTTCCCAAGGCGGAAATGCTGGACGGCCGTTTCCGCGTCCCGGCCGTCGTGAAGGTCTGATCGGGGCTCGACCCGGACCGCGCGCGGCGGCAAAGTCGCGCCGACTCGTTTCTGAGGAGACCTCGCGATGAAGACCCGCGCCGCTGTTGCGTTCGAAGCCAAGAAGCCGCTGGAGATCGTCGAGGTCGACCTGGAAGGCCCCAAGGCCGGCGAGGTGATGGTCGAGATCAAGGCGACCGGCGTCTGCCATACCGACGCCTACACCCTGGACGGCTTCGACAGCGAAGGCATCTTCCCCTCGATCCTGGGCCACGAGGGCGCGGGCGTGGTGGTCGAGGTCGGGGCCGGCGTGACCAGCGTCGCGGTCGGCGATCACGTGATCCCGCTCTACACGCCCGAATGCCGCCAGTGCAAAAGCTGCCTGTCGGGCAAGACCAACCTGTGCACGGCGATCCGCGCGACCCAGGGCAAGGGCCTGATGCCGGACGGCACCAGCCGGTTCTCCTACAAGGGCCAGCCGATCTATCACTACATGGGCTGCTCGACCTTCTCGAACTACACGGTCCTGCCCGAGATCGCGGTCGCCAAGATCCGCCGCGACGCGCCGTTCAAGACCGCCTGCTACTGCGGCTGCGGCGTGACGACGGGCGTGGGCGCCGTGACCAACACCGCCAAGGTCGAGCCGGGCGCCAACTGCATCGTCTTTGGCCTGGGCGGCATCGGTCTGAACGTCCTGCAGGGCCTGAAGCTGGTGGGTGCCAACATGATCGTCGGCGTCGATATCAATCCGGACCGCGAAGAATGGGGCCGCAAGTTCGGCATGACCCACTTCGTCAATCCTAAGGACGTCCAGGGCGATCTCGTCGCCCACCTGGTGGCCCTGACCGACGGCGGCGCGGACTACACCTTCGACGCCACCGGCAACACCGGCGTCATGCGCACGGCGCTGGAAGCCTGCCACCGCGGCTGGGGTGAAAGCATCATCATCGGCGTGGCCGAGGCGGGGAGGGAAATCTCGACCCGTCCGTTCCAACTGGTCACGGGCCGCGTCTGGAAAGGCACGGCCTTCGGCGGCGCGCGCGGCCGCACCGACACGCCCAAGATCGTCGACTGGTACATGGACGGGAAGATCCAGATCGACCCGATGATCACCCACGTCCTGCCGCTGGACGAGATCAACAAGGCGTTTGACCTGATGCACGCGGGCGAGAGCATCCGGACCGTGGTGACGTTCTAATTTGAATTCCCTCCCCCTTGATGGGGGAGGGTAGGGTGGGGGTGATGCGGCGTCGGACGCCGCGCGCCGCCGCCGGCTCAGTAGATCACCCCCATCCCCGACCCTTCCCCCATCAAGGGGGAAGGGAGAGGAGCAAGCCCATGACCGTCGAAACCCTCTCCACCCACCGCGTCCATGGCGGAACGCTGCGGTACTGCAAGCACGACAGCACCAGCACCGGCACGCCGATGAAGTTCACGGTGTGGGTTCCGGACGGGCAGGGGCCGTTCCCCTATCTCGTCTGGCTATCGGGCCTGACCTGCACCGAGGACAATTTCACGGTGAAGTCGGGGGTCTATGAGCACGCCGCCCAGCACGGGATCGCTATCGTCGCGCCCGACACCTCGCCGCGCGGGGAGGGCGTCGCCGACGATCCGGCCTATGACCTGGGGCAGGGGGCGGGCTTCTATGTCGACGCCACCCAAGCCCCGTGGGCGCCGCACTTCATGATGCACTCGTATGTGACTGGCGACCTTCTGGCGGCCGTCGAGGGCGGCTTCCCGCTGGACGGCGCGCGCAAGGGGATCTTCGGTCACTCGATGGGCGGCCACGGCGCCCTGACCATCGCGCTCAAGCACCCCGAGCTTTTCAAGTCGGTCAGCGCGTTTTCGCCCATTGTCTCGCCGTTGAACTGCCCGTGGGGCGACAAGGCGCTGAGCGCGTATCTCGGCCCTGACCGCGCCGCCTGGCGTCCGTATGACGCCTGCGCCCTGATCGAGGACGGAAAGGGGGCGAGCTTTGATGACATCCTGATCGATCAGGGCCTGGCCGACAGCTTCCTGGAAAACCAGCTGAAGCCGCAGCTGATCGAAGCCGCCGCCGCCAAGGCCGGCCGCAAGGTCACGGTCCGCCGCCAGGACGGCTACGACCACAGCTACTTTTTCATCACGTCCTTCATCGGGGATCACCTGGCGTTTCACGCTCAAAGGCTGTGACCCCGGGCTGCATTGAGAGGGTATGGCGATATGCTATGCTCGCCTCATGGTCCCCGAGCCGTCCATCTTCGAGATTGACGCGGAAGCCGAAGAGGCCGCCGATGCGGAAGGCATGGCTGACATCGCAGCCGGCCGCGTTGTACCCCACGAAGAGGTCTCCGCCTGGCTCGACACTTGGGGGACGCCCGAAGAAAAGCCCGCGCCCGAGACGTGGCGCAAGTAGTCTGGACTTGGCGTGCGCTGGCCGATCTGACGGCTATCCGCGGCTATATTGGCCAATTCAGCCCGCTCGCGGCCCAGCGCATGGCTCTACGGCTCAAGACCGCTGCTGACAGCCTAGCGGAGTATCCCGAGCGCGGCCGCCCAGCAACAGCGACGCTTCGGGAGTTGGTCGTCGTTCCGCCCTATGTGATCCGCTACTATGTGGCTGACGGCCTGGTGCATATCGTCCGCATCCGGCACGCCGCCCGGTTGTGACTTTTTCGTAATTCATCCTGGGTTCAGGCGGCGAGCGGTCCTCTCACGGTCAAGCTGACCAAAAAGAGGGGACACCAGCATGAAACTCGCATCGCTCGCCGCCGTCATCGTCCTGGGCCTGAGCACCTCGGCCTGTGTGATCATCGACGCCGATGACAGCCATCCTAACGTCGCCGTCAACGCGCAGACGGGCGACCGTCCGCTGGAGGCGCTTGGCGGCGCGCGGGTCGACGGCGCCGATCTGGTGGTGCGTGTCAGCTCCAATGGCTGCACGCGCCAGGAGGACTTCTCGGTCGAGACCCAGCGCCGCGACGGCCTGACCAGCTTCTCGTTCGTCCGCAAGCGTCCCGACAACTGCAAGGCCCTGCTGCCGGAGGGCGTCGAGCTGCGCTATCCGCTGGACGCGTTTGGCGTCGAGCGCGGCGGCAAGATCCGCCTGCGCAACTCGCTGGTCCGACCGTAAGCCCAAGGGCGGCGGAAGATTGACTCTCCGCCGCCGCTCCCCCATAAACCGCGCCTTCACGCCGCCGGCTCGCCGCGCGGCGCGATGACCTTATGACGGATTGACCCGAAGCCGCCGTTGCGATCGCGACCCGAAAGGGGAGCCGGCCCGGATCGTTAGAAAGAACGACTATGTCGAAGCGCCATAGCGCCAAGTACAAGATCGACCGCCGCATGGGTGAAAACCTGTGGGGCCGTCCGAAGTCCCCGGTCAACTCGCGTTCCTACGGCCCGGGCCAGCACGGCCAGCGTCGTAAGAGCAAGGTTTCGGACTTTGGTCTGCAGCTGCGCGCCAAGCAAAAGCTGAAGGGCTACTACGGTAACCTGACCGAGAAGCAATTCTCGCGCACCTACGAGGAAGCCGCCCGTCGCAAGGGTAACACCTCGGAGAACCTGATCGCTCTGCTCGAGTCGCGCCTGGACGCCATCGTCTATCGCGCCAAGTTCGTGCCGACCGTGTTCGCCGCCCGCCAGTTCGTGAACCACGGCCACGTGACCGTGAACGGCAAGCGCGTGAACATCCCGTCGTACCGCTGCAAGGCCGGCGACGTGATCCAGGTCCGCGAAAAGTCGCGCAACATGGCTCTGGTCCTCGAAGCCGTCGCCTCGAACGAGCGTGACTTCGCCGAGTACGTCTCGGTCGACGCCAAGAGCCTGTCGGCCACCTTCGTCCGCGCTCCGGAACTCTCGGAAGTTCCGTATCCGGTGAAGATGGAACCGAACCTCGTCGTCGAATTCTACGCTTCGTAAGCGTCGGATCCGAACCGATACGGAAAAGGCCCCGGAGCGATCCGGGGCCTTTTTTGTTGCGCCAAGGCCTTGAACCGGATCGGACGGGCGCCTAATTGCGGTTCAGCGGGACCGGGCCCCTCTGGCGAGCAATGCAAGTGCTCGTGATGTCGGACCGCATCGGGTGTTCTCGATGTCTTGGGTCCGGCCGCCTAGCCCCCCTCCCCAAAAGGCGCCGCCTGTCGTCGAGAACACCCGAGCATCCTTTTTGGACCGGAGGTTCCGAATGCCGCTTCTGATGTGCCCCAACTGCGACGCCTCGATGCAGGCCGTGCAACGCGCCAGCGTCGAGTTCGACATGTGCCCCCGCTGCCGGGGCGTCTGGCTGGATCGGGGCGAGCTCGAGAAGCTGATGGCGATGGAGCGCGACGAGACCCAGGCGGTCTATGGCCAGCCCAAGCCCTACAGCCGGCCCGATCATCATCACGACCATGGCCATAGCCACAGCGCCAAGCGCCATGACGACGACGACTATCGTCGCCACGGCCACCACAAGAAAAAGCGTTTCGACCTGTTCGACATCTTCGACTGACGAAAGACGATGAACCACTTCAAGACCTACATGCTGCTGGCGGGCCTGACGGCCCTGTTCATGGCCGCCGGCTTCCTGATCGGCGGCGCCACCGGCATGATGATCGCGCTGGTCTTCGCCCTGGCCATGAACGCGTTCTCGTACTGGAACGCCGACAAGATCGTGCTGCGGACCTATGGCGCGGTCGAGGTCGACGAGAGCCACCCCGAGCCGCTGATCCGCAACTATGTGATCGACACGGTCGAGATGGCCCGCTCGGCCGGCCTGCCGCGTCCGCGCATCACGGTGATCGACAGCGCCCAGCCCAACGCCTTCGCCACCGGCCGTGACCCCGATCACGCCGCCGTGGCCGCCAGCACGGGCCTGCTGCAGCTTCTGACCCGCGAAGAGATCCGCGGCGTCATGGCCCACGAACTGGCCCACGTGAAGAACCGCGACACCCTGGTCATGACCGTGACGGCGACCATCGCCGGCGCGATCTCGGCCCTGGCCAACTTCGCCTTCTTCTTCGGCGGTTCGCGCGATGAAGAGGGCAACGGCGGCGGTCTGGGCGGCATGATCGGCGCGATCCTGATCGCCATCCTGGCGCCGATCGCGGCCATGCTGGTGCAGATGGCCATCAGCCGCGCCCGCGAGTACGAGGCCGATCGCATCGGCGCGCAGATCGCCGGCGACTCCGAGTCGCTGGCCCGCGCGCTGCAGAAGATCGAGGCCTATGCCCGCGGCGGCTATGAGAACGTCCAGGCCGAGCGCAATCCGGCCACCGCCCACATGTTCATCATCAACCCGCTGGCCGGGAAGGGCGCCGACAACCTGTTCTCGACCCACCCGGCGACCCACAACCGCGTCGAGGCCCTGATGCGTCTGGGCGTGGAGCGGGGCGCGCGTCGTCCGGCTATGGCGGCGGCGACGTCGTCCAGCGTGCCGCTGAGCGGCGAGCGCGGCGGCCCCTGGAGCTGATCTGGGCCTCTGGTCAGCACGCCGCGCTGCTGCGATCCTCAAGGCGGATCATGCGCTTTGAGGATCGGTGAGCGGCGTGCCTTCGCGCAGAGTTTTCATGTGGACGCTCGCCGCCCTTTCGCTGGCCGGCTGCGCGACCCTGCCGACCTTATCGACGCCCGAACCAGGCGAGACCTGGCCAGAGCTTGAACCCCTGCTGTCGGTGACGCCAGGTCGCGAGGGGTTGTCGATCCGCGTGCGATCCCAAGGCTGTGCGGCGAAGTCTGATTTCGTGTTTCGGGTCGATCGCAAGAACGGCCGTGCGGTGGTCGCCTTTGCGCGGCGGCGGCTGGAGACCTGTCGAGGCGTAGAGGGGGAGGCGACGCTGTCATTCAGCTACGCCGAACTGGGCCTTTCGGCGCGGGATCGGATCGTCGTGGCCAACCCCATCGCGCCAAGCACCTGAACGCGCGCACCGTCGTGTGTGAGGATCTTGAGGCTTTCTCAGCCGGGGGCTCGTTGCGTCCTTCGAGGCTCGCCGGTGGCTCGCACCTCAGGATGAGGAAACCGCTGCTGAACACCTCATCCTGAGGTGCGCGCGCCTGAGCGCGCCTCGAAGGACGCAGGGCGCCGGACGTCCCGCTAGGGTCTGTAACAGCCTCTAGCCCCCCTCCAGAAACCCGACCTTCCCGGCGAAGGCCGGGATCCAGATCGAAGCCGCAAGCGTGAGCCCGGCCCCGCAAGCGGGGCGGGAGGCTTGCGGCGTTTACTTCAGCCCTTCGGCGTGAAGCGCTCGATCATCCAGGGGAGGACGCGGGCCGGGCGCTTGGCGGCGATGTCGATCAGCACCCAGTCGGTGCGGACCTGGGCGCACATCTCGCCGTCGGGCCCATCGATGCGGATGTAGCGCTCGAAGCGCGGACCCTTCAGCTCGCCCACCCAGGTATAGCCGGTGGCGGTTTCGCCGGGCAGAAGCTCGCGGCGATAGTCGACCTCGTGGCGGCGTGCGACCCAGCTCCAGGGCGCGCGTTCTTCCGGCGAGGTCCAGGCGTCCCAATGGGTGATGGCCAGATCCTGCGCCCAGCCCAGATAGACCACGTTGTTGACGTGGCCATTGGCGTCGATGTCCGACGCCTTAGGCATGAAGGTCAGGGTGTAGGCGTCCGACGGCGGGACGAACAGGCGGCTCATGCCGAGACGGCCACCTTTAGGCGGCGATCACGCCCTGTTCGGTCAGGAAGGTCTTCAGCTCGCCCGACTGGAACATCTCGCGGATGATGTCGCTGCCGCCGATGAATTCACCCTTCACATAGAGCTGGGGAATGGTCGGCCAGTCGGTGAAGGTCTTGACGCCCTGGCGCAGATCGTCGTCCTGCAGCACGTCGACGCCGACGAACTCGACGCCCAGGTGATCCAGGATCTGCACCACCACCGACGAGAAGCCACAGCGCGGCTGGTCCGGCACGCCCTTCATGAACACCACCACCGGATGGTCGGCGACGGTCTTGGCGATGAAGTCCAGAGCGGGGGAGGCGGCGGCGTCGGTCATGGCGGTATCCTAGAGTGCTCCTGTCAGCTAGGCGCCGTGCGGGCCGGGGTCAAGTCCGGTGGGCGGCCTTCTCGCGTTCTTGAGCCGAGAAGCGGGCCATCTCGATCTGGGCGCAGACGCCGGTGGGCAGGTCGCGCTCGACCACGGCGGCCAGGCGCTCGATCTCCTGGCGGTTATCGGCGGTGATCCGCACCGTGGCCAGCGACGGCTCGGTCAGGGCGTAGCCGAGACAGATGTCCTCGGCGCTCCAGCCGGGCGTGTTGCTCAGGAACTCATAGCCGCCGACATCGGCCAGCGGGTCGGTGCGCCGTTGCCAGAACGAGGGCTTGGGCGGGGTCTTGTCGGCGACTTCGCGCAGGGCCTGGGGCCAGAAGTCCTCGCCGATGACCGCGAAATCGTTCTTCGACGCCTGGCGAATGCGATGGCGCTCAGCCCATCCCGAGGAGAGGTTGTAGGGCGAGGAGACAGCGGTGACCAGGTCATTGGCCAGCAGGCCCGGATCGATGTCGCCGCGACTGGCGATGCCCACCCCTCGGAGCGCGCGGCCTTTCTGCAAGTCCTGGAGGCCGGACTCGAAGGCCACGGGCAGTGACGACGATTGCGGATCGTTGATCAGCACCAGGTCCAGATAGTCCAGCGACAGGCCCTCGAAGGCCGATCGGCGCAGGACCTCCAGCGTCTGTTGGCTATGCTGCATCGCATCGCCACGGATCCGCCAGGTCAGGAACAGCAGGTGGCGCTCGACCGACGCAAAGGCCTCACCGGCTCCCTTCAGCAGGTCGGGCGCGTCGCCGTCGATCTGGAAGCTGTTGACGCCGTTCTCAAGCGCCGTGAACACCAGGGCGCGCCAGTCATTGGCCCGGAGCCGCGGGCTATCAGCCAGGCGCAGCGTCAATGCCGAAACCGCGATGCCCGTTGTTCCGAAAGGACGATAGCGCACGGTGCTGAGGCTCCTACTCGGCGGGGGCGGCGGTTTCGAGGGCCAGGGCGTGCAGGGTTCCGCCCAGGACGTCGGCCAGCGCTCGGTTGACCAACTGGTGCTGACGTACGCGCGGCAGGCCCTTGAACGCCGGCGAGACGATCCGCGCCTTCCAATGATCGTTGTCGCCGACCATGTCCGTCAACACGATCTCGGAATCCGGAAAGGCCGCGACCAGGCGGGCTTCGAGCTCGGCGTGAGACATGGGCACGGGACAGACACTCCGATCTTTCAGCCGATCTTCTGGCCGAGAATCCTTAAGAACAACCATACGTGGCGCGTTCGAATGACAGCGCTAGCCATAGGGCGAACCGCCGTCATGACCGAGATTTAACTAAATCCCACGCGCGAGGCGAGGCATGTAGCGGCCATGATCATCTCTCGTCGCTCGCTGAGTCTTTTCGCCGCAGCCTTCGTCGCCGTGGCCTCGCCCGCCTTCGCCAATCCTGGCGACAAGGCCCTGGATGATGTCCGGATCCTGTCCGCCGACGACATGCAGGGGCGCGGGGTCGGGACGCCGGGTTCCGAGAAGGCGCGGGCCCATATCCTCTCGCGGTTCAAGGAGATCGGCCTGGCGCCGGTCAGCGACCGGTTCGAGCACACGTTCACCTTCACCAAGCGCGACGGATCGACGGCGCAGGGTGTGAACCTGATTGCGCGGATCAAGGGAACGACGCCGGGCAAGGCCATGGTCGTCACCGCGCACTACGATCACCTGGGCGTCCGCAATGGCGAGATCTACAACGGCGCCGACGACAACGCCTCGGGCGTGGCGGGTCTGCTGGCGGTGGCCGAGGCGTTCAAGGCCAAGCCGCCCAAGCACGACGTGATCCTGGCGGTGGTCGACGCCGAGGAGAGCGGCCTGCGCGGCGCCCGGGCGTTTGCGGCCGCGCCGCCGGTTCCCCTGGAGTCGATCGCCCTCAACATCAACTTCGACATGCTCAGCAAGAACGCCAAGAACGAACTCTTCGTCGCCGGCGCGTCGGCGTTCCCGGTGCTGCGGCCGATCCTCGAGCGGGTCGCGGCGACGGCGCCGGTGACCTTGAAGCTGGGCCACGACACCGACGCAGATGGGGCGCAGAACAACTGGACCAACCAGTCCGACCACTACGCCTTTGTCGAGAAGGGCGTGCCGTGGGTCTATTTCGGGGTCGAGGACCACCCCGAATACCATCGTCCCAGCGACGACTTCGCGACCATCCCGCAGGACTTCTTCAAGCGGTCTGTGGCGACCGTGGTGCAGGCCAGCGTCGTGCTGGAGGCGTCGCTGGACGAGGTGGCCAAGAGCGCGAAGCGCTAAGCACCGCGCATCTGGCCAGCCGCCGGGCGCGACGGATTGTCTCTGGTCTGGCTGGAGAGGCCAACTGTCCCTAATCTGGGGGGATCACCGTGATTCCGGTAACCCCCAGGAGCTGAGCGATCATTTCGCCCGCCATCAGAGCTCGGATCGCCAGAGCCGTGCCGACGGTCTGCCTCATCGTGGGCGTGGCCATGGTGCTGGATTTCGTCATCGACATCCTGCTGCTGGACAACCGCCCGGCCTATGCGCCGCTGACGACGCTGGTGATGTCCACGATCATCGCCGCGCCCTTGGCCTACTGGGTCGGCAGTCAGAACATCCGACTCGAGGAGATGCACGCCGACCTCAAGGCCAGCCTCGACGCCAAGCAGGGCGCGATCGAGGAGGCCCAGGCGGCGCTCGCCAAGTATCGCGAGGTCGATCGCCTCTACCGGCTGCTGGGCGACAATCTGACGGATCACGTCGCGCTGTGGTCTCCCCAAGGCGAGCGGCTCTACAGCTCGCCCAGCATTGAACGCATCACCGGCTATACGCTTGAGGAGTTCATGGCCCTGCCGCCGCAGGCCCTGGTCAGCGACGCCGATTTCAAGTGGGTGCAGGGCATCATCCAGAAGCTCACGCCCGGCGGCGCGCCCGTCAGCGCCGACTATGAGAGTCTGTGTAAGGACGGGACGCGGATCTGGGTCGAAAGCACCTATTCCATGCTGGGCGACGGATCAGGCATCCTGCTGGTCACCTCGCGCGACATCACCGAGCGCAAGCGCCTGGAGCTGGATATCGCCAAGGCCCTGGAGATGGCCGAGGCGGCGTCGGCGGCCAAGTCCGACTTCCTGGCCAACATGACCCACGAGCTGCGCACGCCGCTGACCGCGATCATCGGCTTCGCCGAGGTGCTGCGCCGCTCGCGCAATCTGAACAAGACCGCCACCCGCCAGATCGGCCACATCCTGGACGCCAGCAACACCCTGCTCAGCGTCGTCAACGACGTGCTGGACTTCTCGCGGCTCGAGGCGGGCGGGCTGGAGCTGGACCCCGCGCCCTTCGATCCGGCCGCCATGGCCTCATCCTGCGCCGGCCTAGTGGCCGAGCGTGCGGAAGCCAAGGGCCTTGAGATCCACGTTCGCACGGCGCGCGGCGTCAAGCCGATGGACCTTGATGGACCAAGGCTTAGCCAGGTGCTGCTGAACTTCCTGTCCAACGCGGTGAAGTTCACGCCTCACGGCTCCATCACCGTCGCCCTCCGCCAAACGATCGAGGGACACGAGGCGGTCTTGCGCGGCGAGGTCATCGACACCGGCATCGGCATCGCGCCCGAGCACCGCGAGAACATCTTCGACCGCTTCTCCCAGGCCGACGCGGCCGTGTCGCGGCGCTTTGGCGGGACGGGCCTGGGTCTGGCGATCTCGCGCCGGATCATCGAGCGGATGGATGGCCGTATCGGCGTCGACAGCGTCGAGGGCCAGGGTTCGACCTTCTGGTTCGAGGTGCGCGGACCGCTCGCCGAACTACCGACCCAGGAGGCCCAGGAAACCTCGCCCCTGGCCGCCGACGCCGATGTGCGTTTGCTGCTCGTCGAGGACAACGCCGTCAATCGCGAGCTGATCTGCACGATGCTGGAGCCCTTCGGCGTGGCCGTCGAGACCGCCAATGACGGCGTGGCGGGCGTCGAGGCCATGCGCCAGGGCCAGTACGATCTGGTGCTGATGGATGTGCAGATGCCGGTCATGGACGGCCTGACCGCCACCCGCGAAATCCGGGCCTGGGAAGGCGCGCGTGGCGCTTCCACGCCGATCATCGCCATGACCGCCAACGTCCTGCCCGAACAGGTCGCCAACTGCCTGGCCGCCGGCATGGACGACCACCTGGGCAAGCCGATCAGCCCCAGCAAGTTGCTCGAGGCGGTGGCGCGCTGGGCGGGACGGTCGCACGCGGCTTAAGATCGCCGCGTGCTCCTGATCGTCGGTCCTTACGCCTTCGGCGCGTTCATATAGCCCGGCAGCCAGGCCTCGTGGGCGGTGCGCAGGGCTTCCAGCGAGACGCTGAACAGGCCATCCGACGCGAAGGCTTCCCCGCCCGCGACGCCGGCGATGTTGGCGTGAACGCCCGCATCCTTCGCCGCTTCCAGCACCGCGTCCGGGTCCGGCGTGGCGATCAGGTAGCGCGCCTGGTCTTCGCCCAGCAGATAGGCGTGAGCGTGCGCTTGGCTGCTGGCGTTGAGGGTGATCCCGACCTTGCTGGCCAGGGCCACGTCAGCCGCGGCGACCAGCAGGCCGCCGTCCGACAGGTCGTGGACGCCCGCGACAAGGCCCGAGCTGATCAGACCGCGCACGAAGTCGCCGTTCTTGCGCTCCAGCGCCAGATCGACCGGCGGCGGGGCGCCGTCTTCGCGGCCCAGGATCTCGCGCAGATAGATCGAGGCGCCCAGCTCGCCACGGGTGGCGCCGACCACGACCAGCGTGTCGCCCTCGGCGACATTGCCGAAGCCCGTGCGCAGGTCGTAGTCCTCCAGCAGGCCCACCGCGCCGACGGTGGGCGTCGGCGGAATGGCGACGCCGTTGGTCTCGTTGTAGAGCGACACGTTGCCCGACACGACCGGGAAGTCCAGCACACGGCAGGCCTCGGCCATGCCGTCGGTGGCGCGGACGATCTGGCCCATGGTCTCGGGCTTTTCGGGGCTACCGAAGTTCAGGTTGTCGGTGATGGCGATCGGCAGGGCGCCGGCGGCCGTCAGGTTGCGCCAGGCCTCCGCGACCGCCTGCTTGCCGCCCTCATAGGGGTCGGCCTGGACATAGCGCGGGGTGCAGTCGCTGGTCACGGCGATGGCCTTGCCCGTGCCGTGGATGCGCACGATGCCCGCGTCGCAGCCGGTGGCGCTGTCTTCCAGCGTGTCGGCCATGACGTGGCGGTCGTACTGTTCCCACAGCCAGCGCTTGGAGGCCATGTCCGGGCAGCCGACGATCTTCAGAACCGCTTCGTTCCAGTTCGTCGGAGCGGGGATGGCGGCGGGGTCGAGGCGCGGCTGCAGCGCCGGCTGGACCCAGGGGCGGTCATACAGCGGCGCATCGTAGAACAGCGGCGCCAACGGCACGTCGCAGACCGTCTCGCCGTGATGCTTCAGCACCAGGCGGCCGGTGTCGGTGGTGTAGCCGATGACGGCGGCGTCCAGGCCCCACTTTTCGAAGATGGCGTGGCCGTCCTGCTCGCGGCCGGGCTTGAGGACCGCCAGCATGCGCTCCTGGCTTTCCGACAGCATCATCTCGTAGGCGCTCATGCCGGTCTCGCGCTGCGGGACCATGTCCATGTTCAGCTCGATGCCGACGCCGCCCTTGCCGGCCATCTCGACCGACGAGGAGGTCAGGCCCGCCGCGCCCATGTCCTGGATGGCGGCGACCGCGCCGGTAGCCATCAGCTCCAGCGTGGCCTCGATCAGCAGCTTCTCGGCGAAGGGGTCGCCGACCTGGACGGTGGGGCGCTTCTCCTCGGAGTCCTCCGAGAACTCGGCCGAGGACATGGTCGCGCCGTGGATGCCGTCGCGGCCGGTCTTGGAGCCGAAATAGACGACCGCCAGGCCAGGACCCGGGGCGGCCGAGTAGAAGATGCTGTCGGCCTTGGCCAGGCCCACGCACATCGCGTTGACCAGGATGTTGCCGTTGTAGCCCTTGTGGAAGTTGGTCTCGCCCGCGACGGTGGGCACGCCCACGCAGTTGCCGTAGCCGGCGATGCCGGCGACCACGCCGTCCACCAGGCGCTTGGTCTTCGGATGGCTGGGATCGCCAAAGCGCAGGGCGTTCAAGAGGGCGATCGGCCGCGCGCCCATCGTGAAGACGTCGCGCATGATGCCGCCCACGCCCGTCGCCGCGCCCTGATACGGCTCGATGTACGAGGGGTGGTTGTGGCTCTCCATCTTGAAGATGATCGCGTCGCCGTCGCCGATATCGATGACGCCGGCGTTCTCGCCCGGACCGCAGATCACGCGGGGACCGTCGATCGGGAACTTCTTCAGCTGGTTCTTCGAGGACTTGTACGAGCAGTGCTCGGACCACATCACCGAAAAGACGCCCAGCTCCACCAGGTTGGGCTCGCGGCCCAGGCGCTTGAGGACAACGTCATATTCGGCGGGTTTCAGGCCGAACTCGGCGGCCAATTCGGCCATGGGCTTTTGGGGCGTGCTCATGGGCGCGCCTTCTAACCCGGTCGATCAGATTCCGCCACAGCCGTCAGGCGATTAGGGGCCTCAAGACTTCGGAGAGGCCTGGCCTTCCTTCACCTGGCCGGCGGCTTCGTCCCACATGGCCTTGCCCTGGGCGATCCAGTCGTCGACGACAGCGCCGCCCTTTTCGACCGAACCCATGCGCAGGGACACGCCGATCATCACAGCGCCGAACAGGGCGAGAAGAATGACCACCATGCTGACCAGCGGCGGGACGCTCGAGCGTTTGCGACGCCGGGCCCACACAGGCACGCCGCTGACATAGGTCTCGGGAAACCGAACTTCGGGATCGGCCATGGTGTTTTAACTCTGCGTGTCCGGAAAGGCTCCCGCAGCAGCCTTCTGTTTCTTCTTGGTGCGCCAGATGTCGCTGAGGGGAGGCGTTCGTTCCAGCCATCTCCCCCAAGCGGTGCGGATTAACCTTAATCATCTCGTAACAAGCGAAT
The DNA here is from genome assembly GCF_002310375.3 of Caulobacter vibrioides. Taxonomy (GTDB): domain Bacteria; phylum Pseudomonadota; class Alphaproteobacteria; order Caulobacterales; family Caulobacteraceae; genus Caulobacter; species Caulobacter vibrioides_D. The sequence continues at coordinate 1,202,269 of NZ_CP023315.3, forward strand.
GTTTTGCCCGAAAATGGCGCTGGGCTAGATTAAACGCGCCTTGGGTCTGTGATCGCCCTCACGAAGAGGCGTTTGGCCGAAAATCCGTGAAAATTCGGAAGCTTAGCTGCAGTTTGGCGGCTTGTTGCGAGGAACGGGAAGAGTCCGGAGCCGTTACAACCTTGTGCGCGCCGACAGCGCGTGGTGAGCAAGAAGGACAAGTCCGATGGCCGAACAGACCCGCACCCCGCAACAACAGTCGAACGATCCGCAGCGCAAGACGCCCGACCAGCAACAGAAGACCGGCGAGCGCCAAGCCGCGCCGGCCGTGACCCCCGGCGTCGAGGGCGCGCCCAGCAAGACAGCGCCCGGTCATGACGCCGCTGGCAAGGACGCTGCTGGCAAGGACTCAGCCAAGCAAAGCGGCCGCTAAAGCGCCGCAGGGCGCGTGGGAACAAGGCGCGCAGGTTTACCCGCCGAACACGCCCCGCACCTGACGCGCCTAAAGAAGGGCCGGCGGTTTGACCGCCGGCCCTTTTGGCTTGGGACGCTCGCGGCTACTTCGCGTCCACGACCGGCAGTTCGATGAAGCTGGCGGTGTCGCCCGCATGGAACACCCGCTGCGTGGCCTTCACGTAGTCATCCGGCTTGGCGAAGAAGATGTTCGGCACAAAGGTCTGCGGGTTGCGGTCATAGAGCGGGAACCAGCTGGACTGCACCTGGACCATAACCCGGTGACCGGGTTTGAAGGTGTAGTTGGCCGTGGGCAGGATGAACTGGTACTTCAGCGGCGTATTCGGCTTCAGGGCCTTGGGCTGGCTGAAGCTCTCGCGATAGCGGCCGCGGAAGATCGTCATGCCGACCGCCAGCTGATAGCCGCCCAGTTCGGGCTGGCTGGGGACCTCGTCGGGATAGACGTCGATCAGCTTGACCACCCAGTCGCTGTCCGTGCCGCTGGTCGAGGCGAACAGGTTCACTTTCGGAACACCGGCGATCTTCAGCGGTTCGGTCAGGGGCTCGCTGACATAGGTCAGCACGTCCGGACGACCATCGACAGAGCGCTGATCGGTCACCAGCCACGGGGTCCAGCGGCTGCGGTCGGAAAACTGCAGCGGGCGAGGGATGTAGGGCACGGGCTTGGCCGGATCGGACACATACTCGGCATAGGCCGCCGCGCCCTTGCCGGCCGCCGGGGCGCTGAAGCCCAACCCGCCGTTGGCGCTAAGATAGAGGTTCTTGCTGGCCTTGCCTGACCCGGCGCCGTCCGCGCCGCCCTGCGGCCAGCGGGCGTAGCGGTTCCAGGTGTTCTGGCCAGGATCGTAGATCAGCACCGGCGGGGTGTCGGCCTTGGGTCCGTCCTTCAGATACTGGTCGAAGAACGGCTTCATCACGTCGCGGCGGAACTGCAGGGCGGTGTCGCCATCCCACTTGAACGGGCCAAGATTATAGCCCTCGTAATTGACCTGGCTGTGCCGCCAGGGACCCAGCACCAGATAGTTCTTGTCGTTGCCGGTGTCCTTGGACTCCATCGCCGGGTACGAGTGCACCGCGCCCCAGATGTCTTCCTGGTCCCACAGGCCCTGGATCCACATGGTCGGCACCTTGAGCGGCGTCTTCTCCATAACCTTGTCCAGCGCCTGCTCGCTCCAGAAGCTGTCATAGGCCGGGTGCTCGAGCATCTTCCGCACCCCCGGAAGCTTATCCACGCCGAACTTCTTGGCGTAGTCGCCCGCCGAGCCTGCACGCAGGAAGTTGGAATAGTCGTCATAGCCCTGACGCTGCACGCCGCTGCCAGAGCCGCGCGACGAGGTCTGGCTGCTGAAGTAGTCGAAATTGTTCTGGCGGAAGGCGCCGTGCTGGAACCAGTCGTCGCCCATCCAGCCGTCGACCATCGGGCTCATCGGCGCGGCCACCTTGAGGGCCGGGTGCGGATTGACCAGGGCCATCATCACCGTGAAGCCCTCGTAGGAGCTGCCTAGCATGCCGACCTTGCCGTTGGTCTCGGGCACGTTCTTCACCAGCCAGTCGATGGTGTCGTAGGCGTCGGTGGAGTGGTCGACCTCGGAGCTGTTCAGCGGTCCCTTGAGCGGACGCGTCATCACATAGTCGCCTTCGGAGCCGTACTTGCCCCGGATGTCCTGGAAGACCCGGATATAGCCGCCGTCGGCGACGAACGGTTCGTCGCCCTGCGGCATGGCGGCCACCATGCGTGGGCTGTCGGCGCGCGCGGCGCGGCCGGCCGCGTTGTAGGGCGTGCGGGTCAGCATGATGGGCAGGCCCCCCGGCGCCTTCTGGCCGCCCTTGGGAACCACGATCACGGTGTAGAGCTTGGTCCCGTCCCGCATCGGGATCATCACGACGCGCTTGTCGTAGTCGTAGTTGACCGTCGCCCGGACGTACTTGCCGTCGATATCCGGCGTCATCGGCGAGACCGGGGCCGAGACCTGGGCGTGGGCGACAGCGCCGAAGGCGCAGAGCGCGGCGGCGGCCAACAGCCCCGCGCGCAAGGTGGTGACGAGACTCATGATTGCCCTCCTACAGAGAGCGGCAGCTTAGGCCCGGTAATCTTAAAGTGCTACAATATAACACTTTCCGTTCGCCCCCTTTCGGGGCGAAGCGCTCAGGCGCTCTGGAAGATGCTGCGGAACAGCACCGCGCCGTCTTCGGAGCCCAGATCGGCGTCGAAGGCCCGGTCGGGGTGGGGCATCAGGCCCAGGACGTTGCCGCCCGCATTGACGATGCCGGCGATGTCGCGGGCCGAGCCGTTGGGGTTTTCCTTGTAGCGGAACACCACCTGGCCTTCGCCCTCGAGACGGTCCAGCGTCTCTTCGTCGGCGAAGTAGTTGCCCTCGCCGTTGCCGACGGTCATCACCGCGTCGCGCTGCTCGCCGTAGCCGGCTGTGAAGCGGGTCTGGCCGTTGACGATGTCCAGCTCGACCGGCTTGCAGACGTATTTGAGGCCCGCATTGCGCAGCAGGGCGCCGGGCAGCAGGCCAACCTCGGTCAGCACCTGGAAGCCGTTGCAGATGCCGACCACGGCCACGCCCTTGCCGGCGGCCGAGACGACCTCTTTCATCACCGGGCTCTGGGCGGCCATGGCGCCGCAGCGCAGATAGTCGCCATACGAGAAACCGCCGGGCAGGACGATCAGATCCAGGTCGTCCGGCAGCGCCGTCTCCTGGTGCCAGACCATTTCGACACGCGCCCCAGCGGAGCGCTCGATGGCGACCTTGCAGTCACGATCGCAGTTCGAACCCGGAAAAACGATGACGGCGGCTTTCATGGCGCGGGCCTGTAGCACCGTTCGGCCCTCGCTGTCATCCCGGCGAAAGCCGGGACCGCCGGAAACCCGGCGCTTCCCGTGGTCCCGGCTCTACGCTTCGCTTCGGCCGGGATGACAGCTCGCTAAGCGCATTCATCCAGCTCAGGCGCCACAGCCTCGCCGCTGGGGGCGGGGAAGGGGACCTTGAAGGTGAAGGCCGCCGGCGTCGGGCCGTGGGTCTCCAGGTGCGCCAGCGTCTCCAGGGCTTCCGCGACGGTGGGCGTGTGGCCGGCCGGGACCCACCACAGCGCCATATAGAGGTCCATGTGCTCGAACCACTCGCGACGGCGGCGCATGATCTCGACGTGGTCGCTGCGATAGACGAAGGCGCCGAGCGAGGGGATGTCGGTCCAGACCGACAGGTTCGGGATGAACAGCGGATCGTTGTCGATCGCCAGGTCCGTGGCGTTGTTGCCCTCGCCCGTGAGGCGCCAGACGAAGCCTGGAGAGGCCTCGGCCAGGGCGTTGATGCGGTCGAGGTTGTCGACGAAGTCCTTGATCATCGGGTGATCGATCGGGGCCTTCAGGCGTCCGACATTGACCTGGGCCAGGTGGAACTTGGCGCTCATCGACGGTCTCCCTTCCGCGCGTGCCTCACGGGGCGGCTGACCCAGTGGTTCCCGCCTTGGGGGAGGGTGTCAACCGACAGGCCGTGACGATCTGAAGGTCCGGTGGTCGGCAGGATGCCGATGGTGGACTTCGACCGTGGGCGGGACCTTGGCTCCCTGCGTCCTTCGAGGCGCGCTCAAGAGCGCGCACCTCAGGATGAGGGCCTCAGCAACAGACTTCCTCATCCTGAGGTGTGAGCCGTAGGCGAGCCTCGAAGGACGCATTGCGGTAGGAGCCCGACCTCCCCGGCGAACGTCGGCGCCGAAGACGCAAATCCTCCCCCCAGCGGGGGAGGAGGCCGAAGGCCGGAGGGGGAAGCGCCGCCGAGCCGGCCTCTTCCCCCTCCGTCGGCTTCGCCGACACCTCCCCCGCTAGGGGGAGGATTGGTCCGAAATCCACCCCAACCAGACAATCAACATGCGCCGGTGCATCCCCTCCGCCCCGTCGCCCCTCAAAGCTCGATCATGTCGAAGTCCGACTTCGGTGTCCCGCAGAGCGGACACAGCCACCCCGCCGGAATGTCCGCCCAGCGGGTGCCGGGCGCGAGACCCTCGCCGGGGTCGCCCTGTTCCTCGTCGTAGATGTAGCCGCAGGTGCGGCACTGCCAGACCTTGAAGGGTTCCGCGCTCATCGCCGCCTCAGTGCAGCTTGAAGCGGATCGGCACCGACTTGGGGCCGCAGACGAAGTTGGCGACCATGCGGGTGGGCGCGCCGTCCAGCTCGACATGGTCGAGGCGGGCGAGGAGTTCTTCCCACAGCACCCGCATCTCCATCCGCGCCAGGTGTTGGCCCAGGCAGATGTGGGCGCCGTAGCCGAAGGCGACGTGCTTGTTGGGCGTGCGATCGACGCGGAAGGTGAAGGGGTCTTCGAACACCGCCTCATCGCGATTGCCGGACGGATAGGACAGCATCATCCAGTCACCCTTGGCGATCTTCTGGCCGCCCAGTTCGGCGTCGGCGGTGGCGGTGCGCATGAAGTGCTTCACGGGCGTGACCCAGCGGATCGACTCCTCGATCAGGCCCGGGATCAGCGACGGATCGGCCTTGACCTTGGCGAACTGGTCGGGGTTTTCGGCCAGCGCCCATAGCGCGCCGGCGGTGGTCGAGGAGGTGGTGTCGTGCCCGGCGGTAGCGGCGATGATGTAGTAGCTCATCGCCTCCAGGTGGCCCATCGGCTCGCCATTGATCTTGCCGTTGGCGATCAGGGTGGCCAGGTCGTCGCGCGGGTTGGCCCGGCGATCCTCAGTGATCGCGTTGAAATACATCATGAAGTCCATGACCACGGACTGGATGCTGTCGACGCCCTCGCCGACGTCGGTCACCGACTTGCCGGTGCGGTTCAGATCCGGGTCGGCGTTGCCGAACAGCTCCTGGGTTAGTTTCAGCATGCGGGGCTCGTCGCTCTCAGGCACGCCCAGCACTTCCATGATCACGTGCAACGGATACAGGAACGCCACGTCGCGGGCGAAGTCGCAGCGGTCGCCGTGCTCGGCCATGCGGTCGACGAAGCCCCGCGCGATCTCGCGGATCCGCGCCTCCAGCGCCCGCAGGTTCTGCGGCAGCAGCGCGCCTTGGGTGATCTTGCGGTAGGCGAAGTGGTCGGGGTTATCCATCTGCACCAGCGAGCGGACGAGGTGAGGGGATCCGCCCATCATCTCGCGCACCTTCTTGTCGGCCTCGATGGTGGTGATGACGGTGGCGCGGTCGCCGTTGTGGAACAGCTCGTTCTGGCGCTCGACCTCCAGGATGTCGGCGTGACGCGTGACCACCCAGAACGGATCAAAGCCGTCGGGCTGGGCGACCGCCAGCGGCGCTTCACGGCGCAGGTGGGCGAAGGCCTGGTCGATCCGGTCGCCGTCGGCATAGGCCTTGGGGTCGATAATGGTGTTGGCGATGTCGGTCGAGATCGTCATGCAGGCCTCCTGGCTCCTCCCGAGGATGGCTCTGCGGCTATCTCAATTATTTGCTTGTTGTCCAACAAATAACTAAGTTCGGCAAGATGACATCGTCCCTTAAGGTCCCCGAGCGCCGCACCCAGTCCGACCGCCGCCAGCAGTCGGAGGCCGAACTGCTGCGCGCCGCCGCCGAGCTGATCGCCGAGCAGGGCGTGGCGGCGGCCACCTTCGAGAACATCGGCGCGCGGGCGGGCTACAGCCGAGGCCTGGCCACCCAGCGGTTCGGCTCCAAGCACGGGCTGATCGAGGCCTTGATCGCCAGGCTGCAGGCCAGGCTTCAGGCGCAGATGGACGACCGACGGCTAGACCAAACCAACGGGCTGGAGGCGGTGTTGGGCTTTGTCGACGCGTTCCTGACGACCCTGTCGCAGGACGGGGAGCTGCGGGCCTATTTCGTGATGATGGCCAGCGCGGTCGGCGACATGTCCGACCTGCGCGCGCCCTTCGCCGCCGCCCACAAGGAGGCCGAGCAGCGTCTGGAGGCGATGGTGCTTCGAGGTCAGGCCGAGGGCGTCATCCGGCCGGATCTCAACGCCGACGCGGCGGCGCTGATGGTGGGGTCACTGCTGCTGGGGGTGTCGACGCAGCTGCTGATCGATCCCGGCATGGACCTTGAGCCGATCCGGCGGACCAGCTTGGCGACGTTGCGGGTCAGTTTTGGGGTCTAAAATGGAAGCCCTCTCTCAAAGAGAGAGGGACCGAATAGGCCCTCAGGCCACGTCGATGCGGTAGCTTTCGATGACCGTGTTGGCGAGCAGCTTTTCGCACATGGTCTTGACCTCGGCCTTGGCGGCTTCGGCGTCGGTGGCGTCGAGGTCGAACTCAATGACGCGGCCGACGCGGGCGTCCTTGACCGACGGCCAGCCCAGGCCGTGCAGGGCGTTCTCGACAGCCTTGCCCTGAACGTCGAGGACGCCGGGCTTCAGGAACACGTGGACGGTGGCTTTCACTCTAACTTCTCCCTTCGCGACGCTGGCGTCGCGACGAACGCCGAAGGCTTCTTAGTGCACGCCGCCCTGAATGACGGTCGGCATTTCCTTCATGATGCCGAGGCGGCGGGCCACCTCGGTGTAGCTTTCGATGACATTGCCCAGATCCCGGCGGAAGCGGTCCTTGTCCAGCTTCTCGTTGGTCACGGTGTCCCACAGGCGGCAGCTGTCGGGGCTGATCTCGTCGGCCAGGATGACGCGGCTGAAGTCGCCTTCGTAGATGCGGCCGAACTCGACCTTGAAGTCCACCAGGGTGATGCCGACGCCGCTGAACAGGCCCGACAGATAGTCGTTCACCCGCAGGGCCATGGCCATCATGTCGTCGATCTCCTGGGTCGCGGCCCAGTTGAACGCGGTGATGTGCTCCTCGGTGACCATCGGGTCGCCGAGCTTGTCGTCCTTGTAGTAGAATTCGATGATCGAGCGGGGCAGGGGCTGGCCCTCGGTCAGGCCCAGGCGCGTGGCGATCGAGCCAGCGGCGATGTTGCGCACCACGACTTCGAGCGGAACGATCTCGACTTCCTTGATCAACTGCTCGCGCAGGTTCAGCCGGCGGATGAAGTGGTTCTGGACGCCGATCCCGTTCAGGCGAGTCATGATGTACTCGCTGATCCGGTTGTTGATGACGCCCTTGCCTTCGAGGATGGCCTTTTTCTGAGCGTTGAACGCCGTCGCGTCGTCCTTGAAGTACTGGATCAGCGTGCCGGGCTCGGGCCCCTCGTAAAGGATCTTGGCCTTGCCTTCGTAGATCTTCTTGCGACGGGTCGTCATGGCTCTCGTCGAGGCCCTTTCCGGAATCGCGCGCTACCCCAGCCCAGGATCTTCCCGGAAAACGAAAAGCGCGCGCGGCGGATAGCTGCGCGCGGCGTTCGACTCAAGGCCGCTCACTTTAAAATTCTCGCTAAACCTACTCGAATGAGCGCGGGATCGCAAACCAGCGCCCGGAGTTTGGTCTATGACGCGCTACGAAACGTCGCCTGCGGCTTATCCGCCGATTGCAGCGACGAGCGCCACGATATATGCAGCCGGCGTAGGAGCATGATAGCCGAAAGTGGACGCCGGTTTTGGCGACCATCATGCTCAAAATGATTTGGAATTAGAGCCTGTTTGGCCAGATCGACCGATCTGGCTCAACGGGCTGGCGACTTTGAGGCTTCCATGACCACCTTCGACGAACGCGAACAGGGTTTCGAACGCAAGTTCGCGCACGACCAGGAACTGGAATTCAAGGCGACCGCGCGCCGTAACCGCCTGCTGGGCGAATGGGCCGCCGGCCTGATGGGCCTGGCGACCGTGGAAGAGTACGCGCGCGCCGTCGTGAAGTCCGACTTCGAACAGCCGGGCGACGAGGATGTGCTGCGCAAGGTCTTCGAAGACCTGAAGGGCGCCGGCGTCTCGACCACCGAGGGCGAGGTCCGCATGAAGATGGCCGAGCTGCTGGCTCAAGCCCGCGAGCAGATCAAGTCTGAGTAGGCGTTCGGAGCGTCACTCTGGACAAGACAAGGGGCCGCTCCCAACCGGGGCGGCCCTTTTTCTGTGGCTGTCTTGACGCCGGGCGCCCGCGCCGTGGCGGCCGTCCTCGCCCTTCGACAGGCTCCGGATGAGGATTTCCATCCGGCTGTTCGTCAGCTTTGGGCCAGCCCGTCGCGGAGCGCGGCCCAGGCCGCCGCCTTCTGCGCGAACGTACGCGCCGCATAGGCGGGGCTGGAGGAGGGCAGGGCCAGGGTGCTGACCCGTGTCCCGATGAGACGGCCGCCCAGCCGCCCGGCGGTTCCCCCGTTGAAGGCCACCAGCCGCAGCGCGGGCAAGGTGTCGATCAAGGCCATGAGGTCGTTGGCGGCGGGCTCGCGGATGGCGGCGTCCAGGCTGCCGGGCCGCCGCGCCGTCTCGATCACGTCCCAGAGGCCGACGCCGTGCGCCAGCAGCGCGGCCAGGCGATCCTCGTAGGGGAGCGCGACTAGCGGCGCGTCGATCACCCCTTCCATCAACCGCCAGAAGGCGTTGCGGGGATGGCCATAGTACTGGCCCGCCGCCAGGGAGGCGTCGCCGGGCAAGCTGCCCAGGATCAGCACGCGGGTGTGTGCGTCGACGACGGGCGGGAAGCCGCGCTTAGCCGCGTCCATTGGGCGGATCGTTGCGCAGCCATCCGGTGACTGTCAGGCGCAGCGCGCCGGCATAGGGCGCGACTGGGGCCACCGAGTGCTGCTGGGGCACCTTGAACAGGGTCAGGACGTTGAACGCCGGCGCGAAGCCGCGCGTGACGTCGCCCTGGTCGTCGTGGAACAGCAGCTGACCGCCCCAGTCCGGCCGCCACTGGCGCGTCAGGCCCAGCGTGTAGGCGGCCAGGCGCTCGCCGACCCCGGTGTCGTCGTGCTGGGTCAGGAAATCGCCGGGCCGATAGCAGGTGGCCTGTCCGTCGATCTTGGTGATCCCGCGCTCGCCGGTGACGGCCGCGCCGAAGGCGATGAACGCGGGGCTGTTCAGGAACGCGGTCAGGGCGTGGATCGGATGGCCCGGATCCCGGCCCCCGACCAGCGCGTCGATCATCGGATAGCCGAGATAGACATAGGCAAAGCCGCTGCGGGCCCGCAGGGTGGCCGCGTGCAGGCGGTCGGCCACGGCCTGATCGCCCAGCTCGCCGCGCCGCGCCCGGCTGATCACCTCGGCCCCGCCGCGCTCATCCGAGCAGATGATGTCCCAGTCGATGGTCTGTTCGAGGATGCCCGCCAGGCGATCGACGACCTCGGGCTCGAACACCTCGGGGATGCGCACCACGCCCTCACGGGCGTAGGCGTCCGCGAACGCCGCCGGATCCAGCGCGGGATTGAGGCGCAGGACCGGCGGCTGGCTCATGCTCAGCCCTTTTCGCCGAAGACGCGCTGGAAGATCACGTCGACGTTCTTGGTGTGATAGCCAAGGTCGAACAGCTCTTCGAGTTCGGTCTCGGTCAGGGCCTTGGACACGACCGGATCGGCCTTCAGGAAGTCGAGGAACCGGCCCTCGCCGCGCCAGACCTTCATGGCGTTACCCTGCACGGCCGCATAGGCGTCCTCGCGGCTGACGTCCTTGTGGGTCAGGGCCAGCATCACGCGCTGCGAGAAGACCAGGCCCCCCAGCTTGTCTAGGTTCTTGGCCATGTTGTCGGGATAGATGTTGAAGCGCTCGATCACGCCCGCCAGACGGCGCAGGGCGAAGTCGAGGTGGATGGTGGCGTCGGGGCCGATGCCGCGCTCGACCGACGAGTGGCTGATGTCGCGCTCGTGCCAGAGGGCGACGTTCTCCATGGCCGGCACGACGGCCGAGCGGACCAGGCGGGCCAGGCCGGTGAGGTTCTCGGTCAGGATCGGGTTGCGCTTGTGCGGCATGGCCGACGAGCCCTTCTGGCCCGGATCGAACGGCTCTTCGGCTTCCAGCACCTCGGTGCGCTGCAGGTGGCGGATCTCGGTGGCCAGGCGCTCGACCGACGAGGCCACGACGCCCAGGGCCGCGAAATAGGCCGCGTGGCGGTCGCGCGGGATCACCTGGGTCGAGACCGGCTCGACGGCCAGGCCCATCTTGTCGGCCACGTGCTGTTCGACGCGCGGATCGACATTGGCGAAGGTGCCCACGGCGCCCGAGATCGCGCAGGTGGCGATCTCGAACTTGGCCATCGCCAGGCGCTCCTTGGCGCGCTGGAACTCGGCGTAGTAGCCCGCGAGCTTCAGGCCAAAGGTGATCGGTTCGGCGTGGATGCCGTGGCTGCGGCCGACGCAGACGGTCATCTTGTGCTCCATGGCCCGGCGCTTGAGCGCGGCCAGGACTAGGTCGACGTCTTCGAGCAGAAGGTCGGTAGCGCGCGACAGCTGCACGGCGAAGCAGGTGTCCAGCACGTCGCTGCTGGTCATGCCCTGGTGCAGGAAGCGGGCTTCGGGACCGACGATCTCGGAGACGTGGGTCAGGAAGGCGATGACGTCGTGCTTGGTGACGCGTTCGATCTCGTCGATGCGGTCGCTGTCCCAGACCGCGTCGCGGCCCTTTTCCCAGATCGTCTCGGCGGCGAGCTTGGGGATGACTCCCAGCTCGGCCATGGCGTCGGCGGCGTGGGCCTCGATCTCGAACCAGATCTTGTACTTGGTCTGGCTGGACCAGATGGCGGCGGCTTCGGGGCGGGCGTAGCGGCTGATCATGGGCGGGCGTTTCGGCCCGACCGCCCCGGGAGTCAAGGGAAGAGACTTATTACTTAGGCCAATCCTCCCCCCAGCGGGGGAGGTGTCCGCGCAGCGGACGGTGGGGGAAGTTCCGCCGATCCTGCCTCTTCCCCCTCCGTCGTCTCTTTGAGCCGACACCTCCCCCGCGAGGGGGAGGGTTTTTAGCCTTAAGCCTTCGCCCGCGCCTCGAAGTGCTTGACCATGCCGATGGCGGCCAGGGCGTAGTGCAGGCCGGCCCAGGCGTAGAAGCACAGCGAGACGATGATGCCCTGCTGGCTGGCCACCGACAGGGTGGTCTTGCACTGGGCGACCAGTTCGGCCGAGGCGCCTTTGGGCGCGATGCCGCCCGGGCAGGCGCTGGCGAAGCTCTGGCCCGCCTCGCCGCCGAACGAGCCCAGCACGCTGGCGATCACGCCGCCGCCCGGATGGTTGAAGTGGAACTGGGCCAGGTGGTCGATCAGCCAGCCGGTGAAGACCGGCCCGCCGCCCAGGGCGATCAGGTTCAGGAAGAAGAACAACAGCGCCGTCGCCGTCGCCCGGCGGCGCGGCTCGACTGAGTTCTGCACCACGCCGAAGGTCGGGGCCAGGTACACATAGTGGAAGATGCCGGGGACCAGCAGGATCAGGGCGGTGGTCTGCCAGTCGGTCTGCAGATAGGCGGCGATATAGATCGGGGTGCAGATAATCAGGCCGATGGCCGGGGTCAGGGCGTACCACTTGGCGCTGCGCTTGCCGGCCCAGTCGCTCAAGAAGCCGCCGACCAGGGTGCCGACGCCCGCCGAGAAGCCGCCGATCAGGCCGGTGATCAGGCCTACCTGCGCCAGGCCCAGGTCAAAGGCGCGGACGAAGTACGACGGCACGAAGGCGCCCGAGCCGTACGAGCCGAACGAGGCGATGGTCACGCCCAGCACCATGTGCAGCACCGGCCACTTGCCGAACAGCACCTTGGTGACCGCCCAAAGCTCCTTGAACTCGTTGGCCATCGAGAACGCCGGCTTGGCGGGCTCGACCACGACGTCCTCAGCCTCCAGCGGGCGTTCGACGATCTCGGAATGGCCGCGCGGCGGCTCCTTGACCACCAGCTTGACGATCACCGCCAGCAGAATGCCCGGCAGGCCGACGATCACGAAGGCCACGCGCCAGCTGAACTCCTGGGCCAGCCAGCCGCCGGCCACCGCGCCGAACATCGTGCCCAGCGGAATGCCGAAGGAATAGATCGACAGGGCCGTGGCCCGCTTCTTGGGCTCGTAATAGTCGCTGATCAGCGAGTGGCTGGGCGGCGAGCAGCCGGCCTCGCCGACGCCGACGCCGAAGCGGAACAGGGCCAGCTGGGTGAAGTTGGCGGCCGCGCCGCACAGGGCCGTGAAGCCCGACCAGATCACCAGCGACACCGAGATGATCGTCACTCGGTTGAAGCGCTCGGCCAGACGCGCGATCGGGATGCCGAGGATGGTGTAGAGCAGGGCGAAGTAGAGCCCGCCCAGCAAGCCCAACTGCGTGTCGGTGAGCTTCAGGTCGACCTTGATGGCCTGACCGATGGTCGCGATGATCGTCCGGTCGATGAAGTTGAAGGTGTAGGTGGCCAGCAGCAGCCCCAGCACCGCGGCCTTGTAGCCGTTCGAGTAAAGCGGCCGATCGCCGCCGGACGCCCGCGCGTCGGCCATACTGACTCTCTCCCTTCAAACATTTGTTCTAATTGTTTGAGGGACTGTGACCGAGCGGAAGCCAAAGCGCCAGTGGGGATTTTCGGGCGATAAAATCCTCCCCCGATGGGGGAGGTGGCCGAAGGCCGGAGGGGGAAGTTCTGTTGAACCTGCCGCTTCCCCCTCCGTCGTCTCTTCGAGCCGACACCTCCCCCGCGTGGGGGAGGATTTTCAGTCAGCTGACCATCTCGTCTCGGATGGTCTTACGGGCGGCCCAGAACAGTCCGAAGGCGCCCAATCCCAGCGTCGCCGACAGGATCAGCGCCCAGCGCACGCCCTGCGCCTCGCCCAGCCCCACCGGTCCGGCCAGGATGTCGCTCAGCAGGCCGACGACCAGCGGGCCCAGGCCAAGGCCGATCAGGTTGATGATCAGCAGCAGAACCGCCGAGGCCGTCGCGCGCAACGCCGGGTCGACGATGCTCTGAGCCGTCGCGTAGACGGGGCCGTACCACAGGGTGCCCAGAAGGGCGTTGACGGCCAGCAGGCTGATCGCGGCCATCGGCGCATCGAGGCTCATGGCGACAACAAAGATCGGGATCGTGATCACCGAGGCGATGGCCGGTACGGTGACATAGGCCCGCAGGTCCTTGGCCCCCAGGCGGTCGGCGAAGACGCCGCCCAGCCAGGCGCCGATCACGCCGGCCGTCCCGCCGATCAGGCCCAGGGCCAGGCCCAGGAACCCGGCCGACTTCAGGCCGAACATCCCGGCCAGCTCGGCGATCTCCGCGCCGTGGACGCGGAAAAAGAACGAGGCGGTGAAGGGCGCATGGCCATAGCCGATGAAGGCCTTGATCGAGGCGGCCAGCGCCACCAGCCAGAAGGTCTTCTTGGTGGCCAGCACCGCCAGCGCCGCGGCGAAGCTGATCTGCAAGCTGGCGCGGGCGGCCATTTCGGCGGCCAGCTTCTTGCGCGGCTCGATCAGCGTGAAGGCGGCGACCAGCGCGAACACCAGTCCCGGGGCGCCGGCGACCATGAAGGCCACGCGCCAGCCATAGGCGTCGGCCACCAGTCCGCCCATCGCCATGCCGGCCAGGGTGCCCAGCGGTGTGCCGATCGAATAGAAGGCGATGGCGCTGGCCCGCTTCTCCTTGGGCACATAGTCGGTGATCAGCGAGTGCGCGGGCGGGGTGCAGCCGGCCTCGCCGACGCCCACGCCGATACGGGCCAGGATCAGCTGCCAGAAGTTCTGGGTGAAGCCGCACAGCACGGTGAAGGCGCTCCACGCCGCCACCGAAATCCCGATGATGTAGGGGCGGTTCTTGGTCTCGGCGATGCGGGCGATCGGGATGCCCAGCACCGTGTAGAAGATGGCGAAGGCCAGGCCCGTCATCATGCCCAGCTGCCAGTCGGCCAGGCCCAGGTCACGCTTGATCGGCTCAGCCAGGATATTGACCACCTGCCGGTCCAGGAAGTTCAGGGTGTAGATGATCAGCAGCACCCACAGGGCGTAACGGCGATAGGCCGTCGACACCGGGGCGATGACGGGCGACGGCGTGGCGGGTTGCGCCATGGACTCTCTCTCCCTCGAACATTTGTTCTAATCGTTGAGGGCAACTTAGACGCAGGCTAAGCGAAAACGCCATCCGGCATTTTCGAAACAGCTTCAGGAGCGCGCGGCGTGGAACTCGTGATCGGCACCAAGCAGTGGTCCACCTGGTCGCTGCGCCCGTGGCTGGCGCTCAAGCGGGCGGGCGTCGACTTCGCCGAGATCGAGGTCGCGCTTCGTCGCGGCGAAGCCACCGCCGACGAGATCGGCCGCATCTCGCCCAGCCGGCTGGCCCCAGCGCTGCGGGACGGCGATCTGGTGATCTGGGACTCGCTGGCGATCTGCGAGTACCTGGCCGAAAAGTTCCCCGAGGCGAAGCTTTGGCCCGACGATCCGGCGCTGCGCGCGCTGGGGCGTTCGGCGTGCGCGGAGATGCACTCAGGCTTTCAGGCGCTGCGGAGCGAATGCCCGATGGCGCTCGACGAACCGCCCCGTGTGCTTGAGCTTTCCGAAGCGACGCAGAAGAACGTCCGCCGCATCGTGGCGCTGTGGACCGCGCTCCTGGCTCGCTCGCACGGCCCGTTCCTGCTGGGCGCGTGGTCGATCGCCGACGCGTTCTACACGCCGGTGGCGACGCGGTTCAGAACCTATGGCGTCAAGCTGGCCGACTACGGCGACGCCGGCGCGGCCCAGGCCTATGCGGAGCGCCTGCTGGAGACGCCGGAGTTCCTGGAGTGGGAGCGGGCAGCGCTGGTGGGGTGAGGTTTGCTCGTCTCGTCCATCAGAGCGGGAGGAGACTTAGCGCGAACCCGCGTAACCCAATCCTCCCCCTAGCGGGGGAGGTGGCGCGAAGCGCCGGTGGGGGAAGTTCTGCGTGCCTTGCCTCTTCCCCCTCCGTCGGCTGCGCCGACACCTCCCCCGCTGGGGGGAGGATTGGCGTAGCCCTCACAACCCAAACGCCGCCAGCAGCCTGTCGGCCGCCGCCGATGCGGGAACCTCGCCCTGACGCACCGCCGTCTCCAGCTCCGGAACCAGCGCCGCCACGGCCGGGGCGGTCTTGAAGGCGTCTTCCAAGCGGTCGCGGACCATGGCCCACATCCAGCGGGCGTCCTGGTCGGCGCGGCGAGACGCTCGGGCCCCATTGGCGGTCATCACCTCGCGGTGGCGCTGGATCTGCGTCCACAGGACGTCCAGCCCCTGGCCGGTGAGACCCGACGCCGTCAGCACCGGCGGCGTCCAGTCCGGATGGGCGGGGGTGAGGATATGCAGGGCGTTGCGATAGTCGCGAGCCGAACGTTCGGCCTTAGCCGGATCGGCGTCGGCCTTGTTGATGACCAGGAGGTCGGCCAGTTCGATCAGGCCTTTCTTGATCCCCTGTAACTCGTCGCCGCCGCCGGGAATGAGCAGCGCCAGGAAGATGTCGACCATGTCGGCGACGACGGTCTCGGACTGACCCACGCCCACGGTTTCGACGATGACCACGTCGAAGCCGGCGGCTTCGCACAGCAGCATGGCCTCGCGGGTCTTGCGCGCAACGCCGCCGAGAGCGCCGCCGGAGGGCGAGGGGCGGATGAAGGCGTTGGGCTGGACGCTGAGCTGCTCCATCCGCGTCTTGTCGCCCAGGATCGAGCCGCCGTGACGGCCTGACGAGGGATCGACGGCCAGCACCGCCACCTTGTGACCGGCCGCAACCAGGTCGCAGCCGAACCGCTCGATCGTCGTCGACTTGCCCGCGCCCGGCACGCCGGTGATCCCGATCCGCTGCGCTTGGCCCGTCAGCGGCATAAGCCGCGACAGCAGCGTGCGCGCGGCGGCCTGATGGTCGGGGCGGCGGCTTTCGACCAGGGTGATGGCGCGCGCCAGGGCCGCGCGGTCGCCGGCGACCAGGCGGGGCTCCAAGGCGTCGATGTCGAGCGTGGGGATCACGTCCCCCGATTAGAGGACGACGGCGGTCCCGGAAACCGAAACCATCATCATCGAGCCTTGCGGGCCGACGGTGTTGTAGTCGAGATCAACCGCCAGGATGGCGTTGGCCCCCAGCTTCTCGGCTTCCTTCATGAGGTTCTTCATCGCGTCCTCGCGGGCGCGGGCCAGGACACGCTCATACGATTTGGAATGACCGCCGATGAAGTCGCGGATCGCCGCCAGGAGGTCCAGCACGACATTGGCGCCCAGGATCGACTGGGCGTAGATCGCGCCCTTGTACTCCTGGACAGGGCGGCCTTCGATAAAGGGCGTCGTGGTGATCAGCATCCGAGAATCCTGGCGGACTATAGGGTTAACTTAGGCGCAAACGCCGCCTTTCGCGAGGGGCTCCCTCCGCGCGCGAGACTTTCGATCACGCCGTTCGCTCAATGCGGGAATCTCGTGCGCCAGCCCTTCCTGCGGGGGCGGGCTTAAGGCAGATTGGCCGCGTTTACCGTGTCCCGGAGCCGTTTGGTGATCTTCGCGAAATCGCACGTCGAGCTGCACAACATCCGCGCCAATGTGGAGCGGGTGAAGAAGCTCTCCGACAACGTCGTCGGCGTGGGGCCGCTGGGCGTGGGTCTGGACGGTCTGCTGACCTGGATTCCGGGGGCGGGCGAGCTCTACAGCCTGGGCGCGGGCGGCCTGATCGTGCTGGACGCGGTGCGGGCGCGGGCCGCGCCGATGGTCATCATCCAGATCTGCGCGATCATCCTGATCGATACGGTCGCCGGCTCGGTGCCGGTGGCCGGCAAGGTGGCGGACGTGCTGTTCACCGGCCACAAGTGGTCGGCGGACATGTTGACCAAGCACATGGACGACACGATCTATTTCGAAGGGACCCGCAAGGAGGTCCAGGCGACGCAAGAATATCGCGACCTTCTGGCCCGCATCCAGGCGGGCAAGGAGAAGCGACGGGTCGTGTTCCTGGGCTAGGGCGTGACGTCGAAAGTGGGAACCGGTTTTGGCAAGGGTCACGCTCTAAGTGTTTGATTTAGAGCCTCTCTATCGCGTCAAAACGATTCCGTTTTGACGCGCGAGGCTCTAGCGGCAACGACAACAGGGACGGAGCGTTGAGCCAAGCATGACCGACGAAATCTCCGTTTCAGCCGACTATTCCGACCGGCATGCCGGGCGTCGCGCCAAGGCCCATCGGGCCTGGCGTTCGGCGGAAACCATCAAGGGTCTGTCTGATCGCCTGATTGGCCTTGGCCCGTTCGGTCTGGGCCTGGACGGCGTGCTGTCGTGGGTTCCGGGCGTGGGCCCGCTGTACAGCGTCGGCGCGGGCGCGTTCCTCCTGTTCAACGCCGTCAGCGCCGGCGCCTCGGCCGCGACGCTCGCCCGGATGCTGGCCTATGTCCTGGCCGACACCGCGACCGACGCCGTGCCGTTCGCGGGTTCGGTCGTCGACATGCTGTTCCCGGGCCACCTGATGGCGGCCAAGGCGCTGCAGAAGGACATCGAGACCCGCCACGGCCTGCCCGATGACATCGCCGCCGAACGCGCCAAGAAGAAGCGGGGGCTGTTCCGCAAGAAGGGCGGCTAGAGCCCCTTAGCTATATAGACCCGACAGGCTCTAACGGATGATCGGAAGCTCGGCGAGGCACAGCGACACGCTAGGCAGCGCCAGGGCGGTGACGGTTTCCTGCGCCCCGTGATGGGTCACGTCGCGATAGACGCCGTCCACCAGGCCGCGATGCACAATGAGCGTATCGGTGTTCACATCCACGACCCAGTAGTCGCGAACCCCGTGCTGGGCGTAGAGTTCGGCCTTAAAGGCCAGATCGCTCCGCAGGGTTGATTGGGCGACCTCTATGACGAGACCCACGTTCGACCCATTGATTTGGCCCAGCGAAAGCGCCTGATCATAGAGATAGAGGTCCGGATCTGGCGCGTTGGTCGGCGACAGCCTCAGGGTCGACTCGACCATCACCTGAACAGCATCGCCGACGGATAGGATGAACTGTTTCGCGATCTGCATTTTCAGCCGCGAATGGAGTTCTCCTTCGGACGCCATCTCGACCAGCGCTCCATCGATCAGCTCGACGCGGGCGCTCTCATCGAGGATGCCCGCTTCCTGCATGCGCAGAACGTCGTCCAGCGTGAAGCGGTGCTGTTGCGAGGTCTCCAGCGCTCGAGCCAGGGCGTTCATGACCCTAGTCTAGCACACGCAAGGCTGGCCGCACACTCGCCGGTCAGGCCGCGTCCTGCGTATAGCCGAGCTGCCGGTTCAACTGGTCCAGAAGCTCGATCGCCGCCTCGGCGATGACCGTCCCCGGCGGGAAGATCGCCGCAGCGCCGGCGTCGCGCAGGGCCTGGAAGTCCTGGGGCGGGATAACCCCACCCACGACCATCAAGATGTCGTCGCGGCCCTGCTTGGCCAGCTCGGCCTTCAGCTCCGGGGCCAGGGTCAGGTGGCCGGCGGCCAGCGAGCTGGCGCCCACCACGTGGACGTCGTTCTCCACCGCTTGGCGGGCGGCCTCGGCCGGGGTCTGGAACAGCGGGCCGATGTCGACGTCGAAGCCGAGGTCGGCGAAGGCGGTGGCGATCACCTTCTGGCCGCGGTCATGCCCGTCCTGGCCCATCTTGGCGATCAGGATGCGCGGACGGCGACCGTCGGCCTGCTCGAACGCCTCGACCATGGCCTTGGCGCGGGCCGCCGTCGGATCGTTGCCGGCCTCCTTCATATAGACCCCCTGGATCGACTTGATCTCGGCGCGGTGACGGCCGAACACCTTCTCCAGGGCGTAGCTGATCTCGCCCACCGTGGCCTTGGCGCGAGCGGCGTCGACGGCCAGGGCTAGCAGGTTGCCATTGCCCCGCGCGCCGTCCTCCAGCGCCTTCAGGGCGGCTTCGGTGGCGGCCGGATCGCGTTCGGCCTTCAGGCGGGCCAGCTTCTCCAACTGCTGGGCGCGGACCGCGCCATTGTCGACCTTCAGCACCGGGATGTCGTCGGCGACCTCGGGCTTGTAGCGATTGACGCCCACGACGCTCTGTTTGCCGCTGTCGATGCGGGCCTGGGTGCGAGCGGCGGCTTCTTCGATGCGGAGCTTCGGCAGGCCCTGCTCGATGGCCTTGGCCATGCCGCCCAGCGCCTCGACCTCTTCGATATGGGCCAGAGCCTTCTGAGCCAGCTCGTAGGTCAGGCGCTCGACATAGTAGCTGCCGCCCCAGGGGTCGGCGACGCGGGTCGTGCCGCTCTCCATCTGCAGGAACAACTGGGTATTGCGGCTGATCCGGGCCGAGAAGTCGGTCGGCAGGGCCAGGGCTTCGTCCAGGCTGTTGGTGTGCAGGCTCTGGGTCTGGCCGTTCACGGCGGCCATGGCCTCGACGCAGGTGCGCGAGACGTTGTTGAACACGTCCTGCGCGGCCAGCGACCAGCCCGAGGTCTGGCTGTGGGTGCGCAGGGACAGCGAGCGGTCGTCCTTGGGCTCGAACTCGCGCTTCATCAGGCGGGCCCACAGCAGGCGCGCGGCCCGCATCTTCGCCACTTCCATGAAGTAGTTCATGCCGATCGCCCAGAAGAACGACAGGCGCGGCGCGAACTGGTCGATGCTCATGCCCGCCGCGACGCCGGCGCGGGCGTATTCGACGCCGTCAGCCAGGGTGTAGGCCAGCTCCAGGTCGGCCGTCGCTCCGGCCTCCTGCATGTGATAGCCGCTGATCGAGATCGAGTTGAACTTGGGCATGTTCGCCGAGGTGAAGGCGAAGATGTCCGAGATGATCCGCATCGAGGGCGCGGGCGGATAGATGTAGGTGTTCCGCACCATGAACTCTTTGAGGATGTCGTTCTGGATCGTCCCCGACAGCTTGTCGGGGCTGACGCCCTGTTCCTCGGCCGCGACGATGTAGAGCGCCAGGATCGGCAGCACCGCGCCGTTCATGGTCATCGACACGCTCATCTTGTCGAGCGGGATGCCCGAGAACAGCGTGCGCATGTCCAGGATCGAGTCGATGGCCACGCCGGCCATGCCGACGTCGCCCTTCACCCGCTCGTGGTCTGAGTCATAGCCGCGGTGGGTGGCCAGGTCGAAGGCCACCGACAGACCCATCTGACCGGCCGCCAGGTTGCGGCGATAGAAGGCGTTGGAGTCTTCGGCGGTCGAGAAGCCCGCGTACTGACGCACCGTCCATGGGTTGGTCACGTACATGGTCGGGTAGGGGCCGCGCACGAACGGCGCCACGCCCGGGAACCCGCCGGTGAAGTCGAGGCCCGCAACGTCGCTCGCGTCGAAGGCCGGGGCCACGGCGACGCCCTCCGGCGTGTTCCAGGCTTCGCCCTGCGGCGCGGCGGGGGCGGGGACTTCGGCGAAGTCGATCTGGGTGAAGTCGGGGAACGTGCTCATGAGCTCAGGCTCCCTCGAAGGCGGCGGCGAAGCGCACCGGCGTCAGGGCCGGGCAATGGCTGTCGGGGCCGGGCAGGCCTACGTCAGGACCTTGGACGGCGAAGGCGGACGGGTCGGGCGTCTCGACCTCCGGCGGCTTGTCGTCGGCGTTGGGGAAGACGGTGACGCCGAGGATCTTGCGGCTCTTGTCGGCGTAGGCCGCCTCCTGGGCCGTGCGGCTCTTGGCGACAGCGTCAGCGATGAGGCCGGTCTCCAGGGCCTTGATGACCCCGCCGGCGCCTTCGATGCTCTGGAACGACGCCCAGGCCGCGCGGGCCAGCTGGTCGGTCAGGCTGTCGAGGTACCAGGCCCCGCCGGCCGGATCGGCGACACGGCCCAGGTGGCTTTCTTCCAACAGGACCAGCTGGGTGTTGCGCGCCTGGCGGCGGGCGAAGGCGGTCGGCAGGCCGATGGCGTCGGTGAAGGCGTCCAGCACGATGGCGTCCGCGCCGCCGACCGCGCCGGCGAAGCCGGCCGAGGTCAGGCGCAAGAGGTTCGTCCAGGCGTCGGCCTTGGCCAGCATCCGGCGCGAGGAGCGGGCCTCGATCGTGGGGGCGACCGTGACGCCGCATGACTCGGTGAGCCGCGCCCAGAGGGCCTTGGCGGCGCGCACCTTGGCGACGCCGGTGAAGTACTCGCCGTCCAGGCTGACGCCCAGGACGATGCGGCCGAACGCCTCCTCGATCGTCAGGCCCGAGCGGACCAGGGCCTTGGCGTAGGCCAGGGCGGCGGCCGTCATCAGGGCCAGTTCCTCGACGTTCGAACCGCCGGCTTCGTGCGCGGCGCGGCCCGTGGCCAGGAACAGGCTGGCCTTGGCGTAGGTCGCCGACAGCCGCGTTGCCACCGTTGCGGCGTTGAAGACATGGCTTTCGATCGGGCCGGGGCTGGCGCCGGCCTGGGCGAAGGCCGTCAGCGGATCGAGATGAAAGGCGAGGGGGGCGTTGGGCGCAGCCTTGGCCAGCGCGCCCAGCCAGTCGGCGGCCTTGGGGCCCAGGAAACCTGCGTCGAGCGCGACGGGCGCCAGGTCCAGCAACACGCCCGACAGGGCCTTGCCGAGGTCATCAGCCGAGCCGACCGCCACGCCGTTTACGCCGGCCGGATCGATCTGCAGCAGCACCGAGGCCGCCCCGCCTTCGAGGTCGGTCAGAACGTCCTTGGCCGCCCGCGTGGGATCGGGATGGGCCGCGCGCATCCGCAGGTCCCATGGGCGGTGGGTGTCCCGGGCGCGCAGGTCGCGCGCCACGGCGACGCCGTCCTCGGCGGTGTAGAGAGGCTGGATCGTCAGGCCGTCTGGTGTTGTGACGGTGAGCGCGTCGTCGAAGCTTTGACCCTTCAGGGTCTTCTCGACCAGGGCCATCCAGCGCGCGCGGGTCGCCGCGTCGCCTTGGGCGCCGAAGTCCTCGGCCAGGGGCGTCATCGCCTCGGTCAAAGCGTCTCTCTCCTGCACTGCAGCATTCTTGTATTTTTGATCGTGATGCGCCCCTGCCGCTAGGGCCGTCAAGCCTTGCGTCCAGGCCAAACAGTTGTTTAAGCTGATCGCTGATCAGATATTCGGCGTCTCAAGCCGACCTCCAAAAGGGAGCTTCTCCATGGCCCTGCCGCCGATCCTGCGCGACCGCCTGCGCCTTCCGGTCATCGCCTCGCCGCTGTTCATCATCAGCAATCCGGATCTGGTGATCGCCCAGTGCAAGGCGGGCATCGTCGGGTCGTTCCCGTCGCTGAACGCGCGCCCGCTGTCGCAGCTGGACGAATGGCTGGCCCGGATCACCGAGGAACTGGCGGCCTGGGACAAGGCCAATCCCGACATGCCGTCGGCGCCGTTCGCGGTGAACCAGATCGTCCACAAGACGAACAACCGTCTCGAAGACGACATCGCCATGTGCGTGAAGTACAAGGTGCCGCTGGTCATCACCTCGCTGGGCGCCCGCGAGGACGTCAATCAGGCGATTCACTCGTATGGCGGCATCACCCTGCATGACGTCATCACCGACCGCTTCGCCCGCAAGGCGATCGAGAAGGGCGCCGATGGCCTGATCCCCGTCGCCGCCGGCGCCGGCGGCCATGCCGGCACGCTGTCGCCGTTCGCGCTGATCCAGGAAATCCGCCAGTGGTTCGATGGCCCGGTCGCGCTGTCCGGCTCGATCGCCTCGGGGCGTTCGATCCTGGCCGCCCAGGCCATGGGCGCGGATCTGGCCTATGTCGGCTCGGCCTTCATCGCCACGAAGGAAGCCAACGCGGTCGAGGGCTACAAGCAGATGATCGTCGACAGCAAGGCGGACGATATTCTCTACTCGAACCTCTTCACCGGCGTTCACGGCAACTATCTGCGGCCTTCGGTCATCAATGCCGGCCTGGACCCGGAGAACCTGCCGGAAAGCGATCCGTCGAAGATGAACTTCGGCTCGGGCGGCAACCAGGACGCCAAGGCCTGGCGCGACATCTGGGGCTGCGGCCAGGGCATCGGCGCGATCGACAACGTGCTGACCGCCGGCGAACTCGTCGCCAAGTTCGCGGCCGAGTATGAGCAAGCCAAGGCCGAACTGGCCGCCAAGACGGCCTTTACCGCCGGAAAACATTTGGCTTTCGCCGCCGAATAGGCGGGTGGGTACGGGGACGGAACAGCTTCCGTCCCCGCCCTTCGCGGCGGCCCGATGCTTGGAGCGGATTTCAACCCCGCTCGGAGCCGCCGATGTTCGACGATGTCACGCCCCGCCTTGGCCTGCCCTATGTGGTCGCCGCCCAGGCCCAAAAGCACATTCCCATCAATGAGAGCCTCGCCCGGCTGGACGCCTTGGTTCAACTGGCGGTGGAAAGCCGCGCGCTCGCGGCGCAGCCGGCCAGTCCGGTCGCGGGCGGCGTCTGGATTCTGCCGACCGCCGCCACGGGCGCGGCCTGGGGCGGTCTGGCGGCCGGAACCCTGATGCGCTTCGAGGCGGGCGCGTGGGAGGCCCTGGCCCCCGCCGAGGGCGTGCTGGCCTGGGTCAAGGATGAGAACCAGATCGTCGCCTTCGACGGCGCGGCCTGGACGCCGCTGTCGACGACGTTCCGCAGCACGGTCGCCGCAGCTTCGCCCGGTCTGGCCAACACCCGGCTGGAGGTCCTCGAGCAGGAGGTGACGCTCTCGGGCGCGTCGACGGCGACCAGTATCGTCATCCCGAACCGCGCGATCGTGCTGGCCGTCTCCACCCGGACCACGGTCGCGATCACGGGGGCGGCCTCCTACAACTGCGGCGTCGCGGGCGAGGCCAGCAAGTTCGGGGGCGCGCTGGGCGTGGCCAGGAACGCCAGCAATGTCGGGGTGGTCGGACCGACGGCCTACTACGCCGACACGCCCGTGGTGCTGACGGCGGTGGGCGGCGCCTTCGTCGGCGGCAAGGTGCGGGTGGCGATCCACGTGATGCGCTTCGACGCGCCGCAAGCCGTCTAGTCCCATCCTCCACCGTGCAACGGGGGAGGGGGACCGCGAAGCGGTGGAGGGGGCGCTGTAGGCCGAAGCGCCCCCTCCGTCACGGCGCGGACTCGCGCCGCGCCACCTCCCCCGCCATGCGGGTGAGGAGGAATTGACCCGGCGCCGACAACCCGCTAAACGCCGCCCACCTTTGGGGAGTAGCCGCCCGCGCCTATCAGCGGGCCCCGCCGTCAACACACTTGATCTTCCGGATCATGGCGCGGGGAAGGGAAGCGGACTTGCAGCTTCCTTGGCGAGACCAATGGCGCCGATCGTCATCCGGGCCGGGTGGGGTATCGACGCTATTGGCATGCGCCCGGCCCGAGGACTGTTTTCATGGAAAGCCTGCTCGTCTCGACCCTGGTCGTGGCCATCGCCGAGATCGGCGACAAGACTCAGCTTCTGGCCATCATCCTGGCCACGCGGTTCAAGAAGCCGATCCCGATCATCATGGGCATCCTGGTGGCGACGCTGGCCAACCACGCCCTGGCCGCCACGGCGGGCTACTGGGTCGCCGACTTTCTCAGTGGCGTCTGGTTCAGGTGGGCCATCGCCGTCTCGTTCATCGCCATGGCCGCCTGGGCCCTGATCCCCGACAAGGCCGACGACGAAGAAGGGGATGCGGCGGGCCGCTATGGCGTGTTCCTGACCACCACCATCGCCTTCTTCCTGGTCGAGATGGGCGACAAGACCCAGATCGCCACGGTCGCCCTGGGCGCCAAGTTCCAGTCGATCGCCTTGGTCGCCGCCGGCACGACCCTTGGGATGATGCTGGCCAATGTCCCGGCCGTTTATCTGGGCGAGGCGGCGACCAAGGTTGTGCCGCTGAAATATGTGCGCATCGGCGCGGCGGTGATCTTCCTGGCGCTGGGGGTGTGGCAGGCGGCGGAACTGCTGGGGGTTCTGAAGTAACCCCGCCAAAGCGCGTCATCCCGGCCGTAGCGCGGAGCGCGTAGAGCCGGGACCCAGGGGCGGCGCGCATGGCGCTTCGTCACACCTGGGTCCCGGATAGCCTCTGCGAGGCTTCCGGGATGACACGGGTGGTAGAGGCGTTATGACGGGGGTGCGAAGGGAGCCGCCACCTCATGACCGCCACCGACCAAACCGCTCGCGGCTGGGAGTTCTGGATCGATCGCGGCGGCACGTTCACCGACATCGTTGCGCGCCGGCCGGACGGGTCCTTGGTCACCCACAAGCTGTTGTCGGAAAACCCCGAGCACTATGCCGACGCCGCCGTGGCGGGCGTGCAGGCGCTCTTGCCCCACGGCGCCGCCATCGACGCGGTGAAGATGGGCACCACCGTCGCGACCAACGCCCTCTTGGAGCGCAAGGGCGAGCCCACGGTGCTGGCGATCACCAAGGGCCACGCCGACGCGCTACGGATCGGCTACCAGGCCCGGCCCAAACTGTTCGAGCGCCATATCGTCAAGCCCGAGGCCCTCTATGACCGCGTCGTCGAGATCGACGAGCGGATGAGCGTTGAAGGTCAGGTGCTGCGGCCGCTGGACGAGTCCGCCGCGCGCGCTGGCCTTCAAGCCGCGTTTGACGTCGGCTTCCGCGCCGTGGCGATTGTCTTGCTGCACGGCTTTCGCTTCACCGACCACGAGGCGCGGGTGGCGATGATCGCCCGCGAGATCGGCTTCACCCAGGTCTCGGTCAGCCATGAAGTCAGTCCACTGATGAAGTTGGTCGGGCGGGGCGACACGACGGTGGTCGACGCCTATCTGTCGCCGATCCTGCGGCGCTATGTGGACCAGGTCAGCGGCGCGCTGGGCCATGACACCCGGCTGCTGTTCATGCAGTCCAATGGCGGCCTGACCGACGCGCGGGCGTTCCGAGGCAAGGACGCCATCCTGTCCGGCCCGGCCGGCGGCGTGGTCGGCATGGCGCGCACGGCGGCCGAGGCCGGGTTCGATCGCGTGATCGGCTTCGACATGGGCGGCACCTCGACCGACGTCTGCCACTATGCCGGCGCCTATGAGCGGGCCTTCGAGACCGTCGTGGCGGGCGTGCGGATGCGCGCGCCGATGATGAACATCCACACCGTGGCGGCGGGCGGCGGTTCGATCTGCAGTTTCGACGGCGCGCGGCTGCGGGTGGGACCGGCCTCGGCCGGGGCGGTTCCGGGTCCGGCGGCCTATCGCCGGGGCGGGCCGCTGACGGTCACCGACTGCAACGTGATGCTGGGCAAGCTGCGGCCCGAGTTCTTCCCGAAGGTGTTTGGCCCGGGCGCCGATCAGCCGCTCGATGTGGAGGCCGTCACGCGCGGCTTCGAGGCGATGGCGGCGAAGATCACCGCCGCGACGGGCCGCGCGATGACGCCGCAGGAGGTCGCCGAGGGCTTCGTCACCATCGCCGTCGAGAACATGGCCAAGGCGGTGCGGCAGATCTCTATCCAGCGCGGCTATGACGTGACCCGCTATGTGCTGGCCTGTTTCGGCGGCGCGGGCGGGCAGCACGCCTGTCTGGTGGCCGACGCCCTGGGCATGACCAAGGTGATGATCCACCCCTTCGCGGGGGTGCTGTCAGCCTATGGCATGGGCCTGGCGGACCTGCGCCTGATCCGCGAGGAGACGGTCGAGCGCCCCCTGGACCAGGCCGATGATCTGGCCCAGCGCGCGGAGCGTCTGGCCACAGAGGCGGAAGCCGCGCTGCATGCGCAGGACGTTCCGATGGCCGCGCTGGAGACGGTGGCGAGCCTGCGGGTCAAGTACGCAGGCACCGACACGCCGCTGGTCGTGCCTCTGGACGAGCATGTCCGAGCGACCTTCGAGGACCTGCACCAGCGTCGCTTTGGCTTTACGTCGCCGACGACGCCGCTGGTCGTCGAGACCCTGGCGGTCGAGGCGATCGGCCACGCGGATGCGGGCGAGCGCCCGAGCTTTGGCGATACTGCGGCGGGGGGCGCACCGACGCCGCTCGCCACCGTCGAGGTGCGGATGGCGGGCGAGGCTCGTGTCACGCCGGTGTTCGATCGTGAAGCGTTGGCGGTCGGCGCCGAGGTCCCAGGGCCCGCGATCATCCGCGAAGCCACGGGCACCACGGTGGTCGAGCCCGGCTGGCGGGCGAGCGTCGACGCGCAACTGAACCTCGTCCTTGAGCGGATTGTCGCCCTGCCGAGCCGAAAGGCCATCGGTACGGACGCCGATCCGGTGATGCTGGAGGTGTTCAACAACCTCTTCATGGCCGTCGCCGAGGAGATGGGGTTCGCCCTGCAGAACACCGCTTATTCGGTGAACATCAAGGAGCGCCTCGACTTTTCGTGCGCTCTGTTTGACCGCGATGGAAACCTGATCGCCAACGCCCCGCACATGCCGGTGCATCTGGGCTCGATGGGCGACAGCGTGCGGGCGATCCGCGAGGCGCGGCGGGGCGATGGCCGCGGCATGCAGCCCGGCGACGTCTACATGCTGAACGCGCCCTATAACGGCGGCACCCACTTGCCGGACGTGACGGTGGTGATGCCGGTGTTCGACGGCGAGGGCGATCTTCGCTTCTACGTCGCCGCGCGCGGTCACCAGGGCGACATCGGCGGGATCACGCCCGGCTCCATGCCGCCCAGCAGCCGCACGGTCGAGGAGGAGGGGGTTCTGATCGAGAACTTCCTGCTGGTCGAGGGCGGACGCTTCCGCGAGGCCGAGACCCGGGCGTTGCTGGCCTCCGGCCGGTGGCCCGCCCGCAATCCCGACCAGAACATCGGCGACCTGAAGGCCCAGATCGCCGCCTGCGCGCGCGGGGCTGAAGCCCTGACCGGGATGGTCACCGAGTTCGGCCTGGAGGTGGTCGAGGCCTATATGGCCCACGTCCAGGACAACGCCGAAGAAGCCGTCCGCCGCGTGCTGGCCACGATGAAGAGCGGCGCCTTCGCCTATGAGCTGGACGACGGCGCGGTGGTTCGCGTGGCGATCGCGGTGGATCAGGCGGCGCGGACCGCCCGGGTCGACTTCACCGGCACCAGCGATCAGGTCCCGACCAACTTCAATGCGCCGGCCTCGATCTGCCGGGCGGCGGCGCTGTATGTCTTCCGCACCCTGGTGGACGACGAGATCCCCATGAACGACGGCTGCTTGCGGCCGGTCGAGCTGGTGATCCCCGAAGGCTCGATGCTTCGGCCGCGCTATCCGGCGGCGGTGGTGGCGGGCAATGTCGAGACCAGTCAGGTCGTGGTCGACGCCCTCTACGGCGCCCTGGGCGTCATGGCGGCGGCGCAGGGGACGATGAACAACTTCACCTTCGGCGATGATCGTCGGCAGTACTACGAGACTATCTGCGGCGGTTCCGGCGCAGGGCCGGACTTTGCGGGGACCGACGCGGTGCAGACGCACATGACCAACAGTCGCCTGACCGATCCCGAGGTGCTGGAAGCGCGCTATCCGGTGCTGGTCGAGGCGTTCTCGATCCGGCGCGGCTCAGGCGGAGCCGGCGCCAACCGGGGCGGTGACGGCGTCGTGCGCAAGATCGGCTTCCGCGAGCCGATGACCGCGACCCTGTTGTCCAACCGCCGCCGCGTCGCGCCGTTTGGCCTCGAAGGTGGCGATTGCGGCGCCGTGGGATCGGCGCGGGTCGAGCGCGCCGATGGTCAGGTGCAAGCCTTGGGCGCGACCGACCTCGTCGAGGTGTCTGCGGGCGACGCGATCGTTATCGAAACGCCCGGCGGCGGCGGGTGGGGGAGACACTAATGGCCAAGGCTGCAGTTCTGTTCGTCTGCATGGGCAACATCTGTCGCTCACCTCTGGCCGAGGGTGCGTTTCGCGCCGAGGCGGAGCGGCTTGGCCTGGACATCCTGGCGGACAGCGCCGGCACCGGCGGCTGGCACGCCGGTGCGTCACCGGACGCGCGCGCCGTCGCGGTGGCGGGACGAAACGGCGTCGACATCAGCGGCCAGCGTGCGCGCCAGGTGCAAGCCGAGGACTTCCGGACGTTCACCCACATTTACGCGCTGGACCAAGACAACCTGCGCGGCCTTCTGAATGTCGCGCCGGCCGATGCGACCGCCGAAGTGGGCTTGTTGCTGGACCTGGTGGAAGGTCACGCGGGACGCGGGGTCATCGACCCCTACTACGGCAACGACGCCGGGTTCGAGGTCGTTTGGACCGATGTCGTCATGGCCGCGCGGGTGCTGGCTCAGCGTCTGGCCGACGAAGGCCGGACCTGAGGAGGCTCCCGCATCAGCCGCCGAAGCTACCCTTGGACCGGCTGCTGCTGGCGTAGCTGCGTCCGCCGCCGAAGCCGCCGCGCGAGACCACCGAGGTGCGGGTCTGCACCTTGGGCGGCGCGTTGCGGATCACATCCGGCGGGTCGATGCTGGTCTTGCTGATGACCGTCTTGCCGGTGCCGTAGTCACGCCCGAGCTTTCCGCCCCAGGTGGAGTAGTAGCCGCCGCCATAGCGATCGTCCCGGCGATACATGCCTGTGCCGCGATAGTAGCCGCCGCCGCCGTCCAGCATCTGGCCGATCACGAAACCGGCCAACAGGGGACCGAAGAAGCTCTGTCCGTCCTGGCCGCGGGGGACGCAGTTTCCGGGGCCGTAGACCTCTTCGCAGGTGGCGCGCGCCTCATAGCGCGGCGCCTTCTCGGCGTCGTCCTTCTGGGCGGCGGCCCAAGAGGTGTCGCACTGCTCGTCGGAGACCTCGTTGGCCACCTTGCACTCGGCGAGGCTCTTGTAGCTGAACGCCTCGACCTGTTCGCCCCGGTTGGGGTCCCAGCTGGCCTGGGGCGAGGGATCGTCGCAGCCGGCCAAAGTCAGCGAGGCCGCGCCGACGAGCATGGTGCTGAGTTGCAGCGAGCTGGAGCGCTTGCGAGGAGCGGTCATGGCCATGTCCTCAGGCGGTCATGCAGGCGGCGTTGAGCAGGCCGACCGCGATGGAGATGCCCGCCAGATAGACGCCGATCGAGACCTCGCCGCTTTCGATGCGGGTCTTGACGTCGGGCAGGGCCACGATGCGAACGCCGGTGAAGGCGGCGATCTGGATCACGCCGGCCAGCGTCGCCCAGGCGGCGAACTCAGGCAGGCTGACCGTATGGCTGAGCGCCGAGGCCAGGGGCAGGACATAGCCGACCAGCGCGCCCGCCAGCGCAATGGCCGCTGCGGTGTTGCCCTGCCGGATCAAGGCGCGCTCGTTGTACGGCGTCACCCACTGGTAGATGTACTTGAAGGCGATCGTGAACAGGCCGGCCAAGGCGAAGGCCAGCAGGAAAGCGATCGCCCCTTCCTTGAAACCGATGAAGTCGAACATCTGGCTGGCTCTCCCCAAGAACCCGCCCGATCGGCGCTGGCCGAGCGGGTATGCGGGCTCGTCAAAATTCAGGCTCGGAACTCGCCCACCGACAGCGGCAGGCCGATCATGGTCTCGTGACTGACGTCTTTACGATCTTCAGGCTCGAGGGTCAGGGCGAGCAAGAGCTCGCGACCATCGCCGCCCAGAAGGTCGCGGTGGAACAGCATCACGGTCTGGAACAGGCGGCGGTCGGGCGTCTGGGCGTCGCGCGCATAGTAGACGTCTTCCCACAGGGTCACCGGATCCTGTTGCTCGGCCTCATCGCCGAACCAAAGGCGCGTGTAGGGCGGCAGGCCTTCGGGCTGGAAGGTGCGAGACCGCAGGCGCTGGTTCCACAGTTCGTGATCGGTGCGATCGGCGGGATACTCGCTGGCCCAGGGCGTAAAGACGGTGAAGTCGTTGGCCTTCTGCCCCTCGCGATCGTCGGAGACGACCTGAAACAGGATCTCGTCGTCGGTGTAGAAGCGATGGACGAAAGCGCCGTCGTTCAGCTGGATCAGGCCTTGCGCGGTGATCTCCAGCGTATCGCGGTCGAGGGCGAACTTGGTCTCCTCGCCCAGCCGGCGCCAGGCCAGCGGGTCAAGCACCACGGTCCGGCCGATCGTCACGTTACGGATGATGGGCAGGGCGGGGCCGGAGGGCTGGTCTTTGCGGCCGAAGAGTTTTCCGAACATCGCGATCAGCGAGGCCTCGAATCCTGGGCCGGCTCGCTTATCTGGTGGGCGAAGCCGGTTTCCCGAAAGCGTGCTTGCTCTCGGGTGAAGTCGGTCGCAGGATGACGCTATACGATGGGTTGTCAAGCATACATGTTATGCGTACATGTAACGCATGCCTGCTAGACTGAAGAGAAGCGCTCAGGCCGCTGAAAGAACGCGGGCGTGGCGCGAAGCGCGACGGAACGCCGGCTTCGTGAAAATCGAGGTCTGGGCGCCGGCGGCGTGCAAGCCCGACATTCTTTCGGCTGTGCAGGCCATCGTCGTCGAGTCGGTCCGCGGACCGGCGCTGCAGACCAATCCCCATCCCCCCAAGGGCGTCAAACATATGGACTCCGTTATCGACACCGCCTGGACGATCCACACCCTGCGCGACGCGCTGGTGGAAAGCGCGCTCGTGCGCGAGGACGAAATGACCGTTACGGTCGTCGAGGGCGTCGAGCCCGTGCTGATGGTGGTTATGCACGAGTTCGGCGACCTGCCGATCTATGTCAGCGGCGGGGGGCTGCAACTAGTCGTCTCGACCCTGCTGTGGGCCTGCGATGAGCAGAACAATCGCTCGGAATTCAATGAGTTCCTGCTCAAAGCTCAGAAGATCGTGCCGCTGTCGAACTTCGGCATCACCACGGTCGACGGCCGCGACTACTACGAGCTGTTGGGCGAGATCTCGTCCAAGACCACCCTGCAGACGCTGATCATCGAGCTGCGAACCCTGGCCGACAACGCCATCGCCGCCGCCAGCGACCTGCGTGATTCCTTCGAAAAAAGCCGCGTCGCGGCCGCCTAACGACAGAGACCGGAGAACTTCGAATGTCTATCTGGAGCAAGCTCTCGGCCCTGTTCCGTGGCGCGGCGCATGAAGGCGCGCAGACGGTTGTGGACGCCAACGCCCTGCGCATCCTGGATCAGGAGATCCGCGACGCCGACACCGCCCAGGGCAAGGCCCGGGACGAGCTGGCCAAGCTGGTCGCGCGCCGCCGCGCGCTGGAGACCGAGGTCGCCCAGCTGACCGACCAGTCGCGCAAGTACGAATCCTCGGCGCGCGCGGCGATGAACAAGGGCGACCAAGCCCTGGCCCTGGAAGTGGCGCAGCGTATCGCCGACCTCGAAAAGGACGCGGGCCAGAAGTCGACTCAGATGACTGAGCTGCGCGCGGCTGAGGAAAAGCTGCGCACGGTGATCGCCCAGACTGACACCAAGGTCGAGGCGCTGCGCCGCGAGATCGAGATCGTGAAGGTCAACGAAAGCGTCCAGAAGGCTCAGGCGGCCGTCATCTCGCGCTCGGGTTCGGCCAGCGGTGTGGTCGGCTCGGCCGCCGATAGCCTCAAGCGCATCAAGGAACGTCAGGCGGTTCGCGAGGAGCAGTTCCGGCTGCACAGCGAGTCGGAGGACCGCAAGACCGGCGCTGATCTGGACGCCAAGCTGGCGGCGGCGGGCATCCTGCCGGGCGCGAGCGGCGCCGAGGACGTGCTGGCGCGCCTGATGGCCCCGAAGAACGAGGCCCTGCCGGCCCCGATGCTGGCCATCGAGGACAGGCAAAAGGTTGCTCGGGACGGCTCGGACGCCTGATGCGTCGTCTGACCCTGAAGCCTCGGCCGGACTGGAAGTCTAAGGCCGAGGCCGTCGGTTTCACCTGGCATCACGCCGATGGCCGCCGCTACTGGGACGAGCGAGCGGCCTACGCCTTCACGCTGGAGGAGGTCGAGGGTCATCTGGAACCCGCGACCGAGGCGCTGCACAAGCTCTGCCTGGAGCTCGTGGACGACGCCGTCAAAAGCGACGCCCTGATGGCGCGGCTTCAGATCCCTGAAGCGACGCGAGACCTGGTCGCCGCCTCGTGGAAGGCGCGTGATCCGTCGCTCTATGGGCGGTTCGACTTTTTCTTCGACGGGGCCGGCCCGCCCAAGCTCTACGAGTACAACGCCGACACCCCGACCAGCATCTATGAAGCGGGCGTGTTTCAGTGGCTGTGGCTGGAGGACCTGATCCAGCAAGGGGCGCTGCCGGAGTCGACGGACCAGTTCAACAGCCTGCACGACCAGTTGGCCGAGCGGTTCAAGGCGATCTTCCCGAACGGCGGCTTTGTCCACTTCGCCAGCGATCCTGACTTTGTCGAGGACCGTCAGACGGTGCGCTTCCTGGAAGACATGGGCCGCCTGGCGGGTCTGGAGCCCAAGTTCGTGCCGACCACGGCGATCGGTCTCGACGCTGACGGCCGTTTCGTCGACCAGGACAACTACATCATCGGCGCGCTGTTCAAGCTGTACCCCTGGGAGGACATGCTCCGCGAGCCCTACGCGGCCAGCATAGCGGGGTCCAAGACCCTGTTCCTCGAGCCGCCCTGGAAGGCGGTTCTGTCGAACAAGGCGATGCTCCCCCTGTTGTGGGAGCGGCACCCGGGGCATCCCAACCTGCTGGAGACCTATTTCGACGACGATCCCAAGGTCGAGCGTCTGGGGGCCAGCTACGCGCGCAAGCCGCTGTTCAGCCGCGAGGGCGCGAACATCGAGCTCTGGAAGGACGGCCGCAAGGGCAGGGTGCTCGACCAGGGCTATGGCGCTGAAGGCTGGATCCGTCAGGAGCTGAAGCCGCCGCCCCGGTTCGGCGCGAACTATCCGGTGATCGGGTCGTGGGTCGTTGGCGATCAGCCCGCCGGCATCGGAGTCCGCGAGGATCGTGGCCAGGTGACGCGCGACCGCTCGCGGTTCATTCCGCACATCATCGAAGGCTAAAGCGCGCGCAGGATGCGAACGGCGTCCGCGACGGCCGCCTGATCGGTGTCGCGCAGCTCGGGCGGCACGAAACCCATCGCGCCCAGCTTCGAGCTCGGCTCGGCGCCGGGGATCGGGCCACTGAAGGATCCGTGGACTTCGCGCACGCCGGTGCGGCGGACCAGCTCGGCGACATTGCCAGGTTTGACTCCGGCGCCGGCCAGGATGCCGATGCGTCCCGCGGCCTGCTCGACAAGGGCCGCGATCTGCTCTGCGCCGGCCTGGGCGGTCAGGGCGCCGCCGGACGTCAGGACCCGCTCGAACCCCAGCTGGACAGCGATCTCGAGCGCCTCGGCCTGATCGGGCACGAGGTCGAACGATCGGTGCAGGCTCATGCCCATGCCTTGGGCGTGCGCCACAAGGGCTTCCAGGACGGGAAGGTCCAGCGCGCCGTCCGGGCGGTTGGCGCCGATCACCACGCCCGCCAGGCCATGGGCGCGCACCGCATCGATGTCGCGCTTGATGGCGTCCACGTCGCCCTCGTCGTAGCAGAAGTCGCCGTTGCGCGGCCGGATCATCGGATAGATCGGGATCGGCGCTGACGCAGCCTGGGCCATCAGGCCCGGCGCAGGGGTCAGGCCTTGCAGGGCCAGGGCCGCGCAAAGTTCGATCCGATCAGCGCCGCCGGCGATCGCCGCCGCCAGTCCAGCGGGCGTATCGACACAGACTTCCAGAAGAATGCGTTCAGGGCTCATGCTGGCCTCCAGGCGGTGCTACGGAATCGGCGCGGTCTTGTTGGAGCACACGGATGTTGAATCGTAGAGGCCTGATCGGCGCCTCCCTCGCGGGCTCGGCGATGCTGAGCGCGGGGCGCGCGACGGCGCAGGGCGACGGTGTCAGGCTGACGGGCCCCGGTGTGATCTCGACCTGGGACTTCGGCGTCGCCGCCAACCAGGCCGCTTGGTCGGTCTTGGCCAAGGGCGGCCGGGCGCTGGACGCCGTCGAGGCCGGCGCGCGGATTCCCGAGCAGGACCTGAAGAACCACAGCGTCGGCCGCGCCGGCTATCCGGATCGGGACGGGAATGTCTCGCTGGACGCTTGCATCATGGACGAGCTGGGCAATTGCGGCGCGGTGGCGGCGCTGGAGCATATCGCGCACCCGATCTCCGTGGCGCGCCGGGTGATGGAAAAGACCCCGCACGTGATGCTGGTCGGGGCCGGCGCGCTGCAGTTCGCCCTGGAGCAGGGCTTTCCTCGTGAGGAACTGCTGACGCCGGAGTCCCGCGCCGCCTGGGAGGCCTGGAAGAAGGACGCCAAGTATCAGCCCCGGGCCAATAGCGAGGTCTCCGACTACGGCAAGACGACCGGCCAACTGGGCACGCCGGGCGGGGCGGGCAATCACGACACCATCGGCATGCTGGCGATCGACGCCAAGGGAAACCTGTCCGGCGCCTGCACCACCAGCGGCATGGCCTGGAAGATGCGCGGCCGGGTCGGCGACAGCCCGATCATCGGCGCGGGTCTCTATGTCGACAACGAGGTGGGCGGCGCGACCTCCACCGGCGTTGGCGAAGAGGTGATCCGCAATGTCGGCAGCTTCCTGGTGGTGGAGCTGATGCGGCAGGGGCGTTCGCCGGAGGCGGCCTGCCGCGAGGCTGTCGAGCGGATTTTGAAGAAGAAGCCGCAGGCCAAGGACATCCAGGTTGGTTTCCTGGCCGTAAACAAGGCGGGCGAGGTTGGAGCCTGGGCGATCCAGTCCGGGTTCAGCTACGCCGTGTGCGATGGTCGCAAGCAGGACCTCCTCGTACCCGGCAAGGCGACCTATTCGGCAGCCCGGTAAAGTGGATAGGCGAACGTATAACGCGGTTATAGCGTGCCGGTCCCAAATCTAAGGAGGAGACCGCCATGTGCGATGATGAAATCCACCCCGGCCTCATTCAGGATCCGACGATCTCGCGTCGCCGGTTCGGCCTGCTGACCGTGGCCCTGACGGGCGTGGCCACGGTCGCGCACGCCGACGACTCGGTCGTGGAAAAGGATGTCGAGGTCAAGACGCCCGATGGCACGGCCGACGCGGTGCTGTTCTATCCCAAAGGGAAGGGCAAATGGCCGGCGGTGCTGGTGTGGCCCGATATCTGGAGCCTGCGTCCGGTCTTCCGCCAGATGGCCCGTCGCCTGGCGTCCTCCGGCTATGTCGTGCTGGTCCCCAACCTCTACTACCGCACCAAGAAGGCGCCGGTGATGGAGGGCGCAATGAGCTTCGGCAATCCGCAGGACCGGGAGACGATCTCGGCCCTGGCCAGGACGGTCACGCCGACCACCGCAGTCACCGACGCGGTCGCCTTCGTCTCCTTCCTGGACGCCCAGCCGCAGACCAACAAGGCCAAGCGCGTCGGCGTGCAGGGCTACTGCATGGGTGGACCGCTGGCCTTCCGCACCGCCGGCTCCAACGCCGCGCGGATCGGCGCGGTGGCCAGCTTCCATGGTGGCGGCCTGACCGCCGAGGGGCCCGACAGCCCGCAACTGCTGATCCCCAAGGCGAAGGCCGACTATCTGGTCGCCGTCGCCGACAACGACGACAAGCGCGACCCGGCGTCCAAGGAAAAGCTCAAGGTCGCGTTCGCTGAGGCTAAGATCAAGGCGACCGTCGAGGTCTATGTCGGCGCCAACCACGGTTGGACCGTACCCGGCAGCCAAGCCTACAACGAGCCTGCGGCGGAGAAGGCCTGGACCGAGCTCCTGGCGCTCTACAAGGCGGCGCTCTAGCGGCCGAAGAGGGCGGCTCGCGCAAGCGAGGCCGCCCTCTATTTGTCCTACAAAATGATTGATAGCGCTATCAACGCCGTGTAGCCGTTTCTCCAGGGACGGGGAGCAAACGGATGTCGCTATCGCGCCGAACGATCGTGGCGGGGCTGCCGCTCGCGGCGAGGGCGGGGCCCCTTTCCCGTGTCATTGACATCGACCTGAGCCGAACCGGTGCTCCCGTCGATCGCTTCTTCGATCTGTCGATCGGATCCGACTATCCCGGGACCCTGATCCGCGAAGACAGCCAGGCCCAGCTCAAGACGACCGTCGACGAACTGGGTTTCCGCTACATTCGCTTCCACGCGATCTTCCACGACGTGCTGGGTACGGTGAAGCTCCAGGACGGCAAGATCGTCTACGACTGGACCAAGATCGACCAGCTGTACGACGCCCTGCTGGCCAAGGGGATCAAGCCCTTTGTCGAGCTCGGCTTCACGCCCGAGGCGATGAAGACCTCGGACCTGACCATCTTCTACTGGAAGGGCAACACCTCTCATCCCAAGCTTGGACCCTGGCGCGACCTGATCGACGCCTTTGTCCGTCACCTGCGTGAACGCTATGGCGTCGAGGAGGTGCGGACCTGGTTCTTCGAGGTCTGGAACGAGCCCAATCTCGACGGCTTCTGGGAGAAGGCGGACCAGGCGGCTTACTTCGAGCTCTATGACGTCACCGCGCGCGCCATCAAGGCGATCGATCCATCCCTGCGCGTGGGTGGTCCCTCGACGGCGGGCGCCGCCTGGGTTCCGGAGTTCCTGGCCCATGTGAAGAAGAGCGGTTCGGCCGTCGACTTCGTCACCACCCACACCTACGGCGTCGATGGCGGCTTTCTCGACGAGAAGGGCGTGCAGGACACCAAGCTCTCGCCGTCGCCGGATGCGGTTGTCGGGGATGTGCGTCGGGTTCGCGAGCAGATCGAGGCCTCGGCCTTCCCCGGACTGCCGCTCTACTTCACCGAATGGAGCACCAGCTACACCCCGCGCGACAGCGTCCATGACAGCTATGTCAGCGCCGCCTACATCGTCGAGAAGCTGCGGCGGGTGAAGGGACTCGTCCAGGGCATGAGCTACTGGACCTACACCGATCTCTTCGAAGAGCCGGGGCCGCCGACAGCGCCCTTCCAGGGCGGCTTTGGGCTGATGAACCCGCAGGGCGTCCGCAAGCCGTCCTGGTTCGCCTACAAGTATCTGAACGCCGTGAAGGGGCGGGAGCTGGCCTGCACGGACGACCAGGTCTTCGCCGCGCGCGACGGCGATCGCGTGACGGTCCTGGCCTATGCCTGGCGACAGCCCGACCAGAAGGTCAGCAACCGACCCTTCTACACGCGGCTTCATCCCGCTGCGGATATCGAGCCGCTGAAGGTCCGGCTGACCCGCCTCAAGTCAGGGCGTTATCGGCTGCGCGTGCGCCGCGTCGGCTATCAGCGCAACGACGCCTACAGCGCCTACATCGAGATGGGTATGCCCACCACGCTCACGCCGGCGCAACTGCGATCGCTGGAGGTGTTGACCGAGGACCGGCCAGAGATCGAACGGGTGCTGCGGGTGTCCGCACAAGCCGTCTTGGACCTGCCGATGCGGGCCAACGACGTGGTTCTGATCGAACTTGATCCGTTGGCCTAGATGCCGAAGTCTGCTCACCCGCAGGCGGGATCGCCCAGAACCGATCTGGCAGCCTCAAGCGCGAAGCGCGCTTCCTAGGAGATCATCCATGTCCGATCCCTCCGGCGACCTGGAGCGCGCCACCGTCGGGCGCGTCACGCGACGGCTGATGCCGCTGTTCTGCCTGATGTACCTGATCGCCTATATCGACCGGCAGAACGTGTCTTACGCCAAGCTGGACATGG
This sequence comes from Caulobacter vibrioides, assembly GCF_002310375.3. GTDB lineage: Bacteria > Pseudomonadota > Alphaproteobacteria > Caulobacterales > Caulobacteraceae > Caulobacter > Caulobacter vibrioides_D. Next base: position 1,240,648 of record NZ_CP023315.3, read on the forward strand.
TGCAGGCGCTTGGCTTGAGCGAAGCCGCCTATGGCCTGGGCGCGTCGCTGTTCTTCATCGGCTACTTCCTGTTCGAGGCGCCCTCGAACCTGATCCTGGCGCGGGTGGGCGCCCGCGTCTGGTTCACGCGGATCATGTTTTCCTGGGGGCTCGTCACCCTGGCCCTAGGCTTCACCCAGAACGCGGCGATGTTCTACATCCTGCGCTTTCTGCTCGGGGTCACCGAGGCGGGGTTCTTCCCGGGCGTGCTCTACGTTCTGACCCTCTGGTACCCCCAGGCGCATCGCGCGCGGATGGTGGGACTGTTCATGATCGCCTCGGCCCTGGCCAATGCGGTCGGCGCCGCGATCGGCGGGCTTCTGCTGGGTATGGACGGTTTCCTGGGGCTGGCGGGCTGGCAGTGGGTCTTCCTGGTGACCGGGATGCCGGCGGTCCTGCTGGCCCCCTATGTACTCTGGCGGTTGCCGAATGGCCCCTCTGAAGCCCGCTGGCTTCCCGACGTCGAGAAATCCTGGCTGTCGTCGGTGCTCGCGGCCGAGCGGGGCGGGGAGGTCGACGATCATCGCGGCGCCTGGAAGGCGATCTTCGATCCCCGCGTCCTGATGCTGGCGGGCCTCTACATCGGCATGCCGTTGGGCGCGTATGGGCTCAGCTACTGGCTGCCGACCATTGTGAAGTCGTTCGGGGTCTCCAACACCCTGAACGGCTTCATCAACGTCATTCCATGGCTGTTCGTGGCCGTGGCGCTGTGGTTCGTGCCGCGCCACGCGGCGCGACACGGCGCCAGCGCCTGGCACATCGCGGGGCCCGTCCTGCTGGCCGCGGTGGCCTTGAGCCTCAGCGTCATCGTGCCGGGCGCGCCGTTGAAGTTTGCGATGCTGTGCATCGCCGCGCCGGCCATCTTCGCCGCTCAACCGGTGTTCTGGAGCCTGCCGCCCAGCTTCCTCAGCGGCCCCAAGGCGGCGGCGGGGATCGCGGCGATCAACGCGGTGGGCAATCTGGGCGGTTTCATCGCCCAGAATCTGGTTCCGATCGTCCGCGACGCCACCGGCAGTGAGCTAGCCCCAATGTTCGCATTGGCGGCGGTGCTGCTGGTGACAAGCCTGCTCGTCTTTATCGTGATGGCGAGGCTGAAGCGGTCCAGCTCGCTAGGATAACGGCGGCCCCACCGACCCTGAGGAGCGCTCTATCCCGTCGCGGTCGCCCTGGCGGCCGCGATGCTGTCGCGTGTCTGTTGGAGTAAAGCTCAGCGCGACGCTGAGCCCCGTCTCACGACAGGCGCTTGGCGCTACTAAACCTGAAACGGGGTTCTCGTCAGAATGGCGGGGACCCAAGCAACGAAGCTTGCTTGGGTCCCCATGGTGCCGCCGGGCAGGATTGAACTGCCGACCTCAGCCTTACCAAGGATGCGCTCTACCACTGAGCTACGGCGGCGACGAGGAGGGGGCGTATAGCGAGGAGAATCGCGAACGCCAAGCCCAAAATCGTCTTGACCGAACAACTTTGTCGCCGCACCCCCGGATCATGCCGATCGAAGACGACAAGGCGGCCCGCGAAGCCAAGCTGGCCGAAGCCCTCAGAACCAATCTCCGCAAGCGAAAAGCCGCGGCGCGCAAGGATTTCGGGGGCGAGGACGCGGCTGCGGCCGCCGCCGACGCCGCGCCGACGCCGTATAACGACGTTCGAAACTTGCTGGGGATAACTCACGGGTCCGGCGAGCGGCGGGCGTTGACCCTCTCGCTTTCCGCGCCGTTTCCGAATCCGGGCGGCGAGGGATGGGCGGTGGCGGTGCGCCTGTCCGGCGATGGCGGGCAGTTCGACACTCCGTCGGGCAAGGCGGCGTTCGGCGAGGATGGCCTGGCGGCGCTTCGCAAGGCGATCGATCTGGCGCAGGTCGCCATCGACCTCGCCAGCACGACCCACGCGCTGTGCTGGCCCGACGAGCGTCCCTACGATCTCTCGGCGCCGATTTAGACCGCCAGGGCCTTGCAAGCCCTCTTGCAACGGATAGAACGCGCGCCTCACATGTGGACCGCGCGGCGTCCCCACCCCGCGCGTTCGAGGGACCTTAATGGATCGCATCGCCATCATCGGCGGCGCGCAGTTGAACGGGACGATCCCGGTCAGCGGCGCCAAGAATTCTGCCATCAAGCTGATGGCGGCCAGCCTGCTCACCGACGAGCCGCTGCGCCTGACCAACATGCCGCGCCTGGCCGACACCCGCTTCCTGGGTAAGCTGCTGATGCGCCTGGGCGTGCAAGTGACTGAGAGCGATGGCCCGGACGGTCAGCAAACGCTCCTGCACGCGCCGGAGATCACCAGCGGTTTTGCGCCCTACGATCTGGTCCGCCAGATGCGCGCCTCGTTCAACGTGCTGGGCCCCCTCGTGGCGCGCTCGGGCCAGGCCAAGGTCTCCTTGCCCGGCGGCTGCACCATCGGCGCGCGTCCGGTCGATCTGCACCTTCAGGCCATCGAGGCGCTGGGCGCCAAGATCGACCTGCACGAGGGCTACGTCTACGCCCAGGCCCCGCGCGGCCTGAAGGGCGCGGAGATCCGCTTTCCGTTCGTGTCGGTGGGCGCCACCGAGCACGCCATGCTGGCCGCCGTGCTGGCCGATGGCGTGTCGGTGATCCACAACGCCGCCTGCGAGCCGGAACTGGTCGACCTCCAGGAGTGCCTGAACGCCATGGGCGCCAAGGTCGAGGGCGCGGGCACGCCGACCGTGACGATCACCGGTGTTCCGCGTCTGCACGGCGCGACGCACGCCGTCATTCCGGATCGCATCGAGATGGGCACCTACGCCGTGGCGGCCGCCATGGCCGGCGGTGAGGTTCGTCTCAGCAACGCCCGTCCCGGCCTGATCGACGCCTTGCTCGACAAGCTGAAGGAAGCCGGCGCGAGCGTCGAAGAGACGGCCGATGGCTGCATCATCCGCCGTAACGGCCAACGCCTGAGCGCGGTCGACATCGAGACCGCGCCGTTCCCCGGCTTCGCCACCGACCTGCAAGCCCAGTTCATGGCCTTGATGACCACGGCCAAGGGCGAGAGCCGCATTCGCGAGACCATCTTCGAGAACCGGTTCATGCACGCGCCGGAGCTGATGCGCCTGGGCGCCGACATCTCGGTGTCGGGCGGCGAGGCGCGGGTGCGCGGCGTCGACCAGCTGGAAGGCGCGGAGGTCATGGCCACCGACCTGCGCGCATCGGTCAGCCTGGTGATCGCGGGCCTCGTCGCGCGCGGCGAGACCACGGTCAGCCGCATCTATCACCTGGACCGGGGCTTTGAGCGTCTGGAAGAGAAGCTCGGCGCCTGTGGGGCTCAGGTCCGTCGCATCAAGGGCGACGGCGAGGCGGAACTCTGACCATGGCCGAGGCCGCCAAACCCTTGCGCCTGCTGGCGCACGACGCCGACGATCTGAGCGTCCTGTCGGCGGCCCTTCAGGACGCCATCGCCAAGATCGGCGATATCCGCTGGGACGCTCAGGCGCGGACCCTGACCATCGCCTGCAACCGCTTCCGTTGGGAGGCTCGCAAGGGCAAGCAAGGCGAGCGCGTGCGCTCGGCGCTGCAGTTCGGCGACGTCTCCAGCGTCCAGGCGCGCAATCTGCGCCGTGACGCCAAGGGTGCGGTGGTCGAGCTGCTGTCGATCGGCTTCGAGCCGGCGCAGGAGGCTCCGGCCGGCGTGGTGATCCTGACCTTCGCGGGCGGGGGCGACATGCGGGTCACGGTCGATTGTCTCGACGTCGCGCTGGCGGATGTCTCCGATCCTTGGTCGACATCTCGGACACCGGGACACGCAGACTGAAAGCCTTCGATTTAGGCGCCTGCTCAAACCCTGAGCGGCGCCTTTTTTCTGGTCTTTCCAAGGGCAGGCCCGGCGCCAGCGATTCGTCCCACGCGCTAGTGATCGCGTCGCCAATTCGCCGGAAGGGCGAGCGGTGTTAACCTAACGCCACGCGTCCAACAGAGGCGCGAACGTCAGGGAGGCCCTCATGGCCAGAAAGACCGCCTACTCGATGGGCGAAGCCCAGTCCGCGTTTTTCCGTGCATGCGACATCACCAAGCCCGAGCCGCCGGTGCTTCGGCACGGCGGTCCCTGCTTCGACTGGGGCCGAGCCACCCTGGTCGCGCTCAGCTTCGTATTCTGCGCCGGGCTGGCGACGCTGGCCTACGCAGCGCTGGCGTAAGCGGATCGCGCCATAACGACGTCCCGCCAATTGCCAGCGTGCGCGATCCGCTCCTAAGGTCGGGTCGGGTCGCGTCGCGGCGGGGGCCGGCGCGCTGGGGACGGATCGCACCCGCGGAGAGCGGCATGCGCGCGCCCGACAGCGACCTCTGGAACGAAGACCTGGCGCCAACGGCCTCCTGATGCGGCGCGCCGCGACGAACGACCCCGCCATTCCGTAGGCTTTCGGGCTTGCCTTGGTCGGAAAAAGCCGCATCTAGCAGCCCATGCGCCGCTTCCTGTTTTCCGACCCCGATTTCCAGTCCGCCTTCAAGGCCTTCCTCGACGAGCGTCGCGGCTCGCCGGCGGATGTCGACGCCGCCGTCGCTGTCGTGCTCGAGGCCGTGCGGACGCAGGGGATCGAGGCGCTGCTCGACTACGGCCGGCGCTTCGACAAGGTCGACCTGACGGCCGAGACGATCCGCGTGACCGCCGAGGAGATCGAGGCCGGCGCGGCTGAGACGCCGGCGGACGTGCGCGAAGCCATCGCCTTCGCCGCCGCCCGCATCCGCGCCTATCACAGCCGCCAGCGTCCGGCCGACCAGGCCTGGACCGACGAGGCCGGCGTCGAGCTGGGCTGGCGCTGGACGCCGCTGGAGGCCGTGGGGGTCTATGTTCCGGGCGGTCGTGCGGCCTATCCCTCGACCGTGCTGATGAACGCCGTTCCGGCCCAGGTCGCCGGCGTCGATCGCATCGCCATGGTCACCCCGCCCGGCAAGCTTCAACCTGCGGTGCTCGCAGCAGCCAAGGAAGCCGGCGTCACCGAGATCTGGCGCGTGGGCGGAGCTCAGGCTGTCGCCGCCCTGGCCTATGGCGCGGGTCCGATCCAGCCCGTCGACAAGATCGTTGGTCCCGGCAACGCCTATGTCACCGCCGCCAAGCGCCGCTTGTACGGCGTGGTGGGCATCGACGCCCTGGCGGGGCCGTCAGAGATCGTCGTGGTGGCCGATAACAAGAACAATCCCGACTGGATCGCCGCCGACCTGCTCAGCCAGGCCGAACACGACCCGGCCGCCCAGTCGATCCTGATCACCGACGACGAGGCTTTCGCCGCTGCGGTCGAACAGGCCATCGCCGAGCGCCTCAAGACCCTGGCCACGGGCGAAGACGCTGCGGCCTCGTGGCGCGACCACGGCGCGGTGATCATCGCGCCGCTGGACGAGAGCCCGGTCCTGGTCGACGCCATCGCGCCCGAGCACGTCGAGTTCGCGCTCGACAACCCCGAGCGCCTGTCCGACCGCGTGCGGCACGCCGGCGCGATCTTCCTGGGCCGAGTCACGCCCGAAGCGATCGGCGACTATGTCGCCGGCTCCAACCACGTGCTGCCCACCAGCCGCGCCGCGCGGTTCCAGTCGGGTCTGTCGATCTACGACTTCATCAAGCGCACCTCGATCGTGAAGTGCGATCCGGCCTCATTCGCCGTGCTCGGGCCGCACACCGTGGCGCTCGCCAAGGCCGAGGGTCTGCCCGCCCACGCCCTGTCGGCGTCAGTGAGGTTGCCAACCGGCGACTGACGCGCGAACCTCCTCCGTCAGATGAGCACCGACGCCCGCGCCAACCACCGGATCAAGTCGATCGAGATCGACGAGGAAAGCCTCGCGGCCGCTTCGCGCGACCAGGAGCAGGAGCGTCAGGTCGCGATCTTCGACTTGCTCGAGGGCAACTATTTCGAGCCCGCCGAAGCCGGCGAGGGCCCTTATGACGTGCGGCTGTCGCTGATCGAGAACCGCTTGGCCTTCGACATCTCCGGGGCGGGCTACGAGCGCCGGCACCTTCTGTCGCTTTCGCCGTTTCGAGGCGTGATCAAGGACTATTTCCTGATCTGCGACAGCTACTACTCGGCTATCCGCAACTCCTCGCCCCAGCAGATCGAAGCCTTGGACATGGGGCGACGGGGCCTGCACAACGAAGGTTCAAACCTTCTGCGCGAGCGGCTGGAGGGCAAGGTCAAGACCGACCTCGACACAGCGCGTCGCCTGTTCACCCTGATCTGCGCGCTGCACTGGCGGGGCTGACCGTGTCGCAGCCGTTGCCGGACGCGGTGCTGTTCACCTGCAACTACAACCGCGTGCGCTCGCCGATGGCCGAGGGCCTGTTCAAGCGATTCTACGGCACGCGCGCCTTTGTCGATTCGTGCGGCCTGAAGTCCGATCCGGCGGGGGAGGGGATCGACCCCTTCGTCGTGGCGGTCATGGACGAGCTGGGTCTGGATGTTTCCGACCACAAGCCCAAGACCTTCGCGCAGTTGGAGGATGACAGCTTCGATGTCGTCGTCTCCCTGACACCGGAAGCCCAGCACCGGGCCGTGGAGCTCTCCCGCGATCGCGCCGTCGAGATCGAGTACTGGCCGACCCACGACCCCACCCTGACCGACGGCTCGCGGGAGGCGCGTCTCGAGGCCTATCGCGAGGTCCGCGACGGGCTGGCGGCGGCCATCAAGCAACGTTTCGGCGCGCCATCGACGTTTGGGGGGTAATTGCGCTATAGAGGCGCCTCGCCGCGATCGGCCTCGCTCTGACTCGATGTCAAAGCGGGCCGCGCGGCTATTCGATTCGTCCCTTTGAGAGGCCTGATGGCTAAGGAAGAACTGCTCGAGTTTCCCGGTACGGTCAGCGAATTGCTGCCGAACGCCACGTTCCGCGTGAAGCTGGAAAACGACCACGAGATCATCGCTCACACCGCCGGCAAGATGCGCAAGAACCGCATCCGCGTTCTGGCCGGTGACAAGGTGCTGGTCGAGATGACCCCCTACGACCTGACCAAGGGCCGTATCACCTACCGCTTCAAGTAAGACGCCGATGGCTCCGAAGACGGCCGCCCCAGTGGCCGCCGGGCCGGCGCTGGTGCTGGCCAGCGCGAGCCCCCGGCGCCTCGACCTGCTCGCCCAGGTCGGCGTCACGCCTGACCGGGTTGATCCCGCCGACATCGACGAAACACCGCTTCGCGACGAGACGCCCCGTCGTCATGCGTTGCGACTCGCGCTGGAGAAAGCGCGGGTGGTCGCTGCGCGCGCGCCGGACGATTTCGTGCTGGCGGCCGACACCGTCGTCGCTGTCGGACGACGTATTCTCCCCAAGGCCGAGACCGAGGCCGATGTTCTCTATTGTCTCAAGCTCCTGTCGGGCCGGAACCACAAGGTTCTGACCGGTGTGGCGCTGATCGCGCCCGACGGCCGCGCGGCGACCCGCCTGGTCGAGACCAAGGTCGGGTTCAAGCGCCTGTCCGACGCTGAGCGCGACGGCTATGTCGCCAGCGGCCAGTGGCGCGGCAAGGCGGGCGGCTATGGCGTCCAGGGCCTGGCGGGCGGGTTCATCACCGACTTGCAAGGCTCTTATCCCAGCGTCGTGGGCCTGCCCCTGTACGAGACGCTTAACCTGCTCTCCGGCCTGGGTTACCGCCCATGAGCGCAAAAGCGCCCACCGTGCGTCGCGCCTATCTCTACAAGGGAGTGGGGGAGACCGTCGGCGTTGTGACGCTGGATGGCCGTCCCGAGCGCCTGATGGTCGAATGGCCGGGCGATGATCCCCTGGACGCCGAGGGCGTGCGGGGCGTGGCGCGGGTGCGCAAGATCGAGAAGGCCTTTGCGTCCGCCTTCGTGCAGTTGCCGGGCGGCCAGGACCTGATTCTACCGCTTCGTCCCGACATGCCGGCCCTGGTCGAGGGGGGCGTCGTCGAGATCGAGATCAAGACGCCGTCCCGCGCGGACAAGGCGGGCGTCGCGCGATTCGTGGCCGAAGGGCAGGGCGAGCCGCGCGTCTTGGCCCAGGCCCCGTCGATCGAGGAGCGGCTGCATCAGGTCGTGAAGGCTGGATCGCCCACGACCGGTGACAAGGCCCTGCTGGCTGTGGAGGAGGCTGAGGCGGACGCTCTGGCCACCGTCTTCAGCCTGCCGGGCGGCGGAGACATCGCCGTCGAGCCGACGCGGGCCCTGACCGCCATCGACGTGGATCTTGGCGCGCGCGAGGGCGCAGACTCCAAGCGCGCGGCGCGGTTGGCCAACATGGCGGCGGTGAACGTCGCCGCGCGGGTGCTCCGACTCAAGGGACTGGCCGGAATCATCGTGTTCGATCTCGTCGGTCGGGGACATGACGCCCAGGCGCTGACCACGGCGGCGCGCAACGCCTTCGCTCCGGATAATCCGGGGGTGGGAATCGGCGCCATCAGCAAGTTCGGTACGCTCGAGATGATCGTGCCCAGACGGTCGCCGCCGATTCTCGATCGCCTGCTCTCAGCGGGCGGGGGATCCAATCCGCGGCATGTCGCGCGGCGCATGGCGCGGGCGCTGGAGCGTGAGGGCAGGGCGGACCCCGGCGGGCGCCTGACCGCGCGTTGCGCCCCCGCGGTCGCCGAGGCCTTCCAGGCTGAGCTTGATCAGGGCGTCGCCGAGCGTTTGGGGCGGCGTTTCGGGATCGAATCCATGCCCGGCTGGCCCGTCGACCGATTTGAGGTGTCTGCGAGATGAGCGCGAAATGTCCGATTTGCGCCAAGCCCGCTGATTCTGCGTTCCGGCCGTTCTGCTCGAAACGCTGTGCGGACGTTGATCTGCAGCGCTGGCTGAGCGACCGCTACGTCGTCGCGGGCGGCGACGATGACGAGGAAAATCCGCCATCCCAAGACATCAACAGGGAATGATAAAACGGCGCTGGACATCCTTTCGCGCCTCCCCTATAGACCCGGCTCCTCGCTGCACGGCGAGGTCGCCAAGGCGGTTTCAACCGCCAAAGCCCGGATGCCTGGGTAGCTCAGTTGGTAGAGCAGCGGATTGAAAATCCGCGTGTCGCTGGTTCGATTCCGGCCCCAGGCACCACTCCCCATTTCCTTCCTTTCGGAAGTCAGGCTCGTCCAGAAGGTCGCCCGGTTGTCCGGTCGGCCCTCGCACTGTTCCTTCGCGGGGCGAGCTTGTTTACGCCGCGCGGACGTCCCATCTGCCGCACAGACAGGCGCCTTTCTTCACAGACCCGCGTTTTGTTGCCTTGCTGCAGTGCAGCATGGTTTTTCTCGTTGGCAGGGAAAAACCGCCCCGAAATCCGGAAAACCGTTTTGTGCAGTGCGGTAAGGCCCGCAGGCCACGGGGGCGGGCGATGAATTTGTGCCCAAATGAGACCCTTGACGGTGCGAAAAGGGGTTGCCAAAGGACCCCAGCCGCAATTCTAACATTGCGGTAAGACCGGAGCCCCAAAAGGGCGTCGGTTGCACGCGCTTCGAAACGATCCTTCTGGAGGCTGGTCCTCGTGAGGGGCGTAACGGGTCGAGCGCAGCGAAGCGGGTCCGCTGGGGGTGAGAGCTATCGAGCTCCAGGCGGACTATTCAGAGTTAGGGTGGAGACGCTCTCGCGCGACGACCCTCGGTCCAAACGTGCTAGGCCAATCAGGAACTGGCGACAGATGCTCGACATTAAACGGAAGACCCCCCTCATCGCTCTCGTCGGCGCCGTGGCGCTGATGGCGAGCGCCCCGGCTTTTGCGCAAGACGCTGCGGCTCCCGCCGCCGCCTCCGCTGAAGCTCAACCGGCCACCGACGCCGCCGCCGCTCCGGCCGCGGACGCCGCCGCCGCCGCTGCTCCGGCTCCCGAAGCTGCTCCCGCCGAAGAAGGTGGCGAGGCCAAGGCCAGCCACTCGCTGACCCCGGTCGGCATGTTCATGGCCGCTGGCGTGGTCGTGAAGGTCGTCATGATCGGCCTGATCCTGGCCTCGGTTTTCTCGTGGGTGCTGCTGCTCACCAAGATTTTCGAGTTCGCCGCGCTGAACAAGCAGTCGGACAAGTTCCTGGAAGCCTTCCGCGGCGCTCGCTCGATCGCCGACATCGCGCGCATCAGCTCGTCGGAAGAATTCGAAGGCAACCCGATGGCCGACATGGCCGCCGCCGCCTCGCAGGAAGTTGAGCTGTCGCGTCAGGCCGGCCTGGCCGTCGCCGGCGAGCACCGCGACTCGACGCTGAGCCGCGCGACCTACGCCATCAACGCCGTCCAAGCCTCGCTGGCCAAGCGCCTGTCGGGTGGCATGGTGTTCCTGGCCTCGGTCGGTTCGGGCGGTCCGTTCATCGGTCTGTTCGGTACCGTGTACGGCATCATGACGTCGTTCATCGGCATCGCGAACACCAACACGACCAACCTCGCCGTCGTGGCGCCGGGTATCGCTGAAGCCCTGCTCGCCACCGGTATCGGTCTGTTCGCCGCTATCCCGGCCGTTATCTTCTACAACTACTTCCAGACCCGCATCTCGGCCTACGGCACGCGTTCGGAAGGTTTCGTTGCTGAACTGATGAACGCCATCTCGCGCCAGCTCGACAAGGGGGCGTAACACCCATGGCCGCCAAGCTTTCAGGCGGTGGGGGCGACAGGTTCAACGTCGAACAGAACAGCGAGATCAACGTTACGCCCTTCGTGGACGTTATGCTGGTGCTCCTGATCATCTTCATGGTGGCGGCTCCGCTGGCCTCCGTGTCGGTCGAAGTGAACCTGCCGCCGGCGGTGGCGAAATCATCGCCGCCACCATCCAAGCCGGTTTACGTCTCGATCAAGCAGTCGGGACAGCTCTACCTTGGTGACAACGAGACCAGCATCGATGAGCTGGGCTACGACATCACCAAGAGCATGGGCCGTCGCGATCCGACGAAGGAGCGCATTTTCATCCGGGCCGACGAAAAGGTTCGCTATGGGGCTTTCATGGAGGTGATGAACACTCTCCAGGATAACGGCTTCTACAGCGTGGCTCTCGTCGGGCGGGATGATAGTCAGTAGGGGGTGATGCATGGCTGATCAAAATACGCCCGAGCATCGCCGCTACGATCCGCTCACTTCGGATGGTCCGCGTCGCAAGAAGGGCTTCGGTCCTTTCGGCGTCGCCCTGACTGTGGTGGTTGGTCTGCACGCGCTTCTCTTCGCGTATCTCGCGAAGCAAAAGTTCGAAGCGGTGTTCCAGGAGTACTCGGACGACGCGACGGTTGTGGAGCTGCCTCCGCCGCCGCCTCCGCCTCCGCCGCCTCCGCCTCCGCCGCCGCCGACCAATGAACCTCCGCCGCCTCCGGCCGTGGTTCAGCCGCGTCCCCCGGTGGCTCCGCCGCCGGACGTGACGCCGCCGCCGCCGCTGCCGATCCCGCCCGTTGAAAAGCGGGTGGAACAGACGGCTCCGCCGGTGATCTCGCCCACGCCTCCGGTTCCTTCGAACCCGCCGGCGCGCGCTTCGGTCATCACGCGTCCGGACTGGGCCCGTAAGCCCTCGGGCGATGACATGGCCCGGTACTATCCGGACCGTGCTCAGCGGATGGAAGTCAGCGGTCGTGCGACGATCTCGTGCACCGTGACGGCTAAGGGCACTCTGGAAGGCTGCTCGGTGGTTTCCGAATCGCCGGCTGACATGGGCTTCGGCGATGCGGCTATCCGCTTGTCGCGCCTGTTCCGGATGAAGCCCAAGACCCTCGACGGCGCGCCCGTCGACGGTGGCCAGGTGACCGTCCCGCTGGTGTTCCAAGTCCCGCAATAGGACCTGGATCCAGTCGATACCTAGGAAGCGCCCCGGAGTTTCGACTCCGGGGCGTTTTCCGTTCAAAACATCGGGATCGGTGCTTGATCCCGGCGGGCGATCCCACTAAAGACAACGCCTCGCGATGAGCCGGCTTAGCTCAGTTGGTTAGAGCGCTAGATTGTGGATCTAGAGGTCCTCGGTTCGAGCCCGAGAGCTGGTACCATCGCAAGTCCTTGAAAAGCCCGGCATTGCCGGGCTTTTTTCGTATCCGGCCTTGGCGTCGGACGTGACGTTCGTCCGCCCTTCCTGACTATTCAGTCGCCGCCAGGACGGGCGAAAGTCTTGCGCCGCACCGATCCCGGGACACGCCGGCGAGGGGGCGCGAGATCAGCCCCTTACGTTGCAATGCGCGGCGCTGATCCGACGACTACAGGCGACGTTCAGACCAAGCCGGCAAGTTCGCCCGCCAGCCGCAGATCCTGCACGAAGGACCGGTAGGCTGCGGCCTTGGCCGCCGTGTCCGTAAGCCGAAGAAGATGGGAGGGATGGAACGTCACCAGCCCTTGGACCTGATCGGGCAGGGTCAGAGGTCGTCCTCTCGACTCGGTGATTGGAGCCGCCCGTCCGGTCACACTAAGGGCGGCGGTCGCGCCCAGCATCACGATCACGCGGGGGCTAACCAGACGACGTTCGGCGTCCATCCACCCGCGGCAAGCGCTGACCTCGCCTTGAGACGGGGTCTTGTGGAGCCGCACCTTGCCCCTTGGTTCATGCTTGAAGTGTTTGACGGCGTTGGTGACGTAGGCCCGCTGGCGCGGCACGCCGGCCTCCGCGAGCGCGCGATCGAACAGTTGCCCCGCTGGACCCACGAAGGGGCGGCCCGCAAGGTCTTCTTGATCGCCGGGCTGTTCACCGACGAACATCAGCGGAGCGTTCGGCGGCCCTTCGCCCGGGACACTCTGGGTCGCGTCCCGCCACAGATCACAGCGCCGGCACACGCTGGCCCCCGCCAGGACCGCCTCCAGGCTGGTCGGGATCCCAGCGCCGAAAGAGGCGTCTCGGGCATGGCGCTGCGCCGCCTTGAGCACGCGGTCGGAGGGCGGGCGGGGCGGCGTCGCGACCATGGCGGCGGCTCGGTCCTGGGCGGCTTCGATCAGCCCCGGAATGAGCGCCGCCTCGGGAAGGTTGCGCCAATACCGCTTTGGCATCTCCTGGCGCATCTGGCGGGGGTTGAGACGGGCCGGGTTGAAGATCGAAGCGTAGTAGGTCCGCCAGAGCTCCTCCTGGGCGTCCTCGGACGGCGCGTCGGCCGGATCGGCTCCTTCGGAGACCATCAAGCGGTCGCCATCCCACGCCACGCAGACGTCCGGCGTCAGGATCGTCCAATCCATATTGGCGAAGCGCCGGGCGAAGAAGGGCGCCGTCGCCTCGGTCACCCGGTGCGCGGGCTCGAACCAGGCCGCGTAGGTCTCCTTCTCCGCGCCCTCGACCAGGCGAAAGCGGACAAAGGCCTTCATCTTGTGAGCGGCGCGGCTGACGGCCTTGGCCATGTCGCGCGCCCGCGCCATGTCCGTTTCGGCCGGATTGTCGATCAAGCGGGGTTCGCGTTCCAACCGCCAGAGGATGCGGTAGAGCAGGGCGAAGCGGTCGGGCGATCGGTTCAACACGACCTGCTGGGCCAGGTTCATGAAGGCGGCCGGTACGGCGAAGGTTCCGGCGGTCGCTGCGATCGGCTCCCCGTGATCAAAGAGGTCTCTCTCCACGGTCCATACAAGCGCCTCAGGTGGTGTCCCTTCGGCCCGCAGGGCTCGCGCAGCCTTTCGCCAGCCGTCGAAGTCGACTTCCGAACCCAGGCGAACGACGCGCATCAGAACAGGCTCAGCTGCACGGGAGCGGTCAGGGCGGCCTTGAGGTCCTCCTGATCGGTCAACGCGCCTGGACGCCAGTCTGCGGTCACCACGAAGGGCTTGGCGCGCTTCAGAACCGCGCCAACCCGCTTCAGGTCGTCGAGCGTGAGCCGGCTGATCCGACGCGCCGCCAGAACCCGCGCGACGGCCTTCGCGCCCAGGCCAGGGACGCGCAGAAGCGCTTCCTTGTCAGCGGTCTGTACGTCGATGGGAAACCGATCCCGATGTCGCAGCGCCCAGCCAGTCTTCGGGTCGACAGACAGGTCCAGGTCATCGCCTTGTTCGACGATTTCGGGCTGCGCAAAGCCATAGAACCGCATCAGCCAGTCGGCCTGATACAGGCGATGCTCCCGCAGGAGCGGAGGGCGCACCAGCGGAAGCCGATGGCTGGCGTCCGGGATCGGGCTGAAGGCGGAATAGTAGACGCGGCTGAGGCGATAGGCCCCGTACAGATTGGCGCTACGGGCCAGGATATCGCCGTCTCTGGCCTCGTCGGCGCCAACGATCAACTGGGTGGATTGGCTGCGAGCGAAGGCGCGCCGTCCCGATCGACGCGCGGGCTCGGCGTGGTCGTCGATCGCCAGGCGCATACGTCCCATCGCCCGCTTGATGTCGGTGGGGTCCTTTTCAGGCGCCAGCGACTTCAAGCTATCGTCGCGCGGCAGCTCGATATTGATCGAGACCCGGTCGGCGTAGAGGCCGGCCTCGGCCGCTAACTCGGGCGAGGCTTCGGGGATGAGTTTCAGGTGGATGTAGCCTCGGAAGTCGTGGTCCAGGCGCAGCGACTTGGCCACCCGAATCATCTCTTCCATCGTGTAGTCGCCCGAGCGGATGACGCCAGACGACAGAAACAGGCCCTCGATATAATTGCGCTTGTAGAAGTTGAGGGTGAGGTCGACGACCTCCTTCACCGTGAACCGCGCCCGGGGCGTGTTCGACGACACCCGATTGATGCAATAGGCGCAGTCGTAGATGCAGAAGTTGGTCAGCAGGATCTTGAGCAGGCTGATGCAACGCCCGTCCGGCGCATAGGCGTGGCAGATGCCCATGCCTTCGGTCGAGCCGACGCCCTTGCCGTCGAGCGAGTTGCGCTTCGCCGCCCCTGACGACGCGCAGGAGGCGTCATACTTCGCAGCGTCGGAAAGAATGGCGAGCTTGCGCCTGAGATCGAGAACGGCCATGCGCACATGGTATCGTTCTCTTTTTGTTCTTGAAAGCCTAAGGGTGCGACGTTTGCGCTAGGCTGAACGTCGCACCCCGAAGCTGTAGCGAGAGGCAGACGCCCGAGGCGCCGGCTCCTCACCCAAAAGGCTTAGCCGTTGACGGCGTCCTTCAGTTGCTTGGCCGGCGTGAAGGCGACCTTCTTGCTGGCGGCGATCTCGATGGTCGCGCCCGTGGCCGGGTTGCGGCCGGTGCGGGCCGGCTTGGCCTGGACCTTGAACTTGCCGAAGCCCGGGATCGAGACTTCATCGCCCTTCACGGCGGCGTCGGAGATCGACTTGAAGACGCCGTCGATGATGGCCTTGGCCTGGGTCTTCGTCAGTTTTTCGTCGGCGGCGACAGCGGCGTCGACCAGATCGGAAACGTTCATCTTCTCAAGCTCATTCCTGTGAATCAGGGAAATCCGAGCCTGACGACGCCGATCGCGTTTGTCACCCGTTAGGAAAGGTTAAAACGTCGATTCACGGGGACAAAACGTCCATGGCGCGGCGTTTTTTAAGGTCAAGGCGCCTTGGGAGCGCTCGCGAGAAGCCTGAACGGCCTGTTGCAGCGCAAAAACGAGGATGGTTCAGCGCCGCAAGCCGCTTGATTCTGACCGGCCGCAAAGCAAAAGACCCCGCAGTATGCGGGGTCTGAAGATGCCGTTCCGGCTGGCGTGCGAGGATGGGCCCTATGGCGCTTCGTCGTCCACCATGGCGCGCACCAGATCGACGACCCGGCGACGAAGGCGACGGTCGGCGAGGCGCGGGAAAAGACTGGCCAGCTCGAGGCCTTCCGGCGTCGAGACGAACTCGGTCATGCGCTGGGCGAATCCATCGTCCACACCACCGTCGGTCTCGTTGAGACCTTCGAAGAAGTACGACACAGGCGCCTGAAGCAGTTTCGCGGCGTCGTAGAGCTTGCTGGCGCTGATCCGGTTGGCGCCGCGCTCGTACTTCTGGATCTGCTGAAAGGTGATGCCGAGGGCGTCAGCGACTTGGGTCTGGCTGAGACCCATCATCTTGCGACGAATTCTCAGCCGGGCCCCCACATAGAGATCAACGGGATGGGCCTGTTCGGCTGCGGGTCGATCGTTCATCCGCCTTTATTCCCTCCAACACCGGTAAACGGCTGACTGTAGTCTTAACGGATATAGACCGAGCTTGGCGGCTTCGTCACGCGCAGCCATGCACGGAACGGGTCTTCGCGCTGAAGTGTCGCGATGTATGGTTTACCCTTATGGTTGATTTGGGCGACTTACGCGTTGTTTGGGACTTGACGCCGCAGGTCTCTGAAGGTGTCTGCGCGCCATGAAACTTCGATCGGGCGCGCGCGTCGCCGTGGCGGGAGCCGGGGCCTTGGGATCCGCCGTGACCCTGCGGTTGGCGCGCCTGGGTTTCGAGGTCACGGTCTTTGATCCTTCTCCGCCTGGCGTGAACGCCTCCGGCGTGGCGGCCGGCATGCTGGCGCCGCTGAGTGAGGCGCTCTTCGACCCCGCCTCGCGCCACCACCTGGATCTGATGCGGCGCGCGCGCGCGCTATGGCCAGACTTCGCGCAGGCGCTGGGGCTCATGCTGGTTCGCAGCGGCGTGCGGATCGAAGGCGCGGACGCCTGGCGACGCGAGGTTGCGACGCGCCTGGACGCCTTGGGAGCGCCGGCCGGCGCCCTCGTCGTCGAGGATTGGCGGATCGATGCTCGGCAGGCGCTGGAAGCGCTGCACGAGGCCGCTCGCCAGGCGGGGGCCGAATTCCGATCCGTCGCCGTGCAGGGATTCGAGCCTGGCGTTGTCGAACTGGCGGATGGCCGCCGCGAAGCGTTCGACGCCCTGGTGCTGGCCACGGGTCCTGGAGTCCGCCACGGCGGCATCGCGCCGGAGACGAGCACCTTGGAGCCCATTAAGGGGCAAATCCTGCGTTTGCCCGAACGGGACGAGGGGGAAACGCCCGTCGTTCGAGGCGAGGGCGTCTATCTCGCACCCGGCGCCTCGCTCGCCATCGGCGCAACGATGGAGCATGGGCGCGATGATCTTGCGCCAGACCCGGCGGCGACCCGCGCGCTGCGCGCCGCTGCGGCGATGCTCCGGCCAGACCTCGATCTGGATAGCGCCGCGGTTGACGTCGGGGTCCGGGTGACCACGCCAGACGGACTGCCTCTGGTTGGCTGGAGCCAAACGCCTGGGGTGATGCTTGCTGTGGGTGCGCGTCGCAACGGCTGGCTGTTCGCGCCGCTTGTGGCCGACATGGTCGCAGCGTATCTGACGGGTGATAACCTAGGCCAGGACGCCACTGCGATGTACGCTAGGCGCTTCGAAAAGCCTTAGATCTAAGCAAGAAGAATAAGCAGGGGAGTTGGCCGATGTCGGGATTCTGGTTGACCGAGGAACAAGAGGCCATCCGCGAGGGCGTGGCCAAGGTCTGCGCGGCGTTTGACGACGAGTACTGGCGCCGCACCGACGAGACGGGTGAGTTCCCCGAGGCGTTCGTCGCCGCCATCGCCGAAGGCGGCTGGCTGGGCGTGGCCATGCCGGAAAGCGTGGGCGGCGCGGGTCTTGGCCTTACCGAGGCGGCGGTGATGATGCAGACGGTCGCCCAGTCGGGAGCCGGTTTCTCGGGCGCCTCGGCGATCCACCTCAACATCTTCGGCCCGATGCCGCTGGTGAAGTTCGGCTCAGACGAGCAACGCAACCGCCTGCTGCCCCGGATCATTTCGGGCGAGGACAAGATGTGCTTCGCCGTCACCGAGCCGAACTCGGGCCTCGACACCTCGAGCCTGGAGACCCGGGCCGAGAAGGTCGACGGCGGCTACCGCCTGAACGGTCGCAAGATCTGGACGACCGGCGCCCAGCGCGCCAACAAGATCCTGATCATCGCGCGGACGACGCCCAAGGATCAGTGCGCCAAGCCGCACCAAGGTCTGTCGCTGTTCTATACCGACCGCGAGAAGATCGAGGCCAAGCCGATCCCGAAGATGGGGCGCAAGGCCGTCGAATGTAACATGCTCTTTATCGAGGACCTGTTCGTCCCGGCGCAGGATCTGGTCGGCGAGGAGGGCAAGGGCTTCCAGTACCTGCTGCACGGTCTCAACCCCGAGCGGGTGCTGTTCGCCGTCGAAGCTATCGGCCTTGGCCGCGCGGCCCTGGCCAAGGCGACCACCTACGCCAATGAGCGGATCGTCTTTGGTCGTCCGATCGGTCAGAACCAGGGCGTGGCCCATCCGCTGGCCAAGTCGTGGGCCGAGCTCGAGGCCGCCAACCTGTTGGCCTTCAAGGCCGCCTCGCTCTACGACCAGGGCAAGGATTGCGGGGCCGAAGCCAACGCCGCCAAGTATCTGGGCGCCGAGGCCGGGTTCCATGCCTGCGAGGCGTCGGTGCTGGCGCATGGCGGCATGGGCTACGCCAAGGAGTACGACGTCGAGCGCTACTTCCGCGAAGCGATGATCGCGCGCATCGCCCCCGTCAGCCGGGAAATGATCCTGAACTTCATCGCCGAGCGCGTTCTCGGCCTGCCCAAGAGCTACTAGGAAAGAAGACGGCCGGGCCGCAAGGAAGGTTTGCGACCCGGCCTCCGCTTCAGCGCCGAAGGCAGGGCGTCTGCGTCATGGGGCTGTCAGGCGCCCGCGTTGAAGCGGATGGGGATGCGAACCGTCGCGCCGTCGACCGGCTCGCCGTTCTCGGTCTGTGGCTTCATCTTGAAGAAGCGCGAGATCTTGAGCGCGGCGCTTCCGAAGCCCTCGTCGGCCGGTGACTCCGCCGCGATGACGCAGTCCCGCACCGTTCCATTGAGCGCGACGACGCAGCTCAGCGTCGCCCATCCCGACAGACCTCGGCGCTGAGCGCTTTCGGGGTAGTAGCGGGCCATCTCATCGGCTGAGGGAATCCGCTGCCAGTTGGCGCTCGTGATCACCTTTGGCGGCGGCTGAGGCGGTGCCGGCGGTGTCGTGACCGTCGGCGTCAGGGTCGTGATCGGCCCCGGGGCGGGCGGACCGTCCGGAACAATCCTTGGATCGGCGATCAGCGGCGGTGGCGTTTCAAAGGGCGTCGGAACAGGGATGTGGAGCTTCGGCGCGGTGACCGCCGGCGGCGGCTTTTCGGTCGGCGGCGGCGGGGGAGGCGGCTTCGGGGTGAAGGGCACGGTTTCGACGATGAAACCGGTATCCGGCGCCATTGGCGGCATCGGCTGCGTCCACTTTTGGTAGGCGAGGTATCCGATCAGCGCGATATGCAGCGCACCGGACACACCTAGCCCGATCAGCAGCACCTTGGCGGGTTTGCGCGGCGCGTCATCCAGTCCCGGGATGCCGGAGCCGTTGGGGTGCAGAGCCAGAGCCATGTCGACCTCTCATTGGAAATTACGACTGTAGGATAAGGTCAGCACGGCGTAGCGCCGCTGTAAATTGACAATCGTAATCTATTGGTCGATTTTTCTTACAAGCGTAAGTCCGTGGTGGGCGCGCGCTCTCGTCGCACCCGCGGATCAACGTGGTTAATCGTGGATTAACCATGATCGGCGACTCCTGGGTCATGCCCGCCGTCAACTCCCTCCGCAACGTCGTCGAGTCGGCGATCCAGCGCGCGTCGAACGCGACGGGGGTCGACTTCACGTTCCTGATGGGCACGGCCAAGCGCGAGAGCGGTTTCAATCCCGGCGCAAAGGCCAGGACCTCATCGGCGTCCGGTCTCTTCCAGTTCGTCGACCAAACCTGGCTGGCCACGCTGAAGAAGCACGGCTCCAAATACGGCTACGCGCGGTACGCTGATCTGATCAGCCAAGGGGCCGACGGGCGCTACCGGGTCGAGGGTGATGAGGCGCGAAAGGCGGTTCTGGGTCTGAAGATGGATCCGCACGCCGCCTCCCTGATGGCCGGCGAGCTGGCGTCGGATCACGCCTCCTACCTGCGCGGCCGCGTCGGGCGCACGCCCACGGCGGGGGAGCTCTACGCCGCCCACTTCCTGGGGCCGCAAGGCTCGGCGCGCCTGATCCAGGCCGTTTCGGTCTCGCCCACCGCCAACGCCGCCGCGATGTTCCCGGAAGCCGCCCAGGCCAACCGCTCGATCTTCTACCGCGACGGGCGACCCGCGACGGTGGGCGAGCTCTACGCCAACCTGACCAAGACCGGCGGCGCCACCCGCGTCACCGACCCCGCTCAGGCGCGCGACGCGTCTGGCGATCAAGGCTTCATCCAATACGCCAGCGGACGGCGATTGGAGCGCATTCGCCAGCAAGAGGCTGTCGTGGACCTGATCCTGCGGGGTTCGCAGGATATCGGCAGCCCGTTCGGGGACTCCAAAGGTTCCGGCATGGGCGCGGGTCAGCGCCTGGCCAGTTCGATGTTCTCCGCCGAGATGCTGCGGGTGCTGGCCGAGGCCAACGACAAGGTCAAGCAGCGCTGACCTTGGTCAAGGCCGCGACCTGATCTTCTGACCAGCCCAGCTCTCGGAACACCGCCGCCGTATCCGCGCCAAGCTTGGGGGCGGGGCCGCGTGGGCCGTCCTGCGCTCCCGGGAAGCGCGCCGGCGCCGCCGGAGCCTTGAACGTTCCGCCTGCGCCGTCCGGGGTCTCGACAAAACATCCCGCCGCCTCGGCCTGGGCGTCCAGCGCCAACTCACGCGGGGTCTGGTAGGGCGCCCAGGTGATATCGCCAGCGTCCAGCGCGGCGGCGGCGGCCTCATAGGTCATGGCGCCGAACGCTTCGTCGAGAATGTCGACCAGAGCCTGCCCGTGTTCCCGCCGCGCCTTGGCGGAGCCAAAGCGGGGGTCGTCGACCAGCTCCGACCGTCCGGCGGCGGCGGCGATCCGCGGCCAGTCGACGGAGCCCTGCCGAGGCAGCAAGCAGATCCAGCGGCCGTCTGCGGTCATGTAGAAGTTCGCAAGCGGCTGGACGGCCTCGCGGCGCCCCCGCGTCGAGGCCAGTTTCCCGAACCGCAGCTGGATCGCCATGTCCGACCCGATCGCATAGACGCCGGTGCGCAGCAGCGAGGTCTCGACCAGCCGGCCAACGCCCGTGCGCGTGCGTTCGTGAACCGCCGCCAGGATCGCGGACACGGTCGCCAGAGAGGTCACATGGTCGCCCATGCCGGTCCGGATCGGGAAAGGTTCGGCTCCCTTGGGCGCGGTGATCGCGCCGACACCCGCGCGCGACCAGAAGGCGGCGACGTCCATGCCCGGCTTGTCCGCATCGGGCCCCGTCAGGCCATAGCCCGAAAGGCTGCAGTAGATCAGCCGCGGATTGACGGCCTTGAGCGCCTCATAGTCCAGGCCCGCCCGGGCCAGCGCCGCCGCCCGCACATTGGTCAGGAAGATGTCGGCGGTGGCCACCAGCGCCTTCAGCGCCTCACGGCCAAGCTCGCTGCGGATATCCAGCACAACAGCCCGCTTGCCGCGATTGTCGAGTTCGAAGACCGGGTTGGCGTCCTGGTCCGAGCCGATGGTGTCGAAGAACCGCCGCATCGGATCGCCCTCGGGCGACTCCACCTTGATGACGTCCGCGCCCCAATCGGCCATGACGCCGGCGGCGCCGGGGGCGGCGATGTAGGTCGCCAGTTCAACGACGCGCAGGCCTTCCAGCATCGCTTCCTCCCATATCTTATCGTTGCCGGGGAGGATGGGCGAGGGCGGTCGTCGAGGGAAGGCTTACCCTGCGGTACGTGTGGGATCAGGCGGCCGCCTTGGCGGGATCGCTGCGATCGAGGGCGGCGGCGTCGGCGAGGGCTCGCGCCACGCCAGCCACGCTGACAGGCTTGCGCAGGATGATATCGGCCCCAGCTTCCAGGAACTCGGCGGCCTCTTCGGCCTCGCCGTCGATGATCGCGACGATCGGGGTCGACTGGTTGGGTCCCTCGCCTTGGCGCAAGGTCGCCGCAGCCGAAGGCCCGTCCATCACCGGCATGCGGTGATCCAGCATCAGCAGGTCGAACTCGGCGATCTTGGCGAGGTCCGCCGCCCGGCGACCGTTCTGAGCATGCACCACCTGATGGCCAAGCTGTTCCAGGACCGCGCGCAGCATAGCCGCGTTCAACGCATCATCCTCGGCGATCAGGACGCGCAGGGCTCGCGGCGCCCCCGGGGCTTCCATCGTGACGGTGTCGAGCTCTTCCTCAAGTTCGCTTTGGGCGGTCGGATCGAAGGGCAGCGTCAGCGTGAAGCAACTGCCCACGCCAACCGCGCTGCGGGCGTCCAGCGCACCGCCCATCAGGCGGGCCAGTTGACGGGCCAGCGACAGTCCAAGGCCGGCGCCGTTCACCCCGGCGCCGGTGCGTTCAACGCGGCGGAAGGGTTCGAAGGCCTGCTCCATCTCTTCGCTGGAGAGGCCCGGACCGGTATCGGCCACCTCGATCGCGATGAGCTCGCCGCGGACCTCCAGTCGCACTTCGACCCGGCCGCGCACGGTGTATTTGATCGCGTTCCCCAGCAGATTCGAGACGACCTGCCGGGTGCGCAGCGCGTCCGCGATCACCGCGCCCCTGGCGGGACCGCGCAGCAGCGGATCGATGTGCACCGACAACTCCAGGCCCTTGGTGGCCGCATGCGGCTTGTCCAGAAGGGTCAGGTCCTGCACTAGGCGGACGGGGTCGAAGGGGTGGGCGTCAACCTGCAGTCGGCCGGATTCGGCGGTCTCAGAGTCGAGCGTCGCATTGAGCACGGCGATCAGGTCTTGGGCCGCGTCGAGCGCTGCGTTGAGCTGCTCGCGCGAGGGGGCGGCTCGACCGCCTCGCCCGGCGGCGGCGGCCAGGACGTGGGTGACGCCTGTCAGCCCGTTACGAATTTCATGGCTCAGGGTCGCGACGATATCGGACTTCGAGCGCGCCGTGCGTTCGGCTTCCTCCAGAACCCGGAGGCGCTCGTCGACGAGTTGCTCGTGCGCGATCGCCAGGTCGTGCTGGCGGCGGAACATGCGGTTGAGGATCAGCGCCAAGGTCATGGCCAGCGCCGTCGCCCCGAAGGTCAGCTCGCCGGCCAGGCGGCTATCGGTCTGGGAGAACTGCGCCACCAGTGGGCCCGCGGCGGCCACCGGCGCGATGATCAAGAGGCCCGGCATATAGGGCGCGGCGAAGAACGTGCACAGCACGGCCCCAGCGGTGGCGAGCAACAGAAGCGTTTCTCGGGCGGGACCCGCGCCGTGCGCGAAGATCGAAATCTGGACAACCGCCAGCGCCCAGAGCACGCCGCACAGGACGTGCACGCGGGCTCGCCGCGCCAAATCTTGCGACGGTTCGTCGCGCAGCCAGTTCACCGCAGCGTAGAAGGCGCCCCAATTGATCGCGAAGACAACAAAGCTGGCGGTCATCCAGAGCGGATTGGCCGCGAACGATCCGACCCAGACGAACAGGGGCAGGCTGACCGCGAAAACCCCAAGGGCGTAAGGCAATAGCGCGGCCTGGGCGTCCAGGGCTTTGACCACCTGGGCGCCGTCCGTGGGTGTCACTGCTAGGCGGCGCTCGGCGATCAAGATCGCGCTCCTCTCGGTTGAGGCGGCACCCTAGTCGAGCGTGGTTTGCGCCCCGTTACGGGTTATCGTTAATCCACAGCTTCCTGGCGCAAACAATCATTAAGCCTAACCGTCGAATATGCGACTCTACGCATAGCTCCCTGCGGGCGAACCATGGCCACCACACGCGCTGCACTCACCGACGCCGACATTCGCATGCTCGTTAAGGGCGCGACGCCTGACGAGCGCGCTCTGGCGGCGCACAAGCTCTGTCGCAGCATCGATCGCTCGGTCTTGACCGAGGAGGAGCGCGAGGTCGCGCACGATATCCTCCGCGTGATGGCCGCCGACGCCGCCGAGCTGGTGCGTCGGGCCATGGCCGTGACGCTGAAGAACTCGCTCGCCTTGCCGCCGGACGTCGCCAACCGACTGGCGCGCGACGTCGAAAGCGTCAGCCTGCCGATCATCAGCTTTTCGCCCGTCTTCACCGACACCGATCTCGCCGAGATCGTGAAGGTTGGCGGACCAGTGCGCCAGATGGCGGTCGCCAAGCGTCCCAAGCTGTCGAGCAAGATCACGACGCTGCTGGTCGAGCAGGGCGGCGAGGACGTGGTCGCGACCGTCTGCGCCAACGACAATGCGCGCTTCTCGGAAGTCGCGCTGCAGAAGGCGCTCGACCGGTTCTCCAAGTCCGAGCAGGTGCTGCAGGCTGTCGCCTACAGGTCGGCCTTGCCGCTGGCGGTCACCGAGCGCCTGATCGACATGGTCGGCGAGCAGCTGCGCGACCACATCCTGACCAGCCATGCGCTGTCGCCCGAGCGCACCATGGAGCTGATCCTTGGCGCGACCGAGCGCGCGACCATCGACCTGGTCGATCAAGCGGGCCGCGCCGCGGACCCCAAGGGGTTTGTCGCTCACCTGAACAAGATGGGACGCCTGTCGCCATCGCTGATCCTGCGCGCCCTGGCGCATGGGCACATGACGTTCTTCGAGTGGGCCGTCGCCGAGCTGGCGGGCGTGCCGCACCACCGGACCTGGTTGATGATCCACGACGCCGGGCCCTTGGGTCTGAAGGCCATCTGCGAGCGCGCTGGCCTGCCGTCGCGCCTCTATTCGGCGTTCCGGGCTGGGGTCGACGCCTTCCATGGACTGGACTTCGATGGCGGCGCGCACGATCGCGAGCGCTTCCAGGAGCACATGATCCAGCGGTTCCTGACCTCGTCTCACATCGCCTCGCGCGAGGACAGCGAGTACCTGCTCGAGCGCATGGACCGCAGCGCCAGCAAGCGCCGCGCCCAGTCGGCCTGACTCGACGAAACCTAACAGTTGTTCGAAAGGGGTCTGGGCAAGCGTCGCCGCCGGCGCCAGACTTCTTGGCATGTCTGAGTCATCCCTAAGCCCGATCCGACCCGCCGCGACCATACTGCTGCTTCGAGACGCGCCGACGTTCGAGGTCTTGATGGTCAAGCGGCACCACCAGATCGATTTCGCGGCGGGCGCGTTGGTTTTCCCGGGCGGCAAGAGCCACCAAGGCGATAGCGATCCGCGCTGGCGTGATCTGGCGATCGGCTTCGATGTCGCCGACCAGGACGGCGCGGCCTTGCGCATCGCCGCGCTGCGCGAGGCTTATGAAGAGGCCGGGATCCTGCTGGCCAGGGATCGCGACGGGGCGTTCTACGCGGGGGAGGCGGCCAAGGACATTCGCGCCGCCGTCGCCGAGGACAAGGTCAACTTCATCGACGTGGTCGAGGACTTGGGTCTCAAGCTCGACCTTTCGGCGCTGACGATCTTCGCGCGCTGGATCACGCCCAAGCTTATGCCCAAGCGTTTCGACACCTGGTTCTATGTCGCCCATGCGCCGCTGGCTCAGCAGGCGATCTGTGATGGCCACGAGGCGGTGGACGCCGAGTGGATCGCGCCGACCAGGGCGCTTGAGCTTGCGGCCTCGGGCGAGCGAAAGGTGATCTTCCCCACGCGCATGAACCTGCAACTGCTCGCCGAAAGCCAAGATCCGTCGGACGCGGTTGCCCGCTCGACGAGCCGCCCGCTGGTGACGGTCGAGCCCTGGGTCGACGGCGCGGTTCTGCGCATTCCCGAAGACGCCGGCTATGGCGCCGTGACCGAGCCTCTCGAGGCCCTCTAGTTCGGGCTCGCCGCCCCGCCGGCGTTGACCCAGGCCACGACCTCGCCCAGAACCTTGGCGGTCGCCTGATCATAGGCGGGAACGATCGCCGAGACGCGATTGTCGGCGGCCTTGACGCGGGCCTCGAACACCCGGTCGCTGACCAACGAGCGGTCCTGGTTCTTGGTGAGCACGCCACGGACGCGCACGAGCACCTCTGGCGCGGCCTTGGGGCCGTTGACGTACTGGGCCTCGAACGTCCGGACCTCCAGGCGCAACACAAGGTCCGCCTTCGCGATCTCGCCGCGTCCGATCAGCCTGGCCCGGCCGGTGTCGGCCTGGAAGGCGCTGGCGACGGCCTCTTCGAACAGGACGGACGCGGGCGAGACCCACCGGGCGCCGGCGATGTAGGCGACCTCGCCCTGGGTGCTCGTCAGCAGACGATCGCCGGCCGAAGCGCGGGTGAAGACCGTCGGCGCCTTCAGCACGCCCAGAGCAGCGCCGCCCGGGCCCTTGGGGACGCTGACGTCCGCCCCGCCGAAACGATAGAGCGTCGCCGGCTCGGCCTCCGGGAAGACGCTGATGCAGGCCGAAAGGCTCAGGGCTAGGGCGGCGGCGGTGACGATCTTGGCGACCGCGCGCGGCGTCTTGCGGTTCATCGGGTTCACGGCTTCACCTCCACTTCCTTGGCGGGCGCCTTGCCGACAACGCCGCGGGGGTTTTGTTCGACTTCGCCGACCAGGCGGTCCAGGGACTCGGCGGCCGACTGCAAGGTGACGATGGCCGAAGACAGCTGCGGCAGACCGGTGGTCGCGAAGTCGCTGGTCGGGCCTTCCAGCTTGGAGACCATGCCGCGCGCGTCTTTCGCCGTGGCTTTCAGTTCGGCCGCCGCCTCGCCAAGCTCCGCCAGGGTGCGCTTGGCGTCCCCCTCGACGAGGCCGTTGGCGCTGTTGGAGAGCTCAGTGATCGATTGGGCCGTCTGGTCGATGCTCTGCAGCGCCTTTTGGGCGTCAGCGAACATGGCCTTGCGGTCTCGCAATTCCTGGGTGACGGACTGGACGTTGTTCATCGTCGCGCCGAAGCTCTTGATGTTCCGGTCCGATAGAACGCGATTGACGCGATCGAGCGCCTCGATCGTCCGGGTCAGCACGGTCCCGCCGCCTTCCAACAGGTCCGAGAGCGCGCTGCGTTGGGTTCGGAGCACAGGCACCTTGCCGTTCTTGACGGTGTCCTTCAGCAGGTCCTGGTTCGGCGAGCCGGCGGTGATCTGCACGTAGTTCACGCCGGTGATGCCCTGCGGCTCCAGCGTGGCGTAGCTGTCGACCTTGATCGGCACGTCTGACGTCACCCGCACCCGCGCGATCACGCGGTTCGGGTCGGTCTTGTCGAGCTCGATCCGCGTGACCTCGCCGACCTTGATCCCGTTGAAGTGCACTTCGCCGCCCTGGGACAGACCGCGCACCGGACCGATGAACAGGATGTCGTACAGGTCGTAGTCGCGGTTGAAGCTCAGCTTGGCCAGCCAGACCGCGAAGATCACCAGGCCCATGAAGAGCGCCAGGGAAATGGCCCCGACCAGGGCGTAGTTGGCGTTTCTTTCCATCAGTCGTCGGTCCTCGACTTGGCGTGGTCCTTGGCGGCCGCGGCGGCGCGCCCTCGGGGGCCCAGGAAGTATTGTTTGATCCAGGGATGGTCTGAACGCTCGAGCTCGCTAACCGGCGCCACGGTCACCACCTTCTTGTCGGCCAGCACCGCCACGCGATCGGTGATCGTGTAAAGGCTGTCCAGGTCGTGGGTGATCATGAAGACGGTCAGCTCAAGACTGTCGGAAAGATCCTTGATCAAGGCGTCAAAGGCTTGGGCCCCGATGGGGTCAAGGCCGGCGGTGGGCTCGTCCAGGAACAGCAGTTCCGGGTCCATGGCCAGCGCCCGCGCCAGGCCTGCGCGCTTTCGCATGCCGCCGGACAGCTCGGCGGGCTTCAGCGTCGCGGCGCGCGCCGGGAGGCCCACCATCGCGATCTTGAGGTCCGCGATCGCCTCGACCTCGCGACGGGGCAGGCGGGTATGTTCGTACAGCGGCGCAGCGACGTTCTCGCGCACTGTCAGGTTGGAAAACAGCGCGCCCTGCTGGAACAGCACGCCCCAGCGGCGCTCGACCGACGACCAGCGCCGGCGCGAAGCGGTGCGCATGTCGCTCCCGAACAGTCGGACATGGCCGTCATCCGGCGTCTTCAAACCGATGATGCTGTTGAGCAAAACCGACTTGCCCGAGCCTGAGCCACCCACGACGCCCAGGATTTCACCCTGCTCGACCTTCAGGTCGAGACCGTCATGCACGACCGTTTCGCCGAAGCGCGAGACCAGGCCTCGGACTTCGATCGGATAGCGATCGACGTCGGGCGCCTCGACGTCCGGCGCGGCAAGCGCAGAGCCGGTCATATGTCCAGCTCCATGTAGATCAGGGCGAAGACCGCATCGATCAGGATGATCGCGAAGATGGCGTGGACCACCGAGGCGGTGACACGACGACCCAGGGACTCGACGTCGTTGCCCACCTCCATGCCCTGGCGGCAGCCGATCGCGGCGATCACCATGGCCATCACCGGCGCCTTGGACAGGCCGATCCAGAAGTGCGTGGCGCCGACATAGTCGACGATCCGCTGGAGGAAGAAGGTGGGCGACAGGTCCAGCACGCTCCAAACGACCAGGATCCCCCCCGCCAGGCCGGCGATGGTCGCCACGAAGGTCAGCAGGGGAATGGTCAGCAGCAGCGCAGCGAACCGAGGCAGCACCAGCGCTTCATAGGGATCGACGCCCATGACCTGCATGGCGTCGATTTCCTGGTTCATCTTCATCGAGCCGATTTCCGCCGCGAAGCTGGAGGCCGAACGGCCCGCCAGCAGAATGGCGGTGATCAGGATGTTGAACTCCCGCATCACCGAGATGCCGATCAGCTCGACCGCGTAAACCTGCGCGCCGAAGTCTGTGAGCATGTTGGCGCCGAGCAACGCCACCACCGCGCCGATGAAGAAGGTTGTGGTGGCCACGATCGGCATGGCGTCGAGGCCGGCGCGCTCGCACAGGGCTATGATCGGCGCCCATCGGATCCGACGCGGAGAGATCACGCTGCGGCCCAGGGCCACCAGGAGGTGACCCAGGAACACCAGCGTTCCATAGCCGTCCGCGAACAGTCCGAAGACCCCGCGGCCAATGCGTTCCAGCAGGGCGTAGAAGCCGACGGGACGAACCTCCCGCTGCGGCTCGACCTGAGTCGCCGCGCGCACCAGTTCCAGCAGGCGCAACACCTGCTTGCGGGCGACCACCTTCTCGATGTCGAGACGTTCTCCCGCAGCGCGCAGGATGGCGTAAGCGCCGGCCGTATCGCATCGGTTGACGCCGGTCAGGTCCAGCCGCAGGTCGCCGGCGGCGTCGAGCGCCTCCGCCAAGCGGGGCCCTGCATCGAACAGACCCCGCGCGGTCCAGTCTCCCGTCAGGACGGCGGCTGCGCCTCCGTCCGTTTCGGTCAAGGTGAAATCCGCCGGAAGCGCCATGAAGTCCTTGGGGGTTAGTCCCGGTTATATCCAGGCCCCTGCGCGGACCTGACAAGCCCAAAACGCGCCAAGGCGCAGCTTGGTTCTCAATACGGCGAAGATTGGGAAGCGCTGCGGCCACGGGGCGCATCGCGCCGAACTTCAATCTTGGTTAACAGATTCCGTTCACCAACATGGTCAACCAAGTCTTACCAGCGAGTCGGAGCCACAGGCATGAGCGCCAACGCCAAGCTTGATCAGCGTATGGCCTTCATGCGCTTCGACGAGCGGTCTCGCGCCAGCCTGCGAGCGATCAAGCCCGTCATCGACACCGAGATCGGCGCAGCGCTGGGCAAGTTCTACAGCCAGGTGCGGCTGTTCCCGGACACGCGGGTCAAGTTCCGCGACGACGGCCATATGGCCAGCGCCGAGCGTGCTCAGGCAGCCCACTGGCGTCGCATCGCCCAGGCCGACTATGGCGAGAGCTATGTCCGCGACGTCGAGCGCATTGGCCGGGCTCACGCTGACGCCGATATCGCGCCGCAGTGGTACATCGGCGGCTACGCGGTGGTGGTTGAAGAGGTGATGCGCACGCTTGTGGCCAAGCGCGCCAAGGGCCTTTTCAACAGCACCAAGTCCGATGGCGAACTGGCTGATGGGCTGTCGGCCCTGATCAAGGCGGCCTTCCTCGACATGGACCTGTCTGTGTCGACCTATATCGATGCTCTGCTGGAAGAGCGCGAGGCGCTGGAGCGTGAACGCGAGGCGGCTGAACATCGGCAGATGGCGGCGGTCAAGGCGGTGGGCGAGGCGCTCGCGCGTCTGGCCGCAGGCGACCTGTCCGCCCGCGTCGAGGGCGACCTGGCGCCGGAATTCCACAGCTTGAAGGTTGATTTCGAACAGGCCGCCAGTGCTTTGACCGAAGCGATGAGCGCCGTCGAGCGCGCTGCGGGCGGCATCCGCGCGGGCGCCGACGGCATCGCCCATAGCGCTGAGGATCTCTCCCAGCGCACCGAGCAGCAGGCGGCCACGCTGGAGGAGACCGCCGCAGCGGTGGAGCAGCTCACCAGCGCGGTGGGCAAGACAGCCCAGGGGGCCCGCGAGGTTTCTTCGCGCGTCAGCGAGGCCTCCGCCGAGGTCGAACGGTCCGGCGACATCGTCACGCGCGCCGCCGAGGCCATGACCAAGATCGAGGCCCAGTCGCAGCAGGTGAACCAGATCCTGGGCATGATCGACGAGATCGCCTTCCAGACCAACCTCCTGGCGCTCAATGCTGGCGTCGAGGCGGCCCGCGCCGGTGACTCTGGCAAGGGCTTTGCGGTGGTCGCTCAGGAAGTCCGGGCCCTGGCCCAGCGCTCTGCCCAGGCCGCCAGCGACATCAAGTCTCTGATCACCCAAAGCAGCCGTCAGGTGAGCGAGGGCGTGGATCTGGTCGGCCAGACGGGCGATGCTTTGCGCGGGATCCACGAGAAGGTCGGGGGCATCGATGAGCTGGTGAACGCCATCGCCGCCTCGGCCAGCGAACAGGCCACGGCTCTGGGCCAGGTCAACGCCGCCGTGAACCAGTTGGACCAGGTGACCCAGCGCAACGCGGCTATGGTCTCGCAATCGACCGACGCCACCCACGCGCTCCGCGTCGAGGCGGCGGACCTGTCGAACCGCGTCGGGGCCTTCCGTTTCGGGGCGCGCGCTCAGGCGGCTCCCCAGGAGCGGCCCGCCGAGAACCCTGTCCACGCGGCGCGCGCGCGGGTCGCCGCCTTCGCCCGACCGGGGCGCTGATCGGCAGCAGCCTTCTAGCTGTTCGGGCCGCTTTTAGCGGGGCGGCGGCGCGGTCGAGGCGCGGTGGATCAGGCTGAAGGGCAGCAGTTCGTCCACCGGGCGCTCCGCAGGCGCTCCGCCTCGGGACTGCTCGATCAGCAGTTTCGCAGCGACCGAGGACATTTCGGCGACCGGCTGGCGCACCGTCGTGAGTTGCGGCCGGCTGAAGCGTGCGCTGGGGCTGTCGTCGAAGCCGGCGACGGACACGTCCCCCGGTGTCATCAACCCCGCCTCGGCGATAGCGGCGATACAGCCCAGCGCCATGTCGTCATTGCTGGCGAAGATGGCCGTTGGGCGCTCGGGCAAGGCCAGTAGAGCCTTGGCCTGTTCAAGACCCGACTGGAACGTGAAGTCACCCTGGCGGACCCAGGCGTCGGGCACGGAAAGGCCCTTGGCGCGCATAGCCTCCAGATAGCCGTCGCGGCGGGCTTGGCTGGCACCATAGCGCGGCTCGCCCACGATGAAGCCGATGCGCTGGTGGCCAAGGCCAATCAGGTGATCGGTCATCTCGCGCGCCGCGGCGACGTCGTCCATGTGCACGCGAGGCCCCAGGCCCTCCGCGCGCTCGGGGCCGACGCGGACATAGGGCGTGCGGGCCTTGTTCAGCAGTTCGAGCACCACCGCGTTGTCGGAGGAGGGCGGGGTGAGGATCACGCCGTCGGGCTTCAGGGCCGCCAGCAGCGCGGCGACCTCCTGCCGGACCTGCGGGCCTTCATGGTCGATCAACTCGATCAAGAGGTGATAGCCCGCGTCGCGGCAGACCAGCGTCGCACCCAGCTGGATGCGGCTCAGATAGTCGGCGCCGCGCTCACTTTGCCAGTGGTCGATGGTGAGCGCCGCGTCGACAAACACGGCGATCACGAAGGAGCGGGATCCCGCGAGGCTCCGCGCCGAAAGATTGGGGCTGTAGCCGAGCTCGCCAGCGGCGGCGAGCACACGTTCGCGCATCACGGGCCGAACGTTCGGCTCGTTGTTCATCACGCGCGAAACGGTCTTGATCGATACCCCCGCCTTCGCGGCGACGTCGTAGATCGTCACCGAACCCATTCGTTGGCCCCGACTTCCTTCAGACTCACACCCATCCCATTACCCTAGTGCGTCTGGGCGAGGGAAGGAAACGCCTCGATTGAAAGCGCTCCCAGGCCTTGTATTGGGCCGATTGCGCGGCCAGTGTGGGGTCCAGACGCGGCGACAGATCGCGCGGGGAGGTGAGATGCGGCCTGACGATGGGGCGCGGCCCAGGGAGCCGGTGCGCGCGAATTTCATCGCCGCGTACACCCTTGCGCAGATCGCGGCCTTTGTGTCGTTCCAGCCGCTGCTGCAGGTCCTTCTGCCTCTGAAGGTCGAAACCCTTGATCCCGGCGGCAAGGCGATCGTTCTGGCTCAGGTCGCGTTCTACGGCGCCATCGCCGCCAGCATCGCCAACCTGCTGGCCGGGGCGATCAGCGATCGCACGACCTCGCGCTTTGGTCGGCGTCGCCCGTGGATGGTGGTGGGCGCCTTGGGGGCTTCGCTGGCCTATCTGGCGATCATGCACGCCAAGACCCCCGCAGCCCTGATTGGCGGCGTGATTCTGTTCCAGCTGGCTTTCAATCTCTGCTTCTCGGCGCTGATGGCGGTGATGCCCGACCGCGTGCCGGACACGCAGAAGGGCATGGTCGCGGCGTTTCTGAGCCTCGGAAATCCGATCGGCACCGCCGTGGGCGCCGTGGTGGTGGGCGGTCTGCTCGTCACCGAGAGTTACCGATACGCGGCGATCTCGGCGGCGCTGCTGCTGGGTCTGGCCCCGTTCGTGATCCGACTGCGCGACCCTCCGCTGCCCAAGAGCGCCGTGCCGCCGTTCAATCTTCGCGCGTTCGTGTCGGGCCTGTGGGTCAGTCCGCGCAAGCATCCGGACTTCGCCTTCGCCTGGCTTGGGCGATTTCTGGTGCTGGTCGCCTTCAGCCTCGTGCAGAGCTACATGCTCTATTTCCTGAAGGACGAGGTCGACTATCCGCATCTGTTCCCCGGCCGCCGGGCCGAGGAGGGGCTGGCGATCCTGGCGACGATCTCGACCGTCTTCAACGTGGCCTGCGCCATGCTGGGCGGCGTGCTGTCTGACCGTCTCCGCCGCCGCAAGCTCTTCGCCTTTGGGGCGGCCCTGACGGTCGCGCTGTCGCTGATCGTCTTCTCGATGTCCCCGGATTGGCCGGTGCTGGTGGCCGCCTTCGTCGTCTATGGATGCGGGGTTGGCTGCTTTTCTGCGGTCGACATCGCGCTGGTGACCCAGGTGCTGCCGTCCCAGCGGGATGCGGGCAAGGACCTTGGGGTGATCAACCTGGCCAACACGCTGCCCCAGGCGCTGGCGCCGGCCCTGGCGGTCTGGAGCCTTGGCCCCACGCACGGCGACTTCCGGATGTTCTTCCTGGTGGCCAGCGCCCTGGCGCTGGCTGGCGGTCTTGCGATCCTGCCGATACGAGGTGTTCGCTGATCGCAGCGACATCTCCAGAGCCCGCCCTTGCCCCAGTTCCATCGCGTCTCGCACCCCGACGATCCCGCCGCCGCGCCGTTCCGGGCGATCAAGGAGCGTGATCTCGTCGGCCGCGAAGGCCTGTTCATCGCCGAGGGCGAAACCGTGCTGCGCGCCTTCGTGCGCGATGCGCCCCAGCGCGTGGTCTCACTACTCATCGATCCCAAGAGACGGGACAAGCTGGAGGACGTCCTGGCCGGCCTGCCGGACGACACCCCCGTGCATCTGGCCGATCAGGAGGTGCTGGACGCGATCGCCGGCTTCCATCTGCATCGCGGGATACTGGCGCTTGGCCGTAAACCGCCGGCGATCGGCGCGGGCGACCTGCTGTCCAGCCTGCCGGCGCAAGCGGTGGTGCTGGTCCTCTGCGGCATCGCCAATCACGACAACATCGGCGGCATCTATCGCAACGCGGCGGCCTTTGGCGCGGACGCGATCATCCTTGACGCCGATTGCTGCGATCCGCTGTACCGCAAGGCGATCCGCGTGTCGGTCGGCGCCGTGCTGTCGGTGCCGACGGCGCGGCTGACCCGGGACGACTCGATCGCAAAGCTCCTTGAGGCCACGGGTTTCGAAGGGCTGGCCTTGAGCCCCGCGGCCGACGAAGTGCTCGCGGCGCTAAAGCCCGCCCCTCGGACCGCTGTCTTGCTTGGGGCGGAGGGACCTGGCCTGACACCGGAGGTGATGGCGTGTGCGCGTCGGATCGGCATTCCGATGGCCAACGGCTTCGACTCGCTAAACGTCGCCACGACCAGCGGTATCGTCCTGCATCACCTGCGCTTCGCCCAAAGCTAGGAAACCGGTTTCCCAAGGCGGGGCGCCGGCTTTAGGGTCGCGCCAACGACAACGGATAGGCTTGGGTCCCATGATGAACCGGCGCGGCGCCTTGGGCGCTTTTGTTTCGGGCGTGCTCGGATCCTTGGCGGCGGACGAGGCGAGGGCGGCGAAGATGGACAATCCAGCGATCACACCGCCGGATCCCACCGAGACCATCCTGCTGTGGCCGAACGGCGCGCCGGGCGGCGAGGGCGTCAAGGTCGAGGAAAACATCGTCGAGCGCGGCGATCCAAAGGGTTTGAAGGATCGGGCCCAGGTTCACACGCGGGCCCCCAAGTTGGTCGTCTTCCGGCCCAAGACGCCGAATGGCGCGGCCGTGATGCTGATCCCGGGCGGCGGCTATGAGCGCGTCGTGCTGGACAAGGAAGGCTACGAGACGGCGCGGTGGCTCGCCGCGCGCGGCTATACCTGTTTTGTCCTGTTCTACCGCATGCCGGGCGATGGCTGGGCCGCCGGGGGCGATGCGCCGCTGCAGGACGCCCAACGCGCCATCCGCCTGATCCGGGCCCGCGCCGAGGGGATGAAGGTCTCGGCGGACCGGGTCGCCATCATGGGCTTCTCGGCCGGCGGTCATTTGGCCGCGAACCTGACGACCCGGTTCGACGTCGAGACCTATCCGGCGATCGACGCGGTGGATGGCCTGCCGACCAAGCCCAGTCTCTCGGCGCTGATCTATCCGGTGATCACGCTGGACCCGGCCGCCGCGCACGCAGGCTCTCGAAAGCAGCTTCTTTCCCAGCGGGACACGCCCGAGCGGGTGAATGAACTCTCCCCGGAGAAGCAGGTGCGTGAGGGGCTTTCGCCCGTGTTCCAGCTGCACGCGGCCGACGACAAGTCGGTTCCGGTTGAGAACTCATTGCGAATGTTCTCGGCGCTCAAGGCCAAGGGCGTGCCCACCGAGATGCACATCTTCGAGGAGGGCGGGCACGGCTTTGGACTGCGTTTCGTCGCGGGCAAGCCGGTGGCGGCCTGGCCAGGGCTGTTCGAGGCCTTCGCCAAGCGGCACGGCCTCTAGCGGTCAGCAGCCGGCTTTCGTTCGCTGGTCCCAGGCGGCGACTTCCGCCTCGCGGAAGCGCAGCCAATCGGCGCGGAGGACCGCAGGGCGCTTGCCGTGGCGTTCGTCCATGAACTCAGCGCCGACGACACGATCGGTCCGGAAGGTTCTGAACGCGGCGCGAAGTTCGCACCAGGCGATGATCATCCGGATGGTCTCGCGATAGCCGACCGTGACGGGCCAGATCACGCGCTCACTGATCGCGCCCGTCTCGTCGCTGTAGTTCAGGCGGATCTTGCGGCCGGCGTGGATCCAGGCGCGAACCTGGGCGACGTCGATCCGGTCGGTCTCAGGCTTCCAGGCCGGCGGGGCGGCGGCCGCAGGCTCCAGCACATAGGGGCGCAGGCGATCGGGCACCGCGGCGGCGATCTTGCTGGTCAGGTCCCGCGCGGCCTTGGCCAGGACCGGATCGCCGCGGCCCGCCACCCACTGGGCGCCGAGCACAGCCGCCTCGATCTCGTCGGGGGTGAGCATCAGCGGCGGCATATCGAACCCCGCCTCCAGGACATAGCCGACGCCGGCTTCGCCCCGAATGGGCGCGCGCTGGCCCACCAGAGCGGCGATGTCGCGATAGACGCTCCGCTTGGACGTCTCCAACTCGGCGGCGATGGCGTCGGCGGTGACCGGCGCGCGGCTGCGGCGCAGGATCTGGATGATCTGGAAAAGGCGTTCGGCGCGTCTCATGAGCTTCACTATCCAGGATCGTTGCTGACAGCATGCTGGCAGGAGGCTGGCGGTAGCAAGTCGTCATCGCGACATTCGGGATGGAGAGGGACGATGATCACGCTATTCGCCACGGGAGCCGGGTTTGGACTGCCCGAGATCAGCCCCTATGTGACCAAGACCGAGGTCCAGTTGATGATGGCGGGGCTGGACTATCGCAAGACGGTGGGCAGCCGCGAGACGGCGCCGAAGGGCCAGTTGCCCTGGATCGAGGACGCCGCCCAGGCGATCGGCGACTCCACCTTCATCCGCGTGCACATCGAGCGGAAGTATGACGTCGACCTCGACATCGGCTTGAGCGGCAAGGAGCGGGCGCAGGCCTGGGCCATCGAGCGCATGATCGAAAACCAGTTGGGATGGGTGTCGGCCTACTTCCGATTTCTAGAGCCCGCCAACTTTGAGAAGGGACCGGCGCGCTGGTTCGATCAGGCGCCGGCGCACCTGCGCGATGAGCTTCGGCGGGAACTGAAGGACGCGGTCGCAGCCAACATCCGCTCCGTCGGCGTTGGCCGTCACTTGCGCGAAGAGGTGGCCTGGCTGGGCGGGTTGTCGCTGCGGGCGCTGGACGAACTCCTGGAAGACAAGGCCTATCTGATGCGTGACACCCATCCGGTGGGCGTGGACGCGACCGCGTTCGCCATGCTGGCCGCCATCATGACCCCGTTCTTCGACTCGCCCCTGCGCCGCGAAGCCGAGAGCTATCCGAGGCTGGTCGCGTATGTGGGGCGCATGATGGCCCGGTTCTATCCGGCCTATCCGTGGGGGCTGC
Source organism: Caulobacter vibrioides (assembly GCF_002310375.3). Classification (GTDB taxonomy): domain Bacteria; phylum Pseudomonadota; class Alphaproteobacteria; order Caulobacterales; family Caulobacteraceae; genus Caulobacter; species Caulobacter vibrioides_D. The sequence continues at coordinate 1,277,229 of NZ_CP023315.3, forward strand.
GGCAGGCCGCCTAGACCGCCCGGGTGAGAGCGCTACCAAATTGGTTGTACAACTTTCTGCTCAATTCAGCTTATTGGTCAGGCCATTTTAGATTGCGTGCCTAGCCAATTTAGCTAAGGTGCGTGGGCTCGGACGGCTGACCCAGATCGTCGGCCGGTCGAGCGTTCGTCGACCAAGGCGCTGCGTATCTTGCGCCAACCTCCTCCCGGGGCGGGCGATGATGGCGGCCGGAGTCCTTACCCTCCGGTCGCCCCGACATCTTGGTAAGGCCACTTTTATCGCGACGCCTTGTGACGGGGGCGTACGCGCGCTAGTCGTTGGGCTGCGCCGTCTCCGGGCGTCTGTTTGCGGCCGCTCCGATGTCGACCCTCTCGCTGGACACCTCATCGCCTGACGCCACCCGCCTTTATCAGCAGGTGGCCGCGTCGATCAGCGCCGCGATCGCCGAAGGCGTCTACCAGCCCGGTCACCGCCTGCCGTCCGAGCGCGATCTGGCCGATGAGTTCGGGGTGAGTCGCCCCACCGTCCGGCGCGCGATCATCGCTCTGGAGATGCGGGGCCTCCTGGAGGCGCGCCAGGGATCGGGCGTCTATGTGCGTCTGGACCAGCCGCCGCCGCCCGTGAAAGACCTGGATATCGGCGCCTTCGAGCAGGCTGAAGCGCGTCGCCTGTTTGAGGGCGAGGCCGCCGCCCTGGCCGCGACGCTGATCACCGATGACGAGCTGGCCTATCTTGAGACGCTGGTCACCGAGATGAATAGTGAAGCCTCGACCAAAGAGCAGAGCGAACTGGCCGATCGCCAGTTTCACATCACCATCGCCCAGGCCACGCGAAACACGGCCGTGGTGCGGGTCGTCGAGAGCACCTGGGATCTTCGCTATCGCTCGCGGCTCTGCATGCAGATGCTGGAAAAGGCGCGCCTGGTCCGCAAGCGCCCGCTGCGCGACGAGCACCAAGAGATCATCGAGGCCCTGCGCACCCGCGATCCCAAGGCGGCGCGCGCGGCCATGCAGGCGCACCTGGGCGGACTGATCGAGAACCTGCTGCTGACCGCCGAACTTGAGGCGATCGAACGCACGCGGGAAAGCCTGGCCGCCAAGCGTGAGGAAATCGCGCTCCGCGCCGCGAGCGCCGCGAAGTAGCGGCGATCCGCCCCAACACTCGGGCAAACCCGAAGCTGCGTGGTTTGGCCTGGCCAAAATCCGATTGGTCGGATCAGTTATCGATCGCCGATAGGGTACTGAAATCGCTGGAGGATTCTTCGCTCTTTCCGCGGTCCTCGCGCGGTGTTGGGCGCGCGGATTAGGGCCAAGTTGATATACCGCTTTACGGCCGGTCGCCTAAATTGGTAATGTCAATTTAGAAGTCGCCGAATTCAGGCGGACGCGTGGCGGGGAGGTCGATGGGCGTCGACATGGATTATCGCGAGAGCACGGACCGGGCGGGCATGGGGCGCATGACGGCCGGGGAGCTTCGCGACACCTTCGTCATCGCAAACCTGTTCCAGGCCGGCGCACTGCGGCTCAACTACCTTGAGGTCGAACGTGCGGTGATCGGCTCGGCTGTTCCGACGACAACGGCGCTGGCGCTTCCCACGCATCCTGAGCTGGCTTCGCGCTTCTTCTGCGAGCGCCGCGAAGTGGGCGTGATCAACATCGGCGAGGCCGGCGTGGTGACCTTGGACGGCGATCGCTTCGAGCTTTCCCGGCACGACGGCCTCTACATCGGTCGCGGCGTGGAAACGGTCAGCTTCGACAGCGAAGACGCAGCGCGTCCGGCGCGCTTCTACTTCGTCAGCTATCCCGCCCACGCCAGCCACCCCAGTCGGCGTATCCGCCGCGAGGAGGCCCGAACGATCGTCGCCGGCGAGGCCCGCAACGCCAACCGGCGGGTGATCCGCCAGGTGATCCGGCCCGGCCTGGTCGAGAGCTGCCAGCTGGTGATGGGCTTCACCGAGCTGGAGGCCGGCAGCGTGTGGAACACCATGCCGCCGCATACGCATCGGCGGCGCAGCGAGATCTACATGTACTTCGACGCCGCCCCCGGGCGCGTGATGCATCTGATGGGAGAGCCGTCGGAGCCGCGCGCGGTGTTCATGGACGATGGCGAGGCGGTGTTTTCGCCCAGCTGGTCGATCCACAGCGGCGTCGGCACCGCGAATTACAGTTTTGTCTGGTCCATGGGCGGCGAGAACCTTGAGTTCGACGACATGGACGTTCTGGCCGTGTCCGATCTGGGCGCGCGCGCGTAGGGGAGGCCCAAGATGACCTTCAAGATTCTGACCGCAGCGCTTGTCGCCGCTCTGGTCGCCGGCGCCGGGGCGCAGGCCTCCGCCGCGCCGAAAGAGGCGCCGGCGCGTGTCTCCGCCGCCTCGGTGGACGCCGCCGCGCGCAAGGTGGCCGGTTGGCAACTGGCCCACATGGACAACTTCGACTACGTGCCGGTCACGTCGTTTCGCAAGGACACCGAAGCGCCCCGCGACTGGGTGCAGGCGGCGTTCTATATCGGCCTCTACACCTTCGCCGACGTGAGCCAAGACCCGTATCTGACGCGCGCCGTGCTCACGCATGGCGAAGCCCAGCAGTGGGGATTCGACCATCGTCCCCGTCACGCCGACGCCGACGCGACGGGCGCAGTGTGGATCTGGGCGGCGAACCGCACGAAAGACCCGTCCAAGCTCGGCCCCATCAAGAGCCGCTTCGAGGCGGTGCTGGCTAACCCCTCGACGGTGTCGCTGGACTTCGAACCCAAGCCGGCCAAGGGGGACCCCTTCTGCCAAGCGCGCTGGTGCTGGAGCGACGCGATCTTCATGGCTCCGCCAGCCTGGACGGCGCTGTCGAAGGCGACGGGCGACAAGCGATATCTGGCGCATGCCGACCGGGAGTTCTGGGCGACGCACGACTACCTGTTCGACCAGACCGACCATCTCTATTTCCGCGACAGCCGGTTCATCACCCGTCGCGATCCTAGCGGCCGCAAGATCTTCTGGGGGCGCGGCAATGGCTGGGCGTTCGCGGGGATCGCCCGGATTCTGCAGGATCTGCCCGCCAACCATCCGAGCCGCCCGCGCTATGAGGCGGTCTTCCGTCAGATGGCGGCGAAGATCGCGTCGCTGCAGGGCGCCGAAGGCTACTGGCCGGTGTCGTTGCTCGAGCCTCAAATGACGCCCGAGACCAGTGGCACGGGGTTCTTCGTCTATGGCCTGGCCTGGGGCGTGAACCATGGCGTTCTGCCCCGCGCCAAGTATGCGCCCGTCATCGACAAGGGCTGGAAGGCGCTTGAGGCGGCGGTGGAGCCGGACGGGCGTCTGGGCTGGGTGCAGCGGGTGGGTGTGGCGCCCGACCAGGTGGGACGCGACGACACCCAGCTCTATGGCGTCGGCGCCTTCCTGCTGGCGGCCAGCGAGGTGCGTCGCCTTGGGCCAGCTTCCAAAGGTCAGGCCAATCGCTAAGATGGGATCGTAGAATCCGAAGCGAGGCTGGATGCGCGGCGCGCCCGACCCCCAGAAGCTGTACCAGCAGGTGGCCCGGTCCATCGCCGCGTCGATCGCCGAGGGGCGGTACGCGCCGGGCGATCGGCTGCCCTCGGAGCGAGGCCTCGCCGACTCGTTCGGGGTCAGCCGGCCCACCATCCGGGACGCCATGATCGCCCTGGAGTTCCAGGGTCTTGTGGAGGCGCGCCAAGGCTCGGGCGTCTATGTCACCGCCCCCGGCGCGGTCGAAAAGGATCCGTCGGAAGCCGAGGTTTCCGCGCTGGAGCTGACCGAAGCGCGGCGGCTCTTCGAGGGCGAGGCCTGCGCCCTGGCGGCGGCGGCCATCGAGGATGAGCAGATCGCCGCTTTGGAGCGCATGGTCCGCGACCTGACGCGCCATGCCGGCGGCGAGGAAGGCGAACGGGTGGAGCATGATTTTCACCTCGCCGTCGCCCATGCCACCCGCAACGCGGCGATCGTGGCGGCGGTTGAGGAGATCTGGATCCTGCGCCGGCAGTTCGCCGATTGCGCCAAGGCGCTGAGGCGGGTTCGGTTCGCCGCGCCCGACGCTTTCGCAGACGACCACCGTCGAATCGTCGACGCGCTGCGCGCGCGCGACCCCAAGGACGCACGACGCGCGATCCACGACCACCTGAACCGCACGGTGGAGGTTCTGTTGTCCATGGCCGAGCGGGACGCGCTGGAGCGCACGCGGCGCGAGATGGCCGATCGGCGCGACGAACTCCTGCGCCGGACTGCCATCTAGCGTTGAATTTTGGCTTCCGTAGCGGCACGCGTTAATTCGCCGCACAAATCAAGGCCTTGCGGTCGAAGCCCTGCGCATGCTGACTTCGGCGCAAGGAATCAGGGGGTTGAGATGTCGGATACGTTGGCGCCGGCGAGCGTTGAGATGGTGTTGAAGGCGATCTCCGCGGAGATGTCGCTCGCCGCTGTCGCCTGCGGGCACCTGGATGTGGCGTTGGGCAAGATCCTCGAGGTCGTGCCGGACGAGCATCGTCTTTCGGTCATGCAGGAACTGCACACGGTGGATTTGCTGGCGCAGCACATCACTGCGCTGACCGATTTCACGGGGAACCTGTCTCAGCAGCACGGGCAGGGCGTTCTGGAAGTGAACGACTCCCTGAACGCGATCACGCTGGGCGATGTGGCGGCGCGCCTGCGCGAAGCCATCGTCGGCGGCGTTTAGCGCTCGACCGCTTCTGTCCGGTCCGGTTGATGGCCGGTCTGGTTCAGGCGCAACAGCCTAAACCAGATTGGCAGGCCGCAGAGCTTGTGTCGGAATTCGGCTGGCCCGGGCGTCCTAGGACGTCAGCGGCCAGGAGTGTCGACATGCGCCCGATCATCACCGCCTTCAAAGCCTCTCCAGATCGCGGCCGCGGCCTCGCGCGCGATATGGCGGTGCGTTGGGCGCTGGAGGAGGTCGGGCTGGCCTATGACGTCCGCCTCATGACGTTCGACGCGTTGAAGTCGCCTGAACACCGGGCGCTGCAACCGTTCGGTCAGATCCCGACCTTCGAGGCCGACGACGTCGCGATCTTCGAGTCCGGCGCGATTGTCCTGCATGTCGCCGACCAGCGCCCGGGTCTGCTGCCGGCTGACGCGGCGGCGCGGGCGCGCGCGATCGCCTGGATGTTCGCAGCCGTGAGCACGGTCGAGCCGCCGATCATCGAACGGTCGATGGCCAGCTTGCTTGAGCGCGATCAGCCATGGTTCGCCGCGCGCCAAGCGCTTCTCGACCAGCGGGTTCAAGTGCGGCTCGCCGACCTGTCGGCGCGTTTGGCGGACGGCCTATGGCTCGACGGCGCCTTCAGCGTCGGCGACCTTATGATGGTCGCGGTGCTGCGCAGGCTGAACGGCTCGGGCGTTCTGGAGGCTCACCCGGCGGTCGAGGCCTATGTCGCGCGCGCCGAGGCTCGGCCGGCCTTCCAGCGGGCGTTCGCCGCGCAACGTTCGGTTTTTGAAGCCTCGGAGCGGGCTGTTTCCTAGACCGCGTCGATGGGCAGCTTCAGATAGCGAACGCCATTGGCTCCGGGTTGGTCAGAGGCCCATAGCCGTTCCACCCGGCTAGGCCGATGTCGCCGCGACGCGATCAAGCAAGGCTTCGACCTGCGGCGTGAACGGCTTGCCGGCCTTCTGGTCGGCGAGCACGCCCAGGTCGACATAGTCCCGCCACGCGGCGATCTGGTCGCCCCGGAACTCCAAAACACCCGCATAGGGCAGGGCCATGCGCGTGCCGTCAGCGGTGCGATACTCGTCGACGCCTTCCAGGAACAGTCGGTCGCCCGTTTCGGCGTGGGCGAAGATCCGCCACTGGATGTCGTGCATGTCGGCTTGCAGTTTCCGCAGCAGCTTTTCAGCCGCCGCCTTGCCGCGCACCGGCGGCAGGCTCGGCGCGGCGTAGTGCCAGACGATGTCGTCGGTCATGTACGAAAGCACCGTCTCGATATCGTGGACCTGCCACGCGGCGATCACCCGCGAGAGAATGGGAAAAAGTCGGGACATGAGCGCCTTGGTGTTACGAGAGATGAACTAGCGGGTCGCCGCGACCAGCTGAGCGGTCTTGGCGGAGTCGAGGTACTCGTCGAGGCGCGTTATCTTGCCGTCCTCGACGCGGACGACGACACAGGCGTCCATAGCCCATCGCTCCCCGTTCGGCAGCGTGGCCTCCAGGACATGCTGCTGAAGGAAGCCGTCAGGCAGGGGCGCGATGCGCTGCACCCGATAGGTCCGATCGGGCAGGGTCCTGACGAACCAGGCCAGCGACTTCAGGTTCTGGTCGACGGTCTGTTCGATGTGATCGATGTTGTGCCAGATCTTGGCTTCGGGGGCGTAGAAGGCCCGAACGGCCTCGGCGTCGCCGGCCTGGATGGCGGCGACAAAGCGCTGGGCGAAGGCGACGTAGTCGATCTCAGACAAGGGCGTCTCCTAACGTCCGGTGCTGACGCGGTCGCTGGTCAGCGCGCGTCGCATGGCCAGTTCCAGGCCCTTGGGGTCGCGGGCCAGATGGGCGCGCACATCGATGGCCATGAAGTCTGTGTCGACCTCATCCGCCTCGCGCTTCAGCGCCTTCAGGCCGGCCTGGGCGATGGTGGCCGGCGCCTCCTTGAAGCCCTCGACATGGCTGGCCATGCGGGTGTCGACCGAGCCGACATTCAGCGCCAGCACGTGGGTGTTCTGGGGCGCCAGTTCGGCGCGCAGGCAGGTGGTCATGGCGCGCGCGGCGAATTTCGAAGGGCTGTAGCCGCCCATGCTGGGCACGGCGACAAGGCCGCCGGCCGACAACACGTTGACGATCGCGCTCTTCGGCGCCCTGGCCAGGATAGGCGCGAAGGCTCGGCTCATCGCCAGCGGGCCAAAATAGTTGACCTCCATCTCCTGGCGGGCGGCGCTCATGTCCGGTGCGCCCATCAGGGTCTGCATGGTGAAAGCGCCCGCGTTATTGACGAGGATCGTCACGTCCGGGCACTGCGCGGCCGCCGCTGAAATTGTCTCCGGGTCGCTGACGTCAAGCCGCAGGGCCGTCACCCGGTCCGGGGCCTCGGCGACGAGGTGCGCGGCGCTGGCCGGATCACGGGCGCCGACATAGACCTTCGTCGCGCCGGCCGCGAGGAAGGCGCGCACAAAGGCCTGGCCAATTCCGCGGTTGCCGCCGGTGACCAGGACGATGCTGTCCTTGATGTCCATGGGCGCTGTCTCCTCCCTCATAAAGCCCGACGAGCGACCGGGCTCTTCGTCCCGGTCCGCTGGCGGTCTAGCGGAAGCCTAGCACCACGGTCTTGTTATGCAAGCAACCTGGGCCGTCGTATGCGGCGCGCAAGGCCGCGCGACGACTGAAGCGCAACCGCCAAAGGCGCGGTTCGCCAGGGCCTAAGGTTTGCACAAAGAAGAGAAGAATGGTGGATGCGACAGGGATTGAACCTGTGACCCCCTCGGTGTGAACGGCGACTTTCTAATTGTTTTTATTGCTGTTTTTGGCAATCCCCAGAAACGATTTGCGGTCTTATCGGGTCGTTTCTGGGGAATAACTGGGGACGATGATCCTGTCCAATTTCATTGACGACTAGTGAAGCTTCCCCCTCGGGTCGATGCCTCGCCGGCGGTCCGGGCAAAGCGCCGCAACGCGTGCTCGGGCGACTCTATAAGCCACCGCTGGGTCCACTGGCGGCCTGTCTGGGACCCCCTCGTTTGCCTTGCCCAAGACGGCCTTTGGCTTGGGTATCGAGCTCACAGCGAACATCGCCCGTAGATGTCGGGGGGTGACGAAGAACTTCCGCGCCACGAGCGCGGCCGCCAGGCGTCCGTTGGCGATCTCGGTGCGCAGAAGCTTTTCTGTGATTGGTAGGGCTTCGCCGAAAACCGCTACCGCCTCAGCGAGCGTCATAGGGTCATCGTCGCGCCAATCCGTCGGCGACGGACGTCGGGAAATTCGATTTTTCCAAGGCATCTCGTCTCTCCGACTCAGGCGGGGGCATCGATCAGAGACGATCCACCTGTTTGCGTCGGGCGGTGACGGCGGCAAATTGCTGCCCGCGTCTTAGAGATGCTGCGTCAGCTGCTTCCAGAAATATGCGGCGGCATCCTCTGCTGACATTGGAGTTGAGTCAGCGCGGCCGAAGGCCTTCGCGAGGTGAGGGACGAGACCGAGACCCTGCGGTCCAACCTCGATGCTGAGCTCCTCGTTCATCGAGCTTGTTCGGCCGTCGTCAGATCCGTTGTAGGCGATGCCCCGGGCGCCGAAGAAATCGCCCCCCGTGAATATCGTACACCCGGCGGCCTTGGAGCCATTCAGATACAGGCTGACGGTGAAGCGATTGGCGTCGAGACGGCGAAAGCGCCCGCTCATCCCATCGCCAAATTTCGTCAAGCTTAGGTCAAAGATTTGAGCGATGCGCTCGAAGGCGGCGTGCCTGAAGTCGTCGATGTCCTGATCGGTCGGTTTGCGGCCGCTGGGGATCCTAAACGAAAGCGCAGGAACCGGGCGCGCCGGCTCTGGCGAGACACGAGGCATCGCGACAGGAGGCTCGACTGACGCTTTCTGAGGTGCATCGGCTCCCGCAGCGTTTGCGAGATCGCGCCCGACGATGTGCCATGCCTCGTCAGCGTCTGACCATTTGGTGATCGGCTTGCCGTCGGTGGGCGTCGCCAGAAGCTTGCTGAGCGACGTGGTTTGCCATGCACAGGGTTTGGCGATGATCGGCACGACCCGCGCCACGCCGGCTTGGTGCCGGCGAATGGCGTCCTCCATCTCGACGTCGACGCAGTAGTCGGAAGCTAGGAATCTCGGGGTGACGAGCAAGCCGATGAAGTCGGATGCCGCCAAGGCGCTGCGCACCTCGCGGTCGAAGTCGTCACCCGGGATAAGGAAGCCGTCAAACCACGGTTTAACAACGCCGCTCCGCTCATAGGGGCGAAGGTGCACGCGGAGTTCCCCGAGAAGATCAGCGTCATGATGGCTGTACGAGATGAAGAGCTTGCGCGCCACGAACTCATTCCTTTGCCGTCCAGGCTACCCGCCAGACAGATCTTGCCCAAGCCAATAAGCCCAAGAAGGTGGGCGGCATGACCAGCGAGCAGATGGCCCGCATGGAGCGAGAAATGGAGTCGCTCACCCAGGACTTCAAAGCCCTGGAGGCGTCCTATGGCGATGACGTGCTGCATCTCGTCATCGCGTCAGGCTATCTCACGCGCCTCGTGGGCAACGAGGAGATCGAGCGTTACCGGTGACGCGGTCGCGCTTGCCGGAACGAAGGTAGAGGCGTGGGCCTTTGGCGTAGCGGGGCATGGGCGAAAGAGCTCGCGGAGCTGAAGCGGCGTGACGAAGAGCTTCCCAGCGACGCGAGCAGGAACGAGCCGGCCCTTGGCGATCTCGGTGCGCAGCAACTGCAGGGTGATGGGCAGCTTGCCGGCGAACACAGCCACGGCTTCATGCAGCCGCATGGGCTCGTCCTCCTCCTAGTCTTCGGGGCGCGGGCGAAGGGCGGTGCGGTCGTACGAGGGCATGGACGTGCTCCGGCGCCGATCGATCACCACGCTCTGAGACGATCCCAACCGACAAGAAGGACGGTCGCGACATTCAAAAATCGCGGCGCGGCTCGACTATCGGCGTGGGCGGCAGCGGGACAAGCCGGTGGGTGCGAGTGGCCATCGCGCGGAAGCAAAGAGACTTCGGTTCGAGATGCAGACGACCGCGCCCTGCGGCGCGGTCGGGCTTGGGGGCGCTGCCCCCTAGCGCACTTCGCATCGCTTCCGCCCAGCTTCGGGCGGGCAGAGGCTTCAAGCCGCCCGATGTTCTGCACGCCCTGCAGCCGGTTCCCCGCGAAGCGATGCTCCGCTTGCACCCCCCGGTCTCGCCGACGGGCGCCGGGGTTGAGGCGCGCCTCAACCCCGAGGGCCCAAGAGGAGAAAACCTGTAATGCCCGAGAACAGCCGTTCGGCCGCAATCGCGGCCCTTAATGACAAGCTCCGCGCCACGCCTGGCCCGGGGTGGACCGTGACGCGCGGCGTCTATGCGCTTGGTCCTGACTTCATCGCCAAGGTGGTGGCGGCCGTAGGCGCGTTCGCTCGCTTTGAGCCGGGCGATGACCCTTACGGGGAGCATGACTTTGGAGCGTTCGAGCTCGCCGGCAAACGGCTCTTCTGGAAGATCGACTACTACAATCTCGATCTGACCGACGCAGCGCGCGATCCGACTAACCCGGGACAAACGCGCCGGATCCTGACGGTCATGCTCGCTGAGGAATATTGAGGCTCTATGGGCGGCGCGCGCTTTAGCGCGCGCCGCTTCAAGTCAGAGTTCTTCTTCCGTCGTGGGCGCCAGCAGCGCCTCAAGCTCCTTCTTCTTTTTCGCTAGATCGATCTGCGCCTGAACATTGGTTTGTTGGGCTTGAAGCAGAAGTGTCTCATTCTGCACGGCTGTCAGTTGCGATGGCTGCTGACGGCTCTCGGCTGTCGCCAGCGCGATCTGAGCGTCGACAATCGCCTTCTTGTCTTGCAGTTGGGACAGCTCGGTCGGCGTCAGTTTGGCGCGGGCTTCATCCGAGGCGAGTTGCGCATCGTATAGGAGCTTCTGTTCTTGAAGGTCGCGTAGCTGCTTGCCATTGCGATAGGTGATGAGGCTGCTCACCCCGCCCAGGCCCTCATTGACGCTGGCGAGCAAGGCTTTCGTCTCAGCCGTCGGCTTGGTGTAGGTCACATGGAAGACCTGGCCCTCCTCGGATTGCTCCATGGCCAAGGTGTTGTCGCCAAAGGCCTTGTTCTTCAGCGGCAGAGCGGCCAGCTCGCCGAATTGGGAAAAGCCACGCTCCTCTTGGAAGAGGACAGCGGTTTCGGATCCTAGTCGCCGGCGGCAAACCTCGGGATCTTGGGCTTGATAGCTATCGCCGCCACAGATCCGCGCTCTGCCTGGCAACGGATTGCGGTAAACCACGCCGCAGCCAGCTTCCTCCGCCGCGCAGGTGGTGGCCTTGGCCAGCGTTCCCTTCGGAAGGGCGGACGGCGCCGAAGGCGCAATGCTGACCGCCACGTCGGCCTTCCTCAGCATGGCGAGCAACGGAGTATAAGGGGAATCTTGAGGGTCGGCAGCAGCGGAGGCGCGAGCCCGGGCTAGCGCCGCGGCGAGTTCGTCAGTGTCTGGCTTGGCCGCGCCGTATCCATGGGCGGAGGCTTGATCGACATCGGGCTTAAGGTCGCCCGAAAGGGGAATGAGCAGGAAACGGCCCTTGTCAGTCGGCTCGAAGATTTCGAACATCTTGGACGGTTGCGGCTTGGCGTCGGTCGCGCCGGCCAGCACATAGACAGCCGAAACGCCTTGGTCGGGAACATCGAGATTGATCCTTTGAGCCAAGGTCAGACTCTCGTTGGCTTCGGCGAGAGCCTTCTTGGCGTCGTCCACCTCACCTGCGGCCTTATCGGCCTTGGCCTTGAGCGCTTCTAGGTCCTTGGCTGGGGCGGGTTTGCCCGCCTTGGAGGCTTCCTGCAGGTCGGCATAGGCTTTGGCCGCTGCCTTGGATGCAGCCTCAGCCGTCTTCACGCCCTTCTTCAGGTCGGGCAGGCTCGCGAGCGTTTCGCGTGCGCCCTCCGTGCAGCGCAGATACTTCTTGATCTGCTTGTCGTAGGGCAGGTCCCCGGCGCCGGTGGCGCCGCCGCCCGGCAGTCCGATGGCGATCTTACCGATGCTGACCGCCGCCTTTACCGCTTCGCTGACAATGTCCTTGGTGTGATCGTTGATGGTGGCGTTGACGCTCTTCAAGGTGCCGTTGGGATAGGTGTGGGCTTCGAATGAGGTGGTCTTCGCGCCGTTGGTGAGATTGGTGTAGTCGATCATCACCTCTTCACCGGCCACTTGGCGCGGCGCGCCACTGGCCGTGACGTCAAAGCCGATCGTGTCATCGGCGTGAGCAGGACAGCGCTTGAGAACGCGGGTGACGGACAGGTCGTAGGCAACGCGCGGAAGGCGGTACTTAAATCCCCTGGCCACCACTTTTGGCGGGGGCGGTTGAGACGTGGTCACGCTTGCCGTTTCGACTTGCCCAGACTGTAGGGTTGTCGTGCATGCGCTCAGCAGCAATGCGCCGAGCAAAAGTAAGCTAAGTCGTATCCTCACTGTCAGCCCCTCCTATTTGATTTGTGCGATATGTTCCTCTGAGCGGATAAATTGTTCGACGCGCGTCAAAGGTATGGGATCAATCCAGCGATCCTCATCGATAGGTTTTCCGTCGGCATTTATTGTCGCGATGACTTCAAACTCAAGGGTCTGCTCATCTGCGGTGGTTACAGGTTTGGCGGAGAGGTCATCTCGCCAGAAGCACCAGGCCTGGCCGCTCTTGGCGCGTTTGAAGGCGACGACCTTTTTAAAGCTGCGAGATGCTCCGCCGCAGGCTGGGCCTGACGTGGTATGCAGGGTCCCTAGGACCTCGACCAAGGTCCCCGCTTCGTCTCGATAGCGCAGGTAATCGAAACTGAAGTAGAGGGCTGTGGCGATGTTGAGCCTCGATTGCGACCGTATCGGTGCGGGCGCCTGGGCCGAGACAGGTGTGACGACCAAGTCGCCGTTGGGGTCTTGGCGGATCACCCCGTCAAGCAGATCACCGCTGATCATAAGCCGCGGCTTGATGCGATCCTGGTTCAACTGGCGCCGTGCGAGCAAAGCCGCAGCGAATGTGACTGTCGGCGCGGCCTGGGAGGTTCCCGAAAGCAAGGCCCCGCCCGTTTCGCCATCAAGGGTCGAGGCGATGTTGCATCCTGGCGCTGCGATATCGACCGTTTCAGCCCCGTAGTTTGAGAACTCCGTGAGGTTGCCCTGGCCGTCTTCAGCGGCGACGACGAGAAGATTTTCCGCGCCACCCAGTCCTGCAGGAAAGGCGTCAGCCAACTCGCTATCGAGGTCGCGCGTGTCATTGCCAGAGGCGGCGACAAAGAGCGTGCCAGGATTTGAGCCCAGCATGGCCTCAATGGGCCCGCGCGCAGCGCGGCCGAACTTGAGGCTCATATTGACCAAAGCGGGAGACTGGTAATTGACCCGCCGTAGGATCTCGCTGAATTGAGAAAGCGGAAAAGCTGGGATCTCACGCTTTCCCGGTGAGAAGGCCACATGGTTCATGCGCAGCCAGGCGTTCTGCCCGGCGTCTTGGGAAAAGAACCGCTTGTCCTTGCGGGCGGCCGCGCCGGACGCCGAACCGGCTACGTGAGTGCCGTGGCCAGAATCCGCATCCAAGACGGCGTCGTCAGCAAAGGTTTCGCGATTGAAGGGGCTAACGGACGACGACGCTGTTAGCGCAAGGACAGGGCCGATCGTCTCCTTGCCAGACGGCGTGTCTACATTGATCGCGAAAAAGCCTCTGTCGAACTGGCTGGTGCCGTAGACCTTTCCGTTACTTCGGAAGGCTCCGAAGAAGCCGTTGTCAGCGACCATGACCCGAATGTCGTCGCGAACGACGCTGGCCTTGTAGTTAAAGGCGTAGGCGACCCTATCAAGATCGAAGGGCTGGCCGAGCTTGTCCTTGCAGCCGGGCGGTGTCTTTCCAGGTTGAGTGGCGTCTTGCTTAGCCGTGACGATTTCGCCGTCTCTGACGATGGGGTCTTCGTCGCGAGCGCGCACAGCGTCTTCTGCCTGCGCGACGACCTGGAGGGCCTTGCGTTCAAGCGCCTTGCGAAACTCGGCCTTTGTTCCGCTCCTTGGCACAACCAAGACTGGACGCGTGCGAAAGTGATACTTCAAGACTGTCCCCACAGGGACATTGCTGACGTCGGCGACGCCTGATCTTGCGAAGAAGTTCGCCCAGGTTTTCCTTTGACCAGGACTGCCGGTCTCATTCAGATAGATATTGGAAGCTAGGTTTTCTGGGGTGACTTTCGTCTCGAAGTCGCCGTGCTCAATCCAGAAGCAGGCCGGCCAATCATAGCCATAGGCGGCCTCGCCTAGCTTATCTTTTGGACTGGGGCTGCGACCATTGAGGTCGCTAAAGGCAGTCCAGTAGGACGGTGGCAGCCAGTTGCCGCAGAGTGTCTTGGCGACGACTTCGGCCCGCTGTTCCTTCAGCCCCGGATAGGCCTCCTCTTTCAGTTTCGTCGGCATGGCGTTGAGCGCTAGCCAGCGGACGAGCTTCTCGTGGGGATCGTCGCGGACGATCCGCACCCGCACGGCGGGCCCGTCAACATCGAGGGCGTCAATGTCGGGTCCATCTGTTTGCTGCGAGGGCGCTTGATCCTGGGCGGGCGTTGTAGGCGCGGCCACGGCCTGGGAGAGGGCGTGGCTTGGGCATAGGTTCGCCGCAGCGAGGAGAGCGACTAGGTGGCGGCGCATTTTGGAACCAGGTTGGGGTCCTTAACGGCGACGCGGAACGCGCCGTTCGACTTTTGCCAGCAGGCCAGATAGGCGCGGAAATTCGGCGACGAGAGCGCCGCCATGGTCGAGATCAACTGGCCGGTCGCAGCGCTGACCTTTGAATTGACCCCGCGAACGAACCTCTTGGCCGTCGGGTTTGCAGTCGTCGCGCCAGAGAATAAGGGGCCGCCGGAGTCGCCCTGACACAGCGCCGGCTCCTTGGCGGCTTTTGAGTTGGTTCTCACAGAATAGGCTGAGACGCTATCGACGAGTTCGTCACCGATGTTGAAGACCTGGCTAAAGGGGCCATGGACAATATCGCCCGCGTCTAGATCCACCTTCATGGCGGTGCACCCGTAGCCCGTTATGAGCACGGCGTTGCTTGGCTCTAGGGGCTCTAGATCGACGATCTCCTGCGCCAGAAGGTCGTATCGCGCGGGTCGTTGCTTGGTTTTGGGCGAAAGCGCACAGAGAGCGTAGTCATCGACGCCGCGCGGCTGATTGGTGCTGTAGTTCCCAGAGTCGGTGTAGACCTGATCGATCTGGCAATCGAACTGGATCTCCCCATCATCGAGGGTGATGATGAGCGGGCGCGCCTTGCCACTCTGGCTATCGACGCAGTGGGCCGCGGTTAGAAGAACCCGGGGGCCAACTAGGGTCGCGCTACAAGACCATTCCGCGGCGCCGTCGGCGGAGTTTGCGACGACGATCGAACTCCAATCACCCGCACTTGGCTGTTTGCCCCCAAAGACTTGGATAGCGTTGCTGTCGACAACGTCTGAAAGGGGGCGAAAACGGATTGGGCGAGGGGCGTCTTGGGCGAAACAGGGAACGACTAGGCCTAGAACGAGCACAACACCGGCCATCGAGCCAAAGCTCGTGCTGGCTCTTGCTCGCCAACTGCGCAGCATCTTTTGCCCCCTCAACGTCGCATAGGCTCGCTGACACGATCATCAACCGTGTCAGGCCGCCTCTTCGCCAGGCCGCCAGCCAGGCCCCTTCGATCAATGGAGGATTGGCGGATCCGAAAAAGCGGACCATCAGGCACCAGCGCCGCACGCCACCCCCGAAGCGTGTTGCAATCGCCTGCGCAACTCTGGCGGCAATTCTAGCGCCGTCAAGTTCAAAGTAACGCTGTTCTTTGAGGTCGTGCTTTTATGCCAGCTTAGCGGAGCATTGAGCGGGCCTGCTGCGCACGCCTAAACAGTGGCAGGCCAAGACGCTCGCATTTGGAATCGACGAACTCGGGCCGAACGGCCAAGCTTTATGGATGGCCAAATACGATCCTTTGAACGGACATCTGCGGCGTCAGCGACTCGCCGAACTGGAGATGACCTTCGACGAGATCGAGCGCGTCTTAGGCGTTACGCTCCCCAAAAGCGCCGCGCGGCCGCAGTGGTGGGCAAACGTGGTCGACCCTGACACTACGCATGTCCAGCGCAAGGCGTGGCGCGAGGCTGGCTATGACGCGTTTCTTATCGTCGGCAAGAGCCGCGTTCGCTTCAAGCAGGTCAGATAGGGTCACCGTCGATGACGGCGCTTCTGGGTCAAAACGCGACCCTAGAGCCGTCTCCATTTGGGGGCTAGCTTCTGACGCCCGACTCACTGATGCGAGAATAGGCGGCGCGATGCTCGAAAAGGCCAACGAGAGCATTACAGCTGTCGACATCCATGTTGGCCAGATGATGCGCGCGGTTAGCAAGGCTAAAATCCGAAGCTGAGCGGAGAGGCGTTTGATATCGACGCTGCCCTTCCGGATCTTCCCCTCATGTCGCAGGTAGAAGTCCAACGCGATCAGCGTTTCGTTCCGCGACCAGTTGGTTCTCTCCTCAGCCATCTGCTCGCCCCGGTCTCGATGTGGTGTGCACTATAGCTTGGCCATAGTGCACGCCTAGGCTGAGAAGTTGATGCGCCGACGTCCAGAAGTGACTGTTTCTGGGGAATAACTGCGGAGTATCTGGGGGCAACCAAAATGGGCGAAGTTAGGGCGCTTAGGGTTTGGCGCTAACTAACTAATTGTATTTGGAAAAGAATGGTGGATGCGACAGGGATTGAACCTGTGACCCCCTCGGTGTGAACGAGGTGCTCTCCCGCTGAGCTACGCATCCGCCGTGTGGAGGGCCCCGAAGGGACCGATCCGCGAGAGGAGGGGGCCTATAGCCCGGTGTTCGGCGCGGGGCAAGAGGCCAAAAGCGTGATGCACGCCTTGGGCACGTCCAAAAAGCTGTGGATGACCAGATCCGCGCCCAGGGTCTCGACCGGATCCTCGGTGTAGCCGAACGAGACCAGCACGCCTGGAACGCCCGCGTTGCGGGCCCCGAGCGCGTCATTGATGCTGTCACCGATCATCACGGCGCGGGTCACGTCTCCGCCCACGGCCGCGACGGCGGCGGCGACGTGGCGGCCGTCCGGCTTGGCGGCGGGTGCGAGATCTGCGCCGATCACCGCTTCGAAGAACGGCGAGAGCGCCACGGCGTCGAGCAGCGCTGTCGACAGGTTGGTCAGCTTGTTGGTGCAGACCACAAGCTTGGCCCCGGCCGCCTTGAGGTCGCTCAGGACCTCGACCACGCCGGGAAACGGCGCGCTCTCGTCGGCGATGCGGGCGAGGTAGACCTCGATGAACCGCTGGACGAGGGCGGGCGCCTGCTCGGCGTCGAGCGGCGCCCCGGCGGCGGCGAAGCCACGCTCCAGGAGGGCCCGCGCGCCTCGGCCCACCATCAGGCGCACATCGTCGAAGGGCAGGGGCGGCAGCGATTCTTGGGCCAGGATGATGTTCAGCGCGCCCACCAGATCGGGCGCGGTGTCGACGAGGGTGCCGTCCAGGTCGAAGGCGATGGTCGCCCCGTTCAGGTCATCAAGCGTGCTCATGGGTCTGGCCTTTCGGCCAATTGCACGGCTAATGCAACTTTGGTTCGCCTCCAGGGAGTCGCCGGGACCATGACCGAGTCCGTTTCCAAGCCCGTTCGTCCGCGCGCCGCCGTGATCCTGGCCGCCGGGCAGGGCACGCGGATGAAGTCGCCAACGCCCAAGGTGCTGCACCGACTAGCCGGCCGCAACTTGCTCGACCACGCCATCGACGCCGCCGAAGGGCTGGGCTGCGAGCGCATCATCGTCGTGGTGGGCGCCCACAGCCCGCAGGTCGGTGAGAGCGCCCGCAAACGTCTGGGCCCCGACGCCACCGTGATCCAGGATCCGCCGCTGGGCACCGGACATGCGGTTCTGGCGGCGAAAGACGCCCTGGCGGACTTCCATGGCGACGTCGTCGTCACCTACGCCGACTGCCCGCTGACGACCGCCCCGGTGATCGCGCCGCTGTTCGACCTGATCACCCACGGCGCCCACGTGGCGGTGCTGGGCTTCGAGTCGCAGAACCCGACCGGCTATGGCCGCCTCATCCTGGCGCCGGGCCATGTGCTGCTGCGCATCGTCGAGGAAAAGGAAGCTGATCTGGCGACCAAGCAGGTCAAGCACTGCAATTCCGGCGTGCTGGCCGCTGACCGCGCGGTTCTCTTCGACCTGCTGGCCAATGTCCGCAACGACAACGCCAAGGGCGAGTACTATCTGACCGACGTCGTGGGCCTGGCGCATGAGCGTCACCTGTCGACCCGCGCGGCCTTCGCCCCTGAAGCGTCGGTACAGGGGGTCAACGCCCAGGCCGAGCTCGCCGCCGCCGAGGCCGTGTGGCAGCAGAATCGTCGCAAGGCGCTGATGATCGAGGGGGTCACCATGCCCGCTCCGGACACCGTCCATCTGGCCTGGGACACCCAGATCGCCGGCGGCGCGGTGGTCGAACAGTTCGTGGTGTTCGGCCCGGGCGTCAGCGTCGCCAGCGGCGCCGTGATCAAGGCCTTCAGCCATCTGGAAGGCGCGGTGGTGGGCGAGGGGGCCCTGATCGGACCCTATGCCCGTCTGCGGTCCGGCGCCGAGATCGGCCCAGAGGCGCACATCGGCAACTTCGTCGAGGTCAAGAAGGTCAAGGTCGGCGCGGGCGCCAAGGCCAACCATCTCAGCTATCTGGGCGACGGCTCGGTCGGCGAGAAGGCCAATATCGGCGCCGGTACGATCTTCTGTAACTACGACGGCTTCGAGAAGTTCGAGACCCATGTGGGCAAGGGCGCGTTCATCGGCTCCAACAGCGCCCTGGTCGCGCCCGTGCGCGTCGGCGACGGCGCGATGACAGGCTCAGGGTCGGTGATCACCAAGGATGTCGAGGACGGCGCTTTGGCGCTGTCGCGCGCTGACCAGAAGACTAAGGCCGGTTGGGCCACCAAGTTCCGGGCGATCAAGCAGGCCCAGAAGGACAAGAAGAAGGACAAGAAGGCATGAGCGCCGACGACCAGAAGCGCATTTCGGGCGAAGCCGCCGCCGAGCTTGTCGAGAACGGCATGGTGGTCGGTCTGGGCACCGGCTCCACGGCCGCCTGGTTCGTCAAGGCGCTGGCCGCGCGGAGCCTGAAAGACATTCGCGGCGTGCCGACCTCGGACGCCACCGCCGCCCTGGCCCGTGAGCTGGGCATCCCGCTGGCGGCGCTGGACGATGTGAAGACCGTCGACCTGACCGTGGACGGCGCCGACGAGATCGGCCCGGGGCTGTCGCTGATCAAGGGCGGCGGCGCGGCGCTGCTGCGCGAGAAGCTGGTCTGGGAAGCGTCGACCCGCTGTGTCGTCATCGCTGACGCCGCCAAGCGTGTGGCGGCTCTGGGCAAGTTCCCGCTGCCCATCGAGGTGGTGCGCTTTGGTCACGTCCACACCGGCCATCGCCTCGCCGATATCGCCGCCGAGTTCGACCTGCCGCCCCCGCGCCTGCGCACGGCCGAGCGTGGCATGGTGGTCACCGACGGCGGCAATCTGATCTACGACATGGCCTCGGGAAAGATCGACGATCCCACCGCTCTGGCTGCGGCGCTGAAAAGCGTGACCGGCGTTGTCGATCATGGCCTGTTCCTCGACCTCGCCGACGAGGCCCTCGTGGGCACGGACGAGGGCGTGGTGCGCCTGCAGCCCTGACGTCCTACATAAGCCGACCCGTTTCGCTTCCGGAGGCCGATGATGGCTGACTACGACTTTGATCTCTTCGTCATCGGCGCGGGCTCCGGCGGCGTGCGGGCCGCGCGTCTCGCCGCGCTCAGCGGCGCCAAGGTGGCTGTGGCCGAGGAGTATCGGGTCGGCGGCACGTGCGTGGTGCGCGGCTGCGTGCCCAAGAAGTTCATGGTCTACGCCAGCGAGGTCACAAGCCAGCTGAAGACGGCCAAGGGCTATGGCTGGACGATCGACGACGCCCGCTTCGACTGGAAGACCTTCCTGCACGAAAAGGACGTCGAGATCGCGCGTCTGTCGGGCATCTACGTCACCAATCTCCAGAAGGCCGGCGCGCACCTGCTGCACGGTCGCGCCCAGATCGTCGACGCCCACACCGTGGAAGTCCTGCCCAAGGACGGCAGCGACGACGCCGGAACCTACACCGCCCGCAAGATCCTGGTGGCCACCGGCGGACGGCCTGTGCGTCCGGTGTTCCCGGGGGCGGAACTGGGGATCACCTCGGACGAGGCGTTCCATCTGCCGACCCTGCCCAAGAGCGTGCTGGTTGTCGGCGGCGGCTATATCGCCGTCGAGTTCGCCGGCATCTATGCGGGCCTCGGCGTCCAGACGACGCTGCTCTATCGCGGGGCCAACATCCTGCGCGGCTTCGACGACGATGTGCGCATGCACCTGGCCGACGAGCTTGAAAAGCGCGGGATCAAGGTGGTGCTGGGCTGCTCGCACAAGAGCATCGAGAAGATGGAAGACGGCCGGCTGCTGAGCACGCTGAGCAACGATCTGACCTTCGAGACCGAGGCGGTGATGTTCGCCACCGGTCGCGAGCCCTATGTCCAGGGACTGGGCCTGGAGAAGCCCGGCGTGAAGCTGAATGACAAGGGCGCGATCGCGGTCGACAAGTTCTCCAAGACCAATGTCGAGAGCATCTGGGCTGTCGGCGACGTCACCGACCGGATCAACCTGACGCCGGTGGCGATCCGCGAGGGCGCGGCCTTCGCCCAGACCGAGTTCTACGGCAACCCGACGACCTTTGATCACGACCTGGTCGCCTCGGCGGTGTTCTCGCAGCCGCCCGTCGGCGCTGTGGGCATGAGCGAGGCCGAGGCCCGCCAGGCGTTCGGCAAGGTCGACATCTATCGCTCGATCTTCCGGCCCATGAAGGTCACCTTCTATGGCGGCCAGGAGCGGTGCCTGATCAAGTTGGTGGTCAAGCAGGACGATGAGCGCGTTGTCGGCGTCCATGTGGTTGGTCCTGACTCGCCCGAGATCATCCAGATGGCCGCGATCGCGGTGAAGATGGGCGTGACCAAGCCGCAGTGGGATTCCACCTGCGCCGTTCACCCGACCCTCGCCGAGGAGCTGGTGACGATGCGCGAGAAGTATGTGCCGGCCGACGTCGGCGGGGTGGGATGATCCAGGCGACCGCTCCGGAGCGCCGGACCCGGTGGCTGGGCGCGCTCGCCGTCTTCGCGATGGTGATGACGCCGCTCGTCGGCTATCTGATCCCGCTCTGGTATGCGGCGGTGCTGAGCTTGGTTGGTCTTCTGGCCGCGCCGACCCTGGTGCGCTCGCGAGCCCCGCTGTTGCCCGTTGTGGCGCTCGTGATCTTGGTGGGCTGGGCGCTCATCAGTCTGAACTGGAGCCCCGCCGCCCCGCATCTGGATGATCTCACGCGCGACAAGGACCTTGAGAAATTCACCGCGCTGAAACTCGTCCTGCAACTGGCGCTCTACGGCGCGGCGGTCGCGGGGCTGGCGCAGATGTCCCGCGGCTCGGCGCGTCTGGCGGGCAGGGTGATGCTGGTCGGCGTGGTCCTTCTGGCCCTGATCACCTTCGCCGACGGTGTCCTCAAGGCGGCGATCTATCAGGTTCTGCACAATCTGACCGAGGAGCCCATCCGTCCCGATCTGGCGATGGTGAAGGTGTCCATGGCGACCTATCCGGCGATCCTGCTTTTCTGGCCGTGTGTCAGGATCCTGGACGCCTGGAACTTTCGGGGGCGCAATATCGCGATCGCCTTGATCGCCGTCTGCATCGCGTCAGGCGCGCACCTCACCGGCGCCGATGCGCCGATCGCGGCGCTGATCCTTGGCGGCGTGGCCTGGCTGGGAACACGGGTCATCGGCAAGCCGTTTGTCCGTGGACTGATCCCCGCCGTATCGGCCCTCTTCATCTTCGCGCCGCTGGTGGTGCTCTGGGGCGTGCGCTCGGGTCTCTTCGCTTGGCTGCATGTCATCGCGCCGCCGTCTTGGGATCATCGCCTGAACATCTGGGCCTTCACCGGCAATCAGATCGTCGAGCACGCGCTTCGGGGCTGGGGGATGGACGCCAGCCGCACGTTCGGACCGGCCATCCCGCTGCACACCCACAACGCCGCCCTGCAGCTCTGGCTGGAGTTGGGGTCCATGGGGGCGGCCATGGCGGCGGCGTTCTTTGCTTGGGTCCTCTACCGCATCGTCGCCTGGACGGGCGAAAGCCGGCGCGACGGCGCCATGGCGGCGGCGGTGACGGTTTCCTATCTGGTGATCGGCGGGCTCAGCTTCGGCGTCTGGCAGGAGTGGTGGCTCGCGCTCGGCGCGCTGGCGGCCATCGCCTGTGGGGTGGCGCAAAAATCCAGCGCGCTCAGGGCCTAGCGCGACAACGAATGTTCCCTCCGGAGGAGGTCAAAGGCCTCTTGCCGCATGATTTTGCCTTTTCCTTCCATTTGCGGTATCTACCGCGCCCTTTGTAGTGATCGAGCCTCGACATGACCGCCCGTTGGACCCCCGCCGCCTGGAGAGCCAAGCCCGCAAAGCACCTGCCCACCGACTATCCGGACATGGGCGCGGTCGAGCGGGTGGAGCAGACGCTGCGTCAAATGCCGCCCCTGGTCTTCGCCGGCGAGGCCCGCCGCCTGAAGAGCCAACTGGGTGAGGTGGCCGAGGGCCGGGCGTTCCTGTTGCAGGGCGGCGATTGCGCCGAGAGCTTCAAGGAATTTCACGCCGACAATATCCGGGACACCTTCCGCCTGATCCTGCAGATGGCGGTGGTGCTGACCTTCGCCGGCGGCAAGCCCGTGGTGAAGGTGGGCCGCATCGCCGGCCAGTTCGCCAAGCCGCGTTCGGAGCCGACCGAGGTTCAGGGCGACGTGACCCTGCCGTCCTATCGCGGCGACATCATCAACGGCATGGACTTCAACGAGGCCGAGCGGGTTCCGGATCCGGATCGCCTGCTGAAGGCCTATGGCCAGTCGGCCGCCACGCTGAACCTGCTGCGCGCCTTCGCCAGCGGCGGCTACGCCGACCTCTACAACATCCACCGCTGGACCCTGGGCTTCGTCGGCGACAGCCCGCAGGGCGCGCGCTACCGCGAGCTGTCGGAGAAGATCAGCGAAGCGCTGACCTTCATGGCGGCGGTCGGGGTCACGCCCGACACCCAGCCGGACCTGCGTCGCGTCGAGTTCTTCACCAGCCACGAGGCCCTGCTGCTGGGCTTCGAGGAAGCCATGACCCGCGTCGATAGCACCTCGGGCGACTGGTACGACACCAGCGCCCACCTGCTGTGGATCGGCGAGCGCACTCGCCAGCTGGATGGCGCCCACGTCGAGTTCATGCGCGGCGTGAAGAACCCGATCGGCCTGAAGTGCGGTCCGACGATGGAGGGCGATGATCTGCTGCGCCTGATCGACGTCTTGAACCCGCATAACGAGCCGGGCCGCCTGACCCTTTACGGCCGCTTCGGCTCCGACAAGATCGCCGATCGCCTGCCGCGCCTGATGAGGGCGACCAAGTCGGCGGGGCGCTCTGTGGTCTGGGCCACCGACCCGATGCACGGCAACACGCTGAAGGCCTCGACCGGCTACAAGACCCGCCCGTTCGATCGGATTCTGTCCGAGGTGAAGAGCTTCGTCGAGATCGCCCAGGCCGAAGGCGTCCACCCCGGCGGCGTCCACCTGGAGATGACGGGCCAGAACGTCACCGAATGCCTCGGCGGCGCTCGCGCGGTCTCCGAGACGGAACTCGCCGATCGCTACCACACGCACTGCGACCCCCGCCTGAACGGCGAGCAGGCGCTGGAGCTGGCCTTCCTGGTGGCTGAGAAGCTCAAGGCGGCCCGCGACGACCAGCGTCGTCTCGCCGCTGGCTGAAACGATCCCTCGGCGGACGCGCGCAAGGCCCGTTCGCCGAGGTTAGCGCCGCTCGACCAGGGCGCCGTAGCGTAAGCTAAGGCGAGGCCGTCCGAGCGCATTCTTCCGAGAACATTGATAGGTTTGCATTGCAACACGCGGCGTCTTGACCGGTCGCGCGGTGCTCTCCAATGGTTGCTCCAAGGGAGAGACGAATGCGTTTACGTCAGAAGATCAGGCGGGAAATCCGGTTTCTGAAGGGGCTGTCCCGGACGCTGAAACGCGTGAAGACGATCGGTCCCGATAGTCCCAACCTGATCTGTGACGATCTCGAGGCCGCCGTCGACAAGTGGGGGCCGCGTCCGGCCATCACCTTCGAAGGCAAGACGATCAGCTACGCCGAGCTGGACGCCATGGCCAACCGCTATGCGCATTGGGCTAAGGGCTTGGGTCTGACGCGCGGCCAGACCGTCGCGCTGTTCATGCCCAACCGCATAGAGTACCTGGCGATCTGGTACGGCTTGACCAAGGTCGGGGTGGCCACCGCCCTGATCAACAACCAGCTGACCGGCGCGGCGCTGGCCCACTGCCTGACCATCTCCCAGGCCATGCACTGCATCGTCGACCCTGAGACCTCGCCCTGTTTCGAGGACGTGAAGGGCCAGCTCGAGCGGCATATGCAACAGTGGGTTCTGGGGCCGGTTCACGACGACCAGCGCGACCTGCTGAAGGCGCTCAAGAGCTGCAGCCACCTGCGTCCCGATCGCGAGACGGCCCGTGAAGGCCTGACCGCCTCCGATACGGCGCTCTACATCTACACCAGCGGCACGACGGGCCTGCCGAAGGCTGCGCGCATCACCCACATGCGCGCCCAGCTGTATATGCGCGGGTTCGCCGGCTCGACCGGGTCCAAGGACACCGACCGCATCTACGTCACCCTGCCGCTCTATCACGCCACCGGTGGGCTTTGCGCTATGGGCGCGGGCTTGCTGAGCGGCGGCTCCATCGTCCTGCGCAAGAAGTTCTCGGCGACCCACTTCTGGCCCGAGATCGTGGCCGAGCAGTGCACCATGTTCGTCTATATCGGCGAGCTGTGCCGCTATCTCGCCAACCAGCCCGAGCACGAGCTGGAGCGCGCCCACAAGCTGCGCATGATCTTCGGCAACGGCCTGCGCGCGGACGTCTGGGACGACATGCTGGACCGCTTCAAGGTCGGCGAGGTGCTGGAGTTCTACGGGGCCACCGAAGGCAACGTTTCGTTCTTCAACTTCGACGGCAAGCGCGGCGCCATCGGGCGCATCCCCGGCTATATGCGCAAGAAGTTCAACTTCCGCATCGTCCGGTTCGACGTCGAGACCGAGACCCCGATCCGTGGACCGGACGGGTGCTGCATCGAGGCGGGACCGGATGAGATCGGCGAGTGCATCGGCCATATCGGCAGCGACGCGCGCTCGAACTTCACCGGCTACGCCGACAAGGCCGCGACCGAGAAGAAGGTGCTGCACGACGTCTTCGAAAAGGGCGACGCGTGGTTCCGCACCGGCGACCTGATGAAGGCCGATCAGGACGGCTATATCTATTTCATCGATCGCATCGGCGACACCTTCCGCTGGAAGGGCGAGAACGTCGCGACGTCCGAGGTGGCCGAGCGGCTGGCCGGCTTCGAGGGCGTCCTTGAGGTCAATGTCTATGGCGTCAAGGTTGGCGACCTGGATGGCAAGGCGGGCATGGCTTCGCTGGTGACCGAAGGCGACCTCGACCTCGAGGCGTTTGCCAAATACGTCGACGAGGCCCTGCCCAGCTACGCCCGCCCGGTGTTCGTGCGCCTGCAGAAGGCGATCGAGACCACGGGCACCTTCAAGTACCGCAAGATCGACCTGGTCAATGAGGGCTTCGACCCGTCCAAGACCAAGGATCCGCTGTACTTCCGCGATCCGGCCAAGGGCTATGTGAAGATCACCAAGACGCTGTGCGCCAAGATCGAGGGCGGCGGCTTCAAGCTCTAGCGGCGCTACTCGGCGTGATGAGCCTTGTTCGTCGCATCCGAAGCCGGGCCGGGCGCGTAGCCTCAGGAGGACCGGCGACGGAGATCATCGCATGGCGGACACCCTCATGAGCCGGCGCGCCGGCCTCGCCGCCTTGGCCGCCACGGTGACGGCGGCGTGTTCGCCTCTGTCGGTGTTCGCCACCTTCACCCCGAAGGACGCCGCCCGCCGTGAGGCGAAAGGCGCGCGCTATACCGACGGTCCGCGCGGCGGCGTCGACATCTATGCGCCGCCGATCGCGCACGGGCCGGCGCCCGTCGCGGTGTTCTTCTATGGCGGATCCTGGGATAGCGGCCGCAAGGGCGACTATGGCTGGGCGGCCCGCGCCATAGCGGCCCAGGGCTTTCTCACCCTGGCGCCGGACTATCGTCTGTACCCCGAGGTGCGCTTTCCCGACTTCTTGGCGGATTGCGCCAAGGCGGTGCGCTGGGCCGTGGACAACGCCGCCGCCCTGGGCGGCGATCCTGAGCGGATCGTGCTGATCGGCCATTCGGCGGGGGCCTACAACGCGGCCATGCTGGCGCTGGATCCGCGCTACCTAAGCAGCGTCGAGGTCGATCCGAAGGTGATCCGGGCCTTCGCCGGCCTGTCGGGCCCCTACGATTTCCTGCCCCTGAAAGGCGCGATTACCGAGCGGACCTTCGGGGAGGCGGCCGACCTGGCGGCCACGCAGCCGATCGCCTTCGCCCGCGCCGATGCGCCGGCCGCCTTCCTGGCGACAGGCGACAAGGACACCACGGTCTATCCGCGCAACACCCGCAAGCTGGCCGCCGCCCTGCGTGACAAAGGCGCCAGGGTCGAGGAGCGGCACTATCCAGGCGTCGACCACGCGGGCGCGGTGCTGGCCCTCTCGCGGCCGTTCCGGCGCAAGGCGACCCTGCTGACCGACATGACCGCCTTCCTGAAGGACGCTACCGCCTAGAGCGTTCTCCGATCAGTGTGAAGCGGTGATCGGATCGAAGAACGCTCTAAGTTTTTGAAATAGAGACCTTTTTATCCGATCTGATTGGTTCAATCAGATCGGAAAGGGCTCTAGCCACAGGTCTGGCCGTTCAGCTTGCGCTGGTAGGCCTGGACCAGGCTCAGATACGGCGGCAGGAAGGTGTGCAGCGCCACGGGCTTGCCATCGGTCGTGGTCCCCGCGACGCCCGCTCGGATCTCGAAGTGCAGGTGGATCGTCGTCGGTGTGCCGCCAAAGTCGTTCGACACCTTGCCCAGCTGCTGGCCCTTGGTGACGGAGTCGCCTTCCTTCACCGCCAGCGTCGCCATCTGCAGGTGCAGATAGCGGTAGGTGTAGTGCGGCGCGGCCTGGCCCACGAGCGTCACGGAGTAGGATCCGATGTCGGTGATCGTCCCGGCCTCGGTGGCGACGGCCCAGTGCTGGTTCTTCTTGCAGCTCGCAGGGCGGATGTCCTGGCCCTGGTGACCCGTGCCCGAGCCGGCGCAGAGCGGATTGGACCGCGAGCGCGCCTCGCAGAAGGTGTCGCGCCAGGGCAGGGTGTAGTTGAGGCTGTCGCACTGGCTGGGCTTGCCGGGCGGTCCCATGCCGCCGCCCGGGCCATAGACCTGTGAGTTAGGGAAGCCGGCCTCCGCTAGCGGCCAGCACATGTTCGGCGACCAGACGGTGCGGTCGAGATAGCCGGGCCCCTGACCGGCGGGGATCGCGCCGGCAGGCTGATGGTCGAAGCTCGCCGAGGGCGGCGGTGGCCCGTCGGGTTGCGGCGCGGGATCCGGGCTCGGCGGGATGGGCTCGCTGGCCGGCTGCTCGGCCCCGCCGTCGGCCGGGGAGTCGTCAGGCTGAGGTGGTCCAGGCTCGGGCGAGGGCGGCTGGGGCGTTTCGCCGGCCGCCGGCTTGGTGGTGTCATCACAGGCGGCCAGCGGCGCCAGGGCGAGGGCGGCGATCAGCAGGAGGGGGGCGGTGCGCATCTCAACCTCCCAGTCCGGCGGCTTGCCGCGCGGCCTTGCCCATCACCACGGCGGTGGTCTTGCCCACCAGGCCCAGCACATAGTTGTCGTCGACGCAGCGCGGGTCGCCCGCGGCGTCGCAGCGGATCTCCACCGTGTAGAGCACGCCAAAGCGCACGAAGCTGGCCAGCTGGCCGTCGACGGTGCGCTGTACGGTCAGCATCTCCGGACCGCTCTCGACCTTCAGGGGCTTGCCGGCCGGAACCGTCGTCGTCGTTCCGCTGAGCGAGACGCCGCCGCCCAGAGTGTCGGAGTGATCGTGTAGTAGTCGCCGAAGCTGTAGATCCGCGCCCCGGCCGTCAGCTTGGGATCACGCGGCAACAGGATCGGGACGGCGGTCTTGTCGACCTGTTCGCGGTTCAGATTGGCCGCAAGACCTTCCCCCACATTCGCCGACTGGCGAAGGCCGCCGACCGCCGCCTGCCAGTCGACGCCGCCTCGGGGACGGGCGACCAGAGCGGTGATCGAGGGGCGTGGCGCGGTCCCTGGTGCGGCCCCTGGCGCAGTCGGTGGCGCGGTCGGGTCCGGCCGAGTCTGAGCCTCGCCCGTGGAGATCCAGGCTGTTCCCGCGAGTAGTGATGCGGTGACGAGACCCGCCACCGCCCAGCTTCTTCCGTGACGCATGATAGCCCCCGCAGAACCGCGTTCTTTCAAACCTTAACGCGAAAGGGGCGGCTTGTTAACCTTTGTCGCTATGTTGCGGTGCGATTGAACCGGCGCGGGTTCGTGGCTATATGGCGGGACCTGTTGACGGGCCTTGTGTGTGGCGGCCCAGAAGATTCCAGTTCATTCAAAGGGATAGACTTCCCCGCCATGCTGCTCACCATGCTGAAGGCCAAGCTGCACCGCGCGACGGTGACCCAGGCCGATCTCGACTACGAAGGCTCGATCGCGATCGATCGCGACCTTCTGGACGCCTCGGGCATCCTGCCCAATGAGCAGGTCGACGTGCTCAACATCACGAACGGCGCGCGCTTCACGACCTACGCGATCGAGGCGCCGCGCGGCTCAAAAGTGATCGGCGTCAATGGCGCGGCCGCCCGTCTGGTGCAGAAGAACGATCTGGTGATTGTCGTCACCTACTGCCAGATGCCCGCCGAGGAGGCGCGCAACTACACCCCGACCGTCGTCCTGCTGGACGAGGGCAACCTGATCAAGAAGGCGGCCTGACCGATGACGCGCCCCAGGATGAAAAGCGGGGCGCTGGCCGTTCTCGCGCTCGCGGGCCTCACCGCCTGCTCGCCCAAGCTGCCTGACGGGATCGATGAGACGGTGCTGGCCCAGTCCATCGGTCGCCAGATCGGCTCGGGCTCGACCTGCGTGGTGATCGCCGAGGCCGCCGGCGGCAAGCTGGTCTGGCGCGGCGGCGGCTATGTCACCTGCGCGCGCGACCTGCCGACCTGCGATGGGGTCGTGACCACGGCCGAGAAGCTGCTGCAGGCAAACCTCGGCAAGCCCGCGCGCTTCTTCAGCTGCGAAAGCGGCTCGGCGCCGGGCAACACTGTGGGCTGGGCGATCGGCCCGGTCCCCACCGGCGCGGGCAAGCCGGCCCGGAACCTGACCTATGTGGCGGTGATGGAGGGCGAACGCGCCCTGCCGGGCCTGGAGATCAAGGACCGCGTCGAGCAGGCCTTCGAGAAGGCCGGGTTCTGATCCCGACCGCCGGGTGACGTCGAAGAACCAGCCGCCGCCGGGACATCCCGACGGCGGCTTTTTCATGCGCTACTTGCTGACTTCGTAGACGGCGCTGACGTCGATGCGGACCTTCAGCTCGCCGGCGGCGATGCTGGTCGCGTCACCCATCTCACGCTTGGCCATGGCGAACACCGGCATGGGCGGGGGAACGGGCGAGTAGCCGCCGCCTTCGCTCAGATTGACCAGGCGAACGGCCTTGTAGCCGGTCGCGCGGCCATAGAGCTCGGCCTTGGCCTGCAGCGCCTTGACGGCTTCCAGCCGCGCGGCGTCCTCGGCTGCCTGCGAGTTAGAGAGGCCAAAGCTGATGCCGTTGACCGTATTGGCCCCGGCGCCCACCGTGGCGTCCACCGCCGCGCCTAGCTTGGCCAGGTCACGCACCGTGATCGTCACCTGGTTGGAGGCCTGGTAGCCGGTCAGCTTGGGCGGCTGGTTCTGCTCATAGGCGTACTGGGCGTTCAGGTTCAGGTTCGAGGTCTGGATGTCGCGCTCGGCGACCCCGGCCTTCTTCAGGGCGGCCATCACCTGGTTCATCCGCGCGCCGTTGGCCTTGAGGGCCTCGGCCGCCGTGGCCGCGTCGGTCTGGACGCCCAGAGTGATCGTGGCCATGTCCGGCGCCACCAAGGTCTCGCCCGAAGCCGACAGGTTGAAGGTGGTGGCCTTGAAGGCCGCGTCATTGCCTTGCGCCAGCGCCGGAGCGGCGGCGCCCAGCAGCAGCGCGCCGCCCAGCAGGGCGGGCAGGGCGATGGCGGGCAGGCGGCGGGCGGTGTGGGTCATCGATTGTTCTCCAGGGGCTGTCCGGCGCAGAAAGCGTCGCCGCACGGCTATGGTTCCTTCGTGACAGCCCTAACCTGAACCGGAGCTTTAAGCCGCGTTCGGCTCATGCTAATCCGCCGGCTCGCGTGCGCTTCGGCGCGACTCCGCGCGGGCCTGTAGCTCAATGGTTAGAGCCGACCGCTCATAACGGTCTGGTTGGGGGTTCGAGTCCCTCCGGGCCTACCACCTCCTCGCTAAGGCGTTGTCCTTGCGAAGAAAGTAGGGATTTCAAGGTCTTATAGAACGCCCGTGACGCACAAGACTGTATCACACGGGGGCGAAGCGCAGGTGGCGCGGCAGACCTATCTAACGCGGCGAGGAGCCGTCTACTGGTTCCGGCGGCGGGTGCCCGGCGAGCTGGTTCCTATCCTCGGGAAGTCCTTCTGGTTCGACTCGTTGGGGACCAAGGACCACCGCGAGGCGGGGCGGCGGGCGCGGGAGCGGGCGGCGGAGACAGACCGCGAGATCCAGGCGGCCACGAAGCGGCTCAATGGGCAGGCGGCGGCACCGCTTACCCGTGGCGAGGCGGCGGCTCTGGCGCAGAACGAGCTGGCGCGCTGGCTGGCTGAGGATAGCGACGCCCGGCTCGCATGGGGCGCGGACGCATACCGTAACGCCGAGGTGGTCATCGAAGACTTCGAGCGGGATGCGCGCGAGGCGCTGGCGCTCGGGGACTGGCAGTCCGTCGCAAGGCAGGCGCATGAGGTGCTCTGCAGGTCCGGCCGCTGGTATCCCGAGGGCGACCCGAGCGTCCGGCTCATGGCTGGCGAGTTGCTCAGGGCGCAAGTCCAGTGGCTGGACGCTCTCAAGGCACGGCAAGACGGGAAGGCGGTCGCCGCCCCCTTGGCGGTGGCGGTCCCTATAGCGCAGGTGGCGGCCCCCAGGCCGGTGGGTGTCACGCTCGGTCGGCTCATTGATGACTACCGGCGCGAGCGTGAGAAGAAGTTCGGCGGGCCGTCCACGGCTCGGAAGTATGACCACATCTTCCGTGCCCTTGAGGCGGCTCTAGGACGCGAGCGCGACGTCGCCAGCATCAGGCGCGAAGACGTCCGCGCCGTGCGCGACCTGATCGAACGCATACCGGCGCACATGGGCAAGCGGTATCCCGGCCTCGGGTTCATCGCCGCCATTGAGGCTGGCGAGCGGGACGGTGTGGGCAGGCTGTCTCCAGGGACCGTCAAGTCGTACCTCGATAATCTCGCGGCGGTCTTCAACTGGGCCGTTGAGGAAGAGTTGCTGGACAAGAACCCAGCCAGCGGGATTGCCCAGAAGGGTGCGCCCACCGTGAAGCGTCGGGGGTTCACCCCCGAGGAGCTGGAGAGGATCTTTGCGCCGTTGTCTGGGGAGCGGAAGGCGCGGCCTTGGCGCTATTGGGTTCCTGCCATTGCCGCATTCTCAGGCGCGCGGGCGAATGAGCTGTGTCAGCTTCGTGTGACGGACGTCGTGACCGTTGATGGTCACCTTTGCCTGGACCTCTCTGTATTTGACGACGAGGGGGTCCGAGACGACTCCAAGCGGCTGAAGACCGGTGCGAGCGAGCGGGTCATTCCCCTCCATCCGCAGATCATCGAAGCAGGGTTTGAGGCGTTCGTCGCAACTGCCCGCGCGGCACGGCAAGAGCGCTTGTTCCCTCAGCTTAAGGAAGGACCGGACGGTCGTTATTCTCACGACCTGACGCGCTGGTTCGCGCGCCACCTCGATAAGGTTGGGCTGAAGCAGCGCGCCTTGGTCTTCCACTCATTCCGCCACGGGTTCCGCGATGCGTGCCGCGTGGCCGGGGTAGACGGGGAGACGGCGGACGCCCTTGGTGGGTGGGCAGCGAAGGGGCAGTCGGCGCGGTACGGACGGCGCGGGATGGTCGAAGTGCTGTACCGAGCGTTAAAATCCGTCAGTTTCAATGAGTTTCGCCTTCCCTAGGCGTTGTCGCTTTCGGACGGCTTACCGCGTCAATAGCGACTTGCGCCCAGCCCGGTCCGGGCCTCAGCCAGCGCTCGCCATTTTCGAGGAGCCGCCTAGGAGGCTCAAGGTCGTTACTGAACTGGCTGTTGCGAGCAAGCTCAATGCAGGCCCTGAGATCGCGTTCGATTTCGAATAGCTGCTGCCAGCATGCTGCACCGACATGACTGACGTTGACCTTGTGTTTCAGGATCGTCTGCACCCAGTAGAGTGACTCCAGCCGTTCTGCCAAAGCGATAGCTTCCGGCGCTGCCACCGACACGTAGCGAGAAATGAGGTGGTCTGCTTCGATCACTGCAGGCTGTAGGTATAGCTCCGTTGCGTCTCTGCCTGTCGATGAGCTGGGAGATGAGTTCGGTGAAGGCGAGTCGATAACCATCCTCTCTAATAGAGGGCCTAGTGCACTCGCGTCTTGTGCGTCCATAGCCCTCCACATGTTCGGCGCGTCTGGAACAACCCACGAATGCTCCACGCAGTAGTCGATGAACTGCACTAGGAGTGCGTGAAGTCTCGCCGTTGTGCGCCATGCCGCTGTTCTCGCAGGGTGCTCGTGCAACTCCCTCTCGCGTTCAAGCAGGCGTTCGACAACGAACAGGCCGAACCAAAGCGCAATCGCATCCGAGAATAGGTTCGTGCCCACGCTGGGAAAGATCGGCATGAGGATGAACGTGAATGCTGTAACACCGATCAATATCGGTGTTTTCGCTCTGATCAGAGGTATCTGGGTTGGGTTTGCCATCCTGGCGAGCATATCAGGCCCGTCGCTTTTGGGGTCACATATCCGAAGCCCCAGGTTAGAGCGTGCGCGCGTACAGTTCCCCCCGTGGGGGGGGCTGACACGGCGGGGCAGGGTCACCAGTCACCGGGAGGCGGGCCTCCAGTTCGCCTTGGGGCCTCAAGGGGATGGCGTTCTGTTGCTAGTGTTACGGGATCACATCGGATGAAGCTCACTCCATACCTTGCTCAACAGACCAAAGGCGGGTGCGGGCCGTGCTCCTTCATCATGGTCGCGGGGTACTTCAATCCCGAACTAGCCCTTACCGAGGAAGAAGCGCTGAGGGATTTCGGTGTCGATGGGTTCGGGCCTAGATGTTTCGCTCTTGTGCCCAGCTTCCATCGAGCTGCGTCGGCATTCGGCCTAGGCATTCGCGTCGAGCGTATGGACCGTGCGGCCCTGCGAGGTCATTTAGCCAGCGGACCCGTGATCCTCTACCATAGGGCATCTGAAGCGGGGGATGCTCTCCCCCACTTCTCTGTGGCTCTATCCGTTACGGATACGCAGATCACCCGCCACGATCCCAGCGATGGACCTGACCTCGTCGGCGATTTGGACCGGTTCGAACGCGTCTGGGAGGCGGCCAAACTGTCGTCACCGCCCCGTGAAGGAAGATACGGAGTGGTTCTTCGCCCAAGGGGCTGAAGAGCTAAGGCTTTTAGCGTGGTGCCCGCTTGAACTCCACGAACAAGCGTCTCTGTTGACGGCGGACTCCGCTTACGCCATATCAAACCAGGAAACGTCCGTTACGAGGTATGATATGCGCTCCGCCTTCGTCGCCTACTACCGCGTCAGCACCGCCAAACAGGGCGCGTCGGGCCTCGGGCTCGAAGCCCAGCGCCGGACTGTGGCGGAGTATCTCAAGGCCGCCTCGGGGGACCTTGTGGGCGAGTTCGAGGAGATCGAGAGCGGAAAGCGGTCGGACCGTCCCGCCCTGGCGCAAGCCATCGAGCGGTGCCGCCTGACGGGTGCACGGCTCCTCATCGCCAAGCTGGATCGCCTGTCGCGGAACGTACACTTCCTGACGGGCCTGGAAGAGGACGGTGTGGACTTCGTCGCCTGCGACATGCCGGACGCCAACCAGCTAACGCTCCACATCATGGTGGCTGTCGCCCAGCAGGAGGCGCGAGCCATCTCAGCGCGGACCAAGGCGGCCTTGGGGTCGATCAAGGTCCGGCTCGCGGCGAAGGAGGAATACCTATCCCGACGCAGCGGGAAGCCCATCAAGCGCCTGGGCAACCCCAAGGGCCTCACGGTCTCGCGTCCTGACCTAGGTGCACGGGCCGTGGTCGAGAAGGCGGACGAGTTCGCGGCGCGGGTCCGCCCCACCGTGGCGGCGCTCAGGGCGGAGGGCCTGTCGCTCGCGGCGGTCGCCGAACGCCTCAACGAGTTGCGCGTGAAGACGCCGCGTGGCGGCTCTTGGACGGCTATGGGCGTCAAGCGGGTGCTGGAACGCTCGACCGTATAACTGTGAGCGCCCTTTATTTGGGGCGGTATTTCGGGGATTCGCCGATAGCGACGAGAGCGTCGAGCACCTTCTCCGTCTGTTCAATGAGGCGAGTGCGCTCTGCATCATATTCGCCGTCTTTGCCGTAGGTGCCGAGCCAAGTAGCTCTAGCCTCCTTGTCGGCGATCCATTGAAGGCGCGCATGAATAGCATCAAGGCGCTGGTTTAGTTGTTGCTCGTTCATTGGGCCTCCTGTGAAGTCAATCTATAACTGCAACCAACGGCATCGCTATCTCTAATTGGTGCATTGCGGTCGTGGTCCCGACCACCTTCACCTTCCAGCCCGCCGGACGCGACGAGCCGGTCAACATCAGGACCACCATGCTCGACGGCGAGCCGTGGTTCTTCGGTACCGACGTGATCGCGGCCTGCGGCATCGCGAGCGGCACCCGAGGGGCGACCTATGCCCGCCTCGCTGCTGACCGGAAGCGCATGGTTGGTCGAACCAATCTAGGTCTGCCGCCCGGCCGGGACATCGTGCTGGTCAGCGAGCCGGGCCTCTACGACATCGTGATCCGCTCGGACAAACCGGAAGCCCGCACCTTCCAAGACTGGGTCACGGGCACCGTCCTCCCCTCGATCCGCAAGACTGGCGGCTACCTCCTCAACGAGGCGGCCCGCGAGACGGCCTATGCCGACAAGCGGGAAGCCATGCCGCTCCCGATGGACATCGCCGAGGCCATGGCCCTGGCCATGAAGCCGGTGGTCGAGGAGCTGGCCTCGGTGAAGGCCCTGCTGGCCGCCACGCTGCAACAGCGGGAGACCGATGCGCTGGATGACCTGAAGCGGAACCAGATGTTCCTCGCTCGGGATCTCCAGAAGCGCGGGATTGGCCGGGGGCTGCAGCTAGCCGCCTAATCGACCTCGCTAACAGGCAACCCGAACACCCGCATGCGCTCTCGGAACGCCCGTGCGGCTGAGGCTCCGTAGTGGATGCGGCTATGGCCTAGGGCCTCACGCTGGCGTCGCGTCGGTTCAAGTGCGCGGATCTGGTCCAGGCGGACGCGCTGGGCCTGGAGGTTGGCCTCCATCCGGGCAAGGGCGGAGGGGGAGGCAGGCGCGGCGGTGGTCGTCATGGTGTGTTCCCCAACGATGCTTCGATGGCACACAATGAGTCATCGCTAAGCGGGTAGCAACAAAAATCACTACGTTTTCAGTATGTTACCGCTGTGAGTTGGAGTCCGCTCTGAGTTGGGCGATGGGGAAACCTGAGTCGGCTCAAGGGCTTGATGACCGCCGGATTGGGCGGACCAGCGCGGACGGGCGCGAATAAAGTCTTACCCTTGGAACCGGCGCACCGAACGCCGTCCGCGAATAAAGCCGCACCCTTGGAGCCCGGCGCTCCAGAACACCCCGCCGATGACCTCGCCCCAGGTCACCCGGCGTCCTCCTCCGGTCGCCTCTGGCGCTCCCGCTGCTAACCCGGTCCTGGCCGTGGTGATGCGACGGGGCGACCGGGGGCCTTGTCGGAGGTCATCCCCTCAGGCCACCGCCCACGTTCGTGGGGCGTGTTCGGTCTGCCCTACTTTTCCGTCTTGTGTAGTGCCGTCCCCGCGCCATCCGCGCCGGGCGTCCTCCCCCTCATCTCAACAACCCACGTCCCGGCCATTTTGACCGGGGCTGCAGACCCATGAGTCACTTGAACGCTACCCACCTACCCAGCGCCCGGACCGGGGCCAGTTCGTCGGTCAAACCTGCCTTCGCCAACGTCACCCACCGTCGCCGCGTCGGAGAGCCTGAGATGGCCCGCGCCCTCGCCGACTGGTTCGCAGGTGGCCCGTGGTCCCTCGAAAACGCCCAGTGGACCCGGCCGGGCCGTGAAGCCATCCACCTCCGAGACCAGGGCGATAGGCTGGTCCTTCGCGGCCATGTCATCGCCACTCGCAACCCCGCCTCCGTGGCGGACGTCGGACCGGGGACGAACTTCGAGCACTTCTCCGACGCCCGCGCCGTCGCCCGTATCGCACTCCGAGGCGACCACAAGCGCCTGTATGGCCTCTATGGTCAACGAGGTGCGGCGTGACCTCGGAAGCGTCGCCCTCTGCCAAGGTCATGGGAGCGTGCGCCTACGTCCCGGTGACGAATAGTCCGGGCCACTACGTCCGGGTCGATCTCGGCGACCTGAGGCGGCTCGAAGGCCGGGGGCAGGCCGGGGCGTGGTTCCTCAACGGGAATGACCGGCGGCCGGGGTACGTCCGAACCCAGAACGGACCGGGCAAGGGCCGCCTTCGTCAGGTCGCCCGGCTGATCACTGAGGCGGGGCCGGGCGAGATCGTCCGGTATCGCGACGGGGACCGGCTGAACCTGACGCGGGCGAACCTGTCCCTCGTCCGTCGCCACCGCCGTGACGAGACCTATCGAGAATGACCGGGGAAGGAGGGCCGGAAAGTGGTGTCGGCTGGGGTAGTAGCCCACGACCTCGTTCCTCGTCTCCTAGGCCCTCTGCAGAGTCTCGTATGGGTATGGGTCTGGTAGGGTGTGACCAAGAAGAGGAAGGGACAGGGCAGCCTGTCCCCAGAGCCTCTTCAGGTCTCCTCGAAGGTCTCCTCAGGTATAATCCAGCCTACACTGGTTGTACGTCCTACGGTTATCCTGTTCATAGGTCTTAGAGAGATCTCTAAGATAACTTAGAGTTATACGTAGGTAGATCGGTCCCAGTTCAAGGGGCACCGTCGAACTTTTTTACGGACTGGTCTCGACCGGGGCGGCGACGCCCCACCCACCACCATCACAATCGAAACCTTGCGACCCTGTCGGATCTCTCCGGCGGGGCGCTGTCACATGGACCGAACCATTTGAGCATCACCGTCGAAGGCCCCGATGGGGCCATCCACGAATTTCCCGAGGGGACCTCTCGGGACGTCATCAAGCGCGTGCTGGACCGTCGCTATGGTCGCGGGCCTGAGACCCAGGCCGGACGGACGAGCGCCGTCGCATGGGCGATGGACCGGACGGGCGTCGGCACACCGAAGCGGAGCCTCTTCGAACGCTTCGCCGACAACGTGGCCAACACCGTCAACACCGCTCCCGCCCTGGAGTTCGCCCGGTCGCGCTTCGTCAATCCGCTCGCCGGTCTCCGGGGCGTCATGGCTCCCCTGGAGCGGGCGGCGGAGCAGGCGGACCGCGTTGAGCAGTTGTTCGACGCCTTCACCGGCAAGCCCGTGAAGCCGCTTCCCGGCCAACCCGGCGACCTCAAGGGCGTGGTGGGCAAAACGGTACGGGACGCGGTAGACGCCGTCCCTGCGCTCCAGGCCGGTGGCGCGGGCTTCTCGCTCGCCGGCGAGTTCGCCGACCGGGTCACGCCGGGAACCCGAGACCGCATTGCGGGACAGGAGCGCCAGCGCCGGGCAGACTTCGCGGCCAAGTCCAAGGCGGACCCGTTCCACAAGGCGGACGGAGGCGTCGCCGGTAAGACCGCCCACGGTGCCGCCGCGCTCCTCGGGGTCCTCTCGGGGACCGCACTGGACCCGACCTCGTACCTCACGGCCGGTGAGGGCGCACTCGCCCGCGTGCTGGTTCAAGGCGGCCTAGCGGGCGGGGCGGACCTCTTCGCCCAGGTCTCCGCCCAGGACGCCGGGCTACAGAAGGAGATCGACCCAGCGCAGTCCGTCATGTCGGCGGCGGCGGGCCTGACGTTTGCGGGACTCGCTGAGGGGGGTACAGCGGCCGGAAAGGCCCTCCGTGAGGCCAAGGTAGCCAAGGCCTCGGAAAGCCCCTCTTTGGACGGTCATTTCAAGGCGGAGCTGGACGCGGCCGACCTTCTCGCCAAGCCCGCCCTCACCACGCGGGACTTGCCGGATCTCAGGGCCGCCAACGACAACCCCGCGCCGCGTCCCTACGAACCGGCCAACGACCACGCGGGGCAGCGCCAAGGCGCGAGCGCCGGGGCGGATGGGCAAGCCGGGACCGGGGACACATGGGATCGTGTGGACTGGGGAGCGGGCGGCTCCGAGCAACGCCGGGCCGCAGCGGCGGCGCATCTGGAGACCCTGAGGCGGACCATGAAGCCCGAACATGCCCAGGCGTTCGGCCAATGGGTCGCCCGTGGTGCGCCGCGTCTCCTCGGGGCCAGCGCCCACGCCCGCGTCAACCCGGACTGGGTCGATTGGGACAAGCTCTCGTCGAACCCTGACGAGTTCCTGTCCCTGGAGGCGGCGCTCCAGGCGTTCTTCAAGGACACCTTCGAGCAAGCCGGAACGAAAGCGCAGGGATGGGACGTCACCCGTTCGGCGGCCAAGCTCTTCGGAGCGAAGCTGTCGGACATCGCGGTCGCCCATGGGCAGATCGTGGGCGCACAGGGCGAGGCCGGTATCGCGGCCAAGCTGGTGGCGCTCCAGTCCGTGGCGGACGCCCACGCCGACAATCTCGCCCAACACATCGCGGCCATGCGCTTGCGGGTGGACCAGGGCGATGTGAACGCGGCGGACGTGGCCAAGTTGGCGGCCGGGGTGCAGGAAGCGACGCTCATGGACGCCATGACGGCGGGGTCCAGTTCCGAGGTCGGACGGGCGCTCAACGTCCTCAAGTTGGCCCGCGAGCGGCGACGGGCGACCAATGACCTGGCCTCAGCCTTCGACTTCCTTCGCGAGGCCACGGGGCAGGGCGGCGACATCGACCCGAGCAAGCTGAGGGACGTACTCGACCGCATGGGCGACGGCTTCCGCAAGCGCGGCGCGGCTGGGCTCAAGGACGAGATCCGCAAGTTCCGCGAGGTGGGGTTCTGGGACTACAGCGGGTACCTGATCACGGGCGGCCTGTTGTCGGCTCCGAAGTCCTTCCTCCGCAACGTTATGGGCTCGGGGCTCTTCGTGCCCCTCAACATCGTCGAGCGGTACGTGGCGGCCGGGATTGGGGCGGCCCGCACTGGTCTGGGTCGCGGTGGTCCCGAGCGGGTCACCTTCCGCGAGGCGAACGCCTACGCCGCCGCTGTGCGGTCATCGTTCGTGGACGCCATGCGGGCCGCCGTCTCCGCCTTCAAGAGCGGGGGCGGGGTCGATACCTCTTCCGTCCTGCCCTCCGACCGGACCGGGTTCGTCCCCTTCAAGATGGACGCGGACCGGTGGCGGCGGTGGCGAGCGAACCCCCTGGCCAACGTGGGCGACATGCTCGGCTGGGGTG
This sequence comes from Caulobacter vibrioides, assembly GCF_002310375.3. Taxonomy (GTDB): domain Bacteria; phylum Pseudomonadota; class Alphaproteobacteria; order Caulobacterales; family Caulobacteraceae; genus Caulobacter; species Caulobacter vibrioides_D. The sequence continues at coordinate 1,316,559 of NZ_CP023315.3, forward strand.
TCTTCTCCGCCACCCGGACGCTCGGCTTCCGCCCGACCATCGCCATGGACGAGTTCACCAAGGTGCTGGGTAGGCAGATGCAGTTGAGCGCGCTCGCGGTGCGCGAAGCCCACTACCGGGCGGCGCGCGAGGCGGACCCCGCCGTCGCTTCCACGGTCTACGCGGAGACGCTCGAAGCCATCCGGCAAGAGCCCACGGCGGAGGCCGTGAAGCTGGCGCGGGAGTTCTTCGAGGACACGATGCAGGACGCAGAAGGCGTCTACATGGGCGGGACCAGGGCGGAGGACATGGCGCGCATCCTGGCTTCTGTGGACGCCCGGCGGCTCGCTGAGGACCACGCCCAAGACCTCGCATTCCAGCGCATCGGACCCAAGGCGAAGAAGATCGACGAGGCGCTCCGCGTCATCCCGGCCCTCAAGTACTTCTATGCGCCGTTCTTCCGCACGCCCGTTGCCCTCCTCAAGGCCGGGCTTGTGGACCGCACCCCGCTCACCGTTCTGGCCAACCACAAGGCCCTGACGAGCGCGGCGGCGGCCATGGATCAAGCCATGGACCGTGGCGGTGCGGAGGCGGACATCGCGTGGGCGAAGCTCACCGTGGGCATGGGGGTCATGGCCCTGGCCTTCTCGCTTTGGGAGAATGGTCAACTCGTCGGCGGGCGAGGGGACCGGCGCAACGCCGAACGCATGGACGGTGTGCGCCCGTACTCTCTCAAGATCGGGGACGCATGGGTCGAGTTCTCGCCTCTGTCGCCCTTGGCGGAGCCGTTCGGCTTGGTGGCGGATCTCGCCGACATCCTCGCCGACAAGCAGCCCGACCAAGACCAGGGCGAGGCGATGGTCGGGGCGATCCTCTCCGCCATCTCCAACAGCATCCTCAACAAGACCATGCTCCAGGGCCTGCACCAACTGAATGGCCTGCTATTCGGTGACGTGCCCGGAGCGAGCGCTGAGGTGAGGGCCGATGCGGCTGGGGATAGCCTTGCCCAGACCCTCATGTCTGCGGTGCCGCTGTCGTCGCTCCTGCGCTCCACCGCCCAGGAGATCGACCCCGTCCGCCGTGACGCCCATGGTCTGCTGGACCGCCTCCAGGCGATGACGCCCGGTCTCTCCGAGCGGCTCCCGGCGGCTCGGGACGTCTTTGGGCGTCCCTTGGTCCGCGCTGAGGGCGAGCGTGGCGCGTTCCAGGCGCTCAACGTCTCGGAGCGCTCTGAGGACCCGCTGGAGCTGGAGCTGTCCCGCTTGGGGCGCGCCGCCGACCTGTCCCTCGCCAAGCCGTCCCGCCGGTTCAACGGCGAGCGGCTGGAGCCGGAGGAGTACGCCCACCTCTTGGAGGTGCAGGGCCAGCTATGGCGGCATCCCCGCACGGGGATGAATATGGAGAAGGCCGTTCGCGACCTTATCCAGACGGACGAGTACCAGGGGTACGGTGATGACCACCGCGCCTTCCTCGTCCACCAAGTGGTGAGCAAGTACCGCAAGCTCGCCAACAGGGCGCTCAAGGACCCGGACTCCGAGTTCTATTGGCGCGAGACCGCCCGGCGCACCGCGTCGGCGGCGATACGGAAAGAGGTCTCCCGCAAGGGGCTCTCCAGGCAACGGGCGGTCCGCCGCGCCGAAAACCTCGGGATGACCCGTGTGGACGCCGTGGCAGAGATCGAACAGCTACGGCAGGCGCTCGACCTCGAAGACTAACCCGCGCGCTCTTTGAGCGTGCTCCAGGCCCTCGTCAGCACACCGCTGGCGGGGGCCGTTTCATTGGAGACTGACATGAGACGGACGAACAACGGAGCCGCGCCGACGCTGCGGCAGGAAGGGCGTTCAATGCGAACCAGCTACGGCGCTTGGGCGCTGGAGGATGCGGCGTTGGAGGTGATGGACGATCCGCCGCCAATACGGTCTGTGCGCTCGGAAACTGCAGGCTCTCCCGACCCACGTGACTTTGGCAAGAAGGTTGCTCCAGCGAAGCGCCAGTGCAACCTTAAGACCGGAAGGCTGGGAGTCGCACGTGGCTGTTGTTGAAATTCTGTCGCTTGAGCAAGCGTTCAAGGTGTTCGCCCAAGCGACGGCGGGGGAGTTCGACGAGGTCGAGATTGAAGGCATTGTCGCTGGAGACTGGGCGAACCCTGACGTTCATATCGACGTCGGTCACTCAGAGATCGCTGCGCCCTTCATGGAGGCGTTCGTTACAAGCCAGGACGCCATCTATAAGCTTGTCGCTGCGATCAAGTACGGTGCTGCTGACATCAGACACCTTACGAACGAGGACCAAGAGGCCTTCTTGGTGCAAGTGCGCGTATCGGAGGGAAGCTCCCAGTACCTCGAAAGAATTGGCGAAGTGTTGGAGAGGTTGGGGTTAGAAGCCGTGGGCAAGCTGACACCTGGACAGATTGTTGCGCTCGTCGCGGGCGGCCTAATCCTGTGGTCCGGCGTTGCGGGTTGGACACAATACCTCGATACCCGGAAGGAGGTTCGCCTCGCCGAAATCTCGTCTGAGGAGCGGAAGGCATCCATCGCAGCTCTAGATTTTGCCAACAGACAGCAGGCTGAGACCACCCGACTTGTGATAGCGACAATGCGCGAGACGGGCGGCCCTCTTGAGCAGGTGGTTGAAAGTGCCGATGAAGCTCATGGAGCGCTTCTCAAGGCAGCTTCTACGGTTCCAAACACCACTGTGAATGGCGTGAGCATCTCTCGGGACGAAGCTCGCGAACTCCGAAAAAGTGCCCGTCGCGTGGCGATCCAACAGATCGTTGAGCGAGAGATGAAGGTCATCGACATCAACACTTCTGACCCAGCACATACGTCAGTGGTGGTTGAGGGCGTCGGAGATCGGACGCAGTACAAGCTGCAATTCAGGGATCGCATGATCCAAGAGCGAGATCAGGCCAGCCTGTTCCAAAGCTTGAGAGAGCGTCGCTCAATTTGGCTTCGCTTAGAGGTTAAGGCCGTGGGAACAGACGTGCGTTCCGTTGAAATCCTTGGAGTGGTTCAGCCCCCGGCTCCGGGTCCAGTTGAGTTGGCCGAACAGGAATAGCTTTCCTGTTGCGCTGTATCACACGAGTGATACACCAGACGTCGCAGGCGTCTATTAAGTCATTGAAAATGCTGGAGGGTTTCTGGCGCTAAGGCTCTCCCTCCGGGCCTACCAAAACCAAAATTTATTCAGTTAACCGGAGGTTCTGCATCGTGGTCGGCATCAAGCTGACCACCTGGTACCTAGTCATTCTGAGCGCCAATCGAATATTCTGTATACGCCTCACTGCCGCCGAGGTGAAAATCCGCAAGTCAACGCCCGCGTGGAACTGAGGGCAGCAGGATTGGACGATGGAAAGGCCGCGACACCCGTTCCAAAGCTTCCAAGAAGAAGCCATTCATGATTTTTCACGCCATTCTGTTGGCGCGCGCTTCCTGTTTGTACCCGACCACTACGGAGATGGCGAAGAGCCCGCTGATATAGCTTGGTCATGTGACGGCGTCGTGTTGCTATTCTACTGCACCTCCAACGGGCGCTCGTATGAGAAGGGAGTTAAGCACAACAAGCGCCAAGCTAAGACTTGGCTGAACAGGTGGTCGGATCAACTACCGCTAGTCGGCCGAAATGAATACAACGAGTTCAATATAGCGCGCTCAACGGCGAAGGCTGTGGTCGTCCTCTCGGTTGTTCAGTGTCCAAACCCCGGCGCGCAACTTCATCTCGAAATGATGGAAAAGTACGCCCACAAGGGCGTGGTCGCGATCGCGACAATACCCGAGACTGTTTTCTCAGATCTAGCGAAGCTCGGCGCTTCTTTGGGTGATTTCGTCGCGTTGTTGCGGCAACTGCCCAATGATGGGGCCAAGCTTGACGAGTTGCAGATCAGAAATCGCTTCAGAGACCTGCACCGCGATACATTCTCCATGATTGAGGCGACACTGCTCACGCAAGATGGTCGTACCTGGATGGATGGTCTGCTGAGCACCCTTCTCGGAGTGAGAGCAGAGATGAGCAAAGGTGGGGAGGAAATCGCGAAACAACGGATGGCACAGGTCTATGCGGATGTGGGGTTCAAGGAAATCGTATGGTTGGGCGCGGCCTCCCTTTCGGCAATCCAAGCTATTGAAGCCGTTCCGATTGGGCAGGTTGGGCCTCGGCAGATCGTAGGGGTGAAAACCTTCGGAGTTCGCACGCACGCTGTCGCCGTTGCCCCACTTCCAGATGCCCCAGCCCTCTTTGAAGCTCCTCAGCTTGCGAGCGCCAAAGCGACAGGATTGATTGTATCGGTTGCGCTTAGTTCGTTCGGCCGCTCGGTACTTCTGGCAACTCCGCGCGACGCAACCCCCACGAACATCTCGCAAGAAATCCAAAAGCTTATTGAGGGTCTTGCAGTGATCGCGTGATGCAACGCTCGATGGTATCGCGAAAGCGGTTTTTCAGTCTCTGTCATTGGCTGTAAAAAGTAGGTCAGACCTTCAACTCGGGCGCGGGATCTTCCGATCTAGCAGGCTGTAATCGCTCGGAATTTATAGGAAGCCTGTAGGTGTTTTTGTTGGTATCGACACCAAAATATTGAAGTGTTTCAACATAAAGTGGATACCCCCTGGCCTGCCAAATTTCTCAATTCCCTCGACAAAACAGCAACTTATCTGGTTGCGGAAGACTAGGTTCAATCCGTTACGTTCGTTAAGTGTTCCTTTTTGCCGTGAATCATAGATTTCCCTGATCCGGCGTCAGAACCGGACGCATCCGTCTCGACGCCCCGTCGACTCTCCGCACTCTCCCAGGCACATTTCCTAACGGCGGGGTTGTTCCGGAGTGCTGTCGCGGCTGCGACGCGGGACTCGGGACGCCCTTGAGCCGTCACTCCCTCGATCCCGGGCTAGAGGAGGCCTCGATGGACATCGATCCCGATCGCCTGCGCGCGATCGTGGGCGCTCTGGGCGGCGTGGCCGTCTATGGCTGCGTGCAGATCGGCGCGCTGGGCGTGGTCGAGCGCGGCCTTCTGGTGCGGCTGGCCTGCGCGGCCGCCTCGGCGATGATCCTGGCGGGTTTCCTCGTGCGCGTGGCGCTGCCGCTCATTCCCTGGCCGCCGCTGCGCGAGGCCTATCTGTTCGGCTTTGTCGTTGGCGCGTTCAGCTGGGAGCTCCTGCCCATCGTGTTCCGGGCCGTGCGCCGGCGGGCCAGCGAGCGCCTGGAGCGTCCCTGAGTATCAGGCAAAAAAAGAGCCCCTGTCGGGCAGGGCCGACAGGGGGCGCTAAAGGCCTTTGGGGAAGGCTTACGGGGTTAGAACTTGTAGCTGGCGCCCAGCAGGAAGGTGCGGCCGTAGCGCTGGTGGTCGATGACCTGGCGGGTGTCGCCGTTCTGATAGGTGGTGAACGGCTCGTCGGTCAGGTTGTTGACCTGGCCCAGCAGCGACAGGCCTTCCATCGGGCCGTCGTTGAAGGTGTAGCCGATCTGGGCGTCGACGACGCTTTCGCCCTTGACCATGCGGTAGTTGCGGCCGTTGCCAAAGCCCGAGACCTCGCCCAGGAACTTCGAGCGGTAGCGGTCGCTGACCCGCACCGAGAAGCCGTCCTTCTCGTAGTAGACGGTCAGGTTGGCGACGTTCTTCGACAGGCCCGGGATCGGAGTCGACGGATCGCTGGGGTTGGGGCGGATCTTGCTGTCGGTGTGCGAGGCCGAGAAGACCGCGCCGAAGCCGTCCAGGGCCGGGGTGAGCAGGGCGCCCGGCATCGACAGCGTGAACTCCACGCCCTTGATCGAGCCGCCCTTGCCGTTCTGCGGCGTCGAGACGATGCCGCGACGCAGCGCCGGTTCCGCGCCGCTGGTGACCGGGAAGCCCGTGAAGTCGAAGACCAGGTTCTGGTCATAGACGTAGGTCTTCAGGTCCTTGTAGAAGCCGGCCAGCGAGACGTAGGCCTGACGACCGAAGTACTTTTCGTACGACACGTCGAAGGCGTTGGCGCGCCAGGGCTCCAGCTCCGGATTGCCGCCGCTGCCGCTCCAGGGCGAGTTGTTGATGTTGGTCGAGGCGGCCTTGGCCGGATCGTAGCCGAAGGTCTTGGACGCGCGCATCTGGTCCATGCGGGGACGGGCCAGGGTGCGGGCGGCGCTGACGCGGATCATCTGCTCGTTGGGCAGATGGAACTGCAGGTTCATGCTGGGCAGCACGTCGGTATAGGTCTTGCCGCCGCTCAGCGTGGTGCTCTTGACGCCCGTGCCCGAGCCGGTGGCGCCCAGGGCCGTCGAGCTCTGGTCGGTGTGCACGACCTGGAAGCCGACATTGCCGGTGACGTTCAGGCCGCTGAGGTCGGTGTCGATATCGGCCTTCACATAGCCGAGCGTGACCTTTTCCTCGACGTTCCAGCTCTTGACCAGCACGTCGGCGTTGGGGTTGCGGACCAGGTCATAGACGCCCGCGCCGATCAGGGCAAACGGGTCGTAGCTGACCATGCCCTTGATGCCCATGAACGCCAGCGAGGTGGAGCCGACCAGGGCGTTGCTCGGAATGGCGACGCTGGCGGGGTTGCCCTTCACGCGCAGGAACCACTCGTCATTGACCAGGGTCTTGCCGCGCTCGCTGTAGTTCACGCCGAAGTCGAGGGCCTTGATCGGGCCGTTCAGCATGCGCTTGGCCGAAAGGCGGATGGCCTTCAGCTCGTCCTCGATGGTCGGCTTGTTCAGATAGCCGTCCTGACCGCCGGGCAGGGTGGCCGCGTCGGTGCCCCAGCCCTGCGGGCTGGTCAGCTTGATCAGGTTGGCGTCGGCGTAGTTCAGGGTCGAGTTGAACTGGGCGACGCCGTCGCCGTCCATGGTGAAGCCCAGGGTGTCGGTGGCGCCGACGCCGCTGCGGCCCGTGCCCGAATAGCTTTCCAGGATCTGGTCGGTGCGCTCGACCTTCGACCACGACAGGTCGGCGGTGACGGTGGTGTTGTCGTCGACGAAGAACTTGTTGTTCCAGCCGAACGCCTTGACGGTGTTTTCACGCAGGTTGCTGTCGTTGCGGACAACGCCCTTCACGCCGGCGAACGTGCCCTTGGTGACCAGCTTATCGGCCGAGGCGTAGCCCGGCTGCAGGGTGGCGGCCGACCAGTACAGCGGCAGCTCGATGCCGCGCAGGATCTGGCGGTTGTCGAACTTCGAATAGAAGACGTCGATCGCGCCCGAATAGTGCTCGTTCGGCTTGAACTCGAGGACGCCGATGACGCCGTCGCGCTTGAGCTTGCTCGACATCACGTACGGCTTGGCGCCGCCGATCACCAGATTGCCGGTCGCGTCGGCGGTCGGATAGCCCCAGGCGTTCCAGCGCTCGGCCTGATAGGGCGACTCCATGTGGGCGTAGCCCAGGGCCAGGCCGACCTTACCGTCGGCGAACTGGTCGATATAGGAGATGCTGAAGCGGTTGCCCTTGGACGAGGTGCCGGCGTTCAAGGCGCCGATATCGTTCCACTCATAGCGGGCGCCGACGGCCAGGGCGCGCTTGCCATAGGCCAGCGGGCGGACGGTCTGCATGTCGGCGGTGCCGGCCAGGCCCTGGCCGATCAGGGCGGCGTCGGGGGTCTTGTAGACGACGACGGCGCTCAGCAGTTCCGACGGATACTGGTCGAACTCGACGCCCCGGTTGTCGCCGGTCGAGACCTGCTCACGGCCGTTCAGCAGGGCGGTGGTGAAGTCCGGCGCCAGGCCCCGGATCGAGATGACCTGCCCGCGGCCGTCGAGGCGCTGGGCGGTCAGACCGGGCAGGCGGGCGATCGACTCGGCGATCGACACGTCGGGCAGCTTGCCGATGTCTTCGGCCGAGACGGCTTCGACGATCGAGGTCGAGCTCTTCTTCAGCGAGATGGCGCCTTCGATCCCGCGGCGGATGCCGGTGACGACGACTTCCTCGACCTTGGTGTCATCCGCAGCGGGGGTGGCGGTCTGAGCCTGGGCCGAGCCGGTGACGGCGAAAGCGAGCGCCAGGCCCGTGGCTCCGCCGGCCATCAGCCAGGCGCGACGACGCGAAAATTGGGTGTTCATACGAGTTCCCTCCCTGTCCGGCTCTGCGCTGTTGAGGTCGTGCGGCGGGCCGTTGCTGCAAACTACTGCAAATTAACGGACCGTAATCAACCCAAAAAAATGCAAACGGGGCCTTCTGGAGGCGCCGTTGTCGCTGTGAATGGGCGTTGTGTGGCTTCTTTGCGCCACATTATCCGCCTTGGGGTGGCGCAGTTGCCCGCAAATGCTCTCAAGTTGAAGGATTGACAGCCTTTCATTCGGGCTGCAAATTCTTGCAAAGAATTGCAATGCGGCCCGCAAGTCGGGGCGTGCATTGAGGGGAGGGGAGCGATGTCGGCCTTGACGCCCTGGCGGCGGACGCTGCTGGCCATGACGGCCATGAGCGCGCTCGGCGTGGGCGCCATGACGACGGCCGCCTCTGCGGCTCCCGATCCCTACCTTCAGCGCAAGCCCCAGGACGAGGTGATCTACTTCGTCCTGCCCGATCGCCTCGAAAATGGCGACGCGACGAATGATCACGGCGGACCCGCCCTGGGGGCCTTGGTCGACGGCTTTGATCCCGCGCGGGCGGGCTTCTATCATGGCGGCGACCTCAAGGGCGTGACGCGCCGTCTGGACTACATCCAGGGCTTGGGGGCGACCGCCGTCTGGCTGGCGCCGATCTTCGTGAACCGGGCCGTGCAAGGGCCGCCCGGCCAGGAATCGGCCGCGCATCACGGCTACTGGATCACCGACTTCACCGACGTCGATCCGCACCTGGGAACCAAGGCCGACTTCAAGGCCCTGGTCGACGCGGCCCATGCGCGCGGGATGAAGGTCTATATGGACATCGTCGTGAACCACACGGCCGATGTCATTCAGTACAAGGAATGCCCGGACGGCCGCTGCGCCTATCGCGGCGTCGCGGACTATCCCTATGTCCGTCGCGGCGGGGGCGACGGGGCGTCGATCAATGACGGCTTCGACGGCAGGGATTTCAGCAAGCTCAAGCGCCCGGACTGGGCCTATACGCCCTATATCCCGCCCGGCCAGGAGCGCGCCAAGACGCCCGCCTGGCTGAACGATCCGATCTACTATCACAACCGGGGTGACAGCACCTTCGCCGGCGAGAGCTCGCTGCTGGGCGACTTCGCCACGCTGGATGACGTCTTCACCGAGCACCCGCGCGTGGTTGACGGCTTCATCGAGGTCTATGGCCACTGGATCGACGAGTTCGGGATCGACGGCTATCGCATCGACACCGCCCGCCATGTGAACCCCGAGTTCTGGCAGGCCTTCGTTCCGGCCATGCTGGGGCGCGCCAAGGCCAAGGGTATTCCGAACTTCCACATCTTCGGCGAGGTCTTCGACCCCGACGTTGCGGCCCTGGCGCGGCACGTGAAGGTCGACAAGCTGCCGGCGGTGCTGGACTTCGCCTTCCAGGCGGCGGTCACGGACGTCGTCACCGGCCGCGCCGGACCCGACCGGCTGGCCAGCGTCTTCGCGAGCGACGCTGTCTATGACGGCGGCGAGGCCACGACGCGCCAGCTGCCGACCTTTCTTGGCAATCACGACATGGGCCGCATCGGCCATTTCGTGCTGAAGGCTCATCCGAAGATCGGCGATGACGCGCTTCTGGCGCGGGTCACCCTGGCCAACGCCATCATGCTGACCGCGCGCGGCGTGCCGACGATCTACTATGGCGACGAGCAGGGCTTCACTGGCGACGGCGACTATGCCGACAGCCGTGAGGACATGTTCCCGAGCCAAGTGGCCAGCTACAACGACAACCGCCTGGTCGGCTCGACGGCCACGGGGCCTAGGTCGGCGTTCCAGGCCGATGGCGTCCTCCACCGTCGTATTGCGGCGCTTTCAAAGCTGCGGGCCACGACGCCCGCGCTGCGTGAAGGGCGGCAGGTGACGCGGGTCGCCGAGGCCAAGCCCGGCCTGCTGGCCTACTCGCGGCTGATGGCGGAAACCGAGGTGCTGGCCGTCTTCAACACGAGCGACAAGCCGATCAAGGCGCGGGTGCCGGTCGAGATGGGCTCTGCGGCTTGGAAGAGCGTGCACGGCGCCTGCGTCTCGAGCGTCGCCGCCCCGGGCAGCTACAGCGTCGAACTGGCGCCGTTCGACTACATGATTTGCGTTTCCGAGGGACGATCGTGACAGTGCAGGTTCTAGAGCGCCCCGATGCGGAGATGTCGATGACCGTCGAGTGGTGGCGTGGCGCGGTAATCTATCAGGTCTATCCGCGCAGCTTCGCCGACTCGAACGGCGACGGCGTCGGCGACTTGCCGGGGATCACCGCCCACCTCGACCACATCGCCGCGCTGGGTGTCGAGGGCGTTTGGCTGTCGCCGTTCTTCACCTCGCCGATGAAGGACTTCGGCTACGACGTCTCGGACTATTGCGACGTGGATCCGATCTTCGGGACCCTGGCCGATTTCGACGCCTTGATCGCGCGGGCTCATGATCTGGGCCTGAAGATCATCATCGACCTTGTGTTCTCGCACACCTCGGACGAGCACCCGTGGTTCGTCGAGAGCCGGCAGGATCGCGCCAACCCCAAGGCCGACTGGTTTGTCTGGGCCGACGCCAAGCCCGACGGCAGCCCGCCCAGCAACTGGCAGTCGGTGTTCGGCGGCCCGGCCTGGACTTGGGACGCCCGGCGCGGCCAGTACTACATGCACAACTTCCTCAGCAGCCAACCGCAGCTGAACCTGCACAATCCCGCAGTCCAGGAAGCCCTGCTGGCCGTCACCCAGTTCTGGATCGACAAGGGCGTGGACGGCTTCCGCTTCGACGCCATCAACTTCTCGATGCACGATCCGAAGCTGACCGATAATCCGCCCCTGCCGCCGGGCGGCAAGCGCACGCGGCCGTTCGACTTCCAAGACAAGATCCACAACCAGAGCCACGCCGATATCCCGAAGTTCCTCAGCCGCCTGCGGGCGCTGACCGACGCGGCGGGCGGGCGCTTCTCGGTGGCCGAGGTCGGCGGCGACCACGCCGAGCGCGAGATGAAGCTGTTCACGGCCGGCGAGGATCGGCTGAACAGCGCCTATGGCTTCCTCTATCTCTACGCCGACAAGCTGATCGGCGAGATGATCCCGCAGGGCGCGGCCATGTGGCCGGGCGAGGCGGGCGAGGGCTGGCCCTCCTGGACCTTCTCCAACCACGACGCCCCACGCGCGGTGTCGCGCTGGGCTGAGGGGCGTGACCGCAAGGCCTTCGCCGAGCTGTGCCTGCTGCTCCTGATGGGCCTGCGCGGCAACGTGTTCGTCTACCAGGGCGAGGAACTGGGCCTGCCCCAGGCCCATGTGCCGTTCGAGCGCCTGCAGGACCCAGAAGCCATCGCCAACTGGCCCCAGACCTTGGGCCGCGACGGGGCCCGCACGCCGATGCCGTGGGTTTCAGGCGCGTTGAACGCCGGCTTCTCTGGCGTCGAGCCTTGGCTGCCGGTCGATCCGGAGCATCTGCCTTTGGCGGTCGACGCGCAGGAGGCCGATCCGGCCTCGACGCTGAACATCGCGCGTCGCCTGATCGGCCTGCGTCGCGCCTATCCGGCCCTGCGCACCGGCGCGATCACCTTCGTCGACACCAACAGCCCGCTGCTGATCTTCCAGCGCGGGGAGGGGGCGGACGCGGTGCTGCTGGCTTTCAACCTGGGCTTTGAGCCGGTGACCTGGTCGCTGCCCGACGGCTGGACGCCGATCGACGGCGTCAACCTGGGCGGCGAGGGGCAGATGCCGGTGTGCGCGGGGTTGATCGCGCGGCGGGGCTAGCCCCCGCAGCTTTCCCGGATGATCAGATCCGTCGGCACGCGCTCCGAACGGCTGGCGCGTTCGCCGCTGTCGAGCAGCTTGGAGACCATCAGCTTGCCGGCCTTGGTCGTATCCTGGGCGATGGTCGAGAGGGCTGGGCTGGCGTAGCGGCTGAAGGGCACATTGTCGAAGCCCATCACCGAGACGTCGCCTGGAACCGAGAGGCCCGCATGCTTCAGCGCGCGGATCGCGCCCAGGGCGATCAGGTCCGAGGCGGCGACGACGCCATCGAAGGTGATGCCGTTGTGGATCAGGCTGTCGACCGCCGCCTCGGCGGACTCGACCTCGAAGTGGGCCGGCACGATCAGGTCGGGATCGACGCCCAGCTTGGCGTGCTCCAGCGCATCAAGATAGCCGCGATGGCGCTGCATGGCTTCGGGCGCCTCGGTGTCGCCCAGGAAGACGATCCGCTTGCGGCCTAGACGCTGCAGATGCAGCGTGGCGCGACGGCCGCCCATGACGTTGTCGGAGCCCACCGAGCAGTAGTTCTGGTCGGGCAGTTGCGCGCCCCAGACCACGAAGCGGTTCTCGGTCTCGGCCAGGCGATTGAAGGCGGCGTGCAGCGAGCTTTGGCCCAGGAAGATCACCCCCTCGGCCCGGCTGGTGGTCATGGCCTCGGAGAGGTCGTCGTAATTGGTCGGCGCGATGTGGGAGAGGATCACGTCGCAGCCCCGCTCGCGGGCCGCTTCGCCGACGCCGGCCAACAGTTCCAGGAAGAACGGGTCCGACATGCTGCTGCCCCGGCCCTGGGGGCGCGGGGTGACGATGGCGATGGTCGCCTCGGCGCCGATCGGACCGGCGGGCATGTAGCGGCGGAAGGGGTAGTCCATCTCGCGCGCCAGCTTCCAGATCAGCTGCTTGGTGCGCTTGTTGACCGCGGGGCTGTCGTTGAGGGCGCGCGAGGCGGTCGAGATCGAAACGCCCGCCAACTTAGCCAGGTCTTCCAGTCGCGTCGCGCCCTTGCTCACCCCGAACTCGCCCCTAATGCAAAGATTTCTGCAAATATTTTCAGAGCCCCATAAGACGCGCTTCGCCGGGCTTTGCAAGCGCGGCGCGGCGGCATTGGGCCGGAAAACAGCTGTGAAAACTCTTGCAAAGAAGCGCCATCTACCGCTGATGCCGTGGGTGCGACGGAGTTGCGGGAAGGGCGCTCGATCGCGAAATCGCTCAATCAATCATGCGTTTTACGTTGCGCGCAGCGTCGGTGCGTGCGCTAATGTCGCCCACTAAGCGCGATGAAAAAATTTGCGAACCAGCCGGGCCAACCGGCGGTCGGGGCGGCGGAGGATCGATGGCCAGGCAGAGGCTCAGTTTCCTGCAGATCTGGAACATGTGCTTTGGATTCTTCGGAATCCAGATCGGTTTCGGCCTGCAGAACGCCAACACCAGCCGCATCTTCCAGTCTCTGGGCGTGGATGTGAACCACCTGGCGATCCTGTGGATCGCCGCGCCGGCCACCGGCCTGCTGGTCCAGCCCATTATCGGCCATTTCAGCGACAAGACCTGGGGCCGGTTCGGACGTCGTCGCCCCTACTTCTTCTGGGGCGCGATCCTGACGACCCTGGCCCTGCTGGTCATGCCCAACTCGCCCACGCTGTGGGTGGCGGCGGCGGCGCTGTGGATCATGGACGCCTCGATCAACATCACCATGGAGCCGTTCCGCGCCTTTGTCGGCGACAACCTGCCCGACGAGCAGCGCGCGGCCGGCTATGCCATGCAGAGCTTCTTCATCGGGCTGGGCGCGGTCTTCGCCTCGGCCTTGCCGTGGATGCTGACCAACTGGTTCGACGTGGCCAACACCGCGCCCGCCGGCCAGGTGCCGGACTCGGTGCGGATCGCCTTCTACACCGGCGGGGCGGGCCTGCTGCTGGCGGTGCTGTGGACGGTGTTCACCACCCGCGAGTACAGCCCTGACCAGCTCACCGCCTTCGAGAAGGCCGAGCGCGAGATCGCCGGCCTGGGCGCCCACGTGGAGGCGGAACCCTCGACCAGGGGCTATGTCGCCCTGGGTGTCGGCGGCGTCCTGCTCGGCGTGGCCTTGGCGCTCATTGTCTGGGGCGCGGGTCTAGAGAAGGAACTCTATGTCCTGGCCGCGCTCCTGTTCGCCTTCGGCGGCGCGGGCGTGGCGGGCGCCTGGCTCAAGCGGATCGGCCGCACCGACAACGGCTTCTCCGAAGTGTTGGCCGACGTCTTCCGCATGCCCAAGACCATGCGCCAGTTGGCGGTGGTGCAGTTCTTCTCGTGGTTTGGCCTTTTCGCCATGTGGATCTACACGACGCCCGCCGTGGCGGCGGTCCACTTCGGCGCGGTCGACGCGTCTTCGAAGGCCTATAACGAGGGCGCCGATTGGGTCGGCGTGCTGTTCGCCGTCTACAATGGCGTGGCGGCGCTGGCTGCGCTGGTGATCCCGCTGATGGTCAAGGTCACCAGCCGCCGCGTCAGCCATGCGGTGTGCCTGGGCCTTGGCGCTTTGGGCCTGCTTTCGTTCCTGGTGATCCGCGATCCTGGCCTGCTGTGGATCGGCATGGTGGGCGTCGGCTTCGCCTGGAGTTCGATCCTGTCGGCCCCGTACTCGATCCTGGCCGGGGCGCTGCCGGCGCGGAAGATGGGCGTCTATATGGGCATCTTCAACGTCTTCATCGTCATCCCGCAGCTGCTGGCCGCGACGCTGCTGGGCCTGATGCTGAAGACCTTCTTCGGCAATCAATCGATCTTCGCCCTGGTGCTGGGCGCACTGTCCTTTGCGCTGGCCGCCGCCGCGACCTTCCTGGTCCGCGACCGCGTCGCCGGCGCCCCCGCCTGATCCCTTTCCTTCAAGCCTGACGAGGTCCTCGCCATGCGCACGTTGAAAACCTTCGCCCTGGCCTCGGCCGCGACCCTGATCGCCACCGCCGCCCAGGCCGCGCCCACGACCTGGGCCTATTCCGCCAAGACCGGCGTCGGCGCGTCCTACGAGGCCTATGTCGACGGCGCCTACAAGGCCGGCGGCAAGACCGGGGCGGTGTCCAAGGTCTGGTTCTCGATCGCCGACGGCGTCCTCACCGAGACGATGTACGGCCTGATCCATGAGGCGCAGATCAAGCAGATGCGCATCGCGGTCGAGACGGCGAGCGGCCTGGCGATCGAGGGCGCGGATACGACCGCCAAGACCGAATACCTGCACGTCGACGCCGCCGGTCGGCCGCTGTCGCCGGCCTACAAGATCACCACCACCGATCGCCAAGGCCGCTTCGTCATCGAAAAGCGGATCTTCACCGATCCCGACCGCAACGCCTTGTTCGTGCGCGTGACGGTGACGGCCCTCAAGGGCGCGGTCACGCCGACCCTGCTGCTGGAGCCGCATATGGCCAACACCGGCGGCGGCGACATGGGCGCGGCCTCGGCCTCGGCGCTCACCGCCCACGAGGGCAAGGCGTTCCTCAGCCTCAAGGCCAGCAAGCCCTTCGCCAAGGCCTCGGCCAGCGTGCTGAAGGATGGCGATGCTCTGGCCGCGCTCAAGGCGACCGCCACCTCGGCCAAGGGCGCGATCGTGCTGGCCGGAGAGCTGCCCAAGGTCGCCAAGTCCGAGACCTTTGATGTGGTGATCGGCTTCGGCGCAGACGCCAAGGCCGCCGACCAGACCGCCGCCGCGACGCTGAAGACTGGCTACGCCGAGGTCCTGGCGCGCTACAACGGCGAGGGCGCCCATGTGGGCTGGGAGGACTATCTGGCCTCGCTGAGCCAGCTGCCGCGTCTGCGCGACGCGTCCGAGGACGGGGGCAAGCTGCTGCAGGCCAGCGCCCTGATGCTGAAGGTGCAGGAAGACCGCACCTACGCCGGCGCGCTGATCGCCTCGCTGTCCAATCCGTGGGGCGACACGGTCGATGCGACCAAGTCCTCGACCGGTTATAAGGCCGTCTGGCCGCGCGACTTCTATCAGTGCGCGATGGCCCTGGCGGCCCTGGGCGACAAGGAAACGCCGCTGGCGGCCTTCCACTATCTGCCCACGGTCCAGGTCGGGCCCAAGACGCCCGGCAATACGGGCGACGGCGGCTGGTTCCTGCAGAAGTCGCACGTCGACGGCACGCCCGAGTGGGTCGGCGTCCAGCTCGACCAGACGGCCATGCCGATCATGCTGGGCTGGAAGCTGTGGAAGCTGGGCTGGCTGCCGGACGCCGAGCTGAAGGCGTTCTACGGCAAGATGCTGAAGCCGGCGGCCGACTTCCTGGTCAAGGGCGGCAAGGTCAATCTGGACTGGAACACCGCGACCATCACCCCGCCCTTCACCCAGCAGGAGCGCTGGGAAGAGCAGGGCGGCCACTCGCCCTCGACGACCGCCGCCGTGATCGCCGGTCTCGTCGTCGCGGGGGATATCGCCGAGGCGGCGGGCGACACGGGCTCGGCCGCGCTCTATCGCCAGACCGCCGACGACTACGCCGGCAAACTCGAGGCCCGGATGGTCACGACCAAGGGGACCTTCGGCGACGGCCACTATTATCTGCGCCTGAACAGCGACCAGGACCCGAACAACAAGAGCCCGGTCGAGGCGCGTAACGGCCAGGCCCCGGTGGCCGAGGACAAGATGCTGGACGCCGGCTTCCTGGAGTTGGTGCGCTATGGCGTCCGCCGCGCCGACGATCCGGCGATCCTGGCCAGCCTGCCCGAGCTGGACGACGAGGCGCTCGAAGACCTCTATCGCGTTCGCTACAGCTTCAAGTTCCCCGGCGTGGAGGGCAGCTTCCCCGGCTGGCGCCGCTATGGCGTCGACGGCTACGGTGAGGACACCCAGAGCGGCGCGAACTATGGCGCGAACAACCAGA
This sequence comes from Caulobacter vibrioides, assembly GCF_002310375.3. Lineage (GTDB taxonomy): Bacteria > Pseudomonadota > Alphaproteobacteria > Caulobacterales > Caulobacteraceae > Caulobacter > Caulobacter vibrioides_D. Next base: position 1,333,138 of record NZ_CP023315.3, read on the forward strand.
TGCGTCCTGGGCAGCGCGGGCGCGTGTGGCCGATCTTCACCGGTGAGCGCGGGCATTACGAACTGGCGCTAGCGGGACTCTCGGGCAAGCCCGATCCTGCCGCCCTGGCGAAGATCCGCCAGACCTATGTGAAAGCGATGGAGTTGTTCGCCAATGACGGGCTGATGATCCCCGAACAGGTCTGGGACGGCGTCGGGGCCGACAGCGCTCATGCCTATGTCCGGGGCGAGGGGACCGATTCGGCCACGCCCCTGGCCTGGAGCCATGCCGAGTACGTCAAGTTGCTGCGGTCGGTCAGCGACGGGCAGGTCTGGGACAACTATGCGCCGGTGAAGGCGCGTTACGCGCGCTAGAGGGGCTAAAAGAGTGCGCGACAATGTCGCGGTCGCGCATTCTCGAGACGTGGTTAACGGGCCTTTAGGCTTTAGGCCGTGAACTTGGGTGCAATCGCCTAGTTCATGGCCGGAGGCCTTTGTGATGAAAGCGTTCCGTCGACTGACCATCGCCTGGAAACTGGTCCTGGTGGCGGGTCTTGCGATCGGACTCCTGCTTGTCGCCGCGGCTGTGGCGGTGTCGTCTCACACCAGCGCGATCGTTTCACAGCTCACCCATCAGTACGCCGGGGCGGTGGCGGACGAGGCGATTGAGCAGGTGACGGCCGACATCAACGCAGCGGCGGCGGCGGCCAAGGCCATGCAGGGGTCGATATCCGCAGCGCATGAGGCGGGGTTGACCGAGCGCGACAAGTTCATGGCGCTGGTGAAGCCGAACGCCCTGGCCACCAAGAGCGTCATGGGCGCCTGGCTGATGGCCGAGCCCAATGGGCTGGACGGCAAGGACGCTGATCACATCGGCGACGCGGCGACCGCGTCCAACAAGGATGGTCGCTTCTCGGTCTACTGGGTCAACGACGCGGGCCAGCCCACACTGGAGCTTCAATCCGACGGCTCGGATTTCGCCGAAGATTATTACAACGACACGGCCAAAAGCGGTGAGCCGCGCTTGACCGAGCCCTATTTCGACAGCATCGCCGGCAAGCAGGTGGCGATGACCTCGGTGGCCTATCCGGTCAAGTCGGGCGGACGGATGATCGGCGTGGCCGGCCTGGACATGTCGCTGGACAATCTGTCGACGGCACTGGGGCAGATGCATCCCCTCGACGGCGGACGGGTGATGCTGCTGTCGTCGGCGGGGCAGTGGGTGGCGCACCCTGATCCCGAACAACGGATGAAGCCTTACGCCGACGCCGGCGCCGATGCGGTGCGGGGCGTCTTGGCCGGCGGTGCCGCTGTCGAGGTCAAGGGCGTCACCGATGGCGACACGCCGATGATCCGCATTGTCCGCCCGATCGCCATTCCCGAACTGAACGCCCGCTGGGCGCTGGTCATGGATGTTCCGGCGGCGGCGATCACCGGTCCCGCCGATCGCTTGGCCAAGATCCTGTTCGCCGGCGGCGTGCTGATCACCCTTGCGGTTCTGGCGGCCTTGTTCCTGGCCAGCGCAACCCTCGTGAAGACCCCGCTGACCGGTCTGACACGGTCCGTCGATAAGCTGAGCGCCGGTCGCTATGACGACGCTGTGCCGGGCGTGGATGGCGGCGATGAGATCGGCGCGATCGCGCGGGCGCTCGATGGTTTCCGCCACGATCTGGCCGACGGCCAGCGCCGGCGCGCCGAGCAGGAGGCCGAACGCGCCACCGCCGAAGTCGAGCGCCAAAGACATGCCCAGGAGGCCGAAGCCTTCGCCCAGGCCCAGGCCCGGTCCGTCGCCAAGCTCGGCGAAGGCATGGAGCGCCTGGCCGATGGCGACCTGATCTGGCGTATGCGCGAGGAGGAGTTCGAAGGCGACGCGGTGAAGATGCCGCGTGACTTCAACGCCGCGGTCGAGAGCTTGCAGGCGACCATGGCCGGCATCCTCACCGCCGCGCGCAGCATCAAGAGCGGTTGCGCCGAGATCAGCATCGCCGCCGACGATCTGGCCCAGCGCACCGAGCGGCAGGCCGCCGGCCTGGAGCAGACCGCCGCCGCGCTCGACCAGATCACAGCCACCGTGCGGCGCAGTTCGGAAGGCGCCGAGCGGGCCCGTCAGGTCACCATGACCGCCAAGGCCGCCGCCGAGCGCAGCGGCGCGGTGGTCGAGGAGGCGGTCGAGGCGATGGGGGGCATCGAGCGGTCGTCGCAGTCGATCACCCAGATCATTGGCGTCATCGACGAAATCGCCTTCCAGACCAACCTGCTGGCCCTGAACGCGGGTGTCGAAGCCGCTCGGGCGGGGGACGCGGGCCGCGGTTTCGCGGTGGTCGCGCAAGAGGTGCGGGCCCTGGCGCAACGCTCGGCCGACGCCGCCAAGGAGATCAAGACCCTGATCAGCGCCTCGACCCAGCAAGTCGGAAAGGGCGTCAAGCTGGTCGGCGAGACCGGCGAGACCCTGCGCGAAATCCTGGTGCAGGTGGCCGAGATCAACGAACTGGTCGGGGAGATCGCCTCTTCGTCCAAGGAGCAGGCCGTGGGTCTGGCCGAGGTGAACCAGGCCGTCAATCAGATGGATCAGGTCACCCAGCAGAACGCCGCCATGGTCGAGCAGTCCACCGCCGCCAGCCATGCGCTGTCGAACGAAGCCGCGCAGTTGGAACGCCTCATCGGGCGCTTCCAGGTCGGCGCCGAGGTTCACGAGCTGCCGACACGCGCCGACCGGCCCGCCATCTCTGCGTCGCGGCCAACGACGGCGCCAACGCGCGAAAGCTTCCGCCAGCGCTACGTGCAGGGCGCCAACGCCCTGAAAGTGGCCCCAAGCTCGCGCCCCGGCGAGTGGGAAGAGTTCTAGGCGCGAGGAGGACCTAGGCGGTCGCTTCCGACGGCAGGGCGAAACGCAGGTCGGACAGGGCGATGGCCTTGTCGACGGGCTGGCCCTCTTTCACGCTGATCAGCAGCTCGTTCATGCCGTTGGCGACGGCCCAGTCCCAGTGAGCGTGACCTGGGGTGGCGACGCGGCTGATGTCGGCGGCCGATTCCAGATGCAGCACGGTGCGGCCGCCGTCGGCGTCGCGGCGACAGAAGGCGAAGGCGCCTTCCCGCCGCACGAACCGGCCGTCGTGGTGATAGAGGCTTACGAAGCGCACTTCCCGTTCGCCAAAAGCGCTCGATCCGTCGGCCATGTTCCACCCCTTTGAACGGTCCGGGCGGTCGCCCAGGCTACGACTTGGCCAGCACCGTCGCGGGATTCGCGGCGCGGGCGGAAGGGCGTCCCTTCGACGATCCACAGCCGCGTGAGAGGGCACCTAAGCGAACCGCCGCGCCGCGACGAATTTGGCGGCCCCCTCTGACATCTGGCGGCGGTCGCGCTATATCCGCGCCATGGCCGAAGCGTTCAACGACATCACCCTCTCCGCCGACAAGGCCACCCGCTACGCCGAGGTGGCCGATGAGATCGCGTCCGTTCTGGATGGCGAGCCCAACCTGACCGCCCGCATGGCCACCGTGGCCTCGATGCTGGCCAACAGCTTCGACACCTATTTTTGGGCGGGCTTCTACGTGGTCGACCCCACCAAGGCGCGAGAGCTGGTGGTCGGGCCGTACCAAGGCACCCTGGGCTGCCTGCGCATCGCTTACGGCCGCGGAGTCTGCGGGACGGCTGCGGCCACGGGCGAGACCCAACTGGTGCCCGATGTTCACGCCTTTCCAGGGCACATCGCCTGCGACGGCCGCTCGCAGAGCGAGATCGTCGTGCCGGTCTTTGGTCCTGACGGCCAACTGATCGCGGTGTTCGACGTCGACTCCGATAAGCCCGCCTCTTTCGACGAGATTGACCAGCACTGGCTGGAGAAGATCCTGAAGGCGACCTTCGGCTGATACCCGTTTTGTGTCGACCGGCCGACGCATGGCCTGTCGATTGCACGGTGCGGTCCATCTTTCCCTAACCCGCGTCGGAGTAGGACAGGTGGACATGCTGGACGTCGAGACCCTCCATCCGAGCCTTTTGAGCCCCGCCGACGCGGCGCTATGGCGGAGCCTTGCCGCCTCGCAGGATGGATTCAGCAACCCGCTGCTGGGTCCTGACTTTACGCAAGCTGTTGGAAACGTTCGTGAAGACGCGCGCGTGGCGGTTGTTCGCCAGGCGGGTGAGACGGTCGGCTTCTTGCCGTTCCATCGTCGCCCTGGCGGCCTGGCGCGTCCGATTGGCTCGCCGCTCTCGGACTATCATGGCCTTGTCTCGCGTCCCGATGCGGGACTGCAGATCGCCGACGTGCTGCGCGGCGCCGATGTCAGTGTGTTCCGCTATTCTGGACTGATCGACCCGCACGCCGTGTTTCCGGCCTCGCCGAAAACCGACCGCACGGCCTATCTGATCGACCTCACCGGTACGACGGTCGAGGCCTATCTGGAGGCCGTACGCGCCGAAAGCCCGAAGAAGATCAAGAACTATCGCCGCCTCGACAACAAGCTGGACCGCGAGGTCGGCGAGGTGCGCCTCGTGGCGGGCGACATGTCCCGCGACGCCTTCAACCTGCTGATCGACTGGAAGCGAGATCAACTGGCGCGCACCGGCAGCCACGACTTCCTGCGCGCCGACTGGACGCGTGAGCTGATGGCCGACCTGTTCACGACCCGCGACAGGGCGATGCGCGGGCTGATGATCAACCTCTATGCCGGCGACACGCTGGTGGGCGGCCATTTTGGCGTGCGCCAGGGGGCGACCTATCACCCCTGGATCGCCTCGACCAATCCCGAGATGGCGGCCTGGTCGCCGGGGCAGATCTTCTTCCTGCGGGCCATCGCCGCCATGCCGGCGCTCAGCCTGACCCGCTACGATCTTGGCCCCGGACACGATCACTATAAGCGCGCCTACGGCCTCAGCACCGTCCAGATCGGCGAAGGCGCGGCGACAGCAGCCAGCGTTGCCGGACGGATGGCCCATTCGATGGAAAGCGTCTGGAGCCTGGCCGGCGCCCATGGCGCCGGGCCCGTTGGCCAGTTGCGCCGCCGCATGGACGCCATCGCCAGCACCGAGCTGACCATGACGGGCCGCGTCCGCGGCTTCGTCGAAGCCGTAGCGGCGCGGGCGCAGCGCGGGCGCGGAGAGCACACGGAGGCCTGATGGCGCGCGTCACGGTCATGATCCCGACCCAGAGACGCCCCGACGGCCTGGCCGTCGCGGCGCGCTCGGTGTTCGGCCAGGTCGGCGTCGACTTCGCCGAGCTGGAGCTGGTGATCGTCGATAACGACCAGGTTCCCTCGGCCAAGCCGGTGGCGGACGCGCTGAGCAAGGGCGCGCCGTGTCCGGTCATCTATGTCAACGAGAAGCGGCCCGGCGTCGCCTTCGCGCGCAACGCCGGCATGGCGCGCGCCTCTGGCGACTTCATCGCCTTTCTGGACGATGACGAGGAAGCGCCCAGCGGTTGGCTGGCGGCGCTGCTGGCGGCCCAGGACCGCTATGACGCCGACGTGGTGTTCGGCCCGGTCAAGGCCCGCGCGCCGGACCATATCGACCAGCACCGGGACTATCTTGAGCGCTTCTTCTCGCGCATTGGCCCCGCTGAAGCGGGCGTCATCGACTACCACTATGGCTGCGGCGACAGCCTGATCCGGCGCTCGGCGCTACCCGATCCGGTTGCGCCCTTCGCGGTCGAGCGCAACTTCATTGGCGGCGAGGACGACCTGCTGTTTGGCCATATGGGCGCGGCAGGCAAGCGCTTCGCCTGGGAGCCGGCCGCCTGGGTCTGGGAAGACCCGGTCCCGTCGCGGCTGAACCTCGGCTACACCATCCAGCGCGCCTTCGCCTACGGACAGGGGCCCTCGGCCCACTGCGCCGCCGCCGTGCCGCGCGACGATCTGGGCGTCGCCCGCTGGATGGTCATCGGTCTGGGCCAGGCCGCAGTCTTCGGTCTCGTCGCCGCCGTGAAATGGGCCGTCCGCGCCAAGGACCGCGCCGAGTGGCTGGACCGCGCCGCCCGCGGGCTGGGCAAGACCTTCTGGTGGGGCCCCTTCAAGATCCAATTCTACGGGAGGACCGCGTGAGCGTGATCACCGACTGGACGCCGCAGAAGGCCAAGGCCTTCGGCCGCGAGAACCTGATGTTCCAGCACGCTCTGCATGAGCGTCAGATGTTCGATGATGAAGGCCTGGCGCGTCTGCTGGACCTTTATCCCCGCGAGAAGCTGGGCGTCTTCACCATGGGCGAGGACCCCAAGGCCTGGACCTCCTGGCGCAAGGGTTCGGCGGGCAACCTGACCGGCGACCAGCTGCTTGAGGCGGCCAAGACCGGCCGCATCTGGCTGAACCTTCGCCAGACCAACGACCATGTGCCCGAATACGCGGCCCTGGCCGACGAGATCTTCGCCGACAAGCAGGCGCATGTTCCGGGCCTGCGCACCTTCAAGCGCGATCTGGGCATGCTGATCTCCAGCGCCAATGCGCAGGTGTTCTATCATCTGGACGTCCCGCTGGTGTCGCTGTGGCAGATCCGGGGCCAGAAGAAGGTGTGGGTTTATCCGGTGGCCGATCCCTATGTGGGTGATCTGGCGCTGGAGAAGATCGTGCTGCGCGAGACGGCCGAGCAGTTCGCCTTCGATCCCGAATGGGACAAGGGCGCGCAAGAGGTCGACCTGACCCCCGGCAAGATGGTCACCTGGCGCCAGAACGCCCCGCATCGGATCGAGAACGGCCCGATGCTGAACGTATCGATCTCGATCGAATTCATGACCCCGCCGGCCCTGATGCGGGCCAATGTGATCTACGCCAACGGCGTGCTGCGCCGTCGCCTGGGCGCCAATCCGCGCGTCCAGGAGGGCTTTGGTCCGATGGCGCTGGGCAAGCTGGCGGTGGCGCGCGGCGCCAAGGCGCTGGGCTTGCAGACGCCGCATGTGCGTCACCTGCCGGTCACCTTTGGCCTGGATGCGAGCCGCCCTGGCGTTTTGATCGAGCCGCCACGACCCTAAAGCTTGCCCGTCGCCCTGCTTTGCCCCACTGCTTAGCCGATGAGTAAAGCGGTTACGATCGAACTGGGGGAGGGCGCCGAGCACGACGCCCGGGCCCTGCGCAATGCGTTTGGATGTTTCACGACGGGGGTCACCGTCGTCACCACGCTGGCCCCTGACGGCCGCCGGGTGGGGCTGACCGCGAACTCGTTCACCTCGGTCTCGCTGGATCCGCCGCTGGCGCTGATCTGCGTTGACCTCAAGTCCTCCAGCCTGCCGGCGCTGGACGCGGCGCAGAAGTTCGCCGTCAACGTGCTGCACGCCGAGCACCAGGAACTGGCCCGCCAGTTCGTGCAAAAGGACACCGACCGCTTCGCGGGCCTCGAGACCGAGACCTGGCGCACCGGCGTGCCGATCCTGCCCGAGTGCATGGCCAATTTCGAATGCGAGACCCATCACGTCTTCGACGCCGGCGATCACCGGGTCTATGTCGGACGGGTGGTCAAGCTTCGGTATGACCCCGACCACGAACCGCTCGTCTATCTGCAAGGGCGGTTCCGCCGCGTGCATGTCGACGCGGAGTAGGCGGTGCGTCCTTCGAGGCTCGCCTATGGCGCGCGCCTCAGGATGAGGGACTCAGAGCAGTCCTCATGCTGAGGCGCCCCGAAGGGGCCTCGAAGCACGCAAGGTGCGAGTGGCGAACTTTTGCGGCATACGCCCCGCTCGCGCGGTGCTATTGACGCGCAAAACAGCGTTAGGGAGCGCATTATGCGAGACATCGCCCATTTCGTGAACGGCCAGACCCTGGTCGGCGCCTCCGGCCGCTTCGGCGACGTCTTCAACCCCAACACCGGCGAGGTCCAGGCCCGCGTCCAGTTCGTCACCGACGCCGAGCTCGACGCCGCCGTCCAGGTCGCCGCAAAGGCGCAGGTAGGATGGGCCCAGACCAATCCGCAGCGCCGCGCCCGCGTGATGTTCGAGTTCAAGCGCCTGATCGAGCGCGACATGAACACCCTGGCCGAGATCCTGTCGTCCGAGCACGGCAAGGTGATCGCCGACAGCAAGGGCGACATCCAGCGCGGCCTCGAAGTCATCGAGTTCGCCTTCGGCATCCCCCACATCCTGAAGGGCGAGTACACCGAAGGCGCGGGCCCCGGCATCGACGTCTATTCGATGCGCCAGCCGCTGGGCGTCTGCGCGGGCATCACCCCGTTCAACTTCCCGGCCATGATCCCGATGTGGATGTTCGGCATCAGCATCGCCGTCGGCAACACCTTCATCCTCAAGCCGTCGGAGAAGGATCCGACCGTTCCGGTCAAGCTGGCCGAGCTGATGATGGAAGCGGGCGCGCCCGCCGGGGTGTTGAACGTCGTGCATGGCGACAAGAGCGCCGTCGACGCCATCCTGACCCATCCGCTGATCCGCGCGGTCAGCTTCGTGGGCAGCTCGGACATCGCCCACTACGTCTACCAAACCGGCACGGCGCACGGGAAACGCGTCCAGGCCATGGGCGGCGCCAAGAACCACGGCATCGTCCTGCCCGACGCCGACATGGACCAGGTGGTCAAGGACCTGTCGGGCGCGGCCTTTGGCTCGGCCGGCGAGCGTTGCATGGCCCTGCCGGTGGTGGTGCCCGTCGGTCAGAAGACCGCTGACGAACTGCGCGAGCGCATGGTCGCCGAGATCGCGTCCTTGAAGGTCGGCGTCTCCACCGATCCCGACGCCCACTACGGCCCGGTGGTCAGCGCCCAGCACCGCGACAAGATCGCCGACTACATCCGCATCGGCCAGGAAGAGGGCGCCGAGCTCGTGGTCGACGGTCGTGACTTCCAGCTGCAGGGCTTCGAGAAGGGCTTCTTCATCGGCCCGTCGCTGTTCGACGGCGTCAAGAAGGGCATGAAGACCTATCACGAGGAGATCTTCGGCCCGGTGCTGCAGATCGTCCGCGCCGAGACCCTGGAAGAGGCCATCGCCCTGCCGTCCGAGCACCAGTACGGCAACGGCGTCGCCATCTTCACCCGCAACGGCCGCGCCGCGCGCGAGTTCGCTGCGAACGTGAACGTGGGCATGGTCGGGATCAATGTGCCGATCCCGGTGCCGGTGGCCTACCACACCTTCGGCGGCTGGAAGCGCAGCGCGTTCGGCGACACCAACCAGCACGGCGTCGAGGGCGTGAAGTTCTACACCAAGGTCAAGACGGTCACCGCCCGCTGGCCCGAGGGCGAGGTGGCGGATTCGAGCTTCGTCATCCCGACGATGAAGTAGTCTTCTTCCGTGTGTCATCCCGGAAGCCTCGCAGAGGCTATCCGGGACCCAGGGGGTGACAGAGCTCTGTGCGCGCCGCCCCTGGGTCCCGGCTCTACCCCCGGCTTTCGCCGGGGTTCGGCCGGGATGACACCTGAGGTTATGGTGCGCCTTGAATGTAGGTCGGGGAGACGCCCTATGCGTGATCTTGCGCGACGATCCTTCCTGGCGCTCACCGCTGCGGGGCTGGCCGCGCCCGCCGCCTTCGCTCAGAGCCGCGCCGAACAGGCCGCGATCGGGCAGTACGGCGACAAGGCCGCGCCCTTCACCGTCTTCGAGAGGGACGGCGCGCTGTACATCGACGGCGAAGGCTTCAAGGCCGCGCGGTTGAACGCTCTGGGCGGTGGCCGCTACGCGATCGCCGGTGGCGGCGAACTGATCCTGGAAGCGGGCGCGGTGCGTCTCAACGGCAAGGTTCTGGCCTTCCACGATTTCGGCGCCGAGGTCGAGGCGGCGATCCGCAAGGCCGTCCGGGCCGATCCCGCCCTGCTGCGCCAGCGTGCGCTGGCGGCCACCCCGCCCACCGAGACGGGCGACAAGCTTGCCTCCGACCTCGTCGATGTCACGACGATCACGCCGGGGATCAAGCTCGACATCCGTTATGCGGGCGCGAACAACTTCATGGGCATTCCGCTCTACGAGAAGTCGGCGGCCTATCTGCAGCGCCCGGCGGCCGAGGCCCTGGGGCGTATCCATCGCGCTCTGGCGGCCAAGGGCTATGGCCTGCTCATCCACGACGCCTATCGCCCCTGGTTCGTGACCTGGATGTTCTGGGAGGCCACGCCGCCCGAGGCGCGCATCTTCGTCGCCGATCCCGCCCAGGGCTCGCGCCACAATCGGGGCTGTGCGGTGGACCTGACCCTGTACGATCTCAAGACCGGCCAGCCGGTCGAGATGCCCAGCCGCTATGACGAGTTCTCGACCCGCGCCTATGCCGACTTCGTGGGCGGCACGACCGCGCAGCGGGCGCTGCGCGGCGTGTTGCGCGAGGCCATGGAGGCCGACGGCTTCGTGGTCCTGCCCGATGAGTGGTGGCACTTCGACTACCGCGACTACGCGCGCTACCCGATCGGGACGAGGACGTTCACGCAGCTAGCGGCGGGGTAGGGTGCGCTGGGAGTCTCTGGGATGGGGGGTGGGCTGCCGTCCGGGATCCCTCTCTCTTAGAGAGAGGGAGGGGCCCGCGCCGCAGGCGTGGGAGGGTGAGTGGTTAGGAAGCCCGGCCGTAGCCCTCAGTCAGTCCAGCCGCTCTTCGCCTCTGCCCTGTCCGGAAAGAGCGTACCCACTCACCCTCCCACCGCTTCGCGGCGGGCCCCTCCCTCTCTCCATGAGAGAGGGATTCTGGTCGCCGTCCGACTAGGGTCGAAAGCCACCATCCGCGCCTCCCGCCCCAGGCCTACCCCCGCGGCCGCCAGGTCAGCACCTCGGCGCTATGCCCGACCCCGACCTTGGCGCACATCTGCTTGACCGGGCACGCCCCGCACTTGGGACCCTCGTGCGGACACAGCATCTGGCCAAGGCCCCGCTTCATCAGCCAGTGCAGCTCGAAGAGATCGTCGGCGGTCCAGGTCGCCGGCACCATCTCCATCAGCGTGTGATAGGTGCTGGTCGTATCGCCCGAGCCGACGAGGCCGATCCGCTTGGCCACCCGGTCGACGTGGGTGTCGACCACCAGGGCGCGCATGGCGAGGTCGCTGAAGTTCAGCACGCAGGCGGCCACCTTCACGCCCACGCCGGGCAGGGCTTGCAGCTCCCAGCGCGCCTGGTCGACCTCAAGCGTCTTGAGGTGGCTGAGCGACAGCCAGCCGACCTTCTCCTCGATCATGCGCAGGGCGGTGATCAGGCGGCGGGCCTTGTCCTCCGGAAAGGTCACGTCCTGGATCGCCATGGCCACGCGTCCGACCTTGGCCCGCGCCAGCTCCTCCCAGCTCTTGAATTCCGAGCGCAGACGCAGGAACGCCGCCCATGACACCGCGTCGGGCGTTCGGCCGCTGATCGACGACTTCACCAGCTGCGAGATGGGGTCCATCCGCGCCACCGGCCGCTGGGGCCCAAACTCGCAGAGCAGGGCGTCGCGGACGCTTTCCAGCGGAGACCGGGCCAGGGCTAGGGACAGCTGCATGGGACCTCGCCAGACGAGAACATAATGGGAACATTATGCGCGCGGCGAAGACTTGTCCACAGCCTTGTTGATCGAAGAGCCTAGCTTCGGTAGCGGCCCCACAGCGCCGTGACGCGGCGGCGCAGGCGCTGGATGGCCACGCGCACGGGCGTCGGGGCCTTGGAGGGCATGTCGTGCTCGCTGGCCAGATCGACGCCGGCGAAGCGGGCGATCAGGTCGCGCAGCTCCGGCTCCTGCACCGCGAGCGCGGCCTCAACCGGAGTCATCCATTCGAGCGTGCGTTGCCCTTGTTCGGGCCAGGCTTCGAGCTGCGCGCTGACCTCGAAGGGGAAGACGTCGACATTGATCAGGCGGGCCTGGCCGTTCTTCAGCCGCTTCAGGTAGGGGTATTCGCCAAAGGGCTGGGCGGCGATGACGCCCTTCAGCCCGGCTTCTTCATAGGCCTCCTGAGCGGCGGCCTCGGGATCGGAGCGGTCCTTCATCGGCCAGCCCTTGGGGATCACCCAGCGGCGGGTTTCACGCGACGACACCAGAAGAATGCGCAGGGCCTGGCCTTCGCCGCGCCACGGCAGGGCGGCGACCTGACGGCGTTTGCCGGTCTTGCGTCCTTCTGTCTTGTCGCCCGCCTGGCTCACGTCATTCAGAACCTGAGATGAGAATAGAAAAAGACCGTCCTAACTACGCCCGTCGGGAAGGGTTCACGACGTCTCCGGCTTCGACGCGGCGTACCGACATCGACCATACCGCTCGCGATTGGCTGAGTCGTCGAGACCCTTGCGCTCGCAGCGGGTGGGGGCGTGGTCCTGGCGATCGGGATACGCAAGTTATCCGTAAGGCGATCGCCCCAGCGCCAGCCGAGGCGAGGCCCATACGCGACCGCTGCGATCTTGTCTCGAAAAAATGTCCTTGGACGGATGATGATTTTGGCGAAGTTCAGGGCTGGTGTGGTCAGGTCTTCCAAAAACAGTGTCGGCGCGCGAAACTCCCCGCATCATCGAGCATCATATCGTGCGCGCCGATGCTCGCGCCGCCCGAACCAGGAGCCTTTCAGCATGGCCTTCACTTTGAGCGTCAACGGAGAGCGCCGTACCGCAGATGTCGACGGCGACACCCCGCTGCTGTGGGTGCTGCGCGATACGCTGGGCCTGGTCGGCGCCAAGTATGGCTGCGGCGCGGCGCTGTGCGGCGCCTGCACGGTGCATCTGGACGGCGTTCCGGTGCGCGCCTGCGTGACCCCGATCAGCGGCGTGGGCCAGCAGAAGGTGACCACCATCGAGGGCGTGGGCAAGACGGCGGTCGGCGCCAAGGTGCAAGAGGCCTGGAAGGCGGTCGACACGCCTCAGTGCGGCTACTGCCAGGCCGGCCAGATCATGTCGGCCACGGCGCTGCTGACCACCACGCCCAAGCCGACCGACGAGGAGATCGACGCGGCGATGAACGGCAATCTGTGCCGCTGCGCCACCTACATCCGCATCAAAAAGGCGATCAAGGTCGCCGCCGGTCTGGAGAAGGCTTGATCATGGACGGCGAGATCCTCCGCGACCCGACCCGTCGCTTTGTCCTGCAGTCTGGGGCCGCCGTCGGCGGCGGCCTGCTGCTCAGCTTCACCATGTCGTCTGAAAGTCAGGCGGCGGGCGACACCAAGGTCAACGCCTATGTGCGCATCGCGCCCGACGGCAAGGTGACCATCGCCTCCAAGGTTCCCGAGGTGGGCCAGGGGATCAAGACGGCCCTGCCGATGCTGATCGCCGAGGAACTGGACGTCGACTGGTCGGCGGTCACGGTCGAGCAGGCCATCGCCGACACCAAGATCTATGGCCGTCAGGTCGCCGGCGGCAGCATGGCCACGACGCTGGAATACGACGGTCTGCGCCGGGTGGGGGGCACAGTTCGCGCCCTGCTGATCGCCGCCGCCGCCACGCGCTGGAACGTCCCGGCCGACAGTCTCACGACCGAGCCGGGCGTCGTGGTCCACGCCGCCAGCAAGCGCCGCGCGTCGTATGGCGAGCTGGCGCAGGCCGCCGCCGCGCTGACGCCGCCGGACCCCAAGTCGCTGACGCTCAAGGATCCCAAGGCCTTCCGGATCATCGGCAAGAGCCACAAGAGCCAGAACCTCGACGCGATCGTCACGGGCCAGCCGACCTACGGCATCGACGTGCGCCTGCCGGGCATGCTGTTCGCCACCTTCGCCAAGGCGCCGGTCTATGGGGCCAAGGTCGCGTCGGTTGATCTGGCGCCGGCCAAGGCGGTGAAGGGCGTCCGCGACGCCTTCATCATCGAGGGCGGGACCAACCTGCAAGGGCTCATGCCCGGCGTGGCCGTGGTGGCCGACAGCTGGTGGGCGGCGCGCAAGGGCCGCGAGGCGTTGCAGATCCAGTGGGCCGAGCATCCGACGGCCAGCCAGAGCACCGCCGGCTTCGCCGCCAAGGCCGCCGAACTGTCCGCCGCGCCGCCGCATCGCAACCTGCACAACGACGGCGATGTCGAGGCGGCGCTGAAGGGCGCGGCCAAGACGGTCAGCGCCGCCTACAGCTACCCCTTCATCGCCCACGCGGCGCTGGAGCCGCAGAACTGCACCGCGCACGTCACGGACGGCAAGGTGGAGATCTGGGCCCCGACGCAAAACCCCGAGTCTGGCCGGGGCCTGGTCGCGCGAGCGCTGAACGTCGACCCCTCGGCGATCACCATCCATCTGATCCGCGGCGGCGGCGGCTTTGGTCGCCGACTGATGAACGACTACATGGTCGAGGCCGCCGCCATCGCCGCCAAGGTCAATGCGCCGGTCCAGCTGATCTGGACCCGCGAGGACGACATCCAGCACGACTTCTATCGTCCGGGCGGCTGGCACAACCTGACCGGAGGCCTGGACGCCAAGGGCGCTCTGGTCGCCTGGAAGAACCACTTCATCACCTTCGGCGAAGGCGAGAGCTTCAACACCGCCGCGGCGATGAACTCGACCCAGTTCCCGTGCCGGGCCGTGGCGAACTACCGCCATGACGTGTCGGTGATGCCGCTGGGCTTCCCGACCGGCTTCCTGCGGGCGCCGGGCAACAACGCCTTCGGCTTCGTGATCCAGAGCTTCACCGACGAGCTGGCCCTGGCCGCCGGCAAGGATCCCGTCGCCTTCCGCCGCGAACTGCTGGGCGAGCCGCGCCTGCTGGGCGAGCCGGGCAGGGGCGACAGCTTCCATACCGGCCGCATGCGCGGGGTGCTCGACCTGGCGGCCGAGATGTCGGGTTGGGGGCGAAAGCTCCCCAAGGGCACGGGCCTGGGCGTGGCCTGCCACTACAGCCACCTGGGCTATGTGGCGGTGGTCATGCAGGTGACGGTCAAGGACGGCGCGGTGAAGGTCGACAAGGTCTGGGCCGCCGCCGATGTCGGTCGCCAGATCGTCAACCCCAGCGGCGCTGACCAGCAGATGCAGGGCTCGATCCTCGACGCCATCAGCAGTACGCTCTACCAGAGCATCACCTTCGAGAACGGTGCTGCGGTGAACAGCAACTTCGGCGACTTCCCGCTGCTGCGCATGGCGGACGCTCCGCCGGTCGAGGTGCGCTACAAGCTGTCGGACAACAACCCGACGGGCCTGGGCGAGCCGGCCTATCCGCCGGCGCCGGCGGCGCTGTGCAACGCCATCTTCGCGGCCACCGGCAAGCGCATTCGCAGCTTGCCGATCGGCGACCAACTGGCCTGATCTCCGAGTGCCTGCTAGGAGCGTGAACCCACGTTCCTAGCAGAGCTCTCCATGTCCAACGTCACCGTCGTCAGCCATCCGCTCGTCCAGCACAAGCTGACCAAGATGCGGGACAAGACGACCTCGACGAAGACGTTCCGCGCTCTGATGCGCGAGACCGCGACCTTGATCTGCTACGAGGTGACCCGCGATCTGCCGATGGACCCGGTGCAGATCGAGACCCCGGTCGCGCCGACCACGGCCTATGAGATCGCCGGCAAGAAGCTGGTCTTCGCGCCGATCCTGCGCGCGGGCCTGGGCATGTGCGAGGGCATGCTGGACCTCGTGCCGTCGGCGCGGGTGGCGCATATCGGCCTCTATCGCGACCACGAGACGCTGGAGGCGGTCGAGTACTACTTCAAGGCGCCCGAGGACATCGCCGGCCGCCTGGTCATCGTCGTCGATCCGATGCTGGCCACCGGCCACTCGGCCATCGCGGCGATCGCCCGCCTCAAGCACTATGGCGTCACCAACCTGCGCTTCGTCTGCCTGCTGGCCGCCCAGGCGGGCGTCGATGCGCTGCGCGAGGCGCACCCGGACGTGCCGATATGGACGGCGGCGATTGACGCCAAGCTGAACGAGCACGGCTACATCGTGCCAGGGCTTGGCGACGCGGGCGACCGGACGTTCGGGACGCGATAGGGGCGCCTTGCCCTTCCGTGTCATCCCGGCCGAACCCCGGCGAAAGCCGGGGGTAGAGCCGGGACCTAGGGGCGGCTCGCACGGCGCTCTTGGCCCCCCTGGGTCCCGGATAGCCTCTGCGAGGCTTCCGGGATGACACGGGTTTTTAGAGGCTGGGGTGTTCGCCCCCTCAAACCGCCATGCTGTCGTAGACCACCACCTTGCTCCAGAGATGGCTGCAGTCAGCCACGAACTTCTGGTGCAGCGGATGGTCTTGGTAGCGCTTCTGATCCTCGACGCTCTTGAACACCATCAGTTCGGAGACATCGTAGCTGTTGTCGATGACGTCGCGCTTCTCGGTCGAGGCGGGCACGCCGACGTGCAGCTGTTGGATGACGTCGATCGCCTTCAGCGCCTTCAGACCGGCGATCAGCTTGTCCCGATCGGCCTTGTCGCCAGGGGTCTTCAGCCAGAAGAACACCTGGTGGAACAACGCGGGAGCGTCCGGCGCGGCGCTCGCGGGCGTCGCCAGTGCGGCGCTGGCCGCCAGGCCGCCCGAGATCAGGACGCGGCGATCGAAAGACGACATGGTTGGCTCCTCCGGAGTCTGGCTCAGGGCGTTCGCAAAGCTAGGGCAAGGCCTTCACGAACGCCTTTACGACGGTCGCCGAGTTGTCCGAGGCCAGGGCCATGAAGGTGTGCATCTCGTTGGCGCCCGCGCCGCCGCCGGCCAGGTCGGACAGGCTGCGGAAGGCGATGAACGGGGTCTTGTTGACCAGGGCTACATGGGCGACGGCCGCGCTTTCCATGTCGACCACGCGGGCCTCGAAGGTGGCGCGCAGGTACTTGCGATAGGCGGCGTTGTCGAGGAACACCGACGCCGAGACGCCGTTGCCGCCCACCACCACCTTGGGCGGATGAACCAGGCACTTGTCGGCCGCGCAGCGCTGCAGCGCGACGTCCGCCGCGACCTTGCGAGCCGTGTCCAGCAGGGCCGCATCGGCCGGGAACCAGACGCGGGCCGGCGCGCCCAGAGCGTCGCCGGGCATGTGGATGCCGCGCGGGAAGATCATGCCGTAGTTGGCCAGGGTCGTCGTGCGGATGCTGGGCGAGACCTCGAAGCCCTTGTCGGTCTCGCGCGCGAAGGCGCTTTCCAGGTTCTGGGCCCACTGGTCGGCGACCACCACGTCGCCGATGTCGAGGCCCTCGTCGACGCCGCCGGCGATGCCGGAGAAGACGATGCGGGTGATGTTGAAACGGTCCAACGCCATTTGGGTGGTCATGGCCGCATTGACCATCGACACGCCGCTCAGGAACACCACCACCGGCTTGCCCTCGAGCTTGCCGGTCATGAACCGCACGCCGTTGACCTCGTAGGCCTTCTGTTCGGCGGTGGCGGCGTTCAGCGCCCCGATTTCCGGCGGGAAGGCCGAGATGACCGCCACGCGCGGCGTCTCGTCCAGTCGCTGGGCCAAGGCGGGCGATGCAACGAGGAAAAGGCAGGCCAGGACGAGGGCGGGCAGGCGCATGGTGACTCCTTCAGGCGGCGAAGCCCTGCTTAGCGGGCCGCGCGGCCGGTCCCAAGAGCAACACGGTCTTGGCCGCGACGATCAGGGACGAACGACGATTTTTCCGGCCTTCATCACCAGAACGACATCGCGCGTGGCCTCGATCGCCTGGGTCGGATCGCCTTTCACCGCGACGAGGTCGGCCAGATAGCCTGGCTTGACCTGACCCAGATCGTTGGCCCGGCCCAGGACCTTGGCGTCCACGGCGGTCGCCGCCAGCAAGGCCTGGGCTGGCGTCAGGCCGTAGCGGACCATCCAGACCAGCTCGCGCGCATTGTCGCCGTGCTTGAAGACACCGACATCGCTGCCCATGCCGATGGTCACGCCGGCCTTGACCGCCAGGCGAAACGCGCGCTCGGCCGCCTGCATCGCCGGGGTCGGGGCCGTCTTGCCCGCGATATAGCCGCCGAAATAGGTCGAGGTGCTCTCGACCGCCGTCAGGGTCGGGAAGAACACGACACCCTTCTCGGCCATCAGCTTGAAGGTGGCTTCCGAGCCGCCATAGCCGTGCTCGATTGTATCGACCCCGGCCAGGATCGCGCGGCGCATCCCTTCATCGCTGGACGCGTGGGCCGACACAGGGCGGCCGCTGGAATGCGCGGTGTCGACCAGCGCCTTCAACTCCTCGAGGCTGAAGGTTGGCTGGGTCGAACCATCGGGGCCGACGCGATAGTCGGCATAGACCTTGATCCAGTCGGCGCCGGCTCCAGACTGCTCACGCACCGCCTTGACCACTTCCAGAACGCCGCTGGCTTCCTGGGCGCCCTGCGGGATCTCCGCCTCGGGATTGTAGTTCTTCCGGGCCGGGCCGTAGGCGCCCGTCGCCACAATGGCCAGGGTCGTCACGAAGAGGCGCGGGCCTGGGATCAGGCCATCATTGATCGCCTTCTTCAGAGGAACGTCCGCGGTGCCCGCGCCCTCGGTGCCAAGATCGCGCAGCGTGGTGAACCCGGCCTCCAGCGTCGCCTTGGCCTGCACCGCCGCGCGGAGGGTTCGGTAGGTCGGCGTTTCCTTCAGCACCTGATCATCCCACGAGGCCTCGTTGTAGGGATGCAGGAACAGGTGGCTGTGCAGGTCCATCAGGCCTGGGATCAAGGTCGCGCCCGGCAGCTCGACAACTTCCGCGTCGGAGGCGTCGATCTGCGCGGCCGGGCCTACGGCGGCGATCTTTCCGTCCTTGACCAGCACGGCCCAGCCCTCGCGCGGCGGCCCGGCGTTCTCCGCGGTCCAGACCTTGGCGGGCTTCAGCAGGACGGCGGGCGCGGCCATGGCCAAGCCAGGGCTGAGCATCAGGGCCAGGGCGGTGAGGAGACGGCGCATCGGTGACTCGCAGTGGAACTGCCGCAGCTAAGCCGACTTCGCGTCAAACACCAAAGCGATCAGAGGCCAAAGCGAAGATGGATCAATGGATAGGCACGCCCCTGACCGTCCGTGGCCGACCAGCCGGTCTGCTCAAAGCCCATGTGCTCGTAGAAGCCGAGGGCCTGGAGGTTCTGTTCGTTGACGTCGGTGGTCAGGACCGGATGCACCGCCAGGGCGTACTCAATCAGCATGCGCCCCACGCCCGCGTCGCGATGCTCGGGATCGATGAACAGGGCTTCCATGTGCGAGCCCGCGATCAGCATGAAGCCGACGGGGCGGTCGCGGCGGTCGACGGCCACGGTCAGCGGCGCGCCCGGCAGGAAGGCCTCAACCTCACGTCCGATCGCGGCGCGGTCCTCTCTCGATAGGAAGTCATGCGTGGCGTCGACGGCGGCGGCCCAGATCTCGAGGACTCGAGAACCGTCTTCAGTGCGGGAGGGGCGCAGCCTTATCATGACACCTGTCTCAGTTCGAAAACCCCGCCCTTCGACAAGCTCAGGGTGAGGTTGTCTACGCCGGCGCTGAGCATCGTCCTCGCCCTGAGCTTGTCGAAGGGCGAGGACGGCGGCCCCCGGTCAGATCTCCTGATTGTACTTGCCCACACGATCGCCCAGGCGCGGCTTGACCTCCTGGCGGAAGAGGGCGCGCATGTCGTCTTCCGACTGGGTGCTCTCGACCACCACGACCACCTCGGGCTTGTTCGACGAGGCGCGAACCAGCACCCAGGAGCCGTCCTCCAGGTGGACGCGCACGCCGTTGACCGTGATCACCTCGGTGATCTTGCGGCCCAGGATCGAACCGCCGGCGGCGAACAGGTCTTCGTATTCTTTCACCACATCGGCCACGACGCCGTACTTCACTTCGTCGCCGCAGTGCGGGCTCATGGTCAGCGAGGTGAAGGCGACGGGGAGGGCCTTGCGCATGTCCGACAGCTTCATGCCGCGATTGCGGTCCAGCATGGCCAGGATCGCCGCGGCGGCGGTCAGACCGCAGTCGTAGCCGTAGCCCAGCTCACCGTTCATGAAGAAGTGGCCGCTCTTTTCGAAGCCGGCCAGGGCGCCCAGCTCGGCGCTCTTGCGCTTGATGTAGCTGTGGCCGGTCTTCCAGTAGATCACCTTGCAGCCGTGGGCGGCCAGGATCGGGTCGGTGGCGTAGAGGCCGGTCGACTTCACATCCACGACGAAGGTCGCGCCGGGGTGCAGCGGGGCCAGGTCGCGCGCCAGCATCAGGCCGATCTTGTCGGCGAAGATCTCCTCGCCCTCGTCATCGACCACGCCGCAACGGTCGCCGTCGCCGTCGAAGCCAAACGCCAGGTCCGCGCCGGTTTCACGGACGGCATGGGCCATCGCGTGCAGCATCTCGGCGTCTTCGGGGTTGGGATTGTACTTGGGGAAGGTGAAGTCGAGGTCGGTGTCCATCGGAACGACCTCAGCGACGCCCATCTTCTGCAGGGCCTCGAGCACGAAGGCGCCGGCCGTGCCGTTGCCGCAGGCGGCGATCACTTTCAGAGGACGCGTGACGCTGGCGCGCTTGGCGACGTCGTCGATATAGCGCTGGGCCTCGCCCTGCACCCGGATCAGCTTGCCGCCGTCGCGCTCGACGAACTTGGCGTTCAGCACGATGTCCTTTAGGCGGCTCATCTCGTCGGGGCCGAAGGTCAGCGGCTTCTGGGCGCCCATCTTCACGCCGGTCCAGCCGTTCTCGTTGTGGCTGGCGGTGACCATGGCCACGCACGGGATGTCGAGGTCGAACTGGGCGAAATAGGCGGTGGGCGACAGGGCCAGACCAATGTCGTGCACCTCGCAGCCGGCGCTGATCAGGCCCAGGATCAGAGCGTTCTTGATCGAGGTCGAATACGAGCGGAAGTCATGGCCGACCACGATCTTCGATTGGCCCAGCTCGTGGATGTAGGTTCCCAGACCCAGGCCTAGGGCCTGCACGCCCAGGAGATTGATCTCCGGCCCAAACAGCCAGCGCGCGTCGTACTCGCGAAAGCCCGTCGCCTTGACCAGGGGCTCGTTTTCATAGGCGGCTGTATTCGGAACCAGATCGGCGCGGGGCGCGGAGAACATTGAAGGCTCGCTTCAGTTGAGATGGCGTTTCCTCGTCTGTGCAAAGACCACGCGATTGGCGCGCTCGCATGACAAGGTTTTACAAAGTTTGGATGCGACCTAGATCACGCCTGCCCGAAGCAGATCGTGCACGTGCAGAATGCCGACCGGGCGCTCGCCGTCGACGACGAAAAGCACGGTGATCCGCCGCTCATTCATCACCTTCAGGGCTTCCGCAGCCAAGGCGCCAGGGCCGATCGTCAGGGGGGCGTGCGTCATGACCTCGCCGGCGGCGTGGGTCAGCAGGCCGTCCATGTGGCGACGGAGGTCGCCGTCCGTGATCAGGCCCGTGAGGCGGCCCGCGCCGTCAACGACCCCGACCGCGCCAAAACGCTTCTCGCTCATGACCAGAAGCGCGTCGGACATTGCGGCGTCGGCGGCGATCAGGGGGAGCTCATCGTCGCCATGCATCAGGTCGCCGACGGTGCGCAGCATCGCCCCCAGCCTTCCGCCCGGGTGGAAGACGCGGAAGTCGCTGGCGGTGAAGCCACGACGCTCCAGCAGGGCCACGGCGATCGCGTCGCCCAACGCGATCTGCAGGGTGGTCGAGGTGGTCGGCGCGTTCACTTCCGCCGTCGCCTCCGGAGCGTCGGGGAGGAGCAACACGATGTCGCCCGCCTGCCCTAGCGGGCTCTCGGCGACCGCCGTCATGGCGATCAGCGGGATCGAGAAGCGCTTGGCGTAGGCCAGGGTGTCGGCCAATTCGCGGCCCGCGCCGGACTTCGACAGCGCCAGCACCACATCGTCGGGCCCGATCATCCCCAGATCGCCATGCGAGGCTTCGGCCGGATGGACGAACATCGCCTGGGTCCCGGTGGACGCGAGGGTGGCGGCGATCTTCCGCGCCACGTGTCCCGACTTGCCCATACCGGTGCAGACCACACGGCCCTTGGCGTCGAAGATGGTCTCGACCGCCTGGGCGAAGGCCTCGCTCAGCGAGTCGGACAGCGTGCGCAGGGCGTCGGCCTCGATCGCCAGGACGCGGCGGCCGACCGTTACAGCGTCGAAGGCTGTCATTGCGGCATCTGGCTCACGGCTTCGACGGCCTTCTTCGCCGCCTCGTCGCGCCGGCGGGCCGAGTCCTTCTCCCGCTGGATCTTGGCCTTCATTTCCGGGGTCTGCTGAACCGGGGTGTGGCCAAAGGGCCCCCAGGAGCGGTCGCCCTGACCTTGCGGCCAGACGAGGGACAGGGTGATCAGCGCGGCGGCGATGAGCCCCATCAGAGGCATGAAGATGCGATCAGGCATGGCCCGCCTATAGCACGCGCGGCGGCCTGGGGGAGGGGGCGCGCGCCGAGGGAACGGACCGAAGGTCGCTTCGACGCTTGACGCTGGCGCGGGCTGGCCTTAGCCCGCGCTGATATTTCCCTGATCTCCGAAGGAAGCCCGATGCCGACGCTCGTCCTGCTCCGCCATGGCCAAAGCCAGTGGAACCTGGAAAACCGCTTCACGGGCTGGGTCGATGTGGACCTGACCGCCGAGGGCGAGGCCCAGGCCAAGAAGGGCGGCGAGCTGATCGCGGCGGCCGGCATCGAGATCGACCATCTGTTCACCTCGGTGCAGACCCGCGCCATCCGCACGGGCAATCTGGCGCTAGACGCGGCCAAGCAAAGCTTTGTGCCGGTGACCAAGGACTGGCGCCTGAACGAGCGCCACTATGGCGGGCTCACGGGGCTCAACAAGGCCGAGACCGCCGAGAAGCACGGCGTCGAGCAGGTCACCGTCTGGCGTCGCTCGTATGACATTCCGCCGCCGGAACTGGCGCCGGGCGGTGAGTACGATTTCAGCAAGGATCGCCGCTACAAGGGCGCGAGCTTGCCGTCGACCGAAAGCCTGGCCACCACGCTGGTTCGGGTTCTGCCCTACTGGGAGAGCGATATCGCGCCGCATCTGAAGGCCGGCGAGACCCTGCTGATCGCCGCGCATGGCAATTCGCTGCGCGCGATCGTCAAGCACCTGTTCAACGTTCCGGACGACCAGATTGTCGGCGTAGAGATCCCGACGGGCAATCCGCTGGTGATCGCGCTCGATGACGCCTTGAAGCCGACGGGCGCGCGCTACCTGGACGAAAGTCGCGCCGAGACGCTTCCCAAGGTTGGTTAAAGCCTATCAAGCTTAAGCGGAAGGTGTTGGAAACACGGCGTTAATTTTGCTCTGCGCAAGGTGTTGCGTTAACTCGGGACACCCTGCGAGCCATGAGCGCCGCCGCCAGCACACCACAGGAATACAAGCGTCTGACGCAGTATGAGGTGGACGTCATCTGCGCCAAGCACGACCGTCTGTGGTCGGCGCGGATGGGCGGCGCACGCGCCGTGTTCGCCTTCTGTGACATGTCGGGTCTTTCGGTGCCCGGGCGCAATCTCTGCGACGCGGATTTCACTGGCGCCATCCTGGTCGGCTGTGATCTGCGCAAGGCCAAGCTGGATAACGCCAATTTCTACGGTGCGGACCTGCAAGGGGCGGACCTTACCGACGCCTCGCTGCGACGGGCCGATCTTCGCGGATCCAGTCTGCGCGGCGCCAATCTGACGGGCGCGGACATGTTCGAGGCCGACCTGCGCGAAGGCACGATCGCGGCCGCTGACCGCAAGGAAGGCTACCGCGTCATCGAGCCGACCCAGCGCGAAGCCTTTGCGGCCGGCGCGAACCTGTCGGGCGCCAACCTCGAGCGCTCGCGTCTCTCGGGCATCGTCGCCACCAAGGCCGACTTCAGCGATGCGATCCTGAAGGACGCCAAGCTGGTGCGGGCCAACCTCAAACAGGCCAATTTCAACGGCGCCAACCTGGCGGGGGCCGATCTGTCGGGCGCCAATCTCGCCGGCGCGGATCTGCGCAATGCGGTGCTGGTCGGCGCCAAGACCCTGTCCTGGAACGTCAACGACACCAACATGGACGGCGCCTTGACCGACAAGCCGTCGGGCACCAGCGTTTCGGACCTCCCGTACGAGCAGATGATCGCCGATCACGCGCGATGGATCGAGACGGGCGGGGCCGAGGGCAAGCCGTCGGTGTTTGACAAGGCCGATCTGCGTAACCTGCGGTCGGTTCGAGGCTTTAACCTCACGGCCCTGTCGGCGAAGGGCGCGGTGTTCTACGGCCTCGACATGGAAGGTGTGCAGATGCAGGGTGCCCAACTGGATGGCGCGGACCTGCGGGCTTGCAACCTACGCCGCGCGGATCTGCGCGGCGCGCGGCTCAAGGGCGCCAAGTTGACCGGCGCGGATTTGCGCGACGCCCAGCTTGGACCCTTGTTGATCACCGCCGACCGCCTATTGCCGGTCGACCTGACGGGCGCGATCCTGACCAACGCCGATCTCGCCCGCGCCGACCTGCGGCAGGCCCGCATGGCCGGCGCGGATGTCTCGCGGGCCAACTTCACCAGCGCGCAACTGCGCGACGTTGATCTCACCGGCGCGATCCGCTTGGCGGCGCGCGGACTGGATGATGTCATCTGAGAAATATTTTGCGACAATCCGACGCAGTCTTAACGCTTCGCTCGTCGGTCGCCGTTAGAGTTCGCGTAACCACGAGAAGAAACTCATACGGGGAATTTCGTTATGAACGCGGCGCAGAGCGTGGCCGGGCGGCGTCGCCTGAGCCAAGCCGAGCTCGACATGATCGTAACGGCGCACGAGAAATTCGTTACCGGCAAGCAGGGCGGTAAGCGGGCTTCGCTCCGTTTCGTTCAGCTGTCGGGGCTGGATCTGTCTTTCAGGAATCTCGTTGATGCGGACCTGTCCGCGTCGGTCCTTGAGGGCTGCCGCATGGTTCGCACCAAGCTGGACCGGGCCAGCCTGTTCGGCTGCGATCTGCGGAAGAGCGACATGCGCCAGGCCTCCTTGGTCCGCGCCGACCTGCGCGGGGCTTGCCTGCGCGGCGCCAACCTCGCCCAGGCGGACTTGACCCAGGCCGACTTCAGAGAAGGCCAGATCGCCATCCCTCATCCACGCAAGGGCCTGGAGACGCTCCGTCACGAGACGCGGCAGGGCGAGGCGGACGAGGTCAATTTCTCGGGCGCCACCCTTGATGGCTCCCAGTTCGAGGGGGTGTCAGCCTTCAAGGCCGACTTCAGCGACTGCTCGCTCAAGGGCGCCAAGCTTTCAGGGGCCAACCTCAAGGAGGCGAACCTGTCGGGCGCGATCCTGGATGGCGCTGATGTGAAGGGGACCAATCTCGAGGGGGCGAACCTGTCGGGCGCGGTCATGGCCGGCGTCGACACCTCGACCGCGCGCGTCAGCGGCGCCCATATGAACGGAACCCTGCAGGGCGCCAGCCGTGAGGCCATGGGGCGGATCGACGAGTTGATGCGCCGCTGCGCCGGCAATCAAAGCTGGTGCCAGACTGGTGGCAAGGAAGGATCGCCCGCCCGTCTCGACGGCGAGGACCTGCGCCCGCTGGGCGACAAGCTCAAGGGCCTTCGGCTGACCGCCATGAGCGCCAAGGGGGCCTGCATGGTCGGTCTGGACCTTTCGGGCGCCCAGCTCCAAGGGGCCAATCTTCAGAACGCTGACTTGCGGACCGCCAATCTGCGCGGCGCTGACCTGCGGGGGGCCAAGCTGGCGGGCGCCAACCTGACCAAGGCCGATCTTCGCCAGGCGGTCCTTTCGCCCCTGCCGTTGGGGCCCGAGCGTCGCACGCAGTCCAACCTTCAGGCCGCGCGTATGCGTTACGCCATGCTGCAGGCCGCTGATCTCAGCGAGGCGATCCTGGACGGCGCGGACCTGCGCGGCGCGGACTTGACCGGCGCGCGGGCGGCCAGGGCCAGTTTCCGCAATGTCGATCTTAGCCAGGTTCAGGGCCTGGACCTGTCGATGCCGGACTGACCCCACGAAAAAGGCGGCGCCTTTCGACGCCGCCCAAGTTCAGAGGGGGATTGGGAGACAGGAAGAGGGGCCGCGGGTTACGCGGCCTTTTCGCCTTCGATCAGGGTCGAGGTCGCAGGCGTCTTAATCTCCACCGAGCGCGGCTTGAGGGCTTCGGGCAGCTCACGCTTCAGCGCGATCGACAGCAGGCCGTTCGAAAGATCGGCGTCGACCACCACCAGGTAGTCGGTCAGCTGGAACTTGCGCTCGAAGTTGCGCTCGGCCAGGCCGCGATGCAGGTACTGCTTGGCTTCGTCATTGGCCGCCTTGCGGCCGGTGACGGTAAGCAGGTTCTCCTTCACCTCGACGTTCAGTTCTTCGGGCTTGAAGCCCGCCACCGCGATCTCGATGCGGTAGGCGTTCTCGCCCGTGCGTTCGATGTTGTAGGGGGGATAGCCCGAGGCCGCTTCGTTGCGCGCGGCGGCGTCCAGCTGGTCGGCGAGGCGGTCAAAGCCGACGAGCGAGCGGTACAGGGGCGAAAGGTCGATCGTACGCATAGAGTCAGATCCTTCTCATCAAGCAAGGTCTCAAGGGTTTCGTACCTTCGGCGACCCGAGATCGGCGTCGCCTGTGGTCCGGAAGGCCCGGTTATCCAGCGCCTTCGGTGAAGTAGTTGGTGAGCGGATTTTTCGATTCAAGGGGCGCCAGTTCATCGAACCTGAATCGTTTGACGCGCCGACAAGCATGGTTAAGGTCGCCGCTCAAATTTGACCGAAGGACACGTCCCCATGCCGCTTCGTCGCCAAGTTCTCCTCCTGGCCGCCGCTTTCACCCTGTCCGCGCCGGCCGCCTTCGCCGCGACCGACGCCGCCTTGAAGGCCGCGATCGCATCGCCCAATCGCCCGGCCGCCGACGTCGCGCGCGACGGCGCCCGTCATCCCTATGAGAGCCTGATCTTCTGGGGGCTGAAGCCCAAGCAGACCGTGATCGAGGTTTCGCCCGGCGGCGGCTATTGGACCGCGATCCTGGCGCCCTACGCCAAGGCCACGGGCGGGACCTATGTCGCCGGCGTCGCCGACTTGGCCAATCCCAAGCTGTCGGAAGGCGCCCGCAAGGGCCGCGCTGACTTCGAGGCCCGCTACGCCGACGAAGCCAAGTACGGCAATCCGCAATTTGCGAACTTCGGCCCGGTGTCCGGTCCGCTCGGCGCGCCGGGCTCGGCCGACATCGTGCTGACCGCCCGCAACGTCCATAACTGGACCGTTCAGCCGGGCGTCGCCGACAAGGTGTTCGCCGACTTCTTCGCGGTGCTGAAGCCCGGCGGCGTGCTGGCGATCGAAGAACACCGCGCCGATCCGCGCTCGGAGAAGGCCGCCGGCGCCGACGGCTACCTCAACACCGCCACGGTGATCGCCATCGCCGAAAAGGCCGGCTTCAAGCTGGACGCCCAGTCCGAGATCAACGCCAACCCCAAGGACACCAAGGATCACCCCTTCGGTGTGTGGACCTTGCCGCCGGTGAAGCGCACCGCGCCGGGCGGTCAGCCCGCCGATCCCAACTTCGATCGCAGCAAGTACGACGCCATCGGTGAAAGCGACCGGATGACCCTGCGCTTCCGCAAGCCTGCCTGACTTTCGCCAAGGTCCGCCGCCAGGCTGGCCCGCGTAGTGGGGGAATGATGGTTCCAGTTCAACTCTGGTCGCGGCGAAGCTTGGTGGCCGGCGTCGGCGCTCTGGCCTTGGCGTCGTGCGGGAAAAAGGACGACCCGGCGAAGGCGGAGGCGAAGGCCGCCGCCAAAGCCGGGCCGAACACGATCGAGGCGGCGGTGGCGGGCGGTTGGCGCCTGCCCGCTGACCGCGCGCGCGACGTGTGGCGCCATCCCGTTGAGAGCCTGAAGTTCTGGGAGCTCAAGCCGGGGCAGACCGTCGTCGAGTTCTGGCCGGGGGCCGGCTGGTACACCGACATCCTGGCCCCGTTCCTGGCCGACACGCGCGGCACGCTCTACGAGGCGATGCTGGAGACCAATGGTCCCGTCGATCCGGCGGCGTCCGAGATCGTCGAGGGCTATCGCCGCAAGCTGGCCGAGAAGAAGAAGGTTTACGGTGAGGTCGCGTTCACGGCCTTTGGCCCGACCAGCGGACCTGTAGCCCCGCCGGGCAGCGCCGATCTGGTGCTGTTCCTGCGCAACCTGCACAACTGGATGGCGGGGGGCATCGCCGAAAAGGCCTTCAAGGACGCGCTTGCGGCGCTCAAGCCTGGCGGAATCCTGGGGATCGAGGAACATCGCGGCCAGCCGGGACGCGTCCAGGACGTGTTGGCCGAGGACGGCTACGTCCAGCAGGACTATGTCATCCAGATGGCCAAGGAAGCGGGCTTCGTCCTGGCCGGGACCAGCGAGATCAACGCCAATCCCAAGGACACCAAGGACCACCCCTTCGGCGTCTGGACCCTGCCGCCCACGCGCCTGTCGGCGCCGCGCGGCGAACCGGCGGAACCGGGATTCGACCATGCCAAGTATGACGCGATCGGGGAGAGCGACCGCATGACCTTGAAGTTCGTGAAGCCGAAATGAGCCAGCGCAAGACGTTCAAGACGCTGGTTGTAGCGGGCCTTGGCCTGGCGCTGATCGCCGCGGCGACGCCGGCCTTCGCGCGGGAGAAGATCATCCCCGCCGACAAGCTGTTTCCCTATCTCGACAAGTTCATGAAGGTGCCTGCGCAGGAACGCAGCCGGATGCGCCTTCGCTATGTCCTGCGGAGCGAAGGCAAGCCCTTCGGCGGGGTGAAGGTCTCTCTGGTCGAGACCAATGGCGCGACCACGGTTCTGCCCGTCGGGGACGATGGCGAGTTCGATCGACTGCCGACGCTCGCCCAACTGAACGGCAAGGCCAAGGTCGTGGTCGATGTTCCGGCCGACAAGAAATTCGGCATCAGCATGATACCAGCCCCGGTGCTCAAGCTGGCCCAGGAGTACGATGCGCGCGACCTCGCCCTGACGGTTTCGGAGTCGAATGCGGCGATGCGCAAGGCCGCCGGTCCTGCGCTATCCCTCATGGTTCCCAAGCTGCCGGGCATCGGCTTCATCGGCGCGCAGAGCGGCCAGATCGTCTATGGCGACGGCCGCCAGGCAGCGCTCGAGATCGTCGGTGGCGTGCCGGTCTTCTACCCCGAAGCCCACAAGGGTGCAGCTCGGGTGAAGCTGTCGCGAACGCCGACTAGAGTCGCGTTCGACGACGGCAAGAAATAAACCAACGGCTGTTCTGAACGGTGTTTACTTATCCGCTTCAGCCGGTCTAGCTATTCGCCAACTCACAAGCGCAGAGGGAGATCGCGCCATGGCCACCATCCAAGAACTGACCGACAAGATCAAAACCGCCGTCGGCGACGACAGCGGCCTGGGCAAGTCCCTGAAGTTCGACCTGAAGGACGCCGGTGTCATCCACATCGACGGCGGTTCGGTCACCAACGAAGACAAGCCTGCCGACCTGACCATGACCCTGGCCCTGGACGACCTGGTCGCCATGGGCGAAGGCAAGCTGGACCCGACGATGGCCGTCATGACCGGCAAGCTGAAGCTGTCGGACATGGGCGTGGCCATGGGCCTGCAGCCCGCGATGGGCGCTCTGTTCGCCAAGCTCCGCTAAGCCATGGCGGGACCGGCGCCTCTGGTCTCGATTCCCGAGGCGCCGGTTCCCGACAGCGGCAAGGCCGAATGGTTCCGCGGCGCGGATGGGGCGACCCTCCGCGCCGCGACGTTTTTCCCCGACAGTCCCGCGCGCGGCACAGTGGTGCTCAGCCCCGGACGCAGCGAGCCGCTGGAAAAGTATTTCGAGGTCGTCGAAGACCTCCTGGCGCGCGGCTTCGCCGTGCTGCTGCACGATTGGCGAGGGCAGGGGCTGTCGGCCCGCGCCTTGCCCGACCGCCTCAAGGGTCACGCCCGGGGCTTCAAGACCTTCCTCTCCGATCACAAGACGCTGCTCGATGCGTTCGAGGCGCGGATGCCCAAGCCCTGGTTCGCCGTCAGCCACTCGATGGGCGGGTGTCTGACCATGCTGGCCCTGGCCCACGGTGAGACACGCTTCGCGGCCGCCGTGCTGTCGGCGCCGATGCTGGGCCTCAACACCGCCGGCGTGCCGCCCTGGCTGGCGCGGCCTCTGGCCCTCGTCATGTCGCGGGTGGGGCTGGCGGGCGAGTATGTGCAGACCCCATACGATCCGCTGACCCAGACCTTCCAGGGCGACGGCCTGACCCACGACGAGACGCGCTACGACCGCTATCAGGCGCAACTGCGCGCCCATCCCGAGATCGCTCTGGGGGGCATGACCTGGGGCTGGGCCGATTTCGCGATTTCGGCCTGCGCTTGGCTGCGGCGGAGCAAGTCGGTCGAGGCGATCGCCGTTCCGGTGACCATCCTGGGCGCTGAACTCGACAATCGGGTGCTGAACGCCGACTCCAAGTCGATCGCCCGCCGGATCCCCCAGGGGCGCTATGTCGAGGTCCCGGGCGCGTTCCACGAGATCCTAGTCGAGACCGACGCGCGCCGCGCGCTGTTCTGGCAGGCGTTCGACGAGACGATCGATCCGATCGCCCCGCACGAGCCGCTTATTTCGCCGAACGTCTCAGACTGACCAAAGCCTCATCCAGCGGTCGGCGGTCGCCGGAGATGACCATCTGGCCGCCGTTCGGACCGACAGGCTCGCCGCGCCAGTTGGTGACCATGCCGCCAGCGCCTTCGATCAGGGGGATGGCGGCTTCGATGTCCCAGGATTTCAGGCCAGCCTCGATGACCATGTCCATCTTGCCCATGGCGACCATGGCGTAGGCGTAGGCGTCGCAGCCCAGGCGGGCCAGCTTGGCGGCCGCGCGGACCTGAAGCCACGCGCCGCGCTCGGCGCCGTCGAAACAGGCGTCGGGATCGGTGGTGCCGATGACGGCGTCATTGATGTTGGCGCATTCGCGCACACGGATCGGCGTTTGCGCGCCTCGCGAAACCAGGCGAGCCCCGCCCGCGTGGCCGACGAAGATCTCATCCATGAACGGCTGGCCGATCGCGCCCAGCACGGGGCGGCCCTGGTGGCGCAGGCCGATCAGGGTGGTCCACAGCGGCAGGCCGGCGATGAAGGCGCGCGTGCCGTCGATGGGGTCGAGCACCCAGACGAATTCGGCGTCGGGACGATCCTCGCCATACTCCTCGCCGATCACCCCGTGCTCGGGATAGTGCTCCGCAATGAGCTTGCGGATAGCGGCTTCGGCGCCGCGATCGGCCTCGGTGACCGGATCGAAGGCGGCATGGGTGTCGCGCGGCAGATTCTTGCCCGCCCCCTTGTCCTCAAGGCCATGATCGGCGCGGAACAGCGGCAGGATGACCGCAGCCGAAGCCCGATTCAGGTCGAGGATGAAGGCGTCGAGCGTGGCGAGCCGGTCAGCGGAGAGCGTCATGGGCGGGGATTTAACCTCCCCGCCGCAGGTACGCCACCAGTGACTGTATGCGTTCGCCGACTTTAAGCGTCAGCGTGGTCCGCGCCGCCGTTCAGCGACTTGGCCAGATCCAGCAGGCGACGGCGCGGACGCTCGCCCAGCAGGTAGTAGGCCCGGATCAGATCCAGCGTTTCCTTGCGCGCGAACATTTCGCCGCCTTCCGCCGACTCGCTGGTCGTCTCGCGGCGCGTGTCCGAGAGACCGTCGTAGAAGTAGCCCACCGGCACTTCCAGGGCCTCGGACAGCTGCCACAGCCGGGCGGCGGAGATGCGGTTAGCGCCGCACTCGTACTTCTGAATCTGCTGGAAGCGCACGCCGACCGTGCCAGCCAGTTGCTGCTGGGTGAGACCCAGCAGACGACGGCGGCGACGCAGGCGCTTACCCAGGTGAACGTCGATGTCGTTGCCCATGGAAGCCATGCCCCCTTGTTTCTCCCGACCCGTCCCGAAACGGAACGGTCTGGGTTGACTGCCGCAAGTCGCGTGCCGGGCGAGAGCGACGTTGCGCGATACACGAGGGCGAGCCTACTAAGGTCCCATGTCTGAAAAGCGTCAGCCTTGGGTCCAGGACCTTCTTTGGCGGTTGGAAGCCTTGGGCTTCGACCTTTTTATCGGCGCGGTGCGCCTGATGGGCGTAGACCGGGCGTCGGATTTCGGCGGCTGGCTGGGGCGCACGTTCGGGCCGATGAGCGGGGCGCACAAGGTTGCGGCCCGCAATCTGAAACTCGCCTTCCCCGACAAGGACGCCGCCTGGCACGAGGAGATCCTGCGCGAGCAGTGGGATGGCCTGGGCCGTTCGTTCGCCGAATTCCCGTTGATGGACAAGATCCTGCCGTCCACCGGCCGGGTCGAGGTGGTGAACAAGGAACGCCTCATCGAGATCGCCGAGAACCGGATCCCCGTGGTGTTCGTTTCGGGACACCTGTCGAACTGGGAGGTGATGCCCGCGGCCATCGTCGACAGTGGCGTGGTCTGCGAGATGACCTATCGCGCGGCCAACAATCCCTATGTCGACAAGCGCATCAAGGAGAGCCGGTTTCGCTATGGCGTGCGGCTATTCGCGCCCAAGGGCGGCGACGGGGCGCGCGAGCTCCTGGAGGGCATGAAACAGGGCAAGTCGGTGGCCCTGATGAACGACCAGAAGTTCAATAGCGGCGTGGCCGCGCCGTTCTTCGGTCATCTGGCCCACACAGCGCCGGGGCCGACGCGCCTGGCGATTCGCTTCGGCACGGTGCTCCAGCCGATGTCGGTTCAGCGGCTGAAGGGCGCGCGTTTCCGGGCGGTGGTCCATGACCCGATCATTCCGCCCAAGACGGGGGACCGCACGGCGGACATCGAGGCCGGGGTGCGGATGATCAACGCCTTCATGGAAGATCGCATTCGCGAGCGTCCGGCCGAATGGTTCTGGGTTCACCGGCGTTGGCCCAACGAGGTCTACGCGGCCCTGGCGGAGCGCGAACGCGCAGACGTCGCCGACTAGAGCCCTTCGCGACCTGACTGCGTCAAGCCGTGGGCTCTAGTCTTTTGTTTTGACGCATTTTTCTTCACGCGAACCGGGACCACTTCGCTCGAAAAATGCTCTAGATTTCGATCGCGTCGGTCGCTGCGTCCTTCTCGCCATTGCGGCGGAAGGGGCCGTGGTACTGAGGGTCCACGCGACGTCGGCGGCAGGGACCGAAATAGTCCGGCGATCGGATGAACGGCCGTTGGTGGAAGATCACGGTGTTGATGCGATCCAGAAGCGACCGCGCGGTCACCGGCTTCACGACGATCTCGGTCACGCCGGCGTCGCGGGCCTCGAACACCCGGTGACGTTCGGCGAAACCGGTCAGCATGATGATCGGCAGGTACGGATCGACGCTGTCTGGTGAATTGCGGACGAGCTGGGTGAACATCACGCCGTCCAGTGGGCTCATCTTGAAGTCGACGATGGCGATATCGGTCTGCCAGTCGCGCAGGATCTGCAGCGCCTCGGCGCCGTCCATCGCTTCACGGATATGCCGAACGCCAACCCCCTTGAGGATCGCCGAAACGATCGAGCGGATATGCTGGTTGTCGTCCACCAGCAAGAAGCGCAGCTTTTCAAGCACCGCCGACATGCGGGAGCCGTCTCCTCAATGATCTTGCGGGGAGACCGAGACCGGTGGCCGCTCTCCCGGGCGACCTCGTGTCTCGATACCGGCGGCATAGCTAACGAATGATTGAAACTCGCGCCAGGGGCGAATTGGGGCCGGGCGTCAACTGCGGAACGGACCCGCGCCGACCAGCAGGGATGGATCCATGTTCCGGCCACGCCATTTCATCCGCCAGCACAGGTGCGGACCGGTCGCTCGGCCCTCCTTGCCGGTGTGGGCCACGACATCGCCCTGCTTCACGTAAGTGTCGGGAGAAACGAGGATTTTAGACAGGTGGAGATAGGCCGTCACCAGGCCTTGGCCATGATCCAGGAGCAGCAGGCCGCCCTCGAAGTGCAATCCGGTCTCGGCGAAGGCGACGACCGCAGACGCCGGCGCGCGGACCGGCGTCCCGACCGGCGTCGCCAGGTCAACCCCAAAATGGGGACGTTTGGGCTCGCCGTTGAGAACGCGCTGGCCTCCGAAACGAGCGGAGCGGCGCGCGCCTACAACCGGAAGTATGAATCCCTCGCGGAAGCCCTCGATATCGGCCTGACTGGCGAAGCCGGCCAGTTTGCGGACGTTCTCGGCGGCCAGGCGCTCCAGCAGCAAAGGATCGGTCGGCGTCACCTGCTCGGGCGGAAGGCCGTCGATGCGCTGGATGTCGAAGTCGCCCGGTGTGACGGCGCGTTCGTCGATGGCCGAGCCGTCCGCGGTGGTCACGGTCAGGACCGAGCTTGCAGGCGCGTCACGATCAAAGCCGATCACGAACCAGCCATCGGCTGAGGCGGTGGCCAGCGTCTGGCCGTCCAGAGCGATCGTGGCGCGGGGCGCGGTGCGGCCCACGGCGTAGCCGCCCTGAACGAACTTTCCGGACAGCGAAAGGCCCGGGGCGGCGGCGTGCGCCAGGCTTGGCAGGCCCAGGGTAAGCGGAAGCGCGGCTAGAACCGCGCGACGGCTCAGGCCCCTTGCCAACGCTTCAGCGCCTCGGCCGGACCGGCATAGGCCTCCTGGTGCTCGGGGCTCCAGTAGCGCAGGGCCTCCAACGGGATCTGCTTGTTGCTGACCGCGCACAGCACGAAGCGGCCGGGGCTGAGCACGGCGTACTCGCCGTCGCCATAGTGCAGGACGGCCATGCCGTCGGACTTGCCGAGATCACGATCGAAAGCGTTCATGAGGTCATTCTACGCCAAGCCGCCGTTTCAGAACAGATCGCCCTGACCGGCGGGCGGCGCGGCGGGTTTGGGGCGCGGTTTGGGCGTCGGGGCCGATGTCGCGGGCGGCGGGACGAAACCGCCTTCGCCGTCGATGACCGCGTCGCGATCACCGCTCTTGAACTTCAGGTTCACGCGCTCGCCGGAAGCCAGATCGCCCGCCGAGCGGGCCAGGGTCCCATCGCCCTTGCGCACGAGGACGAAGCCCAGTTCCAGAGGGCGCTCGGGGTTCAGCGATTGGCGTAGTTTTTCGAGATTGGTCAGGCGGTCGGCGTCGCGCTGCAGGCGGCGTTGACCGGCCGCGTTCAGGCGCTCCCACAGCGCGGGCAGGCGAGCGTGTTGCGCCACGCGATCGGGCGCGCGGCGCGCCGCCAGGTCCAGGCGGCGGGAGAGGTCGGCCAGACGTTCGGCCTTCACGGTGCGTTGCCGGCCCAGGGCCTCGGGCGTGAGGCGCGCGGTGACCTTGAGCAGTTCCTGCGCGTGGACGGCGGTGTTGCGCTGCAGGGCCGCGTCCAGGCGTCCGGAGGCGATGTCGAAGCGCTGCTGGGCCAGAGCCAGGATGTCGTCGGGACGAGGCAGGCCGCGCGCGGCGCTGACCAGGCGCGTGCGGCGCTCTTCGACGGTGCGCGCGCCACACCGGTTCAGGCGACGATCAAGGTCGGAGATCAGGGCTCGCAGCTCGGCCAGGACGGGCGTGGCCATCTCGGCGGCCGCCGTCGGGGTCGGCGCGCGGCGATCCGAGACGAAGTCGATCAGGGTGGTGTCGGTCTCGTGCCCGACGGCCGAGATCAGCGGGATGGTTCCCTCGGCGACGGTCCGGGCCAGGCCTTCGTCGTTGAAGGCCCACAGATCCTCCACCGACCCGCCACCGCGTGCGACGATCAGCACATCAGGACGCGGCACCGGGCCGCCGGGCTGGATCGCGTTGAAGCCACGGATCGCGGCGCTGACCTGGCCGGCGGCGGCGTCGCCTTGCACCACGCAAGGCCAGACCAGCACCTGGCAGGGCCAGCGGTCGCGGATGCGGTGCAGGATGTCACGGATCACCGCGCCCGTCGGGCTGGTGATGACGCCCACCACGGCGGGCATCGAGGGCAGGGGGCGCTTGCGCTCGGGCGCGAACAGGCCCTCGGCGGCCAGCTTGGCCTTCAGGCGTTCGAGCTGCGCCAAGAGCGCGCCGACGCCGGCGGCCTCCATGCTGTCGATGACGATCTGGTAGCGAGAGCCGGCCGGATAGGTGGTGATCTTGCCGGTAACGATGACCTCGAGCCCATGCTCGGGCCGCACCCCCAGGCCCCGGACATTGCCCTTCCAGACCACGCCGTCGATCGCGGACTTGTCGTCCTTGATCGTCAGATAGACGTGGCCGTTGGAGTGATGGGTGACCTTCGACAGCTCGCCGCGCAGTCGCACGAAGCCGTAACGGTCCTCCAGCGTGCGCTTCAGGGCGAAGGCCAGCTCGGAAACCGAGTAGGGCGGTGCGTTGGAATCGTTCGGCGGCAGATCGCTCATGGGAGCTTTTTAGGGGGGAAGTTGGAGGAGGTCATCTCCCCGGGGCGCGCCCCCTCCGTCACGCTGCTTCGCATCGCGACACCTCCCCCGTTGCACGGGGGAGGAGGAAGCCGCTCAATCCTCCTGCCCCGCTTGCGGGGGAGGTGGCGCGGCGCCGCTCGGCGACGTGACGGAGGGGGCGCTTCGTGGAGATCTAGAACGCAAAAATCCCGGGAAGCGTGAGCTCCCCGGGATCCGCCGCCTGAGAGACTATTGTTCTTCTTAGATGTAGCGGCGAAGCGAGCGGGCCAGTTCGGCGCCGCCGCTCTTCTTCTTGGTCTGCTGCGGCTGGTAGGCCACCCGCGCGTGCTCGACGCAGTAGGGGCCTTCAGACGAGCGACGACCGCAGAAGGTGAAGCCTTCCGACGACGGATCGCCGATCGGCCACTTGCACATGTGCGCGCCCAGGGTCAGCACGGTGGCCGAGCCGGGTTCTTCGTGGCGGAAGGCCGGCAGGGGCGCGGGGGCCGCGGCGACCGGAACCGACGAGGGGGCCTCGACCGGGGTCACGCGGCGCGGCGCCGACGGCATGGCCTGAGCGGCCGGACGGGCCGGGCGCGGCGCCTTGAAGGCTGGACGCGCCGGCTGCGAGGGGGCCGCACGGCCCGACAGGCCCAAGCGGTGCACCTTGCCGATCACGGCGTTGCGCGTCACGCCGCCCAGCTGCTTGGCGATCTGGCTCGCCGAAAGGCCGTCCAGCCAAAGCTTCTTCAGGGTGGAAACCCGTTCGTCGGTCCAGCTCATAAACCCGTCTCCGCCATTCGAGAGAGGGTGGGGGCGTCCCCACGCCCGTCACCCCATATCTGGTGATCAAACCGCCCCGCCGGCGGTCGTCCTACTAGATATCGTAAAGAATGCGTTAAAACGCACAATGGGCGCCATCGACTCTGTCCACAGAAACAAGATGTTGATTCCGGCAAGCCCGCGCTTGCGAAATAGGGCCGCAAGGCGCACATGCGCCTGAGATTCAAAGGGTTGAGCTGATGAGAGACACGGCCGAGAGCGTCATTCCGCCGCAGCCCCGCGACTATCGCGGCTGGAACTGGTCCGGCTTCATCACCCTCTACCAGCGCGAAATCCGCCGGTTCTGGAAGGTCGGCACCCAGACGGTCGCCGCGCCGGTGGTGACGACGCTGCTCTACATGCTGGTCTTCGTGGTCGCGGTCGGCGCCAGTCGCCCGGCGGTCGGCGGCGTGACCTTCGGCCATTTCGTGGCCCCGGGCCTGATCATGATGGCGATCCTCAACAACGCCTTCGCCAACTCCTCGTCCTCGCTGATCCAGGCCAAGATGATGGGCCTGACGCCGGACTTCCTGACGCCACCGCTGTCGGCGCTGGAGCAGGTTTCAGCCTTCGCGCTCGGCGCGGCCACGCGCGGCGTGGTGGTGGGCGCGGTGACGGCGGCGGTGATCGGCGTGCTGCCGGGCGCTGGCCTATCGGTCGCCCATCTCTGGGCGGTGCTGTATTTCGGCCTGACCGCCTCGATGATCCTGGGACTGGCCGGCGTTCTGGCGGGTCTCTGGGCCGAGAAGTTCGACCAGCTGTCCGCCGTGACCAACTTCCTGATCATGCCCATGACCTTCCTGTCGGGCACCTTCTACCTGGTCGACAAGCTGCCTGAGCCGTTCCGGTCGGCGAGCCACTTCAACCCGTTCTTCTACCTGATTGACGGCTTCCGCTACGGCTTCATTGGCCATGCCGACGGCTCGATCGCGATCGGCGTGGTGACCAGCGGTCTGCTCACTGTGGCGCTGTTCCTGTGGTGCTGGAGGCTCTTCGTCACCGGTTACCGTCTCAAGAGCTGAGGCGCCCGCGCCATAGGCCGGAATTTCGCTGGCGTTTCAGGGCCTTTTTGAGGGGGCTTTCATTGACACGACGGTGTTCCAAAGCGACAACCTGCGGCCTTCCGGTCCCCGTGCTTACAGCACGGGGGCTTCTTTCCTTTTTGGGAGGCCGGTCTTGAGCACCGCGACGTCGTCCACCACCTCGCAGCACCACATCATGGGCGTGTACAACCGCGCTCCGCTGGCGTTCGAGCGAGGCCGAGGCGCGCGCCTGATCTCGACCGACGGCGACGAGTATCTGGACTGCGTGGCGGGGATCGCCACCAACGGTCTGGGCCACGCCCATCCGGCCCTGGTCGAGGTGCTCAAAGCCCAGTCCGAGAAGCTCTGGCACGTCTCGAACATCTACCGGATCCCCGAGCAGGAAGTCCTGGCCGACGCCCTGTGCGCCAACACGTTCGCTGACGTGGTGTTCTTCACCAACTCGGGCACCGAAGCCGTCGAGTGCGCGCTGAAGACGGCGCGCAAGTACCACTCGGCCAACGGCCAACCCGAGCGCATCGACATCTATGGCTTCGACGGCTCGTTCCACGGCCGCACCTACGCCGCGGTCAACGCCTCGGGCAATCCCAGCTATGTCGACGGCTTTGGCCCGCGCCTGCCGGGCTACAGCCAGCTGACCTTCGGCGATCACGACGCCATCAAGGCCGCGATCACCAGCCCGACCACGGCGGCGATCATCGTCGAGCCGGTGCAGGGCGAGGGCGGCGCGCGCTCGATCCCGACGCACTGCCTCGTGGGCCTGCGCCAGATGTGCGACGAGCATGGCGTGCTGCTGATCTATGACGAAGTCCAATGCGGCATGGGCCGGACGGGCAAGCTCTTCGCCTATGAGTGGGCCGAGGGCGGCGAGCCGCACATCATGGCGGTGGCCAAGGCCCTGGGCGGCGGTTTCCCGATCGGCGCGTGCCTGGCCACCACCGAGGCGGCCAAGGGCATGACGGTCGCGGCGCACGGCTCGACCTTCGGCGGCAACCCGCTGGCCATGGCCGTGGGCAAGGCGGCGCTGGACATCATCAAGTCGCCCGAGACGCTGGACAACGTGAAGACCGTCGCGGGCTTCTTCACCCAGCAACTGAACGGCCTCAAGGACCGCTTCCCGGACGTCATCGTCGACGTGCGCGGCAAGGGCCTGCTGATCGGCGTCAAGCTGATCCCGAACAACCGCGACTTCATGGTCCTGGCGCGCGATGAAAAGCTTCTCATCGCCGGCGGCGGGGACAACTGCGTGCGCCTGTTGCCGCCGTTGAACCTGACCATCGAGGAGGCCAGCGAGGCGATCGCCAAGCTCGAAAAGGCTTGCGAGGCTGCACGCGCCAAGGCCGTCGCCTAGAACCCACCCTTTTTCCGACCTTCCCGGCGAAAGCCGGGACCCAGATCAAGCCCGCCTAGTTCCCGGATAACTCTGGGCCCCGGCATTCGCCGGGGAGGCGGGGATAGGGATCGTCCGATGACTCAACCCCGCCACTTCATCGACCTGTGGAAGCTGGACGGCGCGACCCTGCGCCTGCTGCTGGACGACGCCCACGCCCGCAAGACCGCCCGCAAGGGCTGGCCGCAGGGTAAGGTCGACGCCGACGCGCCGGCCAAGGACCGGGTGCTGTCGATGATCTTCCAGAAGAACTCGACCCGCACGCGCTTCTCGTTCGACGCGGCGATGCGCCAGCTGGGCGGCAGTGCGATCATCTCGACGTCCAACGACATGCAGCTGGGCCGGGGCGAGACCATCGAGGACACCGCCAAGGTGCTCTCGCGCATGGTCGATGCGGTGATGATCCGCGCCAACAGTCATGCCGACGTCGAGCGCTTCGCCCAGGTCTCGACCGTGCCGGTGATCAACGGCCTGACCGACAAGAGCCATCCCTGCCAGATCATGGCCGACATCCTCACCATCGAGGAGCATCGCGGCCCGATCGCCGGCAAGACCATCGCCTGGGTCGGCGACGGCAACAATGTCTGCTCCAGCTTCATCCACGCCGCGCCGCTGCTGGGCTTTGAGCTGAAGATCGCCTGTCCGGCGGTCTATCACGCCGACCTGCACGATCTGGCTCGCGCCGAAGGGCTGCAGGGCCGGGTCAGCATGACCACCGATCCCAAGGCCGCCGTCAGCGGCGCCGATGTGGTGGTGGCCGACACCTGGGTCTCGATGGGCGACACCGACCATGACCAGCGCCTGGCCGCGCTCGAGCCCTATCAGGTCGACGATAGGCTGATGGATCTGGCCGCCGCCAACGGCGTGTTCCTGCACTGCCTGCCGGCGCACCGGGGCGAAGAGGTCACCGACGCCGTGCTGGACGGCCCGCGCTCGCTGGTCTGGGATGAGGCCGAAAACCGCATCCACGCCCAGAAGTCGGTTCTGGCCTGGTGCTTCGGCGCGATCGGATAGGGTCACCGGCCAGCGCCGGTTGGTAAACGCTGGCCGGTTTCGCCGTCGCGTATGGGCAAAAGCGGCGGCGGCCCCAAGTGAGTCTGAATCCCCTGTTATCGCAACGAGGCGTTCGGTCGCACGCACCCAATCTCGGGATGCCTGGGGCGAGGCCCCGCGCGATGCTGGCGCTGATCGGGCTCGCAATTTCGTCAGAACCGCCTATCTAGCCTCCCCATGACCGACATCGCATCCGACACCGGCGTCCTAGACGACGTCGTTTCCGCGTTTCAGATCGAGAACCTGCCCGTACGCGGCCGGGTCGTGCGCCTTGGCGCGGCGATCGACGAGGTGCTGACGCGCCACGACTATCCCGAGCCGGTGGCCAACCTGCTGGGCGAGGCCTGCGCCCTGGCGGCCCTGGTCGGGTCGAGCCTGAAGTTCGAGGGGCGCCTGATCGTCCAGGCTCAGGGCGATGGCCCGGTGCGCTATGTCGTGGTCGATTACGACACCAGCGGCGGCTTGCGCGGCTACTGCCGGTTCGATCCGGAAGAGGTGGCGGCGGTCTCGGAAGGGTTCGCGCGACCGGGGGCGAAAACCCTGTTGGGCGGCGGCGTGTTCATCATGACCCTGGACCAGGGGGCGGACATGGACCGCTACCAGGGCGTGACGCCGATCGAGGGCGAGACCCTGGCCCTATGCGCTGAGCAGTACTTCGCCCAGTCAGAGCAGACGCCGACTCGCGTCCGCTTGGCGGTCGGTCAGGTCGACACCGGCGACGGGCCTCACTGGCGCGCTGGCGGCATGCTGATCCAGGTCATCGCCGGCGATCAGACGCGCGGCGAAACCCAGGACGCATGGACGCACGTGCAGGCGTTCTTCGAGACGATCGGCGAGGATGAGTTGATCGACCCGACCGTCTCGACCCCGACGCTGCTCTGGCGCCTGTTCAACGAGGACGGCGTGCGACTGCTGGACGAGAAGCCGCTGCGCGCCTTCTGCCGTTGCTCGGAAGACCGCATCGGCGTGGTGATGGACTCGTTCTCGCCCGAGGAGGTCACCGAGATGATCGAGCCGGACGGCAAGATCCACGTGACCTGTGAATATTGCTCGCGGACCTACAAGCTGGACCCGCCGACGGCGGAGAGCCCGTCGGTCTGACGGGGCGAACCTTGAAATAAGAATGGCCGGCTCTTGTGTCAGAGCCGGCCATTTCCTTTTCTAGACAAGCCTTCGATTTACGGGGGCAAGCTGGTTCCGGCGGTTCCGCCGCCCCCTAAACCCGACGCGCTCTAGAAGCCGCAACCTGTGCTCTTCCAGCCAGCCCTGAACGCGTCAGCGTTTTCCGGAGTCTCGAGGGTGGCGACGCCGGGACGGGCGATGAAGCGGCGCTTTTCGGTCTCGCCCGAGGCGGCGATACTGTCGACGACGCCGCAGACAACCATGACCTTCTGGTAGCGGCCAGTGCGGATGCCTCTCAGCTCGGCGGTTTCCGGGTTGGCCAGCTTTATGGCGATGGCCTTCTCGATCTGCGGCATCAACCTGTCGACACGCGCTCGCTGGGAAGGGGTTTGGAAATCCACGCGGCCGCGCCCGATATCCACCTTAGGGGTCAGGACGACGCCTTGGTGCATGTAGTGCTGCCTGGCGATTGCTGACTGCGCCATGGCCTGCGGCGCAAAAGCGATGGTGAGGACAAAAGCGCAGATAGAGGTCCGGATGAGCATGAGCAATGCACCTCAGAGCTTATCCGTCAACGCTCTACCTATCCGCGTCTAGTGTCAATTACCCCTCAACCGATCAGTTCAGCTTCATCGCCGCGCCGGGCAGGTGCAGCGAGAACTCGGGGATCTCCACGTCGAACAGGTCTCCCTCGTGGGTGACCATCTGGTAGCTGCCCCGCATCGCGCCCGACGGCGTGGGGAGCGGGCAGTTCGAGACGTAGCGGAACGCCTCGCGCGGCTTCAGTTCGGGCTGCTCGCCGACCACGCCGCTGCCCTCGACTTCGTTCACGCGATTGAAGGCGTCGGTGATCGTCCAGCGGCGCGCGATCAGCGTGACCGTCTCGTCGCCGTGGTTCTCGATCTCGACGGTGTAGGACCACAGATACAGGCCCTGCTCGGGAGAGCTTTCCTCGGCCGCATAGGTGGGGAACACGCGCACGACGATGTCGCGCGTGCGGGCCTCATAGGCGGCGCTGTCGCTGCCCCGGCGGCGTCTCATGCGTTGCATGGGCGGGGAGGTCTCACGCCTGATCGAGCGCACGGATCACATCCCGCTTGAGATCTTCCACGCTCTCCAGGCCCACCGACAGGCGCACGCCGCCTTCGGTGACGCCCAGCGACGGGCGTTCGGCCTCGGGGACCGAGCGGTGGGTGGTGGTCGGCGGGTGCGTGGCCATCGACTTGGCGTCGCCGAGGTTGTTGGAGATGTCGACGATCTCCAGCGCGTTCAGGAACTTGAAGGCGGCTTCGCGGCTGCCCAGGTCCAGCGCGATCACGGTGCCGCCGCCGGTCATCTGGGCCTTGGCGACGTTGTGGCCGGGGTGATCGGCGCGGAACGGATAGAGCACCGTCTGCACCTTCTTGTGCTCGGCGATGGTGTTGGCCAGGGCGAAAGCGCTGTCGGCCTGGCGGCGCACCCGCAGATCCAGGGTCTCGAGACCCTTGAGCATCACCCAGGCGTTGAAAGGCGACAGCGACGGGCCGGTGTGGCGCAGGCTGTCACGGTAGAATTCCTCGTTGATCGCCTCGCTGGTCAGGATAGCCCCGCCCAGCACGCGGCCCTGGCCGTCGATATGCTTGGTGGCCGAATAGACGACGACGTCGGCGCCCAGTTCCAGCGGCTTCTGGAAGATCGGGGTGGCGAACACGTTGTCGACGATGACCTTGGCGCCGACCGCGTGGGCCAGTTCCGACACCGCGCGGATGTCGGTGATCTCCAGCACCGGGTTCGAGGGCGTTTCGACCAGCACCGCCTTGGTGTTGGGCCGCATCGCCGCTTCCCAGGCCTTGGGGTCGGTGGCGTCGACAAAGGTGGTCTCGACGCCAAAGCGCGGCAGCCACTCGCTGACGATCCAGCGGCACGAGCCAAAGAGCGCGCGACCGGCCACGACGTGGTCGCCGGCGCGAACCAGGCCCATCAGGGCGGCGTGAATCGAGGCCATGCCGGTGGCCTGGGCGCGACAGACCTCGGCGCCTTCCAGCAGGGCGAGGCGATCCTCGAACATCTTCACGGTCGGATTGTTGAACCGCGAATAGACGAACCCGGGA
The DNA here is from genome assembly GCF_002310375.3 of Caulobacter vibrioides. GTDB lineage: Bacteria > Pseudomonadota > Alphaproteobacteria > Caulobacterales > Caulobacteraceae > Caulobacter > Caulobacter vibrioides_D. Next base: position 1,376,509 of record NZ_CP023315.3, read on the forward strand.
TCTTCGCCGGCGAAGCGGCGGTCGGCGCCCTCGGCGCTGTCATAGGTGAAGCCTTGCGTCAGGTAGAGCGCCTCGGCGGTCTCCATGAACTGAGAGCGGGCGATCCCCCCACGGATCAATTTCGTCGCGACGTCCCAGTCTTTCGGGTTCTCGGCCACGGCCCCGCCTCCTACGCAAAAACGCGCGCATAAGGAGCGGGGGAGGGGGCGGGGTCAAGCCAGAACGCCTGCCAGAGCGTCAGAGAATTGTCATAGGGGAAAAGTGTGGTGTCACAGGCGAGCGCCATTCGCTCGCGCCTTGCGTTTGCGGCCGGGTTTGGCGAGTGTCGCGCCGATGACCGACGCCCATTCCGCAGGGATTCTGCCCTGCCAGACCATCGAAGAGCTGATCGCCCAGGAGGCCATCACCTCAGCTACGCCGTTCGACGTCGACCAGGTGCAACCCGCCAGCCTCGACCTGCGGCTGGGCGCCCGCGCCTGGCGTGTGCGCGCCTCGTTCCTGCCGGGCCTGGCTCGCAAGGTGCCCGAGCGTCTGAAGGACGTGGCCATGCACGAGCTGGACCTGACCAAGGGCGCGGTGCTGGAGAAGGGCTGCGTTTACATCGCCGAGATCCAGGAACGCCTGGCCTTGCCGATGACCGTGTCCGCGCGCGGCAACCCCAAGAGCTCAACCGGCCGGGTCGATGTCTTCGTGCGCCTGCTCACCGACCATAGCCGCGCCTTTGACGACGTGGACCCTGGCTATACCGGCCCGCTGTATATGGAGATCGCGCCGCAGACCTTTTCGGTTCTGGTTCGGGCCGGCACGCGCCTGAACCAGCTGCGCCTGAAGCGCGGCGAGCCGGCCAAGCTGGCCACCCGCAGCGTCGGGGTGGAGCTGCTGTCCGAGACCGGGATTGTCGGCTTCCGCGGGCGTCGCCACGCCGGTGTCGTGGATCTCGACCACGAGGATGGCCACGACCCGCGCGACTACTGGGAACCGCTTGAGGCTCGCCACGGCGAACTTCTGCTGGATCCGGGCGAATTCTACATTCTCGCCAGCAAGGACAACATCGAGATTCCGGTGATGGAGGCGGCCGAGATGACGCCGATCGATCCGTCAGTCGGCGAGTTCCGCGTCCACTACGCCGGGTTCTTTGATCCCGGCTTTGGCACCGAGGAGGCCGCAGCCGTCGGCTCCAAGGGCGTGCTGGAGGTGCGCAGCCACGAAACGCCGTTCCTGCTGGAGGACGGCCAGACGGTTGCGCGTCTCGTCTACGAACCGCTGACCGCTCGCCCGGCGCGGCTGTACGGTGAGGGCGGGTCGCACTACCAGCGGCAAGGCCTCAAATTGTCCAAGCACTTCAAGGCTTGGCGCTAAGGTCCTCTGACTTGGGGCGATAGGTCGCGGCCCGGGTTACGGGCCGGGTAACCGAGATGCGGTTTGCTGGGCGCGTGCTTTTACACGGGCCTTTTGGCGATGTCGCGTGACGCTCCGCAGGGACGATCGGATCAGCCGTCGGCGCGCGCCCTCGGACGGGAACGGCGGCGCGCCGTGTCCGACGACCTGTCGCAGGGGGTGTCGCGCGTCAACGCGCCGCAACCACATCTAGTGGACACTCTGTGCGGTTACACAAATCCTAGTCGTCGTTCTCCGGGGGCGCGACTCAGTCCCGTCCCGAGCGGAGGGTGGCGCAGGTTCCTACGGAGGCCCTTCTTGGCCCGCATCGTCCATGACCCGTTCCTGATCCTTCAAGGCCGCGTCGAGGCCTGGGATCGCTGCGCGCGGATCCCCGGCTGCGACAAGTCCGTGTGGCGTCAGGACGCCGAGGGACGTGTCATCCGCTGGTCCGATTTTGGCGATCGCTTCTCACGCTATGGCTGGGAGGTGATGGCGTTGCCAGCGACCGGCGTCCTGGGTCGCGCCTTGGCGCGGCGGCGACTCGTGGCGGTCCATTGGCGCGGTCTGACGGGCGGCGCCCTGCGAGAAGATCCCTTCCTGGGCCGTCGCGCCGCCTGAAACATCAAGCAGATCCGTCATTTAGTCTTGCTCGCATGACAAAATGACAACTACGCTTGACATGATGGCGCGAATGCATGACAAACATCCTTGTCATTTCGACGAGGAGGCTTGTCATGAAGAAGAACGCTCAACGCACCCCCGCCACGCGTGCCCAGAAGCTGGCGATCGGCATGGCCGCCAGCTCCGGCTCGCTTGTGGTCGCGATCAGCGCGGCGCGTGAGATGGGCGGGCCGCTTCTGGCGGTCGGCCTGGCCCTGGCGATCGCCGCGCTGTGGGCGACCTTGTTCCTGGTCCTGCGTGAGCGCCCGTCGAAGGGCCCCAACGACAGCTCGAAGACCGAGCAGGACGGCGCCGTCGAAGCGCTGGCCGCCCTCTAGTCGCCCGATACTGAGCAAGGTTTTCACGATGAGCGAACAATCCGGAACCCAGGCCCGCCGCCAGGCGATCGCCCTGCGCCTTCTCGTCGGCAGCGCCCTTCTGGGGGCGGTCGTCGGGGCGGGGCTCGCGCTCCTGGAGGAAATGGGCGTCACGCCGCCCGCTAGCTTCCTGGGTTACGGCCTCTTGGCGTTGGCCCCCGTCATGCTCGTGATCTCGGTGATCTACTGGCGAAACATCGATGAAGCCGCGCGCGAGGCCCACAAGTTCGCCTGGTTCTGGGGCGGATCGGGCGCGATCCTGATCGCGGCGCCGCTGGCCATGCTGGTTGGAGACGCCCGCCTGACGGCCCTGGCCGGCCCGCATTCGCCCTCGGAGTGGTTCGCGATCGGCGTGTTCAGCCTGCTGGTCTTCCAGCTCGCCGCCTACGGGCTGGTCTGGGCCATCTGGTGGCTGCGCCAGCGCTGACTGGACCCGGAAAAGGAGTTTCCGATGGAAGAGCAAAAAGCGACTTGGTCGAAATGGGCGCTGTTCGCCGCCGGTGCGATCGCGCTGTCGGCCGTGCCCTTCGTCCTGGCCTTCTCGCACCTCGTGAAGGGCGTGGCCTTTCCGATCGCCGTGTTTGTCTGGTTCGTCGTCTATCTGGCCTATGTGTTCTTTGGCACGGCCTGGCTGAAGGCCGGCCAGATAGGACCTGTGATGCAGCGCTATCGGCGCCGGCTGGCCATCGCTCTGATGAGCTACTGCGTGGTTCTGATGGGCTCGCTCTATCTGCTGCGGCACGTCGATCTGTCGGGTCCGCTGCTCTGGATCGTGGCGGCGGCGCCGGCCATTCCGATCCTCGGCGTTCTGGGCGTGATGGGCCTCTATCTGAAGGAGGAGCCCGACGAGTTCGAGCGCGCGGTCCATGTCGAGGCGATGATCTGGGGTCTTGGCGTCGTGCTGGCGGTGACCACCGTCTGGGGCTTCCTCAGCAACGCCAATGTCGTCCCAGCGCCGCCGCTCTTTCTGGTGTTTCCGCTGTTCTGTCTGGCTTGGGGCTTCAGCCAGCCCCTGATCCGGAGGCGGTACCTATGAAGAACCGCCTCAAGGTGCTGCGCGCCGAGCGTGACTGGAGCCAGGCGGATCTGGCCGACCGGCTGGAGGTCTCCCGCCAGACCATCAACGCGCTGGAGACGGGCAAGTACGACCCCAGCCTGCCGCTGGCCTTCAAGATCGCCCGCCTCTTTGGGCAGCCTATCGAATCCATCTTCCAGGACGAGGCCTAAGGGCCCGCCCCGATCGAGGACACCGTCATGAACTTCGCTTCGAAGTCTCCCAAGCCTCGCCGCAACCTTGCGCTCCAAGCCCTGGTCGGCGCCGTGGTGGCCGCTCCCCTGGGCTACGTCTTCGGGGATTACCTGGCCTCGCTGCAGGACGCTGGCGGGGGCGCTCTCCCCGAACTGGTCTGGTCCGATGTCCTGGCCCTGCTGCTGGCCGCGATGATGGCCTCGACCGGCTTGATCACGATCATGAGGAGCCTGAGCCGCCGGGCTCTGGGGCGCCAGATCAATCCCGAGGAAGTCCGGCCCGCGACCCCAGCCCAGGCGGTCTTCTACGCCCAGAACGGCTTTGTTCTGCTTCTCGCGGGCGTGATGATGGCCACGCCGGTCATGGTTCCGCTCGTCTTCGCGCCGCTGTCACCGATGATCGCCTCGGCGGCGATGGCGGGCTTGATCGCGCTCTTGCTGGTCCAGACGGCGGGCAACATCGCCATCTGGGTTCGGAGCGACGAGTTCATGCGTCGCGCCATGGGCGAAAGCGCCGCCATCAGCTTCGCCATCCTCCAGGGCCTGCTCTTCCTGTGGGCGGCGGGCGAGAAGCTGGGCCTGCTGCCGCACCTCACCCTGTGGGACGCCACCAGCGTCATGATGGCCGCCTACCTGGTGATCGGTTTGGCCATCACCTGGCGGCGAGGTCTGGCCAGCTAGGCCCTTCGTCTCCGCGCCCGAACCACCCGGGCCGCCATTCCGCCACACCCTTCGTCACCCCAACACCGGCGCGCGACGCTGAAGCCTTCCGCGCGCCCCTATCCAAGGACAATGATCGTGATCTTCAAGACCTCGCGTTCCCGTCGCAACCGCCTCGGCGCTTCGGCCGTTCTCGTGGCCATTCTTGCCGCCACCGGCGTGTTCGGCGGCGACCACGCCCACGCCGCCCCCCTGGCGCCGATCGCCGCCAGCCCCGCCGCCGACCGCATGACCGTGACGGTCGTCGGCCAAGGCCCCGACGTCATCCTGATCCCCGGTCTCGCCTCGTCCGGCGCGGTCTGGGACGCCACCGTCAAGCAGCTGTCGGCGACCTATCGGGTCCATGTCGTGCAGGTGGCGGGCTTCGCCGGCGCGCCGGTGGGCGGCAACGCCGACGGCGCGGTGGTCGGCCCCCTGGTCGAGGCGGTCGACGGCTACATCAAGGCCAAGGGCCTGAAGTCGCCCGCCGTGATCGGCCACTCCCTGGGCGGGTTCACCGGCCTCTTGCTGGCCCAGCGCCATCCGGAGTCGATCGGCCGCCTGATGATCGTCGACAGCCTGCCGTTCTTCTCGCTGCTGTTCTCGCCGGCGGCGACGCCCGAGATGGTGCGTCCGCAGGCTGTCCAGATGCGCGACGCGACGGTGGCGATGAGCCCCGAAGCCTTCGCCGGCCAGCAGGCCATGGGCGCGCCGCGCTTCGTGAAGTCGGCGGAGGGCCAGAAGCAGGTCATCGCCTGGGGCGGCGCTTCGTCGCCATCGGTGGTGGGGCGGGCGATGTACGACCTCCTGGTCACCGACGCGCGCGGCGACCTGGCCAAGGTCAAGGCGCCAACCACGCTGCTCTATGCCTACGACACGGCCATGGGCATGCCGTCGACCGCCGCCGACCGGCTGTTCGTCGACGCCTATGCCGGTCTGTCGGGCCTGAAGGCGACCCGTATCGATGATGCGCGCCACTTCATCATGCTCGACCAGCCTCAAGCGTTCGCCCAGGCGGTCGCTGATTTCCTCAAGTAGCTCTCAAAGAAAAACCAACCCTGGGTCGAACTTGGCCTTGCGCTGACCTTAGACCCGCCTCACTTCTTTTCACATCAAGCCATCGGGGTTCCCATGCTGCTCAACTTCAACCGTTCCGCTCGCCGTGTCCTGGCCGGCCTGGCCTCTGTGTTCGCGCTCGGCTTCGCCGGGACCGCCCTGGCCGAACCGGCCCTCTGGGCGATCAAGGACAAGGACTCGACCATCTACCTGTTCGGCACGATCCACGTGCTGAAGCCCGACACCCAGTGGCGCTCGGCCAAGATCGACAAGGCCCTGGCCGACAGCGGCGACCTGTCGCTCGAACTGGTCGGCGCGGACGATCCGGCGGTGATGCAGCCGCTGGTCATGCGCTACGGCCTCGACCAGGCCAACAAGCTGTCGGCCAAGATCGGTCCGGAGGACTTCAAGCGCGCCAGCGACCTTGGCCAGTCGGCCGGCATGCCGCCCCAGGCTCTGGAAATGATGCGTCCGTGGCTGGCGGCCGTTTCGCTGGCCATGGCCCCGATGATCAAGGCCGGCTACGACCCCAAGAGCGGCGTCGAGGGCGTGCTGACCCGCGAGGTCAAGGCCGCCAACAAGCCGATCGCCGGCCTGGAGACCCCCGAGCAGCAGATCCGCTTCTTCGCCGACCTGCCGTCGGCCACCGAGATCGAGTTCCTCAAGTCCAGCCTGAAGGACGCCGAGGGTGGCGTCGAAAAGCTCGACAAGATGGTGGCGGCCTGGGCGGCCGGCGATGTGAGCGGACTGGAAGCCCAGTTCATCACCGAGATGAAGACCCAGTATCCGGACCTTTATGAGCTGCTGCTGGTCAAGCGGAACGTCGACTGGGCCAACCAGCTCAAGACCAAGCTGGCTGGTTCGGGCGTCAGCTTCGTGGCTGTCGGCTCGGGGCACCTGGTCGGCGCCGAGAGCGTGCAGGCCCAGCTGGCCAAGCTCGGGATCAAGGCCGAGCGCGTCAAATAGGTCTTGGGTCGCGTTGATCCAGGAAGCCCGCCCGGTTCGTCCGGGCGGGCTTTTTCATGTCCCTAGCTGGCCGGGTCGTACATGAACTCGCGCAGCTCCTGATCGCATCGGCAGGCGGCGGCCATCTTGCGGGACCAGGCGATGGCGGCGTCGCGAGACGGCAGCTCCAGCACGGTGAAGCCGCCATCCAGACGACTGCCCGGATAGATCTGCGCCGAAACCGCGCCATCGGCCGACACCCGCACCGGCGCGACCCCCTCATGGACACCGCCGCCGAACACATAGACCCCGGCCGCCTTGGCCTCTTCGATCACCGCACGGGCGGCGTCGCCGACGGCGGGCAGGTCCTCGGGCGAGACCCGCATGGCGGCGCTGGGGAAGGAGATCAGGTACTTGGTCATGCCCGCGTACGTCGCGCTACGGATTGGGTCTGGTCGCGGGCGTCGCCGGGGGCGCGGCGATGCCGGCCTCCTTCAGCGCGTAGGCAAATTCGCTCGAGGCCTTAAGGCGCGGCATATACCGGATCGTCCGCCGGGCGCTCACGGGAAAGGACTGGGTGTCGTAGGACCCGCGTTTCGAGCAGGTCGCCGCCTCGCACCGGCTGCCTTCGTCGCGCAGCACGATCGTCGGATTGCCCTTGGCGTCCCTGCCGCGCTCGAGCGTCAGCGTGCAGCGCTCGCCCTGATGGCCGTCGACCGGACCGCGATAGCGCAGACGATCGCCCTCCAGGGTCGCCACGCCATAGAATTTGCAGCTGTTGGCCGATGAGAAGGAGAGATCGGCGCGGACATACGCGCGGTTTGGCCCAACGGGCACGATTTCGAGCACGTCCTCCACCACGCCCGGCGCAGGCCCGGTCACGTTGAACCGCTGCTTGTAGACCCCGGACCAGTCGGCGACACCGACGGCGGCCATCGCGCTCCCCGCGGCGAGGATGGCGATCACGGACAGGACGAGCGGCTTCATGGATCTCTCCTCAGACGAGGGGGCCATTAGCGCAACCCAGCCACGGTAGGCAATCGCGCACGCCGCAGAGGTCGAGCTTGTGGTTGAGTGCGTCCTTCGAGGCTGGCCTTCGGCTCACACCTCAGGATGAGGAACACGGCTGCCGAGCCCCTCATCCTGAGGTGCGCGCTCTTGAGCGCGCCTCGAAGGACGCAGGGAGTCAAGGTCCCCTCGGGGTCGAAAGCCGATGATTTTAAGGGGAAACTGGAGCGGGCGGGGGGAATCGAACCCCCGACATTCAGCTTGGGAAGCTGACGTTCTACCTCTGAACTACGCCCGCTCAGAGGACGCTCCGTTTAGCCCGGGACGTCTTGGTACTCAAGCGGCTATCCCTGGCTCCAGACGCGATCAGCGCGCGGTGTCGTAGAGGAACGCCGACACCCAGACCAGCGGCGCGTTCCAGTTGATGGCCACTTCGTTCTGGGTGAAGGAGCGATAGTCGTCGGTCCAGCAGGTCTGCGGCCGGCACTTGCCCTTCATTTCGCTGGCCACGGGGTCGCTCATGTTGGTCGAGTTGGGACCGCCCGAGACCACGCCCGATGGCGGTGCGGGATAGGCGGGATCGGCCTGCTTGGCCCAGAAGCGGTGGTGCGGGTGGCGCATCGGCCGCGCGCCAAAGCCCGTGACATAAGACTGGTCCAGCGGGTTGCGGCCCAGCACATAGTCCATCGCGTCGACCGCGCCGTAGCGATAGGCCGCTTCGCCGGTGAAGTCGTGGGCCAGGCCCAGCACCAGCGCGCGGTTCAGCACCGAGGAATTGGACCCCCAGTGATAGCCGGGCGCAGCGTAGGGCAGGGCGTAGCCCTGGCTGACGTCGTCGGAGAGGTGCTTGCCGGCGGCGGCCACCAGGTTGGCGCGGGCCTTCGTGATCTCTGCGGGCTTCAGGCCGTTGGGGACGAGGGCCAGGGTGATGGTCCCCAGGGCGCCGACGCTGTTCCAGCCGATGTCGCCGGTCGGACGCGCGCCTTCGGTCGGCGAGGCCAGGAACAGCGGCGAGCCGCGCAGGGCGGTCTCATAGGCCGCCTCGCCCGTGGTGGCGTAGAGCTCGGCCGCGGCCCAATAGAACTCGTCGGTCAGATCGCCGTCGCCATAGCCGCCCGAGCCGGTGAAGGGGCCGATGGCGTAGATGTTCGGATGGCGCTGGGCGGCGGCGAAGGCGCGGCGCGCAGCGTCGAGGCACTTGGCCGAAAACGCAGGATCGATCACTTTCCACAGACGCGCGGCCTGGGCCGCGACGGCGGCGAGGTTCAGGCTCGCGCCGGTGGTCGGGTAGTAGAGATAGCGCACCTGCTTGTCTTCGGCGGGCGCGGTGGGCAGGGCGGTCCAGTAGCGGTCCGCCAGTTTCTGATGCGCCATGCCCGAGGCGTTGATCGCGCTCAGCACCAGCTTGCCGTCGCCTGGGCGCTGATCGCCCACGGGAACCTGCAGGGTTTTACCCTCGGGCACCTGCATGGCCAGCATGAAGTCGAGCTGGAAACGGACCTCGTCCAGCATGTCGGGGACGCCGTTGCCGGCCTCGGGCAGGGCCAGGGCGCGGTCGCCGAACGCCGCGAGGGCGCCAGGACGCTTGAGGATGGCGGCGCGCTCCCAGGCGTTCAGCAGCGTCCAGGCCGAGATGCCGCCGTTGACGACGTACTTGCCGTGGTCGCCGGCGTCGTACCAGCCTCGGCTGGCGTCCAGCGTGTAGTCGCAGCCGGGCCAGACCTGTCCGCGCTCGTCGGCCTGATCAAAGCAGGTGGCCTTGTCGGGGGCGTGGCCGGCGGGACGGGCCAGATCGGGGCGCTCGACGTACTGGGCCTCGATCGGAACGCTGGCGCGCTGCTGATAGAAGAACGACATGGCCGCGCGGGTCAGCTTGCCGCTTGGCTTGGCGTTGATGGCGAAGGGGCGGGACTCGGCGGCGCCGACCTTGAGGCGATAGCCTTCGCCCGCCTTGCGGAATGCGGAAAGGTCGATCTGGTGGACGTGCTCGCCGGAAGCCTTGTCGTCGCCAAAGACGGCGGTCTTGCCCTTGGCGATCGCGGCGCCCGCGGTGTCGAGCAGAACCCAGTCCAGCGGCGTCTTCGACGGATCGGCCAGGATGGCGCGCTTGGGGCCTTGGGCCTCGAAGCCCAGTTGGTTCAAGCGGATCGGACGCGGCGCTTCGTCAGCGTGCGCCAGGCTGGTCATGGCCAGGGCGGAGACGAATGAAAGGGCGGCTAGGCGGATCATCGACGCTTCCTCCATGGCGCGTCGGTCGCGCGCCTTGGTCCTAAGGGTAGCGGCATAAAGACAGCGTTGTCACGGCGTTTGTTACCGCTATCCCAATGTGTCGCACCGACAGTGCTGGACACCGGTGTCAGGCTGCTTAGACAGGAAGTGGAGAGTCTCCGGGAGGACCCCATGCTGAGCCGTCGACAAGCCCTCGCGGGCGCCGCTGCTGCGGGCGCGACCCTGACGGCCGGCGAGGCGTGGGCGGCGGGAGATCCCGCGCTCAAGGCGTTGCTCGACAAGTTGGCCAAGGGCGGTGCGGCCGCCGAGCGCCTGGCCGCGCTGAAGGCGTTTTCGACCGAGGGGTTGTCGACCCATGCGCGGCTCGATCGCGACGCCGTGTTGCGGGCGCTGGAGACCGAGGCCCAGATCGCCCGGCTGTTTCCATTCACCGGCGGTTCGAGCTCGCCATACGCGGTCACGACGAGGGCTGGCGCCTGGCTCCGGGCCGGCGAAGCGATCAAGGCGGGCGGCGAGGCCGTGAACGCCTTGGCCCGACGGGTCGAGGCCGAGACCGAAAAGCTCCGCGCCGACGCCGGTCTCGGGGTGATTCCGCCCGGCTTCGTCATCGACAAGGTCGTGACGGGGTTGGGCAAGGCGACCATCGGCGCGCCGGAGGGCCTGGCGAAGGCCTTGACCGCGCAAGGCCAGGCTTTGACGGCGCTGAAGCCTCGGGCCGGCGACGGCGGGGTTCGCTTCAAGGACGCCGAGACCTATTACGCGCTCGTCCTCAAGGCCAATCTCGGCGCGGCGATCACGCCGGCCGAGGCGCAGGCCAAGGGCATGGACGCCTGCCGGCGCTTCTCGGCCCGCGCCGACGCCCTGCTTCGGGCGCGGGGCCTGACCAAGGGCAGTGTGGGCGCGCGTCTGACGGCGTTGTCGCGCGATCCCCGGTTTCTCTACAGCGATGATGACGCGGGCCGCGACCGCCTGGTGGCCGACATGAACGGCTGGCTCGACAAGGCCAAGGCGCGTCTGCCCCGGTCCTTCAGCGCCATTCCAAAGGGGGCTTGGGCGACGAGGGTTTCGCGCATGTCAGCCGCCGATGAGGCCGCAGCGCGACAGGGCTACCGTGAAGCGCCGAGCTTTGATGGAAGCCGATCGGGAACCTATTTCGTCGATCTGGCCGCCATTCGCAGCCGCCCCAGCTGGACCTTGGCCAGCGTCGCGCATCACGAGTGCGTGCCGGGCCACATGCTGCAGATCCCTCTGGAGGAGGGCGCCGGCGCCCATCCGTTGCGCACGCGCCTAGCCTGCCCGGGCTTCAGCGAGGGTTGGTCGATCTACGCCGAGCAACTGGCCGACGAGGAGGGCGCCTTCGTCGGCGATCCGCTGGCTGAGCTGGGCTACCTGCAATGGATGCTGTTCCGGGCCGGGCGGCTGGTGATCGATACGGGTCTGCACGCCAAGGGCTGGAGCCGGGCCAAGGCCGAGGCCTGGTTCGCCGACCTGCAGGGGCCGCCGCCGGTCTTTGCGCCGATCGCCCAGGATGTGGAGCGCGCCGCCATCGGACCGGGCGCTGCGGCGGGGCAAGGGTTCGCCTGGCTGGCACTGGTTGAGCTTCGCGAGACTGCGCGCCGCCGGCAGGGTCCGGCGTTCGATCTCAAGACCTTCCACAGCGCGGTGCTATGGCCAGGGACGTTGCCGTTGGCGATGCTGCGCGACCGCGTCCTGTCCTGAAACGAAGAACGCCGCCCGGCGGGCTGGCCGGGCGGCGTTCGACGTTCCGCTGTAGACGCTTAGTTCTGCGGCGGAGCGCCTTCCGGCGGCGGACCCGGAGGCGGGCCTTCGCCCTGCTGCATCCGGCGCTGGCGCATGGTGTCGAAGGCCGCTTTCAGCTCATCGATGGTGATCTTGCCGTCCTTGTTGGCGTCGATCATCGCAAAGCGGTCTTCCGGGCGACCCGCGCCCGTCCATTCAGCCTTGTCGACCGCGCCGTCGCCGTTGGCGTCCCAGCGCTTGAAGACGTCTTCCGGAGCGGGCATGCCGCGCGGCGGCCCGTCCTGCTGAGCCATGGCGGCGCCCGCCACCAGGGTGGTGAGCGAAGCGAGCGCGACGAAAAGCGTGCGGCGCATGGGTGATTTTCCTCTTCTGCGATCTCTCGCGGCCTGTCATCGGCCGCGAACATTGCTGGCGTGTTTCGGGAATAAGGCCGGCGTCGGGCCAGGCCTCGTGCTCTATGAGCGCTCCGGAAGACACGAAACTGTCGTATCGGACCGATAGGCGGTTTTGCGGTCAGCTTTGAGGCGAAATGATGCGCAAGCGGTTGAAGGGCTCGGTTCCTGAGCGTCCCCGGAATGCTCCAGCCCGCGCCGCCGAGACCGAGCTGATCTGTTACGTCCATGAAGGCTGGCAGCCCAGGGTCGAGCCGGCGTCCGCCAAGCGCGACTGGATGACGGAGACGCCCGAGAGCTTCGCCTACCGCTGCCTGCCGCTGGCCATCGCCAATGCGCATGGCTGGGTGATGTTGAACCCTTGCGGCTTCTCGGCGCGCTGGCTGGGCGATGTGGGCGCGCATTCGGTCGAGATCGTCGTCGACGAGGGCGCCGACAAGAAGCGTGCGCCCGTCTCGCTGTTCGGCAGCGGTACGCTGACCTTCCATGTCGAAGGGATCATGCGCACCTCCGAAGGCTGGAACCTCTGGGTCGGCGGACCGCCCAACGCCATGAAGGACGGCATCGCGCCGATGGGCGGGGTGATCGAGACCGATTGGGCGCCGTACACCTTCACCATGAACTGGCGCTTCACCCGGCCCAACCATTGGGTGCGGTTCGAGGAGAACGAGCCGTTCTGCTTCTTCTTCCCCACCCCGCGCGGCGTGATGGACCGCCTGAAGCCGGAGCTGCGGCCGATGGAGGACGCGCCCGAGCTGCTGGAAAGCTACCGAGGCTGGGCCGCCTCGCGCGCCGCCTTCCAGGAGTGGATCAAGGAAAACCAACCCAAGACGCCGGCCGATCAGTGGCAAAAGCTCTACTATCGCGGCCTGCACCCGGACGGGCGTCCCGGGGCGCCGGACCATGAGTCGAAGATCCGGCTGGGAGAGTTCCGGCAGACGGGATCGCGCCGGGTCTGTCCGGTCGGTCGCAAGGGCAAGCCTGACTAGCGTCTAGACCCTAGTGCTTTCCCCGATCGCGGCCGAAGTTCGGTTCGGCGCTTTCCTGGCCCGCCGCGACAATGCCGCGGCGGATAGCGCGGGTGCGGGTGAAGTGGGCGTGCAGGGTGTCGGCGTCGCCCCAGCGGATCGCGCGGCTCATGGCCTGCAGGTCTTCGGTGAAGCGGCCCAGCATCTCCAGCACCGCGTCCTTGTTGGCCACGAAGATGTCGCGCCACATGGTCGGGTCGCTGGCGGCGATGCGGGTGAAGTCGCGGAAGCCCGAAGCCGAGTACTTGATGACCTCGTTCTCGGTGACGTTCTCTAGGTCCGCCGCGCTGCCGACGATCGTGTAGGCGATCAGGTGGGGCAGGTGCGACACCACGGCCAGGACGAGGTCGTGGTGCTTGTCGTCCATCAGCTCGACCTGGGCCCCAAAGGCCCGCCAGAAGGCCGACAGCTTGGCGACGGCGGCCGCGTAGTGGTCGTCTTCGCTTTCGAACGGGGTCAGGATCGTCCAGCGGTTCTCGAACAGCTCTGCGAAGCCGGCGTCAGGGCCTGACTGCTCGGTGCCGGCGATCGGGTGGCCGGGGATCGCAAAGATCTTCGACAGGTCCTGGGCCCGGAAGGCCTCGGCCACATTGCCCTTGGTCGAGCCGACATCGGTCAGGGTGGCGCCCGGCTTCATGGCGGGGATCACCACACTGGCCAGTTCGGGCACCGACAGCACCGGTGTGGCGATCACCACGAGGTCGGCGTCCCGCACCGCCTCGGCGATGTCGCCGGTGACGTGCTCGGCGATGCCCAGTTCGGTCACCCGGGCGCGATGAGCCTCGCTGGCGTCGGCGACGGTGATCTCGCCGACCACGCCGTGCTGGCGCGCCGCGCGGATCACCGAGCCGCCGATCAGGCCGCAGCCGATCACGGTGAGCTTCGGATAGAGGACGCCGGGGTTAGGCATGGGCAACGTTTACTTCAAACCGATCTCCCCGGCGAATGCCGGGGCCCAGATTCAGCCTGAGCGGTTTGGGTTCATGCGCCTCGCGTCCGAGGTCGAACGAGAGGGGGCGGTGGGTTCGATCTGGACCCCGGCATTCGCCGGGGAGGTCGGAAGAAGGGCTGGGCATCTAGCGCCCCATGAACTGCGTCAGCAGCTCGACCACGGCGCGGTTCTGTTCTTCCAGGCCGATCGTGATGCGGATCGCGTGCGGCAGGTTGTAGTTGCCCACAGCGCGCACGAGGTAGCCCTTCGACGCCAGGAAAGCCTCGGCCTCCGGCGCGGTCTTGCCGGGCGTGGTCGGGAAGGTGGCCAGTACAAAGTTGGCCGCCGATGGCGTCACCTCAAGGCCAAGGCCGCCCAGCTGCTGGGCCAGCCACGGGCGCCATTGCTCGACCAGGGCGCGCGAGCGGTCCTGGAAGTCGTCGTCGAACAGGGCCGCGACGGCGGCTTCCTGCGCGGGGATCGAGGTGTTGAACGGCGGGCGGATACGCTCGATCGGTGCGATGATGTGCTCGGGCGCATAGCCCCAGCCGACGCGCAGCGCGGCCAGGCCGTGAATCTTCGAGAAGGTGCGGGTGACGATGACGTTCTCGGCGGTGCGGGCCAGCTCCAGCCCGTCCTCGAAGCGCGGATCGGTGCAGAACTCGGCATAGGCGCCGTCCAGCACCAGGATCACCGAGGGCGGCAGGGCCGCGTGCAGAGCGCGGATCTCCTCAGCCGTCAGCCAGGTGCCGGTCGGGTTGGCGGGGTTGGCGATGAACACCAGGCGCGTACGCTCGTCGACGCACTTGATCACCTCGTCGATGTCGACGCGGTGGTTGACCTCCTTGGCCATGCGCACCTCGCCCTGGCAGGCGTGGGCCCCGATGGCGTAGGCGGCGAAGCCGTGCTCGCCCTGGACGATGTTGTCGCCGGGTTCGAGATACACCTGGTTCAGCAGGGCGAAGATCTCATCGCTGCCATCGCCGAAGGTCAGGCGCTCAGGCTCGAGCTTGTAACGCTCGGCCACGGCGGCGCGGAGCAGGTTGGCCTTGCCGTCCGGATAGATGTGCAGGCGATCCACGGCGTTGCGATAGGCGTCCTTGGCCTTGTCGCTGCTGCCCAGGATGTTCTCGTTGCTCGACAGCTTCACCGGGTGGGCGATGCCTTCGACCTTGGACTTGCCGCCGACATAGGCGTGGATGTCCATGATCCCGGGCTTGGGCATGGGACGCGGCGCGGCGAAGCGGTCGGTGGCGGAGGCGGTCATCGGACTACTCGGTTGACGGATGTCTTCTATGAGACGGCCGTCTCTTACACGTCGAACTGCTCCGGTGCAGCCCCGATGACCCCCGTAAGTTGGCCCGGTGCGCGCGCCAGGCGCGGGTCGTCGGCCTGGAAGAAGCCGGAGAGCGAGAACAGCTTCAGGCCGCCGGCGTCCGCGATCAGTTCGGCCGCCACGTCGGTCTGGCTGAGGGCCTCGATGATAGCCCCGGCGCCTTTGGGCGAGTCGGTGACCCAGAAGGTCTGGTCGCCGCCCGTGGGCTCGACCTCGACCTCGGCCACCGCCAGGGCGGCCTGGGAGCCCCAGGCGGCGAGGCACGGCAGGGCGGCGAAGACCTTCAGTTTCGGTTCGGCCAGCAGGCGCCCCCACCAGGGCGTTTCCGAGGCGAGCGGCAGGACGCCGACGCCCCAGGGGGCGCGGGCCACGGCCAGGGCGTCCTGCGCGGTCGGCAGCAACGACAGGCGCGGCGCGGTCCCGAACCGCAGGCGGGTCAGCTCGACCGTCCGGGCCGGTTCGCGTCCGCCGAACACGCCCAGATGATAGGGACCCTGGCGCGCCAGGTTATCGGCCATGATCTCGCGCCAGATGCGGATCACCAGGGCGGCGCTGGCGCCTTTGCGGGGGACGGCCAGCAGTTTGCGGACAATCTGGGCCTCGCGGCCGGGGCGCAGGCCAAAGCCGGTATCGCCCGAGGCGCGCTTGGCCGCCGCGACCGCGCCGGCCAGGCTGGCGCGCTCGTCGAGCAGTTTCAGCAGTTCACCGTCTATGGCGTCCAGCCGCCATCGAACCTCTTCGAGAGACGGCGTGGCCTCCGTCGCGTCGCTGCCCATGTTCTTCCCCGAAATTGGAGGGCGGACCATAGTCTTTGCCGCCAAACACGCAATAGCTAGCCTTCATGGGAAGAAAATTGCGTCAGCGCGCCGATTTGCCCGATCAATAGACGGTCGGCGCCGGCCCCGTGTCGATGACGCCGAGATAGCTGCGGCCGTCCTGGAATCGCAGATCCGCCTCGATGATCGGCTCCTGGCCCATGGCCTGGGCGGCGGCGGCCAGCGCCTGCTCCGGGGTCTGGATCGGCTGGGAGAGGTCGGCGCGCTCCTTGATCGCCACGCTCAGCAGGCCCGTGACGCGGCCCTCGGCGTCGACGCCCAGGACGCCGGACTTGGCCTTGCCCTCGGCGTCGCCGGCGAGGATCTGGCTCTGCTGCACGGTGATCTGGCCGCCGGCCTCGCTCCAGCGCTTGACGGCCGCTTGCCAGTTGCGACCGCGCAGGTGCGAGACGTGGGTGAGGTGGGTTTCCAGGATCATCGAGGCGGTCTTATCCTGGGCGATGCGGCCCAGCAGGCCGGGGAAGGCGGTCTTGGCCCCGTCGGCCTTGAAGAACACCGCGCCCTGGTCGTCCGGACCGCCGCCCCGAACGTGCAGCTGCATGCGATCGGCCGAGACCAGGGTGAACGGTTTGGCGTTGGGGGCGGGGACGAAGGTCAGCTTGGCCCCCTCGATCGAGATGCGCGGCGGGTACTCGGTCACGTGCGAGATGCTGGCCCGCAGGGCGTCGCCCGCGATGGTGACGTCGCCCGATTCCGGGCGGGTCAGCACCACGCCGTTCGGAGCCACCAGCACCCAGTGGGTGAGGTTGTAGACCGCGGCCTCGCCTTTCAGGGCCGGGACGCGCAGGGCCCAGCCGCTGGGTTCGGCGACCTTGAGGTCGGCCAACTGGATGTTCATCCGGAACGGAAAGCCCGAGAAGGTCCGCGCGCTCCACGACAGGTCATAGCCGCGCGCTCGGAGGTCCGCCGCCTGGGCGTCCATGCGCTGCTCGGCCTGGCCACGCAGCCAGATCCAGCCATAGCTCCAGGCGCCCGCCAGAATGGCGGCGAGGATGAACGGCGCAAACAGGCGGCTGCGTCGCGCCTTTGCGGGGGCTTTGCGGGACGGGGCGGCGTCGTTATGGGTCATTCTAGGGCGCGTCCAGTCGGGATCGGTGATGAGTTTAGAGGGCGGCGGCGAAGATCGCTGGGTGTTCGGATACGGATCGCTGATGTGGCGGCCCGGGTTCCCGTTCATAGACCGAAGAACGGCCGTGCTCCACGGCCGGCGACGGGCGTTCTGTATATATTCGGTGCATCACCGGGGCACCTACGAGCGGCCGGGCCTGGTGCTGGGGCTGGCGCCCGGCGGCTCGGTGCGCGGCATGGCCTACCGGGTCGCCGCCGCCGACTGGGAGGGCGTCTACGCCTATCTGCGCGAGCGCGAGCAGCCGACCGAGACCTATTTCGAGACCTGGCGCGAGGTGAAGGTCGACGGCGGCGTCCGCGCGCCCGCGCTGGTCTTCCTGTCGGACATGAAACACAGCCAGTGGGCGGGCGATCTCACCCTGGAGCAGCAGGCGGGACTGATCGCCGGCGCCGTGGGTCTGTCGGGGCCCAACATCGACTACCTGCGCGACCTCGTCATGCACCTGCACGAGGACGGGGTGCGCGACCATGCGATGGAGAAGCTGCTGAAGATGGTCGAGGCGCGGGAAGGGGCTTAAAGACCCGCGTCCTCCAGCGCTTTCGTCGCGCCGTCGATGCGGGTCTGCAGCTCACGCATGAACTCGCCGCGCTTCAGGCCGGCGGGGATGGCGGGCAGGTATTCGAACACGATCGTGCCGGGCTGGATGACAAAGCCCTTGTTCCAGTGCGAGCCGCAGTTCAGCGCCAGCGGCGTCACTGGAATATTCATCTCGCGATAGAGCGCGGCGATGCCGGGCTTGTAGTCGCCGGGCTCCCCGACCTTGCCGCGCGTGCCCTCTGGGAAGATCACGATCTGGCGGCTTTCCCGCATGCGCTCGATGCTGTCTCGGACCAGCTTTTTCAGCGCCGCCGAGTGGCCGTCGCGGTCGACCACCACCATGCCCGCCTTCAGGCCGTGCCAGCCGAACAGCGGCACCATCAGCAGTTCCTTCTTCATCACGAAGCAGGCGTCGGGCAGCAAGGCGAACTGGCTGAAGACGTCGAACATCGACTGGTGCTTGGCGGCGACCAGAGCCGGGCCGGTTGGGCGATGTTCCTGGCCGCGCACTTCGACCTTCACGCCGGCCAACAGTCGCAGGCCCACGATCAGACCCTTGGCCCACGTGGTCAGGCACCAGGTGTTGACGCGACGCGGCAGCGGCAGGACCAGCAACATGCCGACAGCCCAGGTAATCGACCAAAGCCAGAAGACCAGTTGGAAGATGAACGAACGCAGATAGATCAAGACGCTTCCTTCGCCGCCGGGGCGGCCTTGTCCTTCGGTCCCAGCCCCAGGAACGCTTCGCGGCCCAGAATCGCCAGGTACTTGCAGTACTCCACGATCATGCGCCGCGCGCTGGCGCCAGTCTTCCACCAGCGACGAGCGTTCAGATCGGTCTTCACCGGATAGGGATGCAGAGCCACGTTCGGCATCGCCGCGTGCAGCTCCAGCATCGAGCGGGGCATGTGGTAGTCGGCGGTGACCACGATCAGGCTCTTGTAACCCTTGGAGCGCGCCCATTCCGCCGTCTCGCGGGCGTTGCCGACCGTGTTGGCGGCGGCGAAGCCCAGATCGACGCAGCAGTCATAGATCGGCTTCACCGCCTTGGTGACGGTCTGGATTTCGGCCCGGGTGGCTTCGCGATTGACGCCGGAAATCAACAGGCGCTGGCCCTTGCCCTCTTCCAGAAGCCGCGTCGCGGCCTCCAGCCGAAGGGTCGAGGCGCCGGTCAGGGCGACGACGCCGTCCGAGATGGGCGGTTCGGGCGCCGGGGTCGATTGGTCGACCCGCCCGGTGAACGCCAGAAGTCCAAGGCCCCAGATCATCAGGGCGAGCAGCAATGCGGCCAAGGTCTTCACGGCATCTCCCCTACGATCCGCGACGCCGCCAGACGCGCCGAGACCCCGGCGATCAGCGCCGCCAGCATCGGCGCGGGCAGGGCGGCCAGCAGGTCGATCCAGGCCAGTGGCAGGACTGGAGCCACGCCCGCTCCGCCGCCGAAGTACCGCGCGAGCGCGCCGATGATGGCCGCCCCCGCGCCGCCCAGCAACCCCGCCAGGGCGCCCATCGTCGCGAACCGGTTCTGGAAGAGTCCGGCGATGAACCGCGCTTCGGCCCCGGAGAAGTGCAGCACCTCGATGACGTCGCGCCGCGCCGCCAGGCCGGCGCGGGTGGCGAAGGCGATCACCGCAGCCGTGGCCGCCGCGATCAGGACGAACACGCCCAGCGCTGCAAAGCGGGCGATATCGGCGGCGCGCTCGATATCGGCGATCCACCGGCTGTGATCATCGACCGTGGCGTCGATGCCCGCCGCGCGCAGCGCGCGATCCAGGATGCTCGCCGTCGGCGGGGCCTTGGGGTCCAGCTCAAGCGTGACCAGACGCGGTGTCGGCAGGTCGTCGACGAGGGCCTCGGTTCCGATCCAGGGGGCCAGCAGCGCCTCGGCCTTCTCACGCGGCAGGGCCTGGGCCTCGACCACGCCCCGCACGCCGGCCAGGGTTTCGGCGGCGCGCGCGGCGGCGCTGTCGGGAGTCTCGTTGACGCGGGCGCGCACCACCACGGTCGCCGAGCCGCTGAGCTGCGCCGTCCAGCCATGCGCGGCGCGATTGGCCGCCAGGGCGGCGAAGGCCGTGAGGCAAGCCAGGAAGCATAGCACCGCCACCACGAACACCAGAGCGCCGTCGCGGGCGTCGCGCGGCGGCAGAAGGGGGCCGGGCCGCCAGCGCGAGACCTGGAAGAACTCGCTCATGGCCGGCCTCCCAGATCAACGAGGCGCCCGTGCTCTAGGTGCAGCGTAGGCCGGGCGGCGCGCGCCACCAGGTCCTCGTCGTGCGTGGCGATCAGCACCGTGGTGCCCAGGCGATTCAGCTCGACGAACAGGCGCAGGAGGCGCAGCGACATGGCCGGATCGACATTGCCGGTCGGCTCGTCGGCCAGCAGCACGTCGGGGCGGTCGACGACGGCGCGGGCGATGGCCAGGCGCTGCTTCTCGCCGCCCGACAGCGTGGCGGGCAGGGCGTGCATCCGCTCGCCCAGGCCCACCCAGTTCAGAAGCTCGGCCACGTCCTCGCGATAGGTGGCGGGCTTGCGGCCGAGGATTCGCAGGGGCAGGGCGGCGTTGTCGAACACCGACAGGTGCTCCAGCAGCCGGAACTCCTGGAAGACCACCCCGATGCGCCGGCGCAGGAAGGGCAGATCCGAGGCGTGGGTCAGGCTGACGTCACGCCCGAACAGCTCCACGCGACCCCGTGACGCACGGTGCGCCAGATAGATCAATTTGAGCAGCGAGCTCTTGCCCGCCCCCGACGCGCCGGTCAGGAAGTGGAACGAGCCCTGGTCCAGGGAAAAGCTTATATCTCTGAGGGTTTCCGGACCCCGCCCATAGCGCATCGACACGCCTTCGAAGCGGACCACCGGAAGGGCGTCATCGCCCTGTTCTGTGTCGATCCGCAAGGCGCGTCACTGGGCTTTCTGGACATCAGGGTTAAAATCAGCGACCCCAGTAGGCTATGTGGGGTTCGTTCGATTCGCGGCCATGATACTGACCTGCCCGGAGTGCGCCAGCCGCTATTTCGTCGACGACTCCAAGGTCGGGCCGGAAGGCCGTGTCGTGCGTTGCGCCTCGTGCGGGCACCGTTGGACCGCCCATCTGGAAGAGCCGCTCGACCTCTTCGACGAGCCTGAGGTTTCCGAAAATCAGAGCCCGAACGGGACGCCCGACGCGCCGGAGGAAGCTGTCGCCGCCGAGGCCGAGGAGCCGCCCGTCAGCGCCCTGCCGGGCGAGGAGCTGCCCAAGGTCTTTCGAGCCCGCGCCGACGCAGAGCGTCGCCTGCGTGCAGCGACCGCGACGGGCGTGATCTGGGCCGGCATGGCCGCCGCCATGGCGGTGGTCGTGGTCGCCGCCCTGATCTTCCGGATCGACGTCGTGCGCATCATGCCAGGCTCTGCCGGCGCCTACGCCGCTGTTGGTCTGCCGGTCAACACTGTGGGGCTGGTGATCGACACCGGCAGCATCAAGGCCCAGCCCTCGATGCAGGATGGCCACGCCGCGGTCACCATCACCGGCTCGATCCGCAACATCACCGAGCATGAAGTCATCGCCCCGCCGTTGCGCGTGGAGCTGCTCAGCAAGGAAAACAAGCGCGTCGCCGGCCAACTGGCCGCCGCCGCCGACGCCAAGATCCCGCCGGGCGAGGTGCGCCACTTCTCGATCACCTTCCTGGACCCGCCGCGCACGGCCAAGGACCTGCAGATCGCCTTCGCCACCGAGCCGGGCGCCGCCAAGGCGGTCAAGACCGCTCTGAAGAAGCCGGAAGGCCACGCCGGCGAGCCCGAAGTCGCCCTGCGCGGCGCTCAGGACGCCCCTGCCGCGCACGAACCGGCTGGACAGGAACCCCCGGGACATGAGAGCGGGGACCAAACACCCCCTTCAGACTCTCACGAACCCGCTCATCATGAATGACCTTTCCAAACCCGAAGTCCTGATCTCGGAAGCCGAGATCGCCGAACGGGTTCAAAAGCTGGCTGAACAGATCGCGCCGCGGATCGATGACGACACCGTCGTGATTTGCCTGCTGACCGGCGGCCTGTGGTTCGCCGCCGATCTCACCCGCGCCCTGTGGCGCGCCGGACGCGACGTCCGCTTCGACGCCCTGTGGCTGGCCTCCTACCACGACGAGCGCAAGAGCTCGGGCCGCTGCGAGGTCCGCGCCGACCTGCAGCGCCCGCTGGTCGGCCGCCGCGCCCTGGTCGTCGACGACGTGTTCGACACCGGCCTGTCACTGTCGGAGGCCGCGCGCCTGGTGAAGGACGCCGGCGCCAGCGAAGTGCTGACCGCCGTTTTCGCCCGCAAGCCTTGGCCCAAGGATCGCGGTATGGAGCCCGACTTCGTCGCCTGGGAAGCGCCGGCCCGCTACCTCGTGGGCTACGGCCTTGACGACGAAGGCAAGAGCCGGGGCCTGCCGTATATTGGGGCGATGGATTGAGATGATTGAAGTCCTCCCCCTAGCGGGGGAGGCGGCCGAAGGCCGGAGGGGGAAGCATCGCCGCGCCGGCGTCTCCCCCCTCCGTCGACTGCGTCGACACCTCCCCCGCTAGGGGGAGGATTTTCGGTAAGCTACACCCAGTCCGGCACCAGATCCCGCGCCAGCATCTCGTCATAGGTCGGACGCTGGCGGATCACCGCGTAGCGGTCGCCGTCGACCAGCACTTCGGGAACCAGCGGGCGGGTGTTGTACTCGCTGGCCATGGCCGCGCCATAGGCGCCCGCCGACATGAAGGCCACCAGGTCGCCCGCCGCGAACGGCGGCAGGGCGCGGTCGCGGGTGAAGGTGTCGCCCGTCTCGCAGACCGGACCCACCACGTCATAGACCGCCTCGCCGGCGCGCTGGATTACCGGGCGGATGTCGTGGAACGCATCGTACATGGCCGGGCGGACGAGGTCGTTCATGGCCGCGTCGATGACCAGGAACTTGCGGCCTTCCGGGCGCTCGTGGACGTGGATCACTTCGGAGACCAACACGCCAGCGTTGGCGGCGATCACCCGACCGGGCTCGAAGGCCAGGGTGACGGGCAGGCCTTGCGTGACCTCGCCGACCATGGCGGCGAACTCGGCGGGCGAGGGCGGTTCGGGGTGGTTGAAATAGGGCACACCCAGGCCCCCGCCCAGATCCAGGCGCTCGACCGACAGGCCCTCGGCCAGCAGCTGCTCGACGAGACCGCGCATCTTGGTGAAGGCCGCGCGCATGGGGGCCAGATCGGTGATCTGGCTGCCGATGTGGCAGGCCACCCCGACGGGCTGGAGATTGGCGTTGTTGCTGGCGTTGGCGTAGAGGCGCGCGGCCTCGGCGAACGAGACGCCGAACTTGTTCTCGGACTTGCCGGTGGCGATCTTGGCGTGACCGCCGGCCGCGACGTCTGGATTGACCCGGAAGGCGACCTTGGCGCGCACGCCCAGCTCGGCGGCGACCTGCGCGATCAGGTTCAGCTCGGGCTCGGACTCGACATTGATCTCGGCGACGCCGGCCTGCAGCGCGAAGGCGATCTCGCGGCGCGCCTTGCCGACGCCCGAAAAGACGATTCGCTCGCCGGGGATGCCGGCGGCCAGGGCGCGGCGGACCTCGCCTTCCGACACCGTGTCGGCCCCGGCGCCCAGGTCGCCGAGGACCTTCAGCACCGCGACGTTGGAATTGGCCTTCACGGCGTAGGCGATCAGCGGATCGACCACGCCGGACATCGCCAGGGCGTCGCGGAACACGACAAAGTGCCGCTCCAGCGTGGCGCGGCTGTACACATAGACCGGCGTGCCGACCTCGGCCGCGATCTTGGCCAGGGGCACGCCTTCGCAGGCCAGGCCCTGCGGGCCGTACTCGAAGTGATTCAACTTAGTCTCTTAGTTGGGCGTGGCGCCGGGGAAGCCGGCGGCGGACGGACCGCCGAACGGATCGCGGGTGCCGGGCAGGGGAGCGGCGCGAATGGTGCGGTTGCTGGAGGCCGGATCGCGGATCTCCTGGGCGCCGCCGGCGCGCGCCGGCTGGTTGGCCTGGGATGAGGCCATGCGGCGCTCAGCGGCCCATGCGGCCTTCTTCTGGGCGTCCCACATCGGGGCGGGACGCTCCAGCGTGCCCTGCTTGCCGCAGCCGGCGGCCGCGACGGCCAGGGCGGCCAGCGTAAGCATCGAGAGGGGGCGGATCATGCCAGCAGTTCCTTCCAACGCGCGATCTGGGCGCGGACCTGGGCGGGAGCCGTCCCGCCATAGCTCATGCGGCTGGCCGCCGAGGCGGCCGGAGTCAGGACGGCGTAGACCGCGTTCGTGATCTGCGGCTCGATCGCCTGGAACTGCTCCAGGGACAGATCCGCCAGATCGACGCCCAAGCCCTCGGCCGTCTTCACGGCGGAGCCTGTCACGTGGTGGGCGTCACGGAAAGGCATGTTCAGCGTCCGAACCAGCCAATCGGCCAGATCGGTGGCGGTGGAGAAGCCCGCGCCAGCGGCCTTGGCCATGTTCTGGGTGTTCGGCGTCAGGTCGGCGATCATGCCGGCCATGGCCAGGAGGCTCAGTTCCAAGGCGTCGAAGGCCTCGAAGGTCGGGACCTTGTCCTCCTGCATGTCCTTCGAATAGGCCAGCGGCAGGCCCTTCATGACCACGGTCAGGGTGGTCAGCGACCCCAGGATCCGGCCGACCTTGGCGCGGACCAGCTCGGCCGCGTCGGGGTTCTTCTTTTGCGGCATGATCGAGCTGCCGGTCGTGAAGGCGTCGGTCAGCTTGATGAAGCCGAACATCGGCGTCGTCCACAGCACGATCTCCTCGGCTAGCCGCGACAGGTGCGTGGCGGTGATCGAGGCGGCCGACAGGGCCTCCAGGGCGAAATCGCGCGAGGAGACGCTGTCCAGCGAGTTGGCGGTCGGGCGATCAAAGCCCAGCGCCGTCGCCGTCTGGTGGCGGTCGATCGGGAAGGGCGAGCCGGCCAGGGCCGCCGCGCCCAGCGGGCATTCGTTCATCCGGACGCGGGCGTCGCGGAAGCGGCCGGCGTCGCGGCCGAACATCTCGACATAGGCCATCAGGTGGTGGCCGAAGGTCACCGGCTGGGCCGGCTGCAGGTGGGTGAAGCCGGGCATCAGCGCGTCGGCGTACGCCTCGGCCTGGGCCAGCAGGGCTTTCTGCAGCGCTTCGAGCTGGCCGACCGTGCGGTCGCAGGCGTCGCGGACCCACAGGCGGAAATCGACGGCCACCTGGTCGTTGCGCGAGCGGGCGGTGTGCAGCCGGCCCGCCGTCGGGCCGATCAGCTCGCGCAGCCGCGCTTCGATATTCATGTGAATATCTTCGTACTCGTCGCGGAACGGGAAGGTGCCCGAGAGCAGTTCGTCCTCGACGCGGGCGAGACCCTCCAGGATTTCCTCGCCGTCATGGCTTGAAATCACGCCTTGGTTCATCAACATCCGGGCGTGGGCGCGGGAGCCTGCCAGGTCCTGCGCCCAAAGGCGCTTGTCGAAACCGATGGAGACGTTGATCGCCTGCATCAGTTCCGCCGGCTTGGCCGAGAACCGGCCGCCCCACATAGCTTGGCCCTGGCCGTTGGCCTTGGGCGTGTTGGAGGCGTTGTCGGTCATATGAACGAAGTCCAGTCGGGTCAGAACGGCGAGGAAGCCAAGAAGCGTAATCCTATGAGAATGGCGCTGGCGGGCGTCATCCTCTTGGGCGTCGCGGCGGTTCTATACGTCATCGCGTCGGCTTCGTTCAAACCCTCTGGTCCCGCCGACCTCACAGAATTCAAGAAGGGCGCCTTCGAGAAGCTGGACGTGCCCGCCACGCCGCGCCCTGCGCCGACGACGGTGTTCACCTCGATGGACGGCAAGCCTACGACCCTGGCCGACTTCAAGGGGCGCGTGGTGGTCATGAACCTGTGGGCGACCTGGTGCGCGCCCTGCAAGGCTGAGATGCCGACGCTGGCCAAGCTTCAGGCCTCCTATGCGACCCAGCCGGTCACGGTGCTGCCGATCAGCGTCGACCGCGACAGCGATCTGAATCTGGTTCGCGAAGAGATGGCGGCCAACCCGCCGCTCGTCACCTATCGCGACCCCTCCTACAAGCTGTCCTTCGATCTGCAGCCGCGCGCTCAGGGCTATCCGACGACGATCATCTATGACCGTCAGGGTCGTGAGCGCGCGCGCTTGGCCGGTCCGGCCGACTGGTCGGCGCCCGAGGTGCGGGGAATCGTCGAAAAGCTTCTGGCCGAGAAGTGATCGATCCTGCGCGGCTGGAGCCGCTGGCCGACGACGCCTGGCCCGCGCGGGAGCGGGCCGCCCTGGGCGGCTGGCGGCTGAACGCGTCTTCAGGCCATTCGATGCGCATCAACGCCTGCTGGCCGTTGGGCGCGCCCGATCGCGACGTCGATGAGGCCATAGCGGCGGCCGAGGCCTGGCTGCAGGCGCGCGGGCTGCCGCCGCGCTTCAAGCTGACAGACGGGGTCTTCGCGCCCGCAGATCTCGATCGCCGGCTTGCCGTGCGCGGCTATGCGCCGACCAAGGAAACCCTGGTGATGCTGGGCCCGACCGGCGGGCAGGGGAGCGATCGCGTGGTCGTCTCCACAACGCCCGACGACGCCTTCGAGGCGGTGTTCACCGCCACGGCCGGCGACCCCGAGGATGGCCGCGAGCGTCTGGGGACCCTCCGGCGAATCCCGGCGCCCGCACGGTTCGCGCGTCTCGACATCGACGGCGCGCCGGCGGCGATCGGCGCCAGCGCCATCAGTAGCGGCTTCGCGGGGATCTTCGGCATGCGCACCGCGCCCGATCACCGCCGTAAGGGCTTGGCCCGCCTGGTGCTGCGCGCCTTGCTGACCGAGGCTGCGACCCTGGGGGCGGATCGCGCCTGGCTGCAGGTCGAGGCCGACAACGCGGCCGCCATCGCCTTGTATGCCGACGAGGGTTTCGAGCCGGCGTATCGGTATCGCTACTGGGCGCGGTGAGCGCTGTAACGCCCTAAATTCAAAGCATTATTCTGTGTCATCCCGGCCGCAGCGAAGCGGAGAGCCGGGACCCAGGGGCGACCGCACGGCGCTTGGCCCCTGGGTCCCGGGTCGGCTTCGCCGCCCGGGATGACACGGAGAGAGGCGGGGTAACGATAGACTAGTTTACAAAACAAACCTGTTGATCCATGATGCGGCCACTTGAGGAAGGGGAGCCAAGCCATGCACGCGCCCATCAGCGCCACCGAACGATCGACGATCGCCCAGATCGGCGGCCGCAACGCCCCGATCGGCGCCTTGCGCGCCTTTGTCACGCTGCTGGTGATCGCTCACCACACGGTGCTGGCCTACACGCCCAACCCGCCGCCCATCGGCGACTTCAGCCAGGCCCCTTACCTTTGGCAGGCCTTCCCGGTCCGCGATCCGCAGAAGTTCGAGCTGTTTGGCTTGCTGACCCTGATCAACGACCTCTTCTTCATGTCGCTGATGTTCTTCATCTCGGGGCTGTTCGTCGCCGACGGTCTGCGGGCCAAGGGGAATGGCGGCTTCCTCAGCGGAAGAGCCGCGCGACTGGGCGTTCCGTTCGTGCTGGCCGCCGGCCTGCTGGCGCCGCTGGCCTATTTCCCGGCGTGGCTGCAGGCGGGTGGGGATGTCTCCATCGCCGGCTTTGCAAGCGCCTGGCTCGACCTGCCGTCCTGGCCTAGCGGCCCGGCGTGGTTCTTGTGGGTTCTGCTCGCCTTCGGTGCGGTGGCGACGGCCATCCATATCGTCGCGCCCGGCGCCATCGACGGCCTTGGCCGCCTGGTCCGCGGCGCTGACCGCAAGCCTGGCCTGTTCTTCCTGGGCCTCGTCGTCGCCAGCGCCCTGGCTTACATCCCGTTGAGCGCCACCTTCACCTTCATGCATTGGACGCAGGTGGGGCCCTTCACGGTGCAGACCTCGCGCGTTCTCCACTACCTCGTCTATTTCCTGGCCGGCGTCGCGGTCGGTGCGGCGGGCGTTGGTCAGGGGCTGACCGACCCTGGAGGCAAGCTCGCCAAGCGTTGGTGGGCCTGGCAGGCCGCGCCGATCCTGCCCATCGTGGGCGTGATCGCGGTGATCATCATGGCCTTCTCGCCCAAGCCGCCGCCGCGCCTGGCGCTGGATGTCGGCGGCGGGGTGATGTTCGCCCTGGCCTGCGCCACCCTGTCTTTCGCGGCCCTGGCGACCTTCCTGCGCTTCGTGAAGACGACCGGTCCGGTGGCGGCGAGCCTGCAGGCCAACGCCTACGGCATGTACCTGACCCACTACGTCTTCACGGCCTGGCTGGCGTGGCTGCTCCTGCCGCAGGCCTGGGGCGGACTGGCCAAGGGCGCGGCGGTGTTCGTGGGCGCCACCCTGCTGAGCTGGATCCTGACTATGGCGCTTCGCCGCCTGCCGCTGTTGGGCCGAATCCTGTGACCGTCCATGATGCCGCGCTGAGAGGGGCCGAAATGAGCAAAGACCTGAAGAGCGTCCAGGACGACCTGGCTTTCCTGCGCGGCCTCGCCGAGGGCTCGCAGGAACGCGGCGGGCTGGGCGTCGCCGGTGGGGCGCTCTACGGCGCGGCCGGGCTGCTCTATGGGCTTCAGTCCTTGGTCTATGTCGTCCAGGAGCGCGGGCTGATCGGCCTTGGCGACCTCGGCAACCTGATCCTGGCCTGGGCGCCGACCGTGGTGTTCCTGGTGCTGATGACCATCGTCATCATCAAGGATCGCCAAAACCCGCAGCGCGGCGTCACCAATCGCGCGGTCAACGCCGCGTTCCAGGCGACAGGCGTCGCCAACCTGGCCCTGATCATCGTCTTCGCGGCCGCCGCCTCGCGCCACAAGGACTTCCACTACTGGCTGTTCCATCCAGCGGTGGTGTTCATCCTGCAAGGCGCGGTGTGGCAGGTGATCTACGTACTGCGCCGGCGGATGTGGATGCTGGTCGTCGCCCTGGGCTGGCTCGTCTCGGGCGTGGCCATGGGGCTCTTGATCGAGCGCGCGGACCTTTACCTGCTGATCGCCAGCTTTGGCCTGTTCGCGTTCATGGCGGCCCCTGGCTTCTACATGATGCGCCAGGCCATGCAGTCGGCGGACTGAGACGCCTCGTGGCCCCCAAGTTCGACATCAGCGGGCTGGACGATGTGATCCATGGCCGGGTCCGGCTGGGTATCGTCGCCTATCTGGCCAGCGCCGAGGTGGCCGACTTCACCGAGCTCAAGGACGTGCTCGAGGTCACGCAAGGCAACCTGTCGATCCATCTGCGCAAGCTGGAGGAGGCGGGTTACGTGTCGATCGACAAGAGCTTCGTCGGCCGCAAGCCTCTGACCCGTGTGCGGTTGACCGACACCGGCCGGGCGGCGTTTTCAAGCTATCTGAGGGCCATGGGCCAGTTGGTGGAACAGGCGGGCGGCGGCTGATCCAAGTTCTTCCGACCTCCCCGGCGTTCGCCGGGAGGATCGGGGTTCTAGGAAAAGCCGAGTTCCGCGCGAAGATCTTGTGCGGTCACGCCTGACGCCCGGAGCTCCCGCAAGGTCTGGGCTTTGTCGCGCTTGGCGTAGCGCTTGCCGTCTGGCCCGGTCAGCAAGCCGTGGTGGCGATAGGTCGGGGTCGGCAAGCCCAGCAGGGCCTGCAGCAGACGCTGGATATGGGTGGCCTCGAACAGGTCCTCGCCCCGGATGACATGGGTGACCCCTTGCAGCGCGTCGTCATGGACGACCGCCAGATGGTAGGCCACGCCGACATCCTTGCGGGCCAGGACAATGTCGCCCGCCGTTTCGGGCAGGGCTTGGACAGTGCGTGGCGAGGATCCGTCCCCGCCTTCCTCCACAAAGGTGAGGGCCTCGAAGCCGCCCAGCGCCTCACGCGCTGCGGCCAGAGACAGCCGCCAAGCGAAGGGCTCGCCGCGCGCCAGCCGTTCGGCTTCCTCGCCGGCGCCGAGCGGCGCGCCGACATAGGCGAGGGCAGGTTCGTGCGGCGCGCGCCCGATGTCGATTTCCTTGCGGGTCTTGAAGCAGCGATAGACGAGGCCGCGCTCGCGCAACGCCCCGATGGCCGCCTCGTAGTCGGCCAGGTGCTCGGACTGTCGACGCACCGGCGCTTTCCAGCGCAGGCCCAGCCAGGCGAGATCCTCAAGGAGTCCCGCGTCGTACTCCGGCCGGCAACGGGTGGCGTCGATGTCCTCGATGCGCAGGATAAAGCGCTCGCCAGCTTGGCGCGCGGTCTCGAACGCGGTCAGCGCCGAATAGGCGTGGCCGCGATGCAGGTAACCCGTGGGGGAAGGCGCGAACCGGGTGACGAGCGTCAAGCCGGATCCTGGTCGATGACCTTGGCGAACATGCCCAGGTGCTCGAAGACGGCGCGCAGGAATGCCTCCTCGCCGCCCAGCAGCTCCTTGAGCGGCGCAAACTGCTTGAAGCTGATCATTTCGGCCAGGCCATGGCCGGCGCACCAGGCGGCGATAGTCGCTAGCTCAAGGTCGATCTCGGTGGCGCGGCCGCCGCTGTTCTCGCCGATCGTGTCGCGGACCTGGCAATAGGCGCCGTCTTCCTTCAGCTGATCGGGCAGGGCGTCCTTGTCGCGCGAACGATCGTACATCACGCGATAAAGCGCCGGATTGTCGCGGGCGAAGCAGACATAGGCCACGCCGATGTTCGTCATCTGGTCGCGGGCGTCTTCGGTCGCGGCGCGCGCCTTTGACAGCGCCGCGTCCAGCTCGTGCCAGCCCTCGTGGGCGACCGCTTCCAGCAGTTCGGCCTTGTCCTTGAAGTGGTGATAGGGCGCGGCGGGACTGACGCCGGCTTCGCGGGCGACGGCGCGAAGAGACAGGGCGGCCGGGCCGTCGGTCTCCAGGATCTTGCGGGCCGCGTCGATCAGGGCGCGGCTGAGATCACCATGGTGATAGGGGCGGGATTCGGCGGTCGCGGTGCTCATCGGCCTCACTCTAACCATAGCTTTCTAAAATTTCATCTAAACGCTGTAAAGACTATCTTGACGGCGTTTAGATTGGTGCTATCTAAGCATCGTCCAGATTGGCTCACTGCGGCGAGGCTGATGATCCATAGGGGATCGGGACAAAGCCATTCAGAGAGACCACGATCATGAACCGCACGCTGAACGCCTTTGAAACCGCCTTCGACCGACTGGCCGCTGGCTATTTCCTGGTCATCGCGCTGGGCGTCGCCGCCGCCATCGTCGGCGTTGTTCTCTAAGACGGATGACTCGCGATCGGTGGGCTGGTCGCCGCGACCGCCCGCCGCCGCGTTCCGCACCGCAGGCTTGAACCGCACCGTAGGCGGAGCTAACCAAAGCGGGATGCGTTTGCCCCCAGGCGCTCAGTTTTCGATGCGTAGCGGGCCTTTTCCCATGATTCAGAGCGTCTTCCGGCCATGAGCGTCGCCTTCACCAAGGAAGGCGACAGCGAAGCCTTCGCCGCCGACCTGCCGGACCGTCCGATTTCCACCCATCCGAACCTGGTGACGGCCGACGGCCTCGCCGAGATCGAGCGCGCGCTGGCCGACGCCCGCGCCGCCTACGCCGCCGCCCAGAGCGCCGGCGGCGCGGCCGATGGCGACCGCACGGCCATGGCCCGCGCCACGCGGGACCTGCGCTACTGGTCCGCACGCCGGGCGACCGCCCAGCTGATGGAGCGCGACCCGTCCAAGTCCGTGGTGCAGTTTGGCGACCGCGTGACGTTCGAGCGTGAGGACGGCCGCGTGCAGACCTTCCGCATCGTCGGCGAGGATCAGGCCGATCCCGCCAAGGGGACGATCTCCTACATCGCCCCGATCGCCCGGGCCTTGCTCGGCAAGGCGGTCGGCGAGGTGTCCGCCGCGCCCGGCGGCGAGATCGAAATCACTGCGATCGCGTAGGGTCGCAAGTTTCGGGTTGTGCGTCGACGTCGGCAGAGCCACCAAGGCCTGATGTTCGAACCGCCTTCCGCCGAAGCGATCCTGGCTGCACGCAAGGCCCTGGTCGCCGCCGATCCGGCGCTGGCGGCGGTCGAGGCCGTGACGCCGGCCTTTGCCTGGCGCGTCGGCCTGGGCGGCTTCCCCGGGCTTTTGAAGATGATTGTGCAGCAGCAGGTCTCGCTGGCCTCGGCGGCGGCGATCTGGGCGCGGGTCGAGGCGGGGCTGCCGGAGATGACCCCGGCGATCGTCGCCGCCCACGACGAGACCTATCTGCGCACCCTGGGTCTCTCGCAACCCAAGGCCCGTTACGCCAGGGCCATCGCCGAAGCCCATCTGTCCGGAGCCTGCGACTTTGATGCGTTGCGGGCGCTGCCTGACGAAGAGGCGGTCGCGGCCTTGACCGCCATCAAGGGTGTTGGCCGATGGACGGCCGAGGTCTTCCTGATGTTCACGCAAGGGCGGATGGACCTCTTTCCTGGCGGCGACGTCGCGCTGCAGGAAGCCATGCGTTGGGTCGATGGCGCGCAGGCCCGCCCCACCGAGAAACAGGCCTATGCCCGCGCCGAGCTGTGGCGCCCCTACAGAGGCGTAGCTGCGCACATGCTCTGGGCCTGCTACGGCGCGGTGAAGCGTCGCGAGATCGCACCCTTCTGAAAACGAGCCAAGGATGTCTTGGTTCTGTCGCTGAGTCGGATCATTGTTTCCACGCGTTCGGGAATGAATGGCGATTCCCTGAATAGCGTAGGAAGGAGGCCCGTCTTCAGTCCTGTCGCGTACCCCATCGTCCGAGGCCCTGACCGCCTCGTGAGGAGGACTTGATGCAGGTCCTCACCCGCCCCCCCGTCGGGCATGCCCGCTCTGGTCTTGAACGCCGATTTCAGGCCGCTGAGCTATTATCCGCTGTCCCTCTGGCCGTGGCAGGAGGTGGTCAAGGCGGTGTTCCTCGACCGCGTCGACGTCGTGGCCAGCTACGACCAGGTCATCCACTCTCCATCGTTCGAGATGAAGCTGCCCAGCGTGGTGGCGTTGAAACAGTATGTGCCGCAAGAGCGCCCGCCAGCGTTCACGCGCTTCAACCTGTTCCTGCGCGACAGCTTCAGCTGCCAGTATTGCGGTTCGCCCGAGGACCTGACCTTCGACCACGTGATCCCGCGCTCGCGCGGCGGGCGCACCACCTGGGAGAACATCGTCACCGCCTGCGCGCCGTGCAATCTCAGCAAGGGCGGGCGCACCCCGCGCGAAGCGGGCATGCAGACGTTCCATACCGCGCGTCGCCCCTCGATGTACGAGCTGCAAGAGCGCGGGCGCCGGTTCCCGCCAGGCCGTTTGCACGTCAGCTGGCTGGACTATCTCTACTGGGATATCGAGCTGGAGGCCTGATCGCTCCGCCTGCCCAGCGGTCGGATGCAACCGCGCCGCTGGGTAGGGGTTTCCTCAAGGCTGTCGCCATGGAGACCCCAGATGAGCCCCACCCCCGCCAACGACACCGAAGAGCACCCGTTCACCGACGCCGCCGCGGCTGCCAAAGCCGATATGGCGTCGGATGGCGAGATCCGCTCGGATGACAAGTCTTTCGACGCGCCGCACGCGCGTGAAGCCCCTCATCCGCTGGCCGAAGACGAGAAGCACGATCAGCTGGCCGGCAAGGTCGCCCAGTCAGAAAGCCGCCAGGAGGCGCTGCTCGACGAAGGGCTCGAAGAGAGCTTCCCCGCGAGCGACCCCGTCAGCGTCAAGCGTATTACCTGACCGGAAACCGGCGCGCGGCGCGCTGGGCGAAGCTGAGCTGCGGGGCGGGCTCGACCCTTGGCGCCTCGACGCGGGGCGTGAACACGGCCGGGGCGCTGCGACGCGCCCGGCGACGGTCCGCTGCGGCGATCTCCGCGAAGGTCATGTCGCCCTGTTCGCGAACCATCTTGCGGACGGTCTCGATCATGCTGGCCCCATAGATCGTCAGCACCCCGGCTGCGTCCGCGAGCCAGTCTAGGAGACTGGCGCTACGGCCGCCGAACAGCTGGGCCACCTCGACCCCGGCGCCCAGCACCAGGGCTGCGATCGCCAGGTCATTGCGGCGCATGCGTGGAAACGCCAGGAAGGACACGGCCAAGAGGCCGCCGAACGCGATCGCGTGCGCCGCCTTGTCGTTGAGGCCAACGATCCGCTCAGCGCCCTGGAACGGGCCGAGCGCCAGCACCGCGACCGCAAGGCCGCCCAGCACCAGCGTGACGCGGGCGGCGACGACGAAGTGGGTGGGCTTAAGCAAGAACGCGATCTCCTCGGGACGTGCTGACCCTAGGGGAAAGATCGCGCCATTCGGTAAAGCGACAGGGTTAGCGAGAGATCACCAGGCCCGTCGTCGACCGGGCAGACTACTTCTTCGCCGCCGCTGCTTTCTCCGCCGCCGCCTTCTCCTCTGCGGCCTTGGTGCGGGCCTCAGCGGCCGCCTTGTCGGCGGCGGCTCTCCAGGCCTGATAGGCCTCGACATGGGGCTGACGGCGCAGGACCTTTGACGCCGGATCGACGATCACCGGCGTGGCGTCGCCCACGGTCACCCGGCCCGTTCCGCCGGTCATGGCGAGCATGACGGTCCGATCGCCGACCTTCACCTCCACGGGCATCGGGAAGGGCTTGTTGGTCGAGGTCTTCCAGGCCAGCACGAGATCGCCGCCTTCACGCGTCTGGATCAGTTCGGGCGCGGCGGCGTCGTACAGATAGACATCGAAGAACCAGCTGAAATCCTGGCCGGTCACCTGGTTGACGATCTTCACGAAGTCCTGGGTGCCCAGGTAACGCGGGGTGAAGTTGCCGGGCCTTGGATCATCGCGGCCATAGACGGCGATCCGCGTGATCCTGAAGAACGCCTCGTCGCCGATCAGCGTGCGCAGCGTGTGGAGGACGTTCGAGGCCTTGTAGTAGATGTCGTTCCCCGGCCCGCGATCGCCGTTGTAGACGGCGTCCTCCTTGAGCGGACGGCCCGAGACGATCGGGAACTTGTTGCGCACCGCCAGGCGCTGGGTGTTCAGCCGGCTCATATACTCCATGTCGCCGTGCAGCCACTGCGAGTAGAGCGGCTGCATGTAGGTGCCGAAACCCTCGTGCAGCCACATGTCGTCATTGTCGGCGTCGGTCAGTTGATTGCCGAACCACTCGTGCGCGAACTCGTGCTGCAGCAGCCAGTCGAAGCCATAGCCGTCGAGGCGATACCCGTTGCCATAGGCGTTGATGGTCTGGTGCTCCATGCCCAGGTGTGGCGTTTCGACGACGCCGATCTTCTCGTCACGGAACGGGTAGGGGCCGATCATCTGTTCAAAGAAGTCGACCATCGGGGTGAACTCGGCGAACAGACCCTTGGCCTTCTCGGCGCGTCCCTTCAGGTGCCAGTACGACATGGGAATGCTGTCGCCGAACCGGCTCTTGTAGACGCCGGTCAGCTCCTCGTAGGGGCCGACGTTCAGTGCGATGGCGTAGGTGTTGGGGTTGCGCGCCCGCCAGTGATAGGTGCGCCAGCCGTCCTGCTCGGTCATGCCCTTGAAGGCGCCGTTGGCGGGAGCCACCAGCGGGGCGGGCACGGTGATGTGCAGGTCAACCAGCTTGGGCTCGCCGGTCGGATAGTCGATGCAGGGCCAGAAGAGGTCGCAGCCGTCGCCCTGAACGGCCGTGGCGATCCACGGCTCGCCGGTCTCGGTCTTGCTCCAGACAAAGCCGCCGTCCCAGGGCGCGCGCTTGGCCTCGTGGGGCGCGCCGTCATAGGTGATCGCCAGGGTCACAGACCTGCCCTTGGCCACCTTCCGGGGCAGGGTGATGGTCAGCCGGCCTTCTGGGTTGCTCCAGGCGCCCGGCTTGAGCGCCTTTCCGTCGATTGTCAGTCTACGGATCGTAAAGACGCGATCGAAGTCGACCACCAGATGGTCCAGCCTGGACTTGGCGGTGAAGGTGAGGGTGGCCTCGCCCTCAATGGCCTTCCTCTCGGGCAGGATCTTGAGCTTCAGATCGGCGTGATCGAACGCCAGCGCCTGTTGCTCGGCGGGCATGGCGCCGCCGGTTTCGAGGCTGAGCGGGCTGGTCTTGAGGCTCTGCGCAGAGGCTTCTGTGGCGACGAGCGCCAAGGCGGAAGCCGCGCAGGCGGCGAGAACGCGGATACGACGCGACAACGAACGACTCCCCCAACGTCGTGACGAGCGCCTATCGGTAGGCGCGCGGGTTCCGGGCGCCAAGCGTCCCGCCTTGGAAAATGGAGTCGGCGCGGCGTGGCGCGCCGCTGTGTCAGATCTTCTCGCTGATCTTGATCGCCGCGCGGCAGCCGGCCTGGATCACCGCCGTCAGAAGCGGGTAGGCCGTCGCCTCGTGCGCGCCTTCCTCGACCGCGAGGTCGCGGTGAGCCAGTTCGTCGTCGCGGAATTGGCTGAGTTCGGCGGCGAGCGCGGGGTCGCGATCCTTCAGTTCCTCGATCTGGCCGGCATAGTGCTTCTCGATCACCGTCTCGACGGCCTCGGTGCAGGCATGGGCGGCCTTGTCGCCCAGCAGGGCGGTGCCAGCGCCAAGCGCGAAGGCGGCCGCGCGCCAGATCGGCGACATCAGGGTCGGACGCACGCCGCGCTCGGTCAGCAGTTCGTTGAAGCGTGTCAGGTGGACCTGCTCGTGGCCCTCCATCTCGCGCAGTTGGTCGGCGATGCGCTCACGGCCGGGCGCGGCGCGCATCACCGCCGCCTGGCCGCGATAGATATGAACGGCCGCCAGTTCGCCGGCCTGGTCGACGCGCAGGATCTCAGCGAGGCGCGCCGTGGACGCCGCTGAACCGGGGCGAGCAGGGATGGGACGGGTCATGCCAGGGTCTCCGACTTGCGGAACGCCGCCAGGACGGACCAGGCGGCCAGCTTGAGCGAGATCAGGACGTTCCAGCCCGCCATGGACAGGCCCAGGAACACCCAGGCGGCCTTGTCGCAGGCCGGGGGCTTGATGTCGGCCGTGCCCTTCAGCATCGCCTCAAGGTTCGAAGCCGCCGCAGCGTCGCCGCCCGAACAGGTCTTGGGCCCCGGCCACCACTTCCACTCGGCGCCGGCGTGATAGGCCGCCAGACCCGCGCCGTAGAGGAAGATCGCGCCCAGCAGCAGGAGGCCGGGGACGCGCAGGCGCGGCCACAGCGGCGTGCGCTGCAGGATCACCGCGACCAGACCGACCGTCCCGGCGACCCAATAGACTTCGCGCTGCTTCAGGCACAGATGACAGGGCGCGAGGCCGCCGAACTTCTCGAAGGCGTGGGCGATGGCCAGCAACAGCGCGCTCGACAGCAGCGCCATCAGCGGCCAATGCCGGGTCACGACGTCGACAGTGCGGTCCACGATCGACTGCGCGGGGGGCTGGACCGGCGCCGGGCCGCGCACGGGCGTGGCTTGCGGCTCAAGCGCGTCGGCCGGACCAGCCTTCTCGACCTTCGGGTCCTCTTTCGTCATGCCAAGCAGGCTCCCGCGTCTCCACTTCCGCCTAGGAGGTGGCTGGCGCCGAGACCGATAACAAGGAGCGCGATCAAAATTCCGGCGAACAAAGCCAGACGACGCTCGATCACCGGCAGCAGGGCCGGGCCGAACTTCTTGACCACGAACGCCACCAGGAAGAACCGCGCGCCCCGGGTGATCACCGACGCGGCGATGAACATCGGGAAGCTGAACGCCGCCAGACCCGAGGCGATGGTCACCAGCTTGTAGGGGATGGGCGTCAGGCCCTTGGCCAGGATCAGCCAGACCCCGTACTTGCCGTACCAGCACTGGAACTCCTCCAGCCCGCCAGCGTGGCCGGTGACCTTCATCATCCAGATGCCCAGGTCTTGCAGAAAGAAGCCGATTGCATAGCCGAGAATGCCGCCCAGCACCGAGGCCAGGGTGCACAGCGCGGCGTAATGCCAAGCCTTCTCGGGCCGGGCCAAGCACATCGGCGCCAGCATCACATCCGGCGGGATGGGAAAGAATGAGCTCTCGGCGAACGAGACGGCGAACAGGCTCTTGGAGGCGTGACGGGAGGCGGCCAGGCCCATGACCCAGTCGTAGAGGCGACGCAGCATGCGAACTCCGATGTCGTGACCCGCTAAAGCCTTCCGCTTCGAAACGGAATCGTTTTGAAGCGGAAGGCTTTAGATCAGATACTTCGAGCGTGACTAGCGCCGAAACCGGTTCCCACTTTCGGCGTCACGCCCTAGCTAGCAGGGGCCGGGCCGCTTGTCCGCAAGGATGTCGGCGCGCGCGGCTTCCCGCCCGCGCGCGCCGCTCCGCCTGATCAGAACTTGAGCGCCAGGGAAACGCTGTAGTTCCGTCCAGGCTGGCTGTAGGCGTCCTTGACCGCCGAGGTGTCGGACAGGCCGCGGACGTCGCTCCACCACCAGTATTTCTCGTCCGTCAGGTTGAAGACCCCGGCGCGAACGGTCACGGCGTCCGTCACCGCCCACCAGGCCGTGGCGTCGGCGACGGTGAAGGCCGCCGGGGTGAAGCAGCCGCCAGCGCAGGTCACACCCGCGCGGCTCGCCGACTTTCGGTCGGCGTGGATGACCGCGAGATCGCCGCCGAAGCGTCCGGAGGGCGCGCGATAGGCGACGCCGCCGGTGATCTTGACCGGATCGATCGAGACCAGCGGCGTGCTGACGCCTCGGGCCTTGGAGGAGCCCTTCGCATAGGCGATCGCCGCGCGGGCGGTGAAGCCGCCGCCCAGCTCGACGCTTCCGCGTGCTTCCGCGCCGCTGATCGTCACGCCCGACAGGTTCACGTACTGGTAGACGGCCGGGCTGGCGGCGGTGAAGTTCCCGCCGACCTGAACCTGCTCGATGAAGTCGTCGTACTCGCCGGTGAAGCCGGCCACCGAGAAGCGCCAGTTGTCCTTGTGCATGCGCAGGCCTGCTTCCAGGGTCTGGCTGGTTTCAGGTTTCAGGTCGGGATTCGAGATCGACTGATAGTTCGAGACCGGATTGGAAAAGCCGGTGTTCACCTGCGAGGGCGAAGGGGCCTTGAAGCCCGTCGCGGCGTTGGCGAACACGGTGACGACGTCGCTGGCCTCCCAGACCAGGCCCAGCTTGGGCGACAGGTGCGAGTCGCTTTGGCCGGCGGCCGAGGCGTGGAACAGCGGGTCGGCCTTGGGATCGAGCTTGTAGTAGTCGAAGCGCAGCGCCGGATAGAGCGTCAGGCGACCGACCTTGATCTCGTCCTGGACGTAGAGCCCGGCCAGGGTGAAGTCGGTGGTCGGGAAGGCCTTGGCCGGGAAGGCTTCGCCGACGGGCGGCACCGTACCGTCGCGCGTGCCGCTCTGGCGG
Source organism: Caulobacter vibrioides (assembly GCF_002310375.3). Lineage (GTDB taxonomy): Bacteria > Pseudomonadota > Alphaproteobacteria > Caulobacterales > Caulobacteraceae > Caulobacter > Caulobacter vibrioides_D. The sequence goes on from NZ_CP023315.3 coordinate 1,415,173, forward strand.
GTGATCGACGCGTCGCCGCCCCAGACCACGTCATGTGTCACCGCGCCCTGGTCGAAGCGACTGTGGAGTTCGACGCTGCCGCCAAATACGCGGTTGTTGAACGTGGCGTCGCGCGTGCGGTCAGCGGCGGTGTTGCGGTCCTCGGCCGAGAACTGCCGGGTCGTGCTCTTTTGCCAGTAGAGCGTGGTTTGAGCCGTGTCGATCAGGCCCTGGCCGCCGTCGAAGCGGTGGTCGACGGTGACCCGGTCGCGCTTGACCTTGTCGAAGGCGGTCATGCCGATGACGCTGGTCGCGGCCAAGGGCGGCTTGGCGATCGCCGACAGCACCGTCCAGTCGACGTCACGGTCCAGGTGGTCGACCGTCAGGCGGAAGCGGTTTTGATCATCGGGGCTGTAGATCAGCTTGCCCAGGATGGCGTTGGACTGGTTGTCCTCCGGATTGGCGGTGGTGCGGTCGGTGTTGGCGGCGTTGTTGGTCCCGGCCGTCTTCTGGCCCTCGCCGTCGCGGCGGGTGTAGGTCAGCAGGCCCTCCCAGCGGCCGGACTGGCCCGCCAGCAGCACGCTCTCGGTCCAGCTCTGGTCGGCCGAGGCGTAGCCGACGCGGGCCCGGCCCGCGAACGTTTTTCCGGGCTTGATGATATCGGACGGGTCCTTGGTGATGAAGCTGACCGAGCCGGCCAAGCCGTCGGAGCCGTACAGCGCCGAGGCGGGCCCTCGGACGATCTCCACGGACTTCAGCGTGTCCAGGTCGACCTGATCGCCACGACCCACAGATTGCGCGCCGAAGGCGAAGCTGTCGGGCACGCGCACGCCGTCCACGACGATCAGCACGCGATTGCCTTCCAGGCCCCGGATGTTGAAGCCCGCATTGCCGTCGCGCCCCGTCGAGGCGCCGGCGGCGGTGAAGCGGGCAGGGGCGCTGCGCACCGAAACGCCGGGTTCGTCGCGGACCAGGTCCTTGATGTCCTTGATCAAGCCGTCCTCGATCTCTTGGCCGGAGATCACGGTGACGCTGGCCGGCGCCTTGGACAGGGCCTTCTCCGAGCGCGTGGCGGTGACGGTGACCTTGTCGACCTCGGTGGCGCTGGCCTCGGGCCTGCCGTCATCGGCGCGGGCGGCCGTAGCCATCAGAACGGCGGTGGAAGCGGCGGCGACGGCGGCGAGTTTCAGGCGCGACATCGAGATCCCCTCTAAACACTAAAGTATGCGAATGGCTCGCAACTGGCGGTGTGGGGGACCTAAAGCTGTCGGGCGGACCGGTCAAGCCAATTAAGATTGATTCTCAGAATCAATAGCAATAAGTCGATGTCGCCGCAGCCGATGCGGCGCTTGGGGTTTGTCTAATGATCCGTTCGTTTCGCGCCGGCCTGACAGGCGGCGCGCTCCTGCTCGCTGTGCTCGGGCCCGCCGCCCAGGCCCATTCGCCCTATCTGTTGCCGACTGTGTTCGACGCCTCTGACCGCAAGATCGTGACGGTGCAGGGGGCCTTCACCGAGAGCTTCTTCACGCCCGAGGTGGCGATGAAGTCCGATGGCTACGCCGTGATCGGGCCTGACGGCGTCCGCACCGCCCTGGTTCCGGTCTACACGCGCGAGCTTGCGCTGGTGGAGGCGACGACTGAGAAGCCCGGCACCTACCGGATCACCACCGGTCTGCGCGCCGGCCGCGTGGCCAAGGCGGCCCTGGTCAACGGCGAGTGGGAATTCTTCGAGGGCTCCAAGGCGCCGGCCGACGCCATCGACATGCAGAGCCTGACCCTGGCCGACGTCTATGTGACGCGCGGCGCGCCCAGCGACGCGGCCTTGGCCCCGCATGGCAAGGGCCTGGAGTTCCGGGCCGTGACCCATCCCAGCAAGATCGTCACCGGCCAGGACGCGGTGTTCGAGGTGCTGTTCGACGGCAAGCCCGTGGCCGGCCAGCCGATCACCCTGCACGGCGCCGACGACCGCTACGCCGACACCAAGGCGGCCCCCAGGACGCTGAAGAGCGACGCCAACGGCCGCTTCGCCGTTCGGGTCGATCGGTCGGGCGTCTACCAGATCCAGTCGCGCTATCGCGTCGACGCACCGGCCCCCGGCCAGCCGGGCCAGAGCTTCACCTACGCCCTGACCTTCGAATCCCTCCGTTGAGCGAGAGACCCGTCATGAAGACCCGCACCCTCCTGACCGCCGCCGTGGCTGTGTCCTTGATCGCCGGCGCGGCCCACGCCGCCTCGCACGCCCGCGACATCTTCATCAAGGAGCAGGACCAGAACGGCGACGGCGTCGTCACCAAGGACGAATACGCCGCCACCCGCGCCATCCAGTTCGCCAAGACCGACGCCGACAACAGCGGCGCGCTGTCGCAAGCCGAGTACGTCGCCGAGTTCAAGGCGCGTCTGGAGGCCAAGCTGGCGACCTCCGACATGACGCCGGAGAAGAAGGCCGAGGAACGCATGCGCCAGATGCGGCAGACCGATGTCCGGTTCGGCGTGCTCGACAGCGACAAGAGCGGCGGAATCACCAAGGCCGAGTTCGACTATTCCGGCTGGCGGATGTTCGTGACCCACGACACCAACAATGACGGCGCGGTCTCGGCCGCCGACCCGATCAAGAGCGACCAGACGACCTGAGGCGTCGCAGGGGCGCTCCCTTGAGGGGAGGGCCCCTGGCCGTCCGGATTTGGATTTTTCGCGTTTCGTGGCTATCACCCCCGGCCAAGACAGGGTCCGCGCGGCCCGCACCGAAAGCTGAAGACCATGAGCGACACGCCTCCCGACCGCCTCTCCGTCAATCCGGACAGCCCCCACTACGACGCGGCGCTGCTGGAACGTGGCATCGGCATCCGCTTCAAGGGCGTCGAGAAGACCAATGTCGAAGAGTACTGCATCAGCGAAAAGTGGGTGCGGGTCGCGGCCGGCAAGACCCTGGATCGCAAGGGCAATCCGATGACGATCAAGCTGCAGGGCGACGTCGAGGCCTATTTCCGCGACACGGCCGAGGGCTGAGGCGCTGTCGACGAGCGATCCAGACCTTGAAGCGATGGCGCGCGACGAGCTTGCGCGCGCCATCACGCTGCGCTGGCAGGACCTCAAAGGCGTGGTGCCCTGGGGCGACACCTTCGAAGGGATCTCGCCGGCCGGTCGCCATGTCGAGGTCGAGCGGAGCTATATCTGGGCCGCAGGCGAGGGCGGCGACATCCTGTGCGAGGTCAACGTCTATGGCGGACCGTCGCGCTATGAGCACGGCGCGCGGGTTTCCGCGGTTATTTCTCGCCCGTCCTGATCACCTTGGCCGTGCATCCATAACGCTGTTGCGTTAACCATAGACGGCGCCAAGAAGCGGCGCGTCGCGTGGGGCGGAGAAATCGGCGTGTACCAGTCAGAATTTCCGGTCGATCAACCGGTGCCGGTCTTCGATCCGACGCTGGTGTTTCTTCTCGTGCTGGCCGGCCTGGCGATCATCGGCCTGGCCTTCTTCGCCGGCCGCCTGACGGGGCGGGGCGACAAGGGCGACAAGCACGCCGAGACGCCCAAGATCATTCATGAAGCCATCAAGGCCAAGTGCGTGGCCGCCAGCAGCGCTCACTCCGGCGAGCTGGTCACCAAGACCCAGGACCTGATCGACGAGGTCAAGCTGCGGATCGGCCCGGTGCTGGCGTTCGGCGGCCCGTGCGGCAAGACCTTCGAGCTGCTGAACAAGGCCATGAAGGGCGAGCGTCCCGAGGAAAAGAAGGACGATCACGGCAAGGGCGACAAGCACGGTCACGGCAAGGGCCATGACCACAAGGGCCACGACAAGGATCATGATCACGCCGCTGGCGGCGGTCACCACGACGACCCGAAGGCCACGCCCGCCAAGGCCGGGGTTGAGGTCCTGAGCCGCAATGTGACGATCGTCGGCTCGCAGACGGTGCTGCTGACCGACGTCAAGCCCGACCATGGCGAGCACGACCACCACGACGACGCCCCCAAGCCCCTGGAGTACAAGGAGCACATCCAGCTCCTGCGGCTGGCCGTCGCCGAGTTCTCCGACTTCTGGAACCGCAAGACGTGCCTCGATGAACTGCGCGCTTGTCAGAAGGCGCTGCTGACGACGCCGGAGCCGCCAAAGGACAAGCTGGGCGCCGCCGCCCATCACTGACAGATCGCCGTTCAGGAAGGCGAGATGACTATTCTCTGCTCACGCGACGTGCGATTGTGGCGCATCTTTGGCCCCGATGCGGACGAGCATTGAGCTGCAGCGGCGCCAGAGCCCAAACAAAAGATGCTCACGCCGCCTGAAAGGGCTGCGGTCGAGCGCAACGGATTGGCGAAAAGTCGCTCCTTCCGAAGGCGACGACGCCCGGGAGGACGAAGGGAAGGGATATGACCGCAACGGTCTCTCCGATCACGTCTGGTGCGCCCGAGGCGACCGAGGTCAATGTGAGCCTGTCGGACTACGTACCCTATCGTCTGGCGACGGCGTCGGCGGCCGTCAGCCGCCTGATCGCGCGCGCCTACGAAGACCGCTTTGGTCTGACGATCCCGCAGTGGCGGCTGATGTCGGTCCTGGCCGAAGGCTCCCTGACCCAGCACACGGCCGTGACCCGCACCGCCATGGACAAGGTTCGGGTCAGCCGCGCCGCCCAGGAACTGGTCATCCGCCGCCTGGTGGCTCGCACCACGGTGCGATCGGACCGTCGCTCGCACACGCTGGAGCTCACCGCCGCCGGCCGGCGCCTGTTCGCCGAGATCGCGCCCCTGGCCCTGGCCTATGAGGCGACACTGCTGGCGGGCCTGGCCCCCAGCGAGGTGGCGACCTTCAAGCGTCTGCTCGATCACCTGGAGACCGCCGCCATCCAACTGGCCGGCGGCGAGACCATCACGCCGCCTTAGGGGCTGAACTCCCTTGCGGACGCGACAACCGCGATACTGCAAAGACTAACCGCTCGTCATCCCGGAAGCCTCGCAGAGGCTATCCGGGACCCAGGGGCGAGCGGCAGTGCGGTAGCCCCTGGGTCCCGGCGCTACAGCCCGCTACGCGGTCTTCCGGCCGGGATGACGACGGAAAACTGATTTCAGCAGATTGAGCACCGCCCCTGAGGCTAGGTGGGACGGTTACTCTCATAGACCGCCCGCGCCATCGCGCGCGCCAGGCAGTCGGCCGCCGCCGAGCCGATCCGTGTCCGCAGCACGCCGCGCATCGGGTCGGGGCCCAGCGGCTTGGCGCCGGATGCCAGGGCGAACACCACATCGCCGTCGAAGGGCGTGTGGCAGGGGCGCACCGCCCGCGCCATGCCGTCATGGGCCATCATCGCCATGCGCTGGGCCTCGGCGGTCGACAGGTCGGCGGTCGTGGCCACCAGGGCCAGTGTGGTGTTGGCGCCGGCCGCAAGGCGCGCGCCCAGTTTCGAGTCGTCGGGAAGGGGCTCGATCGCCGGCGGCATGTCCCCGGGGCGGCGACCGCCGAACTCGCCGTCGATCTCGAACGGCCAGGCCCAGAAGGTCTCGCCATCGGCCATATAGGCCGAGCCCACCGGGTTGGCCGCCACCAGGGCCGCCACGATCAGCCCGTCGCCCAGGTCGATCGAGGCCGACCCCAGTCCGCCCGGTCGCAGGCCCGCCATCGCGCCACGACCCGCGCCGACCGCGCCTAGCGGAAAGTCTTCGCTGGCCGCCTCGACCGCCCGCATGCCCAGGGCGCGATAGGGCGGGGTCAGTCCCCAGGCCTTGTCGCCGCCATTGGACAGGTCGTGCAGGCACGCCGCCGGCACGATCGGAATGGCCGGCGTGCCGGCGGTGATCCGCAGGCCGACATCCCGGTTCGACAGGGCCGACGCCACGCCGTCCGCCGCGCCGAGGCCAAACACCGAGCCGCCCGAAAGGCAGATCGCGTGGGCCTTGGAGAAGCTGTTCTCGGGACGCAGGGTGTCGGTCTCGCGCACGGCGGGGCCGCCGCCGCGCACATCGACGGCGGCGGTCCAGGCTTCCGGACACAGCACCACCGTGACGCCGGTGCGGACGGCCTCGTCCTCGACGCAGCCCACCTTCAGGCCGGGCACGTCGGTGATCAGATTGCGGGGGCCGGGCTTGAGCATCGGGAATCTCCGTGTGGCGCGATGCTAAACCGTCCATCGCGCCTCTGGAATTCGCCGCGAACGCCTGCTAGGAAGACCACCCTTCGCGCAGGCGAAGACGTGCGGGCGTGGTGAAACTGGTAGACGCGCCGGACTCAAAATCCGGTTCCGAAAGGAGTGTCGGTTCGACCCCGACCGCCCGCACCAACTTCCTTTCTGTCTTTTGAGTCTCCGAAGCGGCCCGCCGGACCAGGCGGTTCAGCAGGACCCGTCCTTTCGGCCAGGCGCCGTGGCCTGAGGCCACATTGATGTGGCCCGCCCGGCCCAGATCCACGAACGCCGAGCCCCAGCCCCGCGCGAACGCCTCGGCCCGGTCGATCTCGACATAGGGATCATCGCGGCTGGCCACGACCAGGCTCGGGAACGGCAGGCGCTGGCGCGGGATCGGCGAAAAGCCGACCAGCAGGCGGCCGGCCGGCCCCTCGCGATTGACGTCAGCCGGCGCCACCAGCATGGCCCCAGCGACGCCGCGTCCGCCCGTCACCTGGGCGAAGTGGGCGACCAGCGCGCACCCCAGGCTGTGGGCCACCAGGATCGCGCCGGGTCGCCGCCGCACGGCCTCGGCCAGGCTGATCGTCCAGTCGCCCAGCAGAGGGCGCTCCCAGTCCTGTTGCTCGACGCGCTTTGCGCCCGGCAGCGCCCGCTCCCAGTGCGACTGCCAGTGGTCGGGCCCCGAATTGTGGAGGCCCGGCACGATCAGGATCGGCGGCGTGGCGTCGCGGTTGGGGAGGGGCATCGTCGTCCGCCTGAGGTTTAGCGCTGGTGAGCGATCTCTAAGGCGGGGCGGGGCCCGCGCTCAATTCATATCAATTGAATAGGATTTAAGGAAAGCTGGGGTCTGCACTCAAATCCCTCCAAACAACGCCTCGCACCCCGTCCCCGCCAATAGGGCGTCCGCCGCCGCGCGGTCAGCCGCCGACATCGCCCCGTAGGCCTGCCTCAGCGCCATCAGGCACTTGGCCTGGTAGGGGAAGGTCGGTTGGGTCCAGGGGCGGCCGTCGATCTCCGCCTCGACGGTCTCGGCTCCGCTCATGGCGGCCTTGGCGTTGGCCAGCAGGAACGGCGCATAGACCCTGCCGATCTCGCTCAACAGGGGACGCAGGGCGTCGGCGAGGTCCGCGCGCGAGGCCCAGTGGGCGGCGTCGGGCTCCAGGCCAGACAGGTCCTCGACCCGGTCCAGCCAGGCGCGGACCCGGCGCGAGCGCTGGACGGTGATCGCCGCCGAGGTCGGTTCGATGATCGCCAGTTGCGACAGCTGGCCCTGGATGGCGAAGTCCGCCGCCGAGGGGCGCGCGCCCAGCACATAGCCTTGCCGTTCGATCAGGCCGTCCAGCACGTCGACGAGGCGCGCATAGCTGGCCTCGATCGTGGCGGCGGTGGTCGGGTTGGAGCCCACCACATAGAGGCGGTCGATCTGCCGCTTGGAGATCTCACGCGCGGCGGTGTCGGCGATCGCGCCGGGCAGGGTGGGGTCGTGCCAGTAGATCAGCATCGGCCCGGCGTTCTCGATATCGGCCGCATGCGCCCAGCGGAAATGGAACATGGCCTTGGTCAGCCACTCGTCGGCGTAGTCCTCGATCAGGTCGTTGAGCATGGCGAGGACCGGATCGTCCGGGATCACCGAGCGGCCCGCGTGCTCGCGCTCGAGGCGGCGGATGATCGGCGTGGAGTCGGTCACCGCCTCGAAGCCATCGGTGGTGGGGAAGTAGAAGGTCGGCAGCAGCTTGACCTTCGGCTCGGGGAGGCCCGGCGGCGGGTTGCGATGGCTGCCCCAATGGATGGCGTGCGGGATGCGCCGAAAGCGCAGCAGCGCCAGCATCTTGCGGGTATAGGGCGATCCCGCCGCGCCCAGCAGGGCCAGCGGCGCCGAAGCCTGGTTGGACATGTTCCCTCCGCCGTCGCTCATCATTGAGCTTTTGGCAGAGGGAATGCCGAAAGGGTCTCGTCGTCAAACTTCCCCTTGGGTCAGGCGATCTTGTCGCCCCGGTGCAGCGGATCGGGCAGGGGATCGCCCGCCTTCACGAACTGCAGCGACACCGAGTTGATGCAGTAGCGCAGCCGGGTCGGCGCGGGGCCGTCGGGGAAGACGTGGCCCTGGTGGCTGTCGCAGCGGGCGCAGCGGGTCTCGATGCGGACCATGCCATAGGAGGTGTCGCGCACGCCGACCACGTGATCCTCGGCGAAAGGGGCGTAGAAGCTGGGCCAGCCGGTGCCGCTCTCGAACTTGGTCTCGTGCTTGAACAGCGGCAGGCCGCACAGGCGGCAGCCATAGACGCCGGGGCTCTTCTCGCCCAGCAGGCCGCCGCAGAACGGGGCCTCGGTGCCGTGGTGCAGCAGGACGCGGGCCTCCTCGGCCGTCAGGTCGGCCTCCAGGCGTTCGCGCTCGGGTTCGGTCGGCGGCGTGAGGTCAAAGCCGGCGGTTGAAAGGGTGGCTGCGTCTGTCATGAAGGCCAATGTAAGCGCTCGGGCGCTTTTTCGGTAGCACCAGGAGCCAACCATGACCGTCGCCGTCGCCTTTCTGCAGCCGGGCTGGGCCGATTGGGAGGCCGGCGCGGTGCTGGCGCTGCTGCGCGAGCACCTGAAGGTGCAGATCGAGATCGCCACCCCGACCGGCGATCCGGAGACCTCGATCGGCGGCGTGCTGGCGGCGGCGGACTATCGCTTCGACGATCCGGTGCTCACCGACGCCGACGTCTTTCTGCTGATCGGCAGCGAGGCCTGGAGCGAGGGCGAGACCCCCGCGATCAGCGCGCTGATCCGCCAGGCCCTGGCCGACGGCAAGCCGGTGGCGGGCATCTGCGCCGGCACCACGGCCCTGGCGCGGGCGGGTCTGTTCGCGGGGCGCAAGCACACCTCCAACGGCAAGGACTGGCTGGAAGGCGTCGTGCCCGGCTATGCGGGCGCCGAGCACTATGTCGACACGCCCAGGGCGGTGACCGACGGCAAGCTGGTCAGCGCCTCGGGCCTGGCGCCGGTGACCTTCGCCGCCGCCGTGGCGCGGCTGGTGGCGCCCGAACAGGAAGCGCTGATCGCCGAGTATGAGGCGATGTTCGCGCGGGAGTTTGCGGGGTAGGCGGGGCAGGCAAAGCGAAGGAGCGGCGCGATCCGGCGCCGCTCAGAACACCAAAAATATGTGTCATCCCGGGCGGCGTAGCCGACCCGGGACCCAGGGGCAAAGCGCAACGCGGTCGCCCCTGGGTCCCGGCTCTTCGCTGCGCTGCGGCCGGGATGACATCGAACTTTTGGGTGGACGAAACGACCCTACTTCAGCGCCGCCTGGCCCGCCCGCGCCACGATCCCGTCCTGGGCGGCTGTGGCGCCCGAGACGCCGATCGCGCCGACGATCTTGCCGTCGACCAGCAGCAGTTCGCCGCCTTCGACAGCGGTGGCGCCGGTGAAGATGGCGTTCAGCGTGCCGCTCTTGACCGCTTCCTGGAACACAGAGGTCGGGCGGCGGAAGTTGGCGGCTGTGACGGCCTTCTTAAGGGCGACCTCGTTCGAGCCGTACTGCGTGCCGTCCATCTTCTGGGCCAGGACCTGCTGGCCGTTGGATTCCAGGATCACGATGACCATGCTCCAGCCGTTCTTGCGGGCCTCGGCCTCGGCGGCGGCTGCGACCGCCCGGGCCTCGGCCAGGGTGATCACGCGGCTGGCGTACGGCGGGGCCGGCGCGCTGGCGGCGGCCGCCGGCGGGGTCTGGGCCAGGGCGGAGCCGCCGGTGAGGACCAGGGCGGCGGCGAGCAGGGCGAAAGTCTTGTTCATGGCGGCGCGACCTCGTTGTTCGGGGCGATGTTTCGGGTCCGGTTGGCGTGCGCCGAAGCTCTGGAGTCCGATCTTCGGTAACCGGTGTCACGCCTAGTGGCGGGTCTAGCGCCGTAAGGGCAAGCTTGCAAACCCGGCGCGGCCTGATAGGCCGTGCTGCAAAGCACAAAAAACTGCGGGCGGAAGTAGCCGATGTTCTCGAAGATCCTGATCGCCAACCGTGGCGAGATCGCAGTCCGGGTGATCAAGACCTGCCGCCGTCTGGGCATCAAGACGGTGGTCGTCTACTCCGACGCCGATGCGGGCAGCCTGGCCGTGGAGATGGCCGACGAGACCGTGCACATCGGCGCCTCGCCGGCCGCCCAGTCCTACCTCGTCGCCGACAAGATCATCGCCGCCTGCAAGCAGACGGGCGCGCAGGCCGTGCACCCTGGCTTTGGCTTCCTGTCCGAGAACGCCAGCTTCGCTCAGCGCTGCGCCGACGAGGGCATCGTCTTCATCGGCCCCAACCCCGGCGCCATCAGCGCCATGGGCGACAAGATCGAGAGCAAGAAGTTCGCCCAGGCCGCGGGCGTCTCCTGCGTTCCCGGCCATATCGGCGAGATCGCCGACACCGCCGAGGCCGTGAAGATCTCCGAGGAGATCGGCTATCCGGTGATGATCAAGGCCTCGGCCGGCGGCGGTGGCAAGGGCATCCGCGTGGCCTGGACCCGCCAGGACGTCGAGGAAGGCTTCCCGGCCGTGCGCGCCGAGGCCAAGGCCAGCTTTGGCGATGACCGCATCTTCATCGAGAAGTTCATCGAAAGCCCGCGCCACATCGAGATCCAGGTGCTGGGCGACAAGCACGGCAACGTCGTCCACCTGTTCGAGCGCGAATGCTCGATCCAGCGTCGGAATCAGAAGGTCATCGAGGAAGCCCCGTCGCCCCTGCTGGATGAGGCCACCCGCAACGCCATGGGCGCCCAGGCCGTCGCCCTGGCCAAGGCCGTGAACTACGATAGCGCCGGCACGGTCGAGTTCGTCGCCGGCCAGGACAAGAGCTTCTACTTCCTGGAGATGAACACCCGTCTGCAGGTCGAGCACCCGGTGACCGAGCTGATCACCGGCCTTGATCTGGTCGAGCAGATGATCCGCTCGGCCGTTGGGGAGAAGATGGCCTTTGGCCAGTCGGACCTGAAGATCAACGGCTGGGCCATCGAAAGCCGCATCTACGCCGAGGATCCATACCGCAAGTTCCTGCCCTCGATCGGCCGCCTCGTGCGCTACGACCCGCCGGCGGAAGGCGAGAAGGACGGCCCCAATGGTGGTTATGTGGTCCGTAACGACGCCGGGGTGCGCGAAGGCGACGAGATCTCGATGTTCTACGACCCGATGATCTCCAAGCTCTGCACCTGGGCGCCGACCCGCCTGGCGGCGATCGACGGCATGGGCCGGGCGCTGGAAGATTTCCACATCGAGGGCCTTGGCCAGAACATCCCGTTCCTGGCGGCCGTGATGGATCAGGCGCGTTTCCGCTCGGGCAAGATCTCGACCAACTACATCAAGGACGAGTTCGCTGAAGGCTTCAACGGAACGGAGCCCACGTCCGCCCAGCTCGACATCATGACCGCCGTCGGGGCGGCCATGCAGCGCGTCTATGCGACCCGGGCCCGCAGCTACGAGTCCGGCCTGATCGGCGAAGCCCGCGACGAGTGGGTGGTGGCGATCGGCGAGACCCGTCGGCGGGTCAAGGTCGGCGCCGAGGACGGCGCGGTGGCGGTTGAATTGCTCGACGAAGGCCGCACCCTGTTCCTGACCGACATCGACTGGCGCCCGGGCAAGCCGGTGTTCAAGGCCGTGCTGAACGGCGTGGCCTTCACCGTCCAGGCCGCCCCGGCCGCCGAGGGCTTCACCATCCGTCACCGGGCGGCCAAGACCCGCGTGCTGGTGCTGACCCCGCGCTCGGCCGAGCTGCACGACAAGCTGCCCGAAAAGCAGGCCGCCGACACCTCCAAGCTGGTGCTCTCGCCGATGCCGGGGCTGGTGGTCTCGATGGACGTCATCGCCGGCCAGCAGGTGCGCGAGGGCGAGGTGGTCTGCGTGCTGGAAGCCATGAAGATGCAGAACATCATCCGCGCCGAGCGCGACGGCGTGGTCAAGGCGGTCAACGCCAAGGGCGGCGATCCGGTGGCGGCGGATGAAATTCTGGTTGAATTCGCGTAAAAGATGTTTTCCTCTTGATTTCGCGATCAGGAGGAATGGCCATGACCTTCACCCAGACGATGCTGAGCTTCCAGGGTCGCCTTCGTCGTCGCGACCTTTGGATCTACTGGATCGGCCTGATCCTGGCGGGCGCCACGCTTTTTGTGTTGTTCGAGCGGCTGGTTGATATCGACCTTGCCGAGCATCGGTCTTGGCTTGTCCCGCTTCTCCTGACCTGGCCAACCTATGCGCTGCTCGCCAAGCGCATGCATGACCGCAATCGCTCGGCCTGGTGGGCTCTGTTGCTGCTGGTCCCCGATCTGATCGGCTCATTGGACGCGATCATCGGCCTTCCGGAGGAGGTCTCGATGCCAAGCACGATTGTCGGCGGTCTGGTGGCGATCTGGTTCTTTATCGACTCTGGCTTGCTTGATGGAACGCCGGGGGACAACCGCTTTGGCCCGTCGCCGAAGGCGCCGCGCGAGCCTTCGGCGTCGCAGACGCCGGCTGTCGCCTAGCTGCACTTCCAGCGGTGTCCCTCAACGCCTAGATTGCCGCGAGCGGTGCATCCACCGACTCGGAGCAGGCGAATGAGCGATCGTAGCGAACTGGCGGAACTGTTCCTGTCGTCGAACGGCAGGCTGGCGCGCACGCCGTTCCTGATCGCCTCGGCCGTGGTGGTCGGGGTGGCCGTCTTCTACGAGGCGATCGCCAACTACACCCTGCACTGGCTGACCGGGTGGTTCGTCTATCCGACCCTGCTGTTCACCGGGGCCTGCCTGCTGTCCAAGCGGCTGCATGATCGCGGCCGGTCGGGCTGGTGGTCGATGCTGATCCTGATCGCGGTGGTCGCTGTGTGGCCGCAGCCCGAGCACTTCCTGGATTTCCTGTTCTCGCTGGTCATCCTCTGGTCGGTGGTCGAACTGGGCGTGATGGGCGGCGAGCAGGGCGCCAATCGCTACGGGCCCAACCCCTTGAAGACGATTTCGATCTAGGGTCTATTTTCGCTCAGCGTTCACGCTAGGGGCGAAGCTCGATGATCCGGCAGTGGTTCGACGCGCGTGGAAGCATGGGGCGCGAGGCCTATCTGGCCCAGACGACGCTGGCTTGGCTGATCGGCCATCTGGGCTTTATCGTCTATTTCTGTGTCTTCGCCAGCAGCAGCGGCTTTGCCGGCCTCGGGGGCATACTCGACCATCGCGCGATGACTCTGGACGCGATTGCGCGCGACGCTGGCTGGGTTTGGGCCAGTCTGACAGCGGGTTTGTGGCTGGCGCAGGCCTGGGTGCTTGCGGCCCTGTCCTCCAAGCGCCTCCACGACATGGGGCAGGGCGGATGGCTGGCGGGCCTGGCGCTGGTTCCCAGCATTGGGGTCTTGGCCTGGCTGGCGCTCTGCGCGTGGCCTGCCAGCGGCGCTGGGCGCGTTCGCACGGCTTGAAGCCTGAAGCTGGCGTCCGCGCCCCAAATCCTCCCCCCAGTGGGGGAGGTGGCGCGTAGCGCCGGTGGGGGAAGAGGCGGGGGGGCAGGACTTCCCCCTCCGTCGGCTGCGCCGACACCTCCCCCGCTGGGGGGAGGATTATCGCCGGCCCTTCCCCATCAAGGGGAAGGGAGCCGTTAAGCGGCCATCCAGCGCCCTTAAACCGGAACCTCAGCGTCCTCGACCGCCCCGAACACCTTTGAAAAGCTCGATCGCAGGGCCGCGTCGGTCTCGTCCAGGGTCACCGGCAGGCCCAGGTCCACCAGGCTGGTGACGCCGTGCTCGGTCTGGCCGCAGGGCACGATGCCCGAGAAGTGCGAGAGATCCGGCTCCACGTTCAGGCTGATCCCGTGGAAGCTGACCCAGCGCCGCAGCTTGACGCCGATGGCGGCGATCTTGTCCTCGCGGCTCCAGCCGGCGCCCTTGCGTTCGACCCAGACGCCGACCCGGCCGTCGCGGATCTCGCCGGTGACGTTGAAGGCGGCCAGGGCGTCGATGATCCAGGCCTCCAGGGCGGCCACGAAGGCGCGGACGTCGCGGCCGCGCTGGGTCAGGTCCAGCATCACATAGGCCACCCGCTGGCCGGGGCCGTGATAGGTGAACTGGCCGCCACGGCCGCTCTCGAACACCGGAAAGCGGTCGGGCTGGATCAGGTCGCTCGCCTTGGCCGAGACGCCGGCGGTGTAGAGCGGTGGATGCTCCAGCAGCCAGATGAGCTCGCCCGCTGTCCCGTCGGCGATCGCCGCCGCGCGGGCCTCCATGGCGGCAACCGCTGCCGGGTAGGGGACGGGCTGGGTCGAAACCGCCCACCCGACGGGCGCGGCGTCATCGCGCCTCAGGCTCGGAAGCCCAGGGTTTTCAGGGTTTAACGGGAGAGAAAGCATGCGGCCTTATTCTTGCAATCCTGGACGCCGCGACCAGTCAGGTCGTGCGTGTCAGTTCAAGGGTCTTACTTCGTGAGCCAGGTCAACGCCGTCAATGTCGAGATCTCGGTCCTGTTGGGGCGCTCGATCCTGCCGATGCAGCAACTGCTGCGTATGGGTCGGGGCGCGGTGATCCCGCTGGACACCAAGACCAATGACGAGGTCTGGATCCTGGCCAACAACCATCCGATCGCACGCGGCGAAATCCAGATCAGCGACGAACGGATCGCCATTCAGGTGACCCGGGCGGCCGACGTCTACGATTACATGGCCGGCGGCGCCTGATCGCTCACGGCGCGGCGTGTGACATTCTCCAACTTCCGGCTTCCCAAAGCCGATTCAGTTTGCTACCAGCCGCCCCTCACCACGAGCGGTCGTGGCGGAATTGGTAGACGCGCAGCGTTGAGGTCGCTGTGGGGCAACCCGTGGAAGTTCGAGTCTTCTCGACCGCACCAAGGTGAACAAGAGTAGAGCGCGCTTGGCGAAATCGGTTTCCGACTCGCTGAGGGCGCTCTAATCGTTTCTGGCCCTGATTTCGCCTCAGGGTCGCTTGATCGGACCAGCCCAACGAACCCACGCGCTCTGAGAGCTCAGGAGGCCCCCATGACCCGGGATACCGCCGAACTGAACGACGACGTGCTGGACGACATCCCGCTGGCTCAGGTCCCTGTCCCGAAGTCCGAGACGCCCGAGGAGCTTGAAGACCTCGCGCTTGGCGACGACTACGCGCTCAATCCCGAATATGTCGAGATGGTGATCGACGCCGCCGACAGCGGCGACTCCAAGCGCCTGCGCGAGCTGGTCGGGGCCCTTGAGCCGGCCGACGTCGCCGACCTGATGGGCTTTCTGACCGCCGACTATCGCGAGCAGGTGATCCCGCTGCTGGACCCCGAGGCCCTGGGCGAGATCATCTCGGAGATGGACGACAACATCCGCGAGGAAGTGCTGGAGGCCACCCCGTCGGTGACCCTGGCCCGGGCCCTCGAGGAGCTGGACACCGACGACGCCGCCGACGTCATCGACGACCTGGACGACACCAAGCGCTTCCAGGTGCTGGCCGCCATGGGCGAGACCGATCGCGCCGCCATCGAGACGACCCTGTCCTACGAGGACGAGACCGCCGGTCGCCTGATGCAGCGCGAGTTCCTGGCTGCGCCGGAATTCTGGACCGTCGGCCAGACCATCGACCACGTCCGCGAGGCCGGCGATCAGCTGCCCGAGCTGTTCTTCGACGTCTATGTGGTTGATCCGACCTTCAAGCCGGTCGGCGCCATCCCGATCAGCATCCTGCTGCGCAGCCGTCGCCAGACGCCGCTGGCCGAGCTGATGGAGGCGGTCACCGAAATCCCAGTCGAGATGGACCAGGAAGAGGTCGCCTACATCTTCGACAAGTACCACCTGATCAGCGCCCCGGTGATCGAGCCGGGTGGCCGCCTGGTGGGCCAGATCACCGTCGACGACATCGTCGAGGTCATCCGCGACGAGGCGCAGGAAGACATCCTGGCCCTGGCCGGTGTGTCCGACGCCGGCCGCGACGCCTCGGTGATCGAGATCGTCAAGTCACGCCTGCCATGGCTGATGCTGAACCTGGCGACCGCCACCCTGGCCGTCAGCGGCGTGGCCATCTTCCAGGCCGAGATCGCTCAATTGGTGGCCCTGGCCATCCTGATGCCGATCGTCTCGTCCCTGGGCGGCAACGCCGGCACCCAGACCCTGGCCGTGGCCGTCCGCGCCCTGGCCAGCAAGGAGCTGACCCCGGCCAACGCCCGCCGCATCGTGGCCCGCGAACTGCTGGTGGGCCTGGTCAACGGCCTTTGCCTGGCGCTGGTGATGGGGGCTGCGACCTACATGATCTTCGGGCCGGCGGATCAACACGACAAGCTGGCGATCATCGTCGGTGCGGCCTTGATCACCAACATCTTCACCGCGGCGCTGGGCGGCATCCTGATGCCCCTGGCGCTGGAGAAGATGGGCCGCGATCCGGCGGTGTCATCGTCGATCTTCGTCACCTTCCTGACCGACTTCACCGGCTTCTTCGCGGTGCTGCTGATCGCGTCGCTGCTGCTGCACTGAGGTTTTTCGCGCCGGCGCCTCGCTTAACCGGGGAAACTGGCGCCGACCTTGCGCCGAGACAGGCGAACGCATCCGCGTCTGTCTCAAACTGGGTCAATCTAGGCGATGAAACCGCGTCATCAGGTCTCCCGGGCCGCCGTCGATCTCATCAAGAGATTCGAAGGGTACCGTCAGAAGGCCGCGCAGCTCCCCGACGGGCGCTGGACGGTCGGCTATGGCCACACCCTGACCGCCCGAGAGGGCGCGTCCGTCTCGGAAAAGGACGCCGAGGCGCTGCTGCTCTACGACCTCATCTCGGTCGCCCATTCGGTGAACGAGCACACCTACGCGCCGCTGAACCAGAACCAGTTCGACGCGCTGGTCTGCTTCGCCTTCAACATCGGCCTCGACAACTTCCTCCGCTCGGGCGTCCTGCGCCGGATCAACGAGGGCTCGCTCCTGCAAGCCGCGTGCGCGATGGAAATGTGGCGCAAGGCCGACTTCGAGGGCGAACGGATCGTCATCGACGCGCTGGTCCGTCGCCGCGCGGCGGAAAAGACGCTGTTCCTGACCCCGACCAACGGCGAATGGGTCCCGGCGCCGAGCCCGGTGCTGCGTCCCAAGGTCGACTATGACGCCAGCTGCGCGGTGCCCAAGCAGACCCCGGCGGCCGTCAACACCCGCACCGAGGGCGACCGGGTTATCGCCGAGCGCGAGGAAGGTCTGCCGCTGAGCGCGGTCGTCCCGGAAGAGGACGGTCCGACCGCCACCGAGCAATCGGCCGCTGCGGTCGCCGCCCGCCTGGAAGCGATCCTGCCTGAGGCCCCGGCTGCGCCTGCGCCGGTCGCCAAGCCGGAGATCCGCCAGGACGATCTGGGCCTGCCCGAGCCGCCGGTTCCGACTCAGCCGGCCGAGGTCGAGCCTGCGCCGACCCTGTTCCAGCCTGTGACGCAGCCCACGGCCGTTGAGGCCTCGCCGGCCGCTCCGGTCGAGTTCACGCCGTTCCGCCTGACCCCGCAAGTCAGCGAACCGGTCGAGGCGCCGGTCGAGGCTCCGGCTCCGACGCGCGCTGCGCCCAGCGAACCGACCCTGTTCGGCGCGCCGGCCGCGAGCTCTTCGGTCTTCAATCTCGACGGCTTTTCGACGAGCGAAGACGCGACCATCGGTGTGATGGACGTCCCGCTGGTCGAGCCGGAGCAGCCCCGCTTTGGCAACACCAGCCTGCTGGTCAGCCTGGGCATCCTGGGCCTGGCTTTGTTCGGCGGCGGGGTTCTCTGGATCCTCACCGTCGCGGCGGGCTCGGATGGTCAGGTCAAGCTCTTCGGCTATGGCGCCAGCATGGTCGGCGCGATCTGCTTTGTGGTCTCGGCCTATCTGCTGCTGCGCCGCCTGGCCGGCCCCGACGTGGGTGACGAAGAGTAGGTTTCTTGCCTTCCACCCAAGGCATGAGCAAGAACGCTCGCTGGTCCCAAAGGCTGGCGGGCGTTTTTTGCTATCGCGCGGCTGTTTTCTGGTGGAAATCGACCGAGATAGGATGCACACGCTCTCTCAGTGTTGAGCCAGAGCGTGACAAGCGCTGAAACCGCCCACATCTTCCGTTGGGCGATCGGGAAGGAAACCACGTCGATGACTTTCGCACCCTCGATGGACTTCGCGCTGGGCGAGACCGCCGACGCCATCCGTGAGACCACGGCCCGCTTCGCCGCCGACAAGATCGCCCCGATCGCCGCCAAGATCGACGAGACCAACGCCTTCCCGCGCGAACTCTGGGTCCCGATGGGGGATCTTGGCCTGCACGGCCTCACCGTCGAGGAAGAGTTCGGCGGCCTGGGTCTGGGCTATCTGGAACACGTGGTGGCGATGGAAGAGGTCAGCCGCGCCTCCGCCTCCGTGGGGCTCAGCTACGGCGCCCACTCCAATCTCTGCGTGAACCAGATCCGCCGTTGGGCGACGCCGGAGCAGAAGCGTCGCTACCTGCCCAAGCTGATCAGCGGCGAGCACGTTGGCTCGCTAGCGATGAGCGAGGCGGGGTCGGGTTCGGACGTCGTGTCGATGAAGCTGCGCGCCGAGCTTGTCGGCGACCGCTATATCCTGAACGGCACGAAGTTCTGGATCACCAACGCGCCGCACGCCGATACGCTGGTGGTCTACGCCAAGACCGGCGAGGGCAGTCGCGGCATCACCGCCTTCCTCGTCGAGAAGGGTATGAAGGGCTTCAGCGTCTCCAAGAAGCTGGACAAGATGGGCATGCGCGGGTCGGACACCGCTGAGCTCGTGTTCGAGGACTGCGAGATCCCGGAAGAGAACGTCATGGGCCCGGTCGGTGGCGGGGTCGGCGTCCTGATGAGCGGTCTGGACTATGAGCGCGCCGTGCTGGCGGCCGGCCCGCTGGGCATCATGCAGGCCTGTCTCGATATCGTCCTGCCCTATGTCCGCGACCGCAAGCAGTTTGGGCAGCCGATCGGCTCGTTCCAGCTGATGCAGGGCAAGATCGCCGACATGTACGTGGCCCTGAACTCGGCGCGGGCCTATGTCTACGCGGTGGCCAAGGCTTGCGACGCGGGCAAGACTACCCGGTTCGACGCCGCCGGCGCGATCCTGATGGCGTCCGAGAACGCTGTGAAGGTCTCTCTGGAGGCGATCCAGGCCCTGGGCGGCGCTGGCTATACCAAGGAGTGGCCGGTCGAGCGCCTGCTGCGCGACGCCAAGCTCTACGACATCGGCGCGGGCACCAACGAGATTCGCCGCTTCCTGATCGGACGCGAACTGATCGGCGGCTGATCCTGGACGGCGAGACATGAAAAAGGGCCGCCCCGATCGCTCGGGGCGGCCCTCCATCGTCGTAGCCGCTCTCGCAGCCAGTGACTTTAAACCCTTGGCGCTCAACGCCTTAGAGCCTGTTAAACAGGCTCTAAAATCAAAGATTTAGAGCCCTTTCAAACGCTTTAGATGGTTCCATCCAAAGCTAAAGGGCTCTAGGCGGAGACCTCGCTCTTCGGGCTCCAGGTCACGACTTGCGACTGCGGTTGGAGACAATGAGACACTGGACCACCTCCTTTCAGATGTTGAACAACACAGGAAGGATATTGGACCGGTTCTCGCGAAAGGGAAGGGCCTTCATCTGGGCCAGGCGGGACTAAACGCCGCGCGGCGCTCGGCCAGGCTCGGACGCTTGCGCAGGTCGGTGATGGGGCGATGCACGCCGTCGAGCGCGAGGCCCGCAGCGACGTAGCCGGCCTTCACGGCGGGCTCGAAGGCGCGCCAGTCGCGGATGTCGATCCCCTCCAGCTTCGGGGTGATGAGGACGTCGGTGGCCTCCCGGGCCGCGGCGAGATCGCGGCCCGTCGTCACGGTGGCCGCGCGCATCAGAAGCGCCACGATCGGCGGCCCTTTGCGCCATTCGCCCGAAAAGATCCACTTCCACAAGGACGGTGGCGTCACGATGTCGGCGCTAGTGATGCTGCGGCCCCGCGTAACATCGACGCCGACGATCGGGCCCAGCTGGAATGACCGCATCACGTCGGCGGGGAAGTTCTTCATGACCGCGCCGTCCACCAGCACCTGGCCCCTTTCCGTGGCCGGTGGCAGCACCCCCGGCAAGGCGATCGACGCCCGCAGCGCCGCCTGCAGGTCTCCTGTGCGATGCAGTTGGTAGGAGCCGGACGTCAGGTTCGACGACACACAGAAAAACGGCAGCCACAGATCGCTGATGTCGACCGAGCCGAAATGCTCGTCCAGCCGGTCGCGAACCTTCTCGCCGCGGGTCATGGCGATCATGGGAAAGGCGATGTCGTCGAGCGGACTGGTGTCGACAAAGGCCTTTCGGATGCGGGCTTCCAGTTCGCCGTCATCCCACCCCATGGCGATCCCCGCCGCCACGATCGCGCCCATGGAAGCGCCGCCGACGAAATCGATCGGAATGCCGCGTTCCCGCATCGCCTGGATCGCGCCGATATGGGCGTAGGCGCGCGCGCCGCCCCCTGAGAGCACAAGCCCGACGGATTGCCCGGTGAGCACGCGCGCCAGACGCTGCAGATCGGCGACGCCGTTCTCGCGTAGATGAAACAGCCGAGCGGCCTGGGTGGCGGTCATCCAGGCCTCTGAGCCCGCCGGATATTCCAAGGTCGCGGACTGCAGCAGGATCAGATCAACCAGCCGCTGCGCCTGCAGCGGACCCGAGGCGTAGGAAGGAATTGTCTTCGGCGGTGCGCGATCGCCCCGACCGACGCGGAACAGGTGGTCGACCTGGCGACCCACGACGTGCTTCCAGGCGGTCTCGTCGGCTTCGGCGACGTACAGCACAAAGTCGTGCTCGCGTTCGACGTTGCTGAACCACTCGGTGGGCGCCAGCAGCGACTCACCACCCTCGACGGTCACCGAGTATCCCAGGCTCTCGATACAGCGCCCGAGACGCTCCACCACGGGCCGGATCGCCGCGCCAGGCTCGACCGCGATGAAGCCAAAGACCGAGGGGTCACCGATCGCCGCGTGTGTCTGAGCCTGCCTGGCCCGTCGGATCATCAGCCGCGACAGTTCGAGCATCACCGTCGGGTCTTCCTCGGCGGCCTCGAAGAAGTCGTCGCGCGGCAATGCGAGCACCTCGCTGTCGCGCAGGGCCACCATGCTGGCCGAGTGCGGCGTGCCGCCGACCAGGGCCATCTCGCCGGCCGGTTCGCCAGGGCGGATCACGCCCAGAAACTGAGACTCTTGACCCTCCTCGCGACGGAAGGCGCCCAGGCGTCCGGTCTTGAGAAAATAGAGGTTGTCGGCCGCCTCGCCGGGCTCGAACAGCGTCGCCCCGCCGGGCAGGGAAAACCAGGCCGCCGCCCCGGTTCGCCGTGCGCGGGCGAAGAGGCGCGCCAGGGCCGAGTCGTCGGGCAGGGGCGTTTCCACGGCGCGGACGCTAACCCGAACCGGCAGGCTTGACCACAAGGGCCCGTTCAGGCGCAACTGTTGATCACGCAAGCGAAATGGTCGAGAACGGTTTTGGCTCGGAATCTTTGGGTTCGGGGTCCAAAAAACTCCGACTTCCGGGGCAGGGTGGAAAAGGCTAAGCGTCGGTCATGCCGAAGTTGAACTCCGTTATCGACGCGTCCAGCGACGCCTTCGCCAAGAACGCCGCCCACAACCGGGCGCTTGTGGAAGAGTTGCGCGCCAAGGTGGCGCAAGCCGCCCTGGGCGGGCCGGAAAGCGCCCGCGAGCGGCATACGTCGCGCGGCAAGCTGCTGCCCCGCGAGCGGGTCGAGCGTCTGCTGGATCCAGGCTCGCCGTTCCTGGAAATCGGCCAACTGGCCGCCTGTGATCTCTACAATGGCGAAGCGCCGGGCGCGGGCATGATCTGCGGCGTCGGCCGGGTCTCCGGGCGCGAGGTGATGATCGTCGCCAACGACCCCACGGTGAAGGGCGGCGCCTACTTCCCGATGACGGTGAAGAAGCACCTGCGGGCCCAGGAAATCGCCGCGCAGAACCGGCTGCCTTGCGTCTATCTGGTCGACAGCGGCGGCGCGAACCTGCCCCACCAGGCCGAGGTCTTCCCCGATCGCGACCATTTCGGCCGCATCTTCTTCAATCAGGCGCGGATGAGCGCGGCCAGCATCCCGCAGATCGCGTGCGTCATGGGCTCGTGCACCGCCGGCGGCGCCTATGTCCCGGCGATGAGCGACGAGACGGTGATCGTCCGCAATCAGGGGACCATCTTCCTGGCCGGCCCGCCGCTGGTGAAGGCCGCCACCGGCGAGGTCATCTCGGCCGAGGAACTGGGCGGCGCCGACACCCACGGCCGCCGCTCTGGCGTGGTGGACCACGTCGCCGAGAACGACGAGCATGCGCTGGAGATCGTCCGCGCGATCGTGGCGAACCTCAACACGACCAAGCCGGATCAACTGGTGCTCGCCGACGTCGAGCCCCCGGCCCATGATCCTGAAGAGCTCTATGGGATCGTCCCGACCGATGTTCGGGCGCCCTATGACGTTCGCGAGGTGATCGCGCGCATCGTCGACGGCAGCCAGTTCGATGAGTTCAAGGCGCTGTACGGCACGACCCTGGTCTGCGGCTTCGCCCGCATCTGGGGCCAGCCCGTGGCGATCCTGGCCAACAATGGTGTGCTGTTCAGCGAGAGCGCGCTGAAGGGCGCGCACTTCATAGAACTTGCCTGCAAGCGCAAGATTCCGCTGATCTTTTTACAGAACATCTCGGGCTTCATGGTCGGCGGCAAGTATGAGGCCGGCGGCATCGCCAAGGACGGCGCCAAGCTGGTGACGGCTGTGGCTTCCGCCGAGGTTCCGAAGTTTACCGTCCTGATCGGCGGCAGCTTCGGAGCCGGCAACTACGGCATGTGCGGCCGCGCCTACAGCCCGCGTTTCCTGTTCACCTGGCCCAACAGCCGCATCTCGGTGATGGGGGGAGAGCAGGCCGCCAGTGTGCTGGCCACCGTCCACCGTGACGCCGCCAAGTGGACGCCCGAGGAGGCCGAGGCCTTCAAGGCGCCGATCCGCCAGCGCTACGAGGACGAGGGAAACCCTTATCATGCGACGGCGCGCCTTTGGGACGACGGGATCATTGATCCGGCGCAAACCCGCGACGTCCTGGGTCTCGCAATCTCTGCTTCGCTGAACGCGCCGATCCCAGAGACCACCTTCGGCGTTTTCCGGATGTAGATCCCAGGAAGGACTTCCCACATGACCAACCCGATCGCCGATCCCATCGTCGAGGTGAACGACACCGACGCGATGAGCCCGCTGGTCCACATGGACAGCACGCCGGAGGGCGCGGTCACCGTGTGGATCAACCGGCCGGACAAGAAGAACGCCTTTGACGCGGCCACCATCGCGGCGCTGCGCCAGACCTTCGAGACCCTGCACGGCGCCGAGGGCGTGCGGATCGTGTTCCTGCGCGGCGTCGGCGGCGCCTTTAGCGCCGGCGCCGATCTGTCCTGGATGGGCGCGGCCGTCGAGTGGGACGAGGATGACAACCGCCAGGACGCGCTGGAACTGGCGCATATGCTCAAGGCGCTGCACGACATCCCGGCCCTGACCGTGGCCCTGGTCGAAGGGCCGGCTTTCGGCGGCGGCGCGGGTCTGGTGGCGGCGTGCGACCATGCGCTGGCGCTGGTCGACGCCAAGTTCGCCTTTTCCGAGGTGAAGCTGGGCCTGACCCCGGCGACGATCAGCCCCTACGTGATCCAAGCTCTGGGCCCGCGCACCGCCAAGCTGCTGTTCGCCACCGGCCGCGTGTTCGACGCCGATGACGCCTGGGGCTTTGGTCTGGTCGACGAGGTGTTCGAGGATGTCGCCAGCCTGGAGGCCGCCCGCGACGCCCTGATCGCCGAGATGGCGCCCTGCGCCCCGGGCGCGATCGGCGACGCCAAGGCCTTGGTCAACGACTTCGTTGGTCAAAAGCTCGACAAGGGACTGATCGAAGAGAGCGCTCGGCGCATCGCGCGCCGCCGTGTTTCGCCTGAGGGACAAGAAGGCGTGCGCGCTTTCCTCGACCGTCGTAAACCCTCCTGGTCTGAATAGACTCAACCGGTGGGGGCATGATGACGGGCGCGGATCTGGATACGGCGGCGGCGGACTCGGTTGCGAGTTTAGTTCGGCCGAAAAAGCGGCCGTTCACGCAACAGGGTGAGCCCTGCAAGAACTGCGGGACGGCCCTGGAGGGCTGGTACTGCTACAGCTGCGGCCAGAACGCCGATACGCACCATCGGTCGATCCTCCACCTGATCTGGGAGGCCATCGAGGGGATGTTCCACCTCGACGGTCGCCTGGCCAACACCTTGCCGCTGCTGTTCTTCAGGCCCGGCAAGCTGGCCAAGGACTACATGGAAGGGCGGATCGCGCGGCACGTGCCGCCGTTCCGCACTTTCCTGGTTTCGCTGCTGCTGTTCATCTTCTCGGCGGAGCACCTGATCCACAACTTCCGCCATGAGCAGGAACTCAGGGCTGAAAAGGAAGCGCATGCCCTCATGACGCCTGCCGGTCGCAAGGCCAAGGCCGACGAGATGCGCCAGGAGGCGACCGAGGCGCGCGATGAACGTCTCGCTGCGGCCATTGAGCAGCGCGACGAGGCGCTCAAGGAGCCCACCCCGGACAAGGCCGCGATCGCCGCAGAGTACGCCGAAGACGTGAAGATGGCTGAGGAGCGCTACGCCAGCAAGACGGCCGAAGCCCAAGCGTTGCAGAATAATCCAAACGCTGGCGCGGAAGCCTTGGCGCAGATCAAGAACAAGGGCTCCAAAGCCGCCGATCAGATCCGGAGCCTCAATTTCGAAGATCCCACCAAGCTGGAGAGCAGCGCGAACAAGATCGCTGAGGCCCAGGTCGCTGGCAGCAAGGTCAATATCGTCGTTCCCGATCAGGCGCGGATCAAGGAGCAGGCTGCGGCTTCCGGTCACGAGACCACGGCGAAGGAGACTTCCAAGTACTGGTTCAAGGAAGGCCTGGCCAAGGCCGTGGCCAATCCGGACTACTATCTGCTTGTCACCTTCGGCTGGGCTCACCGCCTGGCGGTTCTGCTGCTGCCGATTATCGGTCTGAGCCTGGCGCTCGTGTACGTGAACCGCCGTCAGTACTTCATCTATGACCACCTGCTGGTGGCCACCAACCTACTGTCTTTCTCATTCCTCCTGTGGGCCCTGGTCTTCATTCTGCCGCAGCCCCTGATCGGAGCGGCTTTGACGATCGTGATCCTTTGGTCCCCCGTCAATCTCTTCCAGACCCTGCGCGGTGGGTATGGCTCGACCATCATCGGCGCGCTCTTCAAGACGAGCATCGTCTGGTTCAGCAGCATCACCGCGTTCGCCACGATGCTGTCGGGACTCCTGCTCTTCACCCTTTCCCAAATGTAGGCCCCGCCCTTGCTCTCCTCCGTTCTGATCGCCAATCGCGGCGAGATCGCCCGTCGGATCATCCGTACCGCCCGCGAGCTGGGCGTGCGGACGATCGCCGTCTACTCCGAGGCGGACGCCAACGCGCCGTTCGTGATGGAGGCTGACGCCGCGATCCTGATTGGTCCGGCGCCGGCCAAGGAGAGCTATCTGGATCCGCGCAAGATCCTGGCGGCGGCCAAGCAGATGGGCGCCGAGGCGATCCATCCGGGCTATGGCTTCCTGTCCGAGAACGCCGAGTTCGCCCAGAGCGTGACCGACGCGGGGCTCGTCTGGATCGGCCCGCCGCCGTCGGCGATCCGGGCCATGGGCCTGAAGGACGCCGCCAAGGCGGTGATGATCAAGGCCGGCGTGCCCACCACGCCCGGCTATCTGGGCGAGGATCAGTCGGTCGACCGCCTGACCGCCGAGGCCGCCAAGATCGGCTATCCGGTGCTGATCAAGGCCGTGGCGGGCGGCGGCGGCAAGGGCATGCGCAAGGTCGAGAAGGCCGACGATTTCGAGGCCGCCCTGGGCTCGTGCCGTCGCGAAGCCTCGGCCGCCTTTGGCGATGATCGGGTGCTGCTGGAAAAGTACGTCACTCGGCCGCGCCACATTGAGGTGCAGGTGTTCGGCGACAGCCACGGCAATGTCGTCCACCTGTTCGAGCGCGACTGCTCGCTGCAGCGCCGCCACCAGAAGGTCATCGAGGAAGCGCCGGCCCCCGGCATGGACGAGGCGACCCGGGAGGCCGTCTGCGCGGCGGCGGTCAAGGCCGCCCAGGCCGTGAACTATGTCGGGGCCGGTACGGTCGAGTTTATCGCCGACGCCAGCGAGGGCCTGCGCGCCGACCGCATCTGGTTCATGGAGATGAACACCCGCCTGCAGGTCGAGCATCCAGTCACCGAGATGGTCACCGGCCAGGACCTCGTCGAATGGCAGCTGCGGGTGGCCTCGGGCGAGCCGCTGCCGCTGGCGCAGGACGAGATCACCCTGGACGGCTGGGCCATGGAGGCGCGCCTCTACGCCGAGAACCCGGCCACCGGCTTTTTGCCCTCGACCGGCAAGCTGAAGCACTTCCGCCTGCCCGAGGGCGACGTCCGCGTCGACAGCGCGGTGGAGGAAGGCGGCGAGGTCACGCCGTTCTACGATCCGATGATCGCCAAGCTGATCGCCCACGGGGCCGATCGCGAGGACGCCGCTCAGCGCCTGGCCGAGGCCTGCGCCCTGGTCGAGGTCTGGCCGGTCAAGACCAACGCCGCCTTCCTGGCCAAGTGCGCCAGCCATCCCGACTTCGTCGACGGCGCTGTGGATACCGGCTTTATCGAGGCGCGCCTCGACGAACTCACCGAACGCACCTTCAGCGACGAGCCGGCCATGGCCGCGATCGGCTGGCGGCTCGACAGCTTCCTCGAAGCCGAAGCCCGTCGCGACCCGTGGGAGCCCGCGCCGTCCAAGCTCTTGGGCTTCCGGATGAACGCCCCCCGGGCGTCGATGCACCTGCCGATGTCGTCCGACGGCAAGGCCACGCCGCTGCGTGTCGCTCTGATCGGCGGCGGCTCCGAGGACTGGTCCTGGGACATCCGCCATGCCGATGGCTCGACGTTCGATGAGGTCACCCGTCTGCCGACCACCTATGGCAAGGGTCCGATCCAGGTGTTCGAGGGCGGCGACGTCCAGGAGTTCGACTTTGTCGCCAAGGTCGGCGGGGCAGGCGAGGGCGGGGCCTCGGACGGCGCGATCCTGTCGCCGATGCCCGGAAAGATCGTCTCTGTCGCCGTCTCGGCGGGTCAGGCCGTCAGCAAGGGGCAAACCCTGCTGACGCTTGAGGCCATGAAGATGGAGCACGCCATGGCCGCGCCGTTCGACGGTGTTGTCGCAGAGCTGTCGGTGAGCGTCGGCGGTCAGGTCAGCGAGGGCGTGATGCTGGCGCGCCTCGAGCCGGCGGCCCAGGCTTAGCGCCCTGCGTCCATTCTGACGGGCCGGGACCAAACGGCGTCCTGGTCACCCCAGAAGGGGGCTAGGAGCGGTCCCAAGCCGTCTTGAGCAGCGCCTTCAGCGCCATATCGACCTCGGCGGGCGAGGCGACGACAAGCTTGGCCTTGAGGCGCTCGGACCAGGTCTCATTGCGGGGCTCGGCGAGGCGGGGAGAGGCCTCCGGCGTCAGGGCGAGGCCCAGCGCGACACCGCCGCCCTTCAGCGGCTTGGCGGCTGCGAACTGGCTTTTGCGCGACCAGGCGGTGTAGCCCTTGCGTTGGCCGGTCACGACGCCGGGCAGGTCGGCCATCGCCGCTTCCAGCGCCTCGAGGACGGCGGCCGAGGCCGGGTCTGTCCACAGCGCCGCGCGCAGGCCGTCCGCGTCGTCCCAGCCCATTTCGGCCGGAAAGGCGACGCCGAAGATCGTTGCGGCGCGGTTTTGGCCGATGCCATAGGTCGCTTTCAGCCAATCGTTGCGCGCCTTGG
This sequence comes from Caulobacter vibrioides, assembly GCF_002310375.3. Classification (GTDB taxonomy): domain Bacteria; phylum Pseudomonadota; class Alphaproteobacteria; order Caulobacterales; family Caulobacteraceae; genus Caulobacter; species Caulobacter vibrioides_D. The sequence goes on from NZ_CP023315.3 coordinate 1,442,989, forward strand.
GCCGGGTTTCAGGACATTCGCACCGGACGATCTCGACCCATTGTTCGAGAGTCTTTCCCGTCTCTCGCTCCAGATTGGCGCGAACCGAGGCGAACCATTGCTTTTGCTGCTCGGTAAGGCCCTGAGGCTTGCCGTCCATGGTTTCCGCGCCCCTTCGCGTTTGCTACGACCGTCGCATCAAAGGGAGACGATCATGAGCCTCGACGGACGCTACGACACGGGCAACATCTTCGCCAAGATCATCCGCGGCGAGATCCCCAGTGTGAAGGTGTTCGAGGACGACAAGGTCCTGGCGTTCATGGACGTCTTTCCGCAGGCGCGCGGCCACGCCCTGGTGATCTCCAAGGTCAGCCAGGCGCGCAACATCCTGGAGGTCGAGCCGCAGGTTCTGGCCGACCTGACCGCCGCGACCCAGACGTTGGCTAGGGCGATTGTGACGTCGCTCAAGCCTGACGGCGTGGTCGTCACCCAGTTCAATGGCGCGCCGGCTGGCCAGACGATCTTCCACCTGCACTTCCACGTGATCCCCCGCTATGAGGGCGAGGCCCTGGGGCGTCACGGTGAGGGCGGCATGGCCGATGTCGCCGAACTGCAGGCTCTGGCGGAAAAGATCAGCGCGGCGCTTTAGTCAAAAAACAAAAGGCCCGGATTGCTCCGGGCCTTTCGCTTGAGGGCTTGTCGCCGACCTATTCGGCCATGGCCGGTTCGGTCTCGTCGGTCTTGCCGGCCTTGGGGGCGGTGGACGAGTCGATCTCGAAGTCGATCTTGCTGTCCTTGAGCACGACCTTGACGTGACCGCCGCGCACGAGGCGTCCGAACAGGATGTCGTCGGCCAGGGGCTTCTTGATGTGCTCCTGGATGACCCGGGCCAGCGGACGCGCGCCGTAGAGCTCGTCGAAGCCGTTCTTGGCCAGCCAGTCGGCGGCGTCGTCGGAAAGCTCGATCGTGATGTTGCGGTCGGCGAGCTGCGCCTCCAGCTGCATCACGAACTTCTGCACGACCTGACGGATGATGTCGGCGGTCAGCGGCTTGAAGGCCACCACGGCGTCCAGGCGGTTGCGGAACTCCGGCGTGAACAGGCGCTTGAGGGCGGCCTCTTCTTCACCTTCGACCTTCGACCGGCCAAAGCCGATCGAGTTGCGCTGGGCGTCCGAGGCCCCCGCATTGGTGGTCATGATCAGGACCACGTTGCGGAAATCGACCTTCTTGCCGTTGCTGTCGGTCAGGGTGCCGTTGTCCATCACCTGCAGCAGGATGTTGTAGACATCCCCATGCGCCTTCTCGATTTCGTCGAGCAGGACGACGGCGTGCGGGTGCTGGTCGACCGCGTCGGTCAGCTGACCGCCCTGGTCGAAGCCGACATAGCCGGGAGGGGCGCCGATCAGGCGACTCACGGTGTGGCGCTCCATATATTCCGACATGTCGAAGCGCAGCATCTCGATGCCCAGGGTCTGGGCCAGCTGCTTAGCGGCTTCGGTCTTGCCAACGCCGGTCGGACCGCTGAACAGGTACGAGCCGATCGGCTTGTTGGGTTCACGCAGGCCGGCCCGCGCCAGCTTCATGGCGGCGGCCAGCTGGCTCAGGGCCTCTTCCTGACCGAACACGGCGCGCTTCAGGTCGCTTTCCAGTTCCTTCAGCGCCTCGGTGTCCGACTTGCTGACCGACTTGGGCGGGATGCGAGCGATCTTGGCGACGACGCTTTCGATCTCCTTCACGCCGATCGTCTTCTTGCGACGGCTTTCAGGCAGCAGCATCTGCGAGGCGCCGGCTTCGTCGATCACGTCGATCGCCTTGTCCGGCAGCTTGCGGTCTGTGATGTACTTGGCCGACAGCTCGACGGCGACCTTCAGGGCGTCGGCCGTGTACTTCAGCTTGTGGAAGTCCTCGTAGTAGGTCTTCAGACCCTTGAGGATCTTGATGGTGTCTTCCACCGTCGGCTCGTTGACGTCGATCTTCTGGAAGCGACGGACCAGGGCCCGATCCTTCTCGAAGTGCTGACGGAACTCCTTATAGGTGGTCGAGCCCATGCAGCGCAGCGTGCCCGAGGCCAGAGCCGGCTTGAGCAGATTGCTGGCGTCCATGGCCCCGCCGCTGGTGGCGCCGGCGCCGATCACGGTGTGGATCTCGTCGATGAACAGCACCGCGTTCGGGTGGTTCTCCAGCTCCTTGACGACCTGCTTGAGGCGTTCCTCGAAGTCGCCGCGATAGCGGGTGCCGGCCAGCAGCGCGCCCATGTCGAGCGAGTAGATGGTGGCGCCTTCCAGGACCTCGGGGACCTGGTGGGTGACGATCTTGCGCGCCAGGCCCTCGGCGATAGCGGTCTTGCCGACGCCCGGATCGCCCACCAGCAGCGGGTTGTTCTTGGTGCGGCGGCACAGGATCTGGATCGCGCGCTCGACCTCGTTGGCGCGGCCGATCAGCGGATCGACCTTACCCTGGCGGGCCTTTTCGTTGAGGTCGACGCAGTAGGCCTCCAGCGCTTCGCCGCCGGTCTTGGCGTTCGACTTTTCGCCGTCCTCCTCGGTCGCGTTCGATCCGGCGCTGGCGCCCTTGACGCTCTTGGGTTCCGACGCCCCGGCCTTCTTGGCGATGCCGTGAGCAATGAAGTTGACCGCGTCATACCGCGTCATGTCCTGCTCCTGCAGGAAGTAGGCGGCATGGCTTTCGCGTTCGGAGAAGATGGCGACCAGCACATTGGCGCCGGTCACTTCCTCGCGGCCGGACGACTGGACGTGGATCACCGCGCGCTGGATCACGCGCTGGAAGCCGGCGGTCGGCTTGGCGTCCTCGTCATCGTCCACCACCAGGGAGGAGAGTTCGACGTCGAGATAGTTGGAAAGGCTCTTCTTCAGCGCGGTGAGATCGACGTCGCACGCACGCATGACTCCGGCGGCGTCCTCGTCGTCGGTCAGGGAAAGCAGAAGGTGCTCCAGCGTCGCGTACTCGTGCTTACGCTGGTTGGCGTAGGCGACGGCGCGATGCAGGGACTCTTCCAGGGGGCGCGAAAAAGAGGGCAACGGCGGAGGCTCCTCAGTCCTTTTCCATGGTGCACTGCAGGGGGTGCTGATGGCGTCGCGCCGAGTCGATGACTTGGGCGACCTTGGTTTCTGCGACTTCGTAAGTGTAGACGCCACAAACGCCCACACCGTTTTGGTGGACATGCAGCATGATACGCGTCGCATCTTCGCGCGACTTGTTGAAGAACCGTTCGAGCACGTAGACGACGAACTCCATCGGCGTGTAGTCGTCGTTGAGAATTAGAACGCGATAGAGCGAAGGCTTCTGTGTCTTCGGCTTCACTTCCGTGACGACCGACGACCCGACGCCGTTACCTTGCCCGCCTTGCTTCCGCTCGGCCATCGACTTGTTCTCTCCCGGCGAGCAAATCACCCGCCTGCCTGGATTAGATATGGAAACGCGGCGGCTTTGGAAGAGCCGAAGCGCCGCTGCGCCGCTTTAGCACAGAGGCGCCTCGGTTTTCGGCTTCACGTTTGAGAGAGTGAAGGCCGCGCGCGAACGGTTCCACGGGGGGAAGCGTCGAGATGGTGCTCGATGTCGCCTCGCGCAAGAGCGGACGTCACCGCCCCTTGAGGGCGCGGCCGGTGACCACGGCGGCGGCGCCGAACTTGCCGCGTAGCGCGTCGATGGCGGTCTCGCTTTTCAAGGCGCGGCGCTCTTCGTCCGCGAACATGTCAGCGCCGGCCGTGTCGGCGTCGACGAACTCGGTCAGGCCCGCGCCGATCAGGCGATAGGCCAGGCCGCGGGGCTCGGCGGCCAAGAGCTCGCGGGCGACCTGGAACAGGGTGCGGGCCGTCTGGGTCGGCACAGCCAGCGTGCGGCGGCGGGTATGAATCTTGAAGTCGGGGGTGCGCAGTTTCAGCGTCGCGACGCGGCCCGCGACGCCTTCCTTACGCGCCTGCTTGGCGACCTTTTCGCAGAGGGGCCAAAGCTCGTCCTCCAAGTCCTCGCGCTTGTGCAGGTCGTCGTTGAAGGTGGTCTCGGCGCTGATCGTCTTGCGGGCCTGGTCAGGGTCGACGATGCGGCTGTCCTGGCCGTGGGCCAGACGGTGCAGCCGCATCCCGCCCGAGCCCAGGCGATTGGCCAACAGCTTCAGATCGGCGGCGGCGATGTCGCCCACCGTGCGCAGCCCAAGCTCGGCCAGCGAGGCGACGGTGGCCGGACCCACGCCCGGCAGGATGTTGACCGGCTTGTTGGCGAGGAAGGCCTGCGCTTCGGCCGCGCCGATCGCCGAGAAGCCGCGCGGCTTGTCCAGCTCCGAAGCGATCTTGGCCAGGAACTTGTTGGGCGCCAGGCCCACCGAGACGGTCAGGCCGATGTCGCGCTCGATCTCAGCCTGAAGCCTGGCCAGCATCTGGGCGGGCGTCGCGCCGTGCAGGCGCTGCGTACCCGTCAGGTCGATCCAGGCCTCGTCCAGCGACAGCGGCTGGATCAGCGGCGTCAGCTTGTCGAGCTTCTCGTGGATGCGCCGGCTCTCTTCCTTGTACTTGGCGAAGTTCGGCTTGATCACCACGGCGTCGGGGCACAGCTTCAGCGCCTTGAACATCGGCATGGCCGATTTGGCGCCGCTCATGCGGGCGATGTAGCAGGCTGTGGTGACCACCCCGCGCTTGCCGCCGCCGATAATCACCGGCAGGTCGCGCAGCGACGGATCATCGCGCTTCTCCACCGAGGCGTAGAAGGCGTCGCAGTCCATGTGAGCGATGGACAAGGTCCCCAGTTCCTCATGGAACACCGTGCGCGGCGAGGCGCAGGACGGGCAGCGCGGGGCCTTGGCCTCGCCCGTCCATCCGCAATCGCGGCACAGGGACTTCATGGGGGCGCTCAGCCTTCAGGCGGCCACAGCCACACGGCGCCGCGGACGCCGGAGCTGTCGCCGTGTTTAGCCTTGCGGACCGGCGTCTCGAAAACGTCCGAGAACACATGCGGCGTGATGGCGGCGGGCAGGCGCTCATAGAGGGCGTCGACGTTCGACATGCCGCCGCCCAGGACGATGACGTCCGGGTCGATCAGGTCGCAGACCACGGCTAGGGACCGGGCCAGGCGGTCGACATAGCGGTCCAGGGCGGCGATCGCGCCGAGGTCTCCGGCGTCAACGGCGCCCATGGCGGCCTGTCCGTTGGCGAAGCCGGCGTCACGGGCGAAGGCGGGGCCTGCGATCCAGGTCTCCAGGCAGCCCTTGCGGCCGCACCAGCAGTCCGGGCCCGGATACTCCTCAGGCTTGGGCCAGGGCAGGGGGGAATGGCCCCATTCGCCAGCGATCCCGTTGTGTCCCTCGATGATCTTGCCGTCGACCACGACGCCGCCGCCGCAGCCGGTGCCCAGAATGGCCGCGAACACCACCGCCGCGCCGGCGCCGGCGCCGTCGGCGGCTTCGGACAGGGCCAGGCAGTTGGCGTCGTTGGCCAGACGCACGGGGCGCGCCAGGCGCGTCTCCAGGTCTTCGCCAAAGGGGCGGCCGTTCAGATAGGTGCTGTTGGCGTTGCGGATCAGGCCGGTGCGGGGCGAGATCGAACCGGGAATCCCCAAGCCCAAGCGCGCGCAACTGCCGCCGGCCATCGATTCCGCGTCGGCGACCAACGCGGCCACCGCTTCCAGCGCTTCATCATAGTTGCCGGGATTGGGCTTGCGCACGCGCGCCACGAAGTCGCCGGCCGCGTTGAGCGCGGCGACCTCGATCTTGGTGCCGCCGAAGTCGACGCCGAAACGGATCATGGAAAGAAGCGCTCCTCGATGGCGACCTTCAAGGTCGGCCACTCGTCGATACGGACGTGACGATCAGGCGCGGACGGGGCGAACGGGCGTAGGCGCTCGTCGCTGACCATCTGGAAGCGGCCGACCTGCGGCGCGCTGTGCGCCACCGATTCCAGCTGCGGCAAAAGGTCGTCGATGAAAACGACCGGACCGGTCGTGCGCGAGGCCAGCTCCGCTGCGGGCGGCCCTTTGGGGCCGCTGTTGATCACCAGCGGATAGTCAAAGCCGTGTGTCTTCAGCCACTTGGATCGCGCCAGGCGGCCGTGCTCGGGCGCGTTGGTCAGAATCACCACCTCGGCGCGGGTCGACAGGTCGGCCAAGGCGTCGGCCGCGCCGTGCGCGGGGTCCAGATCATCGGCGCCGTCCCGGAAGAAATCGTCGAACAGGGCCTTGCCCGCGATCATGTCCAGGTGTTCGCTTTCGCCTGGGCGATAGATGTTCTGGAACAGGGCGAAGCGATCGACGCGGAGTTCAAAGCCGTGACGGGCCACGAATGCGCCGAAGCCGCGCATGAATTGCGCCAGGACTTCGTCGACGTCGACGATGACCAGAGGCGCGGTCGGCGAGATGGCGCAGGCCTGGAGGTCGGAGTAACGCGGTTCCATGAGCTCGGATCGTTGGTGCTTAACGCGATTAGCGCGGGCTTAAGGATATCCGTGCGATCAGGTTCTGGAAGACGGCGCGAATCCCTAGGCGCCGCCACGTGACCGCATGGTCGGGGTAAGGATGACGAAGAAGGTCCTCATCGTGGAGGATAACGAGCTGAACATGAAGCTCTTTCATGATCTGCTCGAAGCCCAGGGTTACGAGACCCTGCAGACCCGTGAGGGTCTGTCGGCGTTGTCCATTGCCCGCGAAAACAAGCCAGACCTGATTCTGATGGACATCCAGCTGCCCGAGATCTCGGGTCTGGAAGTCACCAAGTGGCTGAAAGAAGACGACGACCTGGCCCACATTCCGGTGGTGGCGGTGACCGCCTTCGCCATGAAGGGGGATGAGGAACGCATTCGCGAGGGCGGTTGCGAGGCCTATATCTCTAAGCCGATCTCGGTCGTGCATTTCCTCGACACCATCAAGCGTCTGCTGGAAAGGCAGCCTGCATGAGCGCCCGGATCCTCGTCGTCGACGACATCGAGGCCAATGTCCGCCTGCTCGAGGCCAAGCTGACGGCCGAGTACTACGAGGTTTCTACCGCCATGGACGGGCCGACGGCCCTGGCCATGGCCGCGCGCGATCTGCCTGATATCATCCTGCTGGACGTCATGATGCCCGGCATGGACGGCTTCACCGTCTGCCGAAAGCTCAAGGACGATCCCACGACCCGCCACATCCCGGTCGTGCTGATCACCGCGCTCGACGGGCGCGGCGACCGCATCCAGGGTCTGGAATCGGGCGCTTCGGACTTCCTGACTAAGCCGATCGACGATGTCATGCTGTTCGCCCGCGTGCGCAGCCTGACCCGCTTCAAGCTGGTCATCGACGAACTGCGCCAGCGCGAGGCCTCGGGTCGCCGCATGGGCGTCATCGCCGGCGCCGCCGCGCGCCTGGACGGTCTGGGCGGCCGGGTTCTGATCGTCGATGACAACGAGCGCCAGGCCCAACGCGTCGCCGCCGAACTGGGCGTCGAGCATCGTCCGGTCATCGAAAGCGATCCCGAGAAGGCCAAGATCAGCGCCGGCGGCCCTGTCGACCTGGTCATCGTCAACGCCGCAGCCAAGAGCTTCGATGGCCTGCGCTTCACCGCCACGCTGCGGTCCGAAGAGCGCACCCGCCAGCTACCCGTGCTGGCCATGGTCGATCCGGATGATCGCGGCCGCATGGTCAAGGCGCTGGAGATCGGCGTGAACGACATCCTGTCGCGCCCGATCGACCCGCAGGAACTGTCCGCGCGCGTCAAGACGCAGATTCAGCGCAAGCGCTACACCGACTATCTGCGCAACAACCTGGATCACTCGCTGGAGCTGGCCGTCACCGACCAGCTGACCGGCCTGCACAATCGCCGCTACATGACCGGTCAGTTGGACTCGCTGGTCAAGCGCGCGACCCTGGGCGGCGATCCGGTCTCGGCCCTGCTGATCGACATCGATTTCTTCAAGAAAATCAACGACACCTTCGGTCACGACATCGGCGACGAGGTGCTGCGCGAGTTCGCCCTGCGCCTGGCCTCGAATGTCCGCGCCATCGATCTGCCCTGCCGTTATGGCGGCGAAGAGTTCGTGGTGATCATGCCTGACACCGCCCTGGCCGACGCGCTGCGGATCGCTGAGCGCATTCGGATGCATGTCTCCGGCTCACCCTTCAAGGTGGCGCACGGCAAGGAAATGCTGAACGTCACCATCTCGATCGGCGTCTCGGCCACGGCGGGCGAGGGCGACACGCCCGAAGCCCTCCTCAAGCGCGCTGACGAAGGCGTCTATCAGGCCAAGGCCTCTGGCCGGAACGCGGTGGTCGGCAAGGCCGCCTGAGCGGCGCCTAGCTTTTGACTATCGGAATGATTGTGTTCCTTAGGTCGTAAAGTAGTCTGGACAATCCAGAGTGGATATCTGTATCGCCGTTCTATGAGCGCCAGGGGGGCGGCTCTTGGACCGGGGGTACGGGTCATGCCGATCAAAGTAAGTTTCACCGACCCAACAGGGCGCTACACGTCGCAGACCGCTCTGTTGGTCAAGAACGTCGAGGCGGCTTGGGCGATGTGGGCGCCTTACTTGGCGCCATCCGACGCAACGATCGAGATCGATATGCGGTTCGTGACGAACTACGCGAACCGAGGCGGCGGGCGGTCGACCACGTCCGTGGTCGAGACGACCGTGAACGGCGACCGCACGGCGGCTCAAGGCTCGATCTTCGAGCTACGGACTGGAAATGATCCGAACGGGGACACGTCTGACATCGAGGTGTTCTTCGACGTCGACTTTCTGACCCAGTGGTACTTCATCGATCCGCTAGATGGCACGCCGACGCCCTCTGGCAAGAACAACCTCATTGACGTCATCGCGCACGAACTAGGTCACGCTCTGGGCTTCAACGGCTTCAGCAACGTGACGACTTTCGCGCTCGGAAACTATGCCAGCCGGTTCGACCGGCTGATCGATGTGAAGAACGGTCTGCCTTATTTCGTCGGCGAGAAGGCTGTGGCGCTCTATGGCGGGCCAGTGCCTCTCACACCGGGCAATGTCTTCCATGTCGGCAATACGACGACGCCAATCGCCACCGACCTTATGAACGGCCTGACGCTGCGCACGGGCGTTCGCTACGAAATTAGCGGGCTCGATATCGCCATGTTCAGCGACATGGGCGCGGCGACCATCCTGGCGGACAAGCTTCTGGGTAGCGCTAGCGCCGACGTCATTAAGGGCGGAGCCGGTGGTGATGAGATCCAGGGACTAGGGGGTGACGACAGGATCGATGGGGGGCTGGGCCTCGACACCGCCGTGTACACCGGAGCCTCGATCGATTTCGCCTGGTCCAAGACTGCGGATGGCGGCTGGTCCGTGCGCGATCTTCGCGCCGGTTCACCGGATGGGACGGATACGATTAGAGGTATCGAGGTCCTGAAGTTCACGGATAAGAGCGTAAACCTCTCTAGCGTGTCCGCCGTCGCGATCGCCGGGGAGGCGCTGCTTCGGGGCGGACAAGCGGCTGCCGTGGCTGACCTGGACACCAAGCTCACCGCTGGGACCGTCACCCAGCCATCAGCAGTGGCGAGCCTCATTTCGACGGCGGCCCAGACGACTTCGGTGGCGACTTTGAGCTACCAGTTCTTTACGGGAAAGATCCCCGGCGATGTCGGTATCGACTATCTTGTTTCGCCGACGGGACCGAACCCCAACAATCTAAACAGCGCCTACTATCAGAGTTTTAATCTAGAAAATCGCTACATCAATTTCGCTGTGAACCTTGGTAAGCTTGGCGAAGGCAAGGAGAACTTCGCGAAATCATACGGCTCGCTTACGCTTTTTGAGGCTACGAAGAAGGCCTATGCGGCAATCTTCGGAGGGACGCCGAGCGACGCCAAAGTCCACGTCTTGATCGACACGCGAGTTGACTACTTCGCCGCCTATGGCGGGGATGGCGCCAACGGTTTGGGTACCAAGGCAGCTATGGTGGGGTGGCTATTGGCTGAAGCGGTCAAAGCAGATGTCGGCGTGATGGCCCGGTCCAACTCGGCTTGGCTTCTCGACGTTTCGGATGGATCAGCGCCGTTCGCGGTCAGTATCCTTGATCCCGCGAAGGGTTACTACAAGGCTGATTTCGTCTTCGGCGGCTCATAAGAGTTCGCTAGGCCCGCTGAGCGGAAGGGTTTCATTGCATCGATGAAACGCTTCCGTTCTTGCGCGAAAGGCGGCTTCGCGCGACATCGCTGGCCATGAAGAAGATGCTTACCTGCGGCGTGATCGCCGCCGCCGTCTCCGTCGGCTTCGCGGCCCAGGCCCAGTCGACTGCGACCAAGCCCGCGCCCAAGCTGGTGGTCGTCATCTCGATCGATCAGTTCAGCGCCAATCTCTACGCCCAGCATCGGGCTGAGGTCACCGGCGGCCTCAAGCAGCTGAGCGCCGGGATCGTCTATCCGAACGGCTACCAGTCGCACGCCTTCACCGAGACCTGCCCCGGTCACTCGACCTTGCTGACGGGCAAGCATCCCAACAAGACCGGCATCAGCGCCAACGACTGGTACGACAAGACGACCGGCAAGACCGTCTACTGCCTGGCCGATCCCAGCGTCACCCTGGCCGATGACCCCAAGGGCAGGGCGGTTTCGCCGGCCAACATGGTGGCCACCACCTATGGCGACTGGCTGAAGGCCGTCTCGCCCAATAGCCGCGTGTTCGGCGTCTCGGGCAAGGATCGCGGTGCGATCACCATGTCGGGCCACGCGGCTGATGGGCAGTTCTGGTACCAGCCGGGCTTTGGCTTCACGACCTATGTCCGCCCGGGCCAGACCGCCGAGGCGCGTCTCAAGCCCGTCGCGGCCTTCAACGCCAAGCTGGCGGCTGATCTGAAGAAGCAGCCGTTCGTCTGGGACTACGCCAAGAGCCCGCTGGACGCGGTGACCGGGGGTGGTTCGGCCAAGCGCTGCAAGGCCCTGGAAGCCGACTATGAGACGGGCGGCCGCAAGTGGCGCGCGGCCCTGCCGATCCCGGCGGCGACCACCGAGGCGGATAAGCGCCGCGATCTCGCCGCTAGTCCGTACACGGATCAGGTGACTCTGGAGCTGGCGACCGCCCTGCGCGAGGCCTACGGCCTGGGCGACGGCCCGCAGGTGGATGTTCTGACCATCAGCCTGTCGGCCACGGACTATATCGGCCACCGCTATGGCACGCGTGGCCCGGAGATGTGCGACCAGATCGCCCGCCTGGATGAGCGCCTGGGCGCCTTCCTCAAGGGCCTGGAGAAGGTGAAGGGCGGCGTGTTGGTCGCCCTGAGCGCCGACCACGGCGGCGCTGACATGGCCGAACGCCTGCATGGCGAGGGCTATGAATACGAGCGCGTGATCGGCAAGCCCTGGATCGCCAAGCTGAACGCCCAGGTCCGCGCCCAGTTGGGCCTATCCTGGGACCCGTTGAACGCCGAGGGCGGCCTCGACCAGATCTATGTCGTCGGTCCTGACGGCAAGGCGACCTCGGACATCGATCGCGCGCGGATCACCGCCGCAGCCCTGCCGCTGATCGTGGGCGACCCGGCCGTGGCGGGGGCCTTCGACTCAAACGCCCTGCTCACGCTGCAGCCCGCCCCCGCTGACGCCTCGCCTGAGGAGCTGTCGCTGGCCGAGCGCCTACGCCGCAGCGTCTATCCAGGCCGGGTGGGCGACATCCTGGTCGCCTTCCGCCCGGATCGCGTGCCGGCGACCGCCGGGCCGACCTATGTGTCGACCCACGGCAGCCCCTGGGACTATGACCGCCGGGTGCCGATCCTGTTCTGGTGGAAGGGGGCTGCGCCGCACGAGCGCGTGCTGCCGCTGGACACCGTGGACATCGCGCCGACGCTCGCCGCCGTCACCGGCGTGAAGCCGCCGGCCGACATCGACGGCAAGTGCCGGCCGCTCGTCTACGGCCAACGTTGCTAACGGCGGTTAGGGCGACTTTTTAAGCTCTCGCACACGCAGGAGGCGCAGCCTCCTGCGTGCATCCTATGCGGGAGCGTTCGATGAGGGCGAGACGTCGCGCGAGACGACGGTCTTTTCCGGCCGGTTGGCCGGCATTGGCCCTGGTGGCCTGCGTGTCATTGTTTTGGCTGGGCGCGCGTCTTGAGGGCGACCCGTCCGGCGGCCTTTCGACAGCCGCTGTGCTGGCCGCCTTCGTCGCGCTCTGCATCGGCCCCGTGGTGCTGGCTGTCACCGTAATCCGGGGCGGCTTCGCAGTCTTCCGCTGGTTCTGGTTCGGCCAGGGCCAATAGGGCGGCCACAAAAGCAAAACGCCCGGCTATCGGTAGCCGGGCGTTTCAATGTCGTAGCGCTGAAAGGCGATCTTACTTGATCTTGCCTTCGCGGAATTCGACGTGCTTGCGGATGACCGGGTCGTACTTCTTCAGCACCATCTTCTCGGTCTTGGTGCGGGCGTTCTTCTTGGTGACGTAGAAGAAGCCGGTGTCCGCCGTCGAGTTCAGGCGGATCTTGATGGAAGCCGGTTTGGCCATGGTCGAATCCCTGCGGTGGTCGCGCAGGTTCCCGCGCGTTGGAAATGAGAGGCGCGGAACATACTCATCGGCGGCTCAAAGTCAATTGCCGGCAGGACAACGCCGATAAGGAAAATCCGCCGAGCGCTCTTGGCCGTTCACGGAGCCCTCAATCCGGGCCACCAGCGTGTCCTTGTCCGCCAGACGGTAGAGAATCCGCTGGGGAAAATCATTCTTGGGGTTTTCGAAGGTCGCCGTATTGGCGGCCAGATCCTTCAGGGTGAACGCCGTCTCGGCCTGGCCCGATGGAATCACCACGTAGCGCAGCGCGCCGTCCTCGCCGGGCACGATCCGCATGAACTCGAATTCTCGCAGCTTGCCGTCGCGCACGCTGCGGCTCATGCCGATCATCGCCCCGCCGGCCGGGGCCAGCCACTGTTCCTCGATCTTGGTGCCGTTGGGACGAACCAGCGTCCAGCAGCCGCCCATGAAGGCCAACTTGTCGATGTCGGTGGGCGCGGCCACGACGCTCAGGGCCATGAGGGCGGCGATCATGCGAACCTCCCGAACAGCGCCTGACAGCTAGAGATGGGTCAGATGGCGCTTGCCGTTCAGGAAGCGCATGAACGGGGCCGGTCGTCCAGTCTCCGCCAGTCTTTGGCCCACCTCGTGGACGACGAAACGGGTGATGTTGGGCAGGTCCAGGGCCATGGCTTCCTGGAAGTCGACCCAGGCGATCTCGTCCAGCTCGCCGCAGTCGGGTCGGCGGTCCAGCGACAGCAGCGACTCGGCTGACGCCATGAAGAAGCGGGCGTCGAAGCGGCGGGGACGATAGGGCGGGGTGATGGCGCGGGCCACGAAGCTCAGTGGGGCCAGGTCGGGCAGGGCGCCTTGGGCCAGGAACGGCCGCCAGGGACCGGCCCCAGGCCGCTCGTGCGCGGGCTTGGCCAGCAGGAGCCCCGTCTCCTCGAAGGTCTCGCGCACGGCCGCCAGCGCCAGGGCGCGGGCCAGGCGGGCGGGCTTGGGATGACGCGGTTCCAGCTCCAGACGCTTGGCGACCTCAACGTCGAGCTCGGTGGCGCTGGGGGCGTCATAGTCGGTGCGGTCCACGCGTCCGCCGGGGAACACCCACTTGTCGGGCATGAAGGCGTGGCCGCGGTTGCGGCGGCCCATCAGAAGGCGCGGCTGGGGCCCGTCGGTGCGGACGATGATCAAGGTGGCCGCATGCCGGGGCTTGAGCGCGACGCCCGTCTCGCGCGTCGCGCCGTCGTTGATGGTGTCGAATTTCGCGTCGATCGGCGGCAGGCTCATGCGCTCAAGTTAGACCCATCCGCGCGGCTGCATAGGGCGACGTGGCGTCAAGACAGCTTGCGCTTGACCCCTCGCGGCGACGCGCCCCAAGCTCGCGCCGCTTTTGTTGGAGGGGTTGTGATGATCGGACGGATTTCGACGCTGGCGCTGGTTGCGAGCCTGGCCATGGGCGCGCCGGCGGTGGCCGCGCCTTCCAAGGCCAAGGTCGAGGCGGCCGCCAAGGCGGTCCAGCCCAAGGTCGTCGCCTGGCGGCGCGACATCCACCAGAACCCCGAGCTGGGCAACCAGGAGGTCCGCACGGCCGCCCTGATCGCCAAGGAGCTGAAGGCCCTGGGCATCGAGGTGCGCGAGAACGTCGGCAAGACCGGCGTCGTTGGCGTCCTCAAGGGCGGCAAGCCCGGCAAGGTCGTGGCCCTGCGCGCCGACATGGACGCCCTGCCGGTCGAGGAGAAGACCGGCCTGCCGTTCGCCTCCAGGGTCAAGGCGACCTGGGAAGGCCGCACGGTGCCGGTGATGCACGCCTGCGGTCACGACACCCACGTTGCCATGCTGCTGGGCGCGGCCACGGTGCTGGCCGGCATGAAGCAGGACATCCAGGGCACGGTTGTCTTCATCTTCCAGCCCGCCGAAGAAGGCCCGCCGGCGGGCGAGGAGGGCGGCGCCAAGCTGATGATCCGCGACGGCGCGCTGGACAATCCCAAGGTCGACGCGGTGTTCGGCGTGCACATCGGCCCTGGCGATCCGCACGAGCTGAACTATCGCCCCGAAGGCTTCTACGCCTCGTCGGACCGCATCACGATCACCGTCAAGGGCCGCCAAACCCACGGCGCCCGTCCCTGGGCCGGCATCGACATGGCCAGCGTCGCCGCCGACATCATCCAGGCCACCAACCAGATCGCCGCGCGCCAGGTCGACGTCGGCGTCTCGCCGTCGGTGCTGACCATCGCCACCATCAATATGGGCTTCCGCCAGAACATCATTCCTGAGGACCTGAAGATGGAGGGGACCATGCGGACCTTCTCCAAAGAGCGCCGCGCTGACCTGATCTCCCGCATGCAGAAGTCCGTGACCGCCATCGGCGACCGCTATGGCGCCAAGGCCGAGGTGGTGTTCACCCAGCCCTATCCGGTGACCTACAACGATCCGGCCTTGTCGAAGTGGGTGAAGGGGACCCTTGAAAAGGCCTCGCCCGGCAAGGTCGACGACAACGCCGCCCTGGTCACCGGCGCCGAGGACTTCTCGATGTACGCCGAGAAGGTGCCGGGCGTGTTCATCCAGCTAGGCGGCCGCAAGGCCGATGTTCCGCGCGAGACCGTTCCGGTCAACCACTCGCCCTATTTCGACGTCGACGAGGCCGTGTTCGAGACCGGCGTGAAGGCCCACGCGTTCATGGCGCTGGACTATCTGGCGAAGAAGTAGGGGCTGACAGATCCTCCCCCTAGCGGGGGAGGTGGCGCGAAGCGCCGGAGGGGGAAGAGGCAAGGGCAGCAGAACTTCCCCCTCCGTCGGCTGCGCCGACACCTCCCCCGCTGGGGGGAGGATTGTTATACTGCGCTGGCGGCCCGCGCCTCGAACCACGGCGTGATCCGCCGCAGGGCCTCTTCGACCTCGGGTGTCGAGACCGCGAAGCTGAAGCGGATGAAGCGCTTGCCTTCGACCGGGTCGAAGTCGACACCGGGCGCAGTGGCCACGCCCGTGTCGCGCAGCAGGTCCTCGCAGAAGCCCAGCGAGTCGTCGGTCAGGTGGGCGATATTGGCCCAGATGTAGAAGGCCCCGTCCGGCGGCGCGATTTCTTTCAGGCCTAGCGCGGGCAGGGCGTCGAGCATCCGCTGGCGATTGGCGCGATAGACGGCGATGTGGCCTTCCAGCTCGTCGATGCAGTCCATGGCCGCCAGGCCCGCATGCTGGGCCAGCGAAGGCGCGGTCAGGAACAGGTTGCCGACATAGGCCCGCGCCCGGTCAAGATCCTCGCCCAGCGGTGTCAGCAGCCAGCCCAGGCGCCAGCCGGCCATGCTGAAGTACTTGGAGAAGCTGTTGACGATCAGGGCGTCGGGCGCGAACTCCAGCATTGAGGGCGTGCGGCCGGTGTAGCTGAGGCCGTGATAGATCTCGTCGCTTATGATGCGGATCCCGCGCTCGCGGCAGACCTTGGCGATGGCTTCCAGTTCGGCGGGTTCGATGATCGTGCCGGTCGGATTGGCCGGACTGGCGACGATGACGCCGGCAGGAGCGGGGTCGAGCGTGGCCAGGTGTTTGGCCGTCAGTTGGAACCGATCATCCGGCCCGCAGGCGATCTCGACCGGCTCCAGGTGCAGGGCCTTCAGGCTGTTGCGATAGGCGACATAGCCGGGCCGCGCCAGGGCGATACGGTCGCCGGGCTTGAACAGGCTGGACAGCGCCAGCACCAGGGCCGGCGAGGCGCCGCAGGTCAGGATGATCCGCTCGGGCTCGACCGTGACGCCGTACAGGGTCTGATAGCGCTGGGCGATCTTCTCGCGCAGCAGCGGGCTTTCCCAATAGCCCATGGCTTCCTGGTCGAGGATGTCGTGCGCCTTGGCCAGCGCCTTGCTCGGCGCGCCGGTCGAGGGCTGGCCGAACTCCATGTGAATGATCGAGCGCCCCTCCATCTTCAGCTGATGGGCCAGGCGGCTGATGGCGATGGCGTGGAAGGGTTCGATCTCGGCGCGCATGGCGACTGCATAGCCAGCTTTGAACCGCCGCGCAGCCCCCACCTGATCGCTTCGCGATCGTCCGCCCCCAAAGGTGGGCGGACGGCGCCCCTCTTCCCCCTCTGGGGGAGGAGCGCGAGGCGCGGAGGGGGCTTTGCGGCGCCGCCGGGTCATGTGAAGCAAGGGCATGCTCACTCTTCTGCTCTCCGCCGCCCTCGCCCAGACAGCCTTGCCGCTGAATATCGGCGGTCGCGTCGCGCCCGCTCCGGACGGCGCCTACGACTTCGGCTGGCCCGGGGTCTATTTCGAGGCTCGCTTCACCGGACCCTCGGTCGAGATCGCGCTCGACACCGGCGGCGAGCATCTGGCGGTGAGCATTGACGGCGTCCGCAAGGCCGAGTTGACCAAGTCAGGTGCCACCCGCCTGAAGCTGGATCGCCTGGGACCGGGCGAACACGTGGTGCGGTTGGACCGGCTGACCGAAAGCCAGGCGGGATCGTCGCGCTTCCAGGGCTTTTTCCTTGGCCAAGGGGGCAAGGCGCTCTCAGCGCCGTCTCGGCCGCGCAGGATCGAGTTCGTCGGCGACTCCCACACCGTGGGCTACGGTGTGCGCTCGGCCAGCCGCGACTGCACCGAACAGCAGGTGCACGACCTGACCGACACCAGTCTGGCGTTCGGGCCGATCCTGGCTCGGCGGCTGAACGCGGACTACCGCATCGAGGCCTTCTCCGGGCGCGGCGTGGTGCGGAACTACAACGGGCTCGCGCCGGGTCTGCCCCTGCCGGCGCTCCTCCCGCGCCTGATCCCCGGCCAGGAGCAGCCGCGCTTGGGCCCAGACGACGCCTGGAGCCCCGACGTGCTGGTGATCGGCCTGGGCACCAACGACTTTTCGACGCCGCTGAACGCCGGCGAACCGTGGGCCGACGAGGCGGCGCTGCGGAAAGACTACCGCGACAGCTATGTGGCCTTCATTCAGGGGCTGAAGGCCAGTCGCCCTAAGGCGCGGGTGTTCCTGATCGCCGGCGACACCTTCGCCGAGGACGTCGCCGAGGTCGCCGACCGCACCAGCGCCAAGGCCGTGCGGATCACGGGCATGGATCTGGGCGCATGCCATGGGCATCCGTCAGTGGCCGATCAGCGGATGATGGCCGACCAGCTCGAGGCGGCGATCAAATCCTCCCCCTAGCGGGGGAGGTGTCGGCTCGAAGAGACGACGGAGGGGGAAGGGGCAGGGGGAGCAGGACTTCCCCCTCCGCCCGCTGCGCGGACACCTCCCCCGCTAGGGGGAGGATCTTGGCGACGCCTACCGCCGCTTGCCGCGTCGCACGCCCTTGGGCAGGCCGCCGCGCGGCTTCACCGCCGCCTGGCGTCGCGCTCCGAGCCGAGGGCGGGGCATCTTGGGATCCGGCGCCAGAGGCTCGCTGAGCATCTCGAACAGCAGGCCGCCGGTGACCGGTGTGGCCTCGACCAGCTTGACCTCGACGCCCATGCCCAGCGGCCAGCGCTTGCCGGTCCGCTCGCCGACCAGGGCGTGCATCTTGTCGTCGTGGACGAAGAACTCTTGGCCCAGGCTCGAGACCGGCACGAGGCCGTCGGCGCCGGTGTCGGCCAGCTTGATGAACAGGCCAAAGCGGGTGACGCCGGTGATGCGGCCCTCGAAGGTCGCGCCCACGCGGTCGGCCAGGAAGGCGGCGATGTAGCGGTCGGTGGCGTCGCGCTCGGCGGCCATGGCCCGGCGCTCGGCGTGGGTGATGACCTCGGCCGTGTCCTTGATCTGGGCGATGTCCTGGTCGGTCAGGCCGTCGGTCCCCAAGCCCAGGGCCCGGATCAGGCCCCGGTGCACGATCAGGTCGGCATAGCGGCGGATCGGGCTGGTGAAGTGGGCGTACTTGGCCAGATTCAGACCGAAGTGGCCGATGTTGTCGGCGCTGTAGTGAGCCTGCATCTGGGTGCGCAGCACCACCTCGTTGATGATCGCCGCGTTGGGGCTCTCGCGGGTCTCTTCCAGCAGCTTGTTGAAGCGCGCGGTCTGCGGCGCCTCGCCCTTGCTCCAGCGGATCTCCAGGGTCTGCAGGAAGTCGGCGAGGTTCTGCACCTTCTCCAGGCTCGGCGTGTCGTGCACCCGGTAGATCAGGGGCGAGCGCTTGGCCTCCAGGCTTTCGGCGGCGCAGACATTGGCCTGCACCATCATCTCCTCGATCAGCTTGTGGGCTTCCAGGGAGGCGCGCTTGGTGATCGAGGTGATCTCGCCGCCCTTGATGATGATCCGGCGCTCATCGCTTTCGATCGCTAGGGGCGAGCGGGCGTCGCGGCCGATCTTCATCGTCCGGTAGGCGTCCCACAGCGGCTTGAGGATCGGGTCGAGCAGGGGACCCGCCTTGTCGTCGGGTTGGCCGTCGATCGCCGCCTGGGCCTGCTCGTAGGAGAGCTTGGCGGCCGAGCGCATCAGGCCGCGCACGAACCGATGGCCCTTCTTGCGGCCCGACTTGTCGAACACCATCCGCACGGCCAGCGTCGCGCGGTTCTCGCTTTCGCGCAGCGAGCACAGGCCGTTCGACAGGGTTTCCGGCAGCATCGGCTCGACCCGGTCGGGGAAGTAGACGCTGTTGCCCTTCTCGCGGGCGTCGCGGTCCAGGGCCGAGCCGGGGCGCACATAGGCGGCGACATCGGCGATGGCGACCCAGACGACGAAGCCGCCCTTGTTGGTCTCGTCCTCGTCGGGATGGGCGTAGACGGCGTCGTCGTGGTCGCGGGCGTCCACCGGGTCGATGGTCACGAACGGCAGGTCGCGCAGGTCCTCGCGGCCCGCCAGGGTCGGCTCGACGGCGGTCTTGGCCTCGGCTTCTGCGGCTTCGGAGAAGCCGGTGGGGATGCCGTGGCTGTGGATGGCGATCAGCGAGGCGGCGCGCGGGTCGTTCTCGGTGCCGACCACCTCCAGCACCTTGCCGGGCTTTGGGCCATAGCGGCCGCCGTGCGTGCCGACCTGGGCCAGGACGAGGTCGCCCTCCTTGAACTCGTGGGCGACGCTGGGATCCAAGACCAGGCTTTCCTTGGACTTGCGATCCACCGGCTCGACACGGACCTCGCGGCGATGTTTGCGGATGACGCCCAGGATCTTGTGCGCGCTCTGGCCCAGCTTCTTGATCAGCTTGGCCTCGAACTCGCCGGTCTCCAGCCGCTCGAAGCGGACCAGCAGGCGGTCGCCCAGGCCCGGCGCGCCGGCGGCGGCCTCGCCCTTGCCGGGCGCGAGGCGGACATTGGGCACGTCGTCGTCGGACTTGGTCAGCTTCACATAGAGCTCGCCGTCGCCGTCGCGCTCGACCACGTCGGCCACGCCGACCGGGGGCAGGGAGCCGGCTTCCGCAAAGCCCTTGCGGCCGCGCTTGGCCAGCGCGCCTTGGGCCTCCAGCTCGCGGATCATCTCGCGCAGGGCGCGGCGGTCGGCGCCCTTCAGGCCAAAGTGGCGGGCGATGTCGGCCTTGCCGGTCTCGCCGGCGTCACGCAGGAACGCCAGCAGCGTCTCGCGATCGGGCAGGCCCGCGGGCGGCTTGGGCTTGAAGGTCTTGGTCGGGCGAAGTTTGGCCATGTCCTGCCTTAACCCGTTCGGCGGCCTTAGGGAAACGCGAGGTGGGGGCCAGCGCCCCCTCCGTCACGATGCGTATCCGCATCGCGACACCTCCCCCGCTTTGCGAGGGAGGAGGCTAGGTCATCCTCACCCGTGAAACGGGGGAGGTGGATCGCTGCTGAGCAGCGAGACGGAGGGGGCGCGGACCCTCAGTACAGATCCTCGATCGACTTTGGCGCCTGCGGCTCGGCGGGCTTGGTCTCGGCCACCGGCGCGGGCGCGGGCGGCGGGGCCTCGACCACCGGCGCGGGCGGCGGGGCTTCCTGCTCAGCGGTCTCGACCTCGACGGCCTTGGGCTTGGGTTTTTCGACCGGTGGCGGTTCGTAGGCGAGGGCGGGGGTGGCGTCCTTGACGGGCGCGCCGGAGGCCTCGGCGAGCGGCTGCTGGCTCGCCACGGGGCCGCCACGATCAAGCTTCATGGCGTTCATCAGGCCCATGGCGAAGCCACCGATGCAGCACAGCACCAGGGCCACGACCACGACCTGCAGCGGCAGGGGACGTTCCAAGGTCGTCATGGGTGAAGTTTACTCCCGTCCCTGAGGGCTGAACAGGCGTCAGCCCTCGTCGTCCCAGGGCGCGGCGCCGTCGTCGGACGTCTCCTTCGCCTTGGACTTCGCCGGAGCCTTCTTAGCGGCCGGCTTCTTGGCGGCGGGCTTCTTCGCCGCCGTCTTCTTGGCTGGCGGGTCGCCTTCAGCCTTGGCCTTGGACTTGGTGGCCGCCGCCTTCTTGGCGGGCTTCTTGCCCCCGCCCTTGGCCGCGCGCTCGGCGATCAGGGCCAGCGCCTCTTCCAGGGTGATGGCGGCCGGATCCTTGCCCTTGGGCACGTTGGCGTTGGTGTCGCCGTGCTTGATGTAGGGACCAAAGCGGCCCGACAGCACGCGGATCGGTTTGCCGTCCTCGGGGTGATTGCCCAGTTCCGCCAGGGCCGCGGCGGCGCCGCGCTGCGGACGACCGCCGCCGGCGCGCTTGTCGGCCAGGATGGCGACGGCGCGGTTGAGGCCGACATCGAACACCTCATCGGCGTTCTCCAGATTGGCGTAGGTGCCGTCGTGCAGCACGAAGGGCCCGAAGCGCCCGAGGCCCGCGGTGATGACCTTGCCGTCGTCCGGGTGCTTGCCCACCTCGCGCGGCAGCGAGAGCAGGCGTAGGGCCTTCTCCAGGTCCATGGCCGAGGCGATCCAGCCCTTGGGCAGGGACGAGCGCTTGGGCTTGTCGCTGCTGCCTTCGGTCGCCAGCTCCTCGACATAGGGGCCAAAACGGCCGTTCTTCAGCCAGACCGCCAGGCCCGTGGCGGGGTTGAGGCCCAGCTGCTTGTCGGCGCTCTCGGCGTCGCCATCGCCCTCCGACACGCCCAGCTGCCGCGTGAAGCGGCACTCGGGATAGTTCGAGCAGCCGATGAAGGCCCCGAACTTGCCGGTCTTCAGCGAGAGTTGCCCCGAGCCGCAGGTCGGGCACAGGCGCGGGTTCGAACCATCGCCCTTGTCGGGGAAGATGTGGGGGCCCAGCGCCTCGTTCAGGGCGTCCAGGACGTTGGTGGTGCGCAGCTCGGCGATCTCGCCGACGGCGGCGTGGAAGTCCTTCCAGAATTCGCGGAGGAACTCCTTCCAGTCCAGCTTGCCGTCCGAGACGAGGTCGAGCTTCTCTTCCAGCGCGGCCGTGAAGTCGTACTCGACATAGCGCTTGAAGAACTGCTCGAGGAACGCGGTGACCAGACGGCCCTTGTCCTCGGGGATGAAGCGCTGCTTCTCCATGCGGACATATTCGCGGTCGCGCAGCACGCCCAGCACCGAGGCGTAGGTCGACGGACGGCCGATTCCCAGCTCTTCCATCTTCTTGACCAGGCTGGCTTCCGAATAGCGCGGGGGCGGTTCGGTGAAGTGCTGGTCGGCGCGCGACTTGATGACCTTGGCGGCGGCGCCTTCGAGGATGGCCGGCAGACGGGCGCTGTCCTCGTCGCCCTCGTCGTCGCGACCTTCTTCATAGACGGCGAGATAGCCGGGGAACTGCACCACCTGGCCGGTGGCGCGCAGGCCGGTCTGGCCGTCGGCGCTGGTCAGGTCGACGGTCGTGCGCTCGATGCGGGCGCTCTCCATCTGCGAGGCGATGGTGCGCTTCCAGATCAGTTCGTACAGACGCCCCAGCTCCGGCTCCAGGCGCAGCGAGCCTGGATTGCGGTTCATGGCGGTCGGACGGATGGCTTCGTGGGCCTCCTGAGCGTTCTTGGCTTTGGACTTGTACATCCGCGGGGAGTCCGGGACATACTCCTTGCCATAGACCGTGCCGATGACGTCTCGGGCCTCGAAGATGGCTTCAGGCGCCATCGAGACGCCGTCGGTCCGCATGTAGGTGATCAGACCCACCGTCTCGCCGCCGATATCGACGCCTTCGTACAGCTTCTGGGCGGCCTGCATGGTGCGCTGGGCCGAGAAGCCCAGCTTGCGGGCGGCCTCCTGCTGCAGGGTCGAGGTGGTGAAGGGCGGGGCGGGCGAGCGCTTGCCGGGCTTCTTCTCGACGGCCTCGACCTTGAAGGTGGCGGCTTCGACGGCGGCCTTCGCGGCCAGGGCCGAGGTCTCGTTGCCCAGGTCGAACTTGGTGAGCTTCTTGCCCTCGTGCTTGACCAGGCGCGCCAGGAACGGATCCGAACCAGCCGAGACGTCGGCGTCGACGGTCCAGTACTCCTGGGTCCTGAAGCGCTCGATCTCCAGCTCGCGATCGACGACCAGCCGCAGGGCCACCGACTGCACGCGGCCGGCCGAGCGCGAACCGGGGAGCTTGCGCCACAGCACCGGTGAAAGCGTAAAGCCGACCAGATAGTCGAGGGCGCGGCGGGCGAGATAGGCCTCGACCAGCTCCATATCGAGGTCGCGCGGGGCCCGCATGGCCTCGGTCACCGCGCTCTTGGTGATGGCGTTGAAGGTGACGCGCTGGACGGTCTTGTCCTTCAGCGCCTTCTTCTTGTTCAGCACTTCCAGGACGTGCCAGCTGATCGCTTCGCCTTCGCGATCAGGGTCGGTGGCCAGAATCAGACGGTCGGCCTTCTTGAGGGCGTCGACGATGTCGCTGACGCGCTTTGAGGCCTTGGCGTCGACTTCCCAGCTCATGGCGAAGTCGTTGTCCGGCTCGACCGAGCCGTCCTTCGACGGCAGGTCGCGGATGTGGCCGTAGGAAGCGAGAACCGTGTAGTCGGACCCGAGGTACTTGTTGATGGTCTTGGCCTTGGCCGGGCTCTCGACGACGACGACGTTCATTCTGACTCTTGTTCAGGAAAAGGAGATCGCCCTGCAGGCGAGCGGCGCGAAAGTGGGGGCTTGACCGGGGGTCTGTCAACGAAGGACCCAGAAAACAGTCAGGCTTTGGTGTCTGGTAGGCGCTTGTTAAGCCCCTTGCGCGACACTGGGATGGCATGTTCCACCTGTGCTGACCCCGATGGACCTGACCGTCAACCGGATCGCTACCGAGGCCTATGTCTCGCCGATCCGCCCGATCAAGCCCGTGACCTCGAACGCTGAACGCGCGGAGATCGTCGAGCGGCTGAAAGAAGCCGTGCGCGCCGCGCCGGCGGCGGGGACGGGGCTGTTGGTGGATTTGAGCGTTTAGAACGGTCGGCCGCGTAGGGCGTCGCAAGACGCGGGACCTTCTCCCTCTCTACGAAAGCCCAGTGTCTTGACTTCGCGATGAAGGAAGGGCGCTAGCGGCCATTCTCGATGAACCCGCAGGGTGTAACCTCCGCTGGGGCCCCCGCCATCAGTTCGGGTGCAGAGCACTCCAGGGGCTAAACGCGTGATGCTGGTCTGGTTTTCGAACTCGCCGACCGTAAACAGCAGGCCAAGCGCGCCGACCGTGCCGAGGAAATAGCCAAAGACGACAGGGATCAGCGTCACGGCAAGAATGAGCCGACCCGCGATCGGCGATCTAATCCGCGAGCTGAGCGACAGGGCCAGGGCGACATAGGCGGCATAGACGGCGGCCAGGGTTGCGATGTTCGCCGTCAAGGAGACGAACCGCACCCCGAAAGCCACCGCGAGGATCGCCAGCCCGACCACTGCGGCCAGTAGCCCCATGAAGGCTAGGCGGCTGCGTGTCGAAAGCCTGTCCTTGATGGCGAGATGTAGGCATGCACCCACGACGGGCGCGCCGAGCAACAGCATCCAGGCCAGGATCGCAGAGCTCATGTAGAGTGCTCCTTTGTCACTACCTTGGATTGATTTTCGCGATTGGCAAGCTCAACCATTCGCCCACTTCCTAACGTAGGGGCGTGATGGCTTCTGCGCAGTGACGTGTCGCCGAGGAGGTCGGTCGATTTGAACCGTCGCATTAGAGGTGAGCTCGCAGCCGCAATGCGTCCTTCGAGGCTCGCCTACGGCTCACACCTCAGGATGAGGAAATCCTGTTGCTGAACACCTCATCCTGAGGTGCGCGCTCCTAAGCGCGCCTCGAAGGACGCAGGGAGCCAAGGTCCCCCCAGGGGCGGGAACGGTCACGAGCCTACCGCCATGAACCAGACGTTCCAGCGGTCGCCGCAAAGGTCGACGTAAGCTGGCGTTTCTCGCCGCTCTCAAGCTCAACCATTCGCCCACTTCCTGACGCCTAGCCATGGTCCACCGTTGATCGGGCCGGCGCATCGGCCCGTGATGTGGCGAGCAGATGGCGCACTGGAAACGACGGGGAGGAAAGGGCGCGGCCTTGGTCGTGAGCCTCGCCGCGCATGCAGCCGCTGTGGCGGTGCTGCTGGGCGCTCAGGTGACGCCCGCGCCGCCCGAGCCGCCATCGGTTCTGGTCTCTCTAGTCGAACCGCCGCTACCGCCACCCCCGCCGCCTACACCGCCCGCGCCGCACGATGCGCCGCAGTCGCCGGTGAAGGCCCCGAAGAAGTCGCCCTCACCGGAGAAACCCAAGGACACGGCCCTAGCCGCGCCGCGCTCGCCGCTGCGCGTGACCAAGGCGCCGGTCCCCAAGGATGTGACGCCGCTTGCGGCCAGTCCCAGACCCGCGCCCGCCCGGGTAATGGGCCTGGGCGAGTCCGAGCTGATGGGCGCGGCGACCGCTGGGGTGGGCTCCGGCGGCGGGGGCGGCGGCGCAGGCTGCGACATGGTCCGCCTGCTGCAGGAGGGGCTGCGCAAGAACCCGCGCGCCCGCGCTTCGCTGATGCGCGCCCATGCCGCCACCGTCAGCGCCGGTCGCGCGCCGCTGGTCTGGAACGGCGACTGGCTCCGCACCGACGGCGAAGAGGGCGACGGCCTCTCGGGCCTGCGCGAGATGATCATGCTGGAGGTCGCCTTCGCGCCCGCCGCCTGTCGCACCGAGCCGATGCGCGGCCTCGTGCTGATCTCGCTGAGCGACGGCCCCGGCGGCGCGCGGTTCGCCGTGGGCGGCGGTCACTGGCGGTGGTCGGACCTGCTGTTCGCCAAGGGCGCGCGGCGCTAGAGCCCTTTAGCTTTAGATGGAATCATCTAAAGCGTTTGAAAGGGCTCTAAGTATTTGGTTTTAGAGCCTGTTTAACCGGTTTAGATGGTTCCATCTAAACCGGACAGGCACTAGCGCATTTTCCGACGAAGTGGATCCGGTTCGTCGTCAGAAAATGCGTTAATACAAAGGGCTAGAGCATTTCTCCGATCCGAACAGATCGGAAAATGCTCTAGAGCAGGGATTTCCGGAGCAGGTAGAGACCGCCGAGGATCGCAGCGTCGGCCTGTCGGCGCAGCGGCGTTTGGCGATGCTCGACCACCTCGAACCCGGCGCCCGTCGCGGCGTTTCGAACATAGTCGTCGCCGTGCGCGTAGCGCGCCGAGGACAGCAGCCGCCAGCCGCTCTCACCTTGCTCGACGCTGAAGGCCAGCAGGCCATCGTCGCTGAGCGCGCCCGCGGCAGCGGCCAGGATGTCGCCCAGGTCGCCGAGATAGCTGAATACGTCGGCGGCGACGATCAGGTCGAAGCGGTCGGACGTCTCGCGCAGGAAGGCGACCGCCTCGGCGTGGACCAGGGCGTCATAGCCGCCACGCTCGGCCGCCTTGGCCAACATGGCGGTGGAGAGGTCCACGCCGGTCAGGCGCGCGACCCTGGCCCTCAGGGGCGGACCGGCCAGGCCCGTGCCGCAGCCCAGGTCCAGCATGTGCGTAAAGCGGCGGTCCGCGACGCCGACCATCTCGGCCAGGAGGGTCGGCGTCTGGTATTCCAGATTGTCGAGCAACTGGTGATCGAAGCGCTCGGCGAAGGCGTCGAACAGCGCCTCGACATAGGCGGGCGGGGCGCGGTCGATCTGCGGATCGGTCAGCACTCGCAGCTCGTGCGCCCGGATCGCATCGTCCGGCGCGCGGGCTTCCAGCCATTGGCCAAGCTTGCGCGCGGCGGCCAGGCGCTCGAAGGCGACGAGGGTGGAAAAGCCTTCGCGCGCCACGGTGTCGAGATCCTCGGCCACAGGCCCGGCGATCCGCCCATAAAGCGCCAGGGCGCTGTCGGCGTCGGTGTCGTCCAGCGCGGCGTAGGCGGCCGACCGGGCCCAGGTCAGGCGCGCGCCGTCGTTGAACCCGTCCTGGTTCTCCACCGCAGCGAAGGTCTCGGCCGCCTGGGCGAAGGCGGCTGTCAGGTAGAGGCCCTGGGCCAAGCAGAGGAAACGGACCGGCTCGGCGCCCGGCTCGGCGGCGGCGGCCTTGAGCGGCGGAATGGCTTCGGAAAAGCGCCGAAGGCCCATCAGGGTCAGGCCCAGGCCAAACAGCGCCTCGCCCTCATGCGGAAGGACCTCCAGCACGGCGCGAAAGCCGGCCTCGGCCTCGTCCAGCCGTCCCTCGCCGTGGGCTTGAACGGCCGCGTCGAAGATCCGCTGCAGGTGGTCGGCGTCCACGAATCGCTCCCGCTCTTTCTTCTCGGAGCTTATCAGGCGCCGTTCGGATCGCCGAAGGTAAGGCTACACCCCCGCGACCATCCCGCCGTCCACCAACTCGGCGCGACCGGCGAGGCTGAGCTCCACCAGCGCGGCCATCACCGCCGAGGCGGGGGCGGCGGCCGCACGAACCAGATCGTTGCGTGACACCGGCGTGGGCGAGAGCAGGGCGGCGACGCGCTCGCGCAGGGTGTCGTGGTCGATATCCATGTCGGGCAGGGCCTCATAGGCGCGGTCCTGTTCGCGCAGATGGGTCTGGCCCGACAGCGATCGCAACACGTCCTCGGCGCCTTCGCACAGGATCGCGCCCTGTCGGATCAGGTCGTTCGTGCCCCGGGAGCGCGGGTCCAGCGGCGAGCCCGGCACGGCGAAGACGTCGCGGCCCTGCTCGGCGG
Organism: Caulobacter vibrioides; assembly: GCF_002310375.3. Classification (GTDB taxonomy): domain Bacteria; phylum Pseudomonadota; class Alphaproteobacteria; order Caulobacterales; family Caulobacteraceae; genus Caulobacter; species Caulobacter vibrioides_D. Next base: position 1,470,250 of record NZ_CP023315.3, read on the forward strand.
CGAGGCGCGCGGTAATCAGCGAGCCCGACTTGAGCTCGGCCTCGACCACGATCACGCCCAGCGACAGGCCCGAGATGATCCGGTTGCGGCGCGGGAAGTCCTTGGCCTGGGCCCGGCGGTCGGGCGCGCTTTCCGAGACGACGCAGCCCTCGGCGGCGAGGCGGGCGTGCAGCCGGTCATGCTCGGGCGGATAGATGTCGCCGACCCCGCCGCCCAGCACCGCCACCGCGCCGGTGGCCAGCGAGCCCTCGTGGGCGGCGCCGTCAATGCCGCGCGCCATGCCCGAGACGACGACATGGCCGGCGGTTCCGAGATCAGTGGCCAACTGGCGGGCGAAGCGCTGGCCGGCGGCCGAGGCGATGCGGGCGCCGACGATCGCCAGGCTGGGCTGTGACAACAGCTCGGCCCGCCCAGTGCCCACAGCACCGGCGGCGGGGGATCGAGCGCCGCCAGACGGGGCGGGAAATCGGGCTCGCAACCGCACAGCAGCCGCGCGCCGAGCTTTTCGCCGGCCTCCAGCTCCTGTTCGATCGCCTCGCGCGGCGGCAGGGACAGCGGCACGGCGCGGCCGCCCTTGCGGGAGAGGTCGGGCAGGGCCGACAGGGCCCGCTCCGGCGTGCCGTAGCGGGTCAGCAGATGGTCGAAGGCGACGGGGCCGACCGTCTCGGTGCGCGCCAGGCGCAGCCAGGCGAAGCGCTGAATGTCCGAGAGCCGGCCGGGCGTCACGGCGCTTCGGGCGCGGGCGGAGCGTCCTCCGCCGGCTTCTTCTTGCCGATCTTGGGCTCCTCACCCTTGAGCAGGCGCGCGATGTTCTCGCGGTGACGGATGAAGATCAGCACGGCCATGAACAGGCACAGGCCCATGAACGGATAGGGCTGGTCGAAGGCCAGGGCGAAAGGCGCGGCCAGGGTCGCTGCGGTCAGGGCGGCCAGAGAGCTGATGCGGAACAGGAAGGCCATGGCCAGCCAGGTGGCGCCGGCGGCGATCCCCACCGGCCAGCAGGCGCTGAGCAGCACGCCGTAGAAGGTGGCCACGCCCTTGCCGCCCTTGAACTTCAGCCAGACGGGGAACAGGTGGCCCAGGAACGCCGACCCGCCCGCCAGGGCGATGATGGCCGGGTTGCCGTTGGTCAGGTACCGGGCCAGTAGCACCGCCACCACGCCCTTGCCCGCATCGCCCAGCAAGGTGATGGCCGCCAGGTCCTTGCGGCCGGAGCGCAGCACATTGGTCGCGCCGATATTGCCCGAGCCGATCTGGCGGATGTCGCCGGCGCCGCCCAGGCGCGTGGCGATCAGCCCGAACGGGATCGAGCCCAACAGGTAGCCGCCGACGATGGCGATCCCGAGGGTGAGATAGGCGATGGCGGCGAGATCTTGCACGGTTCGACCTTAAGGCGAGTTGCGCGCGAATTCAACCGCTGCGCAAGCGAAAGTTGTGCCTTAGGTGTAGTGCAGACTCACGGGCGGGGCAAAAAATCCGAGCGATGATGCGAGATACGGATTTTCGCGAGCAGCGCGCACGTAAACGCGGCGAGAGCGCTCTGTACGACCATGTAGAGATCCGGCTTGGCGCCGAACAGCGGCGCGCACAGGAGCCCGAGCGTCGCACCGACCGCTGTGCAGGCTGTGACGAATGTCGCGCTTTTCGTGCGTCCTTCCAGCTTAAAGGCGATCAGGCCGGTCAGTCCGAAGGGCAGCATCAGAAGGAGCCAGGGCATGAGCAAAGCCAACGGGTCGCTCCCGACCAAAAAGGCCAATATGACGAAGCTGACGTCACCGGGTATGGTGGCGCTCCGGATTGCAGCCTCGGCCATTGCGAACGCCATAGTCAGCGTCGGTCCGAGCAGGACGAAGGTCCAGGCGACGGAGCCACGCGGGCGGCAGGCATCGGCCATGAGCGCCTCCTCGGAAATGGGCGATCACTGTAGGCGTTTAGCTTGCACTATGCAATCTTGAGGCGAATAATCACCCCTCCGCGCGATGCACCACCCGACCATCGACCACGGTCATCAACACCTGGCCCTGCAGCCGCCGCCCGTCGAACGGCGAGTTCTTGGATTTCGACAGCAGGCGGGCCGCATCCACGATGATCGGCGCGTCGATGTCGCAGAGCACCAGATCGGCCGGCGCGCCGGGCGCGAGGCGGCCGCCGCGCAGGCCCAGCAACTGGGCCGGGGCCAGGGTGACGGCGCGGACCAGGTCGAGCAGCGGCAGGCGCTCCTCGTGGTACAGCGACAGTAGGGCGGGCAGCAGGGTTTCCAGGCCCACCGCGCCGGGCGCGGCCTCGTCGAACGGCAGGCGCTTGTCCTCGGCCGGGGCTGGGCTGTGCGAGGAGACGACGATGTCGATCAGGCCCGAGGCGAGGGCCTCGATCAGGGCCTGACGGTCGTCCTCGCCGCGCAGGGGCGGGTTCAGCTTGGCGAAGGTGCGGTAGTCGCCGATGTCCAGCTCGTTGAACGACAGGTGGTTGATCGACACCGAGGCGTTGATCCGCAGGCCCTTGCTCTTGGCGCGGGCCAGGGTTTCCAGCGCCTGGGCCGAGCTGATCTGGTCGACCAGCAGCTTACCGCCGGTGGCCTCCAGCAGAGCCACGTCGCGCTCCAGCATGATCCGCTCGGCCATCGGCGAGATCGAGGGTAGGCCCATGCGGCCGGCGAACTCGCCGCCGATCGCCGCGCCGCCCCTGCCCAGCCACGGGTCCATCGGACGGTGGGCCAGCAGGGTGTCGAAGCCCTTGGCGTAGGTCAGCACGCGCTGCATGACCTTGCTGTCGACGATGGGCTTGCCCGCGTCGGTGACATAGACGCAGCCGGCCTCGCGCATCAGGCCGATCTCGGCCATCTGCTCGCCCAGGAGGCCCTTGGTCGCCGCGCCGGCCACCAGGATGCGGGCGCTGTCGACGTCGCGGGCGCGGCGCAGGATGAAGTCGACCATGCTGGGATCGTCGATCGTCGGGGCGGTGTCGGGCTGGACGACGAACGAGGTGACGCCGCCGGCCGCGGCGGCCTTGGCGGCGCTGGCCAGGGTTTCCTTGGTCTCGGCCCCGGGCTCGCCGGTGCGGACCCGCAGGTCGATCAGGCCGGGGGCCAGCAGGGCGCCGCCGCAGTCCACCACGCGGACAGCCTTGGACAGCTTGCCGAACTCGCGGCCCTTGGCCACGTCGGTGATGACGCCTTCGGAGACGATGACGCCGCCGGGACCGTCATAGCCGCTTTCGGGATCAACCAGGCGGGCGTTGACGAAGGCGAGGGGCTGGGGGGCGTTCATTGTTCAATCTCGGGCAGGCGCCCTGCGTCCTTCGAGGCCCGCTTTGCGGGCGCCTCAGGATGAGGAACGTTGCTGCTGAAAACCTCATCCTGAGGTGTGAGCCGAAGGCGAGCCTCGAAGGACGCAGGGCGCTTCATCGCCCAGCCTCCTCGATCCGCGCCGCGAGGCTGGTCAGCACGGCCATCCGGGCGGCGACGCCCATCTCGACCTGGTCCTGGATCAGGCTGATCGCCGGATCGTCGGCGACGTCGGAATCGATCTCGACGCCCCGGTTCATCGGACCCGGGTGCATGACCTTGGCGCCGGGCGCGGCGCGGGAGAGCTTTTCCCGATCAAGGCCGTAGAAGCGGAAGTATTCACGGGTCGAGGGCACGAACGCGCCCTGCATCCGCTCCAGCTGCAGGCGCAGCATCATCACGACGTCGGCGCCGGCCAGGCCTGCCTTCATGTCGTGGTGGACGGCGACACCCCAGCGCTCGGCCTGGGCCGGCATCAGGGTGGGCGGACCCACCAGGCGTACGCTGGCGCCCAGGGTGTGCAGCAAGGCCACGTTCGAACGGGCCACGCGGCTGTGCAGCACGTCGCCGCAGATCGCCACCGTCAGGCCCGATACGCGGCCAAAGGCGCGGCGGATCGACAGGGCGTCCAGGAGGGCCTGGGTCGGGTGCTCGTGCTGGCCGTCGCCGGCGTTGACAACGTGGCCGCTGACCTTCTGGCTGAGCAGGCTGGCCGCGCCGGACGAGGCGTGGCGCACCACCAAGAGATCAGGCCGCATGGCGTTCAGCGTGACGGCCGTGTCGATCAGGGTCTCGCCCTTGGCGACCGACGAGGTCTTGGGGTTCATGTTGACGACGTCGGCGCCCAGACGCTTGCCCGCCAACTCGAACGAGCTCTGGGTGCGGGTGCTGTTCTCGAAGAACAGGTTCATCAGCGTCCGACCCTTGAGGATGTCCAGGGTCTTGGACGTCTGCCGGTTCAGGGCGACGAAGGCGTCGGCCAGATCCAGCAGATCAGCCGCCTGCGGCGCGTTCAGATCTCCCGCGGACAGGAAATGGCGCTTGGGAAAGGCGAAGACGCGGGCGCGGATCGTCTCGATCGCAGCGCGGGCGGTGTCATGGGCGGAAGCCGTCATGAGCCCGCGTCTTAGGCGGCTTTGACCATTAAGGAAAGGCCGGCTTAGTCGGCTCCCCACAACGGGTCGCGCCGCTGCCTCAATCCATACCCTGACTTGTTGCGACACCCAGGAGGCGCATACTGTAGGGCGCGCGCTCTGGAGCGCGCCGATCGGGGTCGGCCATGCTGTTGCTTATGCTCGCTTTGTTGCAGGCCTCCGCGCCGTCCGAGGAGGCGCGCGCGACGCTGCAGTCCTGCCAGACGACCGACAAGGGCTGGGTCTGCCACTATCAGATGCCGACCGAGATGACGGTCAAACCGCTGGAAGGGCAGCCGCCGGTGGTCGCGCCACCCGCCTCTGTGGAGCTGGCGCCGGCCGCGAGCGCCAAGCCTACTGCTGAGAAGCCTGTCTCTGAAAAGTCCGTTTCGGAGAAGCCTGTCGACCTGTCGCGCCAGACGCGCCTGATCGCCCGCTGCGGCGACGCCAAGTGGTACTCGGCCTGTCTGCCCGGCGAGCGCAAGGAAGCCCAGCTTTTGAAAGAGGCCGCCGCCAAGTCCGAAGCCCTGCGCGGCAAGGTCACAGGCCTGCTGAGCGAGAATCGGTGCGATGACGCGGTGAAGGCCGCGCTTGAGGGCGGCGACCTGCCGCTGGCGCGCGAAGCCCGGGCGTTCTGCGCGCCGCAGCGCTGAGTCGCTCTCTAAGCGCAAAAAGAAAGAGGAGGGGGGCTGGGGCCACCCTCCTCGATAACTTCGCGACGGATCCCGGTCTTAACGACGCGGCGGAGCCGGCTCGCAGCGCACGCCGTCGGCGCAGCCGGTGAAGTGGATCTGCGGCGCCTCGACCGTGACGGCCGACGGACGCACATGCACTTCGGGACGGTGCAGATAAATCTGCGGCGCGGCCACGCGGACGGGCGGGGCGTCGACATAGACCGGCGGGCCCTGGATATCGATGCGGCCCGACGGCACGACCACCGGCTCGCCATAGACGCGCACGCCCGGGGCCGCGACTCTGATGTCGCCCCAGCCCGTGGTCGGGCCATAGAACACCACCGGACGCGTGCAGAGGCAGTCATCCGCTGGCGCGCCGGGCGGCGGCGACGGCGGGCGCGGCGCAGGCGGATACGACGGCGGCGGCGGAACCGGCGGATAGCTGCGCGCGGCGGGCGCCGGCGCATAGTTGCGGCCGTCCGCGAGCACGGGGCTCACCGACATGCCGGTGACGGCGATCGCCACCAAACTCATCAAGACCTTCTTCGTCACTCGAGCCCCCTCGTTTGCCCTCAACCCAAAACTGTACAGTCGTGGAACGAACTCGGAGTTCGATCCCGGAACGCTACAATTAACCATATCCAAAGAAGAAACGATGTTGTCCCAAAAATTCACCTCGGGGGCGAATTTCTTTTCTGTCGCGACCGTCGGCCCAAAGTGAAAACCCAAAAAGAGTTTTGGTCGGGTTGGTCGTTACTTTGGGCGATTGTCTGTCCGCTCATGCATCAGTCGCTTGCGCGCGGAGGCGTGCGACCGGGACCGCAAGCAACCGCCTGCCAGATGAAGCTGGCGTCGCGCAGCTTGTGTCGGGTCATGACGATCCTGTAGGTCGCCGGCACGGCGTACCGCTCAACCTTGGCCGGCGAGGCCGACGAAGACTCAGCGATCGTCCGGGTCTCGAACCGCGCGGGTTGGTCGAGCACTTGCTCGGCCCGCTCCTCGTACTGAGCGGGGCTGTAGACCTTCTCGTAGCACTTCCCCGGTTCGGGGTTTGGGGGGCAGTCCGCGCCATCCCCGGCAACACTGATGTCGGCCGCCAGAATCACGACCAAGGCCGCGCCGGTGGCGACCGCGCGATGACGATCATGCTTTCGTTTAAAGCGCTTAAAGTCCACGCCCGCCCCCGCGTTCGGCAATTGCTGGATGTTAACCAAGCCGGTTCGCGCTCGAAAAGCCCCGACTTTCTCGTCGTGGGCGAAAGTTCAACGAGGGCGTTGATCTAAAGGCTCCGCAGACGCTCCAGCGCGCCCTGCAGGATCCAGCCGGCCGCCATCTTGTCGACCACCTCGTCCCGGCGCTTGCGCGAGATGTCGTGCTCATCGATCAACACGCGGGTCACCGCCGCCGTCGACAGGCGTTCGTCCCAGAAGGTGATCGGCAGGTCGGGCTTCAGGCGCAGCAGATTGCGCCCGAGCGCGCGGTTGGACTGGCAACGCACGCCTTCGGTGCCGTCCATGTTCATCGGCAGGCCGATGACGATTGCGACGGCGCCGCGACTGTCCATCAGCTTGAAAAGCTGCTCGGCGTCCTTGCTGAACTTGGTCTTCTCGATCAGGGCCAGGGGGCTTGCGACGGTGCGCGTGACGTCGGAGACGGCCACGCCGATGGTCTTCTCGCCAGGGTCCAGACCCACGACGGCGGCATACTGGGGGAGGGCGGCGGCGAAGTCTTCGATATCGAGAACGGGCATGACGGTCTTTTACGTCCTCACCCTGAGCTTGTCGAAGGGCGTCGCGCCGTGCGTCAGCCTCGCCCTTCGAGGGGCTCAGGGTGAGACTGAACGAGAGGTTCGCCTTGAAACGCGGGCCTTCGCCCGCTACCCACCGACAATAACAGTCAATGCTGACTATTTATCCGGAGTAGCCTTCCATGGCCATTGACGCCGCCACCGTGCGGAAGGTCGCGCGCCTTGCCCGCATCGCGACGCCCGAGGAGCGCCTGGAGCCGCTGGCCCAGGAACTGAACGGCATCATGACGTGGATCGAGCAGTTGGCCGAGGTGGACACCGACGGCTGCGAGCCGCTGACCAGCGTGGTCGCCGCCGGCCTGCCGCTGCGCGACGACGTCGTCACCATGGGCGGCGATCCGGCCCGCGTGACCAGCAACGCGCCCAAGTTGATCAACAACTTCTTCGTCGTGCCGAAGGTCGTCGAATAATGAGCCTGACGAACCTCACCCTGAAGGCCGCCGTCGACGGCCTGGCCGCCCGCGAGTTCACCTCGGTCGAGCTGACCCGCGCCCACATCGAAGCCATCGAGGCCGCGCGCGGCCTGAACGCCTACATCCTGGAGACGCCGGACAAGGCGATGGACATGGCCGCGAAGTCCGACGCCCGTCGGGCGCTGGGCGAGGCTGGCCCCCTGGAAGGCGCGCCGCTGGGCGTGAAGGACCTGTTCTGCACGAACGGCGTGCGCACCACGGCCTGCTCGAAGATTCTCGAAAACTTCGTGCCGACCTACGAGTCGACGGTGACCAGCCAGCTGTGGCGCGACGGCGCGGTGATGCTGGGCAAGCTGAACCTTGACCAGTTCGCCATGGGCTCGTCGAACGAGACCAGCTACTTCGGCCCGGTGACCAACCCCTGGCGCGCCCAGGGTTCGACCAAGGCCCTGACGCCTGGCGGCTCGTCCGGCGGTTCGGCCGCGGCGGTCGCGGCGGACCTGTGCCTGGGCGCGACGGCCACCGACACCGGCGGCTCGATCCGCCAGCCGGCCGCCTTCACCGGCACCGTCGGCATCAAGCCGACCTATGGCCGCTGCTCGCGCTGGGGCGTCGTGGCCTTCGCCAGCTCGCTGGACCAGGCTGGACCCATCGCTAAGACCGTCGAGGACGCGGCCCTGCTGCTGACCTCGATGTCGGGCCATGATCCCAAGGACTCGACCAGCCTCGACATCCCGGTTCCGGACTTCACCCAGTTCGTCGGCAAGTCGGTGAAGGGCCTGAAGATCGGCATTCCCAAGGAATACCGCGTCGACAACATGCCGGCCGAGATCGAGAAGCTGTGGGCCGACGGCATCGCCTGGCTGAAGGAGGCCGGCTGCGAGATCGTCGACATCAGCCTGCCGCACACCAAGTACGCCCTGCCGGCCTACTACATCGTGGCCCCGGCCGAGGCGTCGTCGAACCTCGCCCGCTATGACGGCATGCGTTACGGCCTGCGCGAAGAGGGCGCGAACCTCACCGAGATCTACGAGAACACCCGGGCCTCGGGCTTCGGCGACGAGGTCAAGCGCCGCATCCTGATCGGCACCTATGTGCTGAGCGCCGGCTACTACGACGCCTATTACCTGAAGGCCCTGAAGGTGCGTCGTCGCATCGCCGAGGACTTCGACAACGCCTGGACGAAGTGCGACGCGATCCTCACCCCGACCGCGCCCTCGGCGGCGTTTGGCCTGGGCGAAAACAGTAATGATCCGATCGCCATGTACCTGAACGACGTCTTCACGGTGACGACGAACCTGGCCGGCCTGCCGGGCCTCAGCCTGCCCGCCGGCCTCGACGCCAACGGTCTGCCGCTGGGCCTGCAGATCATCGGCAAGCCGCTTGACGAGGCGACGGTGTTCTCCGTCGCCGGGGCGGTCGAGAAGGCGGCCGGTTTCACGGCCAAGGCCGAGAAGTGGTGGTGAGCGCGATGAACGAGAACGCCAAGGTCATCAAGGGCCGCACGGGCGACTGGGAAATGGTCCTCGGTCTTGAGGTCCACGCCCAGGTCGCCAGCAAGTCCAAGCTCTTCTCGGGCGCCGCCGTCGGTTTCGGCGCGGGGCCGAACGAGCAGGTCAGCCTCGTGGACGCGGCCATGCCCGGCATGCTGCCGGTGTTGAACCGGTTCTGCGTCGAGCAGGCGGTGAAGACGGGTCTGGGCCTGCGCGCGCAGATCAACCTGAAGAGCCGCTTCGACCGGAAGAACTACTTCTATCCGGATCTGCCGCAGGGCTATCAGATCAGCCAGTTCGACCAGCCGATCGTCGGCGAGGGCGTGGTCAGCGTTGAGCGCGACGACGGCACGACCTTCGAGGTGCGCATCGAGCGCCTGCACCTGGAGCAGGACGCGGGCAAGTCGCTGCACGATCAGGATCCGAACGCGACCTATGTGGATCTGAACCGCGCCGGCACCGCGCTGATGGAGATCGTCTCCAAGCCCGACATGCGCACCTCCGAAGAGGCCGCCGCCTATGTGAAGAAGCTGCGCACGATCCTGGTCTATCTGGGCACCTGCGACGGTGACATGGAGAAGGGCAACCTGCGCGCCGACGTGAACGTCTCGGTCTGCCGTCCCGGCGACTATGAGAAGTTCCGCGCCACGGGCGACTTCAAGCACCTGGGCACGCGCTGCGAGATCAAGAACGTCAACTCATATCGCTACATCCAGCAGGCCATCGAGTACGAGGCCCGTCGCCAGATCGAGATCCTCGAGGACGGCGGCAAGGTGGATCAGGAGACTCGCCTGTTCGACCCGACCAAGGGCGAGACGCGCTCGATGCGTTCGAAGGAAGAGGCGCACGACTATCGCTACTTCCCCGATCCGGACCTGCTGCCGCTGGTGCTGGATCCGGCCTGGGTGAAGTCGATCGAAGAGACCCTGCCGGAGCTGCCGGACGCCAAGAAGGCGCGCCTGCAGAGCCAGTATGGCCTCTCGGCCTACGACGCCGGCGTGCTGATCATTGACGCCGATCGCGCCGACTACTTCGAAGCCGCCGCCAAGGGCCGTGACGCCAAGCTGGTGGCTAACTGGGTCACCAACGAACTGCTGGCCAAGCTGTCGGCCGCCGGGACCGAGTTCACGAACTCGCCGCTGCCGCACACCGACATCGCCCAGCTGGTCGAGCTGATCGAGAACGGCACCATCTCCTCGAAGATCGCCAAGGAGGTCTTCGAGCACATGTGGACCGGCGAAGGCCGTCCCGCCGAGATCGTCGAGAAGCGCGGCCTGGTGCAGATCAACGACACCGGCGCCATCGAGAAGGCCATCGATGACTTGATCGCGGGCAATCCCGACAAGGCCGAAGCCGTGAAGGACAAGCCGCAGGCGCTGGGCTGGTTCGTCGGCCAGGTCATGAAGGCCACCGGCGGCAAGGCCAATCCGGGCACGGTCAACGAGCTTCTGCGCAAGAAGCTGGGCGTCGAGTAGACGAACTTCGCCGCAAACAGATGAGGGCCCGCAGCGAAAGCTGCGGGCCCTTTTTCTTGGAACCCTAGCGGTTGGCGATGACCTCGAAGATCAGGCCTGTCGCAATCGCCGCCAGCACGTAGTCATTGCCGGTGCGGTACCAGTAGTAGCCACGCGGCGGAGAACGCAGGTTGTAGCGATAGTAGTCGTTCACGACGTAGCCATGGCCGCGATAGTAGCTCGGCAGATGGGCGCCGCGACGCCAGGCGCTGTAGCCCGGTCGATAGCCGGAGTGGCCGTAATAGGCGGCCGGTGGCGGACCGTAGTACCAGCGGCTGTTGTAGTAGTAGCCGTTGTGACGGCCGCGATCCCAGCGGTCGCCGCGATCCCAACGATCCCCTCGATCCCAACCGTCTCGACGATCGCGATCCCAGCCGCCTCGGTCATGATCCCGGCCGCGATCCCAGTCGCGGTCACGGTCACGATGCTCCCAGCGGCCGCGGTCCTGGGCGGCGGCGTCGGTGGCGCTCAGGGCCATCGGGCCGGCCACCGAGGCCACGGCGGCGATCGTCAGCAGCAGACGCTTCATCTCGGCTTCTCCTCGTGGTCGGGCGAACACCCTGCGGCGCCGCCAAAATGTCCCTCGACCTTGGAACGCACGATGAGCGGGCGCGGCTGAACCCAGCCTGAATGGCGTTGTCAGCGATTTACCCTGTCGCCCTCTTGGCGGGCGGCGCCGCGGGGACCATGTTCTGGAACAACGACGATTACGGGAGGGGAGGCCGATGAGCCGTCCGATCGAACTGCACTATTGGCCCACGCCCAATGGGTGGAAGATTTCCATCGCGCTGGAGGAGATGGGGCTGCCCTACGAGATGATCCCGGTGAACATCGGCGTCGGGGAGCAGTTCAAGCCGGAGTTCCTGGCGATCAGCCCGAACAACCGCATGCCGGCGATCGTCGACCCCGATGGGCCGGACGGCCAGCCGATCTCGATCTTCGAGTCCGGCGCGATCCTGCAGTACCTGGCCCGCAAGTCCGGCCAGTTCTATGGCGCCAATGAGCGTGAGCGGGTCGATATCGACCAGTGGGTGATGTGGCAGATGGGCGGGCTTGGGCCGATGGCCGGCCAGACCCACCACTTCCGGCAGTATGCGCCGGCGATCATCTCCGACCAGCGCCAGATCGCCTATGGCGTGATCCGCTACACCAATGAGACCCACCGGCTGTACGGGGTGCTGAACAAGCGTCTTGAGGGCCGCGATTTCGTCTGCGGCCAATTGTCCATCGCCGATTTCATGATCTGGCCCTGGATTGTGCCGTGGAAAAATCAGGGCATCATTCTGGAAGAGTTTCCGCACTTGAAGGCGTGGTTCGAGCGCGTCGGGGCGCGAGAGCCTGTCCAGAAGGGCTTCAAGCTTGGCGCGGAACTCCGCTCCGCGGGCCTGCAAGCCTCTGGAAAAGCTGCGGAAGACGCTCGCAGAGTCCTGTTCGGTCAGCGCGCCCGTTAACGTGCTGTATACTGGCGTTTACGCGCAGTAATCACCTCTAATAACTAGTATATTCGACATTATTTTCATGATGTTCGGCCGTTTAACTATATGTTCAGTGGCGATGGACTTTTCTTCTCTCAGGCTCTGATCCGCCAGAACGGCGAGGCGAGCTTGAGAGAGGAGATGTGCCATGATGTTGATGAATGAACCGCCGGCCGTCGTTTCCACGCTGCCGCTGCCGACCGCCGCTTCCACCGGCGACGAGCTGTTCCGGATGGGCCTGCTGTATTCGACCGGTCAGGGCGGCGCGCCGCTGGACTATGTGTCGGCCCACATGCTGTTCAACCTCGCCGCGATGCGCGGGTCGATCGAGGCCAAGGTCTATCGCAAGGAACTCTCGCAAGAGATGGCCAGCGAAGATGTCGCCGAAGCTCAGCGTCAGGCGCGCGAGTGGCTGGCCCACGGCTGAGCTCGGGTTTCCGAGCTCAGGACGCCTCGTCGTTGCGATATCCTAGCGGATCGTGCCGTTGATCGCGTAGCTGAAGCTGACCGGCAGCAGGTCACGGAAGTACTGCTGCATGAACAGGCCCGTCTCCGCCGCGCCGCTGCGCGGCACGTAGACGATGTCGAAGCGGCGTAGCGGCACCAGATCCGCGCCGCCGGGGCTGGTCAGACCCTTCAGCAGGTCGGCCGTCCGCATCATCGCCCGCCCGTCGGGGCCGCGACGAATGATCACGACCTGATTGCGCTTGGCGGTGGTCTTGAACCCGCCCGCCTGAATGATGGCGCGCAAGGCGTCGCCGTCGCCTGCCATGTCGAACACGCCGGGGTTCCCGACCTCGCCGCCGACGAACACCTTGAGCGGCGCCGTCGCCTTCACTGAAATCTGCACCTGCGGCCGCAGAAGCGTGCCCGCATAGGCCTGGCTCAGCGAGGTCTGCAGTTCGCCGATCGTGCGGTCGGCGGCCATGACGGGCGAGACCAGTGGCACGGTGATCCGGCCATCCGGCTGCACCGTGGCGCTCTTGTTGAGTTCCGGCGCCGAGGGCACCGTCATCTCGATCTCGTCGCCCGGATAGAAGCGATAGTCGGGCTCCTGCTCGCTCCAGTCCGCATAGCCGATGTTGGAGAAGGTCGCGGTCGGGCGCGGCGCCGGCGTGATCGGCTCGGCGTCCAGATGCCCGCAGGCGGTCGTCCCGCCGGCCATCAGGACCACGGCCAAGGCCGTCATGAGGTGCGTGCGGCTCTGCATGCGACAAGTCTTAACAGGAATGGGTAACGAACCCTTAAGACCGCCAGCCCCAGGGTGAGCGTCAAGTTAGACCGCCCGGATTCGCATGTCGACGAGCGCTTGGATCAGCGTGCCGCACGACTCCCCGCCGCCCATGGCGGGGGGAGGCGGTGGTGCGCGCGCCCGTTACGCCCCGAGCGACTTCGTCACCCTGCTGTGGCGTGAGCGGTTTCTGATGCTCTTGGTGTTCCTGGTCATCGCCGTGATCGGCGTCGGCTTCGCCATGACGCTGAAGAAGAGCTACGAGGCCCAGTCCAGCCTCTTCGTGCGGCTGGGCCAGGAGTATGTCTATGAGCCGCGCGCCGGCGACGCCGGCCGAGGCGCGGTGCCCACCAACGACGAAGTGATCCAGTCGGAAGCCGAGATCCTGGGTAGCGGTGAGCTGCGTGAACGCGTGATCCGCAAGATCGGCTTTGGAAACATCTTCCCGAACGCGGCCGCCAAGTACGCCATCGCCACGCCGGAAGAGAAGCGCAAGCTGATCGCCGAAGGCCGCGATTCGATCGCCAAGAGCCTCAAGATCGAGACCGCGCCGGATAACTCGATCATCCGCCTGGCCTATCAGCACCAGAACCCCGAGATGGCCGAGAAGGTGCTGAACACCCTGCTGGAAGAGTATCTGATCTACCGCCGCTCGCTGCTGATCGGTGGCGACAACCGCGTGCTTGAGCGTCAGCGCGATATCTTCTCTCAGAAGCTGTCTGAAGCCGACACGGCCTATCAGTCCTTCCTGATCACCAATGATATCGGCGATTTCAACGCCCAGAAGACCGCGCTCACCCAGCTGCAGGCTCAGGTGGAACAGCAGAAATACGCTGTCGACGCTCAGCTTCAGGAACGCACGGGGCGCCTCGCAGCCGTCGAGGCCGAGCTGGCGCGCACGCCGGCCGAGACGATTCTCTACCGTGACACCGATATGTCGGCCTCGACCAAGCTGGCGCAGTTGAAGCTGGACCGCGAAGGCTTGCTGTCGCGCTACACGCCCAACGCCCCGCCGGTGGTCGACATCAACGCGCAGATCGCTCAGCTGGAAGCGGGGCTTGCTGCGGGTCGCACGGCGGGCGAGGGCGCGCGCCGTAGCGGTCCGAACCCGATCTGGCAGACCCTGGCGACGACTCGCAACGATCTGCGGGCCGAGGTCGCGGCCCTGCAGCAGTCGCAGGCGGCCTACGCCCAACAGGTGACCGACGTGAACTCGCGCCTCCTGCGCCTGGCGCAACTGGAACCGCAGTTCAACGAGCTGTCGCGCGATCGCGACGTGCTGTCCTCGAACGTCCGCGACTTCACTGTCAAGGAACAGCAGGACGAGGCCCAGCGGCAGATGTCGGCCGAGGGCAGTGACAATATTCGCATCGTCCAACGCGCCGTCGCGCCCTCGACGGGCAAGAGCCTGAAGAAGCCGGTGCTGGCCCTGGCGATCATGTTCGCGGGCTTCACCGCCCTCTGCGCCGGTTTGGTGCGCATGTTCCTGCGTCCCGGACTGCAGACGCCCGCCTCGGCCTCGCGCACCCTGGGAATGCCCGTGCTGGCCACGGCGGCCGTCAAGCGGTGAGCGCTTTCGTCGCCTTTCGCTCGCAAGGTTAATGTCGCACCTTGCGAAGTCCTGGCCGCGTAGCGATTCGATAGATGGTGGATTTGAACGTCGAGATGACGGAGTTGTGGAGCGCGCTGGGCGCGCCCCCGGCTGGCCGTCCGCACGTCGTTCAGTTCGTGGCGGCGCGGCGGGGGGAGGGGACCTCGACGGTCGCCCGCGAGTTCGCCCGCTTCGCCGCGCGTCGCGCGGGTCGTAAGACCTGGCTGGTCGACCTTGATCTGAACGACCCCACTCAATTTCACGCCTTGGCGGCGGACCCGCAGCGCTACGGTCCGCTAGGGCCGCCCGTCGCGGCCTCGCCGGATGGGTCGGTTTTCTTCACCGTGCAGCCGCCCGCGCCGCGTCCCGAGGGAGGGGTCTGGCCGGACGCCAAGTATCTGGTCGGCCATAGCGTTGGCGGACCCCGCCTGTGGGTGGCGCGCTTGAACCGCGAGGCCCTGCGGGGCCGGCAGCAGGCCCACGTGATCCCGTCGCCGGATTACTGGCGCGCGCTGCGCAAGCACGCCGAGGTCATCGTCGTGGACTGCCCCTCGGTCGATCGCTCGCAGTCGGGCCCCACCATCGCGCGGCACATGGACCAGACCGTCCTCGTCGTCTCCGCCGACCAACCCGACGTGCGCCAGCCTGCGTTGCTGCGCGATGCGATCACCGCAGCCGGCGGACGCTGCGCGGGGCTGTTCTTCAACAAGGTCTCGCTACAGCCTCCGGCGTTCCTGAAGGCCATCCTGCCGTGACCTACGCGCCGGCGCCCCTGGGCTGGAGCGCGGATCGGCCACAAGCGGTCTCACCCTCGCTCCCGACGGTGGCGACGGCGGTGCTCATGCTGCTGATCTTCAGCGCGGCGTGGCAGTTGCCTCTGTTCGGCGAGAAGGCCGACGAGGCGGCGTCGGGGCTTCTGCGTGTGGCCTTCCTGCCCGCCTATGGCCTGGCCTTCCTGCTGATCATGTCGCGTCCCTGGAACATGATCCGGGTGAGCGTCCGCCAGCCGTTCCTGATCATTCTCATGGGCGTGATAGCAGCCTCGATCACCTGGTCGATCCAGCCCGACGTCTCGATCCGCCGCGGCTTCGCTGTCGGTTGCACCACCCTGGCGGGCCTAGCCCTGGCCTCCAGGTTCCGTTGGGCTGAGCTAGCGCGGCTGTACGGGATCTTGTTCTGCATCCTGATCGTGGCGAGCTACGCGGTAAGCCTCGCCCTGCCGTCGATTGGCGTGATGACCGAGATTTTTCCCGGCGCCTGGCGCGGGCTGTGGATGGAGAAGAACGGGCTGGGCGGTCTGATGGCCTTCGGGGCCTGTCTGCTCGGCGCCGCGGCCTTGCTGAACCCGGATCGCGCCAAGCTGTTCACGCTGTTCGCGGGGCTGGCCATCGGCCTGGTGTTGCTGTCGCAGTCCAAGACGGCGCTGGCCTCGCTCCTGCTGGGCCTGACGGCGCTGGGGTTCGTGTGGATCGTCCAGCGCGGGCCGGCCCTTGGCGCCGCCGCCACCTGGGCTGGGGTCACTGGGGCGCTGCTGCTGGCGATGTTCGTGCTACTGGCCTCGGACATGCTGTTCGAGATCCTCGGCAAGGACGCCACTCTGACGGGCCGCACCGAGATCTGGACCGCCGCCATGCGCCAGATCGAGCAGCGACCCTGGCAGGGCTATGGCTATGCGGCCGTCTGGAGCGACAAGTCCGGCTGGGGGCCGCTGGCCTGGATTGTCAATGACGCCAAGTTCGTTCCCCAGCACGCCCATAATTCCTGGCTGGAACAGTGGCTCGGCATCGGCCTGTTCGGCCTGATCGCCTGGGGGCTGTTCTACCTGCAGACCATGTCGCTGGCGGTGGTCGCGGTTTATCGCGAGCGCGGCGCGATGCTGGCCTTCCCGTTCCTGGTTGTGTTCACCCTGGTCAGCCTGACTGAGAGCATCGCGGTGGTCTATAACGACTTCCGCTGGGTGCTGTTCGTCTCGCTGGCCGCCAAGCTGGCCTTCTCCGATCGGGCGCTGGACGAGGCCTAAAGCCCGATCCGCCGCGAGCCCTCGGCGACGGTCACGACATCAAATCCATCGGCGAGGGCGCGATCGATCAGGCGCTCCAGCGCGTCCGTTGTGCAGCCCCATTGGGACGGCTGCTCGGCCACATCGTGGGTGTAGAGGATCAACCAGGCCTTGCGCGCCTTGGCCTTGTCGAGCCAGGCCTTGGCGACCGCCTCGCCGTCCTCGCCCTCGATGCCGACGGCGGGCGTCTGGTTGAGATCCGCGCCGTCGGTGATCAGGCCATGGTGCAGGGCGCGCAGCGTCTTGAACCGTCCGCTCAGCGCGGTCTTGGCCGGGGCCGCCACATCCCCGTACGGATAGGCGAAGCTGACCGGCTCGCCGGCGCCCCAGGCCGCAAGGCTTTCGGCGTTGCGGTCCACGTCCGCCAGCGTCTCGGTCTGGCTCGACTGGCCGCAATCGAGGTGGGAGTAGGTGTGGCAGGCGATCTCGTGGCCGGCCTCATGCAGGCGGCGCGCGTCCTCGCCCGTGGCGTAGCGGCCCATCGGGCCGTCGCGGCCCGTCAGGCCCGCCGCGAAATAGTAGGTGCCGCGTAAGCCCCGCGCCTCCAGCGCCCTGGCGCCGGCCTCGCAGGCGGTGGCGGGGGCGTCGTCGAAGCTGAACGACACCATCGGACGCTCCAGCGCCACCTTGGCCGGCCGACGGTGGGCCAGCCGGATGAGCCGGCGGCGCAGCTTGCCCTTCAGGCTGCGATCGGGCTCGTAGGCGTCGACCTTCTCGAATTCCATCGGCATCAGACGGCCTCGCTGTAGAGCGCCGCGCGATAGAGCCGCATGGCCAGGGCGCGGAGAGAGACGGGCGCGGCCTCGGCCAGCGCCACCTTTTTCAGAAGCGGCCGCCACACGCTGCTGAGCGGAACGGCCTTCAGCAGCTTAGCGACCTTATAGCTGGGATAGGCGCTGACCACCTCGCGGTGGCTGGCCACCACGCGCGCGAAATTGGCGGCGGACTGCTCGTACTTGGCGGCCATCACCGGGGCTGGGTCCAGGCCCAGATGCGTGGCGGTGTTGTCGATGTGCAGGATCGGATGCTGGCGGGCCACCCGCATCGCCCACTCCACATCCTCCCAGCCCCAGCCGGAGAAGCCCTCGTCGAAGCCGACGGTCTCAAAGACGTCGCGTCGGACCAGCAGGTTCGAGGTGAAGACGTGCTTTTCCGGCGCCCTGGCGCGTTCGGGCGCGGGCGTGCAGTCGCTCTTCAGGGCCATGGCCCGGTGCAGGGTGTGCTCAGGACGCTGAGGGGTCTGGTCCAGGGTGAAGCCGCCGAAGGCCACCGCCGCGCCGGTGTCGGCCACCGCCGACCAGCGGTCCAGGAAGTCGGGCGTATCGGGCAGCATGTCGCTGTCCAGGAACAGGAAGTGGCCGCCGCGCGCGTGCGAGGCCAGGCGATTGCGGCCTTTGGCGCGACCCTCGTTGCGTGACAGGCGCACGAAGCGGGCGGGGGTGCGCATCTTCTCGATCCGTCGGGCGATCCGTTCGGCCAGGGCGTCATCGCCGCCACCGTCGTCCAGAACCACGACCTCTACGGCGGCGGCGGTGTGGTCCAGGGCCTTGAGCAGGGCGCTGGGGTCGTCGCGGAAGGTCGGGATCAGCACCGACAGGCGCGGCTTCGCCGCGGCCCAGGCGGCGTTCTCCAGGCGCAGATCAGTGACGGGCGCGTTCATGCGGCTTGCGCCTTTCGACGAAGGATCAGGGAGAGCTTGCCGCGAAGGCCCGCAACATCAAGGCCCAGCACCAGGGCGCCATAGACGGCCGCGCCGACGCCGGCCTTTAGGACCAGTTCAAGCAGCCCTCCCGGCGCGGGAAGCATGGCGACGCAGGCGGCCATAGCCAGACTCGCGCCGGCGGCCTTGGCCAGCACCGCCCAGGGGATCGGCAGAGGGCAGGCGCGGCGGCCCAGCGCCCAGGCCGCGACAGCGCCGAGGCCGTAGCTGACCGTCGTGGCGATCAGCGCGCCGTCGAGGCCAAGGCGCGGGATCAGGAGCAGGTTCAGCGCCACATTAGCCAGGGCCGGTGCGCTCATGCTGACGATCAGCAGCGAGGTCCGACGCGCCAGGGTGAAGGCCTGCAGCAGATAATAGGTGGTCACGCCCGACAGCCAGCCGCTGGCGGCGATCCACGGGGTGACGTGACTGGCTTGTTCGCGCATGGCCTCGCCGACCATCAGGTCCGCCAGGGGGCGGGCGACGAGCGCCAGGCCAACGGCGGCGGGCAGGGTCAGCAGCACGATGACGCCGGCCTGCTCGCGGGCGGCGTCTTCCAGAGCCGGCTGGCCGCCGCGCTCCAGCGCCTGAATCAAGGCCGGACCGCCGGCCATACCCAGCCAGATGAACACCACGTCCAGGGTGCGGCTGCCCAGCGAATAGCCCGCGTGGTAGACGCCGACCGTAGCCTCATCGAGGAAGGTCGCCAGCAGCAGGCGGTCGGTGCTGGCCAGCACCAGGGCCAGGATCAGCGACAGCGCCACGGGCGCGCCGTAGGTGAAGTAGGTCCGGGCAAGCGCCTTATCGAAGCGTCCGCCGGTCATGAACTTCAACTCGCGCGGCAGCACCGCCGCCACGCAGGCCAGGGACACGATCCCGATCCCCAGCAGCGGCGCCGCGCCGCCCAGGCCCGCCAGCGCGAAGCCCAGGCCCAGGGCGAAGCCACCGGCGGTCTGGACCATCGACAGCAGGGCCGCGCCCGAGACTTCGCCCGCCGCACGACGACGTTCCTGGCCCAGCTTCACCAGGCTGTTGACCAGCACGGCGGCGAAGCCGGCTGCGAGCGCGATGCGCAGGGGGCCGTTCAGCGGTGCGAAGGCCAGGACCGCGCCGCCGACCACAGGCACGGCCAGGGCCGCGACTAACCAGAGCCGGTAGAGCGTCGCGAAGTGGTCGGCGATCCGACCGTCCTCGCTCCGCGTGGCCAGGAACCGGGCCATGGCCGCCTCGGTCCAGGTCAGCAGACCGGTTTGCACCAGGCTGAAGACCGAGAACGCCAGGGCGTAGACGCCGTATTGCGCCGGATCCAGCAGGCGCGTGAACAGGACGATGGTGAGCAGGCCCACCACGCCTTGGACGATGTTGACCGGCAGGTAGCCTAGGACGCCGCGCCAGAACATGCGCGGCCTAGCGCACGGCGGACCGATCCCCCAGCAGGCAGGGGATGGTCATGGCGATGATATAGAGGTCCAGCCAGAACGACTGACGCTCGATGTAGTCCACGTCCAGCGCCACCCGCAGGCGGACGCTTTCGGGCGTGTCGACCGGACCGCGCGAGCCCTTGATGGCGGCCCAGCCGGTGACGCCGGGCTTCATGCGATGGCGGTGGGCGTACTGGGCGACCAGCTTGGCCGACTCCACGCCGCCGGTCTTCATGCCGATGGCGTGGGGGCGGGGGCCAACGATCGACATCTCGCCGGTCAGCACGTTGAATAGCTGGGGCAGCTCATCGAGGCTGGTCTTGCGGATAAACTTGCCCACGCGCGTGACCCGGTCGTCATCGGCGCTGACCTGGCGGGCGGCGCTGGCGTCGGCCATCTCGTGCCGCATCGAGCGGAACTTCCAGACGAGAATCGCCTCGTTGTTGAAGCCGTGGCGGCGCTGGCGGAAAAAGACGGGGCCCGGGCTGTCCAGCTTCACAGCCAGGGCGACCAGCAGCATCACCGGACCGGCGACCAAGAGGCCTAGGCCGGCGACGACCAGATCCTGGGCGCGCTTGAGCAGGGCGCGACGGGTCGAGGCGGGCGAACCCGAGAGCGGGGCCTCGCTTCCGGCCGCGATACGGACCAGGGCCGCATCGTCCTCGGCCGCGCCACCGATGTCGATGAAGAGGTGCAGAGTGTTGGGCAGGACGTCCAGCTTGTCGACCAGCTGCCGCACCCGCGCCTGGGCGGTGGAAGCCACCGCGATCACGACGCGGTCGACATAGGGCATGATGCGGTGATCGAGCAGGGCGCCGGTGTCGCCCAGCACGGGCACACCCATGATATTTTCGGGCGCGCGGTCCAGGCGATCGTCGAAGACGCCCAGCACATTAACCTCGCCGGTGCGCATGGCCGCCTCGATCAGGCGTTCGGCGTTCTTGGTCGCGCCGACGACGACGATGTTGGGCGTCAGTCGCCCTTGGGCGCGGCCGCGGGCGATCATCGTCCACCAGGCCCCGTGCGCCCCGGCGACGGCGGCCGTGGCGGCCAGCAGGGTCCAGACGACCGGCGCTTCAGAGCGCCCGAACGCTAGGCTTGCGCCCGTAGCGATCAGGAAGCTTGCGCCCAGGGCCAGGCCCACGCGAGCCATGTGCGCGCCCAGCGCCTGCTTGCGCGGAAAGGCGTAGGCGCCGACGAGCCGCAGGCCGACCAGCGCGGTGATCGCCCAGACGCCGGCCACGACCGGGGAGCCCAGCACCGTGACGGCGACCGCGACACAGGCGGCGATCAGAATGTCCACGCCCTTGAAGGTGCGCGCCAGCAGTCGCGTCTCCAGGCGTGCGCGCGAAGGGACCAGCCGCCCCGGCCGAAAGGGACCCCGCTTGGCCGCGCCCGACGGATCGCCGCCACCGCCGGATCGTGGCGTTGGCGTCTGTCCCGCCGGAGCGAAGGCGAGTGTTTCGGCTTTGGAGATGGGTGAAGGCACAGGACGCACGGCGCTCGTTGTTGAGAAAACCGTGTTCAGCCTAGCGATCCCGTCTGAGCGTCACGTTAACACCGGAATTTTCCGATATCCGCCGTTGTCATCGCGAAGCGAACAGGCTATCGAACCGCTCCCTCTCAGGAGGAGACGTGGCCGAGAGGCTGAAGGCACCGCTTTGCTAAAGCGGCATACCTCAAAAGGGTATCGAGGGTTCGAATCCCTCCGTCTCCGCCATCCCCCAAAACAAGTCCGACCGGCCTTGCTGGGCCAAGGCCTCGCGGTCGGAGCCGGTTGTCGTCCCGACCCTTCAAACCTCGGCGTAGTCGAGGTCCTCGCGCGCGGCCAGACGATGGCGGCTGGGGTCGAACACCAG
This sequence comes from Caulobacter vibrioides, assembly GCF_002310375.3. Taxonomy (GTDB): domain Bacteria; phylum Pseudomonadota; class Alphaproteobacteria; order Caulobacterales; family Caulobacteraceae; genus Caulobacter; species Caulobacter vibrioides_D. The sequence continues at coordinate 1,491,902 of NZ_CP023315.3, forward strand.
GTTCAACACCGCCAGCACCGCCAGCAGCGCGGCCAGGCCCGTGGCCAGGGCGAAGCCGTAGGCGGCGTCGCCGAACCGGTCGCTGATCAGACCCATCATCCAGGGCGCGATCACCGCGCTGACACAGGTGAAGAACAGGATCACGCCCGAGACCGAGCCATGCTCGGCCTTGGGGAAGCAGCTGATGCCCTTGGAGTTGATAGTCGGATAGAGCACCGACATGAACAGGCCCGAGAGCGGCAGGCTGAAGACGGCCACGGCGCGTCCCCCGGCCAGGGCGGCGGCGAAGCAGATCAGAATCGCCACGCTGCAGATCGCCACGACCTGCGTCCAGGCCAGGCGGTTCAGGAGCCAGGCGCCGAGGAAACGGCCCGCAGCGCGCAGGATGAAGAACACCGACAGAGCGTAGGCCGCCAGGACCACGGCGGGGCCCTTGTAGTCGGCCAGCAGGGTCGGCATCCACACATAGATCGCCGTCTCGACCCCGACATAGAGCATGATCGCGAAGCTGAAGGCCAAGGCGTAGGGGTTGCCGAACATGGCCAGGGTCACCCGGGGATCCAGCTTCTGCTGAGCCGCCGGCGGAGTTTGCGGATAGCGCACGTTCAGGGCGGCGATGATCAGCAGCACGCACAGCGCGCCGGCGATCACATAGAGCCACTTCCAGGACGCGCCTTGCGCGAGAAGGGCGGTCACGATGGCCGGTCCGAGGATGGCGCCGAGGCCGAAGAAGCCCTCGACCATGTTCATGGTGGCGGTGTGAGCGCGGGTCGAGGAGGAGATGTCGCCGATCAGGGCCAGGGCCCCGGTCTTGAAGACGCCGATCGCCAGGCCCGACAGGAAGAGCAGGGCGACGAAGAAGCCGAAGTCCTTGCCGACCGCGAACAGGAAGGCCGTCGCGGCGAAGGCGACAAGGCCCAGGACGATGGTGGCCTTGCGACCCAGCCGGTCCGCCAGGAAACCCAGGCAGACCCCGCCCAGCGCGATGCCGGTCATGCTGGCGTAGTGGAACGATCCCGCCGCAGCCATGCCCAGATCGAAGGTCTTGATGACGTGGGGAATGATGACGCCGACCGAGTCGGTGGTCATCGCGAACATCATGAACATCAGATAGGTCAGGATGCGGATCAGGCGCGGATCGCGCGACGCATCAGAAACGGTCTGGGTCATGGCGTCAGGTCCTGGCGTCGGATGGCGTCGTGTCGAAGGCCCAGCGCGACCGCGCCGAGCAGGCCGGAGTTTGCGCCGAGGCCCGGCGCCGCGACGAAGGCGTCAATGTCGGATCTCTGCTCGAGCGGCGCGAGGTAGCCGGCCAGCTTCGCCTGCAACCGTCCGCGCGTTTGCTCCAGCAGGCTTGGATTGCCGCCGACGCCGCCGCCGATGATCACGCGCCGGGGCGAGGCGATCAAGGCGAGGCTGGCCACAAGCTGGGCCAGATAGTCGGCGACCAGCGCCCAGACGGGGTCGTCCTTGGACAGCGACTCGCCGGGCGCGCCGGTCCGCGCGGCCAGGGCCGGCCCGCTGATCAGGCCTTCAAGGCAATCGCCATGGAACGGGCAGGACCCGGCGAAGGGGTCTTGGGCCGCATCGCGCCGGACCAGGATATGGCCGGCCTCGGGATGCAGCAGGCCGTGCGTCGGCGCGCCGTTGACGACGAGGCCCACGCCGACCCCGGTGCCGACCGTGACATAGGCGTAGTCGCCAAGCCCCTGGGCCGCGCCCCAGAGTCCTTCGGCCACGGCGGCGCCGTTCACGTCGGTGTCCAGGGCGAGCGGCCGATCGAACCGTCGGACGAGCCGAGCGGCCACGTCAGCGTGCGACCAGCCGGGCTTGGGGGTCTTGAGGATATGACCCCAGTCCGGCGCGGCCGGATCTAGCCGGATGGGACCGAAGCTGGCGACGCCGATCGTATCGAAGCGGCCTTGCTCGGCGACGAGCGCGTCTTCGATCCGGGCCAGGGTCTCGGCCGGCGTCGTGGTGGGGATACGGAGCGGGGGCGACAGGTCGTCCGGCCCCGATCCGAAGGCCACCATCACCTTGGTGCCGCCCAGCTCGATCGCGGCGATCCGGCTCATCGGGCGACCAGCCACGTGATGCCATAGGGCGGCAGGCTGACGGCTCCGGAGGGGGAGGGGGCGCCATCAAGCACGTCCTCAGCGCCTTGGGCGAACGCTGGCGGCAGGTCGACGTCTTGCGGCGCATCGGCGAAATTGGCGAGGCACAGGAACGGCCGTGCGCCTTCGTCGCGCAGGAAAGCCAGAACAGCCGGCGAGGACACTTCAACCGGCCGCGCGGGACCGGCGACGCCCAGGGTCGCCAGGCGTCTCGCGCGCTGGCCCAGCTTGGCGAAGGTGGCGAACAGGTCGGCCTGCAGCGCGCCGGCCTCGCCTCGACGCGCGGCCAGCGACCAGTCCATCTGGGGGCGGTGCAGCCAGCGTCCGTCGCCGGCGCACAGCGGGTCGTCCTGATAGGCCTCGTCGTTATCGAGACCGATCTCGTCGCCCATATAGATCAGCGGCCAGCCGTCCAGCGCGTGGATGATCCCGTACAGCAGTCGAAGCCGCCGGGCGCCGAGGCTGTCGCCATCGGCGTCGGAAGTCAGGCCGGCTAGTGCGGCCGCCATGCCGTTGGTCGACGGAACGCCCCCTTCGGCGGTCTGGAAGGCGCGCCCGCGCGAGAAGGTCTCGCCATGCCCATAGGCGTTCGACCAACGTCGCAGGTCACCGGCCGGGGCATAGGCCGCCAGGGCGTTCCAGATCAGATCGTCATGGCAGCGCACATAGTTGAGCCACGCGCCCTGGGCCGGCTTGCGCGAGGCCACCGCCAGGCAGCGCCGGGCGATGGCTGCGTCGCCGTCGGCCAGCGCCGCCCAGAGGGCCGTCATGACCACGTTATTGTAGGCGAGGTTGCAGCCGGGCGCCTCACCGCCGAAGAAGGGTAGAACGTCCTCGACGCTCTCGATCGCCTCGGCCAGCAGCACGACGCCCGGCGCGACGATCGACAGCGCCGCGCGCCAGGCTTCAACAATCTCGTAGGTCTGCGGAAGGTTGCGACAGGTGGTGCCCGCCTGCTTCCAGAGGAACGGGGCGCTGTCGAGCCGGAACCCTTGAGCGCCCTTGGCCGCCAGGAAGATCAACACCTCCAGCATCTCGGCGAAGACGGCGGGGTTGGCGTAGTTCAGGTCCCACTGGAACGGATAGAAGGTGGTCCAGACATAGCCGCCCATCGCCGCGTCGTAGGTGAAGCTGCCCGGCGCGGTGTCGGGAAAGACGTCGATCAGCTCGCGATCGCGCGCGGCGGCGCTCTGCGCATCCGGTAGCACGATGTAGTAGTCGCGATAGGCGGGATCGCCCGCGCGGGCCTTGACCGCCCAGGCATGCTCGCGGGCGGTGTGGTTGCAAACGACGTCGAGGATCAGACCCATGTCGCGCTGACGCAGGTCGCCGGCCAGGGCCTCAAGGTCGTCGATCGTGCCGAGGCGCGGATCAACCTTGCGATAGTCGGCGACCGCAAAGCCGCCGTCGCTGTCGCCGGGGCGCGGTTCCAGCAGCGGCAGCGGGTGGAGCCAGCGCACCCCCAGCTCGGACAGATAGTCCAGCTTGCCGCGAACGCCGTTCAGGTCGCCGGCGAAGCGATCGACATAGAAGGTGTAGGCGGTCTGACCCGGCGCGTGCAGCCAGGCGGGATCGGCCGCCCGCGCCGCATCGAGCGCGCGCAGGGGCTCTGGCCGCGCATGGGCGGCCTTGAGAAGATTGGTCTTCAGGCGTTCGAGGACGGCGGGTCCGCGCGCATCCGCGCCATAGACCTTGGCGAACCGCGATTCCACGACCGGCCACAGCGCGGCGAACCGGCCCTGGACGGCGTCGTCGTGCGACGTCGGGATCGAAGCGGTGGAAATCATGCCGGAACGCTCGCGAAGGAGTGGTCTCGCCAGGGCGTTGGGGTCGCACTGGCGAGGCCGAGGCGCCGACGGGGCAGGAAACCCGTCGGCGAGGGGGGAGAGCCTTGCGCGTCGAAGCGGAATCGTTTCGACGCGATAACAAGGCTCTAAATCAAACACTTAGAGCGTGACTGGCGCCGAAACCGGTTCCCACTTTCGGCGTCACGCTCTAGAAGCTGTACCGAAGCGTCGCCGTGACGGTGCGACCGTTGATCGAGCGGGCGCGGATGGCGTTGACCGACCCCGCTGTGATCGCGCCTTCCTCCGCCTCGGTCAGGCCGACCTTGTCGAACAGGTTGTTGGCGTTGACCGACAGCGACAGCGTCTCGGCCAGCTTGTACTCGGCGAAGGCGTTGACCTGGGCGTAGGCCGGGAAGATCAGCTGGTTGTCGTCCTGGGCGTAGGCCTTGGTGGTGCCGATGACGCTGGCGCCGATCGTGGCCTTGTCATTGATCGTCCAGGTCGGGGCGAACTGGTAGATCCACTTGGCCTGGCGACGCGGCGTGTTGCCGACGACGGCGGGCGTCAGGGCGTCCTTGTCGATGACCGCATCGGTATAGGTGGCGCCGCCGGTGACGGAGATATCGCCGATCCGGTAGCTGGCCTCCAGTTCGATACCCTTGGCCTTGTAGGTGCGGTCGAAGAACCTCTGGCTGGTGGCCTCGAAGTTCTGCTCCTGGGTGCGGGCCCAGAAGGCCGTGGCGAACAGGCCAAAGCCGGCGCGGCGGTACTTCACGCCGCCCTCGACCTGATCGACCATGTCGACGGCGTCTTCCTTGGACACCGTGCCGTCGGCCCGGACCTTGCCGAACAGCAGACGGTCGGCGTTGGCGCGACCGCCGCGGCTGACGCGGGCGAAGGCGGCGACATCGGGATTGAACTGGTAGTTCGCGCCCAGCGACCAGGAGGTGTAGCCCCAGTCGTAGTTGACCGGCGAGGCGTTGGCGTTGTCGATGACCGACACGCTCTGCTCGACGTTCTGGATCACCCCGTCGCCATTGACGTCGACGGCGGCCTGCTTGGCCCCGGCATAGAGGCCGCGCGCCTTGCCTTCGTCGCGGCGGAGGCTGGCGTCCAGGCTGAGATCACCGATGCGGCTCGACAGGCTCAGATACGGCGCGTCGATGTCGTAGGTGACGTCATAGCGGCGGGTGCAGCAGTTGCCCCACAGCGGCACGCCATAGGCGGACAGACCCGTCTGGGTCAGCTTGGTCCCAGCGCTGTTATAGACATCCAGTAGGGCGGCGTTGTCGCCCTTCACTTCCGAGACGAAGGTGTTCCACAGCCAGTCCATGGCGATGGTCTGGCGCGACTTGTAATAGCCCACCGTCAGGTCGATCACCGCAGCGCCCGTGTCGAAGCTGCGCGACAGCTTCAGGTCGTTCATGGCGTTGCCGAAGTCGTTGATCTCGACATCGAACATGTGGACCCGCATCGCCAGACCATTGCCGTTCAGGCCGCCCGGCGCGGTGATCGTCTGGCCGGCGCTGGGACCGTTGGCGTAGCGCAGGGTCGCGCCGGCGCCGCCGATCGACGTGGCCAGAGCCTGGGCCGAGAGGACCTCGGCGGGGAAGGGGGCGACGAAGCGTCCCGAGGTCTTGGCGACCTTGAAGCGGTCCTCGATCTTCCAGCCGCCGATATCGAACTTGGCCTCGGCGCCGAACTGCAGGGTGTCGGGGTGCATGCCGTCGGCGACCTTGCTGGTCCGACGATTGCCGTCGCCGTCGATGCCCGGATTGCGGGCCAGATAGATCGACTGCAGGTCGTCGCGGCCGATGTCGTAGCCGGCGAACGAACCGATATCGGGATCGCTGTTCGAGCCCGTCACGCGCGTGGGCATCGGCAGATAGCCGACGGCGCGATCGTTCAGATACTTGACGTTCAGGCGGATAAAGCCGTTCTCGAAGTGCTTGGTCAGGTTGGCCTTGATCTGGCCGCCCTTCTCGGAGGTGTAGCCCGACTTCCGGGCGCCTTCGCCCTCGCGATAGAAGCCGCCGACATGGAAGCGCAGGGTGTCGCTGAGCGGCGCGCCATAGTCGAAGTCCAGGCGCGTATGGTCGTAGCCGAGACCCTTGGTCAGGGCGATCTCGCCGCCCTCGACCTCGCCGGTCTTGCTGATGAAGTTGATCACGCCGCCGGGCGAGTTCGACGCGAAGGTCGAGGACGAGCCGCCGCGCACTGACTCGATGCGGGCCACGTTCTGGTCGGCGCGTAGGAAGATGTCGGCGTTGCCGAAGGCGATGTCGCCGAACTCCATGACCGGCAGGCCGTCTTCCTGCAGCTGCAGGAACTTGGCGCCGCCCGAGGCCACGGGCAGGCCGCGCACGGCGATATTGGCGTTACCGTCGCCGCCCGTCGATTCCGAGCGCACGCCCGGCAGGCCTCGGAAGATCTCGGCGGTCGAGCGCGGGGCCTGGGCCAGGATCTGGTCGGCCGACAGCGCGCTGACGGAGATGGACGAGTTCATTCGGGTCGCGCCGTCGCGCGATGCGGTGATGACGACCGAGTCGAGCTCCAGGACGTCCTTGTTATCGTTGTTGCTGCTCTGCTGAGCGTGCGCCGCCAGCGGCAGCATGGCGAACACCGCAGCGCCCACGAGCAGGCGGGACTTTTGCCGGTTCATGTCTTCCTCCTGATGCGCCCCCGCTTCTTGTGGCTGAGGCTTCGGGCATGAGAGTGGTGCGAGCGCAAACGATTGCGAAGATGGAAAATCGTCGCATATCGCTTTTCGCAATCGATTGCGTTAATTTGGCAACACCTACGCCGGCGGGTCTCAGGTGCCGCGCACGATCAGTTCGGGCGTCATGAAGACCGACTCCGTCGGTTCGTCCGCAATGCGTTGGAACAGAAGGTCCACCATGATGTGCGCGCCCTTCGCCAGATCCTGGCGGACTGTCGTCAGCGGCGGCGCGCTGTAACGCGCGAGGCTGATGTCGTCGAAACCCACCACGGAAATCTCGGCGGGGACCGACCGACCGGCTGCGGTCAGGGCGTTGATCGCGGTGACGGCGATCAAGTCGGATGCAGCCAGCACGCCGTCGAACGCGGCGCCGCTGTCGATCAGCGCGCGCACCGAGGGCTCGGCCGACTCGACCGTGAAGTGAGCCGGCGCGCTGAGCTCGGGGCAGGGCGGCAAGCCTGCGGCGCGCAGCGCTTGGAGATAGCCTTCCCGCCGCAACTCCACCTCGGGGGCGCCGGGCAGGCCCAGAAAGGCGATCCGTCGCCGCCCTTGCGCGATCATGTGCTCGGTCGCGCGCCGCGCGCCGGCGACATTGTCCGAGCCTACGGTGCAGTAGCGCCGTCCCGGGATGTCTCCGCCCCAAACGACAAGCGGTCGATAGGTGTCGGCCAGCGCGTTCAAGGCGTCGTGCTGGTCGCTCTGGCCGATGATCAGCAGGCCGTCGGACCGGTGGGCTTGAACGATCTGGCGCAGCCAGTCGGCGCGGGGCGCAACGACCTTGTTGAGCAGCACCTCGTAGCCGCGGCCGGTGATCTCATCGGCCAGACGGCCGATCATCTCGAGAAAGAACGGATCGGAGATCAATTGATCGCGCTCATGCCCCAGCGGCACGATCAGACCGATCGTGTGGGTCCGTTGGAGGCGCAGGCTCCGCGCCGACTGGTTGATCACGTAGCCGTGGGTTCTGGCCAGCTCGCTGATCTGGTCGCGCAGCGTCTGGGGAATGGAGGGGTTTCCGGCAAGGGCGCGTGAAACCGTCGAGGTCGACACCCCCGCCAGCTTGGCGATATCGGCCATCTTCAGGCGGACCTGCGCGGGCTCGGTGGGCGGACGACTCATGTTGGGCAGCTTAGTTCAACGCAGGGCCACGACAACGGCCGGCGCTCGCTCCGGGGCGTTTGCGGCTTGACCCAGTCTCCACCGTCCGCCAGTCGTGACCCCCCAGAACCCTCGCGCTCTAGAGAGTAATCCGTGCCGCTAGACGCCCCTCCAGCTCAGGTCTCCGCCGTCGTCGTCGAAGCGCCCCGGTTGCCGCCGCTCGCTGGACAGGAGGCGTTCTCGACCGCGCGCTACGACGCCCAGGCGCTGGTTGCGGCGCCTCGGCTCGACGAGGTCTTGAAGGCGACACCGGGGGTCTCGCTGTTTCGGCGAACGGGTAGCGACGCCGCCAACCCGACGATCCAGGGTCTCTCGCTGCGGGGTGTCGCGCCCTCTGGCGCCGGCCGCGCCTTGGTTACGCTCGACGGCGCGCCGCAGAACGATCCGTTCGGCGGCTGGGTGATCTGGACCGCCTTGCCGGGCGAGGGTCTTTCCGGCGCGACCATCGTGCGCGGCGCGGGCGCGGGTCCCTACGGCGCGGGCGCCCTCACGGGCGTGGTGGCGCTGCGCGAGCGCGCGGTGGGCGGCGGGTTTTCCAGTTTCAGCGCTCAGATTGGCGCGCGCGACAGCTGGCGAGGCGCTGGAACCTTCGGAACCGACCATCTGCTGGTTAGCGCCAGCGGCTCACGCACCGACGGGTACGACCCGGTGCGAGGCGACCGGCGCGGCCCGGCCGACACGCCGACGACCTTGGAAGACCGCTCGCTTGCGGTTCGGCTGCAGGGTGATCTGGAGGCCGTGCGCTGGGCGATCCGCGCCGGAGGCTTCCAGGAAAAGAGGGACGCGGGTCTTGTGGGCGCGGGCTCGAACGCCACGGGCGGTTCCTTGGCCGTCACCCTGGCCGGCGAGGCCTGGCGCGTTCAGGCCTGGGCGCGACGCAGCGACCTTGAAAACACCTCGGTGGCGGTCGCGGCGGGTCGCGTCTCGACCACGCCGGCCAATGACCAGTTCTCGACCCCCGCCACGGGCTATGGCGTCAACGCCGCCTGGCAGGGGCGCAGGGGCGAGTGGGCCTGGGAGCTGGGCGGCGATGTCCGCGCGGCCGAGGGGCGGGTCAATGAGCGGTTCCGCTACCAGTCCGGCGCCTTTACGCGCGTGCGCGAGGCCGGCGGCCGCACGCTTGTGGGCGGGCTCTACGGCGAGGCTGCTCTGGTGAGCGAAGATCGCTCGCTCACCGTCGGCGCGCGCCTGGACGGCTGGCGCTCCTATTCGGGTGTGCGACGAGAGCGTGACGCTGTCACCGGCGCCTCTACCCTTGATACGCCGGTCAACGACGCATCGGGGACCACCCCGACCGCCCGCGCGGGGATGCGACAGCGTCTCGCCGGCGACACCTGGTGGCGCGCGGCGGTCTATGTCGGCTTCCGGCCCCCGACCTTGAACGAGCTGCACCGCCCGTTCCGGGTCGGCAACGACGTCACCGAGGCCAATGCGGCGCTGAAGCCAGAGACCCTCTATGGGATCGAAAGCGGGCTGGCGGGCGAGGGCGCGCTGAAATGGACCCTCTCGGTGTTCTACAATCAGGTGCAGGATCCGGTCACGAACGTGACCATCGGCGTCGGGCCGGGCAGCTTTCCGGTTGCCGGCTTCATTCCGGCGGGCGGGGTGCTGCGCCAGCGGCGCAATGTCGGCGAGATCAACGCCTATGGCCTTGAGGGCGACGTCGAGCTTGAACTGACGCCGACTTGGACCGCCCGCGGCGCCGTCTCCTGGACCCATGCGCGGGTCGACGGCGCGGCGGCCGCCTCTCAGCTGACCGGCAAGCGTCCCGCTCAGGCTCCGGCCCTGACGATCACCGCCGGCGCACGCTGGCGTCTGATCGAGCGGCTGACCCTGGACGCCGACCTGCGCTACGAGGGTATGCGCTACGAGGACGACCTGAATCTGCGCCGACTCAAGGCCGGGGCTGGGCTGGACGTGCGCGCCGGTTGGAGTCTCTCGCCCGCGAGCCAAATCTATATCGCCGCCGACAATCTGCTGAACCACGACCTGGCCGTCGGTCAGACGGCCGACGGTGTGACCAGCTATGCGGCCCCGCGCACGGTGTCCTTGGGCTTTGCGCTGAGGCGATAGGCGCGCGCTAGGTCGCCGATGGCGTGCGGCCGGCCCGGAGCGCGCCTTTGCAGCGGTCGGAGCAGGTCTTCACGCTGTCCCAGTCGCGGGCCCATTTGCGCCGCCACGAGAAGGGACGCCCGCAAGCCTCGCAGATCTTGTCGGGCGTCGTGGCCTTGGGACGCTTGGCGGCTTTCATCACGAACCCTGGATCGAGGCTTTGCTTGCGGAGGCTTGGTGGGTACGCGGCAGGGGGCATATCGGACGAGCGAGGCCATGGCCGCTATTCCCCGTCGAAGACGGCGGGCCGTCTATCGTCCACATCGCGGCCGTCGCCCGGATCGGCGTCGCGTTCCAGGTCGATGATCTGCTGGTCCTCCAGCTCCTCGGCGATCAGGGCGTCGTCGTCATCGGCGTCACCCTCGGCCTGGGTGACGTCGAGGACATCGGGCAGCTCCTCGAAGGTTCGCATCTCGCCGTCGCGGCCGACGACATCCTCGTCCAGCGTCTCGGCCCCGTCCTGCTCATCCCGTCCGGTATCGATATCGGTCATCGGCTTGGCTCCTGTTGGTGCGTAGGGAATGGACGGCGAGCGGCGGTCGTTCCGTCCGATGACGATTGTCGCTGTTTGCCTTGCTGGTCGGGTTGCGGACCGCGTAGGTAGGGGCGAATGACTGACAAGACGCATATTCTCGTGACCGGCGGCGCCGGGCAGGTGGGCTTGGAGCTGCTGCGCGCCGCATGGCCGAACGGGGTCGTGCTGCACGCGCCATCGCGAGCGGCGCTGGACCTCACCGCCGAGGCCTCGATCCGCGCGGCCTTCGAGACCACGCCCTTCGCCGCCGTGATCAACGCGGCCGCCTGGACCGCTGTCGATAAGGCCGAGACCGAGGTCGCCGCCGCCTTCGCCGCCAACGCCCAAGGCCCAGCCCTGCTGGCCGACATCACCCGATCGCGGGGCGTACCGTTGATCCAGGTTTCGACCGACTATGTGTTCGATGGTGAGAAGCCAGGGCCCTACGCCGAAGATGATCCCGTCGGGCCGATCGGGATCTATGGCGCCTCGAAGCTGGCGGGCGAGATGGCCGTGCGCCTGGGCAATCCGCGCTCGGTGGTGCTGCGGACGGCTTGGGTGCTCAGCGCCCATCGCGCCAACTTCCTCAAGACCATGCTTAGGCTGGCCGCCGACAGACCCGCCTTGCGTGTGGTGGATGACCAGCGCGGCTGTCCGACCTCGGCTTGCGACATCGCCGAAGCCCTGAAGGCTATTACGCTGCGGATGATCGCCGACCCGCAGGCGCCGAGCGGCGTCTATCATTTCGTCAATTCGGGCGAGGCCAGCTGGGCGGATCTGGCGCGGGAAATCTTTCGTCTCAGCCGCGCCCATGGAGGCGTTCATGCCGAAGTCGAGGGCATCCCGAGCAGCGAGTATCCAACGCCCGCCCGACGTCCGCGAAACACACGCCTGTTGACCAACCGGATCGCCGCAGACTACGCCATCCACCCCCGGCCTTGGACAGAGGCCGTGGCGGACATCATCGCGGAATTGCGCGTACAGGGAGCCCCTGCATGAAGGGCATCATTCTCGCCGGCGGCTCCGGCACCCGGCTGCATCCGATGACCCTGGTCACGTCCAAGCAGCTGATGCCGATCTACGACAAGCCGATGATCTATTATCCGCTGTCGACGCTGATGCTGGCGGGGATCCGCGAGATCCTGATCATCTCGACGCCGCGCGATACGCCCAACTTCCAGGCGCTGCTGGGCGATGGCTCGCAATGGGGCCTGGATATCCAGTACGCGGTGCAGCCCAGTCCCGACGGCCTGGCCCAGGCCTATGTGATCGGCGCGGATTTCGTCGGCCGCGATCCCTCGGCGCTGATCCTGGGCGACAACATCTTTTTCGGCCACGGCATCACCAACCTGTTCACGCGGGCGATGGCGCGACCCAAGGGGGCGACCGTGTTCGCCTATCACGTCAACGACCCCGATCGGTATGGCGTCGTCGAGTTCGACAAGCAGATGACCGCGCTCTCGATCGAGGAGAAGCCGAGGGTTCCCAAATCGAACTGGGCGGTGACGGGCCTCTATTTCTACGACGGCGACGTGGTCGACATCGCGCGAGATCTCAAGCCGTCGGCGCGCGGCGAGCTGGAGATCACCGACGTCAATCGCGCCTATCTGGAGCGTGGCGACCTGTCGGTGGAGCTGATGGGGCGCGGCTACGCCTGGCTCGACACCGGCACGCCCGACAGCCTGCTGGAGGCGGCCGAGTTTGTGCGGGTGCTGGAAAAGCGCCAGGGCTTCAAGATCGCCTGCCCCGAAGAGGTCGCCTACCAGAAGGGCTTCATCGACGCCGCCCAGGTCGAGCGCCTGGCCGACGCCCTGGGCAAGAGCGCCTATGGCGGCTATCTGCGCACCGTGATCGGAGCCGGCGCTCGTTAGGCCGCAAACCGGCGCCCTGGTGGGGCGCCGGTCGCGAGGGCCTACATCGGGCCCACGCCGCCCGGCGTGGTCTGGAAGTCGAAGGCCGGCTCGCGGGCCCGACGCGGGTTCGGAACGCCCTGGCCGCCAAAGCCGTAGGTGAAGCCGATGAACACCGCGCGCAGGTCCAGGTCCATGTCCCGGCGGTTCTTCAGGGCGGGCGTGTTGATCACCGTCTTGTCGCCGAACGTCTTCAAGGCGTCCTGCACCGTCACCACGCCCGAGAGGCGGTCGTTGAACTTGTGGCGGTAGCCCAGCAGCAGCATGCCGGTCGGCGCCTTGTAGCCTTGCGGGGTCAGGCGCTTGCCCGTGGCGAAGCCGCTGATCTGCAGGAGGTCCTTGGGCGTGGCCTGGATGTTCAGGGCCGCATAGCCCGACACGGTCCACGCGGACCGCTTGTTCGGAAAGCCAAGGTCCGTCGCGCCGATCTCGGTCCAGGCCGTGTTGCCGCTGATCGTGTACGACAGCTTGGGCGACAGGCGGGCGTTGGCCACCAACTCCAGACCGCCGCTGCGGCTCTTGGCGAGATTGGCCTTGGTGGTGAGCAGCACGCCGTCGCCGAGATCGCGCACCACGTCGGTGACGCCATCGCGCGCCTCGCGCCAGTAGAGCGTGCCCAGATAGTAGTTGAAGCCCTTGCGCACCTGATAGGCCACCTCGAAGGCGTCGGTTACCTGCGGCTTCAGGCGCGGGTCGCCTTGGCGATAGCTGTAGGGGTCCTGGTAGATCCGATAGGGGTTCAGATCCTGCGCTGACGGCCTCTGGATGCGACGGCTGTAGCTGGCGTTGACCTGACGCAGGTCGTCGACCTTGTACTGCAGGTGCAGCGAGGGGTAGGCGCGCAGATAGTCGTAGCGGTCGGTCAGGCGCGAGGTGATCTGGTTGGTGTCGATCGACACCTCTTCGATGCGCAGGCCCGGCATCACCGTCCAGTCGCCGATCGGACGGCTATAGGTGGCGTAGACCGCGTTCACCGCCTGATCGAACTGGAAGCGGTTGGTCAGCGCCGGGTCGACGACCAGCACGCCGCCCTTCGGGCCCCGGGCGCCGTAGTTGTCATAGTCGTTCTCATTGAGCTGCAGCTCGTAGCCCGCCACCAGTTTGGCGCCGCCGGGTAGGGGACGCTTGTACTCGGCTTTCAGGCGGCTCTGGACCAGTTCGTCGCCGGTCCGGACGCTTTCCACCGAGGTCGCGGCGATCGGCAGTTGGTTGAAGGCCTCCGCGAAGCTGGTCTGGCTGTTGCGCGTGCGCTCGAGGCTGGCGTTGACCGTAAACTCATGGTCGTCGCCCGACAGCTTGCGGCGCAGATCGCCGCTGAGGCCCGCGACCGACCGCTTCATCCCGCCGTCGCTCAAGCGTTGAAAGCGCACGTTCGGAACGCCGCCCGGCGTCTTGCCCTCGTAGGCGGAGCCGGCTTCGGAGTCGTACCGCATGTCGTTGTAACGGGCTTCGGCGCTGAGGCGCGTACGCTTGTCGAGGTCGTAGTCGACGCTGGCGCGCGCGTTGTGCGACTGGCCTCGGCTTGTGAAGTTCACCTTCTGACGGCTGGTCGCGTAGCGGCCGCTGGTCGGGTCAAGGCGTTCGCGCTCATCGACGATCTCGCCCTTGGCCTTGTCGCGCCGCCAGCCGGCGTCGGCCGAAACGGTCAGGTTCTTGGTGTTCTGCGCCAGGCTGACGCTGGCGTTCTTGCGGCCCTCGCTTCCGAAGTTGCCGCGCACCGAGCCGGTCATGCCGACGCCGCGCTGCTGCTTGGTGATCAGGTTGATGATCCCGGCCGTGCCCTCAGGGCTGAAGGCGGCCGACGGGTTGGTCATCACCTCGACCCGTTCGAACTGGTTGGCGGGGATCTGTTGTAGGACCTGACCGCGGTTCTCGCCCTTGAACATGCCCGAAGGCTTGCCGTCGATCATGATGGTGACGTTGGGATCGCCGCGCAGGCTGACATTGCCCTGCACGTCAACCTGCACCGAGGGCACGTTGCGCAGCACGTCGGCGACCGAGCCGGTGGTGGCCTGCAGGTCCTTGCCCAAGCTGTAGCTGCGGCGATCGATTGAGGTCCGCATGTCCTGAGCGCTCGGCGCAGTGATAGTGACGCCTTGGACCTGGTTGGACGGATCCTTCTTGGCTGGCGGCGTGGCCGGCGTGGTCTGGGCGAAGGCTGCAGTGCTCAGGGCGGCCAGGCCGGCGGCGGCCAACAAGGCGGCTCGGCGGTGCGGGATGGTCATGGAAAGTCTCCTCTGTTGGCGAGGAAACTGCACCAGAGACTGAGGGCGCTGCAGTGCCGGGCGTCAGGCCGGCGGGGTGACGATTGTCACCTGGGGGCGCTACTGCGCGGGTTCGATAGGGGCGAGCGCTTGCGGTGTCTCGGCCTCCGCGCCGGTGAAGACCAGCGTTCTGGTCACGCCGGCGCGCCGGATGTTCACCTGGTTGACCTGATCGCCATAGACATCGGCGAACATGGCGGCGATCACCGCCACCTCGGCGCGGGTCTGGGCCGAGACGACCTTGCCGGCATACTCGAACCGAACCTCGTCGGCGCCCAGGGTCATGTCCTTGAGGGTCAGCGCGACCAGCTGGTCGGCGACCGCCAGCACAAAGCGCTTACCCATGTAGAGCTTCAAAGCCTCGACCGCGTCCGGATCGTCCAGGCTGGTCTGGGCTTCCGGCGCGATCAGGGCGAGGGCGGGTTCAGCGTCGTGGGTCGCGATGCGGTGGCTGACCCGGACCTCGCCGGATCGAACATCGATCTCCACGACGCTCAGCGCGCCGTGGCCGCGGTGCGCGGCCGCCGGGAGCGGGGCGAGCGCGAAGCTCGCCGCCGCCAGCAGGGCGACCGCGCGCCTGATCACTTGGCGCTTTCGTCCTTCTTGGGCTCTTCCATCGGGAAGGTGCCCAGACCGCCCGGCTCGACCTTCACGTTGGCGTCCTTCATGCGGTTGGGCGCTTCGGGGAACCTCGGCAGCTTCAGCGTCATCGGCGTGATGGCGCCTTCGTAGACGTTGTTGCCACGGTCAGCGTCGGCGGTTTCCCACAGCGGATCGAGCTCAGCGCCCTTCAGTTCCTTGCCGGTCACGTATTGCCACGTCACCTGCTTGGAGTTCTTGCGCCAGATCTCCGCCGGAATGCGGACCGTCTCGGACGTGCCGTCAGTGAAGTCCATCTTCAGGATCACCGGCATCACCAGACCGCCGATGTTGCGGAAGCTGAAGCGGTAGAAGTTATCCTTGAAGTCCTGGGCGGCCAGTTCTTCCGGCGTCATGTCGGCGCGCGCCGTCTTGGCGCGCTTGCGGGCGCTGTCGAAGACGGTGAACTGGTCGGTCTGGTTATAGAAGTCGCGAACCTTCGGGTCCCGCTCGACGACCGTCGTGCCCTTGTTGTTGGCCGCCGTGCGCGATTCCGGCTCCTTGGCGTCCGCCGCCTTGCGCACGCCGGCTTCCACGTCGGGATCACCGCTGTCCAGGCGAGCCTTCACGACCTTGTCCAGCGAGATGTCGACGTGGTCGGTCGAGTAGAACCAGCCGCGCCAGAACCAGTCGAGGTCGATGCCCGAGGACTCTTCCATGGTGCGGAAGAAGTCGTACGGCGTCGGGCGCTTGAAGCGCCAGAGGTTCGAGTATTCCTTGAATGCGCGGTCGAACAGCTCGCGGCCCATGATCGTTTCACGCAGGATCACCAGGGCGGTCGCCGGCTTGGTGTAGCCGTTCGGGCCGAACTGGATCACCGAGTCTGACTGGGTCATCAGCGGCACCTGGTCTTGGCTGACCATGTAGTCGACGATGTCCTTGGGCTCACCGCGACGCGCAGGATAGTTCTTGTCCCACTGCATTTCGGCCTGGAACTCGAGGAAGCTGTTGAGGCCCTCGTCCATCCAGGTCCACTGGCGTTCGTCAGAGTTGACGATCATCGGGAAGTAGTTGTGGCCCACCTCGTGGATCACCACGCCGATCAGGCCGTATTTGGCGCGCTCGGTATAGGTCAGGGCGCCGGTCTTCTTGTCCTTCACCGGCCGCGGGCCGTTGAAGCTGATCATCGGATATTCCATGCCGCCGACCGGGCCGTTGACCGATTGGGCCACCGGATAGGGATAAGCGAAGGTGAAGTCCGAATAGACCTTCAGGGTGTGGGCGATCGACTTGGTCGAATAGGCGTCCCACAGCGGCCGCGCTTCCTTGGGGAAGAACGACATGGCCATCACGACGGGATACTCGGCCTTGGGATCGTCCTGCTTCACGCCCTGGGCGTCCCAGATGAACTTGCGCGAGCTGGCCCAGCCGAAGTCGCGGACGTTGCTGGCCTGGAAGACCCAGGTCTTCTCGGTCTTGGCCTTGCCCTTCTCGGCGGCGGCGGCCTCTTCGGGCGTGACGACATAAACCGGTTCGCTGGCTGTGCGGGCCTTGGCGAGGCGGTCACGCTGGGCGGCGCTGAGCACGGCGGCGGGGTTTTGCAGCACGCCCGTGGACGACACGACGTGGTCGGACGGCACGGTCAGGGCGACGCGGTAGTCGCCGAACTCCAGCGTGAATTCACCCGATCCGAGGAAGGCCTTGTTGTGCCAGCCTTCGTAGTCCGAATAGACGGCCAGACGCGGGAACCACTGGGCGGCTTCGTAGATGCAGTTGCCGTCGTCGCCCTTGCCGGTGAAGCACTCATAGCCGCTGCGGCCGCCGATGACCTTGTTTTCGACCAGCGGCAGCGACCATTCGATCGTGAACTTGGTCTCACCCCCGTTGGCGCGGACGGCGGCCGGCAGGTCGATACGCAGCAGGGTGTCGACCACGGTGAACTTCAGCGGACGGCCCGAGGCGTCCTTCACCGACTTGATCGTGAAGCCGCCTTCCCACTCCTTGAAGCGCTGAATGCGGCGCACCTGGTTCAGGCCGATCGAGTCGCCCGAGACCGTTTCGGTCATCTTGCTGATCGAGTCGCGCTTGGCGTCCTGGTCCAGCAGCAGCCACAGATAGGGCAGGCTGTCAGGCGAGTTGTTGCGATAGGTGACCGTCTCGCGACCGGTCAGGGTCTTGGTGTCCTCGTCCAGGCGCACGGCGACGTCATAGTCGACCTTCTGCTGCCAGTAGCGATAACCCGGCGCGCCCGACGCGTTGCGATAGTCGGTCGGCGTCGGCCAGTCTTCGCCCTCGAGCTGACGGAACTTGTCGTCGAACGGCGCCTTGGTCTGCTTGATGGCGTCGGCGTGCGCAACAGTGACGGAAAGCGCGGCGGCGATGACGCCGGCCACGGCGTAGCGGATAGAACGCTTGGACAAGTTCAATAGCCCCTCAACTCAGAACCCTGACGAAACCCCGAGCGAACCTTGACCGGCGACGCGGCGAAAATCATCCCATTTTCGCACGTAAGGTCAGAAATTGATCTTGATGCCCGCCCGGATGGCGCGAGGTTCGACCGGGTGGAAATGGACGTCCTCGCCCCCGTCCGCCGGCTCTCCGGGGAGGCGCGAGGCGTAGAAGTAGGCGATGTCGTCCCGGCCGCTGTTGGCGAGGTTGAGCACCTCGACCATCAGGCTGGCCGGACCGAAGTCCTGCACGAAGAGCGCGTTGACGAGGCCGGTGGGGCGTGAGCGCACCGAGTTGTCCTCGATCAGCGGCGCGCCGCCCAGCCGGCGATAGGTCAGGGTCACGCTGGAGGTCGGACCCAGTTTCCAGCTGGCGCCGCCGGTGAACACCGAGGCGACGGCGTTGGGAATGCGGTCGCCGTTGGTGAAGCGCGCATGAGTCCCGGCGTAGGAGGCGGTCAGGTTCAGCCGCGCCGTGGGCCGCCAGTCGGCCAGGAGCTCGATCCCCCGACGACGCGTCGCGCCCGACGCTTCGGTGAAGCCCGCATCGCCGACATAGACGAGCTCGGAGTCGACATGCAGCGCCCAGGCGGCGGCCGTTACGGTCAGGTCATCGCGACGCCAGCGCAGGCCAAGCTCTGCGCCATCGGTCGGCGATAGCAGCGGCGCGCGGTCGGCCGGATCGCCGGTGACGGGATCGACCGTGATCACCGCGCCGCGGGCGTCGTTCGAGTGGAAGCCGCGACCCGCATCCGCATAGAGCTCGAAGGTCTTGGAGATCCGCCAGGCCAGCGCCAGCTTGGGCGAAAGCAGGACGTCGCTGACCGTCCCGGCGTTGCGCGGGTCGCCGGCCTTGACGTCGGCGCCCATGGCGTCCGCCCGTAGTCCGGCGGTGACATCGAGCTGCCCAAAGCGCTTGGAGGCCTCACCCCAGACGGCGGTCGACCACTCGGTCAGGGCGTCCTGGCGCACGGTCGCGCGCCGCAGCCGCGCAGTGGTGCGATAGAGGCCCACCTTGCCGATGTCGTCGACCCGCGCGGTGACGCCGGTGCGCGCGCTCCAGCCGTCGCCGAGCGTCCAGCGCTTGGTGATCGCGCCGCCATAGATCCAGCGCTGGTCGATCTGTTCGAACTGGTCGCCATTGACCGGGTCGTCGAGGAAGTAGGTGAAGTTCGAGAACACATCGAGCTTGTAGCGCTGCAGGTAGACCACGGTGTCGAGCCCGCGCAGCAGGTCGCGTCGCCGCGCCGAAAGCATGTAGCGCGAGGTGGTCCCGCCGTCGGTGGCGTCCACGGTGTCGAGGCGATCCAGAACACCCGACTCGACCGCCCGGCGCGGGATCTGGTCGGTGGCGTTCCAGCGCGCGTCATAGGCCAGGGCGGTGATCGACCAGCCGCCGACGATGGCGCGACCAAGAAGGTTGATCTTTCTGAGGTCCTCGGACTGCGCCCAGGCCCCATTGTTGGTGGTGATGTCGGCCGCGACGAGGAGGTTGCTGGTCAGGGCCTTGGAACCGAGCGCTCGGTAGTAGTCGTTCTCGCCGGCCCAGACTTGCAAGCCATCGCCGTGCAGGTGGTCGGCGGTTTCGAAGGCCACCGCGCCGGCCGTGGCGAAGTCGCCGTTCTCGGCCGAGTAGGGGCCCTTCTTGAAGCCGATGTCGTGGACGAACTCGGGGGTCAGGACGTTCAGGTCCAGATAGCCCTGCCCATGCCCGTGCGAGGGCAGGTTCAGCGGCACGCCGTCGAGCGACGCGGCAAGGTCGGTGCCGTGATCGAGGTTGAAGCCCCGCAGGAAATACTGGTTGGCCTTGCCCGCGCCCGAGTGCTGGGTGGCGGCCAGACCGGGCACCGCCTCGATCAGTTCGCCGGGGCGCAGCAGCGGCCGCGAGGCGAAGTCGGCATAGGCGATGCGGCCCTCGCTGGCCGAGGTGGCGCGGCCCAGATCATTGGCCCTTTGCCCCCACACCGAGATCGCTTCGACCTCCTGTGCGAAGGCCGGCGCCGAAGCGGTTGCGAGAAGCAGCGAGAGGAGCGCGATACGACGGGTCATCCGTCGCTGTTAGGCGAACCCCAATTTGGGGGCAAGTTGAGTGCGAAAAAATGGATCAGCCCACCGAGGGCGCCCTCACGTGGCCTTCAGCAGCCCATCAAAATACTCGATCGTCTTCATCAGCCCCACCTTCAGCGGCGCCGTGGGTGTCCAGTCCAGCACCTGTTTGGCCAGGGTGATGTCGGGCTGGCGTTGGCGGGGATCGTCGGAGGGCAGGGGGCGGTGGACCAGCGCGGACGTGCTGCCGGTCAGTTCCAGCACCAGTTCCGCCAGCTGTTTCATGGTGAACTCGACCGGATTGCCCAGGTTGATGGGGCCGGTCACCTCGTCGCCGGTGTTCATCAGCCGGATCAGGCCGTCCACCAGATCATCGACATAGCAGAAGGAGCGGGTTTGATTGCCGTCACCATAGAGGGTGATGTCCTCGCCTCTCAGGGCCTGGACGATGAAGTTCGAGACCACCCGCCCGTCATTGGGATGCATGCGCGGGCCATAGGTGTTGAAGATCCGCGCCACCTTGATGCGCAGCTTGTGCTGGCGCCAGTAGTCGAAGAACAGGGTCTCGGCGCAGCGCTTGCCCTCGTCGTAGCACGAGCGCAGGCCGATCGGATTGACGTTGCCCCAGTAGCTCTCGACCTGCGGATGGATGGTCGGATCGCCGTAGACCTCCGAGGTCGAGGCCTGCAGGATCTTGGCCTTAACCCGCTTGGCCAGGCCCAGCATGTTGATGGCCCCGTGGACGCTGGTCTTGGTCGTCTGCACGGGGTCGAACTGGTAGTGCACCGGGCTGGCGGGGCAGGCCAGATTGTAGATCTGATCCACCTCGACATAGAGCGGCATGGTCACGTCGTGACGCAGCAGTTCAAAGCGCGGGTTGGAGAGGTTCTGCGCCACGTTCAGGCGCGAGCCGGTGTAGTAGTTGTCGACGCAGAGCACCTCGGCGCCGGTCTCCAGCAGGCGATCGCACAGATGCGAGCCGACGAAGCCCGCGCCGCCCGTGACCAGGATTCTCTGCGTATGCATCGGCGACCAGCCTCCCCGGGACTCAGCGTTCACGACCTTTATAGCCGGGCCTTGGCCAGGACCAACATGCCGCGCCGTCGCAAGCGTCCGGCGCGGGTGACGTTTGTCATATCGAGCGCGTGACGCCCGGCACTAATGGCGGACGCCGCCCTGGGCGATGTTGGCTTCACAGAGAGGGAGCCGACGATGTCATCCAAATCCACCGAGCCGCCAATCGCGATCCTCAACAAGGTCCACAAGCGCCGAGGTGCGACCCTGGCGCTGAATGGCCTGGACCTGGCGATCCGTCCCGGTCAGTGCGTGGCCCTGCTGGGGCCGAACGGCGCGGGCAAGAGCACCAGCGTCGCCCTGCTGACGGGCCGCCTGCGCCCCGACGCCGGCGAGGCGTTCCTGTTCGGCGGCGATCCCCGGGCTCTGGCCAGCCGCGGCCGCATGGGCGTGATGCTGCAGAGCGCCGGGCTGCCCGACACCTTGAGCGTCCGCGAGCAGATCGAACTCTTCCGGGGCTACTATCGCAAGCCGCGCCCGCTGGACGAGGTGGTTCGCCTGGCGGGCCTGGAGGGGCTTGAAAGCCGCCGCTGCGGCGCGCTTTCGGGTGGCCAGCAACGCCGCGTCCAGTTCGCCCTGGCCATCGCCGGGCGCCCGGACTTCCTGGTCCTGGACGAGCCGACGACCGGCATGGACATCGACGCCCGCCGGGGACTCTGGAGCGCGGTGCGCGCCGAGATCGCGCGCGGCGCCGCCGTGCTGCTGACCACCCACCATCTGGACGAGGCTGAGGCCCTGGCCGACCGCATCGTGGTCATCGACCACGGGCAGGTGATCGCCGACGGCACGCCCGAAGCCATCAAGTCCCGCGTGTCGGGCGTCGCGATCCGCTGCCGCACGCGCCTTTCGGACGCCGAATTGGCCTCGCTGCCGCGGGTCACCGGCGTCAGCCGCGACGGTGGCAAGGTCACCCTGCTCACGACGTCCGCTACGGCCACTCTGCGCGAGCTGCTCGCCCGCGATGAGACCGTGGATGACCTGACGGTCTCCGGCGCCTCGCTGGAAGACGCCGTCAACCGCCTGGTCCAAGCCGGCCAACCGGCCGCCCCGCAACGCCAAACCAAGGTCGCCTGATATGCACACCCTGTCCGTCTATCTCCGTGAAGCCCGCGCGCAGGTTCTGGCCACCTGGCGCACCCCGCAGTTCCTGATCCCCAGCGTTCTCCTGCCGCTGCTGTTCTACGGCGTGATGGGGCTTGGCCTCAGCAAGGGGCGCGAGCCGGTCGCCCACATGATGCTGGCCAACTACGTGATCTTCGCCGCGATCGCGCCTGCGATGTTCGGTTTCGGCGCCACTGTCGCCGCCGAGCGCGAGGCCAAGCTCGTGGAGCTGAAGCAGATCGCGCCCTTGCCGGCCGGCGGATACCTGGCGGGCCGTCTGGCGGCGGCCCTGGCGCTGGTCGCCGTGGCGATCGCTCTTCTTGGCGGGTTGGCCTGGCTTGGCGGCGTCAAGATGCAGCCCGGGCAGTGGGCCGCGACTCTGGGCCTTGGGCTTGGCTCGGCGATCCCGTTCGCGCTGATCGGCCTGAACCTTGGCCTGCGCATGGGCTCGCAAGGCGCGACCGCGCTGGCCAACCTGCTATTCCTCGGCTTCAGCCTGTTCGGCGGCCTCTGGATCCCGCTGCAGGCCATGCCCGCCTGGTTCGGCAAGATCGCCGAGTTCATGCCCTCGTATCACTTCGGGCAGCTGTCGCAGATGCTCTCGGGCATGCAGCCCTTCGTCGATGTCGAGCGCCACGTGTCGATCCTCGTCGCCATGAGCCTGGCGGCCCTGATCGGCGCCTGGATCGCATGGCGCAGGCAGGGCGCTTGACCGTGGGGAGACCTGCGCGCGAGATCGCGCCGATGAACACGGCCAGCGAATCCAGCGGTAAGACCAAGACCGGCGCATCGCACAGCGATGCGCCGGGGGCGGAGGAGCCGCCCCTGCGGCGACACTGGAGCGTCGTGTTCCTCGTCTATCTGCCGTTCTACTTCATCTCGTGGCTCTACCGCAGGCCGGGCGAGCTGGAGGTGGCCGCGTCGATGGTGGGCCTGGTGGTCTTCCTGGGACTGTTCGCCAGCATCCATGTGCGCAAGAGGCCGCCGGCGCTCTGGCAGGTTCTGGCGGTCTTCGGCGTCGGGTTGGCGCTTTCGCCGTTCAAGTCGACGTGGACCGTCTACACGATCTACGCCATGGCCTACGGCGCGCGTCTCGCCCCCCGTCGTCTGGCGTTGCGCACGATGATCGGCATGGAGCTGGTCGTTCTGGCGATCGGCGTTGTGTTCCTCCGCGACGCCTGGTCGATCTGGGCCTCGGGCCTGCTCTTTGGCGCGATCACCGGCTTCGCCACCCTGATGCAGGCCGATATCGAGCGGAAGAATGAGGCTCTGGCCATTGCGCACGAAGAGGTCCGCGCCCTGGCCAGCACCGCCGAGCGGGAGCGGATTTCGCGGGATCTGCATGATCTGTTGGGCCATACCCTGACCCTGGTGGCGGTGAAGGCCGAACTGGCGGCGCGTCTCGTCAGCCGCGACCCGGCGGCGGCGGAGCGCGAGATGCAGGCGGTCGCCGCCACCGCCCGGGAGGCGCTTTCCGAGGTCCGCACCGCCGTGGTCGGCATGAAGGGGGCGTCCCTGGCCTTCGAGCTGGACAAGGCCCGCCAGGCCCTGGCCGCCGGCGGCGTCGAGGCGACCGTGTCGGCGCTGACCACCGATGGCCATCCTGGGCAGGAGGCGGTATTGGCGATGGCCCTCCGCGAGGGGGTCACTAACGTGATCCGCCACGCGGGCGCCTCGCGCTGCGACATCAGCCTGACGCCCAGCGCCTCGGCGCTGGTCCTCACCATCGCCGACAACGGGCAGGGCGGGCGTCTTGTCGAAGGCTCGGGCCTCAAGGGCATGCGCGCACGGCTGGCCGCGATTGGCGGAACCCTGGACGTCAAATCCGACAAGGCCGGCACGCGCCTCGTCGCCACAGCGCCGCTGCGCGCTCAAGGGGAGGGCGTGTCTTGATCCGCGTCGTGATCGCTGAAGACCAGAAGATGGTGCTGGGGGCCCTCAGCGCCCTGCTGGAAATGGAGGGCGACATCCAGGTGGTCGGCCGCGCGCCCGACGGCGCTGTGGCTCTGGACCTTGTCCGCGCCGAGAAACCCGATGTGCTGATCTCCGACATCGAGATGCCCAACCTGACCGGCATCGACGTCGCCGCGCGCCTGAAGGCTGACGGCGCGAGCACCCGGGTGCTGATCGTCACCACCTTCGGCCGGCCCGGCTATCTGCGTCGGGCCATGGATGCGGGCGTTAAGGGCTATCTCCTCAAGGACGGACCCAGCAGCGTGCTGGCGGCGGCGGTGCGGACCATCGCGGCCGGCGGTCGGGCCATCGCGCCCGAGCTGTCGGAAGCGGTCTGGGACGCCGAACCCGATCCCCTGACCGACCGCGAGCGCGAGATCCTGCGGCTGGCCGAGGAGGGGCGGTCCAACAAGGATATCGCCGATGTGTTGGACCTCTCGCCCGGCACGGTTCGCAACTACCTCTCCGAGGCGGCGCAGAAGCTGGGCGCGGCGAACCGCGTGGAGGCGGGCCGTATCGCGCGGTCGAACGGCTGGCTGTAGCGTGGCGGGATGATCGTCTCCTCGACCACGGACTTTCGCGAAGCGGCGCGGCGCAGGCTGCCCCGGTTCCTGTTCGACTATATCGACGGCGGCGCCTATGCCGAGCGGACGATGGCGCGCAATATCGATGATCTCGCCGACATCGCCTTGCGCCAACGTGTGCTCAAGGACGTCTCCGTCGTCGACCCATCGACCACCCTGTTCGGCGTTCGGCAGGCCTTGCCGGTGGCGCTGGCGCCGGTCGGGCTGAGCGGCATGTACGCCCGCCGCGGTGAACGCCAGGCGGCGCGGGCGGCGGCGGCCAAGGGTGTGCCGTTTTGCCTGTCCACGGTCTCGGTCTGCGATGTCGACGAGGTGCGCGCGGCCTCTGCAGCGCCGTTCTGGTTTCAGCTCTACGTGCTGCGAGACCGGGGTTTCATGCGGGACCTTCTGGCGCGGGCCAGCGCCGCGGGCGCGACCACGCTGGTGTTCACCGTCGACATGCCCGTGCCTGGCGCGCGCTATCGCGACGCGCATTCGGGGATGTCCGGGCCCAACGCCGCCGCGCGCCGGCTCGTCCAGGCGGCGCTGAAGCCGGCCTGGGCCTGGGATGTCGGCGTGAGGGGCCATCCGCACCGGCTGGGGAATGTGGCGCCGGCGCTGGGCAAGGCGTCGGGTCTGCAGGATTTCATGGGCTGGCTGGCGGCCAACTTCGACCCGTCGATCCAGTGGTCGGACCTGGCGTGGATTCGCGACGCCTGGAAGGGGCCCCTGGTCATCAAGGGCGTTCTGGATCCCGAAGACGCCAAGGCCGCCGCCGACATCGGCGCCGACGGTGTCGTCGTCTCCAACCACGGCGGTCGGCAGCTGGATGGGGTTCTGTCCAGCGCCCGCGCCTTGCCCGCCATCGCCGACGCGGTCGGAGATCGCCTGACCGTTCTGGCCGACGGCGGCGTGCGCTCGGGTCTGGATGTCGTGCGGATGCTGGCGCTGGGCGCGCGGGGCGTTCTGATCGGCCGAGCCTATGCCTATGCCCTGGCCGCGCGCGGCGAGGCGGGCGTGACGCAACTGCTGGACCTGATCGACAAGGAGATGCGCGTGGCCATGGCCCTGACCGGCGTGCGCGACGTGGGCTCGATCAACGAGACCATCCTGGCCGCGCGCGTTCCGCGCGTAGGCTAAGCCTAGGGAAAACGGGCGTGGCGCCGTTGCGGAGCGCTTTTTTCGTCGAAAGCGGCGCAAGGGGGCTTGCGTCGCGACGTCGCGATCGGTTCTTGGCGGTCCGCTAAGACTTGCCGAGAGGCCGGTTCGTGCTCAGTTATGCGGTCGCGAGCGCCAGGGCCGCGGTCCAACGATTCCAAACGGGGCGAGGCAGGCCCCGATTCCAGCGAGATTTCGAAACGTCATGCAGCCGGTTAAGACCCTTATTCTCAGCGCTGGTCAGGGCAAGCGACTGTCGCCTCTGACCGACGACCGGCCCAAGTGCCTGGTCGAGCTGGCCGGTCGCTCCGTGCTGGAATGGCAGCTGCGCCACCTGCATCAGGCGGGCGTCACCGAGGCAGTGGTGGTCACCGGCTTCCGCAGCGACTTGGTCGAGGCCGAGGTCGCGCGCCTGTCGCTGCCGGGCCTGAGCGTGCGTACGCTCTACAACCCGTTCTACAGCGTGACCGATAACCTTGCGACCTGCTGGCTGGCGCGCGAGGAGATGCGCGGCGGGCCGTTCATGATCCTCAACGGCGACACGCTGTTCGAGCCGGCGATCGCCGAGCGCCTGATCAGCGCCCCGGACGCGCCGATCACGGTGAGCGTCGACCGCAAGGCCGGCGGCTACGACGCCGACGACATGAAGGTGCTGACCGAAGGCGACGCCCTGCGCGCCATCGGCAAGACGATCACCGAGTACGACGCCGAGTCGATCGGCTTCCTGCGTTTCAACGCCGAGGGCTCGGCCCTGTTCGTGAAGACGCTTGAGGCGATCATGCGCACGTCCGAGGGCCTGAAGCGCTGGTATCTAAGCGTGATCAACGAGATCGCCCAGAACCATGACGTGGTCCGCGTGCGCTCGATCGAAGGCCTGGACTGGGCCGAGATGGACTTCCCGGAAGACCTCGTCCGCAACCGCGCCCTGACGGCGCAGTGGGCCGCCAAGGAGGCCGAGGCGGTCTAGGCCTCGCCCAAAAGCTCTCGAACCAAATCAAGGTCCGACGGCTTGTCGACATCGACGGCGGCCAAGCCGTCGTGCGCCCGCACGGCGGCGGCCTTGACGTCGGCCAAGGCGCCCAGCTGCGCCACGGCCTGATCCAGGGTCAGCAGGCCCAGCGCGTAGCGTAGCAGGAAGCTCGGGCCCAGCATGGCGGCGATCTTCCAGGGCTGCTTGCGCAGGGCCTCGACCTTTCGCCACAGGCGCACCACGCCCATCGCCCGCTCGTCGCGCAGCAGGAACAGGTTGCAGCCCGAATAGCGACCGTCGCGGAACTTCAAGTAGGTGCGCTTGGTCTGCGGCGCGGCGGCCTGGACCCGCGCCTCGGGGGCCAAGAGCACCGCGACCTCGGCCCAGTCGGGGGTGTCGGCCAGGAACTGAGTGATCCATTCGGGCTTGAGCAGCGCGTGGTCGACCGTGGTGATCAGCAGCGGAAAGCCCAGCCGTCCGGCGGCGTCGGCGACGCTTTGGCTTGGGCCTTCGGCGGTGGGGAGGGCTTGGGCGCGCGATCCCGCCAGTGCCGCCTTGATCGCCTCGTCATTGGCGCTGACGCCGATCTCGGACGCGCCGGCCGCCTCCACCGCGCCCAGCACCCGCGCCAGCAGGGTCTGGCCCTGTAGCACGATCAGGCCCTTGTGGGCGACGCCGGCATAGGCCGCCGCAGGATCGACTTCCCCGGGGCGGGATCCCGCCAGGATCAGCGCCTTGAAAGGCTGGATCACAGGGCCTTCTCGTAAACGCGATAGGTCTTGTAGTGCGTCCCGCCGACGTTCTCGGCGATGTGGGTCATGGCCTTGTTAGCTTCCAGAACCCACGAGATTTCATAGCGATTATAGCCCAGGCTCATCGCCATGTCGCGGCTGGCCTTCATCATCCAGAACGGCAACATACGGCCGCGCTGGCTGGTCTGGAACCGCTTCTTCACGCCCATCAGCGGGATCCGGGCGGACTTCACACCCTTGACCTTCAGGCGCCACAAGAGCTTGGCCCAGCCGAATGGCAGCAGCTTGCCCTTCAGGTCGGCGATCGCCTCGTTGACGTTGGGCAGGAAGACCACCACGCCGGCCGCCTCGCCGTCGATCTCGGAGAACCAGACGAGCCGCTGGTCGATCACCTGCTTCAGGGACTTGGCGAGCTGCCGGGTCTCGGCTTCGGTGGTGGGGGTGAAGCCCCAGTTGTCCGACCAGGCGTCGTTGAGGATCTCGGTGAGGGTCTGGACCTCCTGGTCGTAGCGGCTCATGTCCAGCTGGCGCAGCACCACGCCCGAGGGCAGGCCCCTCTTGACCCGGCGCTGGGCGATTTCGGGGATGTCGCCGGTCTCGTCGGCCTTGTAGGCGAAGAGGTCCTGGGCCTTGGCGTAGCCCTGCTCCTCGACGCGCAGGCCGGCATAGACCGGGTCGTGGCCCATCAAGACCATCGGCGGGGTGTCGAAGCCCCAGACCAGCAGGCCGACCTCTTCGTTGATCGACAGGTTGAAGGGCCCGACCGCGTGGGTGCGTCCCCGGGCGCGAAGCCAATCCTCGGCGGCGCGGAACAGCACGTTGAACACCGCCGCATCGTCCTCGGCGGCGATCATGCCGAAGTGGCCGTCGAGCCGTCCCTCCGTGGGCTGCGGGGTCAGCTGGTCGATCTGGGCGCTGATCCGGCCCACGTCGCGGCCGCCTCGGGTCGCAAGGAACAGCTGCACCTCGGCATGGTCGAAGAACGGATTGGTCTTCGGGGTCAGGGCGTCGGTCCGCTCCATGAACAGCGGCGTGATCCAGTTCGGGTCCTTGGCGTTCAGGCGCGCGGGCAGGGCGATGAAGCGCTTGAGCTCGGCGGGCGTCTTGACCGGGATGACCGAGAGGTCGGCGTTGGTGGAGTCGAAAGGCATCACCCCTCCAGGGCCAAGAAGGTTCGGACGGCGAGCGCGCCGAAGATCGCGGGGGCGGCCCACACGGCCAGGAAGGGCGCCAGCGCGCCGGACTCGCCCAGGGCGGTCAACATGCCGTTAGCGACCAGGAACATCAGGCCGGCGGCCAGGCCGCCCGTAAGCAGCACGCCGCCCTGTCCGCTACGGAAGTTGGCCAGGGCGACCGGCGCGCTCAGCAGCAGCATCACCAGCGAGACGAAGGGGCTGGCGAAGGCGGCCTGGAAATGGGTGGCGTAGAAGCTTTCGGGTCGATCCGAGCCGCCATTTTCGAGCGCCCGCCGCGCTGACGCGGCCGTGGGCATGGCGTCATCGCCAAACAGGCCCTGGACGTCTTGCGGGCGCAGGGCGGTGGGCCACGACGTCGAGGCGGCGGTGGAAGCTTGCGCCAGATCGCCGGCGAAGCGGGTGGTCTTGGGTTGTTGCAAGGTCCAGGCCTCGCCGTCGAAGCGGGCGGTGGAGGCCTCGATCCGCTCGACGAGGATGCCCTTTGCGTCGCGGCGGAAGATGGTGACGCCCAGGATTGTGCGGCCGTCCGCCGAGGCGTTGGCGCCGATGACCAGGTCCGCGCCCGCCCGGAACGTGCGGGGCGCAGGCTCCTTGCGCTCCGCTGCGGGGGTCGTGTTCCGCCACCAGTCGGCGAGCGTGGGATCGGCGCGCGGGGCCAGGACCTGGCCGCACAGGGCGTCGATCAGCATCACCGCCACGACCGCCGGAACGGCCATAGCGACGATCCGATAGCCGGAGATCCCGCTGGCGCGCATCGCGACGACTGCGCTTTCGCGGGCCAGTTGCGAGAAGGCGAACAGCCCACCGGCCAGCACCGCGATCGGCGCAACCTGTTCGAACAGGCGCGGCAGACGCAGGGCGGCGTAGTAGGCGACCCCGGACATGCCCAGGCCCCGGTCGAGGATGTCGCTGGTGACGTCCAACAGGTCCAGGATCTGCAGGACCGACATCAGGATCAAGGCCGCGCCAAGGATGCGGGTGGCGACGGTCCGCAGGACATAGAGCTGCAGCTTCATGCGGCTTGTCGCTTCTTCGGCTGGGGCAGCAGGCGCAGGACGCGCGTGACCAGGTTGTTGATCCGCCGCACCAGACGCGACACGGGCGTGTCGCCGGGGCGCGTCCGGCTACCGACGAACAGCCAGACGCTGAGCGCCGCGAACAGTGAGAAGGGGATCCAGATGGCGGGGAAGGCGGCGGCCGTGCCGGCCTTGGCCATTCCCTGGCCCAGCAGCAGCGAGTGCTGGAACGCCAGCAGCAGCAGACCCGCCATGATCAGGCCGGGCGCCCGATTGCCCCGTTTCGAGGCCAGGCCCAGCGGGAAGGCCAGAAGCGGCAGGAACGGCAGGAAGGCGGCGCGGGCCAGGCGGCCATAGTATTCGCCGAGCAAGGTGCTCTTCGAGACGACCGGGTTGGGCGAATTGGCCTGTCGGCGCAGCTCGCCCATGGTCAGTTCGCGCTCGTCGCCGCCGCGGGCGCGCAACAGGACGGCCGCCGCCGACAGCGGCGTCTGGGTCGTCAAGCTGTTGAAGGCCAGGTTCCGATAGGTGCCGTTGACGTCATGGGCGATCCGGCGACCGTCGCGCAGGTCCATGGTGATGGTCTTGCCGTCCGGGTCCATCTTCAGGTCGGCGGACGCGGCGGTGATGATCTCTTCCTGGCCCTTGGCGTCGAGGCGGCGGATGAACACGCGCGTCAGGCGCTGGCCGGCGATGTCGGCGCTGTCGGCGGTCAGCAGCGAGCCCTGGTCGTCGATGAAGGCGCCGCCCGCCAGGCGTCCGTTCCAGCCGGCGTTGATCGCCGTGTGCATCACCGCCCGAAAGGCGTAGCGGCTATAGGGCTGCATATAGCCGAACACGATGATGCTGAAGACGCTCAGACACAGGCCGACCGCCACGAAGGGCACGGCGATGCGCTCCAGCGATTGGCCGCTGGCCAGCAGGGCGTCGATCTCCGAGCCGTCGGACAGTTTCACGATGACGATGAACAGGGCCACGAAGAAGGCCACCGGCAGGGCCAGACCCAGATAGTGCGGCACGAGATTGGCCGCCAATTGCGCGACATAGCCAAAGCGCGCGCTGCTTTGCGAGAGCACGTCGAGCAAGCGCAGGATGCGCTCCAGCAACAGCGCGATCACCGTGACGCCCAGGCACGCGACCAGCGGCCAGAACAACAGGCGCAGCAGATAGCGATCGATCAGGCGCGGGCCGCGGTTGGTCAGATCCTTGGCGCTCACGCTGGGTTCCAAGCCTTGGCGAAACGCGCGGCCAGGCGCTCAACGGCGTCCGGGGCCAGTTCGACAGCCGTCCCCAGGGCTGGGGCGGCGGGCCAGCCGGCGTCGGGGAACGCAACGCCTTCGTCCGTCCGCGCGCCGGCGTAGCGCGGCAGCACGTGGAAGTGGACGTCCTTGTCGACCATCATCAGCATCAGGTAGTTGATCTTCTCGTAGTCGACTTGGCTTTTGAGCAGGCGTTCGATCCCGGCGACGGCTACCTGCAGGTCCGCGAACGCGGCCGGACTCACGTCCGAGAACGCCTGGACAGCTTCCTTGCACACCAGAACCAAAGACCCAAACGTCGGCTGCTTGGGGCGAACCAGGACGAGCCAGTGATCGGTCTCGGCGACCTTCGAGGCGGGGTAGCCGAACGCCAGGGCGGTGGGATTAGTCATGAGAACGCCGAAACTTCAGGCCGGTGTCGCCAGCGCGGCACAATAGGGACGGGCGGGGTGACATGGAAGGGCGATCCGATCCGCAGTCGCCGCGCCGTCGCCATCTTGGCCCATTCAAGCCGTCTCCGCCCGAGTCGCCAGGTCGGCGAGGATGAAGCGGCCCAGCTCGGAGATTTCGGTTCCCGTCTCGGAGAGGCCGCGCGCGACCACACGAACGGCATGGCCGCCCTCGGGGCGGGGCTCGATCTCGATCTGATGCCAGCGGGCGGGGGCGTGGCGGCTGGGCTTGGCCGAGGCCGACGGCACCCCCAGCACCGGGATGGCCGCGCCGCCAGGACCGCGAACCGAGCCGACCAAGGCCTCGTGCGCGTGACCGTGCAGCACGAGATCGGCTCCGCGCTTGGCCAGCACAGCCCGCAAAGCCTCCTGATCTTCGAGCCGCTTGCGCTTGGACACTGCGCCGTGGTGCGGCGGGTGGTGCAGCACCACCAAGCGAAACCGCTCGGCATGGGCGGGATCAGCGAGCGCGGCGTCCAGACGCTGAAGCTGCTCGGTTCCCAAGCGGCCGGTCGCCAGATGCGGGGCCGTGGGAAGCGCTGAGCACAGGTTGAAGATCGCCACAGGACCGCGCACCCGCACTTGCGGAAAGCTGGCCTCGCCCGCGTCACCCAGCCAAGGCGACCAGATCGCGAAGCGCTCATGGCCCCCCGGGCCGGCCAGGGCGTCGTGATTCCCCGGACTGATGGTATGGTCGGCGGCGTCGCCCAGGGCCTCGAGCCAGGCGCGGGCCGCTGTGATTTCTGCAGGGGAGGCGAAGTTCGTCAGGTCGCCGCTGATGACCACGTGGTCGGGTGCGGCCGCCTTCATGTCGGCGACCAGGGCCGCCAAAACCTCGGGACGATGAATCTTGCGCTTTTTCCGCCAAGCGATGCGGCTGAGCAGGCGCTTGGTGAACACGTCCGACAGGCCGAACGCCCCGGGCGGCGGGGGCAGATGGGGGTCGGACAGGTGGGCGATGCGATAAATGGACAAGAGGCGCCGGCGGTTCTGGTCGAAAAGGACGAAGCTGCTTATCTATCAGCCCGAGATTTAAGGGGTATAGCCGTCTTTGACTGGTGAAGTTCAAAATGGGCCGCGCGCGCTGACCGTGGGCCGCAGCGACGGGCGCATCTGGGGCATGAGCTCCGCCGAGCGCTTGTCTCGCATCTACCGCCGTCTGGGCCTGATCGAGACCCCCGCCGTGGACCTGTCGCACGCCGTTGTGGCGGTGGACGCCGGTTGGGTGTTCGACGAGTCGTTGATCAAGGCGCTGGCGGACCGCGAGGGCGCTGTCCTGGTCGATGACGCGGGGCGAGCCGTGGCCGTCCATGCGCCTGCGGACCTGGCCTATGCCGCAACCGAGGCCCTGAACGGCGGGACCGATCCGTCGGGCCTGGATCCGCGCTTGACGCGACTGACCGCCCTGGAGCTGGGCTCGGCCTACAACAGCGCCCTGCGCAAGCGCGAGCCGCCGGTGCTGGAGCGTCTGACCCCCGAAACGGTGCGCGCCGTCGAGAAGCGCCTGTTCCAGGGTTCTTACAAGGGCGTCACGGACTTCGTCACCAAGTACGTCTGGCCGGCCCCGGCGCGGGTCGTGACCCGTTGGTGCGCCTTGGCGAAGATGACGCCGAACCAGGTCACCTTCATCGGCTTTGTGATGGTGCTGGCGGCGACCTGGCTGTTCTGGCAGGGCCATTTCGGCTGGGGCCTGGTCTGCGCCTGGATCATGACCTTCCTCGACACAGTCGATGGCAAGCTGGCCCGGGTGACCCTGACCTCGTCGAAGTGGGGCAATGTCTTCGACCACGGCATCGATCTGGTGCACCCGCCGTTCTGGTGGTGGGCCTGGTTCGTCGGCGTCTATGCGGTCGGCCAAGAGATCCCGTATGCGGCGCTCAGCCTGGCCATCGTCGTCGGCGGCTATGTCGCCCAGCGGGTGGAGGAGGGGATCTTCCTGGCCCTCTTCAAGCTGGAGATGCACGCTTGGCGGCCCTTCGACAGCTTCTTCCGCCTGATCACCGCGCGCCGCAACCCGAACCTGATCCTGCTGACCGCCTGCGCGCTGGTCGGCCGGCCTGACCTCGGCTTCACCCTCGTGGCGATCTGGACCGCCGTGTGCTTCGTCGTGCACGCCATCCAGATCCTGCAAGGTCTGGTGGCGCCGAAGGGCTCGATCCAGTCCTGGCTGGCGAAATGACGCGCATCGGGGTCGTCCGTAACCCGCAGAGCCACGGCAATCGCATCCGGCCGCCCGGCCCGGCGCCCGAGGACGTGCGTCTGGTCGAGCCGATCGGGCGGGAGGCCCTGAAGGCGGCGCTGGACGACTTCGCGCGCACGGGTCTCGACTTGCTGGTGATCGACGGCGGCGACGGCACCGTACGCGACGTGATCAGCCTTTTGCCTCACACCTTTGGCGAGGCGACGCCGCTGCTGGCCGTCCTGCCGTCGGGCAAGACCAACGTGCTGGCCATCGATCTTGGCACGGCGGAAGGCTGGCGTCTGGAGGACGCCCTGCGCGCGGCGCGTCGAGAGAACCCGACGATCAAGTCGCGTCCGCCTCTGCGCGTCAGCTGGGCGGATGACAAGCCCTGCCTGCAGGGCTTCTTCTTTGGCGTCGGCGCGCCGGTGAAGGCCACCAACCTGGCGCAGCGCGTCCACAAGGTCGGCTTCTTCCACAACTTTGCGGTCGCCCTGACCATCGGCACGGCGGCGCTGGGCGCGCTGTTTGGCGGTTCGCGGGACGAGTGGCGCGAGGGCGTGCCGGCGCGCCTGGTTCTGGACGGCGAGGCCCAGGGCGAAGGTCACCGGTTCGCCGTCATCCTCACGGCGCTGAAGCGTCTGCCGTTCGGGCTCAAGCCGTTCGGCGCGCCCCGCGAGGGGCTGAAGCTTCTCGATGTCGACGCCCCGCCGCGTCGCCTGCACAAGGCTCTGCCCCTGATGCTGAGCGGCAAGACGGTCCCGGCGCTGGAAGGTCTGGGCTATCGCCGTCGAGACCCCAGCGCGGTCAGCCTTTCGGGCGGCGCGCCCTTCGTGTTGGACGGCGAGGTCTTCGATGGCGGCGACCTGACGATCCACCTGGGGCCGCCTTTACGGTTTCTGGTCGGATGAGCCGCCTGCGCGACCTCGTCGCGGCCGAGCTTTCCCAGACAGCGCCTGAACCGATCACCGCCTTCGCGGCGCATCTGGCGGCGGCTTTCCCGGGCGCGCGCGCGGTTATGTTCTATGGCTCGATCCTGCGCACTGGCGATCTGTCGGGCGTCCTCGACTACTACGTTCTCACCGAGCACGTTCCGGCGGGATGGCGAGGCGTGTTCACGCGCCTGCTGTGGCCGGACGTCAGCTATCACGAGTTGGAGCACGGCGGCGCGACGCTGCGCGCCAAGGTCGCGTCCATGACGCTGGCGCAGTTCCAGCGAGCTACCAGCGGCGCGGGCGTCGACACGACCATCTGGGCGCGCTTTGTCCAGCCCTCCGCGCTGATCTGGGCCGATGAAGCCGCACGCGAGACCGTGATCGACTCCGTGACAGCGGCTTGTCGAACGGCGGCCGGCTTCGCCCAGGCGATCGGTCCTGCCGACGCCGCGCCGCTGGCGCTTTGGACGGCGCTGTTCCAGGAGACCTACAAGGCCGAGCTACGCGTCGAGAAGGCGGGCCGCGAGGTGTCGATCCTCACCTACGACCCCGAGCGCTATGAGCGGGTCATGGAGGCCGTTTGGGCCGACGAGGGCCGTGAGCTCTCGCAGGAGGCCAGGACGGCTCTGCTCAAGGCCTGGCGCGTGCGCCGGGCCCTCGGCAAGCCCCTGAACGTGGCGCGGCTGGTCAAGGCGGCCTTCACCTTTCAGGGCGCGGCGCGTTATGCGGCCTGGAAGATCCAGCGCCATACAGGCGTGACGGTCGAGGTGACGCCGTGGCGAGAGCGGCATCCGATCCTCGCCGCGCCCGGCGTGCTGCTCAAGGTCTGGAGAGAGCGGCGGCAAGCCGCGTAGGCTGACGACAATAAAAAACGCCCGGGTCGCAGGACCCGGGCGTTCTTGTTTCAGCGATGCGACCGGTCTCAGGCGCGAGCGCGCTTGAGCGGTTCGATCACGCCCAGGGCCGCGCCGATTTCGCCGTAGGTCTTGAGCACGGCGTCGATCTGCTCGTCGGTGTGGGCGGCGCTGACGCTGGCGCGCAGCAGCGGACGGCTGTCCGGCGTGGCGGGCGGCAGGGCCAGGTTCAGATAGACGCCGGCCTGCAGCAGGCCGTTCCACATGGCGATGGCGCGTTCCTGGTCGGGCATGGTCGCCGCCACGATCGGGCTGGCGCTGGGACCGGTGAGGAAGCCCATGGCGGTCAGGCCGTCATAGAGGCGCTTGGCGTTGCGGTTCAGGCGGTCGCGCAGCTCGGGCTGTTCGACCATGCGGCGCAGGGCTGTCACGGTCGAGGCGGCCACGGCCGGCGGCAGCGAGGCGGTGAACATGTACGGACGGCAGACGACGCGCATGACGTCGAAGTCGTCGTGGTCGGAGACGCAGAAACCGCCGATGGCGCCCAGGCTCTTGGAGAAGGTGCCGACGATGAAGTCGACGTCCTCTTCGACGCCCGCGGCTTCGGCCAGGCCACGGCCGGTCGCGCCCAGCACGCCCATCGAGTGCGCTTCGTCGACGAGCAGATAGCCGCCCATCTCGCGCTTCACGGCGGCGATTTCCTTCAGCGGCGCGACATCGCCGATCATCGAATAGATGCCTTCGACGACGATCAGGCGCTCGCCCGGCGCATCGCCCAGGCGACGCAGGCGCTTGGCCAGGTCTTCAGGATCGTTGTGACGGAAGCGGATGACCTCGGCGTGACCCAGACGCGAGCCGTCATAGATCGAGGCGTGGCTGTCGGCGTCGAGGATCAGATGGTCGCCGCGGCCGACCAGGGTCGACAGAACGCCGAGATTAGCCTGGTAGCCGGTCGTGAAGACCATGGCGTGCTTGCGGCCATAGAACTTGGCCAACTCCTGCTCGAGTTCGACGTGCGACTCGAAGCTGCCGTTGGCGATGCGGGAACCGGTCGTGCCGGTGCCGCGTTCCTGTACGGCCTTGACCGAGGCGGCGATCGCCTGCTCGTCAAAGGTCAGGCCCAGATAGTTGTTCGTGCCCAGCAGAATGGTGGGACGGCCATCGACCACGCCTTCAGTCGGCGAGTGGACGGCGTCAAAGCGCACCTTGAAGGGGTTCGCACCTACATCCTGGATGGCCTTGTACGCGTCGCGATAGGCCAGGTGCTTATCAAATAGCCCCATTAGTTAAGCCCTAGTCCGGAGATCGTTGATCAGTTTGGAAAGGTCGCCAGCGGTCTCGACGGACGCCAGGCGATCGAGCGGAATGGAGATGTCGAAGGTGTCTTCGAGCTCCATGATGATGTTCATGAGGGCCAAGGAATCGACGGCGAGGTCACGGCCAATATGCGACTCCGCACGAACCTCGACAGCCCGCCCCAGAACCTTGGTCGCCGCTACCCCGATCTCGCGCAGGCTGAGATCCGTCACCGTTTCCATTCTAATCAAACCTCCGGGAGCCCCACCCGTGTCACTACTGTAACGGCGAGTCTGTCAGATTTCCGCCATATTTGAACTAGGCGACGATATTTTTGGGTAGCCACCCCGCCGCTCGGTACCAGTCGACGGTGTGAGTGAACCCGTCGATGAGGCCGAACTTGCTGGGTACTCCCTCCGCCATCGGAGCGCTAGATGGGGTCCAATCGGCGTGAAGCAACTCCTTAGCCTTGCCCAAACCGAAGACCGAAGGGGTGTTTGTCAGAGAAGACCAAGCATCCACAAGGGCTCCGGCGGTCAAAATGCCTGGGTCGGGAAGCCTTATCAGACGGGGTTTCGCGCCCATGACGTGCGCTGCGCCGCGCATGATTTCCGTCCAGGTGTATCCGTCGCGCCGCACATCGGAGAGCTCAACGAGACCCAAAACGGGTGTCCGGCAGAACGCAACGAGCTTCGCCGCCGCGTCCTCGACATGGATCATGGCGACGCGTGAGGCCTGCGACAGCACCGGCAAGACCGGGCTGCGAGCGGCCAGCTGGAACAGCCCGAGCGTCTCGGTGTCCCCCGGACCATAGATCGCCGGCGGGCGAACGATGAGGGCGCTGGGATCGGCGGCGCGCACCGCGTCCTCGCCCGCCCGCTTGCTGGCGGCGTAGTTCGAGAGGGACGGCTCGCGGGCCGCGAGGCTGGAAACCAGGATGAACCGGGCTCCGGCGGCCCTGGCCGCTTCGGCCGCGGCGCGGGCGCCGTCTTGGTTCACCCGATTGAAGCCCTCCAGGGTCGTCGCCTTGATCAGGCCGGCGACGTGGATGAAGACTTCTGCGCCCGTCGACAGCCGCTCCAGCGCGCCGGGTGTTCCAAGGTCGCCGGTGACGACCTCGACTTCGATGTCGCGCCAGAAGGCGTGGACGGGGTCGCGGCGCACCAGGACGCGAGGCCGCCAGCCGTCCTGGGCCAGCGCGCGCACCAGGTGACGGCCCAGAAAGCCGGTCGCGCCCGTGACGGCGACGACGCCGCGCGCGTCAGTCGCCATAGGTTCCGGCCAAGTAAGCCGTCTTGGCTTTCGAGCGGCTGAGCTTGCCCGACGAGGTCTGGGGCAGGGCGTGGGCGCCCACCAGCTTCACCTTGGCTTCGACGCCGTGACGGGTGCGCAGCAGGGTCGCGACGGACTCGCGCAGCGCCGCGCGGCTGTCGGCGTCGCCCCCACGGGCCTGGACCAGGACCACGACCTCGTCCTCGGGCTCAGCCGGGATCGCGAAGGCGCAGACGTCACCGCTGCGCAGGCCGTCGATCTCGTTATCGGCTGTCCATTCAAGGTCTTGCGGCCAGATGTTGCGGCCGTTGAGGATGATCAGGTCCTTGGCGCGGCCGGTGATGACGATCTCGCCGTCGATCTTGAAGCCGATGTCACCGGTGTCCAGCCAGCCGTCGGCCGCGAGCACCCGGGCGGTTTCCTCAGGGTTGGCGAAATAGGCGCTCATCACCGACGGGCCCTTGGCGAAGATGCGGCCGACGCCGCGCTCGGGCAGCACCTGGCCGTCGTCGCCGCGCACTTCCAGGAAGTGATCGGGCAGGGCGGGACCGCAGCGGGCGAAGTCGCGAGCGCGTTCGGAGCCCTCGGGCGCGTCGACCGCCACGGCGTCGCGTTCCAGGCGCTCGACGTCGAGGGTCTCGGCGCGCAGGCCCTGGCCCAGCGGCGCCATCGACAGGGCCAGGGTGGCCTCGGCCATGCCGTAGCTGGCGACAAACGCCTTGTCCGAGAAACCAGCGGGGGCGAAGGCTTCGACAAAGGCCTTAAGGG
Source organism: Caulobacter vibrioides (assembly GCF_002310375.3). Taxonomy (GTDB): domain Bacteria; phylum Pseudomonadota; class Alphaproteobacteria; order Caulobacterales; family Caulobacteraceae; genus Caulobacter; species Caulobacter vibrioides_D. Next base: position 1,530,347 of record NZ_CP023315.3, read on the forward strand.
GCGGCATGCGGATCATGTCACCGCCCAGGCCCGCGCTGCGCCAGTGCGACAGGCTGTAGTTGTCGAGCGGCTGACCCTGAACGCGGCGGGCGCAAAGCTCGTAGCCGAAGGTCGGGCTGTAGGCGATCGTCGCCTTGTTGCGCCCGATCAGGTCGATCCACAGCAGCGGTCGGCGCACGAAGGCGCCGGTCGGCAGCAGGTCGACCGTCATCTGGCAGCTGAGCGGGCTCAGCAAGAAGCCGATCAGGCCCATGTCGTGATAGAGCGGCAGCCACGAGATGGCGCGGTCCGAAGCCTGGACCTGCAGGCCATCCCGCGTGATGGCCACGCAGTTGGCCATCAGGGCCTTGTGGCGGACCAGAACGCCGGTCGGCGTGCGGGTGCTGCCCGACGAGAACTGCAGGTAGCAGGGGTCTTCCGGGCTAATGGTCGGCAAGGCCGCGCCGGCGTCTTCGGGAAGGTCGGCCAGCACGCCGGCGAACGCCAGGCCCGCCCGCGCGCCGATCTCGGCGACCCAGTCCTTCAAGCCCGCCGGACCGATCAGGATGTTGGCCTTGGCCGAGCGGGCCAGGTTGGAGATCTGTTCGATATAGGCCTCGCGACCGCCCAGCGGGGTCGGCAGGGCCATGGGGGCGGGCAGCAGGCCCGCATACTGGCAGGCGAAAAAGGCGCGGACGAAGTCGCCGTCGGTCTCGGCCAGCAAGGCCACGCTGTCACCGACCTTGGCCCCGGTCGCCAGCAGACGCCGCGCCAGCACGACCGCCTCGTCGCGCAGCTTGGCGTAGGGCAGGGCCTCGACCAGTTCGCCGCGCAGCGAATACAGGTTGATCCCCGTCTCGCCGGTCGCGGCGAAATCGAGGGCCTGGGTCAGGGTCGGGAAGTCGGCGAACCGGACAGTGCGGTCAGACGCCGTGGGCGTGATCATAACTTGGGCCTTCATCGTCTTAAGTCGGTCGCGGCGCGGAGCTTTCCTCCGCCGCGAGTCGGGCGAGCCTGCGGCGCGCCATGAAATACATGCCAATGGCCATTGCCAAAGCGGACGCAACCAGAGCGGCGCCTGCGCCGGTCAGGCCGAAGGTCCTGATCAGCGGAACCAGACACGCCAGATAGGTCACAACGACGACCAGGCGAACCATCATCGCCGCGCCCGCCGCGCGCATCGAGACCAGCATCGGCTCCAGCGGCAGGGTCATCACGCCGATCGCGGCGGCGGCCACCTGCCAGTTCATCACGCCTGCTGCGGCGCCGAAGCCGTGACCCATCACGGTCTCAAGGATCCAGCGACCAGACGCCAGGCTGACCAGCAGCAGCACGCCGGCGGCCGCGCCGCCGATCAGGGCGATCTGCACCGCCAGCTTGGTCATGGCCTGCTGGCCACCCGAGGCGCGCATCCTGGCCAGTTCCGGATAGAGCGCCGGCACCATCAGGCGCGCGGGCTTGGCCATGCCGTCGGCGACCTGCTTGCCGATCCGCCAGAGCGCGGCCTGCGCGGGACCCAGCAGAGCGCCGACCGCCATGGTCAGCACGTGGGTGAAGCCGACGTCCAGCGTGCCGGAGAAGTTGGTCGCCATGGCGAAGCGCCAGACGCCCGGCAGGTCCTTGCTGGTGGGGCCCATCACCGTGAAGCCGCTGAGGAGGCCTTTGCGCTTCAGGTCCCAGATCGCGATGGCGGCGATGTAGAAGAACGCCGCGAAGGTTCCCGCCGCCCAGGCCAGCAGGAAGTACTGGATCGGCGCCTGCGTCACCGCGCAGATCGCGCAGCCGATCAGTCGGACGAACGAGCTGATCGCCTGCTCGGCGGCCAGAAAGCGAAACCGATCAAACAGGCGCAGCAGGCCCACGCCCGATGCAGAGGTCATCACGCCGATCGACAGGGCGTAAAGCGCGCCGTAGCCGTTCATGCCCTCGGGCCAGCTGAGTTGGCGCCAGAAGAACCAGGCGCCCAGCATGCCCAGCAGTACGCCCAGCACCGCGCTGATCAGGTCCAGAAGCAGCGTGAAGCGCAGCACCTGCTGAAAGCGGCGCTTGTCGTTCTCGAGCAAGGGCGCGGCGCCATAGGTGATCAGGGTCTGCCAGGACTGGAAGTGCGCAACCTCGCCGAGGAACTGGGCGAAGGCGTTGATGATCACCAGCACGCCCATCATTTCCGCGCCAAGGCTCCGGGCGGTCAGGGCGATGTAGGCGAGGCCGATGATCGCGTTGACCACGCGGCCGCTCAGCAACTGGCCGGCGTTGGCGAGCACCTTCTTCAGCGGGTTTTGCACGGCTTCCGTCACTGGGCGCGTTCCCGCTTGTCGACGATCGCCGGGGCTGCGCCGCCCAGGCGTCGCAGAAGGCTGGAAACACGGTCGAGGCGCCCGCGGGTGGTCGCCGCCATCTCGACCCCGATATCGGGCCAGCCCCTGGTCATCACGACGGCCACCGACAGGCTGTGCCAAACCTGATGGTGCTGCGCGATGGAGAGGAAACAGACGCGTTTGGCGTTGGCCACGTCAGCGCTGTTGCTCCAGCCGGGTCTGCACGCGGCCCTTCAGCACCACGCGATCGCCCTGGTCGGTCACGGTGTATGTGTTGGCCTGGGTGCTGCCCTTGGGCCCGGAACCCGCGATGCCTGCGTCGCCGCTGACCGCGCCGGTGCGCAGGTCGATCAGCGCCCGGGGCGCGTCGAAGGCATAGCCTTCCGCGCTGGTGATCTTCACCCCGTCGGTCAGCAGGAGGGTGTTCGCAGCCTCGCTATAGACGCCGACCTTCGCCGTGGCCTGGCTGGGGTTGGGCTGGCCATAACCGCGAACCAGCAGGGGCGTGGTCAGGCGGACGATGTTCTCGTCCTGCGCGTCCCGCACGGCGCGTTCAGCGGTGATCAGGAACGGACGACCGTCTTTCAGCACGCCAGTGAAGCGGGGCTTGTCGAGCACCAGGGGCGCCGAAGCGGCCTGGGTCTGGAGCTTGCTGGAGGCGAGGCTGCGCCAGGACGCCTGGGCGATCACGGCCACGCCCACGCTGACCGCAAAGATGGCCAGCACCAGGCGCAGCCGCCGGACGGGTGTCCGGCGACGGTTGCGGGCCCGTTCCGCGGCGGTTTGAGGAGGAATGATGGCGGCGGCGCCATCGGACTGGGTGAGCATTTGAGCCCATGGATAATCCTCCGCCGCCGTTCGCCCAAGACCTTTGTTTTGTCATGCGCCGCCGCCCGGCTTTCCCGCAAAGACGGCGGCGCCGGCGTCTTGCGTGGTTGTTCGGGACAGCGAAGCGCGTGATCCTGGGTTCCGCGCCGTGTAAGGACCCGCGTCATGTTCCCCAGACCTTCGCCGCACAAGGACTTCGGTGTCTTCCTGCCGGTGGCCAACGGCGGCTGGATTGTCTCCAGCACCACGCCGGTGCTCGATGGTCTCTATGCTCAGAACCGGGCCGCGGCGGTGCTGGCGGACGAGATCGGCATGGATTTCGTCATGTCGATGGGCAAGTTCCGGGGCTTTGGCGGTGAAACCGACCATTGGGGCACGTCGCTGGAGTCGGTGACGCTGATGGCGGCCATCGCCGAGGCGACCAAGCGCGTCCGAATCTGGGCGACGGTGCATCCGCTGCTGCAGAACCCGGCTGTGGCGGCCAAGATGATCGCGACCCTGGATCAGATCAGCGGCGGTCGCGCGGGCCTCAATATCGTCGCCGGCGCCTACAAGGCCGAGTTCGACCAGATGAGCGCCTGGGACGATTCGCTGTCTCATGACGACCGCTACGCTCTGGCCGAGGAGTGGACGACCATCCTCAAGCGGCTGTGGACCGAAGACAGCGTCGACTTCGCCGGCCGTTACTTCACGATGAAGGATTGCCAGTCCAAGCCCAAGCCCCTGGCCAAGCCGCGCCCGGAACTGATCTGCGCCGGCATGTCGGACCGTGGCTTTCAGTTCTCGGTGCGCGAGGCCGACGCCTGTTTCATCGGCGGACGGTCGCGCGAGGAGCATCGCGACGCCTCCCGCCGGGCCAAGCGCATGGCCGAGGATCTGGGACGGTCCGTCCGCACCTACGCGATGTGTACGGTGATCCATGGATCCACGGAGGCCGCAGCCCAGGCCCTGGTGGCGCGCTACGCCGAGGGCGCTGATATCGGCGCGATCCTGTCCATGCTGGCCAGTTGGGGCGTTCCGGCCGAGCGGCTTCAGGCGACGGCCAAGCAGCAGGGGGTGTTCATGACCCAGACGGTGGTCGGCTCGCCGGCGTCCTGTCGTGAGCAGATCGAAGCCTTCGTCACGGAGTGCGAGCTGGACGGTTTGATGCTGATTTTTCCCGACTACGTCGAAGGGCTCAGCATGTTCGGCCGAGACATCCTGCCAGGCTTGCGGACGGTGTTCTCGTGAGCTTGCAGGCCTGGATCGCGCCGGCGCGGACGGCGCTGGTGATCGTCGACATGCAGGTCGATTTCGCCGCCCCCCAGGGCCTTTGCGCCCAGTGGGGCATGGACCTGACGGCCGTCCCCGACGCGCTTGCGGCCGCCGATCGTCTGGCCGGCGCCGCGCGCGAGGCCGGGGCGGCTGTGATCTTCGTTGGTCTGTTCACGACGCCTGAAACTGACTCCGAGGTCTGGCATGAACGCGGGCGGCGGCGGGGCTATGATCCGCAAGAGAGCCCGGCGCTATGCCGCGCCGATGCGCCAGGCAGCGACTTCTTCGGGCCTCAGCCCCAGGCCGACGAACTGGTCTTCCGCAAGACGCGCTACAGCCCGTTCTGGGACACGGACATCGCCGCTCGACTGCGGGCGATGGGCGTCGACACCCTGGTGTTGGTGGGGCTAACCACGGAATGCTGCATCGACAGCACCGCGCGGGACGCCTTCAACCACGACTTCCATGTGTTCATTCCCGTCGACGCCTGCGCGGCCTACGAGGCGGAACTGCATGAGGCGTCCCTGCGGACGCTGGACCTCAACACTGCGATCCTGACCGACACCGACAGCGTCGTCGCGGCGTGGGGCTCGGCCTCCTAGCGGTCCTTTTGAGGGCCGCCGCCGAGCATGGCCGCCCGCAGATCTTCTTCCAGCATCCAGAGTCTGTCCTGGCCCCAATGCGCCTCGTGGCCGCTGACGCGGAAGGTCGGGGCGCCCCAAAGGCCAGCGTCCAGCAGGGCCGCGCGATTGACCTCAGCCCGCTGCCGCCAGCTCTCGTCGGCCAGCGCCGCGGCGGTCTGTTCGTCCGTCAATCCGGCGCGACGGGCCACCGCATAGAGCCCATCGTCCTCCGCCAAGGCGATCCCGTCAGCGAAGGCGGCCTTGAGGCCGAGTTCGGCGAACGGCTCGCCCAGCCCAAGCGGTATGGCATGGTGAAGTACGGCCAGCGCCCGTTCGGCTCCGGCGCCGACGGGATCGACGATCCGCCCGAACGGCAGGCCCACCCGTTCGGCTTCGCGCTTGCAGTCCAGGGTGATGTAGATCGTCTTGATCCTCGGCACCGCCAAGCCCCGCATGACCATCGGCAGGATGGGGCGCAGCTCAAGGGTCGCGCCATACGCCTTCGCCAACTGGCGGATGCGCGGCATGAACAGCCAGGAGTAGGGGCTGCGGAACGAGAACCAGGCCTCGATAGTCGGTGGCGCGCCGGACGGCACGGGGCTGAGCGAGGGCTCGATGGCCGGTGCGAGCTGTGGCGATCCGGCCTCGCGATCCAGCCCGCGCGCGGCCAGGCGCGCCTCCAGGTGGTTCAGCCGGTCGACGCCCCAGAACCACTCGCCTTCGAAGTGGAACATGCCGCCCAGATAGTGTCCAAGCTTGGCGCGGCGCGCCTTCCCAACCTGGAGCAGGCTCTCGCCCAGGCTAAGGTCCTGCCCGCCGGCCCAGGCGGACATGGCCGCAAGGGTCTTGTGATCGCCCGCCCACAGCGCGGCTCCAGCGGCGTAGGCCGTATCGTCGAAGCGTCCCCGCTGCATCGCATCGGCGAGCACGGTCTCGAGGCGGCGCACCGCTTCAACCGGCGGCAGCGCCGCGTCCACTGGAAAGCCAAGGCCACGAGCCCGCGCCACCCGGGCCGCGTCGCGCAGGCCGTAGGCGCGCAGGCGCTCCCGGTCCGGGGCGGCGGAATCTTCGGGTGGTGGAACCAGATTGACTTCGATATCCGCTGCGTAGCGCGCGCGCAGGCGGGGCAGCATCTGGATGGCCAGGTGCGAGTAGGGGTCGTCGGCCTGGTGGAAGTACCGGATGGTGGGTCGCTTGCCGCGCAGACGGTCTGCGAGCGCCGCGCCGTCTCTTGCCAGCTTGCGCCGCGTGGGGCTGGTCAGGGCGGTGGTCACGCTTCGCATGATCATGGTGCGCAGGGACACGGCGGGACCTCCAGGTTGATCGGTGAATGACATCTAGCGGCACGATGAATGTCAATATATGCTTCGAGCAACGATGAGAGAGGGAGGCGCGAATGAAGGCGTGGAAGCCACTTGTCGCGGGCGCCGCGGTGTTGGCGGTCGCGGGCGCGACGGCCTGGCATTTCCGTTTCGACCTGATCGTGATGCTTGCGAAGTCCAGGCAGCCGAAGATCGAAGCCAACATGCCGGTGACCTGGGTCAAGGGTCCGCCAGCGGCTCCGGCGGACGGCCAGCGGCCGCCCAATGTCGTATTCATTCTCGCCGACGACCTGGGTTACAATGACATCACGCTGAATGGCGGCGGCGTCGCCGGTGGCTCGGTCCCAACGCCCGCGATCGACTCGATCGCGAAGGAGGGCGTGACCTTCGCCAACGGCTACAGCGGCAACGCGACCTGCGCCCCCTCGCGCGCGGCGATCATGACGGGCCGCTACGCCACGCGGTTCGGCTTTGAGTTCACGCCGGCTCCGGTGGCGTTCTCGCGCGTTGTCGGCGGTCACGCCGGCGATCCGCTGCATCCCTCGCGCTTCGACGCGGCCCAAGCCAAGAACATGCCCAAGGACGACAATGTCCTGGCCGTGCCCACCACCGAGGTGACCATCGCCGAGGCGCTCAAGACCAAGGGCTACCACACCATTCACCTGGGCAAGTGGCACCTGGGCGGCGTCAAGGGTTCGCGTCCCGAGGATCAGGGCTTCGACGAGAGCCTGGGATTCATGGCCGGGGCCGCCTTGTTCGCGCCCGTTGGCGATCCGAGCGTCGTGGAATCACGCCAGGACTGGGATCCGATCGACAAGTTCCTGTGGGGAGCTCTGCCGTTCGCCGTCCAGTACAACGGCGGCAAGATGTTCACGCCCAGCCACTACATGACCGACTATCTGACGGATGAAGCGGTCAAGGCGATCGACGCCAACAAGAACCGGCCGTTCTTCATGTACCTGGCCTACAACGCCGTCCATACGCCGTTGCAGGCGCCCAAGGCCGACTACGAGGCGCTGTCGCACATCAAGGACCATCGGATGCGCGTCTACGCGGCCATGGTTCGCAACCTCGACCGCAATGTCGGCAAGGTGCTGCAGGCGCTGAAGGACCGGGGTCTCGACGACAACACCCTGGTGATCTTCACCTCGGACAACGGCGGCGCGAACTATGTCGGCCTGCCGGACATCAACAAGCCTTACCGGGGCTGGAAGGCGACGTTCTTCGAGGGCGGGATCAAGGTGCCGTTCCTGCTGCGCTGGCCCGACCAGTTGCCCGCCGGCGCGGTCTATCGCAGCCCGGTCGGCCATGTGGACATCTTCGCGACGGCCGCCGGCGCGGCCGGGGCGCCGACGCCCAAGGATCGCGTGCTGGACGGTGTCGATCTCGTCCCCTTCATCAAGGGGCAGGCCTCGGGCGATCCTCACAAGGCGATCTTCTGGCGCTCGGGTCGCTACAAGACGGTGCTGGCCGGCGGCTGGAAGCTGCAGGTGGCGCAGGAGCCGAACAAGACCTGGCTCTTTGACCTGTCGACCGATCCCACGGAGCGTAAAGAGCTGTCCAAGGCGCGTCCGGAGAAGCTTCGCGAGATGCAGGCGATCCTGGCTCAGCTTGACGGGCAGATGATGAAGTCGTCCTGGCCGTCGCTGGTGACCGGCGCCTTCTATATCGACCATCCGGGCGGCCAGAAGGCCAAGCCCAGCGACGAGTACATCTATTGGGACAACTAAGGCCGCTTACGGTCCTGATGGTTCTGGCGCTGGCCGGCTGCGACCGGCCAGCGCCCAAGGCTTGCCTGGCGGATCCGCCCGTTCCTGATCCCCAGAACCGCACTGCGGGGATGGTTCGGCTGACGGGCGGTGAGTTCCAGATGGGCGCCGCGCCGCTGCGTCCCGAGGAGGGGCCGCCCCAGACGGTCAAGGTCGCGCCGTTCTGGATCGATCAAACAGAGGTCACCAACGCCGCCTTCGCGCGGTTCGTCGACGCTACGGGCTATCGCACTGTGGCCGAACGACCGCTCGACCCCGCGCGCTACGCCCACGTACCGGCGGCGCAGCGGCGTCCGGCCTCGCTCGTCTTCGTGGGGGCGAAGGGGGCGAGGTCGGACGATCCTTCCCAATGGTGGCGGGTGATCCCCGGCGCCGACTGGCGGCATCCCGAGGGGCCTGGCTCGAACATCCGGGGCAAGGACGCCTGGCCGGTGGTGCACATCGCCTGGGAGGACGCCATGGCCTATGCGCGCTGGCTGGGCCGTGACCTGCCCACCGAAGCGGAATGGGAGTACGCCGCGCGCGGCGGGCTGGTTGGCAAGCGCTACACCTGGGGCGACCAGGCGCAGGATCCGTCACAGCCGCGGGCCAACACATGGCAGGGCGTGTTCCCGGCCCAGGATCTTGGCGATGACGGCTTCAAGGCCAAGCCTGCGCCGGTCGGTTGTTTTCCGCCCAACGGCTATGGCCTGCGGGACATGGCCGGCAATGTCTGGGAGTGGACCCGGGACTGGTTCAAACCGGGGCTTGATCCGGTGAGCGTCATTGAGACGGGCGGGCCGCCCGAGGCCCGCGCGCTCGACCCGGAAGATCCGAGCTCGCCCAAGCACGTGGTCAAGGGCGGCTCGTTCCTGTGCGCCGACGACTACTGCTTCCGCTATCGGCCCGCAGCGCGAACGCCGGGGCCGCCGGACAGCGGCGCGTCGCACGTGGGCTTCCGCACCGTGCTCCGCGCCGCGCGCTGAGCGTTCGTTCAGTTCACGACGCTAGCCTTTTCCGGCGACCAGAGGCGCTCGCTGTCACGCGCGCCTTGCGACTCGAACCCCGGAGCCGGGCGCGTGCGGATGTTCAACTGCCCCGCGAGGCCCGCCTTCCGGTGGTGCTCGATGGCGTGCATCTCCGGCGACAGGGCCATGGCCTGAAAGGCGGCGAGGGACGGGTACTCGGCCAGGGCCACGGCGTCCCACATCTCCTCGACCTCGCCGAGCAGCAGGCCGGTGACCGCGCCGCTATAGCGGATGCGGCCGCCGAGGGCCTCGATCAGGCCGGAGACGACGGCGCCGTAGCGGGCGTAGGCCTCGCGGCCCGAAAGCTCGGGTTCCGAGCCGTCGGGATATTCGGCCTTCTCCTTGAACTTCAGCAGGTTGACCATCACGAACGGGCCATCATCCGCTGCGCCGAAGAAGTCCTGGAACTGCTCGGGGCTGGGGAAGACGGTGTTGACGACCTTCATCTGAACGCTCCGGTTTAGGGTTTCGGCAGGCTGGCGACGAGACCGTCCAGCAGGGCGGCGATCTCGACGGGGCTGTCCTCCTGCACGAAGTGGCCGCCCTTCAGCGTGGTGTGCGCCACCTTCTTGGTTCCGGGCACGCGGGCCAGGAACATCGCTTCGCCGCCGCGCGTGATCGGATCGGCGTCGCTGAAGGCGGTGACGAAGGGCTTCTCGAACGTTTCCAGCACGGCCCAGGCGGTCTTGTTCTCTTCGACCGAGGCGTGTTCGGGCGTGATCGGGACCAGGGCGGGGAAGATCCGCGCGCCTTCCTTGTAGCTTTCGTCGGGGAACGGCGCGTCATAGGCCGCGCGCTCGGCGTCGGACAGGTCGCGGGCCGTGCCGCCGTTCAGGATGAAGCCGACCGGCAGTTCCGGCGTGTTCTGGCTGAAGTTCAGCCAGGCCTCGAAACCCTCGCTCTTGCCCACGCCGATCGGCAGGCCGGTATTGGAAACCACGACGGCCGAGAAGCGCTCCGGAAACGCGGCCACCAGGCGCAGGCCGATCAGGCCGCCCCAGTCCTGGCAGAAGAGCGTGATGTCCGTAAGGTCGTTCTTCTCCAGCCACGCGCTCATCCAGGCCACATGGCGCTCGTAGGTGTAGTCGGTGCGCTTGGCGGGCTTATCGGACCGGCCAAAGCCCACCAGGTCCGGCGCGATGACGCGATGGCCCTTGGCGACCAGTTCGGCGATCACCTTGCGGTAGAGGTAGGCCCACGACGGCTCGCCGTGCATCAGCAGGATCGGCCGCTGATCCTTGGGACCCTCATCCACGTGGTGGATGCGCAGGGCCGTGCCGTCGGCGTCGGTCACCTCCGTGTAGCGCGGGGCGTAGGGCCAATCGGCGAGGCCTTCGAACCGAGCATCCGGCGTCCGCAACACATCCATGAGATTCCTCCGACCGTCGAGATTTTTATTGACACTATGCGTGCCATTATGACGCCTATTGGTCAAGGACGAGATGGAGAGGGCGGATGCGCAAGGTCTGGATCGGGTTGGGCGTCGCGGCGGGCGTGATTGCGGTTGGTCTAGGGACCGCCTGGCTGATGCGCGAAAGGCTGGCGCAGGCCGCCATGCGCAAGGTTTATGAGCAGGTCCTGGCCGTCGACACGATGAAGGATCTGCCTGACGGCCTGCACGTGGGACTGTGTGGCGCCGGCTCGCCCATGGCCGACCCGTTGCGGTCGGGCCCCTGCGTGGCGGTGGTCGCCGGCAAGGATCTGTTCGTGGTCGACTCCGGGTCGGGCTCGACCCGCAATCTGCTGCTGATGAACATGCCGCCGCCACGCGTCAGCGCGGTGTTCATCACCCACTATCACTCCGACCACATCGCCGATCTTGGCGAGCTGATGTTGCAGCGCTGGGCGGGCGGCGCCTCGAAGACGCCGACGCCGGTCTATGGCCCGCAAGGGCTGGAGCAGGTCGTTCAGGGCTTCGAGCAGGCCTATACGCTGGATCGCGGCTATCGCATCGCCCACCACGGCGAGGCCGTCGCGCCGCCTTCTGGGTTCGGCGGCGAGGCGCGCGCGTTCGTGGCTGATCCGGCGGCGCCGGATGTGCTGGTGCTGGAGAAGCCCGGTCTGAAGGTCTGGGCCTTCCCGGTCGCGCATCATCCCGTCGAGGGCGCGGTCGGCTATCGCTTCGAATACAAGGGTCGCAGCGTCGTGATCAGCGGCGACACCGGCCCCTCGGACCGCCTGGTGAAGGCCGCCAAAGGCGCGGACCTGCTGCTGCACGAAGGCCTGGCCCCGAACCTCGTCGCCGTTCAAAAGGAGGTCGCCGACAAGATCGGACGCGATAACTACGCCAAGATCTTCCACGACATTCTCGACTACCACACCGCCCCGGAGGTCGCGGCTGAGGAGGCCAAGGCGGCCGGCGTCGGCGCGCTGTTGTTCTACCACATCATACCGCCGCTGCCGGTGCGTGCGCTGGACGGTCCGTTCCTGGGGCGTTCGCGCGAGATCTTCGATGGCCCCATCAAGGTCGGCCGCGATGGCGACTTCGCCTCGCTGCCGGTGGGGTCCAAGGAGATCAAGTGGTCCAACCGCCTGCTCGCGCTCTAGATTGGACTTGGCCCCGCGCCGGTCGCGGGGCTAAGCAGGAGCCGAATAGAGAGAGGTTCCCGTTGGTGAGTTCCGCGCCGCGCTATCTTCGAGCGGGGGCCGATATCGAGCCCGAAGCCCCCGCCGCGGATGGTCGCCGCCGGCGTTCGCAGGACAGCCGCGCCCGGATCGTCCAGGCCATGCTCGATCTGGTGCGGGAAGGGGACATCTCGCCCTCGGCGGAATTGGTCGCGACGCGCGCCGACGTCGGGCTGAGGACGGTGTTTCGCCACTTCAAGGATCTCGAGAGCCTTTATCTTGAGATGTCGGCGGTGATCGAGGACGAGCTGATGTCGCTGGTCCACACGCCGTTCAAGGGCGCGACCTGGCGCGACCGCGTGCTGGAGCTCGTGGAGCGTCGAGGCTGGGCCTATGAGCGGATCGGCCCCTTCAAGCGCGCTTCAGAGGTTCTGCGCCACAGCTCGCCGACGCTGGTGGCCGACAACACCAAGATGGTGGAGATCTCGCGAGAAATCCTTCGCCGCCAGTTGCCGCCCGAGATCGCCAAGGATCGCGTGCGGTTCGAAGGTATCGACATGCTGCTCAGCTTCGACGCCTGGAACCGGCTGCGCCGCGACCAAGAGCTGACGCCCAAGCGCGCGACAGAGGTTCTGCAGGCGATGATCAGCGGTCTGCTGGAGACCTCTCAAGAGGCCTGAGCCGGCTGAGCGGGGGTGTGGCGGACCGGTTGCTGCCACCCCTTGTCAGCAGTTTGGTGTCTGACGCCTTCAATGCGCGCCTTGGAACACGGAAGTACGGGGAACGTTGTCGTCGCTGGGCGTCGGCGATGCTAGCTTGCCCTCAGGAGCGCTCATGACCCCCGACGATATGCCCCTGGTCGGCTTCGCGCCCGCCCCCGTGAGCCTTACCGACCGCTATTTCGAGGTTCGCCGCCGGACGGATAGCTTGGCCGCGCCGCTGTCGCCGGAAGACCAGAGCGCCCAGTCGATGCCCGACGCCAGCCCGACCAAATGGCACCGTGCGCACACCACCTGGTTCTTCGAGACGTTTCTGCTGACGCCGTTCCTGCCGGGGTACGAGGTCTTTGATCCGGCCTTCGGCTATCTCTTCAATTCCTACTATGAGGCGGTGGGTCCTCGACAGCCACGTCCTCAACGGGGGCTGCTCACCCGCCCCACAGCGGCTGAGGTTGGTGACTATCGCGCGCACGTCGACGCGGCGATGGCGCGGCTGCTGGCCGGCGCGCCGTCGGCCGAGGTCATCGAGCGGCTCGACCTTGGCCTGGCGCACGAGGAGCAGCATCAGGAACTCATCCTGATGGATGTTTTGCACCTGTTCGCCCAGTCGCCGCTCAGCCCCGCCTATCGGCCTGCCGCCCCAAGGGCCTATGCGGACCCCGGTCCCCAGAGGTTTCACCGGTTCGCAGGCGGTCTCGTCGAGATCGGGGCACGCGACACGGGCTTCGCCTTCGATAACGAACGGCCTCGCCACAAGTCGTACGTCGCGCCGTTCAGGCTGGCCGATCGCCTCGTCACCAACGGCGACTGGCTGGCCTTCATTGAGGCGGAAGGCTACGGCCGCGTCGAGTTCTGGCTGGCGGACGGCTGGGCCCTGGCGCGCGCCGAAGGATGGGAGGCGCCCGCCTATTGGCGCCGTGAGCGCGACGGCTGGAGCACCATGACGCTTCAGGGGCGCCATCCCGTCGATCCGCACGCGCCTGTCGTCCATGTCAGCTACTACGAGGCGGCCGCCTTCGCCGCCTGGTCCGGGCGCCGTCTGCCGACCGAGGTCGAATGGGAAGCCGCCGCGAGCGCGAGCGGGGCCCTATCGCCACGCCAGCTCTTCGGAGAGGCCTGGCAATGGACCTCCAGCGCCTACGCCCCGTATCCCGGTTTCCGGCCAGGGCCGGGGGCGCTGGGGGAGTACAATGGCAAGTTCATGGTCAACCAGATGACCTTGCGCGGCGGCTGCACGGCGACGCCGCCCGGGCATGCGCGGACGACCTATCGCAACTTCTTCCATCCCGGCAGCCGGTGGATGTTCGCAGGCGTGCGCCTCGCCGATGACGACCGCCTGTCAGCGGTGACGACGGAAAACAGCTTCCTCGATGAGGTTGTTGCGGGGCTTTCGGCCGAGCCGAAGTCGCTTCCCGCCAAGTACTTCTACGACGCCGAGGGTTCGCGCCTGTTCGAGGCGATTTGCGCCTTGCCGGAGTACTATCTGACCCGAACCGAGACCGCTCTGTTGTCGCGGATCGCGCCGCAACTGGCGGCCCGGATTCCCAAGGGCGCAGCCCTGATCGAGTTCGGCAGCGGCGCCAGCACCAAGACCCGGCTCCTGCTGGACGCCGCGCCGCAGGTGGCGGTCTACGCGCCCATCGACATCAGCCCCAGCGCCTTGGACGCGGCGGCCGAAAGCCTGCGAGACGCTTATCCCAAGCTGGCGGTCGCGCCGCTGGTCGATGACTTCACGCGGGCGATCGACTTGCCCGAGGGTGCGAAGGGCCGCGCCTCGGTGGGCTTCTTTCCGGGCTCGACGATCGGCAACTTTCCGCCGGACGAGGCCGAGGCGCTTCTGCGGCGCGCGCGGACGCTGCTGGGCGAGGGGGCCATGTTCATCGTCGGCGCGGACGTCGCCAAGAGCCCGGACGTCCTCGTGCCCGCCTATGACGACGCCCAAGGCGTGACGGCGGCCTTCAATCGCAACATCCTGGCCCACATCAATCGGGCGCTGAACGGAACCTTCGATCCCGAGGCTTTCGCGCATTGGGCGGTTTGGAACGCCCAGGAGAGCCGGATCGAGATGCATCTGGAAAGCCGATGCGAGCAGATCGTCATGGTCGGAGACTATGGCTTCCGGTTCGCGACCGGCGAGACCATCCACACCGAGAACTCCTACAAGTATCGGCCCGAAGTGTTCGAGGCGATCGCCACGCGGGCGGGCTGGGTCGTGGCTGAGCGTTGGATCAATGAGGATCCGACCTTCGCGATCTACGTGCTCACCGCCTGAGCGCGCATGCGAAAACGCGCCGGCCCCGTGTACGGAGCCGGCGCGTGCGCATTCTGCCGGACTAAAGCGAGCGGTCGGCGGGTCTTCCGCCGCGTGAGGATGAGCCACCCTTGCGCCCGGCGTTGGCGGCGAGGTCTCGATCCTTGGCGAAGCTGCGTTTCTCGCTGGGCACGCTAGCGCCGCCCTTCCTGGCGATCTCGCGGCGGCGTTCCGGATCCATGGCGGCGAAACCGCGACGGCCGCGGGGACGTTCGCTATCGGTGTCCATCTGGGGCTCCTAGTGGGGACTGGTCACAGGCGGCGCGCGGTGGAAACCGCGCCATAGGGACGGTCGTCCCCGGGATCGACCGGCGGCGAGGCTGGGGGCTCCTCGACGGGGACGACGCCGGGCTCGTACTCGGGCGGCTTGGGCTCGATCGGCGGCGGGGCGTCGGGGTCGGTCACTGGCGTCGTTTCCTCTGCGTTCCAGTGAAGTAACCGGTGAAGCCGCTTTCGGTTCACCGATTGGGCGACTTATTGCGCCGTACGGCGATCGTTTCGGCGCCCATCGGCGACGGCAGGCCAGTAGGGTCAGCCACGCGGCGCGCCGCCTCGGCCCCCTGAGCCGCCCGGACCTCGCATCCGATCCGGGCCTTGACCGCCGCCGCGTCCCAGCCGCAAGCCCTTTTGCGCCGGGGTCTTGGGCAGCTCAGCCAGATGCAGCCGCCCATCCTTGTCGGTGTCGAGCAGAGCAAAGCGTGTCTTCGCGGCCCTGGTCGCCTCGTCGCGGGTGATCCGTCGATCAAAGTCGCCGTCCGACGCCATGACCGGCTGCGGTTCGGCGATGAGGCCATAAAGCGCTGCGCCTTGCAGCGCATTGCCGCCCGATGGTCGTCGTCTTGGCCCGACGTCACCGTCGCCGGCCTGTCCAAGCCCCATGGGGCCTCGGCGCAGGGTGCTGGGCGCGGCCCCGCCGATGATCTCCGGCGCGATCCGGTTCTCGTACGCGGAGACCTCGAAGCCATCGATGACCCCGCTACGGTCGGCGTCGACCACGGCGAAGAAGCGAAGGGCGTCGGCGATGAACTCCTCGCGGTCCAACGCGCCGTCGTGGTTGGCGTCTGCGCCCGCGAACCAGGCTCCGACGGGGTAGGGCGCGTTGGGCGGCGCGCGGAAGGGCTCGCCGGCGGGGCTGATGAACAGTTGCGGACCGCCCGCCCCACCTCGGGGGCCGTCATCGCCTGGTCGCCCGGGACGTTCGCCAAGGGCTCCTGGCGGCGCGCTGGCGCACGCGGCCAGGAGGGTTGCGAGGGCGGCCGTCAGGCCAAGCGAGCGAAGCATCATGCGGGTGTCTCCAAGCGGTGTCGCTATGGAGACCACAAGCTTGGCCTTGAGATGACGGCGCAGACCGGTCGTCTCTCGGTCAAGAAACAATCGCGACCTGTTCGCGCCGCAATCAGGCTGGCAGCTTCACCGTGGCGCTCAACCCGCCGCCCCGACGGTTGGCCAGGGTGACGTCGCCGCCATGGGCGCGGGCCAGCGACCGGACGACCGCCAGTCCAAGGCCGATGCCGCCCGTCTCGCGATTACGGGAAGGCTCTCCGCGATAGAACGGTTCGAAGACCCGCTCCAACTCCGCCGGCGGCACGCCAGGGCCATCATCATCGATCTCGATGATCGCCATGCCGTCCTCGGAAAAGACCCGACCCCGGGCGCGGCCGCCGTACTTCAAGGCGTTCTCGACCAGGTTCGACACGAGTCGCTTCAACGCCACCGGGTCGCCTTCGATCACCGTTTTCTCGGCCCGGTCGACCGTCGCGTCCCCCCCCGTTTCGGCCGCCTCGTCGATCACGCTCTCGAGGAGCGAGGACAGCTCCAGCTTGGTGCGAACGGCGGGCCGATTGGTGTCGCGCACAAAGCCCAGCGTGGCGGAGATCATCGCTTCCATCTGATCGATGTCGGCGGCCAGCTTCGGGCGGATATCTTCTGGCACGGCCTCGATGCGGAACTTCAGGCGCGTCAACGGCGTGCGCAGGTCGTGGGCGATCGCGCCCACCATGGCCGTGCGGTCCTCGACGTAGCGGCGCAAGCGCTCCTGCATCATGTTGAAGGCGTTGACGGCGGCCACGACCTCGCCCGATCCGGTCATGTTGAGCGGCGGGGTGCGCGGGTCCTTACCCAGGCGCTCGGCGGCGTCGGCGAAGGCGGTGATGGGCTGGGCGAGCCGACGGGCGAACAGCCAGGCCAGCGGCGTCACGGCGATCACCGAAAGCAGCAGGATCAGCAGAATGCGCTGCTGCCAGCTGTCGAAGCGCAGGGTGGGCTTGGGCTCAACGACCAGCCAGTGACCGTCGCTTTGCCGGACGCCGACCTTGAAGTCGCCAAAGATCAGGGGCTCGTCCCGGGCCTGGGCGTTGCGCCCATTCCCGCCGCCCGGCGCGCCGCCTTCGCGGGCGAAGGGTTCGCGTGCGCCCTGCTGCTGACCATTGCCCTGCGTCGGCGGCGCGTCCGGCTTGGGGGGCGTCACCGGCGTGCGGCGAACGAAGAAGCGCGGGCCGTTGTCGATCTGCAGTTCGATACGGTTTGCCGGAACGCCTAGCGCCTTGCCAATGCCGGCCTTGAAGTCGGCGCGACGGGGCGTCTCGGGATTGCCCATGCGGATCGAGCCGCCTTGCTTGACGACCAGAAGCCGACCGTCGCGCGGTTGAACCGATTGCCCGGTCTTGAGCGCCCTGACGATCTCGCTGGACCGGTAGAACTCCGGCGGCGGCGGGGGCAGGGTGAAGATAACCGCGATCGAGATCAGCTGGGCCGCCACCAGGGTGACGATCACCAGTTCCAGGGCTTGCACGAACAGCGGCGCGCCGCGCCGGGACAAAATCATGGCGTGCGCACAACCTTGGCGGTGAACATGTAGCCTTCGCTGCGGATGGTGCGGATCAGCTCGCTCCCCCCACCATCATCCAGCTTGCGGCGGAGACGGCTGATCTGCACGTCGATCGCGCGGTCGTAGGCGTCACTGTCACGGCCTCGCGCCAGGTCCAGAAGCTGGTCGCGCGTCAGCACGCGCTGGGGGCGCTCCACGAAGGCGCGCAACAGCGAGAACTCACCGCTCGACAGGTTCACGACGATCGACTGGGGAGAGCGCAGTTCGCGACGCACCAGGTCCAGACGCCAGCCAGCGAACTCGCAGGCCGCGCCCATCGCGTCGTCGACCGCGCGGGGCTCCTGGCGTCGACGCAGCACGGCGCGGACGCGGGCCAACAGCTCGCGCGGGTTGCAGGGCTTGGGCAGGTAATCGTCGGCGCCCAGTTCCAGGCCGACAATGCGGTCGGTTTCCTCGCCCATCGCCGACAGCATGATGATGGCGGGCGCTTCGGGCGTGGCGGAGAGCCGGCGGCAGATGGCCAAGCCGTCCTCGCCGGGCAGCATGACGTCGAGAACGATCAGGTCGATTGGCCCGCGCGCCAGAACCTGCTCCATCGTGCGCCCATCCTGGGCGGTCTCGACCACATAGCCATGCTTGGCGAGAAAGTCGGACACGACGTCGCGTATGCCTGGATCGTCATCGACGATCAGGATCCGCGAGGGCGCCCCGCGGACGGCCTCGAGCTCGCTTTGGACGGCGTTTTGGACGTTTTCCATGCCAATTTCCTGTCACGCGCCGGTCACGTTCAGATTTCACGGCTGAAACAGCTGCGCAACCCAGTCCGCGACCAGACGTCTCAGGCCTGCCTAGCCGGGGGAATTGTTCTTCGGGATCGCGAAGCCGGCGCCTTGGGCCTTCATCGCCGCGACCACGCGGTCCCCGACGAAGGGATTGCCGCGCCGCTCGGCGCCGAAGGTCGACATGGGGCCATGGCCGGGCACGAAGCGCACGTCCTCGCCCAGCGGCCAGAGCTTCTGAGTGATCGAGTCGATCAGGTCCTGGTGGTTGCCCATCGGGAAGTCGGTCCGACCGATCGAGCCCTGGAACAGGACGTCGCCGACCTGGGCAAACTTGGTCTCGCGGTGGAAGAACACCACGTGCCCTGGCGTGTGGCCGGGGCAGTGGAACACCTCGAACTGGGTCTCGCCCAGGGTGACCGTGTCGCCGTCGTCCAGCCAGCGGTCGGTGACGAAGATGCGGGCCTCAGGGATGCCGTACATCTCGCCGCTTTCCTGGATGCGATCGATCCAGAACTGGTCGTCCTTATGAGGACCCTCGATCGGAACCCCCGTCCGCGCCTTCAGTTCGGCCGCGCCGCCGGCGTGGTCCATATGGCCATGGGTGATCCAGATCTTCTCCAGCGTCAGCCCCTTGTCGGCGATGGCCTTCAGCAGGCGATCGACCTCGCCGCCCGGATCGATCACGGCCGCCTTCATGGTCTTGGCGCACCAGACGATCGTGCAGTTCTGCTGCAACGGGGTGACCGGGGCGATCACGGCGCCGATCGGCATGGTCTGGGTCATGGAAACTCCTCGTATCGCCGCAGCATAGACGCAGCACCGCCCCAAATGAAGAAGGCCCGGGATCGCTCCCGGGCCTTCTGTGTCCACCAGGGTGGAGCGCTTTACTTCACGTCGTCGACGCCACGACCCATCGCCTCGGCGGGCGAGTTCATGTCGGTCTCTTCGGTGATGTCGATGCCCTTGGCCAGCTTCGAGTGCCAGAAGCCGTAGGCGATGTAGATGACCGCGCCGACGGCGGCGTAACCGCCCAGGATCATCAGCGGCAGCGGGTTGTCGTTCATCGCGTGAACGATCATCGGCTGGAAGTTCTGGTCGGCCAGGAACAAGCAGGCCGCGATACCCGCAGCAGCGGTGAACATGCCGCCCGGAACCTTGAACGGACGCGGCAGGTCGGGGTGCTTGATGCGCAGGTAGATCACCGACAAGCAGACGATCGAGAAGGCGACGGCCGTACCCAGCGACATCAGATCACCCAGCAGGCTGATCGGCAGGAACGAGGCGGCGATGGCGATCACGACGCCCAGCAGGATGGTGCCCATCCAGGGGGTGCGGAACTTGGGGTGAATCTCAGCGAACACCTTCGGCAGCAGGCCGTCGCGGGCCATGGTGTAGAAGATGCGGGTCTGGCCGTAGCACAGCACCAGCATGACCGAGGACAGGCCGGTGATGGCGCCGATCTTGATGGCGAAGCTGATCAGGTTCAGCTTGCCGCCCTCGGCCGCAGCGTACGGGACGTCGGCCCATTCCAGGCCCATGCGGTCGATGGCGACAGCGATCGGGGCCGGGCTGGCCAGTTCACGGAAGGGCACCACGCCGGTCATCACGGCCGCGACGGCCATGTAGATCAGCGTACAGATCACCAGGGCGCCCAGGATGCCGATCGGCACATCGCGCGAGGGGTTCTTGGCTTCGGCGGCGGCGGTCGAAACGGCTTCGAAGCCGACATAGGCGAAGAAGATGATGGCGGCGCCGCGGAAGATGCCGCCGACGCCGAATTCGCCGGGCTGACCGGTCGGCTCGGGGATGAAGGGGTGCCAGTTGGCCGGATTGATGTACTGCGCGCCGACCGCAATGAACGTCACCAGCACGATCACCTTGATGACCACGATGGCGTTGTTGACGTTGGCGGACTCGCTGACGCCGACCACCAGCAGGGCCGAGACCATGGCGATGCCGATGGCGGCCACCAGGTTCAGCGTGCCAGTCATGGCGAACATCGTGCCGCCGCCGGGCGCGGCCACGGCTTGGATCAGCGGCGTCGCCCACATCGGGGCGTCAGCGCCGGCGACCTGGATCATGGGGAAGTTGATCCCCAAGGCGTGCAGGGTGCTGACCACATAGCCCGACCAGCCGACCGCGACGGTCGAGGCGGCCACGCCGTACTCGAGCACGAGCAGCCAGCCCATGATCCAGGCGAAAACCTCGCCCAGGGTGCCGTAGGCGTAGGTGTAGGCGGAGCCCGAAACCGGCATGGTCGAGGCCAGTTCGGCGTAGCACAGGCCGGCCAGGGCGCAGGCGATGCCCGCGACGATGAACGACAGCATGATGGCGGGGCCGGCGTTGGCCGAGGCCACCTGACCCGTCAGCACGAAGATGCCGGCGCCGATGATGGCGCCGACGCCCAGGCTCATCAGATTGATGGGACCCAGCGTACGCTTAAGCTGGCTATGCGCGGCCTCCTTCTGGATGCTCGCGATCGACTTTTTCAAAAATAGCCTGTTTCCGGCCATGTGTGCGTTTCCCCAACGACCAGCGAACCCCCGCCGGTCAGGCATTGGGGGCGGACGTTAGTCAGAGAGGCGTCGTCGCGCAACGCCTTGCGGTGACGGATGCGATTTCAGGGGCTATGCCTCCACCCAATGCTGCCGATCGAGAATGTCCTGCCCGCGCTGAAGGCGGCGCTGCTCGCAAACAACGCGACCGTACTGGTTGCGCCGCCTGGCGCGGGCAAGACCACGGCTGTTCCCTTGGCGCTCTTGGACGCGCCGTGGGTCGAGGGCCGCAAGATCATCGTTCTGGAGCCAAGGCGTCTGGCCGCCCGCGCCGCGGCCGCGCGCATGGCGTCCAATCTGGGCGAAGCCGTTGGCGATACAGTCGGTTTCCGCGTCAGGCTGCAGTCGAAAGTCTCGGCCCGCACGCGGATCGAGGTCGTCACCGAGGGTGTGTTCACCCGCATGATTCTCGACGATCCCGGCCTGGACGGGATCGCCGCCGTGCTGTTCGACGAGTTCCACGAGCGCAGCCTCGACGCGGATCTGGGCTTGGCCTTCGCCCGCGATGTGCAGAGCGTGCTGCGCGAGGACCTACGCCTGCTGATCATGTCGGCGACGCTGGACGGCGCCCGGATTTCGTCCCTTCTGGATGACGCGCCCATCGTCGAGAGCCAGGGGCGGATGTTCCCGGTCGACACGCGCTATCTGGGGCGCGACGAGCGCCAGCGACTGGAAGAGCGGGTCGGGCGTGCGGTCGAGCGCGCTCTGGCCGAGGAGACCGGCTCGATTCTGGTGTTCCTGCCCGGCCAAGGCGAAATCCGGCGCGCGGAAAGCTGGCTGAACGAGCGCCTGCGCCGTTCCGACGTCGATATCGCGCCGCTGTATGGCGCGCTGGAGCCGGCGGCGCAGGATCGCGCGATCTCTCCGGCCCCGGCGGGGCGGCGCAAGGTCGTGCTGGCCACCTCGATCGCCGAGACCAGCCTGACCATCGAGGGCGTACGGGTGGTGATCGACGCAGGCCAGGCGCGCGTGCCGCGCTTTGATCCGGCCTCGGGCATCACCCGCCTGGAGACCGTGCGCGTCAGCCGCGCCGCCGCCGACCAGCGCCGAGGTCGCGCCGGCCGGACCGAGCCCGGTGTCTGTTACCGCCTGTGGGACGAGCCCGAGACGCGGTCGCTGCCCGCCTTCGCCCGGCCCGAGATCCTGGAGGCGGACCTGTCGCGCCTGGCGCTGGACCTCGCGCGCTGGGGGACGAAAGACCCCGGCGACCTGACCTTCCTCGACCCGCCGCCCGCCGCCGCCTTCGCCGAGGCCCGGACGCTGCTGATACGCGTGCAGGCCCTCGACGCACAGGGCGACCTGACCGCTCACGGCAAGGCGCTGGCCGACCTGCCGCTGCCGCCGCGTCTGGCCCACATGGTGGCGCGTGGCGCAGCCTCAGGCCAGGCGCGCGAGGCGGCCGAGATCGCCGCCGTGCTGACCGAGCAAGGGCTGGGCGGCCGCGATGTCGACCTGCGGCGGCGGCTGGAGGGCCTGCACCGCGACCGCTCGCCGCGTGGCCGCGACGCCATAGCCTTGGTCGAGCGCTGGTCGCGCGCGGCGGGGCGAGCTTCAGGCGCCAAGACCCTGGAGATGGGCCTGCTACTGGCCGAGGCCTATCCCGAACGCGTCGCCAAGGCGCGGGGCAAGCCGGGCGAGTTCCAGCTGGCCGGCGGTCGCGGCGTCTATCTGGAGCCCACCGATCCCTTGGCCCGCGAGCCCTGGCTGGCCGTCGGCGAACTGGGCGGCGGCGACAGCCGGGACCGCATCCTGCTGGCCGCCGCCGTCGACGAGGCGCAGCTGCGCGAGACCTTCGCCGATCGTCTGGTCGCCGAGGATCGCCTGGAGACCACCGGCGGCAAGGTGCGCGCCAAGCGCCTGCTGCGCCTGGGCAAGCTCGTTCTGGAAGAGCGGCTGATCGAAAACCCCGATCCGGCCATGATCGCCGGCGCGCTGATGGACAAGGTCCGGGCGGAAGGGCTGTCAGCTCTGCGCCTGGGCGAGCGGGGCAGGGCGCTGCTGGACCGCGTGGCCTTCCTGCGCGACGTTGATGGCGAGGCTTGGCCGGACCTGTCAGAGCCCGCCCTGATCGACCGCCTCGACGAATGGCTGGAGCCGCTGCTGGCCGGGCGCTCGTCGCTGGTGAGCCTGGATGAGGGGGCGCTGCACGATGCGCTGAAGACCTTGGTGCCTTGGGACCTGCAGCGGAGGATGGACACGCTCTTGCCCGCCCGCTTCGAGGCCCCGACCGGCAACAGCTTCGCCATCGACTACGCCGCTGAGGGCGGGCCCCGCGTCGAGGTGCGGGTGGGCGAGCTCTATGGCCTCTCCGAACACCCCAGCGTCGCCGGCGGCAAGGTCCCGCTGACGCTCTCTCTGCTCTCGCCCGCCCACCGCCCGATCCAGATCACCAAGGATCTGCCGGGCTTCTGGAAGGGCTCCTGGCGCGAGGTGAAGGTCGAGATGAAGGGCCGCTATCCCCGTCATGTGTGGCCGGATGATCCAGCCAGCGCCGCGCCGGTAACGCGGGCGAAGCCGCGAGGGACTTAAGAAATCCTCCCCCTGACGGGGGAGGTGGCGCGAAGCGCCGGAGGGGGAAGGGTTGGAGCGCTTGCCTCTTCCCCCTCCGTCGTCGCTACGCGCCGACACCTCCCCCGCTAGGGGGAGGATTGATCAGCCCGTCACCGTATAGATCATGATCCCCGTCGCCACCGACAGGTTCAGGCTGTCGGCCCGGCCGCGCATCGGGATCTTCACGTTGACATCGCACGCCGCCGCCAGTTCCGGCGGCAGGCCCTGTTGCTCGTTGCCCATCAGGATCAGCGACGGCTTCACATAGTCGGCGGACTTGTGGTCGACGGTGGCGGTCAGGAGGGTGCCCACCACGCTGCCGGGCCAGGTTTCGCGCCAGGCCAGGAACTCGGGGATCGTGGCCTTGGCGATCTTCACGGCGAAGATCGAGCCCATGGTCGCGCGGACGCCCTCGACCGAATAGGGATCGACGCAGTCGCCGACCAGGATCACCCCGCCGCAGCCCGCTGCGTCGGCGGTGCGGATGACGGTGCCGAGGTTGCCGGGATCGCGGACGGCCTGCATGGCCACCCAGCACGGCGCGCTTTCCGGGACGATGGCTGAGAGCGGCGTGAACACCTGCTTGAACACCGCGACCACGGCCTGCGGGTTGTCGCGACGCGAGACCTTTTCGAGGATTTCGCGATTGACCTCAATGACTTCGCCGCCGGCCTTCACGCAGGCGGCGACGGCCTTCTTGAGCATCGGGTGATCGGCCGCGTCGGGGCCGTACATGACAATCTTGGGCGCGTGGCCGCAGTCGATCGCCTCGATGACGATCTTCAGGCCCTCGGCCAGGAACAGGCCGCTGTCCTCGCGTTCCTTGCGCATGTGCAGGGCGCGGACGGCCTTCACCGTACTATTGGTCAGGGAGGTGACGGTCTTGGTGTTCATGGCGCTCAACCCTCCGACGACCAGCGGGCGAAGAAGGACAGGCCGATCTGGCGGTCGCCCTTTTCCTCGACGAGGGACAGCTCGCCCCAGTCGATGACGCCGCCGCGCCCTTGCAGTTCCTGCGCCAAGAGGCCCGACATCGCCGCGCCCGACACCCGGGCGGCATAGGCGTTCATCAGCAGGAACGAGGCGTCTTGGCTGAGCAGGGCCGCGCAGTCCTTGGTCAGGGCCGCCAGGTCCTCGAACAGGCGCCAGACCTCGCCGTCGGCCCCGCGGCCGAACTTGGGCGGGTCCAGGATGATGCCGTCATAGGTGTTGCCGCGCCGTACTTCGCGGGCCACGAACTTGCGGGCGTCCTCGACGATCCAGCGGATCGGCTTGTCGGCCAGGCCGGCGAAGGCGGCGTTTTCACGCGCGAAGCCGACCGACTTCTTGGAGGCGTCCACGTGGGTGACAGCCGCGCCGGCGGCGGCGCAGACCAGCGAGGCCACGCCCGTATAGCCGAACAAGTTCAGCACCTTGGGCTGCGGACCTGAGCCCGCGCACAGCGCCCGCACGCGCTCGTCCTGCCAGGCCCAGTTGGCGGCCTGTTCGGGGAAGAAGGCCAGGTGCCGGAAGGGCGTAAACTGGCCGTGGAACTTCGCCTGGCCCCAGGCCAGGTCGAACTTCTCGATCGGCTTGCCCTTGAAGCGCCAGCGGCCGGCCTCGTCCTCGTCGGTGGGATCGAAGACGGCGTCGGCGTTGTCCCACACCGTCTGGTCCAGGCGCGGCGCCCAGAAGCACTGCGGCTCGGGGCGCACGACGGTGTAGCGACCATAGCGCTCCAGCTTCTTGCCGTGGCCGCTGTCCAGCAGGGCGTAGTCGGCCCAGCCGGTGGTGCGCATAACGATGGGGGCGGGAGCGATCTTCGGTGCCATCGCCCGCCAATACCGCCTTAGGTGTGCGAAGGTCCAGAGCGCGGTACGTGCAGGGTCTTGTCCCAGTGGTGCGGGGCGACGATGAACTGGTGCAGCGCCTTGACCGCCGCAAGGCTCTGGCACAGCCAGTAGGCGGGCATGCCCAGCAGGTGCAGCCACTTGGGCCGCCCGCCCGCGCGCAGCACGCCGCGGGCGCCGGCGATCGCGGCCGCGCTCCATCCCAGCATGTAGAGCGTCAGATCGTGGGGCGGGATGTGAAAGGCCGCGTCGGGCAGAAAGTCGATGAGCGCCCAGGCGACGGCCACGGCCATGACGGGTCCATGCAGATGCGAGGCGGCGACCGACTGGGCCAGGGTCAGGACCAGCGCGACGGCGTTGCGCGGTTGCGTCGGGAGCGGACCGCGTGCGTGCACCGCCAGGGTCTGCATATGACCCTTGATCCAGCGCGCCCGCTGCGGGAACCACTGCTCTGGCGTCGTCGGCGCGGTCTCCCAGGTGGGACGCTGGATCACGTCGAGACGGTAGCCCGCCGCCGCCAGCCGGAAGCCGATGTCTGCATCCTCGGTCACATTGTAGGGGTCCCACGCGCCAATCTCGCGCAAGGGGGCGGCCTTGAAGTGGTTGCTGGTTCCGCCGAGTGGAAAGGCCAGTCCCCAGCGCGCCAGGGCCGGCAGCAGCACCTCGAAATGGGCGGCGTACTCAAGCCGGAACTGCGACGGCAGGAAGAGCGAGAAGCCAGGGTCCTCGATCCGCAGCGGCGCTTGAAGGCAGGCCAGGCGGGCGTCGGCGGCGGCGAACCGGGCGGCCGCCTCGCGAAGTTGCTGCGGGTCGGGCATGTCCTCGGCGTCGTAGATCACCACCAGGTCGCCCCGCGCCCGTTCGAGGGCGTAGTTGCAGGCGCGCGGCTTGGTTCGGGGCGTTCCCGGCGGCGCCACCAGCACCTGGATGAAGCTGGGCAAGTCCAGCGCCCGGGCGGCGGCGCGCGTGCTCTCGTCGTCGGCCTCCAGCACGATCAGCGCCTGCAGGCGGTCGCGCGGGTAGTCGATGGCGGCCAGGCTTTCGACCAGCTCCGGCAGCACCTCCGCCTCGCGATAGAGCGGGGTGATGATCGTATAGCTCGGAAGGTCGGCGTCGGGCGGCGGCGGCGCCCTGCGCGGGGGCAGGGGCGTCATCGCCGCCGCGAACCGGGTCAGGGCGCCCAGCAGGAAGACCACAAAGAAGAGGTGGTGCGCCGCTGTGAAGGCCGCCATCGGCGCGAGGGCAACGCCCAGCGCGGCGAGAAGCCCGGCGATGACGACCCCCAGGACCTGCGTCCGGGACAGGGGACGATGAGCGCCGTCGCGTTCGGGCGTGCTGGCGACAAAGGTGTCCCCGAGCGCCTTGATGTCGTCTGCGGACACAGGTCCGCTCGCCGGCGCGAGCGCCGGTTCCAGCCGTCTGTCTTCGCGCGCCATGGATGCCCCTGGATACGCTGATCGCCCCGACGGGAGCAGATAACGGAATCTCAACCCAAGCGTGTTAAATGAAAAAATACGCGTTTTCGGGTTTTGTTCCGGACTGGGCGGTGCGCGACACGCCCTTACAGACGGGTTGCGACGGCTGAGTGATTCCCGTTTAGTGTTCTGTCGGGGGATACTGAGGGGAAGCTAGGTCCGTGACCGTCGTTCTGAAAAAGCCGCACAAGTCCGCTCGAAAGCCGAAAGGCGACGGGCACTTGCGCCGGGGCGAGATCCTGGCGGCGGCCGAGAAGATCTTCATCGCCGAGGGCTATTCCGGCGCCACGATCCGCAAGATCGCCGACGCCGTGGGGGTGTCGTCGACCGCGCTCTACATGCACTTTCGCGACAAGGATCAGATCCTTCTGGAGATCAGCAACGACGCGATCGAGCGTCTGCTTGACCTCAACATCCAGATCGCCAGCCAGCCGATCGATCCGGTCTCGCGCGTGCGCCTGATGCTGGAAGCGTACATGCGCTTCGCGCTCGACAATCCCAACACCTACCAACTGGTGTTCTGCAGCACCGGCGATCACGTCACATCCGACAAGATCGGTGAGACCATGGCGCTGGGCGATCGCTGCTTCGAGAAGTTCAGCGAGCCGGTCCACGACATCGCGGCGCAGGGGCGCTTGCGGTCGGGATCGGCGGTCCAGGCGGCCGAGGTGCTGTGGAGCGGCTGCCACGGCTTGGTTTCGCTCCTGATCACCAAGCCTTCGCGCGGCTGGTCCGAACCGGAGCAACTGATGACGGTGATGCTCGACGGGCTGCTGCACGGTCTGGTCACGGACTAGGGTCGTGAACGCCGCCAAGGCCTTTCGCGCCCTTGCGGCGGCGATGGCGCTCGCCCCGGCCGGGGCGTGGGCCGCGCCGCGCGTGATGTCGCTCGACTCGTGCGCCGACCAGTACGTCCTGGCCCTGGCGCCGCGCGAGGCGATCGTGGGCCTTTCGCACCGGGCGGTCGCCGCCGACAGCTACATGCGCGACAAGGCCGCCGGCCTGCCGCTGCGCCGGGCCACCTTCGAGAGCCTGGTCTCGGCGCGACCGCAGCTGGTGGTGCGGTTGTGGGGCGGGGACGCGCGGCTCACTCAGGCGCTGGCCGCCAAGGGCGTGCCGACCGTCACCCTGGATGACGCGGCCGACTTTGACGGGGTTCGAGTCAATGTCCGCAAGGTCGCCGCCGCGCTGGATCGTCGGCCGCAAGGCGAGGCGCTGATCGCGACCATGGACGCCCGCCTCAGGGACGCCGCCGGGGCGGGGAGGCGGCGCGAGGCGCTCTATCTGACGCCCGGCGGCTATACGGCCGGCGCCAACACCCTGATCGATGCGATCTTACGGGCGGCGGGCTATGCCAACACGACCAAGGCGCCGTACTTCGCGCCGGTGTCTCTGGAGCAGATGGTCATGACGCCTCCGGCCGCCGTGGTGCTGGGCATGTTTGATCGCGCCCTGGCCGGGGCGGACCGCTGGGGCCCGGGGCGCCACGCGGCTCTGCGCCGGGCGGTGGAGTCGCGCGCCGTCGCCTCGCTGCCGGCCGCCATGGTTGGATGCCCCGGCTGGTTCGCCGCCGATGGCGCGGTCGTGCTGGCGAAGGCGGCGCGATGAGCCTGTCGCGTCTGTGTCTGCTCATGGCCCTGGTGCTGGCGCTCGCGGCCGCCGTGGCCGTCACGCTGGGCGAGACGGCCTTTTCCCTTCAGCAGTACGGCCAAGCGTTGTTTCATCCCGGCTCTCCACCGGCCGAGGTGCTCTGGACGATCCGCGCGCCACGCGTGGCGGTTGCGGCGCTGGTGGGCGCAGCGCTGGGCATGGCGGGGGCGACCATGCAGGGATTGCTGCGCAACCCGCTGGCGGATCCTGGCGTGCTGGGCGTGTCGGCCGTCTCGGGCCTGGGCGCGGCTTTCGCGATCTCGGCGGGCCTGGCGGTTTTGCCTGGAGCCATCGAGCTGTCGGCCCTAGCCGGCGCGCTCGTCGCCGGCGCGCTGGTCGTCATCGTCGCCGCGCGCTTTCGTGAGCCCGAGGCGCTGATCCTGTTCGGCGTAGCGTTGTCGGCCTTTGGCGGCGCGCTGACGGCCCTGGTGTTCAACCTCTCGCGCTCGCCGGTCGCGACGGCCGAGATGCTGGCCTGGTTGATGGGCTCGGTCGAGAACCGCGACCTAATGGACGCTTTGAGGGCGCTGGTCCCCATGGCGCTGGGCGCGGCGCTGTGTCTGCGCGCCGGCGCGGGGCTGCGGATGCTGACCTTGGGCGAGGAGGCCGCGCGGATGTCGGCCCTGCCGATGGCGCGGCTGCGGGTCTATGCGGTGGCCGGATCGGCGCTGTTGACCGGCGCGGCGGTGGCCGCCTCGGGCGTGATCGGCTTTGTGGGTCTGGCCGCGCCGCATCTGGTGCGGGCGCTGGTCAGGGACGACCCCAAGCGCATCCTTTGGCCCGCGGCGTTGGCGGGCGCGCTTCTGGTGGTGCTGGCCGACCTCGCCGCGCGCATGATCCCGACCGAGCAGGAGCTGAAACTGGGCGTCGTCACCGCGCTGTTCGGGGCCCCCGCCTTCGCTCTGCTGGCCTGGCGCGCCGCGCGGAGCTGGCGGTCATGAGCGCGCTGTGGACGCTGAGAAGTCTTTCCGTGCGGCAGGGGCGCAAGACCGTGATCGAGGCGGCCTCGCTCTCGGTCTCGGCGGGGGAACTCGTCGGGGTGGTCGGTCCCAACGGCGCGGGCAAGACCAGCCTTCTGCGCGCGGGGCTTGGGCTATTGCCGGCGGCTGCGGGCGAGGCGCTTCTGTCGGGGCAGGCGGTGGCGCAGCTGGCGCCGGCCGCGCGTGCGCGACTGGTCGGCTACCTGCCGCAGGACCGCCGCGTGGCTTGGAACGTGCCGGCCCGGATGGTGGCCGCACTGGGCGCCAGCGACCTTGCCGAAGCGCAGGCTGACGCTCTGGCGCTGGAACGCCTGGCGCGTGTCGGGGCGGGCGACCTCGCCGATCGCGGGGTGCTGGACATGTCGGGCGGCGAGCGGGCGAGGGTGCTGCTGGCGCGATTGCTGGCGACGCGCGCGCCGCTGCTGGTCGCCGACGAACCCGTGGCCGGCCTCGATCCCGACGCCCAACTGCTGACGCTGGACCTGCTGCGGGGCGAGACCGACAACGGCGCGGCCGTGGTCGTCACGCTCCACGATCTGGGCCTCGCCGCGCGGAGCTGCGACCGGATCGTCGTGCTGTCGCGCGGGCGGATCGTGGCGGACGCGCCGCCGCGCGAGGCGCTATCCCCTGCGATCCTCGCCGAGGTGTTCGGACTGGACGGCGCCCTGATCGAGACCGAGGCGGGATTCGTTCTGGCGGCCCGCCGCCGCGCTTGACGCTTAAGGCTGGGGGCTGACCGTTTCGGCCGAGGCGACCGACGGCGTGTAGACATAACCGCCGCGCTTGAGGTCTGAGGACAGGGTCAGCGGCGTGACGCCCCCGTTGAGACGAGCCCGATAGACCATCGTCGTCTCCAGCGTCCGCATCACATAGTTGCGGGTTTCGGAGAACGGGATGCACTCGATGAAGTCGAGCGGGTCGGTGGACGCGCCGCGCGGATCGCCGCATTGGCCCGCCCACTGGGCCGGACGCCCGGGGCCGGCGTTATAGGCCGCCGAGGCCATGATGTATGAGCCGCTGAAGGTCTTGATCATGTCGCCCAGGTAAACCGAACCCAGGCGCATGTTGTACGACGCATCGCCCAGGCGATCGATCGAGTGCGGCTCGCCCAGCTTGCGCGCGACCAGCGAGGCCGTGGCCGGCATCAGCTGCATCATGCCGCGCGCGCCGACGCCCGAGCGGGCGGCGGGATCGAAATTGCTCTCCTGGCGCGAGATCGAATAGACGAACGCGGTTTCGGCCGCGCCCGGACCGGGCGTGAAGTGGTGGTCCAGCAGCGGATAGCCGCGCTCGGGCAGGATGAAACCGCGCTGGGCGGCGGTCCGCACGGCGCGCATCGCCAGGTCCTGGTCGCCATAACCGCGCGCCATGTCGACCAGCAGCGCGGTCTCCTCGGCGTTCGGCAGGGTGTCGTCGATATAGAGCACGAGGCTGCGGAAGAGGTCCCTCGCCCCGATGTCGGCCAGCATTCGCGCCGCGCGGACTTGCTCACGGCCGTAGAAGCGGGCGCGGTCGGCCTGGGTGATGACCGGATCGCGCTCCAGCCGCAGTTCGCGGATCCCCGCCTTCTCGGCGGCCAGTTGGCCATAGAAGGTGGTGATGTGGCGTGCGCCCTCGGCGTAGAAGGCTTGAGCCGCAATCGGGTCGCCCTGCGCTTCGGCGGCGCGACCCTGCCAGTAAAGGGCACGGCCTCGGGTGATGGGCGAGGCGCCGACGGCTGCGATTTGAGCGAAGTGGCCGGCGGCGGCGTTGGCGTCGCGCAGGCGGGTCAGGGCGATCCAGCCGGCGTAGAACTCCGACTCGGCGATGTCGGCGGGCGCGAGCGCTTGGGTGTTGTAGGCCGCCGCATAGGCGCTGCGGCTGTCGCCGGACTTGAGCGCGCCGACGATCAGCAGTTTGCGCTCACGCCAGATCGCGCTCGAGGCCTCGTCGGTCGGCGGCGCCGGGAAGTTTGCGACCATCGGCAGGGCCAGGGTGTCCATGCCCTTGCGGCGCAGATAGGCCGCGCGCTCGAACACGACGCCGGGCGAGTCCTGCAGATCGGGGGTCAGGTTGTTGTAGAGGTCGTTGGCGCTGGCCGAGTTGGCGCGATAGGCCATGCGAACGCGGGCGGCGGCCTGCTGGGTGTCCGACAGCATGGCGACCATCTCGCGCGCGGCGGGCCCTTGCTGGCCATACAGCAGGATGTCGGCGCGGCGGACATAGTCGTCCGGCGTCAGCATCGCGCCAAAGCGGGCGATCATGCTGCGTTGGGTGTCGGCCTCGAACACCCGGTCGCGGAACGTCCTGCGAATGAGGTCGGTGGCCAGCTGGGTCTGGCCCGTGGCTTGATAGGCGCTGGCCAGGGCCATGGCGCCCTCGGCGGTGGTCGGCTGGACGCCGCCGAACCAGGCGATCATCCGCGCCGGATCAAGGCCCGAGGTGGAAAGCGCCTTCTCGGCGGCCGCATCGCGCCGCGCGCCGCGCGGCCAGCCGGCCAGATCCCGTCGGGCGGTGTCCAGCTCAAAGAAGCTCAGCGCCTCGGCGTTGCTGTCGACCAGCTGCCATAGGGCGATCTTCTTGGCGACGGGGTCCTGCAGGCTGTCCATGGCCATGCGCGCGCCGGAAACGTCGCCGCGCTTGGCCGCCGCCAGAGCGGTCTGGAGGTTGGCCGAGTCGGTGTCGCTGAGCGCTGTGGTGACGGCGGTCGGGGGTGTGGTGATCAGGCTGGGCGCGGTTTGCGCGGAGGCGTAGGACGTCGCCGTCTGGGCGCCAGCGGCCCCGACCACGGTCACGATGCAAGCTCCTCCGAGCAAGAGTTTGCGCATTTCTGAAACCAAAACGCTCTCCTTGCGGTCCTTTCAGACCTCATACTCGAATTCGTCCGCAAGCCCTATGGGACGATTCAGGCCTCAATAGGGTTCTTAAAGTCCGCTCGCGGGCTTGACCCGGAGGGCTTGGCCCATCAAATCGCACCTGCCCCTTTTGATCCGCACCCAGAGCCGGTTGCGGGTCGGTGGGGCAGGGACATATTGTCCGCCTCCATCGTCCCGCCGCAACACTCGCGGCCCCATCCTCACGGCAATTTGCAAGTCATGGTCCAGTCTCACTTCAAGGGCGTCATTCCGGCCCTCGTCACGCCGTTCCGGGACGGTGAGGTGGATGAAAAAGCGTTCGTCGCGCTGGTCGAGCGTCAGATCGTCGGCGGCGTGCACGGCCTGGTCCCGGTCGGCACCACGGGCGAGACCTCGACGCTGTCGCACGAAGAGCACCGCCGCGTGGTCGAGCTGTGCGTGAAGACCGCCGCCGGGCGCGTGCCCGTGATCGCGGGCGCGGGCAGCAACTCCACGGATGAAGCCATCGAGCTGGCGCGCCACGCCAAGACCGTCGGCGCCGACGCGTGCCTGGTGGTGACGCCGTACTACAATCGCCCCAGCCAAGAGGGCATGTATCAGCACTACAAGGCGATCAACGACGCCGTGGAGCTGCCGATCTTTGTCTACAACGTGCCGGGCCGCACCGGCGTGGACATCAGCAACGAGACCCTGGCGCGCCTGGCCAAGCTGCCCAACATCGTCGGGATCAAGGACGCCACGGGCGACCTGACCCGCATCAGCTTCCAGCGCCTGATGTGCGGCCCCGAATGGGTGATGCTGTCGGGCGATGACCCGACGGCGCTCGGCTACATGGCCCATGGCGGCCATGGGGTGATCTCGGTGACGTCCAACGTCGCGCCGGACGCCTGCTCGGCCTTCATGAACGCCTGCATGCAGGGCGAATGGGAGAAGGGCCTTTACTGGCAGGACCGCCTGGTGCGCCTGCACAAGGCCCTGTTCCTCGACTCCTCGCCCGCGCCGACCAAGTTCGCTATGGCCCAACTGGGCCTGTGCACGGAAGATGTCCGTCTTCCGATCACGGCCTGCGCCGAGGCGGTGCGTCCCGCGATCCTGGAGGCCATGCGCGAGGCCGGTCTGCAAGAATGAGCAAGCCGATCGCTGAAAATCGGCGCGCGCGCTTCGACTACTTCATCGAGGAGACGTTCGAGGCCGGCATCATGCTGACGGGCACCGAGGTGAAGAGCCTGCGGACCGGACGGGCGAACATCGCCGAGTCTTACGCCTCGGTGGAGGGGCGTGAGATCGTGCTGATCAACGCCGACATTCCGCCCTACGGCCACGCCAATCGCTTCAACCACGAGCCGCGTCGTCACCGGAAGCTGCTGCTGCACCGTCGTCAGATCGACAAGCTGATCGGCGCGGTCCAACGCGAAGGTCGCACCCTGGTGCCGATCAAGCTCTATTGGAACGAGAAGGGCCTCGCCAAGCTCGAGGTGGGTCTCGCCAAGGGCAAGAAGTTGCACGACAAGCGCGAGACCGAAGCTGCTCGCGATTGGCAGCGCGACAAGGCGCGTCTGATGAAGGGCGATCGCGGCGACTGAGGCGGCGTTTAGCCCATCAGGAAGAAGCCGAGCGCCAAGCCCAGAGCAAACGCTCCGGCGCTGACGATCAGGTAGGTTCGAACCTCGGTCCGCAGAGTCGTACGCGTTGTCTGGGCCATACTCGGCTCCGCTTGGCCGCCCCCCGGCGGCAAATCAGTCCCTGGCCCTTAGGGTAACCCTAACAGCGGTCCGGGATTGTCAACGATTGTAAAGTCGCGGCGCAGAGCGCCTCACGCCGCTTGGGGCAGCTCGTACACCCGGGAGGGCACGCCTTGTTCGAAGAGGTCGTCGCAGATGGCGAGGGCCTGCTGGTAGGCCGTCTCGACCGTCTCGAAGCGACCGGCCAGCCGGCCGCCCTCCGTGACGATCCAGCCTTCGGAAACGTGTGCAATCTCGATACGCTGGCAATGCGCGGCGTCTAACATGACGACGGGCTCCCTGAAGTGGAAACGCGCCCCTGGGGCTGTGTACGGAACGTCCTTAACGCGCGTCAGCCCCATTTCATTGTCAAAGATTGTAAAGTTGATAGCGGTACCTTGCTGACGTTTGAGTGCGTATGCGCCAGGTTCTGACCGCGCCGAATACTTCAGCCTAGCCGTTCTCGAGCGCCAGCAGGGCGAATGTGGCCAGCCAATGCTCGCCCATATAGTCACCGGAGAGATGCGGCACGGCCGCCGCGAGATGGCTCATCGCCGCGTTGACTGCGTGGGCCTGGGCCGGATCATGTTCCGACATCGATCCCGCCAGCAGGCGCCAGCACCAGGCGCGCGAGAGGTTCAGGCCGTCCAGATGGGCGATCTTGCCGTCCGTACGGTCGCTGACCCGCGCGGGCGTGAACAGGGTCGCCGGCTGCTTTTGGGCCAGATTGGGCAGGAAGCGGGGAAACCACAGGTCGAAGCGCTCGCGCGGCAGAAGTCGCCGCATGGCCTCGGCTTCGATCAGGGCGGGGGAGAGGAAGTCGTCGCCTGACGGTTCCCAGGTCTGGCAGTCGGCGTCCTGACCGTACCAGACCAGCGCGCGGCTCTGCAGCAGGTCGAAGAACGCCTGGTCGCCGGTCATTTCGGCGAACTCATAGGCCAGCACCAGGGCGAAGGCGGTGTTGTAGTGGGTTCCGGCGCGGACGGGATAGTCGGCGATCGGCAGGAAGCTCTCGAACCTCTGCTTGAACGCCAGCGCCAGGGGGGCGTGGACCAGCGCCCACGGCCGGTCGTGCCGCAAGAGCTCGGCCTGCAGCATCAGGCTCCAGGCCCAGCCGTAGGGACGCTCGAACCCCCGGCTCTCCGGGCGCGCCAGATAGGCGAGCTCTCCGGCGACCTTCTCCTGGGTGAAGGCGTCGTCGAACAGCGCGATGATCGTCGGCGCTTCGGACATTTCGGGGCGCAGGCGCAGCAGGGTGGCCAGCAGCCAGTAGCCATGCACGCACGAGTGCCAGTCGAAGCTGCCGTAGAAGATGGGATGCAGGTCCCGCGGCGAGCGGACGTCGTCGGGCCCTCCCATCACGTGATCCAGCTTGTTGGGATATTCGCGGGTCAGGTGGCCCAGCGCGATCTTGGCGAAGCGCGAGGCGGTGGAGCGGGCGAGGCTCATCGGGGGAAGGCCAGGGCGTTCATCAGGATCACGTTGACGATCAGCATCAGGACCGCCGTGGGCGCCTGGGCGCGGATCACGGCGTAGCGGTCCTTCAACTGCAGCAGGGCGGCGGGCACAAGATTGAAGTTGGCGGCCAGCGGCGTCAGCAGCGTTCCGCAGAAGCCCGACAGCATGCCGATGGCGCAGACGACGGCCGGGTCGCCGCCAAACTGGCCGATGACCAGGGGCAGGGCGATGCCGCCGGTCATCACCGGAAACGCGGCGAAGGCGTTACCCATCATGATCGTGAACGCCGCCATGCCCAGGCAGTAGGCGGTGACGGCGGCGAAGCGGCTGTCCGCCGGCGTGATCATCACGGCGATCTCGCCGATCGACTTTCCCACGCCCGCCAGCGCGAACACCGCGCCCAGCGCCGCCAGCATCTGCGGCAGCAGCGCCGCCCAGCCGACCAGATCCATCAGGCGACGGCCCTCCTGCACCGGCGCGCCGGCGGGCTGCTTGAACATCACCTGGGATAGAACCGCCGCGATCAGCGCCGCCAGCGCCAGCGCGATCAGGGTCGACTGTTTGGGGTCGACCAGATGCACGCCCTGGACCGTCAGGTGCTTGAACGTCAGGGACCCGGCCAGGACCAGCACCGGGATCACCAGGGCGGGCGCGTAGAGTTTCACGCCATAGGTCGCCGCCAGGCCCTCCCGCTCTTGGGGTGAGGTGCTCTTCGGCGCGCCGACGCCCAACTGGCCGCTTCCCGCGATCAGCGCCAGGCACAGCACCAGCACCCCGTTGCCCAGGTCGCCCAGGTGGTCGCCGGCCAGGAAGCTCAAGGCGAACAGGCCCCAGAAGGCGGTGTTGCCGAAACGCTTGGGATTTTCACGGTCGCCGGCGCTGAGCACGGCGAATGCGGCGAACATCAGTCCCGACAGCAGGTAGACGAGCGGCAGGCCTATCATGCAGCGTCCTCCGCCTTGGGCGCGAGGTGGCGGTCGAACATCAACAGCCGCGCGCCATGGATCAGGAAGGCGGCGATGGCGGTCGGGATCGCCCACACCGACAGGGCCAGCGGTTCGACGGTGATGCCGCTCTGGTCCAGGAAGCCGACGATCAGCAGGATCGAGCCGATCGCCAGGAAGATGTCCTCGCCGAAGAAGAGGCCGATATTGTCCGTGGCCGCGCTCATGGCCCGGACCTTCTGGCGCTGGTCGTCGGACAGGGGCTCGGCGGCGGCCTCGGCCATCGGCGCCAGCAGCGGGCGGACGGTCTGGGCGTGACCGGCCACCTGGGTCAGACCCAGCGCGGCGGCGACCTGGCGCAGCGCCAGATAGGCCAGCAGGATCCGCCCCGCCGTCGCCGCCTGCAGGCCCTGGATCGTGCGCCGCGCCTGTTCGCGCAGGCCCGCGCGCTCCAGCACGCCAATGGCGGGCAGGACCAGCCAGGCGACGCTGACATAACGGTTGGTGTTGAACGCCTTGCCAAACGCGGCCAGCACCTCGACCGGGGTGAGGCCTGCGGCCAGACCCGATGTCATGGCGGCGGCCATCACGACCAGCAGCGGATTGAAGCGCAGGGCGAAGCCCAGCACGATCACCGCAACGCCTAAAAGGGTCAGCATCCCCGGCGACTCCCCCTCATTCCGAGGGGGACCGTCCGACGGCTTGGCCTTGCTGGCAAGCCAGTGTCGCATCGCTGCGGACGAGGTTCCGCTTGACGACCCGGCGCCTCGGCGCGACGCTCAACTCAACAATGATAACCTACGGGAGGCCCCAATGGCCGACGGCGCTCTGCCCATCACATCCCTGAAGGGCAAGGTCAGCGAAGCGGAGTGGCAAGCGCGGGTCGATCTCGCCGCCCTCTATCGTCTCGTGGCCCTGCACGGGTGGGACGACATGATCTTCACCCACATCTCGGCCCGCATTCCGGGCCCTGACCACCATTTCCTGATCAATCCCTATGGGATGTTCTTCGGCGAGATCACGGCCTCGAGCCTGGTGAAGGTCGATCTCGAGGGCAACGTGATCGACAAGACGCCGTACTACATCAATCCGGCGGGTTTCACGATCCACTCGGCCGTCCATGCCGCGCGCGACGACGCCCACTATGTGATGCACCTGCACAGCGATCAGGGCGTGGCGGTGTCGGCGCACAAGGAAGGTCTGCTGCCGCTGACGCAACATTCGCTAATCGTCTTGCCTCAACTCGCCTATCACGATTATGAAGGCATTGCGCTCAACCTTGAGGAGCGAGAGCGCATCGTGGCTGACCTTGGCCAGAAGAAGCTGATGATGTTGCGCAACCACGGCACCCTGTCCGTGGGCGCCAGCGCGGCCGAATGCTGGTTGGGGATGTTCTTCCTGGAGCGGGCATGCGCGCAGCAGGTGATGGCGCTTTCAGTCGGACGCGACAACGTGCTGCTGGCGCCCGACGCCGCGCAGGACGAGGTTCGCAAGCAAACCGGCATGGGCATGGGCATGATCGGTGGGCTGGCCTGGCCGGGCTGCCTGCGCAAACTGGACCGCGAGTCGCCGGGCTACGCCGACTAGGGTTCCTCGAAGACCCCGCAAAGGCCGCCGCGATCCTGGTGATCGCGGCGGCTTTTTCGTGTCTGGCCCCCAGCGTCGCGACGGCGGGCGCCTGGCCTGTCGCGCCGGGCAAGACCCAGGTGATCGGCAAGTACGAGCGGCAGTCCGCCGACCAGGGCTTTGATCCCCAAGGCCTGTTGGTCGACATCGACCGGCGACGGGACGAGGCGGTGTCGGTCTTCGTCGAGCATGGCCTCACCGAGCGGCTGACGCTGCAAGCCAAGGCCGGCGTCACGCGGGGACGGGACCGGTGGGCGGACTATTCCGGCCGAGGACCGGTCGAGCTGGGTCTTCGCTGGGCCGTCCATCAGGACGACCATTCAGCGCTGTCGGTCTATCTGGGCGCGGCCGAGGCGGGGGTCGGGCGCAATGCGGGCTACGCGGCGCCCGGTCAGGGAAGTCTCGATCTCGAAGCCCGGGTGCTCTACGGGCGGTCCGCGACCTGGCGGGAAAGGCCGGTCTATCTTGATCTCCAGGCCGCCCGGCTCAAGCGGGAGGGCCTGGCCGACGAGAATCGTCTCGACATCACGCTGGGTCTTCGGCCTACGCCAAAGGTGCTCCTGCTGGCGCAAACCTATGCGGGTCAGGCCCAGCGACGGGGGGGCGATTCACGCTGGCTCAAGAGCGAGATCTCGGTCGTCCGCGCGTTCGGAGCGTGGAGCGCGCAGGTCGGATGGCGGGACACGCTGGCCGGACGCGAAACCGCCCGAGATCGAGGCGTCGTCCTCGCTTTGTGGCGCAACCTCTAGCGTATTTCAGGGCTGCAACACACGGTCATCCTGGTGTCACTGGACGCCGCTTTAGGGTGCGGTCATATCTCGAAGCGATTGTCACCCCGCCGAGCTTCGTCGGCGCCCGGAGCACTTCCTTGATCCGCAGGCACTTTTTCCTCATCGTGGCCCTGGCCGCCGTGGTTCTCATGCTGGGCGTGGGCGGCTTCAAGCTGGCCTTCGCCAACAAGGAGACCAAAGGCGGCGGAGGCGGTCGTGCGACCAGCGTCTCGCAGGCGGTGGTCGGCGAGCGTCCGTTTACGGATCGAATCGAGGTTCTGGGCTCCGCCAAGGGGCGCCAGTCGGTGACCATCACCTCGAATACGGCGGAACTGATCACGGCGGTTCGCTTCACCGACGGCCAAGCCGTGTCGCGGGGCCAGATCCTGGTCGAGCTCAAGGCCGAAGCCGAGGACGCCGGCATCGCCGAGGCGCGGGCGCGCCTTGCGCAGGCCGAGCGCGACTACAAGCGGTGGAAGACCCTGGCCGACAAGGGCATCGCTCCGCGCGCCTCCGCTGAGCAGTATCTGGCCGCATACGAGACCTCGAAGGCGGCGGTCGAATCCGCTCAGGCCAACAAGCTGGACCGCGTGATCCGCGCGCCGTTCGCCGGACGGGTCGGGATTTCGGACGTCGCGCCGGGCATGCTGATCAGCCCCGGCACCGCGATCGTCACCTTGGACGACACCTCGGTGATCCGCGTCGATTTCTCGGTCCCGGACCGTTATCTGGAGACTCTGCGCGTCGGACTTCCGATCACCGCTAAGCCCGATGCGTTGCCGGGCGAGAGCTTCGTGGGCCGTATCGCGCAACTCGACACCCGCATCGACCCGACCACCCGCGCCATCAAGGCCCGCGCCGAGTTTCCGAACGCCGGTGGTCGTCTGAAGCCCGGCATGCTGGTCAAGGTGGCGATCGACCAGGGTGTCCGCACCGGCGTCGCCGTCCCGGAAGCCGCCGTGCAGTTTGAGGGCGAGCAGGCGTCGGTCTATGTCGTCGCCAAGGGCCCCAAGGGCATGATCGCGCGCCGTACGGATGTCGACACGGGCCTCACCGAGGGGGGCTTCGTCGAGATCCGGTCGGGTCTGAAGACCGGTGACAAGATCGTCGCCGACGGTCTGAACCGCATTCAGGACGGCGCGTCGATCGCCGGCGGCAAGCCCGGCGACAAGGCTGGGCAAAAGCCGGACGGCAAGGGCGGCGCTGACCGCAAGGCCGGCTGATGCTGTCCGACCTCTCCGTCCGTCGCCCCGTATTCGCCGCCGTCGCGGCGATCATCCTCTGCGTCATCGGCTTGGCGGCGTTCACGTCGCTGCCGATCCGCGAGCTGCCCAGTGTCGATCCGCCCGTGGTGTCGGTCTCGACCAGCTATCGCGGCGCCTCGGCCGAAGTCATCGAAGAGCGCATCACCCAGGTGATCGAGCGTCAGGTCGCCGGCATCCAGGGGATCGACCGGGTCAACAGCTCCTCGCGCGACGGCCGTTCGAACATCAGCATCACGTTCAATCTGGACCGCGATCTCGACGCGGCCGCCAATGACGTGCGCGACGCTGTCAGCCGGGTGACCAGCAACCTGCCGGATCAAGCCGATCCGCCGCAGATCGCCAAGGCCAACGCCGACGCCGCGCCGATCATCATCCTGAACCTGACCTCGACCACGCTGAACCCGCTGCAGCTGGCCGACTACGCCGACCGCTATCTAGTCGAGCGGATGTCGACGATCGACGGCGTGGCCCAGGCCAACCTGTTCGGCGCCAAGATCTACGCGATGCGGATCTGGCTCGACGCCAACGAGATGGCCGCGCGCGGCGTCACGGTGGACGATATCGAAAGCGCCCTGAACGCCCAGAACCTGGAGCTTCCCGCCGGCTCGCTGGAAAGCGCGGCCAAGGACTTCACGATCCGCGTGGCGCGCAGCTACGCCAAGCCCGAAGACTTCGCGCGCCTGCCGTTGCGGGCCGCCAACGGCTCTGGCTACGTGCTGCGCCTGGGTGACGTCGCGCGGATCGAGGAAGGTCCGGACGAGCGTCGTCGCCTGTTCCGCGGCAATGGCGTCGATCAGGTCGGCATTGGTCTGACCCGTCAGTCGCAAGCCAATGACGTCGCGATCTCCAAGGCCGTCCGCGCCGAGGTCGAGGTGATCAACCAGACCCTGCCGGCCGGCACCAAGATGGTGGTGGCCGTCGACAACTCGGTGTTCACCGCCGAGGCGATCCACGAGGTGTGGATCACCATGGGCCTGTCGATCGGCCTGGTGGTGCTGGTCAACCTACTGTTCCTGGGCAGCTGGCGTTCGGCGCTGATCCCGTCGATCGTCGCGCCGATCTGCATCCTCTCGACCTTCATCATCCTGGCGCCGCTGGGCTTCTCGCTGAACCTGCTGACGCTGCTGGCCCTGGTGCTGGCGGTGGGTCTGGTGGTCGACGACGCCATCGTGGTGGTCGAGAACATTCAGCGCCGGGTGGACGAGGGCGAGCCGCCGTTGGTCGCCGCCGAGCGCGGCACCCGGCAGGTGTTCTTCGCCGTTGTGGCCACCACCGTTGTCCTGGTGTCGGTGTTCGCGCCGCTGATGTTCCTGCCCGGCTATATCGGCCGCCTGTTCGTCGAGCTGGCCGTCGCCATCGCCGCCGCCGTCGCTTTCTCGGCGCTGCTGGCGCTGTCGCTGTCGCCGATGATGGCCTCGAAACTGCTGCGTCCTGCGCACGGCGAGGGTTGGCTGGCGCGACGCGTCAACAAGGCCATGGGCGCCTTGAGCGCCTCGTATCGCGCGTCGCTTGAGCAGATCCTGGGCGGATGGTCCGCGGCGATCTCCGGCGTGCTGGTGGTTCTGCTGGCGGGCTTCGCCGCCCTGCTGTTCGTCAGCCTGCCCAAGGAGCTGGTGCCGGCCGAAGACCGGGGGCGGGTGGACGTCTCGATCTCGGCGGCCGAAGGCGCCGGCTACGACTACACCTCGGCCATCGGTCTGAAAATCGAGAAGGTGCTCGACAAGTACCGGCAGGACGGCGTTTCCGAGCGAACCATCATGACCATCCCGCGCTTCGGCGGGAACTCGTTCAACAGCGCCAACGGCGTCGTCGCGTTGAAGCCCTGGGGCGAGCGCGAAAAGACCGCCGATGAGGTCGCTGCGGAGCTGAACAAGGAGCTCTCCAAGTTCACCAGCGTTCGCGCCGTGGCCAGCGTGCGCGGTCCCTTCCAGCGGGGCGGCGGCGGTGGCGGCGGTGGCGGCACCAACGTCGACTTCATCGCCGTCGGGAACGACTATGTTCAGTTGGCGGGTTGGCTCAAGCCGATCCTGGCCGAGGCGCAGGACAATCCGGGCCTGGCCCGTCCGCGCCTGGACTACGAGCCGACCGCGCCGCGTCTGCTGGTGCAGATCGATCTCGACAAGGCCGCCACCCTCGGCGTCTCGGCGCAGTCGGTCGGGCGGGCGCTCGAGACCATGTTCGGGTCGCGCCGCGCGACGACCTACATCAAGAATGGCCAGGAATACGACGTCATCCTGCAGACCAATCTGGACCAGCGCCGGAGCGTCGAGGACCTGAACCGCCTGAACGTGCGCACCAGCACCGGCGCCACCGTGCCGCTGTCCACCGTGGTCACCACCGAACTCCGGGGCGACACGCCCGATCGCCCGCGCGTCGATCGCCTGCGCTCGGTCACCCTGACCACGCAGCTGAACCCTGGCTATACGGTCGAGGACGCCGTGGCGTTCTTCAAGGACCAGGCGGCCCAGCATCCGACGCCGGGCGTCAGCATCAAGTGGGGCGGGCAGGCCAAGGACTATCTTGAAGGCTCGGGCGGCATCGCCATCGCCTTCGGCCTGGCCCTGCTGCTGGTGTTCCTGGTGCTGGCCGCGCAGTTCGAGAGCTGGATCCACCCGGCGGTCATCATGCTGACCGTGCCGCTAGCGGCGCTGGGCGGGCTGTTCGGCCTGCTGGTGATGGGCTCGACCATCAACACCTACAGCCAGATCGGCCTGATCATCCTGATCGGTATCGCCACCAAGAACGGCATCCTGATCGTCGAGTTCGCCAACCAGCTACGCGACGAGGGTCTGACCGTGCGCGAGGCAGTGGTCGAGGCGGCGGCCCTGCGCCTGCGTCCGATCATCATGACCTCGGTCTCGGCCGCGATGGGCGCTCTGCCGCTGATGCTGTGGGCGGGCGCCGGCGCGGGCAGCCGCCAGACGATCGGGGCGGTGATCTTCACCGGCGCGATCTTCGCCACCCTGCTGACGCTGTTCATCGTTCCGGTCTTCTATGACCTCCTGGCGCGCTTCACGAAGTCG
This sequence comes from Caulobacter vibrioides, assembly GCF_002310375.3. Lineage (GTDB taxonomy): Bacteria > Pseudomonadota > Alphaproteobacteria > Caulobacterales > Caulobacteraceae > Caulobacter > Caulobacter vibrioides_D. The sequence goes on from NZ_CP023315.3 coordinate 1,573,331, forward strand.
CCGGAGTGGACGGCGCGCCAGATCGAAGCGTATGAAGCCCAGGAAAAGTCGGGTGAGGGGCAAACCTCACCCGTGTAGGCCGGGTGAGGAAGCATGCCTGATGGCTCTCTGACGGCCAAGCGGCAGGAAATCGCGCTGCTGCGGCGGCTCGAGGAACGGATTCTCTGGTTGGCGGCGTGGACCATCCACAACGCCAACCACCTCCGGGAAAGCCGAGACGGCTTGAAGGTCGGCGGTCACCAGGCGTCCAGCGCCTCGCTGACCACGATCATGACTGCGCTCTACATGAAGGCGTTGCGCCCGCAGGACCGGGTTGCGGTCAAGCCGCACGCCAGTCCGGTCTTCCACGCCATCCAGCACCTGTTCGGGCGTCAGAGCCTGGACAACCTCAAGCGCTTCCGGGCCCTGGGCGGCGCGCAGTCCTATCCGTCGCGCACCAAGGACGTCGACGACGTCGATTTCTCGACCGGCTCGGTGGGGCTGGGCGTGGCCATGACCGCCTTCGCCTCGCTGACCCAGGACTATCTGGCCGCGCGCGGCGCGGTGAAGCCCGAGAAGATGGGCCGGATGATCTCGCTGCTCGGCGACGCCGAGCTGGACGAGGGCAACATCTACGAAGCCCTGATCGAGGCCTGCAAGCACGACATCCGCAACACCTGGTGGATCGTCGACTACAACCGCCAAAGCCTGGACGCGACCACCCAGGATCGGATGTTCACCCGCTATGGCGAGATCTTCGAAGCCGCCGGCTGGGCTGTCGAGACGCTGAAATGGTCCAGGCGACAGCGCGAGGCCTTCGCCAGGCCGGGCGGCGACAAGCTGCAGGCTTGGATCGAGACCGCCCCCAATGACCTGTTTTCGGCCCTGACCTATCAGGGCGGCGCGGCGTGGCGTGAGCGGCTGACCGCCGACCTGTCCGACAGCCCCGAGGCTTTGGCCCTGATCGCCGGCTACAAGGACGTCGACCTGGCCGAGTTGATGACCGAGCTGGGCGGGCACTGCCTGGAGACGCTGCTGGAGGCCTTCGAGAAGGCCAGCCAGGATGATCGCCCGCGCTTCTTCATCGCCTACACGGTCAAGGGCCTGCGGCTGCCGTTCCAGGGCCACAAGGACAATCACGCGGGCCTGATGACCCCGGCCCAGATCGCCGAGCTACGAGCGCGTCTCGGCGTGGTCGAGGGCGAGGAATGGGACCCCCTCTCGGGCCTGTCGGCCGCCGAGCGCACCGCGATCAAGGGGCTGGTCGCACGCGCGCCGTTCGCCGCCGAGGTCGAGCGCAATCACCTGGCGCCGCAGATTCCCACGCCCAGCGCCGGTGAGCTGCTGGCCGCCGTCGCTGGCGGCGGTGAGCAATCCACCCAGGCCGCGTTCGGCAAGGTGATGTTCGAGATCGCCGCGCGAAAGGACGAGTTCGCGGGCCGGGTGGTCACCACCTCGCCGGACGTCACCGTCTCGACCAATCTGGGCGGCTTTGTGAACCGTCGCGGCGTGTTCCAGCGTCGCGCGCACGACGATGTCTTCAAGCGTCGCCGCATCCCCTCGGCCCAGGTCTGGTCCAAGGCCGAGACGGGCCAGCACGTGGAGCTGGGCATCGCCGAGAACAACCTGTTCATCGCCCTGGCGGCGCTGGGTCTGACCGCACCGCTGTTTGGCGAGCGGCTGTTTCCGGTCGGCACGCTCTACGACCCGTTCATCGCCCGGGGTCTCGATGCGCTGAACTACGCCTGCTACCAGGACGCCCGGTTCCTGCTGGTGGCGACCCCGTCCGGCCTGACCCTGGCGCCCGAAGGCGGGGCGCACCAGTCGATCAATGCGCCGGTGATCGGCATGGCCCAGCCGGGCCTCGACACCTACGAGCCGGCCTTCGCGGACGAGACCGCTGTGCTGATGGCGCACGCCTTCGACCGCATCCAGGCCAAGGACGGCGCCTCGACCTATCTGCGCCTATCGACCCGGGGCATCGCCCAGCCCGACCGGACAGGCGACGCCTGGCGGCAGGGCGTCATCGACGGCGGCTACTGGCTCAAGGCCCCGGCGCCGGGCGCGCGACTGGCGATCGTCTATAGCGGGGCCCTGGCGCCCGAGGCCCTGGCCGCGTTCGAGGCGCTTACCGAGGACATGCCCGAGGCGGGCCTGTTGGCGGTGACCTCCGCCGACCTGCTGCATCGGGACTGGACCGCGGCGGGCCGCGCGCGCTGGACAGGGCAGGGGAGCCGCCTGTCGACCATCGAGGCTTTGCTGGCCCCTCTGGATCGGGATGCGGGTCTGGTGACCCTGACCGACGGCGCGCCGCTGGCCCTGTCGTGGCTGGGGTCGGTGCGGGGGCAGCGGGTTCGGGCGCTGGGGCTGGAGACCTTCGGCCAATCGGGCGATCTGCCGGATCTCTATGCCCAATATCGGCTGGACGCCGACGCCGTGCTGGACGCCTGCGCGGACCTGCTGGCCTAGAACCCGCTCAAGATCGTCATGCCGCTCAGCAGGCCGTCGCGGAAGTGGTAGGTCAGTCGCGCGCGGGTGTCCGACCAGACTTGGCCATGCTCGGTTTCGACCGCGTACTGGGCGTCGACCGTCAGCGCATCGGCGGTCTCCTCGATCACCGCGATCAGCTGGATGTTGGGTCGGATGGTGGCGAACACGCGGGCGAAGTGCCCCATGACCGCCTCTTGGCCGACGAGGTCCTCACCGGTTTCGAGCGTGTTGGGCCAGGTCGCGTCAGGATGGATCAAGCGGCGCAGACCAGCGGCGTTGCGGGTGTTGAACACCGCGAAGGCCTCCTCCAGCACCGTCAGCAAGGCGCTCATGGGGCCGTCTCGTCACCGCTGTCGTCGACATCCTGCTCGACGATCCTTCCGGCTTGAAGGCGGTACCAGGCGGTGACGCCGCCGTCCTGCCAAAGGTGGCCTTTGGCGCCGCGCGCCTCGACCTGCAGCCGGACTCGGACCCGGTCGTCCGGCTCGAACACATAGTCCCGCATCGCGAGGGTCACTTGCAGCGTCGCGAACAGATGCTCGAAATGCGCCCGAATGTCCTGGGCGCCGACGATGTGGCCGTCCTCCAGCTTGTCCTGCAAGCGCGCGTCAGCGGTGTAACAATCCATTATCGCGTCGAGGTCTCGAGCGTTGATCGCGTCGAACAGGCGCTGCAGCAAGCGATCGACGCCCTCGAAACTCGGCGCGGCGTAGTTCTGCTGGCTTTCCAGGCGCGTGATGAGCCCGTCGCGGATCGTAAAGCGGTGTCGAACCCGCAGGCTTGACCAAAGTGACCCATCGACGGCGCTGACGACGGTCTGTCGCGTCAGCACCTCGACCTGACCGGGGGATGGCGTAAACAGGGCGATGGGCTGGTGCCGCACGCGCAGAGGAGCGGTCGCCGTCTCGAAGTAGTCACGCACGGCCTCGACGCCTTCAAGCCGACGGTCTTCGACCTCATCGGGCCAGGAGACGTCTTGCGCCATGCCGGCGAACAACCGGTCGAAGGCGCGGGTGTTGAAGGCCTCGTAAAGCTGCGCGATCCGGTCTTCGTCGGGAGTCATGGGCGTCGAACAACGTTCTCCGTGCGGACCTTGTCCATGCGCCAGAACGGGCCGACGGGGAGCGTGTAATATTGCCGCACGGACTACTTGGCCTGCGGCTTGTAGCCCGTTTCGACCTTCAGATAGGCGATCAGGTCGATGCGATCCTTTTCGCCCTTGATGCCGGCGAAGGTCATCTTGGTGCCGGGCATGAAGCCGCGCGGATCGGCCAACCATTTGTCGAGCTGGCCGGCGTCCCAGACGAAGCCCGCCGCCTTCACCGCGTCGGAGTAGCTGTAGCCTTCCTTTCCGCCCGCCTTGCGGCCGAACACGCCGTGGAGGTTCGGGCCCGTCAGGTCCGGGCCGCCTTCAGTGATCGTGTGGCAAGAGCGGCAGAGGGCGAACTTGCTTTGGCCGTTCGACAGGTCGCCGGTGTTGTAGGGCGCGGGCAGGGCGGCGAGGGCGGCGGCCTTCTCGGTGTCGGTCGGGGCGGGCGCCGCAGCCGGCGTCGGCGCGTCGGCCGGAGCCTGGCTGGAGCTTCCACCGTCCTTCGAGCACGCCGAAACGGTCACACAAAGGGCCGCGACGGCAGCCAGTTTCAACGAGCGCATATTCATCCTCGACTGACGTTTCGCCGCAGGTTCTGCGACGCCGCGACGCATTCCAAACCCTTATAAAATCTGGTCCCGCGCCTTGTCACGTAACAATGGTCCTTAGGCGTGGGGGTTACAGCAGGGCTGCGACAATTGCTGGTATCTACGTGATTCTCATGGCGAAAAGTGAAGTTGCAAAACGTGGGTCTGCACATAACCGTTTGACGGTCGTTAACCATAAATCCTACCCCTTTTCTCACGGAGCGGGCTGGCTCCGGGCTGGGCTGGAAGCAAGATCATGGACTGGAGCGAAGAACGGACCGCGACCCTGAAGAAGCTGTGGCTGGAGGGTCTCAGCGCAAGCCAGGTGGCCCGGCAGCTGGGCGGCGTCAGCCGCAGCGCGGTGATCGGCAAGGTGCACCGTCTAGGCATCACCGTCCGCGAAACCCCCGTGCGCAAGCGCGTCTCCACGGTTCGCGCCCCGTCGCGGCTTGCGGCTCCCCGGCGCCCCTCGCGCGATGTCGTAACGCCCCGTGTCACCCAGCGCTTTGAGCGCATCGAGGAAGACCTGCTGCCGACCTCGGGCATCCTGGGCTTGGGCGCCCATTCGTGCCGCTGGCCGATCGGCCATCCGGAAAACGACGACTTCGGCTTCTGCGGCCGTCCGAAGGTCAGTGCGCGCGGGTCCTACTGCGAGCAGCACAGCCAGGGGGCCTTCCGCCGCCTGGGCAGCCGCGAGGCCGTCGAGGCCTGGGCGCTGAAGGGCGTCAAGGAAAAGCGGGTGCAACCCCGCCTGGTCTGACGTTCACGTCGCCTTCGCCGTCCTTTCCACTTTCCCCCGATTTCGACGAGCCGCCCCATGAACATGGTCCTGATCGAGAACGCCGCCGGCAGCAGCCAAGTGATCACCATCATCGAGGAGTTCGCCGGTCACTCGGTGTCGCGTGACCTCAATCCCGGCGATCACGCACAGATCCCGGTCACGCAGTTCAAGTCGATCACCGTGCGCGAGACCTATCCCGACGACTGGTTGACCCGGGGGCTCCACCGCAACCGCGCCGCCTGAGCGTCGCGCAGCCGCCGCAACGTTTGCTGAATCTGAGCCCCATGACCCCGCGAAGCCCTTCGCGGGGTTTTTCGTTCGCCCACCCGCGGCGACGATTGCGTGACCGTTAACCTTGTGACACACAGAGCGCCGTTTTGCGGGGGCGGACAACAATATGGGCGACGGGGAAGAGCGCGCCGAGGCGGGGCCTGATCATGCGCTGCCGCTGTCGAGCTATCTGAGCTACCTGCTTTACCAGACCGAGCAGCATCGCCGCGCCATGGCCGCCGACCTGCTGGCCAAGCATGGGCTTTCCTTCGCCAAGTGGGTGGCGATGATCTCGCTGCGGCGGTTTGGCGATCTGTCGATGACCCGGCTGGCCAAGCTGGCGGCCACCGATCGCACCACCCTGACCCGCTCGATCGACGGTCTGATCGGCGACGGCCTGGTGGCTCGCGAGGCCTCGGCGCGCGACCGGCGCATCGTGGTGATCCGGCTGACCGACGCGGGGCGAACCTTGCTGGACGCCATCCGGGGCGAGATCCGCCCGCTGAACCAGGAGGTCTGCGCCCAGCTGACCACCGAGGAGCAGGCGACCATGACCCTCTATCTTCAGAAGATGCTGGGCGGCCTGATCGTCGAGCCCGACTGGAAGCAGGACGTCATCGCCTTCAGCACGCCCGCGCCGCCAGAGACGGTCTGAGCAGCTTCAGTCGTCGAACTTCACGCGCCCGCGACCGGACTTGACGGTCCCGCGCTTGGACTTGGTCTCCAGCCGCTTGAGCTTGCTGGAATAGGTCGGCTTGGTCGCCTTGCGGGGCTTGGGCTTCTCGGTGGCGCGGCGGATCAGGTCGATCAGCCGGTCCAGGGCGTCCTGCCGGTTCATTTCCTGCGAGCGCGAGCCCTGGGCGAACAGCACCAGCACCCCGTCCTGGGTGAGACGGCTGCCCGCCAGGGTCTCCAGCCGCGCTTTGACGTCGTCAGGCAGGTAGGGCGAGTTGCGCACGTCGAAGCGCAGCTCAATGGCGGTCGAGGTCTTGTTGACGTGCTGACCGCCGGGGCCCGAGGCGCGGGTGGCCTTCCAGATCAGGTCGTCCTCGTCGATCCGCAGCCAGGAGGTGATCTCGATCATCGCGGGCATGCGATCACCGGGGCGCCGCGCGCTTGGCCTTGACCACCAGCTGGTCCAGCGCCTGCAGGAAGCGCGAGCGGTCGGCGTTGGCGAAGGCGGCCGGGCCCCGGGTGACCTCGCCCATCGAGCGCAGATGCTCGCCGATCGAGCGCGAGGCCAGGGCCGAGCCGATCATGTCGTTTGAGAACACCCGACCGTTCGGGGCCACGGCCGCGCCGCCGGCCTTCAGCACCCGATCGGCCAGGGGAATGTCGTTGGTGACGACCACGTCGCCTGGACCACAGCGCTCGGCGATCCAGTCGTCGGCGACATCGGGACCGGCCTCGACCACGATCTGCTCGATGGCGGGCGTCTGGGGCACGCGGATCCAGCTGTTGGAGACGACAAAGGTCTTGTAGCCGTGACGGGCGGCGACCTTGTAGGCCTCGTCCTTTACCGGACAGGCGTCGGCGTCGATGAAAAGCGTGGCGACCATCGCGCGAGACCCTGGACGAGGGAAATGGTGCCGGCTGAGGGGATCGAACCCCCGACCTTCGGTTTACAAAACCGCTGCACTACCGCTGTGCTAAGCCGGCATGGGCCAGTGACCCGAGGTCAGGGCTTATGCCGTCTGTCGTCGCGGACGGCAAGAGCGGCGCTTATCCCCGAGGGGAGACGGGTATCGCGAACCCTCTCTCTTAGAGAGAGGGAGGGGCCCGCCGCATAGCGGCGGGAGGGTGAGTGGTTACGGTGATGGCCGTGAAAGCACCGCCTTTTCAGCCGCTTGTCAGGCCCTGCCTTGTCCGGAGAGGGTGAAACCTCTCACCCTCCCAAGCTTCGCTCGGGCCCCTCCCTCTCTCTAAGAGAGAGGGAATGGGATGGGCGTTCTCCCGCTTTTGTCCCCGGCCTGAAAACCTGTCGTAGTCTCTATCCACCTCGTCGCGAGGAAAGGGCGCATGGCCAGCGACCATTTGCGGCGGCGGGGGGCGGTCGAGCGGGGACAGGTTCGAGGGGGATACTCGAACGGTCCGGGGATCTGGTTGCTGGCCAGACCCGCCCGTCGTCGGCGTGGTTGGAGGCAAAGGGATGTGTCTTAGCCTGTAGTGGCTCGTCCTCTCCGACCGTCGCGCGCCCGGGAAACCGGGAGCCCAGATCCCGGTAAGGCCTGAACAGGGCCACCTGACGGGACGCTGGCGGATAACGGCTGCGCGGAGCGTTCGGGCTTCGTCGAAACGGTAACAACACACTCTATCTCCGGACGGATGTCCGGCGCTCCGCATCCCTTTCCGAACCTTCAGCGAGCGATCGCGTGAAGTGGAGATCGCATGTTCCAAAAACCTCCCCCCAGCGGGGGAGGTGTCGGCTCGAAGAGACGACGGAGGGGGAAGGGGCAAGCTCAACAGGACTTCCCCCTCCGGCGCTACGCGCTACCTCCCCCGCTGGGGGGAGGATTTTAAGCAGGGCTCCCCCACGTCAGCACTTCGCGCTCGTCCGCCGCCGGAGGCGTCTGGCGCATGGCAACGCTAGAGATCAAACCTCACCCCCTGGGCCAGGGGCAGGGCGCCGGAGTAGTTCACCGTCGCGGTCTGGCGGCGCATGTACTGTTTCCAGCTGTCGGAGCCGCTCTCGCGGCCGCCGCCGGTTTCCTTTTCGCCGCCGAACGCGCCGCCGATCTCGGCGCCCGAGGGGCCGATATTGACGTTGGCGATGCCGCAGTCGCTGCCGGCGGCGGCCAGGAAGCGCTCGGCTTCGCGGACGTCATTGGTCATCACACAGGAGGATAGGCCCTGAGGGACGTCGTTCTGGATCGCGATCGCTTCATCGAAATCCGTGTACGGAACAACGTGAAGCAGCGGCGCGAAGGTCTCGCGCTGCATGCACGGCGCGGGGGCCGGGAGGCGGGCGAGGGCGGGGCGCACATAGTAAGCGTCCGGATGCTCATGGATCAGCACGCGCTCGCCGCCGGCGACGGTTCCGCCCTCGGCGCGGACCTGGTTCATCGCCGCGATGAAGGCGTCATAGGCGGCCTTGTCGATCAGCGGGCCCAGCAGGGTCTTGGCATCGCGCGGATCGCCGACGGGCAGGCGCTGGAAGGCGGTCTCGACGGCGTCGGCGAGCTTCTCGACCAGGCTCTCGTGGACGATCAGGCGGCGCAAGGACGTGCAGCGCTGCCCCGCCGTGCCCGCCGCCGAGAAGACGATGGCGCGCAGGGAGAGCGACAGGTCGGCCGAGGGCGTGACGATCATGGCGTTATTGCCGCCCAGCTCCAGGATCGAGCGGCCGAAGCGCTCGGCGACCATCGGGGCGACGGCGCGGCCCATGCGGGTCGAGCCGGTGGCGCTGACCAGCGGGATGCGCGGATCGCGGGCCAGCCGCTCGCCGGCGTCGCGGGCGCCCAGCACCACCGAGGAGAGACCCTGCGGCGCGTCGCCGAAGCGGGCGAGCGCGCGCTCTAGGATCGCCTGGGTCGCCAGGGCGGTGAGGGGCGTCTTTTCCGACGGCTTCCAGATCACCGGATCGCCGCAGACCAGCGCCAGGCAAGCGTTCCAGGCCCAGACGGCGACGGGGAAGTTGAAGGCGCTGATCACCGCCACCGGACCCAGCGGATGCCAGGTCTCGCGCATGGCGTGGCCAGGACGCTCCGAGGCGATGGTCAGGCCGTGCAGCTGCCGCGACAGGCCCACGGCGAAGTCGCAGATGTCGATCATCTCCTGCACTTCGCCGGCCGCCTCCGACGCGATCTTGCCGGCCTCCAGGGTGACGAGGGCCGCCAGATCCGCCTTGGCCGCGCGCAGCTCTTCGCCGAACAACCGGACCAGCTCGCCCCGACGCGGGGCGGGGACCACGCGCCAATCGGCGAAGGCGCGAGCGGCGGCGGCGACCTTGGCCTCGATCTGGCGCGCGTCGTCGTAGACGACATGGCCCAGGATGCCGCCGTCGATCGGGCCGCGCACGGGCTCTCCGGCGTCGGCGGGCAGCGGCGGCGCGCCCAGCTTGGCCAGGATCTCGCGGGCATGGGCGGCGGGAGTCGGGAAGGCTTGGGTCATGGCGCGAGGACACGCCGGGGCGGGGAGGCGGTCAAGCCCCCAGGCGGCCGAGCGCCGTTGCGAGTCTCGCGCCCAAAGGCTAGGGACGGACAAAGCAGGAGACCCCCCATGGCGCAGGCGAAACTCATCGACGGCAAGGCCTTCGCGGCCGATCTGAGGGCCAAGATCGCCGAGGAGGTCGCCGCCCTGAAGGCAGAGCATGGCGTGACGCCGGGCCTGGCGGTCGTGCTGGTCGGCGAGGATCCGGCCAGCCAGGTCTATGTCCGCAACAAGGGCGAGCAGACCACGGCGGCGGGTATGTACTCCGAGACTCATCGCCTGCCGGAAAACACCACCCAGGACGAGCTCCTGGCGGTCGTGGCCAAGCTGAACGCTGATCCCAAGATCCACGGCGTGCTGGTGCAGTTCCCGGTGCCGCCGCACATCAGCCAGATGGACGTCGTGGCCGCCCTGTCGCCCGACAAGGACGTCGACGGCCTGACCGTGACCAACGCCGGTCGTCTGGCCAGCGGCCTGCCGGCCCTGGCGCCCTGCACGCCGACCGGCTGCATGATGCTGATCAAGGACGCGATCGGCGACCTGAAGGGCAAGACCGCCGTCGTCATCGGCCGCTCGAACCTGATGGGCAAGCCGATGGCCCAGATGCTGCTGGCCGCCGACTGCACCGTCACCATCGCCCACTCGCGCAGCCAGGATCTGCCGGGGATCGTGCGCCAGGCCGACATCGTGGTGGCCGCCGTGGGCCGCGCCGAGATGGTCAAGGCCGACTGGGTCAAGCCCGGCGCCGTGGTCATCGACGTCGGCATCACCCGCTTCCCGGCCCGCGATCCCGAAGCCGCGGCCGCCGGCAAGACCCGGCTTGTCGGCGACGTCGCCTTCGACGAGGTTAGGGAGGTCGCCGGCGCGATTACGCCGGTTCCGGGGGGCGTTGGACCGATGACGATTGCGTGCTTGCTGGCCAATACGCTGACGGCGGCCAAACGCCTGTCGGGGATCGCCTGATGCGCCGGGGGCTGGTTCTGGTCGCCGCCGCCCTCGTCGTTTCGGCCTGCGGGGCCAAGGTCCCGGCGCCGCCCACGCCCGAGCAGGCCCTGGCGCTGCGCCCGGCCAATGCGCGGCTGGCCAGCCTGTACGAGACCTCGTGTCACGCCTGCCACGCCATCCCGGAGACCGGCGCGCCGCTGGTGCAGGATCGCGCCGCCTGGGACCCGCGTTGGAAGCAGGGCGAGGCGGTTTTGCTGGATCACACCATCCAGGGTTTCAACGCCATGCCGGCTACCGGCCAATGCGCGACTTGCACGCCGGACGATTTCAAGGCCCTGATACGCTTCATGGCGGGGCGAGACGACTCCGCGTCTTAAAACACGGGGAGGCGGCATGATCTCGCGGCGTGGGGCTCTGATCGCGGGCGGAACGGGAGCGGCGGTGGTCGCCGGCGGCGCGGGCGCCGCCTATATGGTCGCCACCGGAGACAAGCCTGAACCGCCATCGCCGGCGTCGGTCAACGCCCAGGGCAAGGTGCTCTGGCGCAACTGGTCGGGCGTGCAGCACGCCTATCCCGCCGCCCGACTGGCCCCCAAGGACGAGGGCGAGCTGGCCACCGCGCTGAAGGTCGCCCAGGCGCCGATCCGGCCCGTCGGCTCGGGCCACTCCTTCACCGCTCTGGCGCCGACCGACGGGACCCTGGTCTCGCTGGACTCGATGTCCGGGATCGTGGGCTGGGAAGGCGACGAAGCGATCGTCATGACCGGCACGCGTCTGGGGGCGCTGGGTCCCTTGCTGGCCGCAAAGGGGCGGGCGCTGGCGAACCTGCCCGACATCAATAAGCAGTCGCTGGGCGGCGCGCTGGGCACGGCGACGCATGGCACCGGGATCAAGCTTCCGGCCATGCACGGCGACGTCACGGGCCTGCGGCTGGTCACGCCCTCAGGCAAGGTCATCGACGCCGACGCGACCAACAATCCCGAGATCTTCCAGGCCGCCCGCGTCTCGCTGGGCGCGCTGGGGGTGATCAGCCAGGTGCGGATACGCACCAGCGCCAACCGCCGCCTGCGCCGCCGCGTCTGGCTGGAGCCCTTCGAGGAGGCGATGGCTCAGGCCGACAGCCGCTGGGCGCAGCATCGCAACTTCGAGTTCTACGCGGTCCCGTTCACGGGGCTGGCGGTGAACATCACCCATGACGAAACCGACGATCCGGCCGAGGCGCGGGGTCCCGACCAGGATGTCGAGTTCCTGCAGGCGTTGAAGGGCTTACGGAACCTGCTGGGTTTCGCCACGCCGCTGCGCAAGGCCGCCGCCAGGGCGCTGCTGTCCTCGGCCAAGCCTGAGACCGCCGTCGACGAAGGCTGGAAGCTGCTCTCGACCGAACGTCCGGTGCGTTTCAACGAGATGGAGTTCCACCTGCCGGTCGAGAACCAGCTCAAGGCGCTGGACGAGGTGATGCGGGCCATTGAGACCGAACGACCCGATGTCTTCTTCCCGATCGAGGTGCGCCGCATTGCGGGCGATGACGCCTGGCTGTCGCCGTTCCACGGCGGACCGCGCGGGTCGGTGGCGGTTCACGCCTATTATCGCGACGACTTCAGCTTCCTGTACCAGCTGATCGAGCCCATCTTCCGTCGCTATGACGGCCGTCCGCACTGGGGCAAGCTCCACACGCTGCGCGGTCGGCAGCTGGAAGCGATCTATCCGCGCTGGAAGGATTTCCTGGAGGTTCGCCAGGACCTGGACCCCGAGGCGCGGATGCTCAATCCGTACCTCAGGGGCCTGTTTGGACTGATGTGATCAGCCGGCGGAGCTGAGATAGTCGGCGACCCGCGCTTCAAGCTCGGTGGTCAGGGCCTTGCCGACGGGATGGGTGTCGACCTTGATGTCGTCCCGCACGCAGGCCTTGATCGCATCGATATGGGCGTCGACCAGGAACATCGGGGCGTTGAGGCGCGTGTCGGGGTCGTCGATCAGCTTGCAAAGCGAAGCCGCCAGTCGCGTGATCAGCGGGAATTCATAGGTCGCGCCCAGACCCTTCAGGTCGTGCGCCCGCAGATAGAGCGTCTCGACCGTCTGGGCGTTGAGGCCCTCGGTCTTCACCGCCTGACGCGCGGCTTCCAGCTTGACGATTTCGTCGTTGAGCCATTGCGCGAAATTGCCCGAAAGGCTCTTCAGCGCCGCCTCGGCCTTGGCGATGGCCGCCATGTCGATGCCGCCACGCCCGCCCACCTTGAGCTTGAGCATGTTCGGCACCTGGATCACCTCAGCGGTGGTCTTGTTGGTCACTCTTCGCCTCCCCAGCGGCGGTACAAGTTGAGTATGACTAACATAGCAGGCGTTAATATTGGATGAGACGGGGGTTTTCGTGCGACTCAACGTCTCATGGCCTGACTAGAGCGTTTCGCGACCTGACGGCGTCAGGCCGCGAGCTCTAGTCCTTTGTTTTGAAGCATTTTTCTTCACGCGAACCGGAACCACTTCGCTCGAAAAATGCTCTAGGCGGAGAACTGTTCAGCCAGAACGCGCTCCTCCAGGCTCCGTCCGGCGTCGAAAAGCATGGACAGGGATGTGCCGCGGTCCTCGGAGATATGCACCTCCATGACGTCGCGAACCTCGAAGTTGTCCGCCACCGCGCTGACGGGGCGCTTGTCCGCTTCCAGGATCTCGAAGGTCACCCGGGCGGACTGAGGCAGCAGGGCTCCGCGCCAACGGCGGGGGCGGAAGGCGCTGATCGGGGTCAAGGCCAGAACGCGGCCGTCGATCGGGATGATCGGACCGTGCGCCGACAGATTATAGGCTGTCGAGCCGGCGGGGGTCGCCAGCAAGGCGCCATCGCAGACCAGTTCGCCCATGCGCACCTTGCCGTCGATCGAGATCCGCAGCTTGGCGGTCTGGCGAGTCTGGCGCAGCAGGGACACCTCGTTGATCGCCAGCGCTCGATGCTGGGTGCGGCGCGCGTCGATGGCGACCATGGCGAGCGGGTGAATGACCGCGCGCTCGGCGGCGTTGATTCGCTCCAGCAGCCCGTCTTCGCTGTACTCGTTCATCAGGAAGCCGACCGAGCCGCGGTTCATGCCGTAGATCGGCGTCTGACTGGCGATCGCCTCGTGAAGGCTTTCGAGCATGAAGCCGTCGCCGCCCAAGGCCACGATCACCTGAGCGTTCTCTTCGCTGACATCGCCGTAGCGCGCCGCGAGTCGTTCCCGCGCCTCCTGGGCTTCGGGCCTGTCGCTGCACTTGAACGCCAAGCGAGTCACGAACGGTTGCGGCTGGTACATGCGGCCAAGAGGCGGGAAGGCCGAGGTCTTGTCAAACCTGTCCGACGGCCTGCCGGAACGCCATGCCCGCGATGTCTGGCGTGAAGGGTCCAAAGGCGCTGGCCGCGCGTCTTACGCCCTCGTCGCCGCCGCCCGGGCGGCCGCCGTTCAACTGCCTCACATGCTCCAGGATCGTCGGGAAGACGCTGCGGTCGATTCCCACAGCCGAGCAGGCCAGCGCCAGGAGTTCGGGCCGGCTGGTGTCGATCGCCCGCCGGATTTGTCCGGGCTCGAACTTGCCCAGCCGCGCCAGGGCCATGACAAAGAGCTGGAGGCGTCCCTCCCGCAGCACGCGCAGAAGGTAGCCTGGGCGGAGCTGGCCGGCCGAATCGAGCTTCTCGATTAGCGATCGCTCCATTTCCTCGCGGTCTTCATCCACTTCCACGGGGCCTGTGGCGCTGTCGTTTTCCCCCTTGTGGGCGGCCTGCAGCGCTTCATTGACGGCGGCCTGCATGCGCGTCGCATCGAGGTGGAAGCGCGCCGACAGCGCATCTCGCAGCGCGCGACCGACCAGCAGATAGAGTTGCTCGGCCAGGTCGCTGGAGAGCTTGGGGTGCCGCGCCAGCGGAGAACGCAGGGCGACGACGTCGCGCGAGCGATTGACCAGGCGGCTCATGGCGTCAGGAGAGATCTCGGCGGTGTCGTTGGACGCCAGGGCCGTCATCACCGCCGGCTCGTCGCGGCTGATGATGGCCTCCACGACCGGCGCCTTCAGGTGGGGGCGACGGGCGATCTCGATCTGATGCTCCAGCGTGGCCTGGACCAGCAATCGGATCAGGTCGTGATCCTCAAGAACCGGACTGCGGGCGATGATCGGACGCGCGATCTCGATCTCGTCCAGCGCCATGATGTTGATGAGGGCGGAGGGCGCCCAATCGGCGTCGGCCAGCCGTTCGGACAGGCGCTTGCGAATGTCGCGTTCGGCCTCGACCACCAGGGTCATGAAGATCGAGTTCAGCAGCGCCTGGATGTCAGGATGGGTCGGCTCGCCGCGAGCCTGACCCGCCTCGCACAGATCGACGATGCCGCTGAGCAGACGTTCTCGATCACCTGGATCGCGACTGCGCGCCAGCGTCATGAGCGAAGCGATTTCGACGGTTTGAATGGCCCCGCCCCCACGAATCCGGAAGGTCCGACGAGGATGACCTTGCGGCCCCCAAATGAAAACATGCTTAAAGCAGGTCAAGGACGCCGGCGCAGTGTTGCGCGTCGAGATGTCGCAAGCTGGAGCGGAGGAACTGTCGATGGCGCAAGATCTCATCCTGGCCCTGGACCAGGGCACCACGAGCACGCGCGCCATCCTGTTCGACCGTGCGGGCGCGGCCTTGGGTGAGGCGTCGCGTCCCCTGCGTCAGAGCTACCCAGCCGACGGCTGGGTCGAGCATGACGCCGAAGAGATCTACGCCGCCGCCATTGCCGTGCTGCGCGAGGTCGCCGAAACCTCCGGCCGCATAGCGGACATCGCCGCGATCGGCGTCACCAACCAGCGTGAGACCGTGGTCGTCTGGGATCGCGCCACCGGGCGTCCGATCCATCCGGCCATCGTCTGGCAGGATCGCCGGACGGCCGATGTCTGCGCCCGTCTGAAGGGCGAGGGGCATGAACCGAGGGTCACCGAGATCACCGGACTTTTGCTCGACCCCTACTTCTCGGCCACCAAGATCGCCTGGATCCTCGACAAGGTTCCCGGAGCGCGGGCCCGGGCGGAAGCGGGGGAACTGCTTTGCGGCACCATGGACTGCTGGGTGATCTGGCGGCTGACCGGCGGGGCCGTCCATGCGACCGACGCCACCAACGCGTCGCGAACCCTGCTGTTCGATATCGGCGCGCAAGCCTGGTCGGCGCCGATGATGGCGCTGTTCGACGTGCCCTCGGCGATCCTGCCCAAGGTGCTGGACTGCGTGGACGACTATGGCGCGACGCAGGCCGACATCCTGGGGCGCGAGGTTCCGATCCGGGGCGTGGCGGGCGACCAGCAGGCGGCGCTGATGGGGCAGGGGTGCGTCGCGCCCGGCCAGATGAAGGCGACCTACGGCACCGGCTGTTTCATGCTGATCAATACGGGGACCGACCGCGCGGTCTCGCGGGCCCGCCTCTTGACCACGGTCGCGGCGCGGGTCGGCGGAAAGACGACCTATGCGCTGGAAGGATCGATCTTCGTCGCGGGCGCGGCGATCCAGTGGCTGGGCGAGGGGCTCGGGATCACCGGCGGTCCGCGCGCCGCCGAGGCGTTGGCCCGCGCGGCCAAGCCCGATCACGCCGTTGTGGTCGTCCCGGCCTTCACGGGCCTGGGGGCGCCGTGGTGGGACGCCGACGCGCGCGGCGGGATCTTTGGCCTGACGCGCGATGCGGGGCTGCCCGAGATCGCCGCCGCCACCTTCGACGCCTGCGCGCTGCAGACCCGGGACCTGATCGAGGCGATGCGCGCCGATGCTTCCGCCGCGTTCGGCGAGGCGGCGCAGCTGCGGATCGATGGCGGGATGTCGAAAAGCGCCTGGTTCTCCCAGCGGTTGGCCGATCTCACGGGGCTCTCGGTGCGTCGCGCCAGCTATCAAGAGACGACGGCCCTGGGCGCAGCGCTCTTCGCGGGTGTTGGCGCCGGCCTTTACGGGTCGATCGAGGAGGCCGCAGAGGCCAGCCCGGCCGCCGAAACCCTGGCGCCGTCGATGGCGGAGCATGCCCGCGAGGCCGCCTACGCCCGCTGGCTCGATGCGGTGCCGCGCGTCCGACTTTAGTCGATCACCCGTTGCAGTGACATCGCTGTCATGGTCTCTAGCCCGCAAACAATCATAAGCGGAGGCCGCCATGACCACTCGACGCGCCATGCTCGGCGCAGGTGTCGCCCTGATCGCTGGGGCGCAAGGGTTTGCGGCCCAGGCGAGAGACGCCGGCTACCCCAAGATCGGCCGTATCCGCCGGTTGTCGCCGGAGCTCGATGCGGTTGTCGACGCCAACGCGCCGATCGAGCAGCTGACCGACGGGATCACCTGGGCGGAAGGGCCGGCCTGGGTCGCCGACGGAAACTATCTGCTGTTCTCGGACGTGCCCGGCAACGTGATGCACCGGTGGGACGCAAAGGGCGGCAAGACCGACTTCCTGCGGCCCTCCGGCTATGATGGTCCGCCCACCAAGATCTTCCGCGAGGCCGGCACCAACGGCGCGATCATCAGCGCGGCGGGCGAGCTCTTGGTCTGCGACTGCGGCAACCGCGCCGTGGCGCGGATCGATCTGGCGACCCGCAAGAAGACGCTGCTGGCCACGACCTTCAACGGCAAGAAGTTCAATAGCCCCAACGATCTGGTCGAGGTTCGTCACGGACCGCTGAAGGGCTCGCTCTACTTCACCGACCCGCCCTACGGGCTGGAGGGGATGGATGCGTCGCCGGCCAAGGAGCAGGCCTTCAACGGCGTCTACCTGTTGCGGCCGAACGGCGAGGTCGCGCTGGTGGACGGCTCGCTGAGCTTCCCCAATGGGGTGGGCCTGTCGCCGGACGGCCGGCGCCTGTACGTCGCCATCTCCGATCCCAAGCGCCCCGTGATCATGGCCTATGACCTGGGCGCGGACGGACTTCCGACCGCGTCCCGGGTGTTCTTTGACGCCTCGGACTTGCTGAAGGCCGGCGGCCCCGGCCTGCCGGACGGCATGAAGGTCGACACCCAGGGACGGCTCTTCGCCAGCGGGCCTGGCGGCATCATGATCCTGACGCCAGACGCCAAGCTGCTGGGCGTGATCGAGACCGGCTTCCCGGCCGCCAACTGCGCCTTTGGCGAGGACGGCGGGACGCTGTTCATCACTTCTAACCACATGGTGGCGCGCGTGCGCACCAAGACCCAAGGCCTGGGACGCTAGCCATGGACCCAATCAGCAAGCGAACGCTCCTTGGCGCTGGCCTGGCGACCGGTATGGCCGGACTGCCTTCGGGCGCCTCCGCCGCCGAACCCGGGCGCAAGCTGGGCTATGCGATCCTGGGCCTTGGCTATTACGCCACGCGGATCATCATGCCGCGCTTCGCCGAGTGCGAGCACTCGCGCCTAGCGGCCCTGGTCAGCGGCGCGCCCGAAAAGCTGAAGACCTATGGCGAGCAGTACGGGATCCCCGAGACCCACCGCTACAGCTACGAGACCTTCGACCGGATCATCGACAATCCGGATGTCGACATCGTCTACGTGATCACGCCCAACAGTCTGCACCGCCCCTTCACCGAGCGGGCCGCCAAGGCCGGCAAGCACGTGATGTGCGAGAAGCCGATGGCGAACACAGCCGCCGACTGCGAGGCGATGATCGCCGCCTGCAAGAAGGCCGGTCGCAAGCTGATGATCGGCTATCGCAGCCGCTTCCAGGCCCACAACATCGAGGCCATCAAGCTGGTGCGTGACGGCGCGCTGGGACCGGTGCGCACGGTGGTCACCGATCACGGCTTCACGATCGGCGACCCCAAGCAATGGCGCCTGAACGGGGCGCTGGCGGGCGGTGGCAGCCTGATGGACATCGGCATCTACAGCCTGAACGCCGCCCGCTACCTGACCGGCGAAGAGCCGGTGGCCGTCAACGCCATGGAGTCCACCGATAGGGCCGACCCGCGCTTCCGCGAGGTCGAGGACATCATCAACTTCCAGCTCCTCTTCCCGTCGGGCGCCACGGCCAACTGCGTGTCGGCCTACAGCGCCAACTGCAACCGCTATCGGGTCAGCGGGCCCAAGGGCTGGGTCGAGATCGATCCGGCGACCAGCTATCAGGGCCAGGCCATGCGGGCGCAGCTGGGCGGTCCGCCCGCGTCGCGTGAGCCGGCGCCCCAGCCCAAGAACCAGTTCTCGGCCCAGCTGGATCACCTGTCCGAGTGCATCCTGACCGGCCGCGAGCCGATCGTCGGCGGCGATGAGGGTCTGAAGGACCTTCGCGTGATCGAAGCGATCTATCGCGCCGCGCGCGAAGGCCGGACGGTGACGCTGTGAGGGCGCTGGTTCTGATCGCCGCGCTGCTGGCTCCGTCGGCGGCGCTGGCGCAGCAGCAGATCCCGCTGTGGCCCAAGGGCGCGCCGGGTTTCGAGAGTCGGAAGGCGATCCCGGAACAGGCGGCCGACTACTGGGCCAAGAGCATCAACAACCCGTCCATCACCGCCTATCTGCCGCCCAAGGCGCTCGCCACCGGCGCCGCCGTGATCGTGCTGCCGGGCGGTGGGCATCGAATGCTGGTCATCCATCCCGAGGGCACGGACGTGGCCAAGGTGATGAATCCCAAGGGCGTGGCGGTCTTTGTCCTGAAGTATCGACTCTTCCGGGAAGAGGGCTCGCCCTACACGATCGATCACGCCCGCCAGGACGCTGTCCGCGCCGTGCGCCATGTCCGCGCGCACGCGGCCGAGTTCGGCGTCGATCCCAAGCGCATCGGCCTGATGGGGTTCTCGGGCGGCGGTGAGGTCGTGAATCTCGCGGTTTATGAGGGGGCGGCCAAGGATCCCAAGGTCGACGCCGTCGATGAGGTCAGCGGTCGTCCCGACTTTCAGGTGCTGATCTATCCTGGCCCTCTGGGGCTGCCCGAGACGATCCCCGCCAATACGCCGCCCGCCTTCATCCTGGCGGCGGACGACGACGAATGCTGCTCCGCGCCACCGGTGGAATTGCTGGCCAAGTTCCGGGCCGCCAAGGTTCCGGTGGAGTTCCACCTGTTCCAGTCGGGCGGTCACGCCTTCAACATGGGGTTCCGAACCGACAAGGCCGCAATCAAGGCCTGGCCGGATCGGCTGCGCGACTGGCTGGCCGACAATGGTTGGCTGAAGGGGCCAGGCCCGTCTAGCTGACCAGCGCCGCCTCGGTGGCGCGGACCAGGCCGTCGATCACGCCGGGCTCAGTCGAGGCGTGGCCGGCGTCCCAGACGATCTCGAACCGGGCCTCGGGCCAGGCCTTGTGCAGTCGCCAGGCGCTGTCGAGCGGCGTGACGACATCGAACCGTCCTTGCACGATCCAGCCGGGTATCCCGCGGATCCGATCGATGTTCTTGAGGATCCAGTCGTCCTCGTCGAAGAAGCCCTTGTTGGTGAAGAAGTGGCTTTCGATCCGCGCGAACGCGATCGCGAAGTCTTCCTCGTTGAACTTGGGCGGGCGCGCTTCGGGTCCGCGCAGCGAGATGGTGTCGCCCTCCCACTGGCTCCAGGCGGCGGCGGCCTCGAGCTGGACGCGGCGATCCGGGGCGACTAGGCGCCGGTGATAGGCGGACATCAGGTCGCCGCGCTCATCCTCGGGGATGGGGGCCAGGAACCGCTCCCAGGCGTCGGGAAACAGCATCGAGGCGCCGTCCTGATAGAACCAGCGCAGCTCCTTCTCCGTCAGCAGGAAGATGCCGCGCAGCACGAGGCCCTCGACCCGTTCGGGGTGCTTGATCGCGTAGGCCAGGGCGAGCGTCGAGCCCCATGATCCGCCGAACACGGTCCATTTCTCGACGCCCAGGTGCTTTCGCAGGCGCTCGATGTCCTCGATCAGGCTCCAGGTGGTGTTGTCGTCCAGGCTGGCGTTCGGCCGGGAGCGACCGCAACCGCGCTGGTCGAACAGGGCCATGCGCCATTTGGCCGGATCGAAGAAACGCCGCATGGTCGGATTGACCGCGCCGCCAGGGCCGCCGTGCAGGATCACGCACGGCTTGCCGCGCGGATTGCCGCATTCCTCGTAATAGATCTCATGCGGGCCGTTGGTGGGCATCCAGCCGAACGAAAACGGTTCAACCTCGCGGAAGAGGCTGCGGCGACCAACGGAACTCATGGCGGCTGCGGAGGCATAACGATCCATGGCCTCAGCCTAGCGCGTTCCGCGCGGCGTTGTGAACGGCGGATCGCTCTGGGTTCATGCGTTTCGTCGGCTTCTGTATGATGCGCGCATGACTCAGATCGCGCCCGAAGATTATTCAGACGAAGAGCTGCTGGCGATGCTGAAGCCGGTCCAGCTGGCCGAACTGGACCGCCAGATCGGCGAGATGTTCAGCGCCGAAGGTGTGGACCGCATCGAGGCCCTGTTCGCCATGGCCAACGTCTATTCGATGCGCGCGGCCGAGCGGGACGAGACCTCGGCCCTGGCCATGCTGCAGCTGGCCGCCGCCATGCGCCGCCGCGCTCAGGCGATGGCCGACGCCCGCAGCTGATCTACAGGGGGAAGCGGCGGTCCAGCCAGTCCAGGATCGCGACGTTCACCTCGGCGGGCTTTTCCTGCTGCGTCCAGTGGCCGCTGCCCTCGATCAGGACCTTCTCAAGGTCGCTGATCTGGTCGCCCATGCGGTCGGCCATGGCGGGTGGCAGCACGACGTCCAGCTCCGCCATGATCATCAGGCAGGGAATGCCGTCGATGCGACGCGGCAGATGCTCCGAACGCTCCCAGTTGCGGGTGAAGTTGCGGTACCAGTTGATGCCGCCGGTGAAGCCGGTGCGCTGGAACGCCTGAACGAAGAAGGCCAGCTCATCCGGCGTCAGGAACTGGTTGTCGTCGGTGGAGGGCTCGTAGTGGGCGAGGGCAGTCTGCAAGGCCAGGCTCCGGCGCTCGGCCGGCTGGGCCAGGAAGTCCTCCTGCGTGCCCTTGGGCTTGCGCATGAAGTAGCGGATGGTCTTCTCGACATCCGCGCCCAGTTCCGCATCGGCGACGCCCGGCTGCTGGAAATGGACGATGTACATGTCGTCGCCATAGGCGTTGCGGTACATCTGGATCGGATCCAGCGGCAGGCGCGGGAAGAAGGGCGTGTTCAGCCCGATGATCCCGGCGACCCGGCCAGGATGCATCAACGGCAGTTGCCACACGACGATGCCGCCCCAGTCGTGACCGACGAAGATCGCCTTCTCCACGCCCAGATGGTCGAGCAGGCCGACGAGGTCGCCGGTCAGATGCTCCATGTCATAGGCCTCGACGGCCTCAGGACCCGGGGTCAGGCCATAGCCGCGCTGGTCTGGCGCGATCACCCACCGACCGGCGGCGGCGAGGGCGGCGATCTGATGGCGCCACGAGAACGCCAGCTCCGGGAAGCCATGGCAGAAGACGACCGGAACGCCCTGGCGCGGACCGGCCTCGTAATAGGCCATGCGGACGCCGTTCACCTCGGCGTACTGCGCGGCCGGGAGGGAAGGGGCCTTTGAAGGGGTGTCCGTCATGAGCGCTCGTTCTCCCGCCGTTATTATGTGATTGGCGATAAGCTGCGGCGTACGCGCCAACCCGGCAAGCGTCATTTCAGGTTTCCGTAGGGGCGAACGCGCGTAAAAGGGCGCGCATGAACGACGCCAGCCCGCCGCCCGCCCACGTTCCGTGGCGCCTTGTCCTGCTTCTGGGCGCGCTGACGGCCTTCGCGCCGATGTCGATCGACATGTATCTGTCGAGCCTGCCCTCGATCGGTCGCACGCTGAACGCCGCGCCGGACCAGACCCAGGCGACCCTGGCGGCCTTCTTCGCGGGCATGGCTATCGGCCAGGTGTTCTATGGGCCGGCGTCGGACCGCTTCGGGCGTCGCCCGCCGCTGCTGGTCGGCATCGGGTTGTTCATCGCCGCCTCGATCGTCTGCGCCGTCGCGCCGAACATCGAGACCCTGATCGCCGCGCGCTTCGCCCAGGCGCTGGGCGGCTGCGCGGGTCCGGTCATCGCCCGGGCGGTGGTGCGTGACCGCTTCAGCCATACCGACACCGCCCGCGTCCTGTCGCTGATGACCCTGATCATGGGCCTTGCGCCGGTGCTGGCGCCACAGCTGGGCGGGGTCGTCCAGTTCGTGGCGGGTTGGCGCGGGGTGTTCTGGAGCCTTGTGCTGTTCGGCGTGCTGATCGCCGCCTGGGTGGTGCTGAGCCTGACCGAATCCCGCTCGGCGGCGACCGAGGCGCAGGCCCGCAGCGAAAACCCGCTGAAGGCCTATGTCGCGCTGTTCGGGATGCGCCGGCTGATGGGCTATGCGCTGGCGGGCGCCCTGAACGGGGCGGTGTTGTTCACCTACATCTCGGGCGCGCCGGATCTGGTGATGGGGACCTATGGCCACAGCCCGCTGGTGTTCAATCTGGTCTTCGCCTTCAACGCCGTCGGCATCATCGGCGCCAGCCAGATCAATCGCTTCCTGCTGCGCCGCTCAACGCCGGACCAGGTGCTGGCGCGCGCCAGTGTCGCCTCCATTATCGCCGCGCTCCTGCTGACCCTGGCGGCCTGGACGGGCTTCGGCGGGCAATGGACCGTGCTGCCGCTGCTGTTCGCGGCGCTCTCGCTCTACGGACTGATGGGGGGCAACACCATGGCCGGAGCGCTCAGCGTCGATCCGCAGCGTGCGGGCTCGATCTCTGCGCTGATGGGCTCGGCGTCGTTCGGGGCCGGGGCCGTGGCGTCCTGGGCGGGGGCTGCGCTGCACGACGGTACGCCCCGTCCGGTGGCCGGTGTCATGTTCGCCTGCCTGGTCGGATCGGCCCTGGCGATCTTCCTGCTGGCCCTGCCGGGCGCGAAGAAGATTCAGGCCTGAGGCTGGTTGAAGCCGCGCCAGGCCATCAGCGCCCAGCCGGCCATGAACGACAGCCCGCCCAGCGGCGTGATCATGCCTAGAGCTCGCGGTGCGCCCAGCGCCATGGCGTAGAGCGAGCCTGAGAACAGCAGGATGCCGACGAAGAACAACGCCGCCACCAGTCCCATGCTCTTGGCGCCGGCCTTGTGCAGCGTGAAGGCTGCGAAGACGGCCAGGGCGTGGATCATCTGGTACTGCGCGCCGGTCTTCAGCCACTCGACGGCCTTCCAGCCGTCAATCCCGTGCGCGGCGAAGGCGCCGAACGCTACGGCCAGCAGGCCGTTGGCGGCCGCGAGGCCCGTCCAGGTCCGAGGTGTCCACCCTTCCATCGCCTTTACGCTCCGTCACCGTTGCAATCGTTCGCCGCGACCTTAACGTCGTTCACCTGCTCGTAAAGCCGGCCCGTCAGAGCGTCGGTGCGAACAGGGGAGGGACGGCATGGCGCTCACCTGGGGCGACGACTATCCGATCCATCAGACGCCCGAGCCCGTAGCCTACGCCGGCACGGATCGGAACTTCTATGATCGCTACTTTTTCAACGGCTACGCGCCCGAGGGGGAAGGCGGCGATCTGTTCTTCGCCGCCGCGTTCGGCGTCTATCCGCACCTGAACATCGCCGACGCCTCCTTCTGCGTGATGCGGGACGGCAAGCAGGTCAATCTCCACGCCAGCCGCTGGCTAGGCATGGAGCGGATGGACCTGAGGGTCGGTCCGATCGCGATCGAGGTGCTGCAACCCCTGCAACGCCTGAAGCTGGTGGTGCAGGCCCCCGAGCAGGGCGTGACGGCCGAGATCGTCTTCGAGGGCCGCGCCTTCCCGATCGAGGAACCGCGGTTCATCCGTCGCAACGGTCCCCGCGCCTTCATGGACTACACGCGCCTGACCCAGAACGGTCGCTACAGCGGCTGGATCGAGGTGGATGGCGTCCGCACCGCCGTCGACGGCTTTGTCGGCACCCGCGACCGCTCGTGGGGCGTGCGGCCGATCGGCGCGCGGGACCCGCAGGAGCCGGTTCCGCCTGTGCCGCCGCAGTTCTTCTGGCTGTGGAGCCCGTGCAATTTCGCGGACGGCAGCTTCTTCTTCCACACCAATGACGACGATCTGGGCCGGCCCTGGAACCGGCGTGCGGTCTGGCTGGAGGATGGCGGCCACGAGGAGGCGTTCGGTGGCTTTGCGCAGTCGTCGTGCGCTATCCGCTGGAAGAGCGCCACGCGCCACGCCGCGTCCGCGACGCTCGACCTGGGCGAGGGCGGTTCAGTGTCCATCGCGCCGCAGACCGAGTTCTTCATGCTGGGCCTAGGCTACACCCATCCGACCTGGGGGCACGGCCATAACCAGGGCGAGCTGAAGGTCGAGCGGGAAGACTTCGTGCTGGCTAACATCGACCGTCGCCTGCCGCACCACCTGCATGTGCAGGCGCTGAGCCGCGTGACCTTTGTCGACGGCCAGGGCCGGTCTCGGGTCGGCCGGGGCGTCTTCGAGCAGCTGGTGATCGGACCGCACGCGCCGTCCGGTTTCGCCTCGATCCTGGATCTGGCCCCATGAGCCTGACCGAGCGCCTCGAGGCCTATCTGTCGCGCATCTGGTCGACGCCCGTGGCGGTGTCGGACCTCTCGCGCATTCCCGGCGGCGCCAGTCGCGAGACCTATCGCTTCTCCGCCGTGGCGGATGGCCAGACGCGCCCGCTGATCCTGCGTCGCGACCCGCCGGGCA
The DNA here is from genome assembly GCF_002310375.3 of Caulobacter vibrioides. Classification (GTDB taxonomy): domain Bacteria; phylum Pseudomonadota; class Alphaproteobacteria; order Caulobacterales; family Caulobacteraceae; genus Caulobacter; species Caulobacter vibrioides_D. The sequence continues at coordinate 1,598,150 of NZ_CP023315.3, forward strand.
GCCTGATCGAAACCGATCGAAACCTTGAGTATCTTGCCTTTGCGTCCTTCCACGAGTGTCTGCCCGTCCCGCGTCCCGTCGCCATGGAGGCCGAGGGCGCCGAGCTGGAACGGCCGTTCTTCATCATGGAGCGGGTCGAGGGCGGCGCCGCCGCCTCGCCCTTCACGGTCGTTCCTTATGGCGAGCACGCCCGGGCGATCGGCGAGCAGTTCTTCCGGATCCTCGGGACCATCGCCGCGGCCGATCCGGCGACCTTGCCGCTGGCCAAGGTCGCCGAACGTCCTGCGCCCGAGGATTGCTGGCGGATCGCGCTCGACCACTGGACCAAGGTCATCGAGGACGACCAGCAGCATCCGCAACCCATCGTCTGGGCGGCCATCCGCGCGCTGCGTCGCCGCCCGCCGCCGCCGGCCCAGGCGGTGCGCGTGGTTCACGGCGACTATCGCACAGGCAACTTCCTGCACGACGGCGCAGGCAAGATCCTGGCGATCCTGGATTGGGAGATGGTCCACCTGGGCGACCCGCTGGAGGACCTGGGCTGGGCCATGGACCCGCTGTGGGGCCACTTCGAGGCCGACAAGGTGGGCGGGATGCTGCGGCGTGACGAGGCCCTGGCCCTGTGGCGGGAGGTCAGCGGTCTGGAGGTCGACGAGACGGCCCTGGCCTGGTGGTCACTGTTCAACGCCGTGAAGGGCCAGGCGATCTGGACCTCGGCGGCCAAGGAATACCGAGACGGCGGGTTCAAGGATCCGGTGCTGGCCATTTCGGGCTGGTACACCGCGCGCCGCCACGACCAGATCCTGGCTGAGGCGCTGCTGCGCATGGAGGGGCTGTCATGACGCCGAGCGTGTCCGATATCCTGGTCGGCAACTTCCTGTGCATGGCTGAGCCGGGACCGCCCGAACAGCAGGGCGAGTTCATGGCCGGCAAGGTCGGCGTGGTGGCGCTGTTGTCGCTGCTGGCCGCCCAGGAGGCCGAGCGGGGCGCGGCGGCCCGTGTCACCGAGAACGCGGCGATCCGCGAGGTGCTAGCCGAGGCCGCCGCCGACTACGGTCTGGAGCGGAACTGGCCGACCGATCCCGCCGAGCTCACGATCGGCGGTCTTGATCGCGTGAACGCGGCCCTACGCCTCGCGTTGATCGGCCTGCATGAGGCGGTTGAGGTGCGCGGCGATGAGGCCCGCCATGCCCGGATCCTGCGACTCTACGCGCAGATGGCCGAACTTCGACGCCTCGACCTGCCGCCGCTTCCGGGACGCTAGAGCCCTTTGGCTTTAGATGGGATCATCTAAAGCCGACAGGCGCTCAAGCCCCGTCAGCGGTGCTTGTTGTGCTGGGCGACTTCGTCCGGCGTGATGTCGATCAGGTCCGGGACGGCCGCGTTGTAGGCGGGCGTATGGTTCAGATCCATCACCACGCTGCGGTGGCCCGTCCAGACCATGTGCACAGCCACATAAAGCACGATGGCCAGGCCGACGAAGCCGATCCAGCGGTGCTTGTGCAGCAGGTTGGCGATGGCCGTGGCGGCAACGCCCATCAGGATGATCGACAGCAGCAGGCCGAAAATCAGGATGCTCGGATGCTCGGATGCTCGCGGGCCGCGCCGGCGACGGCCAGGACGTTGTCCAGCGACATCGAGACGTCGGCGATCAGCACCTGCAGGAACGCGGCCTTGAAGGTCTTGTTCGGACGCGCGCGCGGCTCGGTGCTGGGATCATCGTCGATCATGGCCATGGCGTCGGCCTCGTCGTGCGTGCTCTGCTCACGCAGCTCGCGCCACATCTTCCAGCAGACCCACAGCAGCAGGAAACCGCCCGCCAGCAGGAGCCCCACGACGCCGAGCAGCCAAGTGGTGATCAGGGCGAAGGTGATCCGCAGCACGACCGCCGCGCCCAGGCCATAGAGAATGACCTTCTTGCGCTCCTTGGCGGGCAAGCCGCCGGCCGCCAGGCCCACGGCCACGGCGTTGTCGCCGGCCAGGACGAGGTCGATCATCAGGACTTGAAGCAGGGCGGTCAGCGGGCCTTGGAAGGCGCCGAACTGGGCGATCAGGGCGTCGAACATGGCCTCTCAATGCTGCGACGCGCCGGACGATGCAAGGCGCAAACGCCTTTTCACGACCGATCGGAATAGAAAGAGCCCCAGATCCTGGGCTCTGGGGCTCTGGGGTCTCAACCTGCGCTCGGCCTAGTGGTGAGCGTGCTCAAGTTCCTTTTTGGGCGCGTCGTGGTGACCGTGGCCATGGTCTTCGTGATGGCCGTGGTCATCGTGCCCGTGGCCGCCGTGACCATGAGCGTCGTGCCCATGATCGTCATGGCCGTGTCCATGGTCATCATGGCCGTGGCCGTGAGCATCGCCATGGCCATGACCATGATCTTCGGCATGGCTGGCCGGGGTCACATGGGCGGTGTGCTCAGCGTGGGCGTGATGGGCGCCATGGTCGTGGCCATGGGCGTGATCGTCATGGCCATGCGCATGATCATCGTGACCATGCCCATGATCGTCATGGGCGCCGTGGCCATGCTCGTCGTGGCCATGGGCGTGGTCATCGTGCCCGTGAGCAGCCTCGCGACCATGATGGTCGTCGTGGCTCGCGTTGGTCGCAGCCACCATTGGGTTCACGTACGAAACGTGCTCAGCCGGGGCGTGCGGTTCAGGGTGGGCGTGGGCGTGAAGATCCGCGCCGTGCCCGTGATCGTCATGACCGTGGGCGTCATGGCCATGATCATCGTGGCCATGGCCGTGGTCGTCATGGCCGTGGTGGTCGTCATGGCCATGCCCGTGGTCGTGGTGATCGTCATGGTGCGCCACGGCCGAAGCCGCGACCGCGCCGGCCGCCGCGCCGCCAGCTGCGGCGAGGAACGGATTGACGTGCGATACGTGCGTGCTGGCCGCAGGCGTGTCGAACTCCATCTCGTTGCGGCCATAGTCCGTCAGCGTGCGGTATTTCCGCTGGCTCTCGGCCTTGCGGCGCGAGGATGCGACGCTGCGCGAAACACCCACCAGGATGATCAGCGCCAGCAGCACCAGAGCCGCGCCCAGCAGGGTCTTGATCGGCGTCGGGCCAAGGCCGGGCAGGGAGATCGAGCCGTTCAGCGCGCCCAGATCCAGCTTGTCCATGCCCTTCTTGGCGGTTTCCGGCAGCGCGGCGACGCGCTTGCTGATCTCGCCCAGCGAGAAGCCTTGCGGCTCCTTGGCGCCGGTCATCTCGACGCCGAACTCCGACTTCAGTTCGCCCTTGGCTTCCGGACCCGGCTGCACCTGCCAGGCGAAGGTGGTCGGCTCGCCCGGCTTGACGACGGCGGTCTGACGACCGTTCGGGGTGATTTCATAGCCCTCGCCCTGCAGTTCGGCGTAGGCGCTGGTCTTCTTGGCGGCCTTGGTCAAGCCGAGCTTGGCGGCTTCCTTCTGGATCATCTCGCCCAGGGTGGCGGGCAGCGAGAGGGTCACCTGGCCGGGCTGGCCCTTGCCCAGGCTTTCTCCCGTCGCCAGCACGGCGCCGTTGGTGGCGGCCGGGGCGACGGCGGCCTGCAGCTGCTCGAGCTTGGTCGCCGGCTTGGCCGCCGCAGGCGCGGTGGCGGCGACGACGGGCGGCTTCGCCAGCGGCGCGGTCGGCAGGGCCGGTTGCGCAGCCTTCACGGGCGCCGGAGCCGGCGCGACCGTCTTCGGCGTCACGGGCTTCACGACGGCCACGGTCGCAGGCTTGGCGACAGGCTTCGCCGGCGCGGCCGCGCCGTGCGTCTGCATCGTCGCATGAACGCGGCGCGGCGGAGCCGACGCGGCGTGGCTCGAGCCCTTGGGGTTGGCGATGGGGCGCATGGCCGTGACCAGCGTGCCGTCCGGACGGCGCCAGGTCTTCAGATGCGCGTTGTGGCTTGGCGGCGGCGGGGGCGGGGGACGCACGGCGTCCGCACGGGCTTGCGCCTGGGCTTGCGTGGACGCGCTGGCGGTCGGCCCGCCAAGCAGGCCGTCCTGGGCTTGGCCGGCGCTGGGCGGCGGCGGCGCGCCCATCAGCTCCGGCGGCGTCGACGCATTCTGCTGCGGGCTTGGCGGCGGCGCCGAGGCGACAGGATCGCCAGCACTACAGCCCGCGAGCGCGAGAACGCCAACCGCGGCGGTCGCCAAGGCGGCATGGCGTACATTACGTCCAAACATCGGGTCCCCCGATCCCATGTCAGATTCCTCCGCGGAGCAGCGCTCGCGGACCACTGTTCGCAAGAAGAGCACGAGCTTGCGACGAAATCAAAACGGTTAAGAGAGATTCACGAAACGATTTCGTCCACCGCGCGAACTTTCGAGGCTTCATAAAGTGCGATCGCCGCGGCGGCCGAGACATTCAGGCTCTCAAAACCGCCGGGCATAGGGATTTTGCCCAGGGCGTCGCAGTGCTCGGCGACGAGGCGGCGCACCCCTTCGCCTTCCGAGCCCAGCACCAGCACCGTCGGCTGCGCGTCCAGCACCGCTTCCAGGCTTTCCTCGGCTTCGCCGGCCAAGGCGACCGCGCGCCAGCCCATGTCGGCCAGCTCCTCCAGCGCCCGTGATAGATTGACCACGCGCGCGTAGGGCGCCTTGTCGACAGCGCCGACGGCGGTCTTGGCCAGCACGCCGGAGAGGGCGGGGGCGTGGCGGTCTTGCAGGATCACCCCCTTGGCCCCGAAGGCGGCCGCCGAGCGGAAGATCGCGCCGATGTTCTGCGGATCGGTGATCTGGTCGAGCATGACCAGAAAGCCCTTCGCCGGCGCGCCGATCTCGGCGATCGTCAGCGCCTCGGGTTCGTCGATCTTCAGCGCCAGCCCCTGGTGCACCGCGCCGGCCGGCAACTGCTTGGCGATCTCCTGGCCTTCCATCACCTGGAGGCACGTCAGTTTCTGAAGATGCGGCGCGAGTCGCTTGGCGCGGTCAGGCGTCGCCAGAAGGCGCTTGGGAGCGGGGCGGCGAGGGTTGTCGAGCGCCGCTTCGACGGCGTGAGTCCCCCAAATCCAGTCCTTAGCGTCGCCTTGACCTCTGGAAAATTCGTTTTTTTTCCGTGGCTTGGAACGAAAATCGCGTCCTTGTGCAGAAGGACGTTTCCGGTCGTTGCGTTCGGAATGAGAGGACACTATAAGACGCGCTCCGATTTGGGGCCCCAAGGGTTTCTTAGCCGGCCGGCGCTGCTCTTAGCATCGTCCGTCACCGTCCAAAGAAGCTTTTGTTCCAGTTCGAAGTTCAACGGCTTGCCGTTGGTCATTGAACCGGATAAAGGCCGCCGGCTTCGGAACTCCGTCGCGTGCTTGGGGGAATGTCCCGAGTGGCAAAGGGGGGGGACTGTAAATCCCCTGGCGTCAGCCTTCGCAGGTTCGAGTCCTGCTTCCCCCACCATGCACGCGACGAGTTCCGGCGGCAGGCGCTGTCTGAAAGGCAACGGGCGTCCCAGAGCCAGAGACCGGGAGCCGATCGCGACCCCGCTAGCCCCACTTGGGCGATTGGGCGGGTATAGCACAATGGTAGTGCAGCAGCCTTCCAAGCTGAGGATGCGGGTTCGATTCCCGCTACCCGCTCCAGCTCCCAACGAGTTAATTCCCAACAACCAGCCGCCGGCGCGAAGGTACAGAGACGATGGCCAAGGAAAAGTTCGAACGCACTAAGCCGCACTGCAACATCGGCACCATCGGTCACGTTGACCATGGCAAGACGACGCTCACGGCGGCGATCACGATCACGCTGGCGAAGTCGGGCGGCGCGACCGCCAAGAACTACGCTGACATTGACGCTGCGCCGGAAGAAAAGGCCCGCGGCATCACGATCAACACCGCGCACGTCGAGTACGAGACGGCCAACCGTCACTACGCGCACGTCGACTGCCCCGGCCACGCCGACTACGTGAAGAACATGATCACGGGCGCGGCCCAGATGGACGGCGCGATCCTGGTGGTTTCGGCCGCTGACGGCCCGATGCCGCAGACCCGCGAGCACATCCTGCTGGCCCGTCAGGTCGGCGTGCCGGCTCTGGTCGTGTTCATGAACAAGGTCGACATGGTCGACGACGAAGAGCTGCTGGAGCTCGTCGAAATGGAAGTGCGCGAGCTGCTGAGCAGCTACCAGTTCCCGGGCGACGACATTCCGATCACCAAGGGTTCGGCCCTGGCCGCCGTGGAAGGCCGCGACGCCAAGATCGGCGAAGAAGCGATCCTGGCGCTGATGGCTTCGGTCGACGCCTACATCCCGCAGCCGGAACGCCCCGTTGACCTGCCGTTCCTGATGCCGGTCGAAGACGTGTTCTCGATCTCGGGCCGCGGCACCGTGGTCACGGGCCGTATCGAAAAGGGCATCGTGAAGGTCGGCGAAGAAGTCGAAATCGTCGGCATCCGTCCGGTCCAAAAGACGACCTGCACGGGCGTCGAAATGTTCCGCAAGCTGCTGGACCAAGGTCAAGCCGGCGACAACGTGGGCGTGCTGCTGCGCGGCACCAAGCGTGAAGACGTCGAGCGCGGCCAAGTGCTGTGCAAGCCGGGTTCGATCACGCCGCACACCAAGTTCGTGGCCGAAGCCTACATCCTGAACAAGGAAGAAGGCGGCCGTCACACCCCGTTCTTCACCAACTACCGTCCGCAGTTCTACTTCCGCACGACCGATGTCACCGGCATCATCAAGCTGAAGGAAGGCGTGGAAATGATCATGCCGGGCGACAACGCCGAGCTGGACGTCGAGCTGATCACCCCGATCGCCATGGACCAAGGCCTGCGCTTCGCCATCCGTGAAGGCGGCCGCACCGTCGGCGCCGGCGTCGTCGCCAAGATCGTCGAGTAATCTCGAACGCTCTTAGCCTCGGCTAGAAATGCGAAGGCCCCGGAGAGCAATCTCCGGGGCCTTTTGCTTTTCAGCGAAATGCTGAAGGGTGGGTCATGGCGATGATCTCCGATCCCGACGATTTCTTCACCAAGGGCTGCGGACGGTGCGCGCGGTTTGATACGCCCGATTGCTCGACCCGGCCCTGGATCGACGGCCTGAACGCGCTGCGCCGGATCTGCCTGAACATGGGTCTGGAGGAGACGGCCAAGTGGGCCCACCCTTGTTATATGCACGCGGGCCGAAACATCGCGCTGCTAGGCGCGTTTCGGAGCGACTTTCTGATCAGCTTTCTGAACGCGGGTCTGCTCGTCGATATCGAGGGCGTGCTGAAGACTCCGGGTCCCAATAGTCAGACCCCCAGCGTCATTCGCTTCACCACGGTCGCAGAGGTCGAAGCGCTTGAACCCACAATCCGCGCCTACCTGCGTAAACTGATGGATCACGCCGTGGCGGGAACCCAGCCGCCGAAGGTGGTGCGCGAGATCGATATGCCTGACGAGCTGACTGAGGCGCTCGATGCGGACCCTGTCCTGGCCGAGGCGTTCCATGCGCTGACGCCCGGACGCCAGCGGAGCTATCTGTTCGCCTTGAACCAGGCCAAGCAGTCAGCGACGCGGGTGGCCCGGATCGAGAAGTTTCGCGACAAGATCATCGCGGGCAAGGGCGCGTTGGAGCGCTAGGTTCAAAGTCTCTGGCGACAGCGGCGCCGCCGATCAATCCTCCCCCTAGCGGGGGAGGTGGCGCGAAGCGCCGGTGGGGGAAGTTCTGTTGAGCCGGCCTCTTCCCCCTCCGTCGTCTCTTCGAGCCGACACCTCCCCCGCTGGGGGGAGGATTTTTCTCCGGCCCTTGCTCATCAAGGGGAGGGGCGAAAGCGCTCGCCACGGCGGCTGTACCGCTCGGCGCCGTCGGAGTAGGCTCCCCGCCATGTCGCGTTTCGTCGCCGATCCCCGTCCCGCCCTGCAGTGGCGCGCCGATCAGGCCGTGCGGCCAATCGAGCGGATCACGCCCCAGGAAATCGCCGTTGGCCTGTCGTTCGACGGTCGCCCGCACACGGTGCTGATGGCCACGCCCGAGGACTTGGAAGATCTGGCCCGGGGCTTTGTCGTCACCGAGGCGATCGCCGCCGCCCAGGACATCGTCGCGATCACGGTCACGACGGAAGAGCTGGGCGTCCTGGCCGATGTTCGCTTCCCGCCGGGCGCGGGGCCGCGCAAGGCCAGGCCGCGCAATCTCGAGGGGCGTTCCAGTTGCGGGCTATGCGGCGTCGAGCGATTGGCCGATGCGGTTCGCCCCTTGCCAAGACTGGCCGACGGCGGCGGCGCCTTGGCGCATGCGGTCATACCCCGCGCCCTGGCGAGGCTGGAGGATGAGCAGGCCCTGGGCCGCCTGACCCGCGCCACCCACGCTGCGGCGTTCTTCTCCCTGGACGGTGAACTGGTGTTGCTGCGCGAGGACGTGGGCCGCCACAACGCGCTGGACAAGCTGGCCGGCGGATTGCTGCGCGATGGACTTGATCCTGCGGGGGGCTTCGTCGTGGTGACCAGCCGCTGCTCGTTCGAGATGGTCGAGAAGACTGTCAGGCTGGGCTGCCCGATCCTGGTGGCGGTCTCGGCGCCCACGGCTCTGGCGATCGAGCGCGCCGAGGCGGCGAACCTGACCTTGGTGGCGCTGGCCCGCGCCGACGGTCACGCGGTGTTCGCCGGCGGCGAGCGCCTGATCGAAACCCAGCCGGAGCCAGCCTGATGGCGGACGAAAAGATCCCTGGTGTCCGCCCCTACGACAAGCCCGCCGGCGGCTGGGGCGCGCTGAAGGCCGTAGCCGGCGCCCTGGCGGACCAGGAGACGGTGATCGAGGGCGGCAAGACCCTGTTGCAGGCCAATCAGCCGGAGGGCTTCGACTGCCCTGGCTGCGCCTGGCCCGATCCCAAGCACACCTCATCGTTCGAGTTCTGCGAGAACGGCGCCAAGGCCGTGGCCTGGGAGGCGACGACCAAGCGCGCGACGCCCGAGGTGTTCGCTCGCCATACTGTCAGCGAACTGCTGACCTGGAGCGACCACCAGATCGAGGACCTGGGCCGCCTGACCGCGCCGATGGCCTATGACCCGGCCGACGATCGTTACAAAGCCATCTCGTGGGACGAGGCTTTCGCCCGAACCGGCGCAGCGCTGAAGGCGCTGAAGGATCCGAATGAAGCCGAGTTCTACGCCTCTGGCCGCGCGTCCAACGAGGCGGCGTTTCTCTACCAGTTGCTGGGCCGACGGTTCGGGACCAACAACTTTCCGGACTGCTCGAACATGTGCCACGAGCCCACCAGCGTGGGCCTGCCGGACTCGATCGGCCTGGGCAAGGGGTCGGTCACGCTTGAGGATTTCGACCACGCCGACCTGATCCTGTGTTTTGGCCACAACCCCGGCACCAACCATCCGCGCATGATGGCCACGCTGCGTGAGGCCAGCCGGCGCGGCGCGACGATCCTGGCGTTCAATCCTTTGAAGGAGCGCTCGCTCGAGCGCTTCGCCTCGCCGCAGGACGCCGTCGAGATGGCGACCCTGGGATCAACGCCCATCGCCTCGGCCTACTACCAGGTGACGGTCGGCGGTGACGCCCGGCTCGTTCAGGGCATGATGAAGGCCCTGCTGGCGATGGAGGCGCAGCATGGCGGCGTCCTCGACCATGCCTTCATCGCCGAGCACACGGCCGGGTTCGACGCGCTTGCGGCGCAGCTCGAGGCGCTGGACTGGTCCACGATCGAGACGGGCAGCGGTCTTTCGCGCCAACGGATCGAGGAGGCGGCCCAAGTCTACGCCAAGGCCAAGGCCGCGATCCTCTGTTACGGCATGGGCCTGACCCAGCATCGCGACAGTTCCGGAACGGTGCAGCAGCTGGTCAATCTGCTGCTGCTCAAGGGCAATATCGGCCGACCGGGCGCGGGCGTCTGCCCGCTGCGGGGGCATTCCAACGTCCAGGGCGCGCGCACCGTCGGGGTCTGGGAAAAGCCTCCGGCTGCGCTGTTGGACTCGCTCCGCGACGTCTTCGGCTTCGAGCCGCCGCGCGCCCATGGCCATACGGTGGTCGAGTCGATCGCCGCCATGGAGCAGGGCAGGGCCAAGGTGTTCGTCGGCCTCGGCGGCAACTTCGCGGTCGCCGCGCCCGATCCGACCCGCACCTTCGCGGCCATGCGCAAACTGGATCTGGCGGTGCACGTGGCCACCAAGCCCAATCGCACGCACCTGCTGGTCGGTAGGGCGGCCTTGCTGCTGCCGTGCCTGGGCCGCACCGAGATGGATGTGCGCGGCGGCGTCCGCCAGTCGGTGACGGTCGAGGACTCCATGTCCATGGTCCACGCCTCGCGCGGCCTGAACGCCCCGGCGTCCGAGCATCTGCTGTCCGAGCCCGCGATCGTCGCGGGTCTGGCCGAGGCGGTCTTTGGCCATGACCCCCTGATCGACTGGACGGGGCTGGGGAATGACTATGACGCCGTCCGCGCGCTCATCGCCCGCGTGTTTCCCTCGGCCTTCGCGGACTATAACGACAAGGTTCGGGTTCCCGGCGGTTTCCGGCTGCCGGTCGGACCGTCGGACCGGATCTGGCGGACCGCCAGCGGCAAGGCCAACTTCCTGGTCTTCGACCCGAAGGGCGGCGATCCTCGGCGGGGCGATCCCGATGTGCTGCTGCTGACCACCTTGCGCAGCCATGACCAGTACAACACCACCGTCTATGGCCAGGACGACCGCTATCGCGGCGTGTTCGGCCGTCGCGACGTGGTCTTCGCCAACGAGGACGACATGGCCCGGCTTGGCCTGGAAGCGGGGGCGAAGGTCGATCTCCTCGCGGCGTTTGACGAGGGCGTGTCGCGGGTTGCGCGCGGCTTCACCCTTGTTGCGCGCGACATCCCCACAGGTTGCCTCGCGGCCTACTATCCGGAGACCAACGTGGTCATCGCGCTGGATGACCACGATTTGCGGTCCGGAACGCCGGCCTACAAGTCAGCGCCGGTGCGGCTGCGCAGGCACGCGCCCGATCGCAACTAAAGCGATTGTTAGGATGCTGCGCGCCAGAGTGTCGCCTCGCCAGGGAGGGGGCGCTTGCAGGCTGACCGCATGACCGTCGAGATCGTCAACGCCGCCGGGCTAGGGCCTGGTGAGCGCGCGGCGTGGCGCGACCTGCGCGCGGCCGACCCTCGTCTGGCCAGCCCCTATTTCGACCTGCGCTTCATCGAGATCGCGGCCCAGATCGCGCCAGGCGCCCAGCTGGCCGTTGTTCGCGAGGGCGACGCGGTGCGCGGGTTCCTGCCGTTCCAGAAGCGCGGCGCCCTGCTGCAGCCCATGGCCGCTCCGCTGAGCGACTTTCATGGCTTCATCGCCGCGCCGAACCTGTCGGTGTCCCGCCTGCTGCCTCAATTGCCCGGGGTGCGGCGGGCGCGTTTCGGCGGTCTTGTCGGGGCGAGCGGCGAAGATCTCGAGGGTCTCGCGCCCCGCCAGGCCATGGCCGCGGATCTTTCGCGTGGCTTCGAGGCCTATCTCGTCAGCCGCGACGCTCGCTTCCTGAAGGACAAGCGCCGTCGCCGCCGTGCGCTGGAGCGCGACCATGGGGCGCTGAGTTTCTCGTTCGCCCCGGCCACGCGTCACGACATCGCCATGATCGTCGAGCGCAAGCGCGCGCAGATCACAAGGACCCATCAGTACGACGTTTTCGCCTGTGGCTGGACGGTCTCGCTGTTGGAGCGGCTCGTGGACTGCGCCGCTGAGGACTTCGGTCTCCGGACCGCGACGCTGCAAGCGGGCGGCCGGATCGTCGCGGCCGAGCTGGGCCTGATCTCCGGCGGGCGGTATCATCTGTGGTTTCCGATCTACGATCCCGCGTTCGCCCGCTATTCGCCGGGCGCGCTGATGACGCTCGATACGCTGGAGACGCTGGCCGGCTTGGGCGTCAGCCGCGCCGATTTCGGCGTGGACGCTGACAGCTACAAGCGCGACTTCGCCGACCCGGCCGAGACGGTGTTCGAGGGCCTGATTGAACGTCGCCGCGGCGCTCGGGGGCGCCCCATGCGGATGATGGGGGCCGCGCGACTGGCGAGGCGCGTTGATCGGATCGTCGCGTGCGAACCCGGTCTGGTGGGACAGCTTCGCGGGGGAGGGGGCTTCCTCACCTCGCTGGCGCGTCGTTATCCCCGCCTGGGAGCGGTCCTTGGCCTTGCGTTCGGTCTGGTCGGCCTGGCGATGATGGTCGACTAGCGGCGGCCAAAGATGACTTCCGGGTCATGACCTCGAATTAAGTCGAAACCTTGCCAGCCCCTCGCTAGCTTCCCGTCATCGAATTTCAACACGCATCCTTGGGGAGACACCGATGCGGGCTCTGACCACTCTGGCCGTGCTGGCCATCGCCTCGACCGCCGCCGGCGCCGCCGCAGCCGCGCCGTCCCTCAAGATCAAAGACGCCGTGGTTCGTGTCGTGATCATTCCGGAGAACCGCCCGGACGTGAAGGTCGAGTTCCTGACCACGAACGCCGCCCTCCCGCTCACCGTCAGCCAGGATGGCGATCAGGTGGTGGTCGACGGCGACCTTAAGATGAACCGCATCAACGGCTGCAACAGCCGCAACGGCAAGGTCACGGTGCGGGTGCGCGGCGTGGGCGAGGTGTCGTATGACAACTTCCCACAGGTCGCTATCCGCATGCCGATGAACGTGAAGGTCCAGGCGGGCGGCGCCGTGTTCGGTGACATCGGCCGCTCGGATAGCGTCGAGCTTGGTAACGCCGGCTGCGGCGATTGGACGATCGCCAACACCAAGGGCAAGCTGGAGGTCGCGCAAGCGGGCTCGGGCGGGGCCAAGGCCGGTACGTCCTCGCAGGCCGAGTTCAGCATCGCGGGGTCAGGCGACGTATCGGCTCAGGCGGTCACAGGTGACCTGGAGACCAACATCGCCGGTTCGGGCGACATCTGGGTGGCCAGCGTCAACGGCAAGTTCGAAGCCAACATCGCGGGATCCGGCAACATCACCGTGGCCGGTGGTCGCAGCCGTGCGGTCGATGTGAGCGTGATGGGCTCGGGCGACGTCACCTTCAATGGCGAGGCGGCCGACGTCGACGTCAGCGTGATGGGCTCGGGTGACGTGAAAGTCGCCAGGGCGACCGGCCCCGTGAAGAAGCACGTCGGCGGTTCGGGCGACGTCATCATCGGTCAGTAGGCCGCACACATATATATGTAGAGCGAAGTGCGATCGCCCCGGGGACTTAGGGTCCCCGGGGCGTTGTCGTGCTCGGGCCCGGCCTTACGCAAAGGCCTGCGTCTCGTGCGGGGCGCCTTCGCGGCGCGCGGGACGGCGCCGCGCGGCCTTTGGGGCTTGCGTCGAGCGTGGTCGGCGCCTATCCAGAACCCGTCCGGCGACTCGTGTCCTTCAAAGTCACAAAGAGCCGGACAGAGCGCTTGACGAAACCGATTCTGGAACGTACAAGCGCGCCTCTGTTGGACCGGCTGTGAGCTCTCGGGCTCAAACGCGGTTCGCGAGACGCCCGGACATAGCGCCGCCAACCCTTCTTTCGAGAGGGGCCTCTTTCGGGAGGGGTGCAATATCTGGTCATCACCCCCGACAGGCGACTGTTGGGGACATTTGTTTTGCGGACGCTGCGTACGGAGCCCACCTGGGTTCCGAGTTGGTCTTTGAAATGGTTCGAGACGCGGGCGCAGCCCACTAGGAAACCGAGCGATATGGATCGTCAGAACATCCGCATCCGGCTCAAGGCCTTCGATCACCGCGTGTTGGATCATTCCACGCGCGAGATCGTCAATACGGCCAAGCGTACGGGTGCGACGGTGCGGGGCCCCATCCCCCTGCCCACGCTTATCGAGAAATTCACCGTCAACCGTTCGCCGCACGTCGATAAGAAGTCGCGCGAGCAGTTCGAGATCCGTACGCACAAGCGCGTTCTCGATATCGTTGACCCGACTCCGCAGACCGTGGACGCGCTGATGAAGCTCGACCTGTCGGCCGGCGTTGACGTCGAAATCAAGCTGTAAGGAGGGCCGATCCATGACTCTCCCCACCCAACGCACCGGCGTCATCGCCAAGAAGCTCGGCATGACCCGCTTCTTCGACGAAGCTGGTCAGCACGTGCCGGTCACCGTCCTGTCGCTCGACGGTTGTCAGGTCACGGGCGTTCGCACCGTTGAGAAGGACGGCTACACCGCCCTCCAGCTCGGCGCCGGCGCCAAGAAGGCCAAGAACACCTCCAACGCCATGCGTGGCCACTTCGCGAAGGCGGCCGTCGAGCCGAAGCGCGTTGTCGCCGAGTTCCGCGTCGAAGAGAACGCCCTGATCGAAGTTGGCGCCGAACTGACGGCCGACCACTTCGTCGCCGGCCAGAAGGTCGACATCCAAGGCGTGACCGTCGGTAAGGGCTTCGCCGGCGCCATGAAGCGCTGGAACTTCGGTGGTCTTCGCGCCACCCACGGTGTTTCGGTCTCGCACCGCTCGCACGGTTCGACCGGTAACCGCCAGGACCCGGGCCGTACGTTCCCGGGCAAGAAGATGGCTGGTCACCTGGGTCAAGAAACCGTCACCACGCTGAACGTCACCGTTTGGAAGGTGGACGTCGAGCGCGGCCTGATCCTGGTCAAGGGCGCTGTCCCGGGCCACGAAGGCAGCTACGTGAAGGTTCGCGACGCCGTGAAGAAGGCTCTGCCGGCTGACGCTCCGCGTCCGGGCGCCTTCCGCAAGGCTGGCGAAGCTGCTCCGGCCGCCGCTGAGACCCCCGCTGAAGAGGCCCCTGCGGCTGCGACCGAAGAGGGCGAAGGCTAATGAAACTCGACGTCATCAAACTGGACGGCGGCAAGGCCGGTTCCGTTGATCTCGACGACGCCATCTTCGGCATCGACGAGATCCGCGGCGACATCCTGCAGCGCGTCGTGACCTGGCAGCTGGCCAAGCGCCGCTCGGGTAACCACAAGATTCAGGTTCGTAACGAGGTCTCTCGTACGAGCAAGAAGATGTACAAGCAAAAGGGCACCGGCGGCGCTCGTCACGGTTCGCGCCGTGCGGCTCAGTTCGTCGGCGGCGCCAAGGCTCACGGCCCTGTCGTCCGCAGCCACGCTTTCGACCTGCCGAAGAAGATCCGGGCCCTGGCTCTGCGCCATGCCCTGTCCTCGAAGGCCAAGGCCGGTTCGCTGGTCGTGGTGGACAGCGTTGCTCTGACCGAAGCGAAGACGGCCGCCCTGCGCGCCACCTTCGACAAGATCGGTCTGAAGAACGCCCTGGTCATCGCCGGTCCGGAAGTGGACGCGAACTTCAAGCTCGCCGCCCGCAACATCCCGAACGTGGATGTCCTGCCGAACGCCGGCCTGAACGTCTACGACGTGCTGCGTCGCCAAACCCTCGTCCTGACCAAGGACGCGGTCGAAGCGATCTCGGCCCGTTTCGCTGAGAAGGAAGCCGCCTAATGGCCGCCACCGCTCGCCACTACGACACGATCCTGTCGCCGGTGATCACCGAAAAGACGACCCTGCTCAGCGAGCAGAACAAGGTTGTCTTCAAGGTGGCCAACGACGCGACCAAGGACGAAATCGCCGCCGCCGTCGAAGAGCTGTTCAAGGTCAAGGTGACCAAGGTCAACACCATCGTGACCAAGGGCAAGACCAAGCGCTTCCGCGGTATCGTGGGTCGTCGCAACGACGTCAAAAAAGCGATCGTGACCCTGGCCGAAGGCCAGTCGATCGACATCACGACGGGGCTCTAAGACATGGCCTTGAAGCAATTTAACCCGACCAGCCCCGGCCAGCGCGGCCTGGTGCTGATCGATCGCAGCGAACTTCACAAGGGTCGCCCCGAGAAGAAGCTCGTTGAAGGCCTGACCAAGTCGGGCGGTCGCGGCGGCAATGGCCGTATCGCGGTCCGTTTCCGCGGCGGCGGCGCTAAGCGCCTGTACCGTCTGGTCGACTTCAAGCGCCGCAAGCAAGGCGTGGCTACGGTCGTTCGTCTCGAGTACGACCCCAACCGCACCGCCTTCATCGCCCTGATCAAGTATCAGGCCGACGGTGAGCTGGCCTACATCCTGGCCCCGCAACGCCTGAAGGCCGGCGACGAAGTCGTCACGGCTGAAAAGGTCGACGTGAAGCCGGGCAACGCCTCGCCGCTGCGCACGATGCCGATCGGTACGATCATCCACAATATCGAGCTGAAGCCCGCCAAGGGTGGTCAGATCGCCCGTTCGGCTGGCGCCTACGCCCAGCTGGTCGGTCGTGACGCCGGCTACGCCCAGATCCGCCTGAACTCGGGCGAGCTGCGCATGGTGCTCGATACGTGCATGGCCACCGTCGGCGCCGTTTCGAACCCCGACCACATGAACCAGAACCTCGGCAAGGCCGGTCGTTCTCGTCACATGGGCCGTCGCCCGCACGTCCGCGGTGTCGCCATGAACCCGGTCGACCACCCCCACGGTGGTGGTGAAGGCCGGACCTCGGGCGGCCGCCACCCGGTGACCCCGGCTGGTAAGCCGACCAAGGGCGCTAAGACCCGCGTTAACAAGGCCACGGATAAGTTCATCATCCGCTCGCGCCACAAAGCGAAGAAGGGCCGCTAAGCCATGACACGCTCCGTCTGGAAAGGCCCGTTTGTCGACGGGTACCTCCTGAAGAAGGCCGATGCCGCTCTGTCGTCGGGCCGCAAGGATGTCATCAAGACCTGGTCGCGCCGCTCGACCATCATGCCGCAATTCGTCGGCCTGACCTTCGGCGTGCACAACGGCCACAAGCACGTTCCCGTGCTCGTGTCGGAAGACATGGTCGGCATGAAGTTCGGCGAATTCGCGCCGACCCGGAACTTCCCGGGTCACGCCGCCGACAAGAAGGCCAAGAGGAAGTAATCATGGCCAAGCAGAAGCAAGAACGCCGCCTGCCGGCCGCCGAAGCGATGTGCAAGGTGCGCACCCTGCGCACCAGCCCGCGCAAGCTGAACCTGGTCGCTCAGTCCATTCGTGGTCTGAACGTCCAGCGCGCTCTCAACGAGCTCGAATTCAGCCACAAGCGCATCGCTCAGGACGTCCGCAAGGCGCTGTACTCGGCGATCTCCAACGCCGAGAACAACCACAACCTCGACATCGACTCGCTGGTCGTAGCCGAGGCCTATGTGGGCAAGAACCTGATCATGAAGCGCTTTTCG
Source organism: Caulobacter vibrioides (assembly GCF_002310375.3). GTDB lineage: Bacteria > Pseudomonadota > Alphaproteobacteria > Caulobacterales > Caulobacteraceae > Caulobacter > Caulobacter vibrioides_D. The sequence goes on from NZ_CP023315.3 coordinate 1,615,129, forward strand.
CCCCGCGCCCGCGGTCGCGCGACGCGCGTCGAAAAGCCGTTCTCCGAGATCACGATCGTGGTCCGCGAGCTGGGTGAGGCCGCCTAATGGGTCAGAAAGTCAATCCGGTCGGGCTGCGGCTCGGCATCAACCGCACCTGGGACAGCCGTTGGTTCGCCGACGGCGCCCAGTACGGCAAGCTGCTGCACCAAGACCTCGCGGTCCGCGCCGCTCTGAAGAAGCGCCTGTACCAAGCTGGTGTCTCGCGCATCATCATCGAGCGTCCGCACAAGAAGTGCCGCGTCACGATCTATGCCGCCCGTCCGGGCGTCATCATCGGCAAGAAGGGCGCTGACATCGACAAGCTCCGCAAGGACCTGTCGATCATGACCGAGGGCGAAGTCCACCTGAACATCGTCGAGATCCGCAAGCCGGAAACCGACGCTCAGCTGGTCGCCGAGTCCATCGCTCAGCAGCTGGAGCGCCGTATCGCGTTCCGTCGCGCCATGAAGCGCTCGATCCAGTCCGCCGTGCGCCTCGGCGCCAAGGGCATCCGGATCAACGTTTCGGGTCGTCTGGGCGGCGCTGAAATCGCTCGCATGGAGTGGTACCGCGAAGGTCGCGTGCCGCTGCACACCCTGCGCGCCGACATCGACTTCGGTTTCGCCGAAGCCAAGACCACCTACGGCATCATCGGCGTGAAGACCTGGATCTTCAAGGGCGAGGTGCTCGAGCATGATCCGATGGCGCTCGACAAGCGTCTGGCTACCGAGTCCGGCCCCGCCGGCGAAGGTGGCGGACGTGAGCGTGGTGATCGTCCCGACCGGGGCGACCGTCGTGACCGTCGCGATCGCGCCTAAGGATTAGATCGCCATGCTGTCTCCCAAGAAGACCAAATTCCGCAAGCAGTTCAAGGGCCGCATCCACGGCACTTCGAAGGGCGGCACCCTGCTGAACTTCGGTTCGTACGGCCTGAAGGCTGTCGAGCCGGAGCGCATCACGGCCCGTCAGATCGAAGCCGCCCGTCGCGCCATCACCCGCCAGATGAAGCGTCAAGGCCGCGTCTGGATCCGTATCTTCCCGGACGTGCCGGTCACCGGCAAGCCGGCGGAAGTCCGGATGGGTAAGGGCAAGGGCGCCGTGGATTACTGGGCCGCTCGCGTGGCTCCGGGCCGTATCATGTTCGAAATCGACGGCGTGCCGGACGATATCGCGCGTGAAGCGCTCCGCCTTGGCGCCGCCAAGCTGCCGATCCGCACCCGTGTTGTCACCCGCATCGATGCGGGCGTGGCTCAGGAGGCCTGAGGCTCATGAAGATCGCTGAAATCCGGGGCATGACCCCCGACCAGCTGGCCGACACCCTGATCAGCCTGAAGAAGGAGCAGTTCAACCTGCGCTTCCAGGCCGCCACGGGCCAGGTCGAGAAGACCCACCGCGTCAACGAGATCCGTAAGGATATCGCGCGGATCAAGACCGTGCTGCGCGCCAAGGCCGCGGCTTAAGGAGAACGATATGCCCAAGCGTATCCTCGAAGGGGTCGTCGTCTCCGATAAGGGCGACAAGACCGTGGTGGTGAAGGTCGAACGGACCATCGTCCACCCGGTTCTGAAGAAGATCGTGCGTCAGTCCAAAAAGTACCACGCGCACGACGAAGCCAACGCGTACAAGGCCGGTGAAGCGATCCGCATCATCGAGTGCGCTCCGAAGTCCAAGCTGAAGACCTGGGAAGCTCTTCCCAAGGCTTCGGCTTAATCTGGAAGGTTTAGACCATGATCCAGATGCAAACTAACCTGGAAGTTGCCGATAACTCTGGCGCTCGCCGGGTCATGTGCATCAAGGTGTTGGGCGGCGCAGGCCGTCGCTACGCCAGCGTGGGCGACGTCATCGTCGTCTCCGTCAAGGAAGCCATTCCGCGCGGTCGCGTGAAGAAGGGTGACGTGCTTCGCGCCGTCGTCGTTCGGGTGAATCAAAATCTGAAGCGCAAGGATGGCTCGGTCATCCGCTTCGATAAGAACGCCGCGGTGATCGTGAACAAGCAAAGCGAGCCGGTCGGCACGCGGATCTTCGGCCCGGTTCCTCGTGAACTGCGCGCCAAGAACCACATGAAGATCATCTCCCTCGCTCCGGAGGTGCTGTAATGGCCGCTAAGATCAAGAAGGGCGACCGCGTCGTCGTTCTGGCCGGCAAGGATAAGGGCAAGCAGGGCTCCGTCCTGCAGGTCCTGCCGAAGGATAGCCGGGTTGTCGTGGAAGGCGTGAACATGGTTTCGCGTCACACCAAGCCGACCCAAGCCGACCCGCAAGGCGGCATCAAGCAAAAGGAAGCCGCGCTGCACGTCTCGAACGTCGCCGTCGTGGACTCCAACGGCAAGCCCACCCGCGTCGGCTTCAAGATCGAAGGCGACAAGAAGGTGCGCGTCGCCAAGACGACCGGCGAGGTGATCAATGGCTGATCAAGCTTACGAGCCCCGGCTGAAGACCGTTTATCGCGAGCGCATCCGCGCTGCGATGAAGGAGCAGTTCGGCTACACCAACGAGATGCAGATCCCCAAGCTGGACAAGATCGTCCTGAACATGGGTATCGGCGAGGCCGTGGCCGACTCCAAGAAGGCTCAGACCGCCCTGAAGGACCTGCAAGCGATCGCCGGCCAAAAGCCCGTCGCGACCAAGGCCCGCAAGTCGATCGCCGGCTTCAAGCTGCGCGAGGGCATGGTGGTCGGCGCCAAGGTCACCCTGCGCAAGGACCGGATGTACGAATTCCTCGACCGCCTGGTCACGATCGCGCTGCCGCGCGTGAAGGACTTCCGTGGTCTGAACGGCAAGAGCTTCGACGGCCGTGGCAACTACGCCATGGGTCTGAAGGAGCACCTGGTGTTCCCGGAAATCAACTATGACCAGATCGAACAGATCTGGGGCATGGACATCATCGTCTGCACCACTGCGAAGTCCGACCAGGAAGCCAAGGCTCTCCTGAAGGAATTCCAGTTCCCGTTCGTGAACTAAGAGCGGGAAGGGAAAGAAACCATGGCCAAGAAAAGCGCCGTCAACCGCAACGAAGCCGTCAAGGCTCTCGTCAAGAAGTTCGCCGAAAAGCGCGCCGCGCTGAAGGCGATCGCCAACGACGAAAGCCTGCCGCTCGAGGAACGCTTCGAGGCTCGCCTCAAGCTCGCCAAGCTGCCGCGTAACAGCGCCGCGATCCGCATCCGCAATCGCTGCGAAGTCACCGGCCGTCCGCGCGCCTATTACCGTAAGCTCAAGATGAGCCGTGTGGCCCTCCGCGAACTGGGTTCGCAAGGCCAGATCCCCGGCCTCGTCAAGTCGAGCTGGTGAGGACGATCAGATGTCGATGAACGATCCCCTGAGCGATATGATCGCTCGCATCAAGAACGCCGCCCAACGCAAGCGGTCCAAGGTCTCGACGCCGGCTTCCAAGCTGCGCGCCCGTGTCTTGGACGTGCTGGCCGACGAAGGCTACATCCGCGGCTACTCGCTGGTCGAGAAGCCCGGCGCGTTCCCCGAATTCGAGATCGAGCTCAAGTACTTCGACGGTGAGCCCGTGATCGCTGAGATCAGCCGCGTGTCCAAGCCTGGCCGTCGCGTCTACTCCTCGATCAAGGACCTGAAGCCGATCAAGAACGGCCTGGGCATCTCGATCCTTTCGACGCCGAAGGGCGTCATGTCGGACACCGCTGCACGCGACGCTAATGTCGGCGGCGAAGTCCTCTGCCGCGTCTACTAGGCGCGGGAGGGAAAGAGCATGTCACGTATCGGTAAGAAAGCCGTCGCAATCCCCTCGGGCGTGCAAGTCACGCTCGCGGGTCAGACGGTCACGGTGAAGGGCCCCAAGGGTCAACTCTCGTGGACGATCGCCGACGAAGTCGAAGTCAAGCAAGAGGGCGCTGAGCTCCTGCTGGCTCCGCGCGTCGACACGAAGCGCGCCAAGGGCATGTGGGGTCTCTCCCGCACGCTGGTCGCCAACATGGTGCACGGTGTCACCGCCGGGTTCGAGGAAAGCCTCGAACTGGTCGGCGTTGGTTACCGCGCGGCCATGAAGGGCACGGCGCTCAGCCTCCAACTCGGTTTCAGCCACGACGTGGACGTTGAGGCTCCGGCCGGCGTCACCTTCGCGGTGCCGAAGCAAACCGAAATCAAGATCGCCGGCATCGACAAGCAGGCGGTTGGTGAGATTGCCGCGAAGATCCGCCGCATTCGTCCGCCGGAACCCTACAAGGGCAAGGGCGTGCGTTATGCTGGCGAGAAGGTTCGCCGCAAGGAAGGCAAGAAGAAGTAAGCCATGGCGCTCTCTCCTCGTGAATCGGCGGTCAAGCGCGCTCAGCGCGTTCGCACCCGCCTCAAGAGCCTCGCCAACGGTCGTCCGCGTCTGTCGGTCTTCCGTTCGTCGAAGAACATCTACGCCCAGATCATCGATGATGCTCGCGGCGTGACCCTGGCGTCGGCTTCCACTCTGGAAGCCGAAGGCAAGGGCGCGGACAAGGATGCCGCTGCCGCTGTGGGCAAGCTCGTCGCCGAGCGCGCCATCGAAAAGGGCGTCAAAGACGTCGTTTTCGACCGTGGTGGTTACATCTTCCACGGCCGGGTGAAAGCCCTGGCTGACGCCGCGCGCGAAGCCGGCCTGAACTTCTAAGGGAACGAAAATGGCTCGTGGTGAACAACAGCGCGGTGAAGGCGGTCAACGCCGTGACCGTCGCGACCGCAACGCCCCCGAAGAGCGGGTCGACAGCGACATCGTCGAAAAGCTCGTCCACATCAACCGCGTCGCCGCCACCGTGAAGGGTGGTCGTCGCTTCAGCTTCGCTGCTCTGATGGTCGTTGGCGACCAAAAGGGCCGCGTCGGCTTCGGTCATGGCAAGGCGCGTGAAGTGCCGGAAGCCATCCGCAAGGCGACCGAAGAAGCCAAGAAGACGATGATCCGCGTTCCGCTGCGCGAATCCCGCACCCTGCACCACGACGGCGCTGGCCGTTGGGGCGCTGGCAAGGTGATGATGCGCGCGGCGCCTCCCGGCACCGGCGTCATCGCCGGCGGTCCGATGCGCGCGGTTCTCGAAACCCTGGGCGTCCAGGACGTCGTGGCCAAGTCGACGGGTTCTTCGAACCCGTACAACATGGTTCGCGCCACGTTCGAGGCTCTGAAGGTTCAATCGTCGCCCCGCCAGATCGCCGCCAAGCGCGGTAAGAAGGTTGGCGACATCCTCGGCCGCCGCGCCGACGGCGCGTCGTCGCCGGAAGCCATCGAGGGCTAAATCATGGCTGAAGCTAAGACCGTTACGGTTCGCCAAACCGGCAGCCCGATCCGTCGTGAAAAGGACCAGCGCGCTACGCTCGTGGGTCTGGGTCTGAACCGCGTGGGTCGTGTCTCGACCCTGCGGGACAACCCCTCGACCCGCGGTATGATCCGCAAGGTCCAGCACCTGCTGGAAATCGTCGAGTAGTCCTTCTACACGATGCGAATACGCCACCCCGGAGCAATCCGGGGTGGTTTTCGTTTGAAATCGCGCATTCGCCCCATTGAGTTTTCTCGCGTTTTGGGGTCTTAAGCGCGCTCTGTTTTCACAAGCCGAGTCCAGCCGCCTGGCTGGGCGCAGATCTCCAAGGAGAGGCACATATGACTAAGCTGAACGAACTGGCCCCCCGCGAAGGTTCGACCAAGGACCGCATGCGCGTTGGCCGTGGTCCGGGTTCGGGCAAGGGCAAGACCGCCGGTCGCGGTGTGAAGGGCCAGAAGGCGCGCTCGGGCGTCGCCATCAACGGCTTCGAAGGCGGTCAAATGCCGCTGCACATGCGTATGCCGAAGCGCGGCTTCAACAACCCCTTCCGCCTGGAGTTCGCTGAAGTGAACCTGTGGCGCCTGGAGCAGGCCGTCGAAGCCGGCAAGATCAAGAAGGGCGCCGAGCTGGGCGCTGCTGAGCTTATCGCCGCGGGCGTCATCCGTCGCGAACTGGACGGCGTGAAGCTGCTGGGCAAGGGCGAGATCAAGACCGCCCTGAAGCTGACCGTCTACTCGGCCACCGACGCCGCCATCAAGGCCGTCGAAGCCGCCGGTGGTTCGGTCACCGTGACCAAGAAGGCCAAGGCGCAAGCCGAAGCCTAATCGATAAAACTGTCATCCCGGGCGAAGCGCAGCGAAGTCCCGGGACCACGACAGGCGCCAGCGCTTCCGGCGGTCCCGGATGATCGTTTCGCGCTCTCCGGGATGACAGTTCTTTTTGAGGCTCGCCGTGACATCGCGGCGGGCCTCACCTATTTGTGGCGCTCTCCTTGGATCAGCGTGATCCGGGAAACCTAATTTCAGAGCGCGGTCGCCGCCGAAGCGGTATCTGCTTCGGCGATCGCGTTCTTGAGTCGTGGGGATCTGAATGGCCTCGGCCGCCGAACAACTCGCAGCCAACATGAATTTCGGCTCGTTCCAAAAGGCGAGCGAACTTCACAAGCGTATCTGGTTCACGATCATCGCCCTGGTCGTCTACCGCCTTGGCACCTACGTTCCGATCCCCGGCATCGATCCGGCCGCCTTCGCGTCGCTGTTCAGCCAGAACAGCAAGGGCCTCCTGGGCATGTTCGACATGTTCTCGGGCGGCGCCGTCGAGCGGATGGCGATCTTCTCGCTGAACGTCATGCCCTACATCAGCGCCTCGATCATCGTGCAGCTGATGGGCACGGTTTATCCGCCGTGGGAGAAGCTGAAGAAGGAAGGCGGGGAGGCGGGTCGCAAGACCCTGAACCAATACACCCGCTACCTGGCGGTCATCCTGGCGGTCGTTCAGTCGGCCTCGATCGCGATCGGCATTGCGGCGCAGCCTGGCGTGGTGGCCGACGGCGTGGGGCAGACCTTCTTCATCGCCTCGACCATCGTGGCGCTGACCGGCGGTACGATGTTCCTGATGTGGCTCGGTGAGCAGATCACCAGCCGCGGTGTCGGCAACGGCGTTTCGCTGATCATCTTCGCCGGTATCGTCGCAAGCCTGCCCATCACGCTGATGCAGATGCTGACGCAGGCGCAGTCGAACAACAACTATATGCCGCTGTTCCTGGTGGTCATCGGCGGCGTGGCCGCCATCCTGGCCATCGTGTTCATCGAACGCTCGCAGCGCCGCCTGCTCGTCCACTATCCCAAGCGTCAGCAAGGCAACCGCATGATCGGCGGCGAAAGCTCGTTCATGCCGCTGAAGATCAACACCGCCGGCGTCATTCCGCCGATCTTCGCTTCGTCGCTGCTGCTGCTGCCGACGACCGCGCTGCAGTTCGTCCAGACGGCGAACCTGCCGGATTGGGCCGGCTGGCTGCCGACCGTGGTGGGCGCGCTGCAACATGGCCACCCGGCGTTCTTGATCCTCTATTCGCTGCTGATCATCTTCTTCTCGTTCTTCTACACCTCGGTCGTGTTCAATCCGGACGAGACGGCGGAGAACCTGCGCAAGTACGGCGGCTTCTTGCCGGGCATTCGGCCGGGCAAGCGCACCGCCGAGTATCTGGACTACGTCCTGACCCGTCTGACGGTCATCGGCGCGGCCTACATCACCGCTGTCTGCGTGGCGCCGGAGCTGGCCATGATGGCGATCAAGTCGACCCAGTTCGCCCTGGGCGGCACCTCGATCCTGATCGTCGTGACCGTCACCATGGACACGGTTGCGCAGATCCAGTCCCACCTGCTGGCCCACCAGTACGAAGGTCTGATCAAGAAGTCGAAACTGCGCGGCGGCCGTAACCGCTAAGGCTGGGTTCAACTTTATTGCAAGCGTCGGAAGCCGGTTTGTCACAAAACCGGCTTCCGTTTTTATTGCCGGGGCTCTAGGTCTGCTCCGGGAGACAGCCGGGCGCAGACTCGGTGACGCGCGAAGGGGCATTTATGAATCTGATCCTGTTCGGCCCGCCGGCGGCGGGGAAGGGGACCCAGGCCAAACGTCTGGTCACGGAGCGTGGTATGGTCCAGCTCTCGACCGGCGACATGCTGCGCGCGGCCATCGCCTCGGGCTCGGAGCTGGGGCAGCGCGTCAAGGGCGTGCTCGACCGTGGCGAGCTGGTGACCGACGAAATCGTCATCGCCTTGATCGAGGATCGCCTGCCAGAGGCCGAGGCGGCCGGTGGCGCGATCTTCGACGGTTTCCCGCGTACGGTCGCCCAGGCCGAGGCGCTGGATAAAATGCTCGCCGCGCGCGGTCAGAAGATCGACGTCGTTCTCCGACTCAAGGTAGATGAGCCAGCCCTGATCGAGCGGATCAAGAAGCGGTTCGAAGAACAGGGACGGCCCGACGACAATCCGGAAGTCTTCGTGACTCGCCTGGCCGCGTACAATGCTCAGACCGCGCCTCTGCTGCCCTATTACGAGGGGCAGGGTAAGCTGTCGGAACTGGATGGCATGGGGACCGTCGAAACGGTCGCTGCGTCTATCGACAACGCGCTGGAGTCCGTCGCTGCAGGATGATTATCCCGCAGCGTTAAACGGGCTCTATCTCCAAGGAGAGCGTGACTTTGGTCGCGCGGGCGTGGTCGCCTGATTGAACCCCCGAATTCGCAGGCTTTTCTGTGGATTCAGTTGTTGACGGAAGCGAAACGATCCCTATAACGGGGCGCTTCCGCGAAAGGGCGCGATCCGTGCGCGCCGGTTTGGATCTCGATCCGGCCGGGCGCGCCGTTCGCGTCTTTAGTGCGTGACTAGGAGAACATTAGACGTGGCCCGTATCGCAGGCGTCAACATCCCGACGAACAAGCGCGTTCTGATCGCGCTTCAGTACATTCACGGCATCGGCCAAAAGTCGGCTCGTGAGATCATCACCAAGGTGGGCATCGAGGACGCCCGTCGTGTCAATCAATTGACCGACGCCGAAGTCCTGCAGATCCGCGAGACGATCGACCGTGACTACACCGTCGAGGGCGACCTGCGTCGCGAGAACTCGATGAACATCAAGCGTCTGATGGACCTGGCCTGCTATCGCGGCCTGCGTCACCGTAAGGGCCTGCCGGTCCGCGGTCAGCGCACCCACACGAACGCCCGCACCCGCAAGGGTCCGGCCAAGCCGATCGCCGGCAAGAAGAAGTAAGGTAGCCTGACCGATGGCCAAGGAACCGGCTCGCGTTAAACGTCGCGAACGCAAGAACATCACCTCGGGCGTGGCGCACGTGAACGCCTCGTTCAACAACACCATGATCACCATCACCGACGCTCAGGGCAACACGATCTCGTGGTCCTCGGCTGGCATGATGGGCTTCAAGGGCTCGCGTAAGTCGACCCCGTACGCCGCGCAGATGGCCGCCGAAGACGCGGGCAAGAAGGCTGCCGAGCACGGCGTGAAGACGCTGGAAGTCAACGTTTCGGGTCCGGGTTCGGGCCGTGAGTCGGCCCTGCGCGCGCTGCAAGCCGCGGGCATGACCATCACGACCATCCGCGACGTCACGCCGATCCCGCACAACGGCTGCCGTCCGCCCAAGCGTCGTCGCGTCTAGTACTTTTTAGACCACAATCTTCCTTCGCCGGCTGCGTAAACCGCGGCCGGCGAGCCGCGTTCAAGGGACCCGACCACGTGATCGAAAGAAACTGGAACGAGCTGATCCGTCCTGAGAAGCCGCAAATCGAAACCGGCGCCGATGCGACTCGCAAGGCCCGTATCGTCGCTGAACCGCTGGAACGCGGCTTCGGCGTGACGCTCGGCAACGCTCTGCGTCGCGTTCTCCTCTCGTCGCTGCAAGGCGCAGCCGTCACCGCGATCCAAATCGACGGCGTCGTGCACGAATTCTCCTCGCTCGAAGGCGTCCGCGAAGACGTCGTCGACATCGTTCTGAACATCAAGCAACTGGCTGTGCGCATGCACGCCGAAGGTCCGAAGCGCATGACCCTGCGCGCCACGGGCCCCGGGCCGGTGACCGCGGGTCAAATCGAGACCCCGGCCGACATCGAAATCCTGAACCCCGACCACGTGCTCTGCACGCTGGACGACGGCGCTTCGGTGCGCATGGAGTTCACGGTCAACAACGGCAAGGGCTATGTCCCGGCCGACCGTAACCGTCCGGAAGATGCGCCGATCGGCCTCATCGCCGTCGACGCCCTGTACTCGCCGGTCAAGCGCGTCGCCTATCGCGTCGAGCCGACCCGTCAAGGCCAGTCGCTGGACTATGACAAGCTGATCCTGGAAGTGGAAACCAACGGCGCCGTCACTCCGGTGGACGCCGTGGCCTACGCCGCCCGGATCCTGCAGGACCAACTGCAGATCTTCATCACCTTCGAGGAACCGAAGGCCAAGTCGGCCGACGAGTCCAAGCCGGAACTGCCGTTCAACCCGGCCCTGCTGAAGAAGGTCGATGAGCTGGAACTGTCGGTCCGTTCGGCCAACTGCCTGAAGAACGACAACATCGTATACATCGGCGACCTGATCCAGAAGACCGAAGCCGAGATGCTCCGCACCCCGAACTTCGGCCGCAAGTCGCTGAACGAGATCAAGGAAGTGCTCGCCGGCATGGGTCTGCACCTCGGCATGGACGTGCCGAACTGGCCGCCGGAGAACATCGAAGACCTGGCCAAGAAGTTCGAAGACCAAATCTAAGAACCTCGAAGCCAAATGCGCTTAATCCGGGCCGCCTGCTCCATTTCTTCGGATTTTGGGGAGGGCGGCCTGGGCCTTATGAAGCCGCTACTGCGGTGGAGGGCCCCGGCGCTTCGCTCTGACCCGGTCGGGAAAGACCAGGATTGGTGACAATCAGGCGCTCACTGGTTTTGCGCCGTTCGGGCTGATCGCCCAGGAGATATTAAAATGCGTCACGGTAAGGCTCACCGTAAACTCGGCCGCACCTCGGCTCACCGCATCGCCATGTTCGCCAACATGTCGGCCTCGCTGATCAAGCACGAGCAGATCGTCACCACCCTGCCCAAGGCCAAGGAACTGCGTCCGATCGTCGAAAAGCTGGTCACCCTGGCCAAGCGCGGCGACCTGCACGCCCGTCGTCAGGCCATCAGCTCGGTTCGCGACGTCGAACAAGTCGGCAAGCTCTTCGCCGTCCTCGGCCCGCGCTACAAGGATCGTCAGGGCGGCTACATCCGCGTCCTGAAGGCCGGCTTCCGCTACGGCGACAACGCCCCCATGGCCGTGATCGAGTTCGTCGACCGCGACGTCTCGGAAAAGGGCAAGGACTCGGGTCCGGTCTACGTCAACGACGCCGAAGACTAAGGGATTTCAGCGCAAGCTGAGACGAAAGGCCCCGGAGCGATCCGGGGCCTTTTTCGTTTGGCCGTACTGATGTGTCGCCGGACAGGTCGGGCTTCAGGCGCCAGGCTCGAGACCGGAAACGATCCATCTCGAGCCTCTGAGCAGGCCTGCTTCCGCGTCATGCGAAGAACGTCGGACGATCGTCACGACGCCAATGACGCCTCAAGGCTCTAGGCGCTGAGTAAGGCCCCCAGAATGCCGATGCCGCCAACCAGGATACCGCCGAGCATCGCCGCGACTTGTACGGCCGCCATGACGGCGATGCCTTTCAACGCCCCAACGAAGCGCGATCTGAACCACCGCCCATGTCCCATGCGGACGAAGGCGACAACGCCGAGTACGATGATGGCGACCGAAACCATGGCCGTGACGAGGCTGGTTCCATACGCCCACCAAGACAGCGGCAACATCGGCACCGTCCAAGCGCACAGCCAGCCAAAGGTCGCGCGGAACCCTTTACGCCATCCAAGGTCCTCCTTGTCCCAGAGGCGGATGAACGGAACCGCAGCCAAGGCGTAGAATGCGGACAGAATGGGCACCATGACGAACGTCATCCAGCCATCAGCGTCCGCCACAAACGCATCCCGGGATTTGCCCGACTGCTCAAGAAGCGGTGTCATCAACTCGGGTGGGAAGCCGTCCAGTATGAAGTCGGCGCCGCCGCGCAGAAACAGGATCAGCATCAAGATGGCGTTCAGCCCAAGGTAAAGACGCAGCGGGCGAGCGTACATGCCACCGCCTTCGGGGCCCGCCTCCATCCACGCTTGCAGCACCTTCGAGGGGCGCAAAAAGAGGTCCCGCGCCGTGACGATTTCCCGTCCCGCAAAGCCGAGAAGATCCTCAGCAAGCTCATCGCTTGGTTTCCGTGTCTCGCCCATGCCGCCCCCGGGTACGCAATACTTACAGTCAGTTTGACGGCAGCGATCTTGGCTAGGGCGAGGTCTGCTTGCAACGCCCGTTTTCCACCCCTGGCGGTCCACCAGGTCGTGCGCTCTCATACCGACAAGGGCGTGACTGAAGGTCCGCGCGTGCTACTCCTTCGTCAGATCCTGCCGCCGGAACAGCCACACCGCGCCCGCCGTCAGCGCCGCGACCCACACGAGCAGCACAGCCAGCGCCACCCCGGCCGAGCCGCCGGCCGCGCCCACCTGTTCGGGGGCCAAAAGCGCAGCGCGCAGCAGGTCCGCGTCAAAGACGGGGAGGGCTAGCAGCTTCCAGCTCGGGGCTTCGTTCTGCTCCATCAGCCGCAGCGAGCTGGCCAGGATGGTCTGGACGAACCGGAAGCCCAGGCAGGCGATCACAACGCCCATGGTCGAGCGCGACAGTACGCCGACACAGGCGGCTAGGGCGGCCAGGGTCATAGCCTCCAGCCAGGTGATGGCCAGCACGCCGATCACGTCGAAGAGGTTGCGGCCGAACATCGAGACGGTCAGCGCCTTGCCGTTGATCCCCGTGCCGATCACGGCCGCGAGCGCCGACAGCACGGCGGTCAGCAGCAGGCTCCAGAACACCGCCTCGCCGACCACGATCAGCTTGGCCAGCAATAGGTTCTGGCGCGTGTTGCGCGGGGTCAGCAGCCGCCAGGTCTCCCAGCGATAGTCGCCGGCCAGCACGGCCGCCGCGCCGATCATCAGGAACAGCGCCGCGAAGGTCGAGGCCCCGTTTGACAGCGCTTTCAGCACCTGGTCGATCAGGCCCACCGTCAGGCCCGGGATCGGCTTCTTGATCACAAAGCGCAGGAAGAGGTCCCCGCCGATGTTGAGCATGAAGCCCACCAGCGGTGCGAAGCAGAAACCCCAGAAGACAGCCGAGCGGTCGCGCAGCAGGCGGAAGCGTTCGGCGGCGATGGCGTCGGCGAGCATCAGGCGGCTCCTTCGGCGAGAGCGGCCGTCGGCGTCTGGCCCAGGGATTTCAGATAGACACCTTCGAGGTCGACCTCGCGCCAGCGGGCTTCGACGATGTCGACGCCGGCCTCGACCAGAGCGCGGATGACGGCCGGAGCCTCGGCGCGGGGGATGTCGGCCAGGACGGCGTCCGGCCCATCGGCCTCGCCGCGATCGCCCAGCACCGCCAGCGCCGGGGCGAGGGGGGAGGCCAGGGTCAGGCGCAGGCGGGCTTCGCCGGCGGTGAGTTCAGCCACGCCGCCCTCGGCCACCACCTTGCCGCGCGAGAGAATGGCGACGCGGTCGCAGACGCGTTTGACCTCGTCGAGCTGGTGGCTGGCCAGGATGACGGTGACGCCTTCGATCTTGGCCAGATCGATGATCAGGGCGCGGATCTCCTGGATGCCGGCCGGGTCCATGCCGCTCGTCGGTTCGTCCAGGATCACCAGTTGGGGCTTGGTTAGGAAGGCGGCAGCCAGGCCCAGGCGCTGCTTCATGCCGACCGAGAAGCCGCTGGTGGCGCGGTCGGCGGCGTGGGTCAGGCTGACCCGTTCCAGCCAGCCGCCGATGTCAGCGTCGGCCTTGCCGCTTTCCAGGGCCAGCATCTTCAGGGTGTCGCGCGCCGAGAGGTACGGCGGATAGCGCGGGGTCTCGATCATCGCCCCGACCTTGCGCAGGGCGGTGATGTCGCCGGGCGCAGCCCCGAACAGGCGCGCCGTGCCGCTGGTGGGACGCACCAGACCGAGCGCGATCCGGAACAACGTGCTCTTGCCCGCGCCGTTGGGACCCAGGATCCCGAACACGCCGCCGGCGGGAATGGCGATGGAGAAGTCGTCGAGGGCGCGCACCGCCCCATACGTCTTGGTGAGGCCATCGGCCTCCAGGGCGATCGACATGGAGCAGTTCCGGGCGCCGAAACGAGTCGGCTCGACCAGACGACTATGGCGAGCGTGGTCGCCCGCGCCAAGTTAAGAGGGTGTCATGCCTCGGAAACCGCCGATCGTCATACGCCTGCAATCTGGGCCATGGATGACCGCTGAAACCGTCGTTCCAATCGAGCCCGAAGATGATCATGCGCCGCCTGCTGTCCCTGGTTCTGGCCCTGGGCTTGACCGTCGCCGCCAGCGCGGCGCAGGCGCGGGAAAAAGCGCCGCACCTGACCATCCTGGTGTCCATCGACGGCTTCCGCGCAGACTACCTGGATCGCGGCGACACCCCGGTCATGAAGGCCCTGGCCGAGAACGGCGCCCGGGCGGCGATGCGCCCGTCGTTCCCGACCGTAACCTTCCCCAACCACTATACCTTGATCACGGGCAAGCGCCCCGACCGCAACGGTATTGTCGGTAACACCATGGTCGATCCGAGCGTCTCGCCGGACAAGTTCACCATGCGGAGTCTCGCTCCCGCCTGGTGGAGCCAGGCCAAGCCGTTCTGGGTTTCGGTGGAACAGCAGGGCAAGCGCGCCGCCGCGATGTTCTGGCCGGGCTCCGAGGTTGAGATCGACGGGGTGCGGCCCTCGCGCTGGGTTAAGTTCAACGCGGAGATGCTGGGCGAAGCGCGGGTGGACCAAGTGCTGTCTTGGCTGGACAGCGCCGATGGCCCACCGATCGCGTTTTCGACCCTCTATTTCGACATCGTCGACACCCAAGGTCACCACTATGGCCCGGACTCGCCAGAGGTTCGTGCGGCCGCCGCCTCGGTCGATACGGCGCTCGGCCGCCTGGTCGAGGGGCTGAAGGCGCGGGGGCGCTTCGAGAACACCGACATCGTCATTGTCGCCGACCACGGCATGGCGCCTCTGCCCGCCACCAATCGCGTGGTGCTGGATGACCTTGTCGATATCTCGAAGATCCAGTTGGTCACCACGGGCGCGGTCACCTCGTTCTCGCCCAAGCCTGGCGAACGCAAGGCGGTCGAAAAGGCGTTTCTGTCGAAGCCGCTGCCGCACATGACCTGTTGGAAGAAGGCCCGGATACCGGCGCGCTTCCACTATGGCCGAAATCCGCGGGTTCCCGCGATTGTCTGCCTATCGGAGACGGGCTGGTACACGACCACCGAGGCGGCGAAACAGAAGCCGAGCGAGCGGGACGGCAAGGATGGCGGCGCCCATGGCTTCGATCCCTATGATCCGACCATGCGCGCGGTGTTCGTCGCGCATGGTCCGTCGTTCAAGCCGGGCGTCACGCTGCCGGTGTTCGACAATGTCGACATCTATGCGCTGCTGGCGAAGGTGACGGACGTTCGCCCCGAGAAGACGGACGGCTCGCTGAAGATCGTGGGGAAGGCGCTTCGGTAAGTTTGGCGTCGAGCCGCTTTCCAGGCGCGCCGGTAGGCTGCAGTCTCCCGTCTGGGGAGGCGCGTCAAACGTGGTCAGCGAAACGATTGATCTGGGCGAGTACGACTACATCGTGGTCGGCGCGGGCTCGGCGGGATGCCTCTTGGCCAATCGCCTGTCGGCTGATCCGCGCCACCGGGTGCTGCTGCTGGAGGCGGGCGGCGACGACAACTGGATCTGGTTTCACATCCCGGTCGGCTACCTGTTCGCGATCGGCAATCCCCGCGCTGACTGGATGCTGGAGACCACGCCGCAGGCTGGCCTGGATGGTCGGGTTCTGGCCTATCCGCGCGGCAAGGTGATCGGCGGCTCCTCGGCGATCAACGCCATGATCTACATGCGCGGCCAGGCTCGAGACTATGACGGCTGGCGCCAGCGCGGGTTGGTCGGGTGGGGCTGGTCGGACGTGCTGCCGTACTTCTTGCGCCACGAGGATCACATCGACCCGCGCGGCGAGCACCATCGGGCCGGCGGCGAGTACCGCGTCGAACATCCGCGCGTCCGCTGGGACGTGCTGGACGCCATTCGTCGCGCTGGCGAGCAGGCGGGCGTCGCCCAGGTCGAGGACTTCAACGGCGGCGATAACGCGGGCTCATCCTATTTTCAGGTCAATCAGCGGGCCGGACGCCGCTGGAGCACGGCCACGGCCTTTCTGAAGCCCATCCTGTCGCGTCCCAACCTGCGGCTGGTGAAGGGCGTGGAGGTCGAGCGGCTCGTTCTCGGCGGCAAGCGGGTGCGGGGCCTAAGCGGACGTCGGGGCGGAGCGGCGGTGACCGCTAGCGTGTCGGGCGAATTGATCCTGGCGGCGGGGGCGGTCGGCTCGCCGCTGATCCTCCAGCGCTCGGGGATCGGCGGCGGCGAGGCCCTGGCGCGGGCGGGCGTGGCGGTGGCTCATGACCTGCCAGGCGTCGGAAACAATCTCCAGGACCACCTGCAGATCCGTCCGGTCTTCAAGGTGCGAGGCGTTCGAACCCTGAACACCGACTATGCCAACCTCTTTCGCCGCGCGGGCATGGGGCTGGACTATCTGCTGCGTCGCTCGGGCCCGCTGACCATGGCGCCGTCGCAGCTGGGGATGTTCTGCCGCTCGGGGCCCGAGTACGAGAGCGCCAATCTGGAGTTCCATTTCCAGCCGCTTAGTCTGGACCGCTGGGGCGAGGGGCTGCACCGGTTCGGGGCGGTGACCGCCAGCGTCTGCAATCTGCGGCCGACCAGTCGAGGCTCTGTGACGCTGTCGGGGGCGAGGCTCGACGACCAGCCTCTGATCGACCCCAACTATCTCGCCACCGAGCAGGACCGTCGGGTGGCCGTCGATTCCCTGAAGTGGGCCCGGCGGATCATGGGGCAGGGGGCCCTGGCGGCTTACGCGCCGGAGGAGTTTCGGCCTGGCTCCGCCGCAGACAGCGACGAGGCGTTGCTCGCTGCGGCCAAGGCGCTGGCGACGACGATCTTCCATCCGGTCGGCACGGCGGCGATGGGACCCGATGACGACCGGATGGCGGTGCTGGATGCGCGGTTGCGGGTGCGGGGCGTGGAGGGGCTTCGGGTGGTCGACGCCTCGGTCATGCCGGCCATCACCTCGGGCAACACCAACGCGCCGACCGTGATGATCGCGGAAAAGGGCGCTGCGATGATCCTGGAGGATCGCCGCGGATGATCTGATGGGCTTGCGAAATTAGTTTCGATATGCGTTAAATATTTCATCTCCAAGAAAAGGAATGGCGCATGTCCAATCCCGCGGGCCTGATTTCGGCCGTCACCTATTGTGATCCCAAAGCCGCCCTGGCTTGGTTGGAAGCGGCCTTTGGCTTTGACTTAATGTTCCTGATCGAGGGCGAGGACGCCAGCGTCGCCCATGCGGAGATGAGCCATGGCGCCTCCAGAGTAATGATCGGCGGCGAGTGGAGCCCGGCCCACGCCAGCCCCGCATCGATCGGCGGCAAGACCACTCAGACGATCCACATCTATATCGAGGACGACGTGGACGCCCATTGCCAGAAGGCCGCCGCCGCCGGGGCCGAGATCGTCGAGCCGCCGACGACCCAGTTCTACGGCGCGCGCACCTATCGTTGCCGCGACCTGGAAGGTCATCTCTGGACCGTCTCGGCCAATGTGGAGACAGTCTCCATCGAGGAGATGGAAAAGCGCAGCGGCCTCAAGATCGCGGTCGCCAAGACGTGACCTCGCCCGACGTTCGCATGTCTGCGGTCCCGGTCCCGGCGTGAGCGCGGCCCTGGACCGCACCCTGGCGGCTCTGGCCGACCCGCATCGTCGGCGCGCGGTCGATCTGTTGCGTGAGCGCCCGCGCCGGGCCGGCGAGCTGGCCGAGAGCCTGGGTCTGACCGCGCCAGCCATGAGCCGGCATCTGCGCGCTCTGCGTCAGTCCGGCCTCGTCGAGGAGAGCCATCCCGAGTTCGACGCCCGGGTGCGGGTGTATCGCCTGCGGCCCGGGCCGATGGACGAGCTTAAGGCCTGGCTGGACGCCGCCGAGGATCATTGGGTCGACCAGCTCTCAGCGCTTAAGGCCCATGTGGAGGCCAAGTCCCCGTGAGTTCGCGCATTTTGGTGTCCCTTCGTATCGCCGCCCCGCCCGAGGTGGTGTTCGACGCCTTTGTCGATGACATCGCCGTTTGGTGGCGGCCCAATGGGCTGTTCGCCTTCACGCCGCGTTCGCCGGGCGTAATGGCTTTCGAGGGCGGCCGGCTGGTGGAGCGCCTACCCAATGGCAAGGTGTTCGAGGTCGGCGTCGTCAGCGTCTGGGAGCGCGGCGCGCGGCTGGTGTTCGGCTGGCGGCAGGCGGCGTTCACCCCGGACATGAACACCGAGGTCGAGGTCCGCTTCGAGCCGGTCGGTGAGCAGACCCGGGTGACCGTAGAACATCGCGGCTGGGACAGCGTGCCGGCGCCGCATGTGGCGCGTCATGGCTTTCCCAACACCGTCTTTCTGGCGCGACACGGGGAATGGTGGCGCAACCTTCTGGCCGGGCTTGCGGCGCGGGCGAACAGCGTCCACCTAGGGGCGGGCGACGAGGGGCAGTCATGAACACCACGATCACGGGCGTACGGCGTCAGGCCGCCCTGGGCTTCATCTTTGTCACCGCGATCCTGGATGTGCTGTCGCTCGGCGTGATGATCCCGGTACTGCCGAACCTCGTGAAGTCGTTCGGCGGCGGCGACACGGCTGCGGCCGCTGATTGGAATGTGCTGTTCGCTACCACCTGGGGCGTGATGCAGTTCATCTGCTCGCCGATCCTGGGCTTGCTGTCCGACCGCTTCGGCCGACGGCCGGTGATCCTGACCTCGATCTTTGGCCTGGGCGTCGACTTCCTGTTCATGGCCTTCGCGCCGAACCTCTGGTGGCTGTTCATCGGCCGGATCTTCAACGGCATGACGGCGGCCAGCTTCTCGACCGCCAGCGCCTATGTGGCCGATGTCACCACGCCGGAGAACCGGGCCAAGGGCTTTGGTCTGATGGGCGCGGCGTTCGGGATCGGCTTCACGTTCGGCCCGGCGCTGGGCGGCTGGCTCTGGGAGTTCGACCATCGCGCGCCGTTCCTGGTCTGCGCGGCCCTGGCCCTCACCAACTGGCTGTACGGCTTCTTCGTGCTGCCGGAATCCTTGCCACCCGAGCGCCGCCAGCCGCGCTTCGACTGGCGGAAGGCCAATCCGATCGGCTCGTTGCAGCTGCTGCGTCACCATCCGGGCCTGATGGGCCTGGCCGGCGTCGGCTTTCTGTTCCAGCTGGCGCACAATGTCCTGCCCAGCGTCTTCGTGCTGTACATGGGCTTCCGCTATGGCTGGAGCCCGCAGACGATCGGCCTGACGCTGATGGGTAGCGGGATCGCCAGCATCCTGATCCAGGCCTTCGTCGTGGGGCCGGCGGTCAAGCGCTTTGGCGAACGCGGCGTGCTGCTGATCGGCCTCTTCGCCGGTTTCCTGGGGTTCTCGATCTACGCCTTTGCGCCCACCGGGCTGCTCTATCTGGCGGGTCTGCCGATCTTCACGTTCTCGGGCCTGATCCAGCCGGGCTTGCAGGGCTTGATGACCCGTCGGGTGGGGCCCAACGAGCAAGGCCAACTGCAAGGCGCGAACGCGGCGATGATGGGGATCGCCTCGATCGTCGGCCCGCCGCTGTTCCTGATACCGTTCGCCTTTGCGGTCCGGCATGACGCCACGCTGCAGCTACCGGGCCTGCCGATCCTGATCGCGGCGGCCTTGATGCTGGCGGCGACCCTCCTAGCTTATGCGAAGGCTAAGCCAGCCCCAGCGCCGGAACCCCAATCGGCCTGACGGCTTTGGTGATGGCTAAACCTCGACCTTTCGTCGCCTTAGACTCGCCTGAAATCTGGGCTGTGTTTCGGGCGAACCGCTAGGAGTCCTTCGTGACCAACATGCGCAAGCTTCGCGCCCTGCTGCCCGTCTTCGTCCTGCTGACGGCCTGTTCGAACCCGGCCGGCCCATCCAACGCCCAGTCGATCCCCGACATGCCTCAGCCCACGCGCCGGGTTCCGGCCGACGCGGTCTCGATGAAGCAGTCGTTCTCGCCAGTCGTGAAGAAGGCGGCGCCGGCTGTCGTCAACGTCAAAAGCCGCCGCGTCGTCCAGCGCCGTGTCGATCCTTTCTGGGACTTCTTCATGGGCGGTGGCCAGGGCGGCTCGCAGGTGCAGAGCTCGCTCGGCTCGGGCGCGATCGTTCGCGCCGACGGCGTGATCATCACCAATCACCACAATATCAACGGGATGAGCGACATCACCATCCAGTTGGCCGACCGGCGTGAGTTCCCGGCCGTGGTGCTTCTGGATGACCCGCGTGCGGACCTCGCCGTTCTGAAGATCGACACCAAGGGCGAGAAGCTGCCGGTCATGGCCATCGACGACCAAGAGCAGCTGGAGGTCGGCGACCTCGTCCTGGCGATGGGCAACCCGTTCGGCGTCGGCCAGACCGTGACCAACGGCATTGTCTCGGCCCTGGCGCGAACCGACGTCGGCGCGGCCGATTTCGGCAGCTACATCCAGACCGACGCGGCGATCAATCCGGGTAACTCCGGCGGTCCGCTGGTCGACATGGATGGTGATCTGGTCGGCATCAACACCTTCATCATCTCGCGCTCGGGTTCATCGTCGGGCGTCGGTTTCGCCATCCCATCCCGCGTGGTGCGCCAGGTGGTCAACGCTGCGCTAGGTGGCGGCCACAGCATCGTGCGGCCCTGGCTGGGCGTCAAAGGACAGACCGTCACCGGCGACATCGCCAAGAGCCTGGGCATGACCGCCCCAAGCGGCGTGCTGGTGGCCCAGGTCTATCCCGGCTCCTCGGCCGAGCGCGCGGGCCTGAAGGAAGGCGACGTCATCCTCTCGATCGACGGCCAGCCGGTGAACGACGAGGGCGGCGGCGCCTTTGCGATCGGCACCCACAAGGTCGGCGACCGCGTGCCCATGCTGATCCGTCGCGGCGACCGCGAGATGACCATCACCGTTCGCGCCGACGCCGCGCCGGAGACCCCGGCCCGCGATGAGCGCACCCTGTCGGGCAACAACCCGTTCAACGGCGCCACGGTGATGAACCTGTCGCCGGCGGTGGCCCAGGACCTTGGCGTGGATCCGTTTGCAGGACGCGGCGCCTTGGTCACCAAGATCGGGCCAGGCTACGCCGGCAACTGGATGCGTCCCGGTGATTTCGTGCGTAGCGTCAATGGCCGCCAGATCAACACGGTGGCCGACCTCGCGTCGGTGATCGCCGGCCGGGCAGGACGTTGGAATGTCACCATCGAGCGCGACGGCCAACTGATCCAGGCGCAGTTCTAGGTTTGGGTTCGAGGCCGGCGGCCCTTGTTCTTGCAGCGTGGCGGGCGGCGAAACCGCTCACACTTTCGCCTGCCACGCTCTAGAACGGACTCATGTCCGATCTCTTCCAGGCCGCCGGCCTGACTCCCCACGCGCCGGCGCCCTTGGCCGACCGCCTGCGGCCCCAGAGCCTCGATGAGGTCGTGGGGCAGCAGCACCTGCTGGGTCCCGAAGGGGCCGTCGGCCGCATGGCGGCCGCCCATCGCTTGGCCTCAATGATCCTGTGGGGACCGCCGGGCACGGGCAAGACCACCATCGCCCGCCTGCTGGCCAAGGCCGGCGGTTATGAGTTCATGCAGATCTCGGCTGTGTTCTCGGGCGTCGCCGATCTGAAGAAGGCCTTCGAGCAGGCCCGTGCGCGTCGCATGGCCGGCCAGAGCACCCTGCTGTTCGTCGACGAGATCCACCGCTTCAACCGCGCCCAGCAGGACGGCTTTCTGCCGTTCGTGGAGGAGGGGATCGTCACCCTGGTCGGGGCCACGACCGAGAACCCCTCGTTCGAGCTGAACGGCGCTTTGTTGTCGCGCTGCCAGGTGTTCGTGCTCAAGCGCCTGACCGAGGACTCGCTAGAGCTCTTGCTGCAACGCGCCGAGGTCGCCGAGAACCGGCCGCTGCCGATCGACGCCGAGGCGCGTTCGACCCTGGTCTCCATGGCCGACGGCGATGGCCGCTACCTGCTGACCCTGGCCGAGACCCTGTTCTCGATCGGGACCGACACGCCGCTGAACCCGACCCAGCTGGGTCAGTTCCTGCAAAAGCGCCGCCCGGCCTACGACAAGGACCGCGAGGAGCACTACAACCTCATCTCGGCCCTGCATAAGTCGGTGCGCGGCAGTGATCCGGACGC
Organism: Caulobacter vibrioides; assembly: GCF_002310375.3. Lineage (GTDB taxonomy): Bacteria > Pseudomonadota > Alphaproteobacteria > Caulobacterales > Caulobacteraceae > Caulobacter > Caulobacter vibrioides_D. Next base: position 1,637,224 of record NZ_CP023315.3, read on the forward strand.
GGCGCTCTATTGGCTGGCGAGGATGCTGGAAGGCGGCGAGGATCCGCTGTTCATCGCCCGCCGCCTGGTGCGCATGGCGTCCGAAGACATCGGCGCGGCCGATCCGCTCTCCCTCCTGCTGACCACGGCGGCCAAGGACGCCTACGACTTCCTGGGATCGCCCGAGGGCGAACTGGCCTTGGCCCAGGCCGTCGTCCACATGGCCAGCGCGCCCAAGTCGAACGCGGTCTACATGGCCTACAAGGCCGCCCGCCGCGCGGCCAAGGAGACCGGCAGCCTGATGCCGCCGTCGCACATCCTCAACGCCCCGACCAAGCTGATGAAGTCGCTGGGCTATGGCGACGGCTACGCCTACGATCACGATGTCGAGGGCGGCGTCTCGGGCCAGAACTACTTCCCGGACGGCATGGAGCGCCGACGCTTCTATGAGCCCAAACCCGTCGGCGCCGAGGCCAAGGTGCGTGAGCGCTTGGAGGCCTGGGGCAAGGTGCGTAAGGACGGGAAGTAGACCGCCCCTTCGCCGACTTCCCCGGCGAAGGCCGGGGCCTAGATTCATCCGGAGCGGTTTGGGCGTTCTCGACGCGGTGCTCTGACAGATCCGGAAGCGTCAGAGGGTTCGATCTGGACCCCGGCATTCGCCGGGGAAATCGGATTTTGGACATGCTAGGGGACTGGAGATGAACAAGCCGCCGCGCCGTCCCCCCGCCCAGCCCAAGCCCAAGGCCTCCGAGACCCCCATCACCCTGACGCCGGAGGAGATCGCGGCGGCCCAGTCGTGGGTGCTCTACGAGGACGAGACGATCATCGTACTGAACAAGCCGCCCGGCCTGTCCAGCCAGGGCGGGCGGATCAAGGCCCATACCCTGGATGACCTGCTCTGGGCGTTCGCGCGCCCGAACCGGCCTCGGCCTAAGCTTGTGCATCGCCTGGACCGCGACACCTCGGGCGTGATCTTGACGGCCAAGACCAAGCTGGCGGCGTCCATGCTGGGCAAGGCCCTTGAGGCCAAGCGCTTCCGCAAGAGCTATCTGGCTATCGTCGCCGGCGCGCCCGAGCCGAAGGGCGGCATGATCGATAGTCCACTGCGCCGCGAGTCCATCGGCCGCGAGGCCTATATGCGGGTCTGCGCGCCGGATCATCCGGACGCCGAGACCGCGCGCAGCCGCTATCGCACCTCGGCGCACAACGGCTTGGCCGCCCTGGTCGAGCTGTCTCCCGATACGGGTCGCATGCACCAGTTGCGCGTCCACATGGCCTCGATCGGTCGGCCCCTGGTCGGCGACAGTCGTTATGGGGGAGCGTTGATGCTGGGGGGGATCGCCGCCCCGCGCCTGATGCTTCACGCCGCAAGCCTCACCTTCCCGCATCCGCTGGGCGGGGAGCGGAAGATTTTCGCCCCGCTTCCAGCCGATTTCACGGCGATGCTCACGGCCCTGGACCTGCCCGTCCCGGAACAGCCGCGTCCGGCGACCGTTGAGCAGGCGTGAGAGGTATTCCGCCATGAAGACCGCCAGACCCTTGATCGCCGCCGGCCTGGCCGCGCTTTTGCTGGCCGGCTGCGCCACGGCCCCGACGGTTTATCGCGCCGCCGCGAGCGCGCCGACCGCTGTTGGCTATTCCGAGTACCGGCTTGAGGCCGGGCGGTATCGCGTGACCTTCCAGGGTGGTCCCGGCGCGCCGGAAGCCCAGGTGGCGGACTATGCGCTGCTCCGCGCTGCGGAACTGGCGCTGCGGGACGGATATGACTGGTTCCGTGTCGCCGATCGTTCGACGACCATGAGCGGCGGATCGGGGCCGCGCCTGTCCGTCGGCGGCGGCTCGGCGAGCTTTGGTCGACACAGCGGGATCGGCGTTGGCTTGGGCACGAGTTTCAACCTCGGCCCGGGGCCGGCCTACGCTCGCTCGATCGAGGTGGTGTTCGGCAAGGGGCCGACTCCTCGTGACCGCGACGCCTACGACGCCCGGGAGATCGTCAAGGTCGTCGGCTACGGTCGCGCCGAGGTCTGAGGACGGCCGGACGCGCACGAAGGTCGGGCGCCTGACGTCGGGGCGCGCTTTCGCAGGCCATTGGCGCATGCCAGACTCTTCGCCAACACGACCGCCTCGGCCTTGGCCTGAGGGCGGTCCGCGAAAATGGCGCGCGCCCGTCCTTTGTTTGGAGACCAAGATGTCATCGCCCTTGCACAAGCTCTTTGATCTGACGGGCCGGGTGGCGATCGTGACCGGGGGCTCGCGTGGTCTTGGCCTGCAGATCGCCCGCGCGTTGGCGGAGTATGGCGCGGCGGTGGCGCTGGTCGCCCGCAAGCAGGGCGAACTTGACGCCGCCGTCGCGGCCTTGACCGCCGAGGGGCGCACCGCCGTCGGCCTTGTCGCCGATCTCAGTCAGCCCGGCTCGGCGCAAGACCTCACCACGCGCGTACTCGAGCGGTTCGGCCGCATCGATATTCTGGTCAACAACGCCGGCGCCGCGTGGGGCGCACCGGCCGAGGACTATCCCCTGGAGGGCTGGAGCAAGGTCATGGACCTGAACGTGACCGGCCTCTTCCTGCTGACGCAGGCGGTCGCGCGGGAAGCTTTCCTGAAACAGGGGAAGGGCGCGGTCGTGAACGTCGCCTCGATCGAAGGCCTTCAGGGACACCATCACAGCCAGTTGGGCACCATCGCCTACAACACCGCCAAGGGCGCGGTGATCAACATGACCCGGGCGCTGGCGGCGGAGTGGGGCCCAAAGAACATCCGCGTGAATGCGGTTGCGCCGGGATACTTCCCCTCCAAGATGACCATGACGACCCTTGGCCAGCACGGCGACGACATGCTGCGCCAGACGCCGCTGGGCAAGCTGGGCGGCGACACCGACTTGATGGGGCCAGCCTTGCTGTTGGCGTCCGACGCGGGCGGTCATATCACCGGTCAGATCATCATCGTCGACGGCGGCATGACGATCATCTGACCCGGGATAGGTCCACGTCGTCCAGCGCACCGCCAGCGGCCTGCGCGGGAAGGAGGCGTGGACGCCCAGGCGCCGGGCGCGTCTGAGGGCTGTAATCAACCGTTCATCCAGCAGACAGCCTCGGTTCACGGCGCTTCTCTAGCTCTTGTCCTGTGGGCGCATGCCCGATCCCGAAGGACAGGAATTCATGAGTAAACAAGGGACATTCGTCGCGGTCGCTACGTCGATCTTGGCCATGGCCGCCGCCGGAAGCGTGAGCGCGGCCGAGAGCGGCAAGTTCCAGATCAAGGCTCTGGCGACGCGGGTCGCCGTCGACGGCGCGATCACCAAGGTGAACGTCGACCAACTGCGCTTGCCGGCGGGTTCTGACACCCGGGCCAAGGACGCGTGGGTCCCGACCGTGGCGGCGGAATACTTCTTTTCCCCGCGCGTTTCGGTCGAGACGATCTGCTGTGTCACGCAACACGATGTTCGAGGCGCGGGGCCTCTGAATGGCGCAGCGCTTGTCGACAACGCCGAGGTCATCCCGGCGACGGTGACGTTGAAGTATCACATGCCGCTGTCGGGCGGCGTGAAGCCCTACGTCGGAGCAGGCCCGGCCTATTTCATGGTGTTTGGTGAAAGCGTCGGCGCCAGCGTCCGCGCACTGGGGGCGACCAAGGTTGGCCTTTCCAGCGAGCTGGGTGTGGCGTTGCAGGCGGGCGTCGATATTCCGCTGCCCGGCAAGGCGGTCGGCCTCAGCGTCGACGTGAAGCGGTACTTCGTCGACACCACGGCGCAGTTCCGCGCCGGCGATCGCGTGGTGCTGGAGACCAAGCACAAGCTCGATCCGTGGGTGGCGAGCGCGGGTGTGACATGGCGCTTCTAATCCAAGGACGCGGCGGTCGCGCCGCCCTTGGCCTGACGCTGGCGGGCCTCGCGCTCGCCAGCGCAGGAACTGCGCGTGCGGCCGATGAGGACGGTCAGTTGTGGTCGATCGTCAATGCGTCGCGAACGCTCGGCGACAAGACGGTCCTGTCGCTGGACACCCAGGCGCGCTTCACCAACGACGCCAGCCGCCTGGGCCAGGCGATCATCCGTCCATCGGTCGGTTGGCGGCTGGACAGCGCCACGACCGCCTCGCTCGGCTATGCGTATGTTCGATCCACGCCCGAAGGACGTCCGACGACCCACGAGCATCGTGGATGGCAGCAACTGTCCTTCCGCGTCGCAGGCGACGGGAAAGGGGCGACGCTCACGGGCCGGACGCGACTGGAGCAGCGCTGGGTGGAAGGACGGGATGGCGCGGGTTGGCGAATTCGCCAGCAAGTCCGCCTGACGGCGCCGCTCAAGGACGGCGTTCGTGGCGTGGCCTGGACCGAAGCTTTCGTCGGGCTCAACCAGACGGGCTGGGGGCAGCGCGACGGCCTGCACCTTTGGCGGAGCTTCGCCGGTGTCTCCGTGCCGATCTCCAAGACCGTGACGCTGGAGCCAGGATACCTGCACCAGCGCGCCTATCGAACGGGTCCTGACGCTGTGACGCACGCTGCGGCCGTCTGGATCAACCTGCAATTCTAACTGAAAGCACTTCTCACATGATCGCGCCCAAACTCTCGATTGGCTCGGCGGGCCTGGCTCTGCTGCTGGCCGCCGGCGCCGCCCACGCCGGTGTGGGCGACAAGCCCGTCGCCGCCTCCCTGGTGAAGATGACGCCCGACCAGATCGCTCAGCGCATCGACGTCCGCGATGATCCGCTGGAGGACTACGTGCTGTTCAGCACCAAGCCGGTTCACCGCAAGGGCGGGGTCACGAACGGCGTGGCGGTCAACGACGGCTTCATCAAGGCTACGAAGTCGCGAGGCGGCGAGGGCGTGACCTGGCGCGTCAGCTACGACTTCACCTACTTCGGCGCCCGTCGCGACGTGACCACGGTGCACGTCCGGACGAGCGATGGCCTGTTGAAAATCAGCCCGTCGGCGGTGCGTCGCTGGACGGAGGAGTGCGTGGACTCGGCCATCACCTGCAGCCAGCATATGACGGTTGAGTTCGAGGCTCCGGAGCGGGTCATCCGCGATATCGCCGCCGCGTACCGGCCTGGCGATCGGACGCCGTGGAGGCTCCGCTTCAAGGACGATCAAGGCGATGGCGTGACGGTGGGTCTGGCCCCGGTCGAGGTCGCCGGCTTGGTCGGCGCCGTTGACAGCTGGAAGCCGTAGCAAGACGTATCGGGCCACCGTCAGAGGTGAGCTTCAGGCCGCGCCGCCACGGGCTGCGCGGCCTTTCTCGTTAGGGGCTCAAGGTGACGAAGGCCCTGTAATCCGCCGTTCATCCTCGCGACAGTTGAGGTTCACTGGAGGGATCTAGACCTGATCACACGGCGCTCGGCGCCAATCAGATCAGGAGAATGACATGACCCCCCGCTCTCTCATCGCCGCTGGTGCGCTCTTTGCGGCGGTTGCGACCGCTCCGGCCGCCTGGGCGAGCAACACCTATTCTGGCGCTCTGACCGAGGCCGAAGTGCTGGCGGCTCAGAAGGCCTGGGGTGAGGCGCTGGTGGCCATCGCCCGCGAGCATGAGGTCGGCGGCCAAGCCAAGGCCAAGGCGCTGGCCAGCACCGTTCTGGACAAGGCCTACGGCTACAACCTGGGTCCGGTGCTGTTCAAGCCGACGCTGACCATGGCGCCGCAGACCTTCCGCACCACCAAGGACGGTGCGCTGGCCTATTTCGTCGGCGGTGATCCGAACTATCCCAATGACAAGGGCTTCGCCCTGCAGGGCTGGCGTTCGGTCGAGATCAAGAACGCCGCCGTCCAGATCCACGGCGATGTCGCCACCACGACCGGCAACGTCATGATCACCGACAAGAACGGCAAGGTGACGACGGTCGACAAGACCTGGGCCTTCAAGAAGACCGACGACGGCGCGATCCGCATCGTCGTTCACCACTCCTCGCTGCCCTACGCGGCGAAGTAATCCCCACGCCCCTTCTCGCAACCCACTGACTTCGCCCGCGCGGATCCTCCCCCGCGCGGGCTTTTCCGTGGGCGACGCCAGAGCGTTCTCCGATCAGTGTGAAGCGGTGATTGGATTGAAGAACGCTCTAAGCTTTTGAAATAGCTATCTTTTTATCCGATCTGACGGATTCAATCAGATCGGAAAGGGCTCTAGGCGCCCAAGGGGACTTTCGCCGGATCAGGCTCGAGCCGATATCCAAGTCCCCTGACCGTGGTGAGGAACGACGGTGCGTTCGGGGGATCGATCTTGGCGCGCAACCTGCGAACATAGACATCGACCACATTCGTCAGGGGATCCTCGTCCACGCCCCATACATTCGAGAGGATGCGCTCGCGGCTCAGGACGCGGCCCGGCGAGGAAAGAAACAGCTCCAGAAGCGCAAGCTCCCGCGCGGTCAGAACCACCTCTTCGCCGTCACGGGACACCCGCATGGTCGTCCTGTCCAGCTCGACGCCGCCGGCCTTGAGCTTGCGATTGGCGGGCGCGCGTTGGTCACGCGATCGGCGAAGCAGGGCTTCGATGCGGGCGAGGAGTTCCTCGAACGAGAACGGCTTGACCAGATAGTCGTCGGCGCCCGTCCTCAGTCCCGTCACGCGGTCGTCCACGGCGCCCAGCGCAGTCAGCATCAGCACGGGCGTCAGGACGCCCGACGCCCTAAGGGTCTGGCAGACCTCCATACCGGTCATCTTCGGCAGCATCAGGTCCAGCAGGATGACCCCGCGCTGATCCAGCTCCCGCAGCATCGCGTCCAGGTCGCGGGCCGCCTCCAGGCCGCTGATCCCGTCGCGCGCGACGCGGACCTTGTAGCCCTCCGCCTTCAGTCCACGTTCGAGGAAGTCCGCGACGCGCGTATCGTCCTCCACCACGAGGATGTGCATCTAGTTGGCTCCTTCGAGGTACGCGTTGGCCGCGCAGGGCAGGGTCAAGATCGCGCTGACGCCCTGGCCCGGCTCGCTGCGCAGGGTGAGGGCGCCGCCCTGGCGCTCCGCCAGCGCCTTGGCGATGGGGAGCCCAAGGCCTGTCCCGTCCGCCCGATGGGCTCGGGCCGCCGCCGAGCGGAAGCCGCGTTCGAACACCCGCGCCAAGTCGACCTCGGTAATCCCGATGCCCCGATCGCTGATCTCCAGGCGCCAGGTCCCCGGGGCGTCCGCCGGCGCGCCGGCGACGATGTCGACGGTGCCGCCAGGCTGAGAGTAACGGATCGCGTTGTCCAGCAGCAGCGCCATGACCTGTTGCAGCCGTTGTCCATCCGCTGCGACCCGCACCACGCCGTCGTCTATGTCGACCCGCAGTTCGACTTCGCGGACGTGCGCGACGGGCGAGAGCGTAGCGATGGCTTCTTCCAGCGCCTGTCGTGGGTCCATGTCCGTCAGATTGAGATGCAGCAGCTCGGCGTCGCTGCGGGCCATCATCAGCAGATCCTCGATCAGCGCGCCCATCTGTCGGGACGCTTGCGTGATGCGTTGGAGGGCCTCGCGATAGTCCTCCATTGACTTGCTGCCGCGCAGCGCGACCTCGGCTTCGCCCCGAATGGCGGTCATAGGGGTGCGGAGTTCGTGGCTGATGTCACCCAGCAGCTGTCGTCGTCGCGCCTCGACCTGGCGCAGTTCGGCCAGAGCCGCTTCCAGTTCCTCGGTTCGCGTGGCGACCTGAATCTCGAGACCCGCCCGCAGCTCGGCCTCCTGTTCGCGTCGCGCCGAAAGTTCCGCGGCCATGTGGTTCATGCTGGCCCCCAGGTGCGCAAACTCCAGGAACCCACGCTCGGGCATGCGGTGGTCCAGGCGTCCCTGCTCGAACGCCTTGGCGCCGTCGGACATCGCCGCCAGCGGGCGGCGCAGGGCCCGGATGAAATAGATGGCGAGGCTGATCGCAATCAGGCTGAGTGTACCTGCGGCGGACCAGCTCAGAAGCTTCACCCGCTCAAGATAGAGATCGGCCGTTTCTCGTGTTCGCTTGAGAATCTCGGCTTCGGTGCGGATGCGCTCATTGAGGATCTCGCGCAGATCCCGGCCAGCGCCCTTGTCGAAAACAGTCTCAATCTCGGCCCAAGCCGCCAAGGCGTCCTGGGTTGGGCCACGCCGATTGATCTCGGCGATCCGCTCCTGCAGCGAGACGACGCTTTGCGAGAGCAGCTTCAGCGCATCGTTGCGCTCTGACCCCTCCCGCGACTCGATGCCCATCGCCCGATCCATCTGCTCGGCGCGAGCGCTCAGATCCTGAAGGCGGACGATGGCGTCCGCCATGCGCAGCCGGAGCATCTCGCCGTCGCCAGGGGTGTGAGGCGCGCCGATCAGAGCGCGCAGGGACCAGGCGCGTAGACGCTGCTTGGTCGCCGAGAGCTCCCAGAACGCGCTTTGCAGGTCGCCGGCGACCCGCCCGCGCATCACCTGGTGTTCCGCCCGGTCGGCGATCCAGGCCGCCAAACCGCCCTGCGCCAGCGCGAGCGACGCCATCAAGGCGAAGGCCACCGTCAGACGGGTGGAGAACAATGGCTTCACCCGGGTCTCCATGGATTGCGGCGCCACTATCAGAGATATGGCGCCAGCTTGGCTTTCGCCACAGGCCGGGCGGCGCGTTTGCGACAATTGTGTTTCCACTGGCGAGCGTCTTCGTGAATGGTCTTGGCTCCAGGACCGATCGGAGCGCCGCGCGCGGTCGTCGTCAGGCGATGCGGCGCTTTTCGAGCTTTCGGGCCAGGGTTCGGCGATGCATGCCCAGGCGCCGTGCGGCCTCAGAAATGTTGAAGTCGGTCTCGACCAGGGTCTGGTGGATCCGCTCCCATTCCAGGTTCTTGATGGACGTCGCGCGACCGTCGATCGTCGCGCCCGCATCACCCTCCCGCTTCTGGAAGGCGGCCTCGATATCGTCGGTGTTGGAGGGCTTGGCTAGGTAGTGGCAGGCGCCCAGCTTGATGGCCTCGACCGCAGTGGCGATGCTGGCGAAGCCCGTGAGCACGACGATCAGCATGCTCGGATCATGCGCGGCCAGGGCGCGGACGCAGGCCAGGCCTGACTCGCCGGCCAGTTTCAGATCCACCACGGCGTATCGCGGCGCGAACGTTTCCAGGGCGGCGAGGGCTTCTTCCAGGCCGCGGACATGGGCGACCGCGTAGTCGCGTCGCTCGAAGGACCGCTTGAGCGTGGCGGCGAACTTGTCGTCGTCCTCGATCAGCATCAGGCGCCGTTCAGCCATTTCGCGTGATCTCCAGCGCCGACAGCGGAAACCGCATCGTTACGCGCGCGCCGCCCTCGGGCGGATTTGAGGCCGCGACCGCGCCGCCCAGCTTGCGCAGCACGTTCACGACGAGGAAGAGGCCAAGGCCTCCTCCAACCCGGCCCTTGGTCGAGTTGTAGGGCTTTCCGAAGTCCTCCAGCGCGCTGGGGGTGAAGCCAGGGCCGTCGTCCTCGACCTCGATCCGCACCCAGCCGTCGCGGACGGCGGCGCGAAGGCGTACGACGCTGGTGGTCGCCTCCAGCGCATTGTCGAGCACGTTGTGGACGCCCTGCTTGAGGGTCGACTCCGCGACGATCGGCGTCGCGTCCAACAGGTCGGTCTCGTAGACGAGAATCCGATCGTCGCGGGTGGCGCGCCACTCGCCGATCACCTCGTCCATGAAGGCGCGCAGGGTGCTGGCGCGCACCTCGCCGCCGCGCGCTTCGCCTGCCGATTGCAGCACGCCGGTCACGATCGCCTTACAGCGCCGGACCTCGCCGCGCATATCCTCGAGCTCTTGGGCGAGTTCGGGATTGGCCTTGAACAGCGGCATGCGTCGCCAGTCGCCGAGGATGACGTCAAGCGTCGCCAAGGGCGTCCCCAGCTCGTGCGCCGCGCCGGAGGCCAGGAGGCCCATGCGGACAATATGGGTCTCCTCGGCCGCGCGTTGGCGCATCTGCGCCAGGCGCGCGTCGTGGCGGCGAAGGTTGGCGTTGATCCGTCCCACGAAGGTGACCAGCAGCAGCGCGTCCAGGACCACGCCGATCAGCATCCCCAGGATGAAAAGCTCGAAGAACGCCTGGTCGCTCAGGCCCGTGGCGATGATCGGACGGTTGAAGCCGACCAGCGCCAAGAAGCAGGAGCTGATCAGGGCGACGATCGCCCAGGTGGCCCAGGCTTCTAGCAGTACGGCCCCAAGGATCACGTGCAGCAGATAGAGGGTCGTGAACGGGTTCGAGGCCCCGCCGCTGAAATAGAGCTGGATGGTCAGGGCCAGCGCGTCGAACGCCAGCGCGGCGAACAGCTCGTAACGGCCCAGCGGCTCGATCCGCTTGAGCCGCAACAGGCTGAAGAGATTCAGCAGGATCAGCGCCAGCAGCACCAGCATCATGGCCGGCAGCGGCAGCTTGAACCCGAGGCTGAAATGCACAACCAGGATCGTCACGACCTGACCGAACACGGCGATCCAGCGCAGGTGGATCAGCTGCAGCATGTTCTGCCGCGCGATCGCGTCGGCGGGTCCGTTGGCGTTCTCGGCGGCGCGCGCGCCCGAGAGCCAGCCGGACACACCGGAGATCACCATGCTGGCTGTGGGCGTCATGCCGCTCCTTCGTCACGGTTCCGGCGCGCATCCCGAAGGACGAACACGCCCGCGCCGCCGCAGAAGGCGGCGAGGCTGAACCAGGTCAGGGCATAGATAAGGTGGCTGTTGGCGAAGCGCACCACGGTCAGGCCGCCGCGCGGCCAGCCGCCGGGATTGGGCGTGTTATCGGCGTCGATGAAGTAGGGCGCGGTCACCCCAAGGCCGCGCGCCTTGGCGATCGCGGCGATGTCTCTTGAGTACCAGCGGCCTTCGTCCGGCCGGTTGGCGCGCAGGAAGCCGCCGCCCGGTTCGCTGAAGCGCAGCAGTCCGGTGATCGTCACCGGACCGACCAGTCGCCCCAATGGGCGCTGGGCCGGATCGCGCCGCGCCGCAGGCACGAAGCCCCGGTTGACCAGCACGGTGAAGCCCTCAGCGCCGCGCAGCGGCGTCATCACCCAGAACCCCGGCCCCAGATCGGTCACGGCCTGGGTCAGGGTTTCGCCGCGATGATCCAGCACGCCGGTGACGCTCACGCGGCGATAGGCGGCGGAGGTCGGCGAGAGGCTCTTCCAGTCACCGGGCCCCGGGGCGGGAGAGGGCGCGGCGTGGATGCGCTGGTCGACCTGGGCGATCAGCTCCAGCTTCCAGGCCCGCCGCTGCAGTTGCCAGCCGCCGAGCGCCAGAAACAGCGCCGTGAAAGCGACGCAGAGCCCGACCAGCGCAAGTCCAGGAGCCTTCGCCCTCCGGGTCACGGCATCTGCTGCATGTCGTGGTTCATGTCCGGCATCATGTGGGTGTTCAGGTTGTGCATCACCCAGAGCGAGCCAGCCAGCGTGATCACCACCAGGATCAAGGTGAACATCAGGGCCAGCATCGTCCATCCGCCCTCCGAGCGGCTGTTCATGTGCAGGAAGTAGATCATGTGAACCACCACCTGGATCACCGCCAGGCCCATCACCGCCACGGCGGTCATCTGGGCGTTGGGCAGGACGTCGGCCATGACCAGCCAGAACGGGATGGCGGTCAGGATCACGGCCAGGACAAAGCCGATCACATAGTCCTTCCGCGTCCCATGGGCGCCGCCGTGATCGTCGTCGTGGTGCTCATGGGCGGGGTGCGCATCATGGCTGGCGGCGTTCATTTCAGGACTCCCAGCAGGTAGACGAACGAGAAGACGCCGATCCAGATGACGTCCAGGAAGTGCCAGAACATCGACAGGCACATCAGTCGGCGTCGCATCTCGACGCCGAGGCCGCGCTGGGCGACCTGGACCATCAGGGTGACCAGCCAGATGACGCCGAAGGTCACGTGCAGGCCGTGCGTTCCGACCAGCACGAAGAACGACGACAGGAACGCGCTGCGCTGCGGCGTGGCGCCCTCGTGGATCAGGTGCGCGAACTCATAGATTTCCAGCGACAGGAAGCCGACGCCCAGCAGACCGGTGACGCCTAGCCAGATCAGCACCGGCTTCACCTTCCGGGCCTGGGCCGCGATCATCGCAAAGCCGTAGGTGATCGAGGACAGCAGCAGCAGACCGGTGTTGATGGCCACAAGCTTCAGGTCGAACAGGTCCGCGCCTGACGGTCCGGCCGCGTAGCTCTGTCCCAGGACAGCGTAGCAGGCGAACAGGACCGCGAAGATCAGGCAGTCGCTCATCAGGTAGATCCAGAACCCCAGCAGGGTTCCGTTCTCGGGGTGGTGCTCCTTGGTCAGGTAGAACTGGTTTGGATCGGCCGTTGATACGGCATGGGAATGAGCGGCCATGGTCAGGTCAGGCTCCGCAGGGCCTGGGTGCGGGCGTCCTCGACGCGGACGACCTCCTCGGCCGGGACATAGTAGTCACGCTTGAAGTTGAAGGTGTGGGCGATCGCGGCGCCGACCAGAGCGATGAAGCTCAAGACCGCCAGCCACCAGATGTGCCAGATCATCGCGAAACCGCAGACCACGCTCAGCCCCGCGAGCACAACGCCCGCCCAGGTGTTGGCCGGCATGTGGATCGGGATGAAGCCGCTGGTTGGCCGGACGTAGCCGCGTTGCTTCATGTCCCACCAGGCGTCCAGCTCGTGGACCACCGGGGTGAACGCGAAGTTGTAGGCCGGCGGCGGCGAGGACGTGGACCACTCCAGGGTGCGGCCGTCCCACGGATCGCCGGTCTCGTCGCGCAGCGCCTCGCGATTGCGGATGCTGACCACGATCTGGACGATGAAGGCGATGATGCCGAACAGGATCAGCACTGCGCCGAACGCCGCGATCATGAACCAGATCTGCAGGGACGGGTCCTCGAAGTGGCTGACGCGTCGCGTCACGCCCATCAGGCCCAGCACGTACAGCGGCATGAAGGCGAAGTAGAAGCCGCTCAGCCAGAACCAGAACGACAGCTTTCCCCAGAACGGATCGAGGCGGAAGCCGAACGCCTTGGGGAACCAGTAGACGATGCCGGCGAACATGCCGAACACCACGCCGCCGATGATCACGTTGTGGAAGTGGGCGATCAGGAACAGGCTGTTGTGCAGCACGAAGTCGGCGGGCGGAACGGCCAGCAGCACGCCGGTCATACCGCCGATCACGAAGGTGACCATGAAGCCCATGGTCCACAGCATCGGAACCTCGAACCGGATACGGCCCCGGTACATCGTGAACAGCCAGTTGAAGATCTTCGCCCCTGTGGGGATCGAGATGATCATGGTGGTGATGCCGAAGAACGCATTCACGGACGCGCCCGAGCCCATCGTGAAGAAGTGGTGCAGCCAGACGATGTACGACAGCAGCGTGATGACGACGGTGGCGTAGACCATCGAGCTGTAGCCGAAGAGACGCTTGCGGCAGAAGGTCGCGACGACCTCGGAGAACACGCCGAACGCCGGCAGGATCAGGATGTAGACCTCGGGGTGACCCCAGATCCAGATCAGGTTCACGTACATCATCGGGTTGCCCCCGAAGTCGTTCGTGAAGAAGTTGGTGCCTAGATAACGGTCCGCTGACAGCAGGCCCAGGACGGCGGTCAGGATCGGGAAGGCCGCGACGATCAGCACGTTGGTGCACAGCGCGGTCCAGGTGAAGACCGGCATCTTCATCAGGCTCATGCCCGGGGCGCGCATCTTCACGATGGTCACGACCAGGTTGATGCCTGACAGCAGTGTGCCGACCCCGGCGATCTGTAGCGCCCAGATATAGTAGTCGACCCCGACGCCCGGACTGTAGGCGATGTTCGACAGGGGCGGGTAGGCCAGCCAGCCCGTGCGCGCGAACTCGCCCACGAACAGCGAGGCCATCACCAGCACCGCGCCGCCGACGGTCATCCAGAAGCTGAAGTTGTTCAGGAACGGGAACGAGACGTCACGCGCGCCGATCTGCAGCGGCACCACCAGATTCATCAGGCCCGTGACCAGCGGCATGGCCACGAAGAAGATCATGATCACGCCGTGGGCCGTGAAGATCTGGTCGTAGTGGTCCGGCGGCAGGTAGCCGGCGGCGTCACCGAACGCCATGGCCTGTTGCGCGCGCATCATCAGCGCGTCGGCGAAGCCGCGCAGCAGCATGATGATCGCCAGGATGATGTACATCACCCCGATCTTCTTGTGGTCGACGCTGGTCAGCCACTCGCGCCACAGATAGCCCCACAGCTTGTAGCGGGTCAGCAGGGCCAGCACGGTGAGGCCGCCGAGAACGACGACCGAGAAGGTGACCAGCAGGATCGGTTCGTGCAGCGGAATGGCGTCCCAGGTGAGACGGCCGAAGATGAACTTGACGAGGTCCGGGGACATGAAAGGCCTCTGGAAAAGGATCAGCGCGCGGGCGGGGCGGTAAAAGGCGCGCAAAGTGCGGCGACGAACGTGCGCAGGCCGCCGCCTTCGCCGCGTCGGACGCGTTTGTCGTATTCGAGCGTGGTGACGTTGTAGACGCCGGCCATGCCCAGGCCGCCCTTGGCGTCGATGCGCATCATGTCGTGCTGGCACATCTTGCCAGGCTCGACGCAGCGATTGACGGCCCGGTGGAACAGGTCCTCGTCCACGGCGGCGAAGCGCTGGGGCGGGACCTTCTGACTGGGCTTTTCAAGGACGAGGTAGCGAGAGCCGTCCAGGCGACCGCCGCCCTTGCGGACCTCAGCGGTCCAGCGCGCGAAGTCCGCCTCGCTCATGCCGCGGAACTTGAAGCGCATGTGCGAGAAGCCGTCGCCGCTGTAGTTGGCCGAGAAGCCCTCGAACTGGCCGGGCTTGTTGATCACCGCGTGCAGCTTGGTGGTCATGCCGGGCATGGCGTAGATCTGACCCGCCAGAGCCGGCACGTAGAACGAGTTCATCACCGACGAGCTGGTCAGCTCGAAGTTCAGCGGCCGATCGACCGGCGCGGCCATCTCGTTGACCGTGGCGATGCCCAGTTCGGGATAGATGAACAGCCACTTCCAATCGAGCGCGACGACCTGGACCCTGAGCGGCTTGATGTTCTCGGCCGAGCGCCCGGGCGCGATGCGGTCCAGCGGCCGATAGGGGTCCAGCAGGTGCGTGCTGGTCCAGGTCACCGCGCCCAGGATGGTGATGATCACCAGCGGCGCGGCCCAGATCACGATCTCCAGGCGGGTGGAGTGGTGCCAGTCGGGAGCGTAGGTCGCCTCCTCGTTCGACGACCGGTACTTCCAGGCGAAGAACAGGGTCAGGGCGATGACCGGGACGATGATCAACAACATCAGCACAGTCGCGAGGATGATCAGGTCGCGCTGCTGGTTGGCGATGTCGCCGGACGGGTTCATCACCACCCAGTCGCAGCCGCCCAGCGCCAGCAAGGCTGGCGCGAGCAACAACGACTTGAGGGCGCGTGACGACAGGGGGGATCTGAAGCTTGGTCGCATGATGACGCGCGATACGCCACGGCGCCGCACCACGACATTGGACCGTTTGTCCTAGGTCAATGCGCTCTCACCAAATTGATCGGTTGGGGCCGAAATGGCGACGAAGGTGTTTGCCTAGCGGTCCGGCCTCGTCGCATGCTCGCATTCAGATCGCCGGAAAGGCGGCATGTATCGACCGGGACGGAAACGAAAGACAAGGGTAGGGCGGCTCATGGCGCGCGAACTGGCGATCCCCACTTCCTCGGGCCTGGAGCGCGACGCGCGACGTATGCACGCCGACGACAGGGGCGTACGTCCCGGCGAGATCGCCCTGGGCGTCGTCATCGGCCGCACCTCGGAGTTCTTCGACTTTTTCGTCTACGCCATCGCCTCGGTGCTGGTGTTCCCGCAGCTGGTGTTTCCCTTCGTCGACCGGCTGACCGGGGTGATGCTGGCCTTCGCCCTGTTCGCCCTGGCCTTCATCGCCCGTCCGTTCGGTTCGGTGATCTTCGGCGCGATCGACCGGCGCTATGGGCGCGGGGTCAAGCTGACCATCGCACTGTTTTTGCTGGGCGGTTCCACAGCGGTGATCAGCCTGCTGCCCAGCTACGCGGCCGTCGGTCCGCTGGCCATCTGGGCGCTGGCGGCCTGCCGCGTCGGTCAGGGGTTGGCGCTGGCCGGCGCCTGGGACGGCATGGCCTCCCTGCTGGCCCTGAATGCGCCGGAGAACAAGCGCGGCTGGTACGCGATGATCCCGCAACTGGGCGCGCCGTTCGGCTTCATGCTGGCCAGTGGCCTGTTCGCCTATTTCGTCTCCACCCTGTCGACCGCCGATTTCCTGGACTGGGGCTGGCGCTATCCGTTCTTCGCGGCCTTCGCGATCAATGTCGTGGCGCTGTTCGCGCGGTTGCGCATCGTCGCCACCGAGGAGTTCGGCGCCCTGTTCGAGAACCGCGAGCTTCGCCCGACCCGCATCGCCAGCCTGCTGCGCGCCGAGGGCGGCAATGTGCTGATCGGCGCTTTCGCGCCGCTGGCGACCTTCGCGATGTTCCACCTCGTGACCGTGTTCCCGCTGTCCTGGGTGGTCCTGCATGGTGACAATCAGCAGGCCCTGACCTTCCTGCGTATCGAGCTCTTTGGCGCCCTGGTCGGCGTTGTCGGTATCCTTGCCTCAGGCTGGATCGCCGATCGGATCACTCGCCAGAACCAGCTGGCTCTGTCGGCCCTGCTGATCGGCGCCTTCAGCCTTCTCGCGCCGCGGCTGCTGGATGGCGGATCGGTGGGGCAGACGGCCTATGTGGTGATTGGCTTCGCGATCCTGGGGCTTTCTTTCGGTCAGGCTGCGGGGGCGGTCAGTTCGGGCTTCTCCAAGCGCTACCGCTATACCGGCGCAGCCCTGACATCGGACCTTTCGTGGCTGATCGGCGCGGGTTTCGCGCCGCTGGCGGCGCTGGGCCTCGCCAGCCTCTGGGGACTGCCGGCGATTGGCCTCTATCTCGCGTCGGGGGCCTTGGCGACGCTGCTGGCCTTGACCCTCGACCGGGCGCGGCGACGCCGCCGGGCGGCGCACTAGGCGCAGGAACCGCTCAACAGCCTGCATACAAGTATACATTCGCCCAGCGCCGGAATCGATCTTGGCCGGCTCCGCGAGGAGCGTTACGAGACTGGCGTGGACAAGGCCGCGCAAAAGCCTCTGTGGATCGATCTCGCGATGGCGTTCGCCCTCGTGGCGGCCTGTCTGCGCGTCCTCATACCCATCGGTTTCATGCCGGTGCTCGGCCATGGCGGCGCGCCGACCATTGTCATTTGCTCCAGCGCCGGCGCCAAGGTCGTGGCCGCGCCTTTGGGCGCCGCCGACGCGAGCGATCCGGCCCAGGATGGTCACAACACGGCGAAGGCGGACTGCGGGTTCGCCGGGCTGATCCATGCCGCCCCGCCGGTCTTGCCCAGTCTTGTGCTGCAGGCTGCGGGCCTGGTCACCGCCGCGAGCCTGGGCCCCGCCCTCGGGCGTGTGATGACCCTGCCGCTGCGCGCGCGGCCACCGCCCCAAACAGGCCCTCCGACCCAGATCTGACCTTTCGTCCGCGCGTCGTCGCTCGCGACGTCGCGCGCCTGTGTCAGATCACATCGGATAGTCCCATGCCGTCTTCGCGCCCTCTGTCCGGACCCGTTCCGGCGCGCCTATCGCACCCCGTCCTCTTCTCCGAAGGGGGGTGTGCATGATCCGCTCCGCCCCCAACGCCGCCGCGGCGGTCGCCGAACACCTTCGTGACCAGATCGTTCAAGGGCTGCTCCGGCCCGGCGTCCTACTTCGCCAGGAAGCTGTCGCCGCCGAGCTGGGCGTCAGCCGCATCCCGGTCTTCCACGCGCTCGCCAAGCTGGAGTCGGAAGGGCTGATCGAGATCTCGCCCAACCGCGCCGCCTTCGTTTCCACGCCCAGCGCGCGTCGTTGCCTGGAGATCTTTGATCTTCGCCGTCTCCTCGAAAGCGACATGCTCGCGCGGGCGATCGGCCAGCACACGCCCAAAACCCTGCGCGCGGTCAGGGCGGTGATGCTTGAGCTGGAGGACGATGAGGGTCCCCGCGCCTGGATCGCCGCCGATCGCCGCTACTACGCCGCCCTCTACGCGCCAGCCGATCGGGACCTGACCCTGATGACGGTGCAGAACCTGCGCAACGCCGTCGATCGGATCTACCTGGCCAGCGAACTGCCCGTGCTCGAACGCGAGGTGTGGATCGACCGCTATCAGGGCCTCTTCGACGCGGTCGCGGCGGGCGATCTCGAGCGTTCGGCGCTGCTGCTGAGCCGAAACATCCAAGCGATGCAGTCGCTTGTCGCCAGCCTTTTGCCAGACCAGCCCGCCAACGGAACGACAGGCGCCTAGCGCTCGGTCGTGGACGGCGTTGCGGTGTGGCGGCCCCCGCACCAACCGAGCGTCGTCCCGGCGTCGCGAACCTTGTCGGAGGTTCGCGACGCCAAACCCTTCATCGCCCCTCAAGGAGCCCATGATGCGACGCTTGTTGACCACCTCCACGATCCTGGCCCTTTGCGCCGTAACCCCGGCTCTCGCCCAGACCTCCAGCGCATCGCAGGCCGTTGCGGCTCCGCAGGCCGCGTTCGCCTTGGCGCCCTTGCCCTACGCTTATGAGGCGCTCTCGCCGGTCATCGACGCCGAGACCATGCGGATCCACCATGGCCGTCATCATCAGGCCTATGTGAACGCGCTGAACGGTGCGGTGGCCTCCACGCCCGCGCTGCAGGGAAAGTCGCTGGACGCGATCCTGTCGGAGGTTTCGCGCCACCCGGCCGTTGTGCGCAACAACGCGGGCGGTCACTACAACCACACGCTCTTCTGGACGCTGATGACCGCGCCGGGGCAGGGCGGCGCGCCTTCGCCCAAGCTGCTCGCCCAGATCGACAAGGACTTCGGGAGCCTGGACGCCTTCAAGAAGGCCTTCGAGACGGCCGGCCTGCAGCGCTTCGGCTCGGGCTGGGCCTGGCTCATCTGGAGCGAGGGCAAGCTTCGGGTCGTCAGCACGCCCAATCAGGACAACCCGCTGATGGACGATGCGCCGGTCAAGGGCGCGCCGATCCTGGCCAATGATGTCTGGGAGCACGCCTACTACCTGAAACACCAGAGCAACCGCGGCGCCTATCTCGGCGGCTGGTGGCAGGTCGTGAACTGGAACAAGGCCAACGCCCTGTTCGAGACCGCCGCGCGCTGAGCGCGCACCTCACTACAAAAACCATCTCTCAAGAGCCGCGCCGGGGGCGCTAAAGCACTATGAAAACTGCACTCTTTCTCGGTAGCGCGATCGCTACGATCAGCGCGCCGTCGCTTGGCCTGGCGCAGGCTTCGTCGACCAGCTGGGTCAGCGAGGTCGTGATCACCAGCCCACGCGGCAGCTTCACCGCACCGAGCGCGCTCAGCGCCACGCGCACCGCGACTCCGGTCGAAGAAATCCCGCAATCGATCCAGACCCTCACGCGGGGCCTCATTGAGGACCAGGCCCTGCAGACCCTGTCGGGCGCTCTGGTCAACGTCTCGGGCGTCACCCCGACCAGCACCGAACAGACTGTGCTGCAGCCACCGATGATCCGGGGCTTCCCGGTCAGCTACTATTTCGACGGCGCCCCGACCTATCAGCTGCCCGCCGGCGTCGCCGACCCGGCCACCCTGATCAATGTCGAGCGGATCGAAGTGGCCAAGGGCCCGACCAGCACGCTTTACGGCGGCGGTTCGGGCGCCCCGCTCTCGGGGATCATCAATGTCGTTTCCCAGGATCCAGGCGAGACCTTCGGCGGCACGGTCGCTCTTCGCGCCGGCAGCTTCAACACCCTGGGGGCGGACGCCGCGATCAATCTGCCTGTGAACGGCAAGGTCGCGTTCCGACTGGCCGGCATGACTGAAAAGGCCGACAGCTACATCGACGAGATTGATAGCCGCCGCTACGCCTTCTTCCCGAGCCTGGCCGTCGAGATCGACGACAAGACTCGGCTGGTCGTTCGCGGTCGCTACAACCACCTCGAACAGCGCGAATACGCCGGCGTGCCGGCGGCGCTGACCTTCGCCCCATCCCTGGTCATCGATCGCTACAAGTTCGCCGGCGCCTTGGACGCGCCGCGAACCCGGATCACGAACAAGCAGCTGACCGCCAACCTGACCCACAAGGTCTCAGACAAGCTCGAGGCCAACGTCACGGCCAGCCGCTATGAGGGCGCCTTCAAGGAGTGGTCGGCCTTTCCGTACGGCGAGATTGGCGGCACGGTCTACAACTTCGGCACCGCCTACCTGCCGTCTGACACGACCGAAAACTACCTGACAGGCAGCCTGACGGCGCGTCTGGGCGAAGGACGTGTTCGACACCAGGTCCTGGTCGGCGTCGACTACGACAAGACGCGCTACTTCGGCGCGATGTACTTCAATCCGGCCTGGGCGACCCTGGACTACGCCGCCGCGCGGCCTGTCGCCGCCTTTGGCGGTAATCCGCCCTTCTTCTTTGACCAGAACGACCGCATGCGTACGACGGCGGTCTTTGTCCAGGACCAGATCGCCATCGGCGAGCGCCTGGACATCACTGCCGGTCTGCGTTGGACGACACTGAAGATCCAAAGCAATGTCGGGGCGGCGACGACCGACACCGACAAGCGCCTGACGCCGCGGATCGGCGCGACCTATCGGATCGGCAAGGGCGTCTCGGCCTTCGCCGGATACGCCGAGGGCTTCAAGGGCGTGGTCGCAGGCGGCTTCTACGGCATCACCCCCAAGCCGGAAACGTCGCAGGCCTATGAGGGCGGCCTGAAGTTCGCCGCGCCGATAAAGGGGCTGACCGGCACGGTCTCGCTCTACCGGATCACGCGCCAGAACGTCATCACGGCTCATCCCACGATCCCGTTCGTCTCGGTGCAGACTGGGGAACAGCGGTCCAAGGGCGTCGAAACCGATCTCGTCTACGAGCCCACGCCGGCGCTGTCGGTGCTGTTCAACTACGCTTTCACCGACGCCGAGATCAGCAAGGACAACACCTTGCCCGTCGGCGACCGCCTGCGCGCCGTTCCCAAGCATTCTGGTCGCTTGGCCGCCAACTATCGCTTCAGGGGCGGCGACCTGAAGGGCCTGAGGATCGGTGGTGGCCTGACCGCCACGTCGAGCCGCGAACTGACCCTGCCCAACACCGTCGCCGCCAAGGGCCTGGCCCTGATCGACGCCCAGGCGTCCTACGATCTCGGTGTCGTCCGGATCGGCCTGTCGGTGGTCAATCTGGCCGGTCGCAAGGGCTTCGAGCCTTACCAGTACTTCGGTGGTCCCTACGTGATCCCGACCCAGCCGCGCTCGGCGTTCATCAGTTTGCGGACGGTCTTCTAAGGCGGCCGCGCTGGGGAGGCTAAACCATGACGACGTTTCACTCGTGCCTGTGGCGCGGCCTCCTTGGGTCGCTTGCCGCGATCCTGCTGCTGGGGATGGCCGCGCCATCCTCAGCCCAGCCGTCCGCTGCGTCTGGCGTCGACTTCGACGCGGCGCTACGCGGCTTGAAGTTCAAGCCCGAGAAGGTCGACGGCAATCAAGGCGCGAAGGGCAAGGCCAATGGCCTGCTCGACGCCGACGAAATGGCCTTGGCGGCGGCGATCCTCAACGGTCCCGATCGCCCTTTTGAGCCCAAGGGCGGTCTTGATCGCGCCAAACTCGTCGCAGCCTATGATCAGGCCATGATCAGCGCGCAGACCGACCTCGCGCGCCTGACCAAGACGTGGCCCACCGCGCCCCAAGTGGCGGCGGGCTATGCGCTGTTGGGCGAAGACTCTTATCTGGCCTTCAACGCCATGGCCGGCGCCTTCGGCGCCCCGATGAAGGGCGACTACACGCTGGCGCGGGCCCTTACGCCCTATCTGGCCGCAGATGGTGATGCTGACGGCGACGGCGTCTCCAATCGTGACGAGTACGCCGCAACGATCAAGGACGGCCGCGCCGCCTATATTCGGGCAGCGCTCGATCCCGCCATCAAGCCAGCCAAGGCGGCTGCGGTGGCTGCGCCTGTCGCAGAAGCAACCCGTACCCTAGGCGTGGTGCTCTATCCAGGCTTCGAGGTTCTGGACGTCTTTGGGCCGGTCGAGATGTGGGCCAATACGCCGGGCCTTGAGGTCGTGATGATCTCGCAAGACGGCGGCCCGGTGCGCTCCGCCCAGGGGACGGTCGTCCATGCCGACTACAGTTTCGCCACGGCGCCGAGATTGGCGATCATGATGGTGCCCGGCGGAGCGGGGACCTACAGCCAACTTGAGAACCCAGCCCTGCTAAGCTTCTTGAACGTCCGCGACGCTGAGACGGAGTTCACCGCCTCGGTGTGCACCGGTTCGGCGATCCTGGCCAAGGCCGGCCTGCTCAAGGGGCGCAAGGCCACCAGCAACAAGGCGTTCTTCTCCTTGGCCGTTGAACAGGATCCGACCGTCAACTGGATCAAGCGCGCGCGCTGGGTGGAGGACGGGAAGTACTTCACCTCCTCGGGCGTCTCCGCCGGCACGGACATGGCCCTCGGCCTGATCGCCCGCCTGAAAGGCAAGGCCGAGGCTCATGCCCTGGCCAAGAGCCTCGAGTACGAATGGAGGGACGACCCCAGCTATGACCCCTTCGCCAAGCCCTAGATTGGAGCCAACGCCATGACCCTCGAACGACGTACGCTTTTGGGCGGCTTTGCCGGGGCGGCGGCGATTGCGCCGTTACTGGCGCTGGAAGCCGCCGCCGCCAAGTTGGCCTCGCCGCAGCAGGATGCGACTACGATCGCCGCCGAAGCCCATGAGCGCCTCATGCAGGTGCCCGGCCTGCAGATGCATGGCGAAGAGGAAATCGCCATGCTCCTCTATCCAGGTTTCACGGCCTTGGATCTGGTCGGCCCGCACTACTTCTTCGCCTGCATGATGGGAGCGAAGGTGCATTTGGTCACCAACCAGGCCAATCTGGCGCCGGTCGCCAGCGACCTTGGTCTGGCGATCGCGCCGACCAAGACGCTGGCGGACTGCCCAGCCGATCTGACCTTGGTGTTCTGTCCGGGCGGCACATACGGCACGATCGCTGCGGCGTCGGATCGACCGACGCTCGCCTTCCTCAAGGACCGGGCCGCCCGCGCGCAGTGCGTCGCCAGCGTCTGCACGGGCTCGGTCATCCTGGGCGCGGCGGGGTTGCTCAAGGGGCGGAAGGCGACCTCGCACTGGGTGGCGCGCGAGCAGCTGAGCCATTTCGGGGCGACGCCAATCGATCAACGCGTGGTCAAGGATGGCAAGGTCGTCACCGGAGCCGGCGTTTCGGCGGGTCTCGACCTTGGGCTTGCAATTGTCGAAGCGCTTCGTGGCCGCCCCTATGCCGAAGCGCTGATGCTCCAGGCGGAGTACAGCCCCGCGCCACCGTTCCCTGGCGGAACCCCGGCAAACACCGATCCCGCCATCACCGGGCCCATGAACGACATGTTCACGCCGTTCCGGGACCAGATGTTGAAGCTGCCGTCACTCCCCTAGGGTCGGTCTCCGCCTTTCGACCGGGGGGTGCGCGTCTCGGTGCTGTTCGCAATCGGGCGCTTGGCGTGTACAACGCGTGCAGGCTGAGCGCGGTTTTCGTACTTCGAACTCTGCGAGCTCACAAAAAATCCTTGGATCGATTTGTGTTCGTCCAATTTTCCCGCAGGGTGATTGGCATTGAACATGTTTATTAAAATCAGATATTTATGACGAAATTCTCCGTAGCGCCCATGATGGATTGAGCAATTTATCGATATAAAACAATAGCTTATAGGGATTTGCGTGCAAAATGCGTGCATGCAGCTTCCAGAGTCTCGTCGTTGCCGCCACTTCGATTTCGTCCGTAAGCGTCCTTTTTAACCTGCGTTGGCGCCCTAGCGTCGGCACGCTTTCGTAGGCGTTTCAGGCTTCCCTCAAAATGCATCGGCGGTACGCAAAACTACGTCTCACCGGTTGGACAAAATGACTCATCTCACCCGTTCGGAACGTCTGCTTTCCGGATGCCCTAGTGAGATGAGCGGCACTGTCGCAGACAACGGCGACTGGGGCCATTGGTTAAGCTTCCTTTCTGTGGGCCAATCTTCTCGGTCCATTGGCCATCGCGTCGCGATGGCGGCCCATATGCACTCACCCAACCCGTCTTTTCGAGGGAGCTGCACACGTCTAGGGTGCGCACAATAAGCGTGACCGGCTCGCGACTGGGCGGTGCCCATCGGAGGGCCATCGACGCTACGGGAGCGACGATGCATATCTCCAAGCTACAGCTGGTGAACTACCGTAACTTCAGCCGCGCTGATGTGCTCTTCAAGTCCGGCATCAACACCATCATCGGCGAGAATGGCTCGGGCAAGACCAACCTCTTTCGTGCGATCAGGCTGCTACTCGACGACAATCTCCTGCGCGCGGTCTACCGCCTCGACGAAGGCGACTTCCACCGCGGCCTGGGCGACTGGCGCGGTCACTGGATCATCATCAGTCTCGAGTTCGACAACGTCTCGAAGGACGAGGCTATCCAGTCGTTGTTCCTCCATGGCGCGGGCAATATTGAGGACGGCGACATCGGCCGCGCCACTTACAACCTGATCTTCCGGCCCAAGGCGGCGGTACGCGCGAAGTTGGCGGAACTGGAAGAGGGAGATGTCGATGGTCTAACCGACGTCCTGTCGGGAGTGACCATCGCGGACTACGAGACGATCTTCACCGGCAAGAGCGAGGCGGATTTCACCGATCTCGACGTCTACAGGAACTTGGTTGGCGACTTCGACGCCGTGCGTTTCCCAGATGCGTCCTTCCCTCCGGAAATAGGTGGCAAAATCCCCGGCATCATGGCGGTGTCAAAGGAGGTCTGCTTTACCTTTGTCCAGGCGCTGCGGGATGTTGTCGCCGACTTCCAGAACAATCGGACCAATCCTCTCCTTACCCTGCTGAAGAGCAAGAGCGGCGAGATCGACCCTGCCGACTTCGCCCCGATAACCGCGATGGTTGAGGAGCTGAACACGGCGATCGAAGAGCTTCCGGACGTCGAGACCATCCGGTCCGACATCCTCGCCACCATCAACGACGCGGCTGGCGAGACCTATTCGCCTCACGGTCTGTCGATCAAGTCCGACCTCTCCAATGAGGCGGACCGTCTGTTCCAGTCTCTCAAGCTCTTCGTCGGCGAGGCCGAACCTGGTTACGAAGGCGCGATCCATGAGCTGAGCCTTGGCGGCGCCAACCTTATCTACCTCACGCTCAAGCTGCTCGAGTTCAAGTACCAGAAGGCGAAGCAGTCCTTCGCCAACTTCTTGGTGGTCGAGGAGCCGGAAGCGCACATCCACACCCACATCCAGAAGACACTGTTCGATAGGCTGAACTACAGCGACACCCAGATCATCTATTCAACCCATTCCACGCACATCTCCGAGGTCTGCAACGTCGAGACCATCAATGTGCTGGGGCGCAATGGCGGCGCTTGTGAGGTCTACCAGCCCGCAACCGGCCTGGGTCCAGAGGAGATCGGCAATATCCAGCGCTACCTCGATGCGGTGCGCAGCAACCTGCTTTTCGCCAAGAGTGTGGTGCTGGTCGAGGGGGACGCCGAGGAGATTCTCGTCCCGATTCTGATCAAGAAGGTCTTCGGGGTCAGTCTGGATGAGCTGGGCGTCAGCCTGATCAATATCCGAAGCACGGGCTTCGAAAATGTCGCGGTGCTGTTCCATGATCAGCGAATCCGCAAGCGCTGCGCCATCGTCACGGACCTGGACGATGCTTTTATCGACACGGCGCCAAACCCTCTGGACGATGAGGACGACGAGAAGGTCAAGGAGGCAGCGCGCGCGGCTCAAAAGGCTGGCTTGGAGCGAAAGGCCGCTCTGGCCACGTTCACCCACGGAAACAGCTGGCTGACGACCCATTTCGCGGATCACACCTTCGAGGTGGACTTCCTCATCAGCGGGTCCAACGCCGCTAAAGTCGTCAGCATTCTGGGCGAGGTCTACAAGTCGCCGGCGACTATCGCGCTGGCAAAATCAGAACTTGAAGACAAGGATATCGCCGTCTCCGGCACCCGCATGCTCAGCATGGCCAACCGCATGGGAAAGGGGTGGTTCGCCATCCTGTTGGCCAAGGTGATCGACCACCACACCATCATTCCCAGCTACATTTTGGATGCGGTGTTCGCCGCCCACCTCATGCCCAGCACCGAGGTCTGGGCCAATATCCTCGCCTACCGGATCCGGCTTCAGGAGAAAGATGGCCTGATGGGGCCGACCGCGATCGCTGATGCTCGCGCCGCCCTGAAGACCTATCGTGAGGGCGCGATCGACTTCCCGGCAATGCGCGCCGCCATGCTCAAGGCTCTGCCGGGAGACGAACTCAACGAAGTGCTGGCGGATTTCTAGCGGTGTTTACCTGGGCACCTGACGATCTGAACCACGAGCAAGAGGCCGCGATCAATGAGCCGGGGAACGTGTTCCTGGTCGCATGCCCAGGGAGCGGCAAGACCAGGACGCTGACCTACAAGATCGCTCGGCTGCTCTCGACCCTGACGTCCGAGAAGCAGTGGGTGATCGCCATCACATACACCCATCGCGCCGCCGACGAGATCGAGGAGCGTATCGAGCGGCTGGGCGTCGATACCTCGCAGCTATGGATCGGAACAATCCATTCATTTTGCCTGGATTGGATCATTCGGCCCTACGCCATCTACCACCCGGATCTGCGGGACGGGTTCAAGGTGATGGATAGCCACGAAACAGAGGTTCTGCTCACCGAGCTCTGCGAGCCCTACGCCAGACAGCGGGTCACCTTTTGGGACTGCAACTATCACTTCACCCCGAGCGGGATGGTGCTGGCCTGCGAGGCAAAGAAGCAGGCGGCGGTGGGGGCCGTCCTAGCGGAATTTCACAGACGGCTGAAAGCCAAGCGACAGATCGACTATGAGCTCATCCTACGGTGCGCCCACGACCTGTTAGTCGCCAACCCCGCGGTTGGCGTTCTTCTCAACGCCATGTTCGCCTCCGTCTTGGTCGACGAGTACCAGGACACCAAGGAAATCCAGTATGCGATCCTGGCCGAGATACTTAAAGCCGGCGGCCGCAAGACCATGGCCTTCATTGTCGGCGATCCGAACCAGGCGATCTATGGATCGCTAGGTGGCTATGCGATCTCCGCAGCTCAGTTTGGCGGCATGGCGGCGATTCAGTTCCGAGAGATGGCGCTATCGCGAAACTACCGCTCGTCGGAGCGTATCGTGGACTACTTCGCCAACTACAACGTCCACGCAACAACGATCGAGGCCGCCGCCAGGCACAAGCACGATACCAGCCTCGTCTCACACGACACCAAGACGTCAAAGGACGATCTGGAGGAGGAGTTGATCCGCCTGATCCGATATAGCGCGGAAACACTCGGCATTCCCCATCACGAGATCTGTATCGTCGCGCCTCAGTGGGTGCATCTAGCGGGGATGACACGGCGGCTGGTCGCGGCCTTACCGGAGTACCGTTTTGATGGGCCGGGCATGGTCCCATTCGCGCGTGATATCGACAACTTCTGGTACAAGCTCTCGCGGATCGTCCTGACCGAAGCATCGCCCGGCATGTACGTCCGCCGCCTGCGCTGGGCGGGCGAGGTTCTGGTCGCCCTCGACGACTCCGGCGCCAACGTCTCGAACCTGTCCCGCAAATCCTTCCTACGCGATTGCAATTCGGTAGTTTGTACCGAGGCGGATGGGTTGACTTACCTCAGGCAGGTCTTCGACCTTTTGTTTGCGAGGATTGGCATCGACCACCGCAAGCTCCCGGCGCTGGTGGATCATCACACCGCCTTCTTCGAGAGCTCTCAGGCGCGCATTGATCGCCTCAAAAAGGAGGGCGCGGCCTTTATCGGCGAGATCTCAACCTTCCGCCGTGTCTTCGAGGCGCGGACGGGCATCACCGTGTCGACCATCCACGGTGTGAAGGGAGCGGAATTCGATACTGTCATCGCCTACGCGCTGCTGCAGGACTACGTCCCGCACTTTAACGATCCGACCAAGCAGATGAGCGCCAACAAGCTGCTCTACGTCATCGCATCCCGCGCAAGGAAGCATCTCCACCTGATTTCGGAGCGGGGGCGGATGAAGGGAGGGGGGTACGGCGAGTACCAGACGACCGCCGTTCTCGCGGCCTGTAAGTTTGCTTACGATCCCGTACCCTGACACTGCCCATGCGTTCGATGTCAGACTCGAGCTGAAAACCGGTCGTAGGCATCGATCCGGCGAACCAGGAGTTCGATCTCGCCGCGGTATATTTCGGTCCGAAGGGACGCCAACTCAGCGTCTTTCTGCTCGGCGGACACATCGGTATACCAAGCCTGCGGCCCCCCAATCCCTTCGCGGTTCCAACGATAGCCGCGCGCCTTCAGCACGTCCTTGAAGTCGTAGGGCGAGTTCTCGGCCCAGATGCGCCAGGACGGTGTCCGCGCGCACTCGAGCAGTTGCTGTAGTCCGGTGCGTCCGGTCCCGGCGTGACGGCGGGCCAGGAGTTCGATGGCGGCAAGGCAATCATTGGTTGCCCGATGACGCTCGTAGAAGAAGCCCGCATTGGACGCGAGATAGGCCAACTTGGTCCCCTCGTAGCCCTCTGCTGTCCAGTCGATCTCGGTCATTGAGCAGGCCCAAGGTTTGGTCGTGAACACATCGCAAAAGCGCTCCAAGAAGCGCCGGTCAAACGCGGCGTTGTGGGCAACAACCAGCACCGCCGGCGCCGCGAACGCCGCCACATCGTTCGGGTCGATGGTCCGGCCTTCGACCATCGCGTCTGTGATCCCCGTGAGCGCGCTTATCTCCGCGGAGATCGGCTTGGACGGTTGCCGTAGCTGTTCGAAGGCGGCGCCCACCTCGTAGATTTCCCCATCCACTCCATAGGTGAACGGGACCATGGCAAGCTCGATGATCTCGTCGCGCGCGTGGTCGAGACCAGTGGTTTCGGTGTCGACGAAGAGACCCAAGCGGGTGGGCAGATCCGCGGGCGGTTCGCGGGCCGCCAGAGGCGCGAGCATCCTTTGCACCCGAAAGACGCCAGAACGCTCCAAGGCGGCGGCCATAGCCTCCAGATCGTCGGATGCGAAGCTGTGAGGTTGGATGGCGCTCAAGCCCTTACGACTCGGATGACAAGCAGGGACTTCGGCATTCTAACCTCTAACCTCTAACCTCTAACCTGATACAGTTCGAGAAAGCCGCACGACGAGCCAGAGCGATGGCTAGGTTGGGCGGTAGGCCCTCGTGCGAGCCGATCGTCAGTTTCTAAACGTCGCTATTCTGGGGGGGCAATGTCAGGAATTGGCGCTGATTTCTCAGCCTATCTGGCGGAAAAAAGGGGCGGGGCGACAAGGTCGTCTCTGTGCCTCGAGGCGATCGCTTAGGGCGCTCGTAGCCAGCTCACGGGCACGAGTTTGATGTTGTCGCGCCAGCGTTGAACCGTGGAGTCGCGGAACCAGTCCTGGAGCAGTTCGACGTGGTCCATCACGATGATCTGCATGTCGGGATGGTGCTCATCGCAATAGTCGAACAGCAGTCTATACAGCCGTGCCACGGCGGCCTGGTCCTCGTCGCTCTTGCCGTCGATCTCGCCGACGTCGCGATCGGGCGGGTAGTGGACCTGCGATGGTTGGTCGAGCATCAGGAAGGCAGGCACGGGCCGCTTCCGCGCCCGAAAGAGCCCGTGAAGTGCCAAGTGGGCGGCGACGTGATAGCCGACCCAGTTTTCACCGCTACCGATCTGCGGCAGCGCCAGTGGGCCGTCGATGGTGTCGGCGACCACGGTGAGGTTTTTCCGATCGAGGCGTAGCGTGTTCTCGCCATGCTCAAGATCAAGTGCGCGGGCGTACTTGGTGATGTCACGTCCGACTAGGCCCAAAGCCGTAGTCAGCCGCTCCTCAAGCGCCTCCTGGTCCAGCAACTGCTCAAGCTCGGCCAATTCCGCGCGGGCTCGGGCGATCGCGAGTTTGAGACCCTCGTCGGAGGTGACCGTGCGAGCGTTTTCCAGGTAGTAGCCGATCCGGCCGGCCGTCCGGGCTTGCTCGGTGAACTGGTCCTGCTCGATCCGCAATCGCTCATTTTCCGAGATCCGCGCCAGGATGTCGGCCTGGACCACCTTCAGTTGCTCGTCCAAGGCGTTGCGGCGCGCCTCCAGCTCCGCCTGACGCGCCTGTAAGCGCGGATTATCGCGCCTGACCGACTGTAGCTGACCCTCAAGCGCGGTAAGGGAGCGACGGACGTCGTCGACCGATGGGATCGGGGTGGGCAGATGGCTGTCGCAGAGCGGGCAGGTCTCCGCATCACCAGCATCGTCCGCAAGAAGACCGATCGAGGCAAGCCGCGCCTCCTGCTCGCGCGCCTCGATCTGAAACTCCGAGGCTTCGCGCTCAAGTCTTTGGACATCGGCGATCTCTTCACGAACGTCCTGCATCTCGCCCCGCAGGCGCCGGCGACGGTTCTCGAGATCGGTCAGGTCGGCGGCTGGATCGTCGTTGCGCGCGTAGGCGAGTTCGCGGGGAGCCGCGGCGCCGGCCAGCAGTGCGCGCAACTCCGCAGGGGTCTCGGCGAAAGCCTCCGGCGGCAGCAGGCCCACCCTCTTGGCCTCTTGCAGCAAGGCCTGGGCCGTACCGGACGCCTCATTCGCCAGGGCTTTTGCTTCAGCAAATTCCCGCTCGAGCTTGCGAACGCGGGCTCGGGCTTCGTCATAGCGCATGCGCTGTAGATAGTGGTCTTCGCCCATCGCTCCGACGAAGTAAGGCAGGGTGTCCTTGATCGCTGCGGGGATGAATTGCTCGCCCTGCCGATGGAACAGCAGGCGGCGGTTGGCGATCTCGTCCTGGGCTTGGAGGCAGAAAAACACTGCTTGGCTGGAAGAGGCTTCCAGCGGAGCGCGGGTCGAGCCAGCTTCGGGAACGTATTTGTTTTCGGCGATACCCAGGACTATCGAGAGCTGCGTACGCAGGCCGTCAGCGGTCACGTTCTTGGCGAAGGGCTCCGGCGTGTCGGGGAACCACTCGACGCCGCGTTCGAAATAAATTTCGTCGCTGGCCTTGCCGGCGGGGCCAGGGTTGCGACGAGCCACTAGGATGTTCTCCCCATCCCGATCGAGCAGGATTGAGAACCAGGAGACGGCGCGGCGGATTTCCCCCTCTGGGATCGTGCATTCGCTGCGACCCCAGCAGTAGTCAACGATGTCCAGGAGCGCCGACTTGCCGGTCTTCGAAGCGCCGGTGACGATGTTCAATCGGCCAAGATCGAAGCTGACTTCGCGGCGCTCGCCGGCGTGGGAATAGATCGCGATTGCGCGCAGCTGCAGGGTCACGGCGTTACGCCCATGGTCTGGAGGATCTGGACCGGTGCGCCCTGGTTGGCGAACCAGCGGCCAATAAGGCCGGCGGCGCGACGGATGTCGTCCGCGTCGGGTGTGGACGACGACGTCTTGGCGCTGAGCTTCATCGGCGCAGCGCCGGTCTTCAGGCCATCGGCAGTCACCGTGAGTGCTCGATGTTGCGTAAGGAACAGCAGAGCCTCGCGGCTAATCGGGCGTAATCTCAGCGTCCGTTCCGGAAGTTCGGCCAGTAACGCTTCGTTGTCCGCCGACCAGGTGGCGAAGGTGGTGTTAGCCCGGCCAGGCAGGGCGTCTTTGGTCGGTGGGTGCAGCACCAGGGGCAGGACGACAAAGGCCAGCGGGAGTGGGAAGGGTGCGGCGCGGATGCGTTCATAGTCCTTCGTCGCGCGGGCG
Source organism: Caulobacter vibrioides (assembly GCF_002310375.3). Classification (GTDB taxonomy): domain Bacteria; phylum Pseudomonadota; class Alphaproteobacteria; order Caulobacterales; family Caulobacteraceae; genus Caulobacter; species Caulobacter vibrioides_D. Next base: position 1,668,760 of record NZ_CP023315.3, read on the forward strand.
ATGAGCTCGCCGCAAAACGCCGGGTTCAGCAGCGCCGCCTCCTCGGGCGGACGATCACGCCAGCTTAAGCTCCAGCGAGAGGCCGCCACTAGGGGTTCTCGGCGGCGCAGGCCGTCTCGAAGTCAGGATGCCATCCCACGCGCATGTCGTTGGCCAGGATGTGGAAGGATCCCACGGTCAGGAAGCGCTGGCTGACTGTGCGGAATGGGAAACGCGCGTCGGTTTCGACCCAGCCGTAGAGTTCTTGGCCAGCCTGGCGGCGCACTGCGTCGCTGACCTCGCCGTCGCCGATCTTGTCGCGCATCTGTTGGAAGCGAGGCTGCCACTCCTCGATCAAAGTCAGTTCGTACTTGGCGATCTCGCCGTCGAACACTAGGTGCTCGCGTACCCATTTTGATCGCTGCGTGAAGGCGCGGTAGTAATCGCGCTTGGCGTACTCGATGCGATTTCCGCCGACGCCGACCACCTTGAGCTGTCGAACGAAGGGGCGTCCTTCATATTCTGCGATCTCGCCTGCGGGAGGGTCAGCGTGCTCCTGGTCGGCGACGAGGGCGTCGCGCTTGAGCCCGTCGCGGATGTCGTCGAGCTTGGCTTCAATCTCCAGGACCGAGATAGCCTCGGGCGGGTTCGCGATTAGCGCCTTGCAGGCCCGCGACCACCACCAGCCTTCGAGCCGCTCGCGCGCGACTGCCGCCTGACCACGAGGCGCTATCATCCGCAGGTCGTTCTCGATGGAGGCCTCAAGGTCCGTCAGGAGAGGCTGGTTATCCAGAATTTCGATCGAGCTCAGCAACGAGATTCGCATCGTCGCGCCGAGCGCAAGAAACGCCTCGTAGCTCGCCTTGAGTTCTTGATTGCCGCCGCTCTCCGCCACCGCTTCGAGCAGGGCCGTCGCCGCCTTTGGATCGCGCGCCTTGCCGGCGGGGTACGTCGCGGCAGGGCGTAACATGGAGGCGGCGCTGCCGGCCGGCGCACTCCCAGTCGTCACCAAGGCCAGGCGTGTGCGGGCTGGCAGGGTCGGGTCCTTTGCGACCGCTTCGCTCCACACACGTAGCGTCTTCCAGAGGTCGACGCTCTTGTCGGTCAGGCTGGCGACCCTGTCGATGTGGTGTTTTGCCTGGAGGAGCTCGAGTGCGGTCCCGTTGGCTTCAAACGAAACGTCGTCCAGGCGCTCGATGCCGACTTCTACGCCCGCATCGACGTTGACGTATTTCAGACAGAGCGCCAGCGCTAGACGGGCTTGGTAGAGATAGCCTGCGGCGGATGGCGCTGCGCTGAAGTTCGTCGGTGACTTTGCCAAGCGAATACCTCTTCGCGCATAAGCTTCACCATTTTTCTGTGCGCAGCAACCTCCAGATGATCGCGGGATTTAGCGCACGTCCAGTTTGGGCAAGCCGAATTTTCGGCCAAGCTATGATTTCGGCTCAAGTTCAAAGATCAGTACACGGACGTCTCTAGAGCGTGGGCGAGCGCGATAGCCTAGCGAACGTCGCCTCACTGGAGGAACGTCAACGCAGCTTATGGCGTGTCCTGCTCTAGAGCGTTGAGGGTCTAGCTATGCATTCAAGTGAGCAGCAAGGCGACAAGCGCTGATCCGCTGGGAGCTATCGCGAGGCTGTTATGAGCCCCCGTAGTTCAAGCGTAGGTGCAAGTGCGCTTCCAATATCTAGGCCATCGCGCAGACCCCGGATCCGATTGCCAACCTTCCCTGGTGCGGCAAGATCGGTCACCGGAACGAACTGACAATTGATTTGAAGGCCGGCTTCCGAAAAGGGGATCGCTGGCCCGCACCGCACCCACGAAGGCGGTGTGCTGTCGTCGAATATGGTTGTATCCACGAACATCTTAGGGCCGCCAAGGCCAGCTCGAGATCCAGCGGCTTCAGCCACGTACGCGCGTGTGAAGGCGAAGTTGGCCTGGAGTTGAGGAATTCCATCCGCATATCGCTGGATGCTTGCTGCTTGCCGAACTGCTTCCTCGGCGCTGATTTCTGCGGCGGCCATCTGTTCGAGGATGCGATCGACGCGCCTCTCCGCGTCATCGATGCCGCGCCTGCTGCCCTTCGCCCGGAAACCCGCTCCAATTACCATGCGGGCACCGGGCCAGCCGTTTCGCCTTTCACTCGCATCGATCGCCCGAAACAAGGCATGAGACCGCTGGAGAAAATCGTGAGTGACGCCGTTGTCCCGGAGAGAAAGATCCCGGTAGGCGACGGCTCCGTCGTTGATCACCAGCGTTCGGTAGTGGCGTCCACTATGTTCAGCAACCACGCGGTGGAACGCACGTAGTCGTGCAACAGCATCCTTGGCGCGCTCATCAACAGGATTCAATCCTGTTGTGCCGATCATGGACCCGTATCCAAGAAGATCTACCCAGGTTGCGGCTGATATACAGAACGGCAGGGCCCCGACCCGGGTACGGGAGATAACGGGATGTTGCCTGCGCGTTGATTTGGCCAATGTCGTCCCGCCAATTAGTGTTTTGACGAAGCTTAGATAGCCTGGAGACGCAAACAACAGCTTTCGGACAGTGGCGGCGTTCGACGTCGCCATTTACGATCTGCCGAAGGCCGAATGTCCGAGTTCCGGCGCGGTGGCAATGTCAGCAAATGGCGCACTATCCTTCGGCGAGCATTTCCATGACCTCATAGGCCGTCGGATTGGTTTCGCGAAATGGCGCCAGCCGCCAGAATGCGTCAGTGGGGCGCGGCGGTGTAGCGGTCGCAGCGCGCGCGGCGGCGACCAACGCGCGCGCCTCCGGCTCAGTTGTCGAGGCCAAATCCAACTGCGGGTCCTGGACGCGGGCGGTGATCCGCGCAACCCGCTCGCGGCCCGCCGCATCCCTCAGGACGAGATCGTAGTCGCCGTCTTCGATCATGTGGGACTTATTCAGGATCAAGGTTCGCGTCGGAATCTTGCCTTCCCGAACCAAAGGTTCAGCGCCGGGGCGACCCATTACGACCGAGAACGGCGCATGGCCGCCCGACCATGCGATCGCGATGTGGCGCTCTCCCGCCTCAACCCTTGCCCCACCGCGCGCCAGATCAGGCAAGGCGAAGCGCAACGGTCCTGCTTGCTGCCTCGGCGATTCTCCGCGGCCGACCAGACTGCGGATCTGCGCCTCTCGAGCCCGCATGACCTTGTCGCCAAAGGCGCTGAAGGCGTTGCCGAGGATCGTCGGCCCCGATCGCCCCCAGACCACGATGTTGCCATCCGTGGCCCGGATCGTCTCATAGTCGCCGTCCGCCCACAGCATGGTCAACCCACCCTTGGGAGCGAGGACCTGGAGGTGATCGCCATTCTCCACTAACGCGAAATGGCGAACCGGCCGCGAGCGGCCGCGATGGATCCAGCGGCAGCTATCAACGCCGGGCTGAAAGTCGATGATCTGTCCCGCCACATTGGCCGGCCTAGCGAAGGCGAGGCCTGGAGCCAGACAGCCGGCAAGAACGAGTGCGCGACGAGACATCAAGGCGGCTGGGGTCATGGCAAGTTCGCTCCAACAGGCTGGCCGGATTTCGCACGCGCCTCGGCCGCGCTGATCATCATCGACACGGTGAACTGGATGACGAGCAAGAGGCCCGACGCCACATTGGATCCGCTGAGCAGGACGCCCAACCAAAGCAAGCCTGTCAGCACCGTTGGCAATACCGTCTTCAACATCGGCCGCCACCGAGCCGGCGTCCTTGAAAAGGCGACGCCGACAACGACGATGTCCAGGATGGTGATCGCTAGCACTAGGCATAGCCCGGCCAGGAAACCAGACGGCCGCTCCAGCCCATGATCCAGCGCACCGGCGATCGCATTGAGCAGGATGTATCCGCCCGGCATCTCGTCGAGCGGCGTCGTATGCAGATCCCGGCGGTCCGGCGCGCTAGTCGCCACAACAACAATGGCGTCCTCGACCGCCGAGAGGTCGGCCTTGGGCGAAATCAGTCTCGCGGGCATGTAAGCGACCCGAGCGGGCTTGGGCGGCCAGCTTTCGGTGTACCGCACGAACCCATCAGATGGGCCGAGCGACCGGCGCTCGCCATAGCCCAGATCAATTTCCAGCGTCTTGGCGGTTTGGCTGGGACACGCGGCGGTGAGTTTCGGCCCCGCCGCGCCGAACACCCGTCGTGCACCCGCCGCATCGCCTTCGCTTCGCACCAAGATGGCGGCCAGCGCCGGGGAGGGGAGACGGATCGCCTTTCCGTCGACACACCCGTTCACCCACGGCGACATCCGGCGTACGACGCCGTCCTTGGCGGCGGGCGCGACGACCGACACCCACATCAGGTTCCGCGACGCTGAGACGATTGCCTCCAGGGGGCTGGGCCTGAAGAAAGGCGGGCTATCCTCGCGGCCCCGATAGGCTTCCCGCGCTAGCAGCACTGGCGCGCCCTGAGCGTCGAGCGCCCGTAGGGCCTTCTCCACATCCGGCCCACCGGCGGTCGAGATGTCGATGTCGATGATCAGCAGCCTGGGCCGGCGGGTGGCGAGATCGGCCGAGGTCTTAAGGACGACTTGTGGCGGGATGATCGGCGGATAACCGAGAGCGGCGATCTGCTCCTGGTCGAAGTCGACGAACACCTTTCCCACACTGGCCGGAGCTTGATCGGCAAGCAGAGCCTGCTTTTCGTCGAAGGTCTGCTCGGCCAGATTGCCGAACGACAGCACGTCCCGCGTGAGGAACGCCGCGATGTAGAGCAGCACCGCCACCACGAGCGGACGCACCCAATCACCCAGCGCTCGACGAGCCATAACCTTGGACATAGTCTTTCCCCAGGGGCGAGGACACAATCATGCATTGGGGACTGTCAAGTTCGTTCGCCGGACGTGTGCTGGCGACCGTCTGCCTGATCTGGGCCGGCTTTAGCCCCGGCGTCCGCGCCCAGACGGCGACCTTGGCCGCGCCCGAGCCTCTGGCGGTTTGCAACTTTCGCGCCGCATCAACAGCGTGTCAGGCGGCGCGGACCTGCCTGGAGGCTCCGTCTAGTCCAGCCTGCAAGGCGCTGTTGCGCGACGAAGCCTTCGAGGCGGCGCAACTGGCCGGCAATGAAACCGACGCCCGGATCGCCGCCCAACTCGCCGCACGATCGGCGGCGGCCGACCACAATCCGGCGTTAGGCGGGCGGGTGCGCGAGCGCCAGGACCTCGAGGCGCAGCGGTCGGACCTGCAGCGCGACATCGTCGCCGCTGCCGCGAGCGCCGATCCTTCGGACCTCGAAACCCTGCGAGTACGCTTAACCTCGGTGGACCAACGGATCGCCGCGCTGGGCGGGGAGATTGCGCGTCTTTTTCCTGACTATGCACGCCTGGCCGACCCCAGCCCCTTGAGTGTCGCGGAGGCTCGTAACCTCCTGGGTGACGACGAGGCGCTTTTTGTCCTGACCTCGACGCCGGCGGCGGTCTTTGTCTGGGTGGTGACCGCGCAGGCGGTGGATTGGCGGCGCGTCCCTATTGGTTCGCAGGCCCTAACGGCGGCCATCGCCAAGCTGCGCGCGCCGCTTGATCCCGAACAGCCCGGCCGCTTTGATCGTCGCGCCGCCTTTGACCTTTATACCCAGCTCCTGGCCCCCTTCGCCCCCGTGGCAGGCAAGAAATCTCACTGGATCTTCGCCACCTCAGGACCTCTGCTGGCCCTGCCATTGGGGGTGCTCGTGGCCTCTCCGCCCAAGGGGCAGGACCGCGACTATGCAGCGCTTCGCGATACGTCGTGGCTAGCCACGCAGCACGCGCTTTCGGTCCTACCGTCGACGGCCTCGCTACGCGCCCTGCGGTGCGCGATCCGCGATGCAGCCGGTCGCTGCACGAGTGCGCCAGCGCGCGCGCGAAGCCGGAAATTGGCGGGTTTCGGCGCGCCAACCCTGCTGGGCGACGCGGCGACCTACCGCGGCGGTCCGTGCAAGCGATCGCGCGCCAGCGATCCGCGGTGGGAGGGCGACCAGAGCGCGCTCGAGACCCTCTGCCCCCTGCCGGCGGCGGGTGACGAACTGCGGGAGATCGCGCGGACTGTGGGCGCGCCCGAGACCTCGTTGCGACTGGGTCCCCAGGCGACCGAGGCGTCGGTCCGCGATGCGCCTTTGGACGATGTCGAGATCATCGCCTTCGCCACTCATGGCTTGCAGCCTGGCCAAGTGCGCACGGAGGCGGGACTGGTACTAACGCCGCCTCGTTTGCAAGCGCCACCCGCCAAGCCGAGCCAGACCGATGATGGCTATCTCGCCGCCTCGGAAATCGCCCAGCTTAAATTCAACGCCGAGTGGACGATCCTGTCGGCCTGCAACACGGGCTATGACGGCGCCGCGCCGGAAGGTCTGTCCAGCCTCACGCGCGCCTTCATCTATGCGGGTTCACGCTCGTTACTGGTCTCGCAGTGGACGGTCGACGACATCGCCGCCGCGCGACTGACGAGCGGAGCCATCCAGGCTCTCCGTGACCGACGGGCGGCCACGCCGGCCCTGGCCCTGAAACTGGCGATGCAGGCGCTGATCACCGATCCGTCGGATCCTCGCCTGGCGCATCCGGCGCTGTGGGCGCCATTCGCCCTGGTTGGCGAAGGCCGTCTGACGCTCAGCGCCGACCGCTGAGCCGGACTCGAATGGCGTCCGCGTCCTCAAAGCGCCCCAGGATCATCAGGACATCATGGTGGAGCACCATGATCGCTGATTTCACGCCGCTGTCGCATTGGCGGCAGGTCGACAGCCAGCGGCCAAGACTCTTGTCGGCCTCGTCCCAGCGCCGAAGGTCAAACAGCGCCTGACCTTCGCGAAGCGTGAGAAACTCATCGGGCTGGCCGCGTCCCTGAGCGACATTGTTCAGGCCTCGCCGCGCCGCTGACAGCGCCTCGTTGGGATAGCCCGCCGACCGCGCCGTGGTCGATAGGCGCTCGAGGATGGTCGACGACACCTGCGGATAGATGTCCGCGAACGCCGGTCGCTCGATGACCTCGGCCGCCCGGGTGAAATAGCCGTACGCGATCTTGTAGTTCGCCGCGCTCACCGCCGCGTGTCCGGCCTGCATGAGTCCTAACAAGGACGTTGGTTCGGGCGGTTGGGTTAAGGGAGCAGGCGGAGTGGAAAGACTTTCTGCTTCGCCGCCACGACCTGTCACGCGCAAGGCGAGATGTTCGACCAGCTTGCCGCGCGCCAAGCAGGCGTCGCCGCTGACCCGCGAGTCTTGGTACGCTAGGCGACCATAGGTCAGGGCGCGATCGAAACGCTGACGTGCGAAGGCGCTCTCGGCCAGGGTCGCTCGCCCTCGGCAGATCTGGACGCTATTGAGCTCGGCATAGTCGGGGTTTGGTGAGGTGGTCAGGACCTTGACGACGCCCTCAGCCATCGCCTCAGCGTCGGTCAGTCGCCCCATCGCCAGGAGGACATCCGCCCGGCGCAACTGGGGCCCGGCGACGCCGGGATGGGTGGGCGCCAGCTTGTAGATCGCGGCGTAGTGCTCCAGGATCAGTAGTTGGCTCATCGCCTCCTGAAGGTCGCCCTTTTCGTACGCGACGAGCGCGGCTTCGTCGGCCACTCGGATGGTCTTGAGATCTTTCTCGATCGACTGTGCGGCGACGGGAACCAAGCCGATGAGCAAAGCCGCGGCAAAGGTCAGGATGAGGGGTCGCAAGAGCGCTTTAATCATCGTGCGCCGGCCCTTTCGCGGCTGGGGCTTGGCGCGGTGTCCCGGCTCTGGCGCCAGGCGGCTTCAAGCAAGTGGTCGGTGGTTTCACGGCGCTGTGCCGCGGCGACACTGTCTGACCCAACATTAGGCCAGGCTAGGCTGGCCAGCCGTTGGGCCGAGAGCGCCGCCCAAGGCTGACGCGCGTCCTCCAGCACGCTGGCCCAGGCGTCTAGCCAGCGCGCCAGTCGTTTGTCGGCCTGACCAAATGCCAGTCCCGACTGGGTCAGAACATCGTAGCCGCGGGCGGCGGGCGCGAAAGCGCCCCGCTTGGCCAGCACGCGAGCGCGGGTGGCCAGGATGCGCTCTTGAAGACTAATCGCCTGACCAAGGGACGCCCCGCTCTGCGCCCGCCGCGTCCCCACCGTCGCCTCATCCAGATAGTCGTCAGCTCGATCAAGGTCGCCCAGGGTCGCTAGGACATCGGCGAGCGCGGCCTTGACGGCGGCTAGGTCGGGATCGGTCGCCGGCAGGGCGATCGTCCCTCGCGCGATCGCCTTCTGAAAGATCGCGATGGCGCGTTGAGGATCACCGCACCGCGCATACTGGTCCCCAAGCCTTGTTTCGTAGGCCAGGAAATCGTCCGTCGACAGGTCGACGTCGACGCGCGCCGCCACCACCAAAGGCTCTAGCGACGCCACCACGCGGCGACAGTCGCCTTCGCCGAGATTTTCGACGATAGTGGCCGCGACCGAGAGTTTGACGTTGGCGTTGCGCGGCAGCAAGCGCAGGGCCTGCATCTGGGCTTCGAACGCCTCGTCCAGGCGGTACTGCAACGTCAAGACCGTGCCAAACGCGAGATAGGCCTGGACCTTGAGAACGGCCGGGAGCGGCGCTCCGCTTTCGGCCTCATCGACCGCGTACCGGACGGTGACCAGAGCCTCGTCCAGGCGGTCAGCCTCGAGCATCGCCATGGTGGATGCGAGGTAGAAGTTGAGAAAGAAGGCGACCGTGACCGGAGCACGATCATCGTACAGGGACGCGAGCGGGTCCTCATCGCGTCCGACTTGGGCGATTTCTTCGGGCGACCCGAGCGTCGCCAGAAGCATACGCGCGACCAGGGCCCCAAGCCTTGGCGCTTCGCCCGACTCTCGCTGCAGGCTGACCGATGCGTGTGCTGCGGTCAGGGCCGCGGTCGGCGCAGGCCCGCCGCGGGTCAGGAAGGCCAGCAGACCCAGAGCGTCCGCGCGAGCTGCCAAGGCATTCGGCGGCAAGCTCTGCTCATACGCTCGCAAATCGGCGAGCGTAGTTTCGGTGGTGTCGGCGAGGGCGGCCATGAACACCTGATCGCGGGCCGCGGTGCTCGCCGGCGCCTGACGGGCGTGCGCCGCCCCGCCCGCTCCGGCGAGGCCCAGGGCGATCAGCAAACCCAGGCGCCAGATCGCCGGCCTTCTCACCGTTCGCTCGCCCCACGCACGAGCATGGCGTTCAGCGCCAGACGTTGCCGCTCCGCCGTCGCGAACTGGCCTAAGAGAATGGCCGTGTTTCTGCTCAGGTCTAGGATCGCTAACTGGTCGACGCGGCTGCAGTCGCCACAGGCGTTGACCGCGTCAAGCGCCGCCTGGCTCTCACGCCATCGGGCCTGATCAAACAGGGCCTCGGCCAATCTCAAGCGCACGACCTTGCTGGTCGGGTCCTCGCGCATCGCCGCCTGCGCCGAAGCCAAGGCGTCCGCGGCGTGGCCAGCGCGCAACTGCGCGCGCGACAGCGCTTCAAGCAGGGACGGGCGAGCCGCCTTGCGTACGCTCGAAAACCTTGGCGTCTCCAAGGCGGCCAGCGCTTCGTTCGCTAGAAGCGCTGATTGCGCGTGGTCTCCAACGCCGGCGGCGGCGTCGACCTCATTGATCAGATCGGCCAGCGACCCGGGCGGCTGTCGCGTGTAGACACCCGTCGTTGGGCGAATGCTCTTCCAGCCTTCGCGTCCCTGACCCGCGACGCGCAACGCATAGTGCAGCGTGAGCACCGATTGCGACCAGCACTCGGAGCCCGGCACGGCCGAGCTTCTCGCCGACTTGGCCCAGTCGATCGCCGCTTCGAACCGATGCGCGGCAAATTCGATATTGGCCGTCACACGATCGGCAAAGCACACCAGGGTCGGAGTAAGACCTGCCGACCGCGCCGCTCGTGAACTCTGTTCTAGGACGTTGCGGGCGTTGTCCGACAGGGCCTTGGCGTCGTTCACCCGCCCCAGGGCCAGCAGCACCTCGGCGCGATGCGTCTCGATCCATGCCAGGGTGACCCCATCCTCCGCGCCGCTGGCGCGCTCGACGTAGGCGTACTGTTCCAGCGCCGTCTTCAGATCGCCCCGCGCATAGGCGGCCTGGGCCTGGTTGAAGGCAGCCACGCTGCTGGCCTGCGCCCAACTGGGGCCGGACGTCATCGGTCCGCCGAGTAAGGCCAAGCTAAATACAAGACCCTTCCACACGCGATCATCCCCCTACCCTGAAGAGAAGAAAGCGGGCGGTTCAGCTTCAGGTCAAGCGCCTTGCCTTAAGGGCGCGCCGCCGACCATGTCTCTTCCAGGTACCTGTCCAGCACGTCCCGGCGCGAACGGAGCAAGGTCGCGTTCGTCGTCGACGCCGGCAAGGCGGCCAGGCTCAATCGATAGGCGTTGAGCGCCTGAGAACTTTTGGCCCGGTGAAGCACCTCGGCCCAATCGGCGTAGTTAGCGTAGCGCTCGGCGGCTACGTCGGTTTGAGCGATGGCCTGATGAGCTCTGGCCGCGCCGGGAAGGTCGCCTCGCTCCAGCGCCAACTGAGCCTGTGTGCGCGAGATCATCCGTTGCAACAGCCTTATCTCCCGCCCGCTCGACGCTCTGGCGCGCGCGCCCGAATAGATGGCCTTGGCCGTACCCAAAAACGCTTCAGCCACCGGCGGGTCGGAAATGGTGATCTCGGCCATCAGGGCATGGATTAGGCCAAGATTTGGACTGAAGGCCGGCAGCACGGGCAGGGCCTGCTGGCGATAGTCTTTCAGGACATCGAAAGCTGCCTGCCAGTCTCCGCAGTCCTTGTAGGCGCGCGCCAGGCTGAAAACGTAGGGCGCTTGCTGGGCGAGGTCGGCATTCGGATCTTGCGCCTTGCGGACTTTGAACCCTTGGGCGGTCCGGCCCCAGGCCTCGCAGTTGAAGTCGTCGGCCAGACTTGTGGCGATCCCGGCGCGTAGTTCGACGTCGTCCTCGCTGGTGAGCGGTCCCAGGCGCAGCGCCTCGCTGAACGCTTCGAACGCCTCGATCGGGCGGCGCTGTGCGTTCAAAGCCATGCCCAAGGCGGCCAAGGCCCTGATATGGATCCGCCTCGGGACGCGCGGGTCCGCCTCGGCCAGCGCCACCGCGCCATGCGCCGTACGCAAGGCCTCATCGGCGCGATCTTCAAGCAGGACGCGTCTGGAGTACCCTAAGAAGATGTCCGCCAGGAAGATTGTCGGCAGGCGCTCGGCTGATCGCGCCTGATACGCGCCAAGACGTCGAAAGGCTCGCCCCGCATCGTCGTCAGTCGACGGGCGCAAACCCGCCACGACGACGCGCGCGATAAGGACGCCAAAACCAGGCTCGCCGCCCGCCTGCGCTTGCAACGCGATGGCGGCCGAGGCCATCTCTACCTTCTCTTCGTCGTCCGTCGTCGCCATCAGGAACGACAGATACCCCAGGCCGTCGGCCTGGGCCGCCAGCGTCTCCTTGGGGAGGGTATCGACATAAGCCTTCAGCGCCGACCACGATCGGTCGTCGCGCGACGCCAGCGCTTCGGTGACGAGACGTTCGAACGCTGTGGGCTCGGCGACCGCGTCGCGATCCCAACCGCGGGCGTTTGCGCCATTGCCACAGGCGACCATCGCTAGCGCTCCGATAACCGCTCCAAGCAAGCGTTGCAGTCCAGGCACGCATCTCTCCCCGGCCGGCTAGCGCATGTCAGAAGGGGAGGGCGCCTGATACCTTAGCGCAAGCACCATCGCATTCTATGGTCCTGTCAGCCTCTACACATGTCAGTCGTCAGGACATTAAATTAGCGTAGAGCGGGCCTCGTCCGGTGGGGGATATAAGGCGGCGAACCTCCAACGCGCCTTCCACCAACTCGAACAGCATTTGCTTGAGATCTACATCGGCTACCTAATATTCTATGCGCGGTTGAACACGGCCCAAGCCGATCCAATCCCTGCCGGCGTTACGGCGGGCCTTGAAGTCGGGGATCGGCCCCTTCTACTGGTATCCGTGTCTGGTCTAGCCGGACGGCGAGCGCCCATCAGCTACACCCCTCCATTCGTACCAGGTGCCGAAAGTCGTGTTCCTGGAGGTGTGCCAACTTCCGCTCATGGCGCACGGCCGTCGCGCCTACTGGAGGATGTTTAAGTCGAGTAGTTCCTTGCCGTAGCGCTCGATGAACCGCCGGGCGTGAGACATACCGTCTGCCAGCTCCGTGGCGCTGATCTCGTGCGCGCGGTGGATGATGCCGTCGCGGCGCCCCACAAGTGAACTGAGGTTATCGCGATGCGGAAGGCGCGCCGGTGCGCGCAAGGTACCTATCCTTTGTAGCGCGTCCTGCAGAGCTCGGAGCGCCTCACGGACGCCTAGGGTTTCTTGTCCATTCTCGCGGAAGGCCGACAGTGCGAGGTCGTCTCGTCGTTCGAACACGCCATAGAGAAACATCTCCACGGCATGCACGCTGGCGATAGCGGCAAGTCGACGGTTGTTGGCGCCGCCTTCGAGCGCCCAGTCTTCCGCCTTCCGCATGAAGTCACGCGCCATGAGGAAGAACCCGTCCACCTGCGGCAACATCTCGCGGCGCGAAGAGATGTAGTCGACCACGCAGGCGGCCAAGAGGTCGTCAGGCCAGCCCTCCGCCGCCCATCCGCCGCGCGCTGTCTGCGCGGACATCAGCCAAGTTTCGGCTGCGTTGACCACATGGGCGATATCTTCCGCCGCGCCCGCGCGATGTACAGCCTCGAGCGAGACCAAGGTAGCTACGATGTCCGGGGCTTCCCCGGGATGACGTGGAAAGGCACCAGACTCCGCCTGGACTTGCTCGACAAGCCAGTCAACGGCGCGCTCCGTGGCATCGTGGTAGCGGTCGTCGCCTAGGCGCTGCAACGCGACTGTGGCCAGAGCTGTCGCTCGAAGATCAGGCGTCGCCCCATCAACTGCGTCCATCCAATAGCCTTGGGCATCCTGCATCCGAGCAAGGCGGTCGAGGACCATCGCCACTTCCCGCCGAAGGCGCGTCGCCAATCCGCGGCTCCTGGCCGCTCGCCAAAGCGGATATGCCAAGTGTTCGGCCGGAAGACTTCCCGGCGGCGCAGAACTTAAGGATGCGAGATAGCTCGCACACTCCGATTCTGCCGCCCTAAGCGTTACCGCTTCCGTACGACTTCCGTAGAGGTCGAGAAACCAAGCCAGCGAGAACCACCATTCAATTGACGGTCGCTCGTCGGAGTGCCGTGCGAGAACCGCTTCTACGGCGCGGCGACCTTCCGCGGTGCGCGGCTCGACGCCGAGGATCGGGTAGAATTCGGGCGTTGCCTTCTCAAGGAGGCGCGACGGTACGAACGCCAACGCGCGCTCTAACGACGGCGGAAACTCCTCAAGTTCGGCCTCGAGCTCTCGAACTTCGCGACGCGTCCCTTCTTCCAGTGCTTCGGCATATTGCGCCGCCACCACGGCGACGGTTCGCTGGGGGAGCTCCGGCGCGCCCCTGGCCAGGACATCGATCGGGATGTCGCCGTCTTTAATGGCCCAATGGGTTCGGTGTTGTTCGAAGGGCTCGATGTGGAGTTCAGTAGCCGCCAATAGCACGTCAGCTCGCGGCAAGTAGGCATGCTGGGCATCCGGCTGAAACGTGAAGTTCAAGACCCCGCCGCGGCGGACAATGTTGCGCAGGCGTCCATGCCGCACCGTGCGAACATTGGGTCCCGACGCACCCACTTCGTACATCAGGAGCGTTGGCATCGTCTCAAGCGCCTGCAAGCCCTCGGCCGTATTGATATCGATCGAGCCGCCTTCTTCGCCAGCGTACTCTCCAAATCGATCAAGGCTGAAGGTGAGGCTGCTGCCTTCCCACGTCTCACCGTTCCCCGAAACAATCAGATTGAACATGAGGTACTCGAGGGCTCCCTGGGCGCGCCGATTGGACCATCACGCACCGATAGCAGACGGTCTTAGGATCTGAGTAGCGTCGAAAGGGGGTTTCTCGATCTAGGTGCGGAACGTCCAGTTCCTGGAGGTGCGCCAACGGCAGCAATTGGCGCGCAATCGCCTGACGACGGAAGTGGGAGAAAATGTGGCTAAGGTCAGCACAGGAGACTACGCCCGCCGTCGTTGATCTCAGGATTCACCTGCGCTCAGCGTCCTTTTGAAGAACGGCGTGAGCTGGTCCATCGCGGCGGCGACATATCGCGGAACCCAGTAGGTCTCGATGTGCGTGGCGCCGTCGATCTTGAACAGCGTCTTGTCCTTGGTTCCGGTCGCCTTGGCGAAGGCGTCCTCGGTCATGTAGAGGCTGTCGGCCTTGCCGCCGGCGATCATCAGCAGCGGGACGTCGATCAACGCGATCTGGTCGGTCGCATCCCAGCGCATCAGGTCCAGCAGGCTGCTCGTCGTATATTTGAACGTCGAACCCGCGTGGGCATGGGTGTTCCAGTAGTACTCATAGCCCTGGCGATAGAGATCAAACGGCAGGGCCGCGATCTGGGCGTCGCTCAGGTTGGCGTCGCCGGAATAGAGGATCTCGCCGCCGGCGGCTTCCTGGGCGCGGGCGGCCGAGGCCTGCTTCAGGCGATCCTGGATCGTCGCCAGCGCCGAGTCCTGGTAGCCGTTGCGACGGACCCGACCGGAATTGAACATGCTGAGCGTGGCGATCGACTTGAAGCGCTTATCGGTCTTGGCCGCCGCCAGCGAATAGCCGCCCCCGCCGCAGATTCCAAAGAGCCCTAGGCGCTCGGCGTCGACCCCGGGATAGCGGGTGATGAAGTCCGCCATGCCGTGGATGTCCTCGATCCGGAACATCGGCTTGTCCACGCTGCGCGGAAGGCCTCCGCTGCCGCCCTGATAGGCTGCGTCGGCGGTGATGGTGATGTAGCCCTGCTCGGCTAGGCGCTGGGCGTAGAGGCCCGCGACCTGCTCCTTGACCCCGCCGTTGGGGTGCGCCACCACGAGCGTCGGATAGGCCTGACCCGGAGCGTAGTTCGCCGGCGTGTAGACATTGGCGACGATGTCCAGGCCACCGAGCTTGTAGGTGACGGGGTGGATGTTGACCTTGCCCGGCTCGTTCTTGGTGATGGCGCCGACATAGACGAGTGTGAAGGGATTGGTTGTTTCGGCCGCGGCCGATGCGGGGGTCGTGGTCATCGTGGTGGCTCCTAGAACCGAAGCTGAAAGGACGAGCGCGGAGGCGCCCAGAAACTCGCGTCTGTTCTTGCCGAAAGGGGCACCCGTCATCGGAACTCCAAGGGTTGATTTGCTTGACGCGCCGGTCACGGCTTCGGGGCGGAGGAAGCCGCGTCGCTAGCGGATGGCGATGCGCGATATTCGGCGTCGGTCACGGGCTCCAGCCAGGTCACGCTGACGCCATCCAAGGCCTCGGCGACCGCGACATGGCTCAAGGCGCTGGTCGGAGCCGCGCCATGCCAATGCTTCACGCCGGGTGGGGTCCAGACGACGTCGCCAGGCTTGATCCGCCGGATAGGCTCACCCTCGGCCTGCACAAGACCCTCGCCCGCGGTGACGATGAGGAGCTGGCCTAGCGGATGGGTGTGCCAGTTGGACCGCGCGCCAGGCTGGAAAGTGACGGTCGCGCCGCCGAGCCGGGCCTGACCGCTGCCCCTGAACGGCGAGGTCACGGTGACGGCCCCGGTGAAGGTGGCGGACGGTCCCGGGACTGGACGCGTGCCAGGCGGAATGACCTCCAGAGCGGCGACGGCCGGGGCCGCCGGTTCGGCGCCCTTCGCCTTGAACACCTTGTCCGCGACGGCGACCGCGGCGGTGGCCTTTGGCCAGCCGGCGTAGAACGCCAGATGGGTCAGGAGGTCGCCGATCTGGGCGCGTGTGAGACGGTTTTCGAGACCCAGGTCGATATGGAACGCCAACCCGGCTTCATCGCCATTGGCGGCGAGCGCGGCGATGGTGACCAGGCTGCGATCGCGCGGACCGAGGTCGGATCGCCGCCACAGGTCGGCGAACAGCACATCATTGGTCAGCGCCGCCAGCTTGGGCGCCACCGGCCCGATGGTCGCCGCCACGGCCCGAGCCCGAGCGGCGTCCGAAGCGGGAACGGGCAGATTGGCCGCTGTCTGCGCCTGTAACGCCGTCTTGTCGACGCCTCTGTCGGTGAAGACCTTGTCGATCACCTCAAGTGACGAGACCGCGTTTGGCCAGCCCGTGTAGAAGGCAAGCTGGGTGGCGATCCCGGCGATCTCGGTCGGCTTGACGCCATTGTCGAGCGCGCGCCCCAAGTGGCCGGTCAGCTGCGCCGTCTTGCCGGTGGCGATCAGCACCGACACGGTCACCAGGCTACGATCGCGCGGGCTAAGGGCCGGACTGATCCAGACGTCGCCGAACAGCACGTCGTCGGTGTAGCGCGCAAGATCCGGCGCGACCGCCTGCATGGCCTTGGGCGCCACGGATTTGCGTTCCTGAGCCTCGGCCGGCGTCGCCAGGGCGAGGGCCGCGATAGCGGCTGCGACAGGCTTCATGGGAAACTCCTGCTTGAAAGGGTCGGCGTCAGGTGCGGGCGGGGGCCTCGACCTCGGAGAAGGCCAGGACGCCCTCGGGCAGTCGCAGGCCCTGGATCTGGATCGCCGACGCGGCGGCGGTGAGTTCGCCGAGCTCGGCGGGCGTGAAGTGGATCGCGGCCGCGCCAACGTTGTCGACCATGTGCGCCATCTGGGTCGTGCCCGGGATCGGCACGATCCACGGCTTCTGAGCCAGCAGCCAGGCCAGGGCGATCTGGCCTGGCGTCGCCGACTTACGCTCGGCCCAGCGCTTGAGCAGATCCACGAGGGCCAGATTGTGAGGCAGGTTCTCGGGGGAGAAGCGGCCCTCCACCTTGCGGATGTCGCCGTCGGCGAAGCGGGTCGCCGCGTCGATGGCCCCGTTGAGGAAGCCGACGCCCAGCGGACTCCAGCAGACGAAACCGATGCCGAGCTCCTCGCAGGTCGGCAGAACCCATTTCTCCGGCCCGCGCCAGAGCAGTGAATATTCGTTCTGGACGGCGGTGACCGGAAGAGCGGCGTGGGCGCGGCGCAGGGTCTGGGGCCCCATCTCGCTGAGGCCCCAGTGCAGAACCTTGCCCTGGGTCATCAAGTCCCTGATCGCGCCGGCGACGTCCTCGATCGGGACCTGCGGATCGACGCGGTGCTGATAGAGCAGGTCGATCCGGTCCGTGCGCAGGCGCTTGAGCATGCCTTCGACCGCGACCTTGATGTGCTCGGGCCGGCTGTTGAGGCCGGGGCCGCGCCGACCCGTCTCGGGGTCGATGTTCCAGCCGAACTTGCTGGCGATCACCACCTTGTCGCGGAAAGCGGCGATCGCTTCGCCGAGGATGCGCTCGTTCTCGAACGGGCCGTAGGCCTCGGCGGTGTCGAAGAAGGTGACGCCGCGCTCGTGGCCGGCGCGGATGATGTTCACCATCTCGGGGCGATACGGGATCGTGGTCGGATAGGCGCGGTGCATATTCTGCACGCCCATGCCGATGCTTGACACCTCGAGACTGCCCAGCTTGCGGCGCCCCACGCTCGACGCGGCGGGAGTAGCCTTCGCTTGCGCCTCGGCGCCGGCGGCGACGGCGGCCGGCAGCGCCAGGCTCAGCGCGAGCAGGTCGCGGCGTCCAACGCCAGCGATTGCGGGGTTCTTGTCGTTCATGGATGTCTCCTGTCGCGTCGGGTCTGGCTAGCGGCCGGTCTGGGCCAGGACGGCTTCGGGCAGCCGCGCGCCCTGGATCGGGATCTTCGCGGCGGCCTCTTCGATCGCCGCCAGATCCTCGGCCGTCAGCTCGACGCTGGTCGCGCCCAGGTTCTCGGTAAGGCGGTGAAGCTTGGTGGTTCCGGGGATCGGTACGATCCAGGGCTTCTGGGCCAGCAGCCAGGCCAGCGCGATCTGGGCCGGGGTCGCCGACTTGCGCACGGCGATCGTCTTGAGGAGATCGACCAGGGCCATGTTCGCGGCGCGGGCGTCGGCGGCGAAGCGCGGCGAGAAGGTACGGAAGTCGCTCGGGTCCAGCTGGGTGGTCGTGTCGATCTTGCCGGTCAGGAAGCCCGCGCCCAGCGGACTGAACGGCACGAAGCCGACACCCAGTTCCTCGCAGGCCGCCAGTACGCCATTGTGCTCAACGTCCCGGGTCCACAGCGAATATTCGTTCTGCAGAGCGGTGACCGGCTGCACGGCGTGGGCTCGGCGCAGCGAATCCAGGCCGGGTTCCGAGAGCCCGAAGTGCTTGACCTTACCAGCCGCGATCAGGTCCTTCACCGCGCCGGCCACATCCTCCATCGGCACGGCCGGATCGACCCGATGCTGGTAGAGCAGGTCGATGTGGTCGGTGCGTAGACGCTTCAGCTGTGCTTCGGCGACGGCCTTGATGTGCTCGGGCCGGCTGTTGAGGCCGCCGGTCCGGGCGCCCGTCTCCAGGTCGATGTCGAAGCCGAACTTGGTGGCGATGACCACCTGGTCGCGGAACGGCGCGACCGCCTCGCCCAGCAGGGCTTCGTTGTCGAAGGGACCGTAGGCCTCGGCGGTGTCGAACAGGGTGACGCCGCCGTCGAACGCCGCATGGATGACCGCGACCGCTTCGTCGTGAGGCGTCGCAGGACCATAGGCGGCGCTCAGGCCCATGCAGCCGTAGCCGAGGGCGGAGACTTCGAGGCCGGCTTGGCCAAGTTTGCGCTTTTGCATGTGGGGCTCCGGTAAATGAGGTCAGGCTCGCGCGATCGCGCCGAGCCATTCGCGAACTTGGGTCATGGTGCGTCGCTCCTGGTCGGCCTCCATCGAGAAGGCCGGTTCCAGGCGGGCGCTCGGGGCGTGGCTTTTGAGGACCGCTAGGCTATCGCCCAGGCCATAGCCCCCGTGGGTGATCACAGGGCTGATCGTCTTGCCCGCCAGATCGTGCGCGGCCAGGAAGCTTCGGATGATCGGCGGCGCTGTCTCGCCCCAGATCGGAAAGCAGAGGAAGACGGTGTCGTAGGCGGCGATGTTCGGGACGCTCGCCTTAAGCGACGGCCGAACGCCGGCGTCCCGCTCCTGGCGGGCTTGCTCCACCGTCTGCTCATAGTCCTCGGGATACGGCGTGGCGGGCAGTATCTCGAAGAGATCGGCCCTCAGCTCCCGGTGCAGTTGGCCGGCGATGACCCGCGTGTTTCCCGAGCGACTGAAGTACGCCACCAGGGTTCGCGAAGCCGTCGCCGTCCGTTCCTCCGCGCAAGCAGCGGCGCTTGTGGCGAGCAACAGGGCGGCGGGGGCGCTCAAGGCGGCGCGTCGAGACATGGCGTTCATCTCACCGCCCGACACGGGCTTGCAGATGGGCAGGATAGCGGTCGCCCTGGACCGTCACCCGCGACACCGCCGCCTCGATCGCAGCCAGATCCGCGGCGCTAAGCTCAAGATCGGCGGCGGCCAGGTTCTCGGAAAGGCGGTGAAGCTTGGTGGTGCCGGGGATCGGTGCGATCCAGGGTTTTTGTGCCAGCAGCCAAGCCAGAGCGATCTGGGCCGGGGTCGCGCCCCTTTGCGTCGCTAGCTCCTTCAGGACCGCGACCAAGGCCTGGTTGGCGCTGAGCGCCTCACCGCCAAAGCGTGGAACGATGCTGCGGAAGTCGTCCTTGCCAAAGGTCGCGTCGGCGGCGATGGACCCGGTCAGGAAGCCCTTGCCCAACGGGCTGAAGGGTACGAAGCCGATGCCGAGCTCTTCCAGGGTGGGGATCACCGCCTGCTCGGGCTCGCGCCACCAGAGCGAATATTCGCTTTGCAGCGCCGTCACCGGCTGCACGGCGTTGGCTCGCCGGATGGTCTCGACGCCGGCTTCGGAAAGACCGAAGTGCTTGACTTTGCCTTCGGCGATCAGGTCCCGGACCGTACCCGCCACGTCCTCGATCGGCACCTCGGGATCCACGCGGTGCTGATAGTAGAGATCGATGGCTTCGACCCGCAGACGCTTCAGCGAGCCCTCGGTGACCTGGCGGATGGTCTCGGGACGGCTAGATAGCTTCTGCTCGCCGAACGACTGGCCCGGTTCGAAGCCGAACTTGGTGGCGATCACCACTTGGTCTCTGAACGGCTCCAGCGCCTCGCCGACCATGGCCTCATTGGCCTCGCCGTAGATCTGGGCCGTGTCGAAGAAGGTGACCCCTTGCTCGACGGCGGCGCGGATCAGCGCGATCCCGGCGTCCTTGTCGGCGGCCGGGCCATAGCCGTGGCTCAGGCCCATGCAGCCAAGGCCCAGGGCCGAAACCTCAAGACCGCCGCGCCCAAGAATGCGCTTTTCCATGTGGTGCTCCGTTTGCTGTCGCGAACGCGGAGCCCCCTTGCGCCTTCGCATGGTTGGCAAGATAGGCCTGGCTGGTTCCGGCGATTAGGCCCCATAATCGCCATGTCGTTTTTAGCAGGTCTAATAAATGGCTCAGGGTTTCGACGAACTGGCCGCGTTCGCCGCGGTGGCCAAGGAGCGCAGCTTTACGCGCGCCGGCGCCAAGCTTGGTGTATCGCCCTCGGCGCTTAGCCAGACGATCAAGGGGCTGGAGGGGCGGCTGGGCGTTCGCCTGCTGACGCGCACGACGCGCAGCGTTGCGCCCACGGAGGCCGGAGAGCGCCTGCTGCAAACCATCGCCCCGCGCTTCGAGGAAATCGAGCAGGCGCTGGCCGCGCTCGCCGACATGCGCGAGCGCCCCGCCGGCACGATCCGGATCACCGCCGGCGAACACGCGGCGCGCGCGGTCCTGCAGCCGGGCCTGGCCAAGCTTATGCCGGACTATCCAGACATCCGGGTCGAGATCGTCGTCGACTATGGACTGGTGGACATCGTCTCAGAGGGGTTCGACGCCGGCGTACGTCTTGGCGAGCAGGTGGCCAAGGATATGATCGCTCTGCGCATCGGCCCCGATATGCGCATGGCCGTCGTCGGATCACCGGCGTACTTCGAAGGGCGCCAGCGGCCGCTCTCACCCCAGGATCTCACGGACCACAACTGCATCAACATGCGCCTTCCCACCTACGGCGGCCTTTTTCCGTGGGAGTTCGAGCAGGATGGACGCGAGGTGAAGGTGCGGGTCGACGGGCAACTGGTGTTCAACACCATTCGCCAGCGTCTGGACTCGGCGCTGCAGGGTCTTGGTCTGGCCTATATGCCCGAGGATGTCGCCGCGCCCTGCATCGCCTCCGGAGATTTGATCCGCGTGCTGGAAGATTGGTGTCCGCCGTTCACGGGCTATCATCTCTACTATCCCAGCCGCAGACACGCTTCGCCGGCGTTCTCGCTCCTGATCGAGGCGCTCCGGTTCAAGGAACGCTAAGCGGCCGTCGCGGACACATTTGTTAGATCGGCTAAAGAGACCAAGTCGTTTCCGCCTGCTAATCGAGGCTTTGTCGCCGCGATAGCCTTGCTTCGGTGTTCGAAGGGAGATCGACCATGGGCGTGACCACAAGCCGTTCGTTCCGCGCCAGTGTCATGGCGCTCTGCGCGACCTTTGGAGTCCTTGGGCTCGCGTCCACAGCCGTGTCGCAGACGCTGAAGTCCGTCCAGGTTCCCGACAAGCCCCTGGTCTTGAAGAGCCGGGGCAGCTTCTTCGTGGGCGGTCGCTCGGTGGAACAGAAGGCGAGCGAGATCCTCCTCGGCCCCGACGACAGCGTCACGGTCGACCAGATGTACGTTGAGTACATGGTCCCGGTCGGCAAGGCCAAGATCCCGGTGGTGATGATCCACGGCGCGGCGCTAAGCGGCAAAAGCTACGACACCACGCCCGATGGTCGAATGGGTTGGTTTGAGTACTTCGTCCGCAAGGCGCATCCGACCTACGTCGTCGATCAGGTCGGTCGGGCGCGTTCGGGGTTCAACCAGGCCGCGCTGAACAACAGGTTGTCCGGCGCCAGCGCCGCGCCGACCGGATCGGTCGCGCCGACCGCGCCCGGCGCGCCGGCCGCGATGGGGCAGGGGGCGTTCCGCTTCGGCGACCGGGTAGGTGTTTGGACCAACTTCCGCTTCGGGCCGAAGTTCGGCGAAGCCTTCCCTGGACAGCAGTTTCCCGTGGAGGCCGTCGGTGAACTCTCCAAGCAGGCGATCCCTGATCTGACCTCGCAGGTGCCGTTCCCCAATCCCACGCTGAAAGCCTTGTCGGACCTGGCGATCCAGCTGGATCGCGCGGTTCTCATCAGCCACTCGCAGTCGGGGCCATTTCCGATGGATGCGGCGTTGATCGACCCCACGGGCGTCGCTGGCATCGTCACCGTCGAGCCGGGCGCCTGCCGGGGCGCCTACACCGACGAGCAGATCGCCAAGCTGGCCAAGATCCCGACCTTGGTCGTGTTCGGCGACAACCTGGCGGTTCCTACAGGGCTGGGCGGCATCACATGGCAAAGCCGCCTCGATGGCTGCCGCGCCTATGCCGCGCGCATCAAGGCCGCTGGCGGTCGGGTTGACATCATCGACACCGCCGAGCTGGGCATACGCGGCAACAGCCACATGCTGATGCAGGACAAGAACAATCTGCAGATCGCGGACCTCATCCTGAAGTGGATCGACGCGCGGGTAGAGCCATCCAAATGAGCCGCTCTATTTGCAGTGGCTAAGTGTCGTGTTCCTGGAGCGGTCCCAAAGTCCGCTCCTGGCGCTGCCCGGCCCGCAGAGCGGACCGTCCGATTGGCCGGGGAGGGTGGATTTCGGACCGTCACGAAACGGCGTCGCACCGTGAAGGCGCTTCGACCTCCGGCCCCTGAGGCGCCCATGGCTCGCCTAACGCGGCGCTCCCTTGGCGACGATTCGCCCGCCCTGCATCACCCACATGATCGAGCGCGTATTGCTGATGCGCTTGCGGGGATCGGCCGACAGGAGAACCAGATCGGCGCGTCGCCCCGCCTCGACCACGCCAACATCCGTGCGACCCAGAGCCTGGGCCGCGTCGGCACCGGTCATCCGCAGGATGCGATCGGGGGAAACTCCAGCCTCCGCGAGGAGCTCGAATTCCTGATGAAGCCCCTCTCCGGCCGCGATCCATTCGTTCGTGAGGTCAGTGCCGGTGACAAGGAGCACGCCGCCGTCGCTCATCCGCCTTATCCAGGCCAGGAGCTTGGGGCGTGCGGCCTTCCAGCGCCTGAAATCGTCCGCGGTCCAGTCCGCCGTGGCGTCGTCACAGCGGCTCCAGTCCTCGCGGAGTTCCGGGAAGCGCCGCAGGTGGGGATTGCGCCGGTAGCGCGCCTCGTCGGGAGGCGAGAACTTGGCGTCATAGGCGATAAGGGTGACGTCGACCGAAACCCGCCGTCGAGCCAGGTCGTCGATCAGCGCCGTCTGGTCCGCGCCATTGGGGTCGAACGCCTCCAGCCAGTCGATGCGTGATCGAAAGCCCGGCCGTGTCTTTGCGGCCGCGAGGTAAGTCTGCCGGCGGTCGGGCGGAAGGCTATCGGCGGACCAATCGACGCTGTGGGCCAGATGATCCACGCCCAGGCGCACGCCTTGCGCCCAGCTCGTGCGTTGGAGGTGGCCGATTAGCGGGATGTGGCGACGATGAGCCTCGTCCGTCACCGAGGCGACCTGCTCTGGGCGTAGCCGCGCATAGACCTTGAAGAAGTCGGGCCTGTACGGAAGAGCGTCACGCACGATCTGGCGCAGTTGCGCGTCGCTAAGGGTCGGGTCGTTCATCAGCTCCGCCGAAGCCATCGCGCGAGGCCCCCTGACGCGGCCGGCATTGAGCGCGTCGCGGAGCCTCAGGCCCTCGATCGTCGGGGTGGCTGGACTGCGCACCATGGTGATCCCGAAATCCAGCTGCGCCGACAGGGCCTTCTCGGAGAGCGCGCGATCAAAGCGCGGCGCTCCGCCGTCTGGATTGCATCTCGGAAAGAGGAGATGCGCGTGCATGTCGATGAAGCCGGGAAGCAGGAACTTGCCCGTCCCATCGACAATCATCGCGCCGCGCGGAAGACGGCCAGACGCCGAGGCGCCGACAGCGACGATGCGACCCCCGCTTACGACCACCCTGCGGTCATCGAGCGCCGCCCCGCCCTGTCCGTCCAGCACCGTCACATGTTCGATCACGACGGTGCGTTCTCGTCCGTGGGCGGTTCTGTCGGCGCAGGAGGCGAGAAGAAGGGCCAGTAGGGGCAGGCCCACGCAGCGTAGACAACGGTGGATCAAGGGGGGAGCGCTCCATGATTGCCGCCGGCAAGGAGCCATGGCGCCAAGGTCGCCACAAGGCATCAATTCTTGGTCGAGCTACAAACTCAGCTCATGCCTAGGCTTCCCCAATGTCCGCAATGGGTCGTGAGCAGTCGACGACGCCAACAATGCAATGTCCGGAGTCTGACGCAGCCCACTGTCGGCTATGCGCCGCCAGCGCGTGAGGGGCTCAGACGTGGTAGAAAAGACCGAGGGGAGTAGCCAATTCGCAGGAGGCGAACATGGCTCAATTTGACCTCTTCCTTCCGCCCAAGCGGCCCTGGAACACGGGCCGCATCATCGGCCCCAAACCGCCGTTCAAACCCAGGCACATCTGGGGAATTCGACAGCAGCTCAAGGCGAATGTTCGGGTCCGCGACCTCGCTCTGTTCAATTGCGCCATAGGCGCCAAGCTCAGAGGCTGTGATCTGGTGAAGCTGCGTATCAGCGACGTGGCGCCGGGCGGTTCGCTTCGCGCGCGCGCCACTATCATCCAGCAGAAAACCGGGCAGCCAGTCCCATTCGAGATCACCGAGCCGACACGAGATGCCTTGGCCGTTTGGCTGAAGGCGCGTGGGCGCCGCAACGACGACTGGTTGTTTCCCAGGCGCAGTAGACCGGGCGATCACATCAGCACGCGACAGTACGCCAGACTGGTCGACAAGTGGGTGTCGATGATCGAACTCGAGCCTCGGGCATACGGCACGCATAGCCTCCGCCGAACGAAGGTAGCGCTGATCTACAAGAAAACGGGCAACTTGCGCGCATGCCAACTTCTACTCGGACACAGGAAGCTCGAGAGCACGGTCCGATACCTTGGCATCGAGGTCGATGACGCTCTGGAGATGTCCGAGCAGATCGACCTCTAGCGCAACAACGGGCCAGTTTTAACGCGAGCCGAACGCATGACGCGCCAGCTCTGAATGTCGCGTTCCTGGAGGCATGCCAACGGCAGTAACTGGCGCTGCGCAGACATCGGCTTGCCAACGTTGGGGCGTGTTGACGCCTACCGATTAGTGTATTAGTGAACTGGTACACTAATCGGACGCCCCTCCTTGCATTTCTCCATAAACCCCTCGGACAGTCGCCCCATCTACGTCCAGATCGTGGACGAGGTGCGGCGTGGCATGGCCGCTGGCGCGCTGGTCAGCGGAGATCCCCTGCCGTCCGTCCGCCAGCTTGCCGCCAACCTAAAGGTCAATCCCAACACAGTGGCCCAAGCCTACCGCGAGCTGGAACGCGAGGGGCTGGCCTATGTCCAGCGTGGCCAGGGCACCTTTGTCGGGGCGGCTCGCCAGATCGACGACGATCGCACAGCGCTGGCCCATGAACTTGCGCAACGCTCGCTGGTCGAGGCCGCGCGCCTTGGGTTGGACACCGAACAGTTCATTCAGGCGATCCGCGAGGTCGCCGCCTCGAAAGCCCCGCTAGAATGACCATGCTTTCTGCTGACATAGAGCCCCCCGCGCGGGACCTGGCGTATGGCGATGCCGGTTTCGCCGTCGCGACCCGCGCCCTTTGCAAGCGATACGGACGCTCGACCGCTCTGACGGATATCGATCTTCTGGTCCCCGAAGGCGCCGTCTACATGCTGGCGGGCGAGAATGGAGCCGGCAAGTCCACTTTGCTGCGCCTCCTTCTGAACCTGCAGCGGCCGACGGGCGGTCAGGCTGAGATCGCGGGCCTGCCGTGCAACCAGCATGGCGCCCGCGTCAGAGCCCGCGTCGGCTATGTACCGGAAGGCTTCGACATAGGACCGCGCTGGATGAGCGTCGGGCGCTGTTTCGCCGAGCGCGCTGTCTACTATCCGGCCTGGGACGCCAAGTACGCCGCCGCCCTGTGTCGGCGCCTCGATGTCGATGTCTCGCGACGAATCGGACAGTTGTCCAAGGGGCTGGTGCGGCGCGCGCAAATCATCGCAGCCCTGGCGCACCGCCCGCCGGTGCTCCTGCTGGACGAGCCCACCGACGGCCTGGATCCGGCGGCGCGCGACACAGTACTGGAGCTGGTCTCGGACCATCTGTCCCAGACCAGGTGCACTATCCTGGCCTCCACGCACCTGATCTACGAGTTGGACGCCTTGGCCGACCAGGTCGGGGTCCTGTCGCAGGGGCGCCTGACGGCGCAGATGTCACGTGACGCCTTGCGCGAAAGCCTGAGGAGCTACCGCATTCGCGGACCAGAGGGCTGGGAGACCACAGCCGACATTCCCGGGGTCCTGCACCGTGGCAAATTTGGTCGCGAACATAGCTGGGTTATCCGGGGGGACCAGGCCGACCTCGTCGCACGGATCGCCCACTCTGGCGGCGAAGTCCGAGAGGTCGCCTCGCTCAATCTCCACGACGCCGTCGTCCATCTGATGCGCCAGGGAGCAGCGTCATGAACAAGATCTCAAATCACGAGCCGCCCAGCACGATCGCGGTCTTTCATCTACAGCTGCGGAAGATCGGCCGCGTCCTGCGACCCGAGCTGGTCGGCCTGGCTTTGCTGCTCAGTCCCATGGCGATCTTGGGTTTAGCCTTGCTGATGCGTCGCGACGCCGCCTTGGACTACCCCCACGAGCTGAACTTTCTCCTGCCCGTAGCAGCGTTTCTTTTGCCCTACAGGCTCTGGACCGAAGCGCGGCTGTTTGATCGTGGTGACTTCCAGGTCCTGCCCGTCGAGCGCCGCAGGCATGTCTTGATCGGTGTCTGCGCCGGCCTAGTCTGGGCCCTTGGCCTGGCCGCCGCCATCGTTCTGCTCTTCAATCTCCTGGCCCTCGCGGCGGGTTCGCCAACGATCGGGACAAGCCTCTGGCAGTGGCTGGTTCCGCTGGGCGGTGTGGCGACGGCCTATCTTCTGGGCAGCGGCGTGGTCCTGGCCCTCAGACATTCTTTGCGCTGGAGCGCGGGCGTGGTCCTGGCCTGCGTGGTGCTTTCGGCCCTTGATCTCAGCGCTCCCTTTGAATCCGTAGCTCACGACGTCTTCCGCGGCGATTTGGGGTTGGAGCGCGTGCTCAGCGGCGGCGCCTCGAGCCTGACCTGGGGCGTCGCGCTATCGGTCTGGCTTGCGTTGGGGCTAGCCGTAGTGGCCTTGGCCTCCCTTCGTCACCGGGAGGGGTAAAGATGGAAGCCTTCTCCGCAGCGCCCTGGCCACCGCCTTCAGGTCTCCGCCGCGCTAACGCAATCTGCTGATCCCCGACCTCTAGGTTTGGGGATCGACGGGGCGGGGGCTGCGCTCCGCACAATCCCCGCCCCCTCTACTTTCTATCCCGACCCAGACTGCCTCTCGGCGCGAGCCCCCGGCTCTCGCATTGCCTCGCCGTGGCCGTGAGCCTGCTGCGGCGATCCTGACCGCTTTTCTCTCACCCTTCATCCGAGGTTTCTCCATGACACGCTCACAAGCGAGCCTTTCCGCATGCCTGGCGTCCAGTATACTCCTGGCGCTGGCCGTGACGCCCGCCGCCGTCTCAGCGCCCGCCTCTGGAGCGTCGGCGGCCCGGTCAGCCACCTACAGCGCCTCGCAATTCTTCGAGACGATCGACTATCGGTTGGCCGGCGGCTCTGGTCTCGCCTTCTCGCACGACGGGCGGTTCGTGCTGACGACCAGCGACCGATCAGGTGTCTACAACGCCTACGCCGTCCCGGTGCAAGGCGGAGAGCCTATCGCGCTGACAACCTCGACCACCAACACGACCCAAGCCCTGAGCTGGTTTCCCAAGGATGGGCGAATTCTTGTGATCTCGGATAAGGGCGGCGACGAACGCGCCCGTCTCTACGTCCGTGAACTGGACGGCAGTCTGCGCGACCTGACGCCGGAAGGTCGGATCACGTCAGACCTTCTGGGCTGGAGCGGCGATCGGTCCAAGATCTGGATCGCCTCGACGGCGCCGGATCGTCGCGCGCCGGACATCTTCGCGGTCGATCCCGCCACCTATGAGAGTCGGCTGCTGTTCCAGAACCCCGGCATGTTGATCGAGGCCATTTCGCCCGACGGACGCTGGGTTGCTCTGCGCCGGCAATCTGGCTCGGCGGACAGCGACGTCTACCTCGCGGACCTATCCGGCGGGGGCAAGCCGCGCTTGATCACGCCTCATGTCGGGATGGTCCGCCACCAAGTCTACGACTTCACGCCGGACTCTTCGGCGCTGATTTTCGGTTCCGACGCTCAAGGAGAGTTCGGCTGGACCTATCGCTACAACCTCGCCAGCGGCGCGGTCGCCGAGGACCTAAAGGGCGACTGGGACGTCACCGCCGCCCACTTCTCGCCGTCGGGCCGCTATCGAGTGTCAGCGTTCAACGCCGACGCCCGAACGGAAATGAGCGTCACCGATGTGAAGACCGGAGCGCCGATCACCCTAAAAGACATCCCGATTGGTGATATTGGCGCGGTGCGCTTCCGTGCGGACGAAAAGCAGGTCGCCTTTACGGTGTCCTCCTCGACCTCCCCGGCGGATGTGTTCGTCGCCGACCTGAAATCGGGCAAAACCCGGCGGCTGACCCGGGCGCTGAACCCCGCGATGAAGGAAAGCGACCTCGTCGAGGCCGTGGTCATTCGCTATCAAGGCGAGGGCGGCGTGACGATCCCGGCCAATCTTTATCGTCCCAAGGGAGCGACCGCCTCCGCGCCGGCTCCGGGCGTGGTGATGGCCCATGGTGGACCAGGCGGACAGGCGCGCCGGGACTACTCCGCGATTATCCAGCATCTGGTCAATCACGGCTATGCGGTCCTGGCGGTCAACAATCGGGGCTCGTCTGGCTACGGCAAGACCTTCTTCCGCATGGACAATCGGGCGCACGGCGAGGCCGATCTGCGCGACGTGATCGCCGGCGGCCAATGGCTGCGGGACCAGGACTGGGTCGCCGACAACAAGGTCGCGGTTATGGGCGGATCCTACGGCGGCTACCTGGCACTAGCCGCCCTGACCTTCCATCCTCAGTCATTCGAGGCGGCGATCGACATTTTCGGCGTCACCAACTGGACCAGGACCCTGAATGAGGCCGCGCGCCTACCCGAGTCTCGGCGCACCGCCCTCTACGACGAGATGGGCGATCCCGCGACCGACGCAGAGCGTCACCGGCGCATCTCGCCGCTGTTCCACGCTTCGAATATCGTCAAGCCGCTGCTTGTGATGCAGGGCGCGAATGACCCTCGCGTCCTCAAGATCGAAAGTGATGAACTTGTCGCTGCGGTCAAGGCCAACGGGACACCGGTGGAGTATGTGGTCTTTCCCGACGAGGGTCACGGATTCCGGCGTCGCGAAAACCGGATCAAGGCGCAGGAAGCCTATCTGAGGTTCCTGGACCGCTACGTGCGTTCGCCGTCTGCGCCGAAGCGCTGAAGCCATCCCAGGATTCCCGCCCAGGTCGGAGCTTCGCCAGCTCTGACCGGGGCGGGCACAGAGCTGAAGCCAGCGACGGGCCTGCAACGGGGAGGTCCAGTTTCCGGAGGCGCGCCAAGGGCGGCTTATGGCGCTGGACGGGCGCGCTCGGATCCGCGAAATGAGCACCGCCCCAAACCTCGGAGAGCCGAGGCCTGGGGCGATTACGGCCCTCAGGTGAGGCCGAGATATCCAGGTTCGATCTGGGTGATCACGCCTGCAAGGTTCAGAACACCGTAACCCTCGGCTACCTCTGTCCATCGGCTATCGCCATTGCCGTCGG
Source organism: Caulobacter vibrioides (assembly GCF_002310375.3). GTDB lineage: Bacteria > Pseudomonadota > Alphaproteobacteria > Caulobacterales > Caulobacteraceae > Caulobacter > Caulobacter vibrioides_D. The sequence goes on from NZ_CP023315.3 coordinate 1,698,391, forward strand.
CGTAGACCGTCCATTCCGGACGCCCATCGTCCCATTCCGTCTTGACGACGAAAGCGCCGACCAGCGCGTAGCTCTCATCACGCTCAATCGCCTCATACTTGAGTGGGCCGTTCCCCTCGATTTCCGCCACCGAGGTCACCCCGCCATCGGCGCCAAAGGTGAAGACATACTGGTCAGAATCTGACCCGCGCCCGATCCCATCATCATCGTCGTGATAGGGTGAGCTGTCGTCGTCCCGACCCAGGCCGGGCCAAGAGTCGGCCGAGAAGTCGTTATCGCTGTCATCCTCCCCCCATGCGCCGGAGGAGGCGCTCGGCGGTTGGACGGTATGGGCTGCGGACTTCAGCAGGGTCGCGAGGCCTGGCAGATCGGGCGCTCCGTTGCCAGAGGCCAGCTTGGCCCACAGGCCGTCGCGGTCGCTGTCGCCATAGGCGGTCCACTCCGTGGAGCCCCGTTCGGTCTCGAGTTTGATGACCAAATCGCCAGAGCGGTTGTAGGTCTCATTTCGGTCGATCCGGTCGTAGGAAAGCCGACCGTTGCCTTCGAGCTCGGCGACTGACGTGACTTTGCCAGACGCGTCAAAGGTGAAAACGTACTTCTCTGGGCTCGATTGAGCACTGTTTTGCTTTCCCGACATTTGAGCTGCCTTACCATTGTACGAGTTATGTTGCCCGTCCCTGCTAGCACTCGTACCTGAAACGAGCCTGAATTCTCAATGTCTAGAGCAAGTTTATACTTGGTGAATATTTTGAGTGTCCTTATTTACCAAGTGCATCGGCCCGTTTTGAGTAATGACTCTCTCGCTGTCGCCCCTGCAGCTAGCTTTCTTGGGTCTCTTGCAGCGCGGGCGGGGCAATCTTGGCCTGTCGTTAAGGGCGCTCAAGGCGCCACCGCATGGCTTTACGCGCGATCTCCGACGGCAAGTCGATCTTCAGAACGCGGCATTCATGCATGAGGCCAGGGGCGAAGCTGGGCGTGGCGACGACGCCCTTCCAGATCGGCGCGCCTGACGCATCTTCGGCCACGACGGCGAGGCGGCGAAGGGATGCGCCGGCAGACCGGCGGCACATCCAGCCGCGTAGTTCCGAGCGGTTATCCGGATGCAGATCGACGCGGACCGACTTTAGAACGAACGCACGGCTGCCGATCTCACCGATCACCGCGTCAGCTCGCGGTCCGGGCTGCGAAAGCGCCAGGGCGAGCGCGACGCTAATCATGGCCATCATTGCGAAGCCTCCTCTTCCGAGAGCCAAAGTTCATGGGCGTCCAGCGCCAGTCGCAGCAGCGCGCCTTGGGCGGCGGCGCGGGACGAGGCCTCGGTCCGGCGCGCGTCAAATAGCTGTCGTCGCGCCGCGAGCAGGTCCGTCAGGTCTCGCTCGCCGAGCGCGTAGGCGCGGTGCACGCGATCCGTGGCCTGAGCGGCGGCGGCGGCGGCTTCGCGGCTTCGCGCCCAGGCGGCGAGCCCCGATCGGGCCTTCGCCACGTCGTTGCGCCCCTCGGCCTCGACATTGCGCGCCACCATGCGATAGCGCGCTTCGGCGGCGGAGGCAGACGCGGCCTGACGCTCCGCGGTCGCCGATCTTCCGCCGCCGCCGAAGGGGATGCTGACGGTGAAACCCGCCCCCGTCTCGGCGCCGCCGCGTTCGTTGAAAACGCGTAATGCAAGGGTCGGGTCGGGACGTTGGTCAAGCTTCGCCCGCCTGGCCAGCGCGCCGTCGCGGTCGGCCAGCGCTCTAGCTATGGTGATCTCGTGGCTTCGTGCGACGACCACGGGGATCCAGTCGTCCAGAGCGCGGGATGGGGCCACGGGCTCGGATAGCGCCGGCGCCTGGGCTGGGGCTAGGCCTGGGTAGAGCATGTCGAGCGACGAGCGCGCCGCCTCGGCGCGTCCTTGGGTTTCAGCGAGGGCCGCCTGGGCCCGGGCCAGGGCCGCCTGCGCCAGTTCTAGGTCAAGCAGGGCGGCGTCCTTCAACTCGACCCGCCGCCGCAGAGCCGCGACCTCCTTTTGCTCGACGGCGATCTCGTCGCGATCGACCACGGCGCGGGCCTCGGCTTCCAACCATTCGATCCAGAGGCCGGCCAATCGCAGAGAGGCTTGGTGGCGCGCGTCATCTACGCTGTCACGTGCCGCCAAAGCGCCCGCCGCGCCCGCCGTGAGATCCAGGTTTCGCTTGCCGGGTGAGCGCAGGGGGCGACTGGCCTGCAGGGACCATTCTGCGAAGTCGCCTTCACCCCGAACTCGGCGCCGGTCGCTGGAGAGGCCGATCGTCGTCTCATAGGGGCCGGCGGCCAAGCCGCGCTGTTCAGCCTCGGCGCCGCGCTCGATGGCCCGCGCCTCGGCCAGCTCCGGCGAGCCCTCCAGCGCCGATAGGATGAGTGCGTCGCTCGGCAGGAAGTCGGGGCGCGTCCAGCCGGTGTCGGCGGCCTTGGCGGCGGTGGCCAGGACCATACTGGCCGCGGCGGCGAGAAGAAGGGTCTTCACGATGAAGCCTCCAGCACTGCGGCTCCGGGCTCGACGCCGAAGCGGCGATAAAGGATGGGCAGCAGGATCAGGGTGAGCAGGGTCGAGGTCACCAGACCCCCGACCACGACGATGGCGAGCGGGCGTTGGATCTCGGAGCCGGGACCGGTAGCAGTCAGCAGCGGCACCAGGCCCAGAGCCGTGATGCTGGCGGTCATCAGCACCGGGCGCAGCCGGCGGCGGGCGCCCTCGGTGACCGCCGTGGCGACGTCGCAGCCGCGCTGCACCAGTTCGTTGAAATGCGATACCAGGACGAGGCCGTTGAGTACTGCGATACCGAGCAGGGCGATCAGTCCGACCGAGGCGGGCACCGACAGGTACTCGCCCGAGATCCACAGAGCCACCAGCCCGCCAATCATCGCGAACGGGATGTTGGCAAGGATGAGCAGCGACTGGCGCGTGGACTTGAGACTGATGAACAAGACAAGGAAGATCAGGCACAGCGCCATTGGCACTACGACGCCCAGTCGCGCGGCGGCGCGTTTCTGGTTCTCGAACTGGCCGCCCCAGGCGATGCGATAGCCGGGCGGCAGCGGAACATCGCGCGCGACATTGGCTTGGGCCTCTTTGACGAAGCCCACAAGGTCGCGGCCCTGGACATAGGCCTGGATCACGGCGAAGCGGGAGGCGTTCTCCCGGTCGATCTTGACCGGTCCTTCGCGGCGCTGAATGCGGGCGACGTCGCCGGCGCGCACGACGCCGCCGTCCGGGGTGGCGATCTGCGCCTGTTCGAAAAGAACCGGGTCCTCGCGCAGGTCCTGCGGCCCCCGAACCAGGATCGGCGTGCGCTTGCCCTGTTCGAAGACAACCCCGGCCGGCGCGCCTTCCAGTTGGGCGCGCAACTCCTGCTGTAGCGCCTGGGCCGAGAGTCCCGCCCGGACGGCGGCCCCCCGATCGACGTCCAGCTGCAGATAGGTCACACTATCGCCGGCGACGGTATAGACGTCAGAGGCCCCGCGGGTCTTCTTCAAGGTCTCCTCGATCCGTCCGGCCAGATCGCCCAGCGTCTGGAGATCCGGGCCGAACACCTTGACGGCCAGGTCTCCCCGGCTGCCGGTCAGCATCTCGGAGACACGCATCTCGATCGGTTGGGTGAAGGTGGCTTCCACCCCGGGAAACTGCGCCGCGACCTTGCGGATCTCTTCGGTCAGCCAGGCCTTGTCCTTCCGTCGCCAGTCCTTTCGGTCGGCCAGCACCAGGAAGCTGTCGGTTTCGTTCAGGCCCATGGGGTCAAGGCCAAGCTCGTCGGAGCCGACACGGGCGACGATCCGCTTCACCTCAGGTACTTGCGCCAGGATCGCGCGCTGCACGGCCATGTCCTGTTTAGCGCTGGCGTCGAGATTGATCGAGGGTAGCTTGGCCAACTGCATCAGGATCGCACCCTCATCCATCGTCGGCATGAAGCTCTTACCGATGAGGACATAGGCGATCGCCGCCAGCACCATGCCGCCGCCTGCCGCCGCGAACACGGGCTTGGGACGGGACAGGGAGCGCGCCAGTTGACGCTCGTAGAACGGTCCGATCCTGCGCATGATCCAGGACTCTCGGTGCGGATGAGCCTTCAGCAGCAGCGAGGCCAGGACCGGGATCACGGTGAACGACAGCAGGAGCGAAGAGCCCAGGGCGAAGACGATGGTCAGCGCCACCGGCGCGAACAGCTTGCCCTCCAGGCCCTGGAGGCTGAGCAGGGGCAGGAACACCAGGCAGATGATCAGCACGCCTGACGTGACTGGCGCGGCGACTTCGGCGACGGCTTCATAGATCGCGTGCAGGCGGCGCGAGCCGGCGATGTTGGGGTTATCCAGGCGCTCGACGGTGTTCTCGACCACGACGACGGCGGCGTCGACCAGCATGCCGATGGCGATGGCCAGTCCGCCCAGGCTCATGAGGTTCGCCGACAGGCCGAAGGTCCGCATCAGCAGGAAGGTGGTCAGCGCCGCCAGGGGCAGGGTGACCGCCACCACCGTCGCGGCCCGCAGATCGCCCAGGAACAGCAGCAGCAGGATGACCACCAGGACCGTGGCCTCGACCAGGGCCTTGTTGACCGTGCCGGTTGCGCGCTGGATCAGGTCGGAGCGGTTGTAGAAGGGGCTCACCGTCACGCCCTTTGGCAGGGAGGGCTGAAGCTCTTTGAGCCGCGCTTCGACCGATCGGACGACCGCCTTGGCGTCGGCGCCCCTCAGGGCGATGACAATCGCCTGGACGGCTTCTTCGCGGCCGTTCTCGGTGACCGCGCCATAGCGGGTCAGGGCGCCTTCGCTGACCTCGGCCAGATCGCCCAGACGCGCCGCGCCTCCGCTGGGGAGGGCGATGGCGGTGTCGCGCAGGTCGTCCAGGCTGGTGATCGCGCCGGCCACGCGAACGACCAGGGCTTCCTCGCCCTCGCTAAGACGGCCCGAGCCGTCATTGCGGTTCGAAGCCGGAATGGCGTCGATGATCGCCTGGGCGGTCAGGCCCGAGGCGGCCAGGGCGGCGGGATCGGGCGAGACCTCGAAAGTCTTGGCCCGGCCGCCCAACACGTTGACGTCGGCGACGCCGGGCAGGCCGCGCAGGGCGGGACGGACAGTCCAATCGAGCAGGGTGCGCTTCTGCTCGAGCGTCAGACCTTCGCCCTCGATTGTGAACATGAAGACGTCGGAGAGCGGTGTGGAGATGGGCGAGAGGCCGCCACTGACGCCCGCCGGCAAGGCGCCCAACGCATTGGACAGACGCTCGGCGGTCTGCTGGCGCGCCCAATAGACGTCCGTGCCTGGCGCAAAATCGATGGTCAGGTCCGCAATGGCGTACTTGGCCGTTGAACGCAGCATGGCCTGCTTGGGAATGCCCAGCAGCTCCATCTCCAGCGGCGTGATGACCTGGCTCTCGACCTCCTCGGGAGTCATCCCGGGCGCCTTGAGAATAATCTTCACTTGGGTCGGCGAGATGTCGGGGAAGGCGTCGACTGGCAGTTTCAGAAACGCGTTGGCCCCTAGACCGACTAGGGCGATCGCCAGCACAGCGGCTAGCAGCCGCTGCGAGAGCGCGAAGGCGATGAGCTTGCGCATTCTAGTGTCCCAGCGCTGACTTCAATTGAGAGGCGCCCGAGGTCGCGACGCGCGCGCCCGGGGAGAGACCGGTGACGACCGCCTCGGCGCCCGCCGCGCCCACCACGGTCACCGAGCGCGCCTCGTATCCGGCGGCCGTCTTGACGAACACGCGCGCGCCGGTGCCGTCCTGCGCCAGAGCGCTGCGAGGAATGGCCTGAGCGCCGGTCGGGGCGGGACTCAAAACCGTCACAGTCACCGTCTGGCCGGGCGCAAGGCCTGCGGCGGTGTCGAGTTCAGCGCGCAGCGGCAATGACCGGGTCTTGGGGTCGATGCTGGCGCCCAGGGCGACAATGCGCCCGCTAATGTCGCCAACCCGCACGCGATCGCCGACCTTCAGCTTGCGGACGATCTCGGGGGACACCCGCGCCTCGACCCACAGCCGATCGGCGCGATCCAGGGTCACGGCGGGCGCCATGGCCTCGAGACCGCCGCCGGGCTGTGCGGTCACAGCCGCCACGCGCCCGGCGGCTGGAGCTCGAAGGACGTACTCACCGCTGGTTCCGCCTGGGCCTGAGAGTAGGCGGCGGCGCTCGTTGACCATGGCGCGAGCTTGGGCCAGTCGGGCTTGGGCCTCCTCGGCGCGAGCGCCAGCGATGACGCCTTCACGCGCCAGCTGCTGCAGGCGGCTTGCGGCGGCTTCGGCGACGCGGAGTTCGGCCTGACTTTGGAGGAGTTCAGAGGACACCGACAGCGCCTCGCGGCTGAACAGGGTCACCAAGGGCGCGCCAGCTTTGACCGACTGACCCTCAAGCACGTGAATGCGCGTCACCGTTCCGGCGAAAGGCGCTGCGACCACGCGGCGATCATTGAGCGGTGGCGTGATTGAACCGGGAAGCGCGGCCAGGGGAGCTCCGGATGCGGGCTTGGCGGGCGCCAGCGCGATCCCCATCGCCTTTTCCTGAGCCGCGCTCAACGCCATCGGACCGGCGGCCAGGGCGGGGGTGCTGTAGAGGCAGACCAGGAGCGCGGCGGCGACCAGGGGATGAGCGTGGGGCATGGGCTCCTCGGAGGATTGAACCGGCCCCTGATGCGCCGCCAGCCTGAAGCCTGTCTGAAGCGAAGCTGAAACGAAGCTGAAAGCGCGATGTCAGGTTTGTTTCAGGCAGCGATGCTATGGTTGGCCTCCAGTCCAAGGAGACCCGCCATTCGCATCCTGCTCGTTGAAGATGATCCGGAGATCGCCCGTCGCCTGGCTGCGGCGCTCGCGGAAGCCAGCTTTGTTGTCGAGCAGGCCGGCGATGGCGAGACAGCCTTGTTCCTAGGGCGGACCAACGACTTCGACGCCGTGGTGCTGGATCTTGGCCTGCCGCGCCTCTCGGGCCTGGAGGTTCTCAAACAATGGCGTCGCGAGGCACGTGACATGCCCGTGCTGGTGCTCACCGCGCGCGATGCTTGGACCGACCGAGTGGATGGCCTGAACGCCGGGGCCGACGACTATCTGGGCAAGCCTTTCCAGAACGCCGAAGTGGTGGCGCGGCTACGGGCCCTGACGCGGCGCTCGGCGGGGCGCTCTTCGCCGGTGATGCGCCGGGGCGACATCGTGCTCGACCCCGAGGCCGGGACCGTCCAACGCGGCGATGACGCTGTCGAACTGACCGCTCGCGAGCTGAAGATCCTGGCCTATCTCATGCACCGCGCCGGCCGGGTGGTCTCCCAGAGCGAGCTCATCGACCATGTCTACAGCCTGGATGAGACGCGGGAGTCGAACACGATCGAGGTCTATGTCGCACGCCTTCGCAAGAAGCTGGGTAAGGACGCCATCCGCACGATCCGGGGCCTGGGGTACAAGTTCGCCTGATGCGCCGGCTCTGGACCAGTTTCCGCACCCGCCTGATCGTCGGCGCCGCGATCTGGATCATCGCGGGGCTCACCCTCAGCGGCGTCCTGCTGTCTGAGCTGTTCAGGGCTCACGTGACCCAACAGTTCGACGACGAACTGCATGGTCATGCCGCTGAACTGGCGGCGCTGATCGACATTGCGCCGGACGGCAAGCTCTCGCTGCACCGCCGGCTTAGCGACCCCCGGTTCCTGCCCAAGGACTCGGGCTTCTATTGGCGTGTGGAAGCAGCGAGCGGCCAGGCGATCACCTCGCTCTCCCTGGCGGGGCGAGACCTGGCGTTGCCCGATCCGCCGCCCGCGCTTGGCGTCGAGCGGCATGTCTTCATCGACGGCCCCTCCGGACAGCTTCGTCTGGTGGAGCGTTCGGTGGCCAATCCGCATGGGCCGCCGTTGCGTTTGGGCATCGGCGTCGAACAGCGTCTTCTCGACGAGGTTTTGGGGCGGTTCAACTGGACGCTCTTTCTGTCTCTGGCGATCGTCGCGTTCGGCCTGATCGGGGCGGCGATGCTTCAGGTCTGGTTTGGCTTGCGGCCGCTCACCCGCATGCGTCACGCGCTGTCCGCTGTCCGTATGGGCAAGGCGAGCCGGCTGCCCGACGATCTTCCCAGTGAAGTGCGCCCCCTGGCGATCGACCTCAACGCGCTACTGGAGGGCAATCTTGAGATACTGCGGCGAGCTCGCACCCAGGCCGGCAACCTCGCCCACGCGCTCAAGACGCCGCTCGCCATCCTCACCGACGAAGCCGAGCAGCTGCGCGCTAAAGGGCAGCGCGAGGCGGCCGAAGTCATCGAACTCCAATGCGAACGGATGCGGCGCCAGATCGACTATCAACTCGCCAGGGCGCGCGCAGTGGCGTTGAAGCGCTCGCCAGGTGTCGCTGCCGACGTGCGTTCAAGCTTGGATCCGGTCGTGGCCGCTCTATCGCGTCTCTATGCGCGCCGCGATGTGTCATTCATCGTCACCTACCAAGACCAACCAACTGTCGCGCTCGATGCTCAGGATCTCAGCGAGATTTTCGGCAATGTACTGGACAATGCTGGGAAATGGGCGCGATCACGAACAGAGGTCCTGGTTCGGCGTTGGGATGATTTCGCCGAGATCATTGTTGACGATGACGGGCCTGGTCTGCCTCCGCAGACATACGAGTGTGTTTTTGGTCTTGGCGAGCGGCTCGACGAGCGAACTCCAGGTCATGGACTGGGCTTGGCGATTGTCCGCGACCTGGTTGAGCTCTACGATGGGCGTGTGGCCTTGGACGTCGCGCCCCTCGGCGGCTTGAGGGTGATCCTCACCTTTCCAGCGATCAGGGAATAGAAGAGGGGCATCAGCCCAGATTGTTGGCGTGCGCGGTTACGGCGGGCGTGTAGCCGCACCTGAGCAAACGTCGTGTTCCTGGATGAGCGCCAACGGCCGCTATTGGCGCGCCCTTGCCGATCGTCCTTTTCCGCGCCGACTGGTCTATCCCCTTGACCTTTGGCGGAGATGCCGACCCCAATTTCGGGTCAATCCAAACCAGCCGCCGCTGGCGAGCGCTGCGAGCAAGGCGCTAGCCAGGAGGCCGGGCGAGGGCGGGCCGACCTTGAAGATGGTTTCGAGGGTCGGCACGGCGAAGATAAAGGTGAGGCAGCCGGAGGCGGCGGCGGCAATGATCCAGTAGATTCGGCGATGCGGCGCGAACAGCCGGCCTTCTGACGAGGACGCGTCGGCCAGGGCGAGGATCAGATTGCCGGCGACTAGGGTTAGGAAGGCCGCGCCCCGCGCCTGATTTTCCGGATGATGGGCCAGCGCGAAAAGATAGATGCCTAGCACGCCGGCTAGAATGCTGGCCCCCTGCAGTAGCGCCAGGCCAAGCTGGCTGAGCCCGAACAGCGGCTCGTCAGGGCGTCTGGGCGGACGTTTCATCGCGTCGACTCCGCCCGGCTCGGCCTCGAAGACCATCGCGCACACCGGATCGATCACCAGTTCCAGAAACACGACATGCATCGGATAGAGCAGCGGCGGCAGACCCATGATGATCGGGAAGAGCGCGACCCCGGCGATCGGCACATGGATGGCGGTGATATAGACCAGCGCCTTGCGCAGGTTGGCGAAGATCCGCCGTCCTAGCCGCACGCCGCCGACGATCGAGGCGAAGCTGTCGTCGAGGATGACGAGGTCGGCGGCTTCGCGCGCGACATCCGTGCCCTTCTGTCCCATGGCGATGCCGATGTGCGCGGCTTCAAGAGCAGGTGCGTCATTGACCCCATCGCCGGTCATGGCGACGACCTGACCGTTGGACTTCAAGGCCTGGACGATGCGCAGCTTCTGCTCTGGGATGATCCGGGCGAAGATCCTGGTCTTGTGCAGACGCTCAGCCAGAACTGCGTCGTCCACGGCGGCGATCTCGCTGCCCAGCAACACCCCGCCAGAGGTGTCCAGGCCCGCAGATTTGGCGATGGCCAGGGCGGTCGCCGGATGATCGCCGGTGATCATGACCACGGAAATTCCCGCCTCCTTCGCCTCCTTCAACGCCGCGGCGACATCGGCGCGGACGGGATCAAGGAAGCCGATAAGCCCCGCGAATTGGAATGGAGCGTCTTCTGGAGTCTCGGGAAAGCTTGCCATTGTCCGGCAGGACGCCGCGCCGAGCACGCGCAAGCCCTGAACGGCGAACTGCTCGACGAAGCCTGTCAGGCGAGCGACTTGGTCATCTGGCAAGCGACATAGCCGGAAGATCGCCTCGGGCGCGCCCTTGGCGGCGGCGCGCCACTGATCTGCGGGTTCTCGCCAGACCTGGATCATGGCCATCATTTCGGGGCGAAGAGGCCAGGTCCTCTCCGGCTCGGCCAAGACGCCGGAGGTAGCGGGGGCCGAGACCGCAAGCAGGGCCCGGACCGCCTTGTCCATCGGATCGACCGGACGCACGGCGCAGGCCAGTCCGGCCACGTCCAGCAGGTCTCGCGCCGCGCCCATGGGGGTGGCGTCGGCTTCGACGAGGAGATCGCCCGCTTCCGTCCAGAGGCGGGCCACCCGCATCCGGTTTTCGGTTAGGGTGCCGGTCTTGTCGACGCACAGGAAAGACGCGCCGCCCAGAGCCTCGATCACCGCGCTGCGCCGGACCAAAACCTTGTGCCTGGCGAGACGACCCGCGCCGAGCGCCAAGAAGACGGCCAGCACCATGGGAAATTCTTCGGGGATCAGGGCGATGGCGACCGTGATCCCAGCCAGCACGCCGCCGACCCAGTCCTGGCGCAGCAGGCCATAGGCGACGGCGACCACGGCGCAGAAGGCGATCGCCAGCGCGCCCAGCAGCGTGACCAGGCGTCCGGCGGTCTTCTGCAGCGGGGTGGGCTCCTGGACGATGGCGGCCAAGGAGACGCCGATGCGGCCCAGCGCCGTTCGAGGACCGGTCTTACCGATCCGCGCCACGGCCTGGCCGCGAACAATCAGCGTGCCCGAGAACAAATAGGGACTGGTCTCGGCTCCGGGCTGGGTGTCGGCGTCGGCCGTCTCGCCCTCGCTCAACGGACGCTTAGACACCGGAGCGGATTCGCCAGTCAGGGCGGATTCATCGACGCTCAAGACGTCGCCGGCGACCAGGGCGCCGTCGGCGGGCAGGCGCTCGCCTTCGCCGACCAGAACGATGTCGCCAGGAACCAGATCGCGAGCGGACAGGCGAACTTCGATCCCGTCCCGGATCACGCGCGCATGGGGTTGCGAAAGATCAAGCAGGGCCGACAAAGCCCGCTCGCTGCGCGCCTCCTGCAGCACAACGAGCCCGATGGTGGCCATCGCCCCGGCCATCAGGAACAGGCCCTCGCCCAGGTCGCCCAGCACCAGATAGAGGCCCGCGGCGCCGATCAGCAGCAGGAACATCGGCTCGCGCAGCGTGTCGAGGATGATCCGCGCCAAGCCTCGTCCGGAGGCTGGAGGCAAGGCATTGGCGCCGAACTGGGCCAGGCGGCGATCGGCCTCGGCTTTGGTCAGTCCACTAAGGCCGTCGCGCGCCATGAGGCTGATCCGTTCCGCCGGCGCTCGCCGGCCCTGGAGGTCAATGCGACAGAAGGGTGGGATATGGAACGCAGGCCAGAATGTGCTGTGTCGCGCCGCCGAGCAGAAACTCCCGGGCCCGGGAATGGCCGTAGGCGCCCATCACCAGCAGGTCCGGCTGGATCCGTTCGAGGTATCGGTCGAAGGCCGCCCCGATGGTCCCCCCGTCCGTATCCACCTCGTCCAGCGTGGCGTTGACGCCATGAGCCTGAAGGTGACGCTGGGCGTCGGCCCCGATGGTGGCGCGAACGCCCGGCTTTTCGTTCAGGACCGTCAGGATTCGCACGGACTTGGCGCGGACCAGGAGCGGCAGAGCGTCGGCCAGGGCGCGGGCGGCGCTGCGGCTTCCGTCCCAGGCGATCACCACCTCGTCCGGCCCTTGGATCAAGGCCGCCGCCTCGCCCGCCTTGAAGGTCAGGACGGGACGACCGGATCCGAAGACCACGCTCTGAGCGACCTCCAACTGCCCGTTGGAGCCATCGATCCGCGGCAATAGACAAAGATCGTAGGTCCTGGCGATCTTGGCCACATCCTCGGCTACGTCATAGTGATGGGCCCTGGCCGAGGCGGCGGCCTGATAGACGCCCACCTTGATGGCCACCTCGGTGAAGTAGGCCAGCCCATCCTTGCCGGCCTTGCGACTGCGCGCCTCCTCGGCGGTCGCCATGTCGCTAAGCCCGATTAGGTAGTCGGCCAGGCGATTGCTGTGCAGTGGGATCTCAATTTCCAGCGCCAGCGCCGTCAGTTTGCCGCCCAGGCTGGCCGCCAGGCGGACGGCCTCTTCGATCGCCGGGGCCGGCGTAGGTTTTGGATAGGTGTCGATGTGCAGCAGGAGATCATGAAAACGCATTCGGGTTGCTCCTGAAATCGAACCGTCGTGACCGTTTCACTCCGCCTTCAATATCGCTTTGAGCGAGATCATCTTCTTTGGGGCGGCGCGCATCGAGCAATTTGGCGGACCCTTGAGGTTCACTTTTGAGGTGACTTGGGCGCGCCCAAGATCATGAATCGGGCCAGGGGACGCTTGAAGAGGAGCAGGTAGGTGACGTGACCGGCGACCAGAAGCATCAGGCCGTTACCGAACAGTTCGTGGATTTCACCGAGCGGACTTTCCTCGCCGTCCTCATCCTCTTCGCCGCCCTCGTGCTCGCCGCGCGTTTCCACTTGCGCAGCGACCGGTCCGAATGCGGGACTTGAGGCGGCCTTGAGGGTTCGCCCACGATCCATCGCGATGCCCGTCCCGGTCACCCCGATCAGGCAGACAGCAATACCCAGCAGCAGGACCCGACTGATGGCCGGATGGGTGAAGGCGTTGTCGAGCTTGAGGCCATGGATCTGCGGATAGAACCGCATGAGGCCCAATTGGGGCGCACCCGTCAGCGCCATGATCACGCGCACCAGGATCACAACCGCGACGCCATAGCCAAGCCAGGCGTGAACCGCCCCCCACTCGGTGCTGAAATAGGCCGCCAGCACCAGGACGGCGAGCACGGCGTGGTAGGCCCGAAGGCGCGTCATGACCGGCATGGCCAGCCCTTTCTCGGTGTTGAGGTCGCGTTGCGATCGCGCCGAGGACCACAGACGGCGCGTAATCTTTGAGACTGTCGGGAGGGCGGTGCGTTGGCCGCCGGATTCTGTCTGAGCGCCGCCAACGGTCTGTCAGTGATCAGACCCCTTTCGGGTCCGACCGCTTGGCGATCTCGCATGAGATCGCCGTCTGGAATCGCCGCCTAGATAAACTCAATCCGCCGGGGCGCGGTACGTTCCGCGCCAAGCGGCCGCCTCGGTCAGAATCTGGCCGAGGCGCTTGGCGTTACTTGCCGGCCAGTTGGTCGTGAGCGGCCTTGTAGCGGGCATAGCTGGCTGAACTCCCGCTTCCGATCTTCGGAACCCTGCGACAATTTAGGTAAAGGGCTTCTTCGACCATATCCCTGCATTCGCGTGAAATCCGTTGCGTAGAGGCGGACTTGTCGACCTTGGTGCTGTCCCTGAAGCGGGACCTGCGCCCGCCGATTTGAATGTACGCTTGTTTGAGGGGGGGAAGGGTCAGCAATTGGCGCCGCTGGTCGTCAAGAAAGCACTCGAAGACGTAGGTCCCTCGGATACAACCAGATCAGATTTCGAATATCTGTGCGACAATGTGCCGCTCAATCTGGTGTCCATAGAATCTGAATTACTATCTGATTATTAAGCATCGAAGCGCCTGATGGTTTGCCGAGTGGGGTGATATTCGGCAATTGGGCCGGCGCAGTGCGTCTCGCGCCGCCCTACCAAAAGGCGAGCTAGACAATGGTGACCTTCCCCTGGTCAAGCGATGCGGGCGCGATCCTCGAAGCGCTGAAGAAGTCCTTTGCCATCATTGAATTCGAGCCCGGCGGTAAGATCATCTCCGCCAATCCGCTTTTCTGCCAGATCATGGGTTATGACTGGGCGGAGATCCAAGGAGGCCATCACCGCATATTCACCCCGCCGGACGAGGTCGGCAGCCAAGCCTATCGCGATTTCTGGTCACGCCTCGACTCAGGGCAATTCGATTCCGGCGAGTACAAGCGCATCGCCAAGAATGGGCGGGAGGTCTGGTTGCGGGCGTCCTACACGCCGGTTCTAGGCGCTGGCGGTAAGGTCGTTAAGGTCGTTAAGCTCGCCCTCGACGTCACCGAGGCCAAGGCCAAATCGGCCGAGGACTCCAGCGTGTTGCAGGCCATCTTTCGTTCCCAGGCGGTGATCGAGTTCGACCTCGACGGCACCATCCTCGAAGCCAATGACAACTTCCAAAAGGTGAGCGGCTATAGCCGCGCCGAACTGGTCGGGCGTCATCACCGTATGCTCGCAGAGCCGGTCTATTCAGCCAGTCAGGCCTATGCGGACTTCTGGCGGCGCTTGGGTCAAGGCGAGTTCCTGGCCGACGAGTTCCGCCGAGTAGGCAAAGGCGGGCGTGAGGTGTGGCTCGAAGCCTCCTACAACCCGATCTTCGACGCCAACGGCAGGGTGACGAAAATCATCAAGTTCGCTACCGACCTGACGACGCGCATGTCCAATGTCGCCTTCGTAGGCGCGGCTTTGTCGCAGCTTGCCGAGGGTGATTTGACTGCCCGAATAGAGCAGGCGCTAATGCCCTCACTCGATCAGCTTCGCTTAGATTTCAATGCAGCTGCCGAGGCGCTGCATCTGGCCTTGGACAAGGTTTCCAGTGGGGCGTCGGCTATCCATTCCGGCTCTGCAGATATCGCTCGCACGTCCGATGATCTGTCCCATCGCAGTGAGCAGCAGGCCGCGAGCCTCGAAGAAACTGCAGCCGCCCTCGACGAGATCACAGCAACGGTCAAGCGATCGGCCCAAACCGCCGCGACGACTAACGCTGTTGTGTCGGTGGCGCGAGGCGAAGCCGAACATTCCGGTGAGGTTGTTGCACAGGCGGTTGATGCGATGAACCGGATCGAAAAATCATCGCGAGAGATCAACCAGATCATTGGGGTGATTGACGAGATCGCCTTCCAGACAAACCTTCTGGCTCTGAATGCGGGGGTCGAGGCTGCTCGGGCTGGCGAGGCCGGCCGGGGCTTTGCGGTCGTGGCCCATGAGGTGCGCGCCCTGGCGCAGCGCAGCGCTGACGCCGCCAAAGAAATCAAAATGCTGATCTCCACATCGACCCAGGAAGTGAGCCTAGGCGTCGGACTTGTTGGGCAGACGGGCGAAGCGCTGCGCTCTATCGTTGAAAAAGTGGCGGAGATCGACGCCCTTGTCTCAGAGATCTCGATGGCTGCTCAGGAGCAGTCAATCGGCTTGGTCGAGGTGAACACCGCGATCAATCAGATGGATCAGGTCGTGCAGAAGAACGCTGCCATGGTGGAGGAAGCCACCGCCGCCAGCCAT
Organism: Caulobacter vibrioides; assembly: GCF_002310375.3. Lineage (GTDB taxonomy): Bacteria > Pseudomonadota > Alphaproteobacteria > Caulobacterales > Caulobacteraceae > Caulobacter > Caulobacter vibrioides_D. The sequence continues at coordinate 1,713,739 of NZ_CP023315.3, forward strand.
GCCTTGACCGGGGAAGCTCGCGAACTTGCTAATGTCGTCTCGGGCTTCAAGGCCGTGGGGAGGCAACCGATGCAAAGAGCTGGTCAAGTCGACTTTGAGCGACATGCACCGTTCGCCAGGGCCGGTTGAAGGGAGTTCTCCCAACATATGCAACGTCGTGAGCGCCATACTCCCCCTCCAAGTGTGGGGCAGAACTAGGAGGATTTGCGCACACCTCCTCCATGGCCTTAACCGAACGTGGCGCTTCTGAGGGGCAAGCCAACGTCTGCAGATAGCGCAGCCTAGGCGGCAATGGGTGTTCTGGGAGGCCCGAGGTCGCGAACCTGCCCTTGCTACTTCTCGCGCCATCGAGCCAAAAAGGGGGATGGTCGGAGGTTCGATGCGGGCATGACCCAGACACGTTTGAAGGGCGTCGAGCGGCGCGAGCGCTTTCTCGATGCGGCCGCCCAGATTGTCATCGAGCAGGGCGTCGCCGCCGTCACCATGGACGGGGTGGCTGCGCTTACCGGCGTCACCAAGGCCCTGGGCTATCGCTATTTCAAAGACCGAGACGACCTCCTGATCGCGCTGTTCGACCGCGAGACACAGATCTATGTCGAGCGCCTCGCCACCGAGGTTGGTCCCTCCTCGACATTCGAGGAGTGGGTTCGCGGAGCCCTGAAATACTGGTGCCGACGCGCCGATGAGCGCGGCGAGTTGTTTGTCCGTCTCGTCCGTGACTGTGGCCCCCTGGCCGAGCGTGCGCGCGCCAATCGCAAGGCTGACGCCGACGGCTGGGCGCTGGGCCTGCAGAAGGCTTTTGGACTGCCGGCGCGGCAGGCCAAGCAGTACGCCTGGTTCATGGTCGCGGGCACTGCGGGGGCGCTGGACGCTCGCGATGGCGATGACGAAGCGATGATTGACGCGATCACTCTAGCGGTGCTGGCGGGCGCCAAGGCCCTGGCCAAGAAGTACGGCGAGCCGCGCCCCACCAAGAGCGCCTGACGAGCGCGTCTGCGCCTGGCGCGACAGTGTCCCTGAGCGCCTCAGCGCGGAAGCCTGGCGAACAATCGTTCGAAAGCGGTTGTCATGCTCATTAAGTGACGATAGCGTTACTTGTGCGTCCTGGGCCCGGACGCTGATCCACATGCCGGCGAGCCTTTCGGCTCGCCCCGCCTTCCACGACCGCCGTCCGGCGGGCGGCGAGGGCGTGCGCCCTAACGATCACAAAAAGAAGCCGCGCAGCGGCTCAAGGAGGAATGCGCCGTGCCCTGCCAATCCCGTATGCTGAGCGTCCCATCGCGAGATTTCCGCGCGCGGGCTTCAAAGACCCGTCTGCTCATGGGCGCGTCGGTCAGCCTCGCCGCAATGCTCGCCGCCGGCGCCGCCGTGGCCGAAGACGAGACGACGCGCCCTGCCAATCTGGGCGCGGTTGTCGATGAGATCATGGTCACCGCCCAGAAGCGGGCCGAGAACGTCCAGGACGTGCCGCTGGCCATCACCGCCGTTCGCGGTGAGGCGCTGGCCTCTATGAACATCACCCAGCCCCAGCAGCTGTCTCTGATCGACCCTAGTGTCCGCTTCAAACAAAGCCTCAGCAGCAGCGCTTCGGGTCTGACGATCCGCGGCGTCGGCACCAGCAGCTTTTCGGCGGGGATCGAGCAGAGCATCTCCACCGTCGTCGACGGCGTGGTGTTGGCCGATCCCGCCAGTCTCGCCACCCTGGCCGACGTCGAGCGGGTCGAGATTCTGCGCGGGCCGCAGGGTATGCTGTTTGGCAAGAACGCCTCGGCGGGCCTCGTCCACTTCATCACCAACCGGCCTAGGCTGAATGAGAACAGCGGCCAGCTGCATCTGCAGTTTGGGGAGCGGGGTGAGCAGGTTCTGCAAGCGATCGGCAACCTGGCGGTCGGCGAAACCCTGGCCCTGCGCCTGGTGGCCACGCACAACCAGCGCGACGGCCTCATCCGCAACGTCGCCAAGGACAATGTTTTCACCGATCCCCAGGATGTCAGCACCCTGACCCTGAAGGCCCTATGGAAACCGAGCGATGACCTGACCGTCTATTTCTCGGCCGACCGCACCGACAACGACGCCTTCTGCTGTTCGTCGACCTGGCGCAAGGTCACGCCGGGTTTCGCACCGGCCGTGACCAATGCGCGCTATGGCGTTGTCGCTGGACCCAAGAACCTGCGGGTCGCCGCTAATGGCCCGTCACAGGGCAAGTCGACCGCCCAGGGCGGCACGCTGCAGATCGACTACGGGCTAGGCGACCTGACCCTGACCTCGATCAGCGCCTATCGTTCGGTGAAGCGCGAGGCGTTCTATGACGGCGACTTGACGCCGGTCAGCTATGTCGACGTCAATGGTGGGGCAGGCAAGACCGACTGGCTCAGCCAGGAGCTACGGTTGACCTCGCCAATCGGCGAGCGTTTTGACTATGTCGCGGGCCTCTATCTCTACCATTCCAAGGCTTCATCGCTGATCCGCCAGCGAGGTCAGCTCAGCTGGATCACACCGGCGACCAATGGCGGGGTGGTCCCGATTATCCCCGGCGCGCCGTTGGGGACGATCTTCGAGACCTCGACGGTCAACGACATCAATTCCACCAGCGTCGCGGGTTTTGGCCAGGTTGGGCTGCACATCACATCCAAGCTGGACTTGATCGCCGGGGCGCGGATCACCCGCGACGAGATCACCCTGGACTATCGCCGCGCGCCGACACCGGGCGCGGTTTACATCCCCGGCTCGATCACGCTGAGCCTGCACCAGGAAGTCGACAACACCAACACCTCTTGGCGGATCGGGCCACGCTACAATTTCAGCGACGACATCATGGCGTATGCGACAGTCTCGCGGGGGTACAAGGGGCCCGGTTTCAGCGGTCTTAGCGCGGCTAACAGTCTGGCCGATCAGCGCGTCCAGCCTGAGATCCCGACCAGCTACGAGGCTGGCGTAAAGGCTGCGTTCCTCGACCGCCGCCTGATCCTCAACGCCAACGTCTACAGCACCACGGTTGAGAACTTCCAGGCCCAGGTGTCCGACCTGACCAGCGCCACCTATTCCTCTCGGATCACCAACGCCGGCGAGATCAAAACGCGTGGCTTCGAGGCCAACCTGATGGCGCGGCCGACGAGCGGCCTCACCATCAACGCAGGCCTGGCCTATACCCACGCGCGCTATGCCGACTTCAATGGCGTGCAGTGCTATTTCGGCCAGCCGAAGATCGCCCAGGGTGGACCGTGCAGCGCGCCGCCAGCCAGCCCGACCTCGCTGGACGGGTTCTTTAACGCCAAGGGGCTCAGCCTTGCGGGCGTGCCGGACTGGGTCTACGGCGTCAGCGCGGTCTATGAGCGGTCCCTGGGCCCAGACCTTCGCGGCTTCTTCCAGGCCAACTGGAACTGGCAGAGCGACATCAACTACTCGATCAGTGGTGACCCCGGCACGATCCAGAAGGCCTATGGCCTGCTCGGCGGCCGCATCGGCGTCTCGGCGCCTGACAAGGCCTGGAGCGTGGCGCTCTACGCCAGCAACCTGCTGGACAAGCGTTACGCCGCCCAGATCACCCCGTCGCCGGTGACTGCTCTCAACCCCGGAGGTTACGTCCAGTATTTCAGCCCGGACTCCGTGCGTCGGGTCGGGATCAGCCTGGACGTCGCATTCTAGAACCCTGTTCGCATGGCGCTCTTGCCGGCGCTGCGAAGGGGCGGGACAGCCAGTGCGGGCTGCGCAAGCCTAAGGCGTCTCGCCCCATAATCCTCATTCACCGCACCTGTGTTGGAGAGCCAAATGAAACAGTCCATCGGACGTCGGGCCTCGCTGGGCGCCCTGGCGGGTTTAGCGGCCGCGCCGCTGATGACTTCGACCGCCAGCGCCAAGCCGGGCAAACCTCTGCCGCCGATCACGATCTACCATTTGGAGGGCCGTCGATCGGAGCGGATCGTCTGGCTGATGGAGGAACTTGGCTTGCCCTATGAGCTCAAGTTCAAGCGTGGCGACCTGGCCGGCTCCATGGCCCTGATCCGTGAATTCAGCCCGGTCGTGCCAATGGCGCCGACTGTGAAGTACGGCGATCAGGTCCTTGTCGAGTCCGGCGCGATCATCGAGCTTATTCTCAATCGCCACGCTCCAGGGCGCCTGCAACCAGCGCAGGATAGCCGCGACTACCCCAACCACCTGATGTGGATGCACTATGCTGAGGGTAGTCTGGCCGCGCGCCTCTTCTCGGACTATCGCGCCTGGACCGCTCAGCCGCCCAAGCAACGCTCGCGCTTGGTCGATTCCGAGGCCGTCGTGCAGTTCGCCGAGAACTTCCTGGCCCAGCACCCGTGGTTTGGCGGGGCGGCGTTCTCCGGCGCTGACATCATGATGATGTTCCCGCTCAACGCCGCCACCGGTTTGAACCTCGTCGAGCCGTCGCAGTTTCCAAACGTCGCGGCCTGGAAGGCCAGGATCGAGGCGCGACCCGCCTATCAACGCATGCTCGCCAAGGCCCGCCCGGACGGGATGATCGGCGGTTTGCCGCGCTTGCCTCAGCACGCGCCCGCTGGCCCCCGTGCGGCGCCCAACGCCCCTGGGTAGGACGATCCAGAGCGGGCTCAAAGGCCATCGCAACGGTTGACCGTCCGCTTCTGGGCGCCGCTCTAGGCGCTCTACGGCCGGGCAAGAAGGATCGGTTTGGGGGGAGGGCTCTGCGCGGTGAGCGGTGGCGGGGTCGAGCGGATGGGAGAGAGCGCTTAGGGCGCTAAGCGCCTCTGTCTGCTTGCTGACCCGCGTAACGCTGTTAGGCTAGTTTCGATCTGACGCGTTGAAGCGCTGGTGCGCCGCCTCGCACCTGTGGCGACACGTTAGTCGTTGGGGGGACCATGGGCTTTAAAGCGACCGACTTCATATTGCCGCTGCGCGCAGGCTATACGACCGCTGCAAGCCACGAAGTGGCCTTCGCGGACTTCAACGGCGATGGCAGGCTTGACGTTGTCCTGGGCTACTTCCTTTTTCCGCTTGAAGATCGGGCGGTGCCGATCCGGGTGCTGGCCGGAAACGGTTCCGGAGGTTTCGTCGACGCCACGGCGACGCTCTTTCCGCAGGGCGCTCCGGTAACAGTCCACAACCGGCAGATCATCGTCGCCGACTTCAACAAGGACGGGCGCGCCGACGCTTTCTTCGCAGATCACGGCCTAGACACCTCGCCCTTTCCGGGCGCGCGCAACGCCCTGCTCCTGTCGCAGGGCGCGGCCGGCCTGACAAACGCGCTGGCGGTGGTGCCTAACATCGCCGACTTCACTCATTCGGCCGCCGCGGGCGACATCGACGGCGATGGCGACCTCGACATCTTCGTCGGCAATCAGGGTGACGGGGAGGAGTACCCCTATTTCATGCTGGGCGACGGCAAGGGCGGTTTCACGCTGAGCCGAACGGGTTTGCCGACCACACTGCACAACGGCGACCCGGGGGTCACCACCGATACCCTGTTTGACGCCGACGGGGACGGCGACCTTGACCTGTTCCTGGGCCCTTGGGACCCGCGCCTCCGCCCGGCGGTGGTGCTGGAGAACGACGGCAAGGGCAACTTCCTGAAGACCCTAACGACCATCGCCATTCCGGCCCATGGGACGTCCGAGAACGTCATCGACAGTCATGCCATCGACATCAACGGCGACGGCTTTCTAGACCTGGTGGTCAATACGGTCGTCGACTTCTTCACCGCCGGCTCGATCCGCTTCTACATCAACGATGGCAAGGGCAAGTTCACCGACGAAACGGCCTCGCGCCTACCATCGCGCGAGGCCGACGGCTGGAATCCCCGCGTCCAGTTCACCGACCTGAACGGCGACGGCAAGGTGGATATGTTGGTCTCCACCGGCACGTCCCGGCCCGTCTTTCTCAACGATGGCTCGGGCCGTTTCATTCAGACGGCCACAGGCTATCTCCCCGGCGCCACCCAGTATGACAAGTTCAACGCGGCCGACCTCAATGGCGACGGTCGCATGGACGTGTTCTCCGTCCGGGGGGCTTGGGAGGGAAGCGAGCAGTTCCGGATCTATCTGGCCGAGGCTCCGACGGCCCAAGCGGCGATCGCAACGGCCATAGGCGCGGTCCTGCGCGCGTCGAGTCCGGCCCTCGCCGGGGCGCTCTCCGATAAGGTCGCAGCTGGGACCCTGAGCCAGGCTGGGGCGATCGCGGAAATCGTCAAGACCGCCGACCAGACGACCTCGGTGGCGACGCTCAGCTACCTCTTCTTCACCGGCAAGATCCCGAGTAACCTTGGCGTCGACTATCTGGTTTCGCCCACCGGCCCGAACCCCAACAACCTCAACAGCGCCTACTACCAGACCTTTAATCTGGAGAACCGCTACATCAATTTCGCGGTCAATCTGGGCCGAGACGGCGAGGGCAAGGCTGCCTTCCAGTCCGCCTACGGATCGCTCAGCCTCTTCGACGCGACGAAGAAAGCTTACGCCCATATCTTTGGGGCGACGCCGACGGACACCAAGGTGGCGAACTTGCTGTCGGGCGGGCGGGACGCCTATTTCGCCGCCTATGGCCAGGATGGCTTGAACGGCCAGGGGACCAAGGCGGCCATGGTCGGGTGGCTGCTGGCCGAGGCCGAGAAAGCGGACCTGGGCGTCATGGCCCGCGCCAACGCGGCCTGGTTGACCGATTTGGCCGACGGCGCTGCGCCCTTCGCCATCGACATACTGGCGCCGCCCAACGGCTACTGGAAGGCGGACTTTGTCTTCGGTGGCGCCTAACCGGCGGGCGCGACCACCTCGTACAGGGCTTCAATTCTAGCGCTGAGATGAAGGAATAATATTCGATACTCTATAGCGACCCGCCTCAATCCATTCAGAATAGAAAAGCGCCGCCCTCGGAAGGAGAGAGCGGCGCAATCTAGGCTTTGGGGAGAAGGTTATTTTGCCTAGAAGTTATAGCGGAGGCCGACGATGAACTGGCGGCCGCTGTGGGTATAGACGTTCAAGCGGTTGCTATCGCCGACATACTGGTCGTTGAATTCGTCGGTTAGGTTTACGCCCTCGACCGACAGCTTAAGATTGTCGCGAATGTTCCAGCTGGCCTGGACGTCGACGTTCAGGGTCTCGTTGGTGCCCTGGACGGTGTTGCCGTCGCTACCGGGGACCTGCGTCAGGTAGCCGTCGCGATAGGCCAATGAACCGCGCACGCTCCATTTGTCCGTCTCGTAGTAGAGCGTAGCGTTGGCTGCGTTCTTGGACAGACCCACCAGCGTGGCGTTGACGGTCGGCGCGCCGGGCGCGGTCGAGGTCAGATACTCGATCTTGGAGTCGACGTAGGTGTAGTTTGCGATGACGCCGAAATTGCTCCAGAAGCCGGGCAGGAAGGTGAAGGGCTGCTGGACGTTGATCTCGAAACCCTTAAGGTCACCGCCATCAGAATTCACCGGCTGGGTCACCTGGAAGACCTGGTCGGCCGTCGCGCCGGTGCCGGTCAGCAGAGAGTCCGGCAAGCCCAGGGTGTTGTAGACCGCCTCGCGACGCAGCGTGGCCACGAAGGTGTCGATCCGTTTGAAGAAGAAGCCCGCGGCGACCATCGTCCCCTCGGCCGGATACCATTCCAGCGACACATCCAGGTTCTTCGACTGGGTCGGGTCCAGGAAGGGGTTGCCCGAGCTGTAGTTGCGATTGGCGCCCTGCACCGACACGTCACCGCCGGGCGACAGCGACCCGATGCCGGGGCGCGCGATGGTCTTGGCCGCGCTGAAGCGGGCGACGAAGGTGTCGGTCACGTCAGCGGCGATGTTGAACGCGGGAAGGGTCAGGTTGTAGTCGCGCTTGACCTCGACGCGCTGGATCACCCCGCTGACGGCGGCGTAGCCCGCCGACTCCTGCTGGGTGTGGACGCGGCGTAGACCAGCGTCGCCCCGGAACGGCAGGCCAAAAGCCTCGAACCGGAAGTCGGCTTGGATATAGGCCCCGGTGTTCTGCTCCTCGACCGCACCGTACTGGCCGCGCGCGGAGCTGTTGTTGGTGTTGGTCAGGGCATAGATGCCAGAGTTGCTATAGATGTTCAGAAGGGCGTTGTACTTGTCGATATCCGGCGCGAGCCAGGCGGTGGCGTTGCCCGTTGGCAGATCCAGGTTCTTGCCAAAGCCGCTGAACACCGTCGACACAGAAGCCAGCTCGGCGGGCGTCAGGGTTTGGCTGACGGTCTCGCTGGCGCGGTAGGCCCCGTAGCTGTCGTACTCGAACTTCCGCCAATCCAGACCCGCCTTGATGCGCAGGTTATCGCTGGCTTCCCACTCGCCATAGACCTTGGCCGTGGAGAACTGGTTCTCGACGAACTGCGGCCGGATGCGGACTTCAGAGGTCCCGTTGATGGCCGACCAGCTGGCCGGGTCGGTCGGGTCAAAGCCGAGCAGGATCTGCGGCGCACGGCTATTGCGGAAGTCGTAGACGTAGTTCTGGCTGTTGGCGCGATCGAAGGTGACGATCGTCGAGATCGGCTGGGTGAAGGTCGAGTCCGCGTAGCCTGCCAGGGCGCCGAGCACCAGCCGCGACCCGAAGTGGCGCTTGGCCGAGAGGGTGAACTGCTTGAACTCGGTGTTCAGCTCGTCATAGGCCGACTGGGTGCGCAGATCGACATTGTCGATCCGGGCGTAGACGAGGTTGCCGTTCTGGACGACGCCGTCGCGAATGATCGCCTGAGGCTTACCGACGCCGGAGCGGGACAGGCCGATCGCCTGCAACTGGGCTTCTTTTCGGATCCCGTGCAGGTAGGCGTACAGCGTGTCGAGCGTGATTTCGGTGTCGGCGTCGGGCTTGAACTGGAAGGACCCCGTCACGCCCAGGCGCTTGTTGTCGATGTCGTAGCTGACATAGGACGGGATGCGCGGCGCGAAGATCCCGGTCGCGGCGCTGGTGTTGTTGATCTCGGCGATCGTGTAGCCGGGCACGGTCGAGGCGGCGTTGAAGCCGCCGTTGCTGCCGCCCACGGCCCAGCGGGTGATGTTGGCGCCTTCCTCTTTCAGACGGCGCTGCTCGTAGGCCACCGAGACTAGCGCGCCAAGCTTGCCGTCCAGGAAGGTGCGGCTAGCGAGGGCCGAGACGCGGGGCGTGGCCTTGCCCGAGAGGTCATTGTAGCTGCCGCCGGCGGCCAGCACGAGCTGGGGCTTGCGGGTGTCGAAGGGACGGGCGGTCGTCAGGTCGACGGTGGCGCCTAGCGAGCCTTCCTCAACGTCGGCCGAGGCGGTTTTACGCACGGCGATGCTGTTGAAGAGATCCGACGCGAAGACGTTGAAGTCAAAGCCCCGGCCGCGATTGGTGCCGCCGCTGTTGGCCGTGCCTCCGGTCGTGGAGATCGCCTCCATCCCATTGATGCGTACGCGGGTGTACTCCGAGCCAAGGCCGCGAACGGTCACCTGGCGACCTTCGCCATTGATCCGCGAGATCGAGACGCCCGGAATGCGCTGTAGCGATTCCGCCAGGTTCAGGTCGGGGAACTGGGCGATATCTTCGGCCTTGATGGCGTCGACGACGCCGCTCTCGTTGCGCTTCAGGTTCATGGCGCTCTGAAGGCTGGCGCGGAAGCCGGTGACGACCACAGCCTCGACGGTATCGTCAGCTTGCGGAGCTTCGGTTTGAGCTTTGGCGGCGGTCGCGAGGCTCAACGCCAGGGCCGAGGCGCTCAGCGCCAGGACGGCGCGCGCGGCGGGGTAGCGGTTGGTCGACATAGTCCCTCCCAGTGCCCGCATTTAGCGGGTCTCGTTGGTGGCGAAGACGGTCGTGACCGCCTTCTTGGTTGGCCTCAAGATAGGAATGGCTTGTTGTCGAGGGCCAATCTCAATCGGGTATGAACCGATGCGCGTTCGGCACGGATCGGGACTGTGTCTGGTGCGCGGGCCCTGCGAAGCGCCGGCTTGGGCGAAAACCTGTGATCCAGACCGTCTCCATTGGCTGAATTCGATGCCGTCAGCGTCTTGATCCATGTCCTGTGTGGATCAGTCCATAGGCGATTTGACTTAGACGGCCGACGCGCACGCCTTTAGCGTCCCTGCTGAACAACGCCGACGAGAGATCGGCTCTTTGGGAAGGGATGCGTATGACCGACACCACCAAGCGGACACGCGTGCGCTGGCTGATCATCACGGTCCTCTTCATCATCACCACGATCAACTACGCCGACCGCGCGACCTTCTCGATCGCCGGACAGTCAGCCTCCAAGGAGCTGGGCCTGGATCCGGTGGCCATGGGCTACATCCTCTCGGCCTTCGCCTGGGCCTATGTGCTGGGCCAGATCCCCGGCGGGGCCTTGCTCGACAAGTTCGGCTCCAAGCGGATCTATGTGATCTCGCTGGTGGTCTGGTCGCTGTTCACGGCGCTGCAGGGTTTCGCGGGCTTCTTCACGGGCCTTGCGGCTGCGAGCGTCTTCTTCGCCATGCGGTTCGCCGTGGGTCTGGGTGAGTCGCCCTCGTTCCCGGCCAACGCCCGCATTGTCGCCGCCTGGTTTCCGGGATCGGAGCGCGGCACCGCCTCGGCGATCTTCAACTCGGCCCAATACTTCTCCCTCGTCGCTTTCGCGCCCTTGATGGGATGGCTGGCCCACACCTTCGGCTGGCGCTCGGTGTTCTGGGTGATGGGCGCCATCGGCCTCGTTGCGGCGATGTTCTTCGTCAAGCCGATCCACAGCCCGCTGACCCATCCGGCGGTCAACAAGGCCGAGGTCGACTATATCGAGGCCGGGGGCGGCCTGGTGCGCATGGAGGAGGCCTCGGCCTCGAACGGCGCGGCCTTTACCTGGGCCAACGTCAAGCAGGTGCTGTCCAGCCGCATGCTGCTGGGCGTGTATCTGGGCCAGTATTGCATCAACGTGCTGACCTATTTCTTCGTGACATGGTTCCCGATCTACCTCGTCAAGGCGCGCGGCATGTCGATCATGGAGGCGGGCTTCACCGCCGCCGCGCCCGCGCTCTGCGGCTTCATCGGCGGCGTGTTCGGCGGGGTCATGTCGGACATGCTGCTCAAGCGGACCGGCTCGCTGGACATCGCCCGCAAGACGCCGCTGCTGATCGGTATGCTGCTGGCCACCTGCATTATGGCCTGCGTGTGGATCGAGCAGGAGTGGCTGGTCGTGGTCGTCATGGCGCTGGCCTTCTTCGGCAAGGGCGTCGCGTCGCTGGGCTGGGCGGTGGTTTCGGATACTTCGCCCAAGGAGATGGCCGGCGTGACGGGCGGGGTCTTCAACACCTTCGGCAACGCCGCCGGCATCGTGACCCCCATCGTCATCGGCTACATCGTCCAGGCCACCGGCTCGTTCGACGGCGCCTTGATCTTCGTCGGCGTCCACTGCGTGATCACCATCCTGGCCTACTTCCTGATCGTCGGGAAAATCCAGCGACTGGAACTGAAGGCGGCTTAAAGCATGACCACCCGTCGCTTCTTCCTCGCCGGCGTCTCGGCCTTGGTGCTGGCCGGCGGCGCGGGGTCCGCCGTCGCCGCGCCGGTCGCGACCATCACCACGCCGATGACTCCGCCCGAGTGGGCGCTGTTGCAGCGTCAACTGCTCAAGGCCAACGAGGAGGCCTGCGCGGCCTTCTTCGCGCGCTATTTCGACGAGCGGGGCTGGCTTCAGGCCGTGGCGCGCTGGGGCGCCAATGACGGGCCCGACGACGCGATCGAGAACGTCAACGACTGGCCGACGCTCCACGCCCTGGGCGCCGCCGACAGCGTGCTGGCCATGGCCAAGAAGGCTTTCGAGGGCAATGTCGCCCAGTACACGGCGGCCCGGACTCAGGAGGTGCCGTTCGCGCGCGAGGGCATGTACTTCCGCGAGTTCCCGGTCATGACCGACTGGCAGCACCTGTCCGAGGGGCTGTCGGTGTTCAACCTGCTGGGTCTTTCGGACCCCTACGACGTCCGCTACCGCGACCGGGTCAAGCGCTTCTCCGGCTTCTACACCGGCGAGGACAAGACTGTCGCCAACTACGATCCCAAGCTCAAGATCATCCGCAGCATGATCACCGGCAGTAAAGGCCCCATGCTGCGGCAGTCGACGCCGCTGGACTGGGCGGGCGACCGCTTTGATCCGACCCATTTCTTCATGGAGCACGGCGAGAGCACCTATGAGGAGACGCTGCGCCACTACGACGAGTACGGCGATGTGGTCGGTGATGCGCCGCTGAACCTGCAGGCCACCAGCTTGGTGCTCAACGCCTACATGCTGGATCACGAGCCGAAGTACCGCGACTGGATCGTCTTCTATGTCGACGCCTGGATCGAGCGAGCCAAGGCCAATGGCGACGTGCTGCCCAGCAAGATCGGTCTGGACGGCAAGATCGGCGGCCCCAAGGGTCAGTGGTGGAGCGGAACCTATGGCTGGGGCTTCAGCCCCGTGGCGCCGCACACGGGAAAGCGCGAGGACCGCAACCGCGTGCCAAGGTCCGTCGTCGGCTTCCTCAACGCCTATCTGCTGACCGGCGACGACAAGTATCTCGACGTCTGGCGTCGCCAGAACGACGTGATCAACGCCCAGAAGAAGGTCGTCGACGGCAAGCTCATGACGCCCCGCATGTACGGTCCCAAGGGTTGGTACGGCTATGCAGCCGGCGAGTACCGGCTGAACGGGCTGGAGATCTGGTATATGTCGCAGACGGCGTCTGACCGGGCGCGCGCCGCCGATCATCCCTGGCTCGCCTTCCTCGAAGGGCGCGACGCGGCCTATCCGGTCAAGGCGCTGCGGGCGGATCTGGAGCGGGTTCGCGCCCGCGCCCAGGCGCTGCGCGATGACAAGACAACGCCCGACACGCGCCTGGCCGACGCCACCTTGAACATCAATCCGGCCAGCGTCACGGCCCTGATCCATCTGATGGAGGGCGGAATCCACATCGCGCGGCCGCCCTGGTCATCGACGTCCCCGGCCCAAGGCGGCGCTCTGCACTACGCGCGCCTGCGGTGGTTCGATCCGGAGCGCCGCCGCGCCGGTATCCCGCCGGACGTGGCGGCGCTGGTGGAGCGCCTTTCGGACGACGAGGCGGTGGTGACGCTGGTCAACACCAACCTGGTCAGCGCCCGGGTGCTCACCGCTCAAGGCGGCGCCTATGGCGAGCACCAGATCCTCAGCGTTCAGATCGGCGACGCGCCCGCCAAACCGGTTGGGGCCTCGGCCTTCACACTGAGCCTGGCGCCCGGCGCCGGGGCGACCTTGACCCTGAAGATGAAGCGCCACGCCAACCCGCCGACCCTGAGCTTCCCGTGGGATAGACTCTAGGTTCCTTCCTTCAGGAACGGAGCGGCGGCGAAGAGCTCCCGCTCCGCCTTGCGCGGATCATCGACCATCTTTGAGGTCTCGTTGATCACCAGCGTGGCCCGACGTGGCAGGTCGTACTTTTGCCAAGCCGGGATCGCCGCGCCGTTAGGATCGCCCGTGCGCGCGAAGTTGGCGAAGGCGGCGCTCATCTGGTCGCGCACCTTTCGCGCGGCGGCTCCGGTTCCCGTCATTGAGCCCTTCGCGTCCAGCGTGCCGAACACCAGCGGGATGTCATAGCCGTGGAAGGCGCCCATCTTCGGATCGGTCTGGGCGCCGAAATCCAGCTGGTACATCCAGGCCGGCGCCCCGATCCCCGCGCGGCGTTCGGCCTGGATCAGATGGCCGGGCCAGGACCGTCCCGCCGTGGTGATGGCGAAGAAGCAGTCCGACGGCGTGTAGTGGGGATAGAGCCGGCGATACTGGGCGACCAGATAGTCGGGCGACAGATCCAGCACCAACTCGTTGTCGAGTTTGCCGGGCAATTCCGTCCAGGTCAGCTCGAAGTTCTTCGGATCCCCGCCCAGGAAGGCCTTGGTCTCGTCGTGGGTGTTGCCGATGATCATCGGGACTTGGGCGCTTTGGCGCGGGGCGTCCGGATAGAACGGGTGCCGCGTCAGCACGCCGTGGTCGACGACCGACCAGAAGACGATGCTCCCCTTGCGCTCAAGCGGATCGCGCATCTTCAGCGCCTCGACCAACTGCGCGGCGGGCAGGGCCTTCAGGGCCTCCGTCTGGTCGGGTTTGAGGCCCAGCTGCGCCATGAAGGCCTTGGCGCGGATCGTCGCGTGGATCGGCCCCATCGCTGTCACATGCTGGCCGCTCATGGTCGCGACCTTATGGTAGAGGCCCGCCGCCCGGGGCATGGCCATCAGGGTCACCAGCTTGGCCCCGCCGCCGGACTGGCCGAAGGTCATGACATTGCCGGGATCGCCGCCGAAGGCGGCGATGTTGTCGCGCACCCACTCCAGCGCCAGGATCAAGTCGAGGTTGCCGACATTGCCGCTGTCGGCCAGGTCCGCGCCGCCCAGCCGCGCCAGATACGCATAGCCGAAACAGTTGAGGCGATGGTTCACCGTGACCACGACCACGTCGTGGGTGCGCGCCAGCCAGGTCCCGTCATAGAGCGGGCTCGATCCCGAGCCGTTCGCATGGGCGCCGCCGTGGACATAGACCATCACCGGCCGCCGCTTTCCATCGGCAAGAGCAGGGGACCAGACGTTGAGGAACAGGCAGTCTTCGCTGGTGGCCTCATCGGCCTTGGTCTGAGGACAGGCCGGCCCATAGGCCAGCGCGTCGACGACGCCCTTCCAAGGTTGGGCCGCCTGCGCCGGCTGGAACCGCCGGGAGGACGTGTCGGCGCCATACCGCACGCCCTTGAAGACCTTGATCCCCTCGACATCCAGCCCACGCACGCGGCCGGCCGCCGTGTCGGCGATCGGGGCGGCGCGACCGCTTGCATTGACCCGCGGGGCGAGGGCCGTCGCCAGGGTTGCGGCCAGGACGGTGCGGCGATCGAGGGTCATGATAGCTCTCCCGGGTCTTTTTTGTCGTTGGGCGTTGGCACGCCGGGGAGAGGCCCTGCGCGTCAGCGCGCGGCGGGCTCCGCCGGCGAGGCCTCGGCCAGGCAAAGGTCGATGAAGGTCTGCAGGATCGGGCTCTCGTTGTCCTTCCGCCAGGCCATGTAAAGCTCGACGGGGCGGCTCGGCATGGTCTCCACAGGGCGGAACTGGACGTCGTCGAAGTTGAGGCTCATGGCCGCCTCGGGAACGATCGCGGCGCCAAGCCCCGCATGGACCAGGGCGAGCATCGAGTGAATTTGAGTGACGTGCTGCACGTAGTTCGGGGTCACGCCATTGGCGTCGAACAGCGTCGTCAGCATGTTGTAGAAATAGCCCGCGCCCTCGGGCGAATACATGATCAGCGGCTGGGCGTCGAAATCGGCCAGGGTCAGGGAGGCCTTGGCCAGACGTGCGTCGCCTGTCGGTAGGGCGGCGACAAGCTGCTCTGACAGAACGCGCGCGGTGGCGAACTCGGCCCGTTCCATCGGGGGCCTGACCAGCCCGATATCGATTCGGCCGGTCAGCAGCGCCTCGACCTGTTCGCGGGTCACCATCTCGCGCAGCGTCAGGTCGGCGTTGGGCAGCCGCGCCTTCGACAGGATCACCAGCTGGGGCAGAAAGTTGTATCCCGAGGCGGCGGTGAAGCCGATCGCGATCTGGCCTGCGTCGCCGCTGGCGATCCGGCGTGTGGCCAGGGCCGCGCTCTCGGCCAGGCGCAGAATTCGGCGGGCCTCCAGCAGGAAGGCGCGGCCCGCAGGGGTCAGGCGCACCGAGCGACTGGTTCGGTCCAGCAGCGTCACGCCCAGGATTCGCTCCAGCAACTGCACCTGACGGCTGAGCGGCGGCTGCGTCATGTTCAGCCGTTGCGCCGCCCGACCAAAGTGCAGCTCCTCGGCGGTGGCTACGAAACAGCGAAGCTGGCTCAGTTCGAACATCGGAAAGCGCCCGTCGACAACACCTTGAAGGCGCGAAGCTAGACGCTCGTTCGGGCCGATCGCTAGCGTCTTCTTGCCGGGCAGGGGCGCCAAGGCGTTCATGGCGCTGTCAGCGCCCCGTCGATCCGGCGGTGCAGAACGAGCGGGTTGGTCGCCTTCAGCTCGTCCGGCAGTAGCGGGTCTGGCAGGTTCTGGTAACAGACCGGCCGCAGAAACCGCGCGATGGCCAGGCTGCCCACCGAAGTGGCGCGGCCGTCGCTGGTGGAAGGGTAGGGGCCGCCATGCACCATGGCGTGGGCGACCTCGACGCCGGTCCCAAAGCCGTTGACCAGCACGCGACCGGCCAACAATTCGAGGCTGGGCAAGAGTTCGCCGAGCTGCGAATGGTCCGCCGCGTCGACGTGGACGGCCACCGTCAGTTGGCCTTCCAGACCCTCGGTGATCGTCCGCAGTTCGCTTAAGTCCTGGCAGCGGACAACCAGACTGGCGGCGCCGAAGACCTCCTCGGTCAGCTCGGGATGGGCGAGAAAGTCGCGGCCGGAGACGGCGAACAAGGCCGGCGACGCGGCGCCGACGGCGGGAGCGGCAACACCGGCGATAGAGACGCCTCTGACCTCGCCCAGTCTGGTGACGCCGTTCTCATAGGCTGAGCGAATGCCGGCTGTGAGCATCACCTGGGCGGGCGCGGCCGCCACCGCAGCGCTGGCGGCTTGGATGAAGGTGTCCAGGTCTGGCCCATCCACCGCCAGGACCAGGCCCGGATTGGTGCAGAACTGACCTGCGCCTAGGGTAAGGGCCGCGACAAAGGCGTTGGCGATCGGTTCGGCGCGCGCCGCGAGGGCGGCAGGCAGCAAGATCACCGGATTGATGCTGCTCATCTCGGCGTAGACGGGGATGGGAACCGGCCGCGCCTGGGCCGTCCTGACTAAGGCCAGACCGCCGGCGCGCGAGCCAGTGAAGCCGACCGCCTTGATCCGAGGATCGGCGACCAAGCCTTGGCCGATCTCGCGTCCGTCGCCGTGCAGCATCGCAAACACGCCGGCCGGAAGGCCGCACTTGGCGACCGCCGCCTGGACGGCCCGGCCGACCAGTTCCGAAACGCCAGGGTGGGCGGAGTGGGCCTTGACGATAACCGGGCACCCGGCGGCCAGGGCCGAGGCGGTGTCACCGCCGGCGACGGAGAAGGCCAGCGGGAAGTTGGAGGCGCCGAACACGGCGACAGGCCCGAGGGGGACGTTGCGCAGCCGCAGGTCCAGGCGTGGCGCCGGCGCGCGATCCGGCTGGGCGGGATCGATCCGCGCGTCCAGAAAGCCGCCGTCTCGAACGACTTGCGCGAACAGGCGCAACTGCCCGCAGGTGCGTCCCCGCTCGCCTTCGAGACGCGCGCGGGGCAGGCCGGTCTCGGCCATGGCGCGGACCGTCAGATCGTCGCCGATCGCTTCGATCTCTTCGGCGATGGCGTCGAGGAAGGCCGCGCGCTCAGCATAGGCGAGCGCGCGGTAGGGCCGGAAGGCGGCCTGGGCGGCGGCGCAGGCGTCCTCGAGGTCATTCAAGGTCGCCTTGCCAAAGCCGGGCTCCAGGCGCGCGCCGGTCGATGCGTCAAAGGCATGTACGGCGCCGGCTTGGCCCTGGCGGGCCGCGCCGGCGATGAGCAACTCACCCGTGAGCGGCACGACGGACATCGGCCAGATTCACGCGGGCGATAAGGCCCTGCAGTTCGCCGAACTCAGCGGCGGTCAGTTCGGTCAGCGGCAGGCGCACGGGCCCAGCGTCGCGGCCGACCGCCTTCATGCCCGCCTTGACGATCGAGACGGCGTAGCCGCGGCCGCGATTGCGCAGCGCGATATAGGGCAGGACAAAATCACGAAGGCCCGCCATCACCGTGTCGCGATCGCGGGCGCGAACCGCCTTGTAGAAGTCGAGCGCCCATTCGGGCAGGAAGTTGAAGATCGCCGACGAATAGGTCGTCACGCCCATCTCTAGATAGGGCAGGGCGAAGGTTTCGGCGGTCGGCAGGCCGCCGATATAGGTCAGGCGGTCGCCGAGGCGAGCGTAGACCCGCATCATAAGCTCGAGGTCGCCGACGCCGTCCTTGAAGCCGACCAGGTTCGGATTGCGGTCGCAGAGCTTCTCGAGCGTGTCCTCATTGAGGATCGCATTGTCGCGATTGTAGACGATCACGCCCAGCTTGGTGGCTTTGCAAACGGCTTCGATATGGCAGGCTAGGCCGTCTTGCGTGGCGTTGGTCAAGTAGGGTGGCAGTAGCAGAACGCCATCGGCGCCCGCCGCCTCGGCGTCGGCGGCCAGGTCCGTCGCAATCGCCGTGCCATAGCCGCAGCCGGCGATCACCGGGATCTTGCCCGCCGTTTCGGCGACGGCGGCGCGCACCACCTGTCCCACCTCGGACGGGCGCAGGGAGAAAAACTCGCCGGTGCCGCCTGCGGCGAACAGGCCTGCCAGATCACGCTCAAGCATCCAGCCGCAGTGCTCCCGGTAAGGGGCCTCCTGGAATTGGTGATCAGCATCAAAATGGGTGACAGGAAACGACAGCAGGCCGCCGCCGAGCTGGCGGGCCATTTCCGTCGGCGACATACGGCTCATGAAGTCCTCTCCGAGCGGCGGCCCTCGCCCAGGTTGCTCCCGAGAGGCCGCTTCTTGATCGTTACGGTAGAGAGGGGTTGTGGCGCGGTCTAAACCAAAGGCGCTATCGACCGATGCGAGAATTGGTTTGATGGTTCGGGCTTGTCGCACCGGCCTCGTCGAGCACATCGCAAGCCTGCGCGGCTAAGCGAAGGGCGCGGGTGAACTTCCTCACGGGAGCGGGACATCCGATGGGCTGACTTCGGATCTACAAACGATTGACGATCCTTCTGACTTTGGACAGGTCCACCTCTTGAAGCGGCGCCAAAGGCAGCTCGTGGCGCGAGCTACCCATGGTCAGCGGCTTACGGTCTGTGGCCGAGTCGCTCGCGTCGTCAGGGCCAAGATCAGCGCCGCCGCGAGCAGCGCGCAATCAACGGCCCAGCCTGCGGGATCGGCCATATGGCTGCCGTACAATGCTCCATGCGCCACGGCGATCAGGGCGAGGAGGCCCGCGCATATCCGCCTGAGCGCGATGGAGACTGCAGCCGGCGCGCCAAAAACCGCCGCGAGGCACGCGGTCAGGGTCGCAAGGCCCCAGGTCGCCACCGGGGTGGGCGTGGGCGAGAAAAGGCTCACAAAGTTCGAGAAGGCGTAGGCGACAGGCTGGCTCCAGACGAAGGCGACCCAAAGGCGTTCCAAGCCCGGGGCTGGGCGGCCCTTGTCGCGACGCCGCGCCAGCCAGATCGCTACGCCGCTCGAGGTGACCGCTGTGAGGCCAAGACCCAGAAGGAAGTAGGCGACCTTGACCGGCCAGCCCCCGAACCAGCCGAAATGGAGCGGTGTCATGGCCGACAGCACCCGAAAGCCCAGAGAGCCGCTCTCGTATCCGACCTCGCCCAGGATCTGGCCCGCGCCGTCGACCACGACGGTTTCACCGCGCGACAGGCGTCCATCGGTGGCGAGATTGATGATGGCGTGCTGACCGCGCTCGCCGGGATGCTCAACATAGATGTAGGTCGCTCGCGCGTCGGGGTAGCGGGCGGCCACCGAGCCGAGGCCCGAACGGACGTCGATGACCTTGGCCGCAGGACGCGGGTCATCTTTGACGGTTGGCCCTTGGAACAGCGCGTAGGCCTTGCTGGCGTCGCCCTTGAAGGTCGCCAGGGCCAGGACGCCGACGATGATCGTCGTCAGACCCAGGAACGCGCCCGTCAGCGATACGACCAGATGGAAGGGAAGGCCCCAAACCGAAATCCGATTGTGGAGATCCGCCTCCTGCAGGCGCTTGGAGCCGCCCCATCGGAAGGCGAAGGCGTCCTTGAACACCCGAGGGTGCGACAGCACGCCCGAGATGAGCGACGACAGCAGCGCCACGCCTGTAAGCCCGACCACGAACCCGCCCCAAGCGCGGGGCAAGTGCAGCACGGTATGGAGTTCGGCCTGAAACTCTGTCCATGGCGTCCGCGCCTCGCCGACCAGCCGCCCGGCGTGGTCGGCGACATAGGTGTGCTCGCCGCCGGCCGCGTCGTCGCCGTGGATGCTCAGACGCGGATGGTCGGGTGTCGGCAGGCGCACGAGCAGGTCGTGGGCTTGGGGGATCTTGGCCAAGGCGCCTTGGACGGCGACGTCCACCGCCTGGGGCGAGACCCCTTGCAGAACTGGTCCTTGGGGCTGCTCCCAACGGCTGAACTCCTGGGTGAACACCGCCACCGATCCTGAGAAGCAGACGAGATAGATCAAGGCCGCGAACGCCAGGCCCAGCGCGGAGTGACCCGCCAGCATGGCGCGCACGAAATCCGCCGGGATCTTCGGCCAGATCGGCTTGCCTAAAGCCTTGGACTTCTCACGTGCGATTTTGTCGGGGGAAGCGTCCATCACAGCGCGCCCTTTAGGAAGGCCGCGCCCAGGGTCAGGGTCGCGACGCTGGCGAGGACCGCGAAGGCCCGCAGGATCTTGTCGTCGGAAAGGGTCCAGGCCATGCCGCCGGCCCAGAGGAACGGGACGATCAGTCCGCCGATGACCATCCGGGTTTGGATTTGGCCCGGGGCGCAGATCGCTACGGCCAGGCCGCAGCCTAGGGCGGCCACGCCCGCCAGCGGACCGGCCAGAAAACCGCGTAGCCAGCCGCGCCAGGCGACCCGCCGGCGATCCGACGGTTCGGGGGCCAGTTCGCGGGCGGCCTTCTTGCGGGCATTGCGGCGCTCAATCCCGGCGGCGACGAAAGCGAGGACCGCAGTCGACCCTACCGCCAGAATGGCGCAAGGACCACGCAGGGGCCCCATCAGCGGAACCGAGGCGGCGAGCGCCAGGATCAGGAGGCTCCAGCCGCCCAGGATCAGCCAAGGCCGTTGTGGGCCGGGGTCATCCCAGGCGCGTTTCAAAAGAACAGCGCCGGTCAGCGGCAGGGGCGCTAGGGCCAAGGCCCAGAGAGCGCTCACCAGCGGGTCTCCACGGTCAGGCCTAGGATGCGGGGCTCGCTCAGCATCGCCACGCCCACATCGGCACGGGTGTACTGGGCGTAGGTCGCGTTCAAAAGGTTCTTGCCGTACACGTAGGCGCCCCAGTGGGCGCGCTCATAGCCGAAGCGACCATTGAAGACGACGCGTTCCTTGACGACGTCGTCCTGGGCCTGCTGTAGGCCGGCTGATGAATAGCTGCGGGACCTGTAGTTGCCATCCAGGTGCGCGATCAGGCCGTTGGTCCAGCGATAGTCGGCGCCCATCGCCACCGTCCAACGCGGCGCATAGGGGAACTGCGACCCCGCCAGATTGCGGGTGTCGACGCCCGATGTGATCTTGAAATCGTCGAACTTGGTCTTGGTGTGACCCAGCGAAGCGTACCACGATAGGGCGGGATTGACCCGCTGGGCGACTTCGAGCTCAAAGCCGTAGAGGTGCGACTTGCCCGCGTTGCGGACCTCGTAGTCATAGCTGTTGAGACCCAGGTTCACCGTCACCTGCTGGTCCTTCCAGTCGACATAGAAGGCGTTGGCGTTGAGCGTCAGGGCGCCGTCGAGCCAAGCGGTGCGTAGCGCGGCCTCGTAATTCCAGGTGTATTCGGGATCATAGGCCGCCACGGTCGAGCGGGCGATGTTCACCGTCGAGCCGCCGGATCGGTAACCGCGTTGAGCGACAAGGCTGGTGTTGATGTCCGGCGTCCAGTCGTACTTGAGCCCGACCTTCGGAAGGAAGGCGTTGAACGTGCGGGTGTCTTTGGGCGCGCTGGAGCTAGCCTGCGCCACCATATTGGCGACGAAGGCGTTGACGAGGGTCACATAGGGCCCATAGGCCCCAAAGGCCGAAGCTGTCGGATAGGCCCCCGTGAACCGCGCGACCTGGCCGCTGCTGCTGGTGTTCTTCTCGTGGTCGTAACGGAAGCCGCCCAGCAAGCTCAGCTTCTCGGTCAGGGCGACGCTGGCGTCGGCGAAGATGGCGCTGGTGTCGATCACTGAGGGCTGGTCGCCCGAATAGTCCACCGGGATCACAGGTAGGGCCGCGATGTAGAGATTGGCGAAGGCGTTGGCCTGGGCCGCGGCGGCCGCCTGTTGAGCCGGGGTCGGGCTAGGCGCGCCCGCCAGCAAAGTCGCGCTCAGCACGTTGACCAGGGTCGCGCGCGGGAAGTCTACATTGACTTGGCTGGTGCTCTTGTCCTGCGCGTCCCGCCGGGCGTGGTAGAGGCCAACCAAGCCTCTCAACCGCTCGCCTTCATAGTTCAGGCGCAGTTCCTGGGATGCGGTGTCCGTGTCTTGTCGCCTTGCGCCGTAAGACGTTCGAACAGGCGTGAAATCCATATCATAGGTGGCGTCCGTCTCCACCGTGTTCAGGGAGGCGATCGCGTTCAGGGTCAGCGCCTCGCTGAACTTGTAGGCGACGTCGGCCGTGATAACGTCCGTCTTGGTCTTGGTGCGGTTCGGTTCACCCGACAGGTCCACGCGGTGCTTATAGTAGTCAGGCGTGTCGATCCGAGCGTAGGTGAACTGATACCCGGCGTCGCGGTCGCTGTGGGCGTAGGTCAGCGTCGCCCTCAGGCCGGGCAGGGCGGTTGGGGTAAAGAGGAGCTTGCCCCGTAAGGTCAGGCTGTCCAGCGCGTCGGTGTCGCGCTTGAGCGTTGGGTTATAGACGAACCCGTCGCTGTCCTTCTTTTCCACAGCGGCGCGGAAGGCCAGCTGGTCCGTGACGATCGGGCCGCCCGTAGCGAGCGCGAACGTGCGTTCATCGCCGCTGGCCAAATTTATCCGCGCTCGGAATTGAGGCGTGTAGGTGGGGTTGGCCGAGGTGATGATCACCGCGCCGGCCAGCGAATTGCGGCCCTGCAGGGTTGACTGGGGGCCGCGCAGGACCTCGACTTGGCCGATGTCCCACATCTCCAGCGGGCCGCCGTAGACGGCTTCGATGGGCAACGCCGCGCCGTCGACATAGACCGTCGCCAGCCCTCCGGTCCCGCCGCCCGAGACGTTCATATTGCTGACACCCCGGATCGTGAAGCCGGTCTTGCCGTAGGTTTCGCTCATGTTCGCGGTCCGGGCGACCACGTCATAGAAGGTCTGGATGTTCTCGCGTTCGATGCGTGCGGCGGTTGTCACCGCGACGCTGGTGACGGTCTGTTGCAAGGACCGCGAGGCTTTCTCGCCGGTGATAATGACGGCTTCCACCGCCGAGGACTGGTCGTCGAGCGACGGCGAGGCGCCGGCTCCTTCCTCGGCCCTGGCGGCATGGGCCAAGCCCATAATCGCGAAAGAGCAAGCGCTCAGCAGAAAACGACGCATGAAAACCCCCGGACGAAACATGGCCGAGGGCGCTACTTTAGATAATATTGAGAGTCAATCGCATTTGCATCTTTAGGGGCTTTGGGTTCGATCCGGCCGAGAGAGTCGCGGTCCGATTCACCCGGGGGGGCGTGGTCCGCCAAGGTACCCCCTGCCTCTGCTGAAAGCCCAGCGGCTAAGCCTGATCAGAGCGTCCTGCAGTCACTGGTCGTCGAGCCAGAGATCAAGGACGACCGGGAAATCGGCGACTACATCGTCGGCGCGGGCAAGGGGCGTCGTCAGGCTCTGCGTCTGCTGGCCAAGCGCGACGCGCTGGCCAACTGCGTGCCGGCGCGCTGCGTGGTCGAACACCTTTGTGTCGCACGCAGACTGGCCCACTCCGAACCGACCACAGCCATTGCGAACGCCCCACGCAAAGCCTGACCTTTCAGGATGGGATTGCGCCAGCGCCTCACCATCGCAAACCGGCTAAGATCAGCGGACCTGGCGGTCATGGCGCTGCGAAGTTTGGGCCAGGCCCCGCGGCCTTCTTTGGCGAGCCATCCTGCGCGGGCCATGGTGAAGGGGCCCTGGCTGAGCTGGTCCAATTTCCGTCTCTCGGAGTGCGTGTCATCCGAGAGCGACGATGGCACGACCCCTCGCTGGTGCGCCGTAGCCCCGGCGCGGACCTGTCAATTCTGAGGTTTGGTTTGGCGCGCTTTGTCTGATCTTGCGACACGATGCGCGCCTGACGCTCGACGGAACAAAGCCGCCGATGCAAGCCAGAGAAGGCTAAAGACGATGCTGAGCACAATGACCGGTCGCGGCCAGTTCTCCGAGCCCTCGCCCCAGCCCCTCCAGACCGCAACAACGCCGATAGCGACTTGAAGCACGGCGGCCGAGGCCATGGCCCGCGCTAGGCCCGCCGCACGAAACCGACTAACCACCGCGCCCACAAAGGCGGCGATGATCACGCCCAGATAGAGCGTGTTCGCCGGATGGTCTTCCGAGCCGATGATGCCCACAGCGCCGTTGAACCACAGCAAGAGCGCTGATGCGAGGACGGCGAGGCCCGCGCCAAACCGATACGACCAGGCGCCCGAGGCGCGCACCGCCAGCTCCCCAATCCCGCCCGCGCCGATAAGAATGATCCCCGCGAAGACGAAGTCGGAGGTCGTCCACCGAACCTCATCGGTAAACTGCATGGCGATGGCTGGGGCGATCAACAGGCCCGCAACCACTGTCCAACCGATCAGGCGCAGGGCGATGGGAAGTCGATCATTCTTGGTCGATGCGATAGGGTTCGTCATTGCCTTCATTTCCGGCTTGGGTGAGGCTTGGACGTTGGAGGCGAGGGCGGTGAAAGTCCTGAGCGCCTCGTGAGGAAACCCTGAAAACAGTGCCCAGCCTCTACAGTTTCGGCCCTTTCGTGCTGGAGCCTGCGAACCGCCGCCTGTCTGCGAACGGGCGACCGGTGGAGTTGTCTGGACGCTATCTGGACGCGTTGGTGCTGCTGGTCGTCGAGGAAGGGCGGCTGGTGACCAAGGCGCGGCTTCTGGACGAGGTATGGAAGGGCGTTCCGGTCACCGAAGAGGCGCTGACCCAGTGCGTACGATCTCTGCGCAAGGCGCTGGGAGACGAAGCGGGACGACCAAGGTTCATTGAGACCGTGCCTCGGCACGGGTATCGGTTCATTGCGTCGGTGACCGCCGCTGAAACCGCTGAAGCAAACAGCGATGCGGCGCCGTTCGAGCCCCGTCCACGGCGTGATCGGCGCCAAGCCCTGTCGCACTTCCTGGGCATGGGCCGAGCCGGCCTTATCGGCGGCGGCGCCGCCGGACTGGTTGGCGGTCTGGCCTATGGCTTCGCAGGCGTTGCGGAGAGCGGCGCCGGCGGCGCCTTGTCGGGCCTCGTCGTGCTCGCGGCTCTGACGGCCGTCATCGGCATGATCGGCGGCTCGAGCGTGGGCTTCGGCGTCGGCGCAGCGGCCTTCGCCTCGCGAAATCGGGGGGCGTGGCAGGCTCTTGGCGGGGCGTGCGGCGGAATGCTCATCGGCGGCCTCGTCAGGCTGGCGGGGCTGGACGCCTTTGCTCTGCTGTTCGGGTCCGCGCCGAGGACCATGACCGGCGCCGGCGAGGGCATGGCGCTGGGCGCGGCGATCGGCGTCGGGGTCTGGATCACACGGGCGCGGCGACGGCGGACGGCCCTGACGTTCGGCGCCCTTCTGACGGCGGCCGCAGGTGCGGGCGCGACGCTGCTAGGCGGGCGGCTGATGGGCGGCAGCTTGGCCGCCCTTGAGGCCCAGTTCCCCAGCGCCCGACTGGAGCTTGGGCGCCTGGGCGCTCTGTTCGGCGAGCCGACATTCGGCGCGATCAGCCAAGCCGTTACAGCGGGACTGGAAGGCGGGCTGTTTGGTGCGGCCATGGTGTTGGCGTTACACATCGAGCAGCAGCAACAAGGGCTCGGCGCGCCCCCAGACCGTCCGTGACGTCTCTCCCCGCGTGGCGTGTTTAGGGACCCAAATCCTGGCCGTCGGATCGCCAAATGGCCGCCGAGCGCGACAATAGTGAGCAGAGATCTGCGCCGGGGTGCTTTGCTGCTGTGCAATATTCATACGCGGAAGGCTTAGGCGGGCGGGGGAGGCCGCTTGTCGGTTGTCGTCGCCGCCAGTCTCTCGTCAACTATCGGTGACACGGGGAACAACGACGTTTCTCGTTGGCTCGAGAGAGCCGCCGGCGGCGCTGTAGGCCGTCAGGCAAGCTTGGACAACGACGTCCGGAGGGACCGCTGCGCGCGGTCTCGCCGGGCGTTTTTTTGTTTTGGCCTTAGGGGATGAAGGCATGAAATCCGTCCGATTAATGCTGCGCTGCGGCGCGGCCGTGAGCACGCTCGCCTGGAGCACAGCCGCTTGGTCGCAGGCGGCGCCCGATCCAAACGCTAAGGTCGCCGATCCGACGTCCGTCGAGCAGACAGGCGCGGCCGAGCCCGCCGCAGAACCTGAGGCGCCGCCGGCGCCAGCGCCGCCGCCACCAACCCTCAGCGACCAGATCGGCGCGGGGAAGCTGATCCTTGAGGTGAGGAGCCGCTACGAGACAGTGGATCAGACCCGCACGGCCACCCTGCGTGACAAGGGCGAGGCCTTCACGGTCCGCACCCGGCTGGGCTGGGAAAGCGCGGAGTTCAAGGGCGTCAAGGGGCTGGTGGAGTTCGAGGATGTCCGCCAAGTCGGCAGTGAGCGCTTCGCCGTCAACGTGCCGGGCGTCGCGACCGCGCCACTGAACGGGCCCGACAAGGCGCGCTATCCGATCATCAACGACCCCGACGTCACCGAACTGAACCGGGCCCAGCTAACCTGGACGCCGAACGCCGTGGCGCAGATCACCGCCGGCCGCCAGCGCATCCTGCTGGATGACCAGCGCTTTGTCGGCAATGTCGGCTGGCGACAGGACGAGCAGACCTTCGACGCGATCCGCGCCGACGTGGCCTATGGCCGGTTCAAGGCGACCTACGCCTATGTCACCCACGTCAACCGCATCCTGGGTGAGCTGCGGGACTGGGACAGCGACAGCCACCTCTTCAACGCCACCTGGTCGCCGGCTGAGGCGCTTCGCTTACAGGGCTTCGTCTATGCTCTGGACTTCGGCAATTCGGCGATCAATTCATCGATCACCAAGGGGGTGAAGGCGTCGGGTAAGACGTGGCTGGGGCTGTACCAACTGGCCTACAACGCCACCTTCGCCCGCCAGTCGGACTATCGCCGCAACACCGTCTCCTACGATCTGGACTATGTCGGCGCGGACCTGGCGGCCACCTTCGACATCTACACGGCCAAGATCTCGTACGAGTCGTTCGAGGGCGACGGGGCGCGGGGCTTCACCACGCCGCTGGCCACGGTCCACGCCTTTAACGGCTGGTCTGACGCCTTCACTTCGCCGGGCGGCAACAAGAGCTTCGTCGACGGTTTCGAAGACCTTGACCTCAGTTTCAACATCAAGCCGCGCTTGCGGGCGAGCTACTTCTTCAACAGCGACATCGTGGTTCGCTACCACGACTTCGACGACCACAAGACCGGCGCTGACCTGGGTCACGAGTGGGACCTGCAGTTCACCGCCGCGATCACCACCAAGCTCTCCTTCCAGCTCAAGTACGCGGACTTCCAGCGCGCGAAGACCGTGCCTGTCGGCACGGCGACCCCGCCGCCATCGCGGACCAAGACCTGGCTCACCCTCGAATACAAGTTCTAGCCCTGGGATCTGTGATCATGACCAAGACTGACACGCCAATGTCTGGCCTGACCCGTCGCGGCGCCCTGATGGGCGCGGCCGCCACGCTCGCCGCCGCCAAGGCCGCCTTCCCGAGCGGCGCTCACGCCGCCGGCGCCGGCCCTGAAGTCGCCAAGGCGCGCCTGGGCTTCATCGCCCTGACCGATAGTTCGCCGCTGATCATCGCCAAGGAGCGGGGCCTGTTCGCCAAGTACGGACTGCCCGATGTCGAGGTGACCAAGCAGGCCTCCTGGGCCGCCACGCGCGACAACCTGGTGCTGGGCGCCGAACGCGGCGGCATCGACGGGGCGCACATCTTGACGCCGATGCCCTATCTGATGACCACCGGGACTATCACCGGCGGCGCGCCCACGCCCATGTACATCCTGGCGCGCCTGAACACGAACGGGCAGGGGATCTCCGTCGGCAATGACCTGAAGTCCGTGAAGGTCGGACTCAACAGCGCCGGCGCCAAGGCCAAGTTCCTGCAGATGAAGGCCGCCGGCAATATCGCCAAGGTCGCCATGACCTTCCGGGGCGGCACGCATGACCTGTGGATCCGCTACTGGCTGGCGGCCGGCGGCATCAACCCCGACGTCGATGTCTCGACCATCGTCATTCCGCCGCCGCAGATGGTGGCCAACATGAAGGCGGGTACGCAGGACGCCTTCTGCGTGGGCGAACCCTGGAACGGCCAGCTGGTCAACCAAAAGGTCGGCTACACCGCCTGCCTGACCTCGGAGCTGTGGATGAACCACCCCGAGAAGGCGCTGGGCATGCGGGCTTCCTGGGTCGACAGGTATCCGCGCGCGGCCCAGGCGATTACGGCTGCGGTGCAGGAAGCGCAGATGTGGTGCGACAAGGCCTCCAACCTGCCGCAGATGTGTTCGATCGTCTCGGGTCGCCAGTACATCAATGTGCCGATGGGCGACATCCTGCCTCGCCTGCAGGGCACGGTGGACTATGGCGACGGTCGCACGCTGAAGAACTCCCCGCATCGGATGAAGTTCTGGGCCGACAACGCCAGCTTCCCGTTCAAGTCCCACGATCTGTGGTTTTTGACCGAAGACATCCGCTGGGGCGTGCTGGCGCAAAAGACCAACACCAAGGCCCTGGTCGACAAGGTCAACCGCTCGGACATCTGGCGCGCCGCCGCCAAGTCGATCGGCCAGAGCGGTCCGGCCGGCGACAGCCGCGGGGTCGAGCGCTTCTTCGATGGCAAGGTGTTCGACCCGGCCAATCCGGGCGCCTACCTGGCCAGCCAGCCGATCAAGAAGCTGGTCTGAGGAGGCGGACAATGGCCTATCCCAAGCCCGTATTCAGCCCTGCGTCGCCAACCTCGCCGCCGTCGCTGGAGCCCACACCCGCTCCCAGGCGGCCCTCGATCTTGCCCGCGCTGACGCGGCGGGCGAGGGGCGTGGCGGCTACGACCTTGCCGCCCCTGCTGACCCTTTTGCTGATCCTGGCCCTCTGGCAGGCGATCGTCGGCGACGCCTACGGCGGACTGCCCTCGCCCAAGCAGGTCTGGCTGGAGTCCAAAGAGCTGATCCTCAATCCGGTCTATGACAACGGCGGCGTGGACAAGGGCCTGTTTTGGCACGTCGCCACCAGCCTGCAGCGGGTCGCGATCGGCTTCTCGATTTCGGCGGTGGTCGGCGTTTTGCTGGGCGTGTTCGTCGGCTCCAACCTGTGGGCGCATCGCAGCCTGGACCCGATCTTTCAGGTGCTGCGCACGGTGCCGCCGTTGGCCTGGCTGCCGATCTCACTGGCGGCGTTCCATCAGGCTCAGCCTTCGGCCTTGTTCGTGATCTTCATCACCGCGATCTGGCCGATCATCATCAACACCGCCGTCGGGGTGCGCAATATCCCCAGCGACTATGTCAACGTCGCCAAGGTGCTACGGCTTTCGCCCATCGAGTACTTCTTCAAGATCCTGCTGCCGGCCACCACGCCCTACATCTTCACGGGCCTGCGGATCGGCATCGGCATGAGCTGGCTGGCCATCGTCGCCTCGGAGATGCTGCTGGGCGGGGTCGGCATCGGCTTCTTCATCTGGGATCAGTACAACGCCTCGCGCATCTCCGACATTCTCGTGGGACTGGCCTGGGTCGGTCTGACCGGGTTCTTCCTCGACCGTTTGGTGGCGCTGGTCGGCCACGTCGTCTCGCGCGGCAGCGCGGCCAGCTAAGGATAGACACAGATGGCCAAGGCCTATCTTTCCATCGAGAACGTCGGCGTCACCTTCGCCAAGGGCTCGGTCCGCAGCGAAGTGCTGACCAGCGTCGACCTGAAGATCGACAAGGGCGAGTTCGTCTCGATCATCGGTCACTCCGGGTGCGGAAAGTCGACCTTGCTCAACGTCGTGGCGGGCCTCGTGCCCGTCACCACCGGAGCGGTGATCCTGGATCGCCAGGAGGTCAACGCCCCGGGGCCTGATCGCGCGGTGGTGTTCCAGAACCACTCGCTGCTGCCGTGGCTGTCGGTCCGCGAGAACGTGTCGCTCGCGGTCGACAAGGTGTTCGGCCGCGCCAAGTCGGCGGTCGAACGCAAGGACTGGGTGCTGCACAATCTTGAGCTCGTGAAGATGACCCACGCGCTGGACAAGCGTCCCTCGGAGATCTCGGGCGGCATGAAGCAGCGGGTCGGCATCGCCCGCGCGCTATCGATGGAGCCCAAGGTCCTGCTGCTGGACGAGCCTTTCGGCGCGCTGGACGCCCTGACCCGGGCGCACCTGCAGGACAGCGTCATGGAGATCCATTCGGCGCTGAAGAACACGGTGCTGATGATCACCCACGATGTCGACGAAGCCACCCTGCTGTCCGACCGCATCGTGATGATGACTAACGGCCCCCGCGCCTGTGTAGGACAGGTGCTGGAGGTGCCGCTGGATCGCCCGCGCGACCGTCTGGCCGTGGCCGAGCATCCGACCTACGTCCATGCCCGCGCGGCGGTGATCGAGTTCCTCTACGCGCGGCGCGCCGCGTGACGGGGTGGGCGTCGGCGTCGCCTTTGGGGCTCCTCGCACCGAGGCGCCGGTCTTCTGGGCGTCGGCGCCTTCATTTTCAGCACTCCACGCGTCGAGGCGATATGGGGCGGATTCCTGCTCCCGATCCCGGCGCGCGGACCTAGGACTGCGGGCGATGCGCGTGCTCGTGATCGATCCTGACGCCGCCCGAGCGGCGCTTGTGGCCCAGGGCCTCGAGGGGGTTCAGCCCTTGGAGGTCCGCCACGCGGCCGTCTACAACGAAGCCGAAGTCGTCGCCTTCGCGCCCGATGTGGTCGTGATCGCCGCTGAGAGCCCCGACCGGGACACGCTGGACAGCCTAAGGGAGTCCAGCCAGGGCCACCCGGTGGTGATGTTCGTGGATCGCTCCGAACCGGGCCTAGCGGAGCAGGCCGTGCGCGCCGGCGTGGCGGCCTATGTGGTGGATGGCCTGGCGCCGGGGCGGGTGCGGCCGATCCTGGACGTGGCTATGAGCCGCTTTGCCTTGACCCAGCAGTTGCGCGGCGACCTGGCCAAGGCCAAGGCCGATTTGGAGGCGCGCAAGACCGTTGAGCGCGCCAAGGGTCTTCTGATGAAAGAGCGCGGCCTTGATGAGGACGGCGCCTACCGGCTGCTGAGGAAGCTGGCCATGGATCGCGGCAAGCCCATCGGGGCGGTCGCGGCCGATCTGCTGGCGTTCGCTGGCGTGTTGCGGGGAGACGGCGCGTGAGCGGCTTCCTGGATCTGCGCCTGGGCTTCATTCCTCTGACGGATTGCGCGCCGCTGGCCGTCGCCAAGACCATGGGCTTCTTCGCCGAGGAGGGGCTGGAGGTCGAGCTGTCGCGCGAAGTCTCCTGGGCCACCGTCCGCGACAAGGTCGCGGTGGGGGCTCTGGACGGCGCGCATATGCTGGCGCCGATGGCCTTGGCCGCCACCGGGGCGGGCGAGGCCGACATCATTGCGCCGATGGCGTTGAACCGTAACGGCAGCGCGATCACCGTGTCGCGCGCGCTGGCGGGCGCTCTGCACGCGGCTGATCCGGCGTCTGCGGATGCGGCCACCACCGCTGCGGGCTTGGCGGGGGTGGTCGAGGCGCGGCGTGTCTGCGGTGAGCCGCCGTTGACCTTCGCCGTGGTGTTTCCCTATTCGATGCACAACTACTTCCTGCGCTACTGGCTGGCGCAGGGCGGTGTCGATCCGGACAAGGACGTGCGCATCGTCGTCATTCCGCCGCCCCGTATGGTCGAGCAGATGCGGGCGGGGGCGGTGGACGGCTTCTGCGTCGGCGCGCCTTGGAACGCGGTGGCCCAGGCGGAGGGAGTCGGGGAGATCCTGATCACCGCCTCCCGGTTCTGGCCGTCTGGTCCTGACAAGGTGCTGGGCGTGGCGGAGCGCTTCGCCTCGACGCGGCCCGATGACCTGAAAGCCTGCCTGCGGGCGGTGATGCGCGCGGCCGCGTGGGCCGACGCGCCGCAGAACCACGAGAGTCTGGTCGAACTCCTGGCGCGGCCGGAGTGGGTGGGCGCAGCGCCCAGCGCCATCGCGCGCGCCCTGAAGACCGAGATTGTCTTTCACCGCGATGGGGCTGGTCTCCCGAGGCCCGAGCATGGCCTGTGGTTCGCATCGCAGATGGTCCGCTGGGGACAGGTCGATGCTGACGCTGATCCCGATGCCCTGGTCACGCGCGTCTACCGCCCGGATCTCTATCGCGCGGCCGCACTGTCGCTGGACCCCATTCTCGATCCAGCGCTGAGCTTCGAGGACGCGGCGACCCCGGATATAGCGCGGCTGTTCGACCAGCGGCCGTTCGATCCCGCCGCGCCTCTGGCCTATGCCTCAAGTTTCGCCATAGGTCGCCTGCGTGACTGACCTGCTTAAATCCTGAGCGCTGTTGTCGCTCATTTGCTGAGCAAGCGTGCGAGATCGCAGAGCCTGAGGGCGGCTCGTCGCCGTGCAGGTGACTCCGACCCTCCGCTACGCTCAACCTAGATACAGGCCACCGAACAACGGCGTTCGCGGCTGCCAGAGGACCGCTCCGATGCGGTCAGTCGCCCGAGGCGCCGCCGCCTCGCTCTCGCAGACACGCAGCCGATCGAGGCCATCATGATCTCCCGCGAATTCCTCAAGGCCGGACACGCCCCGACTCTGTTCGCCGCCTTTCTCTATTTCGACCTCAGCTTCATGGTCTGGGTGATCCTGGGTCCGCTGGGCGTGGCGATCGCCAAGGACTTCAATCTGGACCCGGCCCAGAAGGGTTTGATGGTCGCGGTGCCCGTGCTCGCCGGCGCCCTGCTACGTCTGGTCAACGGCGTGCTGGTCGACCGGATCGGCCCCAAGAAGACCGGGATCATCGGCCAGTTGATCGTACTGGCCGGGCTGGTGTTGGCCTGGGCGGTGGGGCTGCATAGCTATCAGCAGATCTTGGCGCTGGGCGTGATCCTCGGCGTGGCCGGCGCTTCGTTCGCCGTGGCCCTGCCGCTAGCCTCGCGCTGGTATCCGCAGGAGCATCAGGGGCTGGCCCTGGGCATCGCCGGGGCCGGCAACTCCGGCACGGCCCTGGCCGCGCTTTTCGCGCCGGCTTTGGCCAAGACCTTCGGCTGGCAGAACGTTATCGGATTGGCGGCGATCCCGCTGGCCTTTGCTTTCGTCGCCTATCTTGTTCTGGCCAAGGATGCGCCCGAGCAGCCCGCGCCCAAGAAGCTCTCGGCCTATCTCGATGTCCTCAAGGTTCCGGACGCCTGGTGGCTGATGCTGCTTTACGGCGTGACCTTCGGCGGCTTCGTGGGTCTGGCTTCGTCCCTGACGATGTACTTCAACTCCGAGTATGGGCTGGACCCTGTCGTCGCGGGCTTTTTCACCGCCGCCTGTGTCTTCGCCGGCTCATTCGTCCGGCCGGTCGGCGGCGCGCTGGCTGACCGCTACGGCGGGGTTCGGACGCTGAGCGTCGTTTATGTGCTGGCCGCGATCGGCCTGACGGTCGCCAGCTTCCAGCTGCCGACGGCCGCCGTGGCCTTGGCGGTCCTGCTGTTCGCCATGCTGGCCTTGGGCGCGGGGAATGGGGCGGTGTTCCAGCTGGCTCCGCAACGGTTCCGCAACGAGATCGGCGTCATGACCGGCTTGATCGGCATGACCGGCGGGATCGGCGGCTTTTACCTCGCCTCGACCCTGGGCCTAGCCAAGAAGCTGACCGGCTCCTACCAGTCCGGCTTTATCGGCTTCGCTCTCTTGGCCGTCTTCGCCTTGATCGCGCTGTTTAGTCTCAAGGCCCGCTGGCGCGCGGTGTGGCCAACCCTGCACGGCGACGCCGCGCCCGTCCGCGTCTAACCCCCGGCGCCCCCCTCAATGAGAAGCTTCATGACCCAAGCTACGCCCAAATTGCGTCTGGTCGTCATCGGTAACGGCATGGCCGGTTGCCGGGCGGTCGAGGAGGTGCTCAAGCGCGATCCTGACCGCTACGCCGTCACCATCTTCGGCGCCGAGCCGCGCGTGAACTACAACCGGATCATGCTCTCGCCGGTCCTGGCGGGCGAGAAGGCGTTCGAGGATATCGTTATCAATGACGAGGCCTGGTACCGCGACAACGGCGTCACCCTCTGCGCGGGCCGGGCGGTCACGAGCGTCGACCTCGTCGCCCGCTCCGTCACCGCCGAGGGCGGCCTTGAGGTTGGCTATGACAAGCTGATCCTGGCCACCGGTTCGGACCCGTTCCGTCTGCCGCTGCCCGGCGGTGACCTGAAGGGCGTGGTGACCTTCCGCGACCTCGACGACGTCAACGCGATGTTGGACGCCTCGTCCAGGCCCGGCGCTCGAGCCGTGGTGATTGGCGGAGGGCTGCTTGGGCTCGAAGCCGCCTATGGCTTGGCGCGCCGTGGCATGGCCGCCACGGTCGTCCACCTGATGGACGTTCTGATGGAGCGCCAGCTAGACGAAAGCGCCGGCTACCTGCTGCGCGAAGCCCTGGCCGATCGCGGCGTCGAGACGGTGCTGGGCGCGCACTCCGAGGAGATCGTCGGCGCGGATGGCCAGGTCACGGGTCTCAAGCTCAAGGACGGTCGCGTCCTGCCCTGCGATCTGCTCGTCATGGCGGTCGGCATCCGTCCGAACACGACCCTGGCCAAGGCCGCCGGCCTGACCGTCAATCGCGGCGTGGCGGTGGACGACGCCATGCGAACCTCCGATCCTGATGTCTTCGCGGTCGGCGAATGCGTCGAACACCGGGGCCAGTGCTATGGGCTGGTCGCACCGATCTGGGAGATGTGTCGCGCGCTGGCGCAGGCGCTTACGGACGGGGAGGGGAGCTATCAGGGTTCGGTTCTGTCGACTCGCCTCAAGGTCTCGGGTGTCGACGTGTTTTCGGCCGGCAAATTCGCCGGCGGCGAGGGGTGCGAGGACATCGTGTTCCGCGACGCTGCGCGGGGCGTCTACAAGCGGGTGGTGATCGAAGACGGCAAGCTGGCCGGCGCGGTGCTGTTTGGCGACGCGGCTGACGGCGGCTGGTACTTCGACCTGATGAAGGCCGGGGCCGATGTCGCCAGCATTCGTGAGACGCTGATCTTCGGCCAAGCCATTACCGAGGGGCTGTCTGGCCTGGACCCTAGCGCGGCCGTTGCAGCCATGCCCGATACGCAGGAAATCTGCGGCTGCAACGGCGTCTGCAAAGGGGCGATCACCTCTGCGATCACGGCTCAGGGCCTGACCACGCTGGACGATGTCCGCGCGGTGACCAAGGCCTCGGCCTCGTGTGGCTCGTGCACGCCGCTGGTCGAGCAGGTGCTGAAGCTGGCCCTGGGCGACAGCTTCCAGGCCCAAATCGGGCCTAAGCCGATCTGCAAATGCTCGCCCAAGACCCATGGCGAGGTGCGGCGCGCGATCGTCGACCAGGGCCTGAAGTCGATGCCGGCGGTCATGCAGGCTCTGGAGTGGTCGACGCCCGACGGCTGCGCCTCGTGTCGCCCCGCCCTGAACTACTATCTGCTGTGCGCCTGGCCAGGCGAGTATCGCGACGACAAGCAGTCGCGCTACATCAACGAGCGGGTCCACGCCAACATCCAGAAGGATGGGACCTATTCGGTGGTGCCGCGCATGTGGGGCGGCATGACCAGTCCCGCCGAGCTACGGGCCATAGCTGACGTGGCCGAGAAGTTCGCCATCCCGGCGGTTAAGGTCACCGGCGGCCAGCGTATCGACCTCTTGGGCGTCAAGAAGGATGACCTTCCGGCGGTCTGGGCCGACCTCAACGCCGCCGGGATGGTCAGCGGCCACGCCTACGCCAAGGGCTTGCGCACGGTGAAGACCTGCGTCGGCTCCGACTGGTGCCGGTTCGGCACTCAGGACTCCACCGGCCTTGGCATGCGGCTGGAGAAGTTTCTCTGGGGCTCCTGGGCGCCGGCCAAGGTCAAGCTGGCCGTGTCCGGCTGCCCCCGCAATTGCGCCGAGGCCACCTGCAAGGACTTCGGCGTCGTCTGTGTCGACAGCGGCTATGAGATCCACATCGGCGGCGCGGCCGGCCTGCACATTCAGGGCACGCAGGTCCTGACCCGGGTGGCCACCGAGGACGAGGCGGTCTGGGTCATCGCCGCCGCCATGCAGCTCTACCGTGAGGAGGGCTGGTACCTGGAGCGGGTCTACAAGTGGATGGACCGGGTGGGCCTGGAGTCCATCCGCGCCCAGGTCACCGATCCCGACCAGCGCAGGGCGCTTTACGACCGCTTCGTCTACTCGCAGCGCTTCGCCCGGATCGATCCGTGGGCCGAACGGGTGGCGGGCCGCCACAACGAGGAATTCACCCCGATGAGCCGCCGGATGGAGTTCGTCCCCGCATGAGCACGCCTGTGAAGACCCCGGTCTGGATCGACGTCGGCGCGGTGACGGACGTGCCTCGGCGGGGGGCTCGCCGGGTGCCCAGTCCGCAGGGCGACATCGCCATCTTCCGCACCGGCGACGGCGACGTTTTCGCCCTGATGGATAAATGCCCGCACAAGGGCGGGCCGCTCAGCGAAGGCATTGTCCACGGCCGTGCGGTGACTTGCCCGCTCCACGCCTGGAACATCGACCTGGCCACCGGCGAGGCGATGGGCGCTGACAAGGGCAAGGGCTGCGCGCCCGTGATCGCCCTGCGTGTCGAGGACGGCCGCCTGCTGCTCAGCCTGGATGGCAACCTCTAGATGGCCGACGGCTCCGCCGCCCTGACCGCCACCCGCACCGCCTGCCCCTATTGCGGGGTCGGCTGCGGCGTGATCGGCGCGACGGCGGCCGGGGCGCGCGCGGTGGCGATCTCTGGCGACGAGGCTCACCCCGCCAATCACGGCCGACTGTGCTCGAAGGGGACGGCTCTGGGCGCGACGGTGTCGCTGGCGGGAAGGCTGCTGGAGCCGACGATCCAGGGGCGCAGCGCCAGCTGGGACGAGGCGACGGCCCTGGTCGCCCGGCGCTTTCGCGAAACGATCGCCCGGCACGGTCCCGACAGCGTAGCCTTCTATGTGTCCGGCCAGCTGCTGACCGAGGACTATTACGTCGCCAACAAGCTGATGAAGGGCTTCATCGGCTCGGGCAATATCGACACCAACAGCCGCCTTTGCATGGCCTCGGCGGTGGTCGCTCACAAGCAGGCGTTCGGGGCCGACCTGGTGCCTGGTTGCTATGAGGATCTCGATCTGGCCGATCTGGTGGTGTTCAGCGGCCACAACGCCGCCTGGACCCATCCGGTGCTGTTCCGGCGGATGGAAGCGGCCAAGGCGCGCGGGCAAAAGCATGTGGTCATCGACCCGCGCCGCACCGACACCGCCGAGGGCGCAGATCTGCATCTGGCCCTGGCCCCGCAGAGCGACGTGCGGCTCTGGAACGGGCTGCTGGCTGATCTGATCCGACGCGGCACGGTCGACACGGACTTTCTGCGCGACCACGTCGACGGCTATGCGGCGGTGGTCACGTCCCTCGCTGAGGACGACCAGTCGCCGGCGGCCGTGGCGGCGGACTGCGGCCTAGCCCTTGCGGACCTGCAGACCTTCTTTGATCTCTTCGCCGCCCATCCGCGCACGGTCAGTCTGTTCTCGATGGGCGCCAACCAGTCGGCCCAAGGCGTCGCCAAGGGCCTGGCCATCATCAACGCCCACCTCGCAACGGGGCGGATCGGCAAGCCCGGCGCCTGTCCGTTCTCGATCACCGGCCAGCCCAACGCCATGGGCGGGCGCGAGACCGGCGGCATGGCCAACACCCTGGCGGGGCACATGGATTTCTCCCCGGAGGAGCGCGACCGCGTCGCGCGCTTCTGGGGCGCGCCGAACACGGCCCGCGCGCCGGGTCTGAAAGCCATTGACATGTTCGAGGCGGTGCGCGCCGGTCGCATCAAGGCCCTGTGGGTGATGGCCACCAATCCGGCCGTCAGCCTGCCCGATAGCGGCGCGGTGCGCGAGGCGCTGGAGCGCTGCCCGTTCGTGGTGGTCTCCGACTGCGTCGAGACCGACACCACGGCCTTCGCCGACGTGAAGCTGCCGGCCCTGGCCTGGGGCGAAAAGGACGGGACGGTCACCAATTCCGAGCGGCGCATCTCACGGCAACGGGCGTTGTTCTCAGCGCCAGGCCAAGCGCGCGCCGACTGGCGGATCATCGCTGAGGTCGCCCGGGCCATGGGCTTTGACGGTTTCGGCTGGCCCCACGCGGCGAGCGTGTTCCGCGAGTGGGCCCGCC
Source organism: Caulobacter vibrioides (assembly GCF_002310375.3). GTDB lineage: Bacteria > Pseudomonadota > Alphaproteobacteria > Caulobacterales > Caulobacteraceae > Caulobacter > Caulobacter vibrioides_D. Next base: position 1,751,748 of record NZ_CP023315.3, read on the forward strand.
TGACGGCCTATGAGAACCAGGGGCGGATCCTCAATCTGGAGGGCCTCACCCGGCTGGATCCTCAGGCCTATGGCGCGCTGGAGCCCGTCCAGTGGCCGGTCGATACCGAGGGGCGGGGCAGGGCGCGTCTGTTCGAGGACGGCCGCTTCCAAACCGCCAATGGCCGCGCGCGTCTGGTTCCGGTGCGGCCTCGCGGACCGGCCGAGGCGACCAGCGACAAATTCCCCATGGCGCTCAACACCGGCCGCATCCGCGATCAGTGGCACACCATGACGCGCACGGGTCTGGCTGCCGACCTCTGCCGCCACGCGCCCGAGCCCTATGTCGAGGTTCATCCCGACGATGCGCGGTCGGTCGGTCTGGCCGACGGAGCCTTGGCCCGCGTCATGACCGCCCGCGCAGAGGCGGTGGTTGTGGCCAAGGTCAGTGACCGTCAACGGCGCGGGTCGTTGTTCATGCCCATGCACTGGACCGACGCCTTCGCGCCGGCTGGACGAGCCAATACGCTGGTCGCGCCGATGACTGACCCGGCCTCGGGCCAGCCGGAGTTCAAGCATACGCCCGCGCGGCTAGGCGCTTATCGTGAGACCTGGAAGGGCTTCTTCCTGGCGCGAGGATCGGTAAGGTGCGTTGACGCCGATCTGGTCTGGCGGCGCATTCCCCGCGAGGCCTGCCAACAGCACGAGTTCGCCGGTCGCGGCGATCCGTCCCAGCGCGAGACGTTGCGCAAGCGACTGATCCGAGGGTTGGAGGGCGAAGTCGTCGCCTATCAGGACCACGCCACGGGCGCGCGTCGCGAGGCCTGGATCAACGACGGGATGCTGGTGGCGGTGCTCTATCTGACCGAGGGCGGCCGTCTGCCGCCACGCGACTGGCTGACCGAGCTGTTCGGCGCCCCGCTGACCGCCAAGACCCGCGCCACCCTGCTGCACGGCTTCCCGCCCGGCGCGCCGGTCGACAAGGGCCCGATGGTCTGCGCCTGCCTCAAGGTCGGCGGCAAGGCCATTGAGGCGGCCATCGCCGGTGGGGCCGACACCGCTGACGCCATCGGGGCTGTTACGGGAGCCGGGACCAACTGCGGCTCCTGCCGTCCCGAGCTCGGCCGCATGATCCGTATCTGGGCCAACACCAAATCGGAGACCGCTGATGTCCTCTAGCCTTCAGCCTGGCCGCGTGCTCCTTGTCGGGGCGGGGCCCGGTCCGGTCGATCTGATGACGGTCCGGGCGATGCGCGCCGTCCAGGAGGCGGGCGCTCTACTCTACGACGCTCTGTGTTCTGATGAGGCCATCGCCCTGGCCCCGTCCGGTTGCATTCGGATTCAGACCGGAAAGCGCGCGGGCAAGCCCAGCATGAAGCAGGACGAGATCAACCGCCTGATGCTGCGCCTAGCGCGTAGAGGCCTGCGGGTCGTGCGTCTAAAGGGCGGCGATCCGTCGATCTTTGGCCGTGTCGGGGAGGAAGCAGCTTTCCTCAACGCCGCCGGGATCGCGACGGAGGTGGTGCCGGGTGTTACGGCGGCATGCGCGGCCGCAGCGCAGTTTGGATTTCCACTGACGCATCGGGGGCAGGCGCGGCGCGTGGTCTTCACGACCGCCCGCGTCGAGGCTGGCGCTGTTGTTGGGGATTGGCGCGTCGGCGCAGATCCCGAGGTGACCATAGCGGTCTATATGGGGAGCAGGGTCGCTCCCGATTTCGCCAAGGCGCTGGTTGTCGCCGGGCGCGCGAGCTCAACGCCCGTGGCCGTCGTCGAGCGAGCGGGCGCGACCGATGCGCGCCTAACCACGACATTCCTAGGCGCGTTGACATCAAAATCAGTCGAGACCGATGGCGGCCCCGTACTCATCGTGGTCGGCGACGTCGCGCTCGCGGCGCAAGATCAGGGCGGAATGGACACTGACCTTTCACGGGAGCGCGCATGATGGCCTGCTTTGAAGCGAGCGCCACGCCCGAGGCGGCTCGAAACATGACGATAGAAGTTGGTCTGTTCGCCTTTGAGCGCGACTTCTCCGGATCCTTGCGTTGCATTCCGATGATCGTGCGGTTCAAGTTGGATCGGGTCGGGGTAAAATTGACCCTGAGGCAGTGGAGCCAGCTCGGGCGCGCCGAGCGCGAACGATTGGTTCTCCAGGCCTGTGACGCGCCCGATGAGGCTGCTGCCTATCGGGCCAGTTTGATTGCGGATCTATTCGCCCGAACTGACCAGCAGCCGGATGTTTTCGAGCCGGACCCTGCTCCGGCTTGGTCTTGCCGGGAGGCGGTCGCCGAGAGTGTCGCGACTTGGTGCGCAGGTCTTGGCCTTGCGCCGCCTCAAGCCGCGCGCTGGGCGCAACTTTCGGCGCTGCAACGCTTCACCTTAACCAAGCTGAGCCGTCCTGGTCACGACAACGAGAATTTCATCGCCGCAATGACCGAATTTGGCCTCATGGGTCAGGCCTTCGAGTGAGCATCGGGTTTAGCGATCGCAGCCATGGCCTTAGGTCTGGCGCACCAGCATCCGTTTCTCCGCCGCGCCCGCCAGGCGCGTAGCGGATCAAGCCTAGTTCAGCTTCCGGAATTTCCAGGGACGCGCTTAGGCCGCCCCGGAAAATGTCCCGTAAGCTGACCTTGAGTTGCGCGCCAGACAGCCGAAATGGCCTAGACCCGTTCTGGGTGTCGCCACCTCAAACCGAATGCGATCCACCAGGCGAATGAGAGCAGTCCCGCCAATAGTCCGAGTGGGCCGATGACCCAAGTCCCGAGCGCAGCCGCGCAAAAGACCACGCCCAAGATCCTCACCCATGGCGGCAATGCGCCAGTGGGCGCCAAGCTCACGGTCAGAACGAAGAGCCCGCTCGTTGTTAAAGCGGCCAGACCCGCCCAACCTGCCCAATGCCCGATCTCGGGCTTTGCCATAACCACGGCCGTGGCGCCCACCACAGCACTCCCGACAAGGAGGCCCGCCGTCGTCCAACCCGTCACTAGGATGACGCTGCGGGCACGCTGGTGACGAAGTCGCTGGAAAAGCAGCGTTGCTATGGTCGTGAGCGCGAGGGCGCTGACGATTTTAACGAGTTCTGCGCCAACGAGTAATGGTCGGACGCGCTGAGCAGCCTCGACGGCGACGCTGTTTAGCCGACCATCTTCAGCGCCCGTTGAGGCCACAATCGCGACGCCAAGTATTAGCGAAAGCAAGGTGGCTGTGGCTTGTACGAAGGCGGGTAGGCTTGGCGAAAGAGATCTATGCACAGAGCACCCCAATTTTTATGTGACCGAGTGGGCAGGGACATTTTAGCGAAGTCAATCGCGCCTCGATGGACGCCTAGGCGATGCGCCCCCCAAAGTCCTTGACCCTTCTGATCTTGCATATTCGATCCGTGAAGCTGGTCCGTTAGGTCCATCACGGGGCGTGAGCGGTGTACCTATCTGGTGAGACCGGCCGCGGATTGAACGCGGCGGACGACCACAAGAAGTTGTGGTCAACATCGAAGAGCGAGAGTCATTTCGACGTCAGCGTCGACGGGCTCGCTTGCCGGTGAAATTGCGCCTATCAATAGTTCATGGACGTAGAGATCGCCGTATTCATCGCCGATTGGATGGGAAAGAACACGCACGTTCTCGAAGAGATCGTCTTGCTTCAGGGCGACGATCCCACGACCAAGTAAGGCGCAGCGATCCTCGACCAGATGGCGGTCGCGGTCGACTGGTCGCCAGATCCTGCGCGAGCGGCCCGAGGCCTGTCTTGATTTAACCGGTCGATCCGGGTCTGCGGACCAAGAAGGCGCCGAGCACCTCTCGACCCACGCAGCCTGCGCCGGGGCGGCGCCAGACCGCCAATTCCACAGCAGCAACTCGTCAATCCTTTGCGCGCGATGCCCTCCAAAGGCGAACTAGGCTCTCGGCGAGCCAGGCTTGGGGATCGACAGAATTCATCTTGGCGGTGACGATCAGGCTGTAGAGGATCGCCGGGCGCTGGCGACTTCGACCTATTGTAGGTCACGCGGCCGGGTGAGGCGCGGCCGGCGACAATGGCTGAACTAGCAACGGCTTTGGACATGGCTTAAGCATTTCCGCCGCTCCGAAAACGCTGTTATCCAATATGGATATTTCCTTTCAGGTTGTATATCCTTCGAGTTCTCGTCGGGATGCCGTGATCGGCCGCGACCGGTTGTGCCGGGCGTAACGCATTCGGATCAACTGCGTGGCGTTGTGCCGCGCGCGCCGTCAAGCAAGACAGGGGCTGTGATGCGTTTGAACCTAGTCGCGAGTTTGGGCGCGGCGGGTGTCCTGCTTGTCGGTGAGCCAGCGGCGTCGGCATCCATTGGAGCCTGCAAATTCGATAGCGTCAGATTGCGTTTCGCGGGAACCGCGCAAGAGCAGGCGGCCTGTCTACTCAAACGGATACTGCCGCGCGGTGCTGGGTCGGTCGATCAACCCGTACCAGTTTGGCTGTCGGTTAGGCTCGATACGCCTGTGGGCATCTCGGCCGAGGCCCTGACGCACTACCTTAGCGCCTCGGGAGTAGCGCCGGATGCGGTCGGTGGTGCAATCGTTGCCGGCGAGGCCAGCGACAAGCGCTACTTTGTCATCCACGACACCAGTTCGCCGGTGATCGAAGATCGCGATGCGTTCCCCGCCGACATGGATTTGGCAACATACAAGGGCAACACCCTATCTTGGCCAGGCTTGGCAAAAAGGGCCAATCTCATCATCACCCGCGACGGGCGTTCTGGCACGTTCAATAGGTGGAGCGCAGCGCGCGATCTGCCCGCGACTAAGCTGGAGCAGAATTCAGTTCTTCCGGCTGCGCGGAAGGTGTTTGTGCACGTTGAAAATGTGCAGCCCCGAATTCAGCCAAAAGGGTCCTGGGCCTGGAAGGCGCCGGTTCCTGGTTTGACCATCGTCCAGCGGCGACGCCTCGCATTGGCCTATGTCGCCGCCAGCGTCAGTGTGGGTCGCTGGTTGATCCCAGCGCTGCATTTCAACGTCGACAAGGGCGGCCCCGCTGGCGAAGCCCATGACGACGCCCAGAACTTCGATTTAGCGGCCTGGGTCGAAGACGTGCAGGCAATTGATGCAGCCGTGCGAGCTGGGAAACCTGCACCTCCTATCGAGAAAATCGCTTCAGCCAACCTTACAGCGCCCACCTGGCCGTCGTGGGTGAATCTGTCGTCGCTGACCGACGTCGATGAGAATTATCGCGGTGAATTCATGGGCTGTGACACCGCCAATCGTTTCCGCAGTATTTCCCTGCCAGCGACGCTCAGTGGCCGCACCTATTACGGCTGCATCAGCGATCCCAATCAGGTCACGGCCCTACGTCAGGCAGCGGGCGTACCTGGCAAGTCCCCTAAGCTTGTGGCCTTCACCTCAAAGCTTAGCGTCGATCTCGACGGTTCTTGGTACGCCTGCCATACGCCGGGTCAGACTGACCAGTGCGGCACCTCTTTGTCGCTCCGCAACAGCGCGGGTGTTGAAACCCCCGTAAGCTCCGATTTCGTGCCCTATGTGGTCATGCCAGTCGCAGGGCCGACCAGCGCACTGGCCCAAGAGTTTCGGTCATTGACCGGGCTGAAGATGGGCGATTTCGGTGTGGTTCTGACAAAGACCGATGTGATCCCGGTGATCCTGGCCGACGGCGGACCGTTTCCGAAACTTGGCGAGGGTTCGATCGCGCTTCACCGCCACCTGGGACGAGAGCTTTGCAAGACCAAGGACGCGCAGGGGCGATGCACAAGCATCGTGCGCCCCCTCAGCAGCGCTGCTGGACCGTTCGTGACTGTGCTCTTCCCAGGTAGTCGCATCCCCGGTCTTAAAGCCGAAGAGGTCGAAGCCGTGACCAAGCGAGAAGGTCTCCGACTTTGGGAGCAAGTCAGAGCGGGTTTCGACCGGTAGGGGCCGCCAGAAATGCCGTGCTCGGCTGAATCTGGCCGTCGATGCCCCGCTCATCGTGCGGGAGCGAAATCACAATTGATGGAGGCTTGGATGTTGGTGTCCCGTTCGGATCGTTTGAACCCGCGTCTCCGTCAGGTGCTCGGGCTCGCCCTTGCGCTAGCCACGTCAATGTTCGCAGCGGTGGCGAGCGCCGACGACGTTGTCGCCTCGCCGGACGTGCAAAGCCAGGTCGTCGTGCGCGACAGGCCCATGGGGGCGCCGGCTAAGCGTGTTGGCGTAGTGCGAAAGGGTGAGCGGGTCACTCTGCTCGAAAGCGTCCCTTACTATTATCGGGTTCGGCTGGCGAACGGGACCGAAGGCTATGTCGCCAAGCGCTGGGCCGATGTGGCTTCGGTCACGCCGGCGGCCTTGTCTGGCGGGGATCTGGTCCTGCACTTCATCGATGTTGGGCAGGGGGATGCGACCCTGGTGGAGTGCCCGAATGGCTCCACCATCCTGATCGACAGCGGCAGCACCAGCGGCCAGGATCCCGATGAGGTTCAGGCCTATGTCAACGGCGTGCTGGAAAAGCACGGCGGTGACCTCGACCATCTGATCGTGAGCCACCCCGACGCAGATCACTACAATCTGCTGGAGGATGTCTTGAGGGACGTGCGTGTTCGCCGATCATGGTACGTTGGTACGCGAGCCGACTATTCGGACAAGCAAACTTTCGACTGGCTCAAGGGTGTGGCCGAGCAACCGGTTGTGCTGGGCCCGGACAACTACGACCCGCAGGAAACGGCCAATTCAGCATTAAGCTGCGGCGCGGCGAAGGTCTGGATTCTGGCGGCTGGCGTCGAAGCCTCCAAGAGTTACAAGAACGCCATGAGCATCGTGGTTATGATCCGCCACGGTGACTTCGAAGCGATCGTTACGGGCGACGCCACATTGGACACCGAAGCTGTCGTCCTTTCACGGTTCTCGCCGGCTTGGCTCGATGTCGACTTGCTCCGGGTCGGGCACCATGGAAGCTACGCGACCTCTACCTCCCGTCGGTGGGCAGACACTCTTTCACCCCGTATCGCGGTTTTCAGCGCTGGGTATGAGAATAGCTATGGCCACCCGCGAGGGGAGGTCGTGGATCGACTACTGCCGCATGTCGAAAGTCACGCCGTGCATGGCTTTCGATCCGCCACGCCCAACCCACGGGACGAAGGCCCAAAGTACGTGTTTAAAAACGCGCAGGAGGGCAGGGGCGTTTACGCGACGGCGATGAGCGGCACAGTCATCGTATCTAGCTATGGCTCTGGCTATTCGTTGAAGGCTGAACGCAACTAGGTGCGTCGGTCTTGGATTAGGCGTCGTCGACACCGCAGCACAATCTGCGTGAGCTCCGATCACCCAAGCCGCGTGAGCGGCTCATTCCAATGCTGCTAACTCGCCTCGACCCGGTTGTCCGGGGCTTTGATAACCTGAAGGTCTTCATCTGGCAGGGGCCGCTGTAACGTCCTTGCCTCCCCCCAAGGCGCCCGCAGCCAGGTATCGACCTCTTCAGCCGTCCGCAGAAACACCGGCATGGCCTTCCTGTGGTAGGGCGCGACCACGGCGTTGGCCTCGGTGGTTAGGAAGCCGTAGACCTCCATCTCCTCCCAGCCCGTCTTGATGGTCTTGACGCAAGCATGCGGCGTCCAGATCCCTGCGAAGTAGGCCAGACGCCGCTCGCCCACCTCGGCGAACCACACCGGCTTGAGCGACTTGGTGAAGTCCTGGTCGGGCTCACAGAAGGCGGTGATCGGCACAAGGCACCGGTTCTCAACGCCCTGCCAGCGCGCCCAGTGGCGGTTATCGAGGTCGCGGATGTTGGTGACGCCAGGATCGGGCTCGACCCGGAGGAGTTCGCTGAAGTCGTAAGACTTACCCGCCTTGTCGAGGCGCGCCGTGCGCTTCTTGGTCAGCTCAATCATCCGGGCCTTGGACGACGGCATGCCCCAGCGCGCGAAATGCACCTCGTGCTCGCCGTTCAGCCCCAACCGCACCGTCGGCTTGCGATAGTTGGGATAGGTGAACTGCTTGTAGGAAAGATCGGTGTTGGCCTGGCTGAACGTCACGCCGCCGGGCAGGCTCAGCGTCTTGCCGAGCAGATCCTCGTGGGCCTTAGCCCACCCGAAGATGTCGTAGTAGAGCTCTTCGATGTTGCACATGCGCGGGTTCCGCCGTGGCCTGTGGTCACGCTATCGGATGGAAAGGGTCGTGCAAGAGGCGCGCTCCGCCGCGTTTCTCCCGGCTATGACCTTTTCCCATCGATCTTGATCCCGACGCCCTTCGCGCCGCAGGCGCTGCAGCGGAGCGCGCGTTGAAGCGCGGCCGGCCGCATCCAGGCGCCGGCCTTGGCCAGGATCATCGTTCGGTCCCAATGGGCGCGATGTCCGCAGGCGCACCAAACGCTGAGCGAAAAGAGCTTGCCGGTCCTAGGGTCCATGTCGGCCATGGCTCAGGCCGTCCGGCTGGGCGGGCGCCAGCCATAGCCATAGTCGCTGGGATTGAGACCGGCTTCGGACAAGGCCGTGATGGCTTCCCACCGAAACTGCTCTGACAGGTCGCCAGGATCCCAGACGCCGCCGATCGCGGTCATCATCGGCATCCTGCGCCCACAGCGCGGACACGGCGTGCGCTGCTGGATCTGCGCCATGGTGGCGCCGAGCAGGACGCGAGCCCGGCCGAGCATGACATCGCGCCGCCAGGTGCGGGTCGTTCGGCAATCTAGGCACGCAAAATGGATCTCCATCTTGCGCTCCAGGGCCTCAACGAGGCGCAGTTGCGCAAAGCGCGGATCCAGCGCCGTCAGCTTTCGGCGCTGCTGGTCCGAGAGCTCAGGCACCGGCGGACGGCTCCACGCGTCGTACCGCCCGCCAATAGGACCAGGGCTTACCGCTGACCTCCTCGACCTCAAACCAGGCCGTCTCCCCTTCAAAGTTGGGGACGTGCTCAGGGCTAACGAAGCTGCACAGGCTCCGCTGAGCGCGCCGGGTCCCGCCTTTGAAGGTGAAGAAGAGCGTTCGGCCCGGCTCAGCGCCGCTGGACTGGGTTACGCGCTGCAACTCGACCACCATGCGCTTGATGATCCGCTCGGGTTTGGGCGCGCGGGGGCTCGCGCGCTGTGGGGCGCGTGGGGGCGGCATGACAATCTCCGTGTTCGCCAAACGTTCTCTTTCTGAAGGCGCGGAGAGTCAATCGGTCATGGATAGGGTTTTGGGGATTGGCCGGCGGAGGCCTTAGTTCTGAACGGGCTCGGCTTGGCCTGGAGCCATGCTCTCGGCGAGCTCCGTCAAAGCCCGCTGCTGGCGCGGATCAAGCTTGGTGAACACGCTGGCCAGTCGGGTGGCGTAGGGCGTGGCGAAGAACTGCGCGAAATGCTCAGCAAAGCCATCGCCGGGATCGGCCTCAAGCCCTTCAAAGAGGGCGCCGGGTGGAATCTGCAGAAGGCGGGTAGCTTCGAACAGCTTCGAGGCGGAGATACGGTTCATCCCGCGCTCGTACTTCTGGATCTGCTGAAAACTGACGCCGAGCGTCTCCCCCAACGCCTCCTGCGAAATCCCCGCCGCCAGGCGATAGGCGCGGATCAGCTTGCCGACATGAAGGTCGGTCGGGTGCGGCGTGGTCACGGGCGCATCGCTCATGGCGCTAGACCTTAGTCGCTCAATCCCAGATAGCAACAATGGCGGGGCAGGCTGGTCAGACTCCCGCGTGTTGGACTAGGACTGGGCGACAAGATGGAGACGACAATGTTGCAGCGTATGACAGCCCTGGCCTTGGCTCTTTCGCTGGGCGCCTGCGCCGCAGGCCCGACCAAAGCCGCCGAGCCGCTGCGCATCGCCACCTGGAACCTGGAACATCTCGCCGAAGACGGCGCCCAGGGCTGCCGGCCGCGCAGCGAGGCCGACTATGCGTTGCTGCGCAGCTACGCTGATCGCCTCAACGCCGATGTCGTCGCCTTCCAGGAGGTGGAGTCGCTTTCGGCCGCCGCCCGCGTCTTTGATCCGGCGAAGTACCAGCTGGTCATCGAAGCACGCCCGGCCGGCGATCGTTTCCCGTGCCGGGGCCTGGAGGGGCGTAGCCTGACGCGTCAGGCCGTCGGGTTCGCCATTCGTAAGGGGATCGCGTTCGAGCGCGCCGGTGACCTGACCGACCTGCAGCTGGGCGATCCAAACCTGCGCTCGGGCGTCGATGTGACCATCCGCGCCCCGGGCCGCGCGCCGTTGCGCCTGCTGGCTGTGCACCTGAAGTCGGGTTGCGCCTCGGGCGACAAGGGTGAGGCCTGTGCGACCCTGATGCGCCAGGTACCGATCCTGGAAAGCTGGATCGATGCGCGCGCCAAGGAGGCGATGCGTTTTGCGGTCCTGGGTGACTTCAACCGACGTCTGGCGCGTAGCGGCGATGTCGTCTGGGCCGATATTGACGACGCCGATCCGGCCCATGCCGATCTGTCGCTGGCGCAGGGCGGGGCCGGGCCCAAATGCGATCCGCGCTTTTCGGAGTTCATCGACCACGTCGTGCTCGACGCCCGGGCTAGCCGCGACCTCCTCGGCTTTGAGGAGCTGACCTATGCCGGCGAGCGGCCGTCCGATCACTGTCCGGTCGTCGCGACACTGAAGTGACGTCCTCGCCCGACGACCTTGAGGCGATGGCGCAGGCCCTGGAGGCCAGCGGTCGCTATCGCGTCCTGCGCCGCCTGGAGGCGCCGCGCTTTGCGCTGGGGTCTGCGATCGGCCAGGTCCGGCGCGGTGTCATTCTCGATCTCGAGACCACGGGCCTTGATCCGAAGACCGACGAGATCATCGAGATCGGTATGGTTCCGTTCGACTATGACGTCGGCGGCCAGATCGTCTCAGTCGGCGCGCCGTGCTCGCGGCTGCGCCAGCCCTCCAAGCCCATTCCGCCAGAGATCACCAAGGTCACCGGCATCACCGATAAGATGGTGCAGGGCCAGGTGATCGACCCGGACGAAGTCGCCGCGTTCATCGACGATGCGGCTGTGATCATCGCCCATAACGCCGCCTTTGACCGGCGTTTCGCGGAGCGGTTCTGTCCGGGGTTTGTCGCTAAGGCCTGGGCCTGTTCCTTCACCCAGATCGACTGGACGGGCGCGGGCCATGAGAGCGGCAAGCTCGCCTTCCTGGCGGCGGCTTACGGCTTTTTCCATGACGGGCACCGCGCGCATCACGACTGTCTGGCGACCCTGGAGATCCTGGGCGCGCCGCTCGCGGGAACCGACGGAACCGGATTGCAGGCGCTGCTGATCGCTGCGCGCAAGGCCACGGTGCGGATCTTCGCCGAGCATTCCCCCTTTGAGCTGAAAGACGTGCTCAAGGCGCGCGGCTATCGCTGGAACGGTGAGGCGGGGCCATCGCCCCGCGCCTGGTGGATCGATGTCGAGGCGGCCGATCTGGCCGCAGAGCTCGACTATCTGCAGGCGGAGATCTATCGCGGCGAGGTTCACCTGCCGACCCGCAAGATCAGCGCCTTTGAACGGTTTTCAGAGCGGGTCTAGGCGCTGATCGCCGTGAGGCGCGGCTTGTTTGCCTGCGGGTCTGGAGCGATCGCCCTGCTAATCTAATCCTTGGCCAAGGCGCTGGCCGCCTTACCATCATACTGACCCGCGAAGTTGGCCTTCAGGTGGGCCATGATCATGCCGACATTGGCGCCCGGCGTGTTGGCCCGAAACGCATCGATGACCGCGCGCAGTTGCGCCTGGCTCATCTGCTGTGGGCCATAGGCGGACAGGACCGCCAGTTCGGCTTGCGCCGCCGTGATCCGCTCATCCACCCTTGACGCATCGCCCCCGCCTTGAAGGAGGCGCGCGCGTTCGGTCGCGAGGTTGTCCAGCGTCTGTTTCGTGCTCTTCACGAACTTGGCGAGGGTCGCGGCGACCTTGTCGTCGGTGACCTCTGTCACGCCGCGCTTGAACTCTTCGGTCGTGATCTGAGCCGCTTCGCCAATCAAGGTGGTCAGCAGGTCCGCCTTGAGACGGGCGTTGGCTTTGCGCGCCGCCAGTTGGTCAGCCTTGAGCTCGTCGAGCAACGCCATCTCGTCGTCCTTTCGCGTTTGGCCAAGGGCCCTTCGTCGCAGCGATGCCGGGCCGTCAAGTCCAGGGGGGCGCGCTTTGGCGCAGACCCCCGCAGCCTCGTCGTCTCTGATACGGCGATCGCGCGGCGCGCGCGATGACTTTGCTGGTTTGGGTTCGTTCAGGACGGGGTTAGGCCACGCGTGTCAGCCCCGCCTTGGACCGCCGTCGGGTGTCGGTGAGCGTGCGGCGGTCGCGCTCGGTCCCGCGGCGCGCGCCGCTCCCTCGGGCGCGCCCCTGACGGGCGGCGCGCAATCAGGTTGCGCGCCGCCGCCGCACGCTCGACGCCGCTTCCCGACCGCGCCGGGCGCGGTCTCCTGGCAGGCTTCATGGTCATGAGCGCCCGCGATGCGGGCGCGCAAGCGGCCGACCCCGGGGTCGGCCTTGGCTTGGGGCTGGCGCCCCCGGCGCGCTTCGGATCGTCTTCCGCCCACCTTCGGTCGTGTCGGCAGGCGGCCGCCTCGCCACGGCGCGCCCTGCAGGCGGGTCCCCGCGAAGACGCCCCTCCGCTTGCACCCCCCCGCTCGCCGCTGGGCAGGGTTTGAAGGCGCGCTTTGCGAGCCTGCAAACCCTGACCCAAGGAGACGGACATGACCCCCCAATCAACCCCTGCGACCGTCGCTGACGCTTTGGTCGCCAAGCCCGGAGCCATCAACGTTCAGTACGGCGAGGTTCGCGATATTCCGCTCAATCGTCTCAAGGCCTCGCCCAAGAACGTGCGTCGGGTGGGCCATAGCGCCGAGGTGATCGCTGCGCGCGCCGCCTCGATCCGCCACAAGGGCGTCTTGCAGCCGCTGGTGGTCGAGCCGGAGATCAAGGCGGGGCGCGAGACCGGCTATTACCTGGTCAGCGCCGGTGAGGGGCGGCGCCAGGCCTTGCGGCTCTTGGCCAAGCGCAAGGCCCTGGCCAAGGGCGCGCTGGTGCGCTGTGTGGTCGACGGCGCGCTGGAGCGTCGCAGCCATTGGGACAAGACCAGCCATAGTCTCTTGGTCGGCACGATCCTGCATGTGCTCTACGCCGAGGCGGACAAGACCCTGGCCGGTGTCGCCAAGGTCCTGGCCGATCCCTCGCGCAGCATTGAGGCCACGCTGCGCGCCATGATGGCGACCAAGCACCTTGGCGATGCGGTTCACCCGGTGGTCGCCAGCGCCGCCCGCGAGCTCCTCAACAAGAGCGAGAATGAGCGCTCAGGCGTGTTGTCGACGGCGATGAGCTTCCTGGGGCTCTACCAGGATCCGATCGTCTCTGCGGTGACCTCGCGCTGCGACTGGAGGATCGAAGACCTCGTCTCTCTGGACGAGCCCGTGACGCTCTACCTTGTCGTGCCGCCGTCCGACATCAGCCGGACGCGTCCGCTGATCCGACTGATCCTCAATCAGATCGGCCGGCGGCTGACCGAAGGCCTAGAGGCTGCGCGCCATCGTCGGCGGCTCTTGCTGATGTTGGATGAGTTTCCTGCGCTCGGACGACTCGATTTCTTTGAGCAGGCCCTGGCCTTCATGGCCGGGTACGGGATCCGTGCGTTCCTCGTCGCCCAGAGTCTGAACCAGATCGCCAAAGCCTATGGGGATCAAAACTCTATCCTCGACAATTGCCACGTACGCGTCGCGTTCTCGACCAATGATGAGCGCACCGCGCGCCGGATCAGCGACAGCCTGGGCACCGCCACCGAGATGCGGGCGATGAAGAACTACGCTGGCAACCGGCTCTCGCCGTGGCTGGGCCACTTGATGGTCAGCCGGCAAGAAACCGCGCGGCCGCTGTTGACGCCCGGCGAGGTGATGCAGCTTCCGGCCCATGAAGCGGTGATCCAGGTCTCCGGCGTGGCCCCGATCCGGGCCACCAAGGTGCGCTACTATCGTGACCCGGCGCTGGCGGGGCGGGTGGCGGCCCCGCCGGGCTCTGTCGCGCCGATATCGCGTGAGGGGCCAAGCTCGTGGAACGACAGGACCCCGGGATCCGTCCAGATGGGAGCTGTTTGTCCTCGTCGCGGCGGGGAGGGCGGTCTTCGGATCGAACCTGAGCCAGAACAACAGCCCGATATCGTTGTGGAAGAGCAGCCTGAGCGCCCCCCGCTCGACCTGGACCTCGACGCTGATGATGGGGCCGCTGCGGCACAGGGCGAGCGGTTCCGCTCTGTCGCGCGTCAGGCGGCGCTCGACCCTGATGATGGCATTCCGTTGTGAGCGGCGGGGTGAAGGTTCAAGCGAAGGTCTTCTTGTCAGGTGACCTTGCGCGAGCGCTGGACGAGCGCGCGCGCCGCACGCGGCGCTCGAAGTCCGAGATCACCCAGGCGGCGCTCGCCGCGTTCTTATCTCCGGATGGTCACGAAGCCGTCGAAGCGGCGCTGGTGCGACGGCTGGATCGGATCAGTCGTGAGCTGGAGCGGCTCGACCGCGACGTGACGATTTCGAACGAAGCCTTGGCGCTGTTGATCAAGGCTTGGCTTACAGCGACGCCCATACTCAGCGCGGCGGATCAGCGGACCCAAAACGCCAAAGGGCAGGAGCGTTACGCCGGCTTTCTGGAGGCGCTGGCGCGGCGGCTGTCGTCAGGTCGATTGTTGCGCAACGAGGTGCTGGAGGAGCGGGACGGGAAGGGGGAAGTCTGACTCTTCTCGGACTCTGGGAAGGTCCGCTCCCGGGCGCACGCGCCGGAACCTAAATCCAGGGCGCCCGCCGCGTCCGGTTCTGACTCATCGCTTCCGTTCGGAAGGTCCGCTTGCTGGAGGCAAGGGAGAGGCGAGCAGCATGTGCCCGGCTGCGGGAAAACCTGACTCAACGCCGAACTTCGGAACGTCCGCTATCGGATCTATGCGACACCGGTGCCGGGCATGAACAGAACCGTCTCTTCCTTATTTAAGGCCTGTCTACGCTCGCGGCCAGGTTGAAGCATAACGGCCCGCGACAAAGCGTAGACCTAACCGGCGCAGCGCATCACCCGCCTGGCGGGCTCCACGCAAATGCTAAGCTCAGGGTTGACAGATAACGTTCGCGAGTTCCAAGTTGAAGTGGGCAGGGGGACGCTAATGGGCAAGGTCGTTTAACGGACAGACTGCAGGTCGTACTCGCCGCGCCGACACGCTCGATCGGCGGGGTGAAGATCGGGCAGCCCGTTCGCGTCGCTGTCGATGCTTTTTCGGTACAAAGGTACGGCTTGGTACAAGGCGTCGTTCGCTCGATCGGAGGCGCGCCGGTCCAAGCCGCCCAATTGGGTATGCCTTTCGACATCAAGGAACCTGTCTATGCCGTGACCGTAGAGATCACTGGGGGGCCTTCGCCGCGCTCGACGCTCATTTCGCAGCTGCAGCCCGGGATGACGGTAAAGGCCGTGGTTGCAACAGACCGGCGCAAGCTTTTCGACCGGTTCTTCTCCAGAAGCCGCGACGGCTAGCGGACTGACCCTTCAACTAGTGCGCTTTGGTGGCGCGCTGGGGCGGAAGAATGCGCATCGTCCACGGCGGTGTCATGATCATGAAGTCAGAGACGGCGGCCTGTACCTGCTGCGCCGTGATCGCATCCAAATCTTGGCGACGCGTGACGAATGAGGCGCGTGCGCGCGCGTCATGCGTCAACTCGAACAGACGGGTCACCCAAAACCCATTGGAACGTTCTTCGCGCTCAACGCCGTCCCTCAAAGGCTGCTTGGCACGTTCCAACTCATCGGCCGCAGGGCCCTCGCTTGCAAGTCGCGCGACCTCCTCGAGGATCGCCTGATTGATTTGGTCGAGCGCTTGCGGAGTGGCTTCTGCTGAAATGGAAATCTGCCCATGACCGGCTGCTGCCGCAGAATAGGCCGTGCTCACGAACACACCGTAGACAAGGCCTTCTTTGGTTCTGAGACGATCCGTCAAGCGGGTACGCAAAAGCGCCGCAGCGAGGCCGATCGCGCGAGAGCGCTTGGGATCGACATAGGCGCCGAGGGTCGGCCAGGCCATCACGATCATCGATTGGTTCGCGGCGCCCTCGTGATGCGCCACCAGATGCGAAGGCGCGGGGAACTTGGCGGGCTGCACAGCCGATATCGGAACAGCGATGGAGGGGAACCTGCCGATCGTAGCCCGCGCGGCGTCAAGCGCCGCGTCGACTTCAACGTCTCCGATGATCGTCACGTCTGCCACGCCCGAAGCCAGGATAGGATCGAAGAATTCACGAACATCCTTGGCCGAAACCGCCGCAGTCTCGACGGCAGTCGGTAGCGTGCTCCACCTCTGATCGCCCGAGTGCAGAAGTCGCGGCACGTCGCGCAGATAGACGCCCGCCGGTTTGCTGAACAACGTATCCAGCTCGGCCAACTGTTCAGTCCGGCGGCGCTCCAATGCGCCTTCGCGGAAGGCAGGTTGACTGACGAGGGCGGATAAAAGCTCGAGTTGCCGATCCAAATCCGCCGCGCGGGTCACGCCGCTCAAATATGAGCCCGTCTCGGTCAGGCGGAACGCGGCGGAAAGCTTAGCGCCCGGCGCCGCGCGCCATGCGTCTGTAAGCGTTAAGGCCTTCGTTCCGCCGTCGGCGTAAGTCGATGCCAGCCATAGGGGAGAAGGGCGGTCGGCCGGCAGATCGAGCACGCCTCTGCGTAGCCGGATTGAGACGAGAATCTCGTCTCGAACAAAATCCGTCTTCTTCACCAGGATCCTGATGCCGTTGTCCAAGGTGGCGACAGTGACGCCAAAAGTCTCATCGAGCTTTCGCTCGGTAACCTTGGCCAAGGTCCCACCTTCCACATGGAACGGCCATTTTGGCGCGCCAAGCGCTTCTAGAGCCGGCGACGGAGCGGCCGCCGCAGCGTCAGCATAGATCTTGGCCGCCCGGTTGACGGCGTCGGACTCCTGTTGGGAACCGAAAAGCATAATGGTCGGCCCGGAGCCAAACAACTCGGCGTATGTCTTTTGCACCGCCGCCACGTCCAGGCGGCTTGAGAAATCTAGAAAGCGGTCGCGGTTTTGCAGCGCACTGGTCGCGACCTCATTGTCGGCGGCGAGTTCAACCAGATGATCGGCGATATTCGCCGGGTCTTCGGAGTTCAATCCCATAAGCCGGGTTTCGTGCCGCAGTCTGAAGCGCGCGAGCACGCGCGACACTTCCGCGCTGGTTGGCGCGGTCGTCAACATACGTCGGTGTTCTGCGACCAAGCGCGAGAGCGCGACCGGCCAGTGGTCGTCAGCGCTTCTGGCCTCCAGCTGCATCCTCAGGCCACGGATCGCGTCGTTGGACTTCGTCAGGTGGGCGTCGAAGAAAGGCGCGTCGGTGGTCAGAGAAATGGCGTCAAGGCGGTCGTTCACGACTCCAATGGCGACAGCTACCTGGAGGTCCCGTCGCTCTCGAGCGACGGTATCGGCACGACTGTCATAAGGGGCGCTCCAGACGAGTCGAACAGACCGTGATAGTCCTTTTTCCACATGAGTGAAGGCTCGCGCTCCAGAAATGGGCCGCAACGCCAAGTCAGGTCGAACAGGCGCAGGCGGAGCCCTCCAATCGCCAAAACGTTGTTCGATCATCCGAACGATACCATCGGGATCTTCTGCGCCGACCACGACGACCACACCGCGGTCCGGCGTGTAGAGGCGTGATTTGAAGGCTGTCAGCTTCGACGCAGTAGCGTTGCGAAGCTGAGCTGCGCTTGGGATAATTGGCCGCTCAAGCGCGAGTTGCGGCGTCGGCAGAGCACGACGGAAGGCAGCCTCGGCCCGTTCTGCAACGGTATCCCTGAGCGCGCCCTCGGCGAGGACAACTTCCTTCTCTCTGGCGAGTGCGGCGGCGTCGATGCTCGACGCACGGCTCGCCTCCGATAGGAACGTCAGAGCCGTGCCGATCATCCTGGGGTCGTTGCGCGGCAAGTTGACCTGATAAACGGTCTTGTCCAAGTAGGTGAGCGCGTTGAGATCTGGACCAAAAACTAAGCCCGCCGTCTCGAGCTCACGCGTTGTCTGTCCGCCGCCGTTCCGGAACGCCATGTGCTCCAACAGATGCGCAAATCCAAGCTCATCGGACCGTTCGTCGATCGAGCCGACGGCGAAGGCCAAGCGCAGTGCAACCCGCTTACCCGGCGCGACGGCCGGCCGAATGACATAACGCAAACCATTGGCGAGTACGCCGAATCTCAGGCTCGGATCTGGAACGACGTCAGAATATGTCTGGGCCCATACTCCGACGCGCTTCTGAGGGATGATCTCGTCGGCGCACGACGCCTTCGACTGGGCAAGTGCGATCAAGAGAATCGCAACCGAGGCTAGAATTCGCATGGGCTGTGTATCGCGGCTATTTGCTAGGTGATCAAGGATTGTCCAGTCTCTCGCAGAGGGCTTATTTCAAGCCTTTAGCGCACAAGAATCTTTGCTGCGGTCAAGAGCGTCTCCCTTTTGCTAGTGCGCGACAGTCTGCTATCGGCGCTGCCCTGCCGGAGTGAAGCCGGCCCCGTAGGAGCCGCGCATCACCGTCGGGGCGTCGGACATTGATCACCAACCTGTGGTGCCGAAACAGCGGCTCCAGCAGGCTTCATACCAGCAATCTGAGCGTCGCCTTCCTGGAGCCGTGCCAAGGTCGGCTTCTGGCGCACGACCGACTTTGACGTTCGAAGGCGCGACTTTGCCTCGAAACGGCGACTCGGATTTTGATCTCCGCCGCTGACGAGGATCCGATGACCCCTGATGAATTTTCAGCGCTGGCGATGGGCTTTGGACCCGGCGTCCAGGCCAAGTCTATCCTTGAAGCCGTTCAGTTTCGGCTGGGCGGCAGGGCTTTTGCGACCTTGGGCTGGCCGGCCCAAGGCTGGGCGGTGGTCAAGCTGGCGCCGTCTCGCCAGGCTTGGGCGCTGTCGCGGGGCGAAGGCGTAATCCCCGAGCCGGGGCGACGGCGCAAGGCGGGCATCGTCATGATGCGGCTTGCGGCGATTGATGCGGGCGTGGCGGCGGAAATCTTGGCTGAGGCTTGGGTTTTCGCGCATCGGGCGAGCGGGTCAGGGCGCAGCGCCGGTGTCGTTGCGCCGGTGGGACGGGCTTTGGCGGCCTGATCCGAAGGGCGCTCACCGCCGTTCGCCTGTCTTTGTCCGATCGGGTTCGATCCGCTGATTTGGCTGTTGAGATCGGCCGGATTGCGGTCCTCTTACTCATCCCCGTCATCCACGGGGATCGGTCATGGACCTTTCGCAAATCGAGGCCGGACGCGCGCGCAGCCGTCAGATGCTGCGCACGGCGCTGGGCCTGGAGCTTCTCAGCCGGCTTGAAGACCCCGCCGTGGGCGAGGTCATGCTCAATCCCGATGGCCGGGTGTGGATCGACCGCTTTGATGTGGGCCTGGTCGATGCGAACCTCACCCTCTTGCCGGCGGACGCCGAGCGGGTCCTGCGGTTGGTGGCCCATCATGTCGGCGTCGAGGTTCATGCGGGCCGGCCTCGCCTTTCGGCGGAACTGCCTGGAAGCGGCGAGCGCTTCGAGGGGCTGATCGCCCCCTTGGCCAGGGCCCCGACCTTCTCGATCCGCAAACCCGCAAGCCTCGTTTTTAAGCTCGACGACTATGTCGCATCCGGTGTGATGAGCGCGCGGCAAGGGCGGGTGCTGGCGCAGGCCGTGGCGGACCGGGCCAATATCCTGGTCGCGGGGCCGACCTCCAGCGGCAAGACGACGCTCGTTAATGCGCTGTTGGCGCAGATCGCCCTTGGCGAGGATCGGGTGATCCTCCTGGAGGACCTGCGCGAGCTGCAATGCCCCGCGCCCAATCAGGTCGCCCTGCGCACGTCCGAAGGCCTGGCCAGCCTCACCGACCTTGTCCGGTCGGCTTTGCGGCTGCGGCCCGACCGCATCATCATCGGCGAGGTGCGCGGCCCCGAAGCCCTCGACCTGGTCAAGGCGTGGGGCACCGGCCATCCCGGCGGCGTGGGGACCCTGCACGCCGGGTCGGCCCTGGGCGCTTTGCTGCGCCTGGAGCAGCTGATCCAGGAAGCGGTGATCACCGCCCCGCGCGGCCTGATCGCCGACACCATCGACCTCATCGCCGTGCTGGCTGGACGCGGAAAGGCCCGGCGCTTGACCGAGCTTTTCCGGGTCGAGGGCCTTGGACCGGACGGCGCCTACCAGCTTTGCCCCGCTTGAGGGCTACGCCTGCAACTCCCCCCCCCATCCCTGAAGGAGATCATCACATGCCTCTCAGCCCCGTCGTCCCGGCGTCCTTGGAGCCTCTTCATGGCCAGTCTGACCGCGCGCCAGGGGCGCGCGGCCATCGTCTGCGGCGTCCTAGCGATGGTCCTGGGCTTATCGGCGTTCTGGCCGCCGGCCTGACCCTGCTGAGCGCTCAGGCCAAGGCGGCCGGCTCGGGCATGCCCTGGGAGGCGCCGCTGCAACAGATCCTGGAGTCGGTCGAAGGACCGGTGGCCAAGATCATCGCGGTGATCATCATCATCATCACCGGTCTGGCCCTGGCCTTCGGCGAAACCTCCGGCGGTTCGCGCAAGCTGATCCAGATCGTCTTTGGCCTGTCGATCGCCTTCGCCGCCAGCTCGTTTTTCCTGTCGTTCTTCTCGTTCGGCGGCGGAGCGCTGATCTGATGGCCCAGGATCGCGCCCTGGGGTTCGCCGCGCCGGTCCATCGGGCGCTCACCCAGCCGATGCTGCTGGCCGGCGCCCCGCGCGCGATCGCCCTGGTCAATGGCACCCTCGCTGCGGCCCTTGGCCTTGGCCTGCGTCTTTGGATCGTGGGACTCTTCGTCTGGCTTGCGGGCCATGCGCTGGCCGTCTGGGCCGCGCGGCGTGATCCGCAGATCTTCGAGGTCGGCGTGCGCCACGTGCGTCTGCCGGCCCATCTGGAGGTCTGAGCCGTGCTTGATCTTCGCGAATATCGCCGCCGCCCCGCGCGCCTGGCCGACTACCTGCCCTGGGCCGCCTTGGTCGCGCCGGGGGTGGTGCTCAACAAGGACGGCGGCTTTCAGCGCACCGCTGAGTTTCGGGGGCCAGATCTCGATAGCGCCACCGACGCTGAGGTCGCCGTCGTCGCCGCCCGCCTCAACAGCGCCCTGCGGCGCCTGGGCTCGGCATGGGCGATCTTCATCGAGGCCCGCCGTGATCCAGTGGCGGACTATCCCGCCAGCGACTTTCCCGATCCGGTGTCGGCCTTGGTCGATGCGGAGCGACGCGCCGATTTTGTCGGGAGCGGCGAGCACTATGAGAGCCGCTATTTCCTGACCCTGAGCTACCTGCCGCCGGCTGAGCAACAGGGCCAGGTCGCGCAATGGTTTGTCGAAGGCAAACGCCAGGCCAGGCTCGACTGGCGCGCGGAGCTCGTCGCCTTCGTCGACCGCACCGATCGCTTCTTGGCCTTGCTCGAGGGTCTGTTGCCGCGTTTGGCCTGGCTCGATGACACCGCGACCTTGAGCGTCCTGCACGGCGCGGTCTCGACCACACGTCAGCGCGTGGCCGCGCCTGAAACCCCGATCTATCTCGACAGTCTTCTGGCCACGGAAGCTTTGGCCGGCGGTCTGGAACCGCGCCTGGGAAGGGCGCATCTTCGGGTCCTGACCGTGGTTGGGTTTCCCCCGGCGACGACGCCTGGTCTGCTCGACGATCTCAATCGTCTGGGGTTCGCCTATCGCTGGACGACGCGGGCGCTTTGCCTGGACAAGACGCTGGCGGCGGGCTTGCTCGCCAAGATCCGTCGGCAGTGGTTTTCCAAGCGCAAATCGGTGCTGGTCTTGCTGCGCGAGGCCCTGACCCAGGAGCCCGCCGCCCTCGTTGATAATGATGCGGCCAACAAGGCCGCCGAGGCGGACCTGGCCTTGCAGGACCTCGGCGGCGATGCGGTCGCCTATGCCTATGTCACCACGAGCCTGGTGGTCTGGGACGAGGATCCGGCCCGCGCCGACGCCAAGCTCGCCCTGGCCGAGAAGGTCATTCAAGGCCGTGAGCTGACGGTCATCCGCGAGAGCGTCAACGCCGTTGAAGCCTGGCTGGGCGCACTGCCCGGGCACGCCTACGCCAATGTCCGTCAGCCGCCGCTCTCGACCCTGAACCTTGCGCATCTGGCGCCGCTGTCGGCGGTCTGGGCGGGACCTGAGCGCAACGCTCATCTGGATGGACCACCGCTCCTGATCGCCCGCACGGCCGGCTCGACGCCGTTCCGGCTCAGCCTGCATGTCGACGATGTCGGCCACTCCCTGGTGGTGGGCCCGACGGGCGCGGGCAAGAGCGTGCTGCTGGCCATGCTGGCCCTGTCGTTCCGCCGCTACCCGGGCGCTCAGGTCTTCGCCTTCGACTTTGGCGCCTCGAGCCGCGCGGCGGTGTTGGCCATGGGCGGAGCGTTCCATGACCTCTCCGGCGAGGGCGCGGCGCGTTTGAGCCTGCAGCCCCTGGCGAGGATTGATCTGCGCGAGGAGCGCGCCTGGGCGGCCCAATGGCTGACAGCGATCCTGGCCCGCGAGGGTGTTTCCATCACCCCGGCGGTGCGCGAGCTCTTGTGGGCGGCCCTGGAGAGCCTGGCCAGCGCGCCGGCGCCTGAGCGCACCCTGACGGGGCTTGTGGCCCTGTTGGCCAGTCCGCCGCTTAAGGCGGCGCTCTCTCCCTTTGTGTTGGGCGGCGCCCATGGACGTCTGCTGGACGGTGCGGAGGAAACCGTGGAGGCGGGCAATGTCCAGGTTTTTGAGACCGAGGGACTTGCCGGCTCAGCGGCCGCGCCGGCGGTCCTGGCCTATCTTTTTCATCGTATCGGCGCGCGCCTCGATGGCCGGCCAACCCTGATCCTGATCGACGAGGGCTGGCTGGCGCTGGACGACCCGGCGTTTGGCGCCCAGCTGCGCGAATGGCTCAAGACCCTGCGCAAGAAGAACGCCTCGGTGGTGTTCGCCACCCAGTCCCTGGCCGACATCACCGATAGCGCTCTTGCGCCGGTGATCGTCGAAAGCTGCCCAACCCGGATCTTCCTGCCTAATCCGCGCGCCCTGGAGCCGCAAGGCGCGGCCGCCTATGCGCGGTTTGGCCTCAATGAGCGGCAAATCCAGATCCTGGCGCGCGCGACCCCGGCCCGCGACTACTACCTGCAATCAAGGCTTGGGGATCGCCTGTTTGATCTGGGCCTTGGGCCCGTGACCCTGGCCTTTTGCGCCGCGTCGTCCAAGGCCGACCAGGCGCTGATCGCCAAGGTCTTGGCGCAGCACGGGTCGGCGGGTTTTGCGCCCGCCTGGCTGCGGGCCAAGGCCCTTGGCTGGGCCGCCGACCTTCTGCCCGGCGCAACGGCTGCGTCGGCGCCGGCGTCTCCGGAGATCGCGTCATGAGCCTCAATCGTCGCCGCCTGGCCAGGGCTATGGCCCTGGGCTGGCTGGCCGCCACGTCACTTGTTCCGGCCAGGGCCTTGGCCCAGTTCACGGTCTTTGACCCGACCAACTACGCCCAGAACGTTCTGCAGGCCGCCCGGGCGCTTGAGACCATCAACAACCAGATCACCGCCCTGCAGAACCAGGCGCAGATGCTGGTGGGACAGGCCAGGAACCTGGCGAGCTTGCCCTATTCGTCGCTGAGCGCGCTACAGGCGCAGGTCGATCGCACGCGCGGGCTTCTCAACGAAGCCCAAGGGCTGGCCTATGACGTCTCCAAGATCCGCTCTGCGTTCCTGACGCAATACGGGACCGTAGAGCCGACGCATGGCGATGGCGCCCTGGCTACGCGCGCCGAGGCGCGCTGGAGCGCGGCGGTGGCCGGATTTGAGGACGCTCTGAAGGTTCAGGCCGGCGTGGTCGAAGGCTTGGGAGCCAGCCGCGATCAGTGGGTGGCCCTCATCGACCAAAGCCAGGGCGCGGTCGGCGCACTGCAAGCCGCCCAGGCCGGCAATCAGCTCCTGGCCCTGCAGGCTGCGCAACTGGCCGATCTTCTGGCGCTGAACGCGGCCCAGGGCCGGGCCCAGGCCCTGGAGGCGGCCGATCGGGTTGCGGCGCGGGCTGACGCCAAGGCGCGGTTTTCCAAGTTCATCGGCAAGGCCGGCGCGCCATGAGCCGGGTTTTGATCTGGAGCCTGGCGCTGATCCTTTTGGTCGGCGCGGCGGTCTTGGCCGGCCAGGGCTCGCCGCCGTCGCCGCGTGCGCGGTCAGTCGTGGCGCCCCGCGACCCTGAGCTTGTTCGCTGTCAACGGCTGGGCGAGGCGGCGGGCCAGGACCTGCGTTGCCAAGCCGCGTGGGCGCGCGCCCGCGGGCGGTTCTTTGGCGAGGGCGGGGCATGAGCGATGTCGGCGTCATCGACCGGTTCTTCGACACCTTCAACCGCTATCTCGACAGCGGCTTTGGGCTGCTGGGCGGGGAGGTGGCGTTTCTCTCCACGACCCTGGTGGCCATCGACGTCACCTTGGCGGCGCTCTTTTGGACCTTGGCCGCCCATGAGGACGTACTGGCCCGGCTGATCAAGAAGACCCTCTATGTCGGGTTCTTCGCCTTCCTGATCGGCAACTTCCAGGTCCTGTCGCTGATTGTGCTCAAGAGCTTTTCAGGGCTTGGCCTGAAGGCCACGGGCGCGGGGATTTCCGCCGAGGACTTCCTGCGGCCCGGGCGTCTGGCGGCGCTGGGCGTGTCCTCGTGCAAGCCGCTCCTGGAAGCGGCCGCTGAGCTGGGCGGCTTCCCCGGCTTTTTTGAAAACATCGTCCAGATCCTCATCCTGCTCCTGGTGGCGCTCTTTGTGATCGTCGCCTTCTTCATCATCGCCGTGCAGATCTTTGTGGTGCTGATCGAGTTCAAGCTCGTCACCCTGGCCGGCTTTGTGCTCGTGCCCTTCGGGCTTTTTGGCCGCACCGCCTTTCTCGCCGAAAAAGTCCTGGGCGCGGTCATCGCCAGCGGCGTCAAGGTCATGGTGCTGGCCATCATCGTGGGGATCGGCGCGTCACTCTTCGCCGAGTTCAACACCGCCTCGCCGGGCCAGCCGACCCTGGAGGAGGTGTTGGCCATGGCCTTGGCGGCCCTGACCTTGCTTGGCCTCTCCATCTTCGGACCCGGCGTCGCTGCTGGCCTGGTGTCGGGCGCGCCGCAACTGGGCGCGGGCGCGGCGGTCGGAACCGGCGTCCTCGTCGGCGGCATGGCCATGGCCGGCGCGGCGGGCGCTCAAATGGTCGCCGGCGGGGTCGCCAGCGGGGTTGCGGGCGGCGGAGCCGGCGCTGCGGCCGCGGCCGGCGGCGGCCGCTCGCCCCCTACAGGCGCGGGGCCTTCTGGCGACCTGGCGCCCCGATCGCCGCCGGGCGGCGGCGGGGTGGCCGCAGAGCGCGCGAGCGCATCGGCCTCGCCCAGCCGCGAGCCTGGCGCGCGGACCGGGACGGGCGCTGCCGAGGGATCGGCCCCGGCCAGCAAGACCGATGCGGTGTCCGCGCCGCCGGCCTGGGCCCGGGATCTGCAGCGCCGTCAGGCCCTGACCCATGGCGCGGCCATGGCCGTCCACGCCCTTGGCGCGGGCGACAGCCCTGGCGCGGGCCCAGCCCCCAACCTTTCGGAGGACAAGTCATGAGCCCGCTCAAGGGATCCGCCCGCTATGGGGCGACGCCAGAGCCGCAAACCGCCTATCAGCGGGCCGGGCAGGCCTGGGATGATCGGATCGGCGCCGCGCGCGTGCAGGCCTTTCACTGGCGCCTCGTGGCGCTGGGGCTCCTGGCCTTAAGCGGGGGCCTGACTGCGGGCCTTGTCACCCTGTCCTTGCGCGGCGGGGTCACGCCCTGGGTGGTCGAGGTCGACAAGCTGGGCGAGCCGCGACTGGCCGCGCCCGCCGTCCAGGGCGCTCAGGCCAGCGATGCGGTGATCGCCTGGAGCCTGGCGCGGTTCATCAGCGATGTGCGCTCCGTCTCCAGTGATCCGGTGTTGATGCGTCAGGCCTGGCTGCGGGCCTATGACTTCACCACGCCAGAAGGGGCGGCGGCCTTGTCCGACTACGCCCGGCGCGCCGACCCGTTCAGTCAGGTGGGCAAGAGCCAGACCACCGTGGCGGTGAGCAGCGTGGTGCGCGCCTCGCCCAGGAGCTTTCGGGTGGCCTGGAGCGAGCAGCGGTTCGAGGCCGGCCAGCTGGTGGCCACCGAGCGCTGGACCGCGATCCTGACCGTCGATCTCAAGCCGCCGCAAACGGCCGAAGGCCTGCGCGCCAATCCGTTGGGCGTCCTTGTCACCGCCCTGTCCTGGTCCAAGGAGTTCAGCACATGAGCCGTCGTCTCTTGGGCGCAAGCGGGATCTGGCTGGCGCTGGCCTCGAGCGCTCTGGCGCGGCCGCCTGCAGTCGACGCCCAACTGGCCGCACCGGCCGGCATGGTCCGCTTGGATTGGGCCGAGCATGCGGTCTTTCCGGTGATCGCCACGCCCGGACGCATCACCGACATTGTTTTGGAGCCTGGCGAAGTCCTGGTCGAAGCCGGCGCGATCGCGGCCGGCGACACCGCGCGCTGGGTGATCGGCGACACAACAAGTGGCGCAGGCGCTTTGCGGCGGGTGCATGTGCTGGTCAAGCCGACCGCACCGGATCTGGCCACCAACCTTTTGATCAACACCGACCGGCGCACCTACCATCTGGAGCTTCGCGCCTCGGCCAGGACCCGGCAGGCTCAGGTCTCCTGGCGCTATCCAACCCCGCCGACGCCCCCTGTTGTCGCCGCGCCGCCCGCGCCGGTTCGTGCGGCGGGCCCGATCAATCACCGCTATCGCATTGAGGGCGACCATCCGTCCTGGCGGCCGCTCGCCGCCCATGATGACGGCCAGCGGGTCTATCTGACCTTTGGGGCTGATGTTCAGTTCGGGGACCTGCCGCCGCTTTATCGCCTGTCGTCCGACGGTAAGACCCGGGAGCTGATCAACTATCGCATCGAGGGGCGCCAGATCGTGCTGGATCGTCTGTTTGACCGCATCGAGCTGCGGCTGGGCCTGAAGTCTTGGGGGCAGCGCGTGCGGGTCGTTCGCTTGGCGAACGCGCCGGAGGCCCGGTGATGAGCGCCGAGCAAGCAAGGTCCGACGCCGAAATCGCCAAGGCGTTGCGCCTGCGGGCGGCGCCCATCCCCGTGGCGAAGATCTCGCGCCGCGCCCTGATGGCCGCGAGCGCTATTGTCCTGATGGGGGTTTTGGGCGCGGTCGGATGGTCGATGCGCGAGTCTGTGCGGCGAGCACCCAAGCCTGCAGAGGTCCCGGTCGCCGCCACGCCGTCGGAGCGCGTCACCGCCTTACCCAAGGGCTATACCGGTTCAGCGGCGGTTCCGGTTCTGGGGCCGCCGTTGCCTGGCGATCTTGGCCGACCGATCCTGGCCGCCCAGAGGGCGCAGGGCGCTGATGGGGCAGGGGGCGGCGTGGAAGTTGCGCGCGCATCGGCCCACGTGGCGACCCGCCCGCCCGTCGAACCGGCCTTGGAGACGCGGGCGGCTTTGCGGCGCGCGGCGGCGTCGAGCGATCTCTTTGTGGCGGGGGCGGCTCGGGGGCGTGCGCCGCAGGGCGCCTCGCCCTTGGCGGCGGGGATGTCGACGCCGCAAGATGCGCAGGATCCGCGCACAACCAGCCTTGAGCGGTTACAAGCGCCGGCCTCGCCCTATCTGCTGCAGGCGGGAACCGTGATCCCGGCAGCCCTGATCACGGGCCTGTCGTCTGAAACCCCCGGCGTCGCCGTCGCCCAGGTCACCCAGGACGTCCATGACAGCTTAGGCGGCGGCTATCTGTTGATCCCGGCCGGGGCGCGCCTGGTCGGGGCCTATGAGGCGGCGGTCAAGACCGGCCAAAGCCGGCTCTCCGTTGTCTGGACCCGCCTGATCCTGCCGTCGGGCCGATCGGTGGTCCTTGACAGCCTGCCGGGCGTTGATCGTCAGGGCATGGCGGGCTTGCAAGATCAGGTGGATCGCCATGGCGACCAGATCCTCGGCGCGGGCGCCTTGAGCACGCTCCTGGCGATCGGCGCGCAGAGCGGATCGTCCAGCGACGACTCTGACCTTGTCCGGGCGCTGCGTCGCGGCGGCGCGGATGTGGTCACCGATGTGGGACGTCAGGTCGTGGGCCGAAGTCTTGAGCGGGCGCCCACACTGCGCATCCGCCCAGGAACGCCCTTGCGGGTTCTGCTGACCAAGGACCTCGTTCTGGAGCCCTATGCTGGAGGAGATCGCTGATGAACAAGCTCAAGCTTCGTCCGCTGGAAGACGAGACCCCGGTCAAGGTCACGGTTGATTTGCCGGCCGCGACCCATCGCAACCTCTTGGCCTACGCCCAGGCCCATGCGGCCCAGACCGGCGGCAAGGCCGCTGAGCCGGCGCGCCTGGTCGTACCCATGCTCGATCAGTTCATGGCCAGCGATCGCGCGTTCGTGCGGGGGCGTAAGGGCCGCGAGGGCTAGCCCTGGATGGCTTCGCGCGGCGCTTTCGCGCCGCCCTGCGCCAGGGTCGGCGAGCACGCGGCGGTCACGCTCGGTCCCGCGGCTTTCGCCGCTCCCTCGGGCGCGCCCCTTAACGGGCGGCTCTCAAGGCAAGCTTAAGAGCCGCCGCCGCGCGCTCAACGCCGCTTCCCGACCGCGCCGGCGCGGTCTCCTGGCGGGCTTCATGACCTCGATGGGCTTTGGCGTCAGCCAAAGCCGGGGCTTGGGGCGCCGCCCCCGGCGCGCTTCGGATCGGCTTCCGCCCAGCTTCGGTCGGCTTGGCCGACCTGCAGCCGGGTCCCCGCGAAGCCGCCCCTCCGCTTGCACCCCCGGTCTCGCCGACGGGCAAGGGTTCGAATGTACGAACCCCTGTCTTGAAGGATGAAGATCATGGGACAAGCGACTGATAAGGCCGGCTCTGTCGCCCTGACGCCGCGCATCTACGCGGCGTGCCTGGCCGCCTATAACGCGGGCGTTCTGCACGGCGCGTGGATCCCGGTCGAGGATGAAGCGCAGGTCTGGAGCGCCATCGCGCGGATGCTTCAGGCTTCGCCCCAGCCGGCGGCCGAGGAATTTGCGATCCACGACCATGAGGACTTTTGCGGCCTTGAGATCGCCGAATACGCCAGCGTCGCGCGCGTGGTCGAGATCGCAGGCTTTCTGCGGGCCCATGGGCGGCTGGGCGCTTTGGTCCTGGCCGAGGTCGGCGGCGATCTGGCGGCGGCGAACACGGCGCTTGAGGGGCAGTATCGCGGCTGCTTCTCCAGCCTGGCCGATTGCGTCCAGGCCCTGACCGAGGAGACGGTCGACATCCCGAAGGCTCTGCGAGGGTACATCGATTACGACGCCATGGCGCGCGACGCACGCTTGAACGGCGAGGTCTTCACCGTCGAGACCGCCCATGACGAAGTCCATGTCTTCTGGGTTTGCTAGCTCTGGCGCTAAGCCATCAGCAGCCCGAAAACCGTGACGCTCCCCAGCAAGGCCAGGAGGCCAAGGCCCAGCCAGCCTTTGGCGGTCAGGACACGGGCGGTCGGGCGAAGGCGAGGGGGCATGGGGTGAAGCTAGGGTCTGGCGCACAGCAGCGCTAGGCCCAAGCCCGCGCTTTGGGTCGCGATCGGGTAGACCCCCAATGAACCGCCGGTCGGCGCGGGGCGTTTGATGGCGGTTCATCCGACAAAGGGGCGCAACCATGTGCAAGGGGAACGACCCTCAAACCGCCGCGCCCCTGGGCGGCGTCCACAAGAGGCTTGAGCCAAGACCAGCCCTATCCATGGAGGCGGGCTGCGCCGAGCAACCCATTGTCGTCGAAGGCCGGCGCGCCGGGGTCTCCAGAGCCGTCGATGATCCCGACCAGGCCAGCCGCGTCGTCCACACCAAACCCCCGCCGGTCAAGGCGCCGTTGCAAATCAATGCGCCGAAGTCGGCGCTGAATCTGCCCCGAACGACCAAGCATCCGTTCACCGTTGCGCAGCGCGCGCCCGACCAAGCCTTGGTGTGGACGGCCGCCAAGGACCCCCATCGCAGAGGCCCGGGTCGATCGGTGGCGCAAAGCCAAGGGGCCTGGGTTCACGGGCGCACACCAGAACCGCCTAGACCCTGATCGCGGCGCGGTGATCGCCGATGCTCACGTCGTGGCCGCCTCGCGCAGCGCACGCCGACGTGCGCCGATAGCGTGCAAATCTTCAGGCCGGATATGGGTGTAGCGTTGCAGCATCTTCCAGTCCTTGTGGCCGGTGACCAAAGACACCTCGGGGATCTTGAATTCGGCTTCGAACAGGCGACTGGTGGCCTCGTGCCGAAGGTCGTGGAACCGCAGGTCTGCGATCCTTAGGTGACGGCAGCCCCGTCGAAACGCAGCGCCGACCGAGCGGCTGTTATAGGGAAAGATGCGCCCGGTCCGATGGCCCAGATGCAGGGCCTGTTCCTCGATCAAATCCCACGCGTCGTAGCCACTGATATCGAGCAGGGGAATGTTCTGGTGATTGCCCTGCTTTTGGCGCGGGTCCTTGCGGTCGCGGATCAGCAGCATCTTGTGGCGCGCATCAAGATCCTCCCAGGTCACCCGCGAGATCTCTTCCTGGCGCATGGCCGTGGCGATGGCGAACTTGACGATCCGTCCCATCGGGATGGTCAGGCCGTTCAGCCCCCGAAAGTAGTCGATCAGACGCTCGATCTCGCTCTGCGTCGGCCGGCGATCGCGCTCTTGTCCTTTTCCCACCAGCCCCAGATGGCGTAGCGCCTGGCGCGCCAGAGCCACCGGCTCGGGCGAATAAGGCAGTCCGTGGACCGACGCGCCGTGCGCCAGCAGGGTGCGGATATAGCCAAGGTCGATCCCCAGCGTCATCGGCCCTGCGCCGGCCCTGGCGCGGGCCTTACCGAAGGTGATGAGGGCCTCGCGGTCAAGATCGGCGATCCGCACTGCGCCAAGCTGCTTTTTCAGGGCGTCGAGACTAAAGGCCTTTGTCCGCCTGATGGGCTTGCCCACGCTCTGCATGTCGCGGATGTGCAGATCCACGAGGTCGCCGAAAGTCTGGATCGTGTCGCGCGCGCGCGCGGTGGGGGAAATTCCAAGGTCCAGATCACGCTCGATCTGGCGCGCCCAGGCTTCCGCGTCCTTGCGCAGGCCGAAGGTCTCGCTCACATAGCCGCCCTTGCGGCGAACCTGAGCGCGCCAGCGGCCGGACTTTTGTTTTAGAATGGTGGCCATGGCGCGTGCAAATCCGGTGCGGAGAGCGAGCGTAGCTTAGAGAAAAACTGCGAATTTCTTCGTGTTTTTGCGGAGATTGAGTGTCAGATAACGCCTTGTCTTTTAAGGGTAAAATCCTGGAATATCAAGCCCATAGATTTTCTATTGCACCCATGATGGATTGGACCGACCGGCACTGTCGGTCGCTGCACCGCGGGCTCTCGTCGCGCGCGCTGCTCTATACCGAGATGGTCACGAGCGGCGCGGTGGTGCATGGCGATCGGGAGAAGCTGCTGGGCTATGATCCCGGCCAACACCCGGTCGCGGTGCAGCTTGGCGGATCGGATCCGGCCGACCTCGCGCAGGCCGCTCGGATCGCTGAGGATTTCGGCTACGACGAGGTGAACCTCAACGTCGGCTGTCCTTCGGATCGCGTTCAAAGCGGCCGTTTCGGCGCCTGCCTGATGCGTGAGCCGGACCTGGTGGCTGAGTGTATGGCGGCGATCAAAGACGCCGTACGGGTCCCGGCCACGGTGAAATGCCGGATTGGCGTAGATGACCAGGATCCCGAAGAAAGCCTCTTCACGCTCGTCGACCGCTGCGCCTCGGCGGGGATCGACACCTTCATCGTTCACGCTCGCAAGGCTTGGCTCCAGGGGCTGTCGCCAAAGGAAAACCGCGACATTCCTCCGCTCGACTATGAACTGGTCTATCGGCTGAAGCGCGAGCGTCCGGCCCTGACGATCGCCATCAATGGCGGCGTGGCGAGCGTTGACGCCGCGCTGGAGCATCTGGCGAACGGCGTAGACGGAGTGATGCTGGGGCGCGCGGCCTATCACGAGGCAGGTTTGTTGGGCGAGGTGGATCGCCGAGTGTTCGGGCTGGATGTCGATGACGTCGACAGCTTCGAGGCCGTCGAGCGCTATCGGCCGTATCTGGCGCGGGAACTGGCGGCTGGAACGCATCTGGCGGCGATGAGCCGCCACATGCTGGGATTGTTCCACGGGTTGCCCGGCGCGCGGGCGTGGCGTCGGATACTCACGGTCGAGGGCGTCAAGGCCGGCGCGGGTCTGGACGTGGTGGATCGCGCCCTGGAGGCGGTTCGCGTCGCTCTGGCGTCGCGCGAAGAGCGGTCAGCCCCTGCGGCGGAATAGGGTCAGGGGTGCAGGATCAGCGAGGTCTGGGTGGCCTCGAACCGCGACAGGCGGCCCAGATAGCTCATGCCCAGCAGCGAGTTCTCGAGACCTTTTTCGATGACGAGGGCGTCGACGTCACGAATACGCGCCCCGGCGATCGAGACGCTGGCCAACTTGACGGCGGCGGCGCGGGTCCGGCCGTCGGCGGTGATGACGTTGTAGTCGTAGGTGAGGCGGGTGGTGTCGATGCCCAGGCGCTGGGCGTCGGCCATGCTGAGTGAGACGGCGGTCGCGCCGGTGTCCACCAGGAACCGCACGGCCTTGCCGTCGACATTGCCCTGGGCCCAGAAGTGGCCGTCGCTGTCCTTGGTCAATTGGGCCGCGCCGCCTTCGGCTCCGCCCAGGGTGGCCGTCGCGGCGGAGGGCGCGCGCAGGTCCGGATGTCGCAAGTCGTCCAGGGAGACAACCGCCTTCGCGGCGCCAACCGCCGACAGGGCCCCCACAAGAGCGATCGCCACGAACCTCAACATAGAAGACACCCTGCCTTGTAGGCCTTGAGACCGCTTCTGCGATCGTTGCCTGTATGTTTAGCGGCGAGGCGTTTTCAATGAATGAATCGGTCAGATGAATTTTGAGGTTTGGTTACTGAATCAATAACATAGCGAGTCTTTACTTTGTGCTCATTCCTGAGGAGGGCGAAGCTCGGGAATTTTCTCGCACAAGGTATTCATTTCGCCTGCGCTATGATCAGGGATTGCTAGCGAGACGCTTGCGATGCGGCCGTCAGAGCGACCATCGGGTCGGGTCGATCGGGGAGGGCGGCCATCACCGCGTCTCGCTCGGCGTCGCTGAGCCGGGCCCAGCCGGCGATCTCGGGCAGGGTTCGACGACAGCCCAGGCAGTAGCCCGAGGCCCCGTCGACCGCGCAGACCTTCACACAGGGCGTGACAATAGGGCGTGGCGGTTGGGCGTTCGTCGTCATGCTCATCAGCATTCCTGTTCGCCGGCGCGCGCGCAAGGGTTTGGCGGGGGATGGGGCTTGCTTTGGACGCGGACCGGTTTAAGTCCGCCCCATGACCGACCAGACCGTCTCTCCCTTCGCCGATATTCGCCAACTCGCGATCTCCCCGCCGCAGCCGGGGCCGGCGCCGGCGCTCGAACAAGGGGGGCGTCTGGCCGAGATTTCGGCTTGGTTGACGGCCTGGACCGGCAAGACCCCGCCCGCCGTCAATCGTCCGGTGGTCGCGCTCTATGCCGGCGCCCGTCAGGGCGTAGGGCCTCGGGGCTGGGCGCGCGAGCGTCTGGAGTCCATCGCCGCCGGGGGCGCGACTGTCTCGCGCCTCGCGGGCGTCCAGGGCGCGGGCCTGGAAGCCTTCGACCTGGCGATTGATCGCCCTTCGCCGGACATGGTGACCAAGGCCTCGATGAGCGAGAAGGAGGCGGCCGCCACCATGGCGTTCGGGATGGAGGCCCTCGCCAAGCAGCCCGATCTGCTGATCCCCGGCGTCATCGTCGCCGAGCCCGCGCGCACCGCCGCCGCCGTTTGCCTGGCCCTGTTCGGCGGGGAGGCCTCTGACTGGTCGGATGATCCCGAGCCGGTCGCGGCCGCCGTCGCCCGTGCGCGGGCCGAGGGCATGGGCGACGACCCGCTTGAAATTCTTCGCCAGCTGGGCGGGCGCGAAACCGCCGCCGTGGCGGGCGCGATCCTGGCCGCGCGCGTCCAGAAGGTGCCGGTCCTGCTCGACGGTTACGCCGCCTGCGCTGCGGCCGCGATCGTCCGGGCCATTGAACCTACGGCGATCGACCATTGTCTAGCCGCCCATGCGGGGCCCGTGACCGGACACGCCAAGTTGCTGGAGGCGCTGGGAAAGCGGCCGCTCCTGTCTCTTGATGTCGGCGATGAGGAGGGCGTTGGCGGCGTCTCGGCGCTGGCGCTCGTGAAGCTCGCTTGCGAGGTCCGCTAGGACCGTTTGGGGGTGTCTAAGTGAACGCGGATAATATTCATTTCCGTTGACGCTAACGTCATCTTTCCAAACGGGCGTTCGAGCCATATCATGACTCCCGAAACGCAATAACGGCCCCCATTCGAGGGGTCGATTGAACGGGAGCTCGCCATGAATCTCGACTTCTCGCCCGAGGACCTCGCTTTCCGCGACGAGGTTCGCGCCTTTATCGCCGAGAACTATCCGGCCGGGCTGCGCGACAAGCAGGAAGAAGGTGAGGAGATGGCCAAGGAGGATTTCCTCTCCTGGCACCGCGTTCTCGCCAAGAAGGGCTGGGTGGCCCCCGCCTGGCCGGAGAAGTTCGGCGGTCCGGGCTGGACCTCGGTCCAACGTTACATCTGGTCTGAAGAAACCGCCCGCGCCGATTGCGTGCCGATCCTGCCGTTCGGCATCAACATGGTCGGCCCGGTGATCTACACCTTCGGCACGCCCGAGCAGAAGGAACGCTTCCTGCCGGCGACCCTGTCGGGCGACATCTGGTGGTCGCAGGGCTACAGCGAGCCGGGCGCGGGATCTGACCTCGCCAGCTTGAAGACCAAGGCCGAGCGCTTCACCGGCGATGACGGCAAGGAATACTATCTGGTCAACGGCCAGAAGACCTGGACCACCATGGCCCAGCACGGTGACTGGATCTTCTGCCTGGTCCGTACCGACCCGAACGCCAAGATCCAGGAAGGCATCTCGTTCCTGCTGATCGACATGAAGTCGCCCGGCGTGACCGTGCGTCCGATCATCACCCTGGGTGGCGAGCACGAGGTCAACGAGGTTTGGCTCGAGAACGTCAAGGTGCCGGTCGAGAACCGCATCTACGAAGAGAACAAGGGCTGGACCTGCGCCAAGTTCCTGCTGGCTCACGAACGGTCGGGTATCGCCGGTGTGGCGCGTTCCAAGCGCGGCATCGAGCGGATCCGCCAGATCGCCTCGACCGAACTGAGCGACGACGGCGACTCGCTGATCAAGGATCCGATGTTCAAGCGTAAGGTCGCCGAGCTCGAGATCGACCTGACCGCGCTGGAGTACACCGAACTGCGCACCCTGGCCGGCGAAGCCTCGGGTAAGGGTCCGGGTCCGGAGTCCAGCGTGCTGAAGATCAAGGGCACCGAGATCCAGCAACGGATTACCGAACTGGTGCTGGAGGCCGCCGGTCATTACGGCGCGCCGTACTTCCGCGGCTTCCCGACCGATGGCGACAACGCCCATCCGATCGGCCCTGACTTCGCGCACCGCGCCGCGCCGACCTATTTCAACGTCCGCAAGACGTCGATCTACGGCGGTTCGAACGAGATCCAGCGCAACATCATCGCCAAGATGGTTCTGGGACTCTAGCGCGGGCTGTCATCCCGGGCGCGCCGGAGGCGTGACCCGGGACCGCCCAATTCACTGACTTTGCCGATCCCGGCGCTCCGCTTTGCTGCGGCCGGGATGACAATCAAAAAGAACGGAAACCCAGGGATGGATTTCAACTTCACCGAAGAGCAGTCGATGGTCCGCGACTCTGTCGCGAGCTTCCTGCAGGACAAGTACGACTTCGACACCCGCCGCAAGATCGTCAGCTCGGACGCGGGTTGGCGCGCCGACTATTGGAAGGCCTTCGCCGAGGAGCTGGGTATCCTGGGCGCCTCGTTCAGCGAGGAGCTGGGCGGCCTGGGCGGCGGCGCCATCGACAACATGATCATCATGGAAGAGTTCGGTAAGGCGCTCGTCATCGAGCCCTATCTGGGCACCGTCGTGATCGGCGGCGGCTTCATGAAGCACTCGGGCTACGCCGGCGCGGCGTCGGTCATCGAGGGTATCGTCGGCGGTTCGGCCACCATCGCCTTCGCCTATGCCGAACCCCAGGCCCGCTACACCTGGCAAGACCTGAAGACGACGGCCAAGAAGGACGGTTCGGGCTGGGTGCTGAACGGTCACAAGGCTGTGGTCATCGGCGCGCCCTTCGCCACCCATCTTATCGTCACGGCCCGCACGGGCGGCGCCCAGCGCGACGCCGGCGGCGTGGGCGTGTTTATCATCGACAAGAGCCTGCCGGGCGTCGTGACCCGCGACTACCCGACGGTCGACGGCAACCGCGCCTCGGAAGTCTATTTCGAGAACGTCTCGATTCCGGCTGACGCCCTGATCTCGGAAAGCGGTCTGGCCCTGGTCGAGCAGGTGATGGACGAAGCCATCGCCGCCGTCGGCGCCGAGGCTGTTGGCGTGCTGCGCAAGCTGCATGAGGGCACTCTGGACTACGCCAAGCAGCGCAAGCAGTTCGGCACCTCCATCGCCAATTTCCAGGTGCTTCAGCACCGGATGGTCGACATGTTCATCGAGGTCGAGCAGTCGGTGTCGATGACCTACATGGCCACGATCAAGGTCGGCGAAAGCGCCGCTGAGCGCGCCAAGGCCGTCTCGGCTATGAAGGTCCGCATCGGTCGCGCCTGCAAGTTCGTGGGTCAGAACGCCATCCAGATCCACGGTGGCATGGGCATGACCGACGAGCTGGCCATCGGTCACTATTTCAAGCGCGCGACGATGATCGAGGGGCTGTTCGGCTCGGTTGATCACCACCT
Organism: Caulobacter vibrioides; assembly: GCF_002310375.3. Taxonomy (GTDB): domain Bacteria; phylum Pseudomonadota; class Alphaproteobacteria; order Caulobacterales; family Caulobacteraceae; genus Caulobacter; species Caulobacter vibrioides_D. The sequence continues at coordinate 1,788,409 of NZ_CP023315.3, forward strand.
GAAGCGCTACGAATCCCTGTCGTTCGACGCGGCCGCCTAAGGGCGTCTACGGACCAACGGATTGAAATGATGAAGCCGCCTGCGTCATCGCGACGCGGGCGGCTTTTTCATGCGCCAAGATCATCGAGGGCGCATTTTCGCGCGCCGGGACTTCGCCTCCCGCAAAACCAATAGCCGTAAGGTCCATGCGTATATGAGACGTGTACGGACTAAAATAGCGGCCCCGCCTCGGTGGCTTTCGAGCGCTCGTCCGCATGCGGATATGGTCCCTATACGGATTAATTTTGCTTGCGGAGAAGTGTCATGGTCGCATTCTTGGCGACGACGCGCTGACGACTAGGAGGGTGCAAGCCCCTGTAAGCCGCGCGCGTCTCCTGGTGCCAACGGCCATGTCTGGGAGACGCCGTCATGAACGTATCGAAGATGAACCACGCTATGCTGTCGTTCGCCCTCTTGGGCGGTATGCTGGTGGGTGGCCGGCAGAGTTCGAAGCCGCCGAAATCCTCGTCGCCGAAGTCAGGGCGAAAATAGGGAAGCGCCATTTGGGCAAAGAAAAAGGCCTCCGCCACATTGTGCGGAGGCCTTGGCGTTGTCGTCCAAGGAAAGGCCTCAGCCCTTCTTGGCGGCAGTGTTGCAATCAGCCAGGGCGTCGCCCTCGATCACTGCGCCGCGATAGGTGAACGCGGTCAGTTCGCCAACTTGGGCGGCGAGCTTGCGGCAAGCGCGGGCGGCCGGCAGCGAGCGGGCCTTGGCCGTCGTGCAGACGTCGCCGGCGCAGCGCCAAGCCGAGCCGTCATGAATGAACGATTCGGCCGTAGCGGCGGTCTTCAGCTTGAGCGAGGCGCTTTCGGTGTCGGCGGCGAAAACCGGCGTGACGAGCGCGCAGGCCAACAGGCCCGCGAAAATGGCGGTACGCATTCTTACAGTCTCCTATCCCCGCGCCGGATGGGAGTTCCGGCGCATGAGCGCGCGATCGGGAGCGTCGCACACCTTTGGGCATAGTTCGTTTTCTTTGAAAACTAAGTCAAGCGCCGAAGCGTGTCTGGCGCGCCCGATTGGTAGATTTCGGTATCCCAGGCCAGAAGGGCGGGCATAACGTCCTCGGCCCGTTCGACAGAACGCCAAGCGTTCGCGAGATCGGGCGGGGTGAGGCCTTGATCGATCGTGTGCCGGATCAGGGCGAACAGCGGATCCCAAAAGCCGCCGGGGTTATGGAACACAATTGGCTTCTGGTGAAGATCTAAACGGCGCCAAGATAGCAGCTCGACAATTTCTTCCAGGGTGCCGATCCCGCCGGGCAGGACGACGAAGGCGTCCGAGCGCTCGAACATCATCATCTTGCGCTCGTGCATGCTGTCGACAATGACGGTTTCCACGTCATCGAAAGGCTGTTCTCGACCCCGCAGGAAGGTCGGAATGATCCCGAGCACGGCGCCACCGGCGGCGTGAGCGCCTCGGGCGGTCGCTCCCATCAGGCCGACGCCGCCGCCGCCATAGACCAGTTTCAAGCCCGCCTTGGCGAAGCTTCCGCCGATGTTGAAGGCGGCTTCGATGTAGGCGGGATTGGCGTCGTTCGACGAGCCGCAATAGACGCAGACGGCGTTCAGGCGCCTGGACTCGTGGGACATCGTCGTCCACTCCACAAAAGACAATGGCGCACGGGGATCGCGCGCCACCGGTTCGTTCCTATTTGAGGCCGCATGATCAGGATTCGCTCCCTGGGTTTCAAGTCGTCGATGGTGCTGGCCGCCGCAATGGCCCTGACGGCGTGCGATCCCGGCTTGCAGAGCGACCCCCGGCGCGCCGAGAAGGTCGACAGCGCCGAGGCGGGCTATCTGGCGCCGCCCGCCCTTGAAAGCGTGCAGCGAACGGGTGCGCGGCTGACCTTGGTCGGACGAGCGCTGCCGGACGCCGATGTGCGGCTGGGCTCACCGGATGGCGAAGTCGTTGTCGGCAAGGCCGGGGCCGAGGGGCGATGGAGCGTCGTGGTTCCAATCCAACCTGGCGTGCGCCTGTTCGGCCTTTCGATGACCCGCCAAGGGCGGACCGTTCAGGCTGAAGGTTACGTCATGGTCTCCGAGGAGGGGCACGTCGCCCTGTTGCGCGCCGGGGCGGGCGCGTGGCGTCTCGCGCCCGCCTCCAGCGCGCCCAGGATCCTGACGGTGGATATTGACCGCGCGGGCGGCGCGGTTGTTTCCGGTATCGCCGCGCCGGGTGCGGGTCTCAACGTTCGGGTCGATCGCGTTGTCAGCGGCGGAGGCCGCGCCGATGACGACGGCCGGTTCTTCGTGGCGCTCAAGGATCCGCTGTCGCGCGCGCCGCATGACATCCAGGTCGGCGGCGAGGGGGGGGAGGATCAGGTGACCATTCCCGCAACGCCCCCCTTGGCCCTAACAACCGGTCCGGTTCGGTCCGAGCGGCTCGCGACGGGTTGGCGGATCGACTGGGTGACGCCTGGCGGCGGCGTCCAGACCACTCTGCTGCTCCACGGCAATCGTCGATGAGGGGGATGGGCGGACCGCCCCGTCCCGGGCGTGAAGCGATCGCCGGGGCCATCGCCAAGGCGGATCAGCCGGTCCGCTTCTGGAAGGCGATGCGGGACCTGGTTCAACTCGTGTTGCGGTCTCGGGCTCCTGGCCTGCGCTGGCGCGTCGCGGTGGCCTTGCTGCTGACCTTGGCGGGCAAGGTCCTGGGCGTGCTGGCGCCGCTGATGCTGGGCGCGGCGGTGAACCAGTTGGCGGCAGGGCAGGGCGCGGCGGTGGCGGTGACCCTGGCCTTCGGCGCGCTGGCGGCCGGCTGGGCTCTGGTGCGCTTCATTTCGGCGGCTGCGCCTCAGGCGCGGGACACGATCTTCACGCCCGTCGCCCAAGCGGCCCAGACCCGCGCGGCGGTCGAGACTTTCGCGCACGCCCTATCGCTCTCGATCGACTTTCATCAGTCCAAGCGCACCGGCTCTCTGTCGCGGGTCATCGATCGCGGCGCGCGGTCGATGGATTTTCTGCTTCGCAGTCTGGTGTTCAACCTCGCGCCGACCGGAATCGAACTGATCCTCGCCGCGGTGGTCCTGGCCAAGGCCTATGACTGGCGGTTCGCTGCGGTGGCGCTGGTGACGGTCGCCATCTATGGCTACGTGACCTTCGCGATCTCGGACTGGCGGATCGGCCACCGTCGCGCGCTGAACGAGGCCGACGCCGAGGCGGCCGGTCGCGCGGTCGACGCCCTCTTGAACTACGAGACAGTCAAGTCGTTCGGCGGCGAGGCGAGGGCGATCGCCGGCTATGAGCGCGCGCTGGACGTCTATGGCCGGGCCAACATCAAGGCGGTGCAGTCCCTCAACCTGCTCAACCTCGTTCAGTCGGCGGTCATGAGCATCGGTTTGGGCGTCATGGCGGTGCTGGCGGGATCGGAGGCGGCGCACGGCCGGATGGGGCCCGGCGATGTCACCGCCGCCGTACTGATCCTGATCAACCTCTACGGTCCGTTGAATATCCTTGGGTTCGCTTATCGCGAAATTCGCCAGTCCCTGATCGACATGGAAGCGATGCTGGACCTTCGCCGCCAATCCGCCGACGTGGCCGATGCATCGGACGCCAAGGACCTGCCGCCTTGCGCCGACCAGCGGGGCGGGGCCGTGGCCTTCGAGGCGGTCTCGTTCCGCCACGGCGCACGCTCTGAAGGGCTAAGCGATGTCTCGCTCGCTATAGCGCCCGGCTCCACCGTAGCCATCGTGGGGCCGTCTGGAGCGGGTAAAACCACGCTGATCCGGCTCGCCCTGCGGATGATCGATCCCCAGGCGGGGCGCGTCACGCTGGACGGTCACGACCTCAAGGCGCTCACCCAGACCTCGCTCCGGCAGGCCGTGGCTCTGGTCCCGCAGGATGTGGCGCTGTTCAACGACACCCTCGCGGCCAACATCGCCTTCGCGCGGCCGGAGGTCGGTGAAGACGAGGTCTGGGCGGCGGCCGAGGCGGCCGAGCTGGGCGACTTCATCCGCAGCCTTCCGGAAGGCATGGCGACCAAGGTCGGGGAGCGGGGCCTTAAGCTGTCTGGCGGCGAGCGCCAGCGGGTCGGCATCGCCCGCGCCCTGTTGGCCCAGCCGCGTGTGCTAGTCCTGGATGAGGCCACCAGCGCGCTCGACAGCCGCACCGAGGCGGCGATCCAGGCGACGCTCCGCAAGGCGAGGGCGGGCCGCACGACCCTGGTGGTGGCCCACCGTCTCTCGACGATCGCCGACGCCGATGAGATCGTCGTGCTCCGACGCGGCAAGATTGTCGAGCGCGGTCGTCACGAGGCCTTGCTGGCCGCAGGCGGGGAGTACGCCGCGCTTTGGCGTCGTCAAACCCGGGAGCGTGAGCCGGTTTAGGGATTGCCGCCGGCGGGGCGGGGCCTATATCGCCATCAACCGACTTCCAGGAGAACCCCATGCGCTACCTGCACACGATGATCCGCGTCCGCGATCTCGAGGCCTCCCTGCGGTTCTACTGCGAGGGGCTGGGCCTCCAGGAAATGTATCGCATGGAGAATGAGAAGGGCCGCTTCACCCTGGTTTTTCTCGCCGCTCCGGAGGACGTGGAGCTCGCTAAGGCGCGCAAGGCTCCCCTGGTTGAACTCACCTACAACTGGGACGACGAGGAATACGGCGGCGGTCGCAATTTCGGCCACCTGGCCTATCGGGTCGACGACATCTACGAGACCTGCCAGCGACTGATGGACATGGGGGTGACCATCAACCGTCCCCCGCGCGACGGTCACATGGCGTTTGTGCGCTCACCCGACAATATCTCGATTGAGCTTCTGCAGGACGGCGACCTGCCGCCGGCCGAACCGTGGGTTTCGATGCCGAACGTCGGGGCCTGGTAGGTCCGCGCACGCGCGGGCGGCCGGATCTTCTGGGTGTCGATCTGGCCGTCCGCTGATCCACTCCGGCGCGGCCTGTTGGTTTTCCCCGTCTAGGGGCGCTCTGGAAAAGCGGCTGGCGGGTCGCCAGATGGGAGCGACGCGTCCGCGTTCTCCATGAGGTCCCTTCATGCCCGATCTGTCCGTCTTCCCGATCACTCAGCGCTGGCCCGCAGAACGACCCGACCAGATCCAGCTCTATTCGCTGCCGACGCCCAACGGCGTGAAGGCCTCCATCATGCTGGAGGAGACGGGGCTGCCCTACGAGCCGCACCTGATCGATATCGGCAAGAACGAGACCTGGGGCGTCGAGTATTTGTCGCTCAACCCGAATGGCAAGATCCCCGCGATCATCGATCCCAATGGTCCAGAGGGAAAGCCGATCGCGCTGTTCGAGAGCGGAGCCATCCTGGTCTACCTCGCGGAGAAGACCGGCAAGTTCCTGCCTTCCGGACCAGCCGCGCGCTATGAGACCCTGCAGTGGGTGTTCTTCCAGATGGCCGCCATCGGTCCGATGTTCGGGCAACTGGGCTTCTTCCATAAGTTCGCTGGCCGCGAGTACGAGGATAAGCGGCCGCTGGAGCGCTATGTCGCCGAGTCGAAGCGGTTGCTGGGCGTGCTGGAGGGCAGGCTGGCTGAGCGCGCCTGGATCATGGGCGATGACTACACGATCGCCGACATCGCCACCCTAGGCTGGGTCCGAAATCTGGTCGGCTTCTACGAGGCGGGCGACCTCGTCGGCTACGGCGGTCTGAAGCATGTCCCGCGTTGGCTGGAAGCGGGCCTGGAGCGCCCAGCCGTCCAGCGCGGCCTGCAGATTCCCGCCCGGCTCTGAGGGCGTTCGCCGTGCCTGCGACCTTTTGGTTCCGGCGTTAAGAATTAGGGGATCATTAACCATAACGGGCGGATTTTCATCGTGTCTTCTTTGAAGGCACCCACCATCACTGACTTCCACAGCCCGGCCGCAAAGCCGGGCTGCTTTTTTTGGATTCGGCGCTTGCATCGGCGCCATGAGGCGGCTATCACGCGGCCTCTTCTGAGAGCGACCTGTTCCGCGGTAGCTCAGTGGTAGAGCAGCCGGCTGTTAACCGGCTGGTCGTAGGTTCGAATCCTACCCGCGGAGCCACTCTCTGATTTCCCGAAAATCAGCACTATTTCCCACGCCGTCGCGGGGCTTCGACATTGCGTGTCCGTCACGCGTTTTCCTGGCTTGCATCGACTCGTTGGGGCGGCTATCTCCCGCCCTCTCTTGAGAGCGACCTGTTCCGCGGTAGCTCAGTGGTAGAGCAGCCGGCTGTTAACCGGCTGGTCGTAGGTTCGAATCCTACCCGCGGAGCCACTCTTCCAAAGTGATTTTGGATTGAGGTCGCCCAGGAGCAATCCTGCGTCACCGCATTCGCTGCTCACGCCGGTCGCGCCGCTTGCGACGCCAGCGGCCATAGGCGCGCTTAATCTTCTCGTCGATCCACGGCAGAAAATAGATCACCACGAGAGCGATTAACGCGAGGGCGATCACCATCGGCGCATTTTGCATGACAGAACCCCAAGTCGTCGTGCTGCGAGCGATATCCTCCCGTCGTCGATCATGTCGGCGACAGGTCCTTATGTTGCCTGCCGTAGCGACGATCAACCAAGCTTCGATGACAAGCCGGACGGCGAAGTCCAGTCGCTCCCGAAATAGCCTATGCGTGTCACTGCGTCGCGCCTTGTGATGTTTTTCCAGCCTCGCGTGAGAGGCCTTCGCGGCGATGAGACCTGGGATCGCATTGCGTTTCGATGATCGGCGGACCTATAAGCCTGCTCGAAAGTCTAATCCTTCGAGGGATTCCATGAGCACCGACTTCGCCGCCGCGCGGCTGAACATGGTCGAGAGCCAGATTCGCACCGCCGACGTGACCGACCTGCCGCTGCAGGACGCGCTGCGCGTGGTGGCGCGCGAAGGCGTCGTGCCGGCGTCGAAGGCCTATCTGGCCTATGCCGACGCGGATATCGAGTACGCGCCTGGTCGCTGGCTCCTGCGTCCCCGTGAGGTCGGCAAGCTGCTTCAGGCGCTCAAGCCGCGTGAAGGCGAGACGGCCCTGGCGATCGCCGCGCCCTACGCGGCCGCCGTTCTGGAAAAGATGGGCCTTTCGGTCACGCGTCATGATGGCGATGATCTGAAGACGGTCCCCGCCGGTTCCTATGACGTGATCGTCTGCGAAGGCGCCGTCGCGGTCGCCCCCAAGGCCTGGCAGGACGCCCTGGCTCACGGCGGGCGACTGGGCGTCGTCGAGCGTACGGGTCCCGTTGGTCGCGCCGCGATTTATCTGCGCGCCGAGGATGGTGTTGGCCGTCGCGCCGCGTTCGACGCCGCGCCGCCTGTGCTGGCTGGTTTTGAGGTCGAGACGGGCTTCAGTTTCTGACGTCGTCGGTCCAAGAGGCGGCCGCAACGTTTGCGTGAAAAAAGCTTAACTGGCGACGACTGGCGGAGCGACTTACACGCGATCATATTGTGGCGAGCGCGGGCTTCGCGTGATTGGGGATAGAATGTTGATGTCGTACCGTCGACGGGCCGGATTGCTGGCCGCCGCTTGCAGCGCTGGCCTCCTGGCTGGGGCCTTTTCCGTCGCGAACGCCGATACCCTCGCCGATGCGATCGCGCTCGCCTATCAAACCAATCCCACGCTGCAGCAACAGCGCGCCAGCGCGCGCGTGACGGACGAAGGCGTTGTCCAGGCCAAGACGGGTTTCCGTCCGACAATCGGGGCGACCGCCGACATCACCGGCTCTGACACCAATCCCGCCGCCGCAGGCTCGAACGTCAAGCTTTCGGGAAGCAGCGCGGCGCTGTCGATCAGCCAGCCGCTCTATACGGGCGGTCGCGCCACCGCGAGCGTGAGCGCCGCCGAGGCTGACGTGCTGTCGGCGCGCGAAGGCCTGCGTTCGGTCGAGCAGGGCGTTCTGGTCAGCGTCGTCCAGGCCTATGTCGACGTCCGTCGCGACCAGGAACGCCTGCGTATCGCCAAGGAAAATGTCGCCGTGCTGCAACGGCAGCTCGACGAGTCGAACGCCCGCTTCGACGTCGGCGAGATCACCCGCACGGACGTCGCGCAGTCGCAGGCGCGTCTGGCTTCGGCCAAGGCCGGTCTCTCCGCCGCCCAGGCGCAACTGGAGGTCAGCCGCGCGTCTTACGCCGCCGTTGTCGGTCAAACCCCTGGTGAACTGGCTCCGGAGCCCAGCCTGGCCGGCCTGCTGCCCGCCAGCGTTGACCAGGCCTTCGAGGCCGCCCAAACGACCAACCCCGGCGTGGCGTCCGCAAAGTTCAACGAGGAAGCGGCCGCTGCGCGTGTCGCCGTGGCCAAGGCCGGTTACCGTCCGACGGTCTCCGCGCGGGCGTCGCTCGGCTACGCGGCCGATAAGCGCTCGGGCGTCGGCAGCCAGTTCGACGACTACGACCGCACCGTCTCGGGCGCGATCACCGCTTCGATCCCGCTGTTCACGGGTGGTTTGACCACCTCGCAGGTTCGCGCCGCGACCGAGCGTGAAAACGCCGCCCGCAGCGCCGTGGAAGGCGCCAAGCGCACCGCGATCCAGCAGGTGTCGAACGCCTGGAGCAACCTCTTGGCCTCGCGCGCCGGGCTCATCTCGAACGAGGAGCAGGTCCGCGCGACCCGCATCGCCTTCGAAGGCGTGCGCCAGGAGCAGCAGGTGGGCCTGCGCACCACGCTGGACGTGCTCAACGCTCAGCTGGAACTCTCCAACGCCGAGTTGGCGTTGGTGTCCGCGCGTCGTGACGAGTATTTGGCCGGCGCCGTCGTCCTGCAGGCCATGGGCCAGCTGGATGTGGCGAAGCTGTCGTCGTCCACCGCCGCTTATGACCCGAAAGCCTCCTACAACCGCGTCACGCATGGCGTGGGCTGGGTGCCGTGGGAGCCGGTGGTGCAGGCGATCGACAGCGTCGGTGCGGCCGCCACCAAGCCCAAGGGCGACGCGAAGTAGTTTTGATCCGCGTCGATTCCGCTCAGGCGCGGACTTGCGCTTGCTTAACACGCGTAAGTCTGCACCATCGCGGCTAAGCGCGCCCCAAGGCGCGCAAGGATTCGTACCTCTTTACGACGGCCCCGCACATGTCCGATCAGTCTCAAGAACCTACAATGGAGGAAATCCTCGCCTCCATTCGACGCATCATCTCGGAGGATGACGCGCCGGCGGAGCCTGCGGCCGAAGCGGCGCCCCCGCCGCCCGAGCCGGAGCCCGAACTCGCGCCCGAACCGATGTCGTTCGACGATGACGTTCTTGAGCTGACGGATCCGATCACGCCCGAGCCTGAGTTGCCGCCGCTGGAAACCGTCGGCGACATCGACGTCTATTCGCCGCCGGCTCCCGAACCCGAGCCCGCCTACACCCCGCCGCCGTCCGCGCCGGTGTTCGACCGCGACGAGGTCGCCGACCAGTTGGTGGGTATTTCGGCCGCCTCCGCTGCGGCAAGCGCCTTCGGCAGCCTGAGCTCGGCCCTGCTGATGCCCAAGGACGGTCGCACGCTGGAAGACGTCGTACGCGAGCTGCTGCGTCCGCTGCTCAAGGAGTGGCTGGACCAGAACCTGCCGCGGATCGTCGAGACCAAGGTCGAGGAAGAAGTCCAGCGCATCTCTCGGGGGCGCGGCGCTTAAAGCCTCAGAACCTTCGGAAAATCGAGGCGGTCGCTGCGGCGGCCGCCTTTTTCGTTGATCAATCCTTCAGAAAACCCAGGCCCGCCGGTTTCCCGGGCGGGCCGCAGATGGCATATCCGCTCCGCCATGCTCGAAAAAACCTTCGATCCCAAATCCGTCGAACCCCGCCTGTACGCCGCGTGGGAGGCCTCCGGGGCCTTCAAGCCCAGCGACGATGCGAACGCCGAGTCGTTCGTGATCGTGATCCCGCCACCGAACGTGACGGGCTCGCTGCACATCGGCCACGCGCTGAACAACACGCTGCAGGACGTTCTGACCCGCTTCCACCGCATGCGCGGCAAGGCCGCCCTGTGGCTGCCGGGCACCGACCACGCGGGCATCGCCACCCAGATGGTCGTCGAGCGCCAGCTGGCCGCCGCCGGCAATGTCGGCCGCCGCGACATGGGCCGCGAGGCTTTCGTCGACAAGGTCTGGGAATGGAAGGCCGAGAGCGGCGGGGCCATCACCAATCAGCTGCGCCGCCTGGGCGCCAGCTGCGATTGGTCGCGCGAGCGCTTCACCCTGGATGAGGGCCTGTCGGCCGCCGTCCGCAAGGTGTTCGTCCAACTCTACAAGCAGAACCTGCTCTATCGCGATAAGCGCCTCGTGAACTGGGACCCGCAGTTCCAGACCGCAATCTCCGACCTCGAGGTCGAGCAGAAGGAGGTCGACGGGGCCTATTGGCACTTCGCCTATCCGCTGGCCGACGGCGTGACCTACCAGCACCCGATCGCCTTCGACGAGGACGGCAAGGCCACCGAGTTCGAGACCCGCGACTACATCGTTGTGGCCACCACGCGTCCGGAGACCATGCTGGGCGACACCGGCGTCGCGGTTCACCCCGATGACGAGCGCTACAAGGGCCTGGTCGGCAAGTTCGTGACCCTGCCGATCGTCGGCCGCCGTATCCCCATCGTCGCCGATGACTACGCCGACCCGACCAAGGGCTCGGGCGCGGTGAAGATCACGCCGGCCCACGACTTCAACGACTTCGGCGTCGGCAAGCGCGCCGGGCTTGAAGCCATCAACATCCTGACGGTCGAGGCCAAGCTGAACGACAGTGTTCCGGCCGAGTATGTCGGCATGGACCGCTTCGTCGCGCGCAAGGCCATCGTCGCCCGCGCCGAGGAAGAGGGCTGGCTGAAGGAGATCGAGAAGACCAAGCACATGGTCCCGCACGGCGACCGTTCGGGCGTGGTCATCGAGCCCTTCCTGACCGATCAATGGTACGTCGACGCCAAGACCCTGGCTCAGCCGGCGCTGAAGGCTGTGGAGACGGGCGAGACGGTCTTCGAGCCCAAGCACTGGGAAAAGACCTACTTCGAATGGCTGCGCAACATCGAGCCCTGGTGCGTCTCGCGCCAGCTGTGGTGGGGCCATCGGATTCCGGCGTGGTTTGGTCCGGAAGGTTCGATCTTCGTCGAGGAGACCGAGGAAGCCGCCTATGCCGCCGCGCGCGCGCAGTTCGGCGCCGACGTCGTCCTGACGCAGGACGAGGACGTCCTCGACACCTGGTTCAGCTCGGCCCTGTGGCCGTTCTCGACCCTGGGCTGGCCCGAGAAGACCTCGGACCTGGAACGCTTCTACCCGACCAGCACCCTGGTCACGGGCTTTGATATCATCTTCTTCTGGGTCGCCCGGATGATGATGATGGGCATCCACTTCATGGGCGAAGCCCCGTTCAAGCAGGTGTTCATCAACGCCCTCGTCCGTGACGAGAAGGGCGCCAAGATGAGCAAGTCCAAGGGCAACGTGATGGATCCGCTGATCCTGATCGATGAGTTGGGCTGCGACGCGGTGCGCTTCACCCTGACGGCGATGTCGGGCCAGGCGCGCGACATCAAGCTCTCCAAGCAGCGCATCGAGGGCTATCGCAACTTCGGCACCAAGCTGTGGAACGCCTCGCGCTTCGCTCAGATGAATGAGTGCGTCCGCGTCGAGGGCTTCGATCCGGCGACCGTCCAGCAGCCGATCAACAAGTGGATCCGCGGCGAGACGGTCAAGACCGTGGCCGAGGTCACCAAGGCCCTGGAGGCTCCGTCGTTCGACGAGGCCGCCGGCGCGCTGTACCGCTTCGTCTGGAACGTGTTCTGCGACTGGTACCTGGAGCTGGCCAAGCCGATCCTGAACGGCGATGACGCGGCGGCCAAGGCCGAGACCCGCGCCACCGCCGCCTGGGCGCTGGATGTGATCCTGAAGCTCCTGCACCCGGTGATGCCGTTCATCACCGAGGAGCTGTGGCAGAAGACCGCTGAATTCGTCGGTCCGGCGCGCGAGAGCATGCTGATCTCGGCGACGTGGCCTGAGCTGCCGGCCGACTGGATCGACGCCGAGGCCGAGGCCGAGATCGGCTGGCTGGTCGAGACCGTGGGCGAGATCCGCTCGATCCGCGCCGAGATGAACGTGCCGCCGTCGGCCAAACCGGGTCTCACGATCGTGGGCGCTGGCCCCGAGACCAAGGCGCGTCTGGCGCGTCACCGCGATCTGCTGCTGACCCTGGCGCGTCTGGACAGCGTCCGGGAGGCCGACGTCGCGCCGACCGGCTCCGCACCGATCGTGATGGGCGAAGCGACCGGGGCGCTGGGCGTTGCGGATTTCATCGACATCGCGGCCGAGAAGGCCCGACTGACGAAGGAGATCGCGGGTCACGTTGGCGAGATCGAGAAGGTCAACAAGAAGCTGGGCAACCCCGACTTCCTGGCGCGCGCCAAGGAAGAGGTCGTTGAAGAGAACCGCGAGCGCCTGGCCGAGGCGCAGGCGGCCCAGGCCAAGCTCGAGGCGGCGTTGGCCAGGCTGGAATCGGTCGGCTAACGGTCCTTCCCGTTCAGAACCAGGGCGACGTCTCATGTGAGGCGTCGCCCTCTTTTTTGGCGCCCTGACGTTGCGGAACGCCATCGGGCGTTTGTCTAACTTATCAATGTTCTCTTGGGGTCAAACGGACGTTTGCATCCCGCTTCCGGCTGTGCTCTCTGGTCACTGAACGCGCTCAGCAAACAAGGCGCGACGCGATACCGGGAGAGTAGAATGAGTCAGGCCGCCCCCACGTCAGTCCCGTGGCCCGCCATGTCCGTCCAGCAGGCCTATGCGCTGATCACCCAGCCGGGCACGCCAGGAGAGATGGAAGAAGTCGAGATCCGTGGGGTAAAGACCCGAGCCTGGAAGAACGCGCCGCCGACTCTGCGCGACACCCTGCTGCTGGGGCGCGCGCACGGCGAGAAGATCTTCCTTGTCCATGAGGACGAGCGGGTCAGTTTCGAGGCCTTCTATCGCGCCGTGACCCACATGGCGGCCGAGCTTGAGGCGTTTGGCGTCCAGAAAGGCGATCGCGTCGCCATCGTGATGCGCAACCTTCCGGAATGGCCGGTGGCGTTCTACGGCGCGCTGTCCTTGGGCGCGATCGTTACGCCGCTGAACGCCTGGTGGACGGGTCCGGAGCTGGAGTACGGCCTGATCGATTCCGGCGCCAAGGTCGCGATCGTCGACGTCGAGCGCTATGAGCGCATGAGCGAGCACCTGCACAGCTGCCCGGACCTCCAGCGCGTTTACGTCAGTCGCGCCAAGGAGGAGATCACCCATCCGTACGTGATCTCGCTGGAGGCCAAGATTGGCTGCCCCAACGACTGGGCCAAGCTCGAAGAGAAGCCGCTGCCAACCGTCGCCATCGCGTCAGACGACGACGCCACGATCTTCTACACCTCCGGCACCACGGGTAAGCCGAAGGGCGCGATCGGCACCCACCGCAACATCAACAGCAACATCTTCGCCGCCGCCGCCGCCGGCGCGCGCGCGTTCCTGCGTCGCGGCGAGGCGCCGCCTCAGCCCGATCCCAGCCTGCCGCAGAAGGGCTCGCTGATCTCGGTGCCGTTCTTCCACGCCACGGGCTGCTTCGCGGTGCTGAACCCGTCGCTGTTCGGCGGGGCCAAGCTGGCGATGATCCGCAAGTGGGATCCCGACAAGGCGATGCAGCTCATCCAGGACGAGCGACTGACCTCGATGGGCGGCGTTCCGACCATCGCCTGGCAGATCATCGAGCATCCGAACCGCGACAAGTACGACCTGTCGTCGATCGAGGCTGTGGCCTATGGCGGCGCGCCGTCGGCGCCGGAGCTGGTGCGCAAGATCAAGGAAATCTGGCCAAATTCCGCACCGGGCAACGGCTGGGGCATGACCGAGACCTCCGCCACGGCGACCAGCAACTCGGCGGAAGACTACGAGAATCGCCCCGACAGCTGCGGTCCGGCCGTGCCGGTCACCGACTTGAAGATCATGACCGTCGAGGCGCCGTATCGCGAGCTGCCGATCGGCGAGGTCGGCGAGCTGTGGTGCAAGGGCCCGCAGGTGGTGCGCGGCTACTGGAACAAGCCAGAAGCCACCGCCCAGACCTTCGTCGACGGCTGGGTGCGGACCGGGGATCTGGCTCGTCTGGACGCCGAGGGCTTCTGCTTCATCATCGACCGCGCCAAGGACATGCTGATCCGCGGCGGCGAGAACATCTACTGCATCGAGGTCGAGAACTGCCTCTATGACCACCCGGCGGTGATGGACGCCGCCCTGGTCGGTGTTCCGCACAAGACCCTGGGCGAAGAGCCGGCCGCCGTCGTCACGCTCAAGCCGGGCGCCGAGGCGACCGAGGCCGAACTGCGCGCCTTCGTCGCCGACCGCCTGGCGGCCTTCAAGGTGCCGGTGAAGGTGGTGTTCTGGCACGAGACCTTGCCGCGCAACGCCAATGGCAAGATCATGAAGAACGAACTCAAGAAGGTCTTCGTGGAGGGGTAGGGCGATGGTCCAGTCCAGGGCGGCGAACGTCGACGACTTCATGCAGGAGGTCGCCCCGGAGCGCCGCCCGGCCCTGGATCAACTGAGAACGCTCTGCCTTCGAGCCTTTGGGCCAGAGAGCGAGTGCATGGCGTTCGGCATGCCCGCCTATGGTCCGCCGAAGCTGCCGTGGATCGCCTTCAACAGCCAGAAACAACACATCGCGTTCTATGTCGGGCAGACGGCGATGGAGGCGTTCTCCGCGCGCTTGGCCGACATAGATCACGGTAAAGGCTGCGTACGTTGGCGTCGTCCTGACAAGATGGACTTCGACCTGATCGCAGACATGCTCGAGCATGTTCGTCTCAGGACGAAGCAGGATCCGGCTTAGGCGCTGTCTGGTTCAGATGAGATCATCTAAACCAGACAACAGTCCCTACATTTTCAACGCTTTGCGGAGCTTTTAGCCTTGGTCGGCTTCAAAGCGTCCTACGCGCTCACCGGCGGCTTGCGGTGCGCCCAGGGGGCGGCGGCTTCAAGCTGGTAGGCCAGGGCGAACAGGGTCGCCTCGTCGCCAGCGCGACCGGCGAACTGCACCCCGACCGGCAGACCGTCGGCCGTCCAGTGCAGCGGCACGCTCATGGCCGGCGCGCCGGCCACGTTCTGCACCGGGGTGTAGCCGACATAGGCCATCAGGCGGGCCTGAAGCTCCTCGAACGGAACCCAACCCGCCACATAGCCCAACTCGACGGGCGGTTTGCCCAGCACCGGCGACAGGATGACGTCGTACTTCGTCAGCCAGGTGTCATAGGCCTTGATGGTGGCCTGCAATCGTCCCATGGCGGCCTGCAGCGCGCCCTGAGGCAGGGTGTTGACCAACTCCGCCATGCCCAGGCTGAAGGGCTCCAGCACGTTGGCGTCGGGCTTGCGGCCCATGGCCTTGCCGATCCCCGCGACCAGCTCGGCCGCGCCGCTGGCCCACAGCACGGTGAAGTCCTGGCCGAACTGATTGCCGTCCATGGGCCACACCGTCGGTTCGACCTTGTGTCCGAGGTCCTTCAGGAGCTTGGCGGCGTTGTTGACGGCGGCTTGCACCTCGGGGTGCGGCGTCAGGCCGGTGCCGGTGTTCATCACCAGGCCGACCTTGAGTTTCCGCTTCAGCGGGGCGGTGACGACGCCGATCGGCTTGAACGCCGCGCCCGCATCCGTGCGCTCCGAGGCGGCGAACAGGGCGGCCGAATCACGCACGCTGTGGGACACGCAATGCGACACCGACAGGTCGATGCCACGGCTGGTCGGACGGTTGGGGATCATCCGCCCGCGCGAGGGCTTCATGCCAAACAGGCCGCAGTTGGCGGCGGGGATGCGGATCGAACCGCCGCCGTCGCTGGCGTGAGCGATCGTCACCATGCCCGAAGCCGTGGCCGCAGCCGCGCCGCCGGAAGACCCGCCCGACGAGTGCTTGACGTTCCACGGATTGCGCGTGGGCAGGAAGCCCATCGGCTCGGTCGTGGGCAGGAAGCCGTACTCCGGCGTCGATGACTTGCCGATCGTGACAAAGCCAGCGGCGTCGAACGAGTCGACATAGGCCGTCTGCTCGGTGTCAGGCTTGGCGCCCAGCGTCGCGCGGGTGCCGTAGCGGGTGCGGACGCCCTTGTAGGGGTCCAGATCCTTGACCAGGAAGGGGACGCCGGCGAAGGGCCCGGTCAGCTGGCCGTTCTTGGCCTTGGCGAGCGCCCGTTCAAAGTCCGAGTCGACGATGGCCTGGACATGGGGCTGTAGCGCCTCGGCCTTGCGAATGGCGTCCTCGACGGCCTCGGCGGCGCTGATCTCCTTACGGCGGATGCGGCCCGCGATCTCGGTGGCGTCTGGAGTCCAAGGGGCAGGGGCGGCGGACGACTTGGGCTTGGCGAAGGCCGAAGGCGCGGCGGCGATGGCGGCGGATGCGGCCATCAGGCCACGGCGGCTGAAACGCATGGATTTCCTCCCGACAGGACCGGCGTCTTCGCGCCGGTGATCGCCGTTCAGTTGACCTCGAAGAGACCTGCGCCGCAAGCCTGTGCTAGACGCCTGCTTCGAGTTTTCGGGGAAAGGCCTTGGCCAGGAAGCGCATCGATCAACTGCTTGTCGAACGTGGCGTCTTTGACAGTCGCGCCAAGGCGCGCGCGGCGATCGAGGCTGGCCGGGTGTCCGTGTTCGGCGGCATCGTGGCCAAGCCTTCCGAGCTGGTGGATGACAACGCCGAGATTGCGGCGGAAGCGGCGCATCCATGGGTGGGGCGCGGCGCGCTGAAACTGGTCCACGCCCTGGATATCTGGCCCATCGCGGTCGAAGGCCGGATCGCGGTCGACGTCGGCGCCTCGACGGGCGGCTTTACCGAGGTGCTCTTGTCGCGGGGCGCGGCGTTCGTATTCGCCGTCGATGTTGGGCGTGGCCAGTTGCACGCCAGCCTCAGGGGCGGCGATCGTGTGGCTGATCTTTCGGGTGTGGATGCGCGGAGTCTTGATCTCGGCCTCATTGATCGGGCGCCGAGCCTCATCGTCAGCGACGTCAGCTTCATCTCGCTCGCCAAGGCCCTGCCGGCGGCGCTCGGCCTGGCGACGCCGGGCGCGGACTTGGTGGCGCTGATCAAGCCGCAGTTCGAGGCGGGGCGCGAACATGTCGGCAAGGGCGGACTGGTCAAGGATCCTGACGTCATCGCCCGTGTCGAGCAGGAGATCGTCACGTTCCTGGAGACGGCCGGTTGGTCGGTGCGCGGCCTTGCTGAAAGTCCGATCACCGGCGGGGAAGGACAGGTCGAACGGCTGGTCTGGGCGACCAAGCGTTAGGCGCGGAACGAAATCGGCCGCCCACGAGGGGCGGCCGATCGTCTTCTACGAGAGATCGTCGCGCTTAGTCGACGACCTGATACTTGCCGTTGGCGTCCGGGCAGACGCGCACGAAGCGCTTCTGGACCCGGCCGTCCGGCAGATAGATCGGGCTTTCGGCCAGGGTGCAGCCGTTGACGTCGGCCTGTTGGGTCCGGTTGTCGACGCGGTAGCCTTCTTGGCGCTCGTAGCTGCGCTCATAGTAGCTGTCGCGCGTGGCGTCGCGGCGCGCGTCGTCGTACGAACCAGAGCGGTAGGCCGAGTCCTCGGGGGGGCGTTGTAGGCGGTCGCAGGCGGAGTCCTGCCGGGCGTGCAGGCGGCCGATTTCTTGCCGATGCTCGAACCGATCACCGCGCCCAGCAGGCCGCCCAGGACCGCGCCCTCGGTCTTGGCGCCCCGGGCGGCGACGCCGCCGCCAATCGCCGCGCCGATCCCTGCGCCGGTCAGGCCACCGCCTGTGCCGCGCTGCGTCGTCGAACGCTGGCAGGCGTCATAGTAGTAGCCCTGGCGGTCGTAGGCGCCGCCGTAGCTTTGCGAGCCATAGGCCTGGGCCGAGGCCAGGGTCGGCGTCAGCACGCCGCAGACGAGGGCGGCGGTCACGCCCAGAACGGTCTTCATCTTGGAGGTCCTGCTCTTCGAGGCGGTCATGGTCATGAGGGAAGCTTGTCTTTTTGAGGGCTGCCGTCGCATCGCGCCGGCCGCCGTGGCCCATCCGTTGGCAGAGGTTTTGGCGCCGCCAACATGAACAGCGCCTGACCGAGGTATTCAGCTTCGTTCAGACCGACACAAAAACTTCCCCAGTGCGCGCTCAAGCCCCGATTTTGGGGTATGGACTGGGGATGCAAGACCTGATGATCAACGCGGTGGGCGCCCAGGGCGACGGGCTCGCGCGCACCGCCGACGGCAAGCCCGCCTTCATTCCGCTGACCCTTCCGGGCGAGCTTGTTCACGCCCAGTTCGACGGCGCGCGCGGCGAGGTCGTCGAGATCCTGACACCGAGCCCGGAGCGCGTGGCGCCGCCGTGCCGACACTACGGAACTTGCGGAGGATGCGCGCTGCAGCATTGGGCCGGCGAGCCCTATCGGGCCTGGAAGGCCGAACAGGTCCGACTTCAGCTGTCGATGGAGGGGCTCGAGACCGAGATCCTGCCGACCTTCGCGGCTCCGCCCGCCTCGCGGCGTCGCGTGGCGCTGCACGCGCGCAAGGGGGGCAAGGGGCAGGGCGCGCGTCTTGGGTTCAAGGAGCGACGCTCGTGGAACCTCGTGCCCATCGAAGAATGTCCCGTCACCGATCCGCGCCTGGTGGCCGCGCTGCCGGCCCTGGCGCGCTTGGCCGAGCCCTTCCTGGAGCACCCGAAGTCCGCGCCGACCCTCCATGTCACGCTCACCGCGACAGGCCTCGACATCGACATCACTGGCGTCGAACGCAAGAGCGGCGGGCTGTCGGCCGACGCTCGAATGCGCGCGGCGATGGCGGCGGGCGAGGGCGATTTCGCGCGGGTCACCCTGGCGGGCGAAACCATCTATGGCGCACGTCAGCCCCTGGTGAAGCTGGGTCCCGCCATCGTGGCGCTACCGCCCGGCAGCTTCCTGCAGGCCGTTCCCGCCGCCGAGAAGGCGATGGTCGAGCTCGCAGTGGCCGAGGCCCAGGGCGCGAGCCGGGTGGCTGACCTCTATTGCGGGGTCGGCACCTTCACCTTCCGGCTCGCCGAGGTGGCGCAGGTCTATGCGGCCGAGGTGAGCGCCCCTGCCATCACGGCCTTGAAGGCGGCCGTGGGCGCGACGTCCGGTCTCAAGCCGATCACGGCCGAGGCTCGCGACCTCGTGCGTCGTCCTGTGCTGGGCACCGAGCTGGTCAAGACCGATGTCGTGGTCATCGACCCGCCGCGCGCCGGCGCCGCCGAGCAGACCGTCGAGATCGCCAAGTCCAAGGTGGCCAAGGTGGTGGGGGTCTCGTGTAACCCTCAGACCTTCGCCAAGGACGCGCGCGTGTTGGTCGACGCCGGCTTCAAGCTTGTGAGGGTGACGCCTGTGGACCAGTTCGTATGGTCGCCCCATATTGAACTGGTCGGAGTCTTCACGCGGTGAGGGGGCTATGGTCCAGACCAGCAGCGAACGTGGGCGGCCGGCCTTTGCGCTCGACGCCGTAGGTCAAGGCGCCAAGGCCGCCGTCAAGGCGGCGTGGTGGACGGCGACGGGCGGTCTTGCTCGCTCCCTGACCCGACCGACACAGGGCGCCCAGGCCCGGCATTTCGCGCCGACGACCCCGGCGCCCATCCCAACCAGCTTGCGTCGCGCGTATCTCGAGGCCTTCGAGAAAGACGCGCGTGATGTCGCCAGCGGCGTCTATCCCGCCATCGAGAACGGGCCGGTGCGCCCCTCGGCCGCCTTGCGCGAGGCCGCGGACTTCATCGCCGACGCCTTCGAGGTCGACCAGCGGCGACGCAAAGGCGACGGCGTCGAAGTTCGCGATGCGGCTGATCGCTCAATCTATCCGAACTATTACCGTCAGAACTTCCACTTTCAGTCCGGAGGCTGGTTCACCGCCGAGAGCGCGCGGCGCTATGACGCCCAGGTCGAGGCGCTCTTCTCCGGTACGGCGGCCGCGATGCGGCGGCGTGGCCTGTCGCTATTGGCGCGACACTGGCGCGGCCGTGATCATCGCGGCGCGAAAATCATCGACGTGGCGTGTGGTTCGGGCGCTTTCCTGAAGGATCTGAAGGCGACCTTTCCACGCGCGGCTTTGGCGGGCCTGGACCTGTCCGAAGCCTATCTGGCCAAGTCCCGGCGACGGGCCGGCGCCGGTGGGATCAAGGCGAACGCCGAGACCTTGCCTTTCGCGGATTCCTCTTTGGATGCAGTTACCTGCGTCTATCTCTTCCATGAATTGCCGCCTCGCGTGCGGCCTGTGGTGGCGGCGAGTCTGGCGCGCGTTCTCAAGCCCGGCGGGGTGTTGGTTCTGGTCGACTCCGTCCAGCCGGCGGACACGCCGGATTTGGCGCGCCTGCTCGAGGCCTTCCCCGTCTATTTCCACGAGCCCTACTACGCCAGCTATGCAGAGACCGACCTGCCCAGCCTCTTCGGCGCGGTTGGATTGCGGCTTGTCGCTGAGGACCGCGCCTTTCTCACCAAGGCGCTTCTGCTTGAGAAGCCCGCGAGCTGAGTTGCCAGCGGCGCGGCGCGCCGTCTAAGCAGAGGCGGGCGCGAGGGCGAGAGTTTGCGGGTTTTCGAGGCTGGGCGACGGTACGAGGCGCTGGACGGTCTGCGCGGCGTCGCCGCCGTAGGGGTCATGCTCTACCACATCGGCAGCTGGACGGGCCGGCCTTGGCTGGTCCCGCACGGCTATTTGGCCGTCGACTTCTTCTTCTGCCTTTCCGGCTTTGTGCTGGCGCACGCCTATGGCGCCCGCGAGATCAGCTGGTTGGGCTTCATGCGGCAGCGGCTGGTGCGGCTGTGGCCCTTGATCGCCCTCACCATGCTGGGCGGCGCCATGGTGATCATCCAGCATCGGGAAAGCGTGCCGGGCTGGCTGGCGCTGGGCTTGCTGATGGTCCCGCGTGTCTGGATCGATCAGAACGGGTTCTCGCCGCTTTTCCCATTGAATCCGCCGGCTTGGTCGCTGTTCTTCGAGCTCGCGGTCGGTGCGGCCTGGTTTCCGCTACGCCGTCTGGGCGTCATGGGGCACGTGCTGATGGTCGTGCTGCTGCTGCCGGTGATGATCTATGTCGCCCATGGCATGGGCGGGGTGCTGACCGGCTGGGACAGAGGCACCTTCGTCATCAGCTTTCTGCGAACCCTCTTCGCGTTCCTGCTGGGTTGGGGCTGCTATCGCATCCAGGCGTTCACGCGTTGGAGCTTGCCGGTCTGGCTGCTTGCGCTGGTTCTGTGCGCGGTGGTTTGCGCGCCCTGGACGCCGCTGAACTGGCTTTACGACTTCGTCTGCATCAGCGTCGTCTTCCCCCTGATGGTCTTGGCGGGGCGTCGGGATCCCAAGGGTTTCGCCGGCGAGGCTTGCCGAGCGGCAGGCGCGATCTCCTATCCGCTCTATGCGCTGCACTGGTTGGGTTGGGAGCTGCTGCTGCGGGCGTACAGAGCACTGGGCGGAGAAGGTTATCCCGTCGGGTTCGCCATCGTCGCGATGGTGATGATCGTTGTCGGGTCCTGGGCGGTCCTGAAGGTCTATGACGAACCCGTTCGTCGGCGGCTGCGCGCGCTTGGGGGCTGAGCGCAAATAACTTCCAGCACGGTGTCGGGAGACGCCATAGTCCGCCGTCCTTGTGACGGGAGAAGAGGACCGCCATGCTCTACGCCATTCTTTGCTACAACCAAGAAGACGTCGTCTGCGCCTGGTCCAAGGAAGAGGACGCGGCCGTGATGGCGAAGCTGGGCGCGGTGCAGCAGCGGTTGGCGGAGGAGGGGCGCTTGGGGCCCGTCGCGCGCCTGATGCCGACCACGGCGGCGACCACTTTGCGCAAGGACCGCGAGCCACCCTTGGTCCTGGATGGCCCCTTCGCCGAGACCAAGGAACAACTGCTGGGCTTCTACGTCGTCGACTGCGAATCCCTGGATGGCGCGTTGCAGGTCGCCAAGGACCTCGGCAAGGCCAATCCCGGCGGTTCCTACGAGATCCGTCCGATCGCCATGTTCCAGCCTGGCCCCGCAGGCGCGTGACCGACTTCGGCTGGATCGAGGGCGCGCTCGCCGCCGCTCGCCCCCAGGCCATGGCGGCGCTGCTTCGCTATTTCCGCGACATGGATGCGGCCGATGAGGCCTTTCAGGACGCCTGCCTGCGCGCTCTGAAGGCTTGGCCGAAGAATGGTCCGCCGCGCGATCCGACCGCTTGGCTGATCATGGTTGGTCGCAACGCCGCCATCGACGCCGTCCGCAAGACCAGCCGCAACGCGCCCCTACCGCCCGAGGACCTGCTCTCAGACCTAGAAGACGCCGAGGCCGAGGCGGCCGAACGGCTGGATAGCGCGCATTATCGAGACGACGTGCTGAGGCTGCTGTTCATCTGCTGCCATCCGGATTTGCCGGCGACGCAGCAGATCGCCTTGGCGCTGCGGATTGTCTCGGGCCTCTCGGTCAGAGAGATCGCGCGGGCCTTCGTCGTCAGCGACACGGCAATGGAGCAGCGCATCACCCGGGCCAAGGCCAGGATCGGCGCGGGCGACGCGCCGTTCGAGGCGCCGGGACCCATTGAGCGCGCCGAACGGTTCGCAGCGGTCGCGGCGATGATCTATCTCGTCTTCAACGAGGGCTACTCGGCCAGCGGTAAGGCGCTCGAGGCCAAGGGCGGCCTTTGCGACGAGGCCATCCGTTTGGCTCGCCTGTTGCTGCGCCTCTTCCCGGCCGAGCCGGAGATGATGGGTTTGGCCGCGCTGCTACTGCTCCAGCATGCGCGTTCCGACGCGCGCTTTGCGGCCGACGGCGCGGCGATCCTGCTCGAAGACCAGGACCGAAGTCTCTGGAACCGCAGGATGATCGACGAGGGTTTGGCCCTGATCGATAAGGCCATGCTCAAGCAGGCGCCGGGACCCTACCAGGTGCAGGCGGCGATCGCCGCCCTTCATGCGCGGGCGGCGTGCGCCGAGGATACCGACTGGGCGGGCATCGATCGCCTGTACGCCACCTTGGAAATCATGCAGCCATCGCCGGTGATCACCCTGAACCGAGCGGTCGCCATCGCTAAGGTTCGCGGCCCCGACGCGGCGCTTGAGATGATCGCGCCGCTTGGCGGCCGGCTGGACGCCTATTTCCCCTATCACGGCGCACGCGGCGCTCTCCTGCTTCAGGCAGGCCGCCGGGCCGAGGCCCGTCAGGCCTTCGACCGGGCCATCGCCTTGGCCAATACGGCGGCCGAAGCGGCGAACATCCGGCAGTATCTGGATCGCGTCGCGGCGAAGGACTGAGCGCCATTTGGTCCAGTGGCTGTAATTGTTCTTGTTATGTTCCGGTAGATCGCGCATCGTCCTCGCCATGGCAGAGGCAGCGAAACTGGGGCCAGCGGCGCGAGGGCGCGGCGCCAAATCGAACCGGACGGGACGCTTTGAGTCTCAGGTTCGAGAAGCGTTCGACGACGGGTGGAACGAGGACGCGGAACCCGCGCAGATTCTAACCCAACTGCAGCCGATGAAGTCGCGGACAATCATCGCCCGCAACCAGAGTCCTGACGTCGGCTTTGACCGATCGATCAATCCCTATCGCGGGTGCAGCCACGGTTGCATCTACTGCTACGCCCGGCCGGCCCATGCGTATCTGGGTCTGTCGCCAGGCCTGGATTTCGAGAGCAAGATCTTCTTCAAGCCGCAGGCGGGGGAACTGCTGGCCAAGGAGCTGTCCAAGCCCGGCTACAAGCCAGCCACGATCCATATTGGCGGCGACACCGATCCCTATCAGCCTGACGAAAAGACGCTACGCGTCACCCGGCAGGTGATCGAGACCCTGGAGCGTTTCGGCCACCCGTTCACGCTGATCACCAAGTCGGCGCTGATCCTGCGGGACCTGGATGTGTTGAGCCGGATGGCCGAGCGAGGCCTTGCGCGCGCGGCGATCTCGATAACCACCCTCGATCGCCGATTGGCGCGCAGCATGGAGCCGCGCGCAGCGACGCCCGGCAAGCGCATCGAGGCGGTACGGCGGCTGACCGAGGCGGGCGTGCCTGTAACCGTCATGTTCGCGCCCGCCATACCGGGGCTGAACGACCACGAGGTCGAGGCGGTGCTGGAGGCCGCCGCCAAAGCCGGCGCTCAAGGCGCGGGCTATGTGGCGCTACGTCTCCCCCGGGAGATCGCACAACTGTTCGAGGAATGGCTCGAGGCCGACTATCCCGATCGCGCGCGTAAGGTCATGTCGTTGGTGCGGCAAATCCGATCCGGCGAGGTCTACCGGGCGGCATGGGGCGACCGGATGGTCGGCGATGGTCCCGTCGCCGAGGTGCTACGGCAGCGGTTCCATCTGGCGGTCAAGAAGTTCGGCCTCGACCAACCTTGGACCGCCCTGGACATCAGTCAGTTCAGGCCACCGCGCCCCGTGAACGCGCAGATGGATCTCTTCAGCTAGGCTTGCCACTCTTGACCGCGAGGCCTGGGCTCGCGAAGCAAGGGTATGATCTCCGTCGTCCTCATCGCTTCCGAAGACTTGCCGGGCTTGGCCGCCCAGATGTCGATGCTGGTGCCCGCCGCTGTCGATGGCTTGGTGAAGGAAGTCGTGCTGGTCGCGGGCGATGAACCCGGCGTCGAAGCCTTGGCCGAGGACAGCGGCGCTCGGCTCGTGCGCGAGACGGGCGCCGCCAAGGAGCGCTTGGCGGCGGGCGCGAGGGCGGCGCGCGGCGATTGGGTGCTTACGCTTCGGTCAGGGCCTGTGCTGCGCGAGGGATGGCGCGAGCCGGTAGAACGGCATCTGGCCGGTGGGGCCGGCGCGCCCGCGAGATTGATCGCGCCGGGCGGGCTGCTGGGCCGGCTGGCGCCCAAGATGCACGGCGTATTGCTTCGTCGCCTGGACTGGCCCTCAGGCGTGGTTGCGGATGAAAACGGGCTCGCCAGGGCCACCAAGGCCAAGGCCATCACCTACTAGGCCCCGGCTGGTCGCGAGATCCGGGCCTCTAAGGCAGCTGCGCCATGAGCTGGTCGATGGTGGTCGGCATCTCGACCTGCGGATCGAGACGGAAATCGACCGTCCGCGCGCCGCTGGCGACCGCATCCAGCGTCTTGTTCTCTGCGCCCATCAGCTTGCGATACGTCCAGTAGCTGGCCATCACCTTCTCGACGTAGTTGCGGGTTTCCTTGAAGGGCAGGCTCTCGATCAGCAGCAGGCTGTCGCAATCGGCGCCGAGCTGGGCGAGAGTCCGGTTCAGCGTGGCGGGGCCTCCGTTATAGGCCGCCACGGCGCGCAGGACGTCCGGGCTCTTGAGGCCGCGGTCCATAAGCCAGGTGAAATAGTCCTGGCCGGCCCGCAGGTTGAACGCCGGGTCAAACAGCGGGGTGTTGTCGGTGCGTAGCGTGTCGTCGCCCACGACGTCGGCGGCTGACGTCGGCCGTACCTGCATCAGGCCCACCGCGCCGGCGTTGGAAACGGCGAGGGGGTCAAAGCGGCTTTCCTGGCGTACCAGGGCGTAGACCATCGCCTTGTCGATCGTGAAGCCGCCGATCGGGTCCAGTGGCGGCAGGGGATAGTCTTCACCGCCCACGCGGCGCACCGGTCGGCCGGCGTTCAAGGGCGCCTTGGCGTTGAGCGCCAGGGCCAGCGTCGTCCAGTCTGCGCGCAGCGATTCTGTTTCCGCCAGCGAGAGACCTGCGCGCAGCTCCAGCCCCGCTTCGCGCCAGCGGCCGACCTGAGCCAAGGCGGCGGCGCGACGCGCGCGCGGATCGGCGGTGACCAAAGCGTTCAGCGACTCGGTGTCTGGCCCGGTGTAGGCGGCGCGCGAGAGCAGTGTCGCGATCGGGTCTTCCTGGGGCTCCGTCACCGGAACGCCCGCCATGGTCAGCTGGCGCGCGGCGATCATGCCGTAGAAGGTATGGGGCGCATGCGCAGCCTTGAGCAGCAGGTCGCGCGCCTGAGCGCCGTGGCCTTGTTGGCCGGCGGCGCGCGCGGCCCAGAAGGCGCCGGCGGCGCGGAGCCACTCGTCCTCGTGTTCGTCGTCGGCGACCTGTTCGAAGAAGCCTTGGGCCTGGGCGGCGTCGCCGAGGCGGATCGCCGAGAGCCCGGCGATCCAGCGCTCGCCGCCGGCGATGGCCAAGGCCAGGGCTTGCCTCACATCGCCCGAATAGTAGGCCTCGCGCGCCGCGCGGCCCTTGTCGGCGGGCGGCGGGCCGCTTTCATCGGCGATGAACAGCGTGGGCGTCGGCGGTGCGACCACACGCTTGCCGCTCGGTTTGCGCTTGAGCGCCAAGCTGTAGACGCGGTCGGCGCCGGCCTCTTCGCCATAGCTGTCCAGCCAGCGGGTCAGCTCGGTGTAGCTGGCGGAATAGCGGGTCGGGTGCATGACCTTGGCGAAGGCGAGACGTCCGGCCAGGCTGCGGTCGCGGGTGTTTGCGAAGGCCGCCTCGGCGGCGGCGAAGTCGCCGCGATCAGCGGCGGAGAACGCAGCGCGATAGTATCGGACATCATCACCCGACAGCGGTTCAAGCCCGCTGGCCTGGGCGGCCAAGGCGGAGACAGACAGCATGCAGGCCGACAGCACGGCCAGAAGGCGAGCCCGAAGCTTCAAAAGCAATACGCGTTCCCCCGCAAGGCGCGCGTCCCCGTTCCGACTGGTTGTGGAAACCTTAGTGCGGGCGGTCCGGCCGATCAAGCCGCTCGGTCAGGGTCAGCAGGTCTTGCCAAGCCCGCTTCTTCTGCGCGGGCGTGCGCAGCAGGAAGGCCGGGTGCAGGGTCGGCATGGCCGGAAGCGCCATGGACTGGTCGTCCGAGACCCATTCGAACCAGCGCCCGCGCATCGACAGGATGCCTTCATCGCGCTTGAGCATGGCCTTGGCGGAGGCCCCGCCGGCCAGCAGCAGCATCTTGGGCTTCACCAGCGCGATCGCGCGCTCGACGAACGGCGCGCAGGTCGCCTGCTCTTGCGGCGTCGGCGTCCGGTTACCGGGCGGGCGCCAGAACACCGTGTTGGTGATGAACACCCGCTCCTCAAGCCCGGCGGCCTTTAGCATCCGGTCGAGAAGTTTGCCCGCGCGGCCGACGAAGGGCTGGCCTTGGGCGTCCTCGTCGGCGCCGGGACCTTCCCCGATGATCATGAGCTGGGCGTCGCTGACGCCGCGCGAGAATACGGCCTGCTTGGCGCCCTGGCTCTTGAGCGGACAACCGTCGAAGGCGGCGATGGCGGCGGCCAGGCTCTCAAGGTCGTTGCAGGTGGCGGCTGCGGCCCTGGCGGCGGCGACGGCCGAAGCGATGTCGGGCGAGCGGACCATGGCCATGCCGGGGCGGGCGACGGGCGCTGGCGGCGGGGGCGGTTGGCTCTTGGCGCGGAGCATCGCCGCGCCCTCGGCGAGACGATCGATCGGGGCGTCCGCGTACAGGGCCTCGACGCCCGCATCGGCCCAGAAGGCCAGCAGGCTTTCGACGGCGCGTTGATCGACGGCGAGGCTCATGCGACCGTCTTAACTCGGATTGTCGCCGGTCTCCACGCTGCGCTGCAGCAAAAAATCCGGCTAGGTGCTTGACCACCCCCGCGTCACGTTCGGATAAGCTGTGAATCAAACAGTCATAAGAGCGGCCGTAGGGCCTCACCGGGAGATCCCATGAGCGAAGACCTCGAACGCGAGTCGATGGAATACGACGTCGTCATCGTCGGCGGCGGTCCCGCAGGCCTCTCGGCGGCGATCCGTCTGAAGCAGATGGCCGCCAAGGCCGGGACCGAGATCTCGGTCGCCCTGTTGGAAAAGGGCTCGGAAGTCGGCGCGCACATCCTGTCGGGCGCGGTGATCGACCCCAAGGGTCTGGCTGAACTCTTCCCCAACTGGAAGGAAGAGGGCGCGCCGCTGGAGACGCCGGTCACCAAGGACCGCTTCAAGCTGCTGGGCCCGCAAGGCGAACTCAGCCTGCCGATGTTCGCCATGCCGCCGTTCATGCACAACCACGGCTGCTACATCGCCTCCTTGGCCAATCTGACCCGCTGGCTGGCCGGCAAGGCCGAGGAGCTGGGCGTCGAGATCTATCCGGGCTTTGCGGCCTCGGACCTCGTCTGGAACGACGACGGCTCGGTCAAGGGCGTAGTGGTCGGCGTGGTCGGCATCGCCAAGGACGGCGAGAAGAAGCCGGACTACCAGCCGGGCATGGAGTTGCACGGCAAGTACGTCTTCATCGCCGAGGGCGTGCGCGGCTCGCTGGCCAAGCAACTGATCGCCAAGTTCAAGCTGGACGAGGGCAAGTCGCCGCAGAAGTACGGCATCGGCATCAAGGAACTCTGGCAAGTTCCGCCCGAGCAGCACCAGCCGGGCCTGGCCGAGCACACCACGGGCTGGCCGCTGGACGACCAGACGGGCGGCGGCAGCTTCATGTACCACTTCGGGGACAACTACGTGGCCATCGGCTACGTCGTGCACCTGAACTACAAGAACCCCTGGCTGTCGCCGTTCGACGAGTTCCAGCGTTTCAAGCAGCACCCTTCGGTCCGTCCCTACCTGGAAGGCGGCAAGCGCATCGCCTACGGCGCGCGCGCCATCACCGAGGGCGGCTATCAGTCTGTGCCGAAGCTGACCTTCCCGGGCGGGGCCCTGATCGGCTGCTCGGCGGGCTTCGTGAACGTGCCACGCATCAAGGGCAGCCATAATGCCGTGAAGACCGGCATGCTGGCCGCCGAAGCGGCTTTCGAGGCCGTGCAGGCCGGTCGCGCCAGCGACGAGCTGACCGCCTATCAGACGTCCTATGACAAGTCGTGGGTGGCCAAGGAGCTGAAGGTCGTCCGCAACGCCAAGCCGCTGCTGGGCAAGTTCGGCACCACGCTGGGCGGCGCGTTCGGCATGCTCGACATGTGGACCAACCACCTGCTGGGCTTCTCGTTCTTCGGCACCATGAAGCACGAGAAGACCGACGCGGCGTCGACGGGCCTCGCCAAGGACTATAAACCCATCGTCTATCCTAAGCCGGATGGCGTGATCAGCTTCGACAAGCTGAGCTCGGTGTTCCTGTCGGCGACCAACCACGAGGAAGACCAGCCGGCGCACCTGCGCCTCAAGGATCCTTCGGTGCCGATCCAGGTGAACCTGCCCAAGTACGGCGAGCCGGCGCGGCTCTACTGCCCGGCCGGCGTCTATGAAGTGCTCTACAACGAGCAGGGAACTGATCCGCGCTTCCAGATCAACGC
Source organism: Caulobacter vibrioides (assembly GCF_002310375.3). Taxonomy (GTDB): domain Bacteria; phylum Pseudomonadota; class Alphaproteobacteria; order Caulobacterales; family Caulobacteraceae; genus Caulobacter; species Caulobacter vibrioides_D. The sequence goes on from NZ_CP023315.3 coordinate 1,817,417, forward strand.
GCAGAACTGCGTCCACTGCAAAACCTGCGACATCAAGGACCCGTCGCAGAACATCGTCTGGACCACGCCGGAAGGCGGCGGCGGACCGAACTATCCGAACATGTGACGAAGCAGCCTCCCGGCCCTCAGGTCGGGAGGCTTTTTCTTGCGGACCGCCTCGAAACCTCCGAGGGTGGCGACATGACGCGCCTTAAAGTCCTGCTCGCCTGCGTATCCGTTTCCGCCCTGGCCGCCTGCGCTTCCGCGCCGGGCTCGGTGTCGATGCGGGGCCCCGTCGGACCAGGCTATTCGCTTTTCGACACGCGAACCTCCTATGGCCAATTCCTCGCGGGCCAGGCCGCGCTGCGCGATGGCGATTCGAAGGCGGCGGCGACCTACTTCGGGACGGCGGCGGTGCTGGGCGAGGACCCAGGCGTCATCGCCGAGCGCTCGTTCACGGCGCTTCTGTTGTCCGGCGAGATCACACGCGCTGCTGCGGCCGCACCGACCGAGGCCGGGGGGACGGAGGCTATCCGTCGCCTGGGCGTGCTGACCCGCGTGGTCGAGGCGCTGGCCCTGGGCAATGGCAAGGAGGCGCAAAGTCTCCTCAAGTCGGATCCTCCTGGCTTCCCGCACCAGCAGGCTGTCGCGCTATTGGGGCCGTGGACTGCGGCCGCCGCCGGCGACAAGGAGGGCGCGACCGTTCAGCCGGTGCTGCGCAACGACAAGCTGGTGCAGTACTTCGGCCAACAGGGGCAGGCGCGCCTGTTCGAACGGGCCAAGCGTTATGACGAGGCCGAAACTGACTACAAGGCCCTGACCTCCAACGCTGCGACGGCCAGCATCTTCACGCTGGACTACGGCGCGTTCCTGGAGCGTCGAAAGCGTCACGACGACGCCGTAGCCCTGTACGACGCCGCGCTTCGCGCCGCGCCCGCCGATACTGGATTGCAACGCGCCCGGGCCCGCGCCGCCGCTCGAGGCGCGCCGCCGCCCGCCCCGACGCTGCGCCAGGGCGCGGCCGAGGGCTTGATCGCCTGCGCCGCCACCTTCGCCGGCGAGCGGCAGAACCAGTTCGCCCTGGCCTATCTGCGCCTGGCCCTGCGCCTGGATCCGGGACGCGACGAGGCCTGGGTCCTGGTCGGCGACTTGCTGAACCAGGGCGATGATCATCAGGCGGCGATCGAAGCCTATGGTCGCGTGCAAGCCGGCTCGCCGCACTACGCCTCGGCGCAGAGCAAGATCGCCTGGGCCTGGAACGAACTTGGCGACAAGGACAAGGCGCTGGAAGTGGCGCGCGCAGCGACGATCTCCGCGCCGAATGACCGGGATGCCGCCGTCGCCCTGGCCGATCTTCTCCGGGCGAGCAGCCGCTGGGACGAAGCGGTGGCGGTGCTGGATCCAATCCTGGCGCGCGAGGCCGCAGCCCCCGATTGGCGCCTGCTGTATCTGCGGGCTGTCGCTCTGGAGCAAGCCGGCCGCTGGCCGGAGGCCGAGCAGGATTTGCGGTCGGCGCTAGAGGTCAATCCGGAAGAACCTGAACTGCTGAATTTCCTCGGCTATTCCTGGATTGATCGCAACGAGCGTCTCCCCGAAGCCTTGGCCATGGTCGAAAAGGCCGTCGCGGCGCGGCCGCAGTCGGGGGCCATGATGGACTCGCTAGGCTGGGCTTACTTCCGCCTCGGCGACTACAAGACCGCGGTCGAGAAACTTGAGGCTGCGGTCGAGCTCGAGCCCGGAGACCCCGATATCAATGGCCACCTGGGCGACGCCTATTGGAAAGTCGGCCGCACCATCGAGGCGCGGTTCCAGTGGCAGCGGGTTCTCAGTCTTGAGCCTACCGACAAGCAGAAGGTCGACTCCGAAGACAAGCTGAAGAACGGGCTTGGGCTCTCGGCGCCGGCGACCAAGTCGACGATCGCCCATAACTGAGCTATCGGCTTGGGCCTGTCCAAGCCTTGAGTCACGAGATCATGCGGCTGTCAGCGTTCGCCCCGGCCAAGGTCAATCTGTTCCTGCACGTGGGCGGGCCGGATGAAGAGGGCTATCACCCGATCTCCAGCCTGATGGTGTTCGCTGATGTGGGCGACCGGGTGAACATCCAGCCCAGCGACGCGCCGGCGTTCGAGACCTGCGGCCCGTTCGGACGCGAGATCCCGGACGGCGGCGACAATCTGGTCGTCCGCGCGGCCCAGACCTTCCATCGGCGGCTGGGCGGCCCTATCCCGCCATACCGGCTGATCCTGGAGAAGCATCTGCCCATCGCAGCCGGCCTTGGCGGCGGATCCAGCGACGCGGGCGCGGCCTTGAAGCTGTTGCGCGACGCCTTGGCGCCGGCGCTATCGGATAACGACCTGGAGCTACTGGCTGCGAGCCTTGGCGCCGACGGCGCGGCCTGTCTGCGGGCTCGGGCCTTGATGGCGGAAGGCCGAGGCGAGCGGCTGTCCGTCGCGCCCGGCCTGCCGGCGTTGAACGCGGTGCTCGTCAATCCCGGCGCGCCGTCGCCGACCGGCGCGGTCTATCGGGCCTATGATACGGCTGTGCATCCCGACGGGGCCGCGCGGCCCTTCATGCCCGACCATCTTGAAAGCGCCGAAGAAGCCGCCGCCTGGTTGGCCGTCGCCACGCGCAACGACCTGGAGGCGCCGGCCGTGAGGCTGGAGCCGCGCATTGGCGAGGTGCTGGACGTCCTGCGGGACGAGCCGGAAAGTCTGCTGGTCCGCATGTCGGGCTCCGGTGCGACCTGTTTCGCGCTCTGCGCCAGCGACATCGAGGCTGAAGGTCTGGCCGAACGTCTGGAGACGATGCGCCCGGACTGGTGGGTGCGGCGCTGCCGCCTGAGCTGAGGAGACGATGATGAAGCGCCGTGACGTCCTGGCCGCCTTCGGCGTCTTCGCGGTCCCGCCGGGTCTGGCCTCGGCGCAGATTTTGAGCCTGCCCGCGACACCGATCGTGCCGGGCGCGGGCGATGTTCTGGTTCGCCTCGACACCGGTCTTGGTCCGATCATCATCGCGCTGAAGGCGCGGCAGGCGCCGCTGACCGTGGCGAACTTCCTGCGCTATGTAGATGAGAAGCGCTACGACGGTTCGAGCTTCTGGCGCTCGGCCAAGGCGCCCAGTTCCGTGGACTACGGGCTGATCCAAGGCGGCCTGCAGGGTGATCCGAAGAAGCTGTTGCCGCCGATCGCGCATGAGCCGACGACCCAGACGGGGCTTCGGCATGTCGACGGGACCTTGTCGCTGGCGCGCAAGGCGCCCGGCACCGGCGATAGCGACTTCTTTATCTGCGTAGGTGACGCGCCCTATCTCGACGCCAATCCGGCGGGGGAGGGGGACAATCTCGGTTTCGCGGCCTTTGGCCAGGTGGTGCAGGGTATGGAGATCGTCCGCAAGATCCTGAACCTGCCGACACCGGGCAAGGCCACCAACCCCGTTATGGAGGGCCAGATGCTGGACCCCGTTGTGCCCATTGTGACGGCGCGGCGGATCTAGGCAGGCGGCATGACCGCAAAGAGAAAGGGCGCGGAGGTTTCCCTCCGCGCCCTTCGACTTTGAGCCTGGCCCCAGCCTTAGCTGTGGTAGGCGCGTTCGCCGTGTTCGGAGATGTCCAGACCGTCTTCTTCGGCTTCCGGCGCAGCCCGCAGACCGATCACCAGCTTGATGATGAAGAAGACGATGGCCGAGGCCACGGCCGACCACAGCACCGTCACGCCGACGGCCTTGGCCTGGATGAGCAGCTGGGCGATCGGCTCGTAGGAGGCCAGAGCGTCGCAGGTCGACAGGTCGCCGTCCTTGCCGCAGGTCGTGTAGTCGACGATGCCAGCGCCGCCCCACAGCGGGTTGACGACCAGGCCGGTGCCCAGGGCGCCGACGATGCCGCCGACGCCGTGGATGCCGAAGGCGTCCAGGCTGTCGTCGTACTTCAGGGCGTTCTTCACGATCGAGCAGAAGATGATGCAGATCGGCGAAACGACCAGACCCAGGATCAGGGCGCCCATCGGACCGGCGAAGCCGGCGGCCGGGGTCACGGCGACGAGGCCGGCCACGATGCCCGAAGCCAGGCCCAGGGCCGACGGCTTCTTGCGGGTGACCCACTCAACGAGGATCCACGACAGACCCGCGCCAGCGGTGGCGATGAAGGTGTTGACCATGGCCAGCGAGGCGTAGCCGTTCGACTCCAGGTTCGAGCCGGCGTTGAAGCCGAACCAGCCCACCCACAGCAGGCCAGCGCCCACCAGGGTCAGGGTCAGCGAGTGCGGGGGCATCGGCTCCTTGCCGTAGCCTTGGCGCTTGCCAAGGATCAGGGCGCCGACCAGGGCCGCGATACCGGCATTGATGTGCACGACGGTGCCGCCGGCGAAGTCCAGGGCGCCGAAGCCCCAGAGCAGGCCCGACTTGACCGGATCTTCAGGCGCCAGAGCGATGGCGTTCGGGCCCGGCCACCACCAGACCATGTGCGCGATCGGGTAGTACGACAGCAGCGGCCACAGCACGGCGAAGGCCACGATGGCGGCGAACTTCATGCGCTCGACCAGCGAACCGACCACGAGGGCGGCGGTGATGGCCGCGAAGGTCGCCTGGAACGCGATGAAGGTCAGTTCCGGGATCACAACGCCCGTTGAGAAGGTCGCCACGTTGCTGGCCGGGGTCACGTCCTTCAGGAAGACGCGGCCCAGACCGCCGACGAACTTGTCCCAGCTGCCGCCATCGGTGAACGCGAAGCTGTAGCCCCACAGGAACCAAGCGACGAAGCCGATCAGGGCGACGGTCGAAACCTGCATCATGACCGACAGCATGTTCTTGGAGCGCACCAGGCCGCCGTAGAACAGCGCCAGGCCCGGCAGGATCATCAGCAGGACGAGCAGGGCGGAGGTGAGCATCCAGGCGTTGTCGCCCTTGTCCATCTTGTCTTCGATGGTCGGAGCGGCGGCCGGCGCAGGCGCGGCTTCGGCGGGCGCGGCCACGGCTGGCGCCGGCGCGGCCTCGGCGGGCGCGGCGGCGGCCGGCGCGGGCGCGGCCTCTTGGGCGAAGGCGGCCGCCCCCAGCGGAGCCCCCGCGAGGGTCGCGGCGAGCACAAGCCCGGCCAGCGGTTTGAAGGTGAGTTTCATCGTCGGTATCCCCTTTTCCCGATGCGTTACAGAGCGGCCGAGCCGGTTTCGCCGGTGCGGATGCGGACGGCTTCTTCGACATTGACGACGAAGACCTTGCCGTCGCCGATCTTGCCGGTGGCGGCCGCGCCCTTGATGGCCTCGACGGCCTTGGCGGCCGAGGCGTCATCGACGACGGCCTCCAGCTTCACCTTCGGCACGAAATTCACCTGGTACTCGGCGCCCCGGTAGATCTCGGTCTGGCCCTTCTGGCGGCCGTAGCCCTTCACTTCAGACACCGTCAGGCCTTCGACGCCAGCCGAGACGAGCGCTTCGCGCACCTCGTCCAGCTTGAAGGGTTTGACGACCGCTATGATCAGTTTCATCCGCCTTACTCCGGCCCGCCGAGACGCGGGCTTGATTTGCTTGATTGTTCGAAGACGACGTCGCCCCCGTTTGTGATCACCGCCGACGCCGCCCTTACGCGCTGCATCGTTTCCCCGGCCCGATCACGCTATCGGCGACGGTTCGGTGACGGGGCGCGCGAGCAAGGTTTCGGAAACGAAATGGGCGGGGCGCCTAAAAAGCGGGCTTCGAGCGTCGCCGGTGCGAAAGAATCTGGCGTTTTGGGTCGACGGGATGACCGCTGGTGCGCGGCTGGCGCGTTGGCCTAGGTTGCGCCTCCCGCCGACAGACCCGGAGTTGTTCGACATGCCGCCTATCATCCTGAAGCTCGCGCCTTGGCTGATGCTGGTGGCGTCCAATGTGTTCATGACCTTCGCCTGGTACGGTCACCTCAAGAACAAGAGCATGGCCTTGCCCGTCGCCATTCTGACCAGTTGGCTGATCGCCCTGCCGGAGTACATGTTGGCGGTTCCCGCCAACCGGATTGGGAGCACGATGTATTCGACGGCTCAGCTCAAGACCGGGCAAGAGGCGATTACGCTGATCGTGTTCACCCTGTTTTCGGTGTTCTATCTTGGCGAGCAGATCAAGTTGACGACCCTGCTGGGTTTCGGACTAATCGTCTGTGGGGCGAGTTTGGTGTTCTTCTCGAAATAGGCGCGTATTCGGGGGCGGCGGCGCAGGGCGTCAACTCCGTCCCATTCCGGCAAGGACATCGCTTGAAGCCCCCGGCGGCGAGCCCTATGGTCCGCCGACTTTTTTCTAGGCCTGCTTCGATCGATGTCGCGCGAAAAACCCAAGTCCTTCCAAAGCCTGATCCTGACGCTCCATGACTATTGGAGCCGGCAGGGCTGCATCATCCTGCAGCCGCATGACGTGGAAGTGGGGGCGGGGACCCTGCACCCGGCCACAGTGCTGCGCGCTCTTGGCCCGAAGGCCTGGAACGCAGCCTATGTGCAGCCCTCGCGCCGTCCGGGCGATGGCCGCTATGGCGAGAACCCCAACCGCCTTCAGCACTACTACCAGTATCAGGTGATCCTGAAGCCGAACCCCGAGAACATGCAGGACCTGTATCTGGGTTCGCTGGAAGCGATCGGCCTGGACCTGCGCACCCACGACATCCGCTTCGTCGAGGACGACTGGGAGAACCCCACCGTCGGCGCCTGGGGCCTGGGCTGGGAAGTCTGGTGCGACGGCATGGAAGTGTCGCAGTACACCTACTTTCAGCAGGTCGGCGGCCTGGACGTGAACCCGGTGGCCGGCGAGCTGACCTATGGCCTGGAGCGCCTGGCCATGTATGTGTTCGGCGTCGACAACGTCTACGACCTCCCGTTCAACGACCCGGACTCGCCCCTGGGCGCGACGACCTATGGCGACGTGTTCCTCGAGAACGAGCGCCAGCAGTCGGAAGCCAACTTCCACGGCTATGACGTTGCGGTGCTGAAGCAGCAGTTCGAGCAGATGGAAGAGCAGGTGCCGCTGATGCTGGCCCGCTCGTACCAGGATAAGGCCCTGGTGCTGCCCGCCTACGACATGGTCCTCAAAGCCAGCCACCTCTTCAACCTGATGAACGCCCGCGGCGCGATCGCCGTCGCCGAGCGCGCCAGCTACATCGGCCGCATCCGCGACCTTTGTAAGATGTGCGCCAGCGCCTGGGTCGAGCAGCAGGAAGCCGCGTAAGTTAAGATGCCCCAACTTCTCCTCGAACTGTTCTCGGAAGAGATCCCCGCCCGCATGCAGGCCCAGGCCGCCAAGGACCTGGAGCGCATGGCGCGCGAGCACCTGGCCGCCGCCGGCTTCCTGCCCGAGGCGCTGAAGACCTTCGCCGGCCCGCGCCGCCTGACCCTGGTGGCCGAAGGCCTGCCGCTGGCCCAGGCCGACCGCAAGGAAGAGCTGAAGGGCCCCCGCGTCGGCGCGCCGCCGCAGGCGATGGAAGGCTTCCTGCGCAAGGCGGGCCTGACGCAAGACCAACTGGTCGAGCGCGACGGCGTCTACATGGCCTTCATCGAAAAGAAGGGCCGCCCGACCGCCGAGATCATCGCCGAGATGGTCGAGGCCATCGTGCGCGGCTTCCCCTGGCCCAAGTCGATGATCTGGGGGACCAAGAAGCTGCGCTGGGTGCGGCCGCTGAAGCGCATCCTTTGCGTGCTGGACCGCGAGGTCGTGCCGTTCGCGATCGAGGGCATTCAAAGCGGCGACATCACCGAAGGCCACCGCTTCATGGGCGAGGCCAAGCCGTTCGTCGCCAAGGACTTCGACGAGTATGTCGCGGGCCTGGAAAAGCACTTCGTCGTGCTGGACGTCGAGGAGCGTAAGCAGCGCATCCTGGAAGGCTGCAAGACCCTGTGCTTTGCGCGTCACCTGGAACTGGTCGAGGATCAGGGCCTGCTTGACGAAGTCGCCGGCCTGGCCGAGTGGCCGACCCCGGTGCTGGGCGACATGGACCCGGTGTTCCTCAGCCTGCCACCCGAGGTGATCCGCACCTCGATGCGCACGCACCAAAAGTACTTCGCCGTCCGCAAGGCCGGTGAAGAGGGCCTGGCCCCGCACTTCATCACCATCGCCAACATCCAGGCGGCCGACGGCGGCGCGGTGATCGCGGCCGGCAACGCCAAGGTGCTGTCCTCGCGCCTCTCCGACGCCCGCTTCTTCTGGGACGAGGACGTCAAGGTCGGCTTCGAGCCGTGGCTCAAGAAGCTGGACGGCGTGACCTTCCACGCCAAGCTTGGGACGATGGCCCAGCGCGTCGAACGCATCGTCGCCCTGGCTGGCGAGATCGCCCCGCTGGTCGGCGCGGATGTCGAAAAGACCAAGGAAGCTGCACGCCTGGCCAAGGCGGACCTTGCCTCGCAGATGGTCGGCGAGTTCCCGGAACTGCAAGGGATCATGGGCGGCTACTACGCCCGCACCTTCGGCCTCGACGGCGAGATCGCCGACGCCGTGCGCGACCACTACAAGCCGCAAGGCCCATCGGACGCCGTGCCGACGGCGTCGGTTTCGATCGCGGTGGCTCTGGCGGATAAGCTGGACACGCTAATTGGTTTCTTCGTTATTGGCGAAAAGCCGACGGGCTCCAAGGATCCTTATGCTCTGCGTCGGGCGGCGCTAGGCGTGATCCGGATCGTCATTGAAAACGGTATCCGTCTTCCGCTGGCTAAAGTTGTTAGCCGTCAAGAATTGAGGAATCAGGCCTCCAGTATGGAGGTCCAGATGTCTTCTAGCGTTGCAGGAAGCTATGCTGAGCTGGCCGAGGCGAGCGCTGACGTTGTGAGCTCGCTTAGACAGTCTTATGCGAACTTCAAAGCGCACCTGGAAGCTTTCTCGAAGTTGCGCGGCGAAGATATCGACGCATGGCCGGTTCTCGAAGATGAATTCGGCATACTACCCTTCTTCGCCGACCGCCTGAAGGTGACCCTCCGCGACCAAGGCAAGCGTCACGATCTCGTCGACGCCGTCTTCGCCCTGGGCGATGACGACCTGGCGCGGATCGTCGCGCGGGTCGAGGCCCTGGACGGCTTCCTGAAAACCGACGACGGCAAGAACCTGCTGGCCGGCTACAAGCGCGCCTCCAACATCCTCAAGGCCGAGGACAAGAAGGGCGCCCTGCCGACTGGCGAGATGCAGGCGCCGACCGCCGACAGCGCCGCCGAGGTGGGCCTCTACAGCGCCCTGCGTCTGCTGGACAAACCGCTGAAGGACGCTCTGGCCAAGGAAGACTTCACCGGCGCCATGACCCAGCTGGCCGAACTGCGCGGCCCGGTCGACGCCTATCTGGACGGCGTCTTCGTCAACGAGCCCGAGCACCGCGACAACCGCCTGCGCACGCTGGCGGCGGTGCGGGACGCCATGGGCCAGGTGGCGGATTTCGGGTTGATCGGGGGGTAACCCAACCTCAATATTCGTGTCATCCCGGAAACGCCGCAGGCGTTATCCGGGACCCAGGGGGTGACGGAACGCCTTGCGCGCCGCCCCTGGGTCCCGGCTCTACGCTACGCTTCGGCCGGGATGACACTGGTTATGGAGTTGCGGGCCGCGCCCTAAGCCCGCACCGCCGCGTTGAACTCCGCCATCCAGTCGGCGACCAGCGGACGGTCGTCCTGGTCCCACGGGTGGAAGCCCGGACGGTACCAGGCGAAATAGGTCTTCCAGCCACGGCGGAAGATGCCGGGATCGCCCCAGACAAAGCGCTTCACCGCCTTCAGCGCCGCCTTGGGCGTATAGCCGTCGGCCTCCAGCAGGCGGGCGGCGTAGCGGCTGATGTTGCGGGTGAACATGATGGTGACCAGCACCATCGCCCGGCAGCGGATCATGTAGCGCTTGAACGGCGACCAGTCCTTGGTGACCTCCAGGAAGACGTCATAGGCCACGGCCTTGTGCTCGGTCTCCTCGACCGCGTGCCAGCGCCACAGCTTTTCGATCTCGGGATCGGTGGTGTCGAACAGGTTGCGGTGACGGGCGTGCATCTCGGCCATCATGGCCGTGAAGTGCTCCAGCGCGATGGTCGAGATCAGCATGGCCATCGGCCCGCGCTCGCGCGCCATCTTCACGCGGCCGCGAATGGTCTCCTCGATCTCAGCGACCGGATAGCGCTCGCGGTCGATAAGGCTGTTGAGGTGATGGTGCTCGCGCGAGTGGATCGCTTCCTGGGCGATGAAGCCCTTGGCGTCTTCGAGGAGCTTGCCCGACAGGCGGTCGCGATAGGCCTTCACCGCATCCATGAACATCCGCTCGCCGTCGGGGAAGGTCAGTGACAGGGCGTTGAATACGGCGGTGCCGACCGGGTCGCCGCCCAGCCAGTGACCTTTCTGGGCCGAGGTCAGGTCGAAGCGGATGTCGCGCGGGGCGACAGAAAGGTCGTCAGGCGTGTGCTTGGCTTGGGTCGCAGCGGTCATGGGCGTTGTATCCTTGGCCGAGTTGGGGCTTGGTCAGCCCCTGTTGCTCCTGAGATTTGGTTGTACTGACAAAAATGTCAATAGAGGTCTCGCCTATCCGCGCCCCGCGCGTGCGTCGCTCGCCTGAGGCCGCGCGCGAGAACATCCTGGCGGCCGCCGAAGCGATCCTGGTCGAGCAGGGGCCCCAGGCCTTGAAACTGGCCGACGTGGCCAAGGCCGCCGGCGTGGTCCACGCCAATGTCATCCACCATTTCGGCTCGATCGGCGGGGTCGAGACCGCGCTGATGGAGCGGATGATCCGCCAGCTGGCCGACAAGGTGATCGCAGGCTTGCAGCAGGATCAGGCCCAGATCGGCATGGGCGCTCAGGCGCTGTTCGACGCCTTCGAGGCCAAGGGCGCGGCGCGTCTGGCCGCCTGGCTGGAGATGACCGGTGAGGGGCGGCGGATGACGCTGGTGCGCGACGTGGTCGACGAGATCATCGAGACCCGGGTGGCGCGGGATGTCCGCATCGACCGCGACGGCGTCGTCGATTTCATCCTGCTGAACATCATCCTGGCGGTGGGGGTGGGCCTGTTCGGGCCGACCTTGAGCGAGCTGCTGGGGCGACCTGCGGGCCGCGCACGAGAACTGGCTCAGGCGCTGATCCAGCAACGCATCGACGAGGCGGTGGCGGGCTGAGGTCCGCGCCTAGAGCATTTTCCGATAAGTGTGGATCGGTTATCGGGTCGAAAAATGCTCTAAACTTTTGAAATAGAGCCCTTTTTATCCGATCTGATTGGTTCAATCAGATCGGAAAGGGCTCTAGTCGACATTCCGCAGGGCGGGCAGCACCGCCTGGGTCAGCAGCGGGGCCAGACGCAGATCGCCCGGCGCGGCGGGATCGACCCAGGCCAACGCCTCAATCTCGGCGCGCGGGGCGATGTCGCCGACGACCTTGGCGATATAGGTCGCAGACTGCACGGTGAACCCGGCCTCGTTGGCGGCTGGGGCTCTGAAGTGGCCCAGAAAGTCAGCCGAAACGAGTTCGCAGCCGAGTTCCTCGCGCAGCTCACGCGCCAGCGTGGTCAGATCGTCTTCTCCGGCGTCGCGCTTGCCGCCCGGCTTCATGAAGATGGTCGTGCCGCGTTTGCGGACCAGCAGCATGCGGCCCTCCGCATCGCGGATCACGGCGGTGACGATGTCGAGGACGCGGTTCATGGTCCGACCCTAACCGCGCCCCAGAGTCGCGTCGCTATTTCTCGATCGCCGCCAGGATATGTTCGACGATCAGTTTCTCGGAGATGGCGTGGGGCTGGCGGACGCCGAAGTTGGTGGTGGTGACCACGACAACCAGGTCCAGGTCCGGAACGATCGCGACCTTCTGGCCGCCTGACCCGTTCATCACCCAGGCCTTGTGGCCGGCGAAGGTCTGCAGCCAGATCAGGTAGCCATAGTCGGTGTCCTGGCGGGCGTTAGCGTGCGGCGTGACGGAAGCCTTGATGAAGTCGGCGGACAGCACCGCCTTGCCGTTCCACTGGCCGCCATTGGCGTAGAGCTGGCCCAGTTTCAACAGATCGCGGCTGCGCAGGCCAAGGCCGCCACCGCCCATGGCCAAGCCCAGCGGCGACATCTGCCAGCGGGGCGCCTCGATGCCCAGCGGCTTGAACAGGGCTTCATCAGCGAAGGCGGGCAGGGGCTTGCCGACCGCGTTCTGGACCACTTGACCCAACGTCACGACCCCGGCGGTGCAATAGCTGAAACTGCGGCCGTAGGGGGAGGCTTCCGGTTTCGGAACCCATTCCGGAAACCCGCGCACGGGCAGGTCGAGGTAGAAGCCGACCCAATCCTCGATAAGGTACATGCGTTCTTCGTTGCCGCGCGAAAACTGGTTTTCGTCGTCGCACTCGGCGATCGAGCTCATGGTCAGAAGATCCTCGACCGTGACCTTGTCCTTGCGAGCATCGGGATGGGCCGCCGGCGGCCGGTCCTTGAGGTAGCGCTTGATCGGCGCCTGAACGCTCTGCAGCGCTCGCCGGTCGATGGCTGCGCCGGCCAGGAGAGCGGTGACGGTCTTGGTGCTCGAGCGGGTGTTCCGCCGCGCTTCCGGGCCGCCGTCGGGCTTGCCCTCGTCGTAGTAGGCTTCGAAGACCAGCTTGCCGCGACGCGCGATCAGCACGCTGGTGATCTGCTGGAACTGGCCCGCCTTGATCGCGGCCGACATGGCGTCGAGCCGAGGCGTCGAGAGCCCTTCGGCGACCGCGGTGGCGGTCGGTATGTCAGAAGCGGCCTGGGCGCTGAGAGGCGCAAGAACAAGGGCGGCGGCGAACGCGAAAGCTTTCAACGGGGGAACTCCAAAAACAGCCGTCGCGGTCTAGGTCGCGCCGGCGCCCGCGTCTTGGACGTCTGCAACATGAGAGCGCCGTCCGCACAGCCGCGCGAACTCGCCGGGCGTAACGCCATAGGCGCGGACGAACTGGCGATTGAGGTGGCTCTGGTCGCAGAAGCCGGACGCCAGGGCGACCTCACCGATCGGGTCGCGTCCGCGCATCAGGAGGTCGGCGGCGCGCTCTAGTCGTCGCGTGCGGAGGCGATCACCGGGCGCCGCGCCCATCCACCGTCGATAGCCTCGCGCAAGGTGGACGGGGTGAACGCCAGCCACGCGGGCCAGGTCGGCGACGCCGATCGGTTGGTCGAAGGTGTCGGCCAGAAAGGTCTCGGCGAGGTCCAGCCAGGCAGGGCGTTTTTCGCTTTGGCGGGGCGGCGCCAGGGCCTGGGCCGCCAACTCCAGGCTCAAGCCCTCCAGCGATAGTGACTCGGCGTCTCGGGTCAGCAGGGCGCGCGTCAATCGCAGGGCCGCGCTGCGGGCCTGGGACCCCGTGAGGCGAAGCGCGTCGATCGCGGGGCCGGCGCCAGCGTCGGCCAGGGCGCGCCAGTCGGTCGCGTCGAAGCTGACAGCGAGGAAGCAGCCGCCGCCGTCGAAAAAGCGGTCGCGGTGGACGACGCCCGGAGGGTTGTAGACCAACACCGGGCCTTCGGTCTCGGGACCGGCGGCGGTGGTGATGTAGCGGCCGTGGGTGGCCAGCACGAAGTGGGCGTCGTCGTGGCTGTGCTCATCGACGTGGTCGGCGCGCTTGGTGGCTTCCAGGTGCGCCAGGCGCACGCCCGGCAACTGCCGCTCGACGGTCAGCGCGCCGTAGAACCGGCCTTTGCTCAGGACGGTCCTCGGGGCGGTCATGTCAGCCGAGCTTCTCCGCCGCCCAGGGGGCGAAATAGGTGATGATCCCGGCCGCGCCGGCGCGCTTGAAGGCGGTCAGGCTTTCCAGGATGGCGCGGTCCTTGTCGATCCACCCGTTCTGTGCGGCGGCCATGATCATCGCGTACTCGCCCGACACCTGGAAGGCGTAGGTTGGCATGCGGAACTCGTCGACAATGCGGCGGACGATGTCGAGATAGGGCATGCCCGGCTTGACCATCACCATGTCGGCGCCCTCGGCGATATCGAGGGCGACTTCGCGGATGGCCTCCTCGGTGTTGGCCGGGTCCATCTGGTAGGTCTTTTTGTCACCTTGGCCCGCAGAAAGCTTGGCCGAGCCGATCGCGTCGCGGTACGGGCCATAGAAGGCCGAGGCGTACTTGGCCGCGTAGGACATGATCATCACGTCCTGATAGTTCGCGCCTTCCAGCGCCGCGCGCAGCCTGCCGATGCGGCCGTCCATCATGTCCGAAGGGGCCAGGATGTCGGCGCCGGCCTCGGCTTGCATCAGGCCCTGTTCGATCAGGCGCTCGATCGTGGCGTCGTTGAGGATCTTGCCGCCCTCTACCACGCCGTCGTGGCCGTGGTCGGTGAAGGGGTCCAGCGCCACGTCGCACATGATCCCGACCTCGGGGGCGGCGTCCTTCATGGCCTTGACCGCGCGGGGGATCACCCCGTCCGGGTCAGCGGCGATCGAGCCGGCTGCGTCCTTCCGGCTGCCGTCGATGTGCGGGAAAATGGCGATGGCCGGGATGCCGAGATCGCGCGCGCGCACGGCGGCCTTGGCGGCTTCCTTGACCGACAGGCGCGCGACGCCGGGCATGGAGGCGACCGGGATCGTCCCCTCACCCTCGTGCACCACCATCGACCAGATCAGGTCGGACGGACGCACCTCAGTCTCGCGGACCAGGCGGCGGACCCAGTCGCTCTGGCGCACGCGGCGCAGGCGGGTGTGCGGATAGGGGGCGAGGGGCGGCGTGGTCATGGCGTTGATTTGAACCGCGCCGCCCGTCTAGGCAAGTTTGCAGACGCCTTAAGCGCTGTCACGAATAGCGGAACGCCGCGTCGTCCAGGTCGATGGTCGGGAAGAGGTCCTTCTCGGTCCAGTAGTCCTGGGTATGACGCCATTCGGGCTTGTCGCCGGCCTGGGGCAAGAGGTGCATGTTGCGCATCAGGTAGCCGGGATTGAAGTCCTCGGGATCGATCCAGCCACCGATCTTCATGTCCCTGTCCTCGGGCCGCAGAGCGACATCAACCTGTTTTGCGCCGGCCTTTTCCATGTGCGCCAGCAGGCGGCAGACGAAGTCGCCGATCAGGTCCGCCCGCAGGGTCCAGCTGGCGCGGAAATAGCCGAACACCCAGACCAGGTTCGGCACGCCGGTGAACATCATGCCCCGGTAGGTGACCGTCTTGGCGAAGTCGAGCGGCTGACCGTCGATCTCGAAGGCGATGTCGCCCAGCACCGACAGGTCAAAGCCCGTGGCCGTGATGATCACGTCGGCGTCGAGGGTTTCGCCAGACTTCAGCAGCAGGCCGGTCTTGGTGAAGCGCTCGATCTCGTCGGTGACCACACTGGCCTTGCCCGAGGCGACGCCCTGGAAGAGGTCGCCGTCGGGCACGAAGGCGATCCGCTGGCGCCAGGGGCGGTAGCGGGGCGTGAAGTGCTTGGCGACGTCGAAGTCCTCGCCGAGGAACATCTTCACGCCCTCAAGCAGCTCGGCCTTCACGGTGTCGGATTCCTCGATCGCGCGACGCGTGAACTCGTGCTGGTCGAACAGCACCTTCCTGCGGACGATCTCGTGGATCCAGGCCTCGTCGACCTGCAGTTGGCGCAGGGTGTTGGCCAGCTCGTTCTCGTTGCGGCCGGGCACGAAATAGGTCGGCGAGCGCTGCAGCAGCGTCACGTGCTCACAATCGCCGGCGATGTTGGGGACCAAGGTAGCCGCGGTGGCGCCCGAGCCGATGACGACGACCTTCTTGCCCTTCAGGTCGAGATCTGCGGGCCAGGTTTGCGGGTGGACGATACTGCCTCCGAAATCCGCCATGCCTGGCCATTCGGGCGTGTAGCCCACCGAGTGGCGATAATAGCCCTGGCACATCCAGAGGAAGTTGGTGGTGTAGGTCTCGACGCCGTCAGGGCCGGTCACCTGCAGCGTCCACAGCTTGTCCTTGGACGACCAGCGCGCGTTGCTGATCCGACGTCGATAGCGGATGTGCGGAGCCAGGCCGTTCTCGTTGATCACCTCGCCCATATAGCTGAGGATCTCGGCGGCGGTGGCGATCGGCGGGCCGACCCAGGGCTTGAAGCGATAGCCGAAGGTGTAGAGGTCGCTGTCGGAGCGGATGCCCGGATAGGTGTGGGTCAGCCAGGTGCCGCCGAAGCCGTCGAGGGCCTCTAGAACGCAGTACCGCGTTCCGGGTCTTTGCGTCGTCAGGTGATAGGCGCCGCCAATGCCGGAGATGCCGGCGCCGACGATGATCACGTCGAAGTGCTGTGTCGCCGCGCCATGCGCGGTCTTCTGAAGCGTCGCCGCCTCGGCCATGCCCGTTCCTCCCGTGTTGGCCGCTTTGCGGCCAGTCGAACCGAGCGCCTCTGACGGGCGCTTAGGTTATCGACGTACACTTAGAGGGTCGCGCGTGTTTTGCGCTTAATCAAGCGTGTTCGCGAGCAAAGCCCGTTATGGGGCGGCGCGAGAGGCCAAGACCGACCCGCCGTCCAGCCGCGTCCAGACCTGCGACTTGCAGAACAGGTTGCCGATCACACAGCCCTTGGCGCGCATGGTTTTGGCGTCGAGCACATCGGCGGTGCCGACCAGGGTGACCCGCAGGGTGGGAACCCAGACGCGGCCCTTTAGCGAGCCGTTGTTCTGGGCTTCGAAGTCGCGGAGCAGCTGCTTGCCGATCAGGGTGTCGGCGCCGGCCTTGCGCGCGTCGGCTTCGGCCTTGGCGCTGGCCCACACGACGATGCCGCAGGTGGCGGGGCCACAGCTCTTGATCTCAAGATGGACCGTGTTCTTCGGATTGCGCCAGACGCCATAGCTGCGCGTGATGTCGCCGCCAGCGTGGGCTGGCGCGGCGAGCGCGGTCATGGCCAGAGCCACGGTCAAGGTGGCCAGTACGGATTTGAAGAAACGCATAACGGTCGGTGCAAAAGATTTTGGTGGAGGACGCCATCCCCGGGACTGCGCATTTGGAGCGAAAGGCCATGGTTATCAAGGGGGTGCGCCCCAAAGGGCGATTCACACCATGTAACGGAGGATTTCAGGCCGCCCCGATCCCCTTATTCTCCTCGTTTCTGTGATGAGATGGAATGCGGTGGCGCATGATTGACACCGCGCCGCCGGCGCGGCACGTGAGCCATCAAAGAGGCGAGGGCGGTTCTGCCCCGAACGGGAGGAAGTGCGCATGGATTTCGCGCTGAACGAAGATCAAGTCGCAATCCAGGACGCCGCCCGCGCTTTTGCCGAAGGACAGCTTGCCCCGCATTCGGCGGATTGGGATGAAAACAAGCACTTCCCGGTCGACGTGCTGCGCCAGGCGGCCGAGCTGGGCTTCGCCGGCATCTATGTGAACGAAGACGTTGGCGGCAGCGGGCTTTCGCGCCTCGACGCCTCGATCATCTTCGAAGCCCTGAGCTATGGCGACGTGCCGGTCGCTGCTTACCTGACCATTCACAACATGGCGTCGTGGATGATCGACCGCTTCGGTTCGGAAGATCTGCGCCAGCGCTACCTGCCGCGCCTGACCTCCATGGAGCTGATCGCCAGCTACTGCCTGACCGAGCCGGGCTCGGGCTCGGACGCCGCGGCGATGCGCACGAGCGCCAAGCTGGACGGCGATCACTATGTCCTGAACGGCGGCAAGGCCTTCATTTCCGGCGGCGGTGTCTCGGACGTTTATGTCGTCATGGCGCGCACGGGCGGCGAGGGCGCCAAGGGCGTTTCGGCCTTCGTGGTCGAGAAAGGCATGGAGGGCCTCAGCTTCGGGGCCAATGAACGGAAGATGGGCTGGAACGCCCAGCCGACCGCTCAGGTCAATTTCGACAACTGCCGCGTGCCGGTCGCCAACCGCATCGGGCAGGAAGGCGAAGGCTTCCGCTTCGCCATGATGGGCCTGGACGGCGGTCGCCTGAACATCGCCTCGTGCTCGCTGGGCGGGGCCCAGTTCGCCCTCGACACCGCCAAGGCCTATCTGGAGACCCGCAACCAATTCGGCCGGCCGCTGAAGGACTTCCAGGCCCTGCAGTTCAAGCTGGCGGATATGGCGACGGAACTGGAAGCCGCCCGCTTGATGGTGCGCCGCGCCGCCCATGCGTTGGACAGCAAGCACCCAGAAGCCACCAAGCTGTGCGCCATGGCCAAGCGCTTCGCCACCGACGCCGGCTTCCAGGTGGCCAATGACGCCTTGCAGCTGCATGGCGGCTACGGCTACCTCCAGGACTATCCGCTGGAACGCCTCGTCCGCGACCTGCGGGTGCACCAGATCCTGGAAGGGACCAACGAGATCATGCGCGTCATCATCGCCCGCGAGATGTTCCGCCAATGAGCGTCGGATGATCTATCTCTGCCGCCACGGCCAGACCTTCCACAATCGCGAAGGGCGGCTCCAGGGACGGACGGAGTCCGATCTGACGCCGCTGGGCCTCCTGCAGGCTAAGGCCATGGGCGCTCTGCTGCACGACCTCGTGCGGCGCGACCCGCCTGCGCCTTGGCGGCTTGTCGCCAGCCCGCTTCGCCGGGCTCGCGCGACGGCCGAAGCGATCGGCGAGCGGCTGGGCCTTGAGGTCGGTTTCGATGAGCGCCTTGTCGAGATCGATGTCGGAGAATGGTCCGGACGCCTGCGCGAAGAGGTGCATGGCGAGAACCCGCACCTGGTTGGCGACGACGCCTGGGGATTCCTGGCGCCAGGCGGCGAGACTTACGAGGCCATGATGGCGCGTCTGGTGTCGTGGCTGGAAGAGCAGGCGGCCGAACCCGAGCGACGCCTGATTGTTGTGAGCCATGGCGTGGCTGGCCGGTTGCTGCGCGGCGCTTACGCTGGGTTGGCGAGGGAAGAGACGCTGCGGCTCGATATTCCTCAGGACGCCGTCTATCGCCTCGCCAACGGCCAGATCGACCGCTTCGACTGCGCGCCTGTGGGCGAACCCGCATAGGACTTGAAATGACCGAAGACCCCGAAGTCCTGATCCGCGTCGAGAAGAACGTCGGTCGTATCACCCTCAATCGCCCGAAGGCGTTGCATGCCCTCACCCTGGGCATGTGCGAGACCATGATCGGCGCGCTGCTGGACTGGCAGGACGATCCCGAGATCTACATGGTCCTGATTGATCATGCGGGCGAGCGCGGCTTCTGCGCGGGCGGTGACATCCGCATGCTGGCCGAGAGCGGCGCCAAGGACGGGGTGGAGGCTCGCCGGTTCTTTCACACCGAGTACCAGCTGAACCATCTGCTGTTTACCTACGAGACCCCGGTCGTCGCCGTGATGGATGGGATCGTGATGGGCGGTGGTGTCGGGATCGCGATGCCGGCCCACATGCGGATCGCCACTGAGCGCACCACCTTCGCCATGCCGGAGACGGGCATCGGCCTGTTCCCGGATGTCGGGGGTGGCTGGTACCTGCCGCGCCTGCCGGGCAAGGCGGGGCTGTGGCTGGCCCTGACCGGCGCGCGGATCAAGGGCGCGGACTGCATGCGCCTGGGTATCGCCACGCACTTCGTGGAGTTTGGGGCGGTGGAGGGTCTGAAGAAGGCGATCGTCGCCGATCCCCGGCGGATCGAGGAGACGCTTCGGAAGTATCGCGCCGACGCCGGCAAGGCCTCGCTCCTGGGCTTCGAACAGGATCTGAACCGGTTGTTCGTCGGCGAGAGCGTCGAGGAGATCTTTGAGTTCCTGACCCTCGACTCCAGCGACTGGGGCAAGGCGCAGCTTGAGGTCATGAAGACCAAGTCGCCCCAGACCCTCAAGGTGGCCTTCGAGCAACTCAAGCGCGGCGCGGCGATGGAAGACTTCGCCGACAACATGGCCATGGAGTACCGGATCGGCTCGCGGGTGGTGATGAAGCACGACTTCATCGAGGGCGTACGAGCCGTGATCGTCGACAAGGACAATGCGCCGCGCTGGTCGCCGGCCCGGGTGGAGGACGTGACCGACGCGGCGTTGGCCGAGATCTTCGCGCCGCTTTCGCCCCAAGAGGAATGGACACCGCTGACGTAGCGGACGTCGTGCGCTAACGTGCCCGGAAAGAAGAACACGTCGGTTCGGAAGGATTGCCATGCGTAAGCCGCTGCTAAGTCTCGTCGCCGTACTGGGCCTCGCCGCCTGCGCCACCCAGCCGATGATGGGGCCGCCGCCGCCGCCGCCGTCCGGCCCTGTCGCCATCGCGTTGCCCGCCAACATTGCGGCGGCGCTGAGCGATCCCTCGCGCCCCGCTGCGGACATGATCCGCGACAAGGATCGCCATGCTGGGGAGGTTCTGGCCTTTGCGGGCGTAAAGAGCGGCGCCAAGGTCGCAGACCTGATCCCGGGCGGCGGCTATTTCACGCGGATCTTCTCGAAGGCTGTCGGGCCCAAGGGCAAGGTCTACGCCTATGTGCCCGATGAACTGACCAAGCTCGCCAAGCGCGAGCCTGCAGTGAACGCGATCGCGCGCGATCCGGTCTATTCGAACGTGCAGGTCATCCTGAACACCCTGCCGAACTTCGGGGCGCCGGAGAAGCTGGACCTCGTGTTCACGGCCCAGAACTACCATGACATGCACAACAAGTTCATGGGGCCCGCCGACCTTGGCGTAGTGAACCGGCAGGTGTTCCGGGCCCTGAAGCCAGGCGGCGTCTATCTGGTGCTCGACCATGTCGCCAACCCCGGCTCGGGCCTGCGCGACACCGAGACCCTCCACCGTATCGATCCGGCCGTGGTCAAGGCCGAGGTGGTGGCGGCCGGTTTCATCTTCGAGGGCGAGACCCGCGTGCTGCGCAATCCGGCCGATCCCAGGGCCGCCAACGTCTACGACGCCGGCATTCGCGGGAAGACCGATCAGTTCGTCTACAAGTTCCGCAAGCCGGCGCGCTGAGACCGCTGAACAAGACCAACGATAAGAGCCGCGCCCATGAGGCGCGGTTCGCTTTTGCAGGGAGTTCCAGATGACGCGTATCGCCTTTATCGGCCTGGGCAACATGGGCGGCGGCATGGCCGCCAACCAGGCGAAGGCCCAGCATCAGGTCCGCGCTTTCGACCTCTCACCCGTCGCGGTCGAGCGCGCCGTGGCCGCGGGTTGCCTGGCGGCCGCATCGGTCGCCGAAGCCGTGGCCGACGCCGAGGTCGTGATCACCATGCTCCCGGCCGGTCCGCATGTGCGCGCGGTCTATGGCGAGCAGATCCTTGCGAACGCGCCCAAATCCGCGCTGCTGATCGATTGTTCCACGATCGACGTGGACAGCGCCCGTGCGGTCGCCAAGCTGGCGGCCGAGGCTGGTTTCCGGTTCGCCGATGCGCCGGTGTCGGGCGGCATCATGGCCGCCGAGGCTGGAACCCTGGCCTTCATGGTCGGCTGCGAGTCTGGCGATTTTCCCGCCGTGGAGGCCGCTCTGGCGCCGATGTCGCGCGTGACCATTCACGCTGGCGGCCATGGGGCGGGGCAGGCGGCCAAGATCTGCAACAACATGCTGTTGGGCGTCTCGATGCTAGGGACGTGCGAAGCGTTCGCCCTGGCCGAGAAGCTGGGCTTGGCCGCTGACCGCTTCTTCGAGATCGCCAGCAAGTCGTCGGGCCAGTGCTGGTCGATCACCTCTTACTGTCCGGTGCCGGGGGTCGGCCCACAGACGCCGGCTGACAGAGGCTATGAGGGGGGCTTCGCCTCGGCGATGATGCTGAAGGACCTGAAGCTGGCGCAGGAGGCCGCGGCAAGGGCCGGCGCCTCGACGCCGATGGGCGCGCAGGCCGAGGCGCTGTACGCGCTGTTCGACGCCAACGGCTTCGGCGGCAAGGACTTCTCGGCCATCATCGAGTTACTGCGCGGAAGGGTGGCCGCTCTTCATTGAATCGGCCAAGAGATAACGCTGCGGGGCGTGTATCGAGAAACTCGATGAAGGCCATCAGGCCTTTCGATTTGCTAGGTAAACGCCCTTAGATGGACACTGCGGGCGACAGGTGCGAAAAGCCCAGCCTGGACTTAGGGGACCGCCGACCCGCCTGGGCGGTGGTTTAGAGATCGACATGGACTACAAAGCCGCGTTCCGCAGCGCCGTTGAGCAGATCCGCGAAGAGGGTCGCTACCGGGTTTTCGCCGACCTGAAGCGCCAGCGCGGCCAGTTCCCGCGCGCCACCTGGATGCGCCAGGACGGCTCGGAGCAAGAAGTCGTCGTCTGGTGCAGCAACGACTATCTTGGCCAAGGTCAGAACCCTGTCGTGGTGGACGCCATGAAGGCCGCCGTCGATGAGCACGGCTCGGGTTCGGGCGGCACGCGCAATATCTCGGGCACCAATCACGATCACGTCCTGCTGGAGCAGGAGCTGGCGGATCTGCACGGCAAGGAAGCCGGCCTGCTGTTCACCTCGGGCTATGTCTCGAACGAGGCGACGCTGTCGGTGGTGCAGAAGATCCTGCCTGGCCTGATCATCTTCTCGGACGAGCTGAACCACGCCTCGATGATCGCCGGCATCCGCAACGGCGGTGGTCCGCGCAAGATCTTCAAGCACAACGATTTGGCCCATCTGGAGCAGCTGTTGGCCGAAGCGCCGGCTGATGCGCCGAAGATGATCGCCTTCGAAAGCGTCTATTCGATGGACGGCGACATCGCCGACCTCGCCGGCACCGTGGCCCTGGCCAAGAAGTACGGAGCGATGACCTATCTCGACGAGGTCCATGCCGTTGGCATGTACGGGCCGCGCGGCGGCGGAGTCGCCGAGCGCGATGGCCTGATGAGCGAGATCGACATCATCGAAGGCACGCTGGGCAAGGCGTTCGGCGTCATGGGCGGCTACATCACCGGCGACGCCGAGGTGATCGACGCCATCCGCCTGATGGCCTCGGGCTTCATCTTCACGACGTCTCTGCCGCCGGCCCTGACGGCCGGCGCGCTGGCCAGCGTCCGCTGGCTCAAGCAGCACCCCGAGGTTCGCGAGATCCACCAGGAGCGCGCGGCCACCCTGAAGGCTATGTTCAAGGCGGCGGGCCTTCCCGTCATGGACAGCGTCAGCCACATCGTGCCCGTGCTGGTCGGCGATCCCGTCCACTGCAAGATGATCAGCGACATGCTGCTGGCCGATTTCGGCGTCTATGTGCAGCCGATCAACTATCCGACCGTGCCGCGCGGCACCGAGCGTCTGCGCTTTACGCCGACGCCGTTCCACACCGACGACATGATGCGCAAGCTGGTCGCGGCGATGGAGAAGCTGTGGGCTCACTGCAATGTCGCCCGGATGGGCGGCTACGCGGCCTAAGAGGAAGACGCCCACCTTCATCTCTCAACGCACGGATAGCCTTCGAAACGACAAACGCCGCCGGACCCCGGCGGCGTTCGCGTGCTCGGTTGGCGGATCAGCTGCCCCGTCGGACACCCTTGCCCAGGCCGATCTGCTTGGCGAAATCCGAACGCCGGGCCGCATAGGCCGGCGCCACCATCGGGTACTCCGGCGGCAGACCCCATTTGCGGCGATAGTCCTCTGGGCTCATGTCGTAGTGCGAGCGCAGGTAGCGCTTCAGCATTTTCAGCCTTTTTCCGTCCTCAAGGCACACGATGTAATCGTGCTGCACCGAGCGGCTGACAGGCACAGCAGGCTTGGCCTTTTCGGAGGGGCGCGGCGCTTCTTCGCCGGTGTTCAGCGTGGCGAGCGCCCCGTGGACGGTCCGGATCAGGTCCGGGATGGCCGCTTGAGCGACCGTGTTTTGACCAACATAGGCCGCCACGATCTCCGCGCTGAGCCCCAGGATATCGACGTCAGTGTTGTTTGTCGCATCCGTGCTTCCGCCGCTCTGAGACGCCATAAGATACCCCGCTCCTGTTGTTGTCGTATCAACCTGCGCAGGGACGAGACGGGCCCTGCGGGTCGTCAACGCGCAACATCCCGAGTGGTTCCGAGATTGATCGCCGCGCCTATCCCGTTAAAGAGGGCGCCTCTGCCGACTCCCCGCAACGCCAGGAGAGCGTGATGACCCAAACTGACCTCAGCGCCTTTTTCGGCGCGGACCTCGCCACCGCGGACCGCGAAATCTTCGATCGCATCGGTCGCGAGCTGGGTCGCCAGCAGAACCAGATCGAGTTGATCGCCTCGGAGAACATCGTCTCCAAGGCCGTGCTGGAGGCTCAGGGCTCGATCCTGACCAACAAGTACGCCGAGGGCTACCCGGGCAAGCGCTACTATGGCGGCTGCGAATATGTCGACGAGATCGAGACGATCGCGATCGAGCGCGCTAAGGCGCTGTTTGGCGCAGGCTTCGCCAATGTTCAGCCGCACTCGGGCTCGCAGGCCAACCAAGCGGTGTTCATGGCGCTGCTGCAGCCGGGCGACACCTTCCTGGGCATGGACCTCGCGGCCGGCGGCCATTTGACGCACGGAAGCCCCGCCAACCAGTCGGGCAAGTGGTTCAAGCCGGTCTCCTACTCGGTTCGCCAGCAGGATCAGCTGATCGACTACGACGGCGTCGCCGAGATTGCGCAGCGCGAGAAGCCCAAGCTGATCATCGCCGGCGGCAGCGCTTACAGCCGCGAGATCGACTTCGCCAAGTTCCGGGAAATCGCCGATTCGATCGGCGCGTACCTGATGGTGGACATGGCGCACTACGCCGGCCTGATCGCGGGTGGCGCATACGCCAATCCGATCCCGCACGCCCACATCGTCACCACGACCACGCACAAGACGCTGCGCGGCCCGCGCGGCGGCTTGGTGCTGACCAACGACGAAGCGATCATCAAGAAGGTCAATTCGGCTGTCTTCCCTGGCCTGCAGGGTGGTCCGCTGGAGCATGTCATCGCGGCCAAGGCCGTCGCTTTCGGCGAAGCGCTGGAGCCCGCATTCAAGGACTACGCGCGACAAGTTGTCGCGAACGCCCGCGCTCTGGCCGAGGCGCTGCTGAAGTCGGGCGTGAACATCGTCTCGGGCGGCACCGACAGCCACCTGATGCTGGTCGACCTGCGCCCGAAGGGCGTGACCGGCCGCGACGCCGAGCACAGCCTCGAGCGCGCCTATATGACCTGCAACAAGAACGGCGTGCCGTTCGACACCGCGCCGTTCACGATCACCTCCGGCATCCGCCTGGGAACGCCGGCCGGCACGACGCGTGGCTTCAAGGAAGCGGAGTTCACGCGTGTGGGTGAGTTGATCGGTGAGGTCGTCAACGGCCTTGCGGTCAACGGTCCGGACGGCAACGCCGCTGTGGAGGCCAAGGTCCGCGAGGAAGTGCTGGCCTTGACGGGGCGCTTCCCGATCTACAACTAATAGGGTGATTGCGCCGCGGAGGGGGCTAGATCATGCGTTGCCCGTTCTGCGGCCATGCCGAAAGTCAGGTCAAGGATAGCCGCCCGTCGGAAGACGGCGCGGCGATTCGGCGTCGGCGGATGTGCCCCGAGTGTGGGGGGCGCTTCACCACTTTCGAGCGGGTGCAGCTTCGCGAACTGATCATCGTCAAGCGTTCCGGACGCCGTTCGCCGTTCGATCGGGACAAGCTGGTGCGTTCCGTCGGACTGGCCACCCAGAAGCGCCCGGTGGAGCCTGAACGTGTCGAGCGGATGATTAATGGCATTGTCCGGCAACTCGAAAGCATGGGCGAAACTGAGCTTCCGTCGTCGACGGTTGGCGAAATGGTCATGAAGGCGTTGAAATCGCTCGATGATGTCGCCTATGTCCGGTACGCGTCGGTTTACCGGGATTTCAAGGAAACCAGCGACTTCGCCAAGTTCCTGACCGAGGAAGGTCTGAGCGACGGCGGCGAAGAAGAGCCATAATCCGTTAATCCTGATGTGTGTTTGTAGGGTCGCGCGGCGCGCGAGGCCGTGGAGAGTTGAGCTAGATGGTTGAAGAGAACATCCGCCTGCTGATCGTGGAGGGCCGAAGCCATTCGGGGATCTCCGACGAACTGCTGCGCGGTGCCACCCAGGCCATCGAAGCGCAGGGCGCTGAGTATGACGTGATCACCGTGTCCAGCGCGCTGCAAATTCCGACCGTGATCGCCATGGCCGAGGACGCGGGGCATCGCCCGGTTGGCGTGCGGTACGACGGTTATGTCGCCCTGGGCGTGGTGATCCGCGGCGAGACCTACCATTTCGAGTTGGTCGCCAACGAAACCGCCCGCGGCCTTCAGGATCTTGGCGTGGCCAAGCGCCTGCCGATCGGATTTGGCGTGCTGGCCGTCGATGAGGAAGCCCAGGCCTTGAGCCGGGCCCGGGTTAGCGAAGGTGATCGTGGCGGTGCGGCCGCGAAGGCCTGTCTGGAAACCATCGCCCTCAAGCGTCAACTGCTGGGACAAGCTCGATGAGCGCGAACCGCATCCAACCGCGCTCGGTGGCGCGTCTCGCCGCCGTCCAGGCGCTCTATCAGATGGAAGTGTCCGGCGCCGGCGTCGATTCGGTGATCCGTGAGTTCGGCGAGCATCGCTTTGACCGCGATGTCGAAGGCGAGCAACTCGCCGCAGCCGACGAGACCTTCTTTGCCGATCTGGCCAAGGGCGTCGTGGCCAATCAAGACAAGATCGACCAGGGTATCGTGAAGCGCCTGGCCACGGGCTGGCGGCTGGAGCGCCTTGACGCTA
Source organism: Caulobacter vibrioides (assembly GCF_002310375.3). Lineage (GTDB taxonomy): Bacteria > Pseudomonadota > Alphaproteobacteria > Caulobacterales > Caulobacteraceae > Caulobacter > Caulobacter vibrioides_D. The sequence goes on from NZ_CP023315.3 coordinate 1,843,756, forward strand.
CCGCGCGCGCGGTTCTTCGCGCTGGCGCGTTCGAATTGATGTACCGATCGGACGTTCCGACCGAAGTGGTCATCAATGAATATGTAGAGATCGCGAAATCCTTTTTTGAGGGTCCCGAGTCAGGCTTCATCAATGGCGCCCTCGACGCGATCGCCCGTGATGCACGAGACTGACGAAGAAGACTGGTTCGCCGAAGACGACGCTGCGGCTCCCGCTGCAGCGCCAGCGACGGAGTTCGATCATATCGCGCGGTTGCTACGGCCGCTGACGCGGGGCGACCCGGTCGCTCTGGATCTTCTTGATGACGCCGCCGTCTTACCGTCCAGGCCGGGATACGACCTGGTCATCACCAAGGACGCTATGGTCGGCGGCGTTCACTTCCTGGCCGACGAAGCGCTCGACGTCGTCGCCCGGAAGCTGCTCCGCACCAACCTGTCTGATCTCGCGGCCAAGGCCGCCGAGCCCTACGGCTACTTTCTCGCCGTCGGTTGGCCGTCTGGTTCAGATGTGGCCTCACGCGAGACCTTCGCCAGGGGACTAGCCGAGGACGGCGCGCTCTTCGATATTTCCCTGCTTGGCGGTGACACCGTCACGACGTCCGGCCCCCTTGTCGTATCAGCGACCTTCCTGGGGTGGGCGCCGCAAGGCGAGACCATCCTGCGCCGGGGGGCCAAGCCTGGCGACCGGCTGATGGTCTCCGGCACGATCGGCGATGGTTGGCTGGGTCTTCTGGCGCAGTGGGGCGAGGTTGTGGACGCCGACGGTTCGATGCTGCGCCGCTACCGCCAGCCCGAGCCGCGCGTGACCCTGCGCGACGCCATGCGAGTCCACGCCAAGGCCGCCGCCGACGTCTCGGACGGGCTGCTGGCGGACAGCAGCCACATCGCCAAGGCCAGCGGCTGCCGAGTTCGCGTCGATCTCGAGCGCCTGCCGCTCTCGCCCGGCGCCCAGGCCTGGCTGGATCAGCAGCCCGAGCAGGTCGAGGGGCGTATTTCTCTGGCTTCTGGCGGCGATGACTACGAGATCGTGTGCGCCGTCGATCCCAACGAAGCCTGGGCCTTCCGCGTCGCCGCTGCGGCTGCAGGCGTCAAGGTCAGCGAGATCGGCGAGTTCGTCGAAGGCGAGGGGGTTTCGGCCTATTACAAGGGCCGCGATGTCACGCCGTCACGCCTGGGTTGGCTACACGGCTAGCGCCTGTGGTTAGGCGAATTTCAAGGCCTTGCTGTTAGGTAAGAGCCCCATGACCCCGCCAAACGCCCCCACGCGCCGTGTTCTCATCGCTGCCGCCTGCGGCGCCCTGGCCGCCTTGGCCAGTCCCGCTTTGGCTTCCGAAAAGAAACCCGAAAAGAAGAAGGAAGGCGGCGAGCAGGCGCTTGATCCGACGTACAAGCTCGGCTCGATGACCATTCCGATCATCGCCAATGGCCGGATCGTCAACTACGTGTTCGTGGCGATGACGCTCAAGCTGACCTCCGGTACTGAGGTCGAGTCCTTCAAGGATAAGGAGCCGGCCCTTCGCGACGCGATCGTGCGAGCGGCCTACAAGACCCCGTTCACGCGCCCGGACACCTGGAAGGAAGTCGACGGTCCGCGTCTGACGTCCTTCGTGCTGGGGCAGTGCGCTGTCTTGTTTGGCAAGGGCAAGGTGGCGTCTGTGGAGATCGTCAAGCAGATCCCTCGGCAGCAACTTATGCCCCCCAAGGCGAGCGCAGCGATACAGGTCGATCGCGAAGTCGTGCGCCCCTGATCAGGCTTTCTGGCCAAGCTTCCGCGCAGCAAACGCTTGTTTCGAGCCGGGTTGCGCACCCCCCGACCATCTGACAGTCTCGCTCAGATGACACTGTTCTGGGTGTCATTTTAGGGAGCATCGAGGGGGCACGAGGCCAAAAGGCCCGCTCGTCGATCAGGATGGCGGGTTTGACGTTCGTCATTCCGCTCTCGCCTGGATCGGCGTCCCCTCGTGATTGAGAAACGCGAAGGGGCGAAGAACTAATGAGTCTTTGGCTTTATCTGGCCATCGGGGCCGGGCTTCTGGCGGTGCTGTACGGCGCCGTGCAGACAGCCAGTCTAATGCGGGCCTCGGCCGGCAACGCGCGCATGCAGGAGATCGCTGCGGCGATCCAGGAAGGGGCCCAGGCCTATCTGAACCGCCAGTACACGACGATCGGCGTCGTCGGCGTGGTTGTGGTCGCCGCTCTGGCGTTTTTCTTTAAATCCTGGGAGCAACCTGTGGGCTTTGCGCTCGGCGCGACCCTCTCGGGCGCGGCGGGCTTCGCCGGCATGCTGATTTCGGTGCGCGCCAATGTCCGCACCGCGCAAGCGGCTTCGGAGAGCCTGGCCAAGGGTCTTTCGATGGCCTTCACCTCGGGCGCGGTGACCGGCATGCTGGTGGCCGGCTTCGCCCTGATCGGTGTGGCGGGCTATTACCTTGTCCTGCTGTCGACCGGCCATGAAGGCACGGACCGCGTTGTTGTGGACTCGCTGGTCGCGCTGGGCTTTGGCGCTTCGCTGATCTCGATCTTCGCTCGACTGGGCGGCGGCATCTTCACCAAGGGCGCCGACGTGGGCGGCGATCTGGTGGGTAAGGTCGAGGCCGGTATTCCCGAAGATGATCCCCGCAACGCCGCGACGATCGCCGATAACGTGGGCGACAACGTCGGCGACTGCGCCGGCATGGCCGCCGACCTGTTCGAGACCTACGCGGTGACCACGGTCGCCACCATGGTGCTGGCGGCGATCTTCTTCCGCGGAACCGAGGCTGTCAGCGCGATGATGCTGCTGCCGCTTGCGATCTGCGCGGTGTGTATCGTCACCTCGATCATCGGCGCGTTCTTCGTCCGTCTGGGCAAGAGCCAGAACATCATGGGCGCGCTGTACCAAGGCCTCATCGTGACCGGCCTCCTGTCGATCCCGGCCGTCTGGTATGTGATCCATCAACTGGTTCCGACCGCCGTCGAAGTGGACGGTCGCTCGTACGGCGCCGACGCGCTGTTCTATTGCGGCATGGCCGGCCTGGTCGTGACCGCCGCGATCGTGATGATCACCGAGTACTACACCGGCACCGGCTTCCGCCCGGTGAAGTCGGTGGCCCAGGCGTCGGTTTCGGGGCACGGCACCAACGTGATCCAAGGTCTGGCCATGTCGCTGGAGTCCACGGCTCTGCCGGCTCTGACGATCATCGTCGGCATCGTGGTGACCTATAATCTGGCAGGCCTCTTCGGCATCGCCATCGCCACCACGACCATGTTGTCGCTGGCGGGCTTCATCGTCGCCTTGGACGCCTTTGGCCCGGTCACCGACAATGCCGGCGGCATCGCCGAAATGGCCGGTTTGCCGCCGGAAGTTCGCGTCACCACCGACGCGCTCGACGCCGTGGGCAACACCACCAAGGCCGTCACCAAGGGCTACGCCATCGGTTCGGCCGGTCTGGGGGCCCTGGTCCTGTTCGCCGCCTATACCGAAGACCTGAAGTTCTTCTCGGCCAACGCTGAGCCGGGCAGCTTCTTCGACGGCATGGGCCCGGTGACGTTCGATCTCTCGAACCCGTACGTCGTGGTCGGCCTGCTGTTCGGCGGTCTGCTGCCGTTCCTGTTCGGCGGCATGTCGATGACCGCCGTCGGCCGCGCGGCCGAGTCGGTCGTCGCCGAGGTGCGCCGTCAGTTCCGCGAGAACCCCGGCATCATGACGGGTGAGGTGAAGCCGGAGTACGGCAAGGCCGTGGACATCCTGACCAAGGCCGCCATCCGCGAGATGATCGTGCCGAGCTTACTGCCGGTCGTCTCGCCGGTGGCTCTGTTCTTCGTGATCCAGGCCATCGCCGGCAAGGTCGACGCCTTCGCAGCCCTCGGCGCCATGCTCATGGGTGTGATCGTCACCGGCCTGTTCGTCGCCATCTCGATGACCAGCGGCGGCGGCGCCTGGGACAACGCCAAGAAGGTCATCGAAGAGGGCTTCACCGACAAGAACGGGGTCCTGCACAAGAAGGGCGGCGAGACCCACAAGGCCGCTGTGACGGGCGACACCGTCGGCGACCCCTACAAGGATACCTCGGGTCCGGCCGTGAACCCGATGATCAAGATCACCAACATCGTGGCCTTGCTGCTTCTGGCGGTTTTGGCTCACGGCGGCTGATCTTTCTGAGGACAGCCTTAAATGCGAACGCCCCGGAGCCTGCTCCGGGGCGTTTTGCATTATGCGGTCTAGCCGCCGGCGCGCTCGGCGGCCGTTTAGTAGATGTCTTCGAGGTTCATTTCCTCAAGCGCGTCCTGAACGGCGTTGGGCGCGGCTCCGCGACGATCCACGCCCTGGAAGTCGTGATCGATCCGCCGGCGCCGGCACGGCCCGAAGTACTCGCTGGCCCGAACGAAGGGGCGAGGATTGTTCACGATCTCGTTGATGCGGTGCATCACGCCGCGCGCCGTCAGAGGCTTGGCTAGGAACTCCGTCACGCCGGCCATCCGCGCTTCGTTCAAGGTGCGCTGCGTGGCGTGGCCCGTCATCATGATGATCGGCACGAAGTGGTTCGGGCTGGCCGTAGAGGTGCGGATCCAGCGGATAAACGCCAGGCCATCCACCGGCTGCATCATCAGGTCGGTGAAGATGATGTCGATTTCCTGGGTCTGAAAGACTTTCAGCCCCTCAAGACCGTCGTTGGCTTCACGGATCCGACGGACGCCCGCCGCCTTGAGCATCGTGCCGACGACCTTGCGCATGTTGGCGTTGTCGTCGACGAGCAGGACCGACACGTCGCGGAAATCCATTCCCTCCACTGAGCGCCTCCCTCGCAGTCGTGAATTCGAGCCGCGAAATCTTCGCGGCTAGAGTCAAGAAAACATCGGATTGAGTTGATAGAGTCTTTCAACTGGCGCTTGGGACCCGAATTGGGGTCGTGAATCTGACATTCAGAATAAAATGCGACGCTTCATCTTGCCAGTCTGAGTAGCGACTGTGCGACGATGCGCACCCTGGCGCGAAAAAGGCCGCCCACCTGGGGTGAGCGGCCTGTTCTAAAGTCGACGGGGCGACCTGGGTCTATCGGTTGCCGGGGCGTTGGCCCGGAGCCGTATCGTCCTGCGGCAGCATGCCGCCGCGACCGACATTGCCCAGCAACTGCTCGAGAATCGTCATCTCGCGGCCACGGGTCGGCGTCTCGCGACCATTGTAGGCGATGATCTTCCCGTCCTGCAGGGTGTAGGTGTCCACCGAGGCGACCTTTTCGTCGGCCGCGTTGAACTTGATCGCGACCACATCGCGCTTGATCACCCGCGGCATGTAGAAGGCCACGCGGTCCGTCGTCTGCGAGATGTAGTACCAGGTGTTGTTGTCGAAGGTCGAAACCGCAGACGGAGAGCCGAGCTTTTCCATCAGGGTGGACTTGCTGTCCTCACCGACCTTCATCTCGGCCGGCTTGGCCTCGATGGCCTGGAAACCGGAGTAGCTTGTCAGCGGCGTGCACGCCGAAGAAGCGAGCGCTAAGGCCAGGACGGCGGCGGCGAAAACGGCGGGGCGAGACATCAAGGCTCCGAACCGGAAAAATGCAGACTTTGACCTATCGCCCGCGCGGGCTTAGTTCAATGCCCGCGTGAAGGCGGATACCGCGCATAACGGGATGTCGCGGCGAAATCGAGGCGTTTGAATGTTTCTGGACAGATGGCTGAAGCCAAGACCCGCCAAGGCGGCGGGGGCCAAGCTCTATGCGTCCGCGGTCGGGCAAGCTCGATCAGCGATCTTTTATCGCGACTACGGCGTCCGCGACTCGATGGAGGGGCGCTTCGAGCTCTTCAGCCTGCACGTGATCTTTCTGGTCGAGCGCCTGAAGGGGCAGGGCGACGCGGCGGCCGAGACGTCGCAAGCCGTGTTCGACGCCTATGTGAAGGGCCTCGACGACGCGTTCCGCGAGATCGGTGTTTCAGACACCTCGGTCGGCAAGAAGATGAAGAAGCTGGCGGGGGCCTTTTACGGCCGCCTGAAAGCTTATGACGACGCGGTCGCCAGCCTGCCCGAAACGGCCGCGACCAGCGGCTTTATCGCCCGCAACGCTCTTGAAGAGCGTGGTGAGGGCGACGCGGCGGCCTTGACGGGCTATGTGATCAAGGTGCGCGAAGCGTTGGCGGCTCAGCCGCTGGACGCCTTGCTGCAAGGAGACGTGACTTGGCCGAACCCATGACCGCAGCCTGGCCCTGCGAGATCCCCTTGGCCCAGGTGGATCGTGGATCCGTGAGCCTGCGGCTCGAGCCTTCGGCCGAGCAGTGCAAGGCCATCGCCAAGCAACTGGGTCTGGTCAGTCTCCAGGCGTTCAACGCCGAGGTCTATCTGTCCTCTTGGCTGGATGGCGCCAGTGTTTCGGGCGTGCTGCGCGCCCGTGTCGTCCAGACCTGCAGCGCGACGGCCGACGACTTCGAGACGCCGATCGACGCGCGCTTCGCTTTGAAGGTCTTGCCGGCGAATAGTCAGAACGCTCCTCAGGAGGAGTTCGGGGACCTTGGGGCTGACCCAGACGGTGATGATCCGCCGGATGTCCTTGAGGGCGAAACGATCGATGTGTCGGGCTATGTCGTCGAACATCTGGCTTTGGAGCTGGACCCGTTCCCCCGCAAGCCGGGCGCGGTGTTCGTCCAGCCGCCGGAGCTGACGGAGCTTTCGCCCTTCTCGGCGTTGAAGACCCTCGATCTCAAGCGCGAGGAAGACTGAAGTCGTCTGCGAAGGACCGGCGGCTCGAAAACCGCTAGATTGATATTGATCGGTCGGCCCAGCGCTCATCAGGCTGGCTAGGCCCGACTCGCCTGATTGCGTGATAATCACGCGGATGTATCGTCCGCCGCCCTCAGGGCGGCGTGACCGCCTGCCGGAGCTCACAGCGCCACGTGTCCCAATCCCTCGTCATCTCCGTCGACGCCATGGGCGGCGACCACGGCCCTTCAGTCGTTGTCCCTGGGATCGCCCAAGTGCTTAGGGCCCTTCCAGGCGTGCGGTTCCTGCTGCACGGCGACAGCGCCGCGATCGAGGCCGAACTGGCGAAATGTCCCGCAGCCAAGGCGGTGAGCGAGGTTCGCCATTGCGACAAGGCCATCGGCATGGACGAGAAGCCGGCCCAGGCCATGCGCCGGGGCAAGGGTTCCAGCATGTGGAACGCGATCGAGGCGGTGCGCGAAAACCAGGCTCAGGCCTGTGTCTCCGCCGGGAACACCGGCGCTCTGATGGCGATCTCCAAGCTGATTCTGCGGATGGGCGCCGAGCTGGAGCGGCCCGCCATCGTCGCCAACTGGCCGACCATGAAGGGAGTCACGACCGTCCTGGACGTCGGCGCCAACGTCGAGAGCGACGCCTCTCAGCTGGTCGAGTTCGCCATCATGGGCGCGGCGTTCCACCATGCCGTCCATGGGGCCAAGCGGCCTACGGTCGGGCTTCTGAACGTGGGTTCCGAGGACCAGAAGGGGCACGAGGAAGTGCGCGAGGCGCACGCCATCCTGCGCGAGACCACTCTGGATTTCGACTATCACGGCTTCGTCGAGGGTAACGACATCGCCTACGGTACGGTGGATGTCGTCGTGACGGACGGCTTTACGGGCAATGTTGCGTTGAAGACGGCCGAGGGGCTGGCGCGGTTCTTCTCCAATGAGATCAAATCGACCCTGACCTCGGGCCCCTTGGCCATGCTGGGCGCGCTGATCGCATCGGGCGCTCTGAAGAAGATGCGTCACCGCCTGGACCCTAGCCGCGTGAACGGCGCGCCATTGCTCGGCCTGAACGGCATCGTGGTGAAGAGCCATGGTGGCGCGGACGCCAACGGCTTCGCCTCGGCCATCCGAGTCGCGGCGAACCTCGCGCGCAGCGATTTCCGCGCCGAGATCGACAGAAATCTCAAGCGCCTGACCGCCACGGCGGCGACGACCAAGCCCGAGCACGGGTTGGGGTCCGGCGCAGACGCCCAGGGAGCGGCCGAGTGAGCGTAGTGCGAAGCGTTGTAACGGGCGTCGGCGCCCATCTGCCGCCCAAGGTCGTGACCAACGACGATCTGGCGAAGTTTGTCGACACGAGTGACGAGTGGATTGTCGAGCGTACCGGTATTCGCCAACGCCATCAGGCGGCTGACGATCAGCCCGTGTCGGACCTGGCGTTCGAGGCGGCCAAGGACGCTCTGGCGGCGGCGGGCAAGACGGCCGCCGACGTCGACCTTATCATTGTGGCCACCACCACGGGAGATCTGACGTTTCCGGCCACCGCCACCATCGTTCAGCGCAAGCTGGGGGCACCGGTCGGCATCGCCTTCGACGTTCAGGCTGTCTGCTCGGGCTTTGTATACGCGCTGAGCGTGGCTGACGGCTTCGTCGCACGGGGCCATGCCAAATGCGCGCTGGTGATCGGCGCCGAAGCCATGACCCGCCTTATGGACTGGAGCGATCGGGGCACGTGCGTCCTCTTCGGCGACGGCGCCGGCGCCGTGGTGCTCGAGCCAGGCGAAGGCGAGGGGACAACCGCGGACCGGGGCATGCTGGGCTTCGCCTTGCGCGCCGATGGGACCAAGCAGGACCTGCTCTATGTCGATGGCGGGCCGTCGACGACCGGGACGGTCGGCAAGCTGCGCATGCTGGGCAATCAGGTGTTCAAGCACGCGGTCGTCAACATCTCTGAAGCGATCCGAGCCGCCGCCGAACGGGCTGGCGTCGCGGTCGCCGACGTCGACTGGTTCATCCCGCATCAGGCTAACCAGCGCATTCTCCAGGGCGTTGCGCATCGCTGCGGCATCGACGAGGAGAAGGTCATCTCGACCGTGGCCATCCACGCCAACACCTCCGCCGCCTCGATCCCGCTGGCCTTTGCGCATGGCATCAAGGACGGGCGAATCAAAAAGGGCGATCTGCTGCTTCTTGAGGCGATGGGTGGCGGGCTGACCTGGGGCGCTTGCGTCATCCGGCTCTAGGTTGATCTGCAGTCGATATCGCCTTGCGCGATCCTGCGTCAGGGCATGAACTCCTGGCGTTGAGTCTTTGACTTCATGCGGTAATCGCGGCTCGGTGGACCTGGGCGCGGCCAGTTGAGGGCGGTCGCATCATGCCAAGGTTCGCCGCGAGTACTCCATCAAGGGCGGTCTTTGAATCGCCCCGATACGCGTGAAGGGGGTTGCATGAAGGGCGCTACTTTGACCCGAGCCGACCTGTGCGAGGCGGTTCATGAGGAAGTCGGGCTTACCCGCCAAGACTGCGCGGGGCTGGTCGAGCGCACTCTCGACCTCGTCGCCGAGGCGTTGGAGCAGGGCGAAACCGTCAAGTTGTCGGGTTTCGGCGTATTTCAGGTTCGCGCCAAGCGCGCCCGTATGGGCCGCAACCCCAAGACGGGCGAGCCCGCCGAAATCGAACCGCGCCGGGTGATCGGTTTCCGAGCCTCGCAGGTCATGAAGGCGCGTATCGATCGCGCTCTGGGCGACTAGGGACCGATTGCGGTGGCGAAGGGACCAAACGCCTTCCGCACGATCTCAGAGGCCGCCGAGGAGCTTGGCGTGCCGCAGCACGTGCTTCGCTTCTGGGAAACCAAGTTCTCTTTCATCCGCCCGATGAAACGCGCCGGCGGCCGTCGGTTCTATCGCCCTCAAGACATCGCCGTGCTCAACGGGGTCCGGACCTTGCTGCACAGCGAAGGACTGACCATCAAGGGCGTCCAGAAGCTGCATCGTGATCAAGGGCTCGCGCACGTCATCGCGGCCGGCCTGGGCTCGAACGGCTCGGCGACGCTGGACGCTGACTTCGACTACGAAACGCCTCGCGAGGAGTCCGCGATCGGTGAGCGGAAGCGCGATCGACTGGCCTTCGCGCTAGCCGATCTCACCGCGATCAAATCCCGGCTCGACGGACTTTTGGCGCGCGGTTGATTTCTGCCCAAATCGGTGTTGCCCAAGGGCAGGGCGGCGCCTATAAGGGCGCTCCTTCCGCGTCGGAGCGTGGCGCAGCCTGGTAGCGCACTTGACTGGGGGTCAAGGGGTCGCAGGTTCGAATCCTGTCGCTCCGACCATTTCCTTCGGGAAAAGCGTGGAAGATCAAAGGCCGCCCGGAAGGGCGGCCTTTTTCGTTTCCAGCGCTATCGCTCGCCCGTGTTCAAGGGCTCGTCAGCCTTGCCCATCCAGCTGATCAGCGGGATTACGGGCAATATCCAGCCCATGCCCAGCGCCACGAAATAAACCAGGTGGATGAAGCGGTTCTGCGGGAGGTGGTCGTAGAGGCTGGTGAAGATCCAGATCCACGCGAACAGAATCACCATGACGCCGATCGAGCCGATCAGCTTCCGCAGGCGCGCGGGTATCATGCGGGGCGGGCCGGAAGGGGTGTTCACGCGGGTCTCCGAATGAGGCCAAGGATGGCCAGGAACAGGATTGCGCCGACGCTGGAGACAATCAGCTCACCAATGAAGCCGGCCAGGTGCAGGTCGATGCGTGAGGCGATGAAGGCTCCGATGAACGAGCCGATCACGCCGATCAAGAGCTTGATGAACAGCGAGTGGCGACGAGCCAGGACGATATCCGCGATCCAGCCCGCCAGGATGCCGATCACCGCGGCCGCGAAAACCCCCATTCCGCTCATCGATCGCTCCGCACCGTTGGCAACTGGCGATCTTTCGCACGAAGCGGCGGCTCCGTCATGTCGGGCCACAGAGAGATTGATGCAGTCCCTTCTCAGGCGTAGGGAAAGGTTCGCCGCAATTCGGCCCACAAGTGACGCTTTTCCGAGCCCATGACGTCTTTCCTGCGTTCCGACCGCTCGCGCCCTGTCGCGATCTGGCTCTTCATCGTCGCCGCCATGGTGTTCTCCATGGTTGTCGTCGGCGGGGCGACCCGTCTGACGGATTCTGGCCTGTCGATCACGGAGTGGCAGCCGATCATGGGCGCTTTGCCGCCCATGTCGGACCAAGCCTGGCTCAAGGCCTTTGAGCTCTACAAGCAGATCCCCCAGTTCCAGTTGGTCAACCCGGACATGACCCTCCAGGAGTTCAAGGGCATCTTCTGGTGGGAATGGGCGCATCGTTTCCTGGGACGCATCGTCGGCGCCGCCTTCGCCATTCCATTCGTGGTGTTCCTGATCCGTAGGGACATTCCTCGCCGCCTGATCTGGCGTTGCGCAGCGATGCTGGGCCTGGGCGGCCTGCAAGGGCTGGTGGGCTGGTGGATGGTGTCCAGCGGTCTGTCCGAGCGGGTCTCGGTCGCGCCGGAGCGTCTGATGACGCACCTTGGCCTGGCCCTGGCGCTCTTCGTTTTGCTGATTTGGACCGCGCTGGACGCCTGGAACGGCGCGCCGCGTGTGGAAGAGCGCAGCCCCTGGCGCGGCTGGGCGCTGGCGTTTCTGGGGGCGGTCTTCTTTCAGAGCCTGCTCGGCGCCCTGGTCGCGGGCAATGACGCGGGCCTCGTCTACAATGACTGGCCGCTCATGAATGGGCGCTTTTTCCCAAGCGATTATGCCACCGCCGGAATCTGGAGCACGCTGGCGCGCAGCCAGGCGGCGGTCCAGTTCAACCACCGTCTGATCGCCTATGCGGTTGTGATCGCGGGCATAGCCATCGCGGTGATAGCCCAGCGCGATCGCTTGCTGGTTCCGCATGGCAAGCAAGCGGCCCTGGCGGTGGCGGTCGTCGTTTCGCTCCAAGCGGCGCTTGGCGTCTGGACGCTGGTCGCGGCCGTGCCCATCAGCCTGGGCGTGCTCCATCAAGCCGGCGCGGCGGTTCTGCTGGCGGCGTCTACGATGTTCGCCTGGCGCGTGCGCAGGCCTTGATCGGCGCTCGGTTACGTCTCCGGAGCGCCGCCGCCTAGAACCTGTCTGGTTGAGATGAAACCACCTGAACCGGACAGGCTCTGGACACGCGCGGACTGAACGCGCTCTGGACTATGCCTTGACCTCGCCCCAGGGGCCTGAGATCGCCAGGGTGAAGCCTGGGTTCTGCAGGTTGACGAAGAGGGTGCCGCCGTCAGGCGAGAAGCACGCGCCGGCGAACTCCGCATTGGCCGCGTGGACGTTGCGGGCCAGCGTATAGACCTTACCCTCGGGCGTGATGCCGCGCAGGTGATTGCGAAGGGTGTCCGAATAGCGGTCCTCGCAAACGATGACGTGGCCCCAGGGCGCCACAACCAGGTTGTCGGCATAGTCAAGAACGCTAGTGTTCTGGCTTTCGACGAACAGTTGAAGCTTACCCGGCTGATCCGCCTCGCCCGGCTGGCCTTCGACGGCGCTGGGCACATAGCGGAAGATTTGACCGGCGCCCTTGGGGCCGCCCGACGTAGCCGTGAAATAGAGCTCGCCGTTTCCGAAGAAGAGCCCTTCGCCGCGAGCGACAATCGCAGCGCCCGCCTTGTGGCCACGCCGACGCAGGTCGTCATTGGGGCTATCGACGCCGTCCAGATCGATCCAGCGCACATCCTTCCAGCCGCCTGTCGCAAAGGACTTTTCGCTCTGGTTCCGGGTGTCACCGCCTTCCGGCGCATCGACGAGACCCAGGGCCTGCAGACGGCCGCCGGCCGCCAGGTTGCGGCGATCGTTGGGAAGGTAGCGATAGAAGAGGCTGTCGGCGACATCCTCGGTCAGATAGACGACCCCGGTGCGCGGATCGACGCACGCGGCCTCATGTTTAAAGCGGCCCATCCCGGTCAGGGCGACAGGCTCGACCAGGCCGATGTGGGCGCTGGGGACCTCGAAGACATAGCCGTGGCTCTTGCCGGCTCGGGCGCCGGCCGCGAGCGTGGTCTCCTCGCAGGTCAACCACGAACCCCAAGGCGTGACGCCGCCCGCGCAATTGACCAGCGTGCCCGCGATGCTCATGTGCTGGCGCTCGGTCTGGCCGGTCTTGAGATTGTAGAGCTGGGTGCTCGTCCCGCCAGCGAACGCGGCGCCGTCACCGTTGAAGTCCCAGACGCGGCTGCGGTCGATGCGGTCGATGAGGCTTTGGCGCGGACCAAACGCGGTCTTCTCGACGTCAGACGCCGACATCTCGTGATTACGGACCAGCAGGACCTTGTCGTCGCCGGCCGCGAAGCAGCCCATGCCGTCGAACTTGCCAGGCAGGAGCAGGCCATCGCTCATCGTCTCGCCGACCTGGGCGATCACGCGATAACGGAAGCCGGCGGGCAGGTCGATCATGCCCTTGGGATCGCGCACCAGAGGTCCATAGCCGGTGACTTCGTTCAGATAGGTCTCGGCCTGCGAAGCGCCGTCTTGGGCCCGTGCGGCGAAGGCGCCGAAGGCCATGCTGGTGGCGGCTGCGCTCAGAAAGGTTCGACGGGATACGACCATGGATCTTTCCTCGGGAAGGGGGCGTAGAACGCTATGCCGCTGTTTCATGACGATTGGAACACAGGAATGTGGTATCATAATACCCCATCCATTAAGTTACTGTTTTAAAATGGATTTTGGTAAAAGTGTCCATCTGCGTGTTGACAGGCCTCGCCACGTCGCGTAACAGCCGCCGCTCACGCCGACGGAGCCTCTTTCAGGGCCCCGGACGCACTAAAAATTACGGATCAATCCCAATGCAGAAGATCACGGCTTCCTTGAAGCCAGCCGAGGTCGAGAAGAAGTGGATCGTGGTCGACGCCGAGAACGCCGTTGTCGGCCGTCTGGCTTCGTTCATCGCCATGCGTCTCCGCGGCAAGCACCGTCCGGACTACACCCCGCACGTCGATTGCGGCGACTTCGTCGTCGTCATCAACGCCGACAAGGTGAAGTTCACCGGCAAGAAGCTGGACGACAAGGTCTACTACCGTCACACCGGTCACCCGGGCGGCATCAAGGAAACCACCCCCCGCAAGGTGCTGGGCGGTCGTTTCCCCGAGCGCGTCCTCGAGAAGGCCGTTGAGCGCATGCTGCCCAAGGAGAGCCCGCTGGCTCGCAAGCAGCTGACCCACCTGCTCATCTACAACAACGGTGAGCACCCGCACCAAGCGCAGAGCCCGGAAGTCGTCGACTTCGCGGCCCGCAACAGCAAAAACACCCGGAGCCTCTAAGTCATGACCGACGCACAAGGCTTTGAAGCGCTGGCCAGCCTGTCCAGCAACCCGGAAGCTGCCGCTCCGGCCGAACCCAAGATCGACGCCCAAGGCCGCTCGTACGCGACCGGCAAGCGCAAGAACGCGATCGCTCGCGTTTGGATCAAGCCGGGCAAGGGCTCCATCACGATCAACGGTCGTGATCAGGAAGTCTACTTCGCCCGTCCGGTGCTGCGCATGATGATCGCTCAGCCGCTGGAAGTGACCGATCGCCTGGGTCAATTCGACGTCGTCGTGACCGTCGAAGGCTCGGGTCTGTCTGGTCAAGCCGGCGCGATCCGCCACGGCCTGTCGAAGGCTCTGACCTATTACGAACCCGGCCTGCGCCCGGTCCTGAAGCCGCACGGCTTCCTGACCCGCGACAGCCGCGTCGTCGAGCGTAAGAAGTACGGTAAGGCCAAGGCCCGCCGCAGCTTCCAGTTCTCGAAGCGCTAATCGCGACGATTACGTCTACGGGAAGGGGCGCTTCGGTTCTGCCGAAGCGCCCTTTTTCTTGTTCTGTCTCTTGTTCGGATTGGAGTCCGCCATGGCGAACGCTCCCAAGGTCTTCATCGACGGCGAAGCCGGCACCACCGGCCTGCAGATTCGTGAGCGCCTGATCGGCCGCACCGATCTGCAACTGGTCTCGATCGACCCCGACAAGCGCAAGGACGCCGATGCGCGCGCCGAGATGCTGAACGGCGCCGACGCGGTGATCCTGTGCCTGCCCGACGACGCGGCCAAGGAAGCCGTCTCGCTAGTCAGCGACCCGAACACGGTGATCATCGACGCCTCGACCGCCTATCGCACGGCCGAGGGGTGGGCCTATGGCTTTCCGGAGCTCGACCAGGACCAGCGCGGCAAGATCGCCGCGTCCAAGCGGATCTCGAACCCCGGCTGCTATCCGACCGGCGCGATCGCCCTGACGCGGCCGCTGGTCGAGGCGGGGATCCTGCCGGCGGCACTGCCTGTCTCCTACAACGCGGTCTCGGGCTACAGCGGCGGCGGCAAGGCGATGATCGCCGAGTTCGAGGACGAGAGCGCGGCCAACTTCACCAAGGTCCCGTTCCGGATCTATGGGATGTCGCAGGCGCACAAGCACGTGCCGGAAATGCAAAAGCACGGCGGCCTACTGCAGCGTCCGTTCTTTGCTCCGGCTGTGGGACGCTACATGCAGGGCATGATCGTCGAGATGCCGCTGCACTTCTCGACGCTCCACGGGACGCCGTCGCTTGGCGCGATCCATCAAGCGCTGTCGGACCACTACCAGGGCGAGCGGTTCGTCGAGGTCGCTTCGCTGGACGAAGCCAAGGGTTTGACCACCTTGGACCCCGAAGGCCTGAACGGCACCAATCGCCTGAAGCTGTACGTGTTCGGTTCGGACGCCAGTGGTCAGGCGCGCCTGGTGGCGCTGCTCGACAACCTGGGTAAGGGGGCTTCGGGCGCCGCCGTGCAGAACCTCAACATCGCGCTGGGTCTCGACGAGGGCGCGGGTCTCTGATCCGTCTCAGACCCGCCAGCGGTAGTGGCCGGTGGGCTTGTGAAGCTTGAAGCGCCATAGCGGCTCTTCCTTGACGCCATCGCCGATATTGTGCGCCACGCGCACTTGGTCTGGCCCGCTGACTGCGACGCCCAGATGCGGACGTCCGCCCGTCAGCCGCCAGGTCAGGATATCGCCCGGGGCGACGTTCTGGAACGCGTCTCCGCCGAGAAGGCGCGGGCCGGGCAGGGGAAGCCTGGCGTTCTGGCGCGCGAGGAACGCTTCGAGGTTCAGCACGCGACGATGATCGATGTTAGCGTCGGGTGAAGTCAGGCCCCACTCGCGCCGCGACGGATAGGCGTCGAACGCCGTCTTCATGTCCTCATGGACGCGCCGCTGCAGGTCAATGTCCCAGGCGTCGCGGGCGGCGCGGATCAGCACATCGGAGCAGACGCCGCTCGTCCGCAAGACATCGCCATTCGGATACCCAATGGAGCGGTAACTGGCGTCGTAGGCGACCGTAATGCCGATCTGGGCTCTCGCCGCCGCCGCCAGCTTTCGCCCCGCGTCCGGAATCAGCGCGTGGCTAAGGTCCGCCCGCGCCAGGAAGGGCGCGGCAGCGAATATCCCCAAGGCTGTCCGTCGGTTGAGCGTGAGCATGGCGCGGAAGCTTGGCCATGATCCTGGCGACTTTTAGGCGAACAGGGTTCGTTTTCGACTGTTGCGGCGGATGGCCTGCGATAAGCGCTACGGTTGTGACTTTACGAGCACAAACGAACCGGGGGCGTCCTCCAGCGGCTTCAGCTTGCCCTTGGCCGGGTCACGGGCTGGAACCTGCTCGCCAGAGCGCGACTTCAGCCACGCCGACCAGTGCGGCCACCAGGAGCCTGGCTGCTCCTGCGCGCCCGCGATCCACTGCGAAACGTCCGCCGGGAGCTCGTCGTTGGTCCAGTGCTGGTACTTTTTGGCGTCGGGGTGATTGATCACGCCGGCGATGTGGCCCGAGCCCGCCATGGTGAAGGTCACCGGACCGCCGAACGCCTTGGCGCCGCGATAGACGCTGCGATAGGGGGCGATGTGGTCGTCCTTCGAGGACTGAACATAGATCGGCGTCTTGACCGTCGACAGATCCAGATGCTCGCCGCCCAGGCTGAGCTTGCCGGTTGTCAGGGCGTTGTCCTTGTAGAAGTTGCGTAGATAGAACAGATGCAGCGCCTTGGGCATCCGCGTCTGATCGGCGTTCCAGAACAGCAGGTCGAACGGGCGCGGCTCCTTGCCCATCAGGTAGTTGCTGACGAAGAACGACCAGATCAGGTCATTGCCCCGCAGCGCGTTGAAGGTGTCGGCCATGGATTGGCTGGGCAGGAAGCCGCCCGCCTGATCCATCTGCTGCTCGATCGACTGCAACCACTCCTCGTTGGTGAACAGGAGCAGGTCGCCGGCTTCGGCGAAGTCCTGCTGGGCGGCGAAGAAGGTGGCCGAGTTGATCCGCTTGTCGCCGCGCGCGGCCATGTGGGCCAGGGCGACCGAAAGCAGGGTGCCGCCGATGCAGTATCCGACGGTGTTGACCCGATCGACCCCGCACTGGGTCATCACCTGCTGGGTGGCGTCGTAGATTCCCTCGAACATGTAGTCTTCGAAGGTCTTGGCCGCGAGCGTCTGGTCGGGATTGACCCACGAGGCGACGAACACCGTGAAGCCCTGGCCGGTCAGCCAGCGGATCATCGAGTTCTCTGGCCGCAGGTCCATGATGTAGAACTTGTTGATCCACGGCGGGAAGATCAGCAGCGGGATCTCGCACACCGTGTCCGTGGTCGGGTCGAACTGCAGCAGCTGCAGGATGTCGTTCTGGTAGACGACCTTGCCCGGGGCGGTCGCGACGTTCTCGCCGACCTTGAACTTGGCCAGATCGGTTTGGCTGATCGCCAGCTGGCCGCCGCCACGCTCGAGGTCCGCCGCGAAATTCTCCATGCCGCGCACCAGGCTCTGCCCCTGGGTCTGGACGACTTCGCGAAGGGCGGCCGGGTTTGAGATCAGGAAGTTCGACGGCGAGAACGCGTCGGTCAGCATCCTGGTGAAGAACTCGACCCTGCGCTTGGTCGCGGGATCGACCCCGTCCACCTCGGCGATCAGCCCATTCAACCAGTTCGACGAGAGCAGGTAGGACTGCTTCATCAGGTCGAACATCGGGTTCGACGCCCAGTCAGGATCATTGAAGCGCTTGTCGCCAGCCGAGGGGGCGACCACAGGGGTGACCGCTTCCCCGGCCGCGCGTCGCGCCGCGTTCTGCCAGAGTTCCATGTACTGGCCAAAAAGGTCCGCCTGGGCCCGCATAAGCCGATCTGGCTGGGCCGCGAGACGGGTCATCACCTCGTTCAGCGCCGGGGCGACGTGGAAGGGATCCGGGCTCAGGGCGGCGGGGCGATCGGCTTGGCGCAACGCCGCTTCGGCGATCGCGCCCTGGGCGGTGACCGCGGCGCGCGCGAGATTCGCCGACAGGGTCTCGACCATCTTCAACTGATCGGGCGACAGCATGGTCTCGAACGGTGGGAAGGCGCGAGCGTCTTCACGCGGCGGCGGGGAGGCGCGGGCCGAATCGCTCTGCGGCGGCGCCTCGATGGCTTCAGGCTTTGCTTTCGGCTTTGCCGACTTGGCGGCGGCCTTGGGTTTCGCGGCGGCCTTTTCAGCCTTCGCGGCCTCATCGGCCTTCGTCGCGGCCTTCTTCCGAGGCTTGGGGGCGGCCTTCGCCGTGGCCATGAGGTTTCCTCCGCGAATCCAAAGCCGGCTAGAGAAAAGCGCTGAACGCCTTTCGCTCGCCGCGATCATCGCATAAGACCAGAAACAAGATGAACGGCGAAACCCGCAAAATCGTACGCGTTGGTTTGATCCTCGGCTTTGCGGCCGGTGTGACCGCGTGCGCCAGCCCGTTCTCGTCCAGCAAGGTCGATCCCAGCTCGCCCGTCGCGGCGGCCGCCACGGCTGCGGCCAACACCAAGGGACCGCGCCGGAAGTTCTCGGACATCCCCGTGATCCCGAAGGATGTGCCGACCAACGCGCAGATTCGCGCGAACGTCGTACAGCAGCAGGCCGCAGGCGCGGCTTTGACCAAGGCGACGGCGCCGAACACCTGGGAACTGAAGGACTCGGAACCCTACGCCGCCAAGGCGCGTCGCGACGCCAACCCGCCTGCGTTGGCCGCGCCGACCGAAGCCGACCGCGCAAACACCGAAGCCTTCGCCCGCGCAGCCCGCGGCCGAGCTAGCGCGCCTCCGTCCCAGCCCCAATAGGGCGACGGAGGCATAATCTTCCTTTAGCTGGCTTGGCTTGGCCCCGCTTGGGGTCTATCCATGCCCGACTTTCGCTCCCAAAGCGCCGAAGCGGCGCATAGAGCCCTCATGAGCACCGATTTTCACCGTATCCGTCGCCTCCCGCCCTACGTCTTCGAGGAGGTCAACAAGATCAAGGCCCGGCTGCGCGCCGAAGGCACCGACATCATCGACTTCGGCATGGGCAATCCCGACATGCCGACGCCGCAGCATATCGTCGACAAGCTGATCGAGACCGCGCGCGATCCCAAGGCTGGGCGTTACTCCGCCTCCAAGGGCGTGCCTGGCCTGCGCAAGGCCATGGCCAACTACTATGGCCGCCGTTTCGGCGTGAAGCTGAACCCGGACACCGAGGTCATCGCCACACTGGGCTCCAAGGAGGGTTTCGCAAACCTGGCCCAGGCGCTGACTGGACCAGGTGACGTCATCATCTGCCCGAACCCGGCCTATCCGATCCACGCCTTCGGCTTCATCATGGCGGGCGGTATCATCCGCCACGTGCCGGCCCTATCGCCCGAGGAGTACCTCTCCAACATCAGCCGCGCGGTGAAGCACTCGGTGCCGCCGCCCAGCGTGCTGATCCTGTCCTATCCGTCGAACCCGACGGCCCAGTGGGTCGACCTGGACTTCTACAAGGACGCTGTTGCGCTGGCCAAGAAGCACGACCTGCTGGTCATCAGCGACGTCGCCTATGGCGAGATCTATTTCGACAACAATCCGCCGCCGTCGATCCTGCAGGTGGACGGCGCCAAGGACATCGCCGTCGAGGTCAATTCGCTGTCGAAGACCTACGCCATGGCCGGCTGGCGCGTGGGCATGGTGGTCGGCAACGCGCGCATCTGCGCCGCCCTGGCGCGCGTGAAGTCGTATCTCGACTACGGCGCCTATACGCCCGTGCAGGTGGCCGCCGCGACGGCCCTGAACGGTCCGCAGGACTGCGTCGACGAGATCCGCGGCATCTACAAGAGCCGCCGCGACACGCTGATCAAGTCGATGAAGGCCGCAGGCTGGGACATCCCAAACCCGCCGGCCTCGATGTTCGCCTGGGCCAAGATCCCCGAACCATATCGCGAAGCCGGCTCAATGCTGTTCTCGCGGCTGCTGATCGAGGAAGCCGGCGTCGCTGTCGCGCCGGGCATCGGCTTTGGCGAGTACGGCGAAGGCTATGTGCGGATCGGTCTGGTCGAGAACGAGCACCGCATCCGCCAGGCCGCACGCAACGTGAAGAAATTCATCACCAACGCCGACTCCATCCTGGCCAAGGCCCACAACAAGATGGAACAGGCCTAAGAAGGCTGCGTCGGACGGCGTAACGAGGATTCGAAGATGACGAACAAGACCTGGCGCGTCGGCGTCGCGGGCCTGGGTACGGTCGGCGGTGGGCTCCTGCAGTTCCTGGCGGAGCGTCCCGGCTTCGCGCCGGCCGGCGACCAAGCGGTCGTGACGGCGGTGTCCGCCCGATCGAAGTCGCGGCCGCGTACGGTCGACATCTCGAACCTCGTTTGGTTCGACGACCCGGTGGCGCTGGCCGCCTCGCCCGAGATCGACATCTTCGTCGAGCTGGTCGGCGGGTCGGATGGTCCGGCCAAGGCTGCGGTCGAGACCGCTCTGAAGGCTGGCAAGCCGGTCGTCACGGCCAACAAGGCCTTGATCGCCGAGCATGGCGCCGAGCTGGCCGCGCTCGCCGAAGCCACCAACACGCCGCTGCTGTTCGAGGCGGCGGTCATGGGCGGTGTCCCGGCCGTGAAGATGATGCGCGAGGCCCTGGTGGGCGACGATATCATCTCGGTGGCCGGCATCCGCAATGGCACCTGCAACTTCATCCTGTCTGAGATGGAGAAGACCGGTCGCTCGTTCGCCGACGTACTTCGCGAAGCGCAAGGCCTCGGCTACGCCGAGGCTGACCCGACCATGGATGTCGGCGGCTTCGACGCCGGCCACAAGGTCAGCATCCTGGCCGCGCTGGCGTTCGGCTGCGCGCCCAACTTCGCCGCCGCCGAGATCGAGGGCATCAGCGAGGTCGACCTGCTCGACATCAAGCTGGCCAAAGACCTGGGCTACCGGATCAAACTGATCGCCGGCGCGGCCAAGTCCGAGGATGGCGTCGCGGTGAAGGTGCATCCATCGCTGGTGCCGCTGGATCATCCGCTGGCCCAGGCCGGCGGCGCGCTCAACGCCCTGTTCATCGAGGGCAAGCGCATTGGCCGGATCTTCCTGCAGGGGCCCGGCGCCGGCGCGGGTCCTACGGCTGCCGCGGTCGCGGCCGACATCGCCGACGTGATGACCCGGGCGGTGCGCCCGGTGTTCCAGGCGCCGGCCGGCGACCTGAAGCCCTTTGTCTCGATCGATCCGTCCAAGGCGGTGGGCAAGGCCTATCTGCGCGTGATGGTCCAGGACCAGCCCGGGGTGATCGCGGCGATCTCGGAAACCCTGGCCGAATGCGGCGTGTCGATCGACAGCTTCCTGCAAAAGCCTGTGGAAGGGGCGGGTGGGGTGCCGATCGTGCTCGTTACCCATGCGACGCCTGAATCGAACCTCCTGGACGCGATTAGCCGCATCGAAAAGCTGCAGACCGTGCTAGAGCGTCCCCGCCTTCTGCGCGTCGCGCGCATCTAAAGACCCGAAAAACTGGGCGACGAAGGCGACATTGGGAACAAGGCCGCCTCGGTCGAGGCGGTCGGGAGAAACGGATGAGTTCGAACACCCTGGACCGTGCTCTGGTCCTGGACGCCGTTCGCGTGACCGAAGCCGCCGCCATCGCCTCGTGGACCATGCTGGGTCGCGGCGACGAGATGGCCGCCGATCAGGCCGCGGTCGACGCGATGCGCAACGCCTTGAATGAGCTCGACATCGACGGCGAGATCGTCATCGGCGAAGGCGAACGTGATGAAGCGCCGATGCTCTACATCGGCGAGAAGGTCGGTACGGGGAAGGGCCCTCGCATCGACATCGCGCTGGACCCGCTGGAAGGCACCACTCTGGCGGCCAAGTCCCAGCCCAATGCGCTGACGGTGATGGCCTGGGCGCCCAAGGGCACGCTGCTCAACGCGCCCGACACCTATATGGACAAGATCGCCTGCGGTCCTGGCCTGCCGGCCGGGGTGATCGATCTGGACCGTTCTCCCGCCGAGAACATTCAGGCGGTCGCCGACGCCAAGGGCGTGGCGGCCTCGGAGATCACGGTCTGCGTTCTGGATCGGCCGAGACACGCCGAGATCATCGCGGGCGTTCGCGCCGCCGGCGCCCGTATTCATCTGATCACCGACGGCGACGTCGCCGGCGTCATCAACACGACCGACCCGTCGACCAGCATCGACCTTTATCTCGGATCGGGCGGAGCGCCTGAAGGCGTGCTGGCCTGCGCGGCGTTGAAGTGTGTCGGCGGACAGTTCCAGGGGCGCCTGCTGTTCCGCAACGCCGACGAGCGCGCACGCGCCGTGCGCTGGGGCGTCACGGAACTCGACAAGAAATACGACCTCCACGAGATCGTTCGCGACGAGGCGATCTTCGCCGCGACCGGCGTGACCCGTGGCGGCCTGTTGGACGGCGTCGTCTATCGCGACGGCTGTGTCCACACCCACACGCTGGTGATGAACTCTTCGACGGGCACCGTCCGCGAGGTTCGCATGAAGCGGAAGGTCTGAAACCTTCCTGTCACGGCCGTCGCGTAGATCGGCCGCTCTGCTTTCGGTTCGAGGACGAGAATGACTGCTTTTGTCGACCTGGCCGCCCGGCTCGCGGCCGAGCCGGCGGACGCCGCCCTGAAGGACGTGGTCCTGGCCATCGCCGAGACGTGCGCGCGGATCAGCGGCGTCGTGGCCTCGGGCGCCCTGTCGGGAAGCCTGGGCGCGGCGGGCAGCACGAATGTCCAGGACGAAGAGCAGAAGAAGCTCGATGTCATCACCAATGATATGTTGAGCGACGCCCTGAAGGCCTGCGTTCCCGTGGCGGGCCTTGCCTCCGAGGAACTGGAGGAGGTCGAGCCCACAGGCCGTGTCGGCGGCTATCTGGTCACCTTCGATCCGCTGGACGGCTCCAGTAATATCGACGTCAACGTCTCGGTCGGCACGATCTTTTCGATTCTGCCGGCGCCGTCCGGCCATGCGCCGACGGAAGGTGACTTCCTGCAGCCGGGGCGCAACCAGGTGGCCGCCGGCTACGCCGTCTATGGTCCTCAGACGATGCTGGTCGTGACGCTCTCGAGCGGCGTCAACGGCTTTACGCTCAGCGCCGACGGCCGCTGGCTGCTGACCCATCCGGATATCGCCATCAAGCCCGACACGGCCGAGTTTGCGATCAACATGTCCAATCAGCGCCATTGGGCGCCGCCCGTGCGCCGCTATATCGACGGCTGCCTGCAGGGCAAGGACGGCGTGCGGGGCAAGAACTTCAACATGCGCTGGGTGGCGTCGATGGTGGCCGACGTTCATCGGATCATGATGCGCGGGGGCGTCTTCATGTACCCCTGGGACGCGCGCGAACCTGACAAGCCGGGCAAGCTGCGCCTGATGTACGAGGCTAATCCGATGAGCCTGCTGGTCGAGCGGGCGGGTGGCAAGTCGATCGAAGGCCTGGCTGAAATCCTGGACATCAAGCCGAGCAAGCTTCACCAGCGCGTGCCCGTCGTCCTGGGGTCCGCCAATGAGGTCGAGGTCATCCGGGCCGAGATGCGGGCCGGCTGACGCACGTCCGACCCTGTCGTGCGGACGCCGCATGGTTCGAATCCTTGCGACACGCTAGGTTCGTCCGATGCCTGCCGATGGTGTCACCTCTATCTCCTCCAGCGTCTTCCTGGGTGTCGAACGCTCCCTGAGCGGTCGTAGCTGGCGCGAGCGTCCGGCTGATCTGGCCGTGGTCCGCGAGATCCAGCAGCGTCACGGTCTGATCGAACCCTTGGCCCGGGCGCTGGTATCGAGAGGCGTGACCCTCGATCACGCCGAGCACTATCTGCGACCGACGCTGAAGGCCCTTTTTCCTGATCCGTCTCTGTTCACGGACATGGATCGAGCGGCCGAGATCCTGATCGACGCCCTGGAGCGCGGGCGACCGACCATGGTGTTCGCTGACTACGACGTCGACGGCGCCACCAGCGCCGCACAGTTGGTCCGCTGGTTCCGCTATATGGGCGTGGAACTGCCGATCTATATTCCAGACCGTCTGACAGAGGGCTACGGCCCAAGCCCGGCGGCGTTCCGCAAGATCCGGGATGGCGGAGCCGAGCTTGTCGTGACGCTCGACTGTGGCGCGGCGGCTTACGACGCCATCGCCAGCGCTGGCGAGATCGGGCTGGAGGTCGTCGTGATCGACCACCACCTGATGCGCGAGGATCCGCCGGCCGCCGCCGCCGTGGTCAACCCGAACCGGCCGGGATGCCAGAGCGGGCAGGGCGTCCTCGCGGCGGCGGGGGTCACCTTTGTTCTGCTGGCGGCCCTCAACCGCGAGGCGCGCAAGCGGGGCCTCTTCACCGAGGAGCGGCCGCAACCCGATCCCCGCCAGTGGCTGGATCTCGTCGCCTTGGGCGAGGTCTGCGACGTCACCCAACTGGTGGGCTTCAATCGTGCGCTGACAGCCCTGGGCCTGCGCGCCATGGGCAGCTGGGCCAATCCAGGCTTGAAGGCGCTTTTCGAGGTCGGCAAGGGCTCGGGCGAGCCTTCGGTGTTCACGGCGGGCTTTATTCTGGGACCGCGCATCAACGCCGGCGGTCGGATCGGACGCTCCGATCTAGGCGCGCGCCTTCTGTCCACCGACGATCCGCTGGAGGCCCGCGCGTTGGCCGAGGAGCTCGACAGCCTCAATACCGAGCGCAAGGCGGTTGAGGCCGCCGTCGTCGAAGAGGCGGCGGCGATTCTCGAGCGCGGCAGCAACTTCAATCCCGATGCGCCAGTGATCGTGGTGGCGGGCGACGATTGGCATCCCGGCGTGATCGGCATTGTCGCGGGGCGCCTGCGGGAGCGCTATCGCAAGCCAGTAGTCGTGATTGGGATCGATCGGGCCGCGAATGTCGGCAAGGGCTCGGGCCGATCGCAGCCGGGCGTCAACCTCGGCAAGGCGATTCAGGCGGCGTTCGAAGCTGGCCTGCTGATGGCCGGAGGCGGCCACGCCATGGCGGCCGGGCTGTCGATTCGTCCCGAGATGATTCCCGAGTTCCGCGCCTTTCTGGAGGAGCGCCTAGCGGGTGAGATGGAGGCCGTCGGTGTCGAGGCCGTGGAGGTCGACGCCCTGGTTCAGCCCCGCGCCGCCAATCGCGCCCTGCTTGATGACTTCCAGCGCCTCGCGCCGTTCGGACCCGGGAACCCGGAGCCCTTGTTCGCCCTGACCCAGGTCCGGCCGGAGCGTGTCTCGGCCCTGAAAGGCGGTCACGTGCGTATGGATCTGGTCGGACCGACGGGCGACCGCATCAAGGCGATCAGCTGGCGAAGCGCCGAAACGCCGCTCGGACAACGATTGCTGGCGGGCGGCGGCCCTTTGGATGTTGTCGGCAAGCTCAAGCCCGACGACTACATGGGCCGCAACGGCGTTCAGCTCGAGATCGAGGACGCCCATGATCCGCGCGCGCGCTACGCGGACTAGCCGGCGCGCCAAGATTGAGTGGCGAACAGGCGAAAGTTCGGACTGAAAAAAGTATTTTAGAGCGGGTTGCGCACCCCAAACGGTGCGGCTATACACCCGCTTCCTCGCGGGGGCGTGGTCCCTTCGTCTATCGGTTAGGACGCCAGATTTTCAATCTGGAGAGAGGGGTTCGACTCCCCTAGGGACTGCCACCCGCGAGGCCATATATCGGCTACGTTCCGCTCCGGCGGCGATGTGGTCCCTTCGTCTATCGGTTAGGACGCCAGATTTTCAATCTGGAGAGAGGGGTTCGACTCCCCTAGGGACTGCCATCTTCGGCTGTATTTCAGAATTATTTCCACATTGTAGCTGCGACGAAATGTCGCGGAACGTGGTTTCGCGCGTTTTTCGCGCGATTCCGCCATTGACGGCTCTCCTCACGCGAGAACACTGTTCTTGTAGTGCTTGCTCCGATGGGCTGATTGGGCAAGCCAGAGGGGTGGGATGTCTGGTTACGATTTTGAGGACGCTGCGGCGCACGAAGAGTTCGTGCGCATCAGCGGCAAGGTGAAGTGGTTCGACGCCGGCAAAGGCTATGGGTTCATCGTACCGGATGATCCCGGCCAAACTGGGCTCAAGGACGTGCTTCTGCATGTGACCTCGCTGCGCAACTGCGGCCGTGAGACCGCCATGGAAGGCGCCGTGATCGTTTGCGACGTCGTTCGGCGCACCAAGGGCTGGCAGGTCAGCGAGGTCGTCAATCTCGACGAAAGCAGCGCGCCGTCGCCGCTGGAGCGACAGCGACGGACCTTCGCCGAAGGCCCAGTGCGCCGCGATGGTCTGCGTGAAGGCCATGGTCGTGGCGCTCTGACGCCCGAAGGCCCCGCCGAGCACGCCAAGGTGAAATGGTTCAACCGCACCAAGGGCTATGGCTTTGTCATTCGTGACGCAGAGCCCGGCGACATCTTCGTGCACATCGAGACGCTGCGCCGAGGCGGCCTTGAGGACCTGCAGCCGGGCGATGACGTCCTGGTGCGGTTCGCGCGGGGACCCAAGGGGCTGGTTGTCGCCGAGATCACCGCAGGCGACGCCTGACTTTCGCCGCTTAGTGCAGGAAGCTAGTCTCGCAAGAGACTGGCTTTTCATGAGGCGACGCGTGACCGAATTCAGGATCGAGAGGCGGACCCTTCTCGCCGGGCTGGCGCTTGCCGCCGGCGCCGGAAGCTCGGCGCTTGCGGCCACCAAGCTGGAGACGGTTGAAGTCGTCACCAGTCGCGGCCGTACGCGGTTTCAGGTCGAGATCGCCGCCACGAAAGCCGAGCAGGCGCGGGGCCTCATGTTCCGCAAGTCGCTCGCCCCTGATCGCGGCATGCTCTTTACCTACACGCGTCCGCAACCGGTCGCCTACTGGATGAAGAACACGCTGATTCCCCTGGATATTCTCTATATCCAGGCCGACGGTCGGGTCCTGTCCATCGCCCGCAACGCCCGCCCGCACGATCTGACGCCGCTGGCGTCGGGCGGTCCGGTGCTGGGCGTGCTGGAAATCGCGGGCGGCCGCGCGGCGCAGCTGGGCATCCTGCCGGGCGATCGCGTGCTGCATCGCATCTTTCCGAAGTAAACAGGTGCGAGCCTTTGTTGATCCGCGCGCCGAACCCCTGTAGAGCAGCCGCCTGCCGATGTTTCGGAGCGTAGCGCAGCCTGGTAGCGCATCTGTTTTGGGAGCAGAGGGTCGCAGGTTCAAATCCTGCCGCTCCGACCATCGGTAAGGTACTTTGGGAGAGGTCCATGCTGGCCCGCATCTATCGCCCCGCCAAGAACGCTATGCAGTCCGGCAAGGCCAAGACCAAGGACTGGGTGCTGGAGTTCGAACCGGCCAGCGCGCGCAAGCCCGACCCGCTGATGGGGTGGACCACCTCCAGCGACATGAATGGCCAAATCCGCCTGAGCTTCGAGACCCGCGATGAGGCTGTCGCCTATGCTCAGCGCCACGAAATCGCCTTCCAACTCTTCGAGCCCAAGACGCCGAAGCGTATCCTCAAGGCCTACGCCGACAACTTCGCGGCCAATCGCAAGCAGCCCTGGACCCACTAGCGCTGCTGCGTCATGAGCCGGCGAGCGCGCGCCCTTAGCTCAGTTGGATAGAGCATTCGCCTTCTAAGCGAACGGTCGCAGGTTCGAATCCTGCAGGGCGCGCCAGCCGGGCACGGGTGAGAATAGCTTCATAAAATCAATAGCTTACTGGGCGTCCATTTCGGCGTTTTCGTCGGTCTGCGGCGGGCGTTTTCGTAAGCATATGATTTAAATCAAGTTTCTATTTCTCTATCCATCATGGTGAGAGCCGGGCGGGGATGCCGTCGTGGCCCCGAATTATACGCCATCAAGCGGGCTGATGACGCCCGCAGGTGACTCTTCTCTGACCTGGGGAGGGTCCGCTTTCTGGAAGCGGTTATGGCCACCATCGATGCCAGGATGCGGAGACAGGCAAGCGTTTGACTGATAATCCCCGCGTGCATTGATGTATGGCTGAGTAGTTTGTTGTGGTGGATAAGTTTCGGTGGCCGGTGTGGCGGTCTGTCGCGTGCGGCTGAATGCCGCTATCGCCATAGTTGATGAATTTACCCTCGTTTAATCCTGCAGAGTAAAAATCCATGGTGATATTTCGCGCGGCTAAAGCGTGAAACATAGTCATATGGTGCGGGAAAATATTGTCCGATACATCAGAATACATTGTATCGTTCTCTGGAAATTTGACGGTTTCCAGTATTGCCGAAGCCTATGCGGCCCTGACAGCTGGTATGGAGCTTGGCGGCCCTGTGGTTGTGAACCTCGACGCTGTCGAGGAGGCCGACCTTACTCTCCCGCAACTTTTGGAGGCGGCGCGTCGGACAGCCGCAGCCAAGGGGCAGCTGATTCGCTTGGAGAAACCCGCCCAAGGCCTGGTGCTCCAGGTCCTGCAACGCGGCGGGTTCCTGAATTCGGACGACGCTAACCGCCTGGATTTTTGGACTGGGGAAAGCAGACAGTTATGAGCGCCATTCTCACTGTCGACGACTCGATCAGCATTCGCGCGGCGATCAAGATCGCACTGAGCGGCGAAGGCTACGCCGTAACCGAGGCGGGCAACGGGGCCCAGGGATTGGAGAAGGCTTCAGCCGGCGGCTTCGACCTGATCATCACTGACCTGAACATGCCGGTGATGGACGGGCTAACCATGATCCGCGAGTTGCGGGCTAGGCCCGCCGGTGCGGGGGTGCCGATCATCTTCCTGACCACCGAGTCAGATCCCGACGTCAAGGCGCAGGCTAAGGCGGCGGGCGCCACGGGTTGGCTGACCAAGCCTTTCGAGCCAGAGCAGCTGGTCCGCGTCGTCCAGAAAGTCCTAGCCAAGTGAGCGGCCTCGATCCCACTGAGACGTTCCGCCAGGAGGCTCAAGAGCTTCTGGAGCAGGTCGAAAAGGGCCTACTCGACCTGGCGCATCGTCCGGAGGATCGGGATCTTATCGACGCAGTTTTCCGCGGGCTGCATACCTTGAAGGGCTCTGGGGCGATGTTCGGCTTCGACGCCCTGGCCGCCTTCACCCATCATTGCGAAACTGCGTTTGATCGCGTGCGTAAGGGCGAGGTCCCGGCCTCGAAGCGTTTGATCGCCTGCGTCCTGGCCGCTCAGGACCACATGCGCGCCCTGGCGGAGGGGCGTCCGGTCGAGCCGGCCGTCGGGAAGGCGCTGCTGGCCGACCTACACGCCGCCGTCGAGGGCGGAGATGCGCCCGCCGCCGCGCTGGCCGACCCCGCCGCCCCGGTCGCCCCGGTCGGCAAGACTTGGAAGATCCGCTTCAGCCTGCCGACCGATGCGTTGGTCAACGGCGCTCGCCCTCTGCCTCTGCTGGACGAGCTGCGCGGGCTGGGCGACTGCAGGGTTCAGGTCCTTACCGACGATGTGCCGGCGCTGGGCGACCTGGTCCCCACCGAATGCCATCTGGCGTGGGAAGTGCTGCTAACCACGACGCACGGTCGCGACGCCATCGACGACGTCTTCATTTTCGTCATCGACGACATGACGCTCGAGGTCGAGGAACTTATAGAGGCGTCGACGGACAACGCGGCTCTTGAGGGGGCAACGAAGGCGCCCTCAGCCCCTCCGTCGGAAAAGCCCGTTGAAGCCGCCGCTCAGGACTCCCGCGCGGTCAAAACCGGCGAAACCGTTCGCGTGCCCGCAGAGCGGTTGGACGAGATGATGGATCGGGTCGGGGAGCTGGTCATCGCTCAGTCACGCCTGAGGCAGTTAGCCTCTTCCAGCCTCGACACCGCTCTGCGCGCGGTCGCCGAGGAGATCGAGCGCCTCGCCGCCGAGATGCGCGACACGATGATGGTCGTGCGCATGGTGCCAGTGATCCAGCTGTTTGCCCGTTTCCGCCGGCTGATCCACGATCTGCAGAACGACACCGGCAAGAAGATCCAGCTGCAGATCGAGGGCGAGACCACAGAGCTCGACAAGACCGTGATCGAGCGCTTGGCCGATCCCCTGGTACACCTCGTTCGCAACGCCGCCGATCACGGCCTGGAGACGCCCGAGGAACGTGCGGCCGCCGGCAAGCCCGAGGCCGGCATAATCCGTCTCTCGGCCCGGCAGTCCGGCGCCGAGGTCCTGATCACCATCGCTGACGATGGGCGCGGCGTCGATCGCGACCGGGTGCGCGCCAAGGCCGAGGAGAACGGCCTGATCGCTCCTGGCCAGGTTCTGACCGACAATGAGCTTCTAAACCTGATCTTCGCGCCCGGGTTCTCGACGGCGGCCACCATCACCAACCTGTCCGGTCGTGGCGTCGGCATGGACGTCGTCAAGAAGACCATCGAGGGCCTCCGCGGCGCGCTCGACATCACCAGTAACCCCGGCGAGGGCTCGGTGGTCTCGCTACGCATCCCGCTGACCTTGGCGATCATCGACGGGCTGCTGGTTCGCGTAGGGACCAGCCGCTTCGTCATCCCGCTGGCCAATGTCGAGGAGTGTGTCGAGCTTTCCCCGGCTCAGGATCTGCGCTCGACCGGCCGCAGCCTGATCACTCTGCGCGACGAGCTGGTGCCGTTCCTCCGCTTGCGCGAGCAGTTCAACACTGGCAGCGCGCCCGATCCACACCAGAAGATCGTCGTGGTCTCGACCGGCCAGGACCGCGTCGGCCTGGTCGTCGACCAGATCCTCGGCGACCACCAGACCGTCATCAAACCGCTGTCCAGCTTCCACGCCGACATCGGCGCCTTTTCGGGCGCGACGATCCTGGGCGACGGCGGCGTGGCCCTGATCCTGGACATTCCGGCCCTGGTTCAGCTGGGGCAGCGTCATGACGCTCCTATGCGCGTGGCGGGCTAGGGAGCGCGACCATGACCCAACACGCGATCGAGGCCCTGACCTTCGACCTGCAAGGCGAGACCTTCGCGCTGGAGGCCAGTCTGGTCCGCGAGGTCCTGGACCTTTTGCCCGAAACCGAGGTGCCGGGCGCACCGCCCTTCGTCAGCGCCGTGATAAATTTCCGTGGGCGGATTATTCCGCTGGTCGACCTGCGGCTCGCCTTCGAGATGGCGTGCGGGGACCCAACGATCGACACGCGGATCGTGGTGATCGAGCATCCCCTGGATGGTGAGCCGACACTGATCGGCCTGCGCGCCGACAAGGTGCATGAGGTCACCTCGATCACGCAGGAAAGCACCGAGGACGCGCCGCGCATCGGTCTGCGCTGGCGGACCGACTTCATCCGCCGGCTGGCCCGTCGCGACGGGGATCTGATCGTGATCCCCGACCTCGACCAGATTTTCGCCGCCCGGGGCCAGACGGCCTCGGTCACGTCCCTGCATTCGACCCCAACCCGCTGAGAGGCCGGAGTTTCCCCATGCGCCTGACCATCAAGCTCAAACTGGGTCTGACCTTTGGCTTCATGATCCTGATGTTGATCGGGACAGCCGTGTTCAGCCTAAATGCCCTCTCCACGGCAAATCGGGATACGGAGACGATGGTCTCGGGACCGGCCGCGCGTCTCAAGGCTTCTCAGCAACTGCATATCTACATGTTGGACGTGATGCGGTCGGAGAAGAACCTGGTCGCCGCCGAGAACGCGCAGCAGGCCGCCACGATCGTCAACGTGATCGAGGAGGACCGGCAGGCCTTTAACGACCTGCTGGCCAAGACGCTCGATAAGGTTCCGACCGCAGGTCGGCCACGTTGGGAGGACTTGGCGCGCAATTGGAAACGTTTTGAAGGCGTTGATGATCGCCTGCGCTCCCTAGTCGAGCAGGGGCGTCAAGCCGAGGCCATGGCCTTGGCCAACGGCGAGTCCTCTCAGCTGGCCAGCCAGATCAGCGATCAGGTTAAGGGCGTGGTCGCGCTCTCGGATCGCGAGGTCCAGGCCGCAGCCGACAAGGCCTTCTCGGATTTCGGGCGCTTGCGGCTACAGCTGATCGCCCTCGTCTCGGCCGCGACCCTGATCGCCGCAGGCGTGGCCACCTGGATCGCTTTCAAGATCAGCAAGGGTCTACAGGCGATTTCGGTGCTCGCCGAGGCCGTGGCTCAAGGCGACCTTAATCAGCAGGTCAAGGTGACGACCAACGACGAGATCAAGGATCTGGTCAATACAATCAATCTCATGTCCTCGAACCTGAAGGACACGGCGGCCATCGCCGACAGGATCGCCGACGGAGACCTGACGGTTCAGGTCAAGCCGATCTCAGAACGCGACGTGATGGGCCAGTCATTGGAGCGCATGGTCGATCGCCTGCGTGGCATCGTGGCGGACGCGGTGTCGGCCGCCGAAAACGTCTCGTCGGGCAGCCAGGAGCTATCCGCGACGGCCGAGCAGATGAGCCAAGGCGTCACTGAGCAGGCCTCGGCCTTCGAGCAGGTCTCGGCCTCGATGGAACAGATGGTCGCCAACATCAAGCAGAACGCGGACAACGCCAACCAGACCGAAAAAGTGGCTCGCCAGTCTGCGGTGGGCGCCGAAACGTCGGGCCAGGCCGTCGCCAAGGCGGTGGAGGCCATGCAGACGATCGCCGATAAGATCATCATCGTTCAGGAGATCGCCCGTCAGACCGACCTTCTGGCCTTGAACGCCGCTGTCGAGGCCGCTCGCGCCGGCGAGCACGGCCGCGGCTTCGCGGTGGTCGCCTCGGAGGTGCGTAAGCTGGCTGAACGCAGCCAGACGGCCGCCGCCGAGATTAGCCAAGTCTCCAGCGATACCGTCAAGGCCGCTCGGACGGCCGGCGAGATGCTGACCTCCCTGGTTCCTGACATCCGCAAGACCGCGGAGCTGGTCTCGGAAATCACGGCCGCGTGCCGCGAGCAGGACATCGGCGCCAGCCAGATCAACGACGCGATCCAGCAACTTGATCGCGTCACCCAGCAGAACGCCTCGGCATCCGAAGAGATGTCGGCGACCTCCGAGGAATTGGCGGCGCAGGCCGAGGAGATGCAGGCCTCGATCTCTTATTTCCGCACCGACAACGCAAGCCAGGCGCGCCGGCAGGCCGTTCGTCCGCCCGTCAAGCGCCCCGCGCTGGCCGCCGCCAAGGCCCCGGCTAAGGCCAAGCCGTCAACTCGCTCGCCCGTCGCCGCCCAACAGGCTCGCGCGGCTGGCTTCGCCATCGACCTGACGAGTGGCGGTCCCGACGATGAGGACGGCGAGTTCAGGGAGTATGTCGCATGAGCGAAGCCTTCCTGGAGCGGCAGTGCGTCACCCTGGGCCTTGGGGCCGAGGTGTTCGCCGTGCCGGTCGCCTTCGTTCGCGAAATCCTCGACTACAGCGCCCCCTCCGCCTTGCCCGAAGGCCCGAGCTATTTGCTGGGACTGACCGACGTGCGGGGCAGGGGCACGCCAACCCTGGACCTCCGGACCAAGCTGGGCCTGACGCGTGTCGAGCCCAGCCTGGCGACGCGGATCCTGGTCCTGGACGTACCGGTAGACGGTCGCATCCTGTCGCTGGGCCTGGTCGCCGATCGCGTGATCGAAGTGGCGACCTTCGAGCCCGGGCAGATCGAGGCCGCGCCGGACATCGGCGTGCCGTGGCGGTCGGACTACATCAAGGGCGTGGTCCGGCGAGACCATGGCTTCGTCGTGATCTTCGACCTGCCCAGGCTGCTGACCAGCCAGGACGCCGCGCTGATCGCTCAAGCCGCCTGAAGCGCGGCGAGCATTGCAATGGAAAGGCTCGCGAGCGCGTGAGGAAAGAAAAACACGTGTCGCTATCCTCCCTCGCGCAGGCCGTCGATCCGCAGCACGACGAGCTGTCGGTCAGGAATTTCACACGGCTATCGGCGTTCATCCACGCCTATAGCGGCATCAAGATGCCAGCCACCAAACAGACCATGCTCGAGGGGCGGCTGCGTCGCAGGATGCGGACCTACGGCCATACCAATCTGAACGACTATTGCGATTTCCTGTTCGAGGAAGGGGGGCTGGAGGCCGAGACCATCCACCTGATCGACGTGGTCACCACCAACAAGACCGAGTTCTTTCGCGAACCCTCTCATTTCGAGTTTCTGGAGGCCGAGGGCCTGCCGGCCCTAGCCCAGGGGCGCCGCAAGCCCCTCAAGGTGTGGAGCGCAGCCGCCTCAATCGGCGCCGAGGCCTACACTCTGGCGATGGTCCTTGAGGACTTCGTCGCCGACCGTTCCGGCCTCGATTACGCCATCGTGGCGACCGACATCTGCACCCATGTTTTGGAGAAGGGGCTGGCGGGGCGCTATCCGGAAGCGATGATCGAGCCGGTCCCGATGGACCGTCGCCGCCGATATCTAAGGCAGTCGAAGGACCGCGCCAGGGGCGAAGTGCGCATCTCGTCCCACCTGCGAGCCAAGGTCGCCTTCGGCCGACTGAACCTCATGGATGAGGTCTATGCCGTCGATCGCGACATGGACATCATCTTCTGCCGCAACATCCTGATCTATTTTGACAAGCCGACCCAGGCCAAGGTTCTGGGACGACTTTGCGACCATTTGGTCCCTGGTGGTTATCTGTTTCTGGGCCATTCTGAGTCGATCGTCGGGCTAGATCTTCCCATTCATCAGGTGGCCAACACCGTATTCCAGAGGCCTTAGCCGTGCCCGCTGGTCGAAAAGTCCGGGTTTTGATCGTCGACGACTCCGCGACCGTGCGGCAGACGCTGACCACCGTGCTGGAGTCCGATCCCGAGATTGAGGTGATCGGCGTCGCGTCGGATCCGTTCGTCGCTGCACGTCGCATCCGGGATGAGGTGCCCGACGTCATTACCCTGGACGTTGAAATGCCGCGGATGGACGGCATCACCTTCCTGCGAAAGCTGATGGCCCAGCACCCGGTGCCGGTGGTTATGTGCTCGTCCCTGGTTGAGGACGGCGCCGAAACCCTAATGCAGGCGCTCGAGGCTGGCGCAGTGGACATCGTGCTGAAGCCGAAGGTCGGAGTCGCCGAGCATCTGCTGGAGTCGCGCATCCGGATTTGCGACGCGGTCAAGGCCGCCGCGAGCGCGCGCGTGCTGGGGGCGCGCCGAGCGCCCATGGCGGTCGCCAAGCCGCTCTACGAGCCCGAGCGCAAGCTGACCGCCGACGCCATGCTGCCGCCGCCCAAGGCGTCGGCCGGGGCCATGGCGCGCACGACCGAGACCATCATCTGCATGGGCGCCTCCACCGGCGGCACTGAGGCCTTGCGAGCGGTCCTGGAGGCGCTGCCGCCGGACTCGCCAGGCACCGTCATCGTGCAGCACATGCCTGAGCGCTTCACCGCCTCATTCGCGCAAAGGCTGGACGGCCTCTGCGCCGTCTCGGTGAAGGAGGCGGAGGACGGCGACACGGTGCTACGTGGGCGGGTTCTGATTGCGCCCGGCAATAAGCATACTCTGCTCGAACGTAGCGGCGCCCGCTACTACGTTTCTGTAAAGGAAGGCCCGTTGGTCACGAGGCACCGCCCATCCGTCGATGTCCTATTCCGCTCGGCGGCCCGGTCGGCGGGCTGCAACGCGGTTGGGGTTATCATGACCGGCATGGGCGATGACGGAGCGCGTGGTCTCAATGAGATGAAGCAGGTCGGCGCGATCACGATTGCTCAAGACGAGGCGACCTCGGTTGTCTTCGGCATGCCGAAGGAAGCGATCGCCCTTGGTTGCGTTGATCGCATCGTGCCGCTGCAACTGATCGCCGCCGAGATACTGAAGGCGGCCAAGCGCTAAAAGAAGACGTTCTCGTCGCTCTGCGCGGGAGGCGGTTGAGCGTGCGGGTTCAGTGGCGGCGCGCCCCCCACTTGTTCGGCGAAGCGCGCGTGAACCTCGCGCTCCTGGGCCATGGTGTAGGTCCGCGACAGCTGGGCCATCAGCGGCGCCAGCACCGGCGAAAGGTCGTCAATGGGGCTTTCATTGCTGGTCTCGCCCTGCAGCAGGGCGAGCGCCTCGTCGAGATAGCCGCTGACATGACGATCGAAGTCGAAGCGCGTGGCGGCTTGTTTGAGCATGTCCACAACATCGCAGCCCTGCTGGGCCGCACTAGCGAGGTCGCGCTCGACCTCGTCGCCGGTCCTGCGGATCCGCTCGGCCGCGTCGCGGAGCGCTTCGGCGGCGGCCGCAGCCGCGCTGGCCTGACGCTCCTGCGCCTGGTCGTCGTCCGGCTCTTCGTCGGTTGTCGAGCCGAAAAGCCGCTCCAACGCCGCCATAGTGTGGCCGGCGGACGTCTCCAGGTGCATGGCGTGCTGGCGCAGCTCGATGGCGATAACGCCGAGCGGCTTGCCCGTTTCGCCGATGCGCGAGCATTTCAAGGTCGTGTTGAGCGCCATCATCTGCACGTCGGCGCGGATGTTCTGTATCGCGGCGACTTTGGCAGCGAGGGCGCGAGCCGAGCTGGCGGCCGAGCGGCTGACGGTCTTGGCCGAGCGCTCGCCGGCCTCAATGTCGTCGACCAGCGCGAAGGCCTTGCCCACATTGGCCTCCAGGCTCCGTAGGAAATTACCTTCGCCGCCGCCCTGGCCCTCGGCGTGTTCGCGCAGGCGCAGGATCTCGCTCGCGTCTGCGGCCATGGCCCCGACATTGAGGCCGATGCGGGAAACATCGCGGCGGAAGTCACGCGTCATAGCGTGCAACTGCGCGCTCATTAGGCGATGTATGAAGTCGGTCAACCGGACGCGAGCGGCGTCTGGAAGCGCGCCGACCTCGGGGGCTTCAAGCAAGGACAGACCAAACTGGACGTGCTCGACCCGCTGGCGCGTGATGTCGCCGATTTGCAAGGCCGCGAGCGCCGACCCGACTTGTTTGCGTACGTCGCGGGCCAGGGCTGCGACCTCTTCAGTGATTCCGCTGATCCGCGCCTGGTGAGCGGTGATCGCCGCGACCTGGGCGACAAGTGAGTCCGGCACGGCCGGCAGAAGCTCGTTGCATCGCCGGGCGAGGTGCGTCTCCTGGCTCAAGGCCTGGCGAAGATCGCCATCCATGGTTCCAAGGTCTGCTCGGAAGGTGTCCAACTGAGTTTGGCCAAGTTCGATGCAGTCGCAGATTTCCTGGGCGAAGATCGCGAACTCGGGGCCAGCGGCGGCGATGCCGCCCGAGGTGATCTTGATGTTGACGCCGAACACGCGGAGGTAAGCGAGGTGCTTGTGCATGTCCTGAATGCACTCAGCGAGCTCAGCGCCGACCTTGACCAAGCCGCTCAGCTTGTCCCGCCGCTCATCCAGGCTTTGGGGCAGATGTCGCAGCTTTTCGGAGGCCTGTCCCAGCTCGTGCGCGGCCGTCGCGACGCTGTCGCCAGCGAGGATTTGCGTCATCCGCTCAAGCGCCGTTATTAGGGTGTTCATGCCTTCGACGGCGCGGGAGAGCACGTCGCCGACCTCGAGGAAGCGGCCCTCGATCGCGCTCCGAGCCGCTTCGAGGCAGGCGCCCGTCCGTTCGTCGGAGGGGGAGGCCGAGGTGGCTTTGAGCGTTAGGGAAGAAGAGGCCATGAAATCGCCGCCTAGGGTTAGGCGTCAGCATGGCCCCAAAGTGCGAATTTGCCGTAAAGGTGGCGAGTTATTCTCACGCATCAGTAATTATCGAGAGGGTGAATCATTGCCTCTCAGCGCGGCGCACAGTACGCACGCGCAAATGCGACGAATTGCCGCCGCCGCCCCGATGTCGTAGAATGGACGATAACGTTAATCGCGCCTGGGAGCGCAGTTTGTATACCTGGTCGCCTCAAACTATAGCTGTCCGCAACACAGCGTCGGCCCGAGCGCGGCCGCCTCAAGCCTCGCGCGCCTAACCAGCTATCCTTGGGTGATGGAGGTGGTTGAAGACGGTCACATGGGCGCGCAAGGCGCTGGGTGGCGCTGCGGATCGAGTCCGCTTCTCCACTGGCGGACGCTGTTGACTTCCTAGAGGACGCCGCCGTCAATCTCCTGATCCTGCTTGGCCTAGGCTGGTCGGCGCCAATCGCGCCCAGCTAGGGGCCTGCTGGCGGCAGTCCTGGCGTTTATCTGGACGCTGCGGCGGACGATCAGCGCGCCGGTCACCTCTGCACCGGACCTGCTATCGCTAACCGGTCTAGGCGCGCTGGAGATCAATAACTTCTGCGCCTTACTGCTGGCCAGTCACCGCCGTGACGGGGGTAGCCGCGCCAAGGCCCCGTTCCTGTCGGCGCGCAATGGGCGGCCGGCGTCTCCTTCCCGACAAGGTCGGTGTAGCGGGATACCGTAGTCTGCTGCGCCATAGCCTGGATTAACATCGACGCCACGCGCGAGGTGCTGGCGGCGGCGCGCAACGCGAAGGCTATTGAAGGCGCGGAGGCCTATAGGCGAGGCTGTAAGCGGCACTATCGAGTGCTGAATGTCCAGTTCTTGAAGGCAGCCAATGTCCGCTGGGATGGGCGCTGGCTGGGGGCTCTTCCTGCGCTTGGCCATGCGAAGCCCTGGCCGGGGCTGCTTTTTTGGCGATGGGATCGGGTTTGTAGCGTGATTTTGGGCCGCTCTCGCGGTTGGTCGCGTTCAGCCGTGGGGCTCTGGGTGGGTGAATTTGTGTTTACGGAGGCGAGATCCATTTCGCCCTCTATTATTGATAACTCTACATGCTCTTTCGTGCGCATTCTCTTTCGTCATAAGCGTATTTCCGTTTCGGACAATATGGATGAGGTGGTTATATCCGTTTCCTATTCGAAGTATTCTGATATGAATTGTTTCGGAATAATTCTCACCTGTACCTAAGAGTGCGCGCCAGACTACGCTTGAGCACGACGGAGCAGGCCAGCGCCGCCGGCGCCGGGATAGCCCCATCCATCGTCGCTCAGAACCGAAACTGCGCGAACAGGACAGCCAGATTGGCCCGTCGTCCGCCCAAGCCTCGCAGCGTCTCGCCCGCCGTCCGGTGAACCAGCTGGGCTTGGATCTTGAGGTTTCGGTTAACCTGCCAAGTTCCGTCCAGCTGCGCCGCGCCGCCGAGGCTCTTTGATCGATCTCCGCAAGTCGGCGCCAGTGCGGTGAGCGGCTGAAGGTAGATGGCGTCGGCGCGCGTTTGGCATCGATGGGCGGTGTAGCTGGCTTCCAGGGCGACGGTTCTCGCAGGCGCCAAGCCCAGGCTCGCGCGCAAGGCGGTCAGGTTGCCCCAGCTAGTCAGGCCGGTTTCGTTGAAATAGGCGCCTTTGGGAAACATGGGGTTGAAGGTTTCAAGGCGCTGGTCCGTTGGATCGCTATCGCCGGAGCCAAGGTCAAGACGAAGTCCGAGCCGCGGTTTCCAGTGGTGATCCAGGGTGTAGCCGCCACCCGCCGAGGCGGCGAAGGCCCGGATCTGTCGGCCCGCGAACCGACCGTCCTGCGCTACGCCTTCGGCCTCATAGTCGATCGGACCACGGGACCCGGCCAGCCGTGCGCCCAGGCTGATGCGGCGCTCGTCGCCGGTGATCGCCCCAAACCGCGCGCCGTCGCGCTCCAGCCCCATGACATAGGCGTCGAGGTTGTCGTGCGGCGATAGCCGGGTCGCGACATAGAGCCCATAGAAGCGCTGGTTGCGGTTGCGCGTATCGTCAAAGGCGCCGGGCGAGAGAACGACGGGCTGGAGATGGAAGGCGTCGAGCTTCAGGTTTCTGATCGTGCGGGTGACGCGCGCGCCGTCGAAGCTTTGGCGGACGTTCGGCCCTTCTCGGACGGCGACGAAGCGCTGGGTCGGGTTTAGCTGCAACTCCTGCCGGCCAAGCCGTAGTCGCCAGCCCGGGGCAGGCGTCAGGTCGACAAACAGCACTTGCGCGTCGACGCTGTCCCGATCGGTGGGGGCGGGCGCCGCGCGTTTGCCCAGGTCGCGGTGCAGCCCCAGTTCGCCATAGACCCGGACGGCGGGCGCGAGGTGAAGGTCGCCGCTCAGCAGCAGGCGCCCCAGGGCGAAGGTGTCGGCCGTCTCGTTTCCGATCCCAAAGCGCGGCGCGCTCCCGGCGTCGACACGCAGGCGCGCCTCGCCGCCGAGGCCAAGATAGGCTGTATACCCCAAGGGGATGTAGCGCAGCCGATCGAGACCCGCCCGGTCGGCGGCGTTCCGGAGGTAGCTATAGTCCTCGTCGGCGCGGACGGACTTGAAGGCTGGGACCTCGTCCGCCCGGGCGGCCCCTGCGGTCGCCAGGATCGCTAACAGGACGGGCAGCGACGGCTTCATGACCCTAACGGCGCAAGGCGTGCAGCACCGCCAGCAGCGCGACGACAGCGGCGCTGACCAGCAGGCTCCAGGGGCCGGCGATCAGAACCCCCACCGCACCGCCAACGGCGCCGAGGGCGAAGGCGGCCACCGGCGGCCAGGTCTTGACGATACGCGCCTTCAATAGCTCGTTCGGGCGTCCGCGTGCGACCACCAGATCGACCAGGTCGATCGCCACTTGGGTCACATTACCGGTCATCATGGTGGTGGGAGCCTGATCGGCGAACACCGCGCGGGCGCCGACGTTCTGGGTCGCCATCGCCGCCACCCCGACGAGGCCCGCCAGCATGACGGAGGGTTCGTCGGCGCTCGCCGCAGGCAGGGCGCGCGCCGTCAACACCGCGAAAAGCAGAAGCAGTAGGGCCTGCAGTCCCAGGATCAGCGCCTCGCAAGGTTGGCTGTGCTGGCGGCGCCAGCGGATCAGCACGTAGGTCGCCGCTGCGGCGCATACGAACACCGGCAGGGCCAGGAGCTTGGTCGCCATCCCGCCCGTATCGCCGGCCAAGCTGACGCCCAGCATCACCATGTTGCCGGTCGCATGGACGACGAAGAGCCCGAACAGCAGTACAAAGCCGACCACGTCGACATAGCCGCCGACAAACGCCATGGCGACGCCGGTCGATCCGGCCAGGGGCTTGCGGACCGCGCTCATGCCGCTCGCCCCTTCCCCGCCAGCCCGGCGGCGGGCATCAGACCGCCGATCAGGCCGATATGCTCGAGGAAGGTGTTTATGGCGTGGAAGCGGGCCGCAGGGTCCGCGATGGTCCAGTAGGGATGGGCGATCAGGGTGGCCAGGCCCGTGAACACGCCCAGCGCCCCCGCCGCCAGCCAGGCCCAGCGCCCGCTGATCAACAGGGCCGAGCCGATCAGCTGGACCGCGATGGTGGCGGCGACGAACAGCCCCGGCGGTTCAAGCCCAAGGCTGGCCGCCTCAGCCCGCGCACCCGTCAGGTCCGCCAGTTTCCCCAGGCCGCTCCACGCGTAGGGCAGGGTCAGCAGCGTGCGGGCCGCCCAGCCGAAGGCGGGCGAGCGCAGCAGGACGGCGATGGGCGCGGGCGTTGTCACCTCACACCGCCCAGCAGCCGCAGCCCATCACGCCCCAGAAGGAACGCGCATCGGCGGTTGGGGCCTCAGCGCCCAGGGCGGCCGCGTGGTTGTGGCCATGGACGTTGCAGCTGCTCGCGCAGCCGCAGGCGCTGGCCAGCGCCCGGGCGTGGCCGCGCGAGCGATCCTGATAGCCGCCGAAGGTTCGCACCGGCGACCAGTCGGGCATGGGCGGCGGCAGCACCGGCGCCAGCTTACCAAAGTCACCTTCGCCATGGACCACCTTGCCGCCCAGCAGGGTCAGCACCGACGACAGGTGCGGGATCTCGGCCTCAGGCACGGTCAGGTAGTCGTCGCTCAGCACCGCCAGATCGGCCAGCTGGCCGACGGCGATCTGGCCCTTCTTGCCTTCCTCGTTCGAGAACCAGGTGTTGGCGGTGGTCCAGAGGCGCAGGGCCTCCTCGCGGTCGACGCGGTTGGCGGGGGGATAGAGGCGCGTGCCGCCCACGGTCTTGCCGGTCACCAGCCAGTTCAGCGAGACCCAGGGGTTGTAGCTAGCCACGCGGGTGGCGTCGGTGCCCGCGCCGACGGGGACGCCGGCCTTCAGCATCTTGGTGATCGGCGGCGTGGCCTCGGCGGCCTTGGCCCCGTAACGCTCCATGAAGTACTCGCCCTGGAAGGCCATCCGGTGCTGCACGGCGATGCCGCCGCCCAGGGCCGCGATCCGGTCGATATTCCGCTCACTGATCGTCTCGGCGTGGTCGAAGAACCAGTGCAGGCCGTCGAACGGCATGTCGCGGTTGACCTTCTCATAGACGTCCAGCGCCCGGCTGATCGTCTCGTCATAGGTCGCGTGCAGTCGCCAGGGCCAGCGGTTCTCCACGAGGTGACGGATGACCGGCTCGAGGTCGGTTTCCATGTTGGCCGGCATTTCAGGCCGCTCGACCCGGAAGTCCTCGAAGTCGGCGGCGCTGTACACCAGCATCTCGCCCGCGCCGTTGTGGCGATAGGTGTCGTCGCCCTGGCCCGGCTTCACCTGCTTGGACCAGCTCTGGAAGTCCGACAGCTCGGCCTTGGGCTTCTGGGTGAAGAGGTTGTAGCTGATGCGCAGGGTCAGCTGGTTGTCGGCGTGCAGCTTCTCGATGATCGCATAGTCGTCGGGATAGTTCTGGAAGCCGCCGCCAGCGTCGATCACGCCCGTAACGCCCAGGCGGTTCATCTCGCGCATGAAATGGCGGGTCGAGTTCAGCTGGTACTCGGGCGGCAGCTTGGGGCCCTTGGCCAGGGTGGCGTAGAGGATCGTCGCGTTCGGCTGGGCCAGCAGCAGGCCCGTGGGCTCGCCCGAGGCGTCCCGCTGGATCTCGCCGCCGGGCGGATTGGGCGTGTCCTTGGTGTAGCCGACCGCGCGCAGGGCGGCGCGGTTCAGCAGCGCGCGGTCATAGAGGTGCAGGATGAACACCGGCGTCTCGGGCGCGGCGGCGTTGATCTCGTCCAGGGTCGGCAGGCGCTTTTCGGCGAACTGGTGCTCGGTGAAGCCGCCGACCACGCGCACCCACTGGGGCGGCGGGGTGTTGGCGGCCTGCTTCTTCAGCATGGCCATGGCGTCGGCCAGGGTCGGCACGCCGTCCCAGCGCAGCTCCATATTGTAGTTCAGCCCGCCCCGGATGATGTGCATGTGGCTGTCGATCAGGCCGGGGATGACCCGGCGGCCCTTCAGATCGATGATCGTGGGGTTCGGGCCTGCGGCGGCGCGGACCTCGCGTTCCTCGCCGACGGCGGCGAACTTGCCGTCGCGGATCAGGGCGGCGTCGGCGCGCGGATTGCTCCGGTCGAGGGTGGTGAACTTGCCGCCGATGAGCAGCAGATCGGCTTGGTCTGACATGGGGCCGGGCCTCCGGGGATCAGCGAAGAGGGACGAGGGGAGAAGCGCGCCGCCCAGGGCCAGCGCCTGTCGGCGACTGAGGGGCGTCATGCCTGGCCCTCGGGGTCCTTGGTCACGGCCTGCGGGCCGAGCACCTGGCCGGCGCACTCCGGCGTCTTGAGGTAGGCGCTCACCGGGGCCTTGGTCAGCAGGCGCTTGGCGATCGGCACGGCCTGTTCGCCCAGCAACATGCCCAGAAGGCCCAGCAGCGCTATGGCCGGCGGCGCGGGAGAGCGCACGTTGATCAGCGCGTAGATGACCCCCACCAGGAGGCCGGCGCCGATCGAAAGCAGATAGGGTTTCATGACGGCCTCCAGGGGAAACGGGCGAGGCGCGAGGGCCTCGCCCCTGTGGATCAGTGGCCTTCCGAGGCGCCGAACATCGTCTTGGCGTAGGTGATGCCAAGGCCGTAGGCGCCGCCGAACTGCTTGGCCACGCCGGTGGTCAGCTCGTAGGTCTCGCCCCGGGCCCAGTCGCGCTGCATTTCCAGCAGGTACTGGAGCGCGGTGATCGGCTGGGCGCCGGCCTGGACCATGCGCGTCACCGCGCGCTCGTGAGCCTCGGTGGAGATGTCGCCGCAGGCGTCAGTGATCACGAAGACCTCGAAGCCTTGGTCGAGCGCCGACAGCGCCGGGCCGACGATGCAGACGCTGGTCCAAAGACCCGCCAGCACGATGCGCGACTTGCCAATGGCATTGACCTCGTCAATCACGGCCTGGTCTTCCCAGGTGTTCATCGAGGTGCGGTCCAGCAGGGCCTTGCCCGGGAAGGGGGCGGTGACTTCCGAGAACATCGGGCCCGAGAAGCTCTTCTCGGCGACCGTCGTCAGGATGGTCGAGGCGCCAAAGCCGGCGGCGGCGCTGGCGACGAGGGCGGCGTTGGTGCGCAGCAGGCTGGCGTCGATCGACTTGGTCGCGAAGGCCATCTGCGATTGGAAGTCGATCATGATCAGGGTGTGATCGGTCGGCGTCAGGAGGCGTGCGCCGGGCGCGGCCTTGGCTTGAAGCGTCATGAGCGGGGTCCTTATTGTGTCAGCGGGCCGAGCGCCGGCCGCCGTGGTTGCTGTCTGATGGGGGGACTGTGCCGGTCGGGCGTCGGCGCATAAATGGAAATGAATGAAATTCATTGTTTCCATAAGTGCGCCCTTCTTCGGCGCTTGGTTCGTCGAC
Organism: Caulobacter vibrioides; assembly: GCF_002310375.3. Taxonomy (GTDB): domain Bacteria; phylum Pseudomonadota; class Alphaproteobacteria; order Caulobacterales; family Caulobacteraceae; genus Caulobacter; species Caulobacter vibrioides_D. The sequence continues at coordinate 1,887,891 of NZ_CP023315.3, forward strand.
CGGCGTCAGGATTTCGAGCCAGCCGAACGCCACGCCTTCGGGCGTACGCACGGTCACCAGGTCCAGAGGGCTCCAGGAACCGCCGCCACACGTGCCGGCGTGGCGTCGCGGATTGGCTTGCTTCGCTTCACGCATGACGGCGGTCCCAAAGGTTCCTAGGCCTTGAAGAACGCCAGGAGGTCGGCGTTGATCACTTCGGGGTGGGTGGTGGCCATGCCGTGGGGCAGGCCCGGATAGGTCTTCAGCGTGCCCTTCTTGACCAGCTTGATGGCCAGGTGGGCGCTGTCGGCGATGGGGACGATCTGGTCGTCTTCGCCGTGCATGATCAGGACAGGGATATCGACCGTCTTCAGATCGTCGGTGAAGTCGGTTTCCGAGAAGGCCTTGATGCAGTCGTAGTGGGCCTTGGCGCCGCCCATCATGCCCTGACGCCACCAGTTATCGATCTGGCCCTGGCAGACCTTGGCGCCCGGACGGTTGAAGCCGAAGAACGGGCCTTCGGGGATGTCGCGGAAGAACTGGGCGCGGTTGGCCAGCAGGGCGGCGCGGAAACCATCGAACACTTCCATCGGCAAGCCGCCGGGATTGGCCGGGGTCTTCAGCATGATCGGCGGCACCGCGCCCACCAGCACGACCTTGGCGACGCGGCCGGGCTTGGCGCGGGCGGCGTAGTGGATGGCCTCGCCGCCACCGGTCGAGTGGCCGACGTGGAAGGCGTTCTTCAGGTCCAGGTGATCGGTCAGGGCGATGACGTCGGCGGCGTAGGTGTCCATCTCGTTGCCGCTGTCGGTCTGGGTCGAGCGACCGTGGCCCCGGCGGTCATGGGCGATGACGCGGTAGCCCTTCAGCAGAAAGAACATCATCTGGGCGTCCCAGTCGTCCGACGACAGCGGCCAGCCGTGGTGGAAGACGATCGGCTGGGCGCTCTTGGGACCCCAGTCCTTGTAGAAGATCTGGACGCCGTCCTTGGTGGTGACGAAACCGCTGCTCATGGTGGAAGATCCTTTGGAGGGTTGGGATGGGGCGGCCTTGGCCGAGGCGGGAAGGGCGGGAAGCAGGGACGGCGCGGCGCTGATCGCGGCCAGGCTCAGGCCCGTGGCGAGGACGCCGCGACGCGAGGCTTGGGCGCTGTCGAACTCTTTGTTGCTCATTGAGAAATCCCCTTTGCGGTCGGCTGTCGGCTTCCGCAGCGACCGAAGACGGAAATCGGCTTTTCGGGGCGTTCCGTCTTGGCGCTTCTTTCGCGCAATTGAACGGACCGCGCGGAGACCTGGGACGAGGCGCGGTTCAGCGCGACGGGCTGGGCTCGCCGCGTCGCCGCGAGCCAAAGTGTGGTTGGTCGCGCTGTTGGTCAGAGGTGAAGGCTCGGCGCTTTCGTTTCCGCTTTCCGGCGCCCGACTGGCTGTTTTCCGCCCAGTTGCGTTTCGGCGGAACGCCTGGGGGGCGGGGCGCCTTGCGGCCGGGCGATCCTTGCTCTACGCCCCGATCTGGGTACACGCGATCGCGCAACCGAACGGCAAGCGCTGCGGACGCTAGACGTCGCCGCAAGTCGGGTCGGTTTCGATGTGGGTCGCAGAGATTGGTTGTGACTTGGCGAGCTTGGACGGCATGGATCGAGACGAGCCAAACACTGACTTCGCGCCGACTTGGGCGAGCCAGCCGCCTGTCTCTGGGGCCGTTTAGATGACGCCTCACAGTTCAAAACGTCTGTTTGGCCGGCTCCGTGAAACCGCAATCCTCGTGGACGCCTTCAACCGGGTTTTCGCGAGCGGCCGCTCCGAACTGGTCTTGATTTCCGGCGTTCCTGGGATCGGCAAGTCGGCGCTGGCCCACCGCGTTCGCGCCTTGATCGCGCAGGAACATTCCCGCTTCGCCTTCGGCAAGTGCGAGACTCTGCAGGACGGCGTGACCCTGGCGGCGCTTGTTCAGGCCGTGCGGATGTTGATCGCCGACGTCCTGGGCGAGGGCGACGACACGCTCGACGCCGTCCGCGCGAGGCTTCTATCCACCCTGGGCGCCCATGGGCGACCGCTTCTGGACCTGGCGCCGGAAGCGGAGGTGCTGACCGGTCGGCCGCCGAGGGGGCGGGATGTGCCGCCGGCGCTCGCTCAGGCCCGCCTGCAGCGCTGCTTTACGGCGATGTTCGAGGCTTTCGCTGCGCCCGGGCGCCCTCTGATCCTGCTTGTCGACGACGTCCAATGGGCCGATCCCGCGACACTCGACGTGCTCCTGGCTCTGGCCGAAACGCCCCCTCAGAATGTGCTGATCGTGCTGACTCTCCGCAGCTCGGAGGCCGGTGCGAACCCGCACAAGGATGACTGGCTGGCGCGGTTGAGGGCGACGCCTTTGCCGATGACGGAGATCGGTCTCGAGCCGCTTTCAGTCGCGGACACCGTTGAAGTCCTGGCGCAATTTGGCCGCGAGGGCGTGTCGCGGGACGAGATGACCCGGCAGGCGAGCGCCCTACACGCGCGGACGCAAGGCAACCCCTTCTTCATCGAGCAGCTTCTGCGTTCGGAGGTCGCCGACTCAGAGGCCGCCGAAGTCGCGGCGATCGGGTCGACGCTGGGAACCAGCCGGCCTGGAGACGTGCGGTCTTTCATGACCGAGAAGCTCCAGAATCTGCAGCCCGCCCAGCGGGCCGTCGTCGCGGCTCTGGATATTGCGGGCGGCCATGCGGAGCTGACCTTGCTGGCCGCGCTCGCCCGGCGCACGGCGGATGGGCTCCAGGCCGCCGTCCAGAGTCTGGTGGAGCAGGGTCTCCTTCGGCCGGTGGAACATGGCTACGGCTTCTCCCATGATCGCGTCCAGGAAGCCGCGCGTCTGCTGACGCCCGTCGCTGATCGGCCCGCCCAGTACGCCCGCGCCGCGCGGCTGATGCTGGCGTTCGGCTCGACGGACAGGCCCGGCGAGCTCTTGCGGGTCGCCGGCCTGATCCTGAAGGCTGTCGATGGCGACACTGTGGACCATCTGCGGAGCGGGACCCGCCTGCGGTTCGCCACGACCCTGCGCCGTGCGGCCGAACTGGCGACCACCAGCGGGTCTCTGGAGCAGGCGGCCGCCTATATCGACGCCGCCGACGCCCTCTTGAAGCCAAGCTGGTGGAAAGATCACCTCGGCCTGGTCCAGGCGATCAAGCAGGTCAGCGCGACCAGTCTGATGACGCGAGGGCGGATCAACGACGCAGAGGCCGGGCTGGCCGAGCTTCTGGCGCATGATCTGGACCCGTTGGGCCAGGCCGAAACCTATAGGCTGCTGGCTATACTCCGGACGGTCCAGTCGGACTATGACGGCGCCATCGGCGCCGCGCTGAGTGGCCTGGAGCTGCTGGGACACAGGCTTGAACGCTGGCCAACCGAGCAGGTCTGCCGCGACGCTGCGGAGCGAATCCGCGCGATGATGGGGGACCGCCCCGACACGGCCTTCGCTGAACGTCCATTGAGCGACAATCCCGCGTCGGCTTTGTCCACCTCGCTGCTCTCGACGCTGATCGTGGCGACCTTTTCGGGTGATCGTCTGCTCTTCACCCACGTGGCCAAGATCGTGGAGCTGACCCTCGCCGAGGGCATCTCGTCGAACAGCGCCTATGGTCTGGCCTGGTACGGCGTGATGATCGCCCACCTCTATGATCGCCACGAGGACGGCTTCGCCTATGTCCAGACGGCGCTCGAACTGGTTGATCGCCATGGCTTTGAAGGTCCGCGCACCGCGACGCTGATCGCCATGGACCAACTGAGCCCCTGGACCCAGCCGTTTCGCTACGCCTTGGAGCGTGTCCACGACGCCATCGCTGCGGCCAAGGCCGCCGGCGATCTGGCGATGAGCTGCTATGCGCGCAATCATCTTGTCTCAGACCTGATCCAGATGGGCCGGCCGCTCGACGCCGTGGAAAAGGACGCGCGACAAGGTGTCGAGTTCGCGCGCCGGCTAGGCTTTCGCGACATCGAGATTCTCATCCAGGCCCAGCACGACTTCATCCGTCGCATGCAGCTTGGCGACGCGACGGAGCCGCGCGAGGAGACCGATACGGTGGTGTCGGCCTCAACCGCGTGCTGGCTCAAGCTCTACGATGGCGTGGCCGCCTATTGGTTTGGGGATTACGCGCACGCGGCCAAGGCCCTCGCGGAGGCTGACGCCCTGGCCTGGTCGCTGCCGGCCCATATCGATCTGGCCTATCTGACGCTGTTCAGCGCGCTGAACGCCGCGCGCCACGAAGACGCCGAACAGGCGCTGGTCGCCATCCGGCCGCTGTACGCAAAGCTGTCCCTGTGGCGGTCGCGTAATCGCGAAACCTTCGAACATCGCCTGCTGATGGTCGAGGCGGAGGTGGCGCGCCTGCGCGGCGAACCTCTGCAAGCCCTGCGGCTGCTTGACGAGGCGATCGCCGCTTCGGGCGATTTCGGACATGAGCGGGCGCTGGCGGAGGAACTGGCCGGCGATCTCTGCCAGCAAGAGGGGCTCGCCCTTCTGGCGGGGCGTTACTACGCCGCCGCGCAATATGACTACGCGGCCTGGGGCGCGGAGGCCAAGACGGCCATCCTTAAGGCTAAGGCTGCAGCCTCTGGCGGTGTGGCGCGCGGCCCCTCGGATCTGACGGCCATTCTCGCTTCGATCCGGGCGATGACGGGCGAGATCGAGCTGCCCCGCCTGTTGCAGCTCGTGCTCGGCGCCTTCATCGACCATGCCGGGGCCGCCACGGGCATGCTCGTCCTGATGAAGGACAGCGATCCGATGATCGAAGCCATCGGCTTTCGGAGCGAGGCGGGGCTCGACATCCGCCTTTCGGCCCTGGTGCCGACCGAAGATCGGATCCCTGCGGCGATGCTCAACCGCTTGCTGCGCGCCAACGAGCCGGTCCTCGACAGCCTGGCCGATACCGGCCTGGGTGTCGCCCTGCGCAAGGACGATGTCCTGGTCGGCATGGTCTACCTGACCTCGCCCTCCGGCGAAATGCGACGTCACGATGGCCAGGCGCTCATGCTGCTGGCGGATCATTCGGCCGCGGCCTTGCGCGTCGCGCAACGCCATTCGCAGTTGCTTGCGGACCATGAGCGCAAGTCCCAGGCCGATGCAGCGCTACGTCTCGCGCGGACCGAACTATCGCGTACGGCCCACCTTGCCATGATGGGCGGGCTCGCCGCGTCGATCGCCCATGAGGTCAACCAGCCGCTCGCCAGCATCCTGGGCAGCGCCGACGCCAGCCTGCGCTGGTTGCGCCGCGAGGTCCCCGACATCGATGAGGCGGTGGCGGGCCTGGCCGGCATCAGGGCCGGGGCCGAACGCGCGGCGGCGATCATCGCCTCTCTACGCTCCCTGGCGAAACAGGACTACGCGTCCATGGAGCCGCTTACGCTGGACGCGGTCATTGAGGACGTGGTCCGCCTGACCCAGCCCGAGGTCGAGGCGCAGGCCGTAACCCTGACCTGCCATCTGGCGGCTGGACAGACCCAGGTGATGGGCGATCGGGTCCAACTGCAGCAGATCGTCCTGAATCTGGTCACCAACGCGCTGGACGCTCTGTCCGCCCAGCCGCGAGACAGCCGCGCCCTGATCATCAGCTCGACGGTCGAAGGCGCCACTCTAGCGGTGCGCGTGGAGGATACGGGCGGCGGCATTCCGCCTGACCAGATCGATCAGATCTTCATGCCGTTGTTCACAACCAAGTCCAAAGGCATGGGCATGGGATTGGCCATCGGGCGATCGATCATCGAGGCGCATGGAGGGACGCTGTCGGCCCGACGCCGGGACGTTGGCGGTACGTGCTTCACCTTCGTCCTGCCCGTTCTGGCCTGAGCCTCAGGCGGCGTCGCCGAGCGATCAGGCGCGGTCTGTAATCGCGTCCCGGATCACGGCGACCAAAACCTCAGGGTCGAGCGGCTTTTCAAGCACGGCGCGGACTCCGGCGTCCGCCGCGTCCTGGCGGGCGCTGGGCGTCGAGTGCGCCGTCATCAGGATCAGCGGCGGCCCGTCGGCGGCGTGGAGGGCCCGCGCCAAGTCCAAGCCCGTCAGCTCGGGCATCTGCAGATCCGAGACGATGCAGCTGACCGCCTCTGGCGGGGTAGCGAGAAACTCGGCGGCGGACGCAAAGACGATGGTTTGATAGTCGTACGACCGGATCAAGCTCGCGATCGCGGCGCGAACCAGCGCATCGTCGTCGATCACGGCTATGACGGCTGGTGGCAAAACGGGATTCCTCTGATCCTCGACACGCGCTCGGCGATGGAGCGGTGAAGACGGTTGCGGCTAGTCGTGCGGACGCACGAGCGCCAGCGCTTCGGAAATCCGGACCAGATCGGCCACGGTGCGGACGCCCATCTTCTTGAGCATGCTGGCGCGATGCAGTTTCACCGTGATCTCGGACAATCCGAGATCACCTGCGATCTGCTTGTTCAGAAGCCCGCGCGCGACGCCGTCGAAAACCTGTCGCTCGCGGGGCGTCAGCAGCTCCCAGCGCGTGAGAAGCGCGACGCCATGGGCCTGCTCCGCGAGATAAGCCTTGGCGTGATCCAGCGCGGCCTGGACAGCGTCGATCATGTCCTGTTCCCGGAACGGCTTGGGCAGGAAGTCGACGGCGCCGCTCTTCATCGCGCGGACCGACATCGGGATGTCGCCATGCCCCGTCATGAACACGATCGGGATTCTCCAGCCGCGCTCGGCCAGCTTCGTGCTGAACTCAAAGCCGCCCATCTGGGGCATGCGCACGTCCAGAACGATGCAGCAGGGCGCCAGGGGCTCCGGGGCGTCCAGCATTTCCTGGCCGCTGGCATAGGCGAGGGTGGTGAGCCCTATGGAGCGGAAGAGGCTGTCCAGCGACTGACGCATCAAGGAATCGTCGTCGATGATGATGACGTCGGCCTGTTGCGCCGTGGGCGTCTTTGACACGAATTCGCCGCTCCTGATCGCGCGCCCGCCCGACCTCGTCGCCGAGCGGGCGCCCGGCCACACCGGAGCTTCAAGCAGGTGAGTTCCATAAGCCATTTGAGCATTGTCGGGCCGGAGGGGCGGCGCAGGCAAGCCACACCATCGTATGGTCCGCGCCGCCGCAGCAGCAACCTGCCGTCAGGTTTTCGGTCTCGACTAAAGCGCAAGGCGATTCAAGACGATGCGTGGGTGGCGCGGCACAAGCGCTGACGACCACAACGGACACGATCCGATGAACGCACCCACCCCCGCCCATGCCTCGGCGCCCCGATCAACGCCCTTCGCCGGCGGAGGCTTGATCTTCGCGATGGCGCTGGCGGCGGGGTTGGCCGTGGCCAACATCTACTACAACCAGCCGATGCTGGGCCTGATGGCGCGTGATCTCCCCGGCGAGGCGACGCGCTATGTGCCGACCATCACCCAGCTCGGCTATGCCCTCGGTCTTTTTCTCCTGCTGCCGCTCGGCGATCTTGTCGAGCGCAAGCGTATGATCGTCATCCAGTTCGCGATCCTGGCCTTGGCCCTCGCCGCCGTCGCGATCGCTCCGGGCGCGGCCCTGGTGCTCGCCGCCTCACTGGTCGTCGGCGTCACGGCGACCGTGGCGCAGCAGATCGTCCCCCTGGCCGCGCATCTTGCGGCGCCGGAAAAGCGCGGCGCGACGGTGGGAACGGTGATGGCCGGCGTGCTCTGCGGGATACTCCTCAGCCGCACAGTCGCGGGCTTTGTCGGTCAGCATGCCGGCTGGCGCGAGATGTTCTGGCTCGGGGCGCCGCTCGCGCTCGCCGCTGGCGGTCTGATGTGGGCGACCCTGCCCACCAGTCGGCCCGACGGTAGCCTGTCGTATCCCGCCTTGATGCGCTCGCTCGTCGATCTCTGGCGCGCCTTGCCTGAGCTGCGACTGGTGGCTGCGACCCAGGCTCTGTTGTTCGGCGCCTTCGCCGCCTTCTGGACGGTCCTGGCCTGGCGCCTGCAGCAGCCGCGCTTTGGTCTCGGGGCCGATGTGGCGGGCCTGTTCGGCGTCGTCGGCGCCATCGGCATTGTCGCAGCCCCGATCGCCGGGCGTATCGCCGATCGTCGTGGACCGCGCGCCGTCATCGTGATGGGCGCGGCGCTGACCTTGGTGTCCTGGATCGTCTTCGGCGTCTGGACCTCTCTCGCGGGGCTCGTCGCGGGGGTGGTGTTGCTGGATTTCGCGGTTCAGAGCGCTTTGGTGTCGAACCAGCACGTGGTCTACGCCCTGCGCCCCGAAGCTCGAGGCCGGTTGAACACCCTGTTCATGGGATCGATGTTCCTGGGCGGCGCGGCCGGATCGGCCCTGGCGACCCTAGCGTGGGGCGCGGCGGGATGGAGCGGGGTGGTCGGTCTTGGCGGCGTGGCGGCCCTGGTCGCGACCGCGCTTCAGGCGCAAGCCCTCGTAGGGCGACGCGAGGCCCGCTGAAGACGCTACGGCGGATCGGTTCAAATCCTCCCACGCCGATCCAAGACCCCGGCCAGCCTCCCGCTTACGGTCACAAGCCGAAACCACGCTCAGGAGGGCGCCGACATGGATCGCCAAACACTCGAAACGCGCCGACGGGCGCCCCTACGCACGCCCATCGGACTTGCGGACGCGGCCGTTCTAGACATTAGCGGCGCCTTGAACGCCCTGCTGGCCGACGTCTTCGCCCTCTACCTGAAGACCAAGAACTTCCATTGGCACATGTCGGGACCGCGCTTTCGCGATTACCACCTCATGCTCGACGAGCAGGGTGACCAGGTCCTGGCCATGACGGATCCCATCGCCGAGCGTGTGCGAAAGATCGGTGGGGTGACGTTGAGATCGGTTGGCCACATCGCTCGGCTTCAGCGGGTGCTGGACAACGACGCCGACTATGTCGATCCGCTGGATATGCTGGCTGAACTTCGGGACGACAACGCAGATTTGGCCAAGCGGATGCACGCAGTGCATGTCGTCTGCGACGAGAGCGGCGATATCGCCACCGCAAGCCTCCTGGAAACCTGGATCGACGAGACCGAGCGACGCGTCTGGTTCCTGTTCGAGGCCGGGCGTCCAGGTCACGCCTGAACCAACCTTTCCAGTCAGCGACAACAGCAAACGCCCCCGCGCGCCATCTGGCGCGACGGGGGCGGTTTGTTTGGGCCGGAGTCTTGGCGCGAGCGCGTCATTGCAGAGCCGATTTGACGTCCAGGGGAGGGCGCTCCGCCTTGCTTGCCCGCTACTCCCATAGAGCCGCCCAAACACCGCTCGCGCCACCCGCCTATACCTTCGAATAGCGTAAGCAGACCAAGTCTCTAGCCAATCAAACCGTGGTGCGATGGCGACCAAGAGCGCCGCCCTTCAGTCTAGCTTCAGGACAAAGCCTGGAGCCGCCCGACATGACGAACGCTCTCGTCGAAAATGATTTGGAGAACCTGGGTCCGATCGCCTTCCGTCTGCTCGCCGAGATGGACGGCGCGCTCGACCGCGATGCGCTCGCTCGCCAGAGTTTGAACCAGCTGCAGGCCTTGCTGAGGTCGATTTCGGTCTGGTCCGCACAGGCGTATGACCGCCGGGTCGAGCCGACGCCCGCCCCGCCGCCGCCAGCGCGCGGGGTCTTGGCGCCTTGGCAGGTCAAGCAGGTCGCAGCGTTCGTCGACGCCCATCTGGATCAGCGGATTCTCGTGGAACACCTGGCCCAGCGCGCGCGACTGAGCGCCAGCCACTTCTGCCGCGCCTTCAAGACCACCACCGGCGAAACGCCCCACGCCTACGTCATGCGCCGGCGTCTGGAGCGGGCTCAGGCCCTGATCCTGGAGACCGACGATAGTCTGAGCCAGATCGCCGACGCCTGCGGTCTGTCCGATCAAGCCCATCTGACCCGTCTGTTCCGCCGCCATCTGGGGATCACCCCACACCAATGGCGCCGTCGTCGCAGCCTGGCCGTGGTGGCGCAACCGCAGAGGGCTCACGGCGGAGCCGTCAAGTCCTAGGGGGCGTTTCGGCGTCCGCTCTTGGCGCTAGTTGGCCAAGCCCTGAAGGCGATATCCCACCCCGGGCTCGGTCAGGATCAAGGCGGGATGTGCTGGATCATCCTCCAGCTTCTGCCTGAGCTGCCCCACGAAAACGCGCAGGTACTGGGTGTCTTCGGCGTGGGCGGCGCCCCAGACGCTGACCAGGAGTTCCTTGTGCGTCAGCACCTTGCCAGGTGAGAGCGCCAATCTCGTGAGGAGTTCAAACTCCTTGGGCGACAGCTTCACGGCGACGCTGGCCTTGGTCACCAAACGTCGCTCAAGATCAACAATGACCTCGCCGAACGACATGGGCCCGGTCGGCCGTCGCGGCGCGGCCGACTGCCTCAAGGCCACGCGCAGCCGCGCCAGCAGCTCGCCGACGCCGAAGGGCTTTTCGACATAGTCGTTGGCGCCGCGGTCCAGCGCCTCGATCTTTTCGACCTCGCGATCGCGGGCCGAGAGGATCAGGATTGGCCCCTCATAGAAGGCGCGAGCTTTTTCCAAGACCGCCTTGCCGTCCATGTCCGGTAATCCAAGATCCAGCACCACGGCGTCGGGAGACCAAAGGGCGATGCCGCGCAAGCCCTCCTGGCCGCTGTCGGCGCGCAACGCCTCGTAGCCGGCCGCATCAAGCGCCGGACCGAGGAACCGGTGGATCTGCGGTTCATCGTCGATGACGAGGATGCGATGGCGAAGCGCGCTCATGGGGTCATCATAGCAGGTGATGCGGCGTCGCGACGGTCTTGGGCAGGCTGATGAGGATCCGCGTGCCTTTTCCGTCGTGAATGGGGCTGGCGGCGGCGATACGTCCGCCCAGCGCGTCGATGAAGCCTTTGGCGATCGAAAGCCCCAAGCCGGCTCCTTGCGTCCGGTCGCTGGGCTCCTCCATACGGCGGAACTTGTCGAACACTCGCTCCAGCTCCGATGTCGGGATGCCGCGCCCCTCGTCCTCGATGCTGATCACCACGTTCGAGCGGTCCTCATAGGCGGCCATCTCAATGCGCGCCTCGGGCGGGCTGTAGGCGATCGCGTTCTCCAGTACATTGACCACGACCTGTTCCAGCAGGCTCGCGTCAGCCTTTACCAGCGACAGCTCGCGGGGAAAGTCCCGGGCCAGCTCGCGCCCGCCCAGGCGGCGCGACACCCGGTCGGCGGCGGCGTTCAGCACGTCACGGACATCGATCCAGTCGGTCCGCAGGCGCAGGGCGCCGCCCTCGATGCGCGTCATGTCGAGCAGGTTGGCGACATAGCGATTGAGCCGTTCAGCCTCTTCCCGGATGCTGACGACAAGGTCCTCTCGCACGGGCTTGGCCAGCTTGTCGCCATACTCGATCAGGGTCGTGGAAGCCCCCAGCACCGTCGATAGCGGCGTGCGCAGGTCATGGCTGACCGAGTTCATCAGGGCCGAGCGGAAGCGATCGGCGCGGCGAAGCGTCTCGGTCTCCACCGCCTCGGCCGCGAGCTGCGAGCGCTCCAGCGCGACGGCGCCCTGTTCCAACAGCGCTAGAATGAGGCGCTCCTGGTCCGCGCCCGGCGGCGCCGCGCCCGCCGCCAGGCCGGCGACGCCCGTTCGGGCGCGCACGCCGTCCAGCGGCCAGAAAGTCCAGCGGCTCTGCGGCAAGGTGCCTGTCCCGAAGCCGGCGACTTCGCCCTTTTCCCAAGCCCAGCGCGCGGCGGCCATCTGGGCGGCGTCCAGGGGGGCGAGCTCAGGTGAGCCGTGCGCCAGCGCTATCTCGCCCCCCTGGGGCAGCAGCACGACGGCGCGCGCGCCCGCTGCAGCGGAGACCTGTTCGGCCAGCGCCTTGGCCACGGCGTCGCGGCCGCTGGCGGCGGAGAACGTCCGGCTGGCGGCCAGCAGGGTGGTGACGGCGGCGGCGCGCCGTTGCGAACCGAGCGCTTGCTCACGCACCCGCCCGGCCAGCCCGCCCGAGGCCAAGGCCACCGCCCAGAACACCACCAGGGTGATGAAGTCGGTGGGCGAGCCGACCACGAAACTGTAGCGCGGCTCCAGGAACAGATAATTGTAGACCAGAAACGCTACGGTCGCGGCCGCCAGCGCGGGCCGCAAGCCATGCAGAACGCCGGCCGCCAGGACCGCCGCCAGGAAGATCATCCCCAGATCGACGCGATTGAACGCCACGTCCAGTCCCCAGGCCGCCAGCGTGGCCGCCGCGATGAACAGGGCGCCGACCGCATAGCCGCGCCAACGATCGGGCCGGAGCGGCGCAGGCGGTCTTGGCTCGCGCTCGGGCGCGGCCTCGGTGACGACGTGAACCGCAACGCCGCGGGCTTCGCGCAGCAGGGCCCCGGCCAGGGACCGCCCCAGAAGCTCCCGCCAGCGGCTCTCGACCGACTTGCCGATCACGATCTGGGTGACGTTATGACGGCGGGCGTAAGCCATCACCGTGTCGACGATGTCCCCGCCGCTGAGGGCCACCGTCGCGCCGCCCAGTTGCTCGGCCAGGCGGTAGGCCTCGCGCAGCCGGGCGGCGTCGCCATCCCTGGCCAGTGGCCGATCGGTCCGCTCGACGTGGGTGACGGTCCACGGGGCGTCCATCATCATGTCCGACAGGCGCCGGCCGGCCCGCACCAGGGTGGCGGCCATGGCGTCGCCGCTGACAAGCACCAGGATCCGTTCGCCGGCGGCCCAGGGCCCCTCGACCCCCTTCTCGCGCATGGTGGCGATCAGCTGATCGTCCACCGTCTGGGCCGCCCGGCGCAGCGCCAGTTCCCGCAGCGCCGTGAGGTTCTCGACCTTGAAGAAGTTGTCCGCCGCAAGGCGCGCCGTCTCGGGGACATAGACCTTGCCGGCCGCCATCCGCTCCCGCAGCTCGTCGGGCGTGATGTCCACCAGCTCGATGTCGTCGGCGCGAGAGAGGGCGCTGTCGGGCACCGTCTCGCGCTGGCGCACGCCGGTGATGCGCTGGACGACGTCGACCAGGCTCTCCAGGTGCTGGACGTTCAGCGTGGTCCAGACATCGATGCCCGCCGCAAGCAGCTCTTCGACATCCTGCCAGCGCTTGGGATGGCGCGAGCCGATGGCGTTGGAGTGGGCGTACTCGTCGACCAGCAGGATCTTGGGCTTGCGCTCAAGGGCCGCGTCGATGTCGAATTCCATCTGGACGCGACCGCGATGTTCGATCGGCCTGCGGGGCAGGACGTCCATGCCGCGCAGCAGGCCTTCCGTCTCGCGCCGGCCGTGGGTCTCGACGACCCCGATGAGCACATCGGCGCCCTCGGCCTTGCGGCGACGGGCGGCGCGCAGCATCTCGTAGGTCTTGCCCACGCCCGGCGCCATGCCCAGGAACACCTTGAGGCGCCCCCGGCGCGCCTTGTTTGCGGCGGCCAGGAGCGCCTCGGGGTCCGGTCGTTTCGGGTCGTCCGCCGGCACTAGCCGTCCTTCTTGCTGGCGATTGGCCGATAGCGAGCGTCGAGCGCCCGGTTGAGGGCGAGGACGTTGACGCGGGGCTGCCCGATGAAGCCTAGCAGCGGCTGCTGGACCTGAGCGTCGATCAGCGCCGTGACCTCATTTTGCGGCACGCCGCGCGCCTTGGCGATCCGCGGAGCCTGGAAGCGGGCGTTGGCCGGCGAGATGTCCGGATCCAGGCCCGAGCCCGAGGTGGTCACGGCGTCGGCGGGGATCGCCACGCCGGGGTTCTCGGCCCGCAGGACGGCCGCATCGGTCTTTTGCCGGCCGATCAGGGTCTCGTTCAGCGGGCCCATGTTGGAGCCGCTCGACGCGCTAGCGTCATAGCCGGCGCCCGCAGCCGAAGGACGACCGTGGAAGTACTCCGGCTTGGCGAAGACCTGACCGATCAGGGCCGAGCCAACCACCTTGCCGCCGGCGTCGCGGACGAGGCTGCCGTTGGCCTGGGCTGGGAACGCCGCCTGGGCGACCCCAGTGACGGCCAGCGGATAGGCCAGGCCCAGCAGGGCGGTGAACAGGCCCATCGAAACCAGGGCGGGGCGAAGATTAGAAAGCATGACGGATAACTCTCCGATGGCTCGTGTTTACGCCAGACCCAGGGCCGAGACCACGAGGTCGATCAGCTTGATGCCGACAAACGGTGCGACCAGGCCGCCGAACCCATAGAGGGTCAGGTTGCGCGACAGCAGCTTGCCGGCGCCGACGGCGCGGTACTTCACGCCCTTCAGGGCCAGCGGGATCAGGGCGACGATGATCAGGGCGTTGAAGATCACCGCCGACAGGATGGCGCTCTGCGGGCTGTGAAGATTCATGACGTTCAGCGCGCCCAGGGCGGGCAGGGACACCACGAACATCGCCGGGATAATGGCGAAGTACTTGGCGACGTCGTTGGCGATCGAGAAGGTCGTCAGGGCGCCGCGGGTGATGAGCATCTGTTTGCCCACCTCGACGATCTCCAGGACCTTGGTGGGGTCACTGTCGAGGTCGACCATGTTGCCCGCCTCGCGCGCGGCCTGGGCGCCCGTCTGCATGGCGACGCCGACATCGGCCTGGGCGAGGGCGGGGGCGTCATTGGCGCCGTCGCCGCACATGGCCACCAGGCGACCCTTGCCCTGTTCTTCCCGGATCAGCCGCAGCTTGTCCTCGGGGGTCGCCTCGGCCAGGAAGTCGTCGACGCCGGCCTCCGAGGCGATGGCGGCGGCGGTCACCGGGTTGTCGCCGGTGATCATCACCGTGCGCAGGCCCATACGGCGAAGGTCCGCGAAGCGCTCCTTCACGCCGGGCTTCACGACGTCCTTCAGGTGGATGACGCCCACGAGGACGCCGTCCTCGCTCACCGCCAGCGGCGTTCCGCCCGAGCGGGCGATGCGGTCGACGGTGGCGGTCAGCTCGGCCGGGATGCTCTGGGGCTCCAGCGCCAGCGAGCGGTAGACGGCGTCGACCGCGCCCTTGCGCCAGCTGCGACCGTCGTGATCCAGGCCCGACTGGCGGGTCTGGGCGGTGAACGGGATCGAGGTCGCGCCCTGGGGCGGCTCGACGGTCAGGCCGGCGTTGCGCGCCAGCTCGATGATCGAGCGGCCTTCCGGCGTCTCATCCGCCAGCGAGGCCATCAGGGCCGCCCTCATCGCCACGTCGGAACGCACGCCCGGAGCGGGGATGACCTCGGTGGCCATGCGGTTGCCGAAGGTAATGGTGCCGGTCTTGTCCAGCAGCAGGGTGTCGACGTCGCCCGCCGCCTCGACCGCGCGGCCCGAGGTGGCCAGGACATTGACCTTCAAGAGGCGGTCCATGCCGGCGATGCCGACGGCGCTGAGCAGGCCGCCGATGGTCGTGGGGATCAGGGTGATGAACAGGGCGCCCAGCACCAGCGGATCCAGCGCCACGCCCGAGAACTTGCCCAGGCCCAGCAGGGTCACGACCGCGATCAGGAAGATCAGGGTGAGGCCCGCCAGGAGCACGGCCAGGGCGATCTCGTTGGGCGTCTTGCGGCGGTCGGCGCCTTCGACCATCGCGATCATGCGGTCGAGAAAGGTCGAGCCCGCCTCGGCCGTGACCCGCACCTTGATCCAGTCAGAGACGACCGTGGTGCCGCCGGTGACGGCCGAGCGGTCGCCGCCGCTTTCGCGGATCACGGGCGCGCTCTCGCCGGTGATGGCGGCTTCATTGACGCTGGCCATGCCTTCGATGATCTCGCCGTCGGTCGGGATCACGTCGCCGGCCTCGACCAGGATCACCTCGCCCATCCCCAGCTTGTGGGCCGGGGTCGGGATCCAGGTCCCGGTCTTGGGGTCGACGAGCAGCTTGGCCTTGGTGGTCACGCGGGTGGCGCGCAGGCTGTCGGCCGCCGCTTTGCCGCGTCCCTCGGCGACGCTTTCGGCGAGGTTGGCGAACAGCACCGTGGCCCACAGCCAGATCGCGATCTGGATGGCGAAGCCCGCCGCCTGATGGGTCGCCACCGCCGCGACCGCCGAGACGGTCGACAGCAGGGCCACCAGCCAGGTGGCGAAGATCACCGGATTGCCGGTCAGCTTGCGCGGATCGAGCTTGAGGAAGGCGTCCTTGGCCGCGCGAGCGAGCACGGCGCTGGAGAGGCCGCCGGCCAGGGCGCGTCGGCCCTCGCCAGCGTGGATATCGAGAGAGCTCATGGGATCACCACTCAGCGGAGGGCCGCGACCGCGCCGAGCGCTTGGAAGTGCTCGACGATCGGTCCCAGCGCCATCGCGGGGAAGAACTGCAGGCCGCCCAGGATCAGGATCACCCCGATCAGGAGGCCGATGAAGAGACCGCCGTCGGTCGGCAGCGTGCCGGCGGTGGGGGCGAGCTTGGGCTTGGAGACGAGGCTGCCGGCGATGGCCAGCACCGCCACGATCGGCAGGAAGCGGCCCAGCGCCATGGCGATCCCCAGCGTCACGTTCCACCAGGGCGCGTTGGCGGTGAGGCCCGCGAAGGCGGAGCCGTTGTTGGCCGTGCCCGAGACATAGGCGTAGAGGATCTCCGACAGGCCGTGCGGACCGTTATGCATGAGGCCCTTGAGCGCCTCGGGCAGCACAGCCGCCAGACCCGAAAAGCCCAGCATCGACAGCGGGATGATCACCACCGCCAGGATCGAGAACTGGATCTCCCGCGCTTCGACTTTCTTGCCCAGATACTCCGGCGTGCGGCCGACCATCAGGCCGGCGACGAACACCGACAGCAAGGCCATGACGACCATGATGGCGACGCCCGAGCCGATCCCGCCGGGCAGAATCTCGCCCAGCTGCATCAGGAACATGGCGATGCCGCCGCCCAGGGGCATCAGGCTGGAGTGCATGCCGTTGACCGAGCCGTTCGAGGCGCCGGTGGTCATGGCGACCCAGGCGGCCGTGGCCGGAGCGCCGAAGCGGACCTCCTTGCCCTCCATGTTGACCGACGTATCGACCTTGGCGGCGACCTGAGCCGGCGGGGCCTGGGTCTCGGTGGCGTAGACGCCGGCGGCGCCCGCAAACAGCAGCACGAAGGCGGCGATCACCAGGGCGCGGACGTCCTTCTTGGCCAGCACGGTGCGACCGAAGGCGAAGAAGGCCGCCCAGCCCAGGGTGTTGATCGAGACCGCCGTGATCAGGTTGGTCAGCGGGGTCGGGTTCTCGAACGGGTGGGCGGAGTTGGCGTTGAAGATCCCGCCGCCATTGATGCCCAGCATCTTGATCGCTTCTTGCGAGGCCACCGCGTAGAGCGAGATCTTCTGCTCGGCGCCTTCGAGTGTGTGAGCGGTGACGCCGGCGGCCAGGGTCTGGGGCAGGCCCAGGGCGACCAGAACGACCGCGACCACGAAGGCCAGGGGCAGCAGCAGGTAGAGGGTCGTTCGGATCAGGTCGGCCCAGAAGTTGCCGACGCCCTCGCCGCGATTGGCCACGAACGCCCGGGCGAGCGCAGCGGCCACGGTCGCGCCGGTGGCGGCCGAGACGAAGTTCTGCACCGTCAGCACCAGCATCTGGCTGAGCGTCGACATGGTGGTCTCGCCCGCATAGCTCTGCCAGTTGGTGTTGGTGATGAAGCTGATCGCGGTGTTGAACGACAGGTGACCCGAAAGCCCCGGGAAGCCCTGCGGGTTCAGCGGCAGCACGCCCTGCAGGCGCAGCACCGCATAGACGAAGACAAAGCCGATCAGGTTGAAGGCTAACAGCGCCAGCGCATAGGCGTGCCAACTCTGGCTCTTCTTGGGATCAACGCCGCAGGCCTTGTAGAACAGACCCTCGACGGGGCGCATCACGGGATCGAGAAAGGTCTTCTCGCCGTTCCAGACGCGCGAAAGAAAAACGCCCAGCGGCCAGCCGATGGCGACCGCCAGGCTCAGGGTCAGGGCGATCTCCGCCCATCCTTGCCATGTCATGGAAGTGGTCCGTCAGAACTTGTCGGGCCGCAGCATCGCTACGACCATGTAGCCGGCGATCACGATCGCGCCGGCGGCCCAGAGAATGTTCGTAAGCATCGTCAGACGCGCCTCAGCGCGGCGACGAACGCGCCGAACAGGGCGAACAGGCCAAGCGCCAGCGCCCCGTAGAGAAGATCAGCCATCACGGCCTCCTTGGATGTCGGAGGCTAGGGACTACGAAGCCGCATAAGGGCTCTATGCGGAAGCGGCGGGCGCGCATAAGGGCGGCGTAAAGATCGACGAAAGGCTGCGCGCCACTGACCGCTCCGGCGAGCGCCGCCGGGCGATCAATGGCGCGCGCCCGACTACCGCGCCTCCCGAGCTTGGCCGTAGACCAGGCGATAGAGGGCCGGCAGCACCACCAGCGTCAGCAGGGTCGAGGACAGGATCCCGCCGATTACGACCGTGGCCAGAGGGCGCTGAACCTCGGCGCCAGCCCCCACATTGAAGGCCATGGGCACAAAGCCCAGGCTCGCCACCAGGGCGGTCATCAGTACGGGGCGCAAGCGCGTCAGAGCGCCTTCGCGGATGGCGTGGTCGAGGTCCGCGCCCTCTTGCCGGAGCGAGCGGATGAAGCTGACCAACACCACGCCGTTCAGCACCGCCACGCCTGAAAGCGCGATGAAGCCAACGCCCGCTGAGATCGACAGCGGTAGTCCCCGCAGCATCAGCGCCGCCACCCCTCCGGTCAGGGCAAGGGGCACGCCGGAGAAGACGATGGCCGCGTCCTTGACCGATCTGAAGAGCGCGTAGAGCAGGCCAAAGATCAGCAGCAAGGTCGCCGGCACCACCAGCTGCAGGCGCTTGGCCGCCGAGATCAGCTGCTCGAACGTTCCACCGTAGGTGATCCAGTAGCCCTCGGGCAGGTCGACCTCGGCCTCGACCCTCTGCTCGAGCTCGGTGATGAACGAGCCTAGATCGCGGTCTCGAACATTGGCCGTGACCACAACACGGCGCTTGCCGTCCTCGCGGCTGATCTGGTTGGGGCCGATCACCATCTCGATCGTCGCGACGTCTTGCAGGGGCACGAACCCGCGCGGTTCATCGATCGTGCCTGGCAGCGGGATGCGTAGCCGGCCGATATCGTCGACCTTGCCCCGCACAGCTTCCGGCAGGCGAACGACCACGTCGAAGCGTCGGTCGCCCTCGAACACCTGGCCCGTCACCGTGCCGCCGATCGCCGTGGCGACCACCGACTGGACGTCGTCGACATTGAGACCAAGACGCGCCAGCGCCGCTCGGTCGGGCGTGATCTGCAGGACGGGCAAGCCCGTGACCTGTTCGACCCCGACGTCCGCAGCGCCCTCGACACCCTCGACCACGCTCCCGATCGACTTGCCGATCTCTAGAAGCTGGTCGAGGTCGTCGCCGAACACCTTGACCGCGACATCCGCCCGCACGCCGGAGAGCAACTCGTTGAACCGCATCTGGATGGGCTGGGTGAACTCGTAGTTGTTGCCCGGGACCTTGGCGACGACAGCCTGGAGTTCGGCCACCAGTTCGGCGCGCGGCTTCCTGGGGGCAGGCCAGTCCTTACGGTCCTTCAGCATGATGAAGGTGTCGGCCACCGACGGCGGCATGGGGTCCGTCGCCACCTCGGCGGTGCCGATCTTCGACACCACCCGATCAACCTCGGGCAGCGTCTTGACCTTGGCCTCAAGCGCCGTCTGCATGGCGATGGCTTGGGAGAGGCTGGTGCCTGGAATGCGCAGGGCGTGCATGGCGATGTCGCCCTCGTCGAGGCTTGGCACGAACTCCGAGCCCATCCGCGACGCGGCCAGCCCCGCGATCAGCACCAGCACGACCGCACCGGCTACGAAGGCGACACGCAGGCGTAGCGCGGTCTCCAGCGCCGGTTCGTAGAGCCGCCGGGCGCCCCGCATGATCGGGCTTTCCTTCTCCTCGACCTTGCCGGTGACGAACATGGCCACGGCGGCGGGGACGAAGGTCAGAGACAGCACCAGGGCGGCGGTCAGGGCGATGACCACGGTGATGGCCATCGGGTGGAACATCTTCCCCTCCACGCCCGTCAGCGCGAAGATCGGGACATAGACGAGGGTGATGATCAGGACGCCGAACAGCGAGGGACGAATGACCTCGCTGGTCGCGCTGGCCACCAGGGAAAAGCGCTCGTCCCGCGACAGCAGCCGGCCCTGGCTGTGCTGGGCTTGGCCCAGACGCCGCAGACAGTTCTCGACGATGATCACCGCGCCGTCGACGATCAGGCCAAAGTCCAGGGCGCCCAGACTCATCAGGTTGCCCGAGACCTTCGACTGGACCATGCCGGTGATCGTCAGCAGCATCGACAGCGGAATGACCGCCGCGGTGATCAGGGCCGCGCGGATGTTGCCGAGCAGCAGGAAGAGCACGACGATCACCAGGATCGCGCCCTCGATCAGGTTCTTTTCGACGGTAGCGATCGTTCGATCCACCAGATCGGTGCGGTCATAGATCGGCTCTGCCGTGACGCCCGGCGGCAGGGCCTTGGCGGCCTGTTCCAGGCGTTCGGCGGCGGCGCGCGCCACGGTGCGGCTATTCTCACCGACCAACATGAAGACGGTGCCGAGCACGACCTCCTGGCCGTTCTCGGTGGCCGCGCCGGTGCGCAGCTCCTCGCCAAGGCCCACATCGGCGACATCGGCCACGCGGATGGGCGCGCCGTTGCGACTGGCGACGATGACGGCGCGAAGGTCCTCCACGCCGGTCGCCTGCCCGGGGACACGGATCAGGTACTGCTCGCCGTAGCGCTCGACATAACCCGCCCCGACATTGGCGTTGTTGTGCTCCAGCGCCGAGACGACGTTGGCCATGGTCAGACCGTAGGCGGACAGGCGTTCGGGCAGGGGCGTGACGTGATACTGCCGCTCGAAGCCGCCGATGGTGTTGACCTCGGTGACGCCGGGCGTGTTGCGCAGTTGCGGCCGGATCACCCAGTCCTGCAGCGTGCGCAGGTCCTCGGGCGTCCAGGCCTGGCCGTCGGGACGACGCGCGCCGGGCTTGGCCTCGACCGTGTACATGAAGATTTCGCCAAGGCCCGTTGAGATCGGGCCCATCTCCGGGTTCAGGCCGGCGGGCAGCTGGGTGCGGGCGCTTTGCAGTCGCTCGCCCACCAACTGGCGAGCGAAATAGATGTCGGTCCCGTCCTTGAAGACGACCGTGACCTGGGACAGGCCATAGCGTGAGACCGAGCGGGTGTATTGCAACCCCGGTAGGCCGGCGATCGCCGTCTCGACGGGGAAGGTGATCCTCTGTTCCGTCTCCAGCGGCGAGAGGCCCGGTGCTTCGGTGTTGATCTGGACCTGGACGTTGGTGATGTCCGGGGTGGCGTCGATGGGGAGGCGCTGGAAGCTCCAGACGCCGAGCGCCGCCGACACGGCGACGAGCGCCAGCACGACCCAGCGTAGCCGGATCGAGGCGGCGATGATGCGTTCAAGCATGGTCGCCCTCCTTAGTGGTCGTGGCTCGCGCCGGACTTTTCGATGTCCGCGCGAATGAGGAAGGCGCCGTCGGTGACATACTCGGAGCCGGGCTTGAGCCCGCTCAGGACCTCGGTCCACTCGGGCGTTCGGCGACCCAGTTCCAGCATCCGTACCTCATAGGTGTCGCCCACCTTGACGAACACCACCTGGAAGTCGCGGAATCGTTGGATGGCCTTGGTCCGCACGGCAAGGGGCGCGCTTCTGGCGCCGACGTGGAACGAGCCCTCGACGCCCATGCCGGGCCGGAAGGCGCTGGCCGCGCCGCCGGGCAGGTGGGCGTGGGCGACGAGGGTCTGGCTGACGAGGTCCGCAGTCGGCAGCACCGCCTCGACCTCAGCCATCAGCTTGGTGTCGCCCGACAGGCTGCGCACCTCCACGGGCTGACCGACGCGAACTTTCTCGGCGTCGCGCGGGTAGACGAAGAACTCGGCGTGCAGCTTGGTCGGATCGGCGATGACGAAGATCGCCCGATCGCCGGCCACGTCGCCGACATTGAGGTTCTTCTCCACGATGACCCCGCTGATCGGGGCCGGGATAGCGTAGGTCTGGAGGCTTTCGCTGGACTCCACGCGCGCCAGGATCTGACCCTTGCGGACGGTTTGGCCCAGTTTCCCGCGCAGGCTCATGATCCGCCCCGGATACCAGGCCCGAACCTCGCTCTTGCCCTCAGGGGTGATCTCGACCCGGCCGGCCATGTCGACCAACTCGGCGATGGGCGCGGCGCCTGCGATTTCGGTTTTCACGCCGCCAGCTTGCGCGGCCGCAGCCGAGAAGCTGGTGCGACCTTCATAGGACCCATAGCTCCAACTCTGCTGCTGGCCCCGATAGGACGCCGTCACCTTCACGTCGAAGGAGTGGGGCTCTTGGACCACGCCGCCGCCCTGGAGATAGTCCTCCACCGAGGTGAAGGCGAAGCGGTTCACCTCGCCGTCCAGACGCGACAGAGTGATCGAAAGCTGGACGTCCCTGGGCGCGATCGGCTTGTCCTTGCGATAGGCGTAGACGCGGAACTGCGGTTCCACCCCGTCCTCGAAGATCGTGACCTCCAGGGCGAAGTCGCCATCGCGAAGCATGCGGCCGCGATGGGGGCCGCGCTCATAGTCGCCGGCCTGTGCGGCATGGTCCTCGGTCTCTGCGCTCTTGGGGCGCTCGCCGCACGCAGCGAGGGTCAGCGCTCCGGCCAAAGCCAGAGCCAGAGAAGCGCCGAGGCGCGAGTGCTGGCGGATCATTGGGCGGTCTCCGAGGCGGGAACCAAGCTGGTGAAGGCGCCGGTCAGGCGATTGAGCTGGGCGCGGTCGATCTGGAAGGACTTGAGAACAGCGAGCCGTCTGGCTTTGGCCTCGAGCAGGGCTTTCTGAGCCTCGATGACGTCGAGATAGGAGAAGCCGCCGCGATTGAACCCCTCGCGGACGAGATCGACGGTGCGGGCGTTGGCCGGCACGATCTCCGCCTCGATCCGACGCGCCTCGCCGGCCTTCTGGGCGAGCGAGGCCTGGACGGCGGCGATCTTGCGCTCGAAGACGCTCCTGGCGCCGATCAGGTCGAGTTCGCTCGCGGTCTGCGCCGCGCGAGCCTGTTCGATGGCGGCTTTGTTGGTGTCGTAACGGCCCAGCGGAATGGAGCCGCCGATGACAGCCGCGACATCGCCTCCGTCGTTGAGATAACGCAGTCCCGCCCGCCAGGTCGGATCCTGGACAGCCTTGCTCTCCTCGACGCGAAGCCGTGCGGCGGCGACGCCGCGCTGGGCCTCGATCAACGCCAGATCGATCGCTGAGGCGGGGCCGGCGACCTGGTCGGCGGGCGAGAGGTCCTCCAGCGCGGCCGCATCGATCTCGATCTCGCCGCCACCCCAGAAGGCGGCCAGCGCGCGGCGGGCGTTGGTCGCTCTGGCTTGCGCCTGAGACAAGGCGATCCCGGCCTCCGCGACCTGGGCGTCGGCGCGAGCGCCGGCGAACAACGGGTCACGCGCCACCTTCACTCGGCGATCGACCTCGACCTGAGCGCGCTGGGCGATCGCGAGCCGATCCGCAGCGAGCCGGGCCTCGGCCTCCGCCGCCACGGCGTCGATCCAGGCCAGTTCCGCCTCATGCAGCAGATCTAGAACGCGAACATCGTCGCGCAGGCGCGTCAGCGAAATGTCGCTGCGGGCCAGAGCGCCACGGGCGGCGCGCTTGCCGCCGCGCTCCTGGCTTTGCTCATAGTAGACGGTCGCCTGGGTGCGATCGATCAGCGAGTAGGATCCGCTCCCCGCGATGTCTTCGACCTCGACGCCGACGACAGGGTTGGGGCGGACCGTGGCTTGACGGACAGCGGCTTCGGCGGCGTTCAGCCGGGCCGCGAGCGCCGGACGCGAAGGGTCGGCCTTGGCCGCGCGGCTCAGCGCTTCGGGCAAGGTCAGGGGCTCGGCATGGGCCAAGACGGGCGTCGCCAAGGCGAGCGCCGTGGCGAGCAGCCAGGACCGCAGGGCGCGGCCTTGGTGGGAGGCAGTCATAGGAAATCCTCGAACGTGCGGGGGCGTGGCGCGGGGCCACGCGGATCAGGCGACGTAGATGAGGAGGGGTTTGGGCGGACGGTCTTGTTGGACCGCCTCGATCCCTTGGCGCAGATCGTGTTGCGACCCGAAGAGCGACGGCGACGAGGACCAGGCGACCGTCAGGTCTGAGCTTTCCGGCAGCCCATAGACGGACGGGCTGTCATGATGGTGGTGGTGATGATGATGGTGCTGACTTAGCGTGGCCGGATCGGACGATGCGTCATCCGTAACGTTCGCCGCGCTTGTACCGGCGTCGTGCGCGTCATGGTCGGCCGCGAGGCTTGGGTGATTGTGGTCGCCGTCGTGCTCATGCTCTGGAGCATCAACGATCGCACCTACGAAGGCGCTGGCCGCGTGGGTTTGGCCCGTGTCATGCAGCAGCCGATCAATGGTCGCGACGGGCGCGCGAACGACGAGCAGGGCCATCAGCATGACGGCCAATGCCCCCACGCAACGACCTAGCCGACTGTTCGCACGAGCAATCACGGGCTCCCCTTAGCGCTTCGAACGCCACGCGGCATTGTCGCGTGCTGCGGCGCAAACCGCAATGGCGTCGGTGCGGGAGAGGGCGAGACAAACGCGCTCGGCCCGCCTCCGACGAGCCTCGTATGGCTTGAAGCGCCTGAGCGGCGGTTGCCCGCGCACCATAGCCCTCAAGCGGACGGTCAGAGCCGTCTCGCCGTTCACCGAAACCAGCGCGGTTGAAGAGGGGGCGGGACGATGGCGACAAGAAAGACGGTGGGGACTAGTTCGGCTCAAGCATCTCGGCCAGGGCCAGCACCGCCGTCCACGTACGCCCCGTGATCCGTGTGCCAAGAGTCTTCTCGACCAGGCTGGTGGTCAGTTTCGAGCCGCCGACGCCGTCGGGATAGATCGCATAGATCTGGCGGCTTTCGGCCCGTGCTTGCTCGGTCCCGCGGATCGCCGCGCGCAGGGCGCCCATGGCCTTCTTGTCGGGGGTGTCCTTGCAGAACAGAGTCATCAGCCAGCCCGGATCGGTCGCCGCGAAGTCCGGGAACGGGTTGGCCGCAACCAAGGCCCGCCAGGCCTCGGCGGTGCGGACATAGACATCGGTGCGTAGACCCAGGCGCGCCATCAGCTCGGTTTCGATCTGGGTCTGAAGCTCCGCGCCGGTGCGCTCGCCGCTCTCGAACACCAGGTCGCCGACCTTGGGGCCCATGCGGACTTCGGTGTGGCCAAGATCGGTCAGCAGGCTGGTCAGCTCATCGGCGGTGATCAGACGACCGCCGGCGGCGTTGACGCCGCGCAGCAGGGCGATGTGGAGGGACATGGTCGGGCCTTTCGAACGAGGTGGCTGTTTAAGCCCTCGGCGAGCCGCCGTCGCGGGGGATTTCAGGCCGGCGCTTCGTGCGCACGGTCCGGGGTTTACCCGCCAGCGGGCTGATCGACGGCGAAGGCGAGCGGCGCGCCGGTCGCAATGATCGTCGTGTGTCATCGGGCTTGGTTTGGGAACAGAGACGAGGCGCTGGCATGCGATAGTGTCATTATGTCGTGCTAGCCGCCGTGACATGTCGCGCCGGTTCTCAAGTCCCGCTCTTCAAGCGCTTCGATGAGCGATCTGGCCAGCCTGCGCGCGCAGCGGCGCGACCTCTATCAGTTCATCGTCCGCCGGACGCGCGATCCGGCGACCGCCGAGGACCTGGTTCAGGAGACGTTCGAGCGCCTTCTGGCCTATGAGCAGGCGCGGACGATCGTTGATCGCGCCGCCCTCGGGTATCGGATCGCCTTGAACCTGGTGCGAGATCACTTTCGTCGCGCCAGCCGGCGTCCTGCCCAGGCGCTGCACGACGATATCCCGTGCCAAGCCCCCGCGCCGGAGCAGATTCTGATGCATCGTCAGAAAGTGGAGGTCTTCGGCAAGGCGCTGGACGCCATGCCGCCTCTCCGTCGGGATGTTTTCATCCGTCGCAGGCTACATGGGCACACGCCCCGTCAGATCGCCGAGGATTTGCGTCTGAGCGAGGCTGCGGTGGAAAAGCACGTAGCGCGGGCTCTTGAGCAACTGCATCGCGAGATCGCCAAGGCCGAGCGGCGAGCAGGCGAGGGCCGCCGATGAGCCGCGCTCGCAAGCAGGCCGCACTTTGGGCCGCCCGGCGCTTGGACGCTGAAGATCGCATCGACGCCGACTTCGAGACCTGGAGGTCGGCGGAACCGTCGCACGCTCAGGCCTTCGACCAGCTCTGGGGCGCGAGCCAGGATCCGGCCTTGGCCGAAGCCATGCGGATCAGCGAACAGCGCCGCGCCTCGGCCCGGCGCACCCGGCCCCTGGTCCCGCTGGCGGCAGGGCTTGTCGCCTGTGGCCTGGCGGTGCTTGCGATCTGGCCGCAGGCCCAGTTGATGACCGTCAAGCCGATCGTGCTGCAGACCGCACCTGGTCAACATCGCGTCGCCACACTGCCTGACGGCACCTCTGTGACGCTGGACGGCGCCACCCGCCTGGAGGTGCGGCTGGGAACCCAACGGCGACAGATCGAACTGGTGCGCGGCGAAGCCTTCTTCGATGTCGCCCACGACACCGCGCGGCCCTTCACCGTCAAGGCGCCGGAAGGGTCGGCGCGCGTTCTGGGCACCGCCTTTGACCTGGAGCGGGCAGATGGACGCCTGGAGCTTTCGGTGCGGCGCGGGCGTGTCCGCCTGGCGCCCTCGGGCCTGATCCATCCCACCGCCGATCTGACGATGGGCCAGCGCGCCTTCGCCAAGGAAGGGCGGCTGTCGGCTGTGCGGGCCTTCGACCTCCATGCGGACGATTGGCGTTCTGGCTGGCTTGAGACGGACGGGGTGACGATGGCTCGCCTCGTCGAACGCCTGAACCGCGCCTCGCCGACGCCGATCACGATCGCTGATCCGGCTTTGGGCCGCCAACGCGTCGCAGGCCGCTTCCGTCTCGACGAGCCGCAGGCCTTGGTTCGCAATCTGGCCTTGGTGCACGGCTTCGCGGTGCGGGAAACGCCCTCGGGTCTGGTGCTCTCCCGTTAGGACGTCGTCGAAACTTCACAAAAATCTCTGTCCGGAAACGCTGCTCCCCAGCGTCTCCACCGCCGAAGCCGGCGTTGAGCGCCGCGCAAAGTCGGGGATGACGACATGATTTCGAAGACTTGGACCTGGTTTGGCTCAGCCTCCGCAGCCGCCCTGTTGGCGGCGCCGGCCGAGCAGCCCACTCTGGCCATTCCGGCCGGTGACCTGGCTTCGGCACTGCCGAGCTTCTCGCGGGCCACGGGCCTGCAGGTCCTGGCCGATCCTGCCTTGCTGAACGGCAAGCAAACCGAAGGCGTGCGCGGCCAGTTCGACCCCGAGCGCGGCTTGACCCAGCTGCTGCGGGGCACCGGCCTGACCTTCGTCCGCAACGGTGGCGCTGCGATCCTGCGCCCGGTCGCCCAGAAGGTCTCCAAGGCGCCGACATCGGTTGCGACGCCGGTCGCTCGCGCCGAGGCCGTCCCGGCGCAAACGGACGAAGCGACCACGATTGAGGAGCTGGTCGTCACCGGCGGCTTCGCCAACTCCCTTGCTCGCGCCCTGAACGACAAGCGCAAAGCCGCCAATGTGGTGGACGCCATCTCGGCCGAGGACATCGGCAAGTTCCCGTCCAACAATATCGCCGAGGCCTTGCAGCGCGTGCCGGGCGTGGCGATCACCCGCGATCGGGGCGAGGGCCTGTTCGTCCGGGTCCGTGGCCTTGGGCCCAACTTTCAGATCGTCACGCTGAACGGCCGCAGCGCCGCGGTGAACGAGAACATGCGCGACAGCGGTCAGAGCGGGCGCCAGTTCCGCTTCGACACCTTGCCGTCGGAACTCGTGGCCGGCGTCGAGGTGGGAAAGACGCCGCTGGCCTCGCTGGACGAGGGCGCGATCGGCGGCGTCGTCGACATCAAGACCTCCCGGCCGCTGGACCTGGGTCGCACCACCCTGGCCCTGTCGGCCACCGCCAGCCGGCCCGAGCTGGCTGATACGACCGATCCGCGCCTCTCCGCCCTCGCCAGTTGGACCAACGCAGCGGGCACCTTCGGCGTCCTGGCGGCCGCCGTCTATGATCAGCGCACCTTGCGCCAAGACCGTATCACCGGCGTGGGCTGGAGCTATCCGAACGCCAGCACGACCTTGGGCAAAAACCTGATCGCGCAAGGCGTGAACCTCTATGCGACCAACATCCGCCCGACCTTGGAGCGCGAGGACCGCGAGCGCCACGGCCTGGTCCTGTCAGCGCAGTACCGCCCCAGCGAAGCGACCGAGATCACGCTTGACGCCAGCTACACCAAGCTCGACGACCACTATGACGAGCTGACCTATTCGGTCGACCCGGACCTCTCGACCCTGGTGGCGGGCTCGGCTGTGATCAACGATGGCGTCATGACCGGGGGCGTGGCGAACACCAACAGCCAGATCGGGCGTGAAGTTAGCGACCTGGCGCACGACAACATGATGATCGCCGGCAAGATCCGCCAAAGTCTGGAAGAGTGGACGATCACCGCCGACCTGGCCTACGCCCGGGCCTATTCGGAGACGTCCAAGCCGATCACCCGCACCCGCCTGCAGGGCCCGCTGGGCCAGACGAAGTTCAATCTGCCCAAGGCCGGCGACTCTCTGCCCGACGTCAAGCTGGTGACCGCAGACCTGAACAATCCGTCGCTGCTGCCGTTTCGCCGCATCGAATGGCGGGTCAATGACGCCACGGACGACGAGACCGCGCTGCAATTCGACGCGGAGCGGCCGGTCAGCTTGGGAGCGGTCAACCGTGTTCAGTTCGGCGTCAAGTTCCGCGAGCGTTCGCGGTCCTATAACCGCGCCGATATCAACTACACGACCAACCTGACCGGCAAGTTTTTCGGCGCGGACTACTTTGACCCGTTCCCCGTGAGCGACTTCCTGGGCGGGGTCGACGGCGGCGTGCCTTCGACCTGGGCCATGCCGGATCCGGCCGCCTTCTGGCCTTTGCGCGACCCGAACCAGAAGGGCACGGCTCGGGCGGACCAGCGTAACTCGTACAGCGTGTCCGAGAAGATCGCAGCGGGCTACGCCCTCGGCGACATCGACACCAGCCTGTTCGGCGCGGCGCTGCGCGGTCAGGTCGGCGTGCGGGTGGCGCAAACCAAACAGATCTCGTCCGGCCACGCCGACAACGGCACGGCCGCGCTGCCCGTCCGTTTCGAGAAGACCTATACCGACGTGCTGCCGACCGCCAATTTCGCCCTGGAGTTGACCGGCAATCTGCAGGCCCGCGTGGCCGCGGCCAAGGTGATTACCCGGCCGTCGCTGGCGGATCTGGCGCCGCGTCTGACCCTGAATTCGGGGACCCAGCTGACGGCGGTAGGCGGCAATCCGCTGCTCAAGCCGTTTGACGCCTGGCAGTACGACGCGACCTTGGAGTGGTATTTCGCCCCCGGCAGTGCGCTGATCGGCGGTGTCTTCTACAAGGACATCACCACCTTCGTTTACAGCCAGAAGACCAACATCGTCGTCGATGGCCAGACCTATGTGCTGACGTCACCGACCAATGGCGGCAACGCGAAGATCAAGGGGCTGGAACTGGCCTACCAGCATCTGTTCAAGCAGCTGCCGGCCCCGTTCGACGGTCTGGGCTTCCTAGCCAACTATACCTACACCGACACCGAAGCGACCTACTCGCCGACCTTGAAGGACGAGATGGTCAATGTCGCCAAGAACAGCTTCAACGTGACGGCCTTCTACGAGAAGGAGCGCTTCGCCGCGCGCGCCAGCTACAGCTGGGTCGACGATGTTCTGCAGGACGTCGGCGGGGCAGGTCTGTCGGCGCTGAACGACAAGGCGTTCGGCTCGCTGGACGCCAGCGTCAGCTACAAGATCACGCCGCAGATCACGGCGGCGATCGAGGGGCAGAACCTGACGAGCGCCGCGCAGTGGCAGTTCATCAAGGGCGGCTGGTTTGGCGGATATACGAACTATGGCCGCACGCTCAGCTTTGGTCTGCGGGCCAAGTTCTAGCCTGCTTCCCAGCCCTTGTTGGTTCAGACTGGCCCGTGCGTCGCCGCACGGGCCAGCGTCCGCAAACGCGGTGAAACTGTCACAACCGCAGGCTAGGACGTCACCATGTCCATGATCTCTTCGAAGACGCGCCAAGGCCTCCTATGCGCCGCGGTCGTGATGACCCTTTTGACGGATGCGGCGGGGACCACGGCCTTCGCCCATCCTGGGCACTCTGTGGAGCCTGTGGCCCCAGCCCAACGCGCGTCGCGGCCGGTCAAGGCCTCTGAGCGCCGCTGGCTGGCTGGCGACCACCATGTCCACAGCTGGTTCAGCGTCTCGTTGAAGCCCAGCGCCGATCCGTCGCAGCCGCCGATCCTGGTCAAGGCGGGCGACGCGGTTAATCCGATCACCGTCAACGCCCGCATGGCCGCCAAGCACGGCCTGGCCTGGATGGTCGCCACCGATCACGGCGGCCCGAACCACTCGAAACTGAATCGCGACGAGGCCTATCCCGAACTGCTGCGTGCGCGCGTCGAGACGCCGGCCGTCCTGCAATTCTGGGGCATGGAACTGGACACGCCCGGGGCGGAGCATTCCAGCTTGATCCTGCCGCGCTCGGCCGCAGAGCGTGATGCGTTGTTCGGGATCGAAAGCCGCTATAACCGGCGCGAGCCTTGGCCTGCCGATGCGTCGCGCGATCAAGAGTCCTTCATGCTCGACGCCCTGCGTCACATGAAGGCTTTGGAAAAGCCTCCCGTGGTGATCGCCAATCACCCGTCCAGGTCGGCCACCGGCGTTGGCCGATATGGGCTGGTCTCTCCATCCGAGCTTCGGAACTGGAACGACACCGCGCCAGATGTCGCCGTCGGCATGGAGGGTGCGCCGGGTCACCAGGCGTCGAGCCTGAAGCCCGACGGCTCCCTGAAGCCGCAGGGCGACCGGGGCGGCTATTCGCGCGCTCCGACCATGGGGGGCTTCGACCAGATGACCGCCAAGCTGGGCGGTTTCTGGGACGCCATGCTGGGCGAGGGGCGCCGCTGGTGGGTCACCTCGACCTCGGACTCACACCGCCACTACACGGACGGCGGCGATGACTTCTGGCCTGGCGAGTATTCCAAGACCTATGTGAAGGCCGCCCACACCTATGACGACGTGCTGGATGGCCTGCGTAACGGTCGCATCTTCGTGACGCTGGGCGATCTGGTCTCGGAGGTCGAGGTGACCGCGAGCGCCGCCGGCGCCAAGGCCGATATCGGCGGTCGTCTGGAGGTCCCGGCCGGCTCGGATGTCACGGTCGTGATCCGCGTGCGCGATCCCGCCGGCAAGAACTTTGGCGGCTTTTCGCCCAGCGTCGCCCGCATCGACCTGATCCAGGGCGACATCGTGGGCCCCGCAAGCGATCGCGCGCTGGACGCCAACCCGACCACGCGCGTCGTGCGCGCCTTCACGCCGTCTTCCTGGGCGCGCGAAGGCGAGACGCTGTCGATGGTCCATGTGCTCAAGAACGTTCGCGGCCCGACCTACATCCGCGTCCGCGGGACGAACGGCGCAGAAGGCGAACCGCAGCCAGATCCGCTGGGCGAGGACCCGTGGTCTGACCTGTGGTTCTACGCCAATCCGGTCTTCATCGTCACCAAGTAGGCCGGGTCAGCCGCCGCCTAGGAGGCGCCAGCTTTACGAACCGGCCGAACACCCGCCTCGCGAAGCGCGGCGATCGTCGGAAAGCCGTCCACGGCCATGAGCAGGTCAAGTTCGGCGAGGATGCACTTCAGGACGTGGACAACGCCGTCCACGCCGCCTGCGGCGAGGCCATAGGCGTAAGGGCGACCAATCCCGACCGCGCGGGCGCCCATCGCCAGCGCCTTGGCGGCGTCCGAACCCGATCGGACCCCGGAGTCGAACAATACGGGCGTCTCGCCGCTGGCGGCGACCACGTCTTCCAGCAGATCGATCGCGGCGATCCCCCCGTTGGCTTGGCGTCCGCCGTGGTTGGAACAGAAGACGCCGTCCATCCCCAGATCCACCGCGCGGCGCGCATCGTCGGGGTGGCAGATGCCCTTCAGGACGATCGGCAGTTTGGTGACCGATCTCAGCCAGGGCAGATCTTCCCAGGTCAGGGTCTTGCCGAAGAGGCCGCCCCAGGTGCGGATGGCTGTGGCCGGGTCCTTGGCTACCGGGCGGCCCAGAAGGGCGAGGAAGCGCGGGTCGGTGAAGTAGTTCTGCAGGACATGGCCCCGCAGCTGGGGGAAGTTTGCGTCGTTGAGATCGCGCGGCCGCCAGCCCGTCACCCAGGTATCCAGGGTCACCACAAGCGCCTTGAAGCCGGCGGTCTCGGCGCGTCGGATCAGGCTTTCGGCGAGTTCGCGGTCTTTGGGCGTGTAGAGCTGAAAAAAGCCAGTTCCGTCGCCGAGCGCCGCGCCGACCGCCTCGATCGGATCATTGGCAAGGGTGGAGGCCATGACGGGAACCCCCGTGCGCTGGGCGGCCACCGCGGTGGCGATGTCCCCGTGTCCGTCCTGAGCGCACATGCCGATCACCCCGATGGGGCTCATGAACAGCGGGGTGGGCAGCTTGAGGCCAAAGAGCTCGATCGACAGGTCGCGCTTGGACGCATCGACCAGCATTCGCGGCACGACGCCCCAGTCGTGGAAGGCCTCGGCGTTGCGGCGCTGGGTGAATTCGTCGCCACAGCCGCCCTGCACATAGCTGAGCAGATCGGGCGACATGGCGGCGCTCGCCCGCGCCTCCAAGGTCTTGAAGTCGACGGGCCATTTGGGACGAACGCCCTGCAGGCCGGCGCCATAGATCTCGTTCTGATAGTCGCCGCAATGGGCCATGGAGCGAGCCTCCCGCGTGGTTCTTCTTTGCTCCTGCGCACTCTAGCGCGCCAAACGCATGTTTGAAGGGCGCTTGGAGGTGGCGCGGAAGGTTTCAGGCCCGCCGCGCCCGCCGAGGGCCAGGGAGCGCCCCCGAAGTGTTCCCACCTCAGGGGCGCCTTGAAGAGTTAGACGTTACGCGCCTGACGGCCCGCGCGCACGGCGTCCGCCAAGGCATCCAGGAGCCGGACCGAGGTGTCCCAGTCGACGCAGGCGTCGGTGACCGACTGGCCATAGGTCAGGGACTGACCGGGCACGATATCCTGCCGACCCGCCACGAGATTGCTCTCGATCATCACGCCCATGATCGGCGACGCGCCGGTCGCAACTTGCGCGCAGACGTCGGCGATCACGGCGGGCTGGTTCTCGTGGTTCTTGCCGCTGTTGGCGTGACTGACATCGACCATGATGCGGGCCGGCAACCCGGCCTTGGTCAGGACCTCGGCGGCGGCGGCGACGCTGGCGGTGTCGTAGTTCGGGGTCTTGCCGCCACGCAGCACCAGGTGACAGTCGCCATTGCCGGTCGTGGTGGCGATCGCCGCGCGCCCTTCCTTGGTGACCGCCAGGAAGTGGTGGGGCTGGCTTGCGGCGGTCACGGCGTCGACGGCGATCTTCACATCGCCGTTGGTGCCGTTCTTGAAGCCGACCGGACACGAGAGGCCTGACGCCAGTTCGCGGTGGATCTGGCTCTCGGTGGTGCGGGCCCCGATCGCGCCCCAGGCCACGAGGTCGGCGATGTACTGCGGCGTGGTGACGTCCAGGAACTCGCAGGCGGCCGGCAGGCCCTGCGCGCTGACGTCCAGCAGAACGCGTCGCGCCAGGCGCAGGCCGTCATTGATACGGAAGCCGCCGTCCAGGCCAGGGTCGTTGATCAGGCCCTTCCAGCCCACGGTCGTGCGCGGCTTTTCGAAATAGACGCGCATGATCACCTCCAGCTCGCCAGAATGGCGCTCGCGTTCGGCCGCCAGGCGGCGGGCGTAATCGATCGCCGCCTTGGGGTCGTGAATGGAGCAGGGGCCGATCACGACGACGAGGCGATCATCCTGGCCTTGCAGGATCTGATGAACCGCCTGGCGCGCTCCGCCGACGATCTCGGCCACCGACGAGGTGGCCGGCGCTTCGCCGATAACCTGGGCGGGCGGGTTCAGGGTCTGGAGCTTCTCGATACGCAGATCGTCGGTCGGGACGGGCAGGGTGACGAGTTGGGCGGTGGACGTGGAAGGCATTGGCGCGACTCCGGAAACCTGGAGGTCCGGCGGCCATCAAAAAAGCCGCCCGGGAGACCCCTGGCGGCTGGTGAAGACATTCGATGGCGCTGATCTCAGGCCAAACGATCCCCTCCCGGCGCCAGAGGCGTCGGATAGCTAAAATACCAAAAATGCTGTTGGCAGGTGGCGAGGGTCATCGGGTCAGAGCCTAGACACATGATGGGTGGATGTCACGCTCCCAAGTTCGTTTTGCGACGCTTGCGGCTTGGGGCGCCGGAGAGCCCGTCCGAAGACGGGCTCTCGCCGAGCTTAGGGCTTGGCCGACAGCGCCTTGAGATCGGCGTCGACCTTGGCGACCATCTCGTTGGTGATTTGGCCTTCGGCGTAGGCCTGCAACTCTCGCAGGCTCATCGACTTGAATTGCTCGAAGGCGGGATGCTTTGCGAGCGTGGGCAGGGTCTTGTCCAGAGCCGCCTTGGCGGCGGGATCGGCGACCACCGACGCTAGCGGAGTGTCAGCGGAAAAGGCCTTTGCGGCGGCCGCCGCAGGCGGCGGCGAGGCGTTCTGGGCCAAGGCCGGCGTGGCCAGGAGAGCGGCGAGGACGAAGCCGGTCGCGATACGCATCAAGGATGCTCCATTTCGAAAGAGGACTCACAGAGGACAGCAGTCTGACGCCTGCGGTCAAGTCCAGCCGTTAAGGTTCGACAGGCGGGCGTGGGCAAAGCGACCGTCACGGGAATCGCGCGGAAGCTAGGTAGTTGTGCGTATGCGGCAAACTGTGCGCGGTCGCACGGAAGTCACCGACGGTTAATCCCTAGATTGAATACCTGTCTCAGGTTTTGAGGGGCGGCCATGATCGCGTTCGACAGTATTGAGGCCCAGAGGCGTACCGGCGGAAAGCTGGTCTTGGCCTGTAATGCGGCGATGGTGGTTTTGACGCCGATCGGCAGTCTCGTGGCGGGCAATCCGGTCGCCAAGCTGGCCGGCGCGGCGACCCTTCTGGCCCTTGTGGCGTTCGCCGCCTACCGCCTTGCGGCGGACCACTTTGGTCAGCGTTTGGTCTCTGCTCTGGTCCTCGTCGGACAGGTCGGGCTGTTCGTGCTCGCCTTCAACGGCAGCCCCCTGCAGGGCGAAGCGCGCATGGCCTTTCTGGCGGCGCTCGCCTTGCTGGTCGCCTATGGTGAGTGGCGGATCATCGCAGCGGGCGCGGTTGCTGTCGCTTCATGTCATGGCGCGGCGGAACTGATTGCGCCTCAAGCGCTGGGCGGAAGCGGCGGCCTGATGGCGACGGCCTTTGCGATCGGTGTGACAGCCGCCACCGCGTGGTCGCTGATCTGGATGACGGCCGGGGTGTCGCGGCTGTTCTCGACGGTTTCAGCCCGTACCCGTAACGCCGAGCAGGCGGCCGAGCAGGCCGAAGAGGCGCGTGAGGCGGTGGTGGCTGAGCGTAATGCGCGCGAGCAGTCCGTCGCCGAGCGCGCAGCGCTCAAGGCGGCCATGGAGGCCGAGCAGAACTTGGTCGTCGCTGAACTCGACGCCGCGATCACCAAGCTGGCCGATGGCGACCTGACCTGGCGGCTGAACCAGAATTTCGCGGAGCGCTACGAGGGGCTTCGCGCCAACTTCAACCAGGCGCTGGAGCGCCTGGAGGCCGCGATGGGCGATGTGACCACGCGCGCCTCGACCATGAGCGCGGGCGTCAATGATATGAGCCGGGCCTCGGACGAGCTGGCGCGACGGACGGAACAGCAGGCCGCAAGCCTAGTGCAGACCGCCACGGCGCTGGGACAGGTGACGGTCGCGGTCAACGAGACCGCCGAGAACGCGCGACAGGCCAACGCTGCGGCGGAAGGCGCGCGCCAGGAGGCTGAGCGCTCCGACCCGGTTGTCACCGAGGCGGTCGACGCCATGACCCAGATCGAAACCTCGTCCGGCCAGATCAGTCGGATCATCGGCGTGATCGACGAGATCGCGTTCCAGACCAACCTTCTGGCGCTGAACGCCGGTGTTGAAGCCGCGCGCGCGGGCGAGTCGGGCAGGGGCTTCGCCGTCGTCGCCCAGGAAGTCCGGGCGCTTGCGCAGCGTTCAGCCGGCGCGGCCAGCGAGATCAAGTCCTTGATCTGCGCTTCGACGGCGCAGGTCTCGGCGGGCGTGGAACGCGTGGCGCGGACGCGCGAGGCGCTGCAGAGGATCGTCGCGCGGGTCGCCGAGATCGACAGTCAGGTCAATGCGATCGCCCGCTCGGCCAACGACCAGGCCCAAAGCCTGTGCGAGGTCAACACCACGGTGGGCGAGATGGACCGTGTGGTGCAGCAGAACGCCGCCATGGTGGAAGAGACCACGGCGGCCGCGCATGCGCTGCGTTCGGAAGCCCAGGATCTCAGCGACCGCATCGGCCTGTTCAAGATCGCGGGACGTTTGGAGAGCCGCGCGCGGCGGGTCGCCTGAAGCGCTTGCCACGCCGTGAGGGTGTGATCTGTCGCTGTGCGTGAGCGCTAACCAGGCACGACTATCGGCGCCTTGGCCGCGACAAATGTAGCCTGCCGCCGTTCGCCTAAGCCCCGTGGACGCGGACTGTCGCGGGGTCGCGGCGACGCCCTATGACCAGAACAATGGCCGCGATGGTCAAGCCGGCGGCCACGTAGCAGGCGGGGCAATGGCCCGCAAACGCCCAAGCATCCTGGCTGGACGTGCACAGCGGTCCCGTCAAAAGGCGCGGCGCGGCCTCGCCGAGGGCGACCGCCCAACTGACCAACGCCAGCGCGCCGAAAAGGGGGGCGCTGTTTCGGACCAGGACCTCAAGGTGGGGCACGCGATCAATCTCCCATGACGTGGGCGCACCATGGCCCGCAATGGACCGGGGGGCTTTGATGCGTGTCAAAGCCGGCGGAGTCGGAGCGTGACATCCAGGGGCGAGGTTCGCCCCAGGGAGTCTGTATGCACGCAATCACCACCAGAAGCGCCGGTCCGCCAGCGGGCTCAGCAGCGCTTCTCGCCATCTCCGTCGTCGGCGCCTTTCTGGCGATCCTCGGGGCTGGCCTCACCCATGATCCGATGTTCCGTCTTCAGATCGGAACCTTCGCGCTGGCCGGCGTCATCGCCGCCTTCGCCCTGAACGCCGGCTTGGCGGGCGGGACGCTGCAGGATCATCCCGATCAGTATTCAGACAACGTGGTCAAGGCGGGCGTGATCGCCACCATGTTCTGGGGCGCGGCGGGCCTCCTGGTGGGCGTGATCATCGCCGCCCAGCTGTCCTGGCCCACGGTGTTCTATTTCCCGGAGCTGGGCTTTCTGAACTTTGGCCGTCTGCGGCCGCTGCACACCTCGGCGGTGATCTTCGCGTTCGGCGGCAACGCCCTGATCGCGACGTCCTTCTATGTCGTTCAACGCACCTGCAAGGCGCGTCTGGCCGGCGGCATCACGCCGTGGTTCGTGTTCTGGGGCTATCAGCTGTTCATCGTGCTGGCCGCGACCGGCTATCTGATGGGCGCGACCTCGGGCAAGGAATACGCTGAGCCCGAGTGGTACACCGACCTGTGGCTGACGATCGTCTGGGTCGCCTATCTGCTGGTGTTCCTGGGCACGATCTGGAAGCGCAAGGAGCCCCACATCTATGTGGCCAACTGGTTCTACCTGGCGTTCATCGTCACGGTCGCGCTGCTGCACATCGTCAACAACGCCGCCGTTCCGGTCGGCCTGCTGAACCACAAGTCCTACGGCGTGTTCGCCGGCGTGCAGGACGCCCTGGTCCAGTGGTGGTACGGCCACAACGCCGTCGGCTTCTTCCTGACCGCCGGCTTCCTGGCCATGATGTACTACTTCGTGCCCAAGCGCGTTGAGCGCCCGGTCTACAGCTACCGTCTGTCGATCGTGCACTTCTGGGCGCTGATCTTCATCTACATCTGGGCTGGTCCGCACCACCTCCACTACACCGCGCTGCCGCAGTGGGCGCAGACCCTGGGCATGACCTTCTCAATCATGCTGTGGATGCCCAGCTGGGGCGGCATGATCAACGGCCTGATGACCCTGTCGGGCGCGTGGGACAAGCTGCGCACCGATCCGGTGGTCCGCATGATGGTCGTCTCGATCGCCTTCTACGGCATGTCGACCTTCGAAGGTCCGGTGATGTCGATCCGCGCGGTCAACGCGCTGAGCCACTACACCGACTGGACCATCGGCCACGTGCACTCCGGCGCTCTGGGCTGGGTCGGCTTCATCAGCTTCGGCGCGATCTACTGCCTGGTTCCCTGGCTGTGGAAGAAGCCCGGCATGTATTCGAACAAGCTGATCGAGTGGCACTTCTGGATCGCGACCACGGGCATCCTGCTCTACATCGCCGCGATGTGGGTGTCGGGCGTCATGGAAGGCCTGATGTGGCGGGAATACACCCCGCAGGGCTTCCTGGCCTACAGCTTCATTGAGACGGTCTCGGCCAAGCACATCGAGAACGTCATCCGGACGATCGGCGGTCTCATGTACCTGAGCGGCGCCCTGATCATGATCGTCAACATGTGGAAGACGATCGCTTCGCCCTCCGCCGCGCCGGCCGACGCTTCGGCTGCTCCCGCCACCGCGATCGCCTGAGGTCCCTGATGTCCATCTGGAAGCACCACGCCAAGTTCGAGCGGCATTCGCTGCTGCTCGTCGTCGGCATCCTCCTGGTCGTCTCGATTGGCGGCCTCGTCGAGATCGCCCCGCTGTTCTGGCTGCAGGGTACGATTGAAAAGGTCCAGGGCGTGCGAACCTACACGCCCCTGGAGCTGGCCGGCCGCGACATCTATGTCCGCGAGGGCTGCTACCTCTGCCACTCGCAGATGGTCCGCCCGCTGCGTGACGAGGTCGAGCGTTACGGCCACTACAGCCTGGCGGCCGAGAGCATGTACGACCACCCGTTCCAGTGGGGGTCCAAGCGCACCGGTCCTGACCTCGCCCGCGTCGGCGGCAAGTACTCCGACAGCTGGCACCGCGACCACCTGATCGATCCGCGCTCGGTCGTGCCGGAGTCGGTGATGCCGCCCTACAAGTTCCTGGCCGCCAACGACCTGGACTACAGCGACATCGCCGATCGCATGAAGGCCCAGAAGACGGTCGGCGTGCCTTACACGGCCGATCAGATCACCAACGCCAAGAAGGATCTCGAGGCGCAGGCTGATCCGTTCTCGACCGACGCCGTGGCGCTACGCGGTCGGTACGACGCCAAGGTCGTCAACCGTGACTTCGACGGCGACCCGAACAAGGTCAGCGAGATGGACGCCCTGGTGGCCTATCTCCAGATGCTCGGCACCACCGTCGACTTCAAGACCTACAAGGCCCACGCGCCGGAGAACCAACGATGAGCGGGCTCTCCTATGAAACCGTGGCGCGCTTCGCGCAGCAGGTCGGGCTGATCTATTTCGGCCTGATCTTCCTCGCGGGCGTCGCTTACGCCCTCCGGCCCTCCAAGAAGGCCGAATTCCAACACGCCGCGCGCATGCCGCTGGACGACGGGGAGCAACCCTGATGGCCGACCGCAAGATCGATGACGCCACGGGCGTCGAAACCACTGGCCACGAATGGGACGGCATTCGCGAACTGGATAATCCGCTGCCCCGCTGGTGGCTGTGGATCTGGTACGCGTGCATCGCCTTCTCGATCGGCTACTGGGTGCTGATGCCTGCCTGGCCGGGGCTGAACGGCTACACCAAGGGCTTGCTGAACAAATCCGACCGGGCTGAGGTCGGCCAGGAGCTGAAGGCGCTCGAAGCGCACCGGGGTGAGGGCGCGGCCATGCTGCGCACCGCCAGCCTGGAGCAGATCGAGAAGGATCCGAAGCTTCAAGCCTATGCTCAGCAAGTCGGTCAGTCGGTGTTCGGCGACAACTGCGCCACCTGCCATGGCATCGGCGGCACGGGCTCCAAGGGTTACGCCAACCTGCGTGACGACGTCTGGCTGTGGGGCGGAAAGCTGGAGGACATCCAGTACACGATCACCCACGGGATCCGTTCGGGCGCTGAAGGCGCGCGGGTCTCGCAAATGCCGGCCTATGGCCGTGATGAGATGCTTCAGCCCAAGCAGATCGACGATCTGACCGAGTATGTGGTGAACCTGTCGCGTCGCCCCGCCGACGCTGGAGCGGTGGCGCGCGCTGCGCCCCTGTTCGAAGCGCAATGCTCGGCCTGCCACGGCCCGCAAGGCCAGGGCAATCAGCAACTGGGTGCGCCGAACCTGACCGACGCCGACTGGCTGTTTGGTTCCGATCGGGCGTCTATTCGCGGCCAGATCTATGCCGGCAACGGCGGGGTTATGCCCGCCTGGAGCGGACGCCTGAGCCCTGAAACCATCAAGGCGCTCAGCGTCTACATCCACAGCAACGCGGGCGGTCAGTAGGGCCCATGCCCACGCTCATCGACAACACTGCGCCTAAACCCGACACCCGCTCGGCGGTCTCCGCCGCCGAGCGGGCCAAGGGCAAGGGCGACGCCAAGGGCGGCCTCTACAAGCCGCGCCAGCCGATCTATCCCAAGCTTGTCCACGGCAAGTGGCGGATGGTGAAGTGGGCGCTGCTGATCGCCACCTTGAGCGTCTACTACATCACGCCCTGGATCCGCTGGGGGCGGCCGGAAGGCTTCCCGCAGCAGGCGGCGCTGGTCGATTTCACCGGCCGGCGCTTCTATTTCTTCGACATCCAGCTGTGGCCGCAGGAAGTCTACGTTTTCACCGGCGTACTGATCGCCGCGGCGCTGGCGCTGTTTCTCACGACGGCGCTGTTTGGTCGCCTGTGGTGCGGTTATGCCTGTCCGCAGACCGTCTGGACTGACCTCTACATCGTTGTCGAACGGCTCTTTGAGGGTGACCGTAACGCCCGTATGCGCCTGGACGCCGCGCCCCTGTCTTTCGACAAGATCTGGCGCAAGACCGGCAAGCACCTGACCTGGCTGGGCATCGCCTTTGGCACCGGCGGGGCCTGGATTTTCTACTTTCATGACGCGCCGACCCTGATCCGAACGTTCTGGATCGGTCAGGCGCCCGCCACGGCCTATGTGTCCTGCGCGCTGCTGACGGCGACGACCTACATCTTCGCTGGCTGGATGCGCGAGCAGGTCTGTACCTACATGTGTCCCTGGCCCCGGATCCAGGGCGCGATGCTGGACCAGCATTCGCTGCAGGTGACCTATCTGCGCGAGCGCGGCGAGCCGCGCGGCGCCCACAAGAAGGGCCAGAGCTGGGAAGGTCGCGGCGACTGCATCGACTGCCGCCAGTGCGTGGTGGTCTGCCCGATGGGCATCGACATTCGCGACGGTTCTCAGCTGGAGTGCATCAACTGCGGCCTCTGCGTCGACGCGTGCGATGACATTCTTGGCAAGCTGGGCCGGCCGACCGGTCTGATCGCCTATGACACGGACGCGGCGGTCGCCGC
Source organism: Caulobacter vibrioides (assembly GCF_002310375.3). Classification (GTDB taxonomy): domain Bacteria; phylum Pseudomonadota; class Alphaproteobacteria; order Caulobacterales; family Caulobacteraceae; genus Caulobacter; species Caulobacter vibrioides_D. The sequence goes on from NZ_CP023315.3 coordinate 1,929,091, forward strand.
GCGCAGCTGTGGGCAGAAGGCGGTCTACAAGCCCGTCCGCTCGCGCACCGTCTATTACGCCGTAGCCCTCGCCCTGGTCGGCGGCCTGACCCTGTGGTCCTTGATCACGCGACCCAAGGCGGACCTCCACGTCATCCGCGATCGCAATCCGACCTTCGTGCGCATGCACGACGGCGCCGTGCGCGACGGCTACACGCTGAAGATCACCAACCGGACCTTCGCCGAGCGGCGCTTTGACGTCACGTTCGACGGGGTGTCCGGCGCGCGGCTGAGCCAGCCCGGCCAGACCGCCCAGCGGGTGACCCTGATCGTGCCCGCCGACCAGGTGGTCTCGGCCCGGGTCTTTGTCACCGCGCCGGCCGACGCTGATCTCGCCGGCAGCGTACCAGCCCGGTTCATCGCCAAGTCGGGCGACATCATCACTGAGTCCAAGACCGTCTTCCTCTCTGGAGCTGCGAACCCGCAATGACGATCGCCGCGCAATCCGTCACGCCCGCGACCTCACGCAAGGGCCAGATCACCGGCTGGCATGTGCTGATCGGCGTGGTCGCTTTCTTCGCCCTGATCATCGCCGTCGACGTGGTGTTCATGGTGCTGGCCTACCGGACCTTCTCCGGCCAGGTCGCCTCCAACCCCTATGAAGCGGGTCTGGCGTTCAACAAGACCTTGGCCCAGCGCGAACGCGAGGCCGCCCTGGGTTGGTCGGCTGCGGTGGAGACCGAGGGCGGTGGCGCGGTCATCGTCCGGGTGCGCGATCGCACGGGTCGTCCGCTTGAGCAGCTCTCGCTGACGGGGGCGCTCGAGCGTCCGGCCACCGAGGTCGGCAAGCAAGTCCTCGACTTCAAACCGCTCGGCGATGGTCGCTATCGGGCCACGGCCCGTCTGGACGGCGCCTGGGACCTGCGCGCGACGGCGCGCGACGCTCAGAACGCGTTCGAACTGGAAGCGCGTCTGGTGTCCCAATGAGCCACAGCCTCGCCCTGCATCGTGACCTGGAAGCCTTTGTTCGGCGCGACGACGCCGGGCGAGGGCGCTTCGAATTACTCGTGCGCGGCGCGCGCTGCGCCGGCTGCATCAGCAAGATCGAGAAAGCGGTCCGCGCTCTGCCGGGCGTGGAGGCGGCCAGGCTGAACCTGACGACCGGCAAGCTGGCGGTCGAGCTGGCCGGCAAGGTCTCCGATCCCGGGCGGGTGCTCGAAACCGTCGAGGACCTCGGCTACCGCGCCTGCCTGTTCGACCCGGCCGAGGCTGAGGCGGCGCAGGACAAGGAAGGCAAAGAACTGGCCGTTGCGCTCGGCGTCGCCGGTTTCGGCGCCGGCAACGTGATGATGTTCACCGTGCCGGCCTGGGCGGGCCTGTTCGGACAGGAACTGACCCCGGCCACCCTGACCCTGATGTACTGGATGGCGGCGATCGTCGCCACGCCGTGCGCCTTGTACGCCGGCCGCCCGTTTTTCCGCTCGGCCTGGGCCTCGCTCCGGCGCGGCAAGGCCAATATGGACGTCCCCATCTCGATCGGGGTGATCCTGACCCTGATCGTCAGCTTCTCCGAGACCCTTCTGGGCGGGAAACACGCCTATTTCGATGCAGCGGTCACGCTGCTGTTCCTGCTGCTGATCGGCCGCTACCTGGATCACCGCCTGCGAGCGGGCGCGCGCTCGGCGGCGCGGGATCTGCTGGCGCTTCAGGCGCCCGTCGCGATGCGGATCGCGGACGGCGTCGAACAAGGCGTTCCAGTCGCGGACATCCGCGTGGGCGACCTGCTGGCGGTCGCGCCCGGCGAGCGCATCCCGGTCGACGGTCTGGTCGAGCAGGGCGCCTCCGAACTCGATAACGCCCTGATCACCGGTGAGACGGCGCTGGCGCCGGTCGCCGCCGGCGCCCCGCTGCACGCGGGAGCCTTGAACCTGTCAGGTCGCCTGGTCATGCGAGCCAGCGCGCGTAGCGAGGACTCCACGCTCGCCGCCATCGCCCGGCTGATGGAAGCCGGCGCCCAGGCGCGGTCGACCTATGTGCGACTCGCCGACAAGGCCGCCGCGCTCTACGTCCCGGTGGTCCACACCGCAGCGGCCCTGACCTTCGTAGGTGGTTGGGCGCTGGGCTTGGGTCCCCGCGAGGCGCTGCTTCGCGCCGCAGCGGTGTTGATCGTCACCTGTCCTTGTGCGCTGGGCCTGGCGGTTCCGGCCGTCCAGATCGCGGCGAGCAGCCGGCTGTTTCGCAAGGGCGTGCTGGTCAAGTCGGGCGCCGCGCTGGAGCGCCTGGCCGAGGCCGATCACGTCGTCTTCGACAAGACCGGCGTGCTGACGCAAGGGCGTCCGGCGCTGATCGACGCCCCGGCCCATCTGGTGGCGCTGGCGGCGCCGTTGGCGCGCGCGTCTCGGCATCCTCTGGCGCGTGCTCTGGCTGCGACGGCCGGCGTGGGCCCCGTGGCGCAGGACTGCGTCGAGACGGCCGGGCAGGGCGTCGAAGGCGTGATCGACGGGCGTCGGGCCCGCCTGGGCCGCGCCGGCTTTGTCGGCGTCGAGGCCGGCGACGTGCGCGAGACCGAGCTGTGGTTCGGCTTCGAGAACGATGTGAAGATCCGCTTCGCCTTCGAGGATCGTCCAAGAGCCGACGCTCGGGATACGATCACCAAGCTTCGTGCGCTGGGTCTGTCTGTTGAAATCCTGTCGGGCGACGTCGAAGGCCCGGTCCGCGACGTAGCGCGCGAAGTCGGCGTCAGCGACTGGCGCGCTGGCCTGACGCCGGTCGAGAAGGCGGCGGCGGTCGATGCGCTGAAAGCCCAGGACCGAAAAGTCCTGATGGTGGGCGATGGTCTCAACGACGCCGCCGCGCTCGCCAAGGCGTACGCTTCGATGGCGCCGGGCGCGGCGGTGGACGCGGCCCAGAACGCCGCCGATCTGGTCTTCACCGGTGAGGAACTGGCGGCGGTCGTCGAGTCGCTCGAGACCGCCCGGGAGTCTCGCCGACGGGCGCTGGAGAACTTCGGCTTCTCGGCCCTCTACAATCTCGTCGCCACGCCGGCGGCAATGTTCGGACTGGTCAATCCGTTCGTGGCGGCCCTGGCGATGTCGGGCTCGTCGATCGTGGTGCTGCTCAACGCGGCCCGTCCGCGTCTTCGGAGTTTCCGCCGATGAACATCGTCCTCTTCCTGGCCCCGGCGTCGATCGGTCTAGGCGCGCTGGGCTTGCTGGCCTTTTTCTGGACGATGAAGGCGGGTCAGTACGACGACCCCAAGGGCGACGCCGAGCGGATCCTCTATGACCATCTCGACGACAAGCCACCCGCCAGCGAAAGGTGAGCAATACTTAAGGATCCGAGCGCGCTTCGGTTCCTTCATCGTCTGACGCAGGTCAAATACTGGAAGGACCAAGTCGTCCACATTCCCCTCGCGACAAGAAACAAGACGTCGCGGGATTTGGGGATAGACAATGAAGAAGCTCGCTCTTTCGCTCGTGGCCTTTGGCGCGCTCGCCGCTGGCGCCGCCCAGGCTCAAGACTTCACGCCGAACGCCAAGGGCGACCTGATCGTCCACGCGCGCCTGACGCAGGTTGCGCCGGCCAAGGACGCCGCCATCATGACCGCCGCCGGCGCCAATTCGGGCCTCAAGGCGCACGTCGGCAATGACATCAAGCCGACCCTAGGCTTCACCTACTTCCTGACCGACAAGGTCGCCGTCGAGGCCATCCTCGGCACCACGGAACACAACATCCGCGCTCAAGGGCCGGGCACTGACGTGCTGGTCCACAAGACCTGGGTCCTGCCGCCGGTCGTGACGCTGCAATATCACCCGCTCCCGACCTCGCAGGTCAGCCCCTATGTCGGCGCGGGCCTGAACTACATGCTGTTCTACAGCGGCAAGAACAAGAACGGCTTCACCGTGAAGGTGGATGACGGCGTCGGCTATGCGCTGCAGGCCGGCGTGAACATCAAGATGAAGAACAGCTGGCTGGTGAACGCCGACGTCAAGAAGGTCTATTTCAGCACCGACGCCAAGATCAACGGCGGCGCTCTGAAGGCCAAGGTCGACCTCGACCCAGTCGTCGCCTCGATCGGCGTGTCGCGCCAATTCTAACCCCCCGGCGGACGCCCACGGTCGTCCGTCCTCTCGCTCCCCGTCGGTTCGCCGACGGGGAGCTTTTGTTTGTTTGATGGGACCGGACGTGACGCAGATCGTGAAAGCGATTGATCGGCGTCAAGGTCGCGTCGGCCGTATCCGCGCATACAGGCCGCAAGAAGCCGAGGAGCGCCGATCATGTCTCTTGAAGCCCCCGATCTCCTGCGCGTTCAGGCCTTGCCGCTTTTCGAGACTGCGGGCGACGAGGTCTTTGGTCGACTGATGCGCGGCGCGTTTCTCCAGCGGTTTCCGCGCGGATCGCAACTGACGACCCAGGGACAGCCGGACAACTTTCTGTTCGTGCTCCTTGAGGGAGCGATCGAACTGGAGGGGAGCTCCAGCGACCGAGAGTCGACCCTGGCCTTGCTATGGCCCACCGCCACGCTGGGCTTGGCTTCCATCGTCTTGGACGCCCCGAGCTTGATGACGGCGCGAGCCACCAAGGCCAGCTTGATCCTCATGGTGCCCGGCGAAACCTTCAGGCAAGCGCTAAGCCAGGACGCGGGGCTGGCGCGCGCGGTGGCGGAAGAACTCGCCGGTTGCTTCAGCGGCGCCGTGCGCTCCTTGAAGAACTGCAAACTGAGGACGGCTAAAGAGCGGTTGATCAGCTATCTGCTGGCGCAGCACGCCCGGCAGGGGGGCGGATCTGTGGTCAAGCTGCCCTGTCGCAAGCGCGTGCTGGCCTCGCTGTTGGGGATGACGCCGGAAAACCTCTCACGCGCGTTCTCCAGCCTGGGGCCGCATGGGGTCGAGATTGATGGGGCCACGGTCACGCTTCGCCAGCCTGACAGTCTGGCTCAGTTGGCCCATCCCGACGCCATGATCGACAACGATATCGGTGAAGGCTCCAGCCAAGCCGAACGCGAGCGTCGCCGCGGCGCCCGCACCGCCACGGCGCCTCACTAGCGCGACAGGCAAGGCCGCACCCTATTCGCAGAGCATCCGGACCGATGATCACCCAGACCGTTCTCTCGTCCGTTCAGCGGGCGCACGCCGAGCGCAATCTGCCGCGCTACACCAGCTATCCCACGGCGGTGGCGTTCGACGCCGCGCAAGCCGACCAGGCTCCCGCCTGGTTCGCCCAGACGCGTCCGGACGATCACCTCTCAGTCTATGTTCACGTGCCGTTTTGCCGTCGGCTTTGCTGGTATTGCGGCTGCAACACCTCGATCGCCCATACCTATGAACGGATCGGGACCTATGCCGAGGTTCTGGCGCGCGAGATCGACCTGGTGGCCCGCCGGCTTGGCGAGCACGACGGTCTGGCTCACCTCCACTTTGGCGGCGGCAGCCCCAACGCGCTCAGCGCCGCAGACTTCAAGCGCCTTGTAGCGCAACTGACGACGACGTTTCGGGTCCGGCCCGGCGCCGAGATCGCGGCCGAACTCGATCCAGGCATGCTGTCCGACGCCTTCGTCGACGCCGCTGGCGAGGCCGGCGTGACCCGCGTGAGCCTGGGCGTGCAAACCTTCGATCCCGCTGTCCAGGCGCTGGTCAACCGCGTCCAGCCGTTCGAGCAGGTCAGCGCTGCGGTCGACCGCTTGCGCGCCGCCGGGGTTGCCGGGCTGAACTTCGACCTGATGTACGGATTACCGGGGCAGACGGTCGACAATGTCTACGCCTCGACGAAGGCGGCGTTGGAGCTGCGGCCTGATCGTATCGCCGTCTTCGGCTACGCCCACGTGCCTTGGATGAAGAAGCACCAGACGATGATCCGCGAGGCGGACCTGGCCGACATCGACGGCCGGTGGGCGCAGGCCGATGCGGCGGACGCGGCGCTGACCGAGGCGGGCTATGTCCGGATCGGCCTCGATCACTATGCCTTGCCCGGTGACTCCCTCAGCAGAGCCGCGGCGGAAGGGCGTCTGCGGCGCAACTTCCAAGGCTACACCGATGATCCCGCGCCGGTGCTGGTTCCCATCGGCCCGTCCTCGATCGGCCAGTTCCGCGAGGGCTTTGTCCAGAACCTGACCCCGACCGACGCTTGGGCGGCGAAGATCGCTCAGGACGAGCTACCTTTGGGCCGCGCCTTGACGCTCAGCGACGAAGACCGCCTGCGCGCGGCCGTGATCGAGCGGCTGATGTGCGATATGAGGGTCGATGTCGCGGCGGTCTGCACCGCGCACGGCTTTGCGCCTGACCATTTGGCGGATAGTCTTACAAGCCTGACGGCGGTTGAGGTCGCCGGCTTCTGCGTGCTGGACGGCGCCGTTGTTACGATCCCGGAAACGGCGCGCCGGCTGATGCGCGTGGTCGCCGCCGCCTTCGACGAACGTCTGCCCGTCGCGGTCAACCGTCACGCCAAGGCCGTTTAGAGCTCTCCGCCGATCCGCTCGACCTCGTTGGTTAGCGCTTCCATGTCCAGGACGTGCAGCGAGCGTCCCGTCTGGCGGACGATATTGAGGCCTGCCAGCCGATTGAGCTCACGTGTCACCGGTTCGCGCTGGCTGCCGACCAGAACGGCTAGCTCGGCGTGCGTCGGGCAGGGATGGACGACGGCCGTACGCCCATCACCTCCCGCCGCCGTGGCCATGCGGAGAAGTTCGATGTCAACGCGGCAGGCGACCGAGATCGCGGTCAGCTCAAAGAGGCGGTCGGTCAGCGAGCGGGTCAGCGCGGCCATGTCCTCGAGCAGGGCGCGCATGAAGCGCGGCGAGCCCTCGAACAGCTCGCGGATGAGGCGAGGCGGCAGCCGCACAAGCCGAACATCTTCCAAAGCTACGATATTCACTGATCGCGGCAGGCCATCGATGGCCGAGATCTCGCCGAAATAGGCGCCCGGGCTCAGCCTGCGATAGCCAACCTCGCGGCCCGATCGCGCATACTGATTGGCGAGCAGCGCCCCCTCGAGCAGGAGATAGATGCCCTCATCCTGGTCGCGCCGCTGAACGATCATCTCACCCTTGCCATAGCGCAGCTGTTCGAGGCGTGGCGCAATCGCCTCCACCTCGTCAGGCGTCATGTGTCGAAACAGTTTGTTGTTTCGATAGTCTTCAGGCTGGCCCACGTTCGGCGTATGGGTCGCGACGCGCTGAGCCGACGGTGGAATCACGGTCATTTGCTAAGCTCCTGCGCTGTCGATTTGGGGGCGATGATGGACAGCCGACAACGGTACAAGGCCTTTATCAGCTATAGTCATCACGACCGCAAAGCCGCTGAATGGCTTCATCGGGCCCTTGAGAACTATCGCGCGCCCCCTGGGCTCCGGACTGCGCTCGGTGAGGCGTCTGCGAGCGCCCTTAGACCGATTTTCCGTGACCGCGACGAGTTGTCGGCGGCGGCCGACCTGAGCGAGGCGATCCGCGACGCTCTTGATCATTCTGACGCCCTCATCATCCTGTGCTCGCCCCACGCGGCGGCCTCGCGCTGGGTGGACAAGGAGGTCGCGCACTTCCTTAGCCAGAGCGGCGCCGACAAGGTGATCAGCGTGATCGCGCCGGACGCGCCTGAAGGCGTCGCGTTGTTGGAGCTGGCGCCACCGGCGCTGCGCGCCGCGCTGCCGGAGGGTGTCGAGCCTCTGGCCGTGGATCTGCGACCGGACGCCGACGGCCAAAGGCTGGCCAAGCTGAAGATCGCCGCGCGCCTGTTGGGCGTCAGTCTGGATCGACTGGTGCAGCGTGATGCGCGGCGGCGGTTGCGCCTGATGACGGCGTTCAGCGCCGTTGCGCTGGCGATCACCGTTGGCATGGGCGCGATGACCGTCGTGACCCTGAAGTCGCGCCAGATCGCGCGCGAACAACGCGACGAGACCGAGGCGCTGGTCGCCTACATGCTGGGAGACCTGCGTGAACAGCTGGAGCCGGTCGGTCGTCTCGACCTCCTGGACGGTGTCAGCGCGAAGGTCTTGGCCTACTACGCCAAGGCGCAAAGCGACCGGCTCGACGACAACGCCCTGGCCCAGCGCGCGAAGGCTCAGACTCTGCTGGGCACGATCCGCGAGCAGCGCGGCGATCTGGCCGGCGCGCAAGACGCCTTCGCCCAGGCCGCCGCGACGACGCACGCGCTTGTGCAACGGTCCCCCAACGACGGCGATCGGGTTTTCGATGAGGCCCAGAATGTCTTCTGGCTGGCCTATATGGAATGGCGCCGCGGCGAGCTGGCGCGGGCGGAGCGAGGCTTCCAGCGGTACGCCGCGCTGGCTCAGCGGTTGGTGGAGATCGATCCCAACCGTGCGGACTGGCGCATCGAGGTGGCCTACGCCAAGAACAACCTTGGCACGCTGCTCTTCGAACAGGGGCGGGCCGATGAAGCCCTGGCGCAGTTTCGCGCTGCGTTCGTGATCTTCGAGGCGGAGCGGATCAAGGCCCCGGGCGACAAGAAACGCCTGACGGACACCGCGAACTCGCGCGGCTGGCTCGCCGACTCCCTGATCGTCCTGGGCAAGCCCCGCGAAGCGCTCGCCGAGCGCAAGGCGGCGGTAGGCTTGCTGGAGCAGGGCGCGGCGGCCTTCCCGACCGACCAGCGCCTGGCGGCGAGAAGCGTCACGGCCCAGCTTGGCCTGGCCAGGCTTCAGTTCAGCTTGGGCCGCCTGGACGAGGCGCGGAGCCGTTCGTTGATCGCGGTGAACCGCCTAAGAGAGCTGGCTGCCTTGGATCCCACCAACACGCGCTGGCAGGATTATCAGCTTGGCGGAGAGATCGATCGCGTTGATTTCGCGACGTGGTCCGACGACCTCGCCGAAGCAAGATCAAGACACAAGGCCGCCACGGCAAGCCTGGCGCGTTTGCGAAAGGGCGACCAGAGCGGAACGTGGACGGTTGATCGCGAGGGGCGATTGACCCGACAGGCGATCGTTCTGGCGCTACGCGAAGGCGATGCGGACCTCGCCCGAAGCCTGGCCAAGAGTCTGGCGGAGCGCCTTCAATCCTCGATCAGCGAGCCCGATACGGCGTTCGATCGCTCCGACCTGCTCGGCTACGCTCAATGGGTCGCCAAAGAGCCCGAAGCGACGATCAAGACCCTAACGCCACGTCGCAAGTCACTGACGCCTGCAAGTCGCGATGTCCTGGCGCGCGCCTATCTGACGGTCGGGCGGCGCGAAGAAGCCGCCATGATCGTGCGCTCCCTCAAACAAGAAGGCTACGAACACCCGGAGTTTGTTGCGTTTTGGCGAGAGTCGCCCGCAGGTGGAATCGGCAAAATGGGGGCCTCGAAATGACTGAACCAGCACCGGACAAAGTTGTTGAGCTCGTTATCGGCTTGGACGAGCGCTACAATTTCATGAACTTCGTTGATCCATTGCGGCCCAAGCGCCTTCTCCTGGATCTGAGCGAGCGCTGCGAACTTGTGTTCACCTTGAGCGATCAGCTCATCAATGCGGGTTGGTCCTTTCAGCGTCGGCCCATCGAGATCCAACGGGATTTCGGCGTGAATTTCTCCAGCTACGTCTGGGTGCCGTACTCGATCGACGGCGGTGATCTCGCCCCGAGGTCTCGCTTCAAGATCATCTACGAAGACCAACGAATGGGCGAATACACCTACAGCCTGCTGATGTTGGACTCCCATGGTCAGAAGATCGACCTGGATCCCGACATCGAAAACGGCGCGGGCCGAGTTCCCTAACCTCGTCCCGATGTTTGACCGCGAGCATGTGGTAGGCCTCATAGGGCGAGGCGAGGTCCTCGCGGCCTACGACATCGCCCATGCCGCGCTTGAGGCCCCGGAGCGGGACGATCAGGCCGCTTACTTCGCGGTGCTATGTCTCGCGCGCGCAGGCGCCCTGGATTTCGCGCGGTCGGAATATGTCCGGCTCGGCCTGCATGAAGTCGCCACCCACGACGCCATTGCCCTGGGCGCGCGCCTGCTGAAGGACGTCGCGCTGGCCACCACAGGCGCGCGACGTCTGGCGTTCGCAAAGGCCTCGATCCGCCAGTACGAGAAGCTGGTTCAGCAGTACGGCGGCATCTATGGCGCCATCAACGCCGCGACCATGACGCTGGTGTCGGGGAACGCGTCGGGCGCCGCAGCGCGGGCGAGGGAAGCCTTGGCCATGCCCGCGCCGGTCGGCCTTGTGGGCGAAGCCGCCTACTACGACGCGGCCAGCCGAGCCGAAGCGCATTTTCTGACCGGTAATCTCGAGGCGGCGCGCGAGGCGATGAACCGAGCGATCGCGCTCGCGCCCACCGCATACGCCGCCCACGCGTCGACGCTCCGCCAATTTGAGATGCTATGTCGCGAGACGGGGGCGGACGCGGCTTGGCTCGCGCCGTTTAGGGCCCCGGCTTGCGCTCACTTCACCGGGCACATTCTGGATACAAATGGCGCGGCGTTGTGCGGTCCGGCTTTGCGCCAGCGTGTCGATCAGTTGCTCGCGACCCAGAGAGTCGGTTTTGGCTACGGGGGCTTAGCGGCGGGCGGCGACATCATCTTCGCCGAGGCGCTTATCGCGGCAGGCGCTGAGTTACATGTGGTGTTGCCTGTCGAGCAACGCTCGTTCGTCTCGGTGTCGGTCGCGCCTTTCGGCGAGGCCTGGGTCGATCGTTTCGAGCGATGCTTGTCTCAGGCGACCTCAGTGCGCTTTGCGTCCGTCGACCCCTATCTGGGCGACGAGCAAGTCTTCGCCTATTCGAGCCAGTTTGCGATGGGCTGCGCGGTGCTGCGCGCTCAAACCTTGTCGACAGAAGCCGTGCAGTTGGCGATTTGGGACGGCCATGCGGGCCTTGGGCCTGCAGGCGTGCACGCCGACTTGACCTATTGGTCGAGGAGCGAGCGACGTCGCGCGGTGATCGAGATCGAACGGCCGCAGCCATCGCCTCGCTCGCCCGAAGAAGCCGGGGATCCCCGACGGGCCATGAAGGCGATGCTCTTCGCGGACATCCAGGGCTTTGGCGCTCTGCGCGATGATCAGATTCCTGTTTTCGTGGATTCCGTGATGGGGCGATTGGCGGGCGCGATCGAGGCGCTTTCCGCTCGCCCCGTCCATGTCGAGACCTGGGGCGATGGCTTGTTCCTTGTATTCGACGAGCCCATTGACGCCGCGCTCGCAGCATTGGCGCTGCTGGAGATCCATCGCACGCAGGATCTCCGGGGGCTGGGACTGCCAAGGACTCTGGGCCTGCGGATCGGCGGGCACTACGGGCCAGTTCATCTGCGCACGAATCCCGTGACCAAGACGCCGGCCGTGATGGGCGCTCACGTCGTGGTGGCCGCCAGGATCGAGCCCGACGTCGCGCCGGGCTCTGTTTGTGTCAGCGAGGCCCTGGCGGGCGCGTTGGCGACCTTCCATGGCGACAAGGTCCGCTGTGGCTATGTGGGGCGCACTCAGGGGCGCAAAGGGTTTTCCTCAACGCCGATCTTCAGCCTGACCCGGGCGCTCTGACCGAATTCGCACGGTCGTCTGGCCGGCTTGTGCAAATCCTCACATCCAAACTTCGCGGCCTCGAACATCGTTCCCCCGTCGACCGCCTCGCGCCGGTGGAGATGTATGGGTCTACGCCCCCTCAAAGAGGCGTAGCCAGCCAGACCCTTCCGTGCGCGGGCGCGTGACCCGACTGCGGACCCAGCCACCCGCCGGCTGGGTCCGCCTTTTCGAGATTGCTGTGGGACCCGCAGCGTCCCGTCCTGCCGGAGGAGCCGCACATGAGCCTGGACCAAAGCTTGATCTCTGACCGTTCGATCACCGCCAATGGCGGGGAAAGCGCCCCGGAGGTCGCCACCACGTTTCTGCGTCACGCGGTCAACGTCTGGGCTCGCGAGCATGACCTCACGGGCGAGACCCTGTCTGGCGTGGTCAATGACGTTCTCCGGTACGCCACAACCACCATCAACGAAGCGCGGTTTGGCCGCGGCGCGTAGGTTTCAAGGTTCGCAGGTTTGCAGTGATGGACAGTCTCGCTGACGCTGAGTTCGCGCCCCTTCTTGTGAAGTTGCTTTGGCTCCTATCGGTCGCCGGGGCGACATTCGTGGGCGTGCAGGCGATCACCCTCCGGGGACGGCTTGTTGAGGCCATGCGGGCGCTGCGGCGCGCGAGCGACCAACGCGATGAAGCCTTGAGCGCGCTTGAACAGAGCCGTCAGGCCATCGCCGACCTTGAGCGCCAGCTCGCGTCCCAAGGCGACAGCATCCGGCTGAGCATGGCCGTGATCGACGAGCGGTTGACCGAGGCCCGGCGCGCGAAGGCGCGTGAGGCGCGCATCAAGCGTTTGCTTGCGGCTGACCCGCGGGCGGGTGAAAGTCGAGTGGAGACCGCCAACCGCTTGATTGACGAAGCCCTGGGTGAGCCTCGGACGTGGTCTGAGCCCCGCTAGGACCGGTCTGGTTTGGATGGAGCCATCTGAGCCAGACAAACAGTCCCAAGCGTGATGCAGCTTACCGAGCGCGCCCTAGCGCTCCACGGTCAGGCGAAACACCATCGTGTTCCGATAGGTCTGGCCAGGATCTAGCCGTGTCGATGCGAACTGCGGCTTGTTGGGCGCGTCGGGGAAGTGCTGCGGCTCCAGCGCGATGCCGTCGCCCTGGCGGTACATCTTGCCGCTCTTGCCGACCATCAGGCCGTTCATGAAGTTGCCGGCATAGAACTGGATGCCGGGCTCGGTGGACAGGATCTCCAGGGTCCGGCCGCTCTTGGGATCCGACAGGCGGGCCGCCAATCGTAGCGCGCCGCCAGAGGGGCCGTTCAGAACATAGTTGTGATCGTAGCCGCGTCCCACGACCAGCTGGGGATCGCTGGCGTCACGGATGCGATCTCCAACCGCCGTGGGCTTTCGGAAGTCAAAGGCGGTCCCCGCGACGGGGGTCACCGCGCCGGTCGGGATCAGCTCGGCGTCGACCGGGGTGTAGCCGTCGGCCGGGATGGTGAGCACATTGCCCATCGCGCCCTCGGGGGCGCCTTCGCCGGCCATATTGAACAGGGCGTGATTGGTCAGGTTGACGATCGTCGGCTTGTCGGTGGTGGCGCCGTAGGTGATCGTCAGCTGGTTCTGCTCGTCCAGCGCATAGGTCGCGGTGGCCGTCAGCGTGCCAGGATAGCCCTCTTCGCCATCCGGGCTGACATAGCCGAAGGTGACGGACGCGACCGGACCCGCCTTAGCTTCCAGAACCTTCCAGACGACCTTGTCGAAGCCCTTTACGCCGCCATGCAGGGCCGCGACGCCGTCATTGTTCAGAGCCAACTGATAGGTCTTGCCGTCGAGAGAAAAGCGCCCCTTGCCGATCCGGTTGGCGAACCGGCCGACGCTGGCCCCGAAATAGCTGTTGTTGCTGGCGTAGCCTGTGGCGTCCGCGAAACCGAGAGCGACGTCTGCGCGCTTGCCGTCGCGTCCCGGCGCGATCAGCGACTGCAGGGTCGCGCCATAGGTGATGACAGTCGCGCTCACCCCGGCGCCGTTGGTCAGGGTGAGGGCCTCGATGGCCTCTCCCGAGGGGAGCTTGCCGAACGGCTTGCGCGAGAGCTCTGCGGCCTGGGTCGCACCGGCGAACAGGAGCGCTGCGCCGCACAGCGCGATGGTCTTCAGCGTCATCTTCCTCTCCCTCATATCTTTGTTGGCGGCCGGGCCGCTTTACAGTGACTTGATCGTCGTCACGGTCGCCGGGGCGCGCACGAGCGTGTTGCGCGCGGGGTAGTGGAACGGCGGCGCCTCGATCTCGAAGACGTCGCCCTCCTGTGTCTGGAATCCGGAAGCGAAGGAGAGCGTGGCCGCGCCGAAGAAGTGAACGTGGAGATCGCCCGGGCGCCGGAACAGGTCGTACTTGAAGTGATGGTGTTCCAGGTTGGCCAGGGCGTGCGACATGTTCCCCTCGCCGGACAGGAAGGGCTGCTCCCACGCGACCTTGCCGTCGCGGATGATCCGGCTTGCGCCGTGGATTTCTTCGGGCAAGCGGCCGGTCAGCAGTTCAGGACCCAGGGCGGCGTTGCGGAGCTTGGAATGCGCCAGCCAGAGGTAGTTGCCGCGTTCCACGACGTGGTCGGAGAACTCATTGGCCAGGCAATAGCCCAGGCGATAGGGCGTTCCGTCGGGACCCACGATGTAGACGCCCGCGATTTCCGGTTCCTCGCCACCGTCCTCGGCGAAGGCGGGGGAAACCAGGGGCTGTCCGGGCCCGACCAACTGCGAGCCGTCGCCCTTGTAGAACCACTCGGGCTGTACGCCGACCTCGCCGGCGGGCGGCTTGCCGCCGGCGACGCCCATCAGGAACATCCGCCGGGAATCGGTCAGCGGCTCGTCAGCGCCGGCCTGATGGGCGAGGGCGGCCTTGTGCATCTGATCGCGGCTCTCGGCTGATCCCAGATGGGTGAGGCCTGTGCCCGTCATCAGCAGGTGGGCGGGATCGGGATGGTCGATGGGAGGCAGCACCCGGCCTTCGGCGAGCGCGGCGTCGAAGTCCTGGGTCTCACCCAAGGGCCGGGCTTGGGCGGCTTCCGACAGCGTCGCGTCGACGCGGATAGCGACCTGGGCCAGCTCGTACAGCGTGTCGGCGACCTCAACGCGGCGCGCCCTGCGCGAGTTGTCGATCGCGACGAGCCGTCGCTCGCCTTCCGGTGTTTTCAGCTGCGCGAATCGAAGCACCACCGGCCTGAACTCCGTAGAACCATAATGGTCAGACAAATAACGGTCCTGACCGCGCTGTCAAACCGGCGCCTTTGACGTGGCGACTGAATTCCCTTGTTGCGGGGGGCGCAACTTTCCTAGAGTCCCCGAGCGCGGGGCGATCGCCCAACAACGCAAACTGGAGCGACGAGCGAGTGGCCAAGGCGAGGCGCGAAGAGGTCGGCGGCGAAACCGAGCGCGAGGAAGCGTCATCGGGGCGCCTCCACGGGGCGATCGCCCGGTCACTCGGCGCGGCGATTGTCTCAGGCAAGCACCAGCCGGGGGATGTCCTCACCAACGAGATCGAGGCCAGCGAACGTTTCCAGGTTTCGCGAAGCGCCTACCGTGAAGCCATCCGAATTCTCGCGGCCAAAGGCCTGGTTGAGAGCCGACCGAAGACGGGAACCCGTGTCAGCCCTCGCGCGCGTTGGCGGCTTCTGGATCCGGAAGTCCTGTCCTGGTTCTTCGAGTCCGAACCGAGCGAATCCTTCCTCCACGAGCTCTACGAGCTGCGTATGATCGTTGAGCCGGCCGCCGCCGCCCTGGCGGCGAAACGCCGGGACGAGGGCCAGTTGGAGCGCATGCGCGCCGCCCTGGTCACCATGCAGCACGAGACGCTCGCGACCGAGGCGGGGCAGGCGGCCGATCGGGATTTCCACGACGCGGTGCTGGAGGCCACGGCGAACGCACCCCTGTTCACCCTCAGCAGCAGCATCGGGGCGGCGGTCCGCTGGACCACGATCTTCAAGCAACGCTCCCGCGATCTGGCGCGCGACCCCGTCCCGGACCACTGGAAAGTCTTCGACGCCATCGCCGCTGGGCGTGAGGACCAGGCGCGCGAGGCCATGGAGCGGCTGGTGACCTTGGCGTTGGAAGACACCCGCGCATCGATGACGGGCTGACCACGGTCCCCCGCCGATTTCATCCCTTGAGCGGCGGCGGACGCCCGCATTGACGCCCCGGAAAGCGGGGTATAGTCAGACAAATGCAATGAGCGAGCCGATGGCGAGCCGGTGTGGTCGTCCCGCGCCGATCTCCGACGGTCGCGGCTGCCGGTTCCTGGTCATCAAGGGTTGTCATGAGCGTCCCTAAAGTCTCTCCGCGCGCGCTCCGTTCGCGGGCCTGGTTCGACAATCCGGACAATATCGACATGACGGCGCTCTATCTGGAGCGCTACCTGAACTTCGGCCTGACGCTTGAAGAGCTGCAGTCGGGCAGACCCATCATCGGGATCGCCCAGACCGGCTCGGACCTCTCGCCATGCAACCGCCACCATCTGGTGCTGGCCGAGCGCGTGCGCGAGGGCATTCGCAGCGCGGGCGGCATCGCGCTGGAGTTCCCGGTCCATCCGATCCAGGAAACCGGCAAGCGACCCACGGCCGGCCTTGATCGCAACCTCTCCTATCTAGGCCTCGTCGAGCTGCTGTACGGCTATCCGCTGGACGGCGTGGTGCTGACCATCGGCTGCGACAAGACCACGCCCGCCTGCCTGATGGCGGCGGCGACGGTCAACATTCCCGCCATCGCGCTGTCAGTCGGTCCGATGCTGAACGGTTGGCACAAGGGCAAGCGCACCGGCTCGGGCACCATCGTGTGGAAAGCCCGCGAAATGCTGGCCGCCGGCGAGATCGACAACGCCGGTTTCATCAAGCTCGTGGCCAGTTCAGCCCCGTCGACCGGCTACTGCAACACCATGGGCACGGCCACGACGATGAACTCGTTGACCGAGGCCCTGGGCATGTCGCTGCCCGGTTCAGCCGCGATCCCCGCGCCCTATCGCGATCGCCAGGAGAACGCCTATCGCACCGGTCTTCGGATCGTCGAGATGGTGGCCGAGGATCTTAAGCCGTCGGATATCCTGACCCGCGAGTCGTTCTTGAACGCGATCGTCGTGAACTCCGCGATCGGGGGATCGACCAATGCGCCGATCCACCTCAACGCCTTGGCGCGCCACATGGATGTGGAGCTGACGCTGGAGGACTGGGAAGCGGCCGGCAAGGACGTGCCGTTGCTGGTCAATCTTCAGCCCGCCGGTGAGTATCTCGGCGAAGACTACTATCGCGCCGGCGGCGTTCCGGCCGTGTTCGGGCAGTTGATCGAGCAGGGCCTCATCCACCAAGACGCCCGTGCGGTCTCCGGTCAGAGCATTGGCGAGCAGTATCGCGGCGCCGTCATCGAGGATGAAGACGTCATCCGTCCGTTTGCGCGCCCGCTCGTTGAACACGCCGGTTTCGCGATCATGCGGGGCAATCTCTTCAACTCCGCGATCATGAAGACCAGCGTGATCAGCGACGAGTTCCGCGCGCGCTATCTGTCCAATCCCGATGATCCTGACGCCTTCGAGGGCGACGCGATCGTGTTCGACGGGCCCGAGGACTACCATCATCGGATCGATGACGCCGCTCTGGGGATCACGGCCAACTCGATCCTGTTCATGCGGGGGGCGGGGCCGATCGGCTATCCGGGCGCGGCCGAGGTCGTGAACATGCGCGCGCCGAACTATCTGATCAAACAGGGAATTCATCAGCTTCCCTGCATCGGCGACGGACGCCAGTCGGGGACCTCCGGATCGCCGTCTATCCTCAACGCCTCGCCGGAAGCGGCGGCCGGCGGCGGGCTCGCCTTGCTGAAGACGGGCGACAGGGTTCGCTTCGACCTGCGCAAATCCCGGGTGGACGTCCTGATCTCCGCCTCAGAAGTCGTCGAGCGTCGCAGGGCCTTGGAAGCCGCGGGCGGCTACGCCTATCCCGAAAGCCAGACGCCCTGGCAGGAGATCCAGCGCGCCGTTGTCGGACAGATGGATACGGGGGCGGTGCTTGAGCCCGCCGTGAAGTACCAGCGGATCGCCCAGAACAAGGGTCTGCCGCGCGACAATCACTAGGGGCCATCGCGGGTTACGACCTTCGGCGAACGGCGATCTGGAAACTATATTGTCGGACAAATAGCTGCCTGCTATGGCTTCCTCAACGATAGGTCGTTGACGGGGAGAGAACCATGGGTGGCAAGTGGTTGGGCGCGGCGGTCGCGCTGCTGGCCATGGCGGCGAGCGCGCGGGCGGGTGAAATCGCCGCTACGGCGACGCTGAGGGGCGACCAGACGGGCCCCGCGATCTCGCGCTATATCTACGGCCAGTTTTCCGAACATCTGGGCGCCGGCGTCTATGACGGCATCTGGGTCGGGCCGGACTCCAAGATCCCCAATGTCCGTGGCGTCCGCAGCGATGTCGTCGGCGCTCTGAAGGCGATCAAGACGCCCGTGATCCGCTGGCCGGGCGGCTGCTTCGCCGATGAGTATCACTGGCGCGATGGGATCGGCCCTCGCGACAAGCGTCCCTCGCGCAAGAACAACTGGTGGGGCGGTTCGCCCGAGACCAACGCCTTCGGCACCCACGAGTTCATGGACTTCGCTGAGCAGGTCGGCGCTGATCCGTATGTCGCGGTCAATGTCGGCTCGTCCAACCCGACCGAGATGCGCGAGTGGATCGAGTACATGACCTCGCCAGGCGATGACACCCTGGCCCAGGAGCGCCGCGCGAACGGTCGCGACAAGCCCTGGAAGGTGCCGTTCATCGGCATCGGCAACGAGAACTGGGGCTGCGGCGGCGAAATGACGGCGGACTACTACGCCAATGAGTACCGCCGCTTCTCGTCGTTCTTCCACAAGAACAGCGACAACCCGGCGGTCCGGGTGGCGTCGGGCGCCAATTCGTTCGATGTGAACTGGACCGACGTGGTCACCAAGGCGGCGGCCAAGCAGATGGACGCCATCTCGCTGCACTACTACACGATCCAGACCGGCGACTGGAACAAGAAGGGCGCGGCCACCGGCTTCGACAAGGCCGCCTGGGGCAAGTCGTTCGCGCAGACCCTGCGGATGGATGACCTGCTTCGCCAGCACATCGCGGTGATGGATCGCAATGATCCCCAGAAGCGCATCGGGCTCTATGTCGACGAATGGGGCACCTGGTACGACCCCGAACCCGGCACGAACCCCGGCCACCTCTACCAGTTGAACACCCTGCGCGACGGCGTGCTGGCCGCAGCGAACTTCAACATCTTCCACCAGTACGCCGAGCGCGTGCGGATGGCCAACATCGCCCAGACCATCAATGTGCTTCAGGCGGTCATTCTGACCAAGGGCGACCAGATGGTGCTGACCCCGACCTACTACGCCCACCAGATGTACGTGCCGTTCCAGGATTCGACGGCGATCCCCCTGGAGACCAAGGCGCCGGAGATCGATGTCGCCGGCAGCAAGATCCCGGCCTTCAACGCCTCGGCGGCCAAGGGAAAGGACGGCAAGGTCTATGTCGCGGTCGCCAACATGTCTCCCGATGACGGCGTGAAGCTGAGCGTCTCTCTGGCGGGTCTGAAGGCCAATGCCGTGAGCGGCCAGGTTCTGACCGCCGACAAGATGGACGCGATGAACGCCTTCGGCGCCAAGCCCACCGTGGTTCCGGTCGACTTCAAGGGCGCCAAGCTGTCCGGCGACCGCCTGACCCTGGACATCCCGTCGAAGTCCGTCGTGGTGGTCAAGCTGGACTAGGGGCGGCGCGTGGTGATCAAGCCTACGCGCCGTAGCGCCGTCGCTGCTTTGGGGGGCTCGGCGCTGGCCGGCGCCGCGCCAGGGCGCGCCCGCTCGGCCGAGGCGCTGAGCCAACGTCTCTGGTACCGGCAGCCCGCCGTCGAGTGGGTCGAGGCCTTGCCGGTCGGCTCCGGCAAGCTTGGCGCGATGGTGTTTGGCGGCGTGGCGGCCGAACGGCTGCAGCTGAACGAAGACACGCTTTGGGCGGGCGGTCCCTATGAGCCGATCAATCCCGAGGCCAGCGCCGCGCTGCCCGAGATCCGACGCCTGATCGCGGCCGGCGAGTACGCCAAGGCCGAGGCCCTGGCGGACGCTAAATTCCTGGCGCGGCCCAGGCATCAGATGTCCTACCAGACGATCGGCGATCTGCGTCTGGACTTTCCGGGGCTGATCCAACCGGTGTCGGACTATGTGCGAGCGCTCGACCTCGACGGCGCTGTCGCGACGACCCAGTTCCGGATCGACGATACCGTTCATCGACGCGAGGTGTTCGCCAGCGCGCCGGACGGCGTGATCGTGGTCCGTCTGTCGGCCAGCCGAGCCCGCGCGATCTCGGTCGATCTGAGCTTCGCCTCACCCCTGAAGTCCGCTGTCGTCGTCGAGAGCGACGGGCTGGTGCTATCGGGCGTCAACGAAAGCCAGCAGGGCGTCCCGGCGCGTCTTCGGTTTGAATGCCGTGTCCAGGTTCGGGCCAAAGGCGGCCGGGTTGGCGGCGGCGGGGACGGCAAGCTCCGTATCGAGGGCGCTGACGAGGTGGTGCTGCTGATCGCGGCCGCGACCAGCTTCCGTCGCTACGACGATGTGTCCGGAGATCCCCGGGCGCTCAATCTGACGACCCTGGCGCGCTCGGCCGGCCAGTCGTGGGCCCAGTTGCTCGCGCGCCACCAAGCCGATCACCGCGCGCTCTTTCGACGTGTGAGCGTGGATTTTGGCCGCACGCGGGCCGAGCTCGCGCCGACCAACGACCGTATTCGCCGTTCACCGACGACGGACGATCCATCCCTGGCGGCGCTTTACTTTCAATACGGGCGCTACCTGCTGATCGCCTGTTCGCGTCCCGGAAGTCAGCCGGCCAATCTGCAAGGCATCTGGAACGACAAGACGTCCGCGCCCTGGGGCGGTAAGTACACGATCAACATCAACACCGAGATGAACTACTGGCCGGCCGAGCCGACGGCCTTGCCGGAGCTGGTCGAGCCGTTGATCGCCCTGGTGGCGGATATCGCGCAGACCGGCGAGCGCATGGCCAAGGCGATGTATGGCGCGCGCGGCTGGGTCGCCCATCACAACACTGACCTGTGGCGCGCGACCGGCCCCATCGACGGCGCCAAGTACGGGGTTTGGCCGACCGGCGGGGCCTGGCTCTGCAAGCACGTCTGGGACCACTACGACTATGGGCGTGACCTGAGCTACCTGGCGCGGGTCTATCCGCTGATGAGGGGCGCGGCGCGGTTCTTCCTCGATACGCTGGTGGTGGATCCAGCGTCCGGCGCTCTCGTGACTAGTCCGTCGATCTCGCCCGAGAACGAGCATGGCCGCGGCGCCGCCCTGGTCGCGGGCCCCACGATGGACCAGGCCATCCTCCTAGACCTGTTCGACAACTGCCTGAAAGCCGAAGCGATCCTAGGGCCAGACGAAGCCTTTGTCGCGGAGCTGACGTCCGCGCGGGGCAGGCTCGCGCCCTATAAGATCGGTAAGGACGGACAACTGCAGGAGTGGCTCGAGGACTGGGACGCCGATGCGCCGGATCTCCAGCATCGTCACGTCTCGCATCTCTATGGCCTGTTTCCGTCCGACCAGATCGCGATCGACCACACGCCAGCCCTGGCGGCGGCGGCGCGAACCAGCCTCAAGACCCGGGGCGACCTGTCCACCGGTTGGGCCATCGCCTGGCGGCTGAACCTCTGGGCGAGGCTCGGGGAGGGGGATCACGCCCACCGCATCCTCAAGCTCCTGCTGGGTCCCGAGCGCACCTACCCGAACATGTTCGACGCCCACCCGCCGTTCCAGATCGACGGCAATTTCGGCGGGGTGTCAGGCATGACCGAGATGGTCCTGCAAAGTCGCAACGATCAGATCCACCTGCTGCCGGCCTTGCCTTCGGCTTGGCCGACGGGGCGCATGACGGGCCTGCGGGCGCGCGGCGCGGTGGGTGTCGATATCCGCTGGCGCGGGGGACGGCTTGAAGAGGCGGTCATCCGGGCCGGGGCGGATGGCCCCGTTCGGCTGGTCTGCGGCAGCTCGGGTCTGTTGCTCAACCTGCGAAAGGGCCAAACCCGACTCGTCGGTCTGCGTGCAGGTCGTCTGGTTCAGATTTAGGTCCTGGATGGCGCATTGGCCGCGTTCCGGCTAAGAGGCGCACCATGCTGCGTATTTCGGAACTGAAGCTGCCGCTCGGCCATCCGCCGGACGCGATGGAGCCCGCGATCCTGGCGCGCCTGGGCCTGCCGGCCGCTGACCTGGTGAGCTTCGCGGTGGCCCGGCGCGCCAATGACGCGCGCAAGAAGTCCGCCATCCAGATGGTCTATTCGGTCGATGTCGTGCTGCGCGACGAGGCTGCGGTGCTGGGCCGGTTCGAGGGCGACCACCATGTGCGGGTTACGCCCGACACCGGCTATCGCTTCGTGGCCAAGGCGCCCGAAGGCTTTGACGGGCCGCGTCCGGTCGTCATCGGCGCAGGTCCTTGCGGCCTGTTCGCCGGCCTGATCCTGGCGCAGATGGGTCTGAAGCCGATCATCGTCGATCGCGGCAAGGTCGTGCGCGAGCGCACCAAGGACACCTGGGGCCTGTGGCGCCGCAGCGAGTTGAACCCTGAGTCCAACGTCCAGTTCGGCGAGGGCGGGGCGGGGACCTTCTCGGACGGCAAGCTCTATAGCCAGATCAAGGACCCCCGCTTCCTGGGCCGCAAGGTGCTGACCGAGTTCGTCAAGGCCGGCGCCCCGGAAGAGATCCTGACCGAGGCCCATCCGCACATCGGCACCTTCCGTCTGGTGCACATGGTCGAGAACATGCGGGCCCTGATCGAAAGCCTGGGCGGCGAGTATCGCTGGCAGCACCGGGTCGAGGACTTCGACATCGCGGTGGGCGAGGACGGTATCCGGCGCGTGAAGGGTCTGCATATCGCCGGCCAGCCCTACCTGCCGGCCAGTCACGTGGTCATGGCCCTGGGGCACAGCTCCCGCGACACCTTCCAGGTCCTGTACGATCGCGGCGTCCATATCGAGGCCAAGCCGTTCTCGATCGGCGTGCGGATCGAACACCCGCAATCGTGGATCGACCGCGCGCGCTTTGGCGACTGCGCAGGTCACAAGGACCTGGGCGCGGCCGCCTACGCCATCTCGCATCACGCCAAGAACGGGCGGACGGTCTACAGCTTCTGCATGTGCCCGGGCGGCACGGTCGTCGCCGCCACGTCGGAGCCCGGCCGCGTCGTGACCAACGGCATGAGCCAGTACTCGCGCAATGAGCGGAACGCCAATTCCGGCTTCGTCGTCGATATCGATCCCGAGCGCGACTATCCCGGCCACCCGCTGGCCGGCGTCGACTTCCAGCGCAAATGGGAAAGCCTGGCCTTCCAGGCCGGCGGTGGGACCTACCAGGCGCCGGGCCAACTGGTCGGCGACTTCCTGGCGGGCCGCCCCTCGACCGCGTTCGGGGCGGTGACGCCGTCCTACAAGCCGGGGGTCCACCTGACGGACCTGGCCCAGTGCCTGCCTGATTTCGCCATCGAGGCCATGCGCGAGGCCCTGCCGATCTTCGGCCGCCAGATCCCCGGCTATGACCATCCGGACGTGGTGCTGACCGGTGTCGAGACCCGCACCTCCTCGCCGGTGCGCATCACGCGGGGCAAGGATCTGCAGAGCCTCAACACCGCCGGCCTCTATCCGGCGGGCGAGGGCGCTGGCTATGCGGGCGGCATCCTTTCGGCGGCCGTCGACGGCATCAAGGTCGCCGAGGCCGTGGCCAAGCAGTACGTCGCCGAGGGGCTGATCAGCGCCTGCTGAACACGCGCCGAGCCGGATCGTGTTGGCTCGGCGCGTCGCTCCGCCCGGCTCTAGGCGGCTTGGGTGGCTTCCGCCAAGGTCGGATAGTCCGTGTAGCCACGCGGACCGTTGTCGTAGCCGTAGAAGGTCGACGGGTCGGGCGTGTTCAGCGGCGCGCCGGCCTTGAGACGCTCCACCAGGTCCGGGTTGGCGATGTAAGCCTTGCCGAACGCGATGGCGTCGGCGCGCCCGGCCTCAATGGCTGCGTTTGCGCCGGCCAGATCGAACTTCTCGTTAGCGATATAGGGGCCGCCGAACGCCGCCTTCAGCGCCGGGCCAAGGCTGTCGGCCGCCTCGTACTCTCGTGCAGAGATGAAGGCGATCTTGCGCTCGCCCAGGGCCTTGGCGGCATAGCCGAAGGTGGCGGCCAGGTCGCTGTCGCCCATGGTGTGGCTGTCCGCACGTGGGGCCAGATGCACCCCAACCCGGTCGGCGCCCCAGACCGAGATCGCCGCGTCAGTGGCTTCCAGCAACAGACGGGCGCGGTTCTCGATCGCGCCGCCGTACTGGTCGGTGCGCTGGTTGCTGCCGTCCTGCAGAAACTGGTCGAGCAGATAGCCGTTGGCGCCATGCAGCTGCACGCCGTCAAAGCCGGCGGCCTGAGCGTTCTCGGCCGCGCGCCGGAAATCTTCGACCACGCCGCCGATTTCTTCGATCGAGAGCGCGTGCGGGACCGGGTAGGGGCGCTCGGGCCGGAGGAGGCTGACATGGCCCTTGGCGGCGATAGGGCTGGGGCCGACCGGCGCGGCGCCATTCAGGTGCGACGGGTCGGAGATGCGGCCGACGTGCCAGATCTGCATGAAGATACGGCCGCCCTTGTCATGCACGGCCTTGGTGACCTGCTTCCAGGCCTCGGTCTGCTCGGCTGACCAGATGCCCGGAACACCCGGGTAGCCGACGCCCTGCGGCGAGACCGGCACGCCTTCGCTGATCAGCAGGCCGGCGGAGGCGCGCTGGGCGTAGTACTCGGCCATCAAGGCGTTGGGGATGTGGGTCGGACCGGCGCGCAGTCGCGTGAGCGGCGCCATCACGACACGATTGGGCAGGGTCAGGTCGCCGACGCGCAGCGGATCGAACAGATTGGGCATGAACTCGTCCCTAGGTCTGCGCCGACCAGCGTCGGCGTCTGCCGATCTATCTGGTCGCGCTCGCATCATCCGCAACCGCGGCAGGCGCCGATTTCCTCTGAAAGCGGCGCTTTGAATTTTCGAAGCTGACCCTAGGCCTGATCGGCTGCGAGGGCCTCAAAGCCCCGGCGTAGATCGGCCTTGAGGTCCTCGATGTTCTCCAGCCCGATGTGGAAGCGCAGCAGCGGACCTTCCAGCTCGACCGGGATCGATCGCGCGCCAAGCTGCGGGTCGCAGTTCAGCGCCAGGCTCTCATAACCGCCCCACGAGAAGCCCAGGCCAAAGAGCTTCAGGCTGTCGAGGAAGGCGTGGACGGCCTTCTGCGAACAGGGCTTCAAGACGACTCCAAACAGGCCGCAGGCGCCGGTGAAGTCGCGCTTCCAGATCGCGTGTCCGGCGTCGCCGGGGAGGGCGGGGTGCAGCACCCGCGCCACCTCGGGCCGCTCCTGGAACCAGTGCGCCATGGCAAGGCCGCTTTCCGCGTGGCGGGGCAGGCGCGTCGCCAGGGTCCGCAGGCCGCGCAGCATGGTGTAGGCGTCATCGGACGACACAGACCAGCCGATGTCCCACATCGCATCGCCCAAGAGCTTGGCGACGGCGTGGTCTCGGGTGGCGACCGAACCCATGAAGCAGTCGGAGTGCCCGCCGACATACTTGGTCAGGGCCTGGACGCTCAGGGTGACGCCATGCACCAGCGGCTTGAACAGCAGCCCCGCCGCCCAGGTGTTGTCGATCAGAGTCAGAACGCCGCGTGCGTTCGCCGCCTGAGCGATGGCCGGGATGTCCTGCATCTCGAAGGTCAACGAGCCGGGGGCTTCAAGCACGATCAGGCGGGTGCTCGGCGTCACCAGGCCCATCAGCGCCTCGGGCGAGAGCTTCGGGTCATAGTAGCGCGTCGTGACGCCGAACCGGCCCAGCACGCGATCGCAGAAGCGGCGCGTCGGCTTGTAGGCGCTGTCGACGACCAGCACCTCGTCGCCGGCCTTCAGCACGGCCAGCATGGCGCCGGTGATCGCCGCCAGGCCCGAAGGATAGAGGGTGACGTTCGTCGCGCCCTCCAGCTCGCCCAAGGCGTTCTGCAGCGCCACGGGCGTGGAGAGACCCGTGATGCCGTAGGTCAGCTGGTCGTCGTCATAGAGCGAGGCGGCGTCCGGCAACAGCACGGTCGAGCCTCGCTGGATCGGTGGATTGACCGTGCGCCCCAGGCGAGCGGGCTCTGAGCCCGTGTGGATCAGGCGAGTTTCTTCATCCATGGCGGTTCTCAGCAGCGCAGCAGGCTATTGGGCGGGGCCCGTGACGACCGGCGTATCCGCCAGGCCGCCCCATTCCGTCCACGAGCCGTCATAGACCGCCGAACGGGGCTTGCCCATGCGCGCTAGCGCCAGGGCCACGACCGAGGCGGTGATGCCCGAGCCGCAGGTCGAGACCACAGGTCTGTTGATGTCCACGCCGGCGGCCTCGAAGACCGGCTTCAGCTTTTCCGGCGACAGCATGGTCCCGTCCGGCGCGATCAGGGCCGACAGGGGGATGTTGCGGGCTCCAGGCATGTGGCCGCCGCGCAGGCCCGCGCGGGGTTCCGGATCGACGCCCTCGAAGCGACCCGCAGCGCGCGCATCGACGACCTGCTCGCGACCCGTGGCCACGATGTCGCGCATCTGCTCGAGCGAGCGATAGACGTCGGCCTGATAGCGCGGCGTGAAGTGCCGTTCTTGCGTAAAGGCCGGACCATCCTCGATCGTGCGACCCTCGGAGATCCACTTGGGAAGCCCGCCGTCCAGCACCACGACGTCCTCGTGACCCATCGCCCGGAAATGCCACCAGACGCGGGCCGCCGGCAGGATTCCGGTGCTGTCGTACACCACGATCCGCGAGCCATCGCCCAGGCCCAGCTTGCGAACCCGCGAGGCGAACTTGGTCGGCGTCGGGATCATGTGGGGAAGGTCGGTGGTCTCGTCGGCGATCTCGTCGATGTCGAAGAACACCGCGCCTGGAATATGCGCCGCCAGGAACTCCTGGTGCGGGTCGCGCTGGGCGGCGGGCATGTGCCAGGAAGCGTCGACCACGCGCACGTCGGGAGCGTCGAGATGCTGGGCCAACCAGGCGGTGGTGACCAGCGGATCGGACGGGGTGCTCATGGGGCGCCTTTCGGGGTCTGACTCGCCACGTTGCGGGGCGGGCAACATCGCCCCCGCGGGCCCCGATCGCAAGCTACATCCAGGGCGGCGTCGGCAGACCCTTTTCCTTAAGGAAGACGGGGTTGAAGAGCTTGGACTGGTAGCGCGAGCCGTGGTCGCACAGCACCGTCACGATGGTGTGGCCGGGCCCCATCGCCTTGGCCAGCTTGATCGCGCCGGCGACATTGATCCCGGCCGATCCGCCCAGGCAGAGGCCTTCGTGTTGCACGAGGTCATAGAGCACCTCCAGCATCTCCTCGTCGGAGACGCGGAACGGATCGTCGATCGCCAGCCCCTCGAGATTGGCCGTGATCCGACCCTGGCCGATGCCCTCGCTGATCGAGGAGCCTTCCGATTTCAGTTCGCCGTCCTTGTACCAGGCGTACAGCGCCGCGCCGTAGGGATCGGCCAGACCGATCCTGACGCTGGGCTTGCGTTCACGCAGCGCGGCGGCGACGCCGGCCAGCGTGCCGCCCGAGCCGACGGCGCAGATGAAGCCGTCGACCTTACCGCTTGTTTGCTCAAAGATTTCCGGGCCTGTGCTGCGATAGTGCGCGTCGCGGTTGGCGGTATTGTCGAACTGGTTGGCCCAGATCACGCCGTTCGGTTCTGTCTTGGCGAGTTCGTCGGCCAAGCGCCCGGAATAGCGGACATAGTTGTCGGGGTTGGAGTACGGGACAGCGTCCACCTCGACCAGTTCGGCGCCCAGCAACCGGATGGCGTCCTTCTTCTCCTGGCTCTGGGTGCGCGGGATGACGATGGTCGTCTTGTAGCCCAGCGCCGAGGCGACCATGGCCAGGCCGATGCCGGTGTTGCCCGCCGTGCCCTCCACGATCCGGCCGCCGGGCCTCAGCAGGCCCTTGGCCTCCGCGTCGCGAATGATCGCGAGGGCGGCGCGGTCCTTCACCGACTGTCCCGGGTTCATGAACTCGGCCTTGCCCAGGATCTCGCAGCCCGTGATCT
The DNA here is from genome assembly GCF_002310375.3 of Caulobacter vibrioides. Classification (GTDB taxonomy): domain Bacteria; phylum Pseudomonadota; class Alphaproteobacteria; order Caulobacterales; family Caulobacteraceae; genus Caulobacter; species Caulobacter vibrioides_D. The sequence continues at coordinate 1,956,626 of NZ_CP023315.3, forward strand.
GGCTCGCGCGAGCCAGGCGGATCAGGGGCGTGTTTCCGATCGCGTCGAGGACGCTGGGCAGGGCGGTCATGGCGATCCTCGGAGGCGGCTTGCGGATCGTTCGTAAATCGTGCCGCGAGGTCGATGCGCAACCCCAGTTTTCCTGAAGGCGCGCGACCTGAGCGGTGAAAGGCTTAGCGCGTTGAGCGGCTTATACCCTTATCCACAAGATGTCTGCGGCGCATACTAAGCCTAACGGCTTATCAACTACGCTCGGCTGAGGCCCAGCTGGATGACGTTGGTGCGTTCCGTCCGGAACCCGGCCTCGCAATAGCTGAGATAGAACCGCCACAGACGACGGAAACGCTCATCGAAGCCATCCTTGCGGATCTCGCTCCAGGCCGCCTCGAACTGGCGGGCCCATTCGGCGAGGGTATCGGCATAATTCTGACCGAAGCGCTTGAGATCGCTCCATTCCAGACCCGCTCGCTCAGTCTCTTCCTTCAGGCGCGCCTCACTAGGCAGCATGCCGCCCGGAAAGATGTAGCGCTGGATGAAATCGGTCTGGCCGCGATACTCGTCGAAAAGCTCGTCGCGGATCGTGATGATCTGCAGGCCGGCGCGGCCGCCGGGGACAAGCACGTCGCGCACCTTGCTGAAGTAGGCCGGCCAGTATTCCTCGCCCACGGCCTCGAACATCTCGATCGAGGCGACCGCGTCATAGCGGCCCTCGACATCGCGATAGTCCACCAACCGGATGTCGGCCTTTTCGGAAAGTCCCTGCTCGAACAGCCGCTTGCGGGCGAAATCGTACTGAGCCTGGGAGATGGTGATCCCGGTGACCTTGGCCCCGACCTCCTTGGCGGCGAACTCGGCGAAGCCGCCCCAGCCGCAGCCGATCTCGAGGACGTGCTTGCCCGGCGCTAGGTCGATCGTACGGGCCAGGGCCGCGTACTTGGCGCGCTGGGCCTCGGGCAGGGACTGACCCGGGCGCTCGTACAGCGCCGAGGAATAGGTCATCGTCGGGTCCAGCCACTGCGAATAGAAGCTGTTGCCGAGGTCGTAGTGGGCGTGAATGTTCTTCCGCGAGCCCGAACGGCTGTTGCGATGGAAGAGGTGGTAGAGCCCGTGAAGGGCCCGCATCAGCGGGTTGCCCGACACCAGCGCGCCCAGCTTGTCGAAGTTCAGCGAGAACGCCTCCAGGACGGCCGACAGGTCGGGGGTTTCCCACTCGCCCGCCATGAAGCCCTCGGCGAAGCCGATCGCGCCGGACGTAAAAGCCCGCCGCATGAAGTTGTAATCATTGACCTTAAGCGTTGCATCGGGGCCAGGGTTTGGCCCCGTGACCTTGAAGACCTTGCCGGTCGGAAGGATCCAGGTGATCGAGCCGGCGTCCCAGGCGCCGTCGATGACGCGCAGGGCCGCACGAAACGCCGTGGGCGCGGTTCGCAGATCAGGGTCGTTCCAGAGCGCGGTTTGCAAGTCGGGATCTCGCATGCGGTTACACACTAGTTAAGGCCGTTGGCGACCGGCTCGTAAACCCCGCGCGCGGCTAGAGGCTATGATAGGCCTCTAGCGCTCGCGCCCGCGCCAGGGCGTGGTCGACGATCGGTCGGCTATAGAGACGTTTGGCGCCGGCCGGCAGATGCAGGGGTTTAGTCCACGGCTTGTGGATAACATCGTCCGAGACGTTGCGAAGTTCCGGAACCCAGCGTCGAACATAGTCGCCCTTGGGGTCGAACTTCCCGCCTTGGGCTATGGGATTGAAGATTCGGAAGTATGGCGAGGCGTCCGCGCCGCTGCCGGCCGTCCACTGCCAATTGCCCACGTTGTTGGCGAGATCGGCGTCCAGAAGGGTGTCCCAGAACCAGGCCTCTCCCTCGCGCCAATCGATCATCAGGTGCTTGATCAGGAACGAGGCCACGATCATGCGCACGCGATTATGCATAAAGCCGGTGGTCCAGAGCTCGCGCATCCCGGCGTCGACGATCGGATAGCCGGTCTGGCCGGTCTGCCAGGCGCGCAGCGCCGCGTCGTCCTGGACCCAGGGAAAGGCGTCGAACTCGGGCTTGAAGTTGCGGCTCGGCATGTGCGGCCAATGGAACAGGATCGCGTGGTTGAACTCGCGCCAGCCCAGTTCGGAGAGAAATTTGTCAGCCTCGGCCGCCGGGATATCGCCCTGGTCGGCGGGGCCGCGGGTCGCCAGCCAGACCTGCCGCGGGCCGATCTCGCCGAAGTGCAGGTGCGGCGAGAGCTTGGACGTCGCCTCAACGCCGGGGATGTCGCGCTGGTCGCCGTAGCCCTTGACAGGTCCTTTCAGGAACGCGTCGAGCCGCGCATGGGCGCCGGCCTCGCCAGGAGTCCAGAGGTCGAAGCCCGTCGACCAGTCGGGCTTGCTGGGATGCAGCCCCCAGTCGGCCAGGCTCTCGGTCCGTGGAAGCCTGGAGGGCGCGGTCAACTGGGTGGGGGCGGGAGCGACCTCGACGAGGCCAAGCCGCTCGCGCGCCGCGCGCCAGTAGGGGGTGAAGACCTTGTAGGGCTGGCCCGAACCGTTCTGGACGGTCCAGGGCTCGTTCAGCAGGCCGGCGTTGAAGCTCTGGCAATCAACGCCCTTGTCCTTGAGTTCAGCCTTGATCGCCTTGTCGCGTGCGATGCCGGCTTCATCATACAGCCGGTTCCAGACCACCGCGTCCGCCCCGGTCTCTGCGATGAGATCGGCGAGTACACGCGCCGCCACGCCTTTGCGCAGGACGAGCCGATTGCCAAGTTTCTCAAGGTCTTGGGCGAGGCTCTTCAGCGACTTGTCCAGCCACCACAGCGACGCGCCGCCCATGGGGCGCACGCCGGGCGTCTCGTCGAGGATATAGAGCAAGATGACCGGACGACCGGTCAGCGCGGCATGGCGCAGGGCCGGATTGTCGGCTATGCGCAGGTCCTTGCGAAACCACACGATGACGGCGCCAGAGCCCGCCTTGCTGTCGCCAGAGTCGTTCCGCACTTGCACCGTCTCGTCCCAAGGGTCACCTCTGGGGCGCCCGAAGCCCTAATACGCTGGAATAGCCGCCGTGGATCAGCCGAAAGCCGTCGCCCCCAACGCCGTCGTCGAGATCAAGACTCCGACCGGCGCTCCCGTTCGCATCGGCAACGGCGAGAAGCTGTCGATCATCGCCGGCCCCTGCCAGATGGAAAGCCGCCAGCATGCGCTGGAAACGGCGCACGCGTTGAAGGAGATGGCCGCGCGTCTCGGCGTTGGGCTGATCTACAAGACCTCGTACGATAAGGCCAACCGTACCTCGGCCAACGCCCAGCGGGGCATCGGTCTGAAGGACAGCCTGGCGATCTTCCAGGAGATTCGCGAGGGCACCGGCCTGCCGACCCTGACCGACGTGCACGAGACCAGCCACTGTCCGATCGTGGCCGAGGCCGTCGACGTCATCCAGATCCCGGCCTTCCTCTGCCGCCAGACCGATCTCTTGTTGGCCGCCGCCGCGACGGGCCGCGCGATCAACATCAAGAAGGGGCAGTTCCTGGCGCCGTGGGACATGAAGAACGTGATCGCCAAGGTCACGGGCGCGGGCAACCCGAACGTGATGGCCTGCGAGCGCGGCGCCTCGTTCGGCTACAACACCCTGGTCAGCGACATGCGCGCCCTGCCGATCATGAAAGAGATCGGTTGCCCGGTGGTGTTCGATGCGACCCACAGCGTCCAGCAGCCGGGCGGGCAGGGCACGTCCTCGGGCGGCCAGCGCGAGTTCGTGCCGACCCTGGCGCGCGCCGCCGTCGCCGTCGGCGTGGCCTGCGTCTTCATCGAGACCCACCCCGATCCCGACAACGCGCCGTCCGACGGCCCGAACATGGTGCCAATGAACCAGTTCGAGGCCCTGGTCGCCAACCTGCTGCGCTATGACGCCCTGACCAAGGCGGCCTGAGCATGAGCCGCCGCATCGTTCTGGTCACCGGCGGCGCCGGCTTCATCGGTTCGAACATCGTCGCGCGGCTCTGCGAAGATCCGGCGCTGGATGTCGTGGTCTGCGATCGCCTGCGCGATGCGGCCAGCGGCAAGTGGCGCAACATCGCCAAGCACCCGGTCGCCGATTTCGTTGCGCCCGAGCAGCTGTTCGACTGGCTCGCTAAGCGCGGCGCCGAGGTCGAGCTCGTGATCCACATGGGCGCTGTCTCGTCGACCACGGAGGTCGACGCGGACAAGATCGTGCAGTCCAACTTCGTCCTGTCACGGGACCTGTGGGACTGGTGCGCCCAGCACGGCAAGCGGCTGATATACGCCTCCTCGGCGGCCACCTATGGCGACGGCGCGCTGGGTTTCGACGGCGAGGACGATCTGGTCTCTCTAAAGGCCCTGCGTCCGCTGAACGCCTATGGCTGGTCCAAGGCTCTGTTCGACATCTACGCCGTGCGCGAGGCCCAGCGTGGCCGCGCGCCGGCCCAGTGGGCGGGGCTCAAGTTCTTCAACGTCTATGGCCCCAACGAGGACCATAAGGCCGGCATGAAGTCGGTGGTGGCCCAGATCTGGCCGCGCATCGCGGCTGGCGAGGGCGTGAAGCTCTTCAAGTCGCATCACCCGGACTACGAGGACGGCGGTCAGCTGCGCGACTTCGTCTATGTCCGCGACGTGGTCGACGTCATCGGCTGGCTGGCTGGGAGCCCCGCCGTGAACGGCGTCTTCAACCTCGGCTCGGGCCAGGCGCGCTCGTTCCGGGATCTGGCCGTCGCCACCTTCGAGGCCGCGGGCCGCAAGCCCGACATCACCTATATCGACATGCCTGAGGTGCTGCGCGGCAAATACCAGTACTACACCCAGGCCGATATGAGCCGCCTGCGCGCCGCCGGCTACGACGCGCCGATGACCGCGCTGGAAGACGGCGTGGCCGACTATGTGGCCGGCTATCTGAACACCGACGACCCCTACCGGTGAGCGTGGTCCGCTAACGTCGGGGCACGGTTGCCGTCCATTTCCGCGAGCGTAAGCTGAACGCCGATAAGTCGGGTTCAGCCCGGCAGGCAGGGAGCGAGAAATGGTCGGCATCGCCGCCTGGGGCGCCTATGCGCCGCGATTGCGTTTGAGCCGGAAGGCCGTGACCGAGGCCAACGCCTGGGTCGCACCCAACCTCAAGGCCAAGGGCAAGGGCGAGCGGTCCATGGCCAATTGGGACGAGGACGCCCTGACCATGGCGGTCGAGGCGGCGCGCGACGCGCTTGGGTCCGATGACGATCGCTCGCACATCGACAGCCTCTATTTCGCCTCGACGACCGCGCCGTTCGCTGACCGCCTGAACGCAGGCGTCGTGTCGGCCGCGCTCACCCTGGAAAAGTCGATCACCGCCAGCGACGTGACGGGCTCGCAGCGTTGCGGGCTGACGGCGCTGGGGCAGGCGCTCGCAGCCGGCGGAACCGCGTTGGTCGCGGTGGGCGAGCACCGCAAGGCGCGCGCCGTGTCGGCCCAGGAGCTGGACTTCGGCGACGGCGCGGCCGCCTTCGTGATCTCCGACGGTCCCGGCGCAGCCGAGTTCCTGGGGCGCGGCAGCGTCACCGACGACTTCGTCGACCACTTCCGGGGCGATGACGGCGGCTTCGACTACTACTGGGAAGAGCGGTGGATCCGTGACGAGGGGATCGTCAAGCTGGTTCCGCCGGCGGTCCGCAAGGCGCTGGAGGTTTCGGGGCTAAGCGCCTCGGATATCGATCATTTCTGCTTCCCGTCTACGTTCGCGGGCATGGCCGCCACCGTGGCCAAGTCGGTCGGGATCAAGCCTGAGGCGGTTCGCGACAACCTCGCCGCCGTCATGGGCGAGGCCGGCTGCGCGCATGGCCCGATCATGCTGGCCCATGCGTTGGAGCAGGCCAAGGCCGGCGAGGTCATCCTGGTCGCCCAATTCGGCCAAGGCGCCGAGGCCCTGGTGTTCCGGGCCACCGGCGAGGGAACGCGCCCGGCGCGCGGCGTGACGGGGTCTTTGGCTGATCGAGAAGTCGAGACCAACTATCTGAAATTCCTTACTTTCAACGGCCTTGTTGACTGGGAGAAGGGGATGCGGGCCGAGAAGGACAACAAGACGGCCCTGACCACCCTCTATCGCAACAAGGACATGATCCTGGGCCTGGTGGGCGGCCGTTGTCGCGAGACCGGCGTCATCCAGTTCCCGCGCACCCGCATCTCGGTGGCGCCGAACAATCCCGCCGTCGACACCCAGGAGCCGTACAAGTTCGCCGAGCGACGCGCGAGCATTCTCAGCTACTCTGCGGATTATCTTACGTTTTCGATGGCTCCGCCGAACCACTACGGCATGGTCGTCTTCGACGGCGGCGGGCGGATCATGATGGACATCACCGACGTGTCGCCGGGCGACGTCGAGACCGGCCTTCCGGTGCGGATGGTGTTCCGCATCAAGGAAGTCGACGAGAAGCGCGGCTTCGTCCGCTACTTCTGGAAGGCGACGCCCGACCGCGCCGCCATCGCCGCTCAATCTGCTCAATCCACAAAAATTCAGGCCGCCGAATAGGGAGACCGACATGCCTCAAGGTATTCGCGACAAGGTCGCCATTCTCGGGATGGGCTGTTCCAAGTTCGGCGAGCGCTGGGACGCCGGTCCTGACGACCTGATGGTCGAGGCCTATCTGGAGGCCATGCAGGACGCCGGTATCGAGCCGACCCAGCTGGACGCCGCCTGGTTCTCGACCCACATCGACGAGATCGGTTCGGGCAAGGGCGGTACGCCGCTGTCCATCGCCCTGCGTCTGCCCAACATCGCCGTCACCCGCGTCGAGAACTTCTGCGCCTCGGGTTCGGAAGCCTTCCGTGGCGCGGTCTACGCCGTGGCGGCCGGCGCGGCCGACATCGCCCTGGCGGTCGGGGTCGAGAAGCTGAAGGACACCGGCTATGGCGGTCTGCCGGTCGCCAACCCCGGCACGCTGAGCCCGCAGGTGATGCCCAATGGCTCGGCCCCCGGCAATTTCGCCCAGCTGGCCAGCGCCTACCGCGCCAAGCACGGCGTCTCCAAGGAAGACCTCAAGCGGGCCATCGCCCACGTTTCGGTCAAGAGCCACGCCAACGGCGCCAAGAACCCCAAGGCCCACCTGCGCAAGCCGATCACCGAGGAGCAGGCCCTGAACGCGCCGCTGATCGCCGAGCCCTTGGGCCTGTTCGATTGCTGCGGCGTGTCGGACGGCGCGGCGGCCGCGATCGTCACCACGCCGGAGATCGCCCGCGCGCTGGGCAAGCACGACCTGGTCACGGTCAAGGCTCTGCAGCTGTCGGTCTCGAACGGCTACGAGAGCCAGTACAACGGCTGGGACGGCAGCCACTTCCACACCGCCCGCATCGCCGCCGGCAAGGCCTATCGCGAGGCCGGCATCGAGCGCCCGCGCGAGCAGATCTCGATGATGGAGGTGCACGACTGCTTCTCGGTCACCGAGCTGGTGACGATGGAGGACCTCTTTATCTCGCCCGAGGGCCAGGGCTGGCGCGACGTACTGGACGGCTTCTACGACGCCGACGGCGGCGTGCCGTGCCAGATCGACGGCGGTCTGAAGTGCTTCGGTCACCCGATCGGCGCGTCGGGCCTGCGGATGCTCTACGAGATGTATCTGCAGCTGCAAGGTCGCGCCGGCGAGCGACAGTTGACCAACCCGGTTTTCGGCATGACCCATAACCTGGGTGGCGCGCCGGCCAGCAATGTCTGCTCGGTCGCCATCATCGGCCAGGAAGGGGCTTAAAGCCGCACAAGGCTTGGTGTAACCCAGGCGCATGGGCGGTTCGTTCACGGGCTTCAAACGCTGGATCTTCGCAGGGGTGGCGCTGTTCCTGGCGCTGCTTCTCGCGGCGGCCTTCATCTGGCGCTACGACATCCTCAGCAACGCGCTGGACCCCAAGGTCCCGTTCCTGACCTACAAGCCGCCGCCCGCGCCGGACTACGGCAAGCGGGAGGCCTGGGCGCTATTGCCGGCCCGCGCCGAGGCGCCGGGCGCGGGCGACCCGCCGGTCGACGTGTTCTTCGTTCATCCCACGACCTTCGACGGTGGGCGTGACTGGAATGGCGGCATAGACCAGCCCAAGGCGCAGCGCTTCCTGGCCAGGGTGGTGCTTCCCAACTACGCCGGACCGTTCGAGCGCGTCGGGCGGCTGTTCGCCCCGCGCTATCGGCAGGCTAGCCTCTACACCTACCTGACCCTGCGCGATGACGCCCGCGACGCCCGCCGCTTCGCCTATGGCGACGTGCTTCAGGCCTTCCGGGCCTATGTCGCGCGCTACGGTCAGGACCGCTCCTTTGTGATCGTCGGGGTCGAGCAGGGCGGCTCGATGGTCGCGCGGTTGCTGCGCGAGGAGATCGCCGGCAAGCCCGAGCTCAAGCGCCGCCTAGTGGCGGCCTATCTGATCGAGACCATCGTCCCCGCTGACGAGTACGGCGCGGGCGCGCCCTTGGCCGCGTGTCGGGACCGTGGACGGACCGGCTGCGTCGCCGCCTGGGCCTCGGCCCAGGAAGGCGACTTCCGCGCGGCGCAGGAGCTGATCGGACGCTCCCTGGTCTGGGACGGGGCGGACCAACTGGTGAACCTCGAGCATCGCCAGCCGCTGTGCTTCAACCCTCTGCTGGGCGCTGTTACGACCGAGCGCGCGCCGGCGCGCATGAACCTGGGCGCGGCCAACGCGACGGGCCTCGACTGGGGCGCCCGCCCGGCCTTCCTGCAGCGTCAGGTCTCGGCGCGGTGCGAGAACGGGCTGCTGCGCACCAGCCGGCCCAAGTCCAACGCGCTCCGTGACACGGGGTCCTGGGCGGACCGGCGCAAGGTCGACGCGTTCAACCTGTTCTACGCCGACATCGAGGCCGACGCCCTGGCGCGCGCCGAGGCCAGGATCGGTCGGCCCTTAAGCCCGGTCGCCGGCGTCGAGCAAGGCGGCTAGGCCCCCGTACTGCGGCTGGTCGATCGCGATCTGGGCGATCGCCGTCTCCCGAAGATGCGCCAGGACCCGGGCGTCCAGCGGCGCGAGCCGGCCGGCTTCCAGCGCGTCACAAAGCCGGGCGTTGAGCGTCTCGACGTCGTCAGTTTCGCCCAGCAAACCCACCAGGCGCTCGGTGGCCTCGGCCTCTAGCCTGGCGCCATGCGCGGCTTCACGCGCCAGGATGGCGCGCGCGTTGTCGGCCACGCGGGAGAGGAAGACGTGGCGAGCGTCGCCGGGCGACGCCGCTTCGGCGTCGAATGCGGCGACCGCTTGGCCAAGTTCGGCGGCGGTTGGATGGGTGATCACGCCGCTTGCTCCATCAAGGTCACGAGATCGATCTCGGCTTCGCTGGTGCGCCTCCCGATCATCGCGCGCTCGATCGAGCGGTCCGCGCCGGTGGCGAAGCTCTGGTACATCATCAGACACATCACCGCCCATTTCAGCGAGCCAAGCGCCTGCCAGAACCGGACGCGATCCAGCGCTATGTCGCCGCCATAGCCGGCCAGGAGTTCGTCATAGTCGCCAAAGCCGCCCACCGGCTTGCGCCATTCGCCGAACCGCCACGAATTGACGCAGATCCAGCCCAGGTCCTCGGCGGGATCGCCCAGATGCGCCAGCTCCCAGTCGAGCACGCCAACCAAGCCATGGTCCGGATGGATCATCAGGTTGCCGTTTCGGAAGTCGCCATGAACCAGCACCGGACGCTCGGGCGGCGGTGGCGCGGCGGCGCCAAGCCAGCGGAAGGCCGCCTCCAGGATGGGACGACGCGCGGCCAGCTCGCGATACACCCCCTCGTAGCGCGCCAGCTCGCCACGGGCGTCCGAGGTCGCCAAGGGCGGTAGGCCGTCTGTCGGCGTCGCGTGGATTTGGGCCAGGACATGGCCGCAGCGGCGCGCCAGACCCGGACGAACCGTGGCGAAGGCGTCATCGCGGACGATGCGGCGACCCAGGGTTTCGCCCTCGAGCCGGAGCATGACATAGGCCTCGCCGAGATGATCCTCAGGCTCACAGATGTGGGCGACGCCTGGGGTCGGAGCGCCGGAGGCCGCCGCCGCGCGGATCAGCGCGGCTTCGGACGCCAAGGGCAAGGCCGTCTCGCGGGGCAGGGCGCCGTCCGGCCGGCGACGCAGGATCAAAGGCGTGCCGTCGCTCAGATCGAAGGCCCAGGTCTCAAGGCTTGCGCCGCCTGACAGCCGTCGCGCGTTACGGGCTCCGGTCGCGGCCGGCGACAGGCGAGGGGCGAGCAGGTTAAGGGCTGTTACGACGTCCATGGTCGGATGGTTCCTGTCTTCACCCAGCGTCACGCAAGAGCCTGCGCACTTTACGGCGGAGCCGGCGCGCCTTACCCACGGCTGGCTCACGCGATTGAAACAGGATCTCCCATGCCCTCCGGCCTCGCCGCGCTGCTCGATGACGTCGCGGCTATCACCAAGCTCGCCGCCGCCTCGATGGACGATGTCGGCGCCGCCGCCGGGAAGGCTGGAACCAAGGCCGTGGGCGTGGTGGTCGATGACGCTGCGGTGACGCCGGGCTACGCCATGGGCTTCACCCCCGATCGGGAGTTGCCGATCGTCTGGAAGATCGCGGTGGGCTCGCTGCGCAACAAGCTGATCTTCCTGCTGCCAGGGGCTCTGCTGCTATCGGCCTTCGCGCCCTGGGCGGTGACACCGATCCTGATGGTCGGCGGCGCCTACCTTGCTTTCGAGGCCACTGAGAAGGTGCTGGAGGCGTTCACGCCCCAGGCCGAGGGCGAAGCGATTGAGGAACTGGCGCTGAGCGGTCCCGAGCTCGAGAAACAGAAGGTCGATGGGGCGATCCGCACCGACCTGATCCTGTCTGGCGAGATCATGGCGATTGCTCTGGCCGAGGTCGCCCATCTCAGCCTGCCGATGCAGGCTGGGGCGCTGGCCTTGGTCGGCGTGCTGCTGACCGTGGTGGTCTATGGCGCGGTGGCGCTGATCGTGAAGATGGACGACATTGGTCTTCACCTGTCCCGCCGTCAGAACAAGGGCGCTCAAGCTTTCGGGCGCGGCCTCGTTAAGGCCATGCCGGTGACCATGGAGGCCCTGACCGTGATCGGTACGGCGGCCATGCTGTGGGTCGGCGGCGGCATCATCGTGCACGGCCTGGAACACTTCCACCTGACGCCCATCCCGCACTGGGTGGAGGGCCTTTCGCATTGGGCCGGGCAGGCGCCAGTCGTGGGGGGGCTGACGGGCTGGCTAGCCTTCGCCCTGGGATCCGCCGTCGTTGGTCTGGCCATCGGCGGCGTGCTGGCGGGCCTGATGCACCTTTGGCATCACCGCAAGGGCGCAGCGGCGCACTGACCGCTTCGCCTAACCGGCCTCGTTCAGCGTCGAGGTCGGCTTCCAGTCGAACAGTTCCTGCAGCGCGCGCACGGCTTGACCGCGCGGCGAGGTGAGATCCGGATCGCGGGCCAGAATGAGGCGGGCGTCGTCGGCGGCGACAGCGATCAGGTCGCGGTGCGCGACGGGATCGGCCAGGCGATACGCCGGGAAGCCGCTCTGTTTCAGGCCCAGCGGATCGCCGCCGCCACGCAGTTCCAGGTCCTTCTCGGCGATCTCGAAGCCGTCGTCGCTGCGCCGCAGGATGTCGAGACGCTGCTGGGCCACCTCTGACAGGGGCGGGTCATAGAGCAGCACGCAAGAGCTCTCGCGCGTGCCCCGGCCCACCCGCCCGCGCAGTTGGTGCAGCTGCGCCAGACCAAAGCGGTCGGCGTGCTCGATGACCATGATGCTGGCGTTGGGCACGTTCACGCCGACCTCGACCACCGTGGTGGCGACCAGCACGCTGACCTCGCCGTCGACGAAGCGCTGCATGACCGCATCCTTCTCGGCCGGCGGCATCTGTCCGTGGACGAGGCCGACGCCCGGCAGGTGCTGGGCGAGGTCGGCGGCGCGGTCCTCGGCGGCGCGCAGGTCGACCTTGTCGGACTCCGACACCAGCGGACAGATCCAGAAGGCCTGGGCGCCGCCGGCGATCGCGCCGCGCAGGCGCTCGACGATCTCAGGGACGCGAGGCGTGGGCGCGGCGCGGGTGGCCACCGGCGTGCGGCCCGGCGGCTTTTCGTCGATGCGCGAGACGTCTAGATCCCCAAAGACGGTGAGTTCCAGGGTGCGGGGGATCGGCGTGGCGGACATGGCCAGCAGATGAACGCCCCAATCTTCGCCGGAGGGGCCCTTGTCCTGCAGGCGGCGGCGTTCATTGACGCCAAAGCGGTGTTGCTCGTCGATGATGGTCAAGGCCAAGGCCTTGAAGGCGACGTCGTCCTGGAAGAGAGCGTGGGTGCCAACGGCGATATGATGCGCGCCCGAAGCGAGGCCGGCGAGCTTTGCGGCGCGGCCGGCGCCCTTGTCGCGGCCCGTGAGCAAGATCACCGACAGGCCCAAGGCCTCAAGCGGCGCGGCGATGGTCTCGAAATGCTGGCGGGCCAGGATCTCGGTCGGGGCCATCAGAGCCGACTGCAGGCCAGCGCTGGCCGCGTCCGCCATGGCCAGCATGGCGACCACCGTCTTGCCCGAGCCCACATCGCCCTGCAGCAGACGGCTCATCCGCTCGCCGGAAGCCAGATCGCCGCGAATCTCGGATAGCGCCCGGATCTGCGCGCCCGTCAGCTTGAAGGGCAGAGCCTTTTCCGCCGCCTCGGACAACGGACCCGCCGGAATGCGCGGTCCCGGGTGTGAGCGGCGGGCGGCCTTGCGCTGGGCCAGCGCCAGTTGGTGCGCCAGGAGCTCGTCATAGGCCAGGCGTCGGCGCGGACGCGCCAGAGGCGACAGGTCGGCCTCGCTGGTCGGCGCATGGAGCGCCGCCAGGGCCTGGCGCCAGCTTGGCAGTTTCTCCCGGTCCAGCCAGGCGGCGTCCTGCCACTCGGCGAGCTTGGGCGCGCGCTCCAGCGACTCCAGCGCGAACTTGCGGAACGTCCGCGAGGGCAGCCCCTGTGTGGCGGGATAGACGGTCTCGACGAGGGGAATGTCGCCGGCCTTCTCCTCGGCGACGATGTAGTCGGGATGGGCGATCTGTAGTTCAGAGGCGAAGCCTTCGGGCCGCTCGACCTTGCCGCTGACCGCGCGGCGCGCGCCCTTGGGGTGCTGGCGCTCCAGGTGCGGCCCGTGACCCTTGAACCAGACCAGGGTCAGAAACCCCGTGCCGTCCCAGGCTCGGATCTTCCAGGGCTGACCCAGGCGATGTGGCGGCTGATGGCCGTCGATCGTCACCAGGAAGGTCTGGACCTGGTTCTCGACGGCCTGGTCAACCGTCGTGGTCGTCCGCCGGATCAGGCCTGTAGGGGCGGTGAACAGCACATCGCGTACGATCGGCCCCGCCAGCCTTTCGACCAGCGGCGCGACGCGTGGGCCCACGCCCTTGAGCGTGGAGACCGACGTGAACAGGGGAAAGAGAATCTCCGGGCGCATGCCTTGCGACCATAGCCGCGCCGGCCGCGGCGCGGCGAGCCTAGAGCGCGTTAGGTTTACGTATGAGCGGTCAAACTGCTCGAGCGCGCTCTAAGTCTATGAATTAGAGCCTGTTTATCTAGTTTAGATGATCCCATCTAAACCAGACAGGCTCTAGTCGGCTTGATTCATCACGGGCTGAAGCGCGATGACGAGGTCGGAATACTCGTCCGCTCGCGAGGCCCCGGAGACATTCAGGCGCGTGTAGAGCCCGGCCGCGCCATGGCGAGCGGAGGCTTCCGACCACCGCGCCTTAGCGTCGATCAAGTTGTTGGCCTGTCCAGCGAACACGACCGCGCCGTTGGCGTCGAGATAGACGAAGTTCCCGGCGATTGTGGTTCCGGGTTCGCCGTTCTCGGCCAGCTTGTAACGGTAAACGGCGCCCGAGGCGCCCTTGAGTTCGATGTAAGGCTTCACGCAGTCCTCGCCATTAAGAGCCACCCGGCGTCGGCGGCCAGGTCCTGAAGCGTCCCGTAGGCCAAATTATGGCTGCAGAACGCCCGATCTGGCTAGGAACCGTCGGGTCCGCTCTTCGCGCGGCGAGGCGAGGAGCTGGCGGGAAGGTCCTTGCTCTACGATCACGCCGCCGTCCATGAAAATCGTCCGCTCGGCCACGTCTCTGGCGAAATCCATCTGGTGGGTGACGATCACCATCGTGCGCTTTTCCGCTGCCAGATCCCGGATGACGGCCAGGACTTCGCCGACCAGTTCGGGGTCGAGCGCGGACGTCGGTTCGTCAAACAGAATCACCTCGGGGTCCATCGCCAGGGCCCGGGCGATGGCGCAGCGTTGCTGCTGACCGCCCGACAACGCGGCGGGATAGGCGTCGGCGCGATCCGACAGCCCAACCTTTTCCAGCAGCGCCAGCCCCTTGGCGCGCGCCTTGGCCGCGTCTTCCTTGCGCACGACGATCGGGCCTTCGATCACGTTCTCCAGCGCCGTCCGGTGCGGAAACAGGTTGAAGCTCTGGAAGACGAACCCGACCCGGCCGTTCAGCGCCTTGGCCAACGGCGTCTTGGCGCCGGCGGTGACGCCCGCGATCGTCAGGTGGCCGCCATTCAGGGGCTCAAGACCGGCGAGGCATCGCAAGAGGGTGCTCTTGCCCGAGCCGCTGGGGCCGATGATGGCGACCACTTCTCCGGGGATGACGGTCAGGTCGACGCCCGCCAGGACGGGGGTGTCGCCGAAGCTCTTTTTAAGGGACTTGGCGTCGATCGCGCTCATCGGCGGCCCTCCGCGGCGCGGCGTTCAAGCCGAGTCTGGACGGCGGCCAGGATCGTGGAGAGGATCCAGTAGATCGCCGCCGCGGCCAGATACATGGTGAAGATCTCGTAGGTCCGCGCGGTGATCAGCTGCGCCTGTCGGAACAGCTCCGGCACCTGGATGGTCGCGGCCAGCGAGGTGTCCTTCACCAGGCTGATGAAGCTGTTCGAGAGGGGCGCGACGGCGGTGCGCGCCGCCTGGGGCAGGATCACGCGGCGCAGGGCCTGGCCACGGCTCATGCCCAGCACGCTGGCGGCTTCCCACTGGCCCTTGTCGACGGCGGCGATGGCGCTGCGCAGGATCTCGCAGCTATAGGCGGCCACGTTCAGCGAGAAGCCGATGCCCGCCGCTAGGAGGGGCGGCATCTCGATCCCAAGCTCGGGCAGGCCATAGTAGATCAGGAACAGTTGGACCAGCAGCGGCGTGCCTCGAAAGGCCGACACATAGACAGCCGCCGGCCATCTCAGCAGCGCCGAACGCGACAGGCGCATCAGGGCCAGGACGAAGCCGAGGGCTACCCCGATGCTCATCCCGATGACGCTGAGGATGATCGTATAGCCCGCGCCCTTCAGCAGGAGCGGGGCGGACTGGCGCAGCAGGTCTAGGCCGGTGTCCATGGCGCTATTGGGTGACGTCCATGCCAAACCAGGTTTGCGAGATCGCGGCCAGTTTGCCGTTGGCTCGCAGGGCGTCGATGGCCTGGTTGATCACGGCCTTCAGGCCCGGATCCTTCTTCATGGCGACGCCCGAGCCTTGCGCGGCGAAGGGCTGGCCCGAGGCGACGAACTCCGGGGAGGTTTTCACGAAGTCGGCGGCGACCAGACGATCGTTCAGCACGGCGTCGATGCGACCCGCGCGCAGATCCTGATACTTGGTGGGGTCGTCCTCGTAGCTGCGGACGTCCGCCGTGGGCACGTTGGCGCGGAGCCACTGCTCGTAGTTCGTGCCGAGGCCGACGCCCACCTTCTTGCCCGCGAGGTCCTCGGGCTTGCTGGGCGCAGGCTTGCCCTTGAGCGCGATGATCTGGATGCCTGACACGGTGTAGGGCTCGGAGAAGTCGTACTTGGCCTGACGATCCGGCGTGATGGTGATCTGATTGATCACCACGTCGACGCGGCCGGACTCCAGCGAGCCCAGCAGCCCGGCGAAGGGCGCCGGGCTGAACTCGACCGTCAGGCCCAGCTGCTCGGCGAGGGCCTTGGCGAAATCGACCTCAAAACCCGCCAACTGGCCGGACTTGTCCTGAAAGTTGAACGGCGGGTAGGTGCCCTCAAGGCCCACGCGCAGCTTGCCCGAGGCCTTGATCCGATCCCAGCCGCTGGCGCCGGCCTCGGGCTGCTTGCCGCAGGCGGCGAGCAGGGCGAGGCCAAGACCGGAGATGACGGCGCGGCGGGCAGGGAATCGCATTGAAGAACCTTACGGCGAAACAATCCCGCGCATTTCTATACAGGTGCGCGCGGTCCGCTAGCCTGGATGTGGCTAAAGGGACCTAGGCTTCGCCGGTGGTCCTGATCAGCGCTTGCGGACGAACACCGTGCCTGCCGAATAGCCCGCGCCGAAGCTGCAGATCAGGCCTGTCTCGCCGGCGGCGAAGTCGTCGTTGGCCGAGTGGAAGGCGATGATTGAACCGGCCGAGCTGGTGTTGGCGTACTCGTCCAGGATGATGACGTTCTCGCCCGGCGCCGGGTCGCGGCCCAGCACCTTGCGGCCGATCATCTCGTTCATGTTGATGTTGGCCTGGTGCAACCACAGGCGCTTGAGGCCGGTGGGATCCACGCCCAGGTCCTTGGCGTGCTCGACGATCATCTCGCTGACCATCGGCACCACCTCGCGGAACACCTTGCGGCCTTCCTGCACGAACAGCTTGTCCCTGGCGTCGACGCCTTCCGGCGCGGCGCGGTTCAGGAAGCCGAAGTTGTTGCGGATGTTGTTCGAGAACTGGGTCTTCAGGCGCGTGCCCACGATTTCCCAGCCGCCTTCCGCCTGGTCGGCGTCTTCGATGATCACCGCGGTGGCGACGTCGCCGAAGATGAAGTGGCTGTCGCGGTCCTTGAAGTTCAGATGGCCCGAGCAGATCTCGGGATTCACCATCAGCACCGCCTTGGCGCTGCCGCTGGTGACGAAGTCGGCGGCGGTCTTGATGCCGAAGGTCGCCGACGAGCACGCCACGTTCATATCGAAGGCGAAGCCTTCGATGCCCAGGGCCTGCTGGACCTCGATGGCCATGGCCGGGTAGGCGCGCTGCATGTTCGAGGCCGCGCAGATCACCGCGCCGATCTCCGAGACGGGCTTGCCCCAGCGGGCGATCGCCTGCTTGGCCGCTTCGACGGCGATTTCGGCCAGGACCGACAGCTCTTCGTTCGGACGCTCGGGAATGATCGGACGCATCAGGTCGGGGTCGATGATGCCGTCCTTGTTGACGACGAAACGCGACTTGATGCCCGAGGCCTTTTCGATGAACTCGGGCGAGGAGGGGGGCAGGGCGACGACGTCGCCGGCCGCGATGGCCTCCGCGTTCGCGGCGTTGAAGCGCTCGACGAAGGTGTTGAAGGCCTCGACCAGTTCGGCGTTCGAGATGCTGTGAGGCGGGGTGTACAGCCCCGTGGCGGCGATGACGGCTTGCGGCAAGACGACGGTCCCGATGATGCGCGCGGACCTCGCTCTGTTGGGAGGCGGGTCCGCGTTCTGACACTTGTTTGAAGGCGTAGATAGCACGGTTGGCGGCCTCGTCACCCTCCTCGAACATCTGGCCGGCCATCACCGTCCGGCAGGCTTGGCCAGGATCAGGCGGAGGACCACGCGGTTGCGCCCCTTCGGGCGCGTCTTGGACTTTCGTGGCTTGACGACGATCACCCGGTCGTCAATCTGAACGATAATAAGTTACGGGGGGATGCGTCGGTCTTGGACAAGGCGCTGTTGATTCAATTGGGCGGCTCTGTTGTCGCCGTGGCGCTGTTGGTGGCGTTCGTGCGCTGGCTGGGCGTGGCGCGCGCCACACCGCCGCTGGACGCCCAGGCGGCCAAGGCGCTGCTGGATGTCGAGTTCCCTGATCACCGTCCCCAAGCTGCCTGGATCGCCGCCGACGGCGCCGGCCTGATCGCGCGCGACGCGGATCTGGCGCTGATCCTCTATCGGCGCGGCGACGGCTATGTGGCTCGTGACCTCCCGTGGAGCGTCGTCGCGGGGCTGAAGCCCGCCGGCGGGCGCCTGACCGTTCGCGTCTCCGACGCCCGTCCCACCTTCGCCGTCAGCGACGACGTCTGGCCGCCGAAAGAGCTCGCCAGATGCTGAAAGCCCCCTTCGATCCCGTCCAAATGGCGATCCCGTTCTTCGTGCTCGCTATCGTGCTGGAGATCCTGCTCGGCCGCTTTGGCAAGGCCAAGGCCAACTACGAGACCCGCGACACCGCCATGTCGCTCAGCATGGGCCTGGGGAGCACCATCGCCGGCGTGCTGTTCGGCGGCGTGATCTTCGCGGCGACGGTCTGGGTCTATGAGCATCGGCTGTTCACGATCCCGATGACCGCCGTCTGGGCCTGGGTGGCGGTATTTTTCCTGGAGGACCTGACCTACTACTGGTTCCACCGCATCGCTCATGAGCGTCGGTTCTGGTGGGCCAGCCACGTCAACCACCACACCTCGACCCACTACAACCTGTCGACCGCGCTACGTCAGACCTGGACCGGCGGTGTGGCCGGCACCTGGCTGCTGTGGCTGCCGCTGGTGTTTTTCGGCTTCCCGCCGGCGATGGTGGCCATCCAGAAGGGGATCAGCCTCGTCTACCAGTTCTGGATCCACACCGAGGCGGTGGGGCGCATGCCGCGCTGGTTCGAAGCGGTCTTCAACACGCCCTCGCATCACCGCGTCCACCACGCCCGCAACCCGCGCTATCTGGACGCCAACTACGCGGGCATCCTGATCATCTGGGACCGCATGTTCGGCACCTTCATCCCCGAGGTCGACGAGGAGCCTTGCCGCTATGGCACGGTGAAGAACCTCGGCAATTTCAACTTGCTGCACAACGTCTTCCACGAGTGGGTCGGCATCGCCAAGGACGTCGCCGGCTCGAAGTCGCCGAAGGAGGCGCTAGGCTATGTGTTTGGCCCGCCCGGCTGGAGCCCCGACGGCTCACGAGAGACCTCGCACACGCTGAAGGCCAAGTGGCGGGCGCGGGTGGAGGCGGAGTAGCGGCGCGGCCGCCAGAGAGCGACCCCGCCCTAGCGGAGCCCAGCAGGGCCTGGGCGCCTGCCGAGCTCCACCGATCCAGGTTACTTCACCTCGGTGACAAACTGGTCGCGCGGGCGACGGACCTTCTGCAGGTTCACCAGCCAGTCGCCCTCGACCTGGCGGTAGCCCAGCGGCGCGATCGTCACCGAGCGCAGGCCGCGCTCGCGGAGGCCGAGGATCTCGTCCAGAGCCTTGGGATCGAAGCCTTCCATCGGGGTCGCGTCGACACCCTCGAAGGCCGCTTGGGCCAAGGCGAGGCCGAACGCGATGTAGGCCTGGCGCGCAGCGTGCTCAAAGTTTGTCTCGGGGGCGCGCTGCGGATACGTTGACAGAAGCATCTGGCGATAGTTTTCCCAGCCTTCGTTCCGGAAGCCACGAACCTCGTTGACGAGGTCGAACATGTGGTTGATCCGCTCGGCGGTGTAGTTGTCCCAGGCCGCGAAGACCAGCAGGTGCGAGCCGTCGGTGATCGGGCTTTGGTTCCAGCCGATGGCCTTGATCTTCTCGCGGACCTCGGCGTTGGTGACGACAATGATCTCGAAGGGCTGCAGGCCACTGGAGGTCGGCGCCAGTCGCGCGGCTTCCACGATCCGCTCGACCTTATCCTCGGAGACGACCTTGGTCGGATCCATCTTTTTGGTGGCGTAGCGCCAGTTCAGTTTTTCAAGCAGCACAGGAAACCCTCTTTTGATCCGCGCGCAGCGGTGAGAGCTCGGATGTGGCGTCACGGATCGAAATCGCAACCGATGCGGTTTCAAAAAAGTGACGCATTCGGTGCATTGGCCAGGCACCTGCGCCATTGGCGGCGACGCTACTCCCGCAACAACGGCAGCGACAGCCCCGTCGCCTGCCGCGTCGCCAGCATCTCGCGGCGGAAGCGGAATAGCTCGGCCGGGCGGCCGCCGGTTTCGGCGTCCATGCGGCCTAGGCCTTCGACCAGCTCCTCGCGCTCGACCACGCGGCGGAAGTTCTGCTTGTGCAGCGGCACCCCGGCGATGGCCTCGACCGTGCGCTGCAGGGTCGAGAGGGTGAACTCCTCGGGGGTCAATTCGAACACCACCGGACGGTATTTGATCTTGCCGCGCAGGCGCGACAGGCCCGTGGCGAGAATACGCCGGTGGTCTGAGATCATCGGCTCGCCCAGCGCCGCTGACAGCGCCGCCGGTTCGGCGGGGTCCTGACCGTCGGCGCGGGCGCGGTCGCGGGCGGCTTCGGGGGCCAGGCCCGCCTCATAGAGCAGCTCATAGCGCTCCAGAACCCGCTCCTCGTTCCAGGGCGCGCCGTCCAGGGCGAAGGCCAGGCGCGCGCGCGACCACTTGGCCGTGTCGTCGGCGGCCCAGCGCTTGAGGGCCGGGGCGATGGCGTCGTCGAGCAAAGCGGGGCGGCCGGCGCGCCAGTCTTCCCAAGGGAAGAACCGGGTCCACGGGGCCCAGGCGGTGTCGGGAGCGTCGGTGTCGACCGCCTTGGGCGTCAGGCCCAGGTAGCCGACCGAGACAACGCGCGCCGCGCCGGCCCCGACCTCGGCGCGGGGGGCGTCGCGGCCCTTGTCGCCGAAGGTGTAGAGCTGCTCGACATAGCCCAGTTGGAAGCGGGTCTGGGCGGTCACGAAGGCCCGCAGGCCCAGCTCGAAGGTGCGGTGGGCCTCGGGATCGAACGGGCCGAACGGCAGGCCCGACAGCGGCGAGGCGATGTCGGTGATGGCGTCGTGCGGCCGCACGGTCAGCACCACGGCTTCGCCGTCGCGGATCGCGACGACCACCGCTGACAGACCGATGACGACCGCCGTGTTCATCGCGCTCCGCTCACTCGGTTTCGAACGCCGCGTCGGGGGCGGACTCATAGCCCGCCGCGCGCGACAGCACATGGAAGCGCTGTACATAGCGCGCCTGGGCCTCGAAGGGCGCCAGCGGCGTGATCTGCAGCTCGTAACCCGCCGGCGGCGCGCCGAAGATCGTCAGGGACTCGGCGTGCTCGAAGCCGGCCAGTTGGGTGGCCTCGAAGAAGGCGCAGGCGCGGTCGGCCTGCTTGATCAGCTTCTTGATCGGGGCGGGGGTCTTCACAGGCAGGCCGAAACGGATGTGGATCGCGTCCTCCAGCCGGGCCTCGAAATCCTTGTAGCTGACGCCCAGCGCCGCCTTGAACGGGCTGATCATGTCGCCGATCACGTATTCACTGGCGTCATGCAGCAGCGCCGCCAGCCGCCACTTGGGCTCCAGGTCGGGCTTGATGTGCGCGGCGATCTCCTCGACCACAAGGCTGTGCTGAGCGACCGAGAAGCCGTGATCGCCCACGGTCTGCCCGTTCCAGCGCGCCACGCGCGCCAGGCCATGGGCGATGTCCTCGATCTCGATGTCCATCGGCGACGGGTCGAGCAGGTCGAGCCGACGTCCGGAGAGCATTCTTTGCCATGCGCGGGGCGGTCCGCCCCTTTGCAGCCCTTTGGCCACGCGTTCGTTCCTTGTGATGAAGTCGGTTGACTGGCGCATCGGTTGCGAAAGATCAATGAGCGCTTCGCCGTCATCTGTGGAAATGCCCTCGAAAGGGAGTTCGATCATGAGTTGGGCGAGAATTATGGTTCCGCTGGCCGGAACCCCGAACGACCAAGGTGTTCTAACCGCCGCCGCGGCGCTCGCGGCCGCGTTCGACGCAGAACTGGCCTGCGTACATGCCCCCGCTGACATGGCTGACCTGATGCCCTGGATGGGCGAAGGCTTCATGGGAGGCGTGCAGGTCACAGCGCTGGAAAGCTTGAAGGAAGCCGCCCAGGAGGGGGCCAAGGCGGTCGGCAAGTTGGCCGCTGATCTCGGCTATGGCCGCACCCGCGTCATCAGCCTGGACTCGCCGGTCTGGGCCGGTCTGGCGATGGAGGGCCGGTTGTCGGACGTCATCGTGTTCGACGACGCCGCCGCGCGCGGGAAGGGGCCCTTGGCCGAGTCCTTCCAGCAGCTGGTCGCCGACGAGCAGAGACCCATCCTGGTGGCCCGTCCGGGCTTCAGGGCCGATGGCGTCGCCCTGGTCGCCTGGGATGGCGGCAAGGAGGCCAGCCGCGCGGTGCGCACAGCGCTGCCCCTGTTGGAAAAGGCCAGCGCCGTGGTGGTGGCGGGAGCGCCGGCCGCGTCGTCGCGCGCCTTCGAGCTGGATCGTCTGGTCGAGTTCCTCGCCGCGCGCGGGGTCAAGGCCAGTGTGCGCGCGCTCGAGGGAAGCGGTGACGCCGGCTCGCTTCTGCTCGGCGCGGCCAAGGAGGTGAACGCGAACCTCCTGGTGGCCGGCGCGTTCGGTCACCCGAGGCTGCAGGAGTTCATCTTCGGGGGCACCACCCGCACGCTGCTCAACAGCGACGGCCCCTCGCTGTTCCTGTCGCACTAGGCCACTGAAATTATAAAAGAAAGGGAGGCTTATGTCTCTTTCCCGGATCGTCATGCGCCTGGCGCGCAATCCTGGCACCGAGTTCGCGGGCGGCGATGATCATCGCGGCTACTCCCTGACCGCGCCGCTCACCGAGGACGGCCATATCGACGAGGGCGCTTACGCCAAGGTCAAGGCGTCCTGCAGCGTGCGTCGTTTCGCGCCGGACGAGGACGCGGTCGACGGTCGCCTTAACAAGCGCGGCCAGCGCTGGTTCTTCGACTATGACGCCGCCGACACGGCGGATGACGAGCCGCTGCATCGCCTGGGCGAGCACCGGTTCGCGCTCGGCGAATACGTCACCGTCACGGACGAAGACGGCCGTCCGCTGACCTACAAGGTGATGGAAGTGACGCCGATCCAATAGGCGCGGGAAATCCTCATCCTTCGACAAGCTCAGGATGAGGAGTTTCTGCGAACCGAGACGTCATTGGCCCTCGCCCTGAGCTTGTCGAAGGGCGAGGGCGAGGGCGGACCGCCAGGGGGCCGATGGGGCCCCTTCGGCGATCCTTGCGCTTTGCGCTGGTTCAGCCGCCGACGTTGTGGCGAACCAGCGCCTTCATGTCCTTGAACAGGTCATGGTCGTCGGTGTTGCGGTTCTTGGCCTTGACCACGGCCACGGCCAGCGGTCCGCCCTTGGGGCCGCGGGCTTCATAGCCGGCCACGCGATAGCCGTTCGGCGCCTTGTCATTGGCGAGGATCAGCGTCGAGCGCACGGCGTCGCCACCCTTCAAGGCGCGGATTTCAGCGCCGTTGTCGTTGGCCCTGATGGTGACGTCGCCTTCGGGCTCGCCTTCGGTGCTGACATTCACCGAGGCTTGGCCGCCGTCGCTCTTGATGTTGACGTTCTTGTTGACCTTCACCTCGGCGGTCCCGCCATCGCTGTTGATGGTCAGGTGACCGATCCGGATGTCGGCGGTGTCGCCGTGAGCGTCGATATTGATGCCAGGCAGGTGGATGCTGGTCTTGTTCTTGCCGTCCTTGGACTTAGGCGGCTTGGGAGAGGCCGGCGGCGTCGGAATGACGCCCTTCAGTTCGGCCTCGATAGGAGCAAGGGCCGCCTCGGCGTCGCCGCCGTTGAGGCGAATGAGCCGCAGATCGACCGTGGCCTCGCTCGACGTGTACGAGCACGACTGCCCGTCTGCGGCGGCGCTGATCCGGGTCAGTCCCCCTTGGCGGTCAGGGCAGTCCAGGCGCTCGATCGCGCGGACGGGGTCTCTGCCGAGGCGTCGTTCGGCGCGCGGCTCCTTGTCGGACGCGGCAGGCTGACAAGCGGTCAAGGCGGTCGCGCCCACGCCGATCAACAGCGTCGCAACCAGCCACTTCGAATGACGCATGGTGTTCCCTTGGCCTACCCCTGATGGGCGGGAAGGTGGGCGCACGTCTGACGCGCGTCCAGTGAAATCCCGGTAACGGCCGTTTGGTCGCAGGCCGCTCTACTGGCCCGGACGCGCGCCCGATCCTTCGCGACGGGCGAGGAACGCCAGACGTTCGAACAGATGGACGTCCTGCTCGTTCTTGAGCAGCGCGCCGTGCAGCGGCGGGATCAGCTTGGTGGGATCCTTCTCGCGCAGGACCTGATCGTCGATATCCTCGACCAGCAGCAGCTTCAGCCAGTCCAGCAACTCAGACGTCGAGGGCTTCTTCTTCAGGCCCGGCACCTTGCGCATGTCGTAGAAGATGCGCAGCGCCTCGGCGACCAGCTTCTGCTTGATGCCCGGGAAGTGGACATCGACGATGGCCTGCATCGTCTCGGCTTCCGGGAAGCGGATATAGTGGAAGAAGCAGCGGCGCAGGAACGCGTCCGGCAGCTCCTTTTCGTTGTTCGAGGTGATGATCATCACCGGCCGCACCTTGGCCTTGATGGTCTCGCCGGTCTCGTAGACGAAGAACTCCATGCGATCGAGCTCCTGCAGGAGGTCGTTCGGGAACTCGATGTCGGCCTTGTCGATCTCGTCGATCAGCAGCACGGGGCGCTGCTCGCTTTCGAACGCCTCCCAGAGCTTGCCCTTCTTGATGTAGTTCTTGACGTCCTTGACGCGCTCGTCGCCCAGCTGGCTGTCGCGCAGGCGGGTGACGGCGTCGTACTCGTAGAGGCCTTGCTGGGCCTTGGTCGTCGACTTGATGTGCCAGGTGATCAGCGGCGCGCCCATCGCCTTAGCGACCTCATAGGCCAGCACGGTCTTGCCCGTACCGGGCTCGCCCTTGATCAGAAGCGGGCGCTCGAGCGCCACGGCGGCGTTGACCGCGACCTTAAGGTCATCGGTGGCCACATAGTCGGAAGTGCCTTCGAAGCGCTGGCTCATGCCTATCTCCGCCGGAATCAGATCCGGTTCGAACAGTTGTTCAAATTCAGCGGATCAAACTACCGGCGCTTACGCGCTTGGCAAGGGTGTCGATAGGGAAGGTGTCGTCAGGCGGCTTGTCGGGCCGTCGGCGGGATCGCGTAGCCCTTGGCGCGCAGGCGCTCGGCCATGGCGTCGCGTCGGATGTCCCAGTCGCTGGCCAGAAGCCCCAGGCCGACTACATCGACCTCATGGCCCTGCTTCATGACGTGCTGGCGGAACAGCGCCTCACGCTGGAAGCCGTACAGTTCATGCAGCCGCCAGACCCGCTCGTTCGAGACCAGCACCTCGCACCAGAGCTTGTTCAGGTGCAGTTGGCCAAACACGTATTCGATGATCTGGAACTCGACGAACGATCCGACGCCCAGACCCCGGACCTTTGGACTGGCCAGATAGTAGGCCCAGGCGCAGCGACGGTGGACGAGATCGATATCGGCCAGATTGGCCAGACCCATCGGTTGGCCGTCGACCTCGATGATCCAGTAGCGTCGACGCGGATCGTGCCGCGCCACATCGAACCAGTGATCGTGCTCCCCGTGACCGATCTTGTGGTCGGAGTACATATGGGCCGAGACGTCCGGGCTGTTACGCCAGGCCAGAAGTCTCTCGCGATCGCCCTCCGCGACGTCGCGCAGCTGCACCGTCACCATGTCCCTCACTCCGGACCATCGCGCCATCGGCGGCTCGTCCAACGTCTGGGCCGAGAACACGCCGCCTTCAGGCGCGGTTGTGGAACCGTTGGGACGACCTCCCAACGTTGCTCCAGTCTGTCCTGCTAGACGGCGTTGGCTTTGATCCGTCTCAAGCGAGACCGGCGATCAGGGTGCGGTGAAATCGCGCAGGGCTTCGGCCACGCGGCCCATGGTCGGCTCCCAGACGCCGTACTGCTCGGTGACGAAGCAGCGCACGCTCGGGTACCAGGGGTAATAGTCCGTCCCAAGGCGCGTCCAGGACGAGGCCCCGGTCAGCATGAAGATCGGCGTGCCCACCGCGCCGGCCAGGTTGATCGTGGCGTTCGAGAAGCCGATGACCAGATCGACGGCCGCGCACAGCGCCGCGACGTCGTCGAGATCGGCCTTCAGGTCGATCCCTTCAGGCTGCCAGATTTCGACGCCCAGTTCCTCTTTGGCGAAGGCGATTTCTTCGTCGCAGTCGCCATACTGCAGGTTTACGAACACCGCGCCCGGCGTCTGCAGCACGGGCTCCCAAAGATGGAACGGCGAGAACTGTCGAGCGCGCTCGGCGTTGAGCTTCAGGCTCTTCCACAGCAGGCCGACCTTGGGGCCGGGGCCCGCCTTCTCGAGCTCCGCCTTCCAATGCGCGACGCGTGCGGGGTCAGGTTGCAGGAAGGCCTGGCGCTTGGGGAACGCTTCGGCGGAGGGGCGCAGGTTCGGCAGGAAGTCGCCGATCGCCGCCCAATAGTCGAAACGATCCCAGTCCTCGATGTAGGGCGCGGCCCGGAACACGCGACCTTCATAGGCGATCGTGCGGTGAGCCGTGACCTCGACGTTCGGGAACGAGCGCTCGAAAAGCGGCGCCAGGCGACGTTCGACCGCCAGGGACAGGAACCCATCGGGTCCAATCGCCTCGACGATATCGGGCAGCATGTTGGCGAACATCACTTCATCGCCGAGACCCTGCTCGGTGGTGATCATCAAGGACTTGCCCTTGAGGTCCTGCCCTGACCAGCGCGTACCGGGAATCTGGAACCGTGGCGCGTCGGTGAGAGCCGGCGAGAAGCGCGACTCATAGGCCTCCCAGCCCTCGGCGACGCGGCCCAGCGCCAGCAAGATCGTGGCGCGGGCGAACTGCATCATCGCCAGATCTTCCGGCGAGCCCGGATTGCGCATCGCCGATTCGCAATCGGCCAGCGCGCCTTCGATCTCGCCAAGGTCCAGCTTGGCGAAGGCGCGGTTGTGGTAGGCCTTGGCGAAATCGGGCGCCAGGCGCAGGGCCTCATCGAAGAACACGATCGAACCGGCGGCGTCACCGATGTTGCAGAGCACGGTGCCCAGCGTATTCCACAGCGCCGTCGCCCCCGGGTTGGCGCCGAGGGCGGCCTTGAGGACTTCGATCGCTTCGCCTTCGCGGTTCAGTTCGCGCAAGGCGCAGGCCAGGTTGTTGGCGCCCTCGACGTCTTCGGGCCGGGCCAGGCGGTAGTGGGCGAAGAACTTGGCGGCCAGCTCGGGCATGTTCATGCGGAACGCAAGCCGGCCCAGGTCGCCGGCGACGGGACCGTGGTCCGCCAGCAGGGCCAGCGCCGCTTCGTAGGCCTTTAGCGAGGACGCGAAGTCACCGGTCTTCTCGCGCGCGATCGCCACGATGTGCCAGGCCAGGCCCAGTCGCTCGTCTTTTTCGAGAAGCTTCAGGGCCAACTTGTCGGCCTTGGCGTAATCCTGCAGCTGGACAGCCTGGATCGCGCGCGCCAACGCCTTGGCGTTGTCGACGTTCTTGGTGTCCTGCGCCGCGCGGTTCAGGCGATCCAGCGCTTCGGCGGACGCCGAATCGCCCATCGCGTTGGCGATCACGCTGGGATGGATGCCCGACGCGCCGACATCGGCTTGTGCGAGGACGCTTGCCGAGGATTCCAGGGCGCTTTTACGTGACATGGCTGAGGTCTCAGACTTTGCTGTTAACCATGTTTTGAGGCGCTATGCTTAACTGAGTCCTAAGCTGCGTCTTACGGTCGCAAGGGCGGTCGTTCGGGGCGGCAAGATGGCGTTAACATGTGTTCGCCTAGCTTGCGTCCAAGCCGTCGTCTCGACGGATCAGGGCTCGCAGCGTCAACGAAAGGGAGCGGCATTAAGTGCCTTTGAAGCTGTCGCTGAAGCCTGGAGAAAAGTTCGTTCTCAACGGCGCCGTCGTTCAGAACGGAGACCGGCGCGGTGTGCTGGTGCTCCAAAACAAGGCCTCCGTCCTTCGCGAGAAGGACATCATGCAGCCGGATCAGGTGACGACGCCCGCGCGTCACATCTACTTCCCGGTGATGATGATGTATCTCGACGAGATCGGCGCCGAGAAGTTTTACGAGGAATTCGCCACGCGCCTTAACGAATTTATGGGTGTTGTGCGTAACCCTGTGGTCCTTCAGGACTGCATCGCCATCTCGAAGCACGTGATGGCGCGAGAATACTACAAGGCTCTGATGTTGAGCCGGAAGCTTATCGAGTACGAAGACGAGAGGTTGGGGCATGTCTCTTCGGGCGTATCAGCAGGCGGCGACGCGGGCTGAGAATCCCCGTGAAATGGAGTACCGCCTGTTCGGGCAGGTGACGCGCGCCCTGATGGACGCGTCGCAGGCCCCGGCGGACGACATCGCCACGCGGATCGATGCGCTGGACTGGAACCGCAAGGTCTGGTCCGCGCTCGCGACCGATTGCTCGCTTCCCGAGAACCAGCTTCCGATGGAACTGCGGGCCAGCATTATTTCGCTGAGCCTTTGGGTTGGTCGTCACTCCAGCGCGGTGATGCGCAAGGAGGAGGACTTTGAGCCCCTCATCGAGATCAACCGGATGATCATGCAAGGGTTGGCGGGTCGCGCAGACGCTGCCTGATTCTTGATTTCGGCAAGACTGAAGGTCTTGCCTAGCGCCTCTGGAAAAAGCTGCCGCCCGGCGAATCTTGCATTCGCCGGGCGGTTTTGTTTTCGGCGCTTCGGCGAAAAAATATGAATAAAAACAAATAGATGATTTGGCATCGCGTTCTGGCCTGAGTTGGCCCGCCGCTTGCGATGGTTCGCGCGGGCAAAACGCCAGCCCGGCAATACGCCGGAAAAATCCCACCAAAACGGTAGGTATCAAATGCTGAACTCGATCAACACCAATCCTGGTGCGCTGCTGGCGCTCCAGAACCTGAATTCAACTAACACGGAGCTCGCCGCCACTCAGGGCCGTATCAACACCGGCAAGAAGGTCGCTAACGCCAAGGACAACGGCGCGATCTGGTCGATGGCCAAGATGCAGAGCGCGACCGCGTCATCGTTGAACTCCGTGAAGGACTCCCTCCAACGCGGTCAGTCGACGATCGATGTGGCGCTCGCTGCAGGGGACACCATCACCGATCTGCTCACGAAGATGAAGGAAAAGGCCCTGGCCGCTTCCGACACCTCGCTGAACACCGCCTCGTTCAACGCGCTCAAGGCGGACTTCGAGTCTCTTCGCGACCAACTTGAAAAGGCCGCGACGAACGCGAAGTTCAACGGCGTCAGCCTCGCTGACGGCAGCACCACGAAGTTGGACTTCCTCGCTAACGAGGATGGCAGCAACTTCACGGTGACTGCGCAGACCCTGTCCCTCACGGGCATCGGTCTGACCGCGACCTCGACCTTCACCGACGCCGCTACGGCCAAGACCATGATCGCGACGATCACGACTTCGTTGCAGACGGCCACGAACAAGCTGTCGTCTCTCGGTACGTCCTCTGTCGGTCTGGATACTCACCTGACCTTCGTGGGCAAGCTGCAAGACAGCCTGGACGCCGGTGTCGGCAACCTGGTCGATGCGGATCTGGCCAAGGAAAGCGCCAAGCTCCAGTCGCTGCAAACCAAGCAGCAGCTGGGTGTTCAGGCTCTTTCGATCGCCAACCAGACGCCGCAGACGATCCTGTCGCTGTTCAAGGGGTGATCCCGATACGCCGGACGGCCGTCAAAAGCCGTCCGGCGCCTCTTTCCTGCTGGGTGCGCAGATAGTGCCCGGCAACAATTTCCCATGGCGAAGGCTCCCGGCAGAAATTGCCGGGAGCCTTCGTCGTTAATGGAACTATAACGCATATTTTTCAGTGATTTAGCGCGGCGTTGCCGGTGGGCAGAATTGGCCCGGCAATTGCTACAGGTCCTTCCGAGCAAAATGCTCCCGGCAGCCAAAATGGCGTCGGACACCTTGAAAAGGACTCTTTCGTTATGGCGCTGAACAGCATCAATACGAACGCGGGCGCTCTGATCGCCCTGCAAAACCTGAACACGACCAACACCGAGCTGACCACCGTCCAGCAGCGCATCAATACCGGCAAGAAGATTGCCAGCGCGAAGGACAACGGCGCCATCTGGGCGACCGCCAAGAACCAGTCGGCCACCGCCAACAGCATGAACGCCGTGAAGGACTCGCTGCAACGCGGCCAGTCGACGATCGACGTCGCGCTCGCCGCCGGCGACACCATCACCGACCTGCTCGGCAAGATGAAGGAAAAGGCTCTGGCCGCTTCCGACACCTCGCTGAACACCGCTTCGTTCAACGCCCTGAAGTCGGACTTCGACTCGCTGCGCGACCAGATCGAAAAGGCCGCGACGAACGCCAAGTTCAACGGCGTCAGCATCGCTGACGGCACGACCACCAAGCTGACCTTCCTGGCCAACTCGGACGGCACCGGCTTCACCGTCAACGCCAAGACCATTTCGCTCGCCGGCATTGGTCTGACCACGACCTCGACCTTCACGACGGCCGCCGCCGCCAAGACGATGATCGGCACGATCGACACCGCTCTGCAGACGGCGACCAACAAGCTGGCCTCGCTGGGCACCAGCTCGGTCGGTCTCGACACCCACCTGACCTTCGTCGGCAAGCTGCAAGACAGCCTGGACGCTGGTGTGGGCAACCTGGTGGACGCCGACCTCGCCAAGGAAAGCGCCAAGCTGCAGTCGCTGCAAACCAAGCAGCAGCTGGGCGTCCAGGCGCTGTCGATCGCGAACCAGTCTTCGTCCTCGATCCTGAGCCTGTTCCGTTAAGGGGCAGGGACGGGGGCGGGCCATCCGGCTCGCCCCCGCCTTCTCCGGTTCGGTTGCTGGACTATCCTCAACAGAAAAGGAGGGCCGACCGATAAAACGTCGGCGTTTAAGAAATGGAACCTAAAGCCGCACTGTCGGCCATCAGAGACTTTATTGCCCCTGTCGCGCCGTCGAACGCCCCGGAAGTCTCCGAGGGCGCAAAAGTCGTTGTGGATCAGTCCGCGAAAGCCGGAGAGGTCGAGACGTCGCTCAAGGCTGAGCGCGCCGCGGCGGCCGAGGTCGAAAAGCCGGTCGATGATGGGCCGCAGCCGGGTGACCTTCGCTTGGTGATTGAGCACGACGACGCATCAGGCGCCTTTGTCTACAAGACGGTTGATCGCCGTACGGGTGAGACGCTTCAGCAGTTCCCCCGCGAAGAGGTCCTGAAGATGCGTGATGGCCCTGACTACGAGACGGGCGACGTTTTTGACGGCCAGGCCTGAGATCGGCTGACAATCACCGGCCATGCCGGCGTGCGGCCGCCTGTCACAGGCGTAAACAGACATGGTTTATAAGCGTTAACCATAATCTTACTTTCTGAGACCATCTTGGGCGGCGATTAGATCGCTCGCCGAATCGCGCGCGATCGCAACCAACGGCAAAATCGCCGATCGGAGGCCGCGCATGGCGCTTAGCGTCAACACGAACCAGCCCGCGCTGATCGCGCTGCAAAATCTCAACCGCACCAACGACGACATGCAGTCGGTGCAGACCCGTATCAACACGGGTGAGGCCATTTCGACCGCCAAGGACAACGCGGCCGTCTGGTCGATCGCTCAGGCGCAGCGCGCCGACATGAGCGCCCTGAGCGCCGTGAAGATGAGCCTGGATCGCGCGACATCGATCGCTGACGTGGCGCTCGCGGCGGGGGAGTCCGTTTCGGATCTGCTCAAGCTGATGCGCGAAAAGGTCGTGGCCGCCAAGGATACCTCGCTGACCACCACCTCTCGCCAAGCCCTCAACGCCGACTTCCAGGGCCTGGTCAAGAACCTCAATCAGGTGATCAGCAGCGCGACGTTCGACGGCGCCAACCTGCTCAATGGCAGCCAGGCCGCCGACATGGCGTTCCTCGCCGACGCGGATGCTGGCCAATCGATCACCCTGGCCCTGCAGAACCTGTCGCTGGGCGGCACGATCAATACGCTGACGGCCACGGACGACATCCTGACGACCACGACCGCCGCCGACGTGCTGACGCGCCTGGACGCGACCCTCAGCGCGGTGAACCAGGCCGTGGGCAATATTGGCACCCAGGCCAAGCAGATTGACGCCCACAACACCTTCGTCGCCAAGCTGACCGACGTGCTGGAAACCGGGGTCGGAAACCTCGTCGACGCCGACCTCGCCAAGGAAAGCGCGCGCCTCCAGGCGCTGCAGGTCAAGCAGCAGCTGGGCGCCCAGGCCCTTTCGATCGCCAATAGCGCGCCTGAGATCATCCTGTCCCTGTTCAAGGGCTAGTAGAGCTAGGTCCCGCCGCGCCCAGGGGCTAAGCTGCCGCTGGGCGAACCGGGGATTCGGCTACGAGCATGATCGAACTGCGCGACTTGTTGGACGAGGACGAGGCGATCCTCTTTCAGTGGCGGTCCGAACCCGAGGTCGACCGCTGGATGTCCGACGCCGATCTTCCCAGCCGCGAAGCGCATGCTGCCTGGTTTCAGGCGCTGCGCAGCGACCCTGATATGCGCGGCTGGATGATCACCCGGGGCGGAGCCCCGATGGGTCTGCTGACGCTGACCGGGCTGACCAGTCACCATCGTCGCGCGAGCTGGAACTGGTTCCTCGGTTCGGCGGAGGCGCGGGGCAGGGGCGTTGGTCGCGCCGCCCAGGTGCTGGGCCTGGATCACGCCTTCCAGGAGCTGGGCCTGCACAAGGTCTTCGCCGAGGTCATGGCCGACAATGACGCGGCCCTGAAGGCGCAATCAGCCGCCGGTTTCCGCCGCGAAGGCTACCTCCGCGGTCACGTGCTGAAGGACGGCCTGCCACGGGACGTCGTGCTGCTTAGCATCCTGGCCTCGGAGTGGTCGGAACTGCGCGAGGCGGCCCGTCGGGCCCTTTCCGACGCAAACCTTATCGCGGCTTAAGCTGAAGTCTTAACGAGTCGTCAGCGATCCTGGGGCAAGGATAACAGCGGGGAGATTCGCGCCCCGGTCGGGACTCGCCGTGATCACTTTCGATTCCAGCGCGCTGCTCAGCTACTATCAGGCCCGTACGGGCCTGACGGGCGCTGGCGCGTCTGGTGTTTCGACCACGTCGTCACGATCCAAGGCCGTCGTGCCCAACGCGCCCTGGCTGAGCAACGCCTCGCCGCCGGCCAGCGATCTCGTCCGAACCGCTCTGGCCGGCCGAAAGTTCATCGACGAGGGCGCCAACACATCGAGCCTGAAGGGCGTCAGCGCCGACTACAAGAAGCTGTTCGCCACCTATCAGGCGCTCAACACGCTTTCGGCGCTCGCGACGCGCGCCGGCGAGAAGGGCGTCACCGACGGCGAGGTCTCCCGCCTGCAGACCGCCCTGACCAAAGGGCTCGGGGAGATCAGCGGCTACGTCCAGAACCTGTCGCTGGATCAGATGCGCCTGACGACGGGCGCGGTCATGACCACCGACAAGGGCACGGTCGGCGTGCCGAAGGCCACCTACAGCTACACGACCGACAAGCTCTACAGCGGCCAGTTCGACGACGAGGTTCCCCGCTTCCAGGGCAATGTCGCGTTCGATGTCTCCGTAAAGAGCTTCGGCGTCACGTCGACGGTCACGATGGACCTGTCCGAGATGGGCGCGACGCCGCGGACCATGTCCAACGTCGTCACCTACATGAACGGCAAGATGAAGGCGGCGGGTTTCAACACCGACTTCTCCGTTCAGCGCACGCCGGGCGAGGAGCGCACCGTCCAGGTCAACGGCAAGCCCGTGAAGTTGCCGGCCACCGGCGATGACTTCGCCCTACGGGTCAATGGCGACTCCGTTGAGCAATTGACCTTCTCTGCGCCGACCACGGCGCCGGCGGTCTATGTCACGACGCGAGCCGGCGATCCGGATCCCGACAAGAAGACCGAGACCGACGACGGCGTCTTCGAAACGACCCTCACCAAATACAGCGCGGCCGGACCGGCCGGTGGCCCCGGTGCGGGCGCGCCGGGCGGCAAGGTCTTTAGCGAGACGCTGCAAGGAACGATTTCCAGCGTTCGCAAGTCGGTTACCGGCGCGGACGGCTCGATCTACATGCTGGCGGACGTCGCCACTGAGGTCGATGGCAAGACAGACATCAATGGCCAGCCGATCAAGGGCGAGAGCGATGTCGCGCTGCTGAAGTATGACAGCGCCGGTCACCTTCTGTACGCGCGCTCGCTTGGCGCCACCGACAACGCCAGCGGCCTTTCGCTGGCGGTCGCCGATGACGGAAGCATCGCCGTGGCCGGGTCGGTCAGCGGCAGGCTGCAGGGTGCGGTCAACGGGCCGATCAACAACAGCGACAGCTCGACCACCACCGACAGCTTCGTCACGCGCTACGACGCCAAGGGCGACGAACAGTGGACGGTGCGTCGTGGCGGCCTGCAGGAGGACGAGGCTACGGCCCTGGCTTTCGGCGCCAACGGCGTTCTCTATGTGGGCGGTCGCAGCAAGTCTGACCTTCCCGGCGCGGTGGGCACGGACCCAGCCGGCGGCTGGGACGCCTATCTTTCGGCCTTCGCGACGGATGCGAATGGTCAGCCTAAGGCGCTGTTCACCCAGAAGTTCGGCACCGCCGAGAACGACTCCGTCTCGGACATTGTCGTCAACGGTTCGCAGGTCATCGTCGGGTCCAAGGAAAACGGCCAGGCGATGCTTCGCAGCTTCGAGGTCAATCCGTCGGTCGTGACCGAGAATGTCACCAAGCTGAACCAGTACGGCGCCTATGAAAGCGTGCCCGTCACCTACACCAAGACCGCGACCCTGACGGCGGGCGCGACCCGCGACCTCGGCTCGCTGAAGGGCGGCGACATCGTCGGCCTGAAGATCGACGGCGGCCAGCTCTATGTCGGCGGCTACACGGCCAATAACCTGATGTCGATCGGAGGCGCGACGACCGCGCCGTCGGGCGGCATGGACGGTTTCGTGGGCCGGATGTCGCTCGACATCTCGAACACCACCAGCGACACGCTGACCTATTACGGCGGGACCGGCGACGACACGGTCACGGGCTTTGCGGTCTCCAACGGTACGGCCTGGTTGGTCGGCGCGGCCGGCAAGAACCTGGACGGTGAAGAGACGGTCGGGACCAAGGACGGCTATGTCGCCCAGGTCAATGTCGGCACTGGCGCCGTCGACTGGAGCCAGCGCGTCACCGGCAAGGATGGCTACGCTGCGCCGACCTCGGTTGCGGTCTCATCATCCGGCGCCTCGTCTCTCGACGCGTTTGGCCTGCCCAGCGGCGCGATGGATTTCAGCCAATCCAACCGCATCGTATCGGCCACCTCGGCGCGGCCTGGCGACACTTTTCAGATTCGGACGCGGGAGCGCGGCGCGCTCACGACGGTCACGATCGACGCCAACGACACGCTGGAGACCTTGGCCGACAAGATCAAGCGCGCCTCGGGCTTCCGCGCCAAGGTCGAGACCGCCACCAGTGGCAACAGCCGCGTTCTGAAGATCAGCCCCGCGTCCAACAACGCCACCCTCGAGATCGTGCCAGGCAAGGGTGGGACCGATGTTCTGCGCTCGCTGGGCCTAGCGGGCGGCGTGGTGCGCGCGACGAAGACCGAAGACGGCAAGACCGTATCGGCCGACGGCAGCGGCCCTGTTTACGGGCTGCAACTGCCGCCGGAGCTGGACCTGACGTCCGAGGCCGGCCGAAAGAACGCCAACATGGTGATCACCCGGGCGATGTCCCAGGTGCGCACGGCGTATCGCGAAATCGCCGATACGGCCCTGGGGATCAAGACCGACACCACGTCGGGCTCTGGCAAGACGGGCGGGACGGTTCCGGCCTATCTGAAGAACCAGGTGGCGAACTATCAGGCCGCGCTCAATCGCCTGACGGGCGGCTAAGCGCATCTTTTCCACGACCGCCGCGCTTGAAAGCGTCATCGTCGCGTCGTAGCCAAGAGTCATGGACTTTTTGAACGATCGACGGATCATCCTGGGCGGCGGAGCAGCGCTTGCGCTCGTCGCGGGTCTCGGCATCGCCGTGGCCTTGATGTCGGGCCACGACAAGAAGCCCACGGAAGAGCCGCCGGCCTCGCGCGCGGGCCTGATCGTCGAGACCGGCCGCGCTGACGACACCAAGCTGGATCCCGCCCGTCCGCTACGCTGCTTCGTCGGCGGCGCCTTTGTCGGCGAGATCACCTTGGCCGAATGCGCCAAGAAGAATGGGGTCGCCACAGGCGCTCTGGACGTCGGCGTCGACGAAACCGGGGCCTTGGCCGCCGCCGATCAGGCCGGCATGGTTCTGACCCCGCTTCCGCCGACCCCGACCGAGACGACGCCGGCGGCCACCACGCCCGCAGCGACCACCACGCCGGCGACCCCGTCGTCCAGCTCGGCGACCGCGCCGCTGGCGGCGTGCTGGCGCTACGCGGGCAACGAGTGGCGGCGACTGCCCGGAGACATCACCCTGAACGCCTGCGCCCAGCAGCTGTTCGGCGGGCGATGCGAGAAGACGGGCGGCGCGACCTATGGCCGATGGGGCGAGGAGACGTTGCGCCTGGTGCCGGGTCGCGTAGAGATTTCGTCGGATAACCGCAGCTTCCACACCGCGTTCGAGCAGGCCGCAAACTGCTCTATCCCGAACGCCGGATAGGTTTATAAGTGTAATCCATGAAGAAGACTGTCCTCGCCGCCGCCGTCCTCGCCGTTTCGGGTCTCGTGCTCGCCGGTTGCCAGAAGCAGACCAAGGCGCCGTTCGAGAAGGGCGTCTGCTTCCATGTCGCCACCAACAAGGACGAGACTCTGCGCTTCAATCCGGTCAGCCGGAATGTGCCGCAACTCGAGGAATGCGCGGCCACGCTCGAGGGCATGCGCATGCGGTTCGTGCGCTTGGGCCAGTCCAACAGCCGCAGCATGGTCGGCGCCTATCAGGGGTCCTTCATCTTCATCGAGAAGGAAGGGATCTATGTGGGCCAGTCCTACGAAGGTCCGCGCTTCATGTCGCTGGTGCGCACGGGCGATGGGCGTTTGGCGGTGCCGGGCGCCATTAAGCGCGTTCCCGCACAGTAGGATGTTCGCGGCCTAACCACCGGCCGTCCACAAGCGCCTTGCTTGCCCACAAGAACGTTACGAGAACAAAACTTGCGTCTGGATTAGCGGGTCGTTAACGTCTCGCTCCAGATTCCGGCGCATGGGTCGCCGGGCGAGAGCAAGGTCCAAGCGATGGCTGGCAGCGTCAACAAGGTCATTCTGGTGGGCAACCTCGGGGCCGATCCCGAGATCCGCAGCCTCGGTTCGGGCGACCGCGTCGCCAACCTCCGCATCGCGACGTCCGAGACCTGGCGTGACCGCAGCAGCGGCGAGCGCAAGGAAAAGACCGAGTGGCACCGCGTCGTCATCTTCAACGACAACCTGGTCAAGGTCGCCGAGCAGTACCTGCGCAAGGGCTCGACCGTGTACATCGAGGGCGCTCTGCAGACCCGCAAATGGACCGACAACACCGGCCAGGAAAAGTATTCGACCGAGATCGTGCTGCAGAAGTTCCGTGGCGAACTGACCATGCTGGGCGGTCGCGGCGGTGAAGCCGGCATGTCGTCGGGCGGCGGCGACGAGTACGGCGGCGGCTATTCGGGCGGCGGCGGCTCCAGCTTCGGCGGCGGTCAGCGCAGCCAGCCCAGCGGCCCGCGCGAGAGCTTCTCGGCGGACCTGGACGACGAGATCCCGTTCTAGGACGCGAGCTGCGGCGGGATTTTCGATCCCGCGCCCGTCTGAAAACGCGCGGCGGATGGTCCGGAGGGAGCATCCGCCGTTTTCATGCTCGCGGGAAAGTGACCTCGACATCGTTCCTGGGTTGTGTTTCAGCTTCGTGCTGAAGCGGAGGACGATCATGAAGAACGTGATTTTTGGTCTCGCAGTCACAGCCGCCGTCGCGGTCGCGTCCGGAGTCTCGGCGCGGCAGGCGGACACCCTCATGGGCGACGCCCGACGACAGAACGGGCTTGAGGCGGAGATGTCTCGGCTTCGGCAAGCATCACCCGGCAGCGCCCGCGAAGGGGTGTGCCCCCTGGTTCGCGGCGCCTCTGCGGACGTGAACGCCTATGTCGCCGCGCGGATGCACCAGGTCGCCCGGCAAGCCGGCGCGACCTACGCCAAGCGCGCCTGCGAACCCAACGTCGTGGTGCTGTTCTCGGCCGAGCCGGACGTGCTGATCCGCGAGGCCTCGCGCGCCAAGCGTTTCAACTACCGAGGCGTGCCCGCCGAGGCGGCTGAGGCCTTCAAGGCGGATGGCCGTCCGGTGCGCTGGGTGCATGGCGGCGATGTGCGCGGCTCGGCCGCCGGCGACGCACGGCCGCACAACGCCTTGATTGTTGTCGACGCGGCAAAGGCGCAGGACGTTAAGGTGTCCGCCTTGGCGGACTACCTCGCTATGGTTTCCTTGGCGGATGTTCGCGTTCGCCCTGCGCCGGCGGACTCGATCATGACCTTGTTCGACGCCAGCCACGGAACGCCCAAGGCTCTGACCGAGGCGGATCAAGCCTACCTGCGCAGCGTCTACCGCGCCCGATAGAGGCGGCTGTCCAGGTCGGTGCGAGCGGACAGCTGGACGAGCGTCCGTGTGCGAAACGTCACATCTCGGCGACTCTGCAGCGGTTACGACAGGTTGTCTGCTCTTGTGGGAGTCGGACCGGTGGGGCGATGGGCTTCGCGTGCAATGGCCGTCAGAGTCAAAGACGCGAACCGATCGGGGGCGAGCGACGGATGCCTTTAAGGGTTCCGTCGTTCTCTTCGCGTGTTGCGCCTGACGGTCAGGCCAAAAGATCTTTTGGTCGCGACCACCGGAAGCGAGCGACCTCAACCTCGCGTCCGCCGGGCGGAGTTTCGCGATAGCGCGCCACCTCCACGCCGCCCTTGCGCGCGTAGAAGCCCAAGGCTTCGGCGTTCGGCGCATAGACCTCCAGATGCAAGGCCGCGCCCGCGTGCTCATCGCGCAGCCACCGGGCGACCGTCGTCAGCAGCCGCGAGCCCAGGCCCTGGCCCTTCCGTTCAGGGGCGACGTGGAGGTTGTCGACCAGGAGACCGACGGCGGGATTCACCCGGAAAGAGGCGTAGGCGAGGGCGACAGGTTCTGCGTCGTCCATGGCGGCCAGGATCAGGTCGGCGCCGGGCGCGTAGTCCTGAAAGCGCTCGCGCCAGACCGCGCGGGAAATGGCGGGGAGTTGATGGTCCAGATAGTGGTCGCCGTAGAGGCCGCGATAGGCGTCCTGACGGCTGCGCGTGTGCAGGTCGGCGATGGCGTCCGCATCACTCAATAAGGTCCCGAGTCGGATGATCCGTGCGGCCATGGGACGATCGAAGGCGTTTCGCAGCGCGAAGACAAGGCCCTGCAATCGTTCGGTCCAGGTCCAAGTCGAGCGATTGAGCCGGGTTTGCCAAGAACATCGCCAGCCGCCCCCAGCGGACAACGTTGTCATTGGAATTATTTGCCGAATTCTCGCGTTGGCGCTTGGAAAGCGAACGGCCAGTGGACGCGTTCTTGACCGAAGTGCTACTGAGGCCCCCGGATATTGCACTGCGGGATTACAACAAAGCAGCGCTGTTCCAAGGCGAGACGACCCCCAAAAGAGGGGCGCAGCCTTTTCACTTATCGCAGGGTGAATTCAAAGATGCCGGTTGAGACGCTGACCAAGGCCCAGTGGGTTTATGCATTCGGCGGAGGCGGCGCGGATGGCGACGCCTCGATGAAGAACCTCTTGGGGGGCAAGGGCGCCAATCTCGCTGAGATGTCGTCCCTGGGCCTGCCCGTGCCGCCTGGCTTCACGATCACGACCGAAGCCTGCGTCCACTATTACGCCAACGGCAAGCAGTACCCCGCTGAACTGGCCGCCCAGGTCCAGACGGGCCTCGCCAAGATCGAGGAGATCACCGGCAAGCAGTTTGGCGATGTGGCCAACCCGCTGCTGGTCTCGGTGCGCTCGGGCGCCCGCGCCTCGATGCCGGGCATGATGGACACGGTGCTGAACCTGGGCCTGAACGACGAGACCGTCGAGGGCCTGGCCAAGCTGTCGGGCGACCGGCGCTTCGCCTATGACAGCTACCGTCGCTTCATCCAGATGTACTCGAACGTCGTGCTCAACCTCGAGCACCACATGTTCGAGGAGATCCTCGACGACCATAAGGATCGCCTGGACGTTCATGTCGACACCGGTCTGACGGCCGACGACTGGGCCGCGGTGATCAAGGACTACAAGGCCGCCGTCCGCGAGCAACTGGGCAAGCCGTTCCCGCAAGACGCTCAGGAGCAGCTGTGGGGCGCCGTCGGCGCCGTGTTCGCCAGCTGGATGAACGACCGCGCCAAGTTCTATCGCCGCATGCACGACATCCCCGAAAGCTGGGGCACGGCCGTGAACATCCAGTCGATGGTGTTCGGCAATATGGGCGAGACCTCGGCGACGGGCGTGGCTTTCACCCGCAACCCGTCGAACGGCGACAACCGCCTGTACGGCGAGTTCCTGATCAACGCCCAGGGCGAGGACGTGGTGGCGGGCATCCGCACCCCGCAATCCCTGACCAAGGCCGCCCGCGAGGAGATGGGCGACGTCGCCCCCTCGATGGAAGAGGCGATGCCCGAGGTGTTCGGCCAGTTCAAGACGGTCGTGGAGACGCTGGAGCGTCACTACCGCGACATGCAGGACATCGAGTTCACGGTGGAGCAGGGCAAGCTCTACATGCTGCAGACCCGCAACGGTAAGCGCACCGCCAAGGCCGCGCTGAAGATCGCGGTCGATATGGCGGCCGAGGGCGTGATCTCGAAGTCGGAAGCCGTCGGCCGTGTCGAGCCGGCCTCGCTGGACCAGCTGCTGCACCCGACCATCGATCCGTCGGCCCATCGCGACGTGATCGCCAAGGGCCTGCCGGCCTCGCCGGGCGCGGCGACCGGCAAGATCGTCTTCGACAGCGACGCCGCCGAGAAGGCCGCCGCCAATGGCGAGTCGGTCATTCTCGTGCGCGAGGAAACCAGCCCCGAGGACATCCACGGCATGCACGCCGCGCGCGGCATCATCACGGCGCGGGGCGGCATGACCAGCCACGCCGCCGTCGTGGCGCGGGGCATGGGGCGCCCTTGCGTCTCGGGCGCCGGCGATGTGGCCATCTTCGAGAAGGAAGGCCTGTTCCGCGTTCGTGGCCGCGATTTCAAGGCCGGTGAGATCATCACCATCGACGGCTCGGTCGGCGACATCCTCGCTGGCGCGCCCAAGATGATCGAACCCGAGCTGACCGGCGACTTCGCCACCCTGATGGGCTGGGCCGACGAGGTTCGCCGCCTGAAGGTGCGCGCCAACGCCGAAACCCCGCTGGACGCCAAGACCGCCCGCCAGTTCGGCGCCGAGGGCATTGGCCTGTGCCGCACCGAGCACATGTTCTTCGACGACACCCGGATCGCCGCCGTGCGCGAGATGATCCTGGCCGATGACGAGAAGGGCCGCCGCGCCGCGCTGGCCAAGATCGCGCCGTTCCAGAAGGCCGACTTCGTCGAGCTCTTCACGATCATGGAAGGCCTGCCGGTCACGATCCGCCTGCTGGATCCGCCGCTGCACGAGTTCCTGCCGCACACCGAGGAAGACGTTCAGGCTGTGGCCGTGGCCACGGGTCTCGACGCCGCCAAGCTGATGCGTCGCGCCAAGGAGCTGCACGAGACCAACCCCATGCTGGGCCACCGCGGCTGCCGCCTGGGCGTCTCGTACCCCGAGATCTACGAGATGCAGGTCCGCGCCATCCTCGAGGCGGCGTGCGAGATCGCCAAGTCGGGCAAGGCCGCGCCCGTGCCGGAGATCATGCACCCGCTGGTCGCCAAGGGCGAGGAGATGAAGTACCTGCGCGACCTGACCGACCGTGTCGCCAAGGCGGTGCTGGAAGAGCAGGGCGTGGCGCTGGAGTACACCGTCGGCACCATGATCGAGCTGCCCCGCGCGGCTCTGCGCGCCGGTGATCTGGCTGAGAACGCCGCGTTCTTCAGCTTCGGCACCAATGACCTGACCCAGACGACGTTCGGCATCAGCCGCGACGACGCGGGCAAGTTCCTGAACGCCTATATCGAGAAGGGCATCTTCGAGAAGGACCCCTTCGTCAGCCTCGACCAAGACGGTGTGGGCGACCTGATCCGCATCGCCGCCGAACGCGGCCGCGCGGTGCGTCCGGACGTCAAACTGGGC
Source organism: Caulobacter vibrioides (assembly GCF_002310375.3). GTDB lineage: Bacteria > Pseudomonadota > Alphaproteobacteria > Caulobacterales > Caulobacteraceae > Caulobacter > Caulobacter vibrioides_D. Next base: position 1,998,360 of record NZ_CP023315.3, read on the forward strand.
ATCTGCGGTGAGCACGGCGGCGATCCGGCCTCGATCGGCTTCTGCGAGAAGGTCGGCCTCGACTACGTGTCGTGCTCGCCCTACCGCGTGCCGATCGCGCGCCTGGCGGCCGCCCAGGCGGCCTTGGCCAACACCAAGGCTTAGAAAACGACGTTATCCAATCGTCGTTGACTGGGTTTAACCTCCCTTCGCCCCCGCGTGAGACGGGGCGAAGGGGGAAAACGACAATGCGTATTGCGATCCTCGCCGCCGCGGCGGTGATGGCGGCGGCCAGCGCCGCTGCGGCCGACCCCATGGCCAGCGCCTACAACAACACCGTGACCATCACCTATCCGAACGGCGCGATGACAAAGATGCACATCGACGCCAACGGCTCGTATGTCGCTAAGGCGCCGGATGGGTCGACGGCCAAGGGGAGCTGGAAGATCGAGAATGGATCGACCTGCTTTACCCAGACCGAGCCCGCGCCGCCGGCGGGGACGCCCGCCAATTGCAGCCCGACCGTCGAGCGTAAGGTCGGCGAGACCTGGACGGCCCCGGGGCCGAACGGATCGACGCTCAACGTCAGCATCGTCGCTGGCCGATAGGCGCGGGCGATCAACGCTGTCGAGGCCCGACGCTCCACGGGGCGTCGGGCCTTCCGCCTAATTTGGCCAGACCGCATTGTTCGTTTTGGCTAGACCAATCGACCTTGGGCCGTCTATCGAAGGGCGTGCGGAGGAGGATGGCGGATGATTGAAGGGCTCGCCCTTGCGGCTTTTATGCTGGCCATGCCGGAGCAGATGCGTCCGGATGGACGCCTGAATCCGCCCGCTGCGGAGCAACAAGCGCCACGCGCAGCGGTCACCTTGGCGCCGTATCGCTTCAACGACATCCTCTGGGAGAACGACCGCACGGCGCATCGCATCTATAGCCGTGACCTGGAGAAGGCCGAGCCGCCGTCGACCTCGGGCATCGACGCCTGGGGCAAGAGCGTGCGCTGGCCGTACATGGATCGCCAGCTGCGCACCGGCGACCAGCACACCAACCATGGCGAAGGCCTGGATTTCTACGATGTCGGCACGGCGCGTGGCGCGGGCGGCCTGGGCGTGTGGCACGACAACAAGCTCTGGACGTCGCGGAACTGGAGCGACGTGAAGATCCTCAAGAACGGTCCGGATGTGGCCGCGTTCAGCGTGGACTACGCGCCCTGGCCGGTCGATGTGGACCGCAAGGTCTGGGAGACGCGGACATTCTCGCTGCCGATGGGGACCAACTTCACCCGCATGGTGTCGACGATCCGCTCCGACAAGCCAGGGCCCCTGGTCGTCGGCATCGGCATTTCCAAACGCAAGCGCGCCACCGGCTCAGGCGAGTTCCTCAAGGATCTTGCGCCCGGTCGCGTCACATTCTTCGAGCCTGCCGATCCTCAAAAGGGCTCGATGGCGATCGCCCTCATGGTCGACCCGAAATCCGTGGTCGAGGTGCGGCAGGACTTCGACAACTACCTGATGCTGATCAAGGTCGAGCCCGGCAAGCCGTTCGTCTACTACATGGGCGCGGCGTGGGACAAAGGCCTCGATTTCCATAGCGCCGCCGAATGGAACGCCTATGTCGCGGCCCAGAAGCCCGACTTCGATCCTGCAAACTGACGGCCAAACGAAAGGCCGCCCCGAGGCGAGGGATCCTCGGGGCGGCGCGTGGCCGTCCGCCATGGGGGGAGGGCGCGGACAGCCAGTTCGATACGGGGTTAGGCGGCGTCGACCAGAACCAGTTCGGCGTCTTCCAGGGCGGTGATGGTGATCACGTCCTCGTCCTTGATGCCGGCGCCGTCGCGGGCGTTCAGCTTGACCCCGTTGACCTCAACAGTTCCGACGGCCGGAACCAGATAGCCGCTACGGCTCTTGCCCAGAGCGTAGGTGGTGGTCTCGCCCGCCTTCAGCGTCGCGCCCAACACGCGGGCGTCGGTGCGGATCGGCAGGGCGTCGGCGTCGTCAGCGAAACCGCTGGCCAGCGTCACGAACTTGCCCGAGCGGTCGCCCTTGGGGAACGGCTTGGAGCCCCAGGAGGGCGCGCCGCCGAACGACTTCGGCTCGATCCAGATCTGGAAGATCCGGGTCGTTTCCGGCTCGAGATTGTACTCGGCGTGGCGGATGCCCGTGCCTGCGCTCATCACCTGGACGTCGCCGGCGACAGTGCGACCCTTGTTGCCCAGGTTGTCCTGGTGGGTGATCGCGCCGTCGCGGACATAGGTGATGATTTCCATGTCGCTGTGCGGATGCGGCGGAAAGCCCGTGTTGGGGGCGATCTCGTCGTCATTCCAGACCCGCAGGGCGCCCCAGTTCATGTTGTTAGGGTCGTAGTAGCTGGCGAACGAGAAGTGGTGCTTGGCCTTCAGCCAACCGTGGTCGGCGCCGCCAAGCTTGTCGAACGGTTTGCGGTCGATCATGGCTCTACCTTTCAAGTCTCTCTGGCGCGCCGCGTCGGCGCGTCCTGTTGAGGAGAAGATAGGGTCGGCTGCGCGATTATAAATGGAAACTGTTGAAACTCATTGTTTCTATATCTAGGCTAATCGCATGTCCAAGCTCCCTGACCTCGAAGGCCTCGCCGTGTTCGCCAAGGTGGCGGAGCTACGCTCGTTCGCCGCCGCCGCCGAGACCCTGGCCATGTCGAAGGCGACCGTGTCGAAGGCGGTGACGCGGCTTGAGCTGCGCCTTGGGGCCAGGCTCTTCAACCGCACGTCCCGGCGTCTGGCCCTGACCGACGCCGGCCAGGCGCTTGTCGAACGCGCCAGCCGTGTGCTGGCGGAGGCCGAGGCGGCCGAGGAGGAGGCCTCCAGCCAGTCCGCCTCGCCCCGCGGGCTTGTTCGGATGGCTGCGCCGATGTCGCTGGGCGTCGCCAGCCTGGCCCCGGTGTTGCCGGCCTTTCTTGAAGCCTATCCCGATGTCTCGATCGACCTGCACCTGTCGGATGCGACCGTCGACCTGATCGGCATGGGGTTCGACATCGCGCTGCGCGTCGCCGACCTGCCAGACAGTTCGCTGGTGGCGCGGCGGCTGCGGGCGGTGCAGCGCCATGTGGTGGCCGCGCCAGCCTACTGGACGGCGCATGGGCGTCCGACCCATCCGGCGGACCTCGCTGAGCATCGTGGGCTGACCTACGGCCACCAGGCGTCACCGGAGACCTGGCGTTTCCAACGGGGGGGCGGAGAAGAGGCGGCCGTCCGTCCGCGTTCGGTCATCCGGGCCAACAACGGTGATGCGCTTTTGCCCGCGCTGCTGGCGGGCTCCGGCGTGGCCATGCTGCCCGACTTCATCGTGGGCCCGGCCTTGGCTGACGGACGGCTGGAGGCGGTGCTGAGCGAGTGGAGCGCCGCGCCGATCGCGCTGCACCTTGTCATGCCCCCTGGCGGGCCGCGCCCGGCGCGCGTCGAGGTGCTGGCCAACTATCTGGCCAAGACGCTCGGGCGCTGATCTTCGTTAGCCCAGGCTCTCGACCTGAGCCGGGGTGAACGCCCCAACCTGAAGCGGCGTCATGGCGGCGATATTGGTGGTCGAGAGCCAGTCCAGTTGATTGATGGTCAGGCCCGGGATCTGGGTCGGCGCCAGGTAGCCGACCTGGGTCGTGGTCAGGCCGGCGATCACGGCGGTCGACAGTGAGCCCAACTGACTGGCGTTCAGCGCCTGGATCTGACTTTCGCTGAATTGGCTGAAAGCGCTGGGCGACAGATTGCGCAACTGGAACGAGGACAGCCCCTTCAAGGAGTCAGGCGTCAAGGCCGCGTACTGCTCAGTCGAAAGGGCCGCCAGATTGGTCACGGAGATCGCGACCACCTGGCTCGCCGTCAGCGCGGCGACCTGGGTGGTGGTGAAGTCGGCGATGTCCGTCTGAGACAAGGCGCTCAGCTGATTGGGGCTCAAGCCCGAGATCTGCCCGGCGGTCAAAGCCTGGAAGGCCGTACGGTCCAGGCCGGTGAGATGTCTGGTCGAAAGCCCGCCGACCTGGGTTCCGGTCAGGGCGGCGAACTGGGTTGTCGAAAGTTCGGCGAGATCGGTGTTGGTCATGCCGCCCATCTGGGTCGCGCTCACCCCCGCCAGCTGGGTGGCCGACAGCGCCGCAATCTGGGTCTGGCCAAGGCCGTTAAAGTTGGTGATCGACAGCGCACCGATCTGCTCGCCGCTGAAGCTGGCCACCTGGGTCGGCGTAAAGCGGGCGAAGTCGATGTCGCTCAAGGCGCTGATCTGGGTGGTGGTGACCGCCGCCAGCTGCGACGCGGACAGGGCCTGGATCGCGTTGGCGCTCAAGCGGTTGAAGTTGGTGGTCGCCAGCGCCGTCAACTGCGAGGGCGCGAAGGCCTTGATCTGGGTGGTGGAGAACTTGTCGAAGCCGGTTGTCGACAGCCCCGCGATCTGCGTCGTGGTCAGTGCGGCGAGTTGCGTTTCGGTCAGGGCCTGAACCTGGCTCACAGCGATCGCGTTCAGGGTCTTGGTGGCCAGAGCCGCGATCTGGACGCCGTTCAAGACTGCGGCCTGATCCGGCGTGAACTCTGCGAAATCGGCCTCGGTCAGGCCGGCGACCTGGGTCGTGGTCAGTCCGGCCAACTGCGTCGCGGTCAGCGCCTGGATCTGACTGGCGCTGAGACTGTTGAAGGCGGCGGGCGACAAGGCGCTCATTTGCGTGGTGCTGAAGACCTGCACCTGATCGGGCGTGAAGGCGCCGAGGCTTGTTTCCGACAAACCACCGATCTGGGTCTTGCTGAGGCCCTTCAACTGGGTTGCGGTCAGCGCCTGGAACTGGTCGCGGCCAAGACTGTTGAGGCTGGTCGGCGACAATACGGCCAGTTGCGTCGTGGCCAGCACTTCCACCTGGGCCGGCGTGAACTCGGCCAGATCGTCGCCAGTCAGGCCCGCGACCTGGGTGGTGGTCAGCGCCGTCAACTGGGTCGCGTCGAAAACCTGGACCCGGTCCGCGGCAAGGCTGTTCAGGCCCGTCGTGCTCAAGGCCGAGAGCTGAGCGGCGCTGAAATGGCGCATCTGGGCGGCCGTAAACTCGGCCAGATCGTTCTCGCTCAAGGCCCGCAGCTGGGTCGGCTTCAGGCCGGCCAACTGCGTGCCGGTCAGGCCCGCGACCTGGGTCGCAGACAGCCCCGACAGGCCCTCGGCGCTGAGCGCGCCAAGCTGGGTTCCGCTCATGCCTTCGACGACGGCGTCTGAGAGCACGGCGGCCTGAGCCGCGGACAGGGCGGTGAGTTGCGAGGCGCCGAGCGACGTGATGCTGGTGCTCAGGCTGCGCAACTGGGTTGTCGACAGCGCAGCGACCTGAGTGGCGGTCATGCGCTGGAGTTGGGTGGTGCTCAGGGCCGCTAGGCGTGAGCCTTCCAGAGACGGGACCAGGTCGACGGGCAGGGCGGCGATCTGCGTTCCGGTCAGCGCGGAGATCTTCTCCAGCGAGAGCTCCTCCAGATCGGTCGCGCTGAAGGCGGCGATCTGAGTGGTGGTCAGTTGCGCCAGCTGCGTCGTGCTCAGGGCCGCGATCTGGGTCGCGTCCAACGCCGTGAAGTGGGTGGCGTCCATGGCGCCGATCTGGACGGCGCTCAGCGCCTGCAACCTGTCCGAGTCGAGCTTGGCCAGCTGGGTCGAGGTCAGGGCGTTCAGCTGGACGCCGCTGAAGGCCTGAAGTTGGTCGACATCGAACAAGAGGTTCTGGGCGAAGGCCGGGATCTGGGTCGCCGTCAGGCCCTTGACCTGGGTCGACGAGAGCGCGGAGACCTGACTGGCGTCCAGAGTACCGATCGCTGCGTCCGACAGCGCGCCGACCTGGGTCTTGGTCAGCGACTCCAGTTTGGTGGTCGACAGGGTCTGTATCGTCGTCGTCGCCAGGGCGGCGATCTGGGCGGCGGACAGGTACGAAATCGGCACTGGATTCGTTGCCCCACAAGGTCGCGACGCGAATCGTTCGCGTTAACCCTAAGCCAAAGCGCCGGGCGCCACCATGCGGCGAATGGGGCCTAGCCTGCGCGCATGGTCCAGAGATCCAGGTCCGCTTCGCGACCGATCAGGGCCAGGCCCGAGGCGATCGACTCGAACTCGCCGCCGCTCTCGATCTTGTCGGCGCCGAAGCGACGCAGGAAGATCTCGCGCACCGCCGGCACGAACGAGCTGCCGCCCGTGAGGAACACGCGATCGACGCCGGCTTCAGTGAGGTTGGCCTGAGCGAGGGCCTGGCCCACGGCCGTCTCGATCGCCGCGAGTTCGGGCGCGATCCAGGCTTCGAACTCGGACCGCGCCACGGGCTTTTCGATCCGCACCGAGCCGGCCTCGAACCGGAACGTCGCTTCGTCCTGGCTCGACAGCGCCTCCTTCAGCGCCGAGACCGAGCGATACAGCGCATAGCCGTGATTGCCGTCCAGCACCTCGATCAGCGCGGCGATCTTGTCGGGCTCGACCGCCGTCCGTTCCAGGGCGCGGATGTCGCGCATGTCCTTGGAGGCGCGCAGCAGGGCCAGCTGGTCCCAACGCGCGAAGGCGGCGTAGTAGCGCTGCGGGATCGGCAGGCTGTTGGAGAACGACCGGTAGTCCGAACCCTTGCCCAGCTCCGGCGAGACCAGCTGGTCGATGATCCGATAGTCGAAAGCGTCGCCTGCCACGCCGACGCCTGAGCGCGATAGCGGTGTGGAACGCAGCGTCCCGTCCGTAGCGCGCTCGAACCGCACCAGCGAGAAGTCACTGGTGCCGCCGCCGAAGTCGGCCACCAGCACGGTGGCGTCCTGCTTCAGTTGCCGGGCGAAGAAGAAGGCCGCGCCGACCGGCTCATAGGCGTAGCGGATATCGGTGAAACCCAGACGCTGGAAGGCGGCCTCATAGCGCGTCAGCGCCAGGGCCTCGTCCGGCGAGGAGCCCGCGAAGGTCACCGGACGGCCGACGATGATGCGCGGTGGCAGGTCCGACAGTTGCGCGCCCGCATGGTCGCGCAGGCGGAGCAGGAAGGCGGCCAGCAGGTCTTCGAACTGGTAGCGCTTGTTGAGAATGCGCGTCTCGGTAAAGGCGGCCGAGGCGGCGAAGGTCTTGAACGACTGGATGAACCGCGTCTCCAGCGGATCTTCCAGATAGGACTCGATCGCCCAGGGGCCGGCCTCGACCACCCGCTCGTTCGCCGCCTCGCCCACGCCCTGGACGCTATGAAAGCTGAGCGCCGAGCGGAAGGCGAAGAGGTCGCGGTTGTTGATCGCATAGCGGACCAGCCGCGCCTGATCATCGCCCAGGGTCAGCGAGACCACGGTGTTGGTGGTGCCGAAGTCGACGCCGATGGTCGGCGCGCCAGCGGCCGAAACGGAGGAAGCGGCCGTCATGGGGGGCTCGATCGTGCGGTGCGGGAGGGGGCGAGCGTCGTAACGCCTTCCGCTGGAAGGTCAAGCCGATGTGGCGGTTCGCCGCCCTTGGATCAGTTGACTTGCGCGGCCGCCTCCGCTCGAAGGAGGGCCAGCAGAGAACGGATAAACCTTGGAAACCTTCGACGTTGTGGTGATCGGCGCGGGCGCGGCCGGCATGATGTGCGCCATCGAGGCGGGCAAGCGCGGGCGCTCGGTCCTGGTGGTCGACCACGCCAAGGCGCCGGGCGAGAAGATCCGCATCAGCGGCGGCGGGCGCTGCAACTTCACCAACACCGGCGCGACGATCCATAACTTCCTGTCGGCCAATCCGAAGTTCGCCCTGTCGGCGCTGCGTCGCTATCGCCCGCGCGACTTCATCGCCCTGGTGGAGCGCTACGGCATCGCCTACCACGAGAAGGCCCTGGGGCAGCTGTTCTGCGACGGCTCGGCCAAGCAGATCATCACCATGCTGCTGACCGAGATGAAGGCCGCCGGCGTGACGCTGCGGCTGGAGACCAGCGTGGAGAGCGTGGCCAAGGCCGCGTCTGGATTCGAGGTCTCCCTCTCTTCAGGCAAGGTCGCCTGCGCCTCGCTGGTGGTGGCCAGCGGCGGCAAGTCGATCCCGAAGATGGGCGCGACGGGGCTGGGCTATGACATCGCCAAGCAGTTTGGCCTCAACATCATCGAGACCCGCCCAGCGCTGGTGCCCCTGACCTTCGAGGCCGGCATGCTGGCGCGTTTGACGCCCTTGTCGGGCGTGGCGCTGGACGCCGTGGTCGGCCACGGCAAGACCAAGTTCCAGGAAGGTATGCTGTTCACGCACCGGGGGCTTTCGGGTCCCTCGATCCTGCAGATCTCGTCCTACTGGCGTGAAGGCGACGAGATCCGGGTCGACATGGCGCCGGGCGTCGACGCCTTGGCGGCGCTGAAGACCGCGCGCACGGCCACGCCGCGTCAGGCGGTGGCGACGGTGCTGGCGACCCTTCTGCCCAAGCGCGTCGCGCAGGCGATCGCCGAGGAAGAGGCGCCCGATAAGGGCAATATCGCGGACTGTTCGGACAAGGTGCTGGGACGGCTAGCCTCAGCGGTCAACGCCTGGACGTTCAAGCCGGTGGGCTCGGAAGGCTATCGCACCGCTGAAGTGACGCTGGGCGGGGTCGACACCGAAGCGCTGGACTCCCGCACCCTGGAGGCCAAGGCCGTGCCCGGGCTGTTCTTCATCGGCGAGGTCGTGGACGTCACCGGCTGGTTGGGCGGCTATAACTTCCAGTGGGCCTGGGCGTCGGGCTGGAGCGCGGGGCAGTCGGTTTAGCCACTTGCCCCCTCCGCGCTTCGCGCTCCTCCCCCAGAGGGGGAAGAAGGCACGCGCACACCTTCCGCCCCCTCTGGGGGCGGACGACCTGCGAAGCAGGTCAGGTGGGGGCAAAGTGACCGCTTAGGCTACTTCTTCTTGAACGGCTTGCCGCCGGCCTTGGCGTCGAAGCTCTTGGCCTTGAAGGGCTTGGGGCCCCGGAAGGGCTTGGCGGGGCCGTCGGCGTCGCGCTTGCCGGCATAGGGCTTGGCGTACGGCTTGGGACCGGCGGCGTTGTCGCTGAAGGCCTTCTTGAAGGGCTTCTTGGGCGCGTCGCCGTCAGCGCGCGGGGCGCGGGGCTTGAACTCACGCGGCTTGAACTCGCCGGGCGCGGAGTCGCCGGCCTCGTGACGCGGCTTGAAGGCGCGCTTGGGAGCGCCTTCGGAGTCCTGCGGCGAGTACGGACGCGGCGCGTCGGTGTCGCGCGGGGCGCGGCGCGGCTTGTAGTCGCCCTTGGGCTCTTCGCCCCGGCTGTAGGGTTTGGCGTTGCTGAAGCCGTCGTCGCCGAAGCTGGACGGGCGCGGGGTGTGATCGCGCGAACCAGGGGCGTTGGCGCGCGGCGAGCGCGGCGCGTCGTCGCGGTCACGCGGCGGGCGCGGCTTGTACTCGCGTGGGCCGTCGTTGTCGCCCCTCGGCGGACGCGGCGTGAAGTCCCGGCGCGGACCCGCTTCGCGCGCCGCCGGCGCCGTGGTCGGGGTGATCGAGACGTCTTCGCGCACGGTCGTCTGGACCGCCGCGCCGAACTTCACCGCCGCCTCGTTCGAGATCTCGAACTTGGTGTCGTAGTCGAAGATCCTGATCGCGCCGATGTCCTTCTTGGTGATGTGGCCCAGGCGGCAGATCATCGGGATCAGCCACTTGGGATCGGCGTTGCCGCGACGGCCAACGCTGATGCGGAACCACTCCGAGCCTTCCATGCTGACGCGCGGTTCGCGCTCGGGGCGCTCTCCAAACTCGCGCGGCTCACGCGGCTCACGCGAACGCGGACCCGGATCGGCGCCGTGGCGCGGATCGTCATAGATGTCTTCCGGCGAAGGCAGCTTGGCGCGGCGGGTGCGGATCAGCGCGGCGGCGATCTCGACCGGCGTGCGCTTGGCCAGCATGGCCTCGGCCAGGGCGACATCCTCTTCGGTCGAGGCCTCGCTGAAGATCGGATCCTCGAGCAGACGCTCCTGGTCCTTCTCGCGGATCGAGTCGGCGCTGGGCGCGCCGCCCCAGTCGGCTTCGACGCCGGCGGCGAAGAGCAGCTGCTCGGCCTTGCGGCGACGGGTGTAGGGGACGACCAGGGCGCTGACGCCCTTCTTGCCGGCGCGGCCGGTGCGGCCGGAACGGTGCAGCAGGGTGGCCTTGTTAATCGGCAGCTCGGCGTGGATCACGAGGCCGAGATCCGGCAGGTCGAGACCGCGCGCGGCGACGTCGGTGGCGACGCAGACGCGGGCGTGGCCGTCGCGCAGAGCCTGCAGGGCGTCGGCGCGTTCACGCTGCGACAGCTCGCCGGACAGGCCCACGACCGCGAAGCCGCGCTCGCGCAGCTTGGCGTGCATCGAGCGGACGCTTTCGCGGGTGTTGGCGAACACCAGGGCGCCGGGGGCTTCGAAGAAGCGCAGCAGGTTGACGACCGCGTGCTCGACCTCGTTGGGGGCCACGCGCACGGCGCGATACTCGATGTCGCGGTGCGGTTCGTTGCGGCCGATGGTGTCGATGCGGACGGCGTCGTTCTGATAGCGCTTGGCCAGCTCGACGATGTCGCGGGCCAGGGTGGCCGAGAACAGCAGGGTGCGACGCTCGGCCGGGGCGGCGTCGAGGATGAACTCCAGATCCTCGCGGAAGCCCATGTCCAGCATCTCGTCAGCCTCGTCGAGGACGGCGACCTTCAGCTTGGAGAGATCAAGGTGACCACGCTCGATGTGGTCGCGCAGACGGCCGGGGGTGCCGACGACGATATGGGCGCCGTAGTTCAGCGCGCGCTGCTCGCGGCGGGCGTCCATGCCGCCAACGCAGTTGATCACTGCGGCCTTGGCTTCGGCATAGAGCCAGCCCAGCTCGCGATTGACCTGCATGGCCAGCTCGCGGGTCGGGGCGATGACCAGGGCCAGCGGTTCGGCGGCCTGGCCGAAGGTTTCGGCGTCGCCGAGCAGAGTCGGAGCAGCTGCGAGGCCGAAGGCGACGGTCTTGCCAGAGCCCGTCTGGGCGCTGACCAGCAGGTCGCGGTCGGCGGCGTCGGCGGCCAGCACGGCGGCCTGAACGGGGGTGGGCTCGGCATAGCCTTGAGCGGCGAGAGCCCGCTCAAGAGCGGGGTGGGAGGCGGGGAAGGGCATATGGGTCCAGTTCACGTCTGCGACCGCGCACATAAAACGCGCGGCTCGCGCCATGACCAAATCGGGCCCCTTTGAAGCCTTGAACGCTTCCCTCGGACCGCTTCTTGGTCGAATTCCAACAAAAATAGCCCCCTTCCGCCGCCGAAGCGACACGAAGGGGGCCCGATGAGCGGCCTTATGCGCTTGCTGCGGTGCAAAAAGCAAGCGTGGTTCTGTTACGCGCGGTTTTGTCGCGGCTAGGCGAGGCTCGTCTCGCCCTTGCGCCGTGCGGTCAGTTCGCCCGCCAGGCGGGCGACGCCGGCGGTCAGCAGGCCAAGCATGGCCATCATCAGCGCTTCGGCCATGCCGGGCGCCATGACCGCCAGGCTGGGCGTGGCCCCGAGGTTGGCGATACCCACCGCGCCGGCCAGGAGTGTATAGGTCGCTGCGGCGAAGCCGAGGGGCAGGGCGCTCTTGTTGATCGCCGTCAGCCAACGGGTTTCGGGTCGGATGGCGGCCATGACAGGGGCGACAACCAGGCCGGCGGCCAACAACAAGGCGATCAATTGCACGGGCGCCGCCGCGTTAGCGAAGATCGCCAACAGGGTCAGCGGCTCGCGGCCCGACGGCGCGACCGCGGTCGACGCCAAGGCGGGCGTGGCCAGAATCGCAGCGGCGACGGCGATGAGGGAAAGGTGGCGTAGGCGCATGGTCGGTTCCCGTTGATTACGTTTGTAATATGCATGACAATTACGAACGTAATATCCGATGTCAAGCCGGCGCGTATCCCCGGCGAAGGATGGGAACAGAATCCCTCTCTCTGAGAGAGAGGGAGGGGCCCGCCGCGCAGCGGTGGGAGGGTGAGTGGTTACGGTGATAGCCGTGAAAGTACCGCCTTTTCAGTCGCTTGTCAGTCCCTGCCTTGTCCGGAAGGGGTGGAACCTCTCACCCTCCCAAGATTTGCTTGGGCCCCTCCCTCTCTCTAAGAGAGAGGGAATTGGGTGGGCGTTCGCAGGGTTTCATCCCCGGCCTCAAAACCTGTCGTAGTCTTTATCCACCTCGTCGCGAGGAAAGGGCGCATGGCCAGCGACCATTTGCGGCGGCGGGGGGCGGTCGAGCGGGGACAGGTTCGAGGGGGATACTCGGACGGTCCGGGGATCTGGTTGCTGGCCAGACCCGCCCGCCGTCGGCGTGGTTGGAGGCAAAGGGATGTGTCTTAGCCTGGAGTGGCTCGTCCTCTTCGACCGCTGGGACTTCCGGAAACAGAAGCGCCCAGGTCCCGGTAGGGCCTGAACAGGGCCACCTGACGGGACGCTGACGCATAACGGCTGCGCGGAGCGCTGGGCTTCGTCGAAACGGTAACAACACACTCAAACTCCGGACGGACGTCCGGCGCTCCGCGTCCTTTTCCATGACTTCAGCGAGCGATCGCGTGAAGCCGACAGGTCACGCCCCCTCCCCTTGATGGGGAGGGGTAGGGGTGGGGTCATAACAGCGTCCGATGCCGCGCAAAGCCGCTAGCTCAGCAGTCACCCCATCCCCGGCCCTTCCCCATCAAGGGGAAGGGAGGCTTCTTGGGAGTTCTAAGCGGGAACGCGGCATGGATTCCCCCAATCCCCCCCCAGCGGGGGAGGTGTCGGCTCGGAGAGACGACGGAGGGGGAAGGGGCAAGCTCAGCAGAACTTCCCCCTCCGGCCTTCGGCCACCTCCCCCGCTGGGGGGAGGATTTTCAGCTTCCTACAGCCTCAACACATAAACCCGCCGGTCGCGGCGTTCGCCGTCGCGGTGCACGGCGCCCTTCATGTAGCCGTCGGCGCGAAAGCCCAGCTTGGCCATCAGGCGCTCGGCCGGGGCGTCGCCGACATGGACCCGGGCGGTGATCGTCTTCAGCCCGTCGGCGGCCACCTGGGCGAGCAGGGCGCTCAGGGCCTCCAGGCCAAAGCCCTGGCCCCAACCCTCACGGGCGACGGCGAAGCGGATCTCGGCGCTGTCGCGGCGGCGGTCGATGTCGAAGATCTCGCAGAAGCCGATGAAGGCGTCGTCGGCGGCGCGGCGGATCGCCCAATAGGCCGCGTGGTCGCCGGCCATCTCATCGACCTGGGCCCCGACGCGGTTGGCCACAGCGTCGGGATCCTCGATGGGCTCCTGATCGAGGGTGGACATCACCTCCGCGTCGCTGAAGAACGGATAGATCAACGGCGCGTCGTCGACCGTCAGGGGAGCGATGGTGAGGCGTTCGGTCTCGAGGATCATGCGGTCCAAGGGATTGGCTTCAGGGCTTGCGTTCGCGAGGACGCTTCCCAGCTATGGCGTGCAGCCGCCTCTAGTGGTAGAGGGGCCGCTTCGTTTTTCGCGCGGGGTTTGGCCCGCGCCCGGATCGAGAATACATTCGTCATGCTCATCGGCGTTCTGCTGGCCATCAACATCGTCGTCTGCCTCGGCCTGATCGGGGTGGTGCTGCTGCAGCGCTCCGAGGGCGGCGCCCTGGGCATGGGCGGCAACTCGGGCGGCTTGATGACCGCGCGCGGCGCCGGCGACCTGCTGACCCGCATCACCTGGATCCTGTTCTCGATCTTCCTGGTCATCAGCCTGACCCTGACCATCCTGACCGGCCGCCTCGACAAGAGCGGCTCCGTCGCCGACCGCCTGGACATCCAAGGCCTCGATTCGAAGAGCCTGCAGAACGTTCCGGCGCCGACCCCGGCTCCGGGCTCGCTGAACTCGCTGCCCTCGACGGCGCAGCCGGGCGGCATCCAGGCTCCGGCCCCGCAGATCAACACGCCAGCGCCGGCCGTCCAGCAGCCCGCGCTTCTGGCGCCCGCCGAGCCGGCCCCGGCCCCGGCGAGCCAGCCCAAGCCCTAACCGTCACCGACGGCGCTTTCACCGACCCCCGAGGGCCACCTCGGGGGTTTAATCTTGTTGATGAACGCGGGTCTTTTCTCCCCGCGTCCACGAATCACGGGTAACCTGATCGCCCATGACGCGGTACATCTTCATCACCGGCGGCGTGGTTTCCTCGCTTGGCAAAGGTTTGGCCTCGGCGGCGCTCGGCGCGCTGCTTCAAGCGCGTGGCTACAAGGTCCGCCTCCGTAAGCTCGACCCCTATCTCAACGTCGATCCGGGCACGATGAGCCCGTATCAGCACGGCGAGGTCTTCGTGACCGACGACGGGGCGGAAACCGACCTGGACCTTGGCCACTACGAGCGCTTCACCGGCGTGTCGGCGACCAAGGCCGACAACATCACCACCGGCCAGATCTACAAGACGATCATCGAGAAGGAGCGCCGCGGCGACTATCTGGGCGCGACCGTCCAGGTGATCCCGCACGTCACCAACGAGATCAAGGACTTCGTCCTGTCGCCGGCCATGGACGAGACGGGCGAGAAGGCCGTCGACTTCGTGCTGGTCGAGATCGGCGGCACGGTCGGCGACATCGAGGGCCTGCCGTTCTTCGAAGCCATCCGCCAGCTGCGTCAGGACCTGCCGCGCGGCCAGAGCTGCTATGTGCACCTGACCCTGCTGCCGTTCATCAAGACGGCCGGCGAGATGAAGACCAAGCCGACCCAGCACTCGGTCAAGGAGCTGCGCTCGATCGGTATCCAGCCGGACATCCTGCTGTGCCGCTGCGAGCAGGAGATCCCGCCGGAGGAAAAGCGCAAGATCGCCCAGTTCTGCAACGTGCGGCCCAGCGCGGTGATCCAGGCGATGGACTCATCGTCCATCTACGCCGTGCCGATCGACTATCACGAGCAGGGCCTGGACGCCGAAGTGCTCGATGTGTTCGGCATGCGCGATGCGCCGGCTCCGGACCTGACGCGCTGGAAGACCATCGACGACACCGTCCAGCATCCCGACGGCGAGGTCACCATCGCCGTCGTGGGCAAGTACACGGTGCTGAAGGACGCCTACAAGTCGCTGATCGAGGCTCTCCACCACGGGGGCCTGGCCAACAAGGTCAAGGTCAACCTCGACTGGGTCGAGAGCGAGACCTTCGAGGGCGACGAGGGGGCGGCTGCGGCCCGTCTTGAGAACGCCCACGCCATCATGGTGCCCGGCGGCTTCGGCGAGCGGGGCGCGGAGGGCAAGATCCGCGCGGCCCAGTTCGCCCGGGAGCGGAAGGTGCCGTATTTCGGTATCTGCTTTGGCATGCAGATGGCCGTCATCGAGACCCTGCGGAACGTCGCCGGCATCAAGGACGCCAGCTCCAGCGAATTCGGACCCACCGAGCGTCCGGTCGTCGGCATCATGACCGAGTGGATCAAGGGCAATGAGACCGTCCAGCGCCGCGCCAATGACGATCTGGGCGGTACGATGCGTCTGGGGGCCTATGACGCGGTCCTGACGACCGGTTCGAAGATCGCCGAGATCTATGGGGCCACCGAGATCAGCGAGCGCCACCGCCACCGCTACGAGGTCAATATCGGCTACGTCCACCTGATGGAGGACGCGGGCCTGAAACTGACCGGTCGCTCGCCCAATGGCGTACTGCCCGAAATCGTCGAGCGGGACGACCATCCGTGGTTCATCGGGGTCCAATATCACCCGGAACTGAAGAGCCGTCCGTTCGCCCCGCACCCGCTTTTCGCCAGTTTCATCGCTGCGGCGAAGGAGCACGGACGCCTTGTCTGAGGCTGTTCGATCACAAGGTTGCATCTTCGATCAGATTCGGGCATAAGCCCGCCCTCACGCGGCGGCTCGGGCGTTCCCAGGCCGCCGCTCTCGATTTTCACGCTCAGCGAGCAGAGTCACTTCGATGGCCGTTCCTAAAAGAAAAACTTCGCCTTCTCGCCGGAACATGCGCCGGTCGCACCACGCCCTGGGCGCTAACTCGTTCATTGAGGACAAGGACACGGGCGAGCTGCGCCGTCCGCACCATGTCGATCTGAAGACCGGCATGTACAACGGCAAGCAGATCCTGACGCCGAAGGAAGACTAAGTCTTCTTTCGTCTCTGACGGTTTGAAAGCGCCGCCGGGCTCGTTCCGGCGGCGCTTTTCGTCGTGTGCGTCGAAAAACGGTGTTAGCCTCCTGGCCGGAGGAAAACCCGATGTTCACACGCCGCGCACTGGCCGGGGGACTGGGATCGATACTGGCCGGGCCGAGCCTCTCGGCTCTGCCTACGCACGCCGAGGCGGCAAGCCAAACGCCCCCGATCGTCACGACCGACGAATTGGCGGGCAAGGCCGGCCAAGAGCCGATGATCATCCTTGACGCATCCCTCGACAGCGACGCCCGGCTCACGGTGGCCACGACGATCAATGGCGTGGCGGGGTTCCGATTCGTGGTCGACACCGGCGCCGACAGGACGGTTCTGACCCCTGGCCTGGTCGAGCGCCTTGGGCTGCTGCGAGGGCCCGATGTGGTCGTCCACGGCGCCACCGGCGCGGTCACATGTCCGACGGCGCTGGTGCGTACGCTGCGCGCCGGCGAGACCGGACTGACCGACAGCATTCTTCCGGTCCTGCCCTACGATCGGATTGGCGCCGATGGCCTGCTCGGCGTCGACGCTCTTGAGGGGCGGAACGTGGTCATCGACTTTCGCAAGAACCAGCTTGAGGTCCGCCGTAGCGCGCCCAGCTTCGAGCCCTACACCAGCTCGCGTGAGGTCTCGGTCTCGGCGAATTCGCGATACGGGCGGCTAACGCTGGCCGACTCTCGGATCGCGGGGGCCAAGTCGCTGGCCTTTATCGACTCCGGGGGCGGGGTCAGCATCGGCAACATGGCGCTGGCCCGCTCGATCGCGGCGAAGCGACGCCGATCTTCGGATCAGGTTCAACGGATCCGCTTGCTCACCGCCAGCGGCGAAATTCAGTTGGGCGAGTTCCGCATCATCCCCACCATCAAGATGGGCGACTTACGGCTGACCAACGCGCCGATGGCGTTCGCGGATCTGCACGTCTTCAATCACTGGGGCCTCAACGAGCGGCCCGTAGCCCTGTTCGGGGTCGACCTGCTCAGGCTCTTCGCGCGGGTAGAATTGGATTTCGGCGCCGGAAAGGTGCTGTTCCGCCTGGGGCAGGGCGGCTTTCCGACCGTGCTCCAGGCGTGAGGGCGATGCGTCCTACTGGCCTCGACCGCGCTCCATGACCTGGCGTCGCCGCTGTTCGACAGCCTCGGGCGTCACCGCGCGATTGCGAGCGCTTGATCGCTTGTGCTCGAGCGACAGCCCGTCGCCGAACGCCAGGGCGTATCCGTCGTCGATCAGGGCCTTGTAGAAGGACAGGGCGTCCACCGGGATGCTGGCCATTTCATCGGCCATCCTTAGCGCCGTCGGCATGAGGTCGCTGGCGGTCGTCACCCGATTGACCAGCCCCCAGTCGGCGGCGGTGCGGGCGTCCAGGAAGTTGCCGGTCAGGGACAGCTCTTTGGCGCGGTAGGGACCGATGAGGCGCGAGAGCTTTTGCGAAAGTCCCCAGCCCGGCATGATGCCGACGCGAGCATGGGTGTCGGCGAACCGCGCGTTCTCCGAGGCCAGCAGGACGTCGCAGGCCAGCGCCAGCTCAAAGCCGCCCGTGATCGCTACACCGTTGATCGCTCCGATCACGGGTTTGCGGCAGGTTTCAACCGCGCGAACTGGGTTCGAGCGCGCGTCCTGATCGTTCGCCGCGCCCATAGCGGCGGGATCGCCACCGAGTTCCTTCAGATCCAGTCCGGCGGTGAAGGCCCGATCGCCGGCGCCCGTCAGGATCACCACGCTGACGTCCGGATCCTGGTCAAGCTGGATCATGGCGTCATGGAGCGCCAAGCGGAGGGCCTTGGAGAGCGCGTTCATGGCTTCAGGTCGGTTCAGCGTCACAACCGCCACCGATCCGCGTCGTTCGATCAACAGCATGGAGCCCTCCCTAGGATTATCGACGATCACGCGGCCTCCCATGGGGAAGTCAAGTTGCGCCTTGGACGCTTGGCGGCTAAGGCTCCCGCGCCTTTGGCCTTGAGGAGAAGTCCATGACCGAGATCGTCGACATCATCGCCCGCGAAATTCTCGACAGCCGGGGTAACCCGACCGTCGAAGTCGACGTCATTCTCGAGGACGGCGCGTTCGGTCGCGCCGCAGTGCCGTCGGGCGCCTCCACGGGCGCTCACGAAGCTAACGAAAAGCGCGATGGCGACATGGCTCGCTATCTGGGCAAGGGCGTCCAGCAGGCGGTCGACGCCGTCAACGGCGAGATCTTCGACGCGCTGTCGGGCGTCGACGCCGAGGACCAGCGTCGCGTCGACAACCTTCTGATCGAACTGGATGGCACGCCGAACAAGGCCCGCCTGGGCGCCAACGCGATCCTGGGCGTCTCGCTGGCCACCGCCAAGGCCGCCGCCGAGTCGGCCGGCCTGCCGCTCTACAAGTACGTCGGCGGCGTGAACGCCCGCGTGCTGCCGACCCCGATGATGAACATCATCAACGGCGGCGCCCACGCCGACAATCCGATCGACATCCAGGAGTTCATGATCCTGCCGACCGGCGCCAAGGACTTCCGCGAAGGGCTGCGGATGGGCGCGGAGATCTTCCACGCCCTGAAGAAGGCTCTGAAGGACGCGGGTCATAACACCAACGTCGGCGACGAGGGCGGCTTTGCGCCGAACCTGGCGTCGGCTGAAGCCGCGCTCGACTTCATCGTCAAGGCGGGTGAGAAGGCGGGCTACAAGGCCGGTGACGACTTCGTCCTGGGCCTCGACGTCGCCTCGACCGAGTTCTTCAAGAACGGCAAGTACGAGCTGGAAGGCGAGGGCAAGTCGCTGGATCCGGCCGCCATGGTCGACTACCTGGCCGGCCTCGTCGCCAAGTTCCCGATCCTGACGATCGAGGACGGCATGGCCGAAGACGACTTCGACGGCTGGAAGCTGCTGACCGACACGCTGGGCAAGAAGGTGCAGCTGGTCGGCGACGATCTCTTCGTCACCAATCCCAAGCGCCTGCAGATCGGCCTGGACAAGGGTCTGGCCAACTCGATCCTCGTGAAGGTCAACCAGATCGGCACGCTCTCGGAAACCATCGACGCCGTCGAGCTCGCGCACCGTCATGGCTACACCAGCGTGATGAGCCACCGTTCGGGCGAGACCGAAGACAGCACGATCGCCGACCTGGCCGTCGCGCTGAACTGCGGTCAGATCAAGACGGGCTCGCTGGCCCGCTCGGATCGCACCGCCAAGTACAACCAGCTGCTCCGCATCCAAGAGATGCTGGACGACCAGGGCGTCTACGCCGGTCGAGCGGCCCTCAAGGGTCGCTGAGACGGTCCAGAATAGCCAAGACGGAAGGAGCGTGTTCGCCAAAGCGGACACGCTTTTTTCATGTGCGATTCCTGGCCACGGCGCGTTCGGGCCTGCGGAGATAGGCCTCGTCGAACGGTGTTTACCCACAAATTTTCTAAAAGCGGGCCGGTCGTTTCAAACGAGACCATCTTTCCCGTGTTCGCGGCCGCGAAATAGCTTCGGCGGCGCGGTATCTAGATGCGGATGAAACGATCTCAGATGAAAGCATCGTTCGCCTGTCGGGCGATCCGCCGATAACCCTCCCCAACGCCCAGATTTAGAAGGCGTTAAGGCCAGTCGGCGATCCTGCGAATCCCTCTTTGGGACGCCAAGATGTTCGCCCGACTGCAACCCTTCCTGCCGACTGCGGCGATCTTTTTCCTGATTTTCTACTTCGCCTTTCACGCTCTGACGGGTGATCGGGGGCTGCTTTCCATTTCGCAGCGCAATGCGGACCTCGCAGCAAAAACGAGAGAACTCAGGAAGATACGCGCAGAGAGGATGGACCTGGAGGCCCGCGCTCGTCTATTACGCAGCGGCAGTCTGTCGGCTGATCTTTTGGAGGAGCGCGCGCGCTCGCTTCTAGGATACGCCGATCCGAGGGACTATGTGATCCGGGTCAAGCGCTCGCGCTGATCCGTCGCTACTCTGGGGAACGACGGCGCATCGCGCGGGAATCGCTAAGGTTCGCGTTCGGTTTGAGTGAACATCAGGGCGTGACCTTCGCGGGACCGACGAATTTTCGGCGGGAAGCGCTCATCGGATGAAGGCCGCGATGAAGATTGGCCAGGGAGATTTGAATGGCGCGCACGCGCAAGGCTGATGCCTCCGAGGGGAAGGCGCCGGAAACCGGTGTCAACGCCTTCGTCGGCAAGGACGAACTCCTGAAATTCTATCAGGACATGCTGCTCATCCGCCGCTTCGAGGAGCGTGCTGGACAGCTGTACGGCATGGGCCTGATCGGCGGCTTCTGCCACCTGTACATTGGCCAGGAAGCCATCGCGGTCGGCATGCAGTCGATCTCGCAGAAGGGCGACCAGATCATCACGGGCTACCGTGACCACGGCCACATGCTGGCCGCGGGCATGGATCCTCGCGAAGTGATGGCCGAGCTGACCGGCCGAGCCGGCGGTTCGTCCAAGGGCAAGGGCGGGTCGATGCACATGTTCGACATCGCCACCGGCTTCTACGGCGGTCACGGCATCGTCGGCGCCCAGGTGGCGCTCGGCACCGGTCTGGCGCTGGCCAACAGCTACCGCAACAACGGCAACGTCTCCTACGCCTATATGGGCGACGGCGCGGCCAACCAGGGTCAGGTCTACGAGAGCTTCAACATGGCCCAGCTTTGGAAGCTGCCGGTCGTGTACGTGATCGAGAACAACCAGTACGCCATGGGCACCGCCGTCGAGCGCGCCGCCTCGGAAACCGCGTTCCACAAGCGCGGCGTCTCGTTCCGCATCCCGGGCGAGGAAGTCGATGGCATGGACGTCATCGCCGTCCGCGAAGCCGGCGCCCGCGCCACTGAGCACGCCCGCAGCGGCCAAGGTCCCTACATCCTCGAGATGAAGACCTATCGCTATCGCGGCCACTCGATGTCGGACCCGGCCAAGTATCGCACCAAGGAAGAGGTCGACGAGGTCAAGACGACCCGCGATCCGATCGACCACATCAAGGAACGCCTGGCCAAGGCCGGCGTCACCGAAGACGACCTGAAGGGCGTCGACGCCGAAGTGAAGCGCATTGTCGCCGAGGCCGCCGAGTTCGCCCGCACGAGCCCCGAGCCCGATCCCTCGGAACTGTATACCGACGTCTACCTGGAGGCCGCCGAGTGACGGACATCCTGATGCCCGCGCTTTCCCCGACGATGGAGGAAGGCACCCTGGCCAAGTGGCTGGTGAAGGAAGGCGACACCATCAAGGCCGGCGACGTGATCGCCGAGATCGAGACCGACAAGGCGACGATGGAAGTCGAAGCCGTGGACGAGGGCGTGATCGAAGCCATCCTGGTTCCGGCCGGCAGCGAGAACGTCAAGGTCAACACCCTGATCGCGCGTCTGAAGGGCGAGGGCGAAGCTGCGGCTCCTGCTGCGGCCGCCGCGCCCGTCGCCGAGGCCGCCCCGGTCGTCGTCGCGGCTCCGGCCGCCGGTGGCCCGATCTCCGCCGCGTCGACCTTCGCCGATCCGGAAATCCCGGCCGGCGCGGCGCTGAAGAAGATCACGGTCCGTGACGCCCTGCGCGACGCGATGGCCGAGGAAATGCGCCGCGATGACCGCGTGTTCCTGATGGGTGAGGAAGTCGCCCAGTACCAGGGCGCCTACAAGGTCAGCCGTGAGCTGCTGCAGGAGTTCGGCGACCGTCGCGTCATCGACACCCCGATCACCGAGCACGGCTTCGCCGGCATGGGCGTCGGCGCGGCCATGGCCGGCCTGAAGCCGATCGTCGAGTTCATGACCTGGAACTTCGCCATGCAGGCGATCGACCACATCATCAACTCGGCGGCCAAGACGCTCTACATGTCGGGCGGCCAGATCAAGTCGTCGATCGTGTTCCGCGGCCCGAACGGCGCGGCCTCGCGCGTCGGCGCCCAGCACAGCCAGGACTACGCCGCCTGGTACGGCAACGTCCCGGGCCTGAAGGTCATCGCGCCTTACGACGCCGCTGACGCCAAGGGTCTGCTCAAGGCCGCCATCCGCGATCCGAACCCGGTCGTCTTCCTCGAACACGAGATGATGTACGGCCACGAGTTCGACATCCCGGACGTCGAGGACTGGGTCGTGCCGATCGGCAAGGCCAAGGTCCGTCGCCAAGGCTCGGACGTCACGCTGGTGGCCTACAGCCGTATGGTCGGTTTCGCCCTGAAGGCGGCCGAGGAGCTGGAAAAGGAAGGCATCGCCGCCGAGGTCGTCGACCTGCGCACGATCCGTCCGATGGACCACGCGACCATCCTGGAAAGCGTCAAGAAGACCAACCGTCTGGTCACGGTCGAGGAAGGCTGGGGCCCGATGGGCGTCGGCGCCGAGATCGTCGCCCGCATCACCGAGTTCGGCTTCGACTACCTGGACGCCCCGCCGCTGCGGGTCTGCCAGGAAGACGTGCCGCTGCCTTATGCGGCGAACCTGGAAGCCCTGAGCCTGCCGTCGGTCGAGAAGATCGTGAAGGCGGCCAAGGCGGTCTGCTACCGCTAAGAGATCGCGGCCCTCGCCCCTGGCGGGGGCCGCTGCTCTTGGCCAAGACATTCATCCCGCCCCAAAGCGGGGTATCGTGGACGCCGGCCCTCGCAGACGAAAGGGTTCGCGACCGTCCCGAAGGATTGAGGAACAAGCTCAATGTCGATCGACATCCTGATGCCCGCCCTGTCGCCCACCATGGAGGAGGGAACCCTCGCCAAGTGGCACGTGAAGGTCGGCGACACCGTCAAGGCCGGCGACGTGATCGCCGAGATCGAGACCGACAAGGCGACGATGGAAGTCGAAGCCGTCGACGAAGGCGTCGTGGAAGCCATCCTGGTTGAGGCCGGGACCGAGAACGTCAAGGTCAACGCCCTGATCGCCAAGCTGGCGGGCGAGGGCGACAGCCCCGCGCCGGCTCCGAAGGTCGAAGCCCCGAAGGCCGCCGCCGCTGCGCCGGTTCCGGCCGCCGCCCCGGCTCCAGCCGTCCCCGCGCCGGCCGCTCCGGTCGCCGCTGACGGCTCGCGCGTCCTGGCCTCGCCCCTGGCTCGCCGTCTGGCTTCGGCCGCTGGTCTCGACTTGAAGGCCATCAAGGGCACCGGCCCGCACGGCCGCGTGATCAAGTCGGACGTCGAAGCCGCCAAGTCGGGCGCGCCGGCCGCCAAGGTCGCTCCGGCTGCGGCGCCTGCCGCCGTCGCTCCGGCCGCCGCCGCCGCGCCGCGTCAGATCCAGTCGCTGGAGCAGATGGGCATCCCCGCCGGCTCCTACGACCTCGTCCCGCTGGACGGCATGCGCAAGACGATCGCCCGTCGTATGACGGAAAGCTTCCGCGACGTGCCGCACTTCCCGCTCACGATCGATCTCGAGATCGACGCGCTGCTGGCCGCCCGCGCCAAGATCAACAGCCTGCTGGAAAAGCAGGGCGTGAAGGTCTCGGTGAACGACATCGTCATCAAGGCCGCCGCCGTGGCCCTGAAGCAGGTGCCGGAAGCCAACGCCAGCTACACGCCGGAAGGCATCGCCATGCACCACCACGCCGACATCGCCGTCGCCGTGGCGGTCGATGGCGGCCTGATCACGCCGATCATCCGCAAGGCCGAGACCAAGGGCCTGGCGCAGATCTCCGCCGAGATGAAGGACCTGGCCCAGCGCGCCAAGGACAAGAAGCTGAAGCCTGAGGAGTTCCAGGGCGGCACCTTCTCGATCAGCAACCTTGGCATGTTCGGCATCAAGTCGTTCGCCTCGATCATCAACGAGCCGCAGGCCGCGATCATGAGCGTCGGCGCCGGCGAGCAGCGTCCGGTCGTCAAGAACGGCCAACTGGCCGTTGCGACGGTCATGACCGTGACCCTGACCTGCGATCACCGCGTGGTCGACGGCTCGGTCGGCGCCAAGTTCCTGGCGGCCTTCAAGCCGCTGATTGAAGAGCCGCTGACCCTGATCGTCTGATCGGGGCGCGGGGAAGGTATGGCCATGTCGATCTACGACTATTCCGCCAAGACGCTGGACGGCCAGGACGTGAGCCTGGCCGACTATCGCGGCCAGGTGCTGCTGATCGTGAACACCGCCAGCAAGTGCGGGTTCACGCCGCAGTACGAGGGCCTGGAAGCGCTCTACAAGGCGCACAAGGACCGTGGCTTCACGGTCCTGGCCTTCCCCTGCAATCAGTTCGGCGCTCAGGAGCCGGGCGACGCCGCCGAGATCGCGAACTTCTGCTCGCTGACCTACGACGTGAGCTTCCCGGTGATGAGCAAGATCGACGTCAACGGCGCCGATGCTCACCCGCTCTACAAGTTCCTCAAGAAGGAACAGAAGGGCGTTCTGGGCACCGAGGCGATCAAGTGGAACTTCACCAAGTTCCTGATCGGCAAGGACGGCCAGGTCGTCGATCGGTTCGCGCCGACCGTGAAGCCCGAAGACCTGAAGGTCGCGGTCGAGGCGCTGCTCTAGTTTCTCCCAGACCGGTTTGCAGACTGGTCGATCGGCGCCGCGCGCTCCCTCGTGCGATCGCCAAAGTCAGGGTTAGAAGATCATGTCCACGGAATTCGATGTCGTCGTCATCGGCGCCGGTCCTGGCGGCTATGTGGCCGCGATCCGCGCCAGCCAACTGGGCCTGAAGACGGCCATCATCGAGCGTGAAAATCTGGGCGGCATCTGCCTGAACTGGGGCTGCATCCCGACCAAGGCGCTGCTGAAGTCCGGCGAGGTCTACGAGCAGCTGTCGCATCTGGGCGGCTATGGCCTGTCGGTCGAGAAGGCCTCGTTCGACTTCGGCAAGATCATCGAGCGCTCGCGCGGCGTGGCCAAGAACATGTCGGGCGGCATCGCCTTCCTGATGAAGAAGCACAAGATCGAGGTGATCGAGGGCGAGGCCAAGCTTGAGAAGGGCGCGCCGGCTCCGAAGGTGGTCATTGCGCTGAAGGCCGGTGGCAGCCGCACGGTGCAAGCCAAGAACGTGATCCTGGCCAGCGGCGCCCGCGCCCGCGAGATCCCGGCGATCGGCGCAGTCTCGGACGGCGACAAGATCTGGACCTACCGCGACGCCCTGGCGCCGAAGTCGATGCCCAAGTCGCTGGTCGTGATCGGCTCAGGCGCCATCGGCATCGAGTTCGCCAGCTTCTATCGCGCGCTGGGCGCCGAAGTGACCGTCGTCGAAGCCATCGACCGCATCATGCCGGTCGAGGACGAGGAAGTTTCCAAGGCCGCCCAAAAGGCGTTCGAGAAGCGCGGTATCAAGTTCCGCGTCGGCGCCAAGGTCAGCAAGATCGAGAAGACCAAGGACGGCGTCGCCGTCACCGTCGAAGCCGGCGGGAAGATCGAACAGCTGACCGCCGAGAAGTGCATCGTCGCGGTCGGCATCGCGCCGAACAATGACGGCCTGGAAGCGCTGGGCGTGAGCCTGGATCGTGGCCACGTCGTCACCGACAAGCACTGCCGCACCAACGTGCCCGGCCTTTACGCCATCGGCGACATCGCCGGCGCGCCGTGGCTCGCCCACAAGGCCAGCCACGAAGGCATCCACGCCGCCGAGGCGATCGCCGGCTACAAGACGCCGAACGTCCACTCGCCGATCCCGGGCTGCACCTACGCCAATCCGCAGGTCGCCTCGGTGGGCTACACCGAAGCCGCCGCCAAGGCGGCGGGGATCGAGGTCAAGGCCGGCCGCTTCCCGTTCCGCGTCAACGGCAAGGCCGTGGCGTCGGGCGAGACCGAGGGCTTCGTCAAGACCGTGTTCGACGCCAAGACGGGCGCCTTGATCGGCGCGCACATGATCGGCCACGAAGTGACCGAGATGATCCAGGGCTTTGTCACCGCCATCACCCTGGAAGCGACCGAGGAAGACCTGCACGGCGTCGTCTACGCCCACCCGACCATGTCGGAAGCGATGCACGAAGCCGCTCTGGACGCCTACGGACGCGTGCTGCACATCTAGGGCAGCTTAGGGAGTCTGGATGGCGCGCAAGGCCGCCGCGACAGCGGGTGAAAAGCCGAAGGTGCGGAAGGGGTCGAAGACGACCCTTTCCGAAGCCAATCTGGCCGATCTCGGCGCGGAACGGCTCGCCGCCATCCTGCTCGACCTGTCCAGCGACAGCCACGTCAAGCGGGTGCTTCGGCTAGAGCTGTTCGCCGAAGCCAGCAGCGAAGGCCTGGCGCTGGAGATTTCCAAGCGCCTGGCGACGATCGGCAAGTCTTCGTCGCGCATCCACTGGCGCAAGCGTCCGGCTTTCGCCCGCGATCTGGACCTCCATCGTCAGATGATCGAGCGGCTCGCTCAGGACGATGCGACCGCCGCGCTCAACCTCATGCTCGATCTACTGGATCTGGCGTCTCCGACCCTAGATCGGCTCAGCCAGCCCGATGGTCCGATCGGCGATGTCTTCCTGGCGGCCCGTGACGCCATTGGCGCCATCGCCGAGAAGGCCGTGCCCGAGCCGATCGCCCTGGCGGAGCGGACCGCCAAGATCCTGGCGACCGACTATCACGCCCAGATGGGATCGCTCGCCAGCGCCCTGGCCCCCGCCATGGGACCGCAGGGGCGGGCTCATCTGCGCGAGGTGCTGGAAACGGTCCTGGCGATGAACGCCAAGCGGCTGCGGGGCGCTGACCCGATGGCGGCGGTCTACAAGGACGCCTTGCGGCGCCTGGCGGACGCCAGCGGCGATATCGACGCCTTCGAGGCGACCTTCGCGCCGGAGCTTCGGCGCACGCCGCTGGTCTCGGCCGAGATCGCCCGGCGCCTTCTCGCGGCGGGCCGTGGCGAAGACGCCCTGGCTACGCTGCAGGCCGGTGCGCCCGGTGAAGCACGGGGCCGCCATCAGACGTCCGTCGAGGAGCGTGCCGCCTGGGAAGAGGTGATGCTGGAGGCGCTGGAGGCCACAGGACATCATCAGGAAGCGCAGAAGCGTCGTTGGGCTGAGTTCGAGCGCACGCTCTCCATTCCGCTCCTGAGGGCCTATCTGAAGAGCCTTCCGGATTTTGACGACGTCGAGGCCGAGGATCAGGCCAAGGCGGTCGTGCGTCGCTTCCCGCGCTTTGACACCGCGCTAGCCTTCTTCGTGTCGTGGCCCGACTTCCAGGCGGCGTCGCGTCTGGTCCTGTCGCGCTCCGGCGAGATCAACGGCGCCGACGACGTTCTGATCACCGAGGCGGCGCGGCGCCTGGAGGGAAGCTATCCGCTGGCGGCCACTTTGCTGCTGCGCGCCTCGATCCAGCATGTGCTGTCCTACGGCGTCGCGACGCGGTACGCCGACGCCGCGCGCCAGTTGCTGGAGGCCGAGTCCCTGGCGGCCATGATCGCGGATTTCGGCGAGTATCCGGACCACGCGAGCTTCGCTGCCGACCTTCGGGCGGCGCACATCCGCAAGCAAGGTTTCCGCGCCGAGCTTGAAGCGCTCGGCGCGACGTTCTAGCCGCCGGAGCTTGATCAGGCTGCTTGGGTGTCGGTTTCCGCCATGCGCTGGATCGCGACATAGTCGGTCTTGCCGCTGCCCAGCACCGGCACTTCAGTGACCCTCAGGATCTTGCGGGGCACCGACAATTCAGGCGCGCCGATCGTCTGAGCGTGCGCGACCAGCGGGCCGACGTCGGCGTCATGCCGGTCGGTGACCAGGATGAGCTTCTCGCCCTTTTTCTTGTCGGGCATCGAGATCACGGCGTGGCGTCCGTCCGGCCAGACCGCTGCGGCCAGGTCCTCGGCGGCGGTGAGCGAGACCATTTCGCCGCCGATCTTGGCGAAGCGCTTCACGCGGCCCTTGATCGTGATCCACTGGTCGTCGGTCATGCTGACGACATCGCCGGTATCGTGCCAACCCCCTTCCGGGGCGTCTATGCCGCCGTCCTCGCGCAGATAGCCGGCCATGATGTTGGGGCCTCGCACGAACAGACGGCCCCCTTCAGGGATGCCTTCGACGGGCTCGATGCGGACGTCCTGACCTGGCAAGAGGCCGCCCACCGTTCCAAGACGGTTGTCCTTCGGCTTGTTCACGGCGATCACCGGCGAAGCCTCGGTCGCGCCGTAGCCTTCGAGCAGCGGTACGCCGCCGAAGCGCTCCTTGATCAAGGTATGGGTTTCGTCTCGCACCTTCTCGGCGCCGCACACCACGAACTCCAGGCCCGACAGTTCGTCAGACTCCGCCGCCCGGGCGTACTGGTTCACGAAGGTGTCGGTCGCCAGCAGGACCGAGGCCTTGGCGTCCTTGATCAGCGGCGGGATCTGCTTGGTGTGCAGCGGCGAGGGATACTGGAACGCCTTCATGCCGGTAAGGATCGGCAGGATCACCCCGGCGGTCAGACCAAAGCAGTGGAAGACGGGCAGCGGATTGAACATCACCCAATTGGAATCGAGCTCGATGTGAGCCGCGACCTGCATGGCGTTCTGAACAAGATTTTCCTGGCTCAGCACCACACCCCGGGGCGCGCCGAAGCTGCCCGAGGTGAAGAGCACCACGCCCTTGTCGGAGGGCTTGGCCGGCGCGCGGAACTGGCGCGGGAACATGCCCGCCGCGGCGGCGAACAGCTTGTCGGGCAGGCCGATCGTGCCGCGGACGTCCTCAAGATAGATCACCTGCGCCTGCTCGCCGATCGCGTCGACGATATCGTGCAGCTTGCCCAGTTCGATGAACTTGTGCGCGGTCAGGACCCGGTTGATCTTGGCCAGCTTACACGCGGCCTTGATGTTCCGAATGCCGGCCGTGAAGTTCAACATCGTCGGCACGCGCCCGAAGGCGTGCAGGGCGAAGAAGGTGACCACCGAGCCCGCGCCTGAAGGCAGAAGCACGCCGACGTGCTCACCCGGCTTGGTCATGGCGGCGATCTTGCGGCCCAGGGCGAAGCTCGCCCGGATCAGATCGGTATAGGTCAGCGGATTGCGATCCTGGTCCTCCAGGATCGGCTTCTTGGCGCCGAACTTGTCGCGGGCGTCGATGAGGGCGTCGAAGATGGCCTTTTGGCCGTTCCGCACGTCGTAAGCTACCGGCATCCCGGCGAAACCTCCCCGATGAGCGGTGGGCGCTCTCGTTCTTCAAACGATGAGTCTGCCGAGGAAGGTCCAGCTTTGCAAGGAAGAGTCACAATCCGTGACGTTCATCCGTTGCGGGGCTGAGCTTTGACAGGCCTTGGGGGCGCGGCGAAGTCGGTTACGGCCGCCAGCCAAGCGCTGCGCAGCGCGTCCGATTCCATGTGAAGGTCGTGACCTGCTTCGGCGTACCGAATCTCGCGACAGGCCTTCATCTCGGCGCACAGTCGGGTTTGCGGTGTCGTCGTGACGACGCGGTCGCGACCCGCGCCGAACATCAGAACAGGAACCGTTGTGCTGCGGATGTCGCGCGCGGCGCTCTCTGAAGCGTCGAAGAAGGCGGCGAACCAGCCAAGGCTCCGCCCGCCCATGCGAAGATCCGGGTTCGCCAGCATCCATGCGGCCTGCACCTTGCCGCGCGTGGCGTCGTGGGTGAGGCCTGCGGCCTTTCCATCTGGCGCATCCCGCCGCCAACCTTGCTGGTCCGGCGATCGAACCCATCCCAGCCGAAGCGTTCTGAGCGCCGGCGTGAACCTGGCGAAGTCCGAGCGGGGGCGGGGAAGGTTCTTCAGGCCGAACGCGGGCGATGAGAGCGCCAAGCCTTGCATGGGAAGCCCTGTCTGCGCCGCCCTCAGCGCAACCAGCCCTCCTTCGCCGTGGCCCAGCACGATCAGGGGGATGTCGCCTCGGGGACGGATCACGGTCCTGACCAGCGCTTTGACAGCCGCAACATCCGGATCAAAGCTGTCGATGTGACCGAGGTCGCGCCATGGCGTGAGCCGCTCGGAGCCGCCTTGGCCCTGGCGTTCGAGAACCCAGACGCTGAAGCCTTGCCGCGTGAGATCGGAAACGGTTTCGAACCATTTTTCGGCTGTCTCGCCATACCCCGGGAGAACCAGGATCGTCGCGCGGGGCGCCACCGGTGGCGATGCGACGCCGTAGCGCTGCACGGAGGCGTTTCCGGTCTTCACATATCCCCAGGCCCAGCCCTGCGGCGGATAGAAGCGTGAGGTCAGGGCCGGAGGCGTGCGACTCTCGGCGAAAGGCGCGCGGGAGGCCCCGTCACCGCAGGCGGAAACGGCCAGGCTGAGCGCGATAGCCGGGACGGCTGCAAGGAGACGGCGACGCATATGCGCCAGTCATTTCGCGCCTTGCCGCCTTACGCAAGATCAAGCGCTTGATCCGGAGAGCAAGAAGACCGATTTAGGCGCCATGGCCACGGTGATCGACACGCTGAAGGCTCGCGGCTCGGAAGACCGGGCGGCGCGCCATCCCGAAAAGCAAAACCGCCCGGATACGCCGGTGCTCCGCAAACCGGAGTGGCTGCGCGTGCGGGCTCCCGGCTCGGGTCAGTACAACGAGACCAAGGGCATCGTGCGCGAGCACAAGCTGCACACGGTCTGCGAGGAAGCCGCCTGCCCGAACATCGGCGAGTGCTGGAGCCAGAAGCACGCGACCATGATGATCATGGGCGAGATCTGCACCCGCGCCTGCGCCTTCTGCAACGTCACGACGGGCCTGCCGACGCAACTGGATCCGGACGAGCCGCGCCGCGTGGCCGAGGCCGTCGCCAAGATGGGCCTCAAGCACGTGGTCATCACCTCGGTGGACCGCGATGACCTTCTGGATGGGGGCGCGCGCCACTTCGCCGAGGTGGTCACGTCCATCCGGGCCGCCGCCCCGGGCACGACGATCGAGATCCTGACGCCGGACTTCCTGCGCAAGGAGGGAGCCGAGAACGTGGTGATCGACTCCAAGCCGGACGTCTTCAACCACAACCTCGAAACCGTGCCGCGGCTGTATCTCAAGATCCGTCCCGGCGCGCGTTACTACAACTCGCTACGCCTGCTCGACCGCGTCAAGCAGCGCGACCCTTCGCAGTTCACCAAGTCGGGCCTGATGGTCGGTCTGGGTGAAACCAAGGAAGAGGTCATGCAGGTGATGGACGACATGCGCTCGGCCGGCGTCGACTTCATCACCATCGGCCAGTATCTGCAGCCGACCCGCAAGCACGCGGCGATCGACCGCTTCGTGACGCCTGAAGAGTTCAAGGCCTATGAGGCGATCGCGCGGGCCAAGGGCTTCCTGATGGTGTCGTCCAGCCCGCTCACGCGCTCGTCGCATCACGCCGGCGAGGACTTCGCCAAGCTGCAGGCGGCGCGGCGCGCCCTCGACGCCCGCACGGCGTAAGCCTTGCATCGACACGTTGTCACGCGGGTGCTGCCTTACACCCCTGAGCAGCTGTTCGAGCTGGTCGGCGATGTCGAGGCGTATCCGAAGTTCGTGCCTTGGATCACAGGGATGCGGACCTGGAACGGCCGTGTCGACGGCGCGGTCAGCACGGTCGACGCTGAGGCCCAGGTCGGCTTTTCGTTCCTGCGTGAGAAGTTCGCCACCCGCGTTCGGCGCGATCGCGACGCCCTGTCGATCGAGGTCAGCCTGCTCTATGGGCCCTTCAAGCGTCTCAGCAACGGCTGGCGGTTCCTGCCCGAGGGCGAGGCCACGCGCGTCGAGTTCGTGATCGACTTCGCCTTCAAGTCAGCGCTTCTGGACGCGATGCTGGCCGCGAACGTCGACAAGGCGGCCGGTAAGCTCATCGCTTGCTTCGAACAGCGCGCGCGCCAACTCCACGGCGGCTAGAGCGCGTTAGGTTTAAGTGTGAGCGGTCAAACCGTTCGAACGCGCTCTAAGTCTATGAATTAGAGCCTGTTTATCTGGTTTAGATGTGTCCATCTAAACCAGACAGGCTCTAGGCCACCGCCTCTCGGAGCATCTCGAGCGCTGTGCGGATGGCGGCCAGTTGTACCGCTTCGCGGGTTTCGCCATCGAAGCGCTCAAGGCGATGAACCACCGAGCGATTGGCGCGGGCGACTGCGAAATGAACGGTGCCGACGGGCTTCATCGGCGTACCGCCGCCAGGACCTGCAACGCCCGTGATGGCGACCGCCACATGCCCGTTGCTTTCGCGCAAGGCGCCCTCGGCCATCATGCGGGCGACAGGCTCTGAGACGGCGCCATGGTCGGCGATCAGGTCGCCCGGGACGCCGAGCATCTCGGACTTGGCGCGATTGGTGTAGGTCACGAAGCCGCGCTCAAAGACATCGGACGCGCCTGAGATCGAGCAGATCGCCCCGGCGACGAGACCGCCGGTGCAGCTCTCGGCCGCGACAAGGCGGAGGGATCGCGCGCGCGCCTCGTCGATCAGCAAGCGCGCCAAGGTCTGGATTTCTAGGGGGAACATGAGGACCTCCGATCGCGGGGACTTGCAGACTAGCCCAATCAGGCGGGGGTCTCGACCGAGACGACCGCGGAGGCCGCAAGACCTTCGCCGCGGCCCGTGAAGCCCATCTTCTCGGTGGTGGTCGCCTTGACGCTGACCCGATCGATGGGAAGCGAGAGAATCTCGGCCAGACGCTCGCGCATCGCTTGACGGTGCGGTTTGATCTTGGGGCGCTCGCAGATCAGCGTGACGTCGACATTCACCAGCGCGCCGCCCTTGGCGACGACGAGGTCAACCGCGTGCTTGAGAAACTGGTCCGAAGACGCGCCCTTCCACCGTGGGTCGGTGGGAGGGAAGTGGTCGCCGATATCACCTTCGCCGATCGCGCCCAGGATCGCATCGGTCAGGGCGTGCAGGCCCGCGTCGGCGTCGGAATGCCCGATCAGCGTCTCGTCGTGCTTGATGGCGACGCCGCAAAGCCAGACCTCCTCGCCGGGGCCCCAGCGGTGCGCATCGAAGCCTTGGCCAACACGGGTGACGCGCGCGGCGTCGGCGAGACGTTCGGCCATGGCGAAGTCCTCTGGGTAGGTGAGTTTTGTGAGAAGCGGATCGCCAGGCGTGATGGCGATGCGGCCGCCTGCGGCCTCGACCACCTGGGCGTCATCGGTCGGCTCACCGCTCGCCCATGCGGCATAGGCGGACAGAAGTTTGTGGCGCGGCGCGACCTGGGGCGTCTGGGCGCGCCAGAGATGCTCTCGCGACACTGTCCGCAGCGGGGCGCCGGGCGCGCTCAGCTTGAGGGTGTCTGCGACGGCCAAGGCGGGCAGGGCGAGGTCGGCGTTGGCCAGCGCCTCAAGGAGATCATCAACGATCTTTCGCGTGACGAACGGCCGGGCCGCATCATGGATCATCACGGGCTCGTCATGGGGGCGATCGCACAGCGCCGCGAGGCCCGCTTGGACGGACAGCGCCCGTGTGGCGCCGCCGCGAGCGGCGCGCCAGCCGCGCAGGCCGCTCAGCACATGCGCGAGCGCATCCTCGCCGTCCGCTGTCGTGACGATCACGATTTCCGCGGCACCGGCCGCCAGGAAGGCTTCCACCGACCAGCGCAGGACTGGCTTGCCGGCTAACGGCCGCCACTGTTTGGCCTGGCCTGGACCCGCTCTGGTCCCGGCGCCGGCGGCCACGATCACGACGGAAAAAGTCATCCCGGCTGTTTAGTCCGGCCTCGCCGCTTGTCTAGTCGATACGGGCTTTACTGCGCCGCACAATATGCCTAAAAAGGTGGCTGTGGGGATGATTACAAAATGAGCAAAGCGCTCGATATTGGTGGCGTCGAGGTACCGGGACGGGTGTGGATAGCACCCATGACTGGCGTGTCGGATCTGCCCTTCAGAGAAACGGCCTCAGCGCTCGGAGCGCCCTATGTGGCCACCGAAATGGTCGCCAGCGCGGAGTTCGCGAAAGGGCGTCCCGATGTGGTGCGCCGCGCAGCGGTCGGCGAAGGCTTGCCGCTGACGGTTATTCAGCTGGTAGGCCGCGACGTCGACTTCATGGCGCAAGGCGCACGAATGGCCCAGGAGGCCGGCGCCGAGATCATCGATCTGAATTTCGGTTGCCCAGCCAAGGAGGTCGCGGCCGGCGCCGCTTGCGGTTCCGCCCTGATGCGCGAACCAGACCTCGCTGAAGCCTTGGTCGCAGCCGCCGTCGAGGCCGTCGACGTGCCCGTAACCGTCAAGATGCGGCTGGGCTGGGATGTCGACTGCCTGAACGCGCCGGACATCGCGCGGCGCGCTGAAGCGGCCGGCGCAAAGGCCGTCACCGTGCACGGGCGTACCCGAAATCAGTTCTATAAGGGCGTCGCCGATTGGTCCGCCGTCGCGGCGGTCAAGAATGCTGTTTCCGTGCCGGTTCTGGTCAACGGCGACATCGTCGATGGAGACAGCGCTCGCAAGGCGCTCGAACAGTCTGGCGCCGACGGGGTCATGATCGGTCGCGGCGTCTATGGCCGGCCTTGGATCGCCGGCGCGATCGAGGCCGCGCTCGAAGGCCGCGGCTTCCAGGAACCAGCCGCCGAGGAGCGTCTGGCGATCGCGATCACGCATTTCCGGCGGAGCCTGTCCTTCTACGGTGAGCGCCTGGGGCTGAAGATGTTCCGCAAGCACCTGGCGTCCTACATCGAGGCGGCGCCGTGGCCGGAGACCCCCGAAGCCCGCCGCGCGGCGCGGGCGAGCTTGTGCCGGCTGGAGGACCCCGACGCCGTGGAAAGTGCGTTGCGTGAGTTGTGGCTGCTGACGGGGAGGCAGGCCGCATGACCGACCGTGCTCGCGTTCTCGGCGGCGTCGCCACTGAAGCCCTGAAGGCGGCGGCCTTCGACCTGAGCCCGGAACCGGCCTTGGTCGTGGATCATGACGGGGGGCTCGTTGCAGTCAACGAAGCCGCCGAGGCCTTGTTTGGCCACGGTTTATCCCTCCTGGCGCGCGGGCGCTTCCGGGCGGCGCTGCCGCCGGGTTCGGTGCTTGTTTCGCTGCTCGATCGAGCCGTGTTCGAGGGCGCTCTGGTCCGAGAGCACGGCGTCGAAGTCAACCTCTTCGGCCAGCCGCCCTTCGAGGCGGATGGCGCAGCGGTCCCGCTCGGCGACGGCTCGGTCCTACTGACCTTGCACGTCAAGGGCGTGCTGGGCGTGGATCGCAGCGCCGACGCGGCGGGACTTCGCTCGGTCGTGGGGCTGGGCAAGATGCTGGCCCACGAGATCAAGAACCCCCTGGCCGGCATCCGAGGCGCGGCGCAGCTGTTGAAGACAGGCGCGAGCGCTGTCGACCAGCCGCTCGCCCAGTTGATCGTCGACGAGACGGATCGGATCCGGCGCTTGGTGGATCGCATGGAGGCGTTCTCGGAGCAGGCGCCGACGTTGCGTGAGCCCGTCAATATCCACCAGGTGCTGGATAGGGTTCGCGCACTGGTCGCCAACGGTGTCGCCGATGGGCTGACGCTGAAGGAGAGCTACGATCCCTCGTTGCCGCCGGTTTGGGGCGATGAGGATCACCTGATCCAGATTTTCCTGAACCTGATGAAGAACGCCGCCGAGGCCGCTCATATGCGAGGCGACGATCGTGGCGTGCTGTCGATCCACACAGCCTGGCGCCCGGGCGTGCGCGTGCGCGGGGCTGACGGGAAGGCCGCGAGCGGGGCCCCAATCGAGGTCCGGGTCATCGACAACGGACCTGGCGTGCCATCCAGCCTGCGCGACCATCTCTTCCAGCCGTTTGTCACCACCAAGTCCAACGGTACGGGGCTCGGCCTGGCTTTGGTCACAAAATTGGTCACCGCACATGGCGGTTTGATTGATTTTGAATCGGAGCCGGGTCGCACGGTCTTCCGTGTGTTGTTGCCTGTTGCCCCTGAAGTCGCATCCGGAGACGTCCGAGCATGAACGCCGCGAGCAAGAAAATCCTGATCGCCGACGACGACAGCTCGGTCCGTCTCGTCCTCAGTCAAGCCTTTACGCGCCTGGGATACCAGGTCCGCGCCACGGGGAACGCCACCACGCTCTTGAAGTGGGTGACAGACGGTGAGGGCGACCTTGTCGTCACCGACGTGATGATGCCCGACGAGAACGTCTTCGACGTCCTGCCGCGGATTCGAAAGGAGCGTCCAAAGCTCCCGATCATCGTGATGAGCGCGCAGAACACGCTTCTGACCGCCGTCAACGCCGCCGATGCGGGCGCTTTTGAGTATGTCTCCAAGCCGTTTGACCTGGACGACGTCACCGCTGCGGCGCGGCGGGCCTTGTCGCGGCCGGCGGACGCCGAGGCCTCGAAGGCGCAGGCGCGTGCGATGCGCGACGAGCGTCTGCCTCTGATTGGCCGCTCCGCGCCGATGCAGGAGGTCTACCGCACGATCGCGCGGCTGGTCGGAGCCGACCTTACGGTTCTGATCCTCGGCGAGAGCGGTACGGGCAAGGAGCTTGTGGCGCGCGCGCTCCACGAGCTTGGGCGCCGCCGTGACGGCAAGTTCGTGGTCATCAACCTCGCCGCCGTGCCGCGTGAGCGCGTCGAGGCCGAGCTGTTCGGTCGCGGCGAGGGCGACAACGGCCGTTTGGTCGAGGCTGACGGTGGCACGCTGTTCCTCGACGAGATCGGTGACATGCCCCTCGACGCCCAAACGCGTCTGCTGCGGGTGATCGATGGCACCGAGCCGGTGATCAATCCGAAAACCGGTCGTCGGCCGAACGTGCGCATCATCGCCGCGACCAATCGTGATCTGCGCGGTTTGATCCAGCAGGGCCTGTTCCGCGAGGATCTGTTCTTCCGCCTGAACGTCGCGCCGGTTCGCTTGCCGCCGCTGCGTGATCGCGCTGAAGACATCCCCGATCTGGCGCGCACGTTCCTTCTTCGGGCGGCCCGCGAGGGTCTGCCCGCCAAGACGATCGACCAAGGCGCTCTGGATCGCCTCAAGAGCCATCCTTGGCCCGGGAACGTCCGCGAACTCGAGAACCTGATGCGTCGGATGTGCGCGCTCTACGCCGAAGAGCTGATCACCGCGCGCATTGTGGATCGTGAACTGCAGGACCACGCACCGGCGGTTCGCGCCGAGGAGGGGCCGGTCACGCTGTCAATGCTCGTCGAGCGTCATCTGGCGTCGCACTTCGCCGATCAGCCGGATGGTGTTCCGGCGCCAGGCCTCTACGACCGGATCCTGGAAGAGGTGGAGCGGCCGCTGATCCAGCTGACGCTTTCGGCGACGCGAGGCAATCAAGTCCGCGCCGCCGAGATCCTCGGCCTGAATCGCAACACGCTCCGCAAGAAGATCCAGGACCTTGGCGTGGAAATGACGCGCGGTCGTCGCTGACCCTGCAGCTTTCCCGGCACATAACTGTTGAATTTGGGCCACACGCTCCTAAAGTCCGGAGCGATGTCTTCAGTGGCTTACGCGACGGAATCCGACAGCCCGCCGACCCGGTTTAGCCGGGCCTGGTGGCGGGGCGTGTTGCGGTCACGCTATCTGATCGGCGGTGGCTATGCGCTGGCGGTAATCTTGACGGTCGCCGGCGTCGCCTTGGCCTCGTCCCCGCCACGTACGGACTCGATCGGCGCCGCCAGCACGGTCATCCTCGTCGTGCTCGGCTTCAATCTTGTCCTGATCTTGGGGGTGGCGACCGTCGTCGGCCTGCGGCTCTACGAGCTGATCGACGCACGCGCGAGTGACGCCGGCGCCCGCTTGCACCTTCGGTTCGTGGGTCTTTTCTCCCTCGCCGCCGTGGCGCCCGCGGTGATCGTCGCGCTGTTCTTCGGCGTGCTCGTCAATCGCGGGGTCGATGGCTGGTTCAGCGAACGGGTTCAGACGGTGGTCGGGAACTCGGCCAAGGTCGCCAACTCCTACGTCGAACAACAAAAGAACTACATCTCCGAACATATTGGCCCCATGGCGGCCAGTCTGAACCAAGCCGCACCCGCGCTGGCGCAATCCCCCGTCGCCTTTGGTCATTTTCTGGCGGGCCTGACCCAGGACAACGGCTTTTCGGCAGCCTATGTGCTCGATCGTGACGGCCGGATCCTGGCCCGCACCGAGTCCGAAGGCGCGCCGCCGTTTCTTGCGCCGCCGCCGGCCAGTTTCGATTGGGCGGATGGCGGAGAGGCCAGCGCGCAGCGCTTTGTCTCCACCGACCTTTTTCGAACGCTCTACAAGCTCAAGGGCTTTGACGACGGGTACCTCTACGTCGTTCGACCGATCGAAAAGGGCATCCTCAACCACCTGATCGAGACGCAGGACGCCCTGATCTCGTATCGCGACGCCGAGCGCAGTCGTGGACGGATTCAGGCCATCTTCGGCCTTAGCTATCTGGAGACGGCGCTCCTGGTGCTCGTGGCCGCCATCTGGGTGGGGATCGCGGCGGCGAACTCGATCGCCGGTCCGGTCGCGGGTCTGGTCGAGGCTGCGGGGCGCGTGTCCGGTGGCGATCTCGACGCCCGCGTCGAGGTTGAAAGAGGCCCCGAGGAGATCCGGGCGCTATCCAACGCCTTCAACATGATGACCAGCGAGCTTCAGCTTCAGCAGGCCGCGCTGAAAGCCGCCAGTCTTGATGCGGAGAGCCGCCGGCAGTTCATCGAGACGGTGCTGTCGGGCGTCAGCGCGGGCGTTGTCAGCCTGGACGATCGTGGCACGATCTCTGCGGTGAACCGGCGCGCGGTCACGCTGCTGGGCTTGCCGAATGACGCACTTGGCGTCGATCTGATCCAGTTGGCGCCCGAGTTCGAAACGGTGATGACGGCGCTTCTGGAGAGTCGGCCCGACACGGATGTCGAGGTCGACATCATGCGCGAAGGCGAGACGCGGCGGCTGCGCGTCCGCGCGGCAGGCCATTTCGCCGAAGGCCTCGTGCTCACCTTCGATGATATTACGCGGCTTGTGGCGGCCCAGCGCAACGCGGCCTGGAAAGATGTCGCGCGCCGTATCGCCCACGAGATCAAGAACCCACTCACCCCGATCCAGCTCTCCGCCGAGCGCCTGCGCCGCAAGTATCGCAAGGAGATCGCCAGCGATCTGGAGACCTTCGATCGTTGCACCGACACCATTATCCGTCAGGTTGGCGACATCGGGCGGATGGTGGATGAGTTCTCCGCGTTCGCCCGGATGCCGGCGCCGCGCTTCGAACCCGCGAACCTCACGGAGATGCTTCGGCAAGCGGTCTTCGCCCAACGTTTCCAGGACGCCGAGATCGAGGTCAGGCTGGATGAGCCGGGCGATGGCGACGTCTGGATCACGAGCGACGAACGGATGATCGGCCAGGCGTTGACGAACATCCTCAAGAACGCCGGCGAGGCGGTCGGCGCGCGTCGGGCGAGCATGCCGGAGCTGAAGGGTCGTATCACCGCGACCCTGGTCTGCGACGCTGACGAGCTGTGCGTGACGATCGAGGACAATGGCGTGGGTCTGCCCGCCAAGGATCGTGACCGTCTGACCGAGCCGTATGTAACCACCCGCGAGAAGGGCACAGGCCTTGGCCTGGCCATCGTCAAGCGGATCATGGAGGACCATGGCGGCAGCCTGGCCCTCGTCGATGCGCGCGAGCCGCCTGGCGCGCGCGTCGTCATGAAGTTTCCAACCACCGCGCGCCTGCCCGTCGCGGCCCAGAGTGGCGTTGAGGAGATGATATGAGCGCCGACGTTCTTGTGGTGGATGACGAGGCCGACATCCGGGAATTGGTGGCCGGCATCCTCGAGGATGAGGGCTACGCCGTCCGGACCGCCGCAGACTCCGATCAGGCCCTCGCGGCGATCCGCGCGCGCAAGCCGGCCCTACTGGTGCTGGACATCTGGATGCAGGGCGGCGGCATGGACGGGCTTGAACTGCTCGACATGGTCAAGGCCTTGGACGCCGATCTGCCCGTCATCATGATATCGGGCCACGGCAACATCGAGACGGCCGTCAGCGCCATCAAGCGGGGCGCCTACGAGTTTCTCGAGAAGCCGTTCAAGTCGGACCGTCTCTTGCTGGTCGTCGAGCGCGCGCTGGAAGCGGCCGGCCTTCGCCGCGAGAACCGCCGGCTCCGCGCGCAGACGCTGGCCCCGGATGGCCTGATCGGCAAGTCGGCGCCGGCCCAGGCGCTTCGTCAGCTGATCTTGAAGGTGGCGCCGGCGAACAGCCGCGTTCTGGTCACCGGTCCTCCTGGCTCGGGCAAAGAGCTCGTCGCACGGCTGATTCATGGGGCGAGCACGCGCGCGCGGCAGGAGTTCGTCGCGGTCAGCGCCGCAGGCATGGCGCCCGAGCGGCTGGATGTCGAACTCTTCGGTGAAGAAGGCGAGGGGGGGCGACCTCGGAAGATCGGCGTGTTCGAACGCGCCCACGGCGGGACGCTGTATCTCGACGAGGTCGTGGACATGCCTCGCGAGACACAAGGACGTATCCTGCGCGTCTTGGTCGAGCAGCGCTTCCGCCGGGTTGGGGGCGACAACGACGTTCAGGTGGATGTTCGCGTCATCTCGTCGAGCTCGCGCGATCTGCGTGATGAGATCGCGGCGGGTCGGTTCCGAGAGGACCTCTTCCATCGCCTGAACGTCGTGCCCGTCCGTGTGCCGGGCCTTGCGGAACGGCGGGAAGATATTCCCGAGCTGATCACCTATTTCGTCGATCGCATCAGCGAGGCCACCGGGCTTGCGCGCCGTCGACTTGGTGAGGACGCTCTGGCGACGCTTCAGGTCCAGACCTGGCCGGGCAATGTCCGACAGCTCCGGAACAACGTCGAGCGCATGCTGATCCTGGCGTCGGGGGAACCGGGCGACGTGATCACGGCCGAGATGCTGTCAGGCGCGGAGCAGCCGAGCGCGGGCAACGCCGGGGCCATCGGCGCGGAGCGCATTATCGCTCTGCCCCTGCGGGAAGCGCGCGAACTGTTCGAGCGTGAGTACCTGAACGCTCAGATCCTGCGGTTCGGCGGCAATATTTCACGCACCGCCAACTTCATCGGCATGGAGCGGTCGGCCTTGCACCGCAAGCTGAAGTCTCTCGGCGTCTCTGGCGCTCGGGGGGAAGAGGAAGAGTAGATGTCGCGCTTTGCTTATGTGAACGGCCGCTTTGTCCGGCATGGCGACGCTGCGGTGCATATCGAGGACCGGGGCTACCAGCTGGCCGACGGCGTCTATGAAGTCTGGGCCGTTTTCGACGGCAAGCTGGCTGACGCCGAAGGGCACTTCGCCCGCCTTTGGCGTAGCCTCGACGAACTCCGGATCGCGCATCCGATGAGCGAGGCGGCCCTGACGATGGTTCTGCGCGAGGCGGTTCGGCGCAACAAGGTGCGCGAAGGCCTTTGCTATCTGCAGGTGACGCGGGGCGTGGCGCGGCGCGACCACGCCTTCCCGAATCCGGCGGTCTTGCCCTCCGTGGTCGTGACGGCCCGGTCGCTGGATCGTGCGGCCAGCGAGGCCAAGGCGGCGCAAGGCGCCTCGGTCATCTCCGTACCGGAGAACCGCTGGGGCCGCTGCGACATCAAGTCGATCGGTTTGCTGCCCAACGCCCTGGCCAAGCAAGCCGCCCGGGAGCGCGGCGCGATCGAGGCGTGGTTCGTCGACGACATGGGCCTGGTCACCGAGGGCGCGTCGTCCAATGCGTGGATTGTCGACGCCGAGGGGGCCCTGCGGACCCGCGACACCAACGCCAACATCCTGCGCGGCGTGACCCGCTATACGCTGCTGGACGTGATCCGCGAGAGCGGCATGGCGGTGAACGAAAAGCCCTTCACCATCGCCGAGGCCCAGGCCGCCCAAGAGGCGTTCATCACGGGGGCGGGCTCTCTGGTGACCCCGATCATTCAGATTGACGGGGTGAAGCTGGGAGATGGCAAACCGGGCCCCGTGGCGAAACGCCTCCGAGCTCTCTATATCGAGCGGGCGCGTCAAAAAGCCGTCTGAGGCCGGAACAATCTCCGGACTTGGCGGCTTTCGGTCGCAAGGCTGGATGGAATTTTTCGCTGCGAGCGTGTCGCTTTCGGCGAAAAATCATCTAGCATGACCTTGTTTGTGTGGGGGGCGTGTGGCCCTCCGAGAACAATGAGAGGGGAACCCCCGTATGTCCGCCGAGAAGAAGCAAAACCTTCAGGACACCTTCCTGAACAGCGTCCGCAAGTCGAAGACGCCGCTCACCATCTTCCTCGTCAATGGCGTCAAGCTGCAAGGCGTGGTCAGCTGGTTCGACAATTTCTGCGTGCTGCTGCGTCGCGACGGCCAGTCGCAACTGGTCTACAAGCACGCCATTTCCACCATCATGCCGGCTCAGCCCGTTCAGCTCTATGAGCCGAGCGCTGACGCCGACGACTGACCCTAGAGCCGTTTGTCCAAATCCAGTTCCAAGTCGATTGACCACGCTGCGCCGATCCTGAAGGCGCTCGTGATCCATCCCGTGCGCCCTTTGCGGGGCCAGGCCGCCCTCGAAGCTCGGGATCCGAACGCCCGGCTCGAGGAGGCCGTCGGTCTTGCCGTGGCGCTTGATCTCAACGTCGTGGAGGCGCTGGTTGCGCCTCTGCGCGTCGTCACGCCCGCCACCTTGTTCGGCAAGGGCAAGGTCGAGGAGTTCGCCTCGATCTGCGAGGTCGAGCACATCGATGTCGCCGTCTTCGACGACCAACTGACGCCGATCCAGCAGCGCAACCTCGAGAAGGCGCTGGAAGTGAAGGTCGTCGACCGGACAGGCCTGATCCTCGAGATCTTCGCCCGCCGCGCCCGGACTCGTGAGGGCCGTCTGCAGGTCGAGCTGGCCAGGCTCGACTATGAGCGCTCGCGCCTCGTGCGGACCTGGACCCACCTTGAGCGCCAGCGCGGTGGCACCGGCTCGACCGGCGGCCCCGGCGAAACCCAGATCGAAATCGACCGCCGCCTGATCGCCGGTACGATCCTCAAGCTCAAGAAGGAGCTGGAGGAGGTTCGGCGCACGCGGACCCTGCATCGCAGCGCTCGCAAGAAGGTCCCTTATCCGACGGTCGCCCTGGTCGGCTATACGAACGCCGGCAAGTCCACGCTGTTCAATCGGCTGACCGAAGCCGAGGTGCTGGCCAAGGACATGCTGTTCGCCACGCTGGACCCGACCCTGCGGACCGTGAAGCTGCCCGACGGTCGCCCGGCGATCATGTCCGATACGGTGGGCTTCATCTCGGACCTGCCGCACGAGCTGGTCGAGGCTTTCCGCGCCACCCTCGAGGAGGTGCAGGAAGCCGACGTCGTGCTGCACGTCCGCGACGTGGCCAATCCCGACAGCGAGGCCCAAGCCCGCGACGTCGAGACGGTGCTCTCCGAACTGGGCGTCACCTTCGACGAGGGCAAGACCGTCGTCGAGGTCTGGAACAAGGTCGACCTGCTGTCGGAAGACGATCGCGAGATCGTCGAGGGGCAGGCGCGTCGGAACGAAGCCTCGGCGGTTTCGGCGGTCACGGGCGAGGGGTGCGAGGCGCTGCTGCGGCGCATCGCGGGCCTCATTGATGACTCGCCTCCGGTTGAGGTGAGCCTCGCCGCGCAGGACGGGCAGGCCCTGGCCTGGATCTATCGCAACGGCCGTGTGCTCAGCCGCTATGACGGCCCAGGCGGCGAGGTGACGCTCATCGCCCGTCTCGACGCTCAGGCCCTGGGGCGGTTCGAGCGCCAGTTCCCCGGCGCGCAGGTCTCGGCGGCGGTCGACTAAACCTTCTTCTCCGCGGCTTTGGCGTCGTTCCAGAGCCCGTCCATTTCGGCCAGATCCGACTGGTCGGGCGTCTTGCCGCGCTTGGCCAGTTCGGTCTCGACGAAGCCGAAGCGGCGCGTGAACTTGGCGTTGGTGGCGCGCAAGGCGTCCTCGGGATCCACGTCCAGCTTGCGGGCGAGGTTGGCGCAGACGAACAGGATGTCGCCCAGCTCTTCGCGCGCCTTGGCCAGATCGCCAGCCTCGATCTCGACCGCGATCTCGTCGGTCTCTTCGCGCAGCTTGTCGAGCACCTCGTTGGCCGTCGGCCAGTCGAAGCCGACGCGAGCGGCGCGCTTGGTCAGCTTCACGGCGCGGGTGAGGGCGGGCAGGCCGGTCGGTACGTCATCCAGCACGCCCGTCTTGGCCTTGGCCTGGCGCTCCTGGGCCTTCAACTGCTCCCAGCCGGCGACCTGGTCCGACAGGGTCTCGTAAGCGTGATCGCCGAACACGTGGGGATGCCGGCGGATCATCTTGTCGGAGATGGCGCGTGCGACGTCCGCGATGTCGAAGGCCCCTTGCTCCTGCGCCATCCGCGAATGGAAGACGACCTGCAGCAGAAGGTCGCCCAGCTCTTCCTTGAGGTCCGACAGATCGCCGCGCTCGATGGCGTCGGCGACCTCATAGGCCTCCTCGACCGTATAGGGCGCGATCGTCGCGAAGGTCTGCTCCAGATCCCAAGGGCAGCCGCCCTCGGGGTTGCGCAGCGTCGCCATGATCTCGATCAGGGCGAAGAGCGGGTGCTGGTCGTCACTCGGCGGGGCCAAGGGCGGCGTTTGAGGGGACATGCGAATCCGACGGGGCTGAGGACTTGGACGCATCCGCCGCCGCCGCGTCCCGCGCCGCAAGCTGGCGCTGGATTTCGGCGAGACGGGTCGCGTCCAGCGGATAGCGCATCATGATCGCGGCGACCACCAGTCCCAGCAAGGCCGGCGCGATCGCGTACATCCCGATCAGGGCCGCATCGCCTTCGGGCGTGGACACCTTGGGATCGAAGCCCATCCAGCCCAGGGCGA
The DNA here is from genome assembly GCF_002310375.3 of Caulobacter vibrioides. Lineage (GTDB taxonomy): Bacteria > Pseudomonadota > Alphaproteobacteria > Caulobacterales > Caulobacteraceae > Caulobacter > Caulobacter vibrioides_D. The sequence continues at coordinate 2,042,721 of NZ_CP023315.3, forward strand.
TGAACACCGCCACCGCCAGCGCATAGCCCAGCTTCACCGTGCCGGTGACGATGGCGTAGAGCAGGCCCGTCTTGTCGACGCCGCTCTCCAGGCGCTCCTCGTCGCCGATGTCGGCCATCATCGAGCGCACCAGCACCGGCGCAGCGGAGTAGGGCAGGCCGGCGAAGACGAGCAGGATCATGCCCATCACCGAGCTGCCGGCGGGCATGAACACCGCAGCGACCTGGACGAAGGCGTAGACGATCGCGGCGACGACGAGCGCCTTGTGCTTGCCCAGCTTCTTGGCCAGCATCGGCCACAGCGGCGCACCCGCCAGCGCGGCCAGGAAATAGACCAGCAGCAGCACGCCCGCCTGGGTCTTGTCGAAGCCCTTGATCCGCTCGAAGAAGAACAGGAACAGCGTGCCGGCGATGCCGGGGGCCAGGCCCATCAGCAGGTCCGCGAACAGCAGGCGCTGCACCGACGGACGCATCAACAGGCGCCCGTACTGCTTGAGGCCGGTCTTGCCATGCTGAGGCGGGGCCTGCGGCTCCTTCACCGTGGCGACGGCCAGCAGCACCGTGATCGGCAGCAGGATAACGATGAACCAGCCCATCGCCCGGACGCTGTCGATGTGGTCGCCCTTGAGCACCCCGGTGATGAACGGCGGCAGGCAGAGCACCAGGATCATCCCGACGACGTTCGCCGCCTGCCACCAGCCATAGACACGCGAGCGTTGCTCGTAGTCGCTCGACAGCACCGCGCCCCAGGCGGTCTGGGACAGAACCACGATCGAGTAGCCGCCGTAGAGCACCGCCAGCCAGAACCAGAGATAGAGCGATCCAACGCCCGGCTCGGCCATGAACAGCGCATAGCAGCCTGCGGTCAGAATCGGCGCGCCGATCAGCATCCAGGGACGAAAGCGCCCCATCCGCATGCGGGTTCGATCCAGCAGGCCGCCGAAGAGCGGATCGAACAGGATGTCGATCAGCTTGACGATCAGGAACGCCGAACCGACGACGGTCAGCGAAAGGCCCAGGGAGTTGATGTAGTACTCGGGCAGGTACACCACGAGCGGCAGGCCCATGGCCGCCACCGGAATGCAGGGCGCCGCGAACGCGGCCAGCGTCCAGGACGAGGTCCTCTGGGGTGACTGGGCCTTGGACATACTCAAACTTCTCCCCGCGCCGTTGATCGCGCTTCGCGCCAAGCCTTGGATGGCCGTTTCAAACGAGTGTGCGAGGAATATGTGGCAAGCGCTAGCCTGTTCCTCGAAATGGGCGCGGCCGGGCCGCTTCACGCGGCTGGCCGGTTTGTGTCGTGAGTGGCGTTTGAACGCTCCCTTTCCCTTGATGGGGAAGAGCCGGGAAAATCCTCCCCCCAGCGGGGGAGGTGGCGCGAAGCGCCGGAGGGGGAAGTCCTGCTGACCCTGCTTCTTCCCCCTCCGTCGTCCCGTCGGGCCGACACCTCCCCCGCTTGGGGGAGGTTTTGACGCGCCGCACCTGGAACCGCAGCGCTCCCCCCCGCAGCGTCACCCCAAGCTCCACATTGACCGTGTGCGGTGCGGCATGTAGCTCTGGCCACGCGTCAGGCTCCTCGAAAGAGGATTAAAAGGGAACGAGGTTGAAGACCTCGGCTGCCCCCGCAACTGTAAGCGGCGAGCTTCGCGTCATATGCCACTGGGCCCTCAAAGGCCTGGGAAGGCGACGCCCAGAAGCATTGACCCGCGAGCCAGGAGACCTGCCCGGCGCGGTCGTTCATCGCTCGGCCGGGGTGCGCCGAACGAACGGGATTTCCCGAGAAACGACAGTCACAGGCCGCGCGGCGGCCTGAGCGTCCGCGTCCTCGCGGGCGTTCGAGACGTCGCGTGGGTCGTTCATAACGGGAAGACTGAACATGATCCGAGCCCTCTTGAGCTCCACCGCCTTGGCCACCGCGCTGCTTGCCGCGCCCGCGTTCGCCGATGACCAGAAGGCCCCAGAAGCCGACGTCGCCGGCGCGACCGGCGCCAACGGCGTCGCCGAACTGGTGGTCACCGCCACCCGCACCGTGCAACCGATAGAGAAGGTCGGCGCTTCGGTGACCGTCCTGACCCAGCCCGTGCTCGAGGCCAGCCAGGCGATCTCGGTCACCGAGCTGCTGGCCCAGACGCCCAGCGTGACCTTCGCCCGCAACGGCGGCGTCGGCACCGCGACCAGCCTCTATATCCGCGGCGCCGAGAGCCACCACACCGTCGTGCTGATCGACGGGGTCAAGCTGAACGATCCTTCGTCCACGCAAGGCGGCTTCAACAGCGGCAACCTGCTGGTCGGCGACATCTCGCGCATCGAAGTGCTGCGCGGCGCGCAATCCACCCTCTGGGGCAGCCAGGCGATCGGCGGCGTCGTCAACATCGTCACCGCCGAGCCGACCACGCCGTTCACCAGCTCGCTGTCGGCCGAGGCCGGCGCGCGCAAGACCGGATATCTGCGCGGCGCCGTAGGCGGCGCTTCGGACAAGGTCACCTGGCGCGTCGCGGGCGGCTATTACACCACCGACGGCTTCTCGTCGTACAAGCTGGGCGCGGAAAAGGACGGCTACCAGAACGCCGGTGCGTCGGGTCGCCTGCGGGTGAAGCTCACCGATACGGTCTCGGTCGAGACCCGGGCGGTCTATTCGCGCGGCAAGAACGACTTCGACGGCTTCAACACCGATAGCCCCGAGTTTGGTCGCACCAAGGAGCTGGTGGTCTATCAAGGCCTGAACGCCGCCTTGCTGGACGGTCGCTGGAACAACCGCGTCGGCTTCGCCTACACCGACACCGACCGCCAGAACTACAACCCCGCCCGCCCCGCCGTGCCGATGACGTTCGATGCGGCCGGCAAGAACAAGCGCTGGGAGTATCAGGGCGTGTTCGCGATCACCGAGACCTGGACCGCGACCTTCGGCGCCGAGAGCGAACGCTCGCGCATGCGCACCCGCTCGCCGTCGGTGGCCAATCCGAACGTGGCGTTCCGCACCGGCAAGATCAGCGCCGACAGCCTTTACGGCCAACTGCAGGCCGATATCGCGCCTGGTCTGACGGTGACCGGCGGTCTGCGCTACGAAGACCACGACGCCTACGGCGCCCACACGCTGGGCCAAGTCGGCGCGGCTTGGGCCCTGAATGACAACGCCACGGTGCTGCGGGCCGGCTACAGCCAAGGCTTCCGCGCGCCGGGTCTCTATGAGCTGTTCAGCGAGTACGGCAACGCCGCGCTCTCGCCCGAAGAGTTCGACAGCTGGGAAGCCGGCGTCGAGCAGCGCTTCCTCGATGGCAAGGTCCGCGCCTCGGCGACCGTCTTCCATCGCGAAGCCGACAACGAGATCCGCTTCTTCTCGTGCTCGTTCGGCGCGACCGACGCGCTCTGCGCGCCGGGCGGGGTCTTCCGCTTCGGCTACTACCGCAATCTGCAGAAGACCAAGGCCCAGGGGCTTGAGTTGATCGCCGAGGCGCGCCCGGTCGAGGGCCTGACGATCACCGGCAACTACACCTATACCGAGGCCGAACTGGCGGCGGGCGCGAACACCGGCAAGCAGCTGTCGCGTCGCCCGAAGGACCTCGCCAACCTGTCGGCGACCTATCGCTGGCCGGTGGGGCTCTCGACCACGGTGGCGGTGCGCTATGTGGGCAAGACCTACAATAACGAGGCCAACACCGTGGCGGTGTCGGACTATGCGACGGTGGATCTGCGGGCGTCCTATCCGATCAGCGAGACCCTGGAGGTCTATGGTCGGGTCGAGAACGCCTTGGACAAGGACTATCAGACGATCCTGAACTACGGCACGCCGGGCCGTGGCGCGTTCCTGGGTCTGCGGGCGCGCTTCTAAGGAGGGCAGGGGCGGGAGACGGTGTCCCTCGCCCCCGGCCACCTTGTCTTGGAGGAGACCAGCGCATGGCCGCCTTGATGATCCAGGGCTGCGGCTCGGATGTGGGAAAGTCGGTGCTGGTCGCCGGCCTGTGCCGGCTGTTCGCCAACCGCGGTGTCGTGGTGCGGCCCTTCAAGCCTCAGAACATGTCGAACAACGCCGCCGTCACCGCCGACGGCGGCGAGATCGGCCGCGCCCAGGCCCTGCAGGCCATCGCCTGTCGGACGCCGCCGACGGTCGACATGAACCCCGTGCTGCTCAAGCCGCAGAGCGATATCGGCGCGCAGGTGGTGGTGCGCGGTCGGATGGCCGGCGCGTGGGCTGCGCGCGGCTATCAGGATCACAAGGCCAGCCTCCTGCCGACCGTGGTGGAGAGCTTTCGTGCGCTGGAAAGCCAGTGCGATCTTGTCATCGTCGAGGGGGCCGGCAGCCCGGCCGAGATCAATCTTCGGGCCGGCGACATCGCCAATATGGGCTTCGCCCGCGCCGCCGATGTGCCGGTGGTGCTGGTGGGGGACATCGATCGGGGCCACGTGATCGCCGCCCTGGTGGGGGCGCACGCCGTGCTCGATCCGGAAGATCGGGCGATGATCAAGGGCTTCCTGATCAACAAGTTTCGGGGCGATCCGGCCCTGTTCGACGACGGTCGGCGGGCGATCGTAGAGCGCACCGGCTGGGCCGACCTTGGCATGGCGCCGTGGCTGGCGGCGGCGCGCCGGCTCCCGGCCGAGGACGCGGTCGTGCTGGACGCCCGTTCGGCAGGCCGTGGTGGCAAGGTCCGGATTGTCGTTCCAATGCTGTCCCGCATCGCCAATTTCGACGAGTTCGACGCGCTGCGCGCCGAGCCTGGAGTCGAATTCGCCTTCGTGCCGCCGGGCTCGGCGCTGCCGGGCGACGCGGACCTGGTGATCCTGCCTGGCACCAAGGCCACGCGGGCGGATCTCGACTTTGTTCGCGCCCAGGGCTGGGACATCGACCTGCAGGCTCATCTGCGGCGCGGCGGCCGCGTGCTGGGGCTCTGCGGCGGCTATCAGATGCTGGGCCGGCGCGTGGCCGATCCCGACGGCGTCGAGGGCGCGCCGGGGACTTCGGAAGGCCTCGGTCTGCTCAACGTCGACACCGTGATGACCGGTGACAAGACGCTACGGCCCGTCACGGGCCGCCTGGACGGCGGCGCGCGGTTCGAGGGGTATGAGATGCATGTGGGCCGCACCACAGGCGCGGCCCGGCCGATGCTGACGTTCGATACGGGCGAAACGGACGGCGCCGTCTCGGCGGACGGTCGGATCAGCGGTTGCTACGTCCACGGCCTGTTCGATCGCGGCGAGGCCCGCGCGGCGCTTCTGGCGGAGCTGGGCGCGGCGTCGGACGCCGTCGATCAGGCCGCGCGCGTGGATCTGGCCCTGGACGAGATCGCGGCGGTCCTGGAGGCTTCGTTCGACATTCCGGCCCTGGCCAGACTGGCCGGACTGTCGCTCTAGGTCGCGGGCGCGAGGTCGATCCGCACCAGTTTCCAACGGAACAGGCCCTGACGCTCCAGGGTGAGGCCAAATGCGGGCTCGTCGGGCTTGGCCCTATCGCGATAGGTCGCCTTGAAGTGGTCGAGGTCCTGGAAGCCGTAGCGGATCTCGGTGTCGGACTTGGTGCGCGGCTTGCCGGTCTCGACGCGCGGCCCCTGGTCAGAGGGCGAAATCTTGGACGGCGCTCGGCTGGTCGCCACCATCTGCGCAATGGCGTCCGGCGTGGCGTAGGCGTCGACCGCCTTGTCGACGACGCCGACCATCAGCAGCTCACCGAACGCGGCCAACGGGTTGTCCTGCAACTCCGGGTCCTGCTCGAACGCCCGGGTCATCGCCGCCTTGAGCTGGGACTTCAGGCTGTCGCGGACAGCGGGGAAGTCGACGAGGCGCTCCAGCTTGGCCCGGTCGCCGGCCTTGGCCGCCTTGGTCAGGCTATGCAGGGCCAGGACTGGGGACGCGACGTACGCCGCGACCAGGGCGACCACGGCGAGGCCGATGGCCCCACCGGTCAGGATACGCTTCACACGAGTCATGCCGTCCTCCTGACCCGATTGGGTCAGAGGCGGGTGGGGCGGTCAACCAAGGGCGCTATTTCGCCGGCGCGCGGGACGCTCTCAGGATCTCGATCCAGGCCTGCGGTCGCTTGCCGGTTCGCTTCACCAGGTCATCGCGCAGCGACAGGAACCGCTCGTCCAGAAGGCTGGCCAGGCTGTAGGTTCCGACGGCGTTGGCGACGTCCCAAGGATGGGGCGCATATTCCTTTTGGCCCGAGGCGGCGCGGTCGCGATCGAACTGGATCTTGGAATTGGCGAACTCGATGTGGGTCTTGTCACCGCGGGCATAGGCGGCCAACCAGTCGAGTGATTTGGGCAGGCTGGCGCCCTTGTCGCTCTTCCAGGAAAGCCAGTCCTCGCCGTGGGCCTGAGCGGCCAGAACGGCCATCATCAGAGGATCCAGATTGTAGGTCACGTAGTGCAGCGCGTCGCGCTCGTGGAAATCGTAGGTCGACCCATCGGCGTTAAGATTGACGCCGATCTGCTTGCGGAAGGCTTGCCGCGCCCGAGCGATGACGGCGGCGTCGCCGGTCTGGTAGGCGGTGAGCGTCGCCAGCTTGATCCGGTGGCTCTGCCAGTTGGTCTCGGCGTTGCGAGGGCCTGCGTCCATGGCGTCCAGATAGCCGACCGCCATCTTCCGCCAGAAGGCGTCCAGCTTGGCTCTCGTCGGCGCGGTCAGATCGTGCCGCGTGAGATCGTAGGCGAGGATCAGGGTGTCAAAGCCCGTCTCGTCGATCGGATTGAACGACATCTGATAGACATCGGCCCAGGCCTCCAGGTAGCGCCCGGTGGCGTCGAGGAACCGGCGATCGCCCGTCAGCCGCCAGGCCAGGGCTAGGTTGAGCACGATCGGCTGGTCCTGCTTGGCCTTGATGCTGATCTCGCGGATGCCCTTGCCGGGCAAGGTGCCTTCGGTGTGCAGTCGGGGAATGGCGCCAGGCGGACGATCGACCGTCTCCAAGGCCCTGGCGATGATCGCCTCGCGCAGCGCGGGGGCCACAGGGCCTTTGCCGAAGCCCGAGCCCAGGATCGCGAAATCCGCGGCTTTAGCCACGACCGGGGCGAAAAGCGCGGCGGCTAGTACAGCGAGGCCCTTGGTTCCCATGGCGATCTCCCAATAAGGCTCGTCATGAACGTCGCGAGCCTGCCCGAAAGATATCTGGCCACCGGTGCGACTTGTCAATTATTGGTCATGCCAATAATCAAAAATTGGTCATTCCTATCGCGCGCTGATAGCCCTCACGTTGAGTCGCTTGTGTTGCTCTGCTTTCCTGACCATCTTCCCGGCGCTCGAAGGGGGAGCCCATTGACCACCAAAAGACCCACGATTGACGATGTCGCCCGCCTGTCGGGCGTGGCGCGCGTAACGGTCTCGCGGGTGCTGAATGGCGGTCCGAACGTGCGGGACGAGGTCCGCGCGCGGGTCATGCAGGCGGTCGAGACGCTGGACTACAAGGTCAACCCTCAAGCCCGCAGCCTGGCTGGCGGCGCGAGCAGATTGCTGGCCTTCGTCTTCGCGTCCGATCCCGAGAACGAGCCGAACTCGTACTACGAATCCGCGCTGGAGCTGGGCGCGCTGCGCGCCTGTCTGGCGCTGGGCTACCAGGTGCTGGTCCAGAACGTGCCGCAACAGACGCCCGATAACCAGAAGCGGATCCTGGACCTGATCACCACCCAACGCTGCGAGGGCCTGATCCTGTCGCCGCCGTATAGCGACGACGTCGCGCTGATCGAGGCGGCGCTGGCCCAGGGCTGCAAGGTCGTGACCGTCTCGCCCGGCGGTCCGGGACGCGGCAAGGCCGACGGCGTCGGCGTCGACGACGAGGCCGGCGGCTACGATATGACCCGCGAGCTCCTGCGCCTGGGTCATCGCCGATTCGGCTTTATCGCCGGCCTGGAAGGGCACCTTTCGGCCGACCGCCGCCTCAAGGGCTTCCGCAGAGCGCTCGCCGAGCAGGGATTGGGGGAGGGCGACTGTGTCGTCCTGCGGGGGGACTTCACCTTTCGGTCCGGCACCCGTCTGGCGCCGGAGCTTCTGGACCATCCGCTCAAGCCGACGGCGCTGGTCTGCGCCAATGACGACATGGCCGCCGGCGTCCTTTCCGCCGCCCACGGCCGGGGCCTGAGCATCCCGCAAGACCTGTCGATCACGGGGTTCGACGATGCGCCGGTCGCCGGCATCGTCTGGCCGCCGCTCACCACCGTGCACCAGCCGGTCAAGGTTCTGGGTCAGCGCGCGGTGGAGCTGTTGGTCGCGCGCCTGACGGGGGCCAATGTTTCCCAGGCGGCGATCTTCGATGAGCTCGAGCACGCCGTCGTGACGCGGCAAACCACCGCCGCGCCTCACCTCTAGTCGGTCGATCTTGACAACGTTGTCGCCCTGAGTGCAATTGGAAGCGCTTCCATGAAAGCGCTTTCACGGCTATTGAGCCTGACAACAAGAACGATACGTCGCCGCAGCAGGGCGAGATCAGAGGGGAGAGTCTATGCGAAACCGCACGAACAGCGGCGCGCGTCCGTCCAACAAGCGATTCTACGGCACGGCTTCTGCCGCCGCGATCACCCTGGCCCTGGCGGGGTCCGGCGCCGCCTGGGCGCAGACGGCTCCCCAGACGCCCAAGGCCGAGGATGACGCCGTCGAGGCCATCGTGGTGACCGGCATCAAGGCCGGCATCCAGAACGCGATCAACATCAAGAAGAACGAGACCTCGATAGTTGAGGCCATCTCGGCCGAAGACATCGGCAAGCTGCCCGACGTGTCGATCGGCGAGTCGATCGCGCGCCTGCCGGGCCTGGCCGCCCAGCGCGTGAATGGTCGCGCCCAGGTGATCTCGATCCGGGGCCTGGCGCCGGACTTCACCACCACGCTGCTCAACGGCCGCCAGCAAGCTAGCTCCGGCGACAACCGCGCCGTCGAGTTCGACCAGTATCCGTCGGAACTGCTGTCCAGCGTCGTGATCTACAAGACCCCCGACGCCCAGGTCTCGGGCATGGGCCTGTCGGGCACCGCCGACCTGCGCACGGTGCGACCGCTCGAGTTCGGCAAGCGCGCCGTCGCGGTGAACATTCGCGGCGAGAAGACCGCCGGCAAGAAGCTGAACGACGACGTCAGCAACTGGGGCGGCCGCTACAGCGCCAGCTACATCAACCAGTTTGCCGACGGCACGTTCGGCGTGGCGCTGGGCTACGCCCACCTGGATTCGCCCTCGCAGGTGAAGCACTACAAGGCCTATGGCTATGAAGCCTTCGGCTTCGCCGTCACGCCCGACAGCGCCGACAACGCCCTGATGCTCAACGGCCAGGAGCTGTTCGCGACCTCGCGCCTGAACAAGCGTGACGCGGTCATCGGCATCTTCGAGTACCAGCCGAACGACCAGATCCACTCGACCCTGGACCTCTACTATTCGACCTTCCGGCAGGAGGAGACCACGCGCGGGGCGCAGTGGTTCTCGAACGGCTGGGCGGACAACGCCACCTTCACCAACGTCAAGACCGAGGACCTCGGCGGTTCGCAATTCGCGCGCAGCGGTCTGCTCAACAATGCGGTCCCGCAGCTGCGGAATGACTACAACACCCGCATGGACCAGCTGTTCGCGGCCGGTCTGAACAATGAGTTCCAGCTGTCGGACCGCACCAAGCTGGTCGCCGATCTGTCCTATTCGTCCAACAAGCGGAAGGAACAGATCATGGAGACGTACGCGGGCTATGGCCGCGGCGTCGGTGGCGTGACTCCGGCCACGCCGGACATCGGCCGTGTCTTCGATAAGATCGGCTTCCAGGTCGCCGATAACGGCTACTCGCAGTACGACGAGGGCTTCAACTACGCCGACGCCAGCAAGGTCACGCTGGGCGACCGTGCGGCTTGGGGCGGCTGGGGCCACGATGGGGCCATCCGCTTCCCGCAGGTGAAGGAGGATGTCACGACGGTCGACGTCCACCTCGAGCATGAGATGGACGGCTTCATCACGCAGGTCAGCGCGGGCGTGAACCACACCAAGCGCGACAAGGGCAAGACCGTCTCGGACAACGATCTGTTCCTGAAGAACGGTCGCCAGCAGGTCTATGTCGACGCAGGCGACCTCGTGGACCCGACGCAGCTCGGCTTCGCCGGCTTCGGCGGCGTGCTGAGCGTCAATATCGGCGACGCCTGGCGCAAGTACTATAACTGGGCCCCGATCCTGGACGCCAACTACTACGACAAGACCTGGGAGATCACCGAGAAGGTCACGACCTTCTTTGCGCGCGCCAACTTCAAGGCCGGCGACCTGCGCGGCAACCTCGGCGTTCAGGTGGTCAAGCAGGAGCAGGCCTCTTCGGGCGTCGTGATCAACGGCACCGAACCGGGCAAGCCGATCACGCCCACCAAGATCAACGTCAAGGACGACTACACCGACGTCCTGCCCAGCATGAACCTGATCTATGACCTGGGCGGCGGCCATCGCCTGCGCTTTGCGCTGTCCAAGACCATGGCCCGTCCGCGCATGGACGACATGCGCGCCAACGTCACGCCGGGCTTCAACTCGCTGGTCTGCTCGGGCCAGCCCTGCGCGCCGGGCACGACGGTCAATCCGTGGTCGGCCAGCGGCGGCAACCCGAACCTCAAGCCCTGGATGGCCAAGGCGGCCGACCTCGCCTACGAGTGGTACGTCAGCCCCGCGACCTATGTGTCGGTAGCCGGCTTCTACAAGAAGCTCGACACCTACATCTATTCGCAGAGCGGCAAGTTCGACTTCACCGGCATCCCGCTGCCCACGACGGCCACGGCCATCCCATCGGGCATCACCATCAGCCCGATCGGCCAGATCACCCTTCCGGCCAACGGCAACGGCGGCGTGGTCAAGGGCCTGGAGTTCAGCGGCGCGGTCGATCTTGGCCAGTTCGCTGACCTGCTGCAGGGCTTCGGCATGCAGGGCAGCCTGTCGCTGACCAAGTCGAACCTGAACCCGACCACCAGCACCGATCCCAAGCAGAAGGTCCGCATCCCCGGCCTGTCGGGCACGGTCTACAACGTCACCGGCTACTATGAGCGCGGCGGCTTCCAGGCCCGGATCAGCCAGCGCTATCGCTCGGCCTTCAAGGGCGAGGTGGTGCAGCTGTTCGCCACGCGCGGCTTCACCGAGATCCTCGCCGACAAGCAGGTCGACGCGCAGATCGGCTACACCTTCCAGGACGGGCCGATGGAGAACCTGGGTCTTTTGGTCCAGGTCAACAACCTGACCAATACCCCGTACCGCACCCGTCTGGGCCTGGACGGCGGCGGGACCAAGACCGGTGGCGGCGGCGCGCTGCCCGAAACCTACGAAAAGTACGGCCGTCAGATCCTGTTCGGCGTGAACTATCGGTTCTAAGCAAGGGGCTGAACGGGTCGCTCTCCCCAGCGGGCTCGTTCGCCAGGCAAGAACCAATCGGGGCGGGGTCGTCGAAAGGCGGCCCCGACCTACGACCCAACGGGAGGCGGGTGGTTGAAACCGCTCAAGAAGATTCTGATCGCCGGCGGCGGCTCCGCAGGCTGGATGACGGCCGCGCTCTGCTCGCGCCTGTTCCAGGGCCTCTACGAGATTGTGCTCGTCGAGTCCGAGGAGATTGGCACGGTCGGGGTGGGGGAGGCGACCATCCCCGCCATCAAGAAATTCAACGAACTGCTCGGGCTGGAGGAAGACGACTTCCTGCGCAAGACGCAGGGCTCGTTCAAGCTGGGCATCCAGTTCAGGAACTGGTGGCGCCAGGGCGAGAGCTATCTCCACGGCTTTGGCGTGATCGGCCAGGACCTGGGCTGGCTGCGCTGCCACCAGTACTGGCTGCGCATGCGGGAACTGGGCCGAGCGGGCGACTTCGACAACCTGTCGATCAACAATGCGATGGCGCTGAGCAACAGGTTCATGCGCGCCCGCGCCGACATGGCCGAGTCGCCGATCGGCCATATCGCCCACGCCTTCCATTTCGACGCAGGCCTCTACGCCAAGCACCTGTCGACCTACGCCCAAGCGCGCGGCGTCACGCGTCGCGAGGGCAAGATCGTCGATGTCACCCTGCGCGCCGAAGACGGCTTTGTGCAGTCTGTGACGATGGACGATGGCGAGGTGATCACGGCGGACCTCTTCGTCGACTGCTCGGGCTTCCGCGGGCTGATCATCGAGCAGGCCCTGAAGACCGGCTACGAGGACTGGACGCACTGGCTGCCCTGCGACCGCGCCGTCGCCGTGCCGTGCGATCGCTCGGAGCACTTCACGCCCTACACGCGCTCGACCGCGCACACGGCAGGATGGCAGTGGCGCATCCCCCTGCAGCACCGCACGGGTAATGGCCACGTCTATTCCAGCCAGTACATCGACGACGACGAGGCCGAGCGCGTCCTGCTCGCGAACCTCGACGGCGCCCAGCGCGCCGACCCGCTGCGCATCCGCTTCAAGACCGGCAAGCGCAAGAAGATCTGGAACAAGAACTGCGTCGCGATCGGCCTAGCCAGCGGCTTCCTGGAGCCCCTGGAGTCGACCAGCCTGCACCTGATCCAGTCAGCTGTGATCCGCATGGTGCGGCTGCTGCCGGACGCCGGCTTCGATCAGGCGACGATCGATGAGTTCAATCGCCAGAGCGATTTCGAATACGAGCGGATCCGCGACTTTATCATCCTGCACTACAAGGCCACCGAGCGCGACGACAGCCCGTTCTGGCGCTACTGTCGCGACATGGAGATCCCCGCCACGCTGCAGCGGAAGATGGATCTCTTCCGCGCCAACGGCCGGGTGTTCCGCGAAGACGACGAGCTGTTCACCGAGGAGAGCTGGATCCAGGTGTTCCTCGGCCAGGGCGTCTTTCCGCGCGCCTATGACCCGCTCGTTCACGTCCAGTCCGATGAAGAGATCGCCCGGTTCCTTGGGAACATCGAGACGGTCGTCGGCAAGTGTCTGAACGTGATGCCCTCCCACGCCGAGTTCGTTGCGCACGCCTGCCAGGCGCCGCCGCTCGCGCCCGTACCCACCTCATAGCCAAGCTTATCCGGAGTACCGCCATGACGACCGCCGCCCTGCCTTCTTCCGCCTTGCGGATCCTGTGCCGGACCACCGCCGCCGTGGCGCTGCTCGCGTTTCCGCCGATGTCGGGCGCGGTCGCGCAGGTCATGCCGACCAAGGACAGCGCGCCCCTGGCCGCTCGGGCAAACGATCCGGCCTGGGCGCGCGCCGACGCGCTCGTCAAGCAGATGACACTGGACGAGAAGATCACCTACCTGCACGGCCTGTTCCCGCCGATGGCCAAGCCGGCGCCGACCGACATGATCTCGTCGGCCGGCTATGTGCCCGGGGTGCCGCGCCTGAAGATCCCGACCCTGCGCGAAAGCGACGCCAGCCTCGGCGTCGCCAACCAGATCGAGCAGCGCAAGGGCGACGTGGCCACGGCCCTGCCGTCCGGCCTGGCCCTGGCCTCCACCTTCGAGCCGAAGCTGGCGTTTGACGGCGGTGCGATGATCGGCGCCGAGGCGCGGGCCAAGACCTTCAACGTCCTGCTGGCAGGCGGTGTGAACCTGACCCGCGACCCGTGGGCGGGCCGGAACTTCGAGTATCTGGGCGAGGATCCTCTGCTGGCCGGCGAGATGGTCGCCGAGCAGATCAAGGGTGTGCAGTCCAACCACATCGTCTCGACGATCAAGCACTTCGCGCTGAACGCCCAGGAAACCGGGCGCCACGTGATGGACGCCCAGATCGACGAGGCGGATCTGCGAGAGAGCGACCTCCTGGCCTTCCAGATCGCGATCGAGAAGAGCAATCCCGCCTCGGTCATGTGCGCCTACAACAAGGTCAATGGCGACTGGGCCTGCCAGAACGACTTCCTGCTCAACAAGGTGCTCAAGCGCGACTGGAACTATCCGGGCTGGGTGATGTCGGACTGGGGCGCGGTGCACAGCACGGTCAAGGCGGCGCTGGCGGGGCTGGACCAGCAGTCGGGCCAGGAGCTCGACACCCAGATCTTCTTCGGCGAAGACCTCAAGGCGGCCGTGGCCAAGGGCGAGGTCAGCCAGGCGCGCGTCGATGACATGGTCCGGCGCATCCTGCACGGGGTGATCACTTCGGGCCTGATGGACAACCCGACCCCGACGAGCGCCCAGCCGATCGACTACGACGCCCATGCCAAGGTCGCCCAGGCCGTGGCCGAGCGCGGCTCGGTGCTGCTCAAGAACGACGGCGGCCTGCTGCCGTTGGCCAAGAGCGCCAAGAAGATCGTCCTGATCGGCGCCCACGCCGATGTGGGCGTGATCTCGGGCGGTGGCTCCTCGCAGGTCCGCTCGGTGGGCGGCGCGCCGGTCGAGATCCCGCTGAACGGCGGCGAGGCGGCGTCCTTTGTGCGAGTGACGTGGCATGCGTCTTCGCCGCTGCAGGCGATCAAGGCCGCTAACCCCAACGCTGAAGTCACCTATGTCGACGGCAAGGACCCCGTCGCCGCCGCCGCCGCCGCCAAGGACGCCGACGTGGCCATCGTCTTCGCCTGGCATTGGCAGACCGAGGCCCAGGACGCCCCGTCGATCGCGCTGCCCGACAACCAGGACGCCCTGATCGAGGCGGTGTCGGCGGCCAACAAGAACGCGGTCGTCGTGCTCGAGACCGGCGGTCCGGTGCTGATGCCCTGGCTCGACAAGGTCGGGGCGGTGCTGCAGGCTTGGTATCCGGGCCAGCGGGGCGGCCAGGCGATCGCCCGCCTGCTGTTTGGCGAGGTCAATCCGTCGGGCCGTCTGGCCATGACCTTCCCGAAGAGCGAGGACCAGGCGCCGCGCGCCAGCGCGCCGGGCTTCGCCGAGCAGGCGGCGATCGATGACGCCCGCCGCGCCGGCCAGAAGGCTGGGCCGATCAAGGGCTTCCCGGTGCGCTATGTCGAAGGTGCGGCGGTCGGCTACCGCTGGTTCGCCCAGGAAAAGCGCCAGCCCCTCTATCCGTTCGGCTATGGCCTTTCGTACACGAGCTTTGGCTACAAGAACCTCAAGGTCGAGGACGGCGATGGCCTGAAGGTCAGCTTCGACGTCACCAACACCGGCAAGGTCGCCGGCGCCGACACGCCGCAGCTCTATGTCACCTCGGGCCAGCGCAAGGCCATGCTGCGTCTGGCCGGCTTCCAGAAGGTGGATCTGGCGCCCGGCGAGACCAAGCGGGTGACCCTCACCGTCGAGCCGCGCATCCTGGCCGACTACGACACGGCCAAGCCAGGCTGGACCATCGCGGCGGGAAGCTATCCGCTCTATGTCGGCCGCAACGCCGGCGAGCCCGTCCTGACCGGCAGCGCCAAGCTGAAGGCCTGGTCGAGGAAGCCCTGATGCGCCTTCGCCTCGTTTCCATGACGGTCGCGGCTCTGGCCGCGACCTCGCCGGTCCTGGCCGCGCCCAAGCTCCGCGCCTGGGTGACGACCGGCGACCAGAGCCAGCTCCTGGCGGCGCAAGCGCCTGTGGCGGCCTCGTCCGCCGAGGCGCTGGTCGGACTGCCGGTGATCGCGGTCGACGCCCAGGAACGCCACCAGGCGATGGTTGGCTTCGGCGCGTCGATCACCGACGCCTCGGCCTGGCTGATCCAGACCAAGCTAAAGCCCGCCGATCGTGACGTGCTGCTGCGCGAACTGTTCGGACGCGGGGAGGGCGGTCTGGGCTTCAGCTTCACCCGTGTGACCATCGGCGCGTCCGACTTCTCGCTGGACCACTACAGCCTCAATGACACTCCGGACGGCGCGCCGGATCCGGAGCTGAAGCACTTCTCGCTGGCGCGGCCCAAGCAGCACGTGTTTCCCACCGTCCGGGCGGCCTTGAAGATCAATCCCGAGCTGAAGGTCATGGCCTCGCCCTGGAGCGCGCCGGCCTGGATGAAGACCACCGGTTCGCTGGTCAAAGGCCAGCTCAAGGCCGAGGCCTACCCCGCCTACGCCACGTTCTTCGCCCGCTACGTCCAGGAAGCCGCCAAGGTTGGCGTGCCGACCGACTATCTCAGCGTTCAGAACGAGCCCGACTTCGAGCCCGAGAACTATCCGGGCATGCGGTGGCTGCCGCAGGACCGCGCGCGGTTCTTCGGCGAGCACCTGGCCCCAGTGTTCAAGCGCGAGAAGATCAAGACCCGCGTGCTCGACTGGGACCACAACTGGGACCAGCCCCAGCAGCCGCTGACGGTCCTGGCCGACCCGAAGGCCCGCGCGTTCCTGACGGGCGTGGCCTGGCACTGCTACGCGGGCGAGGTCTCGGCGCAGGACAAGGTGCGCGCGGCCTATCCGGACAAGGAGGTGTTCTTCACCGAGTGCTCCGGCGGGGAATGGGCGCCGAAGTTCGATGACAGCTTCGCCTGGATGGTCGAGCAGCTGATCATCGGCTCCACGCGCGGCGGCGCGCGCGGCGTGCTGATGTGGAACCTGGCGCTCGACGAAAAGTTCGGGCCACACGCGGGCGGCTGCGGCGACTGTCGCGGGGTGGTTTCGATCGACAGCCAGACCGGCGCTGTGACCCGCACGCAGGAATACTACGCTTTTGGCCACGCCAGCCGCTTCGTAAAGCCCGGCGCGGTGCGGATCGGCTCGCCGGCCAAGGTCGAGGGGCTGCGGACCGTGGCGTTCCAGAACCCCGACGGTCAGCGCGTCCTGATCGTATTGAACGTGTCGACCGCCCCGGCGGACTTCGTCATTGCGTCGGCGGGCGTGCGCTTCAAGGCGTCCTTGCCCGCAAGGTCGGCAGGCACCTTCGTCTGGTAGTGAGCGGCCGGCGCGTGTTGACGCGCCGGCCGTTCCTTCGGTTCAGGCCTTCGGCTTCAACATGCCGTGCATGCCGATCCAGCGGACATAGGCGTCAAACCAGCCGGTGCTGGTGGTCGTCTTCGGGTACATGCCAAAGCCATGCCCCCCTTGTTCGTACAGGTGAAACTCGGCCGGACGCTTGGCCTTGCGCCAGCTGTCGATCAGGCCAAAGCCGCTGTTGGCGAAGAAGGGATCGTCGGCGGCTAGCGCCACGAACATCGGCGGCGCGTCAGCGGGCGCGGTGACCGGGGACAAGGGCCCATAGATCAGGCCGATGAAGGCGGGCTTGGCGTCGTCGCCGCTCAAGGTCGTCGTCAGGGTCAGCATGGCGCCGGCCGAGAAGCCCAGCATGCCGATCCGGTCCGGATCGACGCGCCATTCCGCCGCGCGCTTGCGAACCAAGGCGAAGGCGGCGCGGGAGTCGGCCAGTTGCGGCGCTAGGCCCGCCATCGCCGCCTGAGGGTCAGGCCGGGGCCGCTGCGCTGTGCCCGAGAACATCTCCTGCATCGACCGCTCGAACCCCGCCATGTCGGGTGGTGTCTGGTTGAGGCGGTACTTCAGCACGAAGGCGGCGACGCCCTTGTCGGCGAGCGCGCGGGCGGCGTCCCAGCCTTCGTTCTCCATCGACAGGGTGCGAAAGCCGCCGCCCGGCGCGATGATCACCGCCGCGCCGGTCGCCTTGGCGGGGTCGGGCAGGAAGGGCGTCAGCGTGGCCTCGGTGACGTTGCGGGCGAAGACGCTGCCATACTGGCTGTGCCACGACTCCGGCGCCGTCGCGCCGGGCAGGGGACCTGTGCCGAGCGCGATCGCATTCGGCTGCGCCGGGATCGAGATCGGCGTCATCTTTTCGTTCTGGGCCGCCGCAGGGCCCGTGGCGGCGACGCTCAGAGCGAAAGCGGCCAGAGCCACGCCCACTGTTCCTCGCAACCCGCGCGAGCGCTGCATCTTGCCGTTCATGCGTCTCTCCCTTTCGCATGCCGATCGCGCGCCAAGCCCGGTTTCACACCGTTCGCTACTATCTGGCGCGTGATCCTGTTGCGTCATGTCTGACAAAAGAATCTTCGGTGCGCCAGATGTATCGTTCAGATTGCAGGCCCCATCCGGTCACTTCTCGGCGTTGACGGTTTCATTTGTCCGAGTAAATGTCAGGCCTCGTTTGGGAGGCGCATGATGAAGCTTAAGCTCGCCGCGTTCACGCTGGCCTTGGTCGTAAGCCTGGGCGGGCCGGGCCTCGCTGCGGAGGAGGGGGGCTGGCTCCCCCTCAGCGCCAATCCCATTTTCCGGGACAAGTTCACGGCCGACCCCGCGCCGCTCGTCGTTGGCGACCGGCTGTATCTCTATGTCGGTCGCGACGAGGCGCAACGGGACGAGATGTTCAATATGCGCGAGTGGCTGGTCTATTCGACCACCGACCTGAAGACATGGACCTCGCACCCGCCGATCATGAAAGTCGCCGACTTCAAGTGGGCGCAGAAGGACGCCTGGGCGTCGCAGGCGATCCAGAAGAACGGCAAGTTCTACTTCTACGCCGCCGTCGAGCACGACCAGACGCGTCCTGGCAAGGCGATCGCCGTGGCCGTGTCCGACAGCCCGACCGGACCGTTTGTCGACGCGCGCGGCTCGGCGCTGATCACCAACGACATGACCCCGAAAGGCACGCACAGCTGGGAGGATATCGATCCGACGGTCTGGACCGACGATGACGGCGTGACCTGGATCGCCTGGGGCAACCGCCAGTGCTACATCGCCAAGCTGAAGCCCAACATGATCGAAATCGACGGACCGATCACCGAGATCACCCCGCCGCATTTCGAGGAAGGGCCCTGGCTGCACAAGCGCGACGGGCTGTACTACCTGACCTACGCGTCCCTCGATCGCTCCACGCAGCGCGACGAGCATGTCTCCTACGCCACAGCGCCGGCCATCACGGGGCCATGGACCTATCGCGGGCTGCTGACGGGCTCAGGCAAGTACAGCTTCACGATCCACCCGGGCATCGTGCAGTTCAAGGGCGCCTGGTACATCTTCCTGCACAACGCGACCCTGACGATCGGCGACCTGAACGGCGCGATCGGACGGCGGGCGGTCACCGTCGAAAAGCTCAGCTACAACCCCGATGGCACGATGAAGCCCGTGGTCCAGACCGATCGCGCGGACGCCTTCGTGGCGACGGTCGTACCGGCCAAGTGACGGGAGCTGGCGCCTCGGAGCGCTCTATAGTCCGAACTCAATTGCGGAGGCGAAAGCCTCGACATTTCAAAGACCAAATCTCTCGTCATCCCGGAAGCCTCGCAGAGGCTATCCGGGACCCAGGGGGTGACGAAACGCCTTGCGGGCCGCCCCTGGGTCCCGGCGCTACAGCCCGCTACGCGGTCTTCCGGCCGGGATGACGAGAAAATATGATCTCCGTAGACCGCTGCCGACCGCTAGTCCCCCCGCAGAACCGGCGCTGGCCGTTGCGCGAGGGCAAGGCTGGCGGCGATCAGGCCGCCTAGGGTCGCCAGGCCCGTCGCGCCCGCCAGCAGAGCCAACACACCGGTCCAGTCGACGCTCCAAGTGGCCTCGAAGACCTTGACCACCACCGGCCAGGCTGCGGCGAAGCCGAACAGCACGCCAGCAGCCCCGGCGATGAGACCCACAGCGCCATACTCGATCACGTAGGCCAAGAGGATCTGACCCCGCGTGGCCCCGAGCACCTTGAGCGTCGCCGCCTCCCGGGCGCGCGCTCGGGCGCCGGCCGCGATGGCGCCGGCCAGCACCAGGAGGCCCGCCAGACCCGCCACCGCCGCCGCGCCGCGCACCGCCAGGGCCAGCCGGTCGAAGAGGGCGGCGGCCGACTCCAACTGCTCGCGCACGCTGATCACGTTGACGGTCGGGAGGGTCTGACCAAGCTTGCGGGTGAGGGCGGCTTCCTGGGCCTTGTCCATGCGGGCGATGGCGACGCTGCGAAGCGCCGCGCCCTCCAGCGTTGCTGGGTTGAGGATCAGGTTGAAGTTGGGTCCAAAGCCGCCGAACTCGATGGTCCGCAGCACCGTGATCCGCGCCTCGATCTCCTGACCCAGAACCAGCAGGGTGACCGTGTCGCCCAGCTTGAGACCGGCGGCTTCGGCGATCTCGGCGCTCATGGCCAGCTTTGGCGGGCCAGCGTCGTTTTCCGCCCACCAGCGCCCGGCGACGACGCCCGCGTTCTTGGGCTCCTTGGCCAGGGTCGACAGGCTGATGTCGTTATCGAACGCCCATCGCGCCGAGGGCTTGACGCTCTTGGGATCGATCGGCTTGCCCTTCACCGCGATAATGCGGCCGGTCACGAACGGCATGCGCAGATAGGTGTCCTCGGTCAACGGCCCCATGACCGAGGCCGCTGTCGCGTCGAAGGTCGCGGCCTGGTCGGCCGGAATCTCGGTGAACACCATGGCCGGCGCGGTGCGGGGGGCCACGTCGCTGACCTGGGCCAGCAGCGCCGACTGGATCAGCACCACGCACGCCAGCAAGGCGACGCCCAGACCGATCGCCGGGCTGGCCGTTCGCGCCGCCGAGCGAGGCCCCGCTAGGTTGGCCAGGCCCAGCTTGGCGGGGCCCCGGGTGAGGCCGCGCGCCTTACCGGCCGCCCACGCGGCGGACCGGCCCAGGGCGGCCAGCAGACCGAACGACACCGCCACGCCGGCGATCATGATCGCGGCGGCGATCGGTGTCGGCGCCGTGGCGACCGCCAGCGCGGCCAGGCCCAGGCCCGACAGAGCCGCGCCGAACGTCTCGACGCCCAGCGGCAGCCGCCCTTTCGGGGCGCGGCGGAACAAGGCGGACGGCGGCGTGACCCGCGCTCGCGCCAGCGGAAGCAGCGAGAACGCCCCAGCAGCCAGGAAGCCGAACAGCGCGGCCTTGGCCAGCGGCAGGGGATAGACCTTGAACAGCGCCGGCACCGGCAGGCTGGAGCCCGCGAGCTGTCCCAGGATCAGGGGCGCGGCGCCGCCGATGACGAGGCCGATCGCGATGCCCAGCAAGGCCAGGACCGCGATCTGGATCAGGTGAAGATCGCGGATCAGGCCGCTCTGCGCGCCCAGGGCCTTCAACACGGCGATCGCCGGTTCCCGCGCGGAGAGGTAGGCCGAAACCGCGCCCGCCACGCCCAGACCGCCTGCAACGAGCGAGGCGAGGCCGATGAAGCCCAGGAAGTATTCGAGCTGGTCGATCAGCCGGCGCGCGCCCGGCGCAGCATCCAGACGGTCGCGCACCCGCATCCGCGAGTCCGGAAGCGAGGCCTGCACCGCCTTGCCGATCGCGCGGGGATCCTGGTTGGGCGACAGCGCCACGCGCACCGTCCTGCTCGTCAGGCCGCCGGGCGCCAGGAGGCCGGATCGCTCCAGCACCTCGCCACGGACCAAGACACGGGGCGCGATGGCGAAGCCGCGTGACAGGCCGTCGGGCTCACCGGTCAACCGCGCGCCCACGACCAGCGTCATGGGGCCGGCCTCGAACCGGTCGCCGATCTTCAGGTTCAGGCGATCCATGAGCGCCGGCTCCACCGCCGCGCCGGGCACCCCGTTCCGGTCGGCCAGGGCGGCTTGCAGGTTCGGCGCGCCTTCGAGCGTCACGGCGCCGGCGAGCGGAAACTGTCCGTCCACGCCGCGCAGA
Organism: Caulobacter vibrioides; assembly: GCF_002310375.3. Taxonomy (GTDB): domain Bacteria; phylum Pseudomonadota; class Alphaproteobacteria; order Caulobacterales; family Caulobacteraceae; genus Caulobacter; species Caulobacter vibrioides_D. Next base: position 2,064,043 of record NZ_CP023315.3, read on the forward strand.
TTGACCAGTCGCCGCTCGCCGCTGGGGGCCTGGGCCATGGCGCGCGCGGTAGCGGCGTAGGTGGTCACGCCCAGCTTGTCGAAGGTCTGGCGCTCCTTGGGCGTGAAATCGCGGTTCTCGATCGAGAACGCCAAGTCGCCGCCCAGGATCTCGCGCGCCTGGCTGGCCAGGCCCTGGCGGAAGGCTTCAGCCGTTGAGCCGGCGGCCGCGATCGCCGCGACGCCCAGCGCCAGGCAGGCCAGAAAGATGCGGAAACCGCGCACGCCCGAGCGAAGTTCGCGGGCGGCGAGGCGGAAGGCGAGGGGCGTGCGGCTCACGAGACGATCCGTCCGTCGGCCATCCGCACGATCCGGTCGGCCCGGGTGGCCAGCACAGGGTCGTGGGTCACCATCACCATCGCTGCGCCGACCTCGGTCACGAGGTTGAACATCAGATCCGCCACCGAGGTGGCCGTGGCCCCGTCGAGATTGCCCGTGGGCTCATCGGCGAACAGCAGGGCGGGGCGGGCGGCTAGGGCGCGAGCCAGGGCCACACGCTGCTGCTCACCGCCCGAGAGCTGGTGGGGGTAGTGGGTCAGGCGACCCGACAAGCCAACCCGGCCGAGCCAATCGCGCGCCGTCGCCATCGCGTCCCGTGCGCCGTCGATCTCCAGCGGCGTTGCGACGTTTTCCTCGGCGGTCATGTTGGGCAGCAGATGGAACGACTGGAACACCAGGGCCGCGCGACCGCGTCGCAGGCGGGCCCGGCCGTCCTCGTTCAGCTTGGCCAGATCTTGGCCGAACAGCCGAACCTGGCCCGCTGTAGGTTCTTCCAGGCCCGCGCCGACGGCGATCAGCGACGACTTGCCCGAGCCCGAGGGACCGATGATCGCCACCCGCTCGCCGGGGTTCACCACAAGGTCGACGCCGCGCAAGATGTTCACGGGACCGGCGGAGGAGGGCAGGGTCAAGGCGACGGCGTCGAGGACCAGGGGCGCGGCGGGCTTAACGTCGTCGGACATGGGTTTTCCTGCAGGGCCGGTCCTTGTTTGGCCGGCAGCTAGACTACATAGGAAGGCATGAGCCAGACCGCACACCGTTTTCCCAATCGTCGTCGTTTTTTGCTGGGGATCGGTCTGCTGAGCCAGATCGCCGCCGCGCCGAAGCCGGTCGTGATCACCGTGCTGGGCGACTCCATCACCGCCGGGCTCGGCTTGCCCGCGCGCGACGCCATGCCCGCGCAGCTGCAGGCGGCGCTCGGACGCCTTGGCGTGTCGGCGGTCGTGCGGCCGGCGGGCGTCTCTGGTGACACCAGCGGCGGCGGCTTGGCCCGTGTCGGCTTCAGCGTGGCGAAGGATACACAACTCTGCGTGGTGGCGCTGGGCGGCAACGATCTCTTGCAGGGTGTCGATCCAGCCCAGACCAAGGCGAACCTGCGGGGCGTCCTGCAAAAGCTGAAAGCCCGGAACGTCCGCGCGGTGCTGGTCGGCGTGGCGGCGCCGTCAAGGATCGGCGCCAGCTACGCGCGCGAATTCAACGCCATCTATCCGAGCCTAGCCAAGGAGTTCGGCGTGCCGCTTTACGCCAACATCCTGGCTGGTGTCGGCGGCGATCCCGCGCTCATGCAGGCGGACGGGATCCACCCCAACGCCCGAGGCGCCAAGAAGATCGGCGAGGCGTTGGCCGCGATCGTCGCGAAAGCAGTGAAGTAGCCGACGTCGATCAAACCAGCGGCCTGGTGGGCGTCGTGCTCCCGGGCGCATGCAATTGTCGTCTAAGATATATTATCAGAAGAATTAGAGATCGGATCCAAAGGCTGCGGCGCTGGTGAGTTCGCCGCTCACCGCAGCTCTTACCGGCGCGAAAGCCGCCGCTAAGCTCAGGCCGCCACCCTGGCGTCGAGCGCGGCCAGCTTGGCCAGCACACGGTCCAGCGTCGAGCGTTTCACGGGCTTGCCGTCGCGCAGCTTCGTCCAGGTCGTTTCGCTGATGGCATAGCAGTCGAACAGATGCTCGCGCGTGACCGCCGGGAGGCGCGCTCGCAGGCGTTGGAACACTTCGCGCGAGATGGTGACGGTTTCGGCCATGGTCTTTGGGCGATTGATCTCGGGAAAAGGACTCTACCGCGTCCCTATGACGGTGTTGTTAGGCGCGCTTATTTCAACGCTGTTACGTAAGGCCAAGTTTTAGGCAAACTGAGGCAAGAGCATGGTTGCGAGGCGACGCGCCTGACCTTCGCCCGTTCAGCGGACGTAGCGACATCACAGCACATCTTGCCGTCATACTGAAGATTATGTGCAAGTGCGCAAAGCGCGTGGGCCCGGCGCCGTCGCGACGCCGCCTAGCGCCCGCCGTGAACGCTGAAGCGCATACCATCGAACGCTGGCTCGACGTTCGGGGGTAAACGCGCCGCCAGCGCCTGGTAGTCGAGATCGATGTGCAGGTTGGTCAGGATGGCCCGGCGCGGTTTGGCGCGGGCGATCCATTCCAAGGCCAGATCGACATGGGCGTGCGTCGGGTGCGGGGTCCAGCGTAGTGCGTCAACGATCCAGACATCCAGGTCCTGCAGCGCCGACCAGCTTGCCTCGGGGATGGCGCGCGCGTCGGGCGTGTAGGCCACGCCGCCGATGCGATAGCCGACCGCGCGCACCTCACCGTGATCAACGTCGAAGGTCTGGACGTCGATGCCGCCGCTCGGGCCTTCAACCGAGAAGTCGACGCCCAAGGGCGGGATCAGGCGAGGCTCGCAGATCGCGGGATAGCCGCCCTGGCTGACGAAGATGTAGTCGAAGCGCCGCGTCAGCCCGTCGTGCGTCGCCTGGTCCATATAGGTCGGGATGCGCGTACGCTGATTGAGGAAGAACGGGCGCAGGTCATCGATGCCGTGGGCCTGATCGGCGTGATCATGGGTGAACAGCGCCGCATCCATCCGGCGCACGCCCGCCGCAGAGGTCTGCAGGCGCAGGTCTGGCGACGTATCGATGATCACGGTCGTCTCGTGCAGCGCGCCCGCCGGCGAGGGTCGGCGCACCAGCAACGAGCAGCGCGAACGGTGATTCCGCGGGTCGCTCGGATCACAGTCCCCCCAGTTGCCGTCCGCGCGCGGCACGCCGCCCGAGGAGCCGGAGCCCAGGATCGTGAACTCGAGCCCGCCGCTCATGGACGCGGGATCCGGTCAAACAGCGCGAAGAACGCGTCCTCGGTCCGCTGCTCGGTGTCGGCGCGGCTCCAGCCTCGGATCTCGGCGAGCTTGTCGTAGATATGCGGCAGGAAAGCCGGCTCGTTTCGGCGACCTCGCATGGGCACGGGGGCCAGATACGGGCAGTCGGTCTCGACGATGATGCGGTCGGCGGGCATGTCGCGGATCACCGCCCTCACCTCCTCGGCCGCCTTGAAGGTGGAGATGCCCGAGACCGAGAACCAGGCGCCCAGCGCCGCCGCCCGCGCGGCCAATTCGGCGCCGCTGGTGTAGCAGTGCATCAGGATCTTGAACGGGCCCGCCGCATGCTCGGCCTCGAGGATCTCGCCCATGACCTCGTCAGCTTCACGCGTGTGCAAGACCAGCGGCAGCCCGCTTTCTCGCGCCGCAACGCAGTGCTGGCGGAAGACCTCGGCCTGCACGTCGCGGGGCGACAGGTCGTAGTGGAAATCCAGTCCACACTCGCCGATCCCGACCACGCGGGGACGCTGGGCCAGCTCCACCAAGGTCGCAGCGGTCAGTTCGGGATTCTCTTTGGCCTCGTGGGGGTGCGTGCCGACGGTGCACCAGATGTCCGCCTCGGCCATGGCGATGGCGTGGACGGCCTCGAAGGACGAGACCTTGTCGCAGATGGTCACCATCATCGCGATCCCGGCCTCGCGGGCGCGGGCGATGACGGCGTCCTTGTCTTCGGCGAACTGAGGCGCGTGAAGGTTTACGTGACTGTCGATGAGCATACGGCTCACATCGCTGTCTTGGCCGCCGCGCGCAAGTCCGAGATCACACTCCAGAACACATCGGCCCGGTCGAGGTTCACGGCCTCAGCCTCGGCCGGCCAGCGCGAGAGCCTCTCCCAAGCCGCCGCCCAGCGGTCGAGACCCGGAGAGTTCTTGCCGTCAGCGGCGACCTGGGTCGCGAAGATCCGCACCTGATCGGCCAGGCGATCCATCAGGAGTTCGAACCGCGCCGCGCCCTCGGCGCCTCGGAAGGTGTCGGCCATGGCCAGCAGAGCGCCCTCATCGATCTTGGGCAGGCTGCGGAGAATCTCGTTGGCGGCGTCGTCGATCGCGATCGCGCCGGCGGCCGCCAGTTGCAGGGCGCGGCCCGGCGCGCCATGCGCCATGCGCGCCAGCCGTTCGGCGTCGCGATGCGGAACATCGGCCATCTGCTCGACCATCTCGGCGGCGGCCGCTACCCCGGGCGCGGGTATGGCGAGGCGACGGCAGCGCGAGCGGATAGTCGGCAGCAGCTTGCCCGGCGCATGACTGATCAGCAGGATCACGCCCCGCGCCGGCGGCTCCTCCAGCGTCTTCAGCACCGCGTTGGCGGCGTTGACGTTGAGGTCGTCGGCGGCATCGATGATCGCCACGCGATAGGGTGAGACGGCGGGCGAATTGGCGAAGAATTCCGGCAGCTTGCGCGCCTCATCAACCGGAATGGATTTGCGCGCCTTGCCGTCGTCGGTCAGGCGTTCCAGCACCATCAGGTCGGGATGCGACCGCGCGGCGACCTGGCGGCTGACCACGTCCGACGGTGCCGCGCCCAGAAGGCCTTGCGACGGGTCCGGCCGGGCGCCCAGCAACCGGCGCGCCATCCTGTAGGCCAGGGTCGCTTTGCCCACGCCCTCGGGACCGGTGAGCAGCCAGGCGTGGTGCAGTCGTCCGCGCTCCAACGCATCGATGAAGGCGGCCTCGGCGGCGGACTGGCCGTCCAGTCGGTAGACGTCGCGAGGATAGGCCGGGGCTTGCATCACAGACCCAGGCGCTGTGAGACCACGTTCGAGATCGCCGCCGTGACAGCGTCCAGCTCGGCGTCCGCGTCGATGACGACACAGCGCTCTGGCTCCTGGCGCGCGATCTCCAGATAGGCGGCGCGAAGACGTTCGTGGAACGCCAGACCCTTCGACTCAAAGCGCGCCGCCCCGCCGCGCGCCTCGGCGCGCTGGAGGCCAACCTGCGCCGGCAGATCGAGGATCAGCGTCAGGACCGGGACCGTACCGCCCAGCACGTGTTCCTCCAGGGCGGCGATCAGACTGGCCGGCGCGTCGCCGCCCGCGCCCTGATAGGCCCGCGTGGAGTCGGCGTAGCGATCGCACAGCACGACCGCACCGCGCGCCAGGCCCGGCCGGATGACGCGCTCGACGTGATCGCGGCGCGCCGCATACATCAGAAGGCTTTCGGTGACCGGCGACCAGCGATCAGCCGCGCCATTGACCAGCAACTCGCGGATCGCCTCGGCGCCGGGACTGCCGCCCGGTTCGCGCGTCACGATCACATCGTGGCCGTCCGCGCAAAGGCGATCGGCGAGGCGACGGATCTGAGTGGACTTTCCCGCCCCCTCCCCGCCTTCGAAACTGATGAAGAAACCTTGGGTCACCGGTCTCCAATCGACCGGTTTGAGAGGCTTGTCTAGAGCCTGTCGGGCTTAGACAAGACTCTCTGAACCCGACAAATGGGCTATAAAATCAGATATTTAGAGCCGTTTTTGGGGCTTTGGATGATTCCATCCAAAGCTAGACGGCTCTAGGGGCGCAGAATGGTGGCGCCGGAATAGCCCAGCGCCTCAACACGTTGGCGAAGTGTCCAGGCCGCGCCCTCGTCATCGCCGGCCGCGACCGTCACGCGATAGAGCGTTCCCGAGGCCCGTTCGATCGCCTCGATCGACGCTCGGCCTGCGCTGGTGAGCTGCCGCACAGCCTTCTCGGCGTTCTCACGGCTGGAAAACGAACCGGCTTGGATGCGATAGGCGGCCGACCGGGCGCCGGCGAACACCGGATCCGGCGGGTTGATTGGGGGAGCCGATTGCCGGATCGGCGCAGGGCTCCAGCTCGCCTCGCCTCGGGGCGGCAGGACCTGGACCCTTTGCGGCGGCTCCTGGATGTCCTCAAAGCTGCGCGGCGCGGGTCGTGGTCTTGGCGGGGGCGGCGCGGTCTGCGCGTACTGCCGAGGAGCCTCGACGGCGCGTCTCGGCGCGGGACCGACATACTTGACCCGCACCCGAGCGACACCCTGACGGCGATAGCCCAGCTCCTCCGCGGCGGCCTTGGAGAGGTCGATGATGCGGTCGTCCACAAAGGGCCCCCGATCATTGACGCGGAGGATCATTTTCCGGCCGTTGTCGAGATTGGTGACCTCCACAAGGCTCGGCAGGGGTAGAGTCTTGTGCGCCGCCGACGGCAGATCCATGTCGAAGATCTCGCCGTTCGACGTCTTGCGATTGTGGAACTGCTCGCCGTACCAGGAGCCGATCCCGGTGACGTTGTAGTCCTTATCCTCGTGCGGATAGTACCAGATCCCTCTGATCTGATAGGGCTTTTCCGTCCCGCGTAACGGCTTTCCGTCACGACCGATCATGGAGCCAGGACGCGGCGCACCGCCCGTGCTGGTCGCCACGGTGCGGCCAGCCTCATATTTGGGCGTGGCGCAGGCCGCGAGGCTGGCGGCGGCTAGGGCCACAAGGCCCAGGTTCCGCGCGATCCGCCACGCCTGTTCGATACGCTGGTTCATCCGCTCGTCTTCCGACGGGTCGCACCCTTCCGAGCGATCATCTTGATTGGTTTGTTTTGAAGTCTGGTTAAGGCGCGAGCACGCTGATATAGCCGCCTGCTCCGGACAGGTGGCCGAGTGGTTTAAGGCAGCGGTCTTGAAAACCGCCGTAGGTGGAAGCCTACCGTGGGTTCGAATCCCACCCTGTCCGCCAGACACTCCCGCTCGTGCGGAAAACGCTTTCAGGACAAGCATGTCGGCGACCCGAACCGCGATCTATGGCCAGCCCGACCACGATCTGGCGCCCTCCGCGTCGGATGCGCTTCAGCTCTCCCCCTTGATCGTCGGATCGGCGAATCTCGCCGAGGTCGCCGACGAGTCCTTTGACGCTGTGACGGTTCGTGCGCCGGCGGGCGCGGTCGAGCGTCGTTATGTGCTGGCCCACGCGCTGCGAGCGCTGACCGCCGGCGGACGTCTGACTGTGTTCGCGCCCAAGGATCGTGGCGGACTGCGCTTGAAGAAGGAACTTCAGGCGCTGGGCTGCGAGGTCGGCGAGAGCGCGCGTCGTCACAATCGCATCTGCGTATCCCTGCGTCCCGCCGTGATCCCCGGCCTGGAAGACGCCCTCAAGGCCGGCGCGCCGCGCCAGATCGCCGAGAACGGGCTTTGGACCCAACCTGGCGTCTTCAGTTGGGACCGCCTGGACGCCGGCACCAATGCGCTTCTTCAGGTCCTGCCGGCTTTCGCGGGCGTCGGCGCTGATTTCGGCAGCGGCATCGGCCTGCTGGCGCTCAATGTGCTGGCCTCGCCAAAGGTAACGCAGCTGACCCTGGTCGAGCTGGACCATCGTGCAATCGAGGTGTCGCGGCGCAACGTGACCGATCCGAGGGCGGAGATCGTCTGGGCGGACGCGCGTCAGACCGGCCTGAAGGATCTCGACTTCATCGTCAGCAATCCCCCGTTCCATGACGGCGGCGGCGAAGACAAGGCGCTGGGCCAAGCCTTCATTCGCGCGGCCGCTGACGCCCTGCGCAAGGGTGGCGCTCTGTGGATCGTGGCCAACCGCCACCTGCCCTATGAGGCGATCCTGGCCGAGAGCTTCGCCAAGGTGCGCCTGGTCGCTGAAGGCGGCGGCTACAAGGTGTTCGAGGCCAAGAAGTGAGCAAGGCGCTCATGGCTCGCCTGGACCGGTTGCTGGCCAATCTGGGCTATGGCAGCCGCAAGGACGTCCAGGCCCTGGTCGCCGGCGGCAAGGTGGTTCTGGATGGGGTGGTCCTGAAGGACGCCGGCGCTCGCATCGCGGTCGACGCGACTCTGCCGGAGCGGATGACCATTCGCGGCGCGCCCGTTGATCCGCCCGCGCCGCTGGTGCTGATCATGCACAAGCCTCTGGGCGTGGTGTGCTCGCACAAGGAAGACGGCGAGAAGATCTATGATCTGCTGCCGCGCCGCTGGCGCTTACGCGACCCGGGCCTCTCGACAGTCGGTCGTCTGGACAAGGACACCAGCGGCCTGATCCTGATCACCGACGACGGCGACTTTTTGCATCGGGTGATCTCGCCGAAGCGTCATGTGCCCAAGACCTATCTGGCGACGCTGGACCGACCGCTGACTGGCTCAGAGAGCGAGGTCTTCGCCGCCGGAACACTGATGCTGGACAGTGAGGAAAAGCCGCTGCTCCCGGCCAGGCTGGACGTGGTGGACGCGCAAACCGCGCGCCTGACGATCACCGAGGGGCGCTACCATCAGGTCCGGCGGATGTTCGCAGCGGTCGGCAATCACGTCGTGACCCTGCATCGCGAGCGGATCGGCGGCATCGCCCTCCCCGCCGACCTGGAGCCCGGCCAGCATCGCATCCTGTCGGCGGCGGACGCCGAGCGGGTGTTCGCCGATGTCTGAACCGATCATCGTCGACGCGCGGGGCCATCACTGCCCCGTCCCGACCTTGAAGCTGCGCAAGGCGCATGAGACGGCGGCCGCCGGCGCCGAGCTGGTGCTGTTGGCTACGGATCCCATGGCGAGGATCGACGCGCCGCATTTCGCGGGCCAGGTGGGCGCGACGGTTCTCGACGTCACCGACCTGGACGGCGGCGTGATCAGGATTCGGATTCAGAAGGCGCCTTGAGCGCGATCCGGCGCGGCCCTTCCAGCAGCGCGCGCGGCCGCTCGTCGAGCGCGATCTCGACCTCGGTGGCCAGCGCTCCGCCGAAGAAGATGGCGTTCACGCTCCAGGACAACCAGATCAGGAAGATGATCACGGCGGAAACCGAGCCGTAGGTCGCGCCCAGATGGACGACCTTCTCGACGTAAAAGGCGCTGGCCCAGGACATGAAGACGCAGAGCGCCGCAGCGGCGACGCCCCCGGCGATCGAGGCGCGCCAGCCGACGATCCCTCGGGACATGGCGTAGCGATAGACCAGGCTCATCCCGACCACGATGCCGAAGCTGGCCCAGGTCCATTCGGACTGGATCCAGGAGACGCCCGCCAGCGGGCGCAGCTCCAGCGCCGACCCGAGCAGGCGCAGGGTCAGGAAGATACCCGACATGATGAAGAGCAGGCCGAAGGCCGCCATCAGGACGAGCAGCGCCATCAGGTTGAAGCCCAGAAAGCCGCGCTGGTTCTCTTCATCGTGGATGAACGACAGCCCCGCGAGCAGCGCCTTGAAGCCCCGGTGCGCGGCGTAGGCGCCGACGACCAGCACGACGCCGCTTTGCAGCGAAATGGTCTGGCCGGGCGCATGCGCAAGCCGGGAGAGCTCGTCCTGCACGATCGACCGCGCCCCGGAGGGAATCAGTTCCGCAATCTTCACCGCCTGCCAAGACGCGGTCTCCGGCGTCAGGAAGAAGCTGTAGAGGCCGATCAGAATCGCCAGGCCCGGGAAGACGGCCAGAAGCGCGAAAAACGAGACGCCGCCGACGTAAAGCATGACGTCACGGCCCCAAAGGCGAGACAGCGCAAGCCCCAGGACACGGAGGATTTCGCGAACCCAATGGATCGGATCAAGGTCGAGGTCGCGCCAGCGGATGCGTTGCTGCGGGTCATGCATCCGCCGGACCATGGCCGCGCGGCCTCTCGAAGTCAAAGACGCGCCACCTGGGGGAGGTGGCGCGTCTCCGCAGGACTTGCCTGAGAACCGATCGCCGCTTCGAGGGACGGATGGGCGCGACGACCGATCGACGCTCGCACCCTAGGGATCCCAGCCTGAACGGCGCCTGAACGACTTCAGAGCGCTCCGGACGCCTTCAGCGCTTCGATCGCCGCAGGGCTGAAGCCCCAATCGGCCAGCGCCTCGTCATTGTGTCCGCCAATCTTCGGCGGGGGTCCCTGGATCGCGCCCGGGGTCGCCGAGAAGCGGGGCGCGGGCGCGGGCTGGGTGACGCCGGCCACCTCGACAAAGGTCTGGCGCGCGGCGTTGTGCGCGTGGCTTGGGGCCTCGTCCATGGTCAGGACCGGGGCGAAGCAGACGTCGGTGGCGTCCATGATGGCGCACCACTCGGCCTGGGTCTTGGTCTTGATGACCGCCGCCAGCTTCTCGCGCAGCTCCGGCCACTCCTCGCGGCTCATCTGGTGCTGGAACTGCGGATCCGAAATCCCCGTCTTTTCCAGCAGAAGCAGGTAGAACTGCGGCTCGATCGAGCCGATCGAGATCCACTTGCCGTCGGCGCACTGGTAGGTGTCGTAGAAGTGGGCGCCGCCGTCGAGCAGGTTGGTCCGCCGCCCTTCGTTCCACATGCCGCCGGCCTTGAAGCCGTAGAACATGGCCATCAGCGAGGCCGCGCCATCGCTCATGGCGCAGTCGATCACCTGGCCCTGTCCGGTCGAGCGCGCGTGGATCACTCCGGCCAGCAGGCCGAAGGCCAGATACAGCGCCCCGCCCCCGAAATCGCCGACCAGGTTCAGCGGCGGCACGGGCTTGTCAGTCGTGCCGATGGCGTGCAGGGCGCCGGTGATGGCGATGTAGTTCATGTCGTGGCCGGCGGCCTTGGCGTAGGGACCCGTCTGGCCCCAGCCGGTCATGCGGCCGAAGACGAGCTTGGGGTTGCGCGCCAGCACGACGTCGGGGCCAAGCCCCAGGCGCTCCATGACCCCAGGCCGGAAGCCCTCGATCAGGCCGTCCGCCTGTTCCAGCAGCTTCAGGCAAGTCTCGATCGATTCGGGGTTCTTCAGGTCCAGCGCGACGGAACGACGACCCCGCGCGGTCACGTCGGCGGGAGAGCCGCGCCCCTGGCCCTTGCGGTCGATGCGCACGACATCCGCGCCCAGGTCCGACAGCAGCATGCCGCAGAAGGGCCCCGGTCCGATGCCGGCGAACTCCACGATCTTAAGTCCCGAAAGCGGCCCCTGGCCCATGACGCGATCTCCCTTTCGACCCTTCGAACCTGGCCGATTGGTGGCAGTAGAGCGATACTGACGTTCGGTCAGGCAAGCCTGGATCGGCGATGCGCGCCGGTTCTTCGATTCACCCCCAGCCTGCGGCGTTGCGCGGCTTTGATGGCGCGAACCCTCTGCTATGGTGCGGCGTCGAATCCCGGCGGCCCCCACAGGGCCGCCGTGTTGTGTATTCGGGCGGAGGTTGGTTTGGCGGTTGACGCCCGGATCCTGATCGTGGCGCGTGATGATGTTCGCGTCGGACCGCTGGCCGAAGGGCTGGATCGGTTGGGCTGGCGCACGATCACCGCGCGGGGCCCCTACGCCGCCCTCGCCGCGCTGGGCGACCTGCCGATCGAGGCCGTGATCGTCGATCTGGCCAGCGCCGGTCCCGAAACCCAGACCCTGGCGCGCCGGCTCAAGGCGGCGGTCGCTCCGCGTCGCCTGCCGGTCATCGCGATCAGCGAGCCGAACGCCGATTTCAAGAGCCAGTCTTTCGACCTGACGCTCTCCCCGCCCCTGCACCCCTCGCAAGCGGCTCTGCGGCTGGAGACCCTGGTGCGAACGGCCATCGCCGAGGAGGAGTTCGAGCTGCGGCTCGAGACCTTCGGCGAGCGCGGCCGCCGGCTCGACCTACCAGAGCCCCCCGACACGCCTTATCACATCCTGGCGGTCGGCGAGCCCGCGCCGCAGTTCCTGGCGCTATCCAACGCGTTGCAGGCCAGCGGCGCCGAGGTGGTCGGCGCGTTCACGGCCTATACCGCCTTCGACTATCTGCACGAGCGGCCGTTCGACTCGGTGGTGCTGTGGGCGGGCGACAGCCAGCAGGAGGCGCTGTCGATCGCCGCCGGCATGCGGCGCAACACCCGCCTCTTCCACATCCCGGCTCTGCTGTATCTGAAGGCCGAGAGCTATGTGACGATGTCGGAGGCGTTCCACCGGGGGGTGTCTGACGTCGCCTCGCCCGAGACGCCCGAGAGCGAGACGGCGATGCGGGTCATGGAGCTGGCCCGCAGCTTCCGTCGCGGCGAAGCCATCCGAGGGGCGCTGGAAAAGGCGCGCAGTTCGGGCCTGATGGACGCCGCCACCGGCCTTTTCACCCGCGACCTGTTCGCCGCCCACCTGGCGCGGTTGGCCAGCGCCGCCCGCGAGCGGTCGCGGCCTTTGTCGATCTGCGTGCTGCGCGTCGCCGACAAGCCCGAGACCGTCTGGGCGCGCCAGAACGGCTGGCTTGACCGGGCCATCCCGCAGATCGGCTCGATGGTGGGACGTCTGGTGCGGGTCGAGGACACGCCGGCGCGTCTGGCGACCGAAGTGTTCGCCCTGGCCCTGCCCGCCACCAACCAGAACGCCGCCCGCGCCGCCGCCGAACGGATCGCCGCCGTGATCGGCTGCACCGCCTTCGACGCGGGCGAGGACCGCGCGCCGTTTGTCTGCGAATTCGATATCGGCGTGGCCGAGGTCCAACCGGGCGAAGGCGCGGTGAAGGCCCTCGAGCGGGCGGCGGCCGCGGCGCTCAAGCGCGAAGCGAGCTGAAGCTTCGCGCTTGGGGCGCAAGGTCGCGCGTCCTATATGGAACACGTCCGGTAGCGGACGGTATTTCCCCGGGAGTTCGCCATGAGCCAGCCGCAAGCCATGATCATCGACGTCGTGGCCGATGTCGTCTGCCCGTGGTGCTATCTGGGCTGGCGGCGCCTGAAATCGGCCATCGCCCTGCGTCCCGACCTGAAGGCTCAGCTGATCTGGCGCCCCTATCAGCTGGATCCGACGCTTCCCGAGGAAGGCGTCGATCGCAAGGCCTACATGGCCCAGAAGTTCAAGGATCCCGACAAGCTGAAGGCTGTCCACACCGCGCTGGTCGAAGGCGGCGCCGAGGAAGGTATTGTCTTCAACTTCAACGCCATCGAGCTATCGCCCAACACCAACGCCGCGCACCGTTTGATCCGTTGGGCCCTGACGGCCGGGGTCCAGGATCAGGTCGTGGAAGCGCTGTTCAAGGCCTATTTCGAGCAGGGTCTCGACATCGGCGATCCCATCGTGCTGGGCGACATCGCCGAAGCCGCTGGGATGGAGCGCCTGGTGGTGCTGCAACTGCTCTCCGAAGGGGCCGACAAGGAGGCCGTGGCGCGCGAACACGCCATGGCGGTGCAGGGCGGCGTTACCGGCGTGCCGTTCGCCATCTTCGCGGGCAAGGTCGCCGTCGTCGGCGCGGAATCGCCCGAGCGGATAGCCCACGCGATCGACCAGGCCTTGGCGGGTTAGAAATCCTCCCCCTCGCGGGGGAGGTGTCGGCGCAGCCGGCGGAGGGGAAAGAAGCCGGCTCAACAGAACCTCCCCCTCCGGCGCTTCGCGCCACCTCCCCCGCTGGGGGGAGGATTGAGTTTACCCCTTCGCCAGTTTCGCCAGGACCGTCAGGATCTTCTCCGCCGCGTCCAGCCGCTGGGCCGGAGTGTCCCATTCGCCCTTGATGACGACCTTCTGGTCGGGGCGGACCTTCCAGATCAGGCTGTTCTTGGCGACATGCTGCATCAGCCCCAGCGGGTTGGCGTAGTTGTCGCCTCGGAAGCTGGCCACCGCGCCCTTGGGACCAACGTCGATCTTGGCGACATTGGCCTCGCGGCACAGGCCCTTGATGGCGACGACCTTGAGCAAGCTGTCGGTTTCGGGCGGCAGCGGGCCGAAGCGGTCGATCATCTCGGCGGCCAGGGCTTCGCGGTCGGCGGCCTGTTCGGCGTCGGACAAGCGACGATACAGCGACAGCCGCACATTGAGGTCCGGCACATAGTCGTCCGGGATCATCACGGCCGCGCCGGTGTTGATCTGCGGCGACCAGCCACGATCCTCCAGCAGAGCTTCCTGGCCCTGCCGCTGGCGTAGCTCGGCGACGGCGTCTTCCAGCATCTGCTGGTAGAGCTCGACCCCGATCTCCTTGATATGGCCGCTCTGCTCGTCGCCCAAGAGGTTGCCACCGCCGCGCTGGTCCAGGTCGTGGCTGGCCAGCTGGAAGCCGGCGCCCAGGCTGTCCAGCGACTGCAGCACCTGCAGGCGCTTCTCGGCCGACAAGGTCAGGGACTTCTCGGCGGGCGTCGTCAGATAGGCGTAGGCGCGGGCCTTGGACCGGCCGACGCGGCCCCGGATCTGATAGAGCTGGGCCAGACCGAACATGTCGGCGCGGTGGACGATCAGGGTGTTGGCCGACGGGATATCCAGGCCACTTTCGACGATCGTCGTCGCCAGAAGCACGTCGTACTGGCCCTCGTAGAAGGCCGTCATCACGTCTTCTAGCTGGGTGGCCGCCATCTGACCGTGGCCGACGACGTACTTCACCTCGGGGACCTGGGTGCGGAGGAACTTCTCGATGTCCTCCAGGTCCTTGATGCGCGGCACAACGTAGTAGGACTGGCCGCCGCGATACTTCTCGCGCAGCAGGGCCTCGCGCAGGGTGACCGGATCGAACGGGCTGATGTAGGTGCGCACCGCCAGGCGATCGACCGGCGGGGTGGCGATGATCGACATCTCCCGGATGCCCGACAGCGCCATCTGCAGGGTGCGCGGGATCGGCGTGGCGGTCAGGGTCAGCATGTGCACGTCGGCGCGAAGCTCTTTCAGCTTCTCCTTGTGCTTGACCCCGAAGTGCTGCTCCTCGTCGACGATGACGAGGCCCAGGTCCTTGAACGACACCTGCTTGGACAGGATGGCGTGGGTGCCGACCACGATCTCGAACTGGCCGTTGGCCAGGCCCTCGCGGGTCTCGGCGGCTTCCTTGCCGGTGACCAGGCGCGACAGGCGCGTGACCTTGACCGGCCAGCCCTGGAAGCGGTCCTTGAAGGTCTTGTAGTGCTGGCGGGCCAGCAGCGTCGTCGGGCAGACGATCGCCACCTGCTTTCCGCTCATCGCCACCACGAAGGCGGCGCGTAGGGCGACTTCCGTCTTGCCAAAGCCGACGTCGCCGCAGATCAGGCGGTCCATCGGCTTGCCGGACGACAGGTCTTCCAGAACGTCGTGGATGGCGCTGAGCTGGTCGTCCGTCTCCTCGTAGGGGAAGCGGGCGCAGAACTCGTCGAACACGCCGTGCGGCGGGTCGGTTTCCTCGACATGTTTCAGCTGGCGGGCGGCGGCGATCTGGATCAGGCCCTCGGCCATGACCCGCAGCCGTTCCTTGGCCTTGGCCTTGCGGCCCTGCCAGGCCGCGCCACCCAGCTTGTCCAGCTGGACGTTCTCGGCGTCGGCCGCGCCGTAGCGGGTCAAGAGGTCGATATTCTCGACGGGCAGATAGAGCTTGGCCTCGCCGCCATACAGCAGGTCCAGGCAGTCGTGCGGCGCGCCCTGCACGTCGAGCGTCTTGAGGCCCTCATACCGACCGATGCCGTGGTCGATGTGGACGACGAGGTCGCCGGGCGTGAGCGCGCTGGCCTCGGCCAGGAAGTTGGCGGCGCGGCGCTTCTTGCGCGGGCGGGCCAGGCGGTCGCCCAGGATGTCGGTTTCGGAGATGACCGCCAGGCTGTCGGTCTCAAAGCCGTGGTCCAGCGGCAGGACAACCCGCTGTGGGACCTTGGGGTCATTGGCCTTGGCCGCCTGCCAGTAGCCGGCATAGGGGATCTTCTTCAGGCCGTGGTCGGCCAGCATGGTCCCCAGGCGCTCGGACGAGCCCTCCGACCACGAGGCGAATAGCACGCGCTTGCCTTGAGCGGTCAGCGCCTTGGCGTGGTCGGCGGTCGCTTCGAAGAGATTGACGCTGTCCTGGGCGCGCTCGGCGGCGAACACCCGGCCAAGCTTGGCGCCCAGATCGACGACGTCCAGACCCTGCGGCTGGAACGGCGTGAAGCGGCGATGGGTGCGGTCGGAGAGCTCGCGCTCCCACTCCTCGGCGGTCAGGTACAAGGCCTCGGGCGCCAGCGGACGATAGGCCGACTTGCGATCGGCGCTGGCGCGCGCCTCATAGGCGTCCTGGATCATGGCCAGGCGCTCATCGCGCGCTTCGGTGGCCTGGTGATCGACGCCGATCAGGGCTCCTGCCGGCAGATAGTCGAACAGGGTCGCCATCCGCTCGTAGAACAGCGGCAACCAGTGCTCGAGACCGGCGCGACGGCCGCCCTCGCTGACGGCGGCGTACAGCGGATCATCGCCCGGCGCGCCGAACTCGGCGACATAACCCTTGCGGAAGCGCGAGATGCCATCAGCGTCCAGCAACGCCTCGCTGACCGGCAGAAGGTCGATCTCCTTCAGTTGCTTGGTCGAGCGCTGGGTCTCGGGATCGAAGGCGCGGATGCTCTCCAGCGTGTCGCCGAACAAATCGAGCCGCACCGGCTCCTCGGCGGCCGGCGGGTAGACGTCGATCACCCCGCCCCGGATCGCGAACTCGCCCCGCTCCGAGACCGTCGAGGCGCGCGTGTAGCCGTTGACGGCGAAATAGCGCTCAAGGTCCTTGATATCGACGCTGTTACCGACCTTGGCCGAGTACGAGGCGCGCAGGAGGACATCCTTGGTCGGCACGCGCTGCAGAAGCGCCGGTGCGGCGATCACCAGGATCGCAGCCTTGCTGTCGCCAAGCCCCCGAGCCAGCCGCGCGAGTGTCGCCATGCGGGTGGCCGAAACGCCCGACGACGGACCGATCCGATCGTAAGGCAGGCAGTCCCACGAGGGCAGCAGCACCGCCTCGATCTCGGGCGCAAAAAACTTCACCGCGTCGATGAAGGCCCCGGCCCTGGCGGTGTCGCGGGCGACGAAGGCGGTGAGGCCGCCGCGCGCCCGGGCGATGTCGGCCATGACCAGCGCGTCAAAGCCTTCCGGCGCGCCGGCCAGGGTCAGGCCGCCGGCGGCCTTGGCGATTTGCTTGGCGTCATAGCTCATGGCGTCAGGCGCCATCACCCGCAGGGCGCGACGCGTGCGCCTGGAACCGGAACGTCCGGATCATCGCCATGACGTCGGTCTCGAACGCGGGGGGCGTCGGCTCCTGTCCGACGATCCAGGCGTAGATCTCGCGATCCGACTGTTCGAGCAGCGCTTCAAGCGTGTCCAACTGCTCGGGCGTCAGGTTCGGCCCATGGGTCTCCGCGAACGGCCCCAGGATGAGGTCCGCTTCGCGAAAGCCGCGGTGCCAAGCGCGGAAACGAAGACGCCGAAGGCGGGAGTCGTGATCAATCGTCATTTCCCGGCGGATATAGAGCGGCGTCGGCGGAGGCGCTAGCGCCATGGTCCCCGCGCCCGTCCTGCCGGGCCCGTTCGCCCCCGTGCCCCGATTGACTTTGCCGACTTTCCGCCTATTTATCCCCAACTTCGGAGCAGGTCTGGCGAATCCGCGCCGCCCGCTCGCCCAAGCACGGGCGGCTCCGCAGATCAGCGTGTAATGACTGAATTCACCGACCTAGGGCTTTCGCCCACGACCCTGCAGGCGGTCGCCGACACCGGCTATACCACTGCGACCCCCATTCAGGCCCAGGCCATTCCGGTGGCCCTCGCCGGCCAGGATGTCCTCGGCATCGCCCAGACGGGCACCGGCAAGACCGCCGCCTTCACCCTCCCGCTGATCGACCGCTTGCAGTCGGGGCGCGCCAAGGCTCGCATGCCGCGCGCCCTGGTCATCGCCCCGACCCGCGAACTGGCCGACCAGGTGGCCGCCAGCTTCGAAAAGTACGCCAAGGGCACCAAGCTGTCCTGGGCCCTGCTGATCGGCGGCGTGTCGTTCGGCGATCAGGAAAAGAAGCTGGATCGCGGCGTCGACGTGCTGATCGCCACGCCGGGCCGACTGCTTGACCACTTCGAGCGCGGCAAGTTGCTGATGACCGGCGTGCAGTTCCTCGTCGTCGACGAAGCCGACCGCATGCTGGACATGGGCTTCATTCCGGACATCGAGCGCATCTTCAAGATGACGCCGCCGAAGAAGCAGACCCTGTTCTTCTCGGCGACGATGCCGCCGGAAATCACCCGCCTGACCAAGCAGTTCCTGCGCGATCCGGTGCGGATCGAGGTGGCGCGTCCGGCGACCACCAACGCCAACATCACCCAGCTGCTGGTCAAGGTTCCCTCCTCTGATCCCAAGGCCAAGCGCCTGGCGCTGCGCGCCCTGATCGAGAAGGCCGGCATCGAGACGGGCATCGTGTTCTGCAACCGCAAGACCGAGGTCGATATCGTCGCAAAGTCGTTGAAGGTGCACGGCTATGACGCCGCGCCGATCCACGGCGACCTTGACCAGACCCAGCGCATGAAGACCCTGGCCGACTTCCGCTCGGGCGCGCTGAAGATCCTGGTGGCCTCGGACGTCGCCGCGCGCGGCCTCGACATCCCGGCCGTCAGTCACGTCTTCAACTATGACGTCCCGCACCATGCCGACGACTATGTCCACCGCATCGGCCGCACTGGCCGCGCGGGCCGGACGGGCATCACCTACATGCTGGTCACGCCGTCGGACGACAAGGGCTTCGACAAGGTCATCAAGCTGATCGGCTCGACGCCGGACGAAGAGAAGCTGGACCTCGACTACTCCAACGCCGTCACCGTGAAGCGCGAAGGCGACCGCAAGCGCGGGGGCCGCGATCGTGATCGTGGCGAGCGCGGCGAACGCAGCGAGCGCCCCGCGCGCGGCCGCAGTCGTGGCCGTGAGCGTGCCGAAGAGACCGTCGAAGCGACCGTGGAGAGCGTCGCTGAGATCATCGAAGCTCCCGCCGTGGCCGAGGAGCGTCCGGCGCGCGAACGGCGGCCGCGCCGCGAGCGTGAGCCCAAGCCTGTCGTGTCCGCACCGACGGCGATCGAGCCCGAACGTCCGGTCCGCACCGAGCGTCCCGATCGCGCCGAGCGCCCTGAACGTCCGGTGCGCGGCGTTCAGCCGGTCCGGGACCGCGACGACGATGATCGCCGCGTGGTCGGCTTCGGCTCGGACGTGCCCGCCTTCCTGGCTCGCCCACCGCGCAGCGGCAAGTAGGCGGCGAGACCTGTCTCAAGATTGCGAAAGCGCCGGGCGATCGTCCGGCGCTTTTTCATTTGTGGTGCGGTCCTGGGTCCGCCGGGGCAGCGTCCAGCGCCGCATCGATGAAAGAAAGCAGGTCGTTCAGGTCCGGCCTGAAGGCGAACTTGAAGCCTCGTCTCAGGCGGGCCAGCAGCGGCGCTGTCTTGGCGGCGCACGGCGAGGCGCAGACGTAGCCGCGCCACTCGACCCCGACCTGACGACAGGCCGCCCTCACCCACTGGCTGGTGAAGTTCGAAGGCTGGACCTCAATCACCCGCGCGCCCCGGGATAGGAACACGGCGTTGGCCAAGGCCGCGCCGCTGGCCCCGACAATGATCTCGGCGTCGCGCATCAACGCGACCTGCGCGCGCGCGCCGAGCGTTTCAGGGCGCACGATCGTGAACCCTCGGGCGCGCAGGGCGCGCTCCAAAGCGGCCTCCCCCACCATCACCCGCATCGATTGCCCGCGCCGGGACAGATAGATCCGCCGCGCGCCGCCGCCCTTGGGCGCGTTCGCCGTCACCCGCTCGGCCAATTGCGCCAGGAGGCCGTTCGGATGATGCAGGAAGTGATCCATGCTCGTGGCGAACACCGCGCGTCCCAGACGCACGGCCGGAGCATCGACTTCCTGGAGCCGGACCTCGGGCGCGGCCATGGCGATCAAATCGCGTTGCCAATCGGTCAGGCGCGGCGCCAGAAGCGGCGCGTCCTTCAGAAGACCCGCCTGCTCCAGGGCCAGGATCGACGGCAGAGCGTCGATGACGAAGTGCCCGTAGTTGAAGCCCGCGCCCCAGGGCAGGAACACCGCCCCGCCTTCCAGAACCGGAGCGTTCTCTGGCGGAGCCAGGGTGACGCCCCCTGAACGAACGCCTGGAATCGCCGAGAGATCGGCCGACCCATGCCGCGCTTCGCCGACCGTCGCGTTGTAGAGGGCACCATCGGTTCCGATCACCGCGCCGAAGCTTGGATACCACCAGCACGGCCCCACCGCGCACAACGCGGGAACGTTGACGGGCGGCGGTGAGGACAATGCGTGAGGCCAAGCTGACGCCTGCGGCCCGCCCAAGACCCCTGCGGGCGCGCCGGCCGAGGCGTCATGATCGGGCGCCCAGGCCACGCCAGTCTCACCCCGGGCGAAACATGCGCGCAGGGCGTCCGGCAGCATTGGCGGCAGGTCGCGCGCCTCGACGACGGGGCGCAAGGGGATCGGCGCGGTCATGCCCGCTTGGAGCATGCCGCGCCGCGATTGGCTACTTCTTGATCTGGCCCGCGAGGTACTTGCGGATACCCTCGCCATACGGCGGCCGCAGGCCCAGCATCGGGGCGATGTCCTTCTTCAGCTGTTGGAACACGGCCTTGCGGTGGCTGAACTCGCGATAGCCGTCATGGCCGTGATAGGCGCCCATGCCGGCGGGACCAACGCCGCCGAACGGCAGGTCCTCCTGCGCCAC
Organism: Caulobacter vibrioides; assembly: GCF_002310375.3. Taxonomy (GTDB): domain Bacteria; phylum Pseudomonadota; class Alphaproteobacteria; order Caulobacterales; family Caulobacteraceae; genus Caulobacter; species Caulobacter vibrioides_D. The sequence continues at coordinate 2,084,466 of NZ_CP023315.3, forward strand.
GTGGAAGATCACGTCATTGACCGTGACGCCGCCGCTGGTGGTCCGTTCCAGCACCCGGTCCTTCTCGGCCTCATCGGTCCCGAACCAGTAGAGCGCCAGCGGCCGATCGTGCGCGTTCACATAGGCGACCGCCTCGTCGACGGTCTTGTAGCTCTTCACCGGCAACACCGGACCGAAGATCTCCTCCTGCATCACCGTCATGTCGTCGGTGGGGTCGATGATCAGGGTCGGGGGGATCTTGCGGTGCTCCTGCTGGGAGAGGTCTTCGCCCGCCGGATTGATTTCGATGACCCGCGCGCCCTTGGCGCGGGCGTCGTCGACATAGCTCTTCACGCGGTCGTAGTGGCGCTGGGCGACGACGGCAGTGTAGTCCGGATTGTCCTTGATGGTCGGGAAATAGCGGCTGACGGCGGCCTGGGCTTCCTTGACGAAGCTCTCGACGTCCTCTTGCGGCGCCAAGACATAGTCGGGCGCGAGACAGATTTGCCCGGCATTCAGGGTCTTGCCGTTCATGATCCGCGCCGCAGCCGTGGCCATGTCGGCGCCACGCGACAGGATCACGGGGCTCTTGCCGCCCAGCTCCAAGGTCACCGGGACCAGGTTCTCGGCCGCCGCGCGCATGACGTGCTTGGCCACGGAAGTCGCGCCCGTAAATACGAGGTGGTCGAACGCCAGGCCCGAGAACGCCTGCCCCACTTCCGGGCCGCCCACGAACACAGCGACTTCTTCCTCGTTGAACGCCTTGGCGAACATCGCCTTCAGCAGATCCGAGGTCGCCGGTGTGTACTCCGACGGCTTGATCATGGCCCGGTTGCCTGCGGCGAAGACACCGGCCAACGGGGCGAAGGTCAGGTTGACGGGGAAGTTCCAGGGACTGATCACCCCGACAACACCCTTGGGCTGCCACTGCACCGTGGCCTTGGCGCCGAACAGGCCCAGGATCGCCGGCGTCGTCTTGCGCTTTTCAGGCTTCATCCACTTGGTCAGGTGGTCGCGGGCGTGCTTCAGCGGCCCGATGGAGCCGGCGACGTCGGTCAGGGCCGTCGCTTCCGGAGACCGCGAGCCGAAGTCCGCATTCACCGCCTTGGCGATCTCGGCCTGGTGTCCGACCAGCAGGTCGATACTGCGGTTCAGCCAGTCGATTCGCTTCTCGGCGCTGGGCGGACCATCACGAAGGTGCGCGGCCTTCTGGCGCTGCAACACGTCGTTCATCGCCGCTTTATGCGCGTCGAACGACAGATTCACCGGTGCGTTCATGGCTTGTCGCTCCTCCCAGGGTCCGCCCATCGGCGCGGAACTCATCTTATCAATGATCACCATGCGGGAGGTGGCGAACGGACGCAAGCGAACGTCGTTCGTTCTTAACGCATCGTAAGAACTCTGGAGGATAGGCTCCTGCCCCAAGCGATCGACGTTGCCGCAAGGGCAGCGTCGATGAGGGAAGAGAACATGTCGGACGTCGAAACCACGCTGCGCGGTCCCGAGGCTTACAAGATCGCCTCGCGCGCCCTGGAGCTCATGGAGCGGCATCAGGTCTGGCCGACCGCGCTGAACTTCGAGCTGTGGACGCACTATGTGGCCGATCCGAACGGGGCGCTGGCGCGCGAGCTGACCCGGCTGATCTCGCTGGGCGAGCCGATGACCGAGCTGGTCAGCGAAGAGCTGGCCGCAACGTTCCTGCCCAAGGCGCGTCTGAACGAACAGATCCGCGACGCGGGCGACCTTCTGTCGAAGGAACTTGAGGCGGTCTCCAAGGCCATCCAGAACGCCCAGAAGTCCAATGCCGCGTTCGGCAAGGAACTGGACGGCGCGAGCAAGAGCCTGGATACCCAGACCGATGTCGCCTCGATCAAGGCGGTCGTCGGCAGCATCGCCCAAGCCACGCGTCGCGTGCACAAGGAAAACCAGTCGCTGGAGGCGCGCCTCGCCGACTCCACCGCCGAGGTCGAGCGCCTGCGCGAGCACCTGGAGCAGGTGCGCCGCGACGCAACGACCGACGGTCTGACCAACCTGGCCAACCGCAAGGCCTTCGACGAAGAACTCGACCGCGCCTGCGCCGAGGCCGAGGAAGAAGGCACCAGCATCTGCCTGGCCGTGCTCGATATCGACCACTTCAAGGGGTTCAACGACACCTGGGGTCACCAGACCGGCGACCAGGTCATCCGGTACGTGGCGTCGGTCATCGGCCGTGTCGCCGCCCCGCCGCGCTTCGCAGCCCGCTATGGCGGCGAAGAGTTCGCCATGATCTTCCCGCGCGAAAGCGCTGCGATCGTCGCCACCACGCTCGAGGAAATCCGGGTCGAGGTGTCGTCGCGCATGCTCAAGCGTCGCTCGACCAACGAGGACCTTGGCGCGATCACGGTTTCCTCGGGCTTTGCAGAGCGCAAGACCGGCGAGTCGGGCCATTCGGTGATGGAGCGCGCCGACGCGGCGCTCTACGCCTCCAAGCGCGGCGGCCGTAACCGCGTGACCGCGGCGGAGTCGATGCCCGGCGCGGCCAACGCGGCCTGATCTTTTTCAGCAGAAGACCTACCTTGGCGCCGCCGGTATCTGACCGGCGGCGTTTCTATTGGCGAAGATTCCTCTAGCCTTCCCAAAGGGCATGGGCGCCTAGAGTCTCCCCCAACAAGCATAGGGAGGCTCCGCCGTGGACTATCAGAAGATCCGTGTCTCGACGCAGGATGGCGTCGCCACCGTCACGCTCGCCGATCCGGCTACCTTGAACGCGGCCAGCCCCGAAGTTGCGCGTGAGCTTCACCACGCCTTTTCCTCGATCGCCGCCGGTAAGATCGAGGCGCGCGCCGTGATCCTGACCGGTGAAGGCCGCGGCTTTTGCTCGGGCGCCAATCTGTCGGGCGGCGGCGCGGCCGGTCGCGAGGCGGACGTCGACGGCAAGCCCGACGCCGGCTCGGCGCTGGAAACCGTCTACAACCCGCTGATGACGCTGCTGCGCGACTTCCCGTTGCCGATCGTGACGGCGGTGAACGGTCCGGCCGCCGGCGTCGGCTGCTCGATCGCGCTGATGGGCGACCTGATCGTCGCCGCCGAGAGCGCCTACTTCCTGCAGGCTTTCCGTCGTATCGGTCTCGTGCCCGACGGTGGGTCGACCTATCTCCTGCCCCGCCTGATCGGTAAGGCGCGCGCCATGGAGATGATGCTGATGGGCGACAAGGTTCCCGCCGCCACCGCGCTGCAGTGGGGCCTCGTGAACCGGTGCGTGCCGGATGCTGAGCTGATGTCCACGGCCCATGCCCTGGCGCTGGAGCTCGCCAAGGGACCCGCCGCGTTGGGCGCGATCCGCAAGCTCGTCTGGGACAGCCTCGATAGCGACTGGATCGGCCAGCTGCACGCCGAGCGAAACGCCCAGAAGGTCGCCGGCAAGACCGAGGACTTCCTCGAAGGCGTCACCGCCTTCCTTCAGAAGCGGGCGGCGGCGTTCAAGGGACGGTAGCGGCTTTCGCCTGCAGCGCTAGAAGGATCGCCAGCGCCTCATCCGCCCGCGCGATCGGCACGAAGACATGGTCGTGGTGTAGCGCCGCGACCATGTTGCAGGCGATCCCTGCGTTGGCGAGCGCACCGGATACGGCGGCGGTCAGGCCCACGCCGTCGAGGGCCGAATAGACGTTCAGGGTGATCAAGGCCATCGGCGCCTCGATCGGAAAGCCCGCCGCCTCCGCCGCGCTGCGCTCCAGGATCAGGCTGACGCCTTCCGCCTCGCGGAACATCGCCAGCGGCCGCAGGCGCGTCCAATCCCGGTCGCCCGCAGCGCAGAAGACATATTGGCCGGACTTCAACTGCGGCGTCATGCCCGCGAGCATTTCCCCAGCGTCGCGAACGACTTGCGTCATTTTTCAGAGGCGCCGAGATAGGGCTTGTAGCTCTTTTCTTCGACGATCTCCGACCCGGCGGCTTCGTTGATGGCGCGCTTGATGGCGGCGCGCTTGTCGTTGTCGATATAAACGCGGCGAGCCAGGGCCACGAAGTCAGGCCCGAAATCCTGGCGACGCTCGCAGTCGCGCTTGCCGTCCTCGATGTCCCAGAGCGCGGCGTTGACGATGGTCAGCTCTTCGGTGAGCCGGGCGATCTCGGCGTTTTCCGGCAGGTGCTCGCGGGCCGTCGCCTCCAGCAGCGCCAGCTCCTTGCGGACATTGGCCTCCTTGGCCGGATCGCCGATGCGCTGAGCCTTGACACGCAGGATGGTGATCTTGTCGACCAGTTCGCCTGCCGAGATCGGCGCAAGGATGGACATTCAGGACGCTCCGGAAACCAGCTTTTCGAGCGCCCCCCAAGCCGCGTCGACCGGCAGGGCGCCCATATCGCTTCCGTAGTCCTCCGCGACCAGCATCTCAAGCTGCTGGGCTGCGGGACGAAACTTCACCGCCTTGCGGCGGTCCTGCTGCAGCGAGAGCAAGGGTGCGCCACCGGCGGCCAGCATGTGCCCTGGTCCCGCGTCGTTGGCGACTCCAGCGGCCATGCGTCCGGCCAGGGCGATGACCAGCAGCGGCCCCTTCACCGGTAGGCCGTCTGTGCGGTTGCGCTCGGGCTGCAGCGCCTGCGGAACCTCACGCGCGGCGATCGCCGCGTCATCGGCCTCGTCCGGGCCAAACAGGAAGACCGGCGCCCAGCCCTTAGCGAGTACGCGGCGCGCCAGCTCCAGATAGTTCTCAAGCGGCCAGCGCTTGGCCTGTCCGCCAGCGCCGGGCGCGAGGCCGACATAGGTCGGGCCGGCCGGCAACAGAAGCTCCGCAGCCTTCAGCGCGTCGGGATGGCTCAGGGTCAGGGGCCTTGGCGCGCCCTGCCCGTCCGTGGCCAGGGCGAGCAGCCGCGCCAACCGGTCAGTCACCGCGACCGGCCAGTCCTGGCTTCGCGCCTGACGTGCCGCTGAGACGAAACGCCCGACGCAGCCCCGCTTGGCGACCCCGCTGCGGCGCAGGTTCTCCTGGGTGTCGATGACGAGATCGAACGTGCGCCCGCCGAACGGCCTCGACAACGGCAGGCTGTCCAGCGCCGCAGCGCCGTTTCGCCCCTCCAGGATCACCTCATCAATATAGCCCGCCACCACGGCTTTCAGCGGCCCGGTGTAGACCGTCTCACCCTTGGCGGCGCACCAGCTGATCCGCGCGTTCGGGAACGCGGCGCGCAGGCCGGCGATGAACGGCAGCTTGATCAGCCCGTCACCGATCACCTCTCCCATCGAATACACAAGAACCGTCTGGACCATGGCCGTGTGTCGCCGCCTCGTCGATCACGGTCAATCACGGAAATGTAAGTGAGCGCTCACTTGCATTCTCCACGCCAGCTGCGATCCTCTCTTCATGAGCGCAAGACCCCGTATTGAGCGCGCGGCGCTGGAGGCCTTCGTCACCGAAGGCGTCGACGCGGCGACCACCAAGACCATCGCCGCCCGGGCCGGCGTCTCCGAAGGCGCGATCTATCGCCACTGGAAGAGTAAGGACGCCCTGGCGCTGGGCCTGTTCATGGACTGCCACCGCCGCCTCTCGGCCCTGATCGCCGAGGAAGCCGCCGCCGCCAGCGGCCTCAAGGCCAAGGCCGCGGCGCTGGTGAAGGCCTATTGCGCGGTGGCCGACGAGGATTGGTTGCTGTTCTCGTTCCACCTGCTGCAGCTGCACCATTTCCTGCCCTACTACCAGGAAGACGGCCGCGATCCGGTCACCCTGGTCGAGGACCTGATCAAGCGGGCGATGATCAACGCCGAACTGCCGCCGGCCGACCCGCGTGTGCTGGCCGCCATGGCCATCGGCGTGATCACCCAGACCGCCCAGAACAAGGCCTATGGCCGCCTAGGCGACGACGCCCTCTCGGCCCACGCCCCGCTGATGACCGCGGCCGTCCAGGCCGTGCTGTTCGCGCGATGAAAGGACACCCTTCGATGCGAAGCGTTTTGTTCAACGCCTACTACTGGGTTCTGTCGATCTTCTATGGCCTGTCGGCCGCCTTCGCTGCACTGGCGCCTGGACGGCAGGCCGTGACCTTCACCCTGCGGCTCTACAGCCGCCGGATGCTGTGGGCGCTGGACGCCCTGGCCGGCGTTAAGGTGCAGGTGAAGGGCCAGGAGAACCTGCCCGCCGGCGCCTGCATCATCGCCGCCAAGCACCACAGCTGGGGCGACGGCTTTGTGATGTTCGCCCATGTCGATAACCTCAGCTTCGTCACCGGCGATCACCTGGAAAAATTCCCCCTGGTCGGGACCATCCTAAAGAAGTTCGGCGCCATCGTGGTCGACAGCTGCGGCGGGCCCGAAGCGCGCGAGGCGCTGTCCAAGAGCGCCGCCCAGGTCGCGGCCGAGGGCCGGCGCATCCTGATCTATCCTGAAGGCCACCTGGCCGCGCCGGGCGAGCATTTCCGCTATCGCACGGGCGTCTACTACATGAGCAAGGACTTTGGCCTGCCGGTCGTGCCGGTGGCCACGAACCTCGGCTGCTTCTGGCAGCAGACCGAGAAGACGAAGACGCCCGGCATGGCGATCATCGAGTTCCTGCCCGCCCTGCCCCAGGGGCTGGAGAAGGACGACTTCATGAAGCTGATGCAGGCGACGATCGAGGGGCGGACGAATGAGCTCATCGCCCAGGCGCACGGCGAGGCGGTGAAGCCTTCGGTGCTGGTGGAGTGGGATGGTAAGAAGAACGTGCCAGCGACAGCTCAACCGGCTGCTGCTTGCCTTCTCCCATAGGGAGAAGGTGGTCCGAAGGACCGGATGAGGGGTTAGGACGACGCTGGTTGAGGCAGTAGTCCCTCACCCTGCCCTCTCCCTCTGGGAGAGGGTTCGCTAGAGCGGTCAGACCTCGACCGGGCACTCCGCCGGCACGCCCGCGAACGTACCCTCTGCTCGGCGCTTGGCGAAATGGGTCTGGGCGCAGCCGCTGGAGCACAAAAGGCCGGTGTCCGACCAGTAGAGCGGCGCCTCGTCCTCATGCTTGAAGCGTGGGGAACCCCACGGCAGGCCGCATTCAACGCACGCAGGGGTCTTGGCCAGCATCAGTCGAGGGCCTCGGCGGCGGGTTGGATCGTCACGCTCTCGCCGCAGCCGCAGGCGTCGGTTTCGTTGGGATTGTGGAACACGAACTTCGAGGACAGCTTGGTGACCTCGTAGTCGATCTCGGTGCCGACCAGGAACAGCACGGCCTTGGGCTCGATCAGGATGGTGATGCCTTTGTCCTCGACCACCTCGTCGATCGGGCCCTGCTCCTTGGCGTACTCGAACACGTACTCCTGGCCCGCGCAGCCGCCGTTCTTCACGCCGACGCGCAAGCCCGCATAGGGCTGATCGGCCTTGTCCATGATCTCCTTCACGCGCGCGGCCGCAGCCTCGGTCAGGGTGACGACCTTGGGGCGCGGGCGGCGGGGACGGATGGCGATCGTGGGTTCCATGGGCTCCAAACCGATCAGAACATATTGAGTTGCAGCTTGGCTTCGTCGCTCATGCGCGAGGCGTCCCACGGCGGGTCGAAGGTCAGTTCGACCGTGCAGGACTTCAAGCCCGGGATCTCCATGACCGCATCCTTGACCCAGCCCGGCATCTCGCCGGCCACCGGGCAGCCCGGCGCGGTCAGGGTCATGTCGATGGCGACGTCCTTGGAGTCGCTGACATCGACCTTGTAGATCAAGCCCAGCTCATAGATGTCGACCGGGATTTCCGGGTCATAGACGGTCTTCAGCTTTTCGATCAGCTGGTCCGTCAGCCGGTTCAGCTCGTCCTGGGTCAGAGCCGTAACGGTTTCCTGGGAGGCGGCGTCGGTCATCGGGAGCTCAACTGAAGAAACTGCGGGCCTTGGCCAGCGCGTCGACGAACGCGTCGGCCTCGGCCTCGGTGTTATATAGGGCGAAGGAGGCGCGCGCGCTCGACGTGACGCCAAAGCGGCGCATCAGAGGCTCTGCGCAATGGGTCCCGGCGCGCACGGCCACGCCGTAGCGGTCCAGCACCTGGGCGATGTCGTGGGCGTGGGCGCCCTCGACCGTGAAGGACAGCACCGCGCCCTTGCCGGGGGCCTCGCCCAGGATCCGCACGCCGTTGACGCCACGCAGCCGCTCGGCGACCCGCTCATAGAGCGCGTGCTCGTGGGCGAAGACGGCGTCGCGATCCAGGCCTTCCAGCCACTCGATCGCCGCGCCTAGGCCGACAGCCTCCAGGATCGCCGGGGTGCCGGCCTCGAAGCGATGCGGCGGGTCGGCATAGGTGATCTTGTCCAGCGCGACCGAAGCGATCATCTCGCCGCCGCCCTGGTACGGCGGCAGGGCCGCCAGGCGCTCAGCCTTGCCGTACAGCACGCCGATGCCGGTGGGGCCGTACAGCTTGTGGCCGGAGAAGACGTAGAAATCGACGTCCAGCGCCTTCACATCCACCTTGGTGTGAACCACGCCCTGGCAGCCGTCCAGCAGCACCGGCGCGCCGGCCGCGTGGGCTAGGCGGACGATTTCGGGCACGTCGTTGACCGTGCCCAGCACGTTCGACATGTGGGTGACGGCGACCATCTTGGTCTTTTCGGACAGCAGGCCCTTGTAGGCCTCCATGTCGAGGCGCCCGTCATCCAGCACCGGGATGAACTTGAGGACCACGCCCTTGCGCTCGCGCAGGAAGTGCCACGGCACGATGTTGGCGTGGTGCTCCATCTCCGAAAGCACGATCTCGTCGCCGGCGTTCAGGCTCAGGCCGAACGACGCTGCGACGAGGTTCACCGCCTCGGTCGCGCTCTTGGTCCACACGACCTCGTCGCGATCGGCGTTGATGAAGCGTGCAACGGTTTCCCGCGCCTTTTCATAGGCTTCGGTCGTTTCGTTGGCTAGCGTGTGAAGGCCGCGATGGACGTTGGCGTACGAGGTCCGCGCCAGGCTCATCATGGCGTCCAGCACCGCATCGGGCTTCTGGGCGCTGGCGGCCGTGTCCAGGTAAATCAACGGCTTGCCGTGGACTTCTCGCGCCAGGATCGGGAACTGTGCGCGGATCGCGGCGACGTCGAATGGAGCGTCGAAGGCCATCAGGCGTCGCTCCCCAGCTTGCGGGCGACCCAGGCGGCGGCGAGCTCTCGAGCGCCGTCATGGGCGATGCGCTCGATGACCTCGCCGACAAAGGCCACGGTCAGCATGGCCTTGGCGTCGGCCTCGGGGATGCCGCGCTGCTCGGCGTAGAACAACACCTCGTCGTCCAGGGCGCCGATGGTGTTGCCGTGGGCGCAGGAGACGTCGTCGGCGAAGATCAGCAGCTCCGGCTTGGCGTCGATCTCGGCCTTGTCCGACAGGATCAGGGCGTGGTGGCCCATCCGCGCGTCGGTCTGATCGGCGCCCTTCTCGACGACGATCCGGCCCTGAAAGACACCGCGCGCCTGGTCGGTGACCATGCCCTTGGTCAGTTGGCTGGTGACGCCGTCGAGGCCGCCATGGGTGACCACGCTCGTCAGATCGGCGTGGCGCTGGGCGTCCAGCAGATAGGCGCCGTCCAGGCGAACCTGCGCATGGGCGCCGGGATGACGGACGCGGGTCTCGATCCGCTGGCGACGCGCGCCGGAGGTGAGCACGGTCTGGGCGAACTTGGCGCCGGGGGCGAGCGTCACCTCGGCGGTCACGACATTGACAGCCTCGGCGTCGTCGTCGACCAGCACGATCCGCTCCAGCGAGGCGCCCTCGCCCACAGCGATGTCCAGGGCGACGTCGGAGACGTAGGCCCCGGCGCGGCCCTCATGGCTTTCGAGCAGGACCAGGCTTTCGCCGGGCTTCACGACGATGGCGTGGCTCGCGCCCTGCGCGGCCTTATCGGCCAGGGCGACGAAGCGCAACGCAACGACACCCGAGGCCGCGTCGGACGCCGTCACGCGGCGGCCGTTGACGAACACGGTCTCGGCGTCGGCCAGGCCGGCGAACGGGCCGGCAGGAACCTCCCCGTCATGCGCCGGCGCGGCCGGCGGCAGGGTCTTCAGCAGGCCCCGCAGGTCGGTCCAGCGCCAGTCCTCGTCGCGCCGCGAGGGCAGCGCCGAGAGGTCGCCGGTCTTGAGGGCGGTGGAGAGGGTCATGACAAAATCCTCCCCCCGACGGGGGAGGTGTCGGCGCAGCCGACGGTGGGGGAAGTCCTGATGACGGCGGGGATGAACACTTCCCCCTCCGGTCCTGCGGACCACCTCCCCCGCGGGGGGGAGGATTTGGTCAGGGTCGTCATCACGCCGCCGCCCCCACGATGCGGTCATAGCCCTCGGCTTCCAGCTGCAGGGCCAGTTCCGGACCGCCCGAGGCGACGATGCGGCCGGCGGCCAGCACGTGGACCTTGTCGGGTTTGATGTGATCCAGCAGGCGCTGATAGTGGGTGATGACCAGCATGCCGCGCTCGGGGCTGCGCAGGGCGTTGACGCCTTCGGAGACGATCTTCAGGGCGTCGATGTCGAGGCCGCTGTCGGTCTCATCGAGGATCAGGAATTTCGGCGAAAGCATCGCCATTTGAAGGATTTCCATCCGCTTCTTCTCGCCGCCCGAGAAGCCGACGTTCAGGCCGCGCTTGAGCATCTCGAAGTCGATCTTCAGAGACGCGGCCTTCTCCTTAGCCAGCTTCAGGAAGGCCGGGGCGGCGATCTCGTCCTCGCCCCGCGCGCGGCGCTGGGCGTTGAGGGCGGTGCGGATGAAGGTCAGGGCCGGAACGCCCGGGATTTCAAGCGGATACTGGAACGACAGGAATAGGCCCTTGGCGGCCCGCTCGTTGGGCTCGAGCGCCAGCAGGTCCTCGCCGTTAAGGGTCGCCGAACCTTCGGTGACCTCATAGCCGTCGCGGCCTGTCAGCAAGTAGGACAGGGTCGACTTGCCGGCCCCGTTCGGGCCCATGATCGCGTGGACCTCACCGGCCGGGACGTCCAGCGTGACGCCCTTCAGGATCGGCTTGTCCTCGACGCGGGCGTGAAGGTTTTGGATCTTAAGCATGGGTCTCGTTGAGTTTTCTGTACTCGGCGTCGTGCCCCGCGAAGGTTCCGGCGACGGCGATCTGGCCTTGGATGGCGGCGTTTAACAGCGAACGATCCTCGGGAGGGATCCAATACTCCTCGTGGCCGGGCGTGCCGGACACCTTGTTTTCGTAGGCGTCGAGGAATGTCTTCGACACAGCGAACTGGACGACATATCCGCGGCGATAGGTCGTGTGCGCTGCGTTCCAGTCCCGCGCCAGCCGCGCCGCGAGGGCTTCGCTGGTGACCGGCCGGAAGATCGGCTGCTCGATGTCATGCGGCGGAAAGGCTTTCCAATCCGACGCCCTGATATCGTGCAGCTCCTCCAGACCCACGGGCTGGTAGAGCATGACGGTGGTCATCCCACACTGCCCTCCAGGCTGATCGCCACCAGCTTCTGGGCCTCGACGGCGAATTCCATGGGCAGTTGCTGCAGCACGTCCTTGACGAAGCCGTTGACCAGCAGGGCCACGGCTTCTTCTTGGCTGAGGCCGCGCTGCTGGCAGTAGAACAGCTGGTCGTCCGACAGCCGGGTGGTGGTGGCCTCGTGCTCGAACACCGACTGGCCGTTGCGGGCCTCGATATAGGGCACGGTGTGGGCTGCGCAGTCCTTGCCGATCAGCAAGCTGTCGCACTGGGTGAAGTTGCGCGCGCCCTTGGCCTTGGGGTGAGCCGAAACAAGGCCCCGATAGGTCGAGGTCGACTTACCGGCGCTGATGCCCTTGGCGACGATCCGCGAGCGGGTGTTGGCGCCCAGGTGGATCATCTTGGTGCCGGTGTCGGCCTGCTGGTGACCGTTGGTGACCGCGATCGAATAGAACTCGCCCGAGCTCCCCTCGCCGCGCAGCACGCAGGACGGGTACTTCCAGGTGATGGCCGAGCCGGTCTCGACCTGGGTCCACGAGACCTTGCTACGATCGCCGCGGCAGTCGGCGCGCTTGGTCACGAAGTTGTAGATGCCGCCCTTGCCGGTCTCGGGATCGCCCGGGTACCAGTTCTGAACGGTCGAATATTTGATCTCGGCGTCGTCCAGCAGGACGAGCTCGACCACGGCCGCGTGCAGCTGGTTCTCGTCGCGCATCGGGGCCGTGCAGCCCTCCAGATACGAGACGTAGGCGCCCTTGTCGGCGATGATCAAAGTGCGCTCGAACTGGCCGGAATCCTTGGCGTTGATCCGGAAATAGGTCGACAGCTCCATGGGGCAGCGCACGCCCGGCGGGACGTAGACGAAACTGCCGTCCGAGAAGACCGCGCTGTTCAGACAGGCGAAATAGTTGTCCGAGGTCGGCACCACGCTGCCCAGGTACTGGCGCACCAGCTCCGGATGTTCGCGGACCGCTTCGCTCATCGAGCAGAAGATGACGCCGGCCTGGGCCAGCTCCTTCTTGAAGGTGGTCACGACGCTGACGCTGTCGAACACGGCGTCGACGGCGTAGCGCGGCGCGCCTTCCACGCCGGCCAGAACCGCCTGCTCCTTCAACGGGATGCCGAGCTTTTCGTAGACGGCCAGCAGCTCCGGATCGACCTCGTCCAGGCTCTTGGGGCCTTCCTTGGTCTTCGGGGCGGCGTAGTAGTAGGTGTCCTGGTAGTCGATCGGCGGATAGCTGACCTTGGCCCAGTCGGGCTCGTCCATCGCCAGCCAGCGGCGATAGGCTTCAAGCCGCCACTCCAGCATCCACTCAGGCTCGTCCTTCTTGGCCGAGATGAAGCGCACGATGTCCTCGGAGAGGCCTTTAGGGGCGAACTCCTGATCGATATCGGTGGTAAAGCCGTGCTCGTACTTCTCGAGCGCGGCGACGGTTTCGACAGTCTCTTTGACCGCGGCCATTAAGCCACCTCCCGGCGCCGGGCGCCGATACGCTTCCAGGCGGCGAGCCAGGCGTCGCCACACTTGATCCAATCTTGTTCCGTGCTCGCCCAGCCGCCACTGACACGCAGGGCGAACGGAGCGAGATCAGCGCGGCCCATGGCTTCCACCACGCGGCTGGCCTTAACCTTGCCTGACGAACAGGCGCTGCCGGCGCTGACCATGACCCCGGCCAGGTCCATGGTCATGACCTGGACCTCGGAGCCGAAGCCCTCGCCTGCAAAGCACAACGTCTGAGGAAGACGATCAGCGCCCTCGCCCAGCACGATCGCGCCCTCGGCTTTCAGCCGCTGCGCCAAGGCGTCGCGCCATTGGGCCTGTTCGGCCATGGAGGCAAGCGTCTCACGCCCCACCTTGGCCGCCGCGCCGAACGCGGCGATCCCGGCGACGTTCTCAGTGCCGGCCCGGCGGCCGCGCTCCTGACCGCCGCCGTGCAGGCGACGGGTCACGGTCGCGCGGGTTCCGGCGACCAGGGCGCCGACGCCCTGCGGCCCGCCCAGCTTGTGCGCCGACAGCGCCATGGTGTCGGCGCCGAGGCCGGAGAAATCGATGGCGATCTTGCCGGCGGCCTGGACCGCGTCGACATGCAGCCAGCCGTCGTGGGCGCGCACCAGGGCGGACGCCTTATCCACAGGCTGGATGACGCCTGTCTCGTTGTTGGCCAGCATCAGGCAGACCAGGGTCTTGCCCGGCTTTTCAAGCGCTTGCGCCAGCCAGCCGAGATCGGCGACGCCGTGGTTATCCACAGGCAGGGCCTCGACCGGCAGGCCGGAGACCTTCGCGGTTTCGGTGACGGCGTCGTGCTCGATCGCGGAGAGGATGATGCGTTCGACGCCTGCGGCCTTGGCGCTCTCGATGGCCAGGGCGTTGGCCTCGGTGCCGCCGCTGACGAAGGTCACCGAGCCGGCCGGCACGCCGACCAGGGCGCCGACCTCGGCGCGGGCGCGCTCGACGACGTCACGCGCCGCGCGGCCGGCCGCGTGGACCGACGAGGGGTTGGCCGGGGTCTCGAGCGCGCGCAGCAGCGCGTCGCGCGCTTCCGGCCGCACCGGCGCCGTGGCGTTGTAGTCGAGATAGATGGAAGGTCGGGAGGCGTTCACTCGGCCGCGATCTCCATCGGACGGCCCATCAAGCTTCCTTGGGGGCGCAGTTCGCCCGCCAGCACGTCGGCGACCGAGACCGAGGCCAGGTAGCCGTGGATCTGGCGCCCCATCTCTTCCCAGAGATTATGGGTCATGCAACGCTCGCCGCCGGCCATGCAGCCCTTGGCCTGACCCTTGGTGAAGTTGCAGCGGGTGGCGCGCAGCGGCTCGTCCACCGCCAGGACGATGTCGGCGATGAAGGTCTCATCCGAGGCCTTGGCCAGGCGATAGCCGCCGCCAGGACCCCGGGCGCTGATCACCAGACCCTTGCGGCGCAGGCGCGCGAAAAGCTGTTCGAGATAGGAAAGCGAGATCTGCTGGCGCGCGGCGATCTCGGCCAGCGCCACGGCGCGGCCATCGCTCTCGTCCTGGCGCTTGGCCAGGTCGGTCATCGCCATCACGGCGTATCGGCCTTTGGTGCTCAGGCGCATCAGCCTTACCCCTTGCAGATTCCGCGCGCATCGGCTTTTGCGTGTGCTACAAGCCGCGACTTCGCGCGCGGACCATCCGTCCGCATTGCGGCTGCGATTTAGGAAGACCAAGCGCGGCGGTCAAGTATTCCGGCCCTCAAAAAGGCCGGGCTCCGCCGTCGCCAGCTGAAGGGGACGATATGCCTGATGTGATTTTGACCGGCGCGTCCGGCCGGATCGAGGGTCGCTATTCTCCGGGCAAGACCGAGACAGCGCCGATCGCCCTGATCCTGCACCCGCACCCCAAGGCCGGCGGTCACATGAACCACCCGGTCTCGGTGCAACTGTATCACCTGTTCATGAAGCGTGGTTTCGCGACCTTGCGCTTCAATTTCCGCGGCGTGGGCCGCAGCCAGGGCGAGTTTGACGCCGGCATCGGCGAGCTGGCCGACGCGGCCACGGCGCTGGACTGGCTGCAGACCAGCAACCCGACCGCCAGCCAGACCTGGGTCGCCGGTTTCGACTTCGGCGCCTATATCGGCATGCAGCTCCTGATGCGCCGCCCGGAAACGGACGGCTTCATTTCGGTGTCGCCGCCGACCAACATGTACGACTTCAGCTTCCTGGCCCCGTGCCCGGCGTCAGGCCTGTTCCTGACGGGTTCGGCCGACACCATCACCCCGCCGGTCGAGGTGGAGCGCGTGGTGACCAAGCTGCGCACCCAGAAGGGCATCACGATCGACTACGAAGTCATCGACAAGGCCACCCACTTCTGGGCCGAACACCTGCCCAGCGTCGAGAAGAGCGTCAGCGACTATCTCGACAAGCGCCTGGCGGAAAATCCGATCTAGGACTTCAAGTCCAAACGCTCAAAAGGCCTCCCTTCGGGGAGGCCTTTTTCGTTTCAGGGCTGAACGATCCGTCCACCCGTCATAGGCGCTTTCACGCCCGTGGTCCCCGGGAAGCTGATCGGCAGGCCCTTGGCCGTGCGGGCGGCCAGATAGGCGAAGGCCTCGGCCTCGATGCTGTCGCCGCGCCAGCCATAGGCCTCGGCGCTCTTGACCGGTACGGGCGCGCGCGTGGACAGGGTCTGCATGATCGCCGGATTATGTCGCCCGCCGCCGCAGACGATCAGGGCGCTGGGCGCCTCGCCGGTCTGGGCGAAGGCCTTGAACACCGCCTCGGCGGTGAAGGCCACCAGGGTCGCCGCCGCATCCTCAGCGGAGAGATGATCGACCGGGGTCAACGAGAAGTCATAGCGATCCAGCGACTTGGGCGCCGGAGCGTCGAAGTAAGGACTGTCGAGCAGCGCCGCCAGCATGGCCTCATCCACGCGGCCGGCCAAGGCCAGACGGCCGTCCTCGTCGAAACGGCCAAGCCCCCTCGCCTGCAGCATCAGATCGATCATGCCGTTGCCGGGGCCGGTGTCGAAGGCCAGCAAGTCGCCGTCCGCGCCGATCAGGGTGATGTTGGCCACGCCGCCGACGTTCAGCGCCGCCACCGGGGCGGCCAAACCCGAGGCTCGGGCGCGGGCGGCGTGGTAGATCGGCGCCAGCGGCGCGCCCTCGCCGCCGGCGGCGACATCGGCGGTGCGGAAGTCAAACGCCACCGGACGCCCGCAGAGGCGCGCCAGGCGATCGGCGTCGAGCAGTTGCACCGTGCGCCCCACCCGCTGCGCCGTCGGGCGCTCGTGAAGGACGGTCTGGCCATGCACGCCCAGCAGGTCGAAGTCGCTCCAGCTCAGACCGTGCTCATCCAGAAAGCTCTCGGCGGCATGGAAGTGCTCGTCGGCCACGGCGCGCCGGGCGTCGTCGAAGATCGCCGGCTCAGGCTCACCCCGCGGCCAGGCGCGGGCGATGTCGGTGCTCTCAAGCAGCAGGTCGCGGGTGGCCTCCCGCAACTTGCGCTCGCCCGCCGGACCAAAGGCGTGAATGTCGACGCCGTCCGTTTCCAGCACCGCCATGTCGACCGCATCCAACGAGGTGCCGGTCATGAATCCTAGGATCTTCATGGGAACGTTGACTGCCATGCCCGTTAAACGGTAGCTAGGCCCCATGATCGACGCTCTTGTCCTGGCCCGCCCCTATTACCGCCCGCTGCCATAGCGGGAGGCCGACCAGACACGTCGCTTAGCCCCCGCCTCGCCGGGGTCGCTTCAACACAGTCGATCATGCGCTCCGGTCACCCTTCCGGAGTCTGAAATGAACCCCTCACACACCGGCCAAGCCGTGCTAGACGGCCCGCCACGTCAAATAGAGAGTCGATCCATGTCCGCCGCCTCGTCGTTCAAGTCAGAGTTCCTGCGAACCCTGGAGGCGCGCGGCTACATCCACCAGATCACCCATCCGGAGGAGCTGGACACGGCCGCCTCGGCCGGGATCGTCACCGCCTACATTGGTTTCGACGCCACGGCGCCGTCTCTGCACGTCGGCAGCCTGATCCAGATCATGCTGCTGCGCCGCCTGCAGCAGGCCGGCCACAAGCCGATCGTCCTGATGGGCGGCGGCACGACCAAGGTCGGCGATCCCACGGGCAAGGACGAAAGCCGCAAGCTGCTGAGCGACGCCGACATCCAGGCCAATATCGCGGGCATCAAGACGGTGTTCTCGAAGTTCCTGACCTTCGGCGACGGGCCCACCGACGCGATCATGGTCGACAACGATGTCTGGCTGTCGAAGTTCGGCTACGTCCAGTTCCTGCGCGAGTACGGCGTGCACTTTACGGTCAACCGGATGCTGGCGTTTGACTCGGTCAAGCTGCGCCTGGAGCGCGAGCAGCCGATGACGTTCCTCGAGTTCAACTACATGCTGATGCAGGCGGTGGACTTCCTGGAGCTGAACCGCGCCCACGGCTGCGTGCTGCAGATGGGCGGTTCGGACCAGTGGGGCAATATCCTCAACGGCGTCGAGCTGACCCGCCGCGTCGACCAGAAGAGCGCCTTTGGCCTGACGACGCCACTCCTGGCCACCGCCTCGGGCGCCAAGATGGGCAAGACGGCCGCCGGCGCGGTGTGGCTGAACGCCGAACAGCTGAGCCCCTACGACTACTGGCAGTTCTGGCGGAACACCGAGGACGCCGACGTCGGTCGCTTCCTGAAGCTGTTCACCGACCTGCCGCTGGATCGCATCGCCGAACTGGAGGCCCTGGAGGGCGCCCAGATCAACGAGGCCAAGAAGGTGCTGGCCGACGAGGCCACGCGCATGGCCCATGGCGAGGAGGAAGCCCGCAAGGCGCGCGACGCTGCAGAAAAGGCGTTCGAGCAAGGCGCGCTGTCGGCTGACCTGCCGACCTATGAACTTCAGGCAGAATTCCTGAAAGAGGGGATTATTCTTGCCGCTTTAGCTGGCGACGCCTTCAGTCAGTCGCGAGGCGAGATACGGCGCCTGGCGCAGGGTGGCGGCTTGCGGGTCAACGACACGGCGATTGGCGATGCGAACGTGAGGATCACCGAGGCCGATCTGGTTGATGGTGTCATCAAGCTTTCGGCGGGCAAGAAGAAGATCGTGTTGGTGAAGCCTGTTTAGTTATGAGTTGATTGTCATCCCGGCCCTGGCGTAGCCAAGGCGGGACTCGGCTAGACTCAAGGCCATTGGCGATCCCGGCTCGGCGCGCTTCGCGCTGGGCCGGGATGACAGATTTCAAGGAAGCGTTCGATGCTGCAGCCCGGCGACAAGGCTCCCGATTTCGACCTGCCGACCGACACTGGTCGCGTCAGCCTGGCGGCCCTCAAGGGCAAGAACGTTGTCCTGTACTTCTATCCCAAGGACGACACCGCCGGCTGCACCTCCGAGGCGCTGCAGTTCTCGTCGGAAGTCGAGGAATTCCAGAAGCTGGGCGCGGTGATCATCGGCGTGTCCAAGGACAGCGCCGCGTCGCACGCCAAGTTCCGCCTCAAACATGATCTGACCATCGAACTGGCCGCCGACACGCTGGGCGATGTCGTCGAGGCTTACGGCGCGTGGGTCGAAAAGAGCATGTACGGCCGCAAGTACATGGGCATTGATCGCTCGACCTTCCTGATCGACCGCGAGGGCGTCATCCGCGAGATCTGGCGCAAAGTGAAAGTGCCCGGCCACATCAAGGCGGTCATGAACGCCGCCAAGGCGATCAAATAGGCCTCGCCACTCGCGCTCGAGACGCGCGCGAGTGTTGCAACAACGCATCGGCGTGTGACGTTTCGGCGCGGAACCAACGTTCCGGCGTGGCCGTTTTTGTCAGAGATCATTAAGCATTGCGGCGCAGAGTTCAATTTTGCGACTCGCGCTCCCTTTGGGCGCGAAGACGCTTGCGCGCTTCCGTTTTATCATTGCATATCGCCGGGACCTGAAACGGGGGTTTCCTGGGGCGATGGCGATCAAACGCTTCAAGCGACTGCGGCAATCTCTGGAAGCCCTTTTTCCCGAACGGCACATCTACATCCGCTCCGGCGGCGAGATGCGCGGCTATGTTTTCTCCACCAACAAGCAGCTGTTGGGCGCCGCCGGCGTCGCCGTCAGCGCGCTCTGGATGGGCGTTTGCACCGCGGCCATGATGGTCAACGCCCTGGCGGTCAGCTCGACCGACCAGCAGGTCATCAAGCAAAAAGCCTACTATGAGCGGCTGAACGCCGACCGTCAGGCCCGCCTGAACAGCGCTGTGGCGCAGCTCTCGGCCACCAATGGCTCTCTGGAAGATCTGGCCGCTTCGGTCGAAAAGCGCCACGCCGCCCTCGCCCTCCTAGTTTCTGATTTCAAGGGCGTCCCCGGCGCCGCCGAGGCCCTGACCGTCGCCAAGCCTCGCTTGCTCGCCGCCAGCCCAGTGCAGCGGGTCCAGGCCACCCGGATGGACCAGGAGCGCCTGATCGACGCCGCCGAAAGCTTCGCCAAGAGCCGCGCCGAGCGTCTGCGGCTGGCCATGCGGATGGCGGGCCTGGATGCTGGCAACTATACCGGCCGCGGCGTCTCGCTGGGCGGCCCGCTGATCGAGGCCAAGGACCCTCGCGCCCTCGCCGCCGTCCTGGATGTTGACGAGGAGTTCGCCACCCGCATCCAGCGCGCCGCCAACGACATGTCGGACATGCGATCGCTGGGCGCGGCGGCCAAGAAGCTGCCCTTCTATCGCCCGACCAGCAATCCGGCGCTGTCGTCCAGCTATGGCGTCCGGTTCGACCCGTTCACGCGCCGGCCGGCCTTCCATTCCGGCCTGGACTTCCCGGGCGGCTATCACACGCCGATCATGGCCACCGCTCCGGGCGTGGTCTCGTTCACCGGCGTGCGGTCGGGTTACGGCAAGACGGTCGAGATCGACCACGGCGGCGGCTTCAAAACGCGCTACGCGCACCTCGCCGCCATTAGCGTCCGCGTCGGTGAGCGTGTGGCGATCGGCTCACGGGTCGGCGGCATGGGTTCGACCGGCCGCTCGACTGGTCCGCACCTGCACTACGAAGTCTGGGTCAACGGCAAGGCCCAGAACCCCAATCGCTTCTTGAAGGCTGGTGAGTATGTTCAGCAAGCAAGCTAAATCGAACAACAAGGCCCCGGCCCGCATCGAGCCGCTGCCCACGCCCATGGCCGCCGCGCCGTCCGAGCCGGCGCGTCGCGCGCCGCCGAAGGTCGCCTCGCTGCTGTCGGCCGACCTGACCATCGAGGGTGGTGTCACCGGCGAGGGCGAGCTGCAGATCGACGGCGTGGTCAAGGGCGACGTCCGTGTCGGCCGCCTGACCGTCGGCGAAACGGGCCATGTCGAGGGCTCTGTCTACGCCGAGGCCGTCGAGGTGCGCGGCCGCGTGGTTGGCGCGATCACGTCCAAGCAGGTTCGTCTCTACGGCACCTCGTACGTCGATGGCGACATCACGCATGAGCAACTGGCGATGGAAACCGGCGCCTTCTTCCAGGGCCGCAGCCTGAAGTTCCAGCGCCCCGCCCCCGCGCCGTCGCAGCCCGCGCCGCATCCCGAGCATCTGGCGATCGCCAAGAGCGCCGGCTAAGACGGGCCGAAGCTAAAAACGATAACGCCCCGGATCGCTCCGGGGCGTTTTCTTTTAGTCGCCCGGCCCCAGCGTTTTTAAGACGCTTCGCCGCCGTCGCGGGTGTGACCCACGCGCTGGGCCAGCGACGCGGCCATGAAGGCGTCGAGGTCACCATCCAGGACACCCTGGGTGTCGGAGGTCTCGACGTTGGTCCGCAGGTCCTTGACCATCTGGTAGGGCTGCAGGACGTAGCTGCGGATCTGGTGACCCCAGCCGATGTCGGTCTTCTGGTCTTCCAGCGCCTGTTGCGCGGCTTCGCGCTTCTGGAGCTCGGCCTCATAGAGACGCGCGCGCAGCATCTTCCAGGCCTCTTCACGGTTCTGGTGCTGCGAACGGCCGGCCTGGCAGGCCACGGCGATCCCGGTCGGAATGTGCGTCAGGCGCACCGCCGAGTCAGTCTTGTTGATGTGCTGGCCGCCGGCGCCGGAGGCGCGGTAGGTGTCGGTCCGCACGTCGGAGGGGTTGATCTCGATCTCGATATTGTCGTCGACCACGGGATAGATCCACGCCGAGGCGAACGAGGTGTGGCGGCGGGCGCTGCTGTCGTACGGGCTGATCCGCACCAGGCGATGGACGCCCGCTTCGGTCTTCAGCCAGCCATAGGCGTTGGCGCCCTTGACCAGCAGGGTCGCGGACTTGATGCCGGCCTGATCGCCGTCGGTTTCTTCGATCAGCTCGGTGGTCATGCCGTGGGCGTTGGCCCAGCGGGTGTACATGCGCAGCAGGATGCCGGCCCAGTCGCAGGACTCGGTGCCCCCCGCGCCGGAGTTGATTTCGACATAGCAGTCGTTGCCGTCAGCCTCGCCCGACAGCAGCGCCTCCAGCTCGGCGCGACCGGCGCGTTCCTTCAGCGACTTCAGCTGAGCGCGGGCGTCGTTCAGAGAGTCCTCGTCGGACTCCATCTCGGCCAGCTCGGCATATTCGAGGGCGTCCTTGAGGTCGCGCTCGATCGACTGCACGGCCTCGACCTTGGCCGCCAGGTTCGCGCGCTCGCGCGACACGGCCTGGGCCTCGGACGGACGGTCCCAAAGGGTCGGGTCCTCGACCCGGGCGTTCAGCTCATCGAGCTTGCGGAGAGCGACGTCCCAGTCAAAGACGCCTCCTGAGCAGTCCCACGGACTGCTCGATGTCGGCCGCAGCGGCCTCGACATCCGGTCGCATCACGTAACTCCGTGACAGTGTTGAAGGGCGCGGGAGATAACTTGCGTTGCTCCCTCGCGCAATGGACGTCAGTAAAGCCCGCTCAGCGGATCCGGTTTTTGCGTCGGCTTACCGGGCTGCGCCGCCGGCGGCGGGACCGGCGGCAGGCCGGGCGGCAGGTCCTGGTACGGGATCGGGCCATCGGTCGGGGCGACCTCGACTTTGGGCTCGGTGCCCGGCCGGAACGCTTCGCGCACGCCCCGCACCATGGCGAACTTGGCGCTCTTCGGCGGCTTGAAGTCGACCACCGGCTGGCCCTCCAGCGCCACCTTCATGAAGTCCATGAACATCGGCACCGGACCGGTCGCGCCCGTCTCGCCATCGCCCAGCGAGCGGTTGTCGTCGAAGCCGATGAAGACGCCGACGATCAGGTTGGGCGAATAGCCGACGAACCAGGCGCTGCGATACTCGTTGGTCGTGCCGGTCTTGCCCGCCAACGGACGACCCAGCGAGCTGACGGCGGCGGCGGTGCCGCGCTGGACCACGCCCTGCAGCATCGAGGTCACCTGGTAGGCGGTGACCGGGTCCATGACCTGCTCGCCGGGCGCGGCGAACCGGGGGCTCTCGTCGCCATTGAAGCCGGCGTCGCAACGCTCGCAGTCGCGCTTATCGGCGCGGAAGATCACCTTGCCTTCGCGGTCCTGAACCAGCTCGATCAGGTGGGGTTCGATCCGGCGCCCGCCATTGACGAACGGCGCATAGGCGGCGGTCAGCTTGAACGGCGTGGTCTCGCCGGCCCCCAGGGCCATGGCGAGCACGGGATCCATGTCGCGAACGACGCCCGTGCGTTTGGCGAAATCGGCGATCTTCTTCATGCCCACGCCCTGGGCCAGGCGCACGGTCATGGCGTTGATCGACTGCTCCAGGCCCTTGCGCAGCGGCTGCGCGCCGTAGAACTCTTTGTGATAGTTCTCCGGGCTCCACTCCTCGCCGTTTGCGCCCTTGAAGGTGATGGCGCTGTCGACGATGACGCTGGCCGGCGTGTAGCCGTTCTCCAAGGCGGCGGCGTAGACGAACGGCTTGAACGACGAACCCGGCTGACGCATCGCCTGGGTGGCGCGATTGAAGTTGGACAGCGAGTAGCTGTAGCCGCCGACCAGCGCCACCACACGGCCCGTATAGGGCTCCATCGCCACCAGGGCGCCGTTGACCACGGGGATTTGCCGCAAGCGGTAACCGCCCGAGGTGGTCTTTTCCACGAAGACCAGGTCGCCGGCCTTCAGGCCCTTGCCGGCCTTCGCCCAGGACATGTCCTCGGCGACGATCTGCCCCTCGCCCTCCTTCTTGACCAGGCGAACCCGACCGTCATTGGAGGTCACCAGGGCCGCGCGCCACTGGCGCCGTTCCGACGGGGCGGCCTTGGCCAGCGCCGTCTTTTCCCAGTTGAGATCGCTGGGTTCCACATGGCCCCAGGCGCCCCGCCAGCCGTGGCGACGGTCGTACTTTTCCAGCCCGTCCATCAGCGCCACCCGGGCGGCGCTTTGCAGGCGCGGATCCAGGGTCGTGCGCATGTAGTAGCCGCCTTCATTGAGGCGCGAGCCGAGGGTCGCCATGCCGCGCTGGCGGACTTCCTCGACGAAATAGTCGGCGTCGCGATAGGCGGCGCGCTTGGGCGCGGACTGGACGATCAGGTCTTCAGCCATCGCCTTCTGGGCGTCGGCCTTGGAGACCCAGCCTTGCTCGGCCATCTGGCCCAGCACCCAGTTGCGACGGGTGATCGCCTTGGCCCGATTGCGGATGGGGTGATAGTTGTCCGGCCCCTTGGGCAGCGAGGCCAGATAGGCGCACTCGGCCAGGGTCAGATCCGGCAAAGACTTGCCAAAATAGTTGTAGGCCGCCGCGCCGACGCCGAACGAGCGATACCCCAGCCAGATCTCGTTGAGATACAGCTCGAGAATCTGCTGCTTGGTCAGCGACTGCTCCAGGCGATGGGCCAGGATCGCTTCCTTGAACTTGCGACCGACGGTGGCGTCGGAGGTCAGCAGGACGTTCTTGGCCACCTGCTGGGTGATGGTCGATCCACCCTCAAGGCGACGACCCCGCACCGCGTTGCCGACATTCTTGATCATGGCGCGCGAGAGCCCGCCCACGTCGACGCCGCCGTGCTGGAAGAAATTGCGATCCTCCGCGGCCAGGAACGCCTGGGCCAACTGCGGCGGGATCTGGTCGTAGGCGATGAAGATCCGGCGTTCCTTGGAGTACTCGCCGATCAGGGTGCCGTCCCAGGCATAGACCCGCGTCGCGGTCGGCGGACGATAGTCCTGCAGCTCACCGGCGTCGGGCATGTCGTGGAACAGCCAGGCGGCGTAGATCGCGATCGCGAATCCCGCGACGGCGATAGCCGACAGCACCGCCACGCCCGCGATGGCCATCCATCGTTCGGTGGGTTTCAGATCCACGCGACCTCCGTCGAGCAGGCCCCCTCGCCTGCTGTACACACTTCACTAGATCGCTTGTCGCGGAACCGTAAGCGGTTTCGCGGTCGCACCTCCAGGGGCGCGACACGATCCATCATGCCTGTGATTAGAGCGCGACAGTCGAAAGGGGAAGCGCGGTCGCCTAGGACTTGCGCAGCCCAGAGGAGAAATAAGCCTCGATCGAGTCCGCGACGGCGTCGACGAGGCGGGCGCGGCTGGCCTTGGAGCTCAGGAACGCTTCGTCCTCGGGATTGGTGATGAAGCCCATCTCGAGCAGGACGGCCGGAACGTCGGGCGCCAGCAGGACGATGAACCCCGCGTCGCGGTGGCTGCGGCGCAGCAGCGCGGTTTCCTCGCCGACATTGGCCAGAAGCAACTGCGCGAAGGCCGCAGAACGGTTCTTGGTCGCCCTTTGCGACAGGTCCAGAAGGATCTGGCTCACCGCGCGATCCCGGCCCGGCATATTGGCCTTCATCAGCCAATCGTCCTTCTCGAGGACCCGCCCGACCCGGTCGGCGCCCTTCTCGGAAAGGGTGTAGACCGAGGCGCCGCGTGTGGTCACGTCAGGCCCTGAGTCAGCGTGCAGCGAAATAAAGAGGTCGGCGTCCGCGCGCCGCGCGATCTGCACGCGCGATTCGAGGGGGACGAACGTGTCGGTCTCGCGCGTCAGCACGACCTGAAAGCGTCCCGTGCGCTCAAGGCGATCCTTCAGCGCCTTGGCGGCCGCCAGCGTGACTTCTTTCTCGTAGATGTTCGCGCCCAAGGCGCCGGAATCTTTGCCGCCATGACCGGCGTCGATCACGACGACCTTCTTGAGGCGTAGAGGCGCGGCCTTGACGGGCGCCGATGCGAGGCTCACGCGCGGCGCTTGCGGCACGGCGGCGCCGTCGACGGCCTTGAGATCGATCACATAACGATAGGCGGTCGCGCCATCGCCGGGCGGAAGCAGGAAACGGCGGCGAACCTCGACCTTGCCGGCAAGGTCCAGACGCAACCGCGCGCCGCCAGCGGCCTCGTCGATCAGCCAGCGCTTCACCAGCCCCTGCCCCGCGCCCTGCAGGTCGCCGGACACCATGACGTTCGGAAGCGCGATCACGAGCCGTTGATCGGCCATGCCGTCCGAGACCAGCTTGCCGGCGGCGGCGCGGTCAAGATCGATCACGACGCGCGTTTCGACGCGATCACCGCCAAAGCGCACCTTCTGGACGCCGGCCGGCGCCGCAGGACCTTGCGCCGTAGCCACAGCCACGCCGGCGAGCGTTACGCCGCCGACGATCAGCATGGCTCTAACCCAGCCCATGCGCGCAAAACTGATGAGACGTGTACGCATTCCCGCCCGCGATACCCGGAACTGGTGAACTGGAGGTCAATATCGACCGGCTGCGGTAGCGAAAGGGTTAAGTCGTGTTCGAACCGCGAAACCTTTTCTTTTGCGCGCTGATGTGGCTACAGTCCCGCCGCACGCGAAATCCGTGATCGTCACGACTCCGCGTGAGCCGTTCAGGCGTCGAATTTGGTCTTGAACCCCTTTCGGCACTGGAGCGGCAGATTAGATAGTGTTCGAGACGTGGTCGACCTGGCGGGCAAGACGCCTGCAGAGACGCCGCGCCACGGGGCCCGCGTCGGGCTCAAACGCCGTCCCGGCGACGACGCGCCATCCAATCCCGCGCCTGACGCGGTAGGGACAAACGAACCTCAATGGGCTGCGCCGCACCCGACCGCCTTTGGCACCTGACCCTTCGCAACCGCGCTGACGGTGCGACGGTCGGCGACGCGCGCGCCCTTCATTCATATCGGCGACCGGGCCCCGCGCCCGCAGCGCGCCGCGGAGAATTCCTTTATGTCGAAGAAGATGCTGATCGACGCAGCACACGCCGAAGAGACGCGTGTGGTCGTCGTGGACGGTACCCGGGTTGAAGAGTTCGATTTCGAGAGCCAGACCCGCAAACAGCTTCGTGGAAACATCTATCTCGCCAAGGTGACGCGCGTCGAACCCAGCCTGCAGGCTGCGTTCATCGAGTACGGCGGCAACCGTCACGGCTTCCTGGCGTTCAACGAGATCCACCCCGACTACTACCAGATCCCGGTCGCCGACCGCGAAGCGCTGATGCGCGACGACTCCGGTGACGACGAGGACGACACTCCGATCTCGCGTCGCGCCTCGGGCGGCGACGACGAAGACGACGTCAATGGCGGCGACCGCGCGGTCGACGACGATGATGACGATGTCGAAGAAGAACTGGCGCGCCGCAAGCGCCGCCTGATGCGCAAGTACAAGATCCAGGAAGTGATCCGCCGCCGGCAGATCATGCTGGTTCAGGTCGTCAAGGAAGAGCGCGGCAACAAGGGCGCGGCCCTGACCACCTACCTGTCGCTGGCCGGCCGGTATGGCGTCCTGATGCCCAACACCGCCCGTGGCGGCGGCATCAGCCGCAAGATCACGGCGGTCACCGACCGCAAGCGCCTGAAGAGCGTCGTCCAGAGCCTGGATGTGCCGCAAGGCATGGGCCTGATTGTCCGCACGGCCGGCGCCAAGCGCACCAAGGCCGAGATCAAGCGCGACTACGAATATCTGCTGCGTCTGTGGGAAAACATCCGCGAGAACACGCTGCACTCGATCGCGCCGGCGCTGATCTACGAGGAAGAAGACCTCGTCAAGCGCGCCATCCGCGACATGTACGACAAGGACCTGGACGGCATCTGGGTCGAGGGCGACGCCGGCTACAAGGAAGCGCGCGACTTCATGCGCATGCTGATGCCGAGCCAGGCCAAGAAGGTCTTCAATTACCGCGACCCGACGCCGCTGTTCGTCAAGCACAAGATCGAGGACCATCTGGCCCAGATCTATTCGCCGGTCGTGCCGCTGCGCTCCGGCGGCTATCTGGTGATCAACCAGACCGAAGCCCTGGTCGCCATCGACGTCAACTCGGGCAAGGCTACGCGCGAGCGCAACATCGAGGCCACGGCCCTCAAGACCAACTGCGAAGCGGCCGAGGAAGCCGCGCGTCAGCTGCGTCTGCGCGACCTGGCCGGCCTGATCGTCATCGACTTCATCGACATGGATGAAGCCAAGAACAACCGCACGGTCGAGAAGGTCCTAAAGGACGCGCTCAAGGACGACCGCGCGCGCATCCAGATGGGCAAGATCTCGGGCTTTGGCCTGATGGAGATCAGCCGTCAGCGTCGCCGCACCGGCGTTCTTGAAGGCACCACCCACGTCTGCGAACACTGCGAAGGCACTGGTCGCGTCCGCTCGGTCGAGTCGAGCGCGCTGGCCGCCCTGCGTGCGGTCGAGGTCGAGGCCCTGAAGGGCTCGGGCAGCGTGATCCTGAAGGTCTCGCGCTCGGTCGGCCTCTACATCCTCAATGAAAAGCGCGCCTACCTGCAGCGCCTGCTGGAGACGCACGGCCTGTTCGTGACGGTGGTCGTCGATGACAGCCTGCACGCCGGCGACCAGGAGATTGAGCGCACGGAGCTGGGCGAACGCATCGCCGTGGCGCCGCCCCCGCTTGTCGAAGACGACGACGACTTCGACGCGGCCGCTTACGACGACGAGGAAGAAGAAGACGAGATCATCCTCGAGGACGAGGACGAAATCGACCGCGAGAACACCGATGACGACGACGCGTCGGCGCGCAAGCAGGCGCGTGACGACGATCGTGGCGATCGCAAGGGCCGCCGTGGCCGTCGCGACCGTGGCCGTGGTCGCGGCCGTCGCGATGAGCGCGATGGCGAGACCGAGACCGAGGTCGAGGACGAGGACGTCGCGGGCGAAGGCGCGGATGAAGATCGCGCCGAGTTCGGCGATGACGATGACGGCGGTCGTCGCCGTCGCCGTCGGGGTCGTCGCGGCGGACGCCGTGGCGGTCGCGAGGACGGCGATCGTCCGGCGGACGCCTTCGTCTGGATCCGCCCGCGGGTGCCCTTCGGCGAGAACGTCTTCACCTGGCACGATCCGGCCGCGCTGGTTGGCGGCGGCGAGTCGCGCCGTCCGGCGCCCGAACCGCGCGCCGAGGCTTCGGCGGAAGCTGCGCCGCGTCCCGAACGGGCCGAACGCGAGGAACGCCCGGGTCGCGAGCGTGGCCGTCGGGGTCGCGACCGCGGTCGTCGCCAGCGCGACGAGGCCCCGGTCTCCGAGGTGAGCGCCGTCGAAAGCGCGAGCGTCGAAGCCGCCGAGCCTTTCGAAGCGCCGATCCTGGCGCCGCCGGTGATCGCCGCTCCGCCGGCTGACGTCTGGGTCGAACTGCCGGAAGTCGAGGAAGCGCCCAAGAAGCCCAAGCGTCCGCGCTCGCGCGGCAAGAAGGCGGCTGAAGCGGCTGAGACGGCTGTGGAGGCGGTCGACGTCGTGGCCGATGTGACGGTTGAAGACACCGCTCCTGAGGCCGCCGCGCCTGAGGCTGTCGAGGTCGCTCCGCCTGCTCGGACGGTCGAAGCTGCGCCCCAGCCCGAGCCGACGCCGGTCGTCGAGAGCGAGCCCGTCGAGGCGGCGAGCCCCGCCGAGCCCGACCCGAACGAGATCACCGCACCGCCCGAAAAGCCCCGTCGGGGCTGGTGGCGCCGGTAAGGTCTAGAGCAACGGCCCGCGCGTCTTTCTGGCGCGCGGGCCGAATTCTTTCGCGAGACGAGGCCGAACCCTTGTTCCCTCGCCATCGCGATCCAAGTTAGATTGGTCAGGGTTCGCGGGGGCGCGATCTGGAGATCACGTGATGACCTCGCGTAGTGGGCGGGCCAGTAAGAGACTAAGTGGGGCGATCTGCGCGCTCGCCGTGCTCGCATCCACCGTTTCGGCGCCCCAATCGGTGAAGGCGCAGAGCGACGGCCCCTCGTTGATCCGCGACACCGAAATCGAAGAAATCCTGCATCGCGATTCCGATCCGATCTTCGCGGCGGCGGGCCTGGACCCGAAGAACGTTCGAATCCTGATCGTCGGCGACAAATCCCTGAACGCTTTTGCGACCCAGGGCCTGCAGATGGGCCTGAACACAGGCCTGATCCTTCAGACCGAGAACCCCAATCAGCTGCGGGGCGTCATCGCCCACGAGACCGGCCACCTGGCCGGCGGCCACCCCATCCGTTCCGACGAGATGATGCGCGCCGGCCTCAAGCCGATGATTCTGACCATGGGCCTTGGCGTTCTGGCCGCGCTGGCGGGCGCGCCGGATGCGGGCGCCATGCTGATCGGCAATGCGCAATACGCCGGCGCCCTGGGCGCGCTGGGCTACAGCCGCGAGCAGGAGTCGCGCGCCGACCAGGCCGGCGCCGGGTTCCTGGAAGCCACCGGCCAGTCGGGACGCGGTCTCGTCGAGTTCTTCGACAACTTCCGCTATCAGGAAGTCTTCGACCAAGCGCGGCGGTTCGCCTACTTCCGCAGCCACCCCCTGTCGTCTGAACGGATCGAGGTGCTCCGCAGTCGCGTCGAGCGCCAGACCCACTACCACGCGGTGGACACGCCAGAGGATCTTGCGCGCCACGAGGTGATGAAGGCCAAGCTGGAGGGCTTCCTCAACCCGCAGATCGCGCTGATGAAGTACAAGGAGACCGACACAGGGTTTCCGGCCCGCTACGCGCGCTCCATCGCCTACTACCAGATGAAAGAACCCGATCGGGCCCTGAAGCTGCTGGACGGTCTGATCGCCGACCACCCTGAGAACCCTTACCTCTGGGAGCTGAAGGGGCAGGTTCTCTTCGAGTTCAACCGTGTGGAGCAGGCCGAAGAGCCTCAGCGCCGTTCGGTGGCGCTGAAGCCGGACGCCGCCCTCCTGCGGATCAATCTGGGCCAGACCCTGATCAACCTGAATGACCCAAAGAAGGTCGAGGAAGGGGTTCAGGAACTCAAGCGCAGCCTTCTGAACGAGCCGGACAATCCGGTGACCTGGCGGCTTCTGGCCCAGGCCTACGACAAGCAGAAGAAGGACGGCGAGGCGCGCCTGGCGACCGCCGAACAGTACTTCTCGCTCGGCGCCGTGCGCGAGGCCAAGGTGTTTGCGATGCGCGCGCGAGAACTGCTGGCCAAGAACACGCCCGACTGGCGCCGCGCGACCGACATCGTTCTGGCCTCGCGCCCCTCGAACCAGGAACTGAAGGACCTGGCGAAGGAAAGCGCCATGCCCTCCTCCACCGGTCGCTGACCGGCCCCGCCTCCAGAGACCTCAATGACCATGCTTCGTCGCGCCGCGACCCTCGCCCTTCCTCTGGCCATCACCGGGCTCGCCCTGTCGGGCTGCGATCAATCCAAACCCGACAAGGCGTTCGGGGAGAAGGTTCGCGCCTACCTGCTGGAGCACCCTGAAGTTCTGATGGAGGCCAGCCAGAAGCTGCAGGAGAAGCAGGCGGCGCAGCAGGCGGTGTCGTCTCAGAAGGCCATTGGCGAGTATCGGCAGGCGATCGAACGCGACCCGCGCGACATCGTCATCAATCCGACCGGCACGATCACGGTGACCGAGTTCTTCGACTACCGCTGCGGCTTCTGTCGCCAGGCCACGCCGGCGGTTCTGGAGCTGGTTCAGAAGAACCCGGACATCCGGCTGGTGCTGAAGGACTTCGTGATCTTCGGCAACGACAGCGAGGCCGCCGCGCGTATCGCCCTGGGGGCAAAGGATCAGGGCAGGAGCCTGGAGCTGCACAAGGCCCTGATGGCTGAGAACGCCCTCGACGCCGTCGGCGCCCTGCGCATCGCCAAGGGGCTCGGCATCGACATGGACAAGGCCAAGGCCGTCGGCGAAAGCCAGGCCGTCACCCAGCATCTGGCCGACACCGAGGCTCTGGCGCGGGTCCTGAACCTGTCGGGCACGCCCGCCTTCATCGTCGGCGACACCCTGGTCCCCGGCGCGGACATCAACGCCCTGAAGCTGGCGATCGAGCAGACGCGGGCGGCCAAGGCCAAGGCGGGCTGATGAAGATCCTTCCGCCCCCCTTTGGGGGCGGACGACCGCGCAAAGCGCGGTCAGGTGGGGGCAAATCGGCGCTTGCCGAACCGCACCAGCCCCCTCCGCGCCTAAGGCGCTCCTCCCCCAGAGGGGGAAGAAGGATTGGCTCAGATCAGCCCCGCCAGCGGCGAGCTGGGGTCTGCGTAGAGGCGCTTTTGCATCCGGCCGGCGAGATAGGCCTCGCGGCCGGCAATGACGGCGTGCTTCATCGCCTTGGCCATGCGGATCGGATCCTTGGCCTCGGCGATGGCGGTGTTCATCAGGATGGCGTCGCAGCCCAGCTCCATGCCGATCGCCGCGTCCGAGGCCGTGCCGACGCCGGCGTCGACCAGGACAGGCACCTTGGCGTTCTCGATGATGATCCGCAGGTTGACGCGGTTCTGGATGCCCAGGCCCGAGCCGATCGGCGCGCCTAGCGGCATGATCGCCACCGCGCCCGCCTCTTCCAGCTTGCGGGCGTAGACCGGGTCATCCGAGCAATAGACCATCACCTGGAACCCGTCGGCGACCAGCAGCTTCAGCGAACGCAGGGTCTCTTCCATGTCCGGGAACAGGGTCTTGGGATCGCTCAAGACCTCTAGCTTGACGAGGTCCCAGCCCCCGGCCTCGCGGGCCAGCCGCAGGGTCCGCACGGCGTCCTCACCGGTGAAACAGCCGGCGGTGTTGGGCAGATAGGTGAATTCGGTTGGTTTGACGTAGTCGACCAGCAGCGGCTGAGTCGGGTCGGTCAGGTTCACGCGGCGCACGGCCACGGTGACGATCTCGGCACCGGCCGCGCGGGCGGCGGCGGCGTTGGTCGCATAGTCCTTGTACTTGCCCGTGCCGACGATCAGGCGCGAGCGGAAGGTGCGGCCGGCGACGGTCCAGGTCTCTTCGGAGTCGCTGCTGACGGAGTCGGGGGAAACATGCGCGTTCATGGGGCTGGTTTACGCCCGGGAAGCCGCACTTTCAAACGCCTTGCGTCCTTCGAGGCCGCTTCGCGGCGCCTCAGGATGAGGAAAGCAGCACGAGTTTCCTCATCCTGAGGTGCGAGCAAAGCGAGCCTCGAAGGACGCAAGACCTCAACCGCCGCCGATGAACGTGACGATCTCAATGCGGTCGCCGTCGGTCAGCGGCGTGGCGGCGTAGGTAGACCGCGGGGCGATCTCGAGGTTGCG
Organism: Caulobacter vibrioides; assembly: GCF_002310375.3. GTDB lineage: Bacteria > Pseudomonadota > Alphaproteobacteria > Caulobacterales > Caulobacteraceae > Caulobacter > Caulobacter vibrioides_D. Next base: position 2,116,526 of record NZ_CP023315.3, read on the forward strand.
CTCGACCGCCACCTTGCGGGCGTCCAGCCCCAGCGCAGCCACCAGATCAGCGATCGTGACCACCCCGGCCACGTCCCGCTCTTCTCCGTTCAGTAAAAGCCTCATCTCTCCTCCGAAGCGAGCCGTGCTTGTGACCCGGCGGAACCGGCTATACAAGACCCTCGGAATCGACGGCGGAGCCGCATGGTAAAACCGATCCACGTGCTGAGCGGGCCCAACCTCAACCTGTTGGGAACACGCGAGCCCGAGATTTACGGCAAGGACACCCTCGATGATGTCCGGACGCGCTGTGAGGCGCGGGCGGCTTCGCGCGGCTTTTCGGTGGTCTTCCGCCAGTCCAACCATGAGGGCGTGCTGATCGATTGGGTGCACGAGGCGCGCTTGTCCGCCTCGGCGCTGGTCATCAATCCGGCCGGCTATGGCCACACCTCGATCGCGCTTTTGGATGCGCTCAAGACCTTGAGCATTCCCGTGATCGAGTGTCACCTGTCCAACCCGGCGGCGAGGGAGGAATTCCGCCGCCACACCTACGTTTCGCTGGCGGCTACGGGGATCGTCTCCGGGTTCGGCGCGGCGAGTTACGAACTGGCGATCGAGGCCGCCTTCGGCCTGATCCGCGAATAGCAACGATAACGCCCGGCGTTTTCCGCCGCCCGGCGCATCAGAAGAACAAGGTAAGCTTCCATGTCGAACCCCAAGGCCCCCGCCGATCCGGTCGAAGCTCCCGCGATCGACGCCCGTCTGGTCCGCAAGATCGCGGACATCCTGAAGGACACGGGCCTGTCCGAGATCGAAGTCGAGCATGCCGGCCTGAAGATCCGCGTCGCGCGTGAACTGACCGCCGCGCCCGTCAATTACGTCCAGGCTGCGGCTCCGGCCTACGCCCCGGCGCCTGTCGCCGCTCAGGCTCCGGCCGCCGCCCCCGCCCCGGTCGCCGAGGCCGCGCCCGCCCCCGTCCGCGGCGACGCCGTGAAGTCGCCGATGGTCGGCACCGCCTATCTGTCGCCCCAGCCGGGCGCCGACGCCTTCGTGAAGGTCGGCGACACCGTCGCGGCCGGTCAGACCCTGCTGATCGTCGAAGCCATGAAGACCATGAACCCGATCGCCGCGCCGAAGGCCGGCAAGATCGTCGAAATCCTGGTTGACGACGCCCAGCCCGTCGAGTTCGGCGAGCCGCTCGTCGTCATCGAGTAACGCTCATGTTCGACAAGATTCTCATCGCGAACCGGGGCGAGATCGCGCTCCGGGTTCACCGCGCCTGTAAGGAAATGGGCATCGCCACGGTGGCGGTCCATTCCGAGGCCGACCGTAACTCCATGTGGGTGCGCCTGGCTGACGAAAGCGTCTGCATCGGCCCGGCTCCGGCCGCCAAGAGCTATCTGAACATCCCGTCGATCATCGCGGCCGCCGAGATCACCGGCGCCCAGGCGATCCACCCGGGCTATGGCTTCCTGTCGGAGAACGCCCGCTTCGCCGAGATCGTCGGCGCGCACGGCTTCACCTTCATCGGTCCCAAGCCCGAGCACATCCGGATGATGGGCGACAAGATCACCGCCAAGCAGGCCGTGAAGGACGCCGGCATCCCGGTCGTTCCCGGCTCGGACGGCGGCGTGTCGACCGAGGAGGAGGCCTTCGAGGCCGCCGAGAAGATCGGCTTCCCAGTCCTGATCAAGGCCGCCGCCGGTGGCGGTGGTCGTGGCATGAAGGTCGCCCAGACGCGTGAAGACCTGGCCGAAGCGGTCTCGACCGCCCGCGCCGAGGCCCGCGCCGCCTTCGGCGACGACACGGTCTATATGGAGCGCTACCTCCAAAAGCCGCGCCACATCGAGCTGCAGGTGATCGCCGACAGCCACGGCAACGTGGTGCACCTGGGCGAGCGCGACTGCTCTCTGCAGCGTCGCCACCAGAAGGTTCTGGAAGAAGCCCCCTCGCCCGCCCTGTCCGCCGAAGGCCGCGCCAAGATCGGCAAGGTCGTCGTCGATGCGGTCAAGGCCATCGGCTATCTCGGCGTCGGCACCATCGAGTTCCTGTGGGAGAACGACGAGTTCTTCTTCATCGAGATGAACACCCGCCTGCAGGTCGAACACCCGGTCACCGAAGCCATCACCGGCATCGACCTGGTGCGCGAGCAGATCCGCATCGCCGCCGGCCTGCCGCTGTCGTTCACCCAGGAAGACGTTGTCTTCGAGGGCCACGCGATCGAGTGCCGAATCAACGCCGAGAACGCGCGGACCTTCACGCCTTCGCCGGGCGTGATCACCGACTTCCACGCCCCCGGTGGCCTGGGCGTTCGCCTGGATTCGGCGATCTACACCGGCTACGCGATCCCGCCGTACTACGACAGCCTGATCGGCAAGCTGATCGTGCACGGCCGCGACCGCGCCGAGTGCATCGCGCGCCTGAAGCGTTGCCTGGGCGAGATGGTGGTCGGCGGCGTCGAAACCACGATCCCTCTGTTCCAGGACCTTCTGGTGCAGTCCGATATCCTGGCCGGCGATTACGACATCCACTGGCTGGAACGCTGGATCAAAGCCCAAGACGCTTGAGGTCCGGTTTGCGATGGACGACGCCTTCACGGTCGACGATCTGATCGCCTGCTATGCGCGTGGCGTCTTTCCGATGGCCGACGCGCGAGAGGACGAGAGCCTCTTTCTGATCGATCCCGAGCGGCGCGGCGTGCTGCCGCTCGGGAGCTTTCACATTCCCAAGCGCCTGGCCCGTACGGTTCGCAATGGACCCTATGAGGTCCGCGTCGACACCGCCTTCGACGCAGTGATCGAGAGCTGCGCCGCCTCGCGGCCCGGACGGCTGGACACCTGGATCAATCATCCGATCCAGCGGCTCTATGGCCAGCTCTACGCCCGTGGGCTCGCCCATAGTGTCGAGACCTGGCTGGGGGATGAGCTCGTCGGCGGGCTCTACGGCGTGTCTCTGGGTGGAGCCTTCTTCGGCGAAAGCATGTTCTCGACCGCGCGGGACGCCAGCAAGGTGGCCCTCGTTCACCTCGTCGCGCGCTTGGTCGCGGGCGGGTACACGCTTTTGGACACTCAGTTTCTCACCGAGCATCTGTCGCAATTTGGCGTCACGGAGATCAGCCGCGCGGACTATCGCCGTCGGCTGTCCAAGGCCCTGGCGACGCAGGGTGACTTTTACGGCTTGGCGGGCGCCTCGACGGGGATCGACTGCTTGCAGGCGATCAACCAGGCGTCATAGACCGGATGCTGCAGCGGGTTCAGGCCCGGCGAGCTCGCATACATCCAGCCCTTGTAGATCTGCCGTCCCGGCGGGGCGGCGCGCCCCGCTTGAGCCTTAGGCTGGGTGTCCACGACGACATAGGCCGTTGATTCCGGCGCGACCTCGTCGGCGGCCGCCGTTTCGCAGGCCCGCACCGTGAAGATCAGGGTCTTGTAGCGGATCGGCTGACCAATCGGGACCTCGAACCGCATCGTCTCGGTCGTGACCTTGTCCAGCGCCTGCAGGATCGCCACGGCGTAGCGCGCGCGCTTGGCGGGCTCGGCCGGCTTGGTCGCAGCCGCAGTCGCAGGCTTGGCCGGGGTCGAGGTTCCCGGCGCGGGCGACGCCGGCGGGTTCGGGCGCGTTGCGGCGGGCGCGACCTGCACGGGCTGGGCGGGACGGAGTTCTCCGGCCGACGGCGCCGACGCGGGTCTGGCGGCCGGCGCCACAGGCGCGGGGGTCGCTGCGGGCGCAGCGGCCGGGGCTTGTGCTGGGGGCGTCCCCGCCTGACGCGCGACAGCGATACCCGCCACGGCCAAACCGGACAGGGCGCTGACGGCCGCGATCAGGGACGCCCGGCGGGCCATGTCCCTATTCCGGCGACCAGGCTTGATAGTCGCTCGTCGCCGCTTGACGTTCACCGCCACGAGCCAGCGAACCCTGCGGACGCCAAGCGTGCACGGTGCCGGTCAGGTTAGGAAGCGTGTCCTTCTCCCATTCGCGGCGCTTCAGCGGCTCACGGGTCGGCGGCTCATCTAGCGTGTAGTGCAGCCAACCGCTCCACTCGGCCGGAACCTTCGAGGCCTCGGCGTAACCGTTGTAGATCACCCAGCGGCGCTTGCGCTCGTCGTAGCTGTCGCTGTTGTCGCGCGCCTCGAAGTAGCGGTTGCCGTAGTCATCTTGACCCACGAAGACGCCGCGACGGCCGATGTGGAAACGTTGACCCAAGGTCGCGCCGTTCCACCACGTGAAGATCGCTTTCAGCACTACGTTCGCACCTGAATCTGCAAGGCTTTGCACGGCCGCGATAAGCGCGGCGAAGCGGGCGGACCATAGCGCCCCGCGCCGCCACCGTCCAGCCGCGCGCCTGTCGCGGCGAACTTCAACATCTTGTGGATTAGCGCCCCTTCACCCGCAACATCTATTGAGAGGCGCGGATCAAGGTTCTAGCTTGTGGTGCGACCTTACGCCCTTCCCGGCCGCGTGGAATCACACGTTAGGGATTTGGTAAGCACTCAAGCTGGCACCCGGACCAGGAAACGCCCATGCGCACCGCCGCCAAAGCCGCAGGTCTAGCTCCCGCGATGGAATGGCGGGACCTGGAAAGGGCTGACGGCATCGAGGTCGTCTCCGCGCCCGCCTCCTGGTCCGACGCCCGAGTCGAAGCCTGGCTTGACTGGGGTGGCGAGGTCGAACCAAAGGCGCCGCTCGGCGGCGGTCCCACGCGCTACGCCGGGCGGGTCGCCCAGCTTGGCCTGTCGCATGGTCTGTTTGGCGACAAGGCCGACGCCGACGCGTTCCGCGAGGCGTTGCTGACCACCATGCTGTCCGGGATCGCCACGCCGACCGCCGGCCAGGCGGGCCTCCAGCTTTTGCCGGACATCACCGAGTTCGAATTCCAAAGTCAGGCGCGCGGCATTCTGGTTCGCCGTCGCAGCCGCGATCTGGCCGCCCAGGCGTCCGCGCGACTGAACGCTGCGCTTGAGCACGTCGCCGATGCTGTCCGCCGCTGCCAGGGCGACAGCCGAGCCTGCTCGGATGTGCGCAAGAACCCGGCCCTGGCGCGGGCGGCGCGCAAGGCGCGCGAGCTCGGCGCGGACGATCAGACAATCCTCGACGCCATCGCCATGGCCGATCAGCCCCGGGCCTCGCTGACCGGCCTGGCGCCCGATCGTGATCCGCCTGTGGTCGCCGCGGCCACCCGGCAGGGCGTGTCCGCCGGCGACGAAGCTGCAACCTTGGCCGCCCAGGTCGGCTGGGAGACGAGCGCCCTGACGCTGGCGCTGGCGCCGACCGACGCCGAAGCCTTGTCGCGCGGCGTGGCGATCGGCGCGGCGATTGACGCCAGCGCCTTCCTCGACGCCGACGGGTTCGATATCGAGCGCTTCACCTTCGTCTGCCACCTGTGGGCCACGGCTCTGGAGCTGGACCGTGGCGAGCGGCCTGCTCGGCTCTCGCTGGCGGGCGTGGGCGACTGCCTGTTGAGCCAGGGCTACAGCCAAACCAGCGTCGAAGGCCGCGATGGCGCCGCCGCCTTGTGGGCCCTGGCCGTCGGCGCTGCGCTTTCCGCCAGTGCGGAAGCGGCGACCGCCCTGGGGCAGGACCCCATTTTCGCCCAGGACCGCCAAGGCGTCCTGAAGACCTTGGCCGAACGCCGGGTCCGCGCCGCCGCACTGCGCTCGGCGCTGGCGACGGAAGCCGCAGCCGCGCTCGCGACGGCGCACGCCCTCGCCCGCAAGCACGGTTTGCGCTCGGCCGGCCTGGTCGGCCCCTTCGTCGACGCCGAGGCGACCCTGCGTCTTGGCGGCGCGCCCGTGGGTCCGGCGGGCGCAATGGCGCCGGTTTCGGTGGCCCAGACGGCCGACGGCTTCCTGCTGCCAACGTTCAGCGCCGCCGCCTTCGAGGCGCTATCCTCCGAGGCCGTCGACCTTGACGCGGCCCGTCGCCACGCGCTCGGCCATGGATCGCTGGCCGAAAGCCCCGCGATCGACCACGCCATGCTTCAGGCGCGCGGCTTCACCGCCCACGAGATCGAGAAGGCCGAAAACGCCTTGCGTGAGCATCACGGGATCCGCGCGGCGTTCGCCCCGTCCGTGGTGGGCGCCGGCTTCCTGCGCGACGTCCTGGGCGCGTCTGCGGAGGACGTCGCCCGTCGCGACTTCGACACCCTGGCCTTCGCCGACTTTTCGGTTGCGGAGATCGCAGCGGCCGAACGCCATGCCCTGGGCGCGGGCACGCTGGGCGACTGCGAGGCGTTGAACCCCGACCTGCGCGAGGCCTTCCGCTCCGTGGAGAGCGCGTCGTTCCCCGAACGCCTGTCCATGCTCGCGGCCGTGGAAAGCTTCGCCTGCCTGCCGACGGCGGTGACGGTGTTGATCCCGCACGATGCGCGTCCGGCCGACGCGGTGCGCGCCCAGGCCGCGGCGGCCAGGGCCGGTGTTCGCGCCCTGCGCCTGCAGCGCGCGCCGACGCCCGCCGACTTCAAGCTGGACCTGCCCGAAGAGCCTGCGGCCGAAGCGCCCCGCCCCGCTCCGGCGCGAGAACCGGTGGTGACCGAGCGCGTCGTCGAGCGGATCGTCGAGCGCGACCGCTCGCGCCGTCGCCTCCCCGACCGTCGCAAGGGCTACATCCAGAAGGCGGCCGTGGGCGGGCACAAGGTCTATCTGCACACCGGCGAGTACGAGGACGGCGAACTGGGTGAGCTGTTCATCGACATGCACAAGGAAGGCGCGGCCTTCCGGAGCCTGATGAACAATTTCGCCATCGCCGTCTCGCTGGGTCTGCAGCACGGCGTGCCGCTGGACGAGTTCGTCGACGCCTTCGTCTACACCAAGTTCGAGCCGGCGGGTCCGGTCACGGGCAATGACTCGATCAAGTCCGCGACCTCCATCCTGGACTACATTTTCCGCGAGTTGGGCGTTTCGTACCTTGGCCGCGACGACCTCGCCAATGGCGACCCCGGCGAGTTCAACGCCGATGGCCTTGGGGCCGGCAAACGCCTCGCCGAGGACGAGCTGCTGGACGACGACGCCGATCCGGTCCCCGCCAGCCGCTTCATTTCCAAGGGCTTTTCGCGCGGCGCCACGCCCGACAATCTGGTGTTCGCCAGCTTCGGTCGGCGTCGGTTGGAAGGCGCTGACCGGCCCGGGGCGGATGGTGAGATGTGCCCAGCGTGCGGGGACCTTTCCCTCGTGCGGCGGGGCGGCTTGACCGTCTGCGACACCTGCGGGGCGCAGTCGGAACGCCCAGGCCCGATGGCGTCCTCTTGAGCGCGTTTGGTTGGCGTTAAGCTTGCTGGGTCAGGGTGGATCCTGCCTCTTCGCTCGGAACGTGCGCCAGAATGAAACCGATCGCCCAATTCGCAGCCGCCGCCCTTGGCGTGGCGTTGGTCGCCGCGACGCCCGCGAGCGCCCAGAACGCCGGCCAGATCGCGGCCGTGCGAAACGGCGCGCACTGCCCGCGTTGCAACCTCTTCCAGGCGGATGTGTCCAACCTGACCTTGAAGGGCAAGAACCTCGCCGGCGCGCGCCTTCGCCAGGCGGACTTGTCGACCGCCGTCATGAACCGCAGCAGCTTCGCCAGCGGCGACCTTAGGGACGTCAACGCCTATGGCGGGGTCTTTACGGGGGCCAGTTTCGCGCGCGCGGACCTGACGAACGCCAGCTTCGTCGGCGCCTATCTGCAGGGCGCGAACTTCACGGGCGCAAGGCTCGCGGGCGTCAACTTCTCGGGCGCCGAAATGGGCCGCGCCGCGGGCCTCAAGCAGAGCCAGTTGAATCAGGCCTGCGGCGACGACTCCACGTTGTTGCCGCGTGGCCTTTCGATCCCGCGCTGCCGTTAAATCCCCGTCATTACCGCAATTTAAGTGGTCTCTACCCCTCCGACGGTTCAAACCGTAACTCACACAGTCGCGTATGGACTGCACGGAGAAGTCGATGTCCCGCTTGGGCGTTTCCATCGCCGCCTTGACGCTGAGCCTGCTGGCGATGACCGGTCAGGCGAGCGCCCGGACCGAAGATAAGGACGTCGCCAAGCTGACCTCCTTTGGCGGCATGTGCGCCAACTGCGACCTCGCGGGTCGCAAGCTGATGAACGCCAAGTTCACGGGCGCCAACTTCACCAAGGCCGTTCTGATCGGGGCCGACCTGCGCGGCGCGATCTTCTATGGGTCGCAGTTCAGCTGGGCCGATCTGAGCCGCGCCGATCTGCGCGGCGCCGAGATGCGCGGCGCCAACTTCACCCGCGCCAACTTCACCGACGCGCGTATGTCCGGCGTCGAGAGCAGCGGCGCCAACTTCGCTCAGGCGACTCTGGTCCGCGTGGACCTGTCTTCGGCGGAGCTGCACGCCGCCAACATGGCCGGCGCCAACCTGCAGAAGGCGCGCTTCGCCAACGCCGAACTGATCGCCGCCAATCTGTCGGGCGCCAACGCCCGCGACGCCGACTTCTCGAACGCCGACATCAACAACGCCAACTTCCAGGGCGCGCGCTTCGACGGGGCCCGTTTCCACAACGCCGACATGACCGGCTCGAACCTGCGCGGCGCCATCTTCAACGGCGCGGACTTCCGTAATGCGGACCTGACGATGGTCAATCTCAGCGGCGCGGATCTGTCCAGCGCCCGGGGCCTTGATCAGGAGCAGTTGGACGACGCCTGCGGCGACAGCGCCACGCGCCTGCCTTCGGGGCTGAATGTCCGCACTTGCAACGGTCTGCGTGGCGGTCAGCACTTCATGCTGTTACGCGCGGTTCCCAAAGCGCCGCCCGCGCCCGCTGCGCCCCCGGCCCCGCCGAAACCACCCAAGCCTCCGAAACAGTGAGGCCTCCGTAGTGGAACGAAAAAGCCCTCCGATCAGCTGATCGGAGGGCTTTTTCTTGTTCCGCTTGCGATCAGGCTTACACCTTGATGGGCGGCGCGGTCCGGATGTGCAGTTCCTTCAACTGCTTGTCGAGCACGTTGGCCGGGGCGTTCATCAGGAGGTCCTGGCCCTGCTGGTTCAGCGGGAAGGCGATGACTTCGCGGATGGCGACCTGGTCGGCCAGCAGCATGACGATACGGTCGATGCCGGGCGCCAGACCACCGTGCGGCGGCGCGCCGTAGCGGAACGCGTTCAGCATGCCGCCGAACTGCTCCTCGACCACTTCGGGACCATAGCCGGCCGTAGCGAAGGCCTTGAGCATGATCTCGGGCTTGTGGTTCCGGATCGCGCCCGAGCACAGCTCGTAGCCGTTGCACACGATGTCGTACTGGTAGGCGCGGATGGTCAGAGGATCCTGGGTCTCCAGGGCCTCCAGACCGCCTTGCGGCATCGAGAACGGATTGTGCGAGAAGTCGACCTTCTTCTCTTCCTCGTTCCACTCGAACATCGGGAAGTCGACGATCCAGCAGAACTTGAACTGGTTTTCGTCGACCAGCTTCAGCTCCGTGCCGACGCGGGTGCGCGCCAGGCCGGCGAATTTGGCGAACACGGCAGGATCGCCGGCCACGAAGAACGCGGCGTCGCCGGCGCCCAGGCCCAGCGACTCCATCAGGGCTTGCGCCGGCTCGCCCAGGTTCTTGGCGATCGGGCCACCCCATGAACCTTGGTCTTCCGACCAGAACACGTAGCCCAGGCCTGGCTGGCCTTCGCCCTGGGCCCAGCTGTTCATGCGATCGCAGAAAGCGCGGCTGCCGCCGGTCGGCGCGGGGATGGCCCACACCTGGTTCTTGGCGTCGGCGCCCAGGATCTTGGCGAACAGGCCAAAGCCGCCGTCACGGAAGTGCTCCGAGACGTTGGCCATCTTGATCGGGTTGCGCAGGTCCGGCTTGTCGCTGCCGTACCAGGCCATCGACTGGGCGTAGGTCAGGCGCTCGAAGCCCTTGTGTTCGAACGATTGGCCAAAGTCGTTGGTGAAGGTATGCGTGCCGCTGATCGGCGACACCGGCTTGCCGTTGCTGAACTCCTCGAACACGCCATGCATGACGGGCTCGATGGCCGCGAAGACGTCTTCCTGGGTGACGAAGCTCATCTCGACGTCGAGCTGGTAGAACTCCAGGCTACGGTCGGCGCGCAGGTCTTCGTCGCGGAAGCATGGCGCGATCTGGAAGTAGCGGTCGAAGCCCGAGACCATCAGCAGTTGCTTGAACTGCTGGGGCGCCTGCGGCAGCGCGTAGAACTTTTCGGGGTGCAGACGCGAGGGCACCAGGAAGTCGCGCGCGCCTTCCGGCGAGCTGGCGGTCAGGATCGGCGTCTGGAACTCGTTGAAGCCCTGCGCGAACATGCGGTTGCGGATCGACTGGATCACGCGCGAGCGCAGGACGATGTTCTTGTGCAGCGTCTCGCGACGCAGGTCGAGATAACGGTGCTTAAGGCGGATCTCTTCGGGATAGTCGGGCTCGCCGAAGACGGGCAGCGGCAGCTCAGCGGCCTCGGACAGCACCTCGACGGCCGAGACGCGGATCTCGATCTCGCCGGTCGGCAGGTTCGGGTTCACGACGCTGGCGTCACGGGCGATGACTTCGCCGTCCACGCGGATCACGCTCTCGGCGCGCAGGCGCTCGACAACGTTGAAACCCGGGGTTTCGGGGTGCAGCACCAGCTGGGTCAGACCATAGTGGTCGCGCAGGTCGATGAAGACCAGACCGCCGTGGTCGCGCTTGCGGTGGATCCAGCCCGACAGACGCACGGCCGAGCCGGTGTCGGAAGCGCGCAGGGCGCCGCAGTTGTGGGTGCGATAGGCGTGCATGGCGGTCATGAAAGTCTTGAATACGCGGTGATTTGCAAGGCGCGGTAAGGCGCACGTGGGCGCCGCGATGTCAAGGATTCTGGGACAGACCGTGCGCGGGCACGGCCTGTCCTTGGAAGGTTCTTGAGGTCTAGGCGGCCCGGATGATGGCCAGGAAGTCCGTCGCCTTCAGCGAAGCGCCCCCCACCAGGGCGCCGCCGACTTCCGCAGCCGCGAGAATCTCGCCCGCGTTTTCGGGCTTTACGGAGCCGCCGTAGAGGATGGGGACGACCTTGCCCTGCTCCCCGAAGATCGCTGCGAGCTCGGCGCGGATCGCAGCGTGCATTTCCACGATGTTGTCCACTGACGCCGTGCGGCCCGTTCCGATCGCCCACAGCGGCTCATAGGCGAGGTTGAAGGGCTTGCCGGCCAGCGATGCCGGGAGCGACTCGCGCACCTGGGCGACAACGAAGGCCACCGCGTCGCCCGCCTCGCGCGTTTCCAGGGTCTCGCCGACGCAGACGATGGGCTCCAGGCCCGCCGCCGCCGCCGCTTCAGCCTTGCCGGCCACCTGAGCGGAGGTTTCGCCGTGGTCGGTGCGCCGCTCGGAATGGCCGCAGATCACCAGAGATCCGCCGGCGTCCAGAATCATCTCGGCGGAGATGTCCCCGGTGTGCGCGCCGCTGGACTTGCCGTGGCAGTCCTGCGCGCCGGTGGCGACGGGAGAGCCCCGCACCGCTTCGCTCAAGCGCGACAGCAGGGTGGAGGGCGGGAAGATCGCCACGCGGGCGGTCGAGGCCTGGCTCTCAAGGGCGGCCGCGACGGCGCGGGCCTCGTCGAGGGCGGCGGAAAGGCCGTTCATCTTCCAGTTTCCGGCGATCAAGGGCCGGGACGTTGTGCTCGAAAGGGTCATGAGCGCCTTCTTGAGGTCACGCTCCCTTGGGAAGTCAAGTCCACGCCGCTTGCCCCCTCGCCTTCGGCTCTACTATACCCGCTGCTCTCGACCGCCGCGTCCCTGTGCGCAGCGGTCCGTCTGGAAGGTTTTCGCGCTCATGCTCGCCGGTTTCCGCAAGTTCGCCAAATCGCCCTTCGCGGTGGTGCTGTTTGGCTTGCTGATTGTCAGCTTCGCCATCTTCGGCATCAGCGACGTGTTCAAGGGGCCGCAGGGCTCGGGCGTGATCAATGCCGGCTCGCGCACCATGTCCGCTGCGGATTTCAAGCAGCGTTTCGACAACTATCGCAAGGCGATGGAGCAGCAGAACGGGACGGCCCTGACGCCTGACCAGGCCGTCGAGCAAGGCGTCGATCGCCAGATTGTTCAGGAACTGGTGCTGCAGGAGTCGCTGGCCGCCGCCTTGCACAAGATGGGCGTCGCGCCGTCCGACAAGCTGGTCGCCGACACCGTGCGCGAACAGATGAGCCAGTTGCCGCCCGCGACGCGCCCGTTCGACCCCATCACCGGCAAGTTTGATTCTCGCGCCTATGCGGCGCTGATGCAGCAAAATGGCCTGACGCCCGAGGGCTACGAAGCCGCGCTGCGCGACGAGATCGCCCAGACGCACTTCTTCTCGGCCATCGCCGACGGCCTGAAGGCTCCACGCATCTATGCCGCGCTTCAAGGCGCCTACATGCTGGAAGCCCGGGAAATCTCGGCCTTTGTCGTCAATCCCGCTTCCGTCCAGCGCCCCAACCCGCCGACCGATGCGCAATTGATGGCGTTCATGAAGGAAAACGCCGACCGTCTGACGCGTCCTGAAACCCGCGTCCTGTCGATCATGCGCGTCAGCGCTGCGGCGCTGGAGCCCTCCGTCACGATCAATCCGGCTGACGTTCAGAAGGCTTTCGACTTCCGCAAGGACAGCCTGGCCCGGCCGGAAACCCGCACGATCGTCCAGATCGCGGCCCCGGACGCCAAGGCGGCGGCGGTGATCTCCCAGCGCCTCGCCAAGGGCGAGGACCCGGCGGCGGTCGCCAAGGCCTACGGCAAGACGCCGCTGGTCCTCGCCGACAAGCCCAAGACCGCCGTTCCGGATCGCAAGGTCGCGGACGCCGCCTTCGGGCTCGCGGTCGGCCAGGTCAGCGGCCCGATCACGGGCGACCTGGGCGTAGCGGTCGTCAAGGTGACCAAGATCACCCCCGGCGCTGTCGCCTCGCTGGAAAGCGTCCGCCCGCAGATCGAAGCCGAGGTTCGCAGCCAGACGGCGCAGGCCAAGGCCTATGAACAGACCCAGACCTATCAGGACGCGCGCGACGCGGGCGCTGACCTGCTCTCGGCGGCCAGCAAGGCCGGCGCGCTGGTCATCACGACCGCGCCGGTGACCGCGCAGGGCGCTGACCAGATGGGCCAACCGTTCGCCGGCCTGACGCCGGACATCGTCAAGACCGCGTTCGACCTGTCGCAAGGCGGCGAGAGCGAACTGGTCGAGGCCGGCAAGGGCGACTACTACGCCGTCAAGGTCGAGCGGATCATTCCCGCGGCCCTGCCGCCGCTGGCCGAGATCAAGCCGCAGCTGACCGCCGTGTGGTTTAACCAGGAAATGGCCAAGCGGATGAAGGCCAAGGCCGATGAGCTCGCCGCGCGCGCCAAGAAGGGCGAGAGCCTGGACGCGGTCGCGACGGCGGCGCAGTCCAAGGTTCAGAAGATCCCGGGCGGCCTGACGCGCCAGAACGCCCAGCAGAACATGGCCCTGGGCCAAGAGTTCCTGGGCGCGGCCTTCTCGGCCAAGCCGGGCGCGATCTTCACCGCGCGCGCCGGTCAGCAGGGCGAGGCCTATCTCGTCGCCAAGCTTGACACGGTCCGCGCCGCGCCGACCGCAAACGTCGCGCAGATCGCCGTTCTGGCCGGGGGGCAAGCCGCCAATGGCCTGATGCGCGATCTGGCCGAGGCCACCCGCGTGGTCGCCAAGACCCAGATGAAGGCCAAGAGCAACCTGACCCTGGCGCGCCAAGCCATCGGCGTCGACACCGACGCCCTGGCCAAGGCCGAGGCTGGCAAGGCTGGAAAGAAGGCCGAGTAATGAGCCTGGAGCCCGCGTTCGACGCCTTTTCGGAAGCCTATGACGCCGGACGGCAGCAGGTCGTCTGGACCCGCCTGATCGATGATCTGGAAACGCCGGTCTCGGCCTATCTGAAGATCGCTCAGGCGCGGCCCTACAGCTTCCTGTTCGAAAGCGTCGAGGGCGGCGCCTGGCGCGGTCGCTATTCGATCGTCACGATGAACCCGGACCTCGTCTGGCGGTGTCGCGGCGACCAGGCCGAGATCGCCGAGGGCGAGGACATCGCCGCTGGCCGGTTCACGCCCCAACCGGGCGGCGCGCTCGACAGCCTGCGGGATCTGGTGGCGCGCTCGCGCATGGACCTCCCGAAGGGCCTGCCGCCCATGGCCGCCGGCGTGTTCGGCGCCTTGGGCTATGATCTGGTGCGCCTGGTCGAGCGTCTGCCGGACGTCAATCCGGACGCCTTGAACCTGCCTGATGGCATCATGACCCGCCCGTCGATCGTGGCGGTGTTCGACGCCATCGCGCAGGAGATCATCCTGACGACGACGGTGCGTCCCCAGGCCGGAGTTTCTGCCAAGGCGGCGCATGATCAGGCCCGCGCGCGCATCGAGGCGGTGATGGCCGACCTGCACCGGCCCCTCGCCCACGACGCACCGCGCCCGCCGCGCGGGCCGATGGACTTCACCACCCCGGTCAGCCGCGCCGACTACGCCGAGGTCGTGGCCAAGGCCAAGGACTACATCGCCGCCGGCGACATCTTCCAGGTCGTGGCCAGCCACCGCTTCCGCAGCCCCTTCGATCTGCCGCCGTTCGCGCTGTATCGGTCGCTGCGCCGGACCAACCCGTCGCCCTTCCTGTTCTTCCTGAACCTCGACGGCTTCAATCTGGTCGGCTCCAGCCCCGAGATTCTGGTTCGTCTGCGTGACGGCAAGATCACCATCCGGCCGATCGCCGGCACGCGCCCGCGCGGAGCGACCCCGGAGGAAGACGCCGCGCTCGAGGCCGAGCTGCTGGCCGATCCCAAGGAACGCGCCGAGCACCTGATGCTGCTCGATCTTGGCCGCAACGATGTGGGCCGTGTGGCGATGCTGAACCGCCACGGCCGTAACGCGCCGCCCGAGCAAGAGCGCCCGAAGGGCCCGAACGTCCGGGTGACCGAGAGCTTCACGATCGAGCGCTACAGCCACGTGATGCACATCGTCTCGAACGTCGAAGGGACCGCGCCCGAGGGTGTCGACCCCGTGGACGTTCTGATGGCCGCCCTGCCCGCCGGAACCCTGTCGGGCGCGCCCAAAGTGCGCGCCATGGAGATCATCGACGAGCTGGAAGTCGAGAAGCGTGGCATCGGCTACGCCGGTGCCGTCGGTTATTTCGGCGCTGACGGCGCGGTCGACACCTGCATCGTGCTGCGCACGGCGCTGGTGAAGGACGGCATGATGTACGTGCAAGCCGGTGGCGGCATTGTCGCCGACAGCGACCCGGACGCCGAGTACGACGAGACCCTGCACAAGTCCCGCGCCCTGAAGCGCGCGGCCGAAGAAGCCTGGCGATTCAGCTGAGCCTGAGGGCTGCTTTGTTCCGCTAAGGACCGCCCAGCCGATCGTCGGGAAGGTGTTGCGTCACCGCTGGCGGCGCCAGCACCATCACCGTGGCGAAGCTCAACGCGCAGAACGCGGCGAAGGCCGCGGCGGCCAGCACAGGCGCCATCTTCTGGATGCGTTGCTTGGGCCGCAGCAAAGCGCGGACATAGGCGACGGCGACGGGGTCCAAGGCGGAATCACGCGGGTCCATGAGCCTATGATGCTCAAGTCCGCGATCGCTGTAACCGTTACGGAAGGCCGCAGGCGAAAATGGCGCTAGATATTGCTCCCGCTCAGGCCAAAGGTCTTTTGGATCGTCATCCAAACGACCTCATTCTGGTTGAAACCTGGAGCGCGTTCGAGCGGCGAAACCGCTTACACTTTCGCCTAACGCGCTCTAGAACCGCACCTCGAAAGGCGGCGTCATGATCCTCGTCATCGATAACTACGACAGCTTCACCTACAACCTCGTCCACTATCTGAACGAGCTTGGCGCCGACACGGCCGTCTACCGCAACGACGCGCTGACCGTGACCGAGGCCCTGGGCCTCAAGCCGGCCGCCGTGCTGCTGTCGCCCGGCCCCAAGGCTCCCGATCAGGCGGGCATTTGCCTGCCGCTGCTGGAGGCCGCGCCCGCCGATCTGCCGATCCTCGGCGTTTGTCTGGGTCACCAGGCCATCGGCCAGGCGTTCGGCGGTGAGGTGATCCGGGCCAAGGCCGTCATGCACGGCAAGGTCAGCAAGGTGCGCCACAACGACAAGGGCATCTTCAAGGGCCTACCCAACCCCTTCACCGCCACGCGCTACCACAGCCTGGCCGTGCGCCGTGAAGACCTTCCGGACGACCTGGAAGTGACGGCCTGGACCGATGACGGCGAGATCATGGGCGTGCAGCACAAGACGCGTCCGATCTTCGGCGTCCAGTTCCACCCTGAGTCGATCGCCACCGAAGGCGGGCACCAGATGCTGGCCAACTTCATGGATCTGGCCGGCGTCAAACGCGACGCGGCGGTCTGGGTCTAGGCTTTCCGATGTCCGACGCCTTCAAGCCCCTTCTGGCGAAACTCGCCGATGGCCAGACCCTCGACGACAGCGACGCCGAGGTCTTCTTCGCCGCTTGCCTGCGCGGCGAGCCGACACCGGCGCAAGTCGCCGCCGCCGTGACCGCCATGCGCCTGCGCGGCGAGACCGTGGGCGAGATCGCGGCCTGCGCGCGCGCCATGCGCCGCGCCGCTATCCCGCTGGAGCATCCGTATGACGTCATCGACGTTTGCGGCACCGGCGGAGACGGCCTTCACACCCTGAACATCTCCACCGCCGTGGGCTTCGTGGTCGCCGGAGGCGGCCTCAAGGTCGCCAAGCACGGCAACCGCGCCATCACGTCCAAGTCCGGCACGGCCGACGTTCTGACCGCGCTCGGCGTGAATATCGACGCCACGCGCGAGCAACAGCGCAAGGCGCTGGACGAGGCCGGCATCTGTTTCCTGTTCGCCCAGGCCCATCACGGCGCGATGAAGCATGTCTCGCCGATCCGCCAGCAGCTGGGTTTCCGCACGATCTTCAACCTGCTGGGCCCGTTGACCAATCCAGCCGGCGCCAAGCGTCAAGTGGTCGGGGTCTCGGCGCCGCGCTTCGTCGAGCCTATCGCCAAGGCCCTGGGGGCTCTTGGGGCCGAACGCGCCTGGTCGGTTCACGGCTCGGGCATGGACGAACTGGCGACCACCGGCGAGACGGAGGTCGCCGAATGGCGCGATGGCGTCATGCGCCTGTTCAAGATCACGCCCGAGGCCGTCGGCCTGCCGCGCGCTTCGTTGTCGGACCTGACGGGCGGTGATCCTGCGTTCAACGCGGCCGCGCTGACGCGTCTGTTCGACGGCGAGGCCGGCGCCTATCGCGATATCGTCCTGCTCAACGCCGCCGCGGCGTTCCTGGTCGGCGACAAGGTCGAGACCCTGGGCGAAGGGATCGCACTGGCCGGCGACGTCATCGATAGCGGGCGCGCCAAGACCGCCCTCGCAGGCCTTGTGGCCGCCACCAATACGGAAGTTCCCGCGTGACCGACATTCTGGCCAAGATCGCCGCCTACAAGCGCGAGGACGTCGCGGGCCGCAAGCTGGCGCGTTCCCAAGCCGGTGTCGAAGACGCGGCCAAAGCCGCTTCAGCGCCACGCGGGTTCAAGGCCGCGCTGGAAGCCCGTCATTCGTCCGGTAAGCTGTCGCTGATCGCCGAGATCAAGAAGGCCTCGCCGTCCAAGGGCCTGATCCGCGAAGACTTCGACCCGCCCGTCCTGGCTAAGGCCTACGAGGCCGGCGGCGCGGCCTGCCTCTCGGTGCTGACCGATGGGCCCAGCTTCCAGGGCGCGGATGAGTATCTGGTCGCCGCTCGGGCGGCGGTCGCCCTTCCCTGCATCCGCAAGGATTTCCTGGTCGATCCCTGGCAGGTGGCCGAAAGCCGCGCGCTGGGCGCCGATGCGATCCTGGTGATCCTGGCCATGATCGACGACGTCCTGGCGGCGGAGCTGATGTCCGAGGCTCGCCGCATGGGCATGGACGCCCTGGTCGAGGTGCACGATGAGGCCGAGATGGCCCGCGCGGCCAAGCTGGGATCCGATCTCGTGGGGATCAACAACCGCGATCTGAAGAGCTTTGTCGTCGATCTGGCGGTGACCGAGCGTCTGTCGGCGAAGGCGCCCGAAGGCGCGCTTCTGGTCACCGAAAGCGGCATCTTCACCCACGACGACGTCGTCCGCATGGAAGCCACTGGCGCCAAGGCCATGCTGGTCGGCGAAAGCCTGATGCGGCACGCGGACGTGACGAGCGCCACCCGCGCCTTGATCGGTTGAACCCAAAACGGGCTTTCCTGACGCTGGCGCCTTAGGGCAAAGCAGTCCCATCCTTCCAACGTCGCCGCGCCGAGAACGCGGCTGAGGAAACGTGCATGAACTGGCTCGCGCGAGTCGTGAAATGGGCCCTGGCCACGAACTTTAAGCTGCAGGGCTGGAAGATCGAGGGCGCGCCTCCTGAGACGCGGAAGTTCGTCGTGATCGCCGCGCCCCATACCAGCAACTGGGACTTCGTCTATTTCGTCGGCGCCGCCGATGCTCTGGACCTCGACCTGAGCTTCATCGGCAAGGCCTCGCTGTTCAAGGCGCCCTTCGACCAAATGATGCGTGATCTGGGCGGCATCCCCCTGGATCGCGAGCGCTCCAAGGACATGGTCAAGGCGATGGTCGAGGAGTTTGGCCGCCGCGACACGTTCATGCTGACGATCGCCCCGGAAGGCACGCGCGGCAAGGCGCGCCAATGGAAGACGGGCTTCTACCACATCGCGATGGGCGCCAAGGTGCCGATGGTGCTGGGCATGATGGACTATCAGCGGAAGGTCGTGAGCCTTGGCCCCGCCATCTATCCGACCGGCGACTACGCCGCCGACATGCGCCGGATCGCCAGCTTCTACCAGAGCTGCACGCCCAAGTTCCCCGAAATGGCCACGCGGTTCGACGATCTCGACGCCGCGCCGGACGCGTAAGACCAAACCCTGGTCTATAAGGCGGGCGCCGTTCTGACCGGGAGAATCGGATGCGCGACCTTCTGACCGCCTTGAAGACACTCGCGCCGCGCCCGCTTCGCGACGCGGTCGGTCGGCTGCGGTCGTCGACGCCCGCGCCCGCCGTCGACAGCGTCGCCGCGCCAGAGGCGGTGCGAGCGCCGCCTGAACTGTGGCACCTGGTCGGCGCTGCGGACGCCGACTTCGTGCGGGTCGGCCAGCAGTTCAAGGCGCTGTTTCTCGACGCGGGCCTCAAGCCTCATCATGCGATCCTCGATGTCGGCTGCGGGATCGGGCGCGCCGCCGCGCCTCTGGTCGACTATCTCGATGAGAACGGCCGTTACGCCGGGTTCGACGTCATGGCCGAGGCCATCGCCTGGTGTCGCGCCAATATCGCCGTCGGCGACCCGAGGTTCGAGTTCCTCCACGCCGACATGCACAGCGACCGCTACAATCCGGGCGGCTCCCAGCCGGCCAGCGCCTATGTCTTCCCCTACCCCGACGCCAGTTTCGACTATGTCTGGCTGGGTTCGGTGTTCACCCATCTGCTGGCGGCCGACCAAGCGCAGTTTGCGCAGGAGATCGCGCGGGTCCTGAGGCCTGGCGGCATCAGCATCGTCTCCTGGTACCTCATCGATGACGAGGCCAGGGCCAACACCGGAAGCGGCCAGATCGCCTTCGATTTCGTCCACCCGCTGAACGGATGCTGGACCGCAACCCCCGAGTTGCCCGAGGCGGTGATCGGCTACGAGCTGCCGCTGATCCAAAAGCAGTACAAAGATCTGGGCCTTGAGATCCTCAACCAGGCGCTTGGGGTCTGGCGGCGCGAACCGCTGCAGGACCAGGACATCATCGTGGCGCGCAAACAGGCCTGAAAGATTTCATTAAGCTTTTGATTCTTTGCGCATTTTGCCGATTTCGACACCTAACCGACTGAAATTTCGAGCCTTTCCCGCGTTAACGAAGCTCGGCTTGACTTTGACGCGGAACACCAGGAGAACATTCGAAAGGTTTGCGGTTTGTTCCGCGCTCCAGCCGAGGCCGACATGCTCACGCGCAAGCAGCACGAACTGCTGATGTTCATCCATGAACGGATCAAGGAAACCGGCGTCTCACCGTCGTTCGACGAGATGAAGGAAGCTCTGGATCTGGCGTCCAAGTCGGGGATCCATCGCTTGATCACCGCTCTCGAGGAACGCGGGTTCATCCGCCGCCTGGCGCATCGAGCCCGTGCGTTGGAAGTGGTGAAGCTGCCACAGCAGGCCACGACCGCCGCGCCGCCCAAGGGACGCGGCGCATTCCGCCCGCAAGTCTTCGAAGGCGGTGGCGCGCCGCCGCCGGCCAGCAGCGCCGCAGCGCCGGCCAATGACAGCCGCGAGCTGCCCATCCTGGGCAAGATCGCCGCCGGCACGCCGATCGACGCGATCCAGCACGAGCGCGATCGGCTGCCGGTGCCAGAAGCGATGCTTGGCGGCGGCGAGCACTATGTCCTGGAAGTCCAGGGCGACTCCATGATCGAGGCCGGTATCCTCGACGGCGACTATGTGATCATCAAGAAGGGCGACACCGCGACGTCGGGCGAGATCGTCGTCGCGCTGGTCGGCGAGGAAGCCACGCTGAAGCGCCTGCGCAAGAAGGGCGGCTCCATCGCCCTTGAGGCCGCCAATCCAAAGTACGAGACCCGCATCTTCGGCCCAGATCAGGTCGAGGTGCAGGGTAAGCTGGTCGGTCTGATCCGGCGCTATCACTAAGCCTCAGCGCTCGGCGCGCCAGAGATAGGGCCCTGATCCTGCAAGGGATCAGGGCCTCTTCGTGTCTAGGCCTTGGACGCCAGCCGTCCCTCGTTGGCCAGTCGCTTGGCCATGACGTCGAAACCCGCCCAGGACGCCGCTGCGAGCGCCCCGCCCGTGCTGACTCGCCGCACGCCAAGCCTAGCCAGGCTGTCGACCGTCATGTCGTCCCCCCAGAGCAGTACGTTCACAGGCTTGGGCGCGACGGCGTCGACGAGCGCCTTGATCTCGACTGGATCGGTGATGGCTGGGGCATAGAGACAGTCCGCCCCGGCGTCGGCATAGGCCTTCAGGCGTTCGAGGGTCGGCGCCAGTTCGCGGCGTCCGCGCAGATAGCCTTCGGTGCGGCCCACGAGCATCACATCCCGTCCGCTCGCGTCGATCGCAGCGCGCGCGGCCTTGAGTCGCTCCACGGCCACAGGGAGCTCATAGAGCGCCGTGCCGGACCAGTCCTCGATCGAGAGCCCTGCGACACCGGTTTCGATCGCCAAGGTCACGCTCTGGGCCACCTGCGCAGGCGTCTCTCCAAAACCGTTCTCGAAGTCGGCGTTGACCGGCAGATCGGTGGCCGCGCACAGCATCGTCAGATGGGCGATGACCTCGTCACGCGTGACCTCACCATCGGACTTGCCCAGCGCCCAGGCCATGCCCGCGCTAGTCGACGCCAGAGCGTGGAACCCCAACTGTTCCAGCCGCTTGGCGCCGCCCGCATCCCACGGGTTGGGCAGCGCAAAGCAACCTTCACCATGCAGCGCGCGAAACGCGGCGCGCCGGTGGGCGTAAGGATCTGACATGGCTAGGCCTCCGGGGGTTGAACGCTATAGGTCGGCCGTTTCCTAGCCCTGTTCGCGCCACGGACTGTCAGTAGCCGCTCCAGGGGCGGACGCCGCGCAACGGCTGCGCCCAGACAATCCGCCAGCCGTCGGGCTGTCGATAGAGCTCGGCTGCGCCATGGCGTGCAAAGTCCTCGCCCGTCAGCAGCACGGTTTCGGCGCACAGCGGCGGGATGCGAGGCGGCGCAGGCCCGCGCACCACCACGACTTCGCTTCGAACGCAGAGGCCGCTGAGCGTCTCGGCGTCTGGAGCCTTGCGAGACCACGCCAGAGACAGGCGCACCGGGGCGCCCAGATCTGGCGCGCAAACCCATCGGTCGCAGCCGTAGAGGCTCCAGGTGGTCGGCTGAAGACCCCTGCGTCGCGCCCACAGCTCGGCCCCGAAACGTTTTGCATCGGTCCGGAGCAGAACCGCGGCGTCACCCGAACGCACGGCGGCCGTCGCGCCGTCGGCGGCAATCCAGGCGTCCGGCGGCGTCGACCTTGGCCATAGGGCGACGGCCAGCGCCAAGGGCGCGCCGATCCAGCGCAGGCGGCCCTTCCAGAGGCACAGGACCATCAGGCCCAGGAAGGCCAGAAGCAGGACCTGCGGCGGGGCGCTGGCGACGACATGCTGAGCGCCGTGGGCACCGGCGAACAGACCCGCGACACCCAGCATAGCGTCTACGCCCCATCCGGCGATCGCCAGGAACGGGGCGCCCAGCCCGATCGGCTCCAGGACGGCGCCGATCGCCAGGAACGGCATGATCACGAACGAGGACAGCGGCGCTACAAGCAGGTTCGCCGGCAGCCCCCACACCGCGACCCGGTTGAAGTGCTGCATGGCGAAGGGAGCCGTGGCGAGACCCGCTACGAAACTGGCCATGACGCTGGCGGCGAGCCAGGCGACGGCGGCCTGCGGCGCTTGAATCCACCACGGCGTCGACAGTTCCCGAACCGGCCTGGGCCAGGCCTCGGCCAGCGCGACCAGGGCGGCCGTTGCGGCGAAGGACATCTGGAAACCCGGCTCCCCCGCCGTTTCGGGCTTGAGCAGCAGGATCAACAGCGCCGCCAGCGCCAGACCATGCAGGGTGATCGCGCGTCGATCGAACAGGATGGCCAGGAAGGCCACACTGGCGGTGATGGCGGCCCGCTCTGCGGGCGGCGGCGCACCTGAGACGACGAGATAGCCCAGAACGGCGACAAGCCCCGCCGTCGCCGCGATCTTCTTGCCCGGGGCGCGCAGCGCCAGCCACGGCCAGGCGGCGACGCCCAGTCGGAAGGCGACGAAAACAAAGCCGCCCACGATCGCCATGTGCAAGCCCGAGATCGACAGAATGTGAGCCAGGCCCGAAGCGCGCATCGCCTCGGTTTGACCGTCGGTGATCCAGGCCTCGTGCCCGGTCACCATGGCCGCCCCGACACCGCCGCTGGTGGGCCCCATCCTGGCGAGCAGCCGCTGGGCTAGGTCCCACCGAAAGGCGTTCACCGCCATGTTGAGGCGCAAGCGCGCGGGCGGAGAATCGAGCCTGGCGCTTTCGATGTCGCCGATGGTGAAGCCCACCCCGCCGATAGAGTCGAACCACGCGTCGCGGGCGAAGTCGTAGGCGCCGGGCGCAGCGGGCGGCGGAGGCGGTCCCAGCATCGCGCGAAGGCGAATCGCGCGTCCCGGTTGCGGTATTGGGTTCTCGCCGATCGTGACGCGGATCCGACGCGGCGTGTCTTCTGGCTTCAGCCCCGCGATTCTCACCGGCGCGATCAGCACACGCTGTCCACCGGCGCCGGGACTGACCACGTCCACCACGAACCCTTCAACACGCCGCACCACACGCTCGCCACCGACGACCGGCGCAGCCACCTGCTCGCTGCGAACCTTGGCGGCGAAAGTCCCAGCCGCGCCAAAGGCCGCCAAGCCCAGCAACACCGCCAGGATCGCAGGCGCATTCCAGCGCCGCGCCGCCCAGGCCAAAAGGGCCAAGCCCGTCGCCAGAAGGCCCAAGCCCCACAGCGCTGGCTCAGCGCGCGCCTCAAGATACGCAGCGGCGCCTAGCCCAAACGCCACGGGCGCCCAGAGGAAGCGGCGATCAAGGTTGCCCGACGCCTCGGTCGACGTAGCCCGCCACAGCGCTCGCCAGCGCAGGACGCCCGGCGAAGCCGGCGGTCGCCCCATCTCGCCTTCAGCGCTTAACACGCGGAAACCGCTGTATTTTTCGCAAGATCGTGGCGCATTTCGCGCTGCGGAAAACCGCTAGGCCCGGCCTTGGGCCGCGTGCTAAGACGCCTCGCCCGCGTCGCTTCGCGGCGAACGTTTCCCAGCGCCGCTCCGGCGCCCTGTCCTGCAGCCTTGAAGTCCATGTCGAACCCCACACCCACCGGCCCCAATCCTACGGGCGTCGTCACGCGCTTCGCCCCCTCGCCCACCGGTTTCCTGCATATCGGCGGCGCTCGTACGGCGCTGTTCAACTGGTTATATGCACGCCATACGGGAGGGAAGTTCCTAATTCGCGTCGAGGACACCGATCGCGAGCGCTCGACTGAGGCCGCCGTCGCCGCGATCTTCGAGGGCTTGGACTGGCTGGGCCTAAAGTCCGACGATGAAGTAGTCTTCCAGCACACCCGCGCGCCGCGTCACGTGGAGGTGGTGCATGAGCTGCTGGCCAAGGGCCGCGCCTATCGCTGCTGGATGAGCGTCGAGGAACTGGAGGTCGCCCGCGAAAAGGCGCGCGCTGAGGGCCGCGCGATCCGCTCGCCGTGGCGCGATGCGCCCGAAGGCGATCTCTCCGCGCCGCACGTGATCCGCTTCAAGGGACCGCTGGACGGCGAGACCGTGGTCAACGACCTGGTCAAGGGGCCTGTCACCTTCAAGAACATCGAGCTGGACGACCTGGTCCTTCTCCGCGCCGACGGCGCGCCGACCTACAACCTCGCCGTCGTCGTGGACGACCACGACATGGGCGTCACCCACGTGATCCGCGGCGACGACCATCTGAACAACGCCGCCCGTCAGACCCTGATCTATCAGGCGATGGACTGGGCTGTGCCGGCCTTCGCGCACATCCCGCTGATTCACGGCCCGGACGGCGCCAAGCTGTCCAAGCGCCACGGCGCCCAGGCCGTCGGCGAGTTCGCCGACCTCGGCTACATCCCAGAAGGCATGCGCAACTATCTGGCCCGCCTGGGCTGGGGTCATGGCGATGACGAGGTCTTCACCGACGAGCAGGCGATCAGCTGGTTCGACGTGGCCGATGTCGTCAAAGCCCCCGCGCGCCTGGACTGGGCCAAGCTGAACCACACCAACGCTCAGCATCTGCGCAAGGCCGACGACGCGCGCCTGACGGCTCTGGCCCTGGCGGCGGCGGAAAAGCGCGGTGAACCCCTGCCCGCCGATGCGGCCGAGCGCATCGCCCGCACGGTTCCCGAGGTCAAGGAAGGCGCCAAGACGATCCTGGAACTGGTCGATCACTGCGCATTCGCGCTGAAGACCCGTCCACTGGCGCTGGACGAGAAAACCCAAAAACAGCTTACCGAAGAGACGGTCGAGCGGCTGAAGCGTCTGCGCGACCAACTGGCCGCTGCGCCCGACTTCGACGCTGCAACCCTGGAAACCGTGTTGAAATCATTCGCGGAATCCGAGGGCGTCGGCTTTGGCAAGTTCGGTCCCGCGCTGCGGGGAGTCCTCACGGGCGGGGCGCAAGCTCCCGACCTGAACAAGACCATGGCGGCCCTCTCCCGCGATGAGGCGATTGGCCGTCTTGACGACGCGCTAGCGCCTCGCGCATGAGGCGCTATAACGCACCCGCGAAAAGCGAAAATTGGACTGCCCGTCCCAATAATGAAGGGGTCTACGGATGACCGATAAAGCCACGCTGACGATCGGCGACAAGAGCTATGAGCTGCCGATCCTCAAGGGCAGCACGGGTCCGGACGTCATCGACGTTCGGAAGATCTACGGTGAAAGCGATCACTTCACGTTCGATCCAGGCTTCACCTCGACCGCCTCGTGCGAGAGCAAGATCACCTATATCGACGGCGACGCGGGCATCCTGCTGCACCGCGGCTACCCGATCGACCAGCTAGCCGAGAAGTCCTCGTTCCTCGAGGTCTGCTACCTGCTGCTGAACGGCGAACTGCCCAAGGCCGACGAGTTCGCCAAGTTCGAGCACAACATCACCTACCACACGATGTTGCACGCTCAGTTCGACCGCTTCTTCGAGGGCTTCCGTCGCGACGCCCACCCGATGGCGGTCATGACCGGCGCCGTTGGCGCCCTGTCGGCCTTCTATTCGGACAGCATCAATGTCGACGACGCGCGTGAGCGCGAGATCAGCGCTCATCGCCTGATCGCCAAGATGCCGACGATCGCCGCCCGCGCCTATAAGTACACGGTCGGCCAGCCGTTCGTGTCGCCGCGCAACGACCTGTCGTACTCGGAAAACTTCCTGCGCATGTGCTTCGCCGTGCCGGCCGAGGACTGGAAGCCGAACCCGGTGCTGACCCGCGCCATGGACCGGATCTTCATCCTGCACGCCGACCACGAGCAGAACGCCTCGACGTCGACCGTGCGTCTGGCCGGCTCTTCGGGCGCGCACCCGTTCGCCTGTATCGCCGCCGGCATCGCCTGCCTGTGGGGCCCGTCGCACGGCGGCGCCAACCAGGAAGCCCTGGAGATGCTGGAGACCATCGGTTCGGTCGACAACATCAAGGACTACGTCCAGGGCGTGAAGGACCGGAAGTATAAGCTGATGGGCTTTGGCCACCGCGTGTACAAGAACTTCGACCCGCGCGCGAAGGTCATGCAAAAGACCGCGCACGAGGTTCTGGCCGAACTGGGCCACAACAACGACCCGCTGCTGCAGGTCGCCCAGGAGCTGGAAAAGGTCGCCCTGAACGACCCGTACTTCGTCGACCGCAAGCTGTACCCGAACATCGACTTCTATTCGGGCATCACCCTGCGCGCGATGGGCTTCCCGACCAACATGTTCACCGTGCTGTTCGCCCTGGCCCGCACCGTCGGCTGGATCAGCCAGTGGAAGGAAATGTTCGAGGACCCCACCCGCAAGATCGGTCGTCCGCGTCAGCTCTACACGGGCGCCACGCAGCGCGACTACATCTCGCTCGACAAGCGCTAAGGCGCTCCCGGTTCTGCTTTACGGATCAGGCCTCGCTTCGGCGGGGCCTTTTTCGTTTCAGCGCTTGAGCAGGAAGCTCAGCACCTCGGCGACGGCGCGGTAGAGCGCTTCGGGGACCTCCTCATCGATCTCGATGGTCGACAGCGCCTGGGCGAGAACCGGGTCCTCCTCGATCGGCACTCCGTGCTCCTTGGCCGTCTCGATGATCTTCTCGCCAATCCAGCCCTGCCCCGAGGCGACGACCTTGGGCGCATTCGGATCCTCGTAGAGGAGCGCGACGGCGATGCGCGGCTTGGACGACGGGCCTGTGATTCCGCTCATGAGGCCTGATCCACGAAATGCCCCAGCGCACTGACGCCTCGCACCGGCGGCGCGCCTGAATGAACCGCCACCTCCGGTGTCAGGTCCGCCTGGCGCAACGCCGCCCCAAGGGCCTCCTCCCCGGCGCGGAGGCGCGAGATGGTCTCGGCGCGTTCAGCCCAGAGCGACACGCGGGTTCGGGCCCCGGTGAGCACGACCAGGGCATGCACCGGCCCAAGCGGTTCGACATCGATCGAGAAGCGCGCGCGATAGGTCGGCTCGATCGTCGATACGGCGCCGCCACCGCCGCCACCGCCATCTCGGCTGATCTCGAATTGCGCCACAGCGACGCCCTGGGGCGTGACGAACGGCAGATCAAAGTTCAACTTCGCCGAAGGAATGCGCGGCTCCGAGATCTCCTGCTCATGAACCACGGGCTCGGGCAGGGACGCGATCTGCATCAGGTCCTGACGGGCCAAGGCCGACTGGACGCTCTTGAGCAGGCGACGCGCCATCGCCTCGGGACTTCCCGTCAGTTGGGGGCTGGGATCCATGGGCTTCTGCCCCGCCGTCGGTCCGCCCGCATAGGGCGGCGGAGGCGTCTTCGCCCGCACCTCTTCTCCGGATGCGCCATAGCCGCGGGCCACGAGGGGGCGGGCCTCGATCGGGTCGGTCGGCTGGGTCTCCGGCGGTTCGACATCACCGTCCAGATGTTCCACCTGGATCAGCGCCGGCGGCGTCGGCTTGGCCAGCGGCGCCTTCGCCGTCGACGGCTCGCCGCCCTTCGGAGGCGGCGCGACAAAGGCTCCAAAGCGCGCCTCGATGTCCGAATCAATGGGCGCTTCGATGATCGGGGGCGACGCCTGGGGCGGCGGTCCGGCTGGGAAAGCCTGCGCGAGGGGCGCCGCCGCCTGGGGCGCCGACGCGCCAGCAGCCTGGGCTAAGGGATGCGCGACCGGCGGGCCGGGCGTCGGGCTTCTCTGCATCGGTGCGGCCGGAACCGGCAGGACCGCCCGGGCCTTATCGTTGTCGCCGAGCGGCCGGCCCACCGCCGGGTCCGCCAAATCAGGCGCCGCGTCTCCAACCGGCTGGGGCGCCATGTCGCGTCTCTGCTCGCTCGGTCTGGCCGGGAGCTCGATCCGGGCGAGCCAGGCCGATAGAGCACCGCGGAACACCAGCAGCGCGGCCTTCAGGTCTCCCTGGCTCGCGATGGGCTGCGGCGCGGGACCGGCGGCGGACGGGACGGCCGCCGCCCTCGCCAAGTGGGCCTCCAGCAAGACCCCCGAACGTTCCACCGCCTGGCGAAGGCCAGCGGCGGTCGTGATCTCTGGAATCGTTGGCGTGACGGACAGAAGCGTCCGGGCGGCTTCGACGACATCGGGCGGCGAACTGGCCTCGCCGACAATGGCAGCGATATCCGCCATCAGCGGCGCGATGCCCGCCTGTCTGGGCACAGCTTCCGCCGTCGCGACCCGGACCGCCCGCGCAATCTGTGTTTCAGGGGGTGATCTCGAAACCGGCGCGGTGGCCTGGACGGTGGGCGAGAGGGCCTCTTTTGGCGTCGTCGCGGCCCGTTCTGCGTCTCCCGCCGACGATTGCCCCGCCTGCTCGACCTGCCCCCGCGCCTGTGGCGAACCGGCCTCGGCCTGACCGACGATACCGGCGAGTTGGGCGGTCGCGTTCGTCAACGCCTGCCGCGCCAAGGCTTGAAGGACCGCGCTGGAATCAGCCCCTGTTCCAGCCGGAGCGGTTGGAAGGATCGGAGACACGGGCGCGGTCGGGTCTACAGCCACGACGACGACTCCACGACGACAGCTGTGTTGAGGCTAGCGGCTTGAGCGTAAACCGTTGATTAACCTCGATGGACACCACGAGCGTCTAGCCTGTAACGGCGGCCCTGCCGCGCGCCGTCAGAAAGTCCAGCAGCGCGGTCGCCGCCGCTTCTGAAGGGTCGGGCATGCCACGGCCCATCTTGTCGAGCGCCGCGTACTGCTCAGCCGCCTGCCGCTGGCGCAAGGCGCGATCATCCAGGCGAATGGCCACTTCGCGCGCCAGGCCCTCGGCCTCGCAGGCGTCCTGGATCAACTCCGGCGCCACGGCCTTGCCGGCCGCGATGTTGAACAGGGTGATCCAGCGCGGCTTCATCAGCCGTTTGACGATGGCGTAGGTGACCGCGCCAGTCTTGTAGCCGACCACCATCGGGCGGCCCGCCAGCGCCAGTTCGGTGGTCACGGTGCCGCTGCACGCCAAGGCGACGTCGCCCGCGAGGAACGCGTCATCCTTGAGGCCTTCATCCTCGATCACGTGCGCCCGGAACGGCCAGCCGGCGACTCGCGCCTTGACCGCTTCGGCGACGGTATAGGCTGCGGGCACGACCACATGGAGCTGGGGGCGCTCGGCCTTCAGGCGGCGAACGGCGCCCTCGAACGCCGGCATCACGCGCTCGATCTCAGAAGGTCGGCTCCCCGGCAGCACCAGGAGGATCTGTTCGGAGCCCGACGCCCCGATCGCCGCGCGCAGCCGGGCCGGATCGGCGTGATCGAAGCGCTTGGCGAGGGCCGAGTTGCCGACGAAGACGTTCTCAAGCCCGGCGGCGTCGAAGTACGGCTTGTCCATCGGCTGGATGGACAGCAACAGATCCACGGCCTTGGCGAGCCCTCGCGCCCGGCCTTCACGGTACGCCCAGACCTGCGGCGCGACGTACTTTACGAGCGGCAGGCCCGGGTCGAGTTTTCGCAAGGCGTGCGCCAGTCGAATATTGAAGCCCCAACTGTCGATCAGCACAGCGACATCGGGCTTCTCGCGCGCCGCCAGGGCCACAGTGTCCTTCAGTCGCGCCATCGCCCGTGGATAGGCCTTCAGGCTCTCCAGGATGCCCAGGATCGAGAGCTGGGCGATGTCGAAGGGGCTCTCGACCCCCTGCTCGGCCATCTTGGCCCCGCCGATCCCGACGAACGTCACACCGTCCCCCAGGCGAGCGCGCAGCACCTTGGCCAGGCCCGCGCCAAGCGCGTCGCCTGACGCCTCGGCGGCGACGAGCATGACCTTCAGAGGCTTATCATCAGGGGTCGTCACGGCCGCTCCTGCGGATCGACCCCCAGGACGAAGAGGCCCAGATCGTCGGCGGCCGCGATCACCGCGTCCCGATCGACGACGAGCAG
Organism: Caulobacter vibrioides; assembly: GCF_002310375.3. Lineage (GTDB taxonomy): Bacteria > Pseudomonadota > Alphaproteobacteria > Caulobacterales > Caulobacteraceae > Caulobacter > Caulobacter vibrioides_D. The sequence continues at coordinate 2,146,501 of NZ_CP023315.3, forward strand.
GCGCCCGGTTTCGCCGACGATGCCGGCCAGACCTGCGCGTGCGGCCCGCTGGATCGTGGCGACACCGATGGTCGGCAGATCGACGCGCGTCTCCTGGATCGGTTTCGGCGCCTTGGCCAATACGCCGAACCGGCGCTCGACCCGCCCGCGAATGGCCTCTGGCAGATCGGCCACGCGACGCAACATGGCGTCGGTGCCTTCCTGAGCCTCGACGGCCAGGATCAGGCCGTCGCACACGACGGCGCCCTGCCCGATGTCCAGCCGTCCGATCTCGCGCGCGACATGCAGCGCCTTATCGATGTCCGCCATGTGCTCGGGCGCGGGCGAGACCTTGCCAAGACGGCCCCGGGGAAGGGTCATCTCGCCCATCACCTCATGCGCGCCCTCGATCTCGAAGCCTTCTTTCTCGAACTCGTCCAGCACCCGCCGTAGGAGCGCGTCGTCGCCCTTGCGCGCGGCGACGATCAGGCCCGGCAGAACCTTCAGGCCTCGCGCATCCGGCATGAGCGCCGAGAAGTCCGGACGGCTGACATTTCCCGCAAAGCAGACGACTTCGCAGGCCTCGGCGCGGAGGGCCTTGAAGATCTTGCCGAACTCGCCAAGCCCGACCTCAACGCCCGGGCGCTGCGCTAACGAGGCGTCGGCAAATCCCCGTAGCCGCATCACGGAGAAGGCGCGCCCAGCGGCCTCGCAGTGAGACGCTAGCTCGACGGGAAGCGCCCCGCCGCCGGCGATGAGGCCCAACTTACGCATCGATGAAACCCTAGACCTCTCGCTCCGGCAGACACAGCGGGCGATTGGCGTCGGCGCGGATGAAATCGACGATCTCCATCACCTCGGGGTTGCCCGCGTGGATCTCGGCTACGTCGTCGAGACGCTCCTGGAAGGTGCCTTCGTCAGCGAACATCAAGCGATAGGCGGCGCGCAGCGCGTTGATCGTCTCGCGCGAGAAACCGCGACGCTTCAGACCGACCAGGTTCAGGCCCTCGAGGTGCGCGTGGTTGCCCCACACCGAACCATAGGGGATCACGTCCTTGGTCACGGCGGCGAGCCCGCCGATGAAGCTGTAGCGGCCGATGCGCGAGAACTGATGCGCCGCAGCGAGCCCGCCCATGAACACATAGTCGCCGATCGTCACGTGGCCGCCCAGGGTCGCGCCCTTGGCCAGCACCACGAAATCGCCGACCGCACAGTCATGCGCCACGTGGGAGCCGACCATGTAGAGACCATCGGACCCGATCGTGGTCATGCCCTTACCCGACGCGGTGCCGGTGTGCATGGTCACGTGTTCGCGGATGATGTTGCGCGGGCCGATGATCAGCTCGGTGCGCTCACCCTTGTGGCCCAGGTGCTGGGGCGGACCGCCGAGATTGGCGAAGGGATGGACGATACAGCCCTCGCCGATCGTCGTCGCGCCTTCCACCACCACGTGGGAAAGAAGGCGCACGCCAGCCGCCAGCGTCACATCCGGACCAACGATGCTGTAGGGCCCGACCTCGACGTCGGGGGCCAGCTTGGCTTCCGGAGAGATGATGGCGGTAGGGTGGATGGTCATGCCTTGGGTCCCGTCTCGACAACCATGGCGGCGAACTCGGCCTCGGCGGCGACCTTGTCACCGACCTTGGCCACGCCCTTGAACTTGAAGATCGACGACCGCGCGCGCACGACTTCGACCTCCATGCGGATCACGTCGCCAGGACGCACGGGATTGCGGAAGCGCGCGTTGTCGACCGACATGAAGAAGATCGTCTTGCCCTCGGTGTCGACTTCCAGGGACTTGCTCATCAGCACCGCGCCGGTCTGCGCCAGGGCCTCGATGATCAGGACGCCGGGCATGACCGGGTTGCCTGGGAAGTGGCCTTGGAAGAACGGCTCATTGATCGTCACGCACTTGATGCCGACGATCGACTGGTGGGGCTTGTAGTCTTCAGCGCGGTCGACGAGCAGGAACGGATAGCGGTGCGGGATGCGCGCGAGGATTTCCGCGATATCGATATCGGTCTGCACCGTTTGCTCGGTGTTCTCGCTCATGGTCTGCCCCTCGTCCCTCGACCGCCCGCCATGCGCGACAGCCATGCGGTCTCCCTGAGCCACCGCTTCAGCGGTCGCGCGGGGAAGCCCGTCCAAGTTTCGCCTTCCGGCACGTCCTTGAACACCGAGGCGGCCGCCCCGATGCTCGCGCCCGAGCCGATGTTCAAATGATCGGCCACCCCGGCCTTGCCGCCGAAGGCGACACCGTCGCCGACGACGGTGCTGCCCGAGACGCCCGTATAAGCCGCCAGCACGCAATTGCGCCCGATACGGACGTTGTGCGCGACATGGACCAGATTGTCGATCTTGGTGTTCTCGCCGATGGTCGTATCGCCAAAGGCGCCCCGATCGACGCAGCTATTGGCCCCCAGGGTCACGTTGTCCTGGATGACGACCCGTCCAAGCTGCGGAAGGTCCACCATGCCGCGGGGCCCCGGGGCCGCGCCGAAGCCTGCTTCGCCGATCACGGCGCCGGCGGAGACGCAAACACCATCGCCCAGCAAGGCGAACCCGATGACCGCGTTCGCGCCAATGCGGCAATCTCGGCCGATCAGAACGCCCGGACCGATCACGGCGCCGGGGCCGATCCGGGTTCCCCGGCCGATCCGAGCGCCCTGCCCGATCGTGACGTTCGGCGCGAGCTCCACGCCAGTCTCCAGCGTCGCCTCGGGATGAATGGGCGGAGCGCCAGGTTCGTGACGGCGCGGCGCGTGCAGGCGGTTAGCGGCGGCCGCCCACGCAGCCTGCGGACGCGTCGTGACCAAGGCCGCGCACGTCGCCGGCAGGAAATCCTTGTGTTCCGGACGCACAAAGCAGGCGCCGGCGCGCGTACCGGCGGCCGCGTCCTTGCGCTTGACGTCGGAAAAGAATGTCACAGCGCCCTCATCGGCCGTGTCCAGCGGCGCGACGTGGGCGATCAGCCTATTGGCCAGGGCGACGTCCGCGATCTCGGCGGCGCCGGCCTGGGCCAACTCGGAAAGCAACGCCGGACCCAGGCTATCGAAGAAACGCGGGTCCGGCATGGTTCCTCACGGCGAAAAGGTCCCCCTACGTAACCACGCGGGGGACGATTCGCTTACCTGTTCGTCGGTTGCAGCGGCGCGGCGCCGGGGACTTGCTGGTCCAGACGCTCACGGTCGAAGGTCAGGGTCTTGATGCGCGCGTCCAAGGCGGCGACGACCGCGTCGGTGATGTCCATGGCCGGGTTGGCCAGCATCACGGACTCGCGGTCCAGCAGGATGCTGCACTTCTGGGCCTGATAGACCTGTTGGATCGGCGTGTTCAGCTCCGAATAGACGCGCGACAAGGCCTTCTGTTCGGTGGCCTCGACTTCCTTCTGGCGAAGCTGGCCCTTGCGCTGCCAGGCGTTGGCCTTGGCCTGCAGGGTCGCGGCTTGCTGCTCAAGCGCGTCCTGGGCGATCGTCGTCTTCTTGGCGTCCAGGGCCTTGGCTTCGTTATCCAGAGCGGTGCGCTCGCCGGTCAGCTCGGCGTTGACCTGCTGGATGATCGTCTTCAGGCGCGCGTCGACAGCCTTGCCGACCTGCGAGCTGCCCACGGCGCGGGGGCTCGAGAAGATGCAGACGCCCGCGAGAGCGGGGCCGTGCGTGACGGCGGGGGCAGCCGGCGCGGCGGCCGGGGCCGTCTGAGCCGACGCGCTGGTCGCGATGGCGAGGGCGACGACGCTGGACGCGGCCGCGAACAGGAACTTGGACATGTCTATTGGAACCTTGTGGAGGTGGAGAACCGGAACGTTTCGGTTCGGTCGTAGTCTTCCTTGGACAGGATGCGGCTGATGTCGAAGCGAATGGGTCCCATGGGGGACTTCCAGTCGATCGAGATACCCGCCGAGGCACGCAGGCCAAGGTTATCCCGGATGTTCGGATCGAAGACGCCTGGCGACTTCTGACGATCCACGTCATCCAACAGACCGGCCGTACCCACGTCGCTGAACAAGGCGGCCTTGATGCCGTACTGCTCGGGCAGGAAGGTTGGAACGGTCAGCTCGAAGGTGCTGATGGCGTAAAGCTTCGCGCCCATCGAATTGTAGGAGCTCGAGATGTCGCGCGGACCAATACCGGCGATCTCGAAGCCGCGGAACGAGGTGCCGCCGCGATAGAAGCGGTCGTTGATGCGAACATTGTCGCCGCCCCAGCCCTCGATGTAGCCGACAGAGCCGGTTGCGCTGAACACCAGATCCTTGGTGAAGCCCCAGTACCAGCCAGCGTCGGCTTCGGTCTTGAGGTACTTCACGTCCCCGCCCACGCCGGCGAGGTCCTGGTTCAGGTCGGCGAACCAGCCGCGAGTGGGGTTGATCGGATCGTTCCGCTTGTCGATGCGCAGGCCATAGCCGATCAGCGAGGTGATGTAAGCGCCGCGCTGCAGGCAGAGGATCTGCGAGACCGAGCCGCTGGTGCAGAGGCTGTCGGCGACGCTCACCTCGTCCTGACGGACCGTGTAGCGCAGGCTCATCGACGAGTCGTTGGTCAGCGGGAAGCCGAAGCGCACATCGCCACCGATCGACTTGGTGTCGTAGGCTGCGTACTCCGACAGGTCGTAGCGGAAGGTGTAGAGGTTCACGCCCGCGACCAGGTTGCGACCCAGGAAGCGCGGCTCACTGAACCCGAAATCGATCTGCTGACGCAGCGAACCCACGGACGCGCGCGCGCGGAGGTTCTGGCCGCGGCCGCGGAAGTTACGTTCGGTGATGCCCACGTCGAGCACCAGCTTGTCGATCGAGCTGTAGCCCGCGCTGAACGACAGTTCGCCGGTGGGCTGCTCCTCGACCTTGACACGCAGGCTCGTACGGTCCGGGGCCGAGCCGGGCGCGTCCTCGATCTCGACTTCCTTGAAGAAGCCCAGGCGACGCATGTTGTTCTTCGACCGATCGACCAGAACGCGGTTGTAGGCGTCGCCCTCGGCGACCTCCAGTTCACGGCGCAGGACGTAGTCAAGCGTACGGGTGTTGCCGACGATGTCGATGCGATCGACATAGACGCGCGGTCCTTCGCGGACCTGGAACACGACGTCGACCGTCTTGGTCTCGCGGTTCGGGACATAGCGCGGCCGCACGTCCACGAAAGCGAAACCGGCGGCGCCGGCCGCGAAGGTCAAGGCGTCGGTCGCTTGCTCGATTCGCTCGTCCTCATAGAGCTGTCCGGCGCGAACCGGCAGGATCTGCGCCAGCAGATTGCCGTCCAGCTTCTTCAGCTCCGTCTCGACGGTGATCTTGCCGAACTTGTACTTGGGCCCCTCTTCGAGGGTGTAGCTCACGGCGAAGCCGTTCTTGTCCGGAGCCAGCTCGGCGACCGAAGAGACCACGCGGAAATCGAAATAGCCGCGATTACGGTAGTGCTTGCGCAGCTGTTCGCGGTCATACTCGATCCGGTCGGGATCGTAGTTATCGTTGCTGGTCAGGATCTTGTACCAGCGGCTCTCCTTGGTGACGATGACGTCGCGGAGATCGTTGTCCGAGAACTCGGCGTTACCGAGGAAGTTGATCCCGAGCACGCCGCTCTTGGCGCCTTCGCTGATCTCGAACACCAGGTCGACGCGCTTTTGCGGCAGTTCGACCACCTTGGGCGTCACAGTGGCCGAGATCCGGCCTGAACGACGATAGAGCTCGATGATGCGTTGAACGTCGGCCTGAACCTTGGCGCGCGTGAAGATGCCGCGCGGGCGGATCTGCACTTCGTCCTTCAGCTTGTCTTCCTTGAGCGAGGAATTCCCCTCGAACACCACCTGATTGATGATCGGGTTCTCAACGACCTTCACGACCAGATCGCCACCTAGCATCTCAATCTTCACGTCCGCGAAGAGGTCGGTGCGGGCCAGGGTCTTCAGCGCTAGGTCGAGGCGCTGGGAGTCGACCGTGTCGCCGGGCTGGATCGGCAGATAGGACAGCACCGTGCCCTGTTCGATCCGCTCGTTGCCTTGCACCAGGATGCGCTGCACCACACTGGTCTGGCCGGCTTGAGCGAAGGCCTGCTGCGGCGCCACCAGGGCCGTCGAGCCGAGGAGCAGCGCCATACCCGTGGCGAACGCGGCGCTTTGGGCGCGAAGTTTGTTCATGTGACCAATCATGGACGGAGGACGGACGTTCACGTGAAAAGTCCGCCGATGAATTTGAACACGTCGTAGCGGTTTAGGTCGTTCCATGCCGCGAACAGCATGAAACCCAGGATCAAGGCAAGCCCTGCGCGGAAGCCCGCAGCTTGGAACTCCGCCCGCAAGGGTCGTTTCGCGACAGCTTCATAGGCGTACATCAGCAGGTGACCGCCATCGAGAACCGGAATCGGCAACAGGTTCATGAAACCGATGCTGACCGACAGGCTCGCGATGAGCCAAAACTGCGAATAGAGCAGCCCGATCGCCAACGCCTTGCCGTTGGGAGCCTGTTCGACAACGCCGTTGGTGACAGCGCCGGCCGTGTGACCGATGCCGATGATCCCGCTGATCTGGTCGGCGGGAAGCTGACCCATCAGCAAGCGACCAAGATAGAAGGCGATGGTCCGGATCATGTCCCAGACCTCGACGGTCGCGTCGGGAATGGCGCTCAGGAGCGATGAACGCTCAAACCGCCCGCCCGGCGCGCTGCGAAGTCCCAGTTCGCCGATCTTGACGCGACCGCTGATCTCGTTCTGACGCTCCACGAGCCGCGGCGTGGCGGTGAGATGCACCGTGCGCCCTTCCCGCTCGACCGAAAAGTCGATGGGCATGTTCGCCCGCAGCGCCACATAGCCCTGGATGTCCTGGAACGATCGGATCTTGCGGTTATCCGCCTGCAAGATCACATCGCCCGGCTTGAAGCCCGCGACAGCGGCCGGCGTGCCGGCGACGACTTCGCCGACGGTTGTCGAGGTCTTCTGCGCGCCGAACGACACCAGGATGACCGCGAAGACCAGGATCGCCAGGATGAAGTTCGCCATCGGACCGGCGACGGCGATGAAGGCGCGTTGCCAGACCGGCTTGAAATGGAAATAGCGATTGACCGCGTCGTCGCCCTCGCGGCGGCGGATTTCGTTCCGCATCGCGTCGAGGTCGTTCTGGTCCGGAACGCTGGCCGCGTTCTCATCGCCGGCGAAGCGCACATAGCCGCCCAAAGGCAGGGAGGCCACGCACCACTCGACGCCGTGCTTGTCGCGCCAGGAGATCAAGGGCGCGCCAAATCCGATGGAAAAGCGCTCGATGGCCACGCCGCAAGCGCGCGCAGCCCAATAGTGTCCGAGTTCGTGGACCGTCACCACGACGGACAACACGAACACCAAAGACACAAGCATGATCAGAAAGCCGATCATCGCGCGAAAATACTCTCCTCGGTCAGGCCCGCAGACGCTTCTGCGCGACAACCTCGGCCGCAATGCGGCGAGCGCTGCCATCGATCATCAACGCGGTTTCGACAGCGTCGCTTTCCGCGACGGAGAGGTCACCCAGGCTGTTCATACGCTCGAGGGTCCCCGCCACCGCGCCGGCAATATCGAGAAACCCGATACGGCGGTCAAGGAAAGCAGCCACTGCGACTTCATTGGCGGCGTTCATGGCCGCCGGAGCGCCTCCGCCAAGCCTTAGCGCCTCGCGCGCGATCCCGATCGCGGGAAAGCGATCCAGGTCAGGCGATTCGAAGGTCAGCTGGCCATAGGCGGCCAGATCGAGGCGCGGCGCCGGCCATGGCAGTCGGTCAGGCCATGCAAAGGCGCAGGCGATCGGCGCGCGCATGTCCGGCGGGCCAAGCTGCGCCAAGGTGGACCCGTCGACATACTCGACAAGACTATGGATCACCGATTGCGGATGGATCACGACGTCGACGCGGTCTTCCGGGGTTGCGAACAGATAGGACGCCTCGATCATCTCGAGGCCCTTGTTCATCATGGTCGCGGAATCGACCGAAATCTTGGCGCCCATCGACCAGTTCGGGTGAGCGATCGCCTGCTCGGGCGTGGCGCGGGCCATCGCCGCCTTGTCCCACGTCCGGAAGGGCCCGCCGGACGCCGTCAGGATCAGTCGCGACACCCGATGAGCGCAGTCAGGCTGCAGCACCTGGAAAATGGCCGAGTGCTCGGAGTCGACGGGAACGACCGAGCCCCCGGCGGCTCTGGCGATGGCGAGTAGCGCAGGTCCGGCGCAAACAAGGCTTTCCTTGTTGGCCAACGCGATCACGGCGCCGGTCCGCGCGGCCGCGACCGTGGGCGCCAGGCCCGCCGCGCCGACAATCGCCGACATGACCCAGTCCGCGCCCATCGCGGCGGCTTCGCGCACCGCCTCGGCGCCCGCCGCGGCTTTCACGCCCGTTCCAGCCAAACCGGCTCGAAGATCGGCGAGGCAGCTTTCGTCCTCGATGACCGCCAGGATGGGTTTCCAGCGTCTGGCCTGCTCGATCAGGCGCTCGACGTTGCGGCCGGCGGTGAGCGCCAGCATCTGTACGGGCGCGCCGGACTCTTCGAAGAGGCTCAAGGTCGAAAGGCCGATCGATCCCGTCGAGCCTAGCACCACCACCTTGCGGGGCGGGGTCAATGCGCCCATCCGATGTGGTCCACCAAACGGACGGCGGCGATCACGATCGCCGCGAACATCAGTCCGTCCACACGATCCAGAAGTCCCCCATGCCCGGGGATCAGGTCGCCGCTGTCCTTGACGCCAAAACGACGCTTGAGCATCGATTCCCAGAGATCACCGGCCATGGTCGCCAGACCGCCGAGCAAGCCAATCAACGCCGCCACGGGCCAGATGAGATCAAGCTTGGCTAACGAGGCTACGACGACGGCCCCAAGCGTGGAGGCCGCGAGACCCCCGATAAAGCCCGCCCAGGTCTTGTTCGGCGAGATTCTCGGCCACAGCTTTGGGCCTTTGAAGATGCTGCCCGTGACATAGGCGAAGATGTCGGCGAACCAGGTCACCACAAACAGCAGCAAGGTCCACCAGAGACCGTCGTTAAGCGACCGCACCCAGACCATCGCGATCACCGCCGGCGCGATATAGACGACGCCATACGCGGCGTCGGCGCGGCGCTCCACAGCGCCGCGCGCGATGAGGCCGGCCAGGAAAGAGCCCACCACAACGACCGCCCAAGCGACCAGAAACTGCTGAAGGAAGGCCGCAACGACGGCGATGCCGCAGAAGACGCCGACAACGGCGCCGACCGCATTCGGCGCCTTCGGCGCGCTGATCTTGCCCCACTCGCGGGCCAGCAGCCCGACGCAGACCAAAGACAAGGCCATGAACCAATAGCCGCCCAGCCAGACCGCAGCCACGACGGTAGGAACGAGCACGGTCGCCGAGACCACGCGCGTTCGCAGATTGCCCCAGTTGAAGCGCTTAGCCGGCGACGGCGACGTCATCGGCAGCGACCCCTCCATACCGGCGATCACGGCCGCGATACTCGGCGATCGCCGCCGCCAGCGCCTCGGGACCATAGTCGGGCCAGAGCACGTCCTGGAAGACGAGCTCGGCGTAGGCGCAATCCCACAGGAGGAAGTTCGAGATACGACGTTCGCCGCTGGTGCGAACGATCAAGTCGGGCGGCGGCGCCGCAGCGGTCGACAGAAGTTGCTCGAATGTCTTTTCGGTCAGGTCGGAGGCCTTGGCCTCGCCCCGCTCCACCCGCTCGGCGAAGGCGCGCGCCGCGTCGGCGATATCGGCCTGGCCGCCGTAGTTGAAGGCGACCTGGAGGACGAACTCAGAATTGTCCGCCGTGCGCCGTTCGGCCCGCTCGATCACCTCGGCGATATCCGGGGAAAGGCCCGTACGCCGTCCGATGATGCGAACGCGCACGCCAGCCTTGAACAGTCGCTCCAGGTCCGATTCGACATAGGCCTTGAGCAGGCTCATGAGCTCGGAAACCTCCTGGGCGGGGCGGCTCCAGTTCTCGGTCGAGAAGCCGAAAACCGTCAGAACACCGACGTTCTGGCTCTGAGCGCCCTCAACCGTGCGCTTGAGGGCGTTCACGCCAGCGCGGTGCCCCAGCACGCGCGGCATGCCCCGCTGCTTCGCCCAGCGGCCGTTGCCATCCATGATAATGGCCACGTGCAAGCGCTCCGTGGACGCCTGCCCCCCGGCGCGTCCCGAAACGTCCTGCGGACCGGTGGTCGCCGGCATTCGCTTCAACCTTCCCTCTTCGCTCCCCATCAAAACTCGCGAGGCGGGCGCTTAAACCTGCATGATCTCATGTTCCTTGGTTTTCAAGGCCTCGTCGATCCGCTTGATGGCGTCGTCGGTCATCTTCTGGACCTCCGTTTCCATCTTCTTGCGCTCGTCCTCGGCGATGGCCCCGTCCTTCTCGGCCTTCTTCAGGTCGTCGTTGGCGTCGCGACGAACATTGCGCACAGCGATCTTCTGCTGTTCGGCGTACTTGCCGGCGATCTTCTGCAGATCACGACGACGCTCCTCGGTCAGCGGCGGGATCGGGATACGCAGGTTCTGGCCCTCGACCACAGGGTTCAACCCCAGGCCCGAGGCGCGGATAGCCTTCTCGACCGAGACCACGACACCGCGATCCCAGACGCTGACATTGATCTGGCGCGGCTCAGGCACGCTCACGGACGCGACCGCGTTCAGCGGCGTCGTGGAGCCATAGGCCTCGACCATCACCTGGTCGAGCAGGCTGGCCGAGGCTCGGCCGGTGCGCAGGCTGCCGAACTCTTCCTTCAGAGCGGAAACAGCCTTGTCCATGCGGTCGCGATAGCGCGACAGGACGGGTTTTTCGGCGGCGGCCATGTGGCTCTCCTCGCTAGACTTGATTTCAGGCGGCGCGGTCTTCGGCGACCACGGTGTGGGTCCCCTCGCCTCGCAGGACGGTCAGCAGGTTGCCGCGTCCCTTGATCGAGAAGACCACGATCGGAATGTTGCTGTCGCGCATCAGCGCCACCGCCGAAGCGTCCATGACGCGGAGATCCTTGGCCAGGACGTCCATGTAGCTCAGGCGATCATAGCGCTGAGCGGTCGGATCCTTCTTGGGATCGGCGGTATAGACGCCGTCGACGCTGGTCCCCTTGAACAGGGCGTCGCATTGCATCTCGGCGGCGCGCAGGGCGGCGGCGGTATCGGTGGTGAAGAACGGATTGCCCGTACCGGCGGCGAAGATCACCACACGCCCCTTCTCGAGGTGGCGCTGAGCGCGGCGACGGATATAGGGTTCGCAGACCGTGGCCATCGGGATGGCCGACTGCACGCGGGTCTCAACGCCGATCCGCTCCAGGGCGTCCTGCATGGCCAGCGCGTTCATCACCGTGGCGAGCATGCCCATATAGTCGGCGCTCGAGCGCTCCATGCCCTTGGCGGCCCCGGCCATGCCACGGAAGATGTTGCCGCCGCCGATGACCAGGCAAAGCTCGACGCCCGACTTGACGATCTCGGCGACGTCCTCGGCGACCGATTGAACCGTGTTGGTGTCGATCCCGTAGGGCGTGTCGCCCATCAGGACCTCGCCGGACACTTTGAGCAGGATGCGGCGATATTTTTGGGGCGCGCTGGTATCGGACATGGGACCGCTATTCCTGAGTCGTCGGCACGCACATTACGTGCGTTCTATAGAAGTGGGATGGGTTTTGCCAACCACGGTGCGTACGCCGGATGGCAGGCGTGAAAAGGGCGCGGCGCGCGTCGAACGCGCCGCGCCCAATTTCTCGATCCGACGCCACGGGGCGCCGGCGATCAGGCCTTAGGCCTGGCCGGTCATCGAGGCGACTTCGGCCGCGAAGTCGTCTTGCTTCTTCTCAACGCCTTCGCCCAGGGCCAGACGCGTGAAGCCCTTCACGGTGACCGGAGCGCCAAGGGTCTTGGCGGTCTCGGCGACCAGCTGCTCGACGGTCTGATCCGGGTTCATCACGAAGGCTTGCTTCAGCAGCACGACTTCTTCCAGGAACTTGCGGATACGGCCTTCGATCATCTTTTCGACGACCGCCGGCGGCTTGCCCGATTCCAGCGCCTGCTCGGTGAACACGGCCTTTTCACGCTCGATGGCGGCCGGGTCCAGGTCGTCCGGCGACAGCGAAAGCGGCGAGGTCGCGGCGACGTGCATCGCGATCTTGCGGCCCAGCTCACGCAGGGCGGTCTTGTCGCCGGTCGACTCGACGGCCACCAGCACGCCGATGCGGCCGAGGTCCGGCGCGGTGGCGTTGTGGATGTACGAGGCGACGACGCCGCTCTCGACCGACCACTTGGCGGCGCGGCGGACCATCATGTTCTCGCCGATCGTGGCGATCAGGTTGGTCAGGTGGTCCTGAACGGTTTCGCCACCGGCCAGCGTGGCGGCGGTGATCGCGTCGACCGAACCGTCGGTGCCGAGCGCGGCGCCGGCGATCTGACGGGCGGCGCCCTGGAACAGGTCGTTACGCGACACGAAGTCGGTCTCGGCGTTCACTTCGACGGCCGTGGCCGTCTCGCCCGCGCCTTGTTCGGCGGTGGCGATGGCCACCAGGCCTTCGGCGGCGGCGCGGTCAGCCTTCTTGGCGGCCTTGGACAGGCCCTTGGCGCGCAGCCAGTCGATGGACGCTTCGATGTCGCCGTTGTTTTCAGCCAGCGCCTTCTTGCAGTCCATCATGCCGACGCCGGACTTTTCGCGCAGTTCCTTGACGAGGGCGGCGGTGATCTCAGCCATCGAAAATCTCCAGATTCAAACGGTTGGCGACCGAGCTTGTTAGCTCGCCAAATCGATAAAGAGTTGGGACCGGACTACTTAGCCCGGTCCCATGTCATGGTCGCGACGGTCCCCGGATGAAACGGGGAGCCGTAGGAAATCAGCCTTCGGCCGATTCCGGAGCCGCTTCGGCGGCCGGAGCGACTTCGGCGGCCGGAGCTTCCGGAGCCAGCTCACGAGCCAGGGCCGGCTCGACCGGAGCGACCGAAGCGCCCAGGTCGACGCCCGAGGCGGCTTGGCCGGCGGCCAGGCCGTCCAGGACGGCGTCGGCGATCAGGTCGCAGTACAGCTGCAGGGCGCGGGCGGCGTCGTCGTTACCCGGGATCGGATAGGTGATGCCGTCCGGATCGCAGTTGGTGTCGAGGATGGCGACGACCGGGATGTTCAGCTTGCGGGCTTCCAGGATCGCGATCGCTTCCTTGTTGGTGTCGATCACGAACATGATGTCGGGGATGCCGCCCATGTCCTTGATGCCGCCCAGCGACAGCTCCAGCTTGTCGCGTTCGCGCGTCAGTTGCAGCAGTTCCTTCTTGGAACGGCCTTGGGCTTCACCGGCCAGCACGCCTTCCAGTTCGCGCAGACGAGCGATCGAGCCCGAGACGGTGCGCCAGTTGGTCAGGGTGCCGCCGAGCCAGCGGTGATTCACATAGTATTGGGCGCAGCGCTTGGCGGCGGTGGCGACCGGGTCGCTGGCCTGGCGCTTGGTGCCGACGAACAGCACGCGGCCGCCGGCGGCGGCGACTTCACGAACCTTCACCAGAGCCTGGTGCAGCAGCGGGATCGACTGCGACAGGTCGATGATGTGGATGTTCGAGCGCGAACCGAAGATGTAGCGGTCCATCTTCGGGTTCCAGCGGTGCGTCTGGTGGCCGAAGTGAGCGCCGGCTTCCAGGAGCTGACGCATGGAGAATTCGGGAAGAGCCATCGGGCCTGTATCCTTTTTCCGGTTGAACCTCCGTGGACACCCCCGTTCCAGACCATTCTGGAGCGGGACCGGAACGGCGACGCCGGGATGTCTCCCCGGTGCGGCCGAACGTCCACGTGTGGAATGGCCGCGCAATTAGTCGCTGCGGAGCGAAAAAGCAAGCCCAGTCTTCGGCGGCGGAGGGTCACGATATGCCCCGGCGAGACGATCAGCCGCACCGCGCGGTCGCCTTCGTCCACAGAAACCGCCGACGGTGTCGCAAATCTTCCACGGGAGCGTGGCTCCATGCTGACGCTTGTGGCGGAGATGACAATGCTGGCGGTGTTCGACATGGACGGCACGTTGCTGGATGGCGACTCCACGGCGGTTTGGCTTTGGGAGCGCGTCAAGCAATCGCCCGTCCGTCTGCTGGCCGCCCTGGCCGTTCTCCCCGTCGCCCTGCCCATGGTCGCCCTGCCCAGCACGCGCCGGGCCGGCGCATCGGTCCTTCTTTGGATCGCGACGGCCGGTCTTAGCGAGCGCCAACTCGCTGCGTCATGCGAGCGTTTCGCCCAGGCGCTCAGGAGCGGACGCAACAGCCTGACCTGGAAGGCGCAAGCCTTGAGTGTTCTGGAGGATCACGCCCAGGCCGGTGACCGTATCGTGGTCGTCACGGCGGCGCCGACCTGCCTGGCCAAGGCCCTGCTCGACACCCTCGATCGCCCGGTCGAACTGCTCGGGACATCGCTGAAGCCCGTCCTGGGCGGTTGGGTCGCAGACATCCACTGCCGTCACCAGCGCAAATGCCAGGCCTTGGCGCAAGCGGGCCATGGGGCACGCTGGACTTACGCCTATACCGACAGCCTGGATGATCTGCCGCTGTTGCGCGCCGCCGAGCGGCCGGTGATCGTCAAAGGTGGCAAGGCCGCCGAGCGGAAGCTGCTGCGCGCCGGCCTGCAGAACGCCCGGGCGGCGGCTTGGTAGGGCCGAGACGCGCGCTACGACAAAAAGCCCGCGCATAATAGACCCCTGGCTTGAGACGGCTGGGGCCATTGAGGCCTGAAGACCTTTGATGGTGTTTTGACCTTCGCACCGGCGCTTGCCGTCGCGGTCCCGATGGCGGCTGCCGAGAGGCGCGACGGGCCAGGATAACGAAGGGCCGCCGTTAGAACGACTTTCCGTCCACAGGCTGGGGCTTCAGCGCAAACACATCGACGCCGTCCAGGCACCGGAGATTCACCGCGATCACCTCCTGGCCGCTCGGCGCGGTCCCCCGTCCGAACGATTGGATACCGCAGGTGCGACAGAAGAGATGCGCCACCCGATGCGCATTGAACCGGAACTCCGTCAGAGCGTCCTCGCCTTGCTCCAACGTGAAGGACGCAGAATCCGCAAAGGCCAACACCGAACCGAGCTTACCGCAGCGCGAACAGTTGCACTGGATAGAGTCGTCGAGCTCAAGATCGACCGTGAAACGAACCTGGCCGCATTGGCAGCCACCCTGATGTTGCGCCAACGTCTTTCTCCAACCTCGAGCCAGCTATTCCACCGCGTGCGATCTCTCCCTGAGACCCCAAAAATAGGAATATTTTCCTAAACGTCTTCCAGCAGCGCCACCCCGGGCGCGGTTTTCAGCGCACCGCGCAGCGCCGCATCCAGGGTATATCGACCCGGCAGCCGGAGCTCGATCTCCCGGCCGCCGCCGATCGCGGCGACGAAGGTGACCTCGCCCCCCTTCTGCGCCTGGGCGGGCTCAAGGCGGCGCTTCAAGGCGTCGATCTCGGCGGCGGACGGCGACAAGTGGACCCTCAGACCCGCCACCACGTTCTCGACCGCCTTCTCGATCGGTTCGGCGTCGTCGCCGAAGAAACGCACCTCGCCATCTCTCGCCTTGGCGCGAACCTTGATGGCCACGGCCTTCCCAGGCTCCAGGACATCTCGGCACTTGCGAAGGGATTCCGGCGGATAGAGCACCTCGTACTCGCCCGTGGGATCGGAGAGGGAGACGAAGGCGAACTTCTCGCCGCTCTGAGAGGCTCGCTCCTGGCGACGACGAACGACGCCGCACATCCGGAAGGCCTCCGCCCCGGCCTCGGCCTGGGCCATGGCCTCGGCGAGCATGACCGTGCGGCGACGGCGCAACATGCCGACCATGTCCTCCAGCGGGTGGCCGGTCAGGTAGAAGCCGACGGCCGACAGCTCCTCATCCAGGAGATCGACCTGGTTCCAGTTCTCGGTCTTGGACAGGCGTGGCCGGCCCGCGCCGGGATCTGAGCCGAACAGGCCGCCCTGCCCGCCCTGGCGGTCGGCGTGACAGCTCTGGGCGTGGGCGATCAGGACATCGGCTGAGGCGACGATCTGGGCGCGGTTCTTGTGGATCGAGTCGAAGGCCCCGGCCCGCGCCAGGTTTTCGATCGCCCGCTTGTTGACCTGCCGGGGGTCGATGCGTTCGACGAAATCGAAGACGTCGCGGAACGGCCCGCCCTCCTCGCGTACCGCCACCAGATGCTTCATCGCCTCGAGGCCGACGTTGCGGATGGCGCCGAGCGCATAGAGCACCTCGCCGTTCTCGACCTCGAAATCAGCGCCAGACCGGTTCACATCCGGCGCCCGCACCGTAATGCCGAACCGACGGGCGTCCTGGTGGAAGACCGCCAGCTTGTCGGTGTTCGACAGATCAAGGCTCATCGAGGCCGCGAAGAACTCGACGGGCGTATTGGCCTTCAACCAGGCAGTTTGATACGAAATGAAGGCGTAGGCGGCGGCGTGAGACTTGTTGAAGCCGTAGCCGGCGAACTTGGCGACCAGTTCGAAGATCGAGCCGGACTGCTCCTCCGGAACGTTCTTTTCCTTGGCGCCCGAGACGAAACGGATCTTCTGGAGATCCATCTCCTCCTTCTTCTTCTTGCCCATGGCGCGACGCAGAAGGTCGGCTTCGCCCAGGCTGTAGCCCGCCAGGATCTGGGCGATCTGCATCACCTGTTCCTGGTAGACGATGACCCCGTAGGTCTCCTTCAGCACGGTCTCAAGCGACGGGTGCAGGGTGTCGACAGGCTTTCGTCCGAACTTGCAGTCGACGAAGGTGTCGATGTTGTCCATCGGGCCAGGGCGATAGAGCGAGATCAGCGCGGTGATCTCCTCGATCGAGCCGCAACGCATCTTGCGCAGCGTGTCGCGCATGCCCTGGCTTTCCAGCTGGAACACGCCGACCGTCTGGCCAGAAGCGAGCAACTCGTAGGTCTTGGTGTCGTCGAAGGGCAGCTTTCCGAGGTCGATCTCGAAGCCACGCTTCTTCAGGTGCTTCACCGCACGGTCCAGCACCGTCAGCGTCTTGAGGCCCAGGAAGTCGAACTTCACCAGACCCGCGCTCTCAACCCACTTCATGTTGAACTGGGTGGCGGGAAGGTCCGAGCGCGGATCCTTGTAGAGCGGGGTCAACTGCGTGAGCGGCCGGTCGCCAATCACCAGGCCGGCGGCGTGGGTCGAGGCGTTCCGGAAAAGGCCTTCCAACTGCAGCGCGACGTCCAGACAGGCCGAGACGTTGGCGTCTTCCTTCTTGGCCTGTTTGAGACGGGGCTCCAGATCAATCGCCTGCGCCAAGGTCACCGGCGCGGCCGGGTTGTTGGGCACCATCTTGCAGAGCCGGTCGACGAGCCCGAGCGGCAGCTGCATCACGCGCCCCACGTCGCGAAGCACCGCGCGCGCCTGCAGCGAACCGAAGGTGATGATCTGAGCCACCCGATCGCGGCCGTACTTCTCCTGCACGTAGGCGATCACCTCTTCGCGCCGCTCCTGACAGAAGTCGACGTCGAAGTCGGGCATCGAAACCCGCTCGGGATTGAGGAAGCGCTCGAACAGCAGACCGAACCGTAGCGGATCCAAGTCGGTGATGGTCAGCACCCAGGCCACCAGCGAACCTGCGCCGGAACCCCGTCCGGGGCCGACGGGGATCCCGTGGGCCTTACCCCACTTGATGAAGTCCGACACGATCAGGAAGTAGCCGGGGAAGCCCATCTTCTTGATGATGCCGAGCTCGAAATCGAGCCGCTTCCAGTAGTCTTCCTCGGGCGCTGAAAGGGTCAGGCCTTCGAGGCGCATCTTCAGGCCCTCGCGCGCCTGATGCTCGAGCTCCTCGGCTTCATTGCGGCCATCGCCTGTCGGGAAGCTCGGCAGGATCGGATCACGCTTGTGCACCATGAAGGCGCAGCGGCGGGCGATATCGAGGGTGTTGTCGCAGGCTTCGGGCAGGTCGGCGAAGAGCTTGCGCATCTCGTCCGCCGACTTGAACCAGTGCTCCGGCGTCACCCGGCGGCGCTCGTCCTGGCCAACGAAGGCCCCGTCGGAAATGCAGAGGAGCGCGTCATGCGCCTCGTAGAAGCCCGGCTTGGCGAA
The DNA here is from genome assembly GCF_002310375.3 of Caulobacter vibrioides. Taxonomy (GTDB): domain Bacteria; phylum Pseudomonadota; class Alphaproteobacteria; order Caulobacterales; family Caulobacteraceae; genus Caulobacter; species Caulobacter vibrioides_D. The sequence continues at coordinate 2,164,455 of NZ_CP023315.3, forward strand.
ATAGACGTCGTTGGTCGCGACCAGGGGCACATCATGGTCGTAGGCCCAGTTCACCAAGCCCGGCTCCGCAGCCGCCTGGCGCGGAAGCCCATGGCGCTGGAGTTCGACATAGAACCGGTCGCCGAACACGCGATGCATCTCGGCCAGCGCCGCCGAAGCCTCGGCGGTCTTGCCGGCGGCGAACAGCGCATCGACCGGCCCATCGGTTCCGCCCGAAAGCAGGATCAGGCCTTCGCTATATTCTGCGACCTTGGCCCAAGGCACGACCGGCTCGGGCAGTTCGGCGCTGTCGAGATAGGCGATCGAGGACAGCTCGGAGAGGTTGAGATAACCCCGCTCGTCCTGCGCCATAAGCATGATGGTCGGCGCACGGGCCCAGCGCTCCGTCGGGCCGCCGCCGATACCGACGACCGGGATGGCGCAACCGATAATGGGCTGGACCCCTGCGTCCTTGGCGTAGGACGAGTATTCAAGAGCGCCAAACAGGTTGGCGCGGTCCGCTAGGCCGGCGGCGGGCATCTTCGCCTCAGCGGCCAGCTTGCCGATCTGATCAGCCTTTATGGCGCCTTCCAGTAGCGAATAGGCCGAGCGGACCCGCAGGTGGACGAAACCCTGTCCTTCCCCGTCCGCCATGACCGACCTCCGCTAGATCATCGCCATGCGGCGACTCAGGCCACCAAATTGGCCACCGTGCACATCATCCAGACGAAGCCGACCACGGAAACAAGGGCCAAAGACTCACGCGCCACACGGATCATCGGAACCTCCACAGATTTCTTGTTTTGTTCCCTATTCCTCTTTTGTTCTGTTCACAAGATGTTCCGCAGCCTTCTTGCGCATTTTCTTCACGCCGGCCCGCTCAGACCCTCAGCCCTTTGCGAAACGGGTGGCCAAGGCGATGGGAGTCGGCCAGATCAACGGCATGCGCCTGATCATCGACACCGACACGGCGGGAGACGACGTGTTCTCCCTGATGCTCGCCCTCACCCGCCCGGGTGTTGAGGTTGAAGCCATCACCATCGCGCACGGAAATGTGGGCTTTGAGCAGCACGCCGAGAACGCGCTCGTCACCCTGGATCGCTGTGGGCGGGCTGGCGAAGTTCCCGTCTATCTGGGCGCCCAGTTCCCCCTGATGCGCGCGCCGCTGGACGCCGCCTACGTGTTCGGGCGCGACGGGATGAGCGACAGCGGATTTGCGAAGACCCCTCAGCGGCCCGCCGAAGGTCACGCGGTCGATGAGCTTGTCCGACGGATCATGGCCGCGCCGGGCGAGATCACCCTGATCGCTCAGGCGCCCCTCACCAACATCGCTCTGGCCTATCAGCGCGAGCCGCGCATCGCCAAGGCGCTGAAGCATCTGTGGGTCATGGGCGGCACGGACAACGGCGTCGGGAATGTGACGCCGGCGGCGGAGTACAATTTCTATGCCGACCCGGAAGCGGCGAAGATCGTCGTCAATGCGGGCTTCAATCTAACCATCGCGACATGGACCCTGACCTTGAAGGACGGCCTGTGGACGACGGCGCAGCTCGACGCGCTCGACGCGCTGGGCACCGAGAAGGCCCGGTTCTTCACCGACGTGAACCGCGCGTCGCTCGCCTTTGCGCGTGAGACCGAGGGACTGGACGGCAGCCTGCATCCGGACGCGCTGACCTGCGCGATCGCTCTGGCCCAGAGCCTGATCCTGGAAGCCGAGGACTGCGTGGTCGACGTTGAAACGATCGGTGAGCTGACCCGGGGCTATCTGAGCGTTTCCCACTCGATCCTACCGGATATCGAGATCGCCGATCCTGCGCTCAAGCGGCGCGCGCCGAACGCGCGCGTGATCAAGGCGATCGACCGCGAAGGCTTCTTCGCGGCGATGAAGACTGCCCTGCTCTAACCCCGTTGGACTTCCAGGTGGCCGTCCTTGAGGGCGACCACGCGGTCCATGAAGCGCGCGAGCTCCATGTTGTGGGTCGCGATCACGGCCGCAACGCCTTGCTCGCGGCAGACTTGGTATAGCGACTGGAAGACCGCTGCGGAGGTGGCCGGGTCGAGGTTCCCCGTCGGCTCATCGGCGAGTAACAGCTTGGGACGATTGGCCAGGGCGCGCGCGATAGCGACGCGTTGCTGCTCCCCGCCCGACATCTGGGCGGGCTGATGGTTCAGGCGATGCCCAAGGCCAAGGCCTTCCAAAAGCTCCTTGGCCCTGGCTTCCGCCTCGCGACGTCCCCTGCCCGCGATCGTTAGCGGCATGGCCACGTTCTCAAGCGCCGAGAACTCCGGCAGCAGGTGGTGAAACTGATAGACGAAGCCCACTGTCCCCAGGCGAATGCGCGTGCGCGCCCGCTCGGAGAGCTTGGAGCAGTCACGCCCCTCGAGGGCCACCAGGCCGGCGTCGGGCCGCTCGAGCAGGCCCGCCGAATGCAGGAGCGAGGACTTGCCCGAGCCCGAAGGGCCGATCAGGCCGACGACTTCACCGGGATAGACGTCCAGATCGACGCCCCGCAGGACGGGCAGGTCGCCGGCCTCGGTCTTGTAGACGCGTTCCAGGCCGCGCAGGGCGAGAACAGGGTCACTCATAGCGCAGCGCCTCCACCGGATCGAGACGCGAGGCGCGCAGGGCGGGCGGAAGAGTCGCCAGGATGCTCATGGCCGCCGAGGTAAGGACGATTCCCCCCACCTCCCGCCAATCGATCTTGGCCGGGATGTGCGAGAGCATGTAGACGTCGGCGTTGAAGACGGATGTTCCGGTCGCCCATTCCACGAAGTTCTGGATCGGGGTGATGTAGGCGCAGAAGACAACGCCCAGCGCCAGGCCGCACAGGGTGCCAGCCACGCCGATCGACGCGCCGGCCATGATGAAGATCCGCAGCACCGCGCCTTGGCTGGCGCCCATGGTGCGCAAGATGGCGATGTCCTTACCCTTGTTCTTCACGAGCATGACCAGGCTGGAAATGATGTTCAGGGTTGCGATCGCGACGATACAGAACAGGATCAGCCGCATCACCTTCCGCTCCACTTGGAGCGCGGTGAAGTAGCTGTGGTTCTTGTCCATCCAGTCGTTGACCAGAGCGCCAGGACCGCTGGCGATTTCGACAGCTGGCTTAATCTCCTTGGCCTTGTCGGGATCGTCGACCTTGATCTCCACGTAGTCGACGGTGGTGTCGCGCCCGAAGAACAGCTGGGCCTGTTCCAACGGCATGTACATGAAGGCCTCGTCGAACTGGCTCATGCCGACGCTGAACACGCCGCCAACGATGTAGTTCTTCTCGCGCGTCGAGCTGCCGAAGGCCGTGGCGGGGCCGGACGGGGAAATGACGGTGATCGGGTCGCCGGGCTGTACGCCAAGGGTCTGGGCCATGCGGTCGCCGATCAGCACGATGTCGCCACCATACTCGCCCTGGCCAAACCCCTCCATCGAGCCCTTCTTGATGTTGCCCGAAATGAGCGACATCTGGCGCAGGTCGCTCGTCGCCACGCCGCGCACGATCGCCCCAGTGACCTGGGTGGGACCGATGACCATGGCCTGCGCCTCGACCATCGGCGCGGCCTGGGTGACGCCGGGCGCGGCCTTGATGCGGCGGATGATCATGTCTCGATCAGGACCGTTGATCAGCGGCGATTGGGCGTAGAGATGGCCGTTGAACCCGACGATCCGCCCCAGGAGCTCGGCCCGGAAGCCGTTCATGACGCTCATCACGGTGATGAGGGCGAAGACCGCCAGCATCACCGCGCTGAACGAGATGACCGAGATCAGAGCCACGCCGCCGTTCTTGCGCTTGGCGAACAGATACCGGCGAGCGACGGAGCGCTCCCAGCGACTGAAGGGACCGGCGGCGCGGGCGTCTGGCATCAGGCGTTCTTGCTCTTGGTCAGACCGTCGAGGATCGATTCCAGCGAGGCGGTATAACGCTCGCCGGTCTTGCGGTTCTTGATCTCGACAACACCCTCGGCGATGCCCTTGGGTCCGACGATCATCTGCCAGGGCAGACCGATAAGATCCATGGTCGCGAACTTGGCGCCGCCGCGGGCGTCGGTGTCGTCGTAGAGCACGTCTTTGCCGGCGGCCTTGAGCGCCGCATAGGCCGTCTCGCAGGCCGCGTCGCAGGCCGCGTCACCCTGGCGCATATTGACGATGCCGACGTCGAACGGGGCGACGCTTTCCGGCCAGATGATGCCGCCGTCGTCGTGGCTGGCCTCGATGATCGCGCCCAAGAGGCGCGAAACGCCGACGCCGTAGCTGCCCATCTGGACCGGGACCTGCTGGCCATCGGGCCCCTGGACCGTGGCCTTCATGGGCTCGGAGTACTTCGTGCCGAACGAGAAGATGTGGCCGACCTCGATGCCGCGCGCCGACAGGCGATCGCCTTCCGGCAGAGCGTTGAAAGCGGCCTCGTCGTGCATTTCCTCGGTCGCGGCGTACAGCGCCGTGCGCTCGTTCACGATCGGCTGCAGGTCGCCGTTGATCCAGTCGAGGTCCGGCCCCGGAGCCGGCATCTCGACGAGGTCCTTATGGCAGAAGACGGCGCTTTCGCCGGTCTCGGCCAGGACGATGAACTCGTGGCTCAGGTCGCCGCCGATCGGACCGGTGTCGGCCCGCATCGGAACGGCCTTCAGGCCCATCCGCGCGAACAGGTTCAGATAGGCCACGAACATGCGGTTGTACGACTTGCGCGCGCCGTCGGCGTCGAGGTCGAAGCTGTAGGCGTCCTTCATGAAGAACTCGCGGCCGCGCATCACGCCAAAGCGCGGACGGCGCTCGTCCCGGAACTTCCACTGGATGTTGTAGAGGTTCTTGGGAAGGTCCTTGTAGCTCTTGATCGAGGCGCGGAAGATGTCGGTGACGACCTCCTCGGCCGTGGGACCAAACAGCAGCTCACGCTTGTGGCGGTCGGTGATGCGCAGCATCTCGTCGCCATAGTCGTCATAGCGACCGCTTTCGCGCCACAGATCGGCCAGCTGGATGGTCGGCATCAGCAGCTCGATGGCGCCGGCGCGATCCATTTCTTCGCGGACGATCTGTTCGATCTTGTTGAGGACCCGCAGGCCCAGCGGAAGCCAGGCATAGATGCCCGCCGCTTCCTGGCGGATCATGCCGGCGCGGAGCATCAGCTGATGCGAGACGATCTGGGCGTCAGACGGCGCTTCCTTCAGCACCGGCAGGAAATAGCGCGACAAGCGCATCAGCTTGGAAACTCCGGGAATTCGAGAAGGGCCTGAGATAGCCCCTCGCCCGACAGCTTGGCAACGCGGTACAGCCTGCGCAGTTCAGATCTTTCATCCAAACTGGGCCGGCAGACAGACCCGTCCAAGCCTGCGAGCGCGGTGATCGCAGATACCAACCGGAGCTTTCTGTGGTCGCGCTTCGGGCGGAAGTAAGGCTTCCCGGCGGAAAAAAGAAAGGCCGCGCGGATCGCCGCGCGGCCTGTCAGTCATCGTCGGGGAAGACGCCACAGAGCGAGACCGGCGAGGCCGATCTCCTGAAGACACCCTACCGACCAAACAGATGTTGGGGCACGACCAACCGCAGGAAGCGCTAACAATGAGGCCGTTCGCCCAAGCCTTGAGCGTTTGAAGGCAAATCGCCCGCTCCCCGCTCAAGGCTTATGCATTCGCACGTCAGACGGCCGCCGGCAGGTCCGGAAGCGTGATGAGCTTGAAGTGCACGATCAGGAAGAACAGTCCGAACACCACGGCCGAAAGCCAGGTCGTGGTGATGAACTTGCGCTTCAGGTTCGGATTCATCGGCGCGCCCGGATCGACACCCGGCGGCGGCTTGATCCCGGCTTCGAAAAAGCTGCGCGACCCCAAGGGCAGAACCGCGAACAGCACGGTCCACCAGATGGTCATGTAGATCGCGAACCAGGTAATCGGGCTCATCAGTGATGCGCGTCCTTCGGCGTTTCCATGAGTTCGACAAGCATGCCGCCCATATCCTTGGGATGGACGAAGATAATCAGCGTGCCGTGCGCGCCGATGCGCGGCTCGCCAAGCACGGTGGCCCCCTTCGCCACCAGGGCGTCACGGGCCTCATAGATGTTCTCGACTTCGAAACAGATGTGGTGCTGGCCGCCCTTCGGGTTCTTGGCCAGAAAACCGTGGATCGGCGAGTTTTCACCATAGGGCTCGATCAGCTCGATCTGGCTGTTGGGCAAATTGACGAAACAGACCCAGACCCCCTGCTCTGGCATCGCCCACTTGTCGGTGACCGACGTGGCGCCGAGCAGGTCCCGGTACATCTTCACCGACTCGTCGATGGAAGGCGTGGCGACGCCGACATGGTTGAGCTTGCCGATCATCTTTGTTCTCCCTCACCCCCCAAACGTACCGAGCGGATCGCTAAAAGCCGAGTGCAGATCGTCCAATTTGCTGATCGGCATATGAAAGCTGCAACCCTTGCAGGGCTCGGGGACGCCACAGCCACGCCAGTCCCAAAGCGCCCGTACGCGCTCTGAGCCCAACAGCTCCGATAGACTGGCTTCGCGGATATCGCCCAGAACAAGCTCTGTCTTGCCGTCGAAATCGGCGCAGCCGCAGAACGACACCTTGCCGCTGGACAGCACCTGCAGGCTGATCAGCGGCAGAGCGCACTGCTCGGTGTTCTGCTGAGCAGGCATCCATTCGGCGTCGAGCGGAAGTGGCTTGGACGTGTCGAACACGGTCCAATTGGCGTAGACCTTGGTACCCGGCAACGTCAGCTGACCGGCCTCGACACCGGCGCGCTGAGACACCTCTGTCAGCCACGCCTCGACCTCTTCAGAAGGACGCTTGCGCAGGTGACGCGCTCCCAGAGCGACCTTGCCCACCCCAAAGATGCGGATCAGACGCCCCAACGACTCCATGAACTGGTCGTATTGGTCCTTGCGCGTCATGAGCTGGAATTCTTCGGCGTCGAGACCGTAGACCGATACGGTGATGCGGTCGAAGTAGGTGGCCAGTTCGGCCAGTTCCTCATCCGTATACAGATAGGCCATGGTCGCGTTGGTGATCGCCGAGACGCGGGAGATCGACGGCATCGCGCGCAATAGCTTCAGGCGTTCCAGCAACTGCTTGTCCAGCAGCACCTCACCAACCATCGGCGTCAGGGTCACCGGCCCGCCGCCGAGCGCCACGTAGTCGGCCACAACCTTGGCGAACACCGCCATCTCCATACCCTGCCGCTTGCGGGTCTGGATCGAGTAGGGGCAGATCACACAGTCGTTGTTGCAGATGTTGACCGTCTCGATGCTCAGCGCGAGCGGACGGAAACGCCCCCGATGCGTGAAGTAAGATATCCGCTCGGGCTGATAGAGGGCCGGAAACTTGGCGATCGGATGACCGGCGACGCGCTCGCGGTACTCCGGAGAGGCGATGATCTCATCGCGGATCTCGTCGGCGGTCGCACCACGCTCTATCCAGGCCACACAGGCCGCCAAGGCGTCGGGATCTGGCTCGCGCTTGAGCAGATCCCGATAGAGGTACTGCACCAGAAGGGCGGCGTATCCGTTGTCGTCCGCATCCGAAATCAGCGGGCTCAGCATCTGAGGCTCGGCGAAACGACTACGGCGAAACATCACAGACGAAGAACCGTCGTCTCGACGACCGGCTTACGCTCCCAAATGCGGAAAGCGGCCTTCTTCACGGCTCGGGAGATGGCGCCTTCGATCGTCTCGTCGATCTCGCGGGCGTCACCGGCCAGCTTCTTGAAGGCGCTTTCGGCCTCCTCGCAGAGGTCGTCCAGAGCGTCTTCCAGCGTGTACTCGTCGTCGCCCGTCAAGCCGATGCCCCGGATCTGGGGCCCGGAGACGATTTTGTTGCGGCCGTCGAGCACGATCGACACCGCCAGCACGCCGTTGAAGGCGGCGTGGCGACGCTCGCGCAGGGCCTCGCCATTCTCGGGCGTGACGACGCCGCCGTCGACATAGAGGCGACCTGCTGGAACCTCGTCGATGATCCCCGGCTGGCCTGGCGCCAGCCGCACCATGTCGCCGTTGCGCGGACTGACGGCGTGCGGCACCTGGAGATCCTTGGCCAGGGCCGCGTGTTCGATCAGATGGCGACGCTCACCGTGGGTGGGCACGGCGATGTGCGGACGAACCCAGGCGTACATCTGGCGCAGCTCATCCCGGCACGGGTGGCCCGAAACGTGGATGCCAGGCGTGTCGCGCTCGGTGTGCAGACGCACCCCGCGGTCTGCCAGCTTGTTCTGCAGGTTACGGATCGGGATCTCGTTGCCCGGGATCACCCGCGAACTGAAGATCACGTGGTCGCCCGAGCCCATCTTCACATGCGGATGGCTGCCGTCGGCGATGCGCGACAGGGCCGCGCGCGCCTCGCCCTGGCTGCCGGTACAGAGATAGAGGACCTCGTTCTCGGGCAGATGCTTGGCCTGGTCGTCGTTGATGAAGGGCTCGAGGCCTTCCAACAGACCGACTGAGCGGGCGGCCGCCGCCATGCGATGCATTGACCGGCCCGCGAGGCTGACCTTGCGGCCGCAAGCCTGGGCCGCACGGATCACGGTGTCCATGCGCGCAACGTTGGATGCGAAACAGGCCACGGCGATCTTGCCGTTCAGGCTCTTGATCAGGTCGCCCAGGGCCGTGCGTACGTCGGCCTCGGAACCGGCGGAGCCTTCCTGGAAGACATTGGTGCTATCGCACACCATGGCCAGCACGCCTTCGTCGCCGAGACGCCGGATCGCCGCCTCGTCCGTCGGCGCGCCAAGCTGCGGCTCAGGATCAATCTTCCAGTCGCCCGTGTGCAGCACGGTGCCCAGAGGCGTTTTGATCGCCAGGCCGTTCGGTTCCGGGATCGAATGGGTCAGGGTGATCAGCTCAAGCTCGAACGGCCCGAGCTTGAAGCTGCCGCCCAACGGGACCTCGGTGATCGGCACCTCGCCCAGCAGATCCGCGTCCCGCAGCTTTTCGCGCAACAGGAAGGCCGTGAACGGCGTGGCGAACACCGGCGCCTTCAGGCGCGGCCACAGCCAGTGCACGGCGCCCAGGTGATCCTCGTGCGCGTGCGTCAGCACGATGCCCAGAATGTCGTCGGCGTACGGCTCGATATAGGTCGGGTCGGGCAGGATGATCTCGACGCCCGGGGTCGTCTGGTCGCCAAACGTCACCCCCAGGTCGACCACGATCCACTTGCGATCATGCGCCGGCCCGAAGCCATACAGATTGAAGTTCATGCCGATCTCGTTCGACCCGCCCAGCGGCAGGAAGACGAACTCGTCGTTCTTGGACTTTTTCATCACGTCTCGGAGATGGTGTTTCGGCGGTAGATTTCGAGAAGACCCCGGATCGTCAGATCGGAGTCGAAGTGGTCGATGCTGTCGGTCGCGCCCTCGAACAGCGAGGCCACGCCACCGGTGGCGATGACGGTCATGGGCTCGTCGCGCTCAGCCTTGATACGCGAAACGAGGCCCTCGATCAGAGAGATATAGCCCCAGAAGACGCCCGATTGCATGGCGGACACGGTATCGGTGCCCACGATCCTGTTACCGGCGGGACGCTGAATGGCGATGCGCGGCAGCTTCGCCGCGGCCTCGTGCAGGGCTTGCATAGACAGGTTGATGCCCGGCGCGATGATCCCGCCCTCAAAGGCGCCATCGGCCGCCACAATGTCGAACGTCGTGGCGGTGCCGCTATCGATGACGACCAGGGGCCCCGGATAGACCATCCCGGCGCCGATGGCGTTGACCAGGCGGTCAGCGCCGGCCTCGGAAGGCTTCTCGATGCGGACGTCGATGCCCAGCTTGGCGTTCTCGCCGATCACCAGCGGCTCGACGTTGAAATAGCGCCGGCTCAGGTTTCGCAGGTTGAAGATCGATTGCGGCACGACGCTGGAGATGATCACCGCATCGATCGCCCGGAAGCCCAGGCCTTGCATCGACAGCAGTTGCGAGAGCCAGACCACATACTCGTCGGCTGTGCGCGTGCTTTCGGTCGCTGAACGCCATTGGGCCACCCACGACGCCCCGTCGTGGATTGCGAACATGGTGTTGGTGTTGCCCTGCTCAATGGCCAGCAGCATCAAGCGCCTCCAAAAAACACATCGCCGGCGGTGATCCGGCGAACACTTCCATCGGCCAGCCGCAGACGGAGCGCGCCGTCGGCGTCCAACGCCTCGGCCACGCCCTCGACCGTCTCATGGCCAAGACGCGCCACGCAAGGCGCACCTAACCCATGGGCTTGCGCCGTCCAGGCGTCGGCAATGGCGGGGAAGCCAAGGATTTCCCAGGTGCGGAGCCGGCGCTCGAACGCTTCGGCCAGGATCTCGGCGGCCGCCTGCGGTGAGGGCGGCGTCTCCAGGTGCGTCGCGATCGACGTGGCCGGGCGCTCGGCGTCAATCGGCTTGCGCTTGAGGTTCACGCCGATGCCGACCGCAAGCCAGAGGCCGCCGAGCGGTGAGGCGCCAGACTCGACCAAGACGCCGCTGACCTTCAGCCCGGCCAGCAGCGGGTCGTTGGGCCATTTCAGGCTGATCAGCTCGCTCGGAACGTAATGCGCCAGCAGATCGGCGACCGCCAGAGCCGCGACAAAGGACACCTGCGCCGCCTCGCCGGGCGGCTTATCGGTGCGAAAGAGCAGCGTGGCCGCGAGGTTGCCCTCACCTGTCTCCCAGGCGCGCCCCCGACGACCACGCCCAGCCGTCTGGCGCAAACCAACCAACCACAACGGACCGCCCTCACCCGCCTCGGCCCGGCGACGGGCCTCGGCGTTTGTGGAGTCGATCTCGTCGAGAAAGACGATCGGGGGGACGGTGACGGGCGAAGCGCCCGTCACGTCACGCGTGACCAAAGGCGGCGGCGGCGGCCTTGGCGGCCGGTTCGAGCCAGACCAGGGCCACAAGCACGATCGGGAACGAGAAGACCGCGGCGGCGAAGCCAACGGCGCGGGCCGACGGCGACGGCGCGTCCACCGAACCCGTAGCCTCGTCGAACCACATCGCCTTGATCAGGCGCAGGTAGTAGAAGGCCGCGACCACCGAGCCGACCAGACCGATCACGGCGGCCCACTGCATCATCACATCGCCCGTGCCCATGGCGGCCTTGAAGACGAAGTACTTCGCCCAGAAGCCCGAGAACGGCGGCAGGCCCAGCGCCGACAGCGAGAACGCAGTCATGGCCAGGGCGACACCCGGACGCTGCTTTACGAGGCCGGCCATATCCTGGATCGTCTCCATCGGCTTGCCGTCACGGTTCAGCGCCTGCAGGCAGGCGAAGAAGCCGGTCACGTCGACCATGTAGAGCGTCATGAAGATGAGCATCGACTGCAGGCCGACTTCGCCGCCTGCAGCGACGCCCAGCAGCGCGTAGCCGACATTGGCGATCGACGAATAGGCCCACAGGCGCTTGAGGTTGCTTTGCGCTAGGCCCGCGAAGGCGCCGACAAACACCGACAGCAGGGCGGCGATCACCAGGATCTGACGCCACTGCTCCTCGGAGGCCGGGAAGGCGTCGCCCAGCACGCGAGCGAACATCATCATGGCCGCCAGCTTGGGCGCGGCGGCGAAGAAGCCGACGACCGGCGTCGGCGCGCCTTCATAAACGTCCGGGGTCCACATGTGGAACGGCGCGGCCGAGACCTTGAACGCCAGACCACAGATCACGAACACCAGGCCAAACAGCAGGCCAACGCCATGCGAACCGCCGTGCGCGGCCGCCAGAGCGATCTGGCTGAAGTGGGTCGAGCCGGTGAAGCCGTAGATCAGCGAGCTGCCGTACAGCAGCAGGCCCGACGAAAGCGCGCCGAGCACGAAATACTTGAGGCCCGCTTCCGAGGACTTGGCGTCGTCGCGGCGCATGGCCGCCAGGACATACAGGGCCAGCGATTGAAGTTCGACGCCGATATACAGGCTGATCAGGTCGCCAGCCGATGCGGTGACGCCCATGCCGAGCGCGGCCAGGATCACCAGGACCGCGTACTCAAACTTCTGGTCGCCGCGCTGGGCCAGCCAGCGATCACCCAGCACCACGGCCACGGCGCTCGAGAGATAGATCGCCACCTTGGCGTAGGTCGCCGCGGCGTCGGCGACATAGACACCCCCGAACGCGACACCCTTGGGACCCAGCACCGCCGTGGCGGCGGCGGCGATCAGCGACGCGACCGCCGCGAGGGTGAAGATGGCCCCGACCTTGCCTCGGAAGGCGCCGGCGACCAGGAGAACCAGCGCCGCGATCGCGAGAACGACCTCAGGCAGGACGAGCGAGAAGTTGGCGGAAAAGGTCATTGGCTCCTCACCCACCCACGGCGGCGCGCCAGGCGCCGACGAGCGCGTCGACAGACGTCGCGGTCAGGTTGAACACGAGATTGGGATAAACACCCAGCACCAGGGTCGACACGATCAGCGGGGCGAAGATCAGGATCTCGCGCTTGTCCAGATCGGTGATCGTGGCCAGTTGCGGATTGGTGATCTCGCCGAACATCACGCGGCGGTACAGGGTCAGGGCGTACATGGCCGACAGGATCACGCCCGAAGCGGCGGCGATCGCGGTCCAGGTCGAGGCCTTGTAGACGCCGGTCATCGTCAGGATTTCACCGACGAAGCCCGACGTGCCCGGCAGGCCGACATTGCCCATGGTGAACAGCATGAACACCGCCGCGTACATCGGCATGCGGTTGGTGAGCCCGCCGTAGAAGGCGATCTCGCGGGTGTGCATGCGGTCGTAGACCACGCCGACGCACAGGAAGAGCGCGCCCGAGATGATCCCGTGGCTCAGCATCTGGAACAGAGCGCCCTGCTCGCCCGCTGCGTTGCCCGAGAAGATGCCCATGGTCACGAAGCCCATGTGGGCGACCGACGAATAGGCGATCAGCTTCTTGATGTCGGTCTGACGGAAGGCGACCAGCGAGGTGTAGATGATGGCGATCGCCGACATCGCGAACACCAGCGGCTGGAACAGCTCCGAGGCGTGTGGGAACATCGGCAGGCTGAAGCGCATGAAGCCGTAGCCGCCCATCTTCAGCAGGATGCCCGCCAGGATGACCGAACCGGCCGTCGGCGCCTCGACGTGGGCGTCGGGGAGCCAGGTGTGGACCGGCCACATCGGCATCTTCACCGCGAACGAGGCGAAGAAGGCCAGCCACAGCCAGGTCTGCAGCCACGGGGCGAACTTGAAGGTCATCAGCTCGGGGATCGAAGAGGTGCCCGAAATCCCGATCATCGCCAGGATCGCGGCCAGCATCAGCACCGAGCCGAGCAGCGTGTAGAGGAAGAACTTGTAGGCCGCGTAGATCCGGCGCTTGCCGCCCCAGATGCCGATGATCAGGAACATCGGAACCAGGCCGCCCTCGAAGAAGAGGTAGAACAGCACGATGTCCAGCGCGCAGAAGACGCCGATCACCAGGGTCTCAAGCACGAGGAAGGCGATCAGATACTCGACGACGCGCTTCTCGATCGACTTCCAGCTGGCCACGATACAGATCGGCAGCAGGAACGCGGTCAGCAGGACGAACAGCACCGAGATGCCGTCCACGCCCATGCGGTAGTGCAGCCCCGCGAACCAGGCGATGTCTTCCACGAACTGGAAGCCGGGGTTCTTCGGGTCAAACTGGACAGTGAGAACGATCGACAGGCCGAACGTAACCAGGGTGGTCACGAGCGCGATCCACTTGGCCAGGGTGTCGGACTTTTCCCCCGCGCCATGCAGAGCGCGCGCGGCGAGGATCACCGCGACGCCGGCCAGGGGCGCGAAGGTCGTAAGGCTGAGAAGGCCGCTCATGAGCTCCGTCCCCCTCAACGGAATGCGTACAGGGCGAAGGTCAGCAGACCGGCGACGCCGAGCAGCATGACAAACGCGTAGTGGTAGAGATAGCCGGTCTGCAGCTTGCCGGTGCGCTTGCCGACCTCATACGAGACCGCGCTCACGCCATCGGGGCCCAGGCCGTCGATGATCTTCTGGTCGCCGCCCTTCCAGAACAGGTCGCCGAGGAACTTGGCGAAGCGCACGAAGGTCGCCTCGTAGAGTTCGTCGAAGAACCACTTGTTGTAGAAGAAGACGTACAGCGGACCCTTGCGCTCGGCCAGCTTCAGGCCTAGGCGCTCGTTGCCCTTGATCAGGTAGACATACACCGCGATCAGCAGGCCGATCAGCGAGGCGATCAGCGGGCTCCACTTCACCCACATGGCCACCTCGTGCGCTTCATGCAGCACGTGGTTGGTCGGGGCGGTGTAGATCGCGCCGCGCCAGAACTCTTCCTGGTGGTGACCCACGAAGTAGCCGGTGAAGACGAAGCCGGCGGCGACAGCGCCGACCGACAGGACGACCAGCGGGAACAGCATCACCCAGGGGCTTTCGTGCGGCTTGTGGTCGTGACCGTGGCCGTGATCGTCATGCGCATGATCGTCGTGGCCATGAGCCGCGTGCGCATCGTGACCGTGAGCGTCGTGACCGTGGTCGTCATGACCCCAGCGCGCGGTGCCGTTGAAGGTGAAGAACGCCAGGCGCCAGGAGTAGAACGAGGTCAGGCCCGCGACGAGCACGCCGATCACCCAGGCGAACATGGCGAGCGCGTTGTGGCCGCCCGCAGCGAACGCCGCCTCGATGATGGTGTCCTTCGAGTAGAAGCCGGCGAAGCCCAGGTGCAGCGGCGGGAAGCCGAGGCCCGTGATGGCGATCGTGCCGATCGTCATGGCGATGAAGGTCACCGGCAGCAACTTGGCCAGGGCGCCGTAGCGACGCATGTCCTGCTCGTGGTGCATGCCGTGGATCACCGAACCGGCGCCCAGGAACAGCAGGGCCTTGAAGAAGGCGTGCGTGAACAGGTGGAACATGGCCGCCTGATAGGCGCCGACGCCGGCTGCGAAGAACATGTAGCCCAACTGCGAGCAGGTCGAGTAGGCGATGACGCGCTTGATGTCGTTCTGGGTCAGACCGACCGTGGCGGCGAACAGGGCCGTCACCGCGCCGATCACCGTGACGATGTTCTTAGCCACCGGGGCGTACTCGAACATCGGCGACAGCAGGCACAGCATGTAGACGCCGGCGGTCACCATGGTGGCCGCGTGGATCAGGGCCGACACCGGGGTCGGGCCTTCCATGGCGTCCGGCAGCCAGGTGTGCAGGAAGAACTGCGCCGACTTGCCCATCGCGCCGATGAACAGCAGGAAGCAGGCGATATCCATCAGCGGCCAAAGGTGACCGGCGAATTCCCAGGTCTTGCCGGCGTTGGCCTGGATCAGCGGGAACAGCTCGGCGAACTGGATCGTGCCGAACGCCCAGTAGGTGGTCATGATGCCCAGGGCGAAACCGAAGTCGCCGACGCGGTTGACCACGAACGCCTTGATGGCGGCGGCGCTGGCCGAGGGCTTCTTGAACCAGAAACCGATCAGCAGGTACGAGGCCAGACCCACGCCTTCCCAGCCGAAGAACAGCTGCATGAAGTCGGCGGCGGTCACCAGCGACAGCATGGCGAAGGTGAAGAGCGACAGGTACGCGAAGAAGCGCGGCTTGCTGTCGTCCTCGGCCATGTAGCCCCAGGAGTAGATGTGCACGAGGGCCGAAACCGTCGTGACCACGATCAGCATGGTCGCCGACAGGGCGTCGATCCGGATCGACCAGTTGGCCTGGAAGTCGCCGATGTGGATGAACGGCAGCAGGTTGACCGTGAAGGCCTCCATGTGCCCCCAGGTCCACTGGCTGAACGTATACCAGGACAGCGCGCACGACAGGATCAGCGCGCCGGTCGTAACCGACTGCGAGGCCAAGTTGCCGATGCGACGGCCAAACAGGCCGGCGATCGCCGCGGCGATGATCGGCGCGAAAACGAGAATGGTGACAAGCGTCTGCATGACGTCGTTTAGCCCTTCATCATGCTGGCGTCGTCAACCGCGATATCGCCGCGGTTGCGGAAGAAGGTGACGAGGATCGCCAGGCCCACGGCCGCCTCGGCGGCGGCGGCGGTCAGGACGAACATCGCGAAGATCTGGCCCGCCACATCGTGCAGATAGGCCGAGAACGCCACGAGGTTGATGTTCACCGCCAGAAGGATCAGCTCGATCGACATCAGGATGACGATGACGTTCTTGCGGTTCACGAAGATGCCGAAGACGCCGATCGTGAACAGGATCGCGGCGACGACGAGATAGTGCGGAAGGCCGATCATTCGGAGATCCCCTCACCCGGCTTGATCTGAACCAGCTCCATGCCGGTCTTGGGCGTGCGGGCGACTTGCTTGCCGATATCCTGGCGCTTGACGCCCGGCTTGTGGCGCAGGGTCAGGACGATGGCGCCGATCATGGCCACCAGCAGCACCAGGCCCGCCAGTTGGAAGAAGAAGACGTAGTCAGTGTAGAGCACGCGACCGATCGCTTCGGTGTTGGGAACCCCGCCCGGCGAAGCGTTCGGCAGGGCGTTCTTGGCGGCGGCGCCGTTCGTGGCCACGGCCGCGACGACCATGACCATCTCGATGGCGATCACCACGGCGATCAAGCCGCCGAACGGCAGGTACTGCACGAAGCCTTGACGAAGCTCGGCGAAGTCCACGTCCAACATCATGACGACGAAGAGGAACAGCACCGCGACCGCGCCGACATAGACGACGACCAGCAGCATCGCCAGGAACTCTGCGCCCAGAAGGACGAAGAGGCCGGCGGCCGAGAAGAAGGCGGTGATCAGGAAGAGCACCGAGTGCACCGGGTTGCGCGCCGACACGACGAGAAGACCCGCCGCTATGGTCACGAAAGCCAGTAGATAAAATGCGATCGCCTGCACGGGCATTGGCCCTGGGCTCCCCTGAAATCTTAAGTCCAACAACGGCGCGCCGCGTGACGCACCGCCTACCCCGGATTCGGCCCCGTCTTTAGCGGTACGGCGCGTCCAACTCCAGATTCTTCGCGATCAGGCGTTCCCAACGGTCGCCGTTATCGAGAAGACGTTCCTTGTCGTAGTAGAGCTCTTCGCGGGTCTCGGTCGCGAACTCGGTGTTCGGGCCCTCGACGATCGCGTCGACCGGGCACGCCTCCTGGCAGAGGCCGCAGTAGATGCACTTGACCATGTCGATGTCGTAGCGGGTCGTCCGGCGGCTGCCGTCCTCGCGCGGTTCGGCCTCGATGGTGATCGCCTGCGCCGGGCAGATGGCTTCGCAGAGCTTGCAGGCGATGCAACGCTCCTCACCGGAAGGATAGCGGCGCAGGGCGTGCTCGCCGCGGAAACGGGGCGACTGCGGATTGCGCTCGTTCGGATAGATCACGGTCTTCTTCGGTGCGACCATGTACTTCATGGCGAGGCCGAACGCGCCCGCGAAGTCCAGAAGGGCCGCGCCCTTGACCGCCTGAGTGATGCGCTGGAACACCAGAGCTCTCCTAACACTTTTCCTTAGGGAGGGGACGGACGTCCCTACCCTGCTCTTTTTGCTGCCGTCGCAACGTCTGCTCGAGGACACACTTTTGGGTCTTGTCGTCAGCCTTGCGGCGCGCCTCGACCTTGTCCTCAAGCGTCCGCTCCGGCGGCCGCGGAATGCTTTCGCCCCAGGTCGAGCACCCAGCCAGAAGGCCGATCGCCGCGATCCCGAGAACGACCCGCCTCATTTCCCGGTCCGGGGAATGACGCAGGTGTAGTTCGATAGCTGGACAGGGTCTCCCCCGTCCTGCTTGGCCCGGATGGTTCCACCCGAGGCCTTGCACTTGTCGCCCTCGCGCCGGAGATCGTCATAGCTGACGACGCCATCGCCCAGGGAATAGGACCGATCCGGAGCCGACACCGCCTGGCAGGCCACCAGGGCGGCCCCGGCCAGGGTCAAGGCCAGGATCGCGGCCCGACGCATCAGGCCGCCGGACCGAACACGCGCCAGGCGGCGACCGCGGCGACCAGCACCAGCGACGTCGGCAGGAACACCTTCCAGCCCAGGCGCATCAGTTGGTCGTAGCGGTAGCGAGGCACGATGGCCTTCGCCATGGCGAACATGAAGAACCAGAAACAGATCTTGGCGTAGAACACCAAGGCCAGGAAGAAATTGGCCGCGAACGGGTGCCAGCTGTTCAGGAAATCGGTCGGGAAACCGGGGTTCCAGCCGCCGAAGAACAGGACGCTGATCATCGCGCACATCAGAACGATGTTCGAATATTCGGCGACCATGAACAGCAGGTAAGGCGTGGAGCTGTACTCGACCTGATAACCGGCAACGAGTTCGGATTCAGCTTCCGGCAGGTCGAAGGGCGGGCGGTTCGTCTCGGCCAGGGCCGAGATGTAGAACATGCCCATGGCCACGACCATGACCGGCAGCAGAACGAGGTTGTTCAGCCCGCCGCCGAAGACGTTCCAGTTCCAGATCCAACCCGTCTGCTTCTCGACAATGGTCGACAGGTTCATCGAACCCGCCAGCAGGATCACCGTGATGATGATCAGGCCTATCGACACTTCGTACGACACCATCTGAGCGGCCGAACGAAGGGCGCCCAGGAACGGGTACTTCGAGTTCGAAGCCCAACCGCCCATGATGATGCCGTAGACGCCCAACGAGCTCATCGCCAGCAGGTAGAGAATGCCGACATTGAGGTTCGAGACCACCCAGCCCGGCGCGAACGGCACCACGGCCCAACCGACGAAGGCCAGGATCAGGCTGATCAGCGGCGCCAGGATAAACACGACCTTGTCGGCGCCGGCCGGGATCACGATCTCCTTCAGCACGAACTTGAAGAAGTCGGCGAAGGACTGCAGCAGGCCGAAGGGACCCACCACGTTCGGGCCCTTGCGCATCTGAACGCCGGCCCAGATCTTGCGGTCGGCCAGCAGCAGGAACGCCAGGCTCAACAGCACCCAGATCACGACCAGCAGGATCCCGCCGGTGGTCAGAAGGGTCCAGGAGACGGCGGGGTTGGCGAAGAACGCTTGCATCGGCCTACTCCGCCGCGATCTTGGCGGCGCCCGAGGCCACGGCCGCGCACTCGGCCATGGTCACGCTGGCGCGCGCGATGGGGTTGGTCAGGTGGAAGGCCTTGACCGGGCTTTCGAACGGCGCGTCCGAGACCTCACCGTCAGCACCAAGAGCGCCGACGTCAAAGACCGTCGCCACCGAGCCCGGCGCGTAGTCGATCTGACCGAAGGTCGGGTGATCGGCGAAGAGCTTGGCGCGCAGCTGGTCCAGGCTGTCGTACGGCAGCTTGTGGCCCAGAACTTCGGACAGCGCCCGCAGGATCGACCAGTCTTCCTTGGCCTCGCCCTTCGGGAACACGGCGCGGCGGCCCATCTGCACGCGGCCTTCCATGTTCACATAGAGGCCGTTCTTTTCGGTGTAGGCCGCGCCCGGCAGGATCACGTCCGCCTTGTGGGCGCCGTTGTCGCCGTGGGTGCCGAGATAGATCTTGAAGGCGTCCGACGCGGCGGCTTCGCACTCGTCGGCGCCCAGCAGGAACAGCACGTCCAGCGCGCCCGGCTTCAGCATATCGCCGGTCGACAACGCGCCTTCGGCCGGGACGAAGCCCATGTCGAGGCCCGCAACGCGCGCGGCGGCGGTGTGCAGCACGTTCCAGCCGTTCCAACCTTCGCGGACGACCTTCATCGTCTTGGCGAGGCCGGCGGCGGCCTTGAGGATCGCCGCGCCATCAGCCCGCGCCAGAGCGCCCTGGCCGATAATGATGGCCGGACGTTCGGCGGCCTTGAAGGCCGCGACAAAGTCGCTCTTGCTCTTGGCCAGGCCCGACAGCGTCTTGGCGCCCGCGCCGAGATAGTCGTAGCCGAAGGTCAGGTCGGCCTGCTCGCCGATCACGCCAAAGCGGGTTTTGCCGGCGATCCACTGCTTGCGGAAGCGGCTGTTGAGCACCGGGGCCTCGAGGCGCGGATTGGCGCCGACGAACAGCACCACATCGGCGTTCTCGATGCCGGCGATCGTCGCGTTGAACAGCCAGCCTTCGCGCGGACCCGCGCCCAGGGCCGAACCGTCCTGACGGCTGTCGAGGTTCTTCACGCCCAGGGCGGTGAAGAGGTCCTTCGTCGCCTTCAGGCTCTCGGCGTCCTGCAGGTCGCCGGCGATCACGCCCATGCGCTCCGGCGCGGTCGCCTTGACCTTGGCGGCGATGGCCGCAAAGGCCTCGGCCCAGGTGGCCGGCTTCAGCTGGCCGCCGACGCGAACATACGGGCGGTCAAGACGCTGACGGCCCAGACCGTCGACCGCATAGCGGGTCTTGTCCGAGATCCATTCCTCGTTGACCTCGTCGTTGATGCGCGGAAGCACCCGCAGCACCGCCGCGCCACGCGCGTCGACGCGGATCGACGAGCCCAGGGCGTCCATGACGTCGACGCTCTCGGTCTTCTTCAGTTCCCACGGCCGGGCTTCGAAGGCGTAGGGCTTGGAGGTCAGGGCGCCGACCGGGCACAGGTCGATCACATTGGCGCTGAGCTCCGACGTCACCGCCGCGCCCAGATAGGTCGTGATTTCAACGTCTTCGCCGCGCGAGATCAGGCCGATCTCCGGCGAGCCGGCGACCTCGGTGATGAAGCGGACGCAGCGCGTGCACTGGATGCAGCGCGTCATCACGGTCTTGATCAGCGGGCCCATCGACTTCTCTTCGACGGCGCGCTTGTTCTCTTCGTAACGGCTGTCGTCACGGCCGTAGCCAACCGCCTGGTCCTGCAGGTCGCACTCGCCGCCCTGGTCGCAGATCGGGCAGTCCAGCGGGTGGTTGATGAGCAGGAACTCCATCACCCCTTCGCGAGCCTTCTTGACCATCGGAGTCTTGGTGAAGATCTCCTGGCCCTCAGCGGCCGGCAGGGCGCACGAGGCCTGCGGCTTCGGCGGGCCGGGCTTCACCTCAACGAGGCACATCCGGCAGTTGCCGGCGATGGACAGGCGTTCGTGATAGCAGAAGCGCGGGATCTCTTCCCCGGCCAGCTCCGCAACCTGCAGAACCGTCATGCCGGGCTCGAACTCGACCTCGACGCCATTGACCTTGGCGATTGCCATTCTAGTTACTCCGCCGCGATCAGCTTGGCGCCCTGCACGTGCAGGCGACCGCTACGATAAGAAGCGATCCGCTCCTCCACCTCATGGCGGAAGTGGCGGAACAGACCCTGGATCGGCCAGGCGGCCGCGTCGCCCAGGGCGCAGATGGTGTGACCCTCGACCTGGGTCGTCACGTCCAGCAGCGTGTCGATCTCTTTGGGATCGGCCTCGCCGGTGACCATGCGTTCCATGACGCGCCACATCCAGCCGGTGCCTTCACGGCACGGCGTGCACTGGCCGCAGCTCTCGTGCTTGTAGAAGTACGACAGGCGGGCGATGGCGCGAACAAGGTCGGTGTCCTTGTCCATGACGATGACGGCGGCGGTGCCCAGGCCCGACTTCAGGTTCCGCAGGGCGTCGAAGTCCATCGGGAGGTCTTCGCACTGCTCGGCGGGGATCATCGGCACCGACGAACCGCCCGGAATGACGGCCTTCAGGTTGCCCCAGCCGCCCCGGATGCCGCCGCAGTGGTCCTCGACCAGTTGGCGGAATGGGATGCTCATCGCCTCTTCGACGTTGCAGGGCAGATTCACGTGGCCCGAGACGCAGAAGAGCTTGGTGCCGGCGTTGTTCGGACGGCCAAAGCCGGCGAACCAGGCTGCGCCGCGACGCAGGATCGTACCCGCAACGGCGATCGATTCCACGTTGTTGACCGTGGTCGGCATGCCGTAGAGGCCCGCGCCGGCCGGGAACGGCGGCTTCAGGCGCGGCTGGCCCTTCTTGCCTTCCAGGCTTTCCAGCAGGGCCGTCTCTTCGCCGCAGATATAGGCGCCGGCGCCGTGGTGGACGTAGATGTCGAAGTCCCAGCCGTGGACATTATTCTTGCCGACCAGCTTGGCCTCGTAGGCCTGCTTGATCGCCGCTTCCAGGCGCTCGCGCTCGAAGACGTACTCGCCGCGGATGTAGATGTAGCAGGCGTGAGCCAGCATCGCGCGCGAAGCGATCAGGCAGCCCTCGATCAGGAGGTGCGGGTCATGCCGCATGATCTCCCGGTCCTTGCAGGTGCCCGGCTCGGATTCGTCGGCGTTGACGACCAGGTAGTGAGGACGACCGTCCTTCACTTCCTTGGGCATGAACGACCACTTCAGGCCGGTCGAGAAACCCGCGCCGCCCCGACCGCGCAGGCCGGAGTTCTTCATGTTCTCGATGATCCAGTCGCGCCCGGCGTCCAGGATGTCCTTGGTGCCATTCCAGCAGCCGCGCTTCTTCGCGCCCTCAAGGCCCCAGTCGTGGAGACCGTAGAGGTTCGTGAAGATGCGGTCCTTGTCTTCGAGGATACCGACCATGACTCAGCTTTGCGGATCGAATGGATGGGCGCGCACATAGCGCGTCCGACGAATGATGACATAGGCGAAAAGCGACCAACCCGCGCCAATGATGGCGAGGCCGGCCACAACCGCCCAGAACGGCGCGCCTTCGACGACACGACCCCAGACCAGAAGGATCGCGCCCAGCAGGCACGCCACGAAGCCGAAGCCCCGTTCGCGACGATGCAGACCCCGGATGGTGTCGGCATACGCCGCCTTGCGGCTGTTGAGGTCGCTGTCGTCGATCATGACGAAGCGCCCTCCCCCTTGGTCGCGCGCATCCAGCCCAGGATGAACCAGATGTGCGAACCCAGGCCCGCGACGATGGCGCCCAGGAAGACCAGCCGCAGCCAGTCGATCCGCAGCGACACCGCGCCATAGATCGCGACGCCGGCCAGCACGAAGCACACCGCGTTGATGACGAGCATCGCGGTGAGGCGCTTCTTCTGGAGGGCGGCGTCAGCGGTCATGTTAGGCGGCGGGCTCCGACTTCGGAGCCTTCTTGGGCTTTTCGGGCAGGTTCGGGATCTTGATCTTCTTGGCGTACGAGCCGTCGTACAGCTTCGGATCGGTCAGGGTGTGGATCGCGCCCCTCGGCTCCGAAGCGCCACGGCCCTCATAGCTGCCCGGCTGCGGCGCCTTGCCGGCGGCGAAGTCGTCGAGGATCTTGGCCAGGCTCTCCGGCGTCAGGTCCTCGTAGTAGTAGTCGTTGATCGCGGCCATCGGCGCGTTGCAGCAGGCGCCCAGGCACTCGACCTCTTCCCAGCTGAACTTGCCGTCGGCCGAGACGTGGTGGGCCGGACCGATCTTGTCCTCCAGCACCTTGCGCAGGTCGAGCGCGCCGCGCAGCTGGCAGGGCGTGGTGCCGCACAGCTGGACGAAGGCGACCTTGCCGACCGGCTGCAGCTGGAACATCACGTAGAAGGTCGCGACCTCCAGAACGCGGATGACCGGCATCTCGAGCTGCTTGGCGATCTCCTGGATCGCCGGCTCGGAGATCCAGCCCTCCTGCTTCTGGGCCAGCCACAGCATGGGGATCACGGCCGATTGCTTGCGCTCGGCGGGATACTTGGCTTTCCACCAATCGGCCTTGGCCTGGCTTTCCTTCAAAAAGGCGAAGCTGGCGGGCTGTTCTTTAGCGAGACGGCGAACGCTCATCGTGCGAAATCCACGCGGGCGATCTTGTCGCCCTTGAAGGTGTAGATGGCGGCGACCTGGAACGGCGCATCGCCGTTGCCGCGGTCGACATGCTCGTGATCGATCACATTGGATCCGACCACGATGCGGTTCAGTAGCTTCGCCTGGTTCTTGGGAAACTCGGCGAAGGTCTTGGCGTAAAAGGCGCGATAGGCCTCGATGCCCGTGCGCGCGACGTCACCGTTCAGCCCCGCGACGACCACGTCGTCGGAGAAGTGGGCGCAGTGCGCGTCCAGATCCTGGGCGTTGTAGGCGTCGAGCTGCGCCTGGGCGATATCGGCCAGGCTCAACGGTCGATCTCCCCGAACACGATGTCCAGCGAGCCCAGGATGGCCGACACGTCAGCCAGCTGGTGGCCACGGTTCATCCAGTCCATGGCCGCCAGGTGCGGGAAGCCCGGCGCGCGGATCTTGCAGCGATACGGCTTGTTGGTGCCGTCGGAGACGACGAACACGCCAAACTCGCCCTTCGGCGCCTCGACGCAGGCATAGACTTCACCGACCGGGGTCTTGAAGCCTTCGGTGTAGAGCTTGAAGTGGTGGATGAGCGCTTCCATCGAGCGCTTCATCTCGGCGCGGCGCGGCGGCGAGACCTTGTTGTCTTCCGACAGCACAGGGCCGTGCGTCTTGCGCAGCATCTCGCAGGCCTGGCGGATGATCTTGGTCGACTCGCGCATCTCCTGCATGCGGCAGAGATAGCGATCGTAGCAGTCGCCGTTCTTGCCCAGCGGGATGTCGAACTCGAAGTCGTTGTAGTTCTCGTAGGGCTGGCTGCGGCGCAGATCCCAGGCGATGCCCGAACCGCGCACCATCACGCCCGAGAAACCCCAGCTGATCGCCTCTTCCTTGCTCACCACGCCGATATCGACGTTGCGCTGCTTGAAGATGCGGTTGTCGGTGATCAGACCTTCGATGTCGTCGCAGATCTTCGGGAAGGCCTTGGCCCAGGTGTCGATGTCCTCGACCAGCTCCGGCGGCAGGTCCTGGTGGACGCCGCCCGGACGGAAGTAGTTGGAGTGCAGGCGAGCGCCGCAAGCGCGCTCGTAGAACACCATCAGCTTCTCGCGCTCCTCAAAGCCCCAGAGCGGCGGCGTCAGGGCGCCGACGTCCATGGCCTGGGTCGTCACGTTCAGCAGGTGGTTCAGGATCCGGCCGATTTCCGAGTAGAGCACCCGGATGATCTGGCCGCGGATCGGCACTTCGACGCCGAGCAGCTTCTCGATGGCCAGGCAGAAGGCGTGTTCCTGGTTCATCGGCGCCACGTAGTCGAGGCGGTCGAAGTAGGGAATATTCTGCAGGTAGGTCCGCGCTTCCATCAGCTTCTCGGTGCCGCGATGCAGCAGGCCGATGTGCGGATCGACGCGTTCGACGATTTCGCCGTCCAGCTCCAGCACCAGGCGCAGCACGCCGTGCGCGGCCGGGTGTTGCGGGCCGAAGTTGATGTTGAACTTGCGAACAGGCGTTTCCGGAACGGCCGGAACCGCGGATTCGTCTCGGACAAGTTCAGTCGCCGCGACGGGCGATGGCGTTCCGGTCATGACTATGGACCTTCGTTACGCTGTTCGATGCTGAGCGAGACGATCAGTCCCGCGATCAGCAGGACGACGCCCAGCAAGGTGATGATGGTGGTCGCGACGTCCCAGCTTTGGGAAATCGCGGCCTGAGACAATGGCAAGGCCAGCAAGACTGAGGCGGCCCCCAGCAGCGCGCTGCGCAGCTCGGCCACTTCCATCCGCCGGATGCTGGCCCCGATGGCCAGCGTGATCACCGAGATCATGATCGCGACGCCCAGCGACTTGTTCTGATCCGCCGAGATCGTCGGCGCCTTCGTGAACCACCCCGTCAGCCGCATCCCGATGGTCATCAGGAACGCGGTTGAAAAGGCGACCAAGAAGAACGCTGTGGCGGAACGGAACGAAGGCCGTCGCAAACCCATGAGTCGGCATCCCCTTGCTCGCTATTGCGCCTTCTCGTCACCGGGGAGCGCGTACTTGGCGCCTTCCCAGGGCGAGAGGAAATCGAACGCACGGAACTCGGTAATCTTCACAGGTTCATAGACGACGCGCTTGAGCTCATCGTCGTAGCGCACTTCCACATAGCCCGTCATCGGGAAGTCTTTCCGGAGCGGGTGACCGTGGAAACCGTAGTCGGTCAGGATTCGACGCAGGTCGGGGTGACCGTCGAAGAAAATGCCGTACATGTCGAACGCTTCGCGCTCGAACCAGTCCGCCACCGGGAAAACCGGCGTGATGCTGGGGACGGGCGTATCCTCATCGGTCGAGACCTTGAGGCGGACACGGTGGTTCTTCACTAGCGACAGCAGGTGATAGACCACGTCGAAACGCGCGGCCCGCTCCGGATAGTCGACACCCGTCAGGTCGATCAACTGATGGAAACGGCAGGCCGCGTCGTCACGCAGGAACGTCAGCGTTTCGATGACCGACGCCGCGCGCGCGACGATGGTCAGTTCACCGAATGCGACAGAATGTCCCAGCACGCCCGGAGCGCGGGCGACGATGTCCTGACCGAAAAGTTCCAGGGCTTGGCTCATCGCTCGATCGTCCCCGTCCGGCGAATCTTCTTCTGCAGCTGCAGCACGCCATAGACCAGGGCCTCGGCGGTCGGCGGGCAGCCCGGCACATAGATGTCGACCGGCACGACGCGGTCGCAACCGCGCACGACGCTGTAGCTGTAATAGTAGTAGCCGCCGCCATTGGCGCAGCTGCCCATCGAGATCACGTAGCGCGGCTCAGGCATCTGGTCGTAGACCTTGCGCAGAGCCGGGGCCATCTTGTTGGTCAGCGTGCCGGCGACGATCATCACGTCCGACTGACGCGGGCTGGCGCGCGGCGCGAAGCCGTAGCGCTCCAGATCGTAACGCGGCATCGAGGCCTGCATCATCTCGACGGCGCAGCAGGCCAGACCGAACGTCATCCACATGAGCGAGCCGGTGCGCGCCCAGGTGATCAGGTCATCCGCAGCGGCGGTGATGAAGCCCTTGTCGGCCAGTTGCTGCGACACGCCGTCGAAGAACGGGCCGTGCAGCTTGGGGTCATAGCCCTCGACCGTCGAGCGGCCGGCGGACAACGCCGGGACCGGGGACGAGTTGGCGGGAACGATCACTCCCATTCGAGGGCGCCCTTCTTCCATTCATAGATGAAGCCGACGGTCAGGACGCCCAGGAAGGTCATCATCGACCAGAAGGCGAACTGCGCCACGTCTTGCGGCAACTTCATCAGCGTGACCGCCCAGGGGAACAGGAACGCGACTTCCAGGTCGAAGATGATGAAGAGGATCGACACCAGGTAGAACCGGACGTCGAACTTCATGCGCGCGTCGTCGAAGGCGTTGAATCCGCACTCGTAGGCGGACAGCTTTTCCGGGTCCGGCGCCTTGGGCGCGAGCACCGCGGCGGCGAGCAGGAAGACGATACCGATGGCCGCCGCTATCCCGAGAAAGATCACGATCGGCAGGTACTGGAGAAGGAAGGCGGTCATGACAGCCCTTGGCTTGAATCGAGCGGGTTGTAGCCCACTGTCGCCAGCGCTTCAAACGCCCTGCGCATATTGAGAAACGATCGCAACTAATTGCGATTTGTTGGTTCTTCGAGATCGCCGTTGACACGAGTCTTCACCCGACATATCAGACGCGCCTCGCCGATCGGCGGGTCGCACTTTCGCTTCGGCGAAGGGGTATGCGGATGTAGCTCAGTTGGTTAGAGCGCCGGCCTGTCACGCCGGAGGTCGCGGGTTCGAGCCCCGTCATTCGCGCCACCCTTTCAGAGGTGATAGGCTCCCTCCCTCGGTCACGGACGACTGTCGCGCCTTGGCGCACGACGCGGATGTAGCTCAGTTGGTTAGAGCGCCGGCCTGTCACGCCGGAGGTCGCGGGTTCGAGCCCCGTCATTCGCGCCACCGTCCCCTTCCCCTTTAAAATAAAGACTTCTTCGCAAGGGCTTGTGCCGCAGCGTCGTTGCGCCATCTAGCGACCATGACTCCTCGCCCTTATCCGCCCTTCTCGGTTCTAGATCTTGCCCCGGTGCCTCAGGGCGTGGGCGTTGGCCAAGCTCTGCGAAACAGCATCGACCTGGCCCGGCATGCCGAAGCCCTCGGATTCGATCGCTACTGGCTGGCCGAGCATCACAACATGCCGGGAATCGCCAGCGCCGCGACCGCCGTGGTCATCGGCCAGGTGGCGGCGGCGACCACAACGATTCGGGTCGGCTCAGGCGGCGTCATGCTGCCAAACCATGCACCCCTGATGGTGGCCGAGCAGTTCGGAACCCTGAATGCGCTCTATCCCGGGCGCATCGACCTGGGCCTTGGGCGCGCGCCGGGCACCGATCAGGCGACGATGCGCGCCCTTCGGCGATACGCCGGCGCGGTTGATTCGTTCGCCCAGGACGTCGTCGAGCTGCAGCACTGGTTCAAACCGGCGAGCGCCGATCAGAGCGTGCGCGCCGTTCCGGGCGAGGGCCAGGATGTCCCGATCTGGATTCTAGGCTCCTCGACCTGGGGAGCGCAGCTGGCGGCGGCGCTTGGCCTGCCCTACGCGTTCGCCGCGCACTTCGCGCCTGATGCTCTGCTTGAGGCCCTGGCGCTGTACCGCCGCCACTTCAAGCCGTCGGAGACCTTGGAGCGTCCCCGCGCCATGGTGTGCATCGGCGTTTGCGCCGCCGATACGGATGAGGAGGCCAAGCGGCTGTCGACATCGACCCAGCAACAGTTCCTGGCCTTGCGCCGGGGACGACCAGGCCTGTTGCCGCCGCCGGTCGACGATATTCGCGAGCATGCCTCGCCAGCGGAGTTGGCCGGATTGGACCACACGCTCCGGTACGCCGCCGTCGGCTCCGCCGAGACCGTCAAACGCAAGATCGATCAGGTGCTGGAGATGACGGGCGCGGATGAGCTGATGGCGGCGGCCCAGATCCACGATCACGAGGCGCGCAAGCGCAGCTATGAAATTCTGGCGTCGATCCGCAACTAGTGCGCGGCCTTTGCCGAAAGGCCCTCGAAAGCACGCCGACCAGCTAACCGGCCATAGATCGCGCACAGCTCGGTGAAGACCGTGTCCCAGCCATGGCGCGCCACCGCGCGCCGGCGCGCTGCGGCGCCGACGAGGCCCAGATCGCGTGCGAACAGGGCCTCGATGGCCTCCGCAAACGCGGCCGCCTCCGACGCCTGGGCCAACTGGCCAACATCCTCGTCGACCGACTCCGCCACCCCACCGGCCGAAACGCCCACAACCGGCAGACCGCACGCCATGGCCTCAAGCACGATCAGGCCAAACGGTTCGTTGTCGTTGGCGTGAACAAAGGCGTCGCAGCTGGCGAGGATGGCGGCCAGTTCGACCGGATCTCGCACATAGTCGATGCACAGGGTGCGGTCGCTGACCGGAGCCCCGCCCCCCGCGCCAACGAACAGCAACCTGTAGGGATCGCCGAGCCGTTCGACGGCCGCGACCAACACATCGAGTCTCTTCTCCCTGGCCGGGCGGCCTGCGAACACCAAAAGCCGCTCGTTCGCCGCCAAGCCCAGACGACGCCGGAGACCCTCGCGATCCGCGCGGTCCGGGTGGAAGATGCTGGTGTCGACCCCAAGCGGGAGACCGATCGCATCGTGCACGCCCGCCTCGATCAATCGTCCGGCGATGAACCGGCTGGGCGCCACCGCCTGGTCAAACTGTCGGTAGATCGCCGCCCATCGCTTCTGCACCGGCCTTTCGGCCCAATCGCCGATGTGAAGCGCCGCCAGCTTTCCAAGATCAGTGTGGCAAAACCCCACAACCGGCACGCCCAGAGCGTCACCGGCGCGTAACGCCGCCAAGCCCGGCGTATAGGGATCGCCCGCCTCGATGATGTCAGGCTGCTGGCGGATCAGGCGCTCCATCCACGCCTGTTTGACGACGGGCCAGCGATAGCCCGCGCCGAACGGCAAGGGCGCGGCGTAGATCGAAACCCGTCCCTGGCCGTCGTAAAAATCCCGAGCGCCCGGCACGACCAGCGTGTGGCGAACATCCGGACGGCAGGCAGCGAGCCACGCGTGCTTTGACGACAGGTACCGGCGCACGCCACCGCTGCGCGGCGCATAGAGCATCGTCGTATCAATGAGGCGGACGGGATCCTCGCCTGAGGGCCGGGCCTGAACCTTGAGACCCTGACGGTCTGGAAGCGGGTCAGGTCTCCTGTGCGTCACGCCGAATCCTCATCGTCACTGGTGGTCGCCTATTCCGCGCCGGAACGATAAAGGTTTTGCGACAGTTAAGGTTCCTCAGCGCCAATAGAAGACCTTGGATTGACCCCGCCTCGTTTCAAGGGCTTCCGCAGAAAGACCTCAGCCTGGGCGTTGAGACTCCTGAGTTCGGCCTCCGCCAGGCGCTCAATAGCCGATAGAAGCTCGGCGCAGACTCACGTGAGCCGCGGTGGGATTTCCATGTCGTGAGAATGGTGGGCAGTGAGGGGATCGAACCCCCGACCCTCTCGGTGTAAACGAGACGCTCTACCGCTGAGCTAACTGCCCTCTTGGGAGCGCGCTTCTAGCCGTCCGCGCCGCCTGCGCAAAGCCCAAAACGAAAAGGCGGAGCGTCAACGCCTGACGCTCCGCCCTTTGGGATTCACGAGATCGTCGACTAGCCGTTCAGCGCCGACTTCAGCCCCTCACCCACCTGGAACCGCGCGGTCTTCGACGCAGGCCGGTTGACGGTTTCGCCCGTCCGGGGATTGCGAGCAGCGCCGGCGGCGCGGCTCACGGCCTTGAAGGTGCCAAAGCCGACCAGACGCACGTCTTCGCCAGACTTCAGAGAGTCGGTGACCGCTTCGATGAAGGCCTCCAACGCGTCCTTGGCTTGGCTCTTGTTGATACCCGCCTTTTCGGCGATCGCCGTAACGAGCTCGGCTTTTGTGGTCATGTTTCTCTCCCAGCCTGAGCGACCACGCTTTTATCGCTGCCGGCGTTGCGCTCGGCTCGATTATGGCGGCTGAAAAAGCCTCGTCAAACGCGAGTGGCGCGGGAAACTCCCGCGCCACCTAAGTTATCTTCGATAAGTTACGCCTAGTGGGTTAACATGGCGTCGCTGTCGCCTTCATCCTTCTTCGTGGATGCGGCCATCGGCTCCTCGGCCTCGTTCCACTCCACAGGCGTGAGCGGTCCCGTCAGGGCATGCTTGAGGACCTCGTCCACCGTCGAGACCGGGATGATCTCCAGGCCGTCCTTCACGGTCTGAGGCACATCCGCCAGATCCTTCTCGTTCTCCTGCGGGATCAGCACCGTCTTCACGCCGGACCGGAGCGCTGCGAGCAGCTTCTCCTTCAGGCCGCCGATCGCGGTGACACGGCCACGCAGGGTGATCTCGCCGGTCATGGCGATGTCCTTGCGGATCGGGATCCCGGTCAGGACCGAGACCATGGCCAGGGCCATGGCGATACCGGCCGACGGACCGTCCTTGGGCGTGGCGCCGTCCGGAACGTGGATGTGCACGTCGGTCTTCTCGAAGATCGGCGGCTTGATGCCGAACTGCGTCGCCCGCGACCGGACGTAGCTGTTAGCGGCCGAGATCGACTCCTTCATCACGTCCTTGAGGTTGCCGGTGATCTGCATGCGACCCTTGCCCGGCATCTTCACGGCTTCGATGGTCAGGATGTCACCGCCGAACTCGGTCCAGGCCAGACCCGTCACGATGCCGACCTGATCGACCTCGTCCGTCTCGCCGTAGCGGTACTTCTGGACGCCCGCGTACTTGGCCAGACGCTCGTCGTCGATCGTGATGGTGGTCAGTTTTTCGCGAGCCAGGTCACGGACCGTCTTGCGCGCCAGCGCGCCCAGTTCCCGCTCCAACGACCGCACGCCGGCTTCCCGCGTGTAGTAGCGGATCAGGTCGCGGATCGCCTTGTCCGGCACGACGAACTCGGCCGGCTTCAGACCATGGTCCTTGGACAGCTTCGGCAGGATGTGCCGCTTGGCGATCTCCAGCTTCTCATCCTCGGTGTAGCCGGGGATGCGGATGATCTCCATGCGGTCCAGCAGCGGCTGGGGCATGTTCAAGCTGTTGGCCGTCGTCACGAACATCACCTGCGACAGGTCGTAGTCGACCTCCAGGTAGTGATCGCCAAACGTCGAATTCTGCGCCGGGTCCAACACTTCCAACAGCGCCGACGCGGGGTCACCGCGATAGTCGCTGCCCATCTTGTCGATCTCGTCCAGAAGGACGAACGCGTTGGTCGTCTTGGCCTTCTTCATCGACTGGATGACCTTGCCAGGCATCGAGCCGATATAGGTGCGACGGTGACCGCGGATTTCGGCCTCGTCACGAACCCCGCCCAGGCTCATCCGCACGAACTCGCGACCGGTCGCCTTGGCGATCGACTTGCCAAGCGAGGTCTTGCCGACGCCGGGAGGGCCCACGAGGCAGAGGATCGGCCCCTTCAGCGAGTTGGTCCGCGCTTGCACGGCCAGGTACTCGAGGATCCGCTCCTTGACCTTCTCCAGGCCATAGTGGTCGGCGTCGAGGACGCCCTCGGCTTCCGGGAGGTCGATCTTCTTGGTCTTGGCCTTGCCCCACGGGATCGACAACAGCCAGTCCAGATAGTTCCGGACGACGGTGCTCTCGGCCGACATCGGGCTCATGTTGCGGAGCTTCTTCAGCTCGGCCTCGGCCTTCGTGCGCGCTTCCTTCGAGAGCTTGGTCTTCTTGATGCGCTTCTCGAGATCGATCAGCTCATCCCGCGCGTCATCAGGGTCGCCCAGCTCACGCTGGATCGCCTTCATCTGCTCGTTGAGGTAATACTCGCGCTGGGTCTTTTCCATCTGGCGCTTCACGCGCGAGCGGATCTTCTTCTCGACCTGCAGCACCGAGATCTCGCCCTCCATCAGGGCGAAGACCTTCTCAAGGCGCTTCACGACATCGAAGATCTCCAGCAGGTGCTGCTTGTCGCCAATCTTCACCGACAGATGCGCGGCGATGCTGTCGGCCAGCTTGCCCGGCTCAGCGATCTGCGGGATCGAGGCCAGTGCCTCAGGCGGCACCTTCTTGTTCAGTTTGACGTAGTTCTCGAACTGCTCGACGACGGCGCGAGACAGCGCTTCGGCCTCGGGACCCGCCCCTTCGTCCTCAGACACCTCGCCGATCTGGGCCTCGTAGTACGACTCCTGGTCGGTGAAGCTCACGACGGCGGCGCGCGCCTTGCCCTCGACCAGCACCTTCACCGTGCCGTCCGGCAGCTTCAGCAGTTGCAGCACGGTGGCCAGCACGCCCACGTCGAAGATGTCACCCGGCGCCGGATCATCGTCGGCCGAGTTCTTCTGCGTGACGAGCAGGATCTGCTTGTCGCCGCGCATCACCTCCTCGAGCGCACGCACGGATTTATCGCGCCCCACGAAAAGCGGCACGACCATGTGCGGGAACACAACGATATCCCGCAGCGGCAAAACAGGAAGCGTACGTAGTTCGGACATGTTCTCAATACTCCCGGCCGAGGCCCTGGAAGGCGCCTGGCCACGCGGGCCGCCGTAACATCAGACGATGCGCCTGAGTCGATCGGTCCGTCCGCCCGGGACTGGGCGAATGTTCGTTATTTATGTGGACGTTTTACAACACGGTTCAAGCGCGCTCGCCCAACAGCGGCGACTAGTCGCGCAGCATCGGTCAAGTTGAGCGACTCATGCCCCGCTAGCGCCGAAACTTGAAAGGAAACACCCTGCAGCTCGCGCGAAGGCGAGCAAGGATGGCGTAGCTGTGCTGCGGCGACAGAACCACCGAAAGGGCGCGACGCCCGTTTGGTCGGTGTTATCCACGAAAAAGGCGCGCCCTCCGAAGACGGCGCGCCCAATTCGGTCAGAGAGATTCGGTTAGGCCGAGGCCGCCCCGCCCTTCTTCTCGGCATAGATCAGGAGCGGTTGCGCCCGTCCTTCGACGACTTCAGCGTTGACCACCACTTCCTCGACGCCCTCGTAAGTCGGCAGCTCGAACATGGTCTCCAGCAAGATGCCTTCCATGATCGAACGCAGGCCGCGCGCGCCGGTCTTGCGGGCGATGGCCTTCTTGGCGACCTGATGCAGCGCGTCTTCGGTGAAGGTCAGGCCGATGTTCTCCATCTCGAACAGGCGCTGATATTGCTTCACGAAGGCGTTCTTCGGCTCGGTCAGGATCTTGACCAGGGCGACCTCGTCGAGGTCCTCCAGGGTCGCGACCACCGGCAGACGACCGATGAATTCCGGGATCAGGCCAAAGCGCTGCAGGTCGTCGGGTTCGACGTTCCGCAGGATTTCGCCCGTCCGGCGCTCTTCCGGATCGGTCACCTTGGCCCCGAAGCCGATCGACTTGGCCGCGCCGCGCGCCGAGATGATCTTCTCGAGGCCGGCGAACGCGCCGCCGCAGATGAACAGGATGTTCGTCGTGTCGACCTGCAGGAACTCCTGCTGGGGATGCTTGCGCCCGCCTTGCGGCGGCACGGAGGCGACAGTGCCTTCCATGATCTTCAGCAGAGCCTGCTGCACGCCCTCGCCCGACACGTCGCGGGTGATGGACGGGTTGTCGGACTTGCGGCTGATCTTGTCGATTTCGTCGATGTAGACGATGCCGCGCTGGGCGCGCTCGACATTGTAGTCGGCCGCTTGCAGCAGCTTCAGCACGATGTTCTCGACGTCCTCACCGACATAACCGGCTTCGGTCAGCGTGGTGGCGTCAGCCATCGTGAACGGCACGTCGATGATTCGAGCCAGGGTCTGGGCCAACAGCGTCTTACCCGTGCCGGTCGGACCAACCAGCAGGATGTTCGACTTGGCCAGTTCGACGTCGTTGTTCTTCGACGCGTGGTTCAAGCGCTTGTAGTGGTTGTGAACCGCGACCGCGAGGACCTTCTTGGCGTGACCTTGACCGATCACGTAATCGTCCAGGACTTCGCAGATCTCGCGAGGCGTCGGGACGCCATCCTTGGATTTCACGAAGGCGATCTTGTGCTCTTCGCGGATGATGTCCATGCAGAGCTCGACGCATTCATCACAAATGAACACCGTCGGTCCCGCGATGAGCTTGCGCACCTCGTGTTGGCTCTTTCCGCAGAAAGAACAGTACAGGGTGCTCTTGGTGTCGCCGCTCGCGGCTTTCGTCATGATCGCTTCTCACACTATGGCGACGACGGCTTACGCCGAGACGCCCCTTCCGAGCGCATACGCCGCCACCGAAGCAAGCAGAATACACGCCGGGAGTTGTCTAATCCTTGACATTCCCCGATCCGCGCACGGTTCACAAGCCTCGCTAGGCCCTTTCGGCCTTGAAACGCGTGAACCCGCCAGATCGTGTCATGGCTTGGTCATCTAAATTGGGCGATTGGCGTCCTAGCGCAAGCGCTCAGCGCCTAGACCCTTACAGCGCACCCGGTAACGCCGTATTACGAAGCCTGGATTCGTCAGGGTGGCGGCGCGCCGATCGCGCTCGCATGGAAGTTGAATGGCTAAGCGTTCTTGGATGGCCAAGGGATTGAGCGCGTCGCGTCCAATGACCGGCGAAATGGGGCATGAGCCGCTGCTGGTGGCTTTCGATTTCGACGGCACCCTGACCGTGAAGGACAGCTTCAACGCGTTCCTGAAGTGGCGCGCGGGGCCACGGTGGTCCCTCGGCGTGTTGCGCCTGACGCCCTCGCTGATCGCCTATGTGTTCGATCGCAACCGGGGCAAGCTGAAGGCCGCTGCGGTTCGCCAGTTTCTCAAGGGGGCGACCGTCGCCCAGATCGAGAATGACGCCCGCGCCTTCGCCGAAGCCTACGCCCCCTCTCTGCTGCGGCCCGACGCCGTGGCGGTTTGGCGCAGCTGGCGCGCCAAGGGCGCCAAGATGGTCATCGTCACCGCCTCTCCCGACCTGATCGTGGCGCCGTTCGCGCGCGGCCTTGGCGCGGACATGCTGATCGGCACGCGCCTGAGGTGCTCGGAGGACGGTCGCATCCTCGGCGGCCTCGACGGGAACAATTGCCGGGCCAAGGAGAAGGTCCTGCGCCTGCGCGAGGCCTTTGGGTCCGACGTCCGACTGACGGCGGCCTACGGCGACACCTCCGGCGACACCGAGATGCTGGCGATCGCCGATGAGAAGGGCTACCGCGTTTTCCGAGGCAAGCCGGGCTGACCCGCCCGCGCCGGACTTAGAGCAACAAAAAAGCCGCCGACCCTGGGGTCGGCGGCTTTGTCGTAGAGGGCGATCGCTTACTCGGCGCCGGCCTCGGCCGCGTCGCGCGAGTCATAGACGTGATCGACCAAACCCCAGGCCTTGGCCTCGTCGGCGCTCATGAAGTGGTCGCGGTCCAGCGTACGCTCGACCTCCTCATAGGTGCGGCCGCAGTGCTTGACGTAGATCTCGTTCAGGCGGCGCTTGGTCTTGATGATGTCTTCGGCGTGGCGCTCGATGTCCGAGGCCTGACCCCGGAAGCCGCCCGACGGCTGGTGCACCATGATCCGGGCGTTCGGCAGCGAGATGCGCTGACCGGCGGCGCCGGCCGCCAGCAGCAGCGAACCCATCGAGGCGGCCATGCCCATGCACACCGTCGAGACCGGGCTCTTGATGTACTGCATGGTGTCGTAGATCGCGAGGCCAGCCGTCACCACGCCACCCGGCGAGTTGATGTACATGGCGATTTCCTTCTTCGGGTTCTCGGACTCGAGGAAGAGCAGCTGCGCGCAGATCAGGCTGGCCATGCCGTCCTCGACCGGGCCGGTCAGGAAGATGATCCGTTCCTTCAGCAGGCGAGAGAAGATGTCGAACGCGCGCTCGCCACGGCTGGTCTGTTCGACCACCATCGGCACCAGGTTCATCGCCGTCGAAACCGGATCGTACATCATGGGGATCACCCTTTTTGTGTGTGCTGGCGGCGCGAAAGCGAATCAGCCCCCGCGCGGCGTCGCCCACGCATATCGCGTTCCCCTTAACAGGTTGCAAGGAGCGCTCCGCTCGGACCGAAATGAAAAAGGCGCGGCCCTCGCGAGCCGCGCCTCGTTCAATTTCAGCTTCAGCGAGCCTTAGCCGCCGTAGCCTTCCGGCAGGTCGTCTTCTTCCAGGAGTTCGTCCTTGGAGACTTCCTTTTCCTCGATCTTGGCCTTGCCGAAGATCAGGTCGACGACCTTGTCTTCATAGATCGGAGCGCGCATGGCCGCCTGCAGGTCCGCGCGCTGGCGGTACATGTCGAACACTTGCTGAGCCTGAGCGCCGTATTGGCGGGCTTCGCGCATGATCGCGTCGGTCAGCTCCTGGTCGGTGACGACCACGTCGTTCTTGCGGCCGATTTCCGCCAGGACCAGGCCCAGACGCACGCGGCGCTCGGCGATCTTGCGGTACTCGTCCTTCAGTTGGTCTTCGGTCTTCTCGGCGTCTTCCGGCGGCAGGCCGCCGCGGGCCTTGTCGGCCTCGACCTGTTGCCAGATGCCGGCGAACTCGGCGTCCACCATGCGCGGCGGCAGCGGGAAGTCGTGCTTGGTGTCCAGCACGTCCAGCAGCGCGCGCTTCAGCTTGAAGCGCGAGGAGTTGTCGTAGCGGCCCGCCAGGTTCGACTTCAGCAGCTCGGTCAGAGCGGCCAGGTCCGACAGACCCAGGCGCTTGGCCAGCTCATCGTCGGCCTTGCCGTCGACCGGAGCGCGGACTTCTTGCACCTTGGTGGCGAACTCGGCATCCTTACCGGCCAGATCCTTGGCCTGGTAGTCTTCCGGGAACTTGACCTTCACGACGACGTCGTCGCCCGGCTTGGCGCCGACCAGTTGGTCTTCGAAGCCCGGGATGAACTGGCCCGAACCGAGGACCAGCTCAGCGCCTTCGGCCTTGCCGCCGGCAAACTCGACGCCGTCGATCGTGCCGACGAAGTCGATCAGCAGTTGGTCGCCGTCCTTGGCCTTCTGGCTCTTGCCGGTGCGCGGCTCATAGGTGCGCGCTTGCTTGGCCAGTTCGTCGAGGGCCTCTTGGACTTCCTCGTCCGAGACCTTGTAGACCGGCTTCACCAGCTCGATCGACGTCGGGTCGATCGGCTCGAACTCTGGCATCACTTCGACCGCGAGGTCGAACGACAGGTCTTCACCGCCGGCGATGACCTTGTCCATGTCCGACGACGGGTTCAGCTCGGGCTGGCCGGCCGGACGCAGCTTGTTCTCTTCGAGGACCTTGGTGGTCGTCTCGTTCAGGGCCTGCTCGATGACTTCGCCCATCAGGGCCTTGCCGTACAGGCGGCGAACGTGGGCCGTCGGCACCTTGCCGGGACGGAAGCCCTTCACGTTCATTTGCGGGGCGACTTCGGCGATCCGCGCTTCCAGACGCGTAGCCAGTTCACTCGCGGGCACCGTAACGCCAAAAACGCGGCTGAGGCCTTCGCCCGACTTTTCAACGATCTGCATCGACATTCTTAATTCTCGGGTCGGGGCGCCGGGCGCCCGAGCTCCGCCCTGGGGTCCAAAAGATCGACGCCGCCCGCGATGTGCCGGGGCGGCGAAAGAGCGCCCTTATGTCACGACGTGCGCGAGCATCCAAGAGCGGCGGCGATAAAACTCGCGCACTCCCGGGGGGGTGCTACGAGAGGTTTGGTGCGGATGAGAGGACTCGAACCTCCACGCCTCGCGGCGCTGGAACCTAAATCCAGTGCGTCTACCAGTTTCGCCACATCCGCGTGCGCCCGGCATTACGGCTTGCGCGCCGGGCGCGCAAGCCCGCTCAGGCGCCTTGATGGAGTTGCGCCAGGATCTTCGGCGCGAGATCCGGCAGGTCCTCGGCGATCAAGCCGGGCCCGTGGAGAGCCCCGCACTCCGCGTGGATCCACGCTCCGGCGCAAGCCGCCTCGAAGCTGTCCATGCCTTGCGCCAGCAAGCCGCCAATGAAGCCGGCCAGCACATCGCCGGAACCCGCTGTCGCCAGCCACGGCGTACCGTTGACGTTGACGGCCGCACGCCCGTCCGGCGCCGCGATCACCGTGTCCGCCCCCTTCAGCAGGATGACCGCGCCCGCCGTGCTGGCCGCCTCGCGCGCCGCAGTGATCCGCTCCGGCGACCTGCCGAGCAGGCCCGGAAAGATCCGCTCGAACTCGCCCGGATGGGGCGTCAGGACATCGTCCCTGTCCAGGCAGGCGAAGAGTTCGCTGGGGTCGTCTCGGAAGCTCGTCAACGCGTCCGCGTCCGCCACCAAGGCCGCCCCCGTTTGCGCTAGCGCCCGGAGATGGCGCGCCGTCGCCTCCCCCACCCCGGCGGCGGGTCCGATGATGACCGCATCGGCGCTCGCGGCCCTCGCCGCAAGGTCGGCGTCAGACTCAAAGGGCGCCAACATGACCGCTTCGAGATGGCCGGCGTTCACCGATAGAGCCGACGGCGGCGAAAGCAGCGTCACCGCTCCTGCGCCGATCCTCAACCCGCCCCGCGCGGCCAGCCTGGCGGCTCCGGTGTTCCAGGCGTCTCCGCTGACGACGCTCAGTCGCCCGCGGCTATGCTTGTGAGCGTCGATCGCCGGCCAGGGATAGCGTTGCAGCCAAAGCCCTGGCGCGTTCTCGAACAGCGAAGCAGCGCCGACAGAAGCGAGCCCGATATCGACCACCACGATCTCGCCGCAGGCCTTGCGCCCCTCGATCAGGACATGGGCGGGCTTTCGCCGATGGAAGGTAAGGGTCAGTCCCGCCGCCAGCGCGACGCCATCCAAGGATCGGCCGGTATCGCCATGAACACCGGTCGGCGCATCGACCGCTACGATCGTCAACGCCTCTCGCGCGGCGGCGCGCGCCAACGCCGCGACCTCGCCCTCCAGGGGTCGAGAGAGCCCTGCGCCAAAGATCGCGTCTATATAGAGAGCATCGGCCGACAAGCGCTGCGACAACGCCCTGACCTCGCCGCGCCAGCGCGACGCCGCCCAGCGACAGGCGTCCGTGGCTGGCGGGTAAGCCGCTTCGACGACGACCGGCCAGCCATGTCGCCGCAGGTGACGCGCGGCGACGTACCCGTCGCCGCCATTGTCTCCCGGCCCGCACCAAACGACCACGGGGCGGCGCTGATAGCGCGCGCGAACCGCCTGAGCCACGGCCTCGCCCGCTCGCTCCATCAGAACGGTTATTGGCGTTCCCGCCAGCACCGCAGCGCGGTCAGCCGCAGCCATTTCGGCGACGGTCAGGATTTCTCGGGCCACGGCGCTACCTCAAAGGACTTGGCTTTGAGCTTCTCGGCCTTTCGCGATCAGGATCAAGCGGTCGTCTTCAATTCCGAACACCGTGCGCGAACAATGATCTGGCCGGAACGGCATCACTTCAGGCTGTCCGGTCGCGACCGACACCGCGCCATTCAGCGCCACGAAATGGCTGAACACCGCAGCGCCGCCATACTCGCCCAGCGCCGCAGCGACATCCCGGGTCCACGTCGTGTAGTCGAGATCACCCACGATCTCGTCCCAGCGCCCACCAAAAGCCGCGCGCAGCCAGGCGGGTCGCTCCTCGGCCGAGAGGGTTGCAGGCGTGGGGATCTCGCCGACGCGCGGATCAATCTCGATCTGCACCCCCAGCGCTTCAGCCAGCGGCGCGGCGGTCTCCCGGCAACGCCGAAGCGGCGAGGACACAACGCGCCGAGGCCGTTCCTCGACCGGCAAGCTCAGGATCTCATCCGCGACCGCCCTGGCCTGGGAAAGCCCGACCTCGTCCAGTCCAGGATCCTCGTCCGCGCCGCCCCAAGTGGATGCGGGCCGACCATGGCGGATGACGTGCACGATCTTCATGGCGCTCAGTCCGGCACGAACAGATTGCGGGCGCCGTCAGGATGCGGCCCGACCGTTCCAGTCCGTCCGACACCTTCGCGACTCTCTAGATCGCGGAGGACCTCGGGCTCATCGGGGGTCTGGGCGACAAACCTGCGACCTTCGCTGTCGCGCCCGATCACAATCCCCATCCGAACGCCCTCGCGCCCATGCACGACCGTATAGGTCTCGATGACCGCCCTGCCCTGAGGCTTTTCGATGATTTCCGGATGCGGCAGCGCGTCGATCCTGGCCTGGATGACCGAAGGCGGCTCTCGCTCCCATTTTCCTTCGACCGGACGGGTCGAATAGATGCCGACGGACTGCTTGGTCAGGAACCAGCCGTTGGCGGTTGACATCCCATACGCGCCAGGCCGCGCCCTGAGCTTGGCGACCATCTCAGCGATGGCGTGAAGCGCGTAGTTGTTCCCGGGTCCGCCGAAATACGGCAGTCCGCCCGTGATGGTCAGCCCGCGCGGGTCGTCGAGCGCGAGGCCGATCTCCTCGGCGCCGATCCTCACCGCCGACGGGAAGCATGAGTAGAGGTCGATGACCTCGAGGTCCTTGACGCCGATCCCCGCCATTTCCAATGCGCGCTCACCGGTCAGGCGCATGGCCGGGCTGGAATGATAGTCCTGCCGCTCCAGCGGGTACCAAAGGTCAGAGGCGTCCGCGCAGCCGTGCAGGAACACCCATTTGTCTTCGGGGACGCCCAGTTCGCGCGCCTTCCTGACGCTGGCGATCAAGACCGCCGCAGACTGGTCGACCTCCATGATCGCATTGAGATACTTGGGATAGGGATAGCCGACCATGCGGTTGCGATCCGTGACCGTCACCAGTTCGTCGGCGGTTCGTTCGATCGGAAACCATGCATGCGGATTGGCGGCGGCGACCTTGGTGAAGGGCGCGAAGAACGCCCCTAGCTGCTTCTGATGCGCTTCCAGCGAAAGACCATCGCGCGCGCGGAGCGCGTTCTCGAACAGCGGGTAGGTGTTGACCGGATAGCCCAGACCATGGGCGGCTTCTTGCGGGGTGACGCCCGGACGCGGATCGCCAATCCGGTCTGGCGTGCTCTCGATGTCGTCGCCCCAGCCTTCGAAGCCGAGTCCCCCCTTCATCCGCTTCATCAGGGATCCCAGGAACTCGGCGCCCGAGACAAGGGCGAGATCGTTCTGACCTTGGGCGATCCGCTCGCATACGACATTGACCGCCTGCTGGGGGCTGTTGCCACCGGTCTCGGTGTAGACGCTCCAGCGCGGCGTCGCCGACAGCGCGCGCGCCAGGGACGCGGGTGGGTTCTTCAGGCGCGGCAGCGGGAGCTTTGATAACCCGCCTGGCGCGTCGATGCTGAACGCGACAACCGCCATTGCGTCGAGTTCGGCAAAAACCGTCCCTTCAAGTCCCGCGTCGTGAACGGCGCGTTCCGCCGCAACTTTCAGCAGTTCCAGCGGGGACAGCGAATTCGCCGCTTCGCCCCGATAGGTGAATTGGCCCGCCCCGATCAAAACCGGTGTGTCGTCGCGCATATCCGCCCCCATTCAAACGTTCGTTGGGCGTGATCGTAGGCGTCAAACGGTGCGCTGCAAGGCCATTTGGCGATGGTTTCTACTTTGCACGAATTCCGAGCTTGCGGCGCCCAATTTCTAACCACATGCCTGCAAGTCAACCGTTCGGTTAGGTTTGTCGCATGCGGTCGCTTGCGGGGCCAAAGGTGGCGTGATGGTTGCGGCTCAGAGAAGGCGGTTCGCCGCCGACGGGCCCGAAAGTGGAACCGATGAAGAAGATCGAAGCCGTCATCAAGCCGTTCAAGCTGGATGAGGTGAAGGAGGCCCTGCAGGACATGGGCGTCCAGGGCATGACCGTACTCGAGGCCAAGGGCTATGGCCGTCAGAAGGGCCATACCGAGCTCTATCGCGGCGCCGAGTACGTCGTGGACTTCCTCCCCAAGATCAAGGTGGAGGTCGTCGTCGAGGACAGCCAGCTCGAACCCGCGCTGGAAGCCATCACCCGCGCCGCCCGCACGGGCCGCATCGGCGACGGCAAGATTTTCGTCTCGGAGATCGCGGAAGTGATCCGCATCCGAACCGGAGAAAACGGCCCGGCCGCCGTCTAGGCCGGTTCGTCAGCAACTAAGAGTTCTACAAGGGGATACGGAATGAGCACCGCCAAGGACATCCTGAACCTGATCAAGGAAAAGGACGTGAAGTACGTCGACGTCCGCTTCACGGACGTGCGCGGCAAGATGCAGCACGTCACCTTCGACATCGATCTGGTCGACGACGACTTCCTGAACGACGGCACGATGTTCGACGGTTCGTCGATCGCCGGCTGGAAGGCCATCAACGAGTCGGACATGAAGCTCCGCCCCGACCTGTCGAGCGCGATCATCGATCCGTTCTATCAGCAGACCACGCTGGCGCTGTTCTGCGACGTCGTGAATCCCGACACCGGCACCCCCTACAACCGCGACCCGCGCTCGATAGCCAAGGCCGCGCTGAACTATCTGAAGACGGCGGGCGTGGGCGACACCGTCTATTTCGGCCCGGAAGCTGAGTTCTTCATCTTCGACGACGTGCGCTGGTCGACCGCCCCGCACGACACCAGCTACTCGTTCGACTCCACCGAACTGCCGGTCAACTCGAACAAGCAATACGCCGAAGGCAACATGGGTCACCGCCCGGGCCCGAAGGGCGGCTACTTCCCCGTGAACCCGGTCGACAGCTGCCAGGACCTGCGCGGCGAAATGCTGGCCGTCATGGGCGAGCTGGGCATGAAGCCGGAAAAGCACCACCACGAAGTGGCGCCCGCCCAGCACGAGCTTGGCCTGAAGTTCGACACCATGGTCACCATGGCCGACCGGATGCAGCTCTATAAGTACGTCATCCACAACGTCGCGGCCGCCTACGGCAAGACCGCCACCTTCATGGCCAAGCCGATGTTCGCCGACAACGGTTCGGGCATGCACGTGCACCAGTCGATCTGGCAGGACGGCAAGCCGCTGTTCGCCGGCGACAAGTACGCCGGCCTGTCGCAGGAATGCCTGTGGTACATCGGCGGCATCATCAAGCACGCCAAGGCCATCAACGCGTTCTCGAACTCGACGACGAACTCGTACAAGCGCCTGGTGCCTGGCTACGAAGCCCCGGTGAAGCTGGCCTACAGCTCGCGCAACCGCTCGGCCTCGATCCGCATCCCGCACGTCGACTCGCCGAAGGCCAAGCGTCTGGAAGCTCGCTTCCCCGACCCGATGGGCAACCCCTACCTGACGTTCGTCGCTCTGCTGATGGCCGGCCTCGACGGCATCATCAACAAGATCGATCCGGGCGCTCCGGCCGACAAGAACCTGTACGATCTGCCGCCCCGCGAGCAGAAGAAGATTCCGGAAGTCTGCGGCTCGCTGCGCGAAGCCCTCGAGAACCTCGACAAGGACCGCGCCTTCCTGAAGGCCGGCGGCGTCATGGATGACGACTTCATCGACAGCTACATCGAGCTGAAGATGGAAGAGGTGATGCGCCTGCAACTGCACCCGCACCCGGTCGAGTTCGAGATGTACTACAAGTGCTAAGCGCCTAGGGCTTAGGACAAACGCCAAGGGGCCGGAGAGCGATCTCCGGCCCCTTTTCTCTTGCGACGCACAAACTTGACGCCTCAGAAGTAGAACAACTTATTACTTAAGTGGCGCCTGCTGAACAAAATTGTCGCAAGTTCGCAACATTGGTGACGCAATCGCCCGGAAGTTCCTGAAAAGACGTGATGCGCGATATCCCCGGGGCGGAGACTTGGCCTATCGCAGCGCAAACGGAATCGCCGCCAACGCCTGGACCACAACTCAGCGACGCGGCGTCTCGACAGGATATCTCATGCACAGCCTCAATAGCTCCCTTCGTCGCGCCCTGACGCTCTCGTGCGGCGCCGCCGCGCTGGTCACGGCCATGGCCGCCGCTCCCGCAGCGTTCGCCCAAGACACCAAGGTGGGCGAAGTCATCATCACCGCGCAGAAGCGCAGCGAAAACCTGCAAGACGTCCCGGTCTCGGTCGCCGCCATCAGCGGCGAGCGCCTGCAATCGACCTTCGCGGCCGGCGATGACATCCTGGCCCTGTCGGCCAAGGCGCCGGGCCTCTACGCGGAATCCTCGAACGGCCGCGTCGCCCCGCGCTTCTATATCCGTGGTCTGGGCAACGCCGACTTCGATCTGGCCGCCTCGCAGCCGGTGTCGATCATTCAGGACGAAGTCGTCCTCGAAAACGTCGTCCTGAAGAGCTCGCCGCTTTACGATCTCGACCGCGTCGAAGTCCTCCGCGGTCCGCAAGGCACCCTGTTTGGGCGCAACACCACGGCCGGTATCGTCAAGTTCGACACCATCAAGCCGTCGGAAGAAATGAAGGGCCGCGCGTCGGCCTCTTACGGCAGCTTCAACACCTTCACCTTCGACGGCGGCGTCGGTGGCGCCCTGGTCGAAGGCAAGGTCGCGGCGCGGGCTTCGGTTCTGTTCCAGCATCGTGACGACTGGATCGACAACGGCTTCACCAAGAAGAAGAACGTCATGGGCGGCTTCAACGAGCGCGCCGCCCGCCTGCAGCTGCTGTTCACCCCGAACGAGAAGCTGGACGCGCTGTTCAACGTTCACGGCCGCGACCTGGACGGCACCGCCGCCGTGTTCCGCGCCAACGTCCTGACCAAGGGCTCCAACAAGCTCAACGCGAACTACGATCGCGACACCGTCTATTTCGACGCCGGCGCCAACAATCCGCAAAGCTACAAGGGCTACGGCGCCTCGG
This sequence comes from Caulobacter vibrioides, assembly GCF_002310375.3. Lineage (GTDB taxonomy): Bacteria > Pseudomonadota > Alphaproteobacteria > Caulobacterales > Caulobacteraceae > Caulobacter > Caulobacter vibrioides_D. Next base: position 2,209,362 of record NZ_CP023315.3, read on the forward strand.
CGAACATCGGCTACGACTTCGGCGTCGCCAAGCTGACCTCGATCACCGCCTACGAGAACACCCATGGCTACAGCCGTGGCGACATCGACGGCGGCAACACGACGGGCCCGGGCTTCATCCCGTTCCAGTCTGACACCCAGGACGGCATCAAGGACCTGGATCAGTGGACCCAGGAAATCCGTCTGGCCAGCAACACCGACGGCGCGCTGAGCTGGCAGGTCGGCGGCTTCTACTTCGACACGAAGTACGCCATCCAGACGAACCCGTTCTTCGCCCCGGCCACCACGCTTCAGCAGGAAAACACCGCTTGGGCCATCTTTGGTCAGGCGTCGTACAAGGTCAGCGATCAACTCTCGCTGACCGGTGGCCTGCGCTACACCGATGACGAAAAGGACATGAAGGTGCTCTCGGGCCCGAACATGGCCGCGCCGGTGTCGGTCTCCGACTCGCACGTCAGCTGGGACCTGTCGGCGTTCTACAGCGTCAACGAGGACGTCAGCGTCTACGCCAAGGTCGCCTCGGGCTTCCGGGGTCCGTCGATCCAGGGCCGCGACATCGCGTTCTTCTCGCCGGCCTCGGCGGCGAAGTCCGAAACCATCATGTCGTACGAGCTGGGCCTGAAGAGCGAACTCTTTGACCGTCGCGTTCGCCTGAACGGCGCGGTGTTCGCCTACACGATCGACGATCCGCAGTTCAGCGCGGTCGGCGGCGGCAGCAACTCCAACCGCCTGATCAACGCCAAGAAGGGCGAGGCTTACGGCCTGGAGCTGGACAGCGAGTTCGTGGTCACGCCGAACTTCGTCGTCACCGCCGGCTACAGCTACGCTCACACCGAGATCAAGGACAGCACCCTGGCCGTGGCCCCCTGCGCCGCCTGCACGGTGACCGATCCGAAGACCGCCTCCGGTGCGGCTCTGGTCAACGGCAACCCGTTCCCCAACGCGCCGAAGTACACCTTCGACTTCACCGCTCGCTACGCCTATCCGGTGGCCAGCGGCGAACTGTTCGCCTTCACCGACTGGAAGGTGCAAGGCTACACGAACCTGTTCCTCTACGAGTCGAAGGAGTTCAACTCGAAGGGTGACTTCGAAGGCGGCCTGAAGCTGGGCTACGCCAACAAGGAAGGCGGCTGGGAAGTCGCGGCCTTTGCTCGCAACATCACCAACGAGAGCAACATCAAGGGCGCGATCGACTTCAACAACCTGACCGCGTTCGTCAACGAACCGCGTGTCATCGGCGTCTCGATCGACGCGCGCTTCTAAGCCGTAAGATCTGGGTAGACTGGGAAAGGCCGCGGAGCGATCCGCGGCCTTTTCCTTGTCTGGCGCTAGGCCTTCAAGCCTTGGCCGCCGATGGGCGTCGTCTCGAAGCGTTGCGGAAAGCCCGCGATGATGGGCCTCGCCTTCGCGATCGCGGCCTGCACCGCCGGCAGCTTCAACGAGGCGGCGTGCGCCGCCTTGTCGGTCCAGACCTCCGTGATCCAGATCGCCTCGGGGTTGGTCGGATCCGTGGCGAGCACATAGCTCAGGCAACCGGGCATATCCGCCGTTCCCTCGGCAAGGATGGCGAGCAGTTCGTCACGCTTGCCCGGCGCTGCAAGCATCTGACCGATCAAGCCGTACATGGGCGTTCCTCCCGCCTGAGCCTTTGAAACCGTCGGAAGCGCGACGGCCGCTACGCCGCCGGCCAGGACTTCCCGTCTCCCAAAATCAGTATCGCTCAATCCCGCCCCCTTAGCGGCGCACCCGTGCGCCATTGGCCACAATGCGCGAGCGAGGTTCGAGGCGCCGCGCAAAGTTTTTGCGGACGGACGGACTTGTTCGCGCCGTTTGACTTGATAACGCGGTTCTTTTCGTCTGTCCTTCCGCCCTCTTTGAGAGTCGGGGTTTTTCATGATCAGATGGCGTTCCGTGGCGATGGCCACCAGCCTGCTCGCTCTAGGCCTTTCGGCCTGCGCGACGACCGGGACCGGGGGTCCCGCCAAATCGTCCGCGCCCGCCAAGCCTGCGGAAAAGGCTGAGGTCAAGCCGTTGCCCAAGGGGCTGGACGGTCAAGCCTCCACGGGTTTCCCGTCGACCTATAAGCCGCTGCCGTCCCGCGCCACCGCGTTCGTCGGCGCCACGGTGCTGACGGCCACCGGCCAGCAGATCGAAAACGGCGTCGTCTTCGTCTCGGAAGGCAAGATCACTTCGGTCGGCGGTCCGGCGACCCCGATCCCGGCCGACATCGCGGTGATCGACGCCAAGGGCAAGTGGATCACGCCCGGCATCGTCGACGCGCACAGCCACCTTGGTGTCTATCCCTCGCCCGGCGTCTCGGCGCGCTCGGACGGCAACGAAGCCACGGACCCCAACACCGCTCAGGTCTGGTCGGAGCACTCGGTGTGGCCGCAGGACCCGGGCTTCAACCGCGCCCGCGCCGGCGGCGTCACGACTTTGCTGATCCTCCCGGGCTCGGCCAACCTGTTCGGCGGTCGCTCGGTGACGCTTAAGAACGTGCCGTCGCTGACCATGCAGGGCATGAAGTTCCCCGGCGCGCCCTATGGCCTGAAGATGGCCTGCGGCGAGAATCCAAAGCGCGTCTATGGCGGCCGTGGCCGCAGCCCCTCGACGGCCATGGCCAACGCCTTTGGCTTCCGTAAGGCCTGGATCGACGCGGCCGACTACGCCCGCAAGTGGGACGACTACCGCGCCAAGGTCGCCAAGAGCGAGAAGGCCGATGCGCCCAAGCGCGACCTGCAGATGGAAACCCTGGCCGGCGTCCTAAAGGGCGAAATCCTGGTGCAGAACCACTGCTACCGCGCCGACGAAATGGCCGTGATGATCGATATCGCCAAAGAGTTTGGCTACAAGATCACGATGTTCCACCACGCGATCGAGAGCTACAAGCTCGCGCCCGTGCTGGCCAAGGAAGAGATCTGCTCGGCCACCTGGGCCTCGTGGACCGGCTTCAAGATGGAGAGCCTGGACGGCATCGACGCCAACGCCGCCATCCTGGCCAAGAACGGCGCCTGCGTCGTCATCCACTCCGACGATGCGATCATGACCCAGCGCCTCAACCAGGAGGCCGCCATCGCCATGACCGCCGGCGCCAAGCTCGGGATCGACATCCCGCGCGCCGAGGCGATCAAGTGGATCACCGCCAACCCGGCCAAGGCCATCGGCATCGGCGACAAGACCGGGTCGATCGAACCTGGCAAGGCCGCCGACCTGGTGGTCTGGAGCCGCGACCCCTTCAGCGTCTACGCCCAGGCCGAGCAGGTCTATGTCGACGGCGCCCTGACCTACGACCGCAAGGACCCGCGCTTCCAGCCCAAGTCCGATTTCGAGCTCGGCCAAGCCGGCCAAGGAGCGTTCAACTGATGATCCGGTCCCTGCTTCTCGCCAGCGCCGCCTGCGCCCTGGCCCTTCCCGCGGCGGCCCAGACGGTCGCCATCGTCAACGCCCGCATCGAGCCGGTGTCCAGCGCCGCCATTCCGAGCGGGACCCTGGTGATCAAGGACGGCAAGATCGCCGCGCTGGGCGCCAGCGTCTCGGTTCCGGCCGGCGCTCGCGTCATCGACGCCAAGGGCGGGGTCGTCACCCCCGGCCTCATCGCGCCGTCGTCCAACCTCGGCGCGTCCGAGATCAGCGGCGTTCGTGAGACCCGCGACGACGCCACCGGCAGCGCCCTGAGCGCAGCCTTCGACATCAGCTACGCCATCAACCCGGCCTCGACCTTCCTGGGCCTGGCCCGCGACGGCGGGATCACCGGTTCGGCCGTAACGCCGGTTCTGTCCGGGACCGGCGGCGGCGCGCACCAGCATGCCGACGACGGCGTGGTCGAAGAGATGACCGCCGGCGCGCATGGCGACGGCGATCCGCCGCTGTTCGGCGGCCAGGCGGCGTTCATCCGCCTGAAGGCCGGCAGCACCGACATCGTCGAGGCCTCCAAACTGGCCGTCACCGTCTCGCTCGGCGAAAGCGGCGCTCGGGCGGCGGGCGGCTCGCGCGGCGCCAACCTGATCCTGATCCGCTCGGCCCTGGAGGACGCTCGTGCGTTCGCCAACCGCCGCGCGGCGTTCGAGCAGGGCGCCACCCGCGACTTCGGGCTCTCGCGTCTGGACCTCGCGGCGCTGATCCCGGTCGTCCAGGGCAAGACCCCGCTGTTGATCCGCGTCTCTCGCGCCGCCGACATTCGCCAGGCGCTGAAGCTGGCGGCCGAGCAGAAGGTCAAGATCGTCCTCGAAGGCGTCGAGGAAGGCTGGATGGTCGCCGACGAGATCGCCAAGGCCGGGGTTCCGGTGATCCTGGATCCGCAAGCGTCCCTGCCCGGCAGCTTCGAGACCCTGGGCTCGCGCCTCGACAACGCCGCCCGGCTGCACGCCGCCGGCGTCACCGTGGCGATCAACGGCTCGCGAGACTTCAACAACCTGCGGCAGGAGCGCCTGAACGCGGGTCTGGCGGTCGCCAACGGCCTGCCCTACCCGGCGGCGCTGGCCGCCGTGACCCTGGTTCCGGCCAAGATCTGGGGCCAGGCCGATAAGGTCGGGTCGCTCGAGGTCGGCAAGGTCGCCGACGTGGTCGTTTGGAATGGCGATCCGCTGGAGACGACCAGCTGGCCCACGGCCGTGCTGGTCGGCGGTGTCGAGCAGCCCAAGGACGGCCGCCACCAGCAGCTGAAGGCTCGCTACGCGGCCAGCGACCAGAACGGCTATCCGCCGGCCTATCGCTAGACGGGAAAGCGCCCCCTCCGGCCCTGCGGGCCACCTCCCCCGTTTCACGGGGGAGGATGCTCTCCTCCTCCCTTGCGAAGCGGGGGAGGTGGCGCGAGGCGAAGCCTCGTGACGGAGGGGGCGTCCCCAATTTTCTCTTTTCAGGGGAAGGCTGGGCCGCCATACGAGGCCCCCGCGTTCGAATCGCCTAGACTTCCCCTGATGTCCTCCTCCGATAAGACCCCTTCCCTGTTTGGTGACGACGACGCCCTGGCGCCCGTCCCCGCCGCGCCGTTCAAGGCCAGCGTGGAGCCGCGCGTCGAGCCGACGCCGCGCCCGATCCCGCCGCCGCCGCCCTCCAAGGCCTCGCCCCCCGGCGAGTACTCGGCCGCCGACATCGAGGTGCTGGAAGGCCTGGAGCCGGTCCGCAAGCGGCCGGGCATGTACATCGGCGGCACCGACGAGCGGGCCCTGCACCACCTGTTCGCCGAAGTGCTCGACAACTCGATGGACGAGGCCGTGGCCGGCTTCGCCAAGACCATCGAGGTCAAGCTCGACGCCGACGGCTTCCTGTCAGTCAAGGACGACGGTCGCGGCATGCCCGTCGACCCGCACCCCAAGTACCCCGGAAAGTCGGCGCTGGAGGTCATCATGACCGTCCTGCACGCCGGCGGTAAGTTCACGGGCAAGGCCTACGAGACGTCCGGCGGTCTGCACGGCGTCGGCGCCAGCGTCGTCAACGCCCTGTCCGAACGCGTCGAGGTCACCGTCTGGCGCGACGGCTTCGAGCACCTCCAGGTCTTCTCGCGCGGCAAGCCGCTGGGGCCGATCCAGCAGGTCGCGCCGTCGAAGAAGAAGGGCACCATGGTGCGCTTCAAGCCCGACGACGAGATCTTCGGCGAGGGGACCAATTTCAAGCCCGCCCGCCTTTACCGCATGGCCCGTTCGAAGGCCTATCTGTTCCGCGGCGTGCAGATCAAATGGTCCTGCGATCCCTCGCGGATCCATGACCAGACCCCGCCCGAAGCCGTCTTCCACTTCCCCAACGGCCTGGCCGACTTCCTGGCCGAGCGGACCAAGGGCCTGACCACGATCACGCCCGAGAGCTTCTCGGGCCGCATCGAGCGCCAGGGCGAGGCCGGCGCCGTCGAGTGGGCCGTCACCTGGACGCCCCAGGGCTTTGGTGAGCACGACGGCTTCATGCAGTCGTACTGCAACACCGTGCCCACCCCCGAAGGCGGCACCCACGAGAGCGGCTTCCGCGCCGCCCTGACCCGCGGCCTCAAGGCCTATGCCGAGCTCAAGGGCGAGAAGCGCGGGACGATCATCACCGCCGACGACGTCGTCGCCCAGGCCGGAGCCCTGATCTCGGTGTTCATCAAGAACCCCGAGTTCCAGGGCCAGACCAAGGAGAAGCTCTCCACCTCCGAGGCCCAGCGCTTCGTCGAGGCGTCGTTGCGCGACCCGTTCGACCTGTGGCTGTCGTCCAGCCCCAAGAACGCCCAGGCCCTCTTGGAATTCGTCATCGAGCGGGCCGAGGAGCGCCTCAAGCGCCGCAAGGACAAGGAGGTCTCCCGCGCCTCGGCGACCCGCAAGCTGCGCCTGCCCGGCAAGCTGGCCGACTGCGCCGGGAGCGCGGTCGACGGCGCCGAGCTCTTCATCGTCGAAGGCGACTCGGCCGGTGGTTCCGCCAAACAGGCCCGCGACCGCAAGTTCCAGGCGATCCTGCCCCTGCGCGGAAAGATCCTGAACGTCGCCTCAGCCAGCGGCGAGAAGTTCACCGCCAACAAGGAACTGTCAGACCTGATGCTGGCCCTGGGCGCCCAGGCCGGCGGCAAGTATCGCGAGGAAGATCTGCGCTACGAGCGGATCATCATCATGACCGACGCCGACGTCGACGGCGCCCACATCGCCTCCCTGTTGATCACCTTCTTCTACCGCACCATGCCGGACGTGATCCGCCAGGGGCACCTGTTCCTGGCCCTGCCGCCGCTGTACCGCCTCAGCCACGGCGGCAAGAGCGAGTACGCCCGCGACGACGCCCACAAGGACGAGCTCTTGGCCACGGTGTTCAAGGGCAAGAAGCCCGAGATCGGCCGCTTCAAGGGCCTGGGCGAGATGATGGCCTCCCAGCTGAAGGAGACCACCATGGACCCCAAAAAGCGCACCCTGGCCCGCGTCACCCTGCCCCGCCACGAGGAAAGCGTCGAAGACCTGGTCGAGACCCTGATGGGCCGCAAACCCGAACTGCGCTTCCGGTTCATCCAGGAGAACGCCGAGTTCGCGGCGGCGGATCTGGATCTCTAGGACAGGAAGCGCCCCCTCCGTCACGCGGCTCCGCCGCGCGCCACCTCCCCCGTTCCACGGGTGAGGAGGAAACCGTCATCCTCCCCCGCGTGCGGGGGAGGTGGATCGGCGCGGATACGCGACGAGACGGAGGGGGCGCTCCTCTCTACGCACACCCCCGCCGCTTCACGCGATCCCTCGCTGAAGTTCTGGAAAGGGACGCGGAGCGCCGGACATCCGTCCGGAAGAGTTTGATAAATACCGTTTCGACGAAGCCCGACGCTCCGCGCAGCCGTTATCCGCCAGCCTCCCGGGAAGGTGGCCCTGTTCGGGCCTTACCGGGACCCGGGCGCCTCCGTTTCCGGAAGCCCCCGGCGATCGAAGAGGGACGAACCCTTTCCCCCGACCACGCCGACGGCGGGCGGGTCTGGCCAGCAACCAGATCCCCGGACCGTCCGAGTACCCCCCTCGAACCTGTCCCCGCTCGACCGCCCCCCGCCGCCGCAAATGGTCGCTGGCCATGCGCCCTTTCCTCGCGACGAGGTGGGTAGAGACTACGACAGGTTTTCAAGCCGGGGACGAAACGGCGGAAACGCCCATTGAATCCCCTCTCTCTGAGAGAGAGGGAGGGGCCCAAGCGAAGCTTGGGAGGGTGAGAGGTTTCAGCCCTTCCGGACAAGGCAGGGCCTGACAAGCGACTGAAAAGGCGGGATTTTCACGGCCAGCGCCGTAACCACTCACCCTCCCGCCGCTGCGCGGCGGGCCCCTCCCTCTCTCTAAGAGAGAGGGATTTCATTCCCCGTCCCGATCTGGGGATAAGCCCCCTGCTCGGCCCGCAGGCGATAGGCCATCACCGCCGTGTGGCCGAGCTTCTCCACCAGGCGCCAGTTGACGATGGCGCCCAGCGGCGCGCCGACCACGGGGATGAACTGGACCAGTTTGGCCAGATCAATGTGGTCGCGGTACTGCTGCTGGAAGGCCCGCCAGTCGAAGTCGTCCAGGTGGGCCGGGTGGGTCCGCGCGTCCCAGTCGTCCATCGCCGCCAGCACGCCGGCGCGGTGCTCGCCGTCCGAGAACGCCAGCTCGAAGATGTGCAGGATGAACAAGCGCTCGCTCAGCACCGTGCCGTCATGGCCAAACACCGCGGCGATCTCGAACAAGAGCTTGATCTTGAAGCTCATCAGCAGCGGAAAATCGGCCGCCGCCAGCAGAAAGCCCCCGGCCCCGGTCACCCCGCCCTCTACGGCGGCCGTCTTCTTCCAGCCGTCGATCGCCTTGGCCGCATGCGCCCGGCGCTCGTCCAGGGTCAGACCCGTCAATGGCGAGCCGGTCGTAAAGTCCGACCCGACCAGCAGCGCCCGCGTCATGCCCTCGATGGCGCTGGTGATGGCTGCGTGGACCTTGTCGGGGATGATCTTGTTGATCCGCTGCTGCGCCGCGCGCGCCAGGCCGTTCAGCGGCCCCGGCGGCTGGGTCATCTCGGCGCGCCAGGCGAGGAGGTCGGGGGAGAGAGTCATGGGATGGAGATAGTCCTTCTCCCCTTGCGGGAGAAGGTGGCGCGAAGCGCCGGATGAGGGGTCACGCCGCCCTCGCCCGTCCCTATCGCCGCCGACCCGCCCAGAAACCCCTCATCCGCCCCGCTGCGCGGGCCACCTTCTCCCGCAAGGGGAGAAGGGTTGGCCGTTCCAAGACCCCGACCTCCCCGGCGAATGCCGGGGTCCAGATCGAACCCACTGACTGTGGTGGGTTCGCAAGGCGGCGAGGCGAGAACGCCCCGACCGCTCCGGATGTATCTGGGCCCCGGCATTGGCTTCGCCGCACTGGCGTGTGGCCGGGGAGGTCTGATGGTGGGATGAGGCGCCCGCCCTTCCACCGTCATCCCGCGCGTCATGCGCGGGACCCATGGTTCAGCTTCCCCGTGAGAATATGAGCGATCCCTGCCCGTGCGGCGGACAAATGGGTCCCGCGCATAAAGCGCGGGATGACGGGTGTCTTTCGGCTCCGACCTCCCCGGCGAATGCCGGGGTCCAGATCGAACCCACTGACCCTGGAGAACCGGTAGGGCGGCGAGGCGCGAACAACCTAACTGCTTCGGATGAATCTGGGCCCCGGCATTCGCCGGGGAGGTCGGGTTTTGGTTGGGGAGTTCCCTGCCCTGCGCCCTAAGCGAAGGGAGCCCGCCTTACATCTCACGGCGAGACGATCGCAGGGCTGTCCAAGTCACTCAAGGACCGCCCGCCAGGCGGCCGCCGCGCGGCGACGCGGAGCGTCGTCCTTGACTGACTTGGTCAGTCCTGCACGCTGCAGCCTTCGGGAGAGTAAAGGGCGAGAGTGCGCGGGGACGCGTGGCCTACAGGGAGGCGAAATGTCGAAGAAGAGCAGGAAGCGTCCGTCAATGAGCACGCTTGAGCAACATACACGGGCCGGAAAAACGCTATCGCCCCCCTTCAAAACTCTTCCTGGAGGTGTTCAGTTTTCATCATGGCGTGACAGCAGAATGCCGTGCGTATTGTGGTCGATTCTATTATCGGGACAAATGCAACGCGAAGATTACCTATCCATATTTCGATCAGTGGCTAGGGCAGCCAGAGATATGGGAGAAATAGCACCAAAATCGATTTCGCATCACGACCTGAAAGAATGCGCCCCCTCTACGTTCGACTACATATTTGCCAGCGTTTTAAATAATGAAATTGCCAAAGATGCGCTTAAACCACTTTTGCTATATGGCGATTTACCGGACTTAGAACACTGGTCGCGACATCTCACCGATAAGGATAAAGATGAGTCAATACAGGCAATATCAAATAGTGTATTCTTAACACTGGATCACCAGTCCGATAATTCTACTGACTGCCGATGGCTCCGAATATTGTACTATATTTCAATTGGAAAAATGTCATTTCCAGAAAAAATGCGGGAAACCGTAGAAAATATATTGAAATATCCGAATTCGGGAGACCTCAGGTCTGTCAGGCCATCTATCCGTGCAATCGAAATGGCTTTTGCGGAGGAGGACTCAAATAGCGATTGGCCAGAAAAATTCTGGAAACAATCTTACGAGAATACAGACTGCATCCTACTCAGGAGATATCCGCAAAGGTCTTTGAGCGGCAGGGATGAATCGGCCAAATTAATGGAATTATACGATAAGCTATGCAAAATCTCACAGATTGGCCTAAATAGTACGTCGATAGATGCAAAAACTGATGCAATAACAGGCCTGACTCTATACTCGACCGCGCTCTGCGCAACCATTGTAGGGAGCGGCGGAGATCAACGCGTAGAAGGAAGGCATGCAATTAGAACCATGACTGAGAGCATAATAAATCTCAGATTTATGCTCAAATACGATAACAAGACCATATGGGAAAAATATAGAAGTTATGGAACAGGGCAGGCCAAGCTCGCCTTCCTGAAGTTGTTTGATGTAGATGATAATAGCCTACCAAATTACGTGAAAATCGAAGACCTTGATTCATATTCAGACGAGGATATGTGGCAGGAGCTTGTTGAGATAAATCTAGGAAGTTGGTCCGGAAGGGATCTCAGAAAAATGAGTGAGGAAGCCGGCATCAAGGACATATATGATAAATACTATGGATGGCCGTCCGGATACATCCATGGCCATTGGGGGGCAGTTAGAGATACAATATTTTGCCAATGCGTAAATCCACTACACAGGCTCCATCGCGTCCCTTCTGCGCCTAATCTTTCGATGGAATCGACGATGCCCGACATGGTGAAAATCCTAAATCTACATCTCGATGTATTCAGATCGATATATCCAGATTTTAAGGGGAGCTTTCACCTCGACACCTAACCCCACGCCCCCATCCACACCTCCTCCGCCCCTATCCCCATCATCCCCAGCCCCCGCACCTCCCCCGCCCCGCCGAAGCGGCCTATATCCCTGTCCTGACGTTCACCACGCTGGACCCAAGGCTTGTCCACCCAGTTCAAACTGCCGCTGGCTTCGCCGCTGACCCATGGGCGGGAGGACTTCGCCGTCTCGCCCAGCAATGGCGAGGCGGTGGCGCGGCTGGACGCCTGGCCGGACTGGGCCGAGGGGCGGCTGGTGCTGGTGGGGCCGGCCGGGTGCGGCAAGAGCCATCTGGCGCGGGCTTGGGCGGCGGCGACGGGCGCGGTGGTGGTCGAGGCGGCTGATCCGCACGCCATGAGCGTCGACCTGTCGGCCCTGCGCGGCCGGCCGGTGCTGGTCGAGGACGCCGACCGCCGGGCGCAAGGCGCGGCGGTGTCGGACGAGGCGCTGTTCCATATTCTGAACATGGCCGGGGTGGACGGCGGGACCGTGCTGCTGACCGGCCGCACCGCGCCCCTGGCCTGGAGCGCCGAGGTGGCCGACCTGCGCTCGCGGCTCAATGCGTTGTCGGTGGCCGAGATCGCCGAGCCCGACGATGCGGTGCTGGAGGCGGTGCTGCGCCGGGCCTTCGCCGCGGCCTGGTGGAAGCCCGAGCCAGATCTCTATCCCTACCTCCTGGCCCGCCTGCCCCGCTCGGCCGCCGAAGCCCAGGCGGCGGCGGCCCTGCTGGCCGAGGCGGCCGCCGATGGCCGGCGCGAGCTGACCAAGGCCCTGGCGCGTGAGGTGCTGGAAGGGTTCGAGGGGGAGGATGAGGGGTAGGCCGTGACGCTCCTTCTCCCCTTGCGGGAGAAGGTGACCCGCGCAGCGGGTCGGATGAGGGGTTGATCGCCCTATCCGCCCAGAAACCCCTCATCCGGCGCTGCGCGCCACCTTCTCCCACAAGGGGAGAAGGCGTTTTCAAGATGTCTTCACCGCGTCACCGAGCTTGTTCACCATGACGGAACAAAGTTCGCCTATATAGAGACCATGACCGACGCCCTGCCGATCGCCGCCAACGCCGAAGTCCCCGCCAGCGTGCTGTCGCTGGACCCCGAGCTGATGGGCTCGCCCGAGCGGTTCTTCAATCGCGAACTGTCGTGGCTGGCCTTCAACCAGCGGGTGCTGGAGGAGAGCTCCAATCCGCGCCACCCGCTGTTGGAGCGCCTGCGCTTCCTGTCGATCAGCGCCAACAACCTCGACGAATTCTACATGGTGCGCGTGGCCGGCCTCAAAGGGCAGGTGCGCGAGGGCGTGCGGGTGGTCAGCCAGGACGGCCTGACGCCGGGCGAGCAGCTGAACCGCATCAACGCCTCGGCCGCCGAGCTGATGGCCGCCCAGCAGAAGATCTGGCGCCAGGTGCGCACTGAACTGTGGGACGAGGGGCTCAAGCTTCTCGACGCCAAGGACATCGAGGGCGACGACAAGGTTCGCGCCGAGGAGATCTTCCGCAACCAGATCTTCCCGGTGCTGACGCCGCTGGCCATCGACCCGGCGCACCCGTTTCCGTTCATCCCGAACCTGGGCTTCTGCCTGGCGCTGAAGCTGCGGCGGATCGCCGACGACAAGCACCTGTACGCCCTGGCCCCGATCCCCTCGCAGGTGCGGCGGTTCTGGGAGCTCTCCTCGGTGGTCTCGCGCGGGCGCAAGCGCCAGCGCAAGATCGTGGCGCTGGAGAGCTTCATCATCCTGTTCCTGGAGCACCTGTTCCCCGGCTATGAGGTCGAGGGTCGGGGTCTGTTCCGCCTGGTGCGCGACAGCGATCTGGAGATCGAGGAAGAGGCCGAAGACTTGGTGCGCGAGTTCGAGGCGCGGCTGAAGAAGCGGCGCCTAGGCCAGGTGGTGCGGGTCAAGATCCAGACCACCATGCCGGCCGACCTGCGCGCCTTCATCATCGAGGGCCTGCGCGCCGAGCCCGAGGACGTGATCCTGGTCGACGGCAAGCTGGGTTTGGCTCAGATGAGCGAGCTGATCCCGCCGGACCGTCCGGACCTGAAGTTCCCGCCCTTCAACGCCCGCTTCCCCGAGCGCATCCGCGATCATGGCGGCGACTGCTTCGCGGCGATCCGCGAGAAGGACATCCTGGTTCACCACCCGTTCGAGAGCTTCGACGTGGTGGTGCAGTTCCTGCGCCAGGCCGCGCGCGATCCCAACGTGCTGGCGATCAAGCAGACCCTGTACCGCACCTCCAAGGACAGCCCGATCGTGGCCGCCCTGATCGAGGCGGCCGACAACGGCAAGAACGTCACCGCCCTGGTCGAGATCAAGGCGCGCTTCGACGAGGAAAACAACCTCAAATGGGCGCGCGACCTGGAGCGGGCGGGCGTGCACGTGGTGTTCGGCTTCGTCGACTGGAAGACCCACGCCAAGCTTTCGGTGGTGGTGCGCCGCGAGGGCGAGGCCCTGCGCACCTATTGCCACTATGGCACCGGCAACTATCACCCGCAGACGGCCAGGGTTTACACTGATCTTAGCCTGTTCACCTGCGACCCGGCCCTGGGGCGCGATGGCGGCAAGCTGTTCAACTTCATCACCGGCTACGCCCAGCCCGGCCGGCTGGAGAAGCTGTCGTTCTCGCCCCAGACGCTGAAGCCGGACCTTCTGCGGATGATCGCCCTGGAGGCCGACGCCGCGCGCGAGGGCCGGCCGGCGGGGATCTGGGCCAAGATGAACGCGGTCGTCGATCCGCAGATCATCGACGCGCTGTACAAGGCCAGCCAGGCGGGCGTGCAGATCGACCTGGTGGTGCGCGGCATCTGCTGCCTGCGTCCGGGGATCAAGGGTCTGTCGGAGAACATCCGGGTCAAGTCGATCGTCGGCCGGTTCCTGGAGCACTCACGCATCGTGGCCTTCGCCAACGGCGCGGCGATGCCCAGCGCCCAGACACGCCTCTATATGAGCTCGGCCGACTGGATGCCGCGCAACCTGGATCGCCGGGTCGAAAGCCTGGTGCCGATCGAGAACCCGACTGTGCACCAGCAGGTGCTGGACCAGATCATGGTCGCCAACCTCAACGACGAGGCCCAGAGCTGGAAGCTGGACAGCGAGGGCGAGTACGCCCGCGATCCGGCCTGGAAGGCCAAGGGCGCGTTCTCGGCCCACGACTACTTCATGACCAATCCCAGCCTGTCGGGACGCGGTCATGGGGCCCGCGACCTGCCCCGCGCCTTCGACCACGTGGGCCCAAAGCGCAAGCGGTGAGGCGCACAGCCTTCGCCGTTCTGCTGCTTCTGCCGGCCCTGAGCGCCTGCGCGCCCAAGGCCGAGCGACGGGCGGAGATCTGCGCGATCCAGGCCCTGCCCGCCCGCCCCGGCTTCGACCGCTTCGGCGCGCCGCCGCCGGGCGTGGAGAAACGCGCCCAGGCCACGGCTGAGGTCTACGGACCCGGGATCGCCGGCGGCTATGGCGTGCGCTGGTGGGGCCCCTGCGGTCCCAGCGCCAAGACCACCGACATGCTGCTGCTGGGCCCCGCCCCCTGGGCGCTGACCAAGGGCGGCCCGCGCGCCGACGGCCATCAGGTCGCCTTCGGCACCTGCTACCACAAGCGCGAGGCCGACGGCTGGCGCACCGTGGCCTGCCGGATCAATCGCTAGGCGGCCTTCGCGCGTTCATCCCCATGGAAAATCGTCGCCAGACGGTCGGTCCCGCTTTCCCCGCGCCGGGAATGCGCTAAAGGACGCCCATGCCATTCCAGGCGCCGCGCGACGCGGCCGTGATCGATATCGGTTCAAACTCGGTCCGCCTGGTGGTGTACCGGCTGGAAGGCCGCGCCATCTGGACCGTGTTCAACGAAAAGGTGCTGGCGGGCCTGGGCCGTGACCTGGCCAAGACCGGCTGCCTGGCGCCCGAAGGCGTCGTCCAGACCCTGCAGGCGCTCAAGCGTTTCCGCGCCGTCCTGGAGGCGGTGAACCCGGCCGAGATCTTCGTGGTCGCCACCGCCGCCGCCCGCGAGGCCAAGGACGGTCCCGACTTCATCGCCCGCGTGCGTGAGGAGACCGGCTTCAACGTCCGCGTCCTCTCGGGCGAGGAAGAGGCCCACTACGCCGCCGTCGGCGTGCTGGCCGGCGCGCCGGACGCCACGGGCGTGGTCGGCGACCTTGGCGGGGCCAGCCTAGAGCTCGTTCACCTGTCGGCTACCGGCGCGGGGCGCGGCGTCACCCTGCCGTTGGGCCCCTTCAGCCTGGCCGGTCCTGGGGGAACCGCCAACGGCTTCGAGGCCGACCGGGTGCGTCGCCTCGCCCAGGAGCGCCTGGCGCCGGTCGCCGCCGCGTTCCGCACCGACACCTTCCACGCCGTCGGCGGAGCCTGGCGCAACCTCGCCCTGCTGCACATGCGGCTGTCGGGCTATCCGCTGCACGTCGTGCATCAGTATACGATCAGCGCCGGCGAAGCGCTGGACGCCGCACGCCTTGTCGCCCACCAGTCCAAGAGCTCGCTCGAGCGGATCGAGGGCATGAGCAAGAAGCGCTCGGAAACCCTCCCCTACGCCGCCATCGTGCTGGAGACCCTGATCGAGCAGCTTCATCTGAAGCGGATCGAGATCTCGGCCTACGGCGTGCGCGAGGGCCTGCTGTTCGAGGCCATGCCGCCGCGCGTGCGGGGGCTGGACCCACTGATCGAAGGCTGCGGAGCGTTGGGACATCGCCAAGGCGTCGCCGACGATCTTGGCCCAGCGCTCGACGCCTGGATCGCACCAGCCTTCAGCCAGTTGCCCGCCTTGTTCGGCGAGCGCGACGCGGTGCTGATCTCGGCGGCCTGCCGCCTGGCGGACATGGGCGTGCGCCTGCACCCCGATCACCGGGCCGATCTGGTGTTCGAGCAGGTGCTGCGCGCCCCGATCGCCGGCCAAGGTCACGCCGAGCGCTGCTTCCTCGCCGCCGCCGCGCACGCGCGCCACGCCACCAACTTCCACCCGCCGGAGCTTCACACGCTGGAGCGCCTGTTGACCCCCGCCCAGTTGAAACGCGCGCGCGCGCTGGGCGCGACGATCCGGCTGGCCTGCGACCTGTCGGGCCGCAGCCCCAGCCTGCTGGCCCATTCGCGCCTGGGCCTGGACAAGCATCATCTGGTTCTGGCCGCTGAGCCGGGCTTCGCGGATCTGCTTCTTGGTGAACAAACCAATAAGCGTGCGACAACGGCGGCCCAGCACCTTGGACTTAAGCCAAAGATTATCGCCGCGTAAATTCAGTTATAGCGCAGGCTTTTATCATGCTTAATCGAGCCTGAATTTCCCCAATACGGGGCAAATGACAGATTGACGCAGCCAAAACGTGTGAAATGCGCACGGTTTGTTAGCCCTGCCTCGCGCAACCTTCCTCCAACAACAATTGTGGAGGTCAGTGATGTTGCAGCGTAAGTTCGACTATCTCGATGCTATCGCTACGGCTCCGGTCGCTCGCAAGCGCCCCGAACTCCGCGTGGCCAATGACCATGACGCGCCCGTGACCAGCGCCGCGCGCACCCTGCAATCGGAACTGGGTCGCGTTTTCGCCCAGGAAAGCACCTGGTCGGTCCGTCGCACGGTCGCCATCGGCGTGGTGTTCCACCTGGGCGTCTTCTGCGCCTTGGGTCTGGCCGCCGGCGGCGCTCTGGCTCAGTTCGGCCAGTGATCACCCAGGCCTCTTGACCGCGTCTGCTCCGGCTAGTCCGCCAACTCCGAGCCGCTCGTGATGGGATCGCCCCGGTCCAACTCGAGAAAATCGGTGAACGGCAGCCCGTAGACGCGGTCGAAGAACTCGGCCTGATAGCGGAACGGCAGGTTGGCGTCGCTGTTCCACAGCATGACGATCCCCGTCCGCGTCGCCGGTTCGAACATCATGGTCGCGCGGTAGCCCGCGACGCCGCCGCTGTGACCGACCAGGTCATGCCCCCTGTAGGTGAAGCTGCGCATGCCCAGGCCATAGCCTGGAGCCTTCAGTTCGCGGGCGATATTGAGGCGGCCATAGGGACGCCCCGTGCCGACGCGCGAACGCTGCACCTCGCCCAGCACCGCACCCGACAGCACATCGGGGCGCAGCCCCATCTGCGCCTGCATCCAGAGCGCCAAGTCGACGATCGTCGAATTCACCCCGGCCGCCGCGGGCACGCGATAATAGGCCTCGGACAACGGCAAGGCCCGGCCATGCCGATAGGGCCTGGCCCAATGGGCCGATGACGTCAGACCTGCCTCCCCGAACGTTGTGTTCTTCATACCCAACGGCTCGAACAGGCGGCGCTTGACCGCCTCCGCATAGTCCAGACCGGTGCGGGCGTGGATCACCTCGGTGATCGCGTCGTAGGCGATGTTTTGATAGGTGTGACAGGTCCCGGGCGGACACACCGACTTCAAGGTCGCGAAAGATCCGCGAATGACGTTGGGATCCTCACCATCCTCCAGACGACCATCGTAGGCGTTACGGCCCAGGCCCGTGCGCTGGGAAAGAAGCTGCTCCAGCGTCAGACCGACCTGAGCATCGCCAGGCAGCCTCAGGCTGGTGTCGAAGGCCGAAAGGGGATCCTGCAGCGACAGCGCGCCGTCAGCCGCCAATCGGGCGGTCAAGGTTCCCGCGACCGTTTTCGACAGCGAGGCCCAGCGGAACACGGTCCGCGCGTCCACCGGCGTCCCGCCCTCAGCTGTGACGCCATAGCCCTGAACGAAGGAAAGCCGCCCCTTCTCGACGACCGCGACCGCCAATCCCTGCATCGACCGGTCGGTCATCATCGCCCGCAGGCGGCGGTCGACCGCCTGGTAGTCGATGTCGCCCCGCCAGTCCTGCGGCCGTTCGGGCGGCGCAGCCGCGGCGGCCATGTCTTGCCTCGCGCTAGTCAGCCGACCGGCCGTGCGTGGCAGGAGCATTGCGCCGAGAAAGAGGAGCATCAGCGCCGCCGCGCCGATGGCCAACCATAGGCGATGGGCGTTCCTGACCACGACGCGCTCGGGGTCGATCTTCAGCACGGGATCCTGCGGCGGTTCGGGGGCAAATCAGCGGCGCGCCGACTCGCCGCGCCATGTTCGGTTCTAGTGAAGAAGCCGCCGACCGTCAGGCGATAACGCCGTCCTCACCCGAACAAGGCGGCGTAAAGTTCGCGGGCGCTCACGGGTTTGGCGACACAGGCCGTCATACCCGCCTCGTTGCAGGCTGCGATCTCCTCGGCCGAGACCGCGCCGGTCACCGCAACCACGGGCGTCTGGCGATTGAGGCCCGCCGCGCGTAGCCGGCGCGTCGCCTCCAGACCGTCCATGCCCGGCATGCGCACATCCATCACAATCGCGTCGAACCGCTGGGTCTCGCACACCGCCAGAGCGCTCAGCGCATCCTCGGCGACATCGACGACGGCCCCGAACGCCTCGAGAATCCCCCGCAAGGTGCGCCGGTTGATGTCGTGGTCGTCGACCACCAGGATCCGCGGCGCATCCACACGCGCGACAAGGCCAATGCTCTCATCCGCTGCGGACTCAAGGGTCGTCGGCTCGGCGCCCGCCGGGGTCGGCAGGCGCAGGACGAACCGCGCGCCGCCCTCGGGCGCCGGGCTGGCGGCGAGCTCACCGCCCATAAGACGCGCAAGGTCACGACTGATCGCCAGGCCAAGACCGGTGCCGCCGAAGTTCCGCGCGGTCTCGCCTCCAAGCTGCTCATAGGGATCGAACAGCCGGGTGATCTGCGCCTCGGTGAGCCCTGGTCCGGTATCACGAACCTCGATCTCAACAGCCGACGCCGCACCGGCGACCGCTCGGACGTCGACGGTGACGCCGCCTTCCGTTGTGAACTTCACGGCGTTGCTGATCAGGTTGTTCAGCACCTGCCGCAGACGCATCGGATCGCCCCGCACCCAGCGCGGCAGCCGCTCGGCGTCGGTCAAGGTCAGGGTCAGCCCCTTGGCTTCAGCCGCCCCGCGCCAGAAATCGACGGTGTCGGAGACCTGAGCCCGCAGGTCGTGGTCCACCATCTCCACACCCATGCGGCCGGCCTCGATCTTCGACAGATCCAGCAGGTCGTTGAGCAGGGTGCGCATCATCCGCCCCGCATCGGCAATCAGACCAGCGCCGCCCGCGTCCAACTGTCCCGCGCCATTGACGATGGCATTGATCGGGGTTCGCAGTTCGTGGCTGACCATGGCGATCAGGGCCGAACGTGCGGCCACCTGGGCCTCGGCGGCGAGTCGGGCTTCCCGCTCGGCCTTCATCGTCCGGTGCGACCACAGGAAGGTCATGGCTATGGTCAGGCTGAACAGCCCGCCGCCGATCAGGAAGTACGGCAGGACCGGGTCATTGCGGCCGCCCGCAAGCAGAGGCGTGATGAAGAGATAGGCCACATGCGGCCCCGCGCCGCTGATGAACGCGACCATGCAGCCCTCGGCGCCCATCAGGGCGGTGAAGATCGAGGCCGACAAGAGCAGGATCGCCCCGGCGGCCCCGGCGGGCGTGCCCATCTCCCACAACGGCAGGGCCAGCCAGCCGAACACCGTGGCCAGGGCGACATCGGAAACGAGGTTGATCCAGACCCGGTCGGTCGGGTCAGCGGCGTTGATGAACCGCTTCAGCGCATAGAGCTCGCAGATCTGGACGCCGAGATAGGCGACCGACCAGACAAACAGGAACGGCATGCTCTTGAAGATCAGGGCCGTCACGCACAGGGTGACGATCACGAACAGACGCAGCGGAACCTGCTTGCGGCGCGACAACGCCGCCGGGCGATACTCCTCCGCCAGGTTTGTCCAGAATGTCCGCAACACCGTTCCCATCCGGACGCGCCACCCAGTCTGACCGACCCTAGACCGCGTTATGTTCAAGCGTGAGCGATCAAACCGCCCGAACGCGCTCTAACTCAGCGCCCCCGCGTGGCTGCATATCGACTTTAGATCAGTCCGTCCAAGCCAGACAGGCTTGAGAGCCCTGCGCACGGCGCGCAAGGCGTGTTCAGGTGCTGAAAACGCGCGATCGAGGCGCCAGCGGGACGCCTAGACCGCGAATTTGAGGCTCAACCAAGGACGATCAATCGGGCTTCGGGGCGCGTCGCACCTCGACCACCCGCACGCGGGCGCCGTCCAGCACCAGCGCCAGCTCGCCCCGCTTGATCTTCAAGGCGTCGGAGCCGAACGCCTCGCGTCGCCAACCCACCAGGGCCGGCGTCGCGGCGTTGTCGTCGGCGGCGATCTTCTCCAGGTCCGAGACCGTGGCGATCAGCTTGGACGCCACGCCGGCTTCCTCCGCGCGCGCCTTGAGCAGAACCTTGAGAAGCTCGACCACGGCGCCCGCGTTCTGGGGCGGCGGCGGGCCGGGCTTGTCGACGACGGGGGCGTAACCCTCGGGATCGGCCAGAGCGTCCTTGATGGCGGCCAGAAGGTCCGGACCAAACTTGCTGCCACCGAACCCCTTGGGCACGCCGCGAAGGTTGTTCAGCGCCTCCAGGCTCCCCGGCGCCTGGGTGGCCAGTTCGTCGATCGCCTCGTCCTTCAGGATCCGGCCGCGCGGCTGATCGCGGTTCTGGGCGGTGCGCTCGCGCCACGCGGCGACGGCCTTGAACACCGCCAGATACTTCGGCGCGGTCTTGCGCGGACGCAGGCGACGCCAGGCCTTTTCCGGATCGACGTCATAGGCGGCCGGGTCGGAGATGGCGGTCATCTCCTCCTCCACCCACGCCAGGCGGCCCGATGTCTCCAGGCGCTCGCGCAGAATGGGGAACAGCTTGGCCAGGTGCGTGACGTCGGCCAGCGCGTAGCTGGTTTGAGCCTCGGTCAGCGGACGGCGCGCCCAGTCGGTGAAGCGGCTGGACTTGTCGATCTCAATCCGCAGCATCTGACGCACCAGGGCGTCATAGGCGATCTGCTCGCCGAAGCCCGCCGCCATGCCCGCCACCTGGGTGTCGAACAGCGGCTTGGGCATCGCCTTCAGATTGTTGAAGATCTCGACGTCCTGGCGGGCGGCGTGGAACACCTTGAGGATGCGTTCGTCACGCATCACGGCCAGCAACGGCTCCAGATCGATCCCATCGGCCAGCGGGTCGATGACGGCTTCCTGGGTGGGGGACGCGACCTGGATCAGGCACAGCTTGGGCCAATAGGTCGTCTCGCGCATGAACTCGGTGTCCACGGCGACGAAAGGCTCGCCCGCAAGGCCATTACAGAACGCCGCCAACTCGGCGGTGGTGGTGATCAGCTTCATCCGCTGCTAATAGCCTCGCGCACCCCCGAGTCTGCAAGCGTCAAGACGCGCCAAGCGTGGCCGGGAAGCAAATTTTCCGCGAGATCGGACGGCGTCATGGCCTTCCGACAGACCAGAGCGAGCGAATGAGCGATCTGCCGAACGGCCTGACCTACGCCCAGGCGGGTGTCGATATCGATGCGGGCGCCGCCCTGGTGGACGCCATCAAGCCGCTGGCCAAGGCCACGCGCCGCCCCGGCGCGGAAGCCAGCCTGGGCGGTTTCGGCGCCCTCTTCGATCTGAAGGCCGCTGGTTACGACGACCCTCTGCTGGTCACCACCACGGACGGCGTCGGCACCAAGCTGCGCATCGCCATCGACACGGGCATGCACGCCACGGTCGGCATCGACCTGGTGGCCATGTGCGTCAACGACCTCTTGGCCCAGGGCGCCGAGCCGCTGATGTTCCTGGACTATTTCGCGACCGGCAAGCTGGACGTCGAGACGGCCAAGAGCGTCGTCGCCGGCATCGCCGAGGGCTGCAAGATCTCGGGCTCGGCCCTGGTCGGCGGCGAGACCGCTGAAATGCCCGGCATGTACGCCGACGGCGAATACGACCTGGCCGGCTTCTCGGTCGGCGCGGTCGATCGCGCCGCGGTGCTGCCCAAGCTGGACCAGCAGCGCGCCGGCGACATCATCATCGGCCTGGGCTCGTCGGGTCCGCACTCGAACGGCTATTCGCTGGTGCGCCGCGTGGTCGAGCGCTCGGGCCTGGCCTGGGACGCCCCCTGCCCCTTCGAAGCCGGCAAGACCCTGGCCGAGGCCCTGATGGCCCCGACCCGCATCTATGTGAAGTCGCTGTTGCCGCTGCTGAAGTCGGGCCGCGTCAAGGGCGGCGCCCACATCACCGGCGGCGGCCTCATCGAGAACCCGCCCCGCGCCATCGCCGAGGGCCTGGCCGCCGAGTTCGACTGGAACAGCTGGGCCATGCCGCCCGTGTTCGACTGGCTGGCCAAGACCGGCGGGATCACCGAGCACGAGATGCGCCGCACCTTCAACTGCGGCGTGGGCTTTATTCTCATCGTGGCCCAAGCCGACGCCGAGCCGGTGCTGGCGGCCCTGCTCAACGCCGGCGAGGACGCCTTCATCTGCGGCCAGCTGGTCAAGGCTTAGTCACTGCGTCCTTCGAGGCGCGCTCAGGAGCGCGCACCTCAGGATGAGGACGTTTTTGCACTGAACCCCTCATCCTGAGGCGCCCGCACAGCGGGCCTCGAAGGACGCAGGGCGGGAGCCGCTCATGACCCAACGCACCAAAGTCGCCGTGCTGATCTCGGGCCGGGGCTCGAACATGGAAGCGCTTGTGGCCGCGTCGCGCGATGCCGGCTGTCCGTTCGAGATCGCTCTCGTGATGGCCAACAAGCCCGACGCCAAGGGCCTGGAGATCGCCGCCGCGGCCGGCGTCGAGGCGCTGTGCGTCGATCAGAAGCCGTTCAGCAAGGACCGCGAGGCCCATGAACGCGCCATCGACGCGGCCCTGCGCGCGCGGGCGATCGAGGTGATCGCCCTGGCCGGCTACATGCGGATCCTCACCCCCTTCCTGGTCGACGCCTGGGAGGGCCGGATGCTCAACATCCACCCGTCCCTGCTGCCCGCCTATCCGGGTCTGGACACCCACGCTCGGGCCATCGCCGCCGGCGAGGTCGAGGCCGGCTGCACGGTCCATCTGGTCACGGCCGGTGTCGACGAGGGCCCGATCCTGGGCCAGGCCCGCGTGCCCATCCTGCCCGGCGACGACGAGCCCGCCCTGGCCGCCCGGGTGCTGGAGCAGGAACACAGGCTCTACGCCGACACCCTGGCGACCTTCTGTCGCGGCCTTTCCGCAGCACAAAACTAGGGTTCACGCACGTTTACAACGCTGGGTCAGAGATTCGTCACAGTCGGTAACGATACTGGAGCCATGGACGCTTTCCTGAC
Source organism: Caulobacter vibrioides (assembly GCF_002310375.3). Taxonomy (GTDB): domain Bacteria; phylum Pseudomonadota; class Alphaproteobacteria; order Caulobacterales; family Caulobacteraceae; genus Caulobacter; species Caulobacter vibrioides_D. Next base: position 2,232,293 of record NZ_CP023315.3, read on the forward strand.
TCAGACCTTCGCCCTTGCGGCCGACAACAGCGTGTTGGCGGGTCTGGTGCTGTTTGTGCTGACCCTGCTGGAAGCGCTGCTGGTGGTGGGCGTTCTGATCCCCATCGTCGGCGTGATGCTGGCCGCCGGCGCCCTTGTGGCCCAAGGCGTCATGCATCCAGTCGAGGCGGTGCTGTGGTGCAGCGCCGGCGCGGCGGTCGGTGACGCCCTGTCCTACCTGCTCGGCCACCGTCTGGGCGGCCGCCACGGCGCTCGGATGCTGTTCTCGGGCCGTCGGCGCCTGTTCGCCCGCGCCAAGCTCCTGGCGCGTCGCTACGGCACGGTGGCGATCATCGCCGCCCGCTATCTCGGCCCCGTCCGCCCGATGATCCCGATCCTGGCCGGCATGAGCCGCGCCCGCCCCTGGCGGTTCCATATCGCCAGCGCGCTGACCGCGCCGATCTGGGTCGTGTCGCTGATGGCCCCCGGCTACTTGGCCGTCGTCAATCTGCAGCGCCTGGATCTTGATCCCGGCGTGGCCGGTCCGCTGGCCGTCGCGGCGCTGATCGTGGTCGCCACGGCCTGGATGGCCCTGCGCCGTCCTCGCACGGTCCTGGCCTAAACAGCCCTGTAGCGACGCTCGGCCCAGAGCGCGCCGCCCAGCACGATCGCGACCGCGAACCACAAGGCCGCAGCCCCGATCGTCAGATAGCTCAGCGCCCCCAGCGCCCCGCCCGCCGCCAGGCCGGTCCACAGCAGTGCATAACGCCACCAGTCGTTCGGCTCTCGGCCGACAATAGCGCCCGCGATACGTTGGCCCGCCTTGACCAGGGCGCCGGTCATGTAGGTCAGGCCCACGGCCACGTCGCCGTTCCGCTGAAAGACCGCGTTCTCCGCCCCCATGGCCATCGCCACCGCCGTGACCCCTGCTCGGTCATGACCGAGCGCCAGCAGGATCGCCCCGGCCGCCAGCAGCACCGCCTCAAGAACCAGCACGGGCGAGCGCCGCGTCTCGCCCAGCGCCCGGGCCGTCAGCGCGCCCAGCACCACGCCCGCCACGAACGCAGCGACCAGGCCGATGACCGTCAGCGCCGCCGCCCAGTGGCTGGTCGCCAGGGCCACGCCCAGGCGCGTCGAGTTGCCGCTCATGAACGAGACGAAGAAGCCGCCCAGCTTCAGAAAGCCGATCGCGTCGACATAGCCCGCCACGCCCGACAGCGTGACCGCCAGCGCCACCTCGCCGCGTCCGTAGTGCTGCACGTCCCGGCCTCCGCACAAAAGAAAACGGCCGGATCGTCACCGATCCGGCCGCTCTGCGTCATCAGAAATGTCGACGGCGATTAGCCGACGATTTCTTCTTCCGTGAAGAACTGGGCGATTTCGATGCCGGCGTTCTCCAGGCTGTCCGAGCCGTGGACCGAGTTTTCACCGATCGACAGGGCGAACAGCTTGCGGATGGTGCCTTCGTCGGCGTTTTCCGGGTTCGTGGCGCCCATGACTTCACGGTACTTCAGGACGGCGTTGTCGCCCTGCAGCACTTGGACGACGACCGGCTCGGCGGTCATCTGGCCCACGAGTTCGCCGTAGAACGGACGCTCGGCGTGGACTTCGTAGAACTTCTTGGCTTGGGCTTCGGTCAGCTTCACGCGGCGCTGAGCGACGATGCGCAGGCCGGCGGCCTCGATCACAGCGTTGATGGCGCCGGTCAGGTTACGACGCGTGGCGTCCGGCTTGATGATCGAGAAGGTGCGTTCGGTCACGACAGTGATCTCACAGAAAAGTTGTGAATTGGGAGGTTGCGGGCTTATAGCCGTGCGCCCCGCCCTCGCCAACCCCACCGCGTAAGCTTCACAAAAATGCTGCAGATCAACGACCTGACCTTCAATGCGTGGGGCCGGCGCTTTTTCGACAAGGCGACCGTCAGCCTGCCGCCGGGGGCCAAGGTCGGCCTGATCGGACGAAATGGCGTTGGCAAGTCGACGCTGTTCAAGCTGATCCTGGGCCAATTGCACGCGGGCGATGACGAAATCAGCCTGCCCAAGAGCGCCCGCATCGGCTCGGTCGACCAGGAACACCCGGCCACGCCGGTGAGCCTGCTGGAGACTGTGCTGGAAGCCGATATCGAGCGCCACACGCTGATGACGCGCCTGGAGACCGCCGATCCCGAGGAGATGGGCGAGATCTGGGCCCGCCTGATCGAGATCGACTCCGACTCGGCCCCGGCCCGCGCCTCGGAAATCCTGGTGGGTCTGGGCTTCACCCAGGAGGACCTGCACCGACCGATGAGCGAGTTCTCGGGCGGCTGGCGCATGCGCGTCGCCCTGGCCGCGGCCTTGTTCGCCGAGCCGGACATGCTGCTGCTGGACGAACCGACCAACTATCTGGACCTGGAAGGCGCGCTCTGGCTGGAGGCGCGGCTTCAGAAGTATCCGCACACGGCGCTGATCGTCAGCCACGACCGCGAGCTCTTGAACAACAGCTGCACCCACATGCTGCACCTGGCCGGCGGCAAGCTGGAGCTCTACACCGGCGGCTACGACGATTTCGAAAAGCGCCGGGCCGAGAAGGCGCGCCTGCAACTGTCGGCCAAAGCCAAGCAGGACGCCGAGCGCGCCCACCTGCAGGCCTTCGTCGACCGCTTCAAGGCCAAGGCCTCCAAGGCCGCCCAGGCCCAGTCGCGGATGAAGCGCCTGGCCAAGATGGAGCCGGTGGCCACCACGATCGAGGAGCGCGTCGCGCCCTTCACCCTGCCCTCGCCGCCCAAGCCCCTGCCCCCGCCGCTGATCCGGCTGGAGAAGGCCAGCGTCGGCTATGAGTCGGGTCGCGCGATCCTGAAGAACCTGAACCTGCGCATGGACCTGGACGACCGCATCGGTCTTCTGGGCGTCAACGGCGCGGGCAAGTCGACCTTCGCCAAGATGATCGCCGGCGCGCTGGGCGTACAGGCCGGCGAGTTCCACCGCGACAAGAAGATGAAGGTCGGCTGGTTCCACCAGCACCAGATCGAGGCGATGGATCCCAACGACACGCCGCTGGAGATCATCCGCCGCGCCATGCCTGAGGCCTCGGAAAGCTCGCGCCGCTCGAAACTGGCCCAGTTCGGCCTGGGCTTCGAGAAGCAGGAGACCAAGGTCGAGAGCCTGTCGGGCGGCGAGCGCGCGCGCCTGCTGCTGAACCTGGTGGCGATGGACGCGCCACACATGCTGATCCTGGACGAGCCGACCAACCACCTGGACATCGACAGCCGCCGGGCTCTGCTGGACGCCCTGAACGACTACATGGGCGCGGTGATCCTGATCACCCACGACCGCTCGCTGATGGAGCTGGTCGCCGACCGCCTGTGGCTGGCGGCCGACGGCACGGTCAAGGCGTTCGACGGCGACATGGACGACTACGCCAAGTTCGTGTTGGAGCGCGCCAAGCAGGCGGTGAAGCCGACCCAGGTCAGCCGCGAGCCTGAAAAGCCCGTCGCGCCGCTCACGAAGAAGGCCGCCGTCGAGCCGCTTCGCCGCAAGGTCGAGGCCGCCGAGCAGGTGATGACGCGGCGCACCCGGGACCTGGCCGAACTGGAAGCCCAGCTCGGCGACCCGGATCTCTACGTCAAGAACCCGGGCAAGGTCGCCGAACTGACCAAGCGCCGCGACAACGCCCAGGCCAAGCTGAACGAGGCCGAGGAGGCCTGGATGAGCCTGGCCGAGGAGCTGGCCGAGGCCGAAGGCTGAGCCACCTCAGGGTGAACGGCCGCTAAACCATGTCGTTTAGCGCTTCCCGAACGTGTGTCGCCGCATGGTGCGACCCATGAGCACAGGTCACCCCCGCAACCATGTCGTAGCCAATCCGGAAGGATTGTCGTCGCACGTCGTGCTGGAGGCGTTCGCCGAATGGGTGAACACCCGCATCGGCGAGGCCCTGCGGATCGAGATGGATCTGGCCTTCCGTGACCGCCCCTTCGACATCGAGGTGGGGCGTTCCCCGGCCCTGGTCGGCTGGGAGCACAAGTTCATCCAGCCCGGCGCGCCTGCGCCGCGCGGCAAGATGTGGACGGTCTACCGCCTGCATGACCAGAACGACCGTCCGGTTCACCTGCCGCAGTCCGGCGATCTGGTCGAGGACCTGACGCCGCTGCTCGGCGAGCTTGGCTATCTGGGCGTCTTCGAAGACGGCGTGGCGCAGTTTCCAGGCGTGGGTAAGCGCTGACCGCCTGCCGCCTCAGCGGCGATGGTGCTCGTCGCGCGGCTTGTCATACAGCGTGCGCAGATAGGCGGTGACATCCGCGATCTGGATCGCCGTCATCGCCTTGGCCGGCATGGCGTAATGGCCGACCGAGGCGATCGCCTCCAGTTCCCAGTCCAATCGGTAGTCCGCGTACTTCTTGGCGACCTCTCCGAAGGGGGGAGCGTCCTGGCGCGGACTGACGCCATCGGCGCTGATCGCGTGACAACTGGCGCATTGCTTGGCCGCAAACGCCGCGCCTCGAGCCGGCGAGCCGGGAAGCGCGTCGTCGGCCGTCGCTCCTGATCGCGACGCCTGCGCCGCCGTCATGGCCGGCGCCATCAAGACCATCATCGCCAGCGCGGTCGTCAAAAGCCTTCGCATGTCGGTCACTCCCGTCACCCTGAAGATGCGCGCAGCACGAGGCGCAGCCAAGTGCGGGCGACCGCGTAAGGTTGCGGCCGCCCGCGGCGCCCGTTGGGCGGTTCAGACCGTCGCGGACCCGCGCGTTTCCAAGGCCTCGACCAGGGTCGACAACAGGGACATGACCGTCAGCGGCTTGGGCGTCGCGCCGTCGAAAACGGGGTCCAGCGGGCCGGAGCGCACGTCGGCCGAGAACGCGATGATCGGCGCCTGAGCGCTGGGCCCGCGCTCGGCCCGAATCCGCAACGCCGCCGAGCGCCCGTCCAGGCGCGGCATGCGCAGGTCCATCAGGATGGCGTCGTAGGGCTCGGCGGCGGCGGCGGTCACGCCCTCCTCGCCGTCAACGGCCTCAACGACCTCGACGCCGACGGCCTCCAGCACGGAACGGACCAGTTCGCGGTTGCCGGCGTTGTCATCAACGACCAGCACGCGACGCCCGGGCGGCGGCATGGGAAAGTCGGCTACGCCTTCATCGTCTTGCGCGGCTAGCGTCGACGCCAACGGCGCCGGAATCTCGAACCAGAAGCGCGCGCCCTGCTCCTCATTGCTGGCGACACCGATCTCGCCGCCCATCAACTCCACCAGCCCGCGCGAAATCGCCAGGCCAAGACCGGCGCCGCCATGCTTGCGGTTCAAGGCGGCGTCGATCTGCGCGAACCGCGTGAAGATCAGCGCCTGATCGGCCTCGCCGACGCCCGGCCCCGTATCGATCACGCTGATCCGCAGGCGCCCCGTCTGGACGTCGTAAGCGGTCTCCAGCGCCACCTCGCCCACTTCGGTGAACTTCACCGCATTGCCGACGAGATTCAGCAACACCTGGCGGACCCGCTCGGGATCCAGGATCACGCGCCCGGGCATGGCGTCGCCGCCCACGGACCGCAGCGTCAGCTGCTTTTCCTTCGCGGCCGGCGCCAGAATCTCAAGAACGTCGGCGACCAGATCGCCGATCGCGACCGGGCGCGGTTGAAGGGCGATGCGCCCCTGTTCGAGGCGGGAAAAGTCCAGGATGTCGTTGATGGTCGTCAGCAGGGTCTGACCGCCCGTGGCGATACGGTCGACATAACGCCGCGATCGCGCGCCCAGATCGGGCTCCTCGGCCAGCAGATTGGCGAAGCCGATCACCGCCGTCAGCGGCGTGCGCAGTTCATGGCTCATATTGGCCAGGAACTCGCCCTTCACGGCGGCGGCGGTCTCGGCTTCGGCGCGAGCGGCGCGCAGCGCCATCTCCAGCGTCTTACGCGCGGTGATGTCGCGGATGATGTCGGTGACGGCCACGGGCTGACCCGTTTCCGGACTGCAGGCGAGCATCGGCCGCGACTCCAGCCAGATCATCGCGCCGTCCTTGTGGAACGCGCGGTACTCGACGGTGATGGCCATCACCTCGCCCCGCGCGCTGGCCTCCCGTTGGGCGCGGACCAGATCAGCGATGCGCAAGGTGTCTTCCGGATGGAGGACCTTCATATAGGCCCAGCCCAGCAGTTCTTCCGGGGCGTAGCCGAGGATCGCGTGCGTGGCCGGCGACATGTAGGTCATTCGGCCGTCGAGATCGCTATGGGCGATCACGTCCAGCGCATTCTCGGCCAGCAGCCGATAGCGGGCTTCGCTCAGCTCGGCCTCGGCGCGCGCCTTCACGAGGTTGGCCACGATTTCGCGCCGCTGTCGCTGAAGGGCCGCGGCCGGCAGGCTGATGAAGGTCGAGGCCGCCAGGAACAGTTGCAGGACCAGAGATTGGTCGTAAGCTCCGCCTTGGATGAGGTTGATCGGTCCGCGTCCCGCGAGCGTCAGCACCAGGGCGATCGTGGCCACAAGCGCCGAACACAGCGCCGCGCCGAACACCTCCTGACGCCAGGCGGCGATCAGCATCATCGGCGGCAGCAGGAACAAAAGCGGATATCGGGTCTGGCCGAACACGATCAGCGCCATCGCGCAGCAGGCCGCGATCGATAGAACGCCGTCGCGCGTCAACGGGCGTTCGCGGAGGTAGTGTTTGGCCCTCGAGAGCACCAGGAGCGCTGGTCCGATGCACAACATGCCGAGGATGTCGTTCAGCGACCAGGTGACGATGTTGTGCACGAGGTCGCCGCCGCGCAGGGCGGTGTGGAAAGTTGCCGCGAGCGATCCGATCACCAGAGGCGCCAGACCTCCGGCCAACAGGACGAAGGCCAGCATGTCGCGCGGTCGTCCCAGATCGATCACCTCGCCGACCGCCCTGCGCACCAGGAAGGCCGCGAGCGTGGCCTGCGACACGTTCATGGGCACCAGCGTCAGGTTGACCAGCGGGCTGTCGCCCGCGTGCGCGCCGGCGGCCAGACCGCCGATCAGACCGCCGAGGATGATCGCCGGCCACCGTCTTGAGGGGGATGACAGCAGGAAGGCGGCCAAGAAGCCGTTGGAAAGCCAGATCGGCGTCACATAGCCATAGGCGCGCGGCGGCTCGACACAGAGATAGGCCAGAATCGCGAAACCGAAGGCGGCGATCAGGGCGGCCAAGACCGCCCGGCCCAGATCACCGCGCGAACCTGTTTCGAAAGTCGGCTTGTCGACCATGCTTTGAACCGGCCTTTGATCGGGCTGATTCCGTTATTTCATGCGGCGTCGCGACACGCCACCGAAGCTTGGGACGCGCCCGTCGTCAGCCGCACTTTACTTGTTGGACAAGACCGGTGTCGGCGTTGAACAGGATGTTCAAGCGGTCGGGGCGGTAGTCCATGGTCACCGGGCAGGTCGTGCAGGCGACCCGCCAGCGGGACGGATCGACCGGAGCCGGCAGGCTGGTGCGAGGCTGGCCGATATAGGCTTGGGCGTCCTTCAGGCCGCACTCGTCCTTGGGCTCGCTCTGCGGCGGCGCAGCCGGAAGGGCGATGGCGGGCGGCGCGGTCGGCGTGGAGGGCGGCGGCGGCGGTGCGGGTTCGGGCGCGCTGGAGCACCCGACCAGAACCATCGCCGAGATCAACACCGAAGCTGCTCGCCTCATGCCTGCTTCTCCCAACCACGCTCGGCGCCCTGGCGCCAGTAGGACACCGGATGCCCGGCCTTCTTGAACATAGACCACCGACCCCGCGCCTGCGCCAAGGCCTGCTCGTCGCGGCCGTCGAACAACAGGATGCAGCGCGAAACGCCTGAAAGATCTCCAGGTTCGGCCCCGTCGATGAGAAACAGCGCGTCGCCGCCGTTGAGGTTCCCCTCGTCGGCGGTCAGCAGCACCGGCTGGCGCTCGGCCATCGGCTCGCTGGCCAGGCCGTGCGGTAGAAAGCTGTCTTCGCGCCAGGTCCAGAGATGTTGATCCAGCGCCTCGATCCGGCGCGGATCGCCGCCGCGCACCAACGCCTTCCAGCCGCGCCCCAGCGTCTTCTCCAGAAGCTCGGGCAGCACCGCCTCGAGCGGCGAGCGCTCGAGGTGATAGAACCAGACCTCGCAGGGGTTAGCCGTCATCGAAATTCCCTGTCATCCCGGGCGAGCGTAGCGAAGACCCGGGACCGCGACAAACGCGGCGCTTGGGGCGGTCCCGGCTCGGCACGCCTTGCGCTGGGCCGGGATGACAGCCCTTTCGGATCAGCCTTCGTAGGCGTCGGCGACCAAGCGGTTCAGCAGACGCACGCCGAAGCCCACCGCACCGTCCGGCACGGTCGGGTCGGCCGACGGCTTCTTCCAGGCCACCGACGCGATGTCGAGGTGGGCCCACGGCACGCCGTTGACGAAGCGCTGCAGGAACAGCCCGGCCGTGATCGAACCGGCCGGACGCCCGCCGATGTTCTTCATGTCGGCGATCGGGCTTTCGATCTGCTTCTCATAGGCGGCCGGCAGCGGGAGGCGCCACAGCGTCTCGCGTTCGGCCTTGCCGGCGCTGAGAAGTTTCTCTGACAAGCCGTCGTTATTGCTGAACAAACCGGCGTAGTCATGGCCGAGAGAAATGATGATCGCGCCGGTCAGGGTGGCCAGGTCGATCATGAACTGGGGCTTGAAGCGCTCCTGCGTGTACCAAAGCGCGTCGGCCAGCACGAGGCGGCCCTCGGCGTCGGTATTGATCACCTCGATGGTCTGGCCCGACATCGAGGTGACCACATCGCCCGGACGCTGGGCGTTGCCGTCGGGCATGTTCTCGACGAGGCCCAGCACGCCGATGGCGTTGACCTTGGCCTTGCGGCCGGCCAGGGCGTGCATGACGCCGGCCACGGCGGCCGCGCCGCCCATGTCCCACTTCATGTCTTCCATGCCGTCGGCCGGCTTGATCGAGATGCCGCCGGTGTCAAAGGTGACGCCCTTGCCGACGAAGGCGATCGGCTGGGCCGACTTATCGGCGGCGCCCATCCACTTCATGATGACAAGCTGGCTCTCGCGGCGACTGCCCTGCCCCACGCCCAGCAGGCTGCCCATGCCCAGCTTGGCCATCTCGGCCTCGCCCAGGATCTCGACCTCCAGGCCCAGACTCTCCAGGCCCTTGGCGCGGGCGGCGAACTCTTCGGGGTGCAGGATATTGGCGGGCTCGGAAACGAGGTCGCGGCTGAACACGATCGCATCGGCCAGGGCCGCCAGCGGCTCGTAGGCCTTCTGGGCCTTGACCGGATCGGCGGCGGCGATCTTGACCACCTGCACCGAGGGCTTCTTCTCGGCCTTCTCGGTGGTGCGATACTTGTCGAAGCGGTAGGCGGCCAGGCGCGCGCCGAAGGCCGCGCGGGCGGCGGTCTCGGCGTCGGCGCCGAGCTTAAGCACCAGCTCGACGACGCCGGAGGTCTTCACGGCCTGGAATGCCGACGCGGCGGCCAGCTCGATCGCCTCAGGCTCGACCGCGCCCGAACCATCGACGCCGATCAGAACGACACGCGCGGCTTCAAGACCGTTCGGCGCGACGAGGTCGAGGGTCTGCCCCTTGGCGCCGGTGAAGCGACCGCCGGCGATCGCGCGCGCCAGGGCGCCGCCCGTCGCCTCGTTGGCCGCACGGGCTTCCGGCGACAGGGCCGCGCCTTCGTGAGCCAGGACCGCGAGGGCGGCGGTGGCGCCGGCCTGGGTGTCGACGGGAACGAACTCGATACGCATGCCGCGCTCCTGCAAAATGGGCGACCGTGAGCGGCGCATCGGACCGCGCGCCGCCTCTTCTCATCAAGGCGGCATAGTCCAATGCCGCGCCTTAGAAAAGGCTCCGTTCGGCTCCACTCGAGACAGCCAAGTCAGGTCCCCGGTTGTGCTGGCGTTAAGCCCCCGTGTAGAACGGCGCATCTTCGGGGTTCGTCCCACGAATCCATAAGCCCCGATCCCCCGACTTCATGCGCCTCATTGAACGCTATCTCTTCCGGCAGTTGCTAGGCCCGACGCTTCTGGCGACTGCGGCTCTGGTGGCGCTCGCCTTGCTGGCCCGCAGCCTGTCGGAGTTCGACGTGCTGGTGGAGCAGCGCCAGAGCGCGATGGTCTTCCTGAAGATCATCCTTCTGGCCCTGCCCCAGCTGCTAGGCATCATGATGCCGCTGGCCCTGTTCGTCGCCGCCCTGGTGGCGCTGAACCGACTGCACACCGAACAGGAGATCGTGGTCTGTTTCGCGGGCGGCATGAGTCGCTGGCGAGTCATTTCGCCGGCCATGCGGCTGGCGATCCTGGCGGCGATCATCTCGCTGGTCTCGGGCTTGTGGCTGCAGCCCTGGAGCGCGCGCCAGATCCGCGAGACGGCCTTCCAGATCAAGACTGACGTCGCCTCGACTCTGGTCCAGCCGGGCCAGTTCACCGAGCCAGGACCGGGGCTGACCGTCTACGCCCAGTCGATCGACCGCGACAACAAGATCCAGAACCTGTTCATCCACCAGGAACTGCCCAACGGCGCGGCGTCGACCTATTCGTCGCGCGAGGCCGAGATCGCCACCCGCAAGGGTGAGCCGGTGCTGATCATGCGCCATGGCAGCAACCAGCAATTCTCGCGCAATGGCGTGCTCCAGTACACGTCCTTCGACGAGTACACCTTCGACCTGTCCAGCCTGTTCCACAGCGACGAGCTGCTGCACTACAAGATCGCCGACCGTTATCCGCACGAGCTGTTTTTTCCGGACCTGACCCAGGAGTGGGAGCAGCGAAACAAGGACAAGCTCCTGGCCGAGGGCCATTCGCGGTTCGCGGGCCCGCTCTACAACATCGCGCTGATGAGCATGGCCCTGGCGGCCGTGCTGGGCGGCTCGTTCAGCCGGATGGGCTATGGCAGGCGCATCGCCGCCGTCGGCGCGGCCGCCGCCATTGTGCGTATCGTCGGGTTCGGGGTGCAGGCCGCGTGCGAGGACGATCCCTGGCTCAACATGCTGCAGTACGTCGTGCCGCTGGCCGCGACGGGCTGGGCGATGTCGCAGATCTTCCGCCAGAAGGTCTCGTCCCGACGCGGGACGAAGCCGGCCGCCGCCGCGCCGGCCCTTTCGGGAGCGGCGTGATGCTGACCATGGGCATGCTCGAACGCTACGTGCTCAAGCGGACCATGGGCGCGCTGGTCGGCGCCCTGGCGGTGCTGGGCGCGATGGTGATGCTGATCGCGTTCGTGGACATCGCGCGCAACGTGGGCACGCGCGCCGACGCCAGCTTCCTGCGCCTGCTGTATCTGACCGTCCTGCAGGCCCCGGCGACCATCCTGGTGCTGGCGCCTTTCGTCTTCCTGTTCGGCACCATGTGGGCGTTCGTCGAGCTGAACCGCCGCAGCGAGCTGATCGCCATGCGCGCGGCCGGGATCTCGGCCTGGCGGTTCATCATGCCGGCGGCCGCCGCGTCTTTCGTCATCGGCCTCTTGACGATCACCCTGCTCAATCCGCTGACCACGGCGATGACGGCCAAGTTCGAGACCGAGCGCGACCGCACGATGAACGGCTATCTGAAGGACGCGCCCAAGGGGACGTGGCTGCGCCAGGGCGACGACAAGACCCAGATCGTAATCCGCGCCCGTGCGCGGGAGCTCGTGGACGGCTCGGTGCGTCTGCGCGGGGTGTCGCTGTTTGTCTACACGCTGAACGCCAAGGGTGTGATGGACTTCACCCGCCGGATCGAGGCCAACGAGGCGCGCCTGGAGCCTGGATTCTGGCGGCTGAGCGGCGTTCGCGAAGCCACGCCCGGCGCCGGCGCCATTCGCTCCGACAGCCTGTCCATTCCGTCCAACCTCGACGACCGCACCGCGTCGGAGCGCTTTAACACCCCGCAAGCGGTGGCGTTGTGGCGCCTGCCCGCCACGATCCAGCGCACCGAGGACGCCGGCTTCTCTGCAGCGCCCTTCAAGCTGCGCCTTCAGCAGGATCTGGCGACGCCGCTGCTCTTTGCGGCCATGTCGGTACTGGCGGCGGCCTTTTCGTTGCGCCTGATGCGCCTGGGGGGCCTGGCCACGCTGGCCGGGTCGGGCGTCGCCCTGGGCTTTGGATTCTTTTTCTTCAACGAGCTGTGCAGCACATTGGGTAAGGCCGACGTTCTGGCCCCGTTCATCGCTGCCTGGACCCCGCCGGCCATCGCGCTTTTGGTGGGCTTCACTTTGCTTTGCTATACGGAAGATGGGTGAGTCATTGTTTCCAGGGTCGTCCATGACTGAAACGCGCGCCAGCGTCCCGTCCGCCTGCCGCCTGCTGCTGATGAGCGGTGCGGGTTGGCTGGCGCTGGCCTGCGCCGGCGCGGCCCACGCCCAGCAGAGCCTCGCGACCATCCCCGCGACGCCCGTTGTCAAAGCCGCGCCCTCCGACGGGCTGGGCGACGACGGCTACTATCTGGAATCGGACCTTCTGATCCGAGACGAAAAGAACCAGATCATCACCGCCGAGGGATCGGTCGAAGCCCGCTATCAGGGCCGCACCGTTCGTGCGGATAAGGTGGTCTACGACAGCAAGACCGGCGCGATCACGGCGGACGGCAATGTCCAGCTGATCAATCCCGACGGCACGGCCGAGTTCGCCGACCATCTGGAGCTCGATCGGGACATGAAGGCCGGCTTCGCGCGTAATTTCGCGGCCCGCCTCGAGCAGAACATGAAGGTCGCGGCCGCCAGCGCCGTTCGCCGCAACGAGAACATCCAGGAACTGAACAAGGCGATCTATACGCCCTGCGAGGTCTGCGCCGAGAACCCCACGCCGACGTGGTCGGTCGCCGCCGACAAGATCGTTCAGGATAAGCCCAAGCAGCTCATCTACTACAAGAACGCGGTCATCCGCATGTGGGGCGCGCCGGTGCTCTACCTGCCGCTGTTCTGGCACCCGGACCCGCAGGCCAAGCGGAGCTCAGGCTTCCTGGCCCCCAAGCTCGACTTCTCCAAGGGCCGTGGTGTTTCTTACAACCAGCCCTACTACCATGTGATCTCGCCCTCGTCGGACGTGATCGTGGCTCCGCAGATCAATAGCCGGGTCAATCCGTTCCTGAACGTGAACTATCGCAAGCGCTTTTACTCGGGGATGCTCGAGGCGCGCGGTGGCTTCACCTACGACAAGGAATTCGACATCAAGGGCGATCGCTTCGGCGAGGAGACCTTCCGCAGCTATATTCTGGCGAACGGCAAGTTCGACATCGACCAGCACTGGAAGTGGGGCTTCTCGGCCGAGCGCGTGTCGGACGCCCTGCTCTTCGACAAGTACAAGGTCAACGACGTCTACCAACAGCGCGGCCTGTTCACGAGCGACGATCACCGCCTGGTCTCGCAGCTCTATGCGACGCGTCAGGCGCAACGGTCGTGGTTCTCGGTGTCGGCGGTTTCGGTGCAGGGCCTGCGCGTCGTGGGCATCAACGCCGCCACCAACGCGGCGAACGCCTTCGAGAACAGCGGCGCGTTTCCGCTGATCGGCCCACTGGTCGAGGCCCGTTGGGAGCCGCAAAGCCCCGTGCTCGGCGGACGGCTGCGTCTGCAGGGCTCCGGCGTGATGCTGAACCGCTCGGAGTCGCAATACGGCGAAGCGCCCTATTTCCTGGGCGCCTACAAGGGCCAGAACGGCGTCGACTCCAGCCGCGCCAGCGTCAAGGCCGATTGGCGAGCCAGCAACATTATCGGTCCGGGCCTGAAGGTCTCGCCGTTCGCGCAGGCGCGCGGCGACGCCTACGCCATCAAGACCTACGTGACCCCGGCCGCTCGCGCCCTTGGCGATGACTCCAAGGAAACCTACACCCGGGCGCTGGGTGTCGGCGGCGTCGACTTCAGCCTGCCCTTCTACAAGCCTCTCAAGAGCGGCGGCAGCGTGGTCCTGGAGCCGTTGGCGCAGGTGGCCGTCGGCTCCGACAGCTCGCGCGTCCCGGTGGTCGTGGCCCGAGATGGCACTAAGCGCTACCTCTACAACGAAGACAGCGCGACCCTGGAATTCGACGAGACCAACCTGTTCCAGGCGAACAAGTCGCCGGGCTTTGATCTCTACGAAGGCGGCCAGCGCCTGAACGTCGGCGGCCGCGCGACCTATGCGCGCCCTGACGGCCGGGGTGGCAGCATTCTGGTGGGCCGCAGCTTCCGGTCGGAGTTTGATCCGCTCCTGCCCACGCGCACCGGCCTGCAGACCAAGTCTTCCGACTGGATCGTCGTGGCCACGGTCACGCCGGTTCGCGGTATCAACGCCTTCGTCCGCACGCGCCTCGACTCCGAGACCCAGGAGATCCACCGGATCGAAACGGGCGTCGACGCCTTCACCAAGCGCGGCGGCGGCTCGATTCGGTATCTGAAGGACGAGCTGGACGCCAACGGCAACCGCCAGGAGAACCTCGAAGCGCGCGGCGAGTTGAAACTCACCAGCCGTTTCTCGCTGACCGCGTTTGGGCAACGCGACATGGTGGAAGGCGTCTGGCGGCGCCGCGACTTGGGCGTCGCGTACCAGGACGACTGCATTCGCATCGACGTCATCTACCAGCAGGAAGACCGCTACGCCTCGACGGTGAGCGGCCTGCGGCTGCAACCTGATCGAACGATCGTCTTCCGCCTAACCCTCGCCACATTGGGTGATACAGGGTACAGCAGCAAGTAAGTGACCGCGCTTGGGGGGCGTGCGGGCGGACCCGCAGGCCACACAAGCGCGACTATCGGGGGCGGCGTCCGCAAGGAACGCCGGTTGGGCGATCGTCGCCACCGAGACTGTGATAATCGACCGCGCTCCGAAAGGAGCGGCTGGGCCTAGAGGAACGACACTATCCATGCGGTCTGCGCGTAGCGTGACGACTTTCGCGGCCGGCGCCGCGTCCATCCTCGCCCTGACCGTGGCGAGCCTCGGCGCGCCCGCTATGGCGCAGCAACAGGCGCCGGCTGAGGCCGCCCCGCCCGCGGCCCAGGCGCCCGCGCCGGCGGCCCCGCAGCCGCTATCCGAAAGCGTCGCCGCTGTCGTCAACGACGACATCATCTCGAGCTACGACCTGATGCAGCGCATGCGCCTGCTGATGGCGACCTCGGGCATGCAGCCCACCCAGGAGAACCTGCCCCAGATCGAACAGGAGGCCCTGCGCTCCCTGATCGACGAGCGCCTGCAGATGCAGGAGCTCAAGCGGGTCGAAAAGCAGCAGAAGATCACGATCATCTCGACCGACAAGGAGGTCGAAGAACAGATCGGCGATATCGCGCAATCCAACCGGCTGCAGCCGGACCAGTTGAAGCAACAGTTGGTGGCGCAGGGCATCGGTCTGGACACCTGGCGCGCCCAGCTGCGGGCCGAGTCCAGCTGGCAATCCTGGATCCAAGGCCGCTATGGCTCGCGGCTTCGGATCGGCGAAGACCAGATCAAGGCCTATCAGCGCCGCCTGGCGGACGCAGCCGCCAAGCCGCAATATCAGATCAGCGAAGTCTTCCTCGACTCCGCCCGGGTCGGCGGCATGGAAGTGGCTGTGAACGGCGCGAGCCAGCTGATCAGCCAAATGCAACAGGGCGCGCCCTTCGCGGCCGTCGCCCGCCAGTTCTCGGGCTCGGCCACGGCGGCCAATGGCGGCGAAGTGGGCTGGGTCAGCCAGGGCGAGATGCCGGCCGAGGTCGACGCCGCGCTTGAGCAACTGCGCCCGGGTCAGCTGTCGGTCCCAATCCAGGTCAAGGACGGCGTCTACATCATCTATCTTCGCGACAAGCGCGCCGGCTCCAAGACCGCCATTGTCGACCTCAAGCAGGTGGCCGCGCCGCTGGCGGCGGACGCCACCCCGGCCCAGGTCGACGCCGCGACCAAGCTGTTGAACGATCTGAAGCCCAAGATCACCAGCTGCCAGACGCTGGAAGCCACGGCCGGCAAGGTCGACGGACTGGTCGCAGGCGACCTCGGCGAGGCGGAGATCACCGACCTCGCCCCGGCCTTCCAGGAAGCGGCCAACAAGCTCGAGATGGGCCAGGTTTCAGACCCGATCCGCACCGACGCCGGCCTGCACCTGATCGCGGTGTGCGGCAAGCGCCAGGGCGGCGCCAACGCCCCGACGCATGACCAGATCGAGAACCGTCTGCGCGGCCAGCAACTGGCCCTGATCGCCAAGCGCTATCTTCGCGACCTGCGCAACCAGGCGACCATCGAAACCCGGTGACGTCGCGCCCCCTCGCCATCAGCGCCGGGGATCCGGCCGGCGTCGGCGCGGAGATCATCGCGAAAGCCTGGCGCGCGCTGCGCCATGAGGGGCCTGCGTTTGTCGTGATCGGCGACGCGCAGCTTCTGGCCTCGGCCGGCGGCGGCGTGAAGGTGCGGGCCATCACCCGACCGCAGGAGGCCGCCCAGGTCTTCGCCGACGCCCTGCCCGTGATCGATATCCCCCTGCTCTCGCCGGTGGTCTCTGGTCGCCCCTCGCCTAGCCATGCGCCTCAGATCATCCGCTGGATCGAGACCGGGGTGGGGCTGGCGCTCTCCGGAGCGGTCAGCGGTCTGGTCACCGCGCCGATCGCCAAGGCTCCGCTCTACGAGGCCGGCTTCCAGTTTCCCGGCCATACCGAGTTCCTGGCGGAGTTGACCGCTGCGGCGGGCATGGAGGGCGCGCGGGGCCCCGTGATGATGCTGGCCGCCGGCGACCTGCGCGCCACGCTGGTGACCATCCACACGGCCTTGAGCAAGGTTCCCTCCGCACTGAGCCTCGAGGCCATCGTCAACGCCGGCCTGGTCACCGCCCAGGCCCTGCGCCGGGATTTCGGGATCGCCGCGCCGCGCCTGGCGGTCGCCGCGCTGAACCCGCACGCCGGAGAAGGCGGCGCCCTGGGTCGCGAGGAGATCGAGATCATCGAACCGGCGGTGAGCGCCCTGCGAAATCTCGGCGTCGAGGCGTCAGGTCCCTCGCCCGCAGACACCCTGTTCCATCCCGAGGCCCGCACGCGCTACGACGGCGTGCTGTGCATGTATCACGACCAGGCGCTGATCCCAGTGAAGATGCTGGACTTCTGGGGCGGCGTGAACATCACGCTGGGCCTGCCGATCGTACGGACCTCGCCCGATCACGGCACCGGCTTCGACATCGCTGGACGCGGGATCGCCCGGCCCGATAGCCTGATCGCCGCCATCAAGCTGGCGGCCGACATCGCCGCCCGTCGCCGCGCTTAAAAACGCCTGTTCCCTGTCGGATAAGCAGGTGGGAGATACGAGATGAGCCTGGCCGATCTGCCGCCCCTGCGCGAGGCCCTGGAACGCCACGACCTGATGGCGCGCAAGAGCTTTGGTCAGCACTTCCTGCTGGACCTGAACGTCACCCGGAAGATCGCGCGCCTCGCCCAGATCGGCGAAGGCGACACCGTGGTTGAAGTCGGCCCCGGCCCTGGCGGCCTGACCCGCGCCCTGCTCGAGACCGGCGCCAAGGTTGTGGCGATCGAAAAGGATAGCCGCTTCCTGCCCCTGCTGGCCGAGGTGGCCGAGGTCGCTGAAGGGCGCCTGGAGCTTGTCGAAGGCGACGCCCTGAAGGTCGACGCCGCCCAGGCGGCGGGCGGCGCGGCCCACGTCGTCTCGAACCTGCCCTACAATGTCGGAACCCAGTTGCTGATCAACTGGCTGACCGGTCCGTTCCGTCCGCTGTCGATGACCCTGATGTTCCAGAAGGAGGTCGCCGACCGCATCGTGGCCCAGCCGGACGATGATGCGTACGGGCGCCTGGCCGTGATCAGCCAGACCCTGTGCGAAGCCAGGACCGTCATGGACCTGCCCGCCAAGGCCTTCACGCCCCCGCCCAAGGTCGCCTCGGCCGTGGTTCGCCTGACCCCCAGGGCCGACCCGCCGCCGGCGGACGTCGTCGCAGCGCTGGAGCGCGTGACCGCCGCCGCCTTTGGCCAGAGACGCAAGATGCTGCGGTCCAGCCTGAAGGCGCTGGGCGGGGCGGAGCTCTGCGAGCGCGCGGGCGTCAGCCCAGACGCGCGCGCCGAGGTGATCGATCTCGCGGGCTTCCTGGCCCTGGCCGAAGCGACGCTGAACAGTCCGGCGGGCTGAGCGCTTTCAGCTCCGGTTCATCCACGGCGCCGCTTGATGGCCTGGCAAGCCGAGGAGACCGCCGTGGCCATCCGCCTGATCCTGATCTGCACCCTGTTGTCGCTGGCCGCGCTGTCGGTGATGGTCGAAGGACACCGTCCCGCCTCGATGACGGCACGCGCGCCCGTCGCGACGGCGGGATAGACCTCAAGCGACGATCAGAGCGATCGTAATCGGCGGTCCGCTATTGACGCCGCCCCCCTGTCCCGCCAGCTTCGCGCAGTTTTTTGAGTGGGGCGGACGTGACCTCCAACAGCGCGACAAAAGCGCCTTCGACGGTCACGCGGCGGCTGTTGTTCATGGCCTTGACGCTCGCCGCGCCGGCCATCCTGCTGATGGCCGCCTTGGTGGCGATGCAATACACCGAAGGGCAGCGACGCTTCGCCACCCAACTGGTGACCACGACCCGCGCCCTGTCCCTGGCGACCGACCGACAGATCGGCCAGGGCCAGAGCATCCTGCAGGGCCTGGCCGTCTCGTCCGCCCTATCGGACGGCGACTTGGCCGCCTTCGAGAAGCAGGCGCGCGAGGCCGTTAGCGGTCGTGACGGCTGGATCGTGCTGATGAGCCAGGATCAGCAGTTGATCAACACCCGCATGCCGCCTGGCGCGCCGCCCCCCAATGCACCGCCCGGCCCAAAGAACTGGCGGGAGATGACCACGGGCAAGTCGAACGTCAGCAACCTGATCCCCCGCCCCAACGCGGGTCCCATCATCGGCGTCAACATGCCCGTGCTTGTCGATGGGCGGATCTTCGTGCTGGCCTACATGCAGAACCCGTCGGTGTTCCAAGCCCTGATGACGGGTCAGGGCCTGCCCGACAGCTGGACCGCCAGCATCGTGGATCGGAACGCCGCGCTCCTGGCGCGCTCGCGCGATCAGGAGACGATGCTGGGCCGCCACGCCAGTCCTGACATGCAAAAAGCCATGGCGCTCGCACAGGACGGGGTGGTCAACACCCATACGCTGGACGGCGTCGAGACGCTGTCCGCCTTCAGTCGCTCTCCGACCTATGGCTGGACCTTCATCGTGGGCGTCCCGCGCGATGAACTGAACCGGACCATCCTCGGGTCGCTCGGCCCCGCCATGGCGGGCTCGGCCTTGATGATCGCCCTGGGCGTCATGGCCGCCCTGGCGTTCGCCCGTCCGATCTCGCGCGACGTGCGCGGACTTGTCGCCGAGGCCGAGGCGCTGGCGGCCGGCGCGCCCTTGGCCCCCGCCCCCTCAGACCTGCAGGAGATCGCCGAGGTCCGCGGCTCGCTCCGGGCGGCGGCCGAGATCCTGCGCAACCGCGACGAAGAGGCCCGAAAGGCCGCCGAGCGGCAGCAGCTGATGATCAATGAGCTGAACCATCGGGTGAAGAATACCCTCGTCGTTGTTCAATCCCTGGCCCGCCATAGCCTCAAGGAGGGCGGCGAAGCCGGTCTCGCCCAGTTCTACGAACGTCTGCTGGCGCTGGCCGGGGCGCACGACCTGTTGACCCGCCGAAGCTGGGAAGGCGCTGACCTAGGTGAGCTGGTCACCGAAGCGCTG
This sequence comes from Caulobacter vibrioides, assembly GCF_002310375.3. Lineage (GTDB taxonomy): Bacteria > Pseudomonadota > Alphaproteobacteria > Caulobacterales > Caulobacteraceae > Caulobacter > Caulobacter vibrioides_D. The sequence goes on from NZ_CP023315.3 coordinate 2,251,800, forward strand.
CAGCCCTATGCGACCCAGGTGAGCGTCGAGGGGCCGTCGATACCGCTGGCGCCGAACGCAGCCGTGGCGCTGGCCATGATCTTCCACGAGTTGGCGACCAACGCTTCGAAGTATGGCGCGCTCGCGACCGAGACGGGCCAGGTCGAGGTTTCCTGGGTCACCGAAGGCCGCACGCGCCTGACCTTGACCTGGCGCGAGCGCGGAGGTCCGCCAACGCGGAAGCCAACCCGTAGCGGTTTCGGTTCACGACTGATCGCGTCCAGCCTGCGTGGCGACCTGGCGGGTTCAGCTCAGTTTGACTACGCGCCCCAAGGGTTGACCTGCGTCTTCTCGATCAAGATCCCATCCCGATCGGCCGCCTGAACCCGCGCCGCAACTCGCCTTGGCTTGGCCGCCGGCCTAGCAGCTGATCGCCTCTATCCCAGAACGCCTTTGCGGCGGGAACCAACGGCGCCGTTGAGCTCTTGATTGGGCGAGGTCGCGCTGGGCGACCGCTCATGGAGTTCCAACGATGTCCATTCTTGCCTGGCTGCTTCTGGGCCTTGTCGCCGGTTTCATCGCCAGCAGGCTGGTCAACCGCACCGGCGGCGGCGTGCTGCTGGATATCGTCCTGGGCGTCGTCGGCGCGCTTTTCGGCGGCTGGCTCTTCAACCAGTTTGGCAATGCCGGCGTCTCGGGCTTCAACCTTTACAGCCTGCTCGTCGCCACGATCGGCGCCGTTGTGATCCTGGCGCTGTATCACCTGATCTTTAGTCGTCGCGCGGCGTAGGCTTGGGCTTGGGCTTGGGCTTGGCGGCGCGCTATCGGCGCGTCGCCAGCCTCAGATTTCTTCTTTCAGCAGATCGCCCACAAGATCGCCGATCCAGGGGTTGCGCGAGCGCTTCAGCCGCTCGGCGTGATAGATGTGCGCCAGATCGGCATAGGCCCGGTCGAAGTCGTCATTCAAAATGACGTAGTCGAACTGCTCCCAGGCTGCGACCTCGTCCTTGGCGCGCGACAGGCGACGATGAATGACCTCTTCGCTGTCCTGGCTGCGCGTGTGCAGGCGGCGGCTCATCTCGGCCAGTGACGGCGGCAGGATATAGACCAGGACGCTGTCCGGACCGGCCTGCTTGTGAACCTTCATCGCGCCTTGGAAGTCGATGTCGAACAGCACGCTTTCGCCACGGCTCAGCGCGTCCATGATCGGCGCCTTGGGGCTGCCATAGAAATTGCCGTAGACCTCGGCCCATTCCAGGAACGCATCCTCGGCCAGCATGCCCTGGAACGTGTCGCGCGAGACGAAGTGATAGTCACGGCCGTCATGCTCGCCCGGACGCGGCTCGCGGGTCGTGGCGCTGATCGACAGATGCAGGTCGCCGTGATCGGAGACAAGGCGGCGGGTCAGCGAGGTCTTGCCGACGCCCGACGGGGCGACGACCATCAGCAGCAGACCGCGATGGGGGTGATGGGACTTATTCAACGTTCTGAACCTGCTCGCGGAACTGCTCGATGACGGCCTTCAGCTCCAGACCGATCGCGGTCAGGCTGGTCAGGGCCGATTTCGAGCAGAGGGTATTGGATTCTCGCATGAACTCCTGCGAGAGGAAGTCGAGGCGCCGGCCCGATGCGCCTTCGCCCGACAGCAGACCGCGCGCGGCGACCACATGGCTGGCGAGCCGATCGAGCTCCTCGCGCACATCGGCCTTCACCGCCTGGGCGGCGGCCTCCTGGACGATGCGCTCCTCGCTGGCGGCCTCGCCGACCAGTTCGGCCATGCGCCGGGCGAAGCGGTCCTTGATGACCACGGGTTGGCCAGCCGCCTCTTGCTCGGCCTGGGCCGTCAGTTGCTCAATCCGCGCAACCAGGCCGCCCAGCACCGGGTCAAGCGCCGCGCCCTCCTCAAGGCGCGCCGTCTTCAGACCGTCCAGGGCCTGGCTGATCGAGGCGGCCATGGCGGCTTCGACGGCCGCACGCGTCTCGGTGTCGTCCTCGTCCTCACGCGCCTCGATCACGCCCTTCAGGGACAGCAATCCGTCCAGGGTCGGCTTGGCGACCATGCCGGTAGCCACGTAGGGCCCGCCAGCGGTCAGATACCGCTCGAGCACCTGAACATTTACCTGGGTCTCGCCAGAGGCTTCCGCCCGCTTGGCCTGGACATTGACCGTCAGCTGGCCGCGCTGAAACCGCGCTTGAGCGCCATCACGGGCGGCGCGTTCCAAGCTCTCGAAACCCGGCGGGCCCCGAAACCGGGTCTCAAGGTTGCGACCGTTGACGCTGCGCGCCTCGACAGCCCACGACCACGCCCCCTGCGCGCTCTCGACCCGCGCGAAGCCGGTCATGCCCGACAGCGGCACGCTCTAGCCTCCCGCCAGCGGCGCGGCGGCCGGCTTGGCCGGCGCCTGAGCGGCGCGCTCGCGCTCGATCTGGCGCCACTTGACCACGTTGGCGTTGTGCTCCTCCAACGTCCGAGCGAACACGTGCCCGCCGGTGCCGTCGGCCACGAAATAGAGATCTTCGCTCTTAGGCGGGTTCATCACCGCCGCCAGGGCCGCGCGGCCGGGATTGGCGATTGGGGTCGGCGGCAGGCCGTCGATCAGATAGGTGTTGTAGGGCGTCAGGCGCCGCAACTCCGACAGAAAGATGCCGCGCCCCAGCGGACGTCCTCTGGAAATCCCGTAGATGATGGTCGGGTCCGAGCCCAGCCGCATGCCGGTGCGCAGCCGGTTCACGAACACCGCAGCGACACGCGGCCGCTCCTCGGCCAGGCCCGTCTCCTTCTCGACGATCGAGGCCAGGGTGACGGCCTCTTCCTTCGTCTGGAAAGGCAGGTTCGGCGCGCGGTTGGCCCACAACGCGTTCAGCACCGCGTCGCGGTCGTCCATCATGCGCTGCAAGACCGCGGCGCGATCCTCGCCGCGCTGGACCTCATAGGTCTCGGGCAGGATGGCGCCCTCGGGCGGCGTCGCGGCGCTGCCGGTCAGCACGCTCGACTTGTTGAGGATGTCCATCACCATGTCCGAGGTCAGGCCCTCGGGGACGGTGATCCAATGGCGGACAATGCGGCCGCGGCGGACGGCGTCCAGCACCTGGGCCATCGAGGCGCGGGTCTTGAACTCATACTCGCCGGCCTTCAGCGTCCGCGCCGCGCCGGTGACCTTGGCCGCCGTCATGAAGATCGAAGCGGAGCGAATCACCCCACCGCGCTCCAGGCTGGAGGCGATCTCGGGCAGGCTGGCGCCCTTGCGCAGCACCACGGTGGTCTTGTCGCCGTCCTTCGCGGCCGGGCCCGCCCCCTGGTAGACCCAGAGCGCGCCCAGCAGCGCGACCATGCCAACCACAGCCAGGGTGGCGGCGGCCCCGAACAGGGCCCTCATCATGCGACGACCAGCGGTGGCCGTCTCACGGCGGGAGCCCGCCCCCTTGGGAGCCCGGGCGCGGGGCGGCGACTTTTTGCTCACGAGACCTTCTTGAACACGACGGAGGCATTGGTGCCGCCGAAGCCAAAGCTGTTGGACACGGCCACGTCGATCTTCATCGGCACGGCCTTGTGCGGGGCCAGGTTCATGGCGACCTCAACGTCGGGATTGTCGAGATTGATGGTCGGCGGCGCGATCTGGTCACGGATGGCCAGCACCGAGAACGCCGCCTCGATCGCGCCGGCCGCGCCCAGAAGGTGGCCGGTCATCGACTTGGTCGAGGACATCACGACATTCGCCGCGTGATTGCCCAGGAACTTCTCCACGGCCCTGGCTTCGATGCCGTCGGCCATGGTGGAAGTGCCATGGGCGTTCACATAGTCGATGTCCGACGGCTGCAGGCCCGCGTCGCGAACGGCCGCGGCCAGGGCGCGGGCGCCGCCCTCGCCGTCTTCCGACGGCGCGGTGATGTGATAGGCGTCGCCCGACAGACCATAGCCCGCCACTTCCGCGTAGATCTTAGCGCCGCGCGCCTTGGCGTGTTCGTACTCTTCCAGCACCAGCACGCCGGCGCCTTCGCCCATCACGAAGCCGTCGCGGTCCTTGTCATAGGGGCGCGAGGCCTTTTCGGGCGTGTCGTTGAACGCGGTGGCCACGGCGCGGCAGGCCTGGAAGCCGGCGATGCCGACCTTGCAGACCGCAGCTTCCGCGCCGCCCGCGATCATCACGTCGGCGTCGCCGTACTTGATCAGGCGCGCAGCGTCGCCGATGGCGTGGGCGCCGGTGGCGCAGGCCGTCACGACGGCGTGGTTGGGGCCCTTGAAGCCGTACTTGATCGAGACCTGGCCAGAGATCAGGTTGATCAGAGCCGACGAGATGAAGAACGGGCTGACGCGGCGCGGGCCCTTGGCTTCGAGTTCCAGCGCGGTGTCGGCGATGGAGGACAGGCCGCCGATTCCCGAGCCCAGGATGACGCCCGTGCGCCACTTGTCCTCTTCGGTTTCGGGAACCCAGCCCGAATCCTTGATCGCTTCATCGGCGGCGGCGACGCCGTACAGGATGAAGTCATCCACGCGCTTCTGGTCGCGCGGGCTCATGGTCTGGTCGGGGTCGAACGAGCCTTCGACATCCGGGCCGCCGCCGCCGCGACCATCGACGCGCGGAACCTCGCAGGCGACCTGGCAGGAATAGTCGGTAGGATCGAACGCGCTGATGCGGTTCGCGCCGGACTTGCCGGCGAGGATGTTCTTCCAGGTGATGTCGACACCTTGGCCGAGCGGGGTCAGCAGGCCGATACCCGTGACGACGACTCTACGCATGGCTCACTCCCAACCTTCGATGCGGGACGCTGGATGTGGGAAAGACCCCCGCTCCGCGCCACCGCGAATCTTGGCCTCAAACGAAAACCGCCGCGCGCACGATGGCAAGAGCCCGTGCGGCGCGGCGGAAATACTCCGGTTCGCGAACAATGCGAACCTGAAGACCTTAGGCGGTCTTTTCCGTGATGAACTTCACGGCGTCGCCGACCGTTTGGATGTGCTCGGCGGCGTCGTCCGGGATTTCGATGTCGAACTCTTCTTCGAACGCCATCACCAGCTCAACGTTGTCGAGGCTGTCGGCGCCCAGGTCGTCGATGAAGGAAGCCTTCTCGGTGACCTTCTCGGGATCGGCATCCAGGTGTTCGATGACGATCTTACGCACGCGCTCGAGAATGTCGGACATTCTGTTCAGTCCCTCTTGATCAAATTCAGAAGCCGCAGCCCCCTCCCAGGGAGTTCACCGCAGCTCGTCGGGCCACCGCCTATCACGTTCTTTTTCGGGTGACCAGCGGCGCCGATCTCCCGTGACACGCGCCAGGGGTAGGCGATTTCAGCGGTTGATGAGTTCAAACCCGCTGAAACACGTAGTTGATGTATTCGCCATCGCGTTCGTGATCAACAACCCTGAAACCGGTTCGTTCGGCCAAAATATGCGGCGACCTGCCCAGCAAGAAAACGGAATGAAACCGAGTGAAGGCGAAGCAGTAGTCATAGCAGGGTGAGGCGTGAGCCATCTTTGCGCCGGGCTTCAACAGTTCGTGGAACTTGTGGAACTGCACGATCGGGTCGCGAAAATGCTCGATGACGTTATTGGAGAAAATGCCGTCGAACCCGCCGCTCACGCCATCCCACACCTGAGCGCCGGATTCGATGAGCGCGTCGGCGGCGTTGGGCTCGTGCGCGATCACGGTCCACCCTTCGCGGGTCAGCGTGTCGAGGGTCCGATTCCATCCTCCGCCCGCGCCCCAATCCAGATAGCGGCCGCCGACCTCGGGCTTGAGCGCGCGGAAAGCCCGTAGCTCGTTGTCGGTGGAGTCGCCCTCGGCGTAGCGGGAATAGAGGACCTGATAGTCTTTGCCGACGAAGGCCTCGTCGAGATCCAGGTATTTCCGAGGGCCAAAGACGCAGTCGCAGCCGGGGCAGGCATACCGCTCCAGCCGCCCGCCGCCGAAGTAGCAGCGATCCTCGCGAATCTCGAAGCCGTCGCGGTCGGCGGTATGGCCGCAGACGACGCAGGTCAGCGGCCGCTGCGCCAGGATGGCCTCATGAGCCGTGTCCAGAACGCTCCAGAAGGCCTCGGTGAAATAGCGTTCGGTCAGGGCGACCTGGGCTTCCAGCTTGTCGAGCCGCGCGCGCAGAGCATCGGCTTCAGAGCGGGCCGAGGCTTCACGGGCGGCGGCGTCCGCGAGCGCCAGATCGCTCGCTTTGGACGCCCCGAGCCGCCCAAACCAAGAGAGTCCAGCCACCATGACGACACCTCCTTGAAGCGACGCCAAGCGGCTGGAACTCGAGCCCTTAGATCATCGCCATACCGCCATTGACGTGCAGAGTCTGGCCGGTGACGTAACCGGCCTGATCGCTGGCGAGGTAAACGCAGGCGGCGGCGATATCGCTCCCCTCGCCCAGTTTGCCGACCGGGATCGTCGACAGGATGCCGGCCTTTTGCTGCTCGTTCAGCGCGTCGGTCATCGGGCTGGCGATGAAGCCGGGCGCCACGCAGTTGACGGTCACGCCGCGGCTGGCCAGTTCCTGGGCCAGGGCCTTGGAGAAACCGATCATGCCGGCCTTGGAGGCGGCGTAGTTGGTCTGGCCAGGATTGCCCGTGACGCCGACCACCGAGGTGATGCCGATGATGCGGCCGGCGCGGCGCTTCATCATGCCCTTGGCCGCAGCGCGCGACAGGCGGAAGTAGCCTTCCAGGTTCACCTTGATGACGGTGTCCCAGTCCTCGTCCTTCATGCGGACGATCAGGCCGTCGCGGGTGACGCCGGCGTTGGCGATCACGATGTCCAGCGGCGCGCCGGCGGCTTCTTCGGCCTTGGCCACCAGGCCGTCGACCTGTTCGGCGTCGGAGAGGTTGGCCACCACGGTCGAGGCGCGCTCGCCCAGCTGCGCCTTCAGCTCGGCCAGGGCCGATTCCCGGGTGCCCGAGAGGACGACGTGCGCGCCCTGGGCGTGCAGCGCGCGGGCGATGGCGCCGCCAATGCCGCCCGTGGCGCCGGTGACGAGCGCGGTCTTGCCGGTGAGATCAAACATTTCGAGCACTCCGTTTCGGAGAAAAAGATGAACCGGGAACCTCGTCCTTCGACAAGCTCAGGATGAGGTTCCCTAGTGAACCGCCGTATCAGTCGACCTCATCCTGAGCCTGTCGAAGGACGAGGGCGGTGTCCGGCGCTAGAGTGACTTGGCGAACGCTTCGAGGTCCGCTGGCGTGTTGAGAGGGACGGCTTCAGCGTCAGGGGCGATGCGCTTGGCTATGCCCGACAGCACCTTGCCGGCGCCCGCCTCAGCAAAGCGCGTGACGCCGCCTTCGGTCGCCATCCAGGTCATGCTTTCGCGCCAACGCACGCGGCCGGTGACCTGCTCGACCAGCAGCTTGCGGATCATGTCGGGGTCGTGGATGGGCGCGGCGGTGACGTTGGCCACCAGCGGCGCGCGCGGGGCGACGATAGTCGCGGCGGCCAGGGCGGTCGCCATCTCGTCGGCGGCCGGCTGCATCAGCGGGCAGTGGAACGGGGCCGAGACGTTCAGCGGAATGGCCCGCGCGCCGAGCTCTTTGGCCTTTTCGATGGCCTTGTCGACGGCGGCCTTGGCGCCCGAGATCACGACATTGCCGTTGTTGTTGTCGTTGGCCACGACGCAGACGCCGACTTCCGAGCCGGCGGCGGCGGCGGCTTCGGCCAAAGCGAGATCCGTCTTGGGACCAATCAGCGAGGCCATCGCGCCCTCGCCTACCGGCACGGCGCGCTGCATGGCCTGGCCGCGCAGCTTCAGGAGGCGCGCAGTATCCGACAGGCTGATGGCGCCGGCGGCGGCCAGGGCCGAGTATTCGCCCAGCGAGTGGCCGGCGACGAAGGCGGCCTTGTCGATCCCGACGCCGAATTCCTTCTCCAGCGTGCGCGTCGCCGCCAGGCTGACGGCCATCAGAGCGGGCTGGGCGTTCTCGGTCAGCGTCAGGTCGCCTTCGGGACCTTCCTTCATCAGGGCGAACAGCTTTTGGCCCAGGGCGTCATCGACTTCCTGGAACACTTCACGCGCCGCTGCAAAGGCCTCGGCGAGATCCGCGCCCATGCCGACCGACTGGCTGCCCTGACCCGGGAAAATGAAGGCGATGCTCATCTAAGCCCGCTCCGTTTCTAAAGAGATTCAAGGCCGGGAGGGTTAGGGTAAAGCCGCCGGACGAGCAAGTGCGACGCCGTGTGGCGACCAGAGCTTGCAATCACCGCGACCACGTCCAAAGTGCGCCCGCCCACGTACCCTGACCATCTTTCCTTCGGAGTCGCGCCATGAAGTTCGTTCTCGCCGGTGTCGCCGCAGTCGCCCTCGCTTTCGCGTCCCCCGCCCTGGCCGCCCTGAAGGCCGGCGACAAGGCCCCGGACTTCAGCGCCAAGGGCGCCCTGGCCGGCAAGGACTTTGACTTCAACCTCGCCAAGGCGCTGAAGAAGGGTCCGGTGGTGCTTTACTTCTTCCCGGCCGCCTACACCGCCGGCTGCACCGCCGAGGCGCGCGAGTTCGCTGAAGCGACCCCGGAATTCGAAAAGCTGGGCGCCACGGTGATCGGCGTCACGGCCGGCAATGTCGACCGCCTCAAGGACTTTTCCAAGGAGCACTGCCGCGACAAGTTCGCCGTCGCCGCCGCCGACAAGGCGCTGATCAAGGCCTATGACGTGGCCCTGGCGGTGAAGCCCGACTGGTCGAACCGCACCTCTTATGTGATCGCGCCCAACGGCAAGATCCTGCTCAGCCACACCGACGGCAACTTCATGGGCCACGTGACCCAGACCATGGGCGCGGTGAAGGCCTACAAGGCCGCCAAGAAGTAACGAGCGTTTTTGGATTCCGACCAGCCGCGCGGGTTGAAGCTCGCGCGCGCTGGCGGCCATGATCGGTCATGACCGATCTCGTGCAAATCGAACTCGCCGTACGCGGCCTGGCCGCCGGCGCCTTCGCCGCCACGGGCGTTTCGCTCGCCGCCAGCCGAAAGATGACCCCGGTCCGGTGGCTGGGGGTCCTGCTGATGGCTTGCGCGATCTCTCATGTGATCGATAGCCATTTCTTCTACACCGAGGGCCGCCATTTCAGCGTCCTGACCTGGGCTCTGTCCGCCTGGACCGCCGCTGTGTTCTGGCTGTTCTGCTCCGTCCTGTTCGAGGATGAGCCGAAGATCCCAACCTGGCGCTTCATCGTGCCGGCGTTCGTGATCGTTCAGTGGGCCGCTGGCGCGTTTCTGCCGCCTTCACCAGCGCGGGCCGCCGTCTGGTGGAGCTTCGCCGCCGTCTCCGTCATGATTCATAGCCACATCCTGCTGATGGCCTGGCGCGGTTGGCGGATCGACCTCGTAGAGCGTCGCCGCCACCTTCGCGCGCCGATCGCAGCGGCGGCCACGGGCTACATGTTCGTTCAGACGCTCTGCGATTTCGGCTTTGGTCAGGGCCCAGTCCTGCCGAGCCTCGCCCAAGCGTTCGGGCTGGCCGCACTGGGTATCGGCGCACCGCTGGCCCTGCTGCGCGCCGAGCCGGTGCTGGTCCAGGCCTCGCTGGCCGCCGGCGAAGCCCCCTCTCCGAAGTCCGCCGAAGCCCTCGACCTCACCCCCGCCGATCGCCTGGTCCTGGCGCGCCTCGACAAGGCGATGAACGATAACGAAGTCTGGCGGGGCGAGGACCTGTCGATCGGAACCCTGGCCGCCCTGGTCGGCGCGCCCGAGCACCGCCTGCGCAAGCTGATCAACGGCACGCTGGGCCACCGCAACTTCGCCGACTACGTCAACGGTCGGCGGATCGAAGCCGCCAAGGTCGCGCTGGCCGATCCCGAACAGGCGCTCAAGTCGGTGTCGACCATCGCCTATGAGCTAGGCTTTGCGTCGCTGGGTCCCTTCAACCGGGCCTTCCGCGCTGTGACGGGCGTAACCCCCACCGCCTGGCGCCTGGAAGCGACACCCGCCTACGCGCCCCTGAGGCTGGTCGAAACCGGGGAAGGCGCGTCGAAAAGCGACAAGCGGGCCTGATTTCAACATCGGCGCGACGGCTCAAGCTCCGCGGGCTTCCCTGGCGACGTCCCACTCATTGGCGGAGCGCCCGATGCTAGACCACCTGATCCCTTTCGCCCGCAACTGGCTGATCGCCATGCAGGTCGACGTGACACGCTATGCCGTGTTCGCGATCGGCGTCTGGTTCGTCCTCTGGGTGCTGCTCGCCAAGCCCATGGCGGGCCGCAAGATCCGCGACACCCACCCTCCCGGGCGGCAACTGCTGACCGAGTTCGCGATCTCGATCCGCTCGGTGATGGTGTTCTCGACCTTCGGACTGATCACCTTCGGCCTGTTCCGCGCCGGCTGGCTGCCAGGGCCACTGATCGCCAAGGGCTGGGGTCCGGTCTGGTTCTGGACCAGCCTGGTGCTCATGATCATCGCCCATGACGCCTGGTTCTACTGGACGCATCGGATGATCCACGACCGGCGGCTGTTCCGGACCTTTCACCGGCGTCATCACCGGTCGAACAACCCCTCGCCCTTCACCGCCTACAGCTTCGACCTGGGCGAAGCGGCGATCAACGCGCTGTTCGTGCCCCTCTGGATGATCCTCGTCCCCACCCAGTGGCCGGTGGTCGGCCTCTTTGTGCTGCATCAGATCGCGCGAAACACGATCGGTCATTCCGGCTATGAGCTGTTTCCCGCGCGCAAGGACGGCCAGCCGTTGATCCCCTGGCTGACGACGGTCACCCACCACGACCTACACCACGCCCAGGCGGGGTGGAACTACGGCCTCTATTTCACCTGGTGGGATAAGCTCATGGGCACCGAGCACCCGGAGTATCTGCAGCGCTTCGCGGCCGTGACGGCCCGCAAGGACAAGGCTCTGGCGACTACCAGCTCGCCTTCACCAGCTTGACCATCGCGCGGGCGTCCTGGAGCCGCCAGGACTCCCGCTCGTTGTTCACCCCGCGCAGGCTGACCGTGATTTCGGCCGGCAGATCGAACGGGCGGGTCAGGCTGAGATCGACGCCCTCGTCGCCCATGGTTCCCCCACCGATGGCGATGGAACCGACCGACTTGCCGTCAAGGGTCAGGGAAGAGCGGATGTTCGCCCGCGCCACGGGCGCGACACCCGGCGCGGCGACCGGCTGGCTGGCGTCCATGTCCATCGACACACGGATGTAGTTTGCACGCGGCAACAGGCCAAAGCCGAACAGCTTCGACATCGACGAGCGGAGCCTGGCCTCGCTTTCGTTCCAAGAGGCGCCCAGCGCCAGCGAACGCTGACCCACCCGCTCATCGTCAGGCTTCTGGGTCAGGTTCAGATCGAAATCGTAGGTCGGGTTTTCAGGCATGCCCGACGACTTGACCGTCAGGGCGACCTTTTCCTTGTCGGTGGAGAGATCCAGCGGCAAGGCCGCGTAGTAGCCGGCGAAGCGGCCATCCTTGGCCGAGACCGACATGGCGGGCTTCTGGATGATCTCGGCATGCGCAGCGCCGGCGGCTGCAGCCGCCGCGAGCACGATCCAAAGACGAGCACCGATCCCCATGCACGCCTGCTAACATACTTGAGCTTGGCCTTGGAAGCCTTCGCGGCCATTTGTAAGACAGTTCGCGTGAACGCCTGTTTTGGCGGCAAACCCAGCGGCGGCTTGCGTTTCGAGCCTGTGTCCTGTAATAGCGCGCGCTCTCACGGAAGGCGGTCTTGCACGCACCCATCGGGGACCGAGGTTCGCCTCGCTCGGCTTGCAGGATCCATCGTGGTCGACGGACTTCCGTCGTCGTCCGCGCCGCCTTCCACAACGGAAGAAGGAAAACATGGCGTTCTACGAACACGTGGTCATCGCGCGGCAGGACATCTCGCCGCAACAGGCCGAAGCTCTGAACGAGCAACTCAAAGCCCTGATCGAAGAGAATGGCGGTCACATCGCCAAGATCGAGTACTGGGGCCTGCGTAACCTCACCTACCGCATCAAGAAGAACCGCAAGGGTCACTATTCCCTGCTCGCGATCGACGCCCCGGCGCCGGCCGTGAAGGAAATGGAGCGCCAGCTGCTGATCAATGAAGACGTTCTGCGCTTCATGACGATCCGCGTTGAAGAGCTGGACCTGGAACTGTCGCCGGTTCTCGCCCGTCGTGACCGTGGCGATCGCCCGGAACGTCCGCGCGAAGACTTCGGCGCTCAGGCTCAGGCGTAAGGGAGAGATAGATCATGACCGATACGACTGCTCCCGAAGCCGGCGCTCCGGCCGCCGCCGCTGGCGGCGCTCGCCGCCCGTTCTTCCGTCGCCGCAAGGTTTGCCCGTTCTCGGGCGCCAACGCGCCGAAGATCGACTACAAAGACGTGAAGCTGCTGCAGCGCTACGTCTCCGAACGCGGCAAGATCGTGCCGTCGCGCATCACCGCGGTGTCGGCCAAGAAGCAACGCGAACTGGCCAAGGCCATCAAGCGCGCCCGCTTCCTGGCTCTGCTCCCCTACGTCGTGAAGTAAGGGAGACGCCACGATGAAAGTCATTCTGCTCGAACGCGTTGAAGGCACCGGCGTCCTCGGCGACGAAGTCACCGTCAAGGACGGCTTCGCCCGGAACTACCTGCTGCCCCGCGGCAAGGCCCTGCGCGCCACCAAGGCGAACCTGGCCACCTTCGAAGCTCAGCGCGCTGAGATCGAAGCCCGCAACGTGAAGAACCGCGAATCCGCCGAAAAGAACGGCGAGTCGCTGGACGGCACGCAATACGTCCTGATCCGTCAGGCTGGCGAAAGCGGCCAGCTGTACGGTTCGGTCGCCGGTCGCGACGTGGCTGACGCCATCCGCGCCGAAGGCGGCAAGGTCGACCGCTCGATGGTCGTCCTGGACAAGCCGATCAAGACGCTCGGCGTCCACGAAGTGAAGGTGAAGCTGCACGCTGAAGTGACCATCACGGTCACCCTCAACATCGCGCGCAGCGCCGACGAAGCCGAGCGCCAAGCGCGCGGCGAGAACGTGATCAACTCGCAGTTCGAGGAAGATCGCGCGGCCGAAGCCGAAGCCGCCCAAGACATGGCGGAAGGCGGCGCCGGCTCGTTCGAAGGCGACCACTACGAAGCCTAATCCCGTCCGGGATCGGAGCTTTGTTACGAAAGACGGCGCGGAGCGATCCGCGCCGTTTTTTTCTGCGCCCGTTATGAGAACGCTTCGATGCTGGGCGCCTTGTGTCTAAATTATGAACGACCCATGTTCTCGATGCGGGGCGCCTAGACCCCGTCCGGCGCGCGCCGCGATGCGCGGAGCGCACCGATCACGAGAGGGGTAATCGATGCGCTACAAGACCTTCCTGCTCGCCGCTGTCTCGGTTGCAAGCTTTGCGACCATGGCCCACGCCCAGACGGCCCGCGACAACGACCAAACATCCGTCGAAGAGCTGGTCGTCACAGGCACCCGGACCGCCGGCCGAACGCGACTGGACACGCTGGCTCCGGTCGATGTCGTCAATGAAAAGGCGCTGACCCGCACGGGCACCACCGAACTGGCCCAATCGCTGTCGACCCTGGCGCCGTCGATCAACTTCCCCCGCCCGGCCATCACCGACGGCACCGACCACATTCGCCCGGCGACGCTGCGCGGCCTCGCGCCGGACCAGACTCTGGTGCTCGTCAATGGCGCGCGGCGGCATTCTTCGGCCCTGGTGAATGTGAATGGCTCGATCGGGCGCGGCTCGGCCGCCGTCGACCTGAACGCCATCCCGACCATCGCGCTGGACCGCGTCGAAGTCCTGCGCGACGGCGCCTCGGCGCAGTACGGCTCGGACGCCATCGCCGGCGTCATCAACCTGCGTCTTCGCGAAGCGCGCTCGGGCGGCGGCGCGACCATCACCTACGGCGGCTACAACACCCTGGTTGAAACCGCACGCAACACCGACGGCCGCCGCGAGCGCGATGGTGAAACCGTAACCGTCCAGGCCTGGCAGGGCCTGCCGCTGGGCGCCGACGGCTTCCTGACCGTCTCGGCCGAGTATCGCGACCGCAACTCCACCAGCCGCGGCGACATCGACGTTCGCGTCACGCCGGCACGGGTGACCTCGCGCTTCGGCGACGCCGAGGTGAAGGACAAGACCGTCTATCTGAACGCCGGCCTGCCGGTTGGCTCGGGCTGGGAAGCCTATGGCTGGGCCGGCTACCAGACGCGCGAAGGCGGCAGCGCCGCGTTCCCGCGCATCGTCGGCGACGCGCGCCAGACGCCGGTCGCCTCGATCTATCCGAACGGCTACCTGCCGATCATCGCCACCGACATCGAAGACTCCACGGCCGCCTTTGGCCTGAAGGGCGATCTGGCGGGCTTCAAGGTCGACCTCAACGTCGTCTACGGCAAGAACAAGATCGACTACCGCACCGAGAGCTCGGCCAACGCCTCGTACGGCGCGGCCAGCCAGACCAGCTTCCAGTCCGGCGGCATGACCTATGATCAGACCGTGGTGGGCCTGGACGTGTCGCGCGGCGTGGACATCGGCGCCTATGAGCCGCTGAACGTCGCCTTCGGCGCTGAAGCCCGCTGGGAAGGCTATTCGATCCGCGCCGGCGAGCCGACCTCGTATAACCGTGGCCCGATCACCACGGCCGCCGCGGGCGCGCAGGGCTTCCCCGGCTTCCAGCCGTCAAACGTGCTGTCGCGGGACCGTGACAATATCGGTCTCTATCTCGACCTGGAATCGCGCCTGACCGAGCGCTTCACCGCCTCGGCCGCCATCCGCTACGAGGACTATTCGGACTTCGGCTCGACGACGACCGGCAAGCTGGCCGCGCGCTACGAGCTGGCCGACGGCTTCGCCCTGCGCGGCGCGGCCTCGACCGGGTTCCGGGCCCCGGCCCTGCAGCAGCAGTTCTTCACCACCACCTCGACGAACTTCATCATCGTCAACGGTGTCTCCACGCCGGTCGAGGTCGGCACCTTCCCGGCCACCAGCGCGGTGGCCAGGGTGCTGGGCGCCAAGCCGCTGGAAGCCGAAAAGTCCAACAACTATTCGGCTGGCCTGGTGTTTCACCGCGGTCCGTTCGAGCTGACCGTCGACGCCTATCAGATCAAGATCGACAACCGGATCGTGCTCTCCGAGAACATCCAGGGCGCGGCCACCGGTTCGGCCACCGCCGTGGCGATCTACAACATGCTGGCGCCGTTCAACGTGACGGCGGCGCGCTTTTTCCTCAACGGCGTCGACACCAAGACCAAGGGCGTCGACGTGGTGGCGCGCTATCGGATCGACGACGATCAAGCCGGACGCTTCGACCTGACGGCGGCGGCCAACTTCAACAAGACCGACGTCACCAAGCTGCCGACGACCAATACGATCTCGTCGCTGCCCGTGCCGCCGTCCCTGTTCGCCCGCGCCAACGTGCTGACCTTCGAGGAAGGCACGCCCAAGCGGAAGATCACCCTGGCGGGCGACTGGAGCCGCGAAGCCTGGGGCGCGACCCTGAAGACCACCTTCTATGGCTCGGTTCTGTCGCCCAACAACGATCCCACCGGCGCGTTCGACGTGCGCACGGGCGCAAAGGCGGTCGTCGATCTGGAAGGCCGCTACGCCATCAACGAGCGGCTTAACCTGGCCGTCGGCGCCAACAACCTGTTCGACGAGTACCCCAACCGCACGCCGGCGAACATCAACACGACGAACGCGACAGCCTTCACCGGCTTCTCGCCGTTCGGTTTCAACGGGCGCTTCTTCTACGGCCGCATCAGCGTCAGCTGGTAAGCCCACAAGGTCTTCAGACCATCGCCCATGGCGGGGCGCGGAGGGTGATCTCCGCGCCCTTTCCTTTGGGCCGACGTCAGAAGCGGACGCCTTCGTCGGCGCGTGCTCTTGCACATCTGGCCGGCTAAAACATACACAGAACATCCCCGTTCATCTTGGGACGCCGGGCAACTGGCCCGCGCGTCGCAAAGCGCGTCGCGTTAACTTATGCCGATGTCTCTCGTCCCCGCGCTCGACCTTGTTCTCCCCGGCCTTCCCGAGCCCACGATCAACGTGGCGCCGCACAACATGGAGGCCGAACAAGCGCTGCTGGGCGTCCTGCTCTATGACAACGCCGCCTATGAGCGCCTGAGCGACAACCTGCAGGCGCGCTGCTTCTACGAGCCCTTCCACCAGCGCCTGTTCCAGTCGATCGAGACTCACGTCCGCAAGGGCCAGCTGGCCGAGCCGATCCTGCTGGCCGACGAGTTCAAGAAGGACCCCGCGTTCGAAGAGCTGGGCGGCCTGCGCTATCTGGCCGACCTCGTCGACCGCGCCCCGCCGGCGGCCAATGTCGGCGACTACGCCCGCGTGATCTTCGACCTGTCGCTGCGGCGCGAACTGATCCGCATCGGTGGCGATATCGCCACGGCCGCCCAGGGCGGCAACGACGAAAAGCGCAACGCCCGCGACCAGATCGAGGCGGCGGAACAAAGTCTCTACAGCCTGGCCGAAAGCGGCGCGGCGTCCTCGGGCTTTGTCTCATTCGGCGACGCCCTGCGCGGCGCGGTCGAGATGACGGCCGAGGCCTACAGCCGCGACGGCGGCATGTCGGGCGTCTCGACCGACCTGATGGACCTCGACCAGAAGATCGGCGGTCTGCACCCGTCCGACTTGATCATCCTGGCCGGCCGCCCGTCGATGGGTAAGACGGCCCTGGCGACCAACATCGCCTTCAACATCGCCAAGAAGTACGCCTACGAGATCCAGCCCGACGGCACGAAAAAGACTGTCCAGGGCGGCGTGGTGGCCTTCTACTCGCTGGAAATGAGCGCCGAGCAGCTGGCCCTGCGTATGCTGGCCGACGCCTCGGGCGTCTCGGGCGACCGCCTACGTAAGGGCGAGATCGACGCCAGCGAGTTCGGCCGGGTGCGCGACGCGGCCATGGAGCTGCAGAACGCGCCGCTCTATATCGACGCCACCGGTGGTATCTCGATCGCCAAGCTGACCGCCCGGGCCCGCCGCCTGAAGCGTCAGGTCGGCCTTGATCTGATCGTGGTCGACTACCTGCAGCTGGTCACCGGCTCGGACCTCGGCGCCAACGCCAACCGCGTGCAGGAAGTCTCGCAGATCACCATGGGTCTGAAGGCCCTGGCCAAGGAGCTCAGCGTCCCGGTCATCGCCCTGTCGCAGCTGTCGCGTCAGGTCGAACAGCGTGACGACAAGCGTCCCCAGCTCTCCGACCTTCGGGAATCGGGCTCGATCGAACAGGACGCCGACATGGTCTGGTTCGTGTACCGCGAGGCCTACTATGTGGGCCGCGCCGAGCCGCGCGAAGGCACGCCCGAGCACCTGACCTGGCAGGAAGAGATGGACCGGCTCCAGGGGCTGGCCGAAGTGATCATCGCCAAGCAACGTCACGGCCCCATCGGCACCGTGCGCCTGTCGTTCAACAGCGACACCACCCGCTTTGGCAACCTGGCGCGAGATCACTACTTCGCCCAGGCGCGGAACATCCCGTCGGACGAATAGACCCCGGCGTACGGCTAGGCGGCCACCGCAGGCCGATAGCCCAGATAGGCCCTTCCCAGCCGAACCAGTTCGTCTTCGAACTCCCGGCTTTGCAGGAAGTCAACGCCCTCCAGAACCGCCGCGCGCAGCGCGCCGTGGATCGCCCTGGCCAGCACGAAGGCCTGCACGCGCGAGAGCGGCCGGCCAGCGGCGTCCTTCAATCCGTTCTCAGCGGCCGAAAACCGCGCCGCCAGTTCGGCATGATCAGCCTGGGCTAGCATCGCCTTCATTGCGATCCGCCGGGCCTGATCACGGCGTGCGAAGGCCTGGACGAACGCGCGGATCAACGCTCGGTCGCGCGCCACGGGCGGCTCTCCGGCCGTCACGGCGATTACCGCTTGGCGATGCGCCTCGGTCTCGCGTTCGGCCACGGCCAGCAGGATCGCCTGCTTGTCGGGATAGTAGCGATACAGCGTGCCGATGCTCACGCCCGCGCGCTGGGCCACGGCGTTGGTTGTAAACCCCGCCTCGCCCCTGGCCTCCAGAATCCGAGCCGCCGCCTCCAAAATGCACGCCACAGAGTCCCGAGAGCGACTTTGCCGCGGTGATTTTCGAACCTTTTCAACAGGCTTCATACGCCCGGATACTCCTGTTCCGCCTCGCGCCAAGTCGAGTAAGCCCGGCGAGACGTCCACCCTAAGCTGGCTTCACCGACAACGGAAAGGCCATGGCATGACCTGGGCGACGGATCGACTGGACGCTTGCAAGGCGGGGAGCGCGACGCCGCCGCCCATCGTTCGCACCTTGAAACTTGGCCTCCTCGACGACTGGGGTGAAGGCTGGGTGCGTAAATCCTGGCGGCCCGATCCGGACCTCGCCACGGCCGACGGTTCGCTGTTCGGCGGCTATCTGGCCGCCTTGGCCGACCAAATCCTGGCGTTCGCCGCGATGACGGTCGTGCCGAACGACCGCCTCTATCGCACGGTGAACCTGCAGCTGAACTTCCTGAAGGTGTCCCGCAACGAACCGCTCGCGATCGAAGCGCGCGTCGTGGCCCAGACGCGCCAGTTGATCACCGCGCGGGCAGAGTTTCGCCGCCTGGACGGAACCCTGATCGCCGAGGCGACGGCTCAGCAGATTGTTCTGGCCTTCGAACACTGGCCGGCTGAGCAGGCGGCGGTGGACGCCATGGACAACGGACAGACGCCCGGCGTTTGACTTCGGCGTATTGGGCGAGCCACGGTCGGGACCTCGCTTTCAAGCCCCGACGAGTCGCATGGACTTCAGCCCCCTGCCCACCTCCAGCCTGATCGGCGCGTTTCTGCTGGCGTTCCCGGCGCTGTTCTCGATCGTCAATCCGGTCGGGGCGGCGCTGATCTTCGACCAGGCCATGGGCGGTCGCTCGCGACCCGAACGGCTGAAGCTGGCGCGCGCCATCGGCTTCTACGCCTTCCTGGTGCTGCTGGGGTCGCTGCTGCTGGGCGGCTATATCCTGAACTTCTTCGGCGTCAGCATCGGCGCCTTGCGGGTCGCGGGCGGCCTTGTCGTGGCGATCCGGGCCTGGGGCCTCCTGATGGATCCCGAGCAGAACGAGGACCGCAAGGCCAACCAAACCGAGTCGGCCCAGAGCCACCACGACGTGGCCTTCTTCCCGCTGACCATGCCGTTCACCACCGGTCCCGGCTCGATCTCGGTGGCGATCGCGCTATCGTCGCAGCGGCCGACCGAAGGTGACGCGGTGGCCCCGTTCTTCATCGGCGCAAGCCTCGCGGCCGCCCTGGTCGCGATCCTGGTCTGGCTTTGTTACAGCGCCTCGGGCCAGGTCATGCGCCTGCTGGGACCGTCGGGCGCGCGGGTGCTCTCGCGGCTGGTGGCCTTCCTGCTGCTGTGCATCGGCGTACAGATCATCGCCTCGGGCGCGGAGAACCTCGTGGCGAAGTTCCTGCTCGCGCACCCGGGTTAATCCGTTGAACCCACGCGCCGTGTCGGCTAGGCCCAAGCCGTGACCGAAGCCCACGACACCCGCATCACGATCGACCTCGACGCTCTGGCGCACAACTACGCGGTCTTGCGCGCGCGCGCCGGCGACGCCGAGGTGGCGCCGGCGGTGAAGGCGGACGCGTATGGCCTGGGCGCGGGTCCGGTCGTCGATCGCCTCTGGGCGGAAGGCGCGCGCAGCTTCTATGTCGCGCGGCTGACCGAAGGCGTGACGCTGCGCCAGTCGCTCGGTGACCGCGAGGCCACGATCTATGTGCTGGACGGCGCGACGCCGGGGTCGGGCGATGCGCTGGAAGGCGCACGGCTGATCCCTGTGCTCAACAGCCTACCGCAGGTGGAGGCCTGGAACGTCCAGGCGCGATCGGGGCGGCTGCGGGCGGCCCTGCACATCGACACCGGCATGAACCGCCTTGGCCTGCGCCCCGAGGAGCTGAAGGTGCTGGTCGGCTCCTTCGACCGGCTCAAGCGCTTGGATGTGGAGCTGCTCGTCAGTCACCTGGCCTGCGCCGACACCCCCGAGCATCCCCTGAACGCTACGCAGCTGGCGCGCTTCCAGGAGGCCGCCGCCCTGTTGCCGGCCGTTCGGCGAAGCCTGGCCAACTCCGGCGGCCTGTTCCTGGGCGAAGCCTATCGCTTCGACCAGGCCCGGCCCGGCGTCAGCCTCTACGGCGGCGGTCCCGAAGGTCGCCCCCACCCCGAGATCCGCGCGGTGGCCACCGTCGAGGCGCCCATCCTGCAGGTCCGCGTGGTGCCGCGCGGCGAGAGCATCGGCTACGGCGCCGGCTGGACCGCCAGCGACAACACCCGCGTCGCCATTGTTGCAGCCGGCTATGCCGACGGCGTCCCGCGCGCCGCCTTTCCGCGCGGCGAGGTCTGGTTCGACGGCGCCCGACGACCGATGCTGGGCCGGGTGTCGATGGACCTGATCGCGGTGGACGTCACCGACTGCGATGCGGCTCGTCCGGGCGCTATGGTCGAGCTGTTCGGGGCCAACCTTCCCGTGGACGACGCCGCCGAGGCCGCCGGGACATCGGCCTACGAATTCCTGACCCGACTGACGCTGCGCGGCGCGCGGCGATACGTCAGCGCGGCGCGCTAGCCCCCTGCGTCCGTCTTTGGCGCAGGCGGGTCTCACCCTGTAGTCTCCCCGTATCCGAGAATCAGGAGACCTCATGGCCCGCGACGGCGCCGTTTACGCCTGCCAGTCCTGTGGCGCGGTCCAGACCAAGTGGTCCGGCCAGTGTCCCGCCTGCCAGAGCTGGAACACCCTGGTCGAGGAAGTCGGCGCCAGGCCGCCCGGCGCCCTGTCGACGACCAAGGCGACGCGTGTGCGCGGCTTGCAGTTCACCGGCCTGGAAAGCGAGACCGCGCCCCCGCCCCGCATCCTGACCGGCGTAGACGAGTTTGACCGCGTCTGCGGCGGCGGCGTGGTGCCCGGTTCGGCGCTGCTGATCGGCGGCGACCCGGGCGTGGGCAAGTCCACCCTGCTGCTGCAGGTCTGCGCCAGCGCCGCCGCACGCGGCGTCTCCTGCGCCTATATCTCGGGCGAAGAGGCGGTCGAGCAGATCCGAGGCCGCGCCGACCGCATGGGCCTCGCCAAGTCCAATGTCAGCCTCGCCGCCGAGACCGCGCTGCGCGACATCCTCGACGGCTTGAAGCGCGACAACTTCGACCTCGTGGTTATCGACTCGATCCAGACGATGTGGAGCGACGCCCACGAGGCCGGGCCCGGCACCGTCACCCAGGTCCGCGCCTGCGCCACCGAATTGGTGCGCCTGGCCAAAAAGAAGGGCGTGGCGATCCTCCTGGTCGGCCACGTCACCAAGGACGGCCAGATCGCGGGCCCGCGCGTCGTCGAGCACCTCGTGGACGCCGTGCTCTCGTTCGAGGGCGAGCGCGGCTATCCGTTCCGCATCCTGCGCGGCGCCAAGAACCGTTTCGGCGCGACCGACGAGATCGGCGTGTTCGAGATGGGCGATGTGGGCCTGCGCGAGGTCAAGAACCCCTCGGCCCTGTTCCTCAACGAGGGCGGCGAGCGCGCGGCCGGCGCGGCGGTGTTCGCGGGCATCGAGGGGTCTCGGCCCGTGCTCGTGGAATTCCAGGCCCTGGTGGCCCCGTCCGCCTACGGAACGCCGCGCCGCGCGGTCGTCGGCTGGGATTCCGGACGCCTCGCCATGGTGCTGGCGGTACTTGAGGCCCGATGCGGCCTTGGTTTTGGCGACAAGGACGTCTATCTGAACGTCGCCGGCGGCCTGCGCATTACCGAACCGGCGGCGGATCTCGCGGCGGCGGCGGCCCTGGCCTCTTCCGCCTTGGACGTCGCCCTGCCCCAGGACTGCGTCGTGTTCGGCGAACTCAGCCTGTCGGGCGAAGTCCGCCCCGTCAGTCGGATGGAGACCCGTTTGAAGGAAGCCGCGAAACTGGGGTTTGGCCGCGCCCTCGGCCCGCTCGCCGGCCTGCCTGAGGGCGGCGGCGCCCTGCCCGTGGCGGGCGTGGCGCGCCTAACGGACGCCGTCCGCCGGATCGGCGACGAAATCTGGACCAGCCTGACGTGACGCCGTTCGACATCATCGCCGGGCTGCTGCTGCTGGTCTCCGGCGTCACGGGCTGGGTGCGCGGCGCGTCGCGCGAACTGACCTCGGCGCTGTCCTTCATCTTCGCCGCCGCCATCGCCCTGTTTGGCCTGCGCGTCACCGGCCCGCTGTTCCGCGAGATGATGGATCCCGACTGGGCCGCGACCGCCACGGCGGTGCTGGTCGTCTTTGTCATTGTCTTCCTGATCGTCCGCCTGATCGGCGGGCGCATCACCGCCAGCCTGCACGACACCTCGGCCGGCGTTCTCGACCAGGCGGTCGGCGCCAGCTTCGGGCTGATCCGGGCCCTGGTGATCCTAGGGGTCTTCAACCTGCTGTTGCACCTGGCGACGCCGCCGGACCGCATGCCGCGCTGGGTCGAGGACTCGATCTTCTATCCGCTGTCGGAAGCCAGCGGGACCGTGCTCAAGGTCTTCGCCCCCAAGGGCAAGGCCCTGGCCGGCAAGATCGCTCCGGCGATCAAGGACGCCGTCAAGGACGGCGGCGACAATACGTCCGGCGAGGAATCGTCGGGAAAAGGCTATGATGAGAACCAGCGTCGGAACCTCGACGACCTGGTGGAGAAATCGCGATGACCTTCCTGGGCCAGTCGACCGACCGCTATTCCTCGAGCCCCTGGCGGGACCCGGAGGACGACACCCTCCGTCTGGAATGCGGCGTCTTCGGCGTGTTCGGCGTGCGTGACGCCGCCGCCATCGCCGCCCTGGGCCTGCACGCCCTGCAGCATCGTGGCCAAGAGGCCTGCGGCATCGCCGCCTTCGACGGCGCCCGCTTCCACACCGAACGCCACATGGGCCACGTCGGCGACGCCTTCACCGGCGCCGACCTCGTCCAGCGCCTGCCGGGCAACATGGCCATCGGCCACACGCGCTACTCCACAGCCGGCGGCAGCTTCATCCGCAACGTTCAGCCGATGTTCGCCGATCTCGAAACCGGCGGCGTCGCCATCGCCCACAACGGCAACCTGACCAACTTCCTGACCCTTCGCGAGCGCCTGGTTCAGGAAGGCGCGATCTTCCAGTCGACCTCGGACAGCGAGGCGATCCTTCACCTGATCGCCCGCTCGCGGAAGGCCAAGATCGTCGATCGCTTCGTCGATGCGATCAGCCAGATCGAGGGCGGCTACGCCCTGGTGGCGATCACCAACAAGAAGATGATCGGCGTGCGCGACCCGCTAGGCATCCGCCCGCTGGTGCTGGGCGACCTGGACGGCAAGCCGGTCCTGGCCTCGGAAACCTGCGCCCTCGACATGATCGGCGCCCGCTTCGTGCGCGACATCGAGCACGGCGAGATGGTGGTGATCGAAGAGACCGGCATCACCTCGACCAAGCCGTTCCAAACGGCTCCGGCGCGCCCCTGCGTGTTCGAGTATGTCTATTTCGCCCGCCCCGACAGTGTCGTGAACGGCCGCTCGGTCTATGGCGTGCGCAAGCGCATGGGCATGAACCTGGCTAAGGAAACCGGCGTCGAGGCCGATGTCGTGGTGCCGGTGCCCGACAGCGGCGTGCCCGCGGCGTTGGGCTTCGCCCAGGAGAGCGGCATCCCCTTCGAGATGGGCATCATCCGCAACCACTATGTGGGCCGCACCTTCATCCAGCCCACCCAGGGCGTCCGCGAGCTGGGCGTGCGCATGAAGCACAGCCCCAACCGCGCGGTCCTGGCCGGCAAGCGCGTCGTCCTGATCGACGACTCGATCGTGCGCGGCACCACCTCGCTGAAGATCGTCCGCATGGTCCGCGAGGCCGGCGCCAAGGAGGTCCACCTCCGCTCGGCCAGCCCGCCGATCAAATGGCCCGACTTCTACGGCATCGACATGCCCGAGCGTGAGCAACTGCTGGCGGCCAACAAGTCGCTGGAAGAGATGGCCCGGTTCCTGGAAGTCGACTCGCTGGGCTTCCTGTCTGTTGACGGTCTCTACGACACCCTGGAAGCGGGTCAGCGCGATCCGGCGACCCCGCAGTTCACCGATCACTACTTCACTGGCGACTATCCGACCCGCCTGACGGACCGCGAGATCGCCGAGGGCCGTAACGAAACCAACGACAAGCAGCTTTCGCTGCTGGTCAGCGCGTGACATATCCCTCGTCCCGCCAGGGCTGGCGGGACGGGGATTTATCCATGGGTTTCAAGAGCCTGCTCGATAAGCTGAAGATCGAGCCCTACGTTATCGCCCTGTTCGGCATGGTCGTACTGGCGTCGGTGCTGCCCGTGCACGGTGTGGCGGCCGAAGGGCTTTCGGTCATCGTCAAGCTGGCGATCGCCCTGCTGTTCTTCCTGCATGGGGCCAAGCTGTCGCGCGAGGCCGTGATCGCCGGCGTCACCCACTGGCGCCTGCATCTGACGATCCTGGCTTTCACCTTCGTGATGTTCCCGGTGCTGGGCCTCGTCGCCAGCAAGTTGGGGGTCCTGTCCTCGACCCTGGCGGCGGGCATGCTGTTCCTGTGCTGCCTGCCCTCGACGGTGCAATCGTCGATCGCCTTCACCTCGATCGCCCGAGGCAATGTCGCCGCGGCGGTCTGCGCGGCGTCGGCCTCCAACCTGTTCGGCATCTTCATCACGCCGGTGCTGGTCAGTGTCCTGATGCACACCCAGGGCGGCGCGGGTGGCGGTTGGGAGTCGATCCAGGACATCATCGTCCAGCTCCTTCTGCCGTTCATCGTGGGCCAGCTGGCGCGTCCGCTGGTCGCCAAATGGGTCGAGAAGCACAAGCAACTGGTTGGCTATGTCGATCGCGGCTCGATCCTGCTGGTGGTATACGCCGCCTTCAGCGAAGCGGTCGTCGGCGGCATCTGGGGCAAGGTATCCGCCCTGGAGATGGGCGTCCTGCTGGTCGCCTGCTGCGTGCTGCTGGCGATCGTGCTGGCCGCCACCACCTATGGAGCGCGCGCGCTCGGCTTCTCGAAGGAAGACGAGATCACCATCATGTTCTGCGGCTCCAAGAAGAGCATGGCGACGGGCGTGCCCATGGCAGGCATCCTGTTCCCCGGCCCGACCGCAGGGATCATCGTGCTGCCGCTGATGATCTTCCACCAGATCCAGCTGATGGCCTGTTCGGTGATCGCCCAGCACTACGCCAAGCGGCCGCCGGAAATCGCGGAAGCTTAAGAGCCCCCGCCAGTTTTCGTTTCAGCTTCCCTGCTCTAGAACGCCCCCATGACCTTCGACTCTTCCAAGCCGCTGGCCGGCCGCATCGCTCTTGTCACCGGCGCCACGCGCGGCATCGGTGGGGCCGTCGCCCTGGGCCTGGCCAAGGCCGGCGCGCATGTGATCGCCGTGGGGCGGACGCAAGGCGCTCTGGAAGCGCTGGATGATGCGATCCTGCAGGCGGCGGGCGAGCGCGCCACGCTCGTGCCGCTGGACCTGCGGGAGGCCGATGGCCTGGATCACCTCGGCGCGGCCATTCACAAGCGCTGGGGCAAGCTCGACATCCTTGTCGGCGCGGCCGGCGTGCTGGGGCCCCTGACGCCCGTCAGCCATCTGGAGCCCAAGGGCTGGGACATGATCGTGTCGACCAACCTGACGGCCAACTGGCGCCTGATCCGCGCCATGGACCCGCTGCTGCGCGCGTCGGACGCCGGTCGCGCCCTGTTCTTCTCAAGCAGTGTCGCCAAGACCCGCCCCGCCTTCTGGGGCGCCTACGCCGCCACCAAGGCCGCGCTGGAAGCGATTGTCGACGTCTATGCCGACGAGATGGAGAACACCACGGTGCGCGCCTTCTGCGTCGATCCGGGCGCGATGCGGACGAAGATGCGGTCGGCCGCCTTCCCGGGCGAGAACCCTGCGACCGTCCCCGCGCCGGAGACGATCGCGCCCTTCATCGTCGATCTGGTTCGCACCGATCGCGAGGCGCCCAAGGGCGTGGTGCGCTTCAAGGAGCGCGGTCAGGAATCGGCGTCCGTCGAGGCCTGACACCGATTCGGCGGCGGCGCACCGATAGCCGCCAGAGTTGTCTCGCACCGGAGAACTTCCACTCTGGATGGCGGGCCAAGAACCCTAGTCCGACAAAAGCCTCTCCAAACGTGGGCGTTAGCGCCTCATTAACCACGTCGAGCGAGTGGTTAAGCTTGAACGTTCAAGCAACCGTCGA
This sequence comes from Caulobacter vibrioides, assembly GCF_002310375.3. Lineage (GTDB taxonomy): Bacteria > Pseudomonadota > Alphaproteobacteria > Caulobacterales > Caulobacteraceae > Caulobacter > Caulobacter vibrioides_D. The sequence continues at coordinate 2,277,822 of NZ_CP023315.3, forward strand.
GACACCGACATGGCTCTGTTTTCCATCGGCCGCGAAGCGAGCGACCAAGCCGGTCGGATTTGCGAACTGGAGGGCGTTGTCGCAGCGATCCAGCGCTCTCAGGCCGTGATCGAATTCAATCTCGACGGCTCCATCATCACTGCGAACGATAACTTTCTGCGCACGATGGGCTACGCGCTCAGCGACATCCAGGGGCGTGCGCACAGCCTGTTCGTCGAGCCAGACCTCGCAACAAGCTCGGACTATCGCGAGTTCTGGCGGCGGTTGAACGCCGGTGAGTTTCTGACGGGCAAGTACAAGCGGCTCGGCAAGGGCGGCCGGGAGGTCTGGATTCAGGCGTCCTACAACCCGGTGTTCGACCGACACGGCAAGCTGACCAAGGTCATCAAGTTTGCGGCGGACATCACAGCCGTAGAGACCGAGCGGCTTGAGAGCGAGCGCGAGCGTGACGCCATTCGCCGGGAGCAGGACGAGATTGTCTCGGCGCTCGCTGAGAGCCTGCAGAGGCTGGCGCAAGGTGACCTCACAGCCCGGATCGACGCGCACTTCGACGAGCGCTACGCCCGACTCAAGGCGGACTTCAACGCCGCCGTCGACAGCCTCAAGGACGCCATGGGCGCGATCGCCGAGGCCGCCGGCGGGATGGAAAGCGGCGCGGCTGAGATCGCCAGCGCCTCAAATGATCTCTCCAAGCGGACCGAGCAACAGGCCGCCAGTCTCGAAGAGACGGCCGCCGCGCTCGACGAGATCACCGCCACGGTCAAGCGCAGCGCCGACGGCGCCAAGCAGGCCTCCGCGGCCGCCTCCTCGGCAAGCCGCGAGGCCGACCGATCCGGCGAAGTTGTCCGCGAGGCCGTTTCGGCCATGGGCGAAATTGAAAAATCCTCGGGCCAGATCACTCAGATCATCGGCGTCATCGATGAGATCGCGTTCCAGACCAACCTGCTGGCGCTGAACGCCGGCGTCGAGGCGGCTCGGGCCGGTGAGGCTGGTCGAGGCTTCGCCGTGGTGGCGCAGGAAGTTCGAGCCCTCGCGCAGCGTTCCGCTGAAGCGGCGAAAGAGATCAAGCAACTGATCGCCAGCAGCACGGCCCAGGTCGAACGCGGAGTCCGTCTAGTGGGCGACACCGGCCAGGCGCTGACGGATATCGTGGCCAAGGTCGGCGAGATCGACACCCTGATCCGAGAGATCGCTGAGTCCTCGCAGGAGCAGGCGACGGGCCTCAATCAAGTCAACGCGGCCGTGAACCAGATGGACCAGGTCACGCAACAGAACGCGGCGATGGTGGAGCAAGCCACGACGTCGGCCGCCCAGCTTCGCGGCGAGGCCCAGGACTTGGCGCGGCAGGTCTCGCGCTTCCAGACGGGCGCGAGCTACGTGGCCAGGCGGCCGGAAGCCCCTGCGCCTCGGGCGGCCCCGCCGGTCGCCGCCCCGCGCGCCAGGGTCCAGGCCTATGCGCGCCCCGGCTCGGCCGCCGTCGCGGTCGCGCCGTCCAGCGATTGGGAAGAATTCTAAGTCCCGTGGGGGGACGGACCCGTCGTAGCGGGTTCGACGTGGCCGCCGCTCACAAGCGGCGGCCACGCTTGTTTTAGGCCCTAGCGCCCCTTGGGACGCCCAGGTCCAGTATTGCCACGCACAGTCCGCGAGCCCGCAGCAGGACGGCGCGGACCGGCGGCCTTGCCGCCCGCCGCCTTGGCGCCAACCTTGTAGCTTGGCGTGGTCGAAACCTTTTTCTGAGCGCGAGGCCCCTTGGCCTTCACCGACTTGACCGCCGCCTTGCCGGGCTCCGACGCGACCGCGGCTTCGCTCGGCGCGGCCTTGGCCACGGCGGGGCCCTTCTTTTTCACCGGCTTCACCGCGGCCTTGCCAGGATCTGGCAGGCCAGCAGCCTCCGCCGCCTTGGCGGCGGCTTCGTCGGCCAGGCGCTTGGACTTCTTGACTGTGTTGCGGGAGGCCCGGATGCGCTCTTCTTCGCGCTCGCGGCGTTCAAACTCGCGCTTTCCCCGGCCGCTATGGCCCTTGGCCTCGCCATCGGCGTACGGGTTCGCGCCCGACTTGATGGTGATCCGCAGCGGCACGCCCGGCAAGTCGAAGCTCTCGCGCAGACTGTTGACCAGGTAGCGGCGATAGTGGTCCGGCATCTGGTCGGCGCGGCTGGAGAACAGCACGAACGTCGGCGGACGCGCCTTGGTCTGAGCCATGTACTTGGGCTTCACGCGGCGACCGCTGACGGCCGGCGGCGGGTGGCGCTGCATGGCCATCTGCAGCCAGTCGTTCAGGTCGCGCGTCTTGACCTTGGTCGACCAGTCGCGGTGCGTCTTGATCACCGCCGGCATCAGATGGCCGATGCCCTTGCCGGTCTCGCCCGACAGGGCCACGACCGGCGCGCCGCGCAGCTGCGGCAACATGCGCTCGGCGTGCTCGCGGAAGGCGGTGAGGTGCGCGGCCTGATCCTCGATCAGATCCCACTTGGCCAGCACGAACACGACGGCCCGCCCCTCCCGCTCCGCCAGGTCGGCGATCTGCAGGTCCTGGATCTCGAACGGATGGGTGGCGTCCATGACCAGAAGCACCACCTCGGCGAAGGTGATGGCGCGGATGGTGTCGGCGGTCGACAGCTTTTCCAGCTTGTCCTGGACCTTGGCCTTGCGGCGCAGACCGGCCGTATCGACCAGGCGGATCTTGCGGCCGTCCCATTCCCAGTCGACCGAGATGGAGTCGCGGGTGATGCCGGCCTCAGGGCCGGTCAGCAGACGGTCCTCGCCCAGAAGGCGGTTCACCAGCGTCGACTTACCCGCGTTCGGACGTCCGATGATGGCGATGCGGATCGGCTTGCTGTCGTCGTCCTCGTCGTCGCCTTCAAGGTCAGCCTGGGGCTCGAAAGCCAGGAGGGCGGCGTAGAGCTCAGCCATCCCCTCGCCGTGCTCGCCCGAGATCGGGATCGGCTCGCCAAGGCCCAGGCGGAACGCTTCGGCCGCGCCGGCCTCGCCCGCCTTGCCCTCGGCCTTGTTGGCCGCGACGATGACGGGCTTGTCGCGCCGGCGCAGAATGGCGGCGAACACCTCGTCCAGCGCGGTGACGCCCTCGCGACTGTCGAACACGAACAGCGAGACGTCGGCCTCCTCGATCGCGGCCTCGGTCTGGGCGCGCATCCGCGCCTCGAGGCTGGAGTCATCGACGTCCTCGAAGCCGGCGGTGTCGATCAGCTCGAGCTCAAGATCCCCCAGGTTCCCAGAGGCGTAGCGGCGGTCACGCGTGACGCCCGGCTGGTCGTCGACGATCGCCAGCTTCTTGCCGGCGAGGCGGTTGAACAGCGTGGACTTGCCCACATTGGGCCGGCCGACGATGGCGAGTTTCAAAGGCATAAGGCGTCCAGTAGTCGATTTTCGCCCCTATCGCAAAAGGGAGCCGAAAAAGCGAAGGCCCGGGCCGGCTTTCGCCGACCCGGGCTTCAAGGGTTTAGGCCTCAGGTCCCACCTGGGACCATGAGGTTAGCGGATGGCGACCAACTCCGCGTCGTCGGTGACGAGGTAGATCATGTCACCCACGGCGATCGGGTTCAGAAGGACCGGCGAACCGATCTTCAGCGTCTTTTCCTTGGCGCCGGTCTTGGCGTTCAGGGCGACGGCCTCGCCTTCGCTGGACACCGTGATCAGTCGGCCGTTGGCCAGGATCGGGGTCGACCACAAGCGCGGCTTCTTGGCCCGCTTCTTCTTCTGCTTCTTCGAGAGATTGGCCGAGTCGTTGAGATCCTGGATCCAGTAGACCGAGCCGTTCTCGCGCGAGACGCAGATCACTTGCCCCGCCTTGTCGACGACATAGACGACGTCGCCGGCGACCCAAGGCGTGGTGATGGCGGTGACCGGCAGGCTCCAGCGCGCCTGGCCCGAACGCAGGTCGGTGGCGGCGAAGACGCCCGAGTGGCTGACGGCGAAGACGTCACCTTTGTAGATCACCGGGCGGCCCGGGATGTCGCGGATCTCCGACAGCGCGTTGGTGCGGCTGGCGCGGCTGAGCGCTTCGCTCCACAGGTCGTTGCCGTTGGCGGCGCGCAGGGCGACCAGTTCACCCGAGGCGAAGCCGGAGACCACGGTGTCGCCGCTGACGGCCGGCGTCGAGGCGGCCAGGATGCGCGCCGGTTCGCTCAGCGCCTGATAGGTCCAGCCCGGCACGCCGTTTTCCGACGCGAAGGTCAGCAGTTCGTTGTCGGTCGAGACGACGAAGACCCGGCCGTCGACCACGGTCGGCGCGGCGTGGATCGGGGTCGAAGTCGGTTGGGTCCAGCCCATGGCACCGGTCGCCGCGTCGATCTGCGCAACGAAACGGAAGCCCGAAGCGACATACAGCTTGTTGTACGGGCCCAGGGCGAGGCCGCCGCCAAAGCCGAGGCGATCGTTCTTCTTGGGGATCAGACCCAGGAAACCGCCCTTTGTCGTCGGGCCGGCGGCCGGACGCAGATCCTTGCGCCACACGGTGGCGCCCGATCGCGCGTCCATGGCGACGACATCCGCTTCGCCATCCATCACGAAGATGCGGTCGCCCGAAGCCACCGGCGGTGCGGTGACATGGAACTTGGCGCCGCCCTTCTTGCCGAAGCCCTTCTTCCAGGCGATCTGGAAATCCTTGCCGGCGTCGACGTGCTCGATCGACTGTTCCGGGTTGCCGCCCGGCAGACGCCATTCGGCCTGCACGGCGGGATCGGGCAGGAAGAAATCAGCGCCCTTCAGCGACTCGCTGGCCTCGACCTTCTGATCGAACGCGATGATCGAGATCCGCTGGCCTTGGCTGGCGGTGCTCTTGTTCTTCTCGCTCTTGTCGAACGGGTTCAGCTTGGAAACGGTCGAGCAGCCGCTGACCGTCACGGCCGCCGACATCAGCGCGACCAGCGCGACAGAACGCTTGGAGTTCATCTTGAGGCTCATTGGGCGGCGTTCGGGGCGGCGGGCGGCATTTGCATCATCGGCGGCGCGGCCGGCAGGGTCGCCGCGGCCTTGACGGCGGCGGGCAGATCCTTGGCCGAGCCGGAGTCGATCAGCTGCATCGCCGCCTGAGCGCGCTGACGCACGGCCTCGGACGTGTTGGCGTCCAGCGAGTTGGCCAGAATCACGAACTCAGAGCGTGCGCCGGCCAGATCGCCAGCCTGCAGCTTGGCGAAGGCCAGCGCCTCCTTGGCGTACACGCGGTATGGGCTCTTTTCCCCCGCCAAAGGCGTCAACCTCGTCTCGATGTCCTTGTAGGAAGCGGTGTCCATCAAGGCGAAGGCGGATTTGAGGCGGGCCAGGTCGCCGATCATCGGGTTCGGCGCGACCTTGGCGGCCTCATCGAAATAGCCGACGGCTTCCGGCGTCTTCTTCTCTTCCAGGCGGATCGCGCCCATCTGCATCAGCGCCAAGGCCTTGTAGCCCTTGGCGTTGGTGTCGGCGACGCTCTTGAAGCCGTCAAAGGCCTTGGTCGGACCTTGCGTTTGCGCCGTCTTCAGCGCGGCCTGATAGGCTTGCGAGGCCTTGTCGGTCTGACCGGTCTGGTAGCTGGTCCAGCCCCAGTAGCCGCCCACGCCGATCACCACCACCGCCGTCGCCGCCGCCACCCAGGGCAGCGACTTCTTGGCGAGCGTGCGGTAGCGCTCCGCCCGAAGCTGTTCTTCGACTTCGTCAAAAACATCGACCACGAAACGAGGCTCCGAAAACAGGCGCTGGCCCTTGGGCGCTCCCCGCTCTTACGAGGAACACCGTCGGGTTTAGGACAGATTGTGGCGGACGAAGGGCCGTCCGCTGAGGCGGCGAACCTATAGCGTGCCGCGCGCGGTCGCAACGCGCCGTTTTATGGCTTCTTGGCGTAGTAGGTTTCGGCCGGCCCCGGGAAGCTGCGGTCGCGCACATCGCTCGCGTACTGGGCGGCCGCGCGCTCGATCTGGTTCTTCAAGTCGGCGTACCGGCGCACGAACTTCGGCGTCCAGTCGAACAGGCCTAGCATGTCGTCGACGACCAGAACCTGGCCATCGCAACCGGCTGAGGCGCCGATCCCGATCGTCGGCACGGAGACCGACTCGGTCACCTCGCGCGCCAGGCTTTCGGCCACACCCTCGACCACGATGGCGAAGGCGCCGGCCTCGGCGGTGAGGCGCGCCTCCTCCAGCACCTTGGCGCGGCCAGCGTCGTCCTTGCCCTTGGCCTTGAAGCCGCCTTCCAGCAGCACCGCCTGAGGCCGCAAGCCGACATGGCCCATCACCGGCACGCCGCGCTGGGTCAGGTAGGCGATGGTGTCGGCCACGGTCGGCCCGCTCTCGACCTTCACCGCCTGAGCGCCCGTCTCCTTCATGATCCGCACGGCGTTGGCGTAGGCTTCCTCGTGCGAGGCCTCGTAGGAGCCGAACGGCATGTCGACGACCACCATCGCCTTCTTCGAGCCCCGCATCACGGCTTGGCCATGCAGGATCATCATCTCCATGGTCACCCCGACGGTGTTCGGGAGACCGTGAACGACCATGCCGACCGAGTCCCCGACCAGCAGGACGTCGCAGGCGTCGTCCAGGGCGGCGGCGACCGGGGCGGTGTAGGCGGTCAGGCAGACGATAGGCACCCCGCCCTTGCGCGCGGCGATGTCGGGGGCGGCCAGACGGCGGACCGTCTCTTCACGATGGGCGGACAGGGCGAACCCTCCCTAAGACGCTTTTGGGCGCCGTTTGTGGGCGAGATCGCGCCGCACCGCAACATGAACAGCGATAACGCGACGCGTGCGCGCTAAAAATCCTCGACCGCGCGAGTCACGGCGAAGGCCAGGGCCGCCACCGCAAGACCTGCGGCGAGCCATACGGCCTCCGCGCTCGCCGGCGTGCTCACCAGCGATGTCAGCTTGGCCCATCCACCGTTTATCTCGGCTTCCAGACCGTGCGTGCCTTCCTTGGATAGCTGCGCCAGCTCGTTCGAGAAACGGCTGCCGAAGATCTGGACGGCGCCGACGAGACCTGCGCCCGTCCCTGCGACAGCGATAAACATCCGCCGCATCGCCCAACCTCGGTCCAACTTGGCCGCGACTTCCGCATTGAACAGCGCCGCGTCCGGAAACGACGGCGGCTGGCCGAACATGCGGGTCAGTTGCGCTTCGAAATCGGGTTCAGCCATGAGCTTCCCTCCTCGCGCCCTCATCCGGTCGGGCGAGCTTGGCCCGAAGTTTGTCCAAACCACGTTTGACATGGGATTTCACCGTGCCGATCGGGATGTTCAAGGCCTCCGCCGCTTCGCCGTGGGACCAATCGGCCCCATAGCAGAGCGAAACGCATAAGCGCTCACCCCGTGACAGACTCTTGAGCGCCTCGTCGAGATCGATACGGCTGGCGGCGTCGCCGGACGCATCCTTCACGGATATCTCTTCAAGCGGCTCGATATTGTCCGAGAAGATGATGCGCGCCTCACGCTTGACGCGCTTCAGATAGAGCCGCGCAGCGATCTTCTTGATCCAGGCCCCGAAGGTTCCATCGCCTCGGAACTCAGCGACCTGCTCGAAGCCCGCCATGAACGCGTCCTGCGCCAAGTCGTCGGCGGTGGCGGAGTCCGCGCCCATGCGGCGCAGCAGCCCCCGGACAGCCGAGCCATGCCGCCGCACCAATTCCCCATAGGCCAGCCGGTCGCCACCGGCCGCGTGCGCGGCGAGCTCGACATCGTGTCCTGTTGGCGGGCGTTCCATGCCCATTGCGATCAAGCCCCTCCCAAGGCCTCGGGCGCTAGACCCGCTGTTCCTTGTTCGGATTGAAGAAGCTCAGAACAATGAACGCCAAGCCGATCACAGCGGGGATGCAGGCGATGCCGAAGCCATCGAAATCGCCGTCCCCATTGATGAAGTCGCCGAAATAGGTCGCCAGCCCGACGCCCACGCCGACCGCCAACCAGATCACGCCGGTCCGCAGATCCCGCAGTCGGGTCGGCGGGGTCTTCACCGTGCGGGTCATCGCCTCGATGACTTCGGGTGGGACCGGCTGGCCCTTCTCGATCGCAACGCGCAGCGTGGCATGAAGCTCACGACGTTCCTTGCTCTTGAAATAGAAGGGCAAGCAGACGATGGCGACGATCATGGCGAAGGCGCCGATCGGGACGATGATTTCCGGGTCCATCTTCAAATCCTCCAGTTTGGTGGACGACGCTAGCGCGCCGCCTTCACTGGTAAGAGGCGTTTACGGCGGCGTTTGGAGGCGCCGTTCGCCATGAAACTTTCGTAAGGCGGCTAAGACAGGATCAGGCCCAAACGACGCCGGACCTCAGGACCGCTGGCAAGTAGCGTGACGGCCACCAGAGCCAGGGCCGCCGCAGCGGGCGCCAGCCCCGGCGCCAGGGCCCCGACTAGATCTTTCAGCACGGGCGCGCAGGCCCAGGAGATCAGGCCAACAACGCCCGCCCAGCCGCCGGCGGCGGCGACGCGGCGGACGAACGCGCGACGCTCAATCCTCTGCATCACCGCAGCGATCATCACGTCCGCGCGCCGGGCGGCCGGCTGCTCACCGAGAAAGGCGGAAAGCTGATCATCAGGGGTCATTGAGATCCTCCCAGAACCGTCAACAGCCGCTCGCGACCACGGGTAACATGCGATTTCACCGTGCCCAAGGGAATGCCCAAAGCGTCGGAAACCTCGGCGTGCGACCAGGCCTGCCCCAAGCAGAGCGTAACGCACGCTCGCTGGTCTTCCGGCAAGGTCGCCAGAGCCGTCTCCAGCGCCAGGCGGTCCTCAGCGGCGACCTCTGCAGCGGCCTCCAGGTCCTGCTCGCCACGCCAGGCCTCGTCCCGGGCGGCGGCGCGCTGGGCGCCACGCCGCTGGGACAGGGCCTTCTTCCAAGCGACGCCATAAAGCCAAGCCCGAAAGCCGGCGTCATCGCGAAGCCTTGGCAGCTGGCTCCAGGCCGCCACGAAGGCTTCCTGGGCGATGTCATCGGCGTCGATCCAGCCGCTCTTTCGGAGGAACCCGCGAAGCGGCTTTTCGTGGATCGCCACCAGCCTGGCGAAAGCGACCTGGGAGCCCGCGCGCGCCTGCCTGACGAGCGCGGCGTCCATCAGTCGCTCCGCTTCTTGCCGCTGAACAGCACCTGGGCCAGGGAGGCCGCGCTCAGGGCGGCCATCACGAAGGCCACGATCGTGAACGCCTCGCCCATCCCGTAGATGTCGGCAAAGGCGGCGTACGAGAAACCCGCGCAGAGCATGCCGAACAGCACAACCTGGTACCAGCCGTCGTAGACGCTGCGATTGTGGCTGCGCTCGGCGCGGTCATCATCGTCGGCGAAGCTCTGCCGCTTGCTCAGGCGGCTCAAAAGCTCGGCCGGCGGCTCGCGCCCCGCCGCGGCGTAGGTCTTGATCAGGTCCAGGGTCTCGCGGTTCGAGCGGTACGACAGCCAGCTCTGAAACGCGCTGTAGACGAAGAAGCCGATCGGGAAGAGCAGCCACCAGTAGCGATTGAACAGGTCAAACATCGTCGCCCCCTATCGGTTCAGTTGGTTCAGGAGCGCAGCCGGGGGCTCGAGCCCGTTCTCCGCGAACGCCCGCAGGGTCTGGGTCAGCTCAAGACGCGCACGCCAGTCCAGCCACAGGCGGAAGGCGCCCATCGCGCTGAACACCACCGGAAACAAAAGCCACCAGAACGCTTGGAACAGGTCGGCCATGGAACTTCCCCCTCGTTGGCGCGATCATTCGCGCTTTCGAAGGTTAGTCGCCGCCGACGGCCGCCTTGGATGCGCCGACATACGAAATAATTTCGGACATCGAACTGAACGACACGGTCGGGCCGTGCTGCGCCAGGATCGACGGCTTGGCGTAGCCCCAACCGACAGCGCCGCAGTCCAGGCCAACGGCCCGCGCGGCCTCGATGTCGCGGGTCTCGTCGCCGATGCAGATGATCTTGTCCCGCGCCACGCCCTGGCGTGTGACCTGCTTGAACTTGCGCGCCTTGCCAAACAACGATGCGCCGCAAGCATACAGCGTGATTAGGTCGCCCAGCTCCTCACCCAAGACACGGCGGATCACGGTCTCGCTGTTTGAGCTGACCACCGCGATCTTGACGCCGGCGGCGTGGAGAGCGCGCAGCATCTTCTCGGTTTCGGGAAACAAGGGGATCGTGTGGGCGTCGGCGGCCATCAGCTTCTTGCCAGCGCGTGCGATCAGCGGAAGCTTCCAGGGCGACACGCCGAGATACCGGATGACCTCACGCGTGCTGCGTCCCCGCAGCATCTCGATCTCGTCTTCGGTGACGGTCTTGAAGCCGTAGCGGCGCGCCATGGGATTGACGGCGCGCATCATCCACGCGGCGCTGTCCGCCAGCGTGCCGTCGAAGTCGAAGATGACCAGCTCGTATCGCGAGACGGCGTTCTTCCCCACGCGCTCAATGCCCTCCGTGAGCCCGCATCCGGCGAGCTTAGCCCGCACTGATAGACCGATCCGCCCGATGATGTCGTCTTAAACTTCGCTCTTGAGGCGATGAGGCGCGTCGGCGAGCTCGGCTCAGCCGAACGCGGCCGCGTAGAGTTCGGGCTTGAACCCCACCACGCGGCGCGCGCCAAGGTCGAGCATCGGGCGCTTGATCATCGAGGGCTGGGCCAGCATCAGCGCGACCGCCTTGGCGGCGTCGAGATCCTGGCGGTCGGCGTCGGGTAGCTTGCGGAACGTCGTCCCCGCGCGATTGAGCACCACCTCCCAGCCCAGTTCAGCGACCCAGGCCTCCAGCCGCGGCCGGTCGATCCCGGCGGCCTTGTAGTCGTGGAAGGCGTAGGGCTGGCCGTGATCATCAAGCCATTTGCGGGCCTTGGCGACGGTGTCGCAGTTCTTGATGCCGTACATCGTGATGGTCATCGCGGGCTTCCTGGCGCGTCGAATCAAGGACGGTGTTCTTCCTGCCACCGAACCCGTTCAACGCAACAGATCGAACCGTCAACGCAGCGCCCACTCCCGAAGGATGACGTGCTGGGTTTGCCCGAGCTTGCTCTGCACCAAGGCGAAGCGGTCGACCGTCCAGGCGATCGGCGCGATCGCCTGCTCGGGGACGATCCGCCCGTCGTAGAGCAAGGTGATGTGCGGCGTGAAGCTTCGGTCGGGGCGCAGCGCCGCGCCGGCCATCTTCTCGCCCAGGGTCTTCTGGAAGGCGATGAGAGCGCTCAGCCCCTCCCCGCCCTGAAGGGTGAAAGGGTTGTTGCCAGAGCGGTTGGCGAAGCTGACGGCGCGATCGAAGACCACCTCGAACGGCGCGGCGGTCACGGCGTCGCCCGCCAAGCCGCCCTTGCCGACGATATCGTTGGGCACGCCGACATAGTCGCCCAGATGGTGCAAGGTGATGTGGAAGCGGTCGGTCTGAAGCGGCGCGCCGCTAAGCCCAAAAGCAGCTTTCTGGCGCGCGGCCTCCTGCGCGATGCGCTCGGCCGTCGGTCGGTCCGGATACAGCAGGAACATCAGCCGGTCGGTCGGCGTCGGCGGATCAAAGCCCGGCAGGCCAAGCTGAAGCGTGTCTCGCATGCGCCCCTCCTTTGATGCGCGAGCAGTAGTCCGCTTCGCGCGCGGCTCCAACGCTGCATTACAATTCGTTTACATCCGTAATCGATAGCTTGACGCGAACGTTTACGTGCGTAATCGTTAGAGCATGGACACGACACCAAACCGTATCAGCGCCGCCGAGAGCGAAGTCATGAAGGTGCTTTGGGCCGATAGCCCCAAGCCCGCCGAAGAGGTGCTGGCCATCTTGGCCAAGGACCACGGCTGGGCGGAAGGCACGGTGAAGACCTTGCTGAACCGGCTTCTGAAGAAGGGCGCGATCGCCGCCGACAAGGATGGCCGACGCTTCCTCTATCGCCCGCTGATCGGTCGCGAGGACTATGTGGACTCCGAAAGCCAGGGCCTGCTGGACCGCCTGTTCGACGGCCGTCTCGCCCCGTTGGTGAGCCATTTCTCAAAGCGCGAGAAGCTCAATCCCGAAGACGTCGCCGAACTCCGCCGCCTGCTGGAGACGCTCGACGATGGCCGCTGACATCCTGCTCTTTCTCGGCAAGGCCAATATCGCCCTCGCCGCGGCCGTGCTGTTGGTGCTGGCGCTGCGCAGACCGGTCCGAAAGGCCTTCGGCGCCCGTAACGCCTATGCGCTCTGGCTGATCGCGCCGCTCTCGATCCTGGCCCTGCTGATACCAGCCCGAACCGTGGTGCTGCCGGCGCCCGCCCTCGCCTCGCCTGCGGCGGTGATCGCGGCCCCGTCATCGTCCGAGCCTCGGCTTGTCGCACCCGCGATGTCACAAAAGACGCCGCCGACGCCCACGATCCCGCTCGGCGAAATTGCGCTGGGGCTCTGGCTGCTCGTGGCGTTCGGAGGCCTGATCTTGCAGGTCGAGCGGCAACGTCGCTTCGTGCGCTCGCTGGGCGCGCTGACACTCACGGGGGAAGATCGCCTCGTGCGCTCTGACAGGCCAGGCGTAGGCCCCGCCGTGATCGGCGCCCTGACGCCGTGCGTCGTCCTGCCCGCCGATTTCGATCGCCAGTACACGCCCGAGGAACAGGCGCTGATCCTGGCGCATGAGCGCAATCACCTGGCCGTCGGCGACGCCCAGATCAATGCGGTCGTCACCGGGCTGCAATGCCTGTTCTGGTTCAACCCCTTCGTCCACCTCGGGGCGGCCACCCTGCGCATCGACCAGGAGATCGCCTGCGATGCGGCCGTGCTGGCCCGCCACCCCAAGACCCGCCGCGCCTATGGCGAAGCCATGCTGAAGACCCAGCTGGCCGCCTGCGCACCCCCGATGGGCTGCCACTGGCCAGCCTCGGCCAACAAGCAATTGAAGGAGCGCTTCACGATGCTCACCCACCATCAAACCAATCGCCATCGTCATCTGGCCGGCGCCGTGGCCGTGGCCGTCCTTGGCCTCGCGACCACCGCTGCGGCCTGGGCCGCGCAGCCCGCCCAAACCGTGCAGCAAACGCCCGATGAAGCGCGCCGCGCCGTGGCCCGGCATCTGGGCCAGCCGCTCTATGACGCCGTCGAACGGAAAGATCTGCGGAGCGTGCGCGAACTGATCGCGCTGGGCGCCAACCCCAACTACATCGCGCGCGGCGACGGCTCCGCGTTGATCCAGGCCACGCGCAGCGGACAGGCCGATGTGGTCCGCGCCCTGCTGGCCGCCGGCGCCGATCCCAACCTCGGCGTCCGGGGTGACGGCAATCCTTTGATCCAGGCCTCTCTGGCCGGCCGCCTTGATATCGTGCAGGCCTTGGTGGAGCGCGGCGCCAACGTCGACTCCTTCGTGCCCGGCGACGAAACCCCGCTCATCGGCGCCGCCCGCCGGGGCGACCTCGCGGTGGTGAAGTACCTCGTCGAGCGCGGCGCGGACGTGAACCGCGCGGTCGTGGCCAATCCGGGCGAAATGCGCTCCCCGCTGGGCATGGCCCGCAAGAACGGCCATGGCGCCGTTGTCAGCTACCTGAAGAGCCGGGGCGCTCGCGACTAGACCGCGAGGCGCGCGGCCGACGCCGCGCGCGCCCCCTTTTTCCTCCCGACAATCAGCGAGTTTTCAACGATGGCGATCATCGACGCCCGAACCTTGCCTGACGCCAGTCTTCTGGAAGCCGATCTTGTCATTATCGGCGGCGGTCTGGCCGGCATCACCCTGGCCCGGGAACTGGCCGGCGGCCCTTTGAAAGTGGTCGTCCTGGAAAGCGGCGGCCGCGAGATCGAGCCCGAGACCCAGGCGCTCTATGCCGGAGCCTGCGTGCAGAAGGCCGACGGCGCCAAGGATCGCCCGCTCCACGACTATCCGGCCCAGTCGCGGATAAGAGCGCTGGGCGGCTCCGGCCATGTGTGGGGCGGCAAGTGCGGCCCGCTGGATCCGGCTGACTTCGCCGAGCGCAGCTGGATCCCCTACAGCGGCTGGCCGGTCAGCCGCGAGGCGATGCAGCCCTTCTATGACCGCGCCTGCGACCTGATGGAAATCGATCGCTTCCCCCTGGAGCGTCCTAAAGCGGAGGATCCGAACCTTCAGCCATTGGCGCTGGACGTTCGCGACGGCTTCTTTCCCGCGCCGCGGGTCTTCGCCCGTATCTCGGGCCGAGCGGACAGACCCGCCTTCGATCGCTTCCGCACCCAGTTCGCCGAAGCCCCCAACATCGACGTCTACCTGTACGCCAACGTCGTCCGTATTCGCCGGGAGCGGAACACGATCACCGGCCTGGACATCGCCTGCCTGGACGGTAAGCGGCATACGGCGAAGGCCAAGCGCTACGTCCTGGCCACAGGCGGGATCGAGAACGTCCGGCTGCTGCTGGCGTCGAACAATCTGGGCAATCGCCACGACCTCGTGGGACGGTTCTTCCAGGGCCACGTCACCTATTCGAACGACAGCGACACTCAGCGTGAAGGCTCGGCCTTCACCGCGTCCCGCGCCGAGCCGCTCGATCTCTACGCCCCGGCGCAGCGCTATGGACCGCATTGCGTCATTGGCGCGGGGTTGCCGGCGCAGAAGCGGATGAAGACCGGCAACTTCACCGCGACGCTCTTCCGCGCGAACTTCTCGAGCGCCGACGCCACGATCGCCGCCGAGACCCAGACCATCGCCGCGGCGAGCGCCCAGCTCGACAAGGGGAAGGCCCGAACCAATCTGCTCGGCTTCTTCGCCATGACCGAGCATTTTCCCAATCCTGAGAGCCGCATCACTCTGGACCCCGACCAGAAGGACGCGCTTGGCGTGCCGCGTATCCGCCTCGACTGGGCGCATGGGCGGAAGGACTACGCTGACCTGGAGAAATCGATCGACGGGCTCGCAAACGCTCTGGGCGCGTCCGGCGAGGGCCGGCTGTGCTGGTCGCTCCGGCGCGATGAACTGCTGGCCGCGTCGAGCGCGTCACGCCACCACATGGGCACGACGCGCATGCACCGCGATCCCAAGCAGGGCGTCGTAGACGCCAACGGTCGGCTGCACGAGGCCGATAACCTGTATGTGGCCGGAAGCTCGGTGTTCCCCACGTCCGGGATCGTCAATCCAACCCTGACCATCCTGGCCCTGACCATTCGGCTGGCCGATCATCTGAAGTCCGAAAAGAAGGCGGCCTGATCATGAGCACCCGTCGCGATCTCCTCGCCGCACTTGTCGCCCTCGCCGCCGCGCCCTCCCTGGCGCGGGCCGCCCCAACCGAGCTTTTGCCGGGACTGGACGCCGATGCGGTGCGTCGTATCGGCGAAGCCTGGCGCCAGAGCCACCCCGGCATGACCGCCAAGGCGCTCGCCGCCAGGCTGTTTGCCAAGGGGCGAAGTCCAGACGCGCTGGCCAGCCTGCGGGTTGCTGTCGCAGCGGATTTCCGCGCAGGGGCGGTCTTCGCGCATCGCGGCTGGCGGCTGTCAGACACCGAAGGCGCCCTGTTCGCACTGCTCTCGCTCGAAGCCTGATCTCGGCGAGCAAGCGTTGTCACCCGCAAACGCCGGGCCGCGCCCTGGGAGACCCTAAAGCGTGCGTCCGGTGATGCCGGCGCTCTCGACACGGGTCCAGACCTGCGCCTTGCAGAGGAAGTTCGGCAGCAAGCAACCCTTGGCGCGCAACGAGGAGCGGTCCAGCAGTCGCACCTGACCCGAGAACGTCATGTTCAGGTCCGGGACGAAGACCTTGCCCTTCCACTCGTTGGCGCCCGACGACGAGAAGTCGCGCAGCAACTGCATGCCGACGAGGCCCTGGTTGCTGCCCTTCTTGACGTCGGCCTGGGCCTCGGCGTTCGCCCAAACCACGTAGCCGCACGTCTCCGATCCGCAAGACTTGATCTCGAGGTGGACGCTGCCCTTGGGGTTACGCCAGACACCGAACAGGTCGCTCGATCGCGGCGTGGCGTCGGCGGCCAGGACCGGCGTCGCCGCGCCGAGCACGATCGCGAGAAGCGGCGCCAGATACAACTTCCGGATCATCGTGGTCCTTTCCGGGGTCACCAGTACTGCTCTCCGTGAAGCCAGAAGCGCCCACGATCAAGGACAAACCGTCAGAATTGAGGCGTCCCGGACCACGCCATAACGCCGAAAGAGACCCGCGACGCGGAACCTTCGCCGGTTAGCGACGTTGGAAGGCCACGCGTTGTATCGCGCATCGGGGGCGTCGTGTTTGTCTCAGTCTTGATCCTAGCGTTCACAAGCGCCACCGGCGCGGACCCTGGGGCCTCAGCGCCGCCTGGCCATACGTCGCGAGCGCCCGCCCCTTCATCCTCCTCGGTCGCTTGGTCTCTCTAGAATGTCGTTCATCAAACAGCGGTTCGCTTCCCCCACGCTGTCACGGACCGAGCTCTGGACGGCGCTCGGCCTCAGCGTGGTGCTGATCTTCTTCATCACCAGCGGGGTCATCGCCTACCGCAACGTCGCGATGCTTCGCGCCAACAGTCAGAAGGTCTGGCACACGCACGACGTGATGATGGCGCTGAACGAACTGATGGCGCTGACCCAGGACGCTGAGACGGGCCAACGCGGCTATCTGCTGACGGGCAAGTCCGAGTACCTGAAACCTTATGAGGTCGCGGCGTCTGAGACGGCGTCACGGATGCAGACCGTTCACGACCTGACGCGCGATAACCCGACGCAGCAGTCGCACATCAAGACCCTAGAGCGTCAGATCAAGGCCAAGTTCGAGGAGCTTGAGGAGACCATTCGCCTGCGCCGCGACGGAAGCCAGGCGGCGGCCCTGGCGATCGTCGACACCGATCGCGGCAAGATCGAGATGGACGCGATCCGGGGCCAGATCGAGACGATGCGGCGCGAGGAGGATCGCCAACGCGACCTGCGCCTGTCAGAGATGGAGGCCGCCTATCGCACCGCCCTGTTGAGCGGGGTGCTGTCGAGCCTTCTCGGCGCCGTGCTCACCCTGGTCGTGTTCCATCTGATCCGGCGCGCCAATCGCGCCCAGGCGCGCGAGGAGTGGCTGCAAACCGGACAGGTCGGCCTCTCGGAAGCGATGATGGGCGACAAGTCGGTCGAAGCGCTCTCCGACAGTATCCTGACCTATCTGTCGCAGTATGTCGGCTTCCAGGCGGGCGTGATCTTCAAAGGCGAGAACGGGCGGTTCCTTCGCACGGCGAGCCTTGGCCTGTCTGCCGACGCCGATACGCCCACACGCTTCGGCCTCAAGGAAGGTCTTTTGGGTAAGGTCGCGGCCGAAGGTAAGGCCACGATCATCCAGGACGTCCCGGACGGCTACATGACGATCGGCTCTGGGCTGGGCCACGACAAGCCGCGCCACCTCGTCGTGGCGCCGACCCACGCCGACGATGTCGTCAACGCGGTCATCGAGCTTGGCTTCCTGCATCCCGTCGACGACCAGGTCCTCGAACTGCTGCGCCAGGCCGCGCCGGCGATCGGGATCACCCTGCGCTCGGCGCGCTACCGGTCCGAGCTGCAGAACGCGCTTGAGCAAACCCAGCGCCAGGCCGAGGAACTTCAGGTCCAGAGCGAGGAGCTCCGCGTCTCCAACGAGGAGTTGGAGGAGCAGGGTCGCGCTCTGAAGGAGTCGCAAATCCGCCTCGAGCAGCAACAGGCCGAGCTGGAACAGACCAACAGCCAGCTCGAAGAGCAGGCCCAGACACTGGAGAACCAGCGCGATGAACTGGAGCGCACCAGCGCGGCCGTGAGACTGAAGGCGCGCGAACTGGAACAGGCCAGTCAGTACAAGTCGGACTTCCTGGCCAACATGTCCCACGAGCTGCGCACGCCGCTCAATTCGCTGCTTATCCTCTCCAAGCTGCTCGGCGACAATCGGCAGGGCAACCTGACGGCGGAGCAGGTCAAGTTCGCCCAGACGATCGCCTCTTCGGGCAATGATCTTCTGACGCTGATCAACGACATCCTTGACCTGTCGAAGATCGAGGCCGGCCATGTCGAGGTGCGCGCCGAGCCGATGCTGCTGCAACGCCTGAGCGACGATCTGCGGCAGCTCTTCCAGCCGGTCGCGGCCGAGCGCGGCCTCGACTTCGAGATCGAGATCGCCGCCGACTGTCCGGCCAGCATAGAAACCGACCGTCAACGCCTCGAACAGGTGCTCAAGAACCTGCTGTCGAACGCGTTCAAGTTCACAGAGAAGGGCGGCGTGCGCCTTGAGGCGACCCTGTCGGGGTCACGCGATATCGCGTTCTCCGTCATCGACACCGGCATCGGCGTCTCACGTGAGCAACAGGACGCGATCTTCGAAGCCTTCCGTCAGGCCGATGGAACGATCAGCCGCAAGTACGGCGGCACGGGCCTGGGACTTTCGATCTCTCGCGAACTGTCCCGCCTGCTGGGCGGTTCGATCGCGATGCGTAGCCAGCCTGGCGAGGGCAGCGCCTTCACGGTCACGATCCCCCTCGCCTACGACCCTGCCCGCGTTGCGCCAAGGGACCAACCGCCGGCGGCCACGCCGGCGCCGCCGTCACGTCAGGCGGCGGCGCGCCCGCCATCCGTTCGCGGGGCGGTCGATGACGATCGTGATCAACTGACCAGCGGTCGCCGTGTCCTTCTCGTGATCGAGGATGACGACAAGTTCGCCGGTATCGTTCGTGATCTGTCGCGAGAGCTCGGCTTCCAGTGCCTGGTCGCCGGCACCGCTGAGGAGGCCTTGAAACTGGCCCGTCGCTTCAAACCTAGCGCCGTGGTGCTGGACGTCGGCCTGCCCGATGAGTCCGGCCTGATCGTTCTGGATCGACTCAAACGAGACGATGCGACCCGCCATATTCCAATTCATGTGGTCTCGGCGCTCGACCACAGTCAGACCGCACTCTCGCTCGGGGCGATAGGCTATCTGATCAAGCCGGTAGAGCGCGAAGCGCTGGCCGAGGTGCTGAGGTCGCTGGAGGCCAAGCTGTCGAGCACGGTCCGCCGCGTTCTGATCGTCGAGGACGACCTCGTCCAGCGGGAGGCGGTCGGCAACCTGTTGTCGTCGAGCGATGTCGAGACCGTGGGCGTCGGCACGGCCGCCGAATGCCTGGAGATGCTTCGCGAGCAAACCTTCGACTGCATGGTGTTGGACCTTTCCCTGCCCGACGCCTCCGGCTTCTCCCTGCTGGAGACACTCAGTCACGCCGGGGACCACACCTTCCCGCCGGTGATCGTCTACACCGGCCATGACCTCTCGGCCGACGATGAGCAGCGCCTGCGACGCTACTCCAATTCGATCATCATCAAGGGCGCGAAGTCTCCCGAGCGACTGTTGGACGAGGTCTCGCTGTTCCTGCACCAGGTGGTGTCGGAGCTTCCGGCCGAACAGCAGAAGATGATCCAGAAGGCCCGCCATCGCGATGCGGTGCTGGAGGGGCGTCGCGTGCTGATCGTCGAGGACGACATCCGCAACGTCTATTCGCTGACCAACGTCTTGGAGCCGCGCGGCGCCGTCGTCGAGATCGCGCGCAACGGCCAGGAGGCGATCGACGCCCTCAACCGGTCGGCCGAGGATCCGGCGCGTGCGATCGACCTCGTCCTGATGGACGTCATGATGCCGGTGATGGACGGGCTGACGGCCGCGAGCCAGATCCGTCTGGACGGGCGCTGGTCCAAGCTGCCGATCCTGATGCTGACCGCCAAGGCCATGCCCGATGATCAGGCGCGCTGCATCGCGGCGGGGGCCAACGACTACATGGCCAAGCCGATCGACGTCGACAAGCTGCTGTCCCTGGTTCGCGTCTGGATGCCGAGGTAGCCCCGTGCCCGACGCGATTGAGGATATTGAGGTCCAGCTTCTCCTGGAGGCGCTTTTCCAGCGCTACCACTACGACTTTCGCCACTATGCGCGGGCGTCCATCAAGCGACGCCTGACCCAGGCCCGCACCCAGCTGGGCGTTCCGACGATCTCGGCGCTTCAGGATCGCGTGCTGCACGATCCGTCGATGCTGCCGCGCCTGCTCGACTTTCTCACCGTCCAGGTGAGCGAGATGTTCCGCGACCCATCCTATTACAAGGCGTTGCGCGAGAAGGTGCTGCCTCACTTGAGCACCTATCCCTCGCTGAAGGTCTGGATCGCCGGCTGCAGCAATGGGGAAGAGGTCTATTCGCTGGCCATCCTCTTCAAGGAGGAAGGCCTCTACGACCGCACGATCTTCTACGCCACGGATATCAATCCCGAAGCGCTCGCGGCTGCAGAAGCCGGCGCCTACTCGGTGGACCGCATTCGCAAGTTCACTGAGAGCCACCAGCGGTCGGGCGGCAAGTCTTCCCTGTCCGATCACTACTCCGCCGCCTATGGCCGCGCTGTGTTCGACAAGGGCCTGCGCAGCCGGGTCGTGTTCTCCGATCACAGCCTGGTCACCGACGCGGTGTTCGCCGAGATGCACCTGATCTCGTGCCGGAACGTGTTGATCTATTTTGACCGCCCTCTGCAGGATCGGGCGATCGGCCTTTTCCGGGACTCGCTGACGCGGAAGGGGTTCCTGGGCCTGGGGTCGAAGGAAAGCCTGCGGTTCTCCACGCACGCCCCGGCGTTCGCCGACTTCGCGCCGGAGGATAAGATCTATCAGAGGCGCGAGCCATGACGGGCGAGCGCCACAAGGCGATCCTGATCGGCGCCTCCGCCGGCGCGGTGCAGGCGCTGCTGGCGATCCTGCCCGCCCTGCCCGCCAGCTTTCCGCTGCCGATCCTGGTGGTCGTGCACATCCCGCCCGATCGCGACAACATGCTGGTGCCGCTCCTGCAGTCGAAGTGCCGGATCACCGTCAAGGAGGCCGAGGACAAGGAGCCGATAGAGGGCGGCGTGATCTACTTCGCGCCGTCGGACTATCACCTGCTGGTCGAAACCGATCGGAGCCTGGCGCTGTCCACCGACGAGCCGATGAACTTCTCGCGCCCCTCGATCGACGTGCTGTTCGAAAGCGCCGCCGACGCCTTTGGCGCGGGCCTGGTGGGCGTGATCCTGACCGGCGCTAACCATGACGGCGCCCAAGGGCTGCGCACCGTCCAAGCGGTGGGCGGCGTGGCGATCGTCCAGGATCGGGCTGAGGCCTACGCCACCGCCATGCCGGACGCCGCGCTCCAGGCCTGTCCGTCCGCGCACACCATGACCATCGCCGCCATCACGACGTACCTGACGAGACTGGGGGCCGCATGACCAACGCGGACAAGCCGATTAACTTCCTTCTGGTCGACGATCTGGAGGAAAACCTACAGGCGCTCGAAGCCCTGCTGCAGCGGGAGGGTCTGAGATGTCTGAAGGCGCGCAGCGGCGAGGAAGCGCTGGAGCTCCTGTTGACGCATGAGGTCGCCCTGGCCCTGCTCGACGTCCAGATGCCGGGTATGAATGGCTTCGAGCTTGCCGAGTTCATGCGGGGCAGCGAGCGCGCGCGCCACATCCCCATCATCTTCGTGACGGCCGGCGCAGCGGACAGCCAGCGGCGGTTCCGAGGCTATGAAGCCGGCGCGGTGGATTTCATCCAAAAGCCCATCGAAACCGACGTCTTGCGCAGCAAGGCCAACGTGTTCTTCGACCTCCACCAGCAGCGCCGCCAGATCGAGGCCCAACGCGACGAGCTGGAAGCGGCCGCCCAAGCGCTCCGCCGCGCCGATCGGCACAAGGACAGCTTCCTGGCGGTCCTGGCCCATGAGCTACGCAACCCCGTCGCCGCGCTCAGCGGGGGTCTGCACCTGCTGAACAAGGACATCCCGCCCGAACGCGCCCAGGACATCCGGGGCCGCATGGAGCGGATGCTGGACCACCTGAGCCACCTGGTCGATGACCTCCTCGACGTCTCGCGCGTCAGCCAGGGCAAGATCTCGCTCAAGAAGCAGCGGGTCGAGCTTAGCGATGTCCTGCAGTCGGCGATCGAGGCCAGTCAGCACACCATCGAGGCCGCGCGGCACCACTTTGTCGTCGAGACGCCCAAGGCGCCGGTCTGGTTGGACGCTGACCACACCCGCGTAGCCCAGATCGTCGCCAACCTGCTGAATAACGCCGCCAAGTATACGCCGCCCGGCGGCGTGGTGACGCTTGCGGCGGTCGCCGATGGTCGCACGGTGATGATCAAGGTGTCGGACACCGGGGTCGGCATTCCTGAGGAGATGCAGTCAAAGATCTTCGAGATCTTCGCTCAGGTCGAGGACCACCTTGGCAAGTCGCAGGGAGGCCTGGGCATCGGTCTGGCCCTGGTCAGACAACTGGTGGCGCTGCATGGCGGAACCATCACCGTCCACAGCGACGGCGAGGGCAAAGGCAGCACCTTCACCGTGCGCCTGCCGCTATCGACGGACCAAGGCGAAGGCTAAGGCCTCCTGCGCTCACCATGCTCGGGCCTTGTCGCCCAACAGGTTTTAGCGCGTCGCCCAGGCCCTGCCGATCTCGGCGAGCGGCACACAGCCATTATACGCTCCGGGCACGGGATCGTACTTCAGAGCCATGGTCGCGCCCGGCTCCGAGGTGAAATAGCCGACCGTGACGAAATCCTCGAGCAGCGGGAAGAAGTGCCCGCTGGTCGAGGCGGCGGTCTCACGATCATACACGTTGAGGATCGCGACCTGCTGCTCGGGCGCGAGCGCGACAAAGAGCTTGCCGTGGGCCGCCTTTGCGTCGGCGTCCATGCGGGCGAACCCCGCCGTCAGTTGGTCGATCTGCCACTTCTCGCAATAGTTGGCCATCGCGCGGTCGATGAACTGCGGCACGCCGGCCGCCCGAGCGCCGGGCGTATCCGTGGCGGGAATGATCAGCTCAGAGACAACATCGAGGATCTGAGCCTGCTCGGGCGTCAGGGCCGTCGGCGTCCAGCTCAGCGCGGTCGTCGCCGCAGCGGTTCCCGCCCATCCCGTCGCCGCGGCGCCGACCGTCAGGGCCAGACCACGAAGGGCGTCACGTCGGTTCAGCATCACAGCTCTCCCCGCTTGCGGGCGCGCACGGCGTGGTCGGCGGCCCGGGCCGTCAAGGCCATGTAGGTCAGGGACGGGTTGACGCACGAGGCCGAGGTCATGGCCGCGCCGTCAGTGACATAGACGTTCTTGCACTCGTGGACCTGATTGTGCGCGTTCAGCACGGAGGTCTTGGGATCGCGTCCCATCCGGGCGGTGCCCATCTCGTGGATGCCGAGACCTGGCGCGAAGCCGTTGTCGTGACCGCGCACGTTCTTGAAGCCCGCCGCCTCCAGCATCTCGGCGGCGGCGGACTGCATGTCGCGCCGCATCGCCATCTCGTTGTCGCGCATGGTGACGTTCATCGTCAGGGTGGGAAGCCCGAACTTGTCCTTTACGTCGCGGTTCAGCGTGACCCGATTGTCGGCGTAAGGCAGCATTTCGCCAAAACCGCCCAGGCCCATGGTCCAGGCCCCCGGTTGGCTGAGCTCGGCCTTCCGCGCTGCGCCAAAGCCCCGGCCGCCCTTGCCGCGATCCCGCTCCCACGTCGCGCGACCCGCGCCGCCCTGGTAGCCGAAGCCGCGCAGATAGTCCGAGCGCTTGGTCGCCGCATCGCCCAGATTGCGGAAGCGCGGCACATAGATCCCGTTTGGCCGCCGTCCAGAGAAGTACGTGTCAGCAAACTCCGGCGCTTCGCCCGAGGCGCCGACGCCCAGATGGTGGTCCATGACGTTACGGCCGAGCTGGTCGCTGGCGTTGCCGAAGCCATTCGGGAACCGCGAACTGGTCGAGTTCATCATGATCCAGGCCGAGTTCAGCGCCGAGGCGCAGAGGAAGATCACATCGGCGTGGAATTCCTCATCCTTGAGCGTCTCGGCGTCGAGGATGCGCACGCCGCTGGCCCGCCCCTTGCGCTCGTCATGGATCAGCTCGGTGACGATCGAGTTGGGACGGATCACCAGATTGCCCGTCCGCTCGGCCGCGATCAGTCCGCCGGAATTGGAGCTGTAATAGGCGCCGAACGGGCAGCCGCGGATGCAGAGATTGCGATACTGGCACTTGGTGCGCCCCAGCGAGAGCTGCTCCTCGGTGGGATCGGTCAGGTGCGCCGTACGGCCGATCGTGACGCGTCGTTCGGGGAAGCGGGCCTCCGAGCGCGCCTTGAAGGCCTTCTCGACGCAGTTCAGCTCCATCGGCGGCTGGTATTGGCCGTCCGGGAAATGCGGCAGCCCCTCGGCCTGGCCGGAAACACCGATGAAGCGCTCTACATGATCGTACCAGGGTGCAAGGTCCTCGTAGCGGATCGGCCAGTCGACCGCGATCCCCTCCCGCGCGTTGGCCTCGAAGTCGATCGGGCTATGACGATAGCTCTGGCGTCCCCATGTCAGCGAGCGCCCGCCGACGTGGTAGCCCCGGATCCAGTCGAAGCGGTTTTCCTCGGTGTAGGGGTGCTCGTCGTCCCGCACGAAGAAGTGCTGGGTGTGCTCCGTCATCGTATAGCCGGTGCGGCGTTGGACGGGATAATGCGCGGCGAGTTCAGCCTGCGGCAGTTGCCCTTGCGGGTACTTGGTCTGCCAGGGATCAAGCGTGGCGGTCGGGTAGTCTTCGAGGTGGCGGACCATCGGGCCACGCTCCAAGACAAGGACCTTCAGTCCCTTCTCGGTCAGCTCCTTGGCCGCGATGCCGCCCGTAATGCCGCTGCCCACCACGATGGCGTCGTAAGTGTTCTTACGACGCGCGCGGCCGTTCAGGTTGGCCATGTTCGCTCCCTTCGCGGTCCCTCGGCGAACCCCGTCGAGATGCTTCACACACCGCGACGCCCCCCTCCGGCGACCTCCTCATTCTTGCCTGGAGGCTTCCATGAAATGGGTTACATTGCAAGAAAGCTCGGCGTTTCGACTGAGCAGAAGCACACAGGGAGAGCGCCATGGTTTGGACGAAGTCGGTGCGGCGGTGCGCGACCTTGGGTGTCGCGGCGGGGCTGACGCTTTGCCTGCCCGGCGCCGCAAGCGCCGAAGAGGTCCGCGCCGGTCCGTGGCGCTCACTTTTCGACGGCAAGACGCTCGAAGGCTGGACCGCGAAGATCGCCAAGCATCCGGTCGGCGAGAACTACCGTCAGACCTTCGTCGCCGACCAGGGCGTGATCCGGGTCTCCTATGCCGGCTACGACAAGTTCGACAACCAGTTCGGGCATCTGTTCCACAAGACGCCGCTCAGCGCCTACCGACTACGCTTTTCCTATCGCTTCCTCACCGAAGGCGGCCTGCCCGACACGCCGAATTGGGCGCGAGCCAACAGCGGGATCATGTTCCACAGCCAGAGCGCCGAGAGCATGACGGTCGATCAGCCCTTCCCGGTCTCGATCGAGTTCCAGCTCTTGGGCAAGGACGGCGACGCGCAGCGACCGACCGGCGCGGTCTGCACGCCTGGGATCACCATCACGATCGACGGCGCCAAGGTCAAAGAGCACTGCACGCCGCCGGCCAATGGCCCGACCATCGCCAATGGAACCTGGGTGCAGGCCGAGCTTGAGGTGCTGCCCAGCGGCGAAATCACCCAGAAGATCAACGGTGTCGTGGTGCACCACTATGCGGGCGCGGCCCTCGACCCCGACGACACCGTCGCCGGCGGAGCCAAGCCCTACATCCTGGCGCGCGGCGCACAGCCCGTGATCGGTGGCTACATCGCCCTGCAGAGCGAAGGTGCGCCGCTTGAGTTCAAGGACATCGAGATCCAGGAACTGACCCCGCGCTGAGGCCTATTTCTTGACGCTGGCCAGATAGGCGATCACCGCTGCGCGCTCGGCGTCATTGGGCGCGCCGAGCAGCATCTTGGTGCCGGGCACGACCTTGGTGGGAGCCTTCGAATAGGCGTCGAGCTTGTCGGCGGTCCAAGTGATTCCCGAGCCCTTCAGCGCCGCGCTGTAGGTGTAGCCTGGAAGGCTCGCAGCCTTGCGGCCGACCACGCCCGCCAAGGGCGGTCCCAGTTTGCCCGGAGCGGCCTGCAGCGCATGGCACATGCCGCAGCGCTGTTCGAAGAGCTGTTGGCCCGAGGGCGCCGCCACGGCGCTGGACGCCAAGCCCGCGAACACCGCCGCCAGGGTAAGCCGAACCTTCATCAAGCAACTCCCGTCAGAACACACGCCTAGACTATAGGCCAAGAAGTCTTCGGTTACGTCCAGCGTCGGACCCCGCGCTGGCGAAATCGTCAAACGCCCTGTCCGTCACCCGGATGATGTGATCCCGGATGAACGGCGCGCCCTCGGCGGCGCCCTGCTCGGGATGCTTGAGCGCGCACTCCCATTCCAGAACCGCCCATCCGTCATAGTCGTACTGCGCCAGCTTTGAAAAGATCGCCTTGAAGTCGACCTGACCATCGCCCAGCGACCGGAACCGTCCAGGCCGATCAACCCAGCCCTGATAGCCGCCATAGACGCCCGAGCGCGCGGACGGCCGGAACTCGGCGTCCTTGACGTGGAACGCCTTGATGCGCTCGTGGTAGCGATCGATATAGGCCAGATAGTCTAGCTGCTGCAGTACGAAGTGGCTGGGATCGTAGAGGATGTTGGCGCGCGGGTGTCCGCCGACCTCATCTAGGAAGCGCTCGAACGTCGCGCCATCATGCAGATCCTCGCCCGGATGGATCTCGTAGGCGGCATCGACGCCATTGTCTTCAAAGACATCCAGGATCGGCTTCCAGCGACGGCCCAACTCGGCGAACGCCTCTTCGATGAGGCCCGCAGGCCGCTGGGGCCAGGGATAGAGATAGGGCCAGGCCAGCGAGCCCGAGAAGGTCGCGTGGGCCTTCAGGCCGAGGCGCCGACTGGCGACGGCCGCAGCCTTCACCTGCTCAACCGCCCAGGCCTGTCGCTCCTGAGGCTTGCCGCGCAGCTCCGGCGGCGCGAAGCCGTCGAACAACTCGTCATAGGCCGGATGCACCGCAACCAGTTGCCCCTGCAGGTGTGTCGACAGCTCGGTGATCTCCAGGCCGTACTCGGCCAGCAGCCCCGCGATATCATCGCAGTAGGTCTGGCTTTCGGCGGCCAGCGCGAGATCGAAGAACGAGTCCGCCCCGCCCGTCGGCATCTGCACCCCGACATAGCCGAGGCTGGAGACCCAGGCCGCCATGGTCTCGAGCTTGTCGAAGGGGGGCGTGTCGCCGATGAACTGGGCCAGGAAGATGGCTGGTCCCTTGAGCGTCTTCATCAGCCCTCTCCTTTTAGCGCGACCCAACCCGCATCGTCGCGGCTGGCCGCTACGGCGCGCTCGACAAAGGCCATGCCGCGCACGCCTTCGGCGATGTCCGGCACAAGGCCGCCGGCGCGGCCTTCGATGGCGTCGGCGAAATCACGGTAGATCGTGGCGAAGGCCTCGATAAAGCCTTCCGGATGTCCCGTGGGCAGGCGCGTGACCGCGCGCGCTGCTGGGCCAAGATAGCCGGAGCCGGCGTGCAGCACGTGGCTCGGACCTTCCAGCCAGTCCAGGGTCAGCACATTGGGATCCTCATGCGACCAGGTCAGGCCGCCCTTCTCGCCATAGACGCTGATCGTCAGCCCGTTGCGGGCGCCGGCAGAGATCTGCGAAGCGATCAACACCCCGCGCGCCCCGCCCTCGAACCGCAGCAACACGTTGCAGTCGTCGTCGAGCCCGCGCCCCGGCACGACCGTGGCGACATCCGCGCACAGCCGCTCAACGCGCCGCCCGGTGATGAACTCGGCGATGTTGAACGCATGGACGCCGATGTCGCCGATGCAACCGCCGACGCCCGATTGCTGGGGATCGGCGCGCCAACTGGCCTGCTTGTTGGCGCTGTCGCGCTCCAACGGCGTCGACAGCCAGCCTTGCGAATACTCGACCACCACCTTGCGCACCGCGCCCAGGTCGCCGCGCGCCACGATCTCGCGCGCCTCGCGCACCATCGGATAGCCGGTGTAGGTGTAGGTCAGGCCGTAGTGCTTGCCGCTTGCCGCGACGATCTCGGCCAGCGCCTGCGCCTCGGCGAGGTTGAGGGTCGCGGGCTTGTCGCTGATCACGTGGAGCCCCGCTTTCAGCGCGGCCGCGGAGACATCGAAATGCAGGTGGTTCGGCGTCACCACCGAGACCAGTTGCACGCCGTCGGCGCGCGCCCGCTCGGCGGCGAACATCGTGTGGTGGTCCGGATAGACCCGGTCGGGCGCGACGCCCCAGGCAGCCGCCGCCTGGGCGCTCTTGGCGGGATCACGGCTGAACACGCCCGCCACCAGCCGGATGCGGCCATCGAGCTCCGCCGCCATCCGATGCACCGGCCCGATGAACGAGCCGGGACCGCCGCCCACCATCGCCATCCGCAAGGCCATCAGGCGACGACCTTGGCGAGATAGTCGAAGCTGATCTTGGCCGACTCCAGACGCGTGTAGGCGAACGGCGGCTCCTGCTCGTAGTAGAAGCCCCGGATCCCGGCGTCATAGGCCGCCGGCAGCAGCCGCTTCCAGTCGATCATGCCAGAGCCCACCTCGGTCGGGTCCTGCCGCAGCTCGAAGTTGGGCTTGGTGCTCGGCTTGACGTCCTTGACGTGCATCTGGGTGAAACGCCCCGGATAGGCCTTCAGCAACGCGAACGGATCCTGACCCGCCGCCGTGACCCAGCCAGCGTCCAGTTCGAAGGTGACCAGCGATGGATCGGTGCCCTTCAGCAGGATGTCCATGCCGGTGGTCTCGCCGCCCTTGGCGTCCTTCAGCGGCGCGAACTCGAAGTTGTGATTATGATAACCGGCGAGAATGCCCGCCTTCTTCAGGATCGCGGCCTTCTCGTTGAGGAAGTCGGCGTTCCACTTCCATTCGTCGGCGGTCATCTGCACGCCGGCCTGGCGGAGATCGGCCGCCCCCATGCGCTCCGGAATGTAGAAGATCGGCATGATCGCCGACTTCACGCCGATGACGTGCAGCTCGTCCGCCAGCTTGCCAAGATCGCCGCTGAAGCCGTTGGGGCCCTTCGGCGAGATATGCGCGCTGGGGCAGACAAGTCCGTGCTTGTCGAACGCCGCGCGCAGGTCGGAGGGCGTGCGGCCAAGGTAGCCGGCCAGCTCAACCGTCCGAAAGCCGATCTTGGCCACCGTCGCCAGTTGCGTGTCGAGCTCTTTGGCCAGGTCCGGACCCAGGCTGTAGAGCTGGATGCCCACGGGCTGCTTGCGACGCTGGAAGAACGGGACCTCGCTCGCGGTCGCCGTCCCGACGACGCCTGCGCCCAGCGCTGCGGCGCCGGCGGCCAGCAGGCCGCGACGGGACA
The DNA here is from genome assembly GCF_002310375.3 of Caulobacter vibrioides. Classification (GTDB taxonomy): domain Bacteria; phylum Pseudomonadota; class Alphaproteobacteria; order Caulobacterales; family Caulobacteraceae; genus Caulobacter; species Caulobacter vibrioides_D. The sequence goes on from NZ_CP023315.3 coordinate 2,306,843, forward strand.
CGCCATGGCTCTGATTATCGAAGGCGGTCATGCGCATGGGGATCACCTTTCCTGACATCTAGGCTTGAGCCGGGCTGGCGGCGGACGAAGCAGAATCCGCTTCCGAAACAGGTCCCCGCGTCGGCGGGCGGAAGAACAGCCCCAGCAGGCAGACCGCCGCCAACGCCATGCCGGTGGGGACGAGGAACAGGGTGGTGTAGTCCACCGAACCATCGGTGGTCAGGCGGCCGATCAGCTCGGGGAAGATGAAGCTGGCGGCCACGTTGCCCACGCCCAGGATCAGCAGGTTGAACAGACCCTGCGCGCTGGAGCGGACATCCTTCGGGAAGACGGCGTCGACGAAGATGTACACCGTGGCGAAGAAGAAGGCGTAGCAGACGCCGTGCAGCAGTTGCACCGCCACGATCACCGGCACGCTGTCGGCGAAATAGGCGAACACCGCAAAACGCGCCGCGTGGCCCAGCACGCCGACGATCATGGTGACCTTCCAGCCCAGCTTGGCCAGCACACGGCCCAGCACCAGCATGGTGACGATCTCGGCCACCTGGCCCAGGCTCAGGACCACCATGCTGAGATTGCCCGCGATCCCGACCCGGTTGGTCAGGAAGGCGTCGGCCATGACGAAGTAGCCATTGTGGATCACCGAGTCGATGAAGGTGACGATGAACAGCACCAGCACGAAGGGCGCGCCCAGCAGCTTGAACGCCCGTCGCCAGGCCAGCTTGTCGACCGCGTCATCGGCCTTGCGCGGCGGCGTGTGCGGCAGGGTCAGGGCGTAACCGGCGAAGACGAAGGAGACGATCGCCGCCACCAGGAAGATCCAGCGGACCTGCTCCACCGTCGCCTGAGCGCCCAGCAAGAAGACAAACGGCCAGCTGACCAGCACCCAGCCGACGGTTCCGCCCATCCGCACGCCACCGAAACCGGCCGCCGGATCGCGCAGGTTGGCGAAGGCGATCGAATTGGTCACCGACAGCGTCGGCACATAGACGAGGCTGAAGACGAGATAGCAGGCGAAGAATGGCCAAAAGCTCGTCGAAAACGCCGTGCCCAGCAGCGCGACGCCGCCAATCAGATGGCTGACCGCCAAAAAGCGCTCCGCAGAGAAGTTCCGGTCGGCGAACTGGTTCGAGAAGAAGATGCCCACCAGGGCCGCAACGCCCCAGGCGCTGCCAACCAGGGACTGCTGCCAAGGCGCGAAGCCCAACATGCCCATGTACGGGAAGATCTTAGGCGCCCAGGCGCCCCAGATCGCCAGCTGCAGCACCATCATCACGAACAGACGGAAACTCGTCCCCATGCCTTCGTCCTCCCCGACCCTTGGGCGGCCAACTTTTGTCCGTCGGGACGCGCGCCGCTCCAATGTAATCGAATTCATCGATAACAGGGGTCTTTCGAACCGGCAACCATCCCTCGGGTCCGCCGAGGGCGCGGCGACGCCTTGCCAAGCTTTCAGCGACCCGCCAGTGTCCGCCCGATGGCCACCATTCAAGACGTCGCCCGCGAAGCCGGAGTCTCGACCGCGACCGTGTCGCGGGTCTTCAGCGCGCCCGACTTGGTGCTCGAGCCTACGCGCCAGAAGGTCATGGAGGCCGTCCACCGCCTGGGCTACGAACCGAACTTCGCGGCCAAGAGCCTGCGTACCCTGCGGACCGAAAAGATCCTGGTCACGGTGCCGGACATCTCCAACCCGTTCTTCTCGCAGGTGATCCGCGGCGTCGAGGAAGCCGCGCTAGCGGCGGGTTACTCCGTACTGCTGGGCGACACGCGCCACGAGGAGGCGCGCGAGGAACAGTACGCCCTGATGTTCCGGCGCAAGGAGGCCGACGGCCTGATCTTTCTGGGTCACCGCCTTCCGGACATCCTGGCCGAGATGCTCGCCGCCAAGGGGCCGCGCACGCCGATCGTCAATGGCTGCGAGTTCCGCCCCGGCCTCGCCGTCTCCAGCGCCCACATCGACAACGAGCGCGCCGCCGCCGAGGCCATGGACCACCTTTACGGCCTGGGGCACGTCCGCGTCGGGGTGGTGACAGGCCCGCTGGCCAGCCCGATCAGCAGCGACCGTCTGGCGGGCGTGCTGTCGGCCGCCCAGCGCCACGGACGCGCCAGCGCGCTGCGGATGGCCATCGGCGACTTCTCGATCGAGTCCGGCGTCCGGCAAACGGGCGAATTGCTGGACGAGCCTGGTCGGCCGACGGCGATCTTCTGCTTCAGCGACGAGATGGCCATGGGCGCGCTGGAAGCGATCCGCCAGCGCGGCCTCGACTGCCCGCGCGACATCTCGCTGGTCGGCTTCGACGACATCCGCTTCGCCCAGTACCTGCACCCGCAGCTCACCACGGTCCGCCAGCCCAAGGAGCAGATTGGTCACGAGGTGGTTCGGCTGCTGCTCGACATCCTCGCCGGACGATCCACGGCGCTGCAGAACATCACCCTGCCCCACCAGCTGGTGGTGAGGAACAGCACCGCCGCGCCGCTGGGCTAGAGCTCACGACCTGCCTTCGTAAGGCTGTGAGCTCTAATCTTTTGTTTTGGCGCATTTTTCTTCACGTGAACCGGAACCACTTCGCTCGAAAAATGCGCTAGCGCAGCGCCAGCTCTCGCACCCAGATATTGCGGAAGCTGATCGGCGCGCTGGGGTCGCCGTGCGCCTGCAGCTTGATCGGCGACGAGCCGTGGGCCTTGTAGCCAGGCTTGCCGATATAGACCGTCTCGCCCGCCAGGACCGCGTTGTCCTGCACCAGCACGCCGTTGTGCAGCACCGTCACCGAGGCGGGCCTGGCCAGCGCGCCATCGGCGCCGAACACCGGCGCGCGCCAGATGATGTCGTAGGTCTGCCACTCACCCGGCTTGCGGTTGGCGTTGGCCAGGGGCGGGTGCTGCTTGTAGACGGCGCCGGCCTGGCCGTTGACGTAGGTCGCGCTCTGATAGCTGTCGAGGATCTGCACCTCATAGCCCTGATCGCGCGAGCCTGTGGACGCCAGGAACACGCCGCTGTTGCCCCGCGCCTGGCCAGACCCCGCGATGTCGGCGGGAATGCGCCATTCCAGATGCAGTTGATAATCGCCGAAACTCCGCTTGGTCTCGATATTGCCCCGCGCCTTGTCGACGGTGATGACCCCGTCCGCGACCGTCCAGCCCGCCGGAGACTTGTCGGCTGCTGTGACCCACTGATCCAGATTGCGGCCGTCGAACAGGATGATGGCGTCCGACGGCGCCCCGCCCAGCGCGGACGCCGGCGTCACCACCGCAGGGGCGGGCTTCCAGACTTCGGTGTCTTCGGGACGAGTCTGAGCCGAGGCTGCGGCGCCCAAGAGCCCCATGCAGACCGCAAAGCTCGCCAGACCCATGATCGGCTTGATCGTCATCCGCCCTACTCCCTGGAGCCGGCGTTCTTTGGCCGGCAAGACGGGCAAGATTGACCAGCCCGCGCATCGCCGCAAGCGAGGGCGGTTCAGCCCTTGCTGGGAGCGGTCCAGACCGCGCGAGACCCGCGCACCGCGAAGGCCGCTGAGCCCAAGCCCACGGAGCGCGCATTCACGCGATCCAGGATGACCCGCGCCTGCATGGGTGACGCCAAGGCCGGCATGCCGCGCGTGGCCATGTCTTCGGGGCCGCCAAGTCCGATCTCGTTCATCACGATCGGGGTCAGTTCGAAAGCCTGGCAACGCCCGCGCTCGAACGAGGCCTGCACGATGACGCTCTCCCAGCATTCGGCGGCGTAGGCGCCTGGCGGCTTCTCGGTCTGGAAGACGAAGTTGCCCAGTCCAAAGAACAGCGGCGCGCCGTCATGGATCTCGATCCCCTGCAACAGGGGCGCGCCATGCCCGACGAACACCGAGGCTCCGGCCGCGACGCATCGGCGCGCGAACGCCCTCTGCCAGGCCGGCACGTCGGCCTGGTTCGGCTCCCAGTCGTGATTGTGCTGATAGGCGATGACGACCTCGGCGCGGCGCCGGGCCTCGGCGATGGCGGCCAACACCCGCTCGGCGTCTTCCTCGCGCGGGAGACCCGAGGCGTCGCGGCGCAGTTCATTCACCCCGGGACGGGTCATGGTCGCGGCGCCGCCCTCGCGCACCTTGCCCGTGGCGAAGGCGACGAGCGCCACTGGCCCTGCTGGCGTCGGGGCGTAGGCAGGCGCGGCGGCCCGCGCGAGATCACGCCCCGACCCCGCCGACACCAAGCCGGCCCGTTCAATCGCGTTGACCGTGTCGAGGATGCCGCCGCTCCCCAGGTCGAAGGCATGGTTGTTGGCGGTGGCCAGCAGATTGATGTGCATCGCCTTGAGCGCATCCAGCACCGCCGGCTCGCCGGCATGCAAGGTCAGGGCTTCACGCGTCGGCGCTCCGGCCCGCGGCCCCTTGATCACCGTCTCAAGATTGGTGAAGGCGATGTCGGCCTTAGCGAGCTCGCGCGCCAGGGCGCGACGCCCGGGCCACAGCGCATCGGTGACGGCATGCTCGATCAGCGCCTGGCCCAGCAGGGCGACTCGCACCTGTCCCGGCTTGGCGACCGCTGGCGTGGCGGCCAGAGCCAAAACGCCTTGCAACAGACTGCGCCGATCCATCCCACACCCCCAAGCCGCTTACGTTCGACCATAAGCCGAACGCCAAAAGACCGGCCACATCATGCGCGCGCGGTATGGCTCGATGATCGCCGGCTATACCATTGTCGGCGCCAGGGGGCGCTGCCAGGGTCGCCTGACGCTATGGGGGCCTTGCATGAACGAGAGCATCGAGCCGCAGCGCGCGGGTGAGCGCGGCTGGCGGCGGCTGCTGGACCGAATCGAGCGCGTCGGCGACGCCCTGCCCGATCCCGTCTTCATCTTCATCGGCTGCATCGCCTTGCTGGTCGCCGGCTCGGTCATCGCCTCGGCGCTGGGCTGGAGCGCGGTGAACCCCGTCACGGGCAAGCACCTCCAGGCCGAAAGCCTGCTGTCGCGCGAGAACCTGGCCAAGCTGTTCGTCGACATGCCCGAGACCATGACCAAGTTCCCGCCGCTGGGGCTGGTTCTGGTGGTCATGCTGGGCGCGGCGGTCGCTGAGCGTTCGGGCCTGTTCGGCGCGCTGCTCGGTGATGCGATCCGCAAGTTGCCGAAGGCGATCCTGAGCCCGGCGATCTTCGTGATCGGGGTCATGTCGCACCATGCGGCGGACGCGGCCTATGTGGTGCTCATTCCGATGGCGGCTCTGATCTACGCCGAGGCCGGACGCCATCCGCTGGCGGGCGTGGCCATCGCCTATGCCGGCATCTCCGGCGCCTTCGCCGGCAACATGCTGCCCGGCCAGTTCGACGTCTTGATCCTGGGCATCACCGCCCCAGCGGCCCAGTTGATCGACCCGAACTTCGTGATGAACCCGCTGGGCAACTGGTGGTTCACCCTGGCGATCGGAACCCTGTTCACGCCGATCGCGTGGTGGGTCACCGATCGCGTGGTCGAGCCGCGCCTGGGCCCGTGGACCCGCGCGGACACCGCCGCCGCCGCGCCGGACCTCGCCCTGGACGAGATCGGCGAGGCGCAGAAAAAGGGGCTTCGCAGCGCGGGCCTAGCGGCCGTGCTGGTGATCGGACTTTTCGCGGCCCTCACGCTCTGGCCCGGCGCGCCGCTGGTAGATCACGAGGCGGTCGGGCCCAAGCGCATGACACCCTTCTACCAGTCGCTGATCGCCGCCTTCATGCTGCTGTTCCTGGCCACAGGCTGGGCCTATGGCTCGGCGACCGGTTCGGTGAAATCGCACCGCGACATCGTGTCGATGATGGCTGAGGGCATGCGCGCCATGGCGCCGTACCTGGTGCTGGCCTTCTTCGCCGCCCACTTCGTGGCGATGTTCGCCTGGTCCAAGATGGGGCCGGTCATGGCGGTGCAAGGCGCCGAGTTGTTGCGCGGCCATGGCCTGCCCAAGCCCCTGCTGCTGCTTTCGCTGCTGATCATGTCGTCGTTCCTGGACCTGTTGATCGGCTCGGCCTCGGCCAAGTGGAGCGCCATGGCGCCGATCGTGGTGCCCATGCTGATGCTGCTGGGCATATCGCCCGAGATGACGACAGCCGCCTATCGGATGGGCGACTCGATTTTCAACATCGTCACGCCCCTGGCCTCGAACTTCCCGCTGGTTCTGATCCTGGCGCAGAAGTGGCGACCGCGTTTTGGCGTCGGCTCCATGGTGGCGCTGATGCTGCCCTACACCATCGGCTTCGCCATCGCCGGCATGGCGCTGGTTTTGACCTGGGTCGGGCTGGGGCTTCCGGTCGGTCCAGGCGCGCCGAGCGGCTATGTTACGCCCGCCACCGCCCAGACCATTCCCTAGAGCCTGTCTGGTTTAGATGGAGTCATCTAAACTAGATAAACAGGCTCTAATTCATAGACTTAGAGCGCGTTCGAGCGGTTTAACCGCTCACAGTTAAACCTAACGCGCTCTGGCACCATAGAGCATGATCACGCGGGGTTCGCCGCCGCCTGCCTCGCAGGCGGCGGCGATGCGCATTTCGGCGATCAACGGTCCGCGACCATGCCGTCCAGGCATAGGGTGATGCGCCGGGCCAATAGCGTTGCGCGCCGAAACAGCCCGCACCTAGGCTTCCAACATCCAAGGGGAGCGAGCCGACAGAGCCTCGCCGAGCAAACCATGACGAGGGGACTTCATCGTATGCCCGTACTGAACCTGCGCGCGCTTCGCGCCGGAACCGCCTACGCCGCCCTGCTGGCCGGAGCCCTGGCGACGCCGGCCCTGGCGCAGACGGCCACCGCACCCGCCGCCCAGGCCGCCGACGCCATCGAAGAGATCATCGTCGTCGGTTCGCGCATCCAGCGTAAGGACGCCGACGGGGTCGGGGTGGTTACGACGATCACCGAACAAGACCTGAAGAACTCGGGCGCGGGTTCGGTCGGCGAACTCCTGCAGAAGCTTCCCGCCGCCGGCGTCAGCCTCAGCAGCAACGGCACCCAAGGCACCTCGTACGGCGCCAGCTCGATCAATCTGCGCTACCTCGGCGGGGCCGAGGGCAGCGGCAACCGCGTGCTGGTGCTGGTCGACGGCCATCGCTGGGTGGATGGCGTAGGCCAGCGCGGCTTCCGCGACTTCGTCGATCTCAACACCATGCCGCTGGGCATGATCGAGGGCGTCGAGGTGCTGAAGGACGGCGCCTCGGCCATCTACGGCTCCGACGCCATCGCCGGCGTGGTGAACATCAAGACGGCGCGTGATTTCGACGGTCTCAAGCTGACGGCCAAGTACGGCGGCACGACCCATGGCGACGGTCAGTCCTATTCAGCCATCGCCAACTTCGGGAAGCGCTTCGACAAGAGCGCGATCCTCATCTCGGCCAGCTACGTCAAGGACAAGCCGATCCTGACGACCTCGCGCGATCTGACGCGCGTCACCCTGGTTCCGGTCACCGCGCCGGGCACGAGCCCGAACGGCCTCTACATCCTGCCGGGCCTGTCCAACAACGCCTTCTTCGGCACGCCCACCGGCTTCGCCACCTCGGCCAGCCCCGTCGCCTTCAACGCCGGCGCGACGATCGGCGCGGGCGCCCTGGCCGACAACGCCTATCATCCGGCCGCTTTGCCCGGGGACTATTACAACACCCAGGCCCAGGGCATCTATTCGGCGGGGCCCAGCGAGCGCTACGGCGTCTACGCCCGCTGGACCGCCGACCTAAGCGACACCGTTCGCTTCAAGGCCGAGGGCCTGTTCAACCAGCGCAAGTCTGACCAGCTGTTCTCGCCGGTCCTGCTGGATATCGGCGGCTCAGCGGGCACGATCCGGGGCTTTTCCATCGCCAACAATCAAGCGTTCAACCCGTTCGGCACGGCCAACGGCGTTCCGACGGCCAATGCGCTGGCCTTCGCCGCGAACTCGGCCTGGCGCATCCGCAAGGTGATGACCGAGGTCGGCAACCGCGACAACATCCAGGACGTGAAGACCTGGCGCATCGCCGGCGGCTTCGATGGTGAGCTGAACCTGTTCGGCCGCGAATGGCGCTGGGACGTCTACGGCCTCTACTCCAAGAACAAGATCGACACCCAGGCGCTGAACGGCGTGAACTATGACCGGCTCGCGCTGGGTCTGGGGCCGAACTGCGCGACGACCGCGGGCTGCGTGGCGATCAACCTGTTCTCGCCGATGACCACCGCCCAGGCCGACTACATCCGCTTCACCGCGCGCGAGTCGAACCAGACCGAGATCTTGGACTTCACGGCCAACATCACCGGCGAGCTCTTCCAGCTACCGGCCGGCCCACTGGCGATCGCCGCCGGCGTCGAGCACCGCAAGAACAAGGCGTCCGACAGCCCCGATCCGTTCGTCAACGCTCCGCCGACCAACATCCCGACCCCGGCCTCCGGCGCGGCGTTCGCCAGCAACACCACGACCACCGCCCAGACCCGGATCGCGACCGTCGGTCAGTACAGTCTGAACGAAATCTACGCCGAAGCGGCGATCCCGCTGCTCAAGGACGTGCCCCTGGCCAAGACGCTCGATCTCAGCCTGGCGGCCCGCTACTCGGATTACGACACGGTCGGCGGCGACCGCACGGTCAAGGTGGGCGTGGGCTGGCGTCCGATCGAAGATATCCTGGTGCGCGGCACCTATGCTCAAGGGTTCCGGGCCCCGTCGATCCTTGAGCTCTTCCAAGGCGGACGCCAGACGAGCTTCCAAGGGACCGACCCCTGCAACGGCGGCGCAACCGCCAACCCCAGCCTGCCCGGCTGCACGGGCGTGCCCACCGGCTACAACCAGATCAACTACAACCTCAATGGCCTGATCCCAGGCACCATCTCTGGCAACACCAAGCTCAAGGCCGAGACCGCCGACACCTATAGCGCCGGCGTCGCCATCAAGCCGCGCTTCGCGCCGGGCCTCAGCCTGACAGTCGACTGGTATGAGATCACCGTCCGCGACGCGATCTCGAGCCAGTCGGCCACGCAGATCCTCAGCCTGTGCGCCCAGCGCGCCGGGGTGTTCTGCGACCTCGTCTCCCGCGACGCCTCGACCGGCGCCATCACCAACCTGCTGCAAGGCGTGCTGAACCTCGCCGAGATCAAGACCTCGGGCGTGGACACGACGCTCCGCTACGACTTCAGCACTGACGCCGGCAAGTTCGCCGCCGTGATCGACGCCTCGTATCTGGACAGCTTCAAGACCACGAGCCCGAACCCGGCCGGCGGCGCGCCGATCGTCGATGAACGCGCCGGCAAGGGCGATCAGCCTCGCTCGACCTATCCGCACTGGAAGGGCCAGGCCTCGTTCAGCTGGACCGGCGGAGCCTGGAACGCGCTCTGGCGCGGCCGCTACATCGGCTCGACCACCGACGTCGCCAACACCGTGAAGGACGCCAAGACCAAGGCGATCTTCTACAACGACCTGGAAGGCGGCTATCAGTTCGAGCGCTACGACACCGCCATCAGCGTCGGGATCAGCAACATCTTCGACAAGGCGCCGCCTGCGTCCTATGCGAACGCCCCGATCAACTACGACATCTACACCTACGACGCCCGCGGCCGGTACGGATACGTCCGCGTCTCGGCGAAGTTCTAGACTGGACAGGACGGCGGCCACCAGGTCGCCGTCCGATCCCGAGGACCGGTGTTGAACCCCGCCCCTTTCATCGACCGCCAGCACGGCCCTGACGCCTTGCAGCCGCCAAGTGACGTGCACGTGACGCGCGACGTGATGGTCACCATGCGCGACGGCGTACGCCTGGCCGTCGACATCTATCGGCCTGCGGTCGATGGCGAGCCGTTGCTGACGCCGCTGCCCGTCCTCCTGGAGCGGACGCCCTACGACAAGCGGGGGACCAATCACGGAGACCGGACCCGCCAGGACCCGATCCCCAAGTCGAAGCCTGAACTGGCGGTGGCGTTCGTGCGCGGCGGTTACGTCGTGGCCATCCAGGACTGTCGTGGCCGCTACGCCTCGGAAGGCGTGTTCGAGAAGTATCTGAGCGAAGGCGCGGACGGCTATGACACCATCGCCTGGCTGGCCGCCCAGCCTTGGTGCGACGGCCGGGTGGCGACCTACGGCTTGTCTTATGGCGCGCACGTCCAGAGCGCCGCCGCGTGCCTGGCCCCGCCGGCGCTGGCGGCGATGTTCCTCGACTCCGGCGGCTTCTCCAGCGCCTATCATTCGGGCATTCGCCAGGGCGGGGCCTTCGAGCTGAAACAGGCGACCTGGGCCTACAGGCATGCGCTGCTCAGCCCCGAAAGCCAGCGCGATCCGGCGCGTCTCGCCGCCTTGGAAGCACAGGATCTCAAGGCCTGGTTCAAGCGCATGCCCTGGTCGGAGGGACACTCCCCGCTGAGCGCCGCGCCCGAGTACGAAAAGTACCTGCTCGACCAGTGGCGCACCGGCCTCTTTGGCCCGTACTGGACCCAGACCGGCGTCTATGCGCGCGGGGCCTATGACACCTACGCCGACGTGCCGATGGTGCATATGAGCAGCTGGTACGACCCCTACTCCGTCACCGCGACCGAGAACTTCCTGGGCCTCTCGGGTCGTAAGCGTTCACCGGTGAAACTTATCCTCGGCCCTTGGACCCACGGCCAGCGCTCGGTCACCCACGCAGGGGATGTCGACTTTGGCCCCGAAGCGACGCTGGATGGCGCCCTGGCCGAGAATTATGTGGCCCTGCGCCTGGCCTGGTTCGACGCCTGGCTGAAGCCGGGCGGACAAACCCAGGATCCCTTGCCCCCTGTGAAGCTGTTCGTCATGGGCGGCGGCTCGGGACGAAAGACGCTGGAAGGTCGGCTCGATCACGGCGGACACTGGCGAGACGAGGCCACATGGCCGCCGCGAGACGCGTGCGCCACCGACTATTTCCTGTCCGCCGACGGCGGCCTGTCGACCGCACCCGAGGTCGTCGATGAAGCCTTCCTGGACTACGTGCACGATCCTCTGAACCCCGTGCCCACCATCGGCGGCGCGATCGCGTCCGGCGCGCCGGTCATGGAACCGGGGGCCTTCGACCAGCGCGAGGGGCCCCAGATCTTCGGCTGCCGGCCACCCTATCGGGCGCTGCGCGATCGCGACGATGTGCTGGTGTTCGAGACCCCGCCGCTGGAGACCGATGTCGAGGTCATTGGTCCGATCCGTACACGCCTGTTCGTCAGCTCCGATGGCCTAGACACCGACTTCACCATCAAGCTGATCGACGTACATCCGCCGTCCGAGGACTATCCCGATGGCTTTGCGATGAACCTGACGCACGGGATCCTGCGCGCGCGCTATCGGGAGCGCTTCGATCGAGAGACCTGGATGACGCCTGGGGAGGTCTATCTCATCGAGGTGGAAGCCTTCCCCACGGCCAATCGCTTCGTGAAGGGCCATCGCATCCGGCTGGATGTCTCGTCGAGCAACTTCCCCCACTTCGACGTCAATCCGAACACCGACGAACCCGAAGGCTACGGCTTTACGCCTCGTCGCGCCCGCAATCGGGTCTATATGGACGCTCAGCGGCCGTCGCGCCTGCTGCTGCCGATCGTCACCCGCTGATCCGAGGGCCCGGATGAAGCTGAACTTGCGGAGTCTGGAAGCCTTTCGGGAGACCATGCTGAGCGGTTCAGCAACGGCCGCTGCTGGCCGTATGGGGCTGACCCAACCCGCCGTAAGCCGGCTGATCGCCCAGTTGGAGCAAGAGATCGGCTTCGAGCTCTTCTATCGCGAGCGCGGTCGCCTGAGCCCGACACCCGAGGCCCTGATCATCTATGACGAGATCGACCTGGCGTTCGGCGGGCTGGAGCGAGTCGACGCCTTGGCGCGCGACATCGCCGCGTTCAATACGGGCCTGCTGAAGATCGTGGCGCCGCCCAGCCTCTCGGAAAGCGTGCTCTCGACGATCCTGCCGCGCTTCATGGCCCGGTTTCCCAAGGTGCGGATCGCCATCGAGTCGCGCAGCACCGAAACCGCTCGCGCCATGGTCGCCAACCGAACCGTCGACTGCGGGTTTGTGAAGCTGCCGCTCGATCGCAGCGACATCTCCACGGTCACGCTGTCGACCAGCGAGACGGTCTGTGTGTTGCCTGACAACCATCCGCTGGCGTCGCACGAGGTGCTGACGCCCGAATTGTTGCGCGGCGAACCCTTGGTGCTGCTGGGCGCTGGCACCTGGACCCGCCGCCAGATCGACGACGCCTTCCGTGAACGCGGGATACGGCCGGACGTCCGAGTCGAGACCCACACCGTCGGCTCCGCCTGCGCGCTGGCGGCGGGCGGCCTGGGCGTCGCGGTCGTCAACGCTCTGTTGGCCGACAACTTCGCACGCCCAGGCGTCGCCATCCGGGTTTTCCGCCCCCAGATCCTCCACGAGTACGCGTTCATGACTTCGGCGCTGGCGCCGATGAACCGACTGGCGGCGGCGTTCCTGGAAGAGGCCCAGAGCTTTTTCCGCGAGCAGGCGCGCTAGAGCCCTTTCGCTTTAGATGGAATCCTCTAAAGCGTTTGAACGGGCTCTAAGTGTTTGATTTTATAGCCTATTTATCTGGTTTAGATGGTTCTATCTAAACCAGACAGGCCCTAACCACGCCGCCTCGCTATTCCCACTCGATCGTGCCGGGCGGCTTGCTGGTCACGTCGTAGACGACGCGATTGACGCCGCGGACCTCGTTGATGATGCGCGTGGCGGTCTTGCCCAGCACCGGCCAGGGGAACTCGAAGAAGTCGGCGGTCATCCCATCGGTCGAGGTCACCGCGCGCAGGGCCAGGACGTTCTCGTAGGTCCGCGCATCGCCCATCACGCCCACCGTCTTCACGGGCAGCAGCACAGCGAAGGCCTGCCAGATCTGGTCGTACAGACCGGCGTTGCGGATCTCTTCCAGATAGATGGCGTCGGCGTCCTGCAGGACCTTGACCTTCTCGGGCGTGATCTCGCCGGGGATGCGGATGGCCAGACCCGGGCCGGGGAACGGATGGCGGCCGACGAAGGCCGGGGCCAGGCCCAGCTCGACACCCAGGGCGCGAACCTCGTCCTTGAACAGCTCGCGCAGCGGCTCGACCAGCTTCAGCTTCATGTAGTCGGGCAGACCGCCGACATTGTGGTGGCTCTTGATCACCGCCGAGGGGCCGCCCCGGGCCGAGACGCTCTCGACGACGTCGGGATAGAGCGTGCCCTGAGCCAGGAACTGCGCACCGTCGATATTGGCGGCTTCCTTGTCAAAAACGTCGATGAACAGGCGGCCGATGGTCTTGCGCTTGGTCTCCGGGTCGCTGACGCCGGCCAGTTCGCCCAGGAACAGGTCACCGGCGTCCACATGGACCAGCGGGATATTGTAGTGGTCGCGGAACAGGGTCACGACCTGGTCGGCCTCGTTCTTGCGCAGGAGTCCGGTGTCAACGAACACGCAGGTCAGCTGGTCGCCGATCGCCTCGTGGATCAGCACGGCGGCCACCGAGCTGTCGACGCCGCCCGACAGGCCGCAGATCACCTTGCCGGTCCCCACCTGGTCGCGGATCTTCTGGACCATCTCCTGGCGGAAGGCCGCCATGGTCCAATCGCCCTTCAGGCCCGCGATGTTGAACAGGAAGTTCCGATACATCTTGGCCCCGTTGACGGTGTGGTACACCTCGGGGTGGAACTGCAGGGCGTAGATCTTCTTGGCCTCATTGGCGATGGCCGCGAACGGCGCGCCCGCCGACGTGCCCACGACCTCGAAGCCTTCCGGGATCGCCGTGACGCGATCGCCGTGGCTCATCCAGACCGTCTCGACGCCGCCAACGCCGGCCAGACCTTCGAACAGCGGGCTTTGCTGGCCGATGGTCAGCTCGGCGCGGCCGAACTCGCCGGCATGGCCGCCCTCGACCTTGCCGCCCAGCACGTCGCACAGCAGTTGCTGGCCGTAGCAGATGGCCAGAAGCGGCAGGCCCAGATCGAACAGCTTGCGGCCAATGCGGGGGCTGTCCTCTTCCAGCACGCTGGCCGGACCGCCCGAGAGGATAATGGCGCTAGGCTGATAGTCGTCGACGATGGCCTCGGCCTTGTCGAACGGATGGATCTCGCAATAGACGCCCGCCTCACGCACCCGGCGGGCGATCAGTTGGGTGACCTGGCTGCCGAAGTCGACGATCAGGACGCGCTGGTGGTCGGTTTTCTGAGTCATAGGCGAGGTCTCCAGCGGTCGGACGTGATCGGTCAGGGCGTGTAGGACGCGCGTTGCAGCACCGCGGCGAAGAAGCCGTCCGTGCCCGCGCGATGAGGGGTCAGGCGCAGATAGCCTTCGGGGGTCACATGGGTGACGCCGTCCAGGGCGATCGGCTTGACGGTGAATTCGGGGTGGCGTTCGAGGAAGGCCGCGACGCGGTCCTCGTTCTCCTCGGTCAGCAGCGAGCAAGTCACGTAGATCATGCGCCCGCCGGCCTTCACGAAGGCTGCGGCGTCTTCCAGCACGCTGTCCTGCTCGATCTGGCGCTTGGCCAGCTGGTCGGGCGACAGGCGCCACTTGGCGTCGGGGTGACGGCGCCAGGTGCCGGCGCCGGTGCAGGGCGCGTCGACGAAGACGACGTCGATCTTGCCTTCCAGGCCCTTCAGGGGCGTGGCCTCGATCGGCGAGCGGATCTGTAGGTTGCGAACCCCTGCCCGCTGACCGCGACGGATGGTGTCGGCCAAGCGCCGGGCGTCGCTGTCATGGGCGAAGATCTGGCCGCTGTTGCCCATGGCGGCCGCCAGGGCCAGGGTCTTGCCGCCCCCGCCAGCGCAGAAGTCGAGAACCTGCTTGCCCTTCACATCGCCCGCCACGGCGGCGGCGATCTGGGAGCCCAGGTCCTGCACCTCAAACCAGCCCTTCGAGAAGGCGGGCACGGCCTCCACAGACGGTGTCCGGTCGGCGGCCGCCGGCGCAGGAATGCGGAAGGCGGTCAACAAGACGCCGGCCGGCGCGGCGTCGATCAAGGCCAGAGCCTTGGCGCAGCGCTCGACATCGGTCTTCAGCGTATTGACCCGCAGGTCGACGGGCGCGCGCTCCGACAGCGCCCGCATCTCGACCGCCTGATCGGGGCCCAAGGCGCGCGCCAGGTGCGGCTCCAGCCAATCCGGATAGTCGCCCGCCACGGGCGCCGGCGCGCTGTCGGTGGAAATCGGAGCGGTCAGACGCTCGCGCTCGACATCCGTCAGGGCGCCAAAGCCATGCTCCTCGGCGGCGGCCTCGGCGATGCGCTCGACCGGCCACTTCCACATGAAGGCCAGGACGCCCAGCATCACGCTGCGCGCGCTCACGTCGGCCATCATCCAGCCCAGCGAACGCTTGCGGCGCAGGGCGTCCAATACAAGGCCCGAAACGAAAGCGCGGTCCTTGGACCCCGCGTATCGCGCGGTCTCGCCCCAGCGCTTCAGCGCCATCTTCACCGGAAAATGCCGCGCCTCGATCTCGGTGAGAACCTCGATCGCCGCTGAAACCCGTCCTCCGTCTCGCATCAGACCACCAGGGCCGCGAGCAGCATCAGGATCCCGACCATCGACGCCAACCAGACCAGGCTACGGACGAAGGGCACGCCGAACGCATAGAGCGGCACATAGGCCGCGCGCGCGGCGACATACAGCGCCGCGCCATAGACCGTCAGATCACCCAGGCGACCGCCCAGGTAGTCGATGATCACCAAGGCCACGAAGAACGGAAAGGTCTCGCGGAAATTGGCGAACGCCCGCGTGAGCCGACCGGCCATGCCGGTCAGCTCGACCGTCTCGTCACGGGGACCGACGTTCCACTTCAAGCCGCGCTGCGGCTGGGCGGCGGCCGACGCCCAGAGCAGGTTGAGGATCCCGATGGCGACCGCCACGGCGATCATTTGCAGCTCGAAGGCCATCCGCATCGGTTAGACCGCGCTCGGATAGTTGGGCGCCTCGCGCGTGATCATCACGTCGTGGACGTGGCTCTCACGCAGGCCCGCGCCCGTGATGCGCACGAACCGGGCGCGCTTTTGCAGCTCGGGGATGGTCGGCGCGCCGAGATAGCCCATGGCCGCGCGCAGACCGCCGACCAACTGGTGCAGCACCGGCGAGATCGGCCCCTTGAAGGGCGTCTGGCCCTCGATGCCTTCCGGCACGAGCTTGAAGTTGTCAGTGACTTCCTTCTGGAAGTAACGGTCGGCCGAGCCGCGGGCCATGGCGCCCACCGAGCCCATGCCGCGATAGCTCTTGTACGAGCGGCCCTGGTACAGGAACACCTCGCCCGGCGCCTCTTCGGTGCCGGCGAACATCGAGCCCATCATGGCGGTCGAGGCCCCGGCCGCGATGGCCTTGGCCAGGTCGCCCGAATACTTGATGCCGCCGTCGGCGATGACGGGGGTGTTGCTGTCCCGGGCGGCGCGGACCGCTTCCATGATCGCGGTCAGCTGCGGCACGCCCACGCCCGCGACGATGCGGGTGGTGCAGATCGAGCCAGGACCGATACCGACCTTCACCGCGTCGGCGCCGGCGTCGATCAGGGCGCGCGCGGCGTCATAGGTGGCGATGTTGCCGGCGACGATCTGGACGCGATTGGCTTCGCGCTTCAGGCGGGTGACGGCGGCGGCGACCTGGCTGGAGTGGCCGTGGGCCGTGTCGATGACGACGACGTCGACGCCGGCGTCCACCAGCGCCATCGAGCGCTCGAAGCCCGCGTCGCCGACGGTCGAGGCGGCGCCGACCAGCAGACGGCCCTTGTCGTCCTTGGCGGCCAGCGGGTGGGCCTGGGCCTTCTCGATGTCCTTGACCGTGATCAGGCCGACGGCGCGATAGGCGTCGTCGACGACGATCAGGCGCTCGATCTTGTGCTTGCGCAGCAGCTCGCGCGCCTCGCGGTGATCCACGCCTTCCGAGACGGTGATCAGGCCTTCGCGGGTCATCAGCTGCGAGGCCGGGACCTTGTCGTCGCCTTCAAACCGCATGTCGCGATTGGTCAGGATGCCGACCAGCTTGCCCGAGCCGCGCTCGACCACCGGGAAGCCCGAGATCTTGCGGCGGGCCTTGATCTCGCGGATCTCGGCCAGGGTCGTGTCGGTATGGATGGTCAGCGGATTGATGACCATGCCGCTTTCGTAGCGCTTGACCTCGCGCACCTGGTCGGCCTGCTCCTCGTTGGTGAGGTTGCGGTGCAGGACGCCCATGCCGCCGGCCTGGGCCATGGCGATGGCGAGGCGGCTTTCGGTCACCGTGTCCATGGCGGCGGACACAAGCGGAATGTTCAGACTGATTTCACGCGTGAACCGGGTCTCGGTCGTCACCTGGGTGGGCATGACGTCGGACGCTGCGGGTTCGAGCAAAACGTCGTCGAAGGTGAGCCCTTCGCGAATCTCCATCGGAGTCTCCATTTTGCGGCGCGGATATAGCCGTGAGGTCGACCGTTGTCGACCCGCCACGTCGCCGATTTGGAGATGAATCTTCCCCGGCGTCAGTCGGCGATGGCGTCCAGGCCCAGCCGCCCCAGCTTGGAAAGGACCGCCAGACCGTCTCCGGCGCTGATGACCTCGTCCGCCTTAGGCTTTTCGATCAAGGTCCCGTTGGCGCGTTCGATGCGCACGACCAGCACACCACCACGCCGTTCGAAGTCACCGACCGTGACCCGTCGCGCGGCGAAGGAGGCCGGCGCGGTGACCAATCCAAGATCCAATCCCAACTGCGCCAAGGCCTCGCTCTGCTGCGCGTCCGGCGCACGGGCTTCTTTCAGGAAGCCGGCGAGGCGCGGGTAAAGGATCATCTCGGCGATGCGCTCGGCGCCGATATGGGCCGGCATCACCACCTTGTCCGCGCCGGCCTGAACGAGCTTTCGCTCGGTCGTGGGTCGCTCGCCCCGGGCGATGATCTCGATCTTGGGATTGAGGCTCCGGGCCGACAGGGTGATGAACACGTTCGCCGCGTCGTCCGGCAGTACGGTGGCCAGCACCTTGGCCCGCTCGACATGCATGGCGCGCAGCACGTCCTCGTCGGTGGCGTCGGCGTGTCGGCACAGGTAGCCCAGATCCCGCGCGTCCTGGCATCGCGCCTCATCGCGCTCGACCACCACGAAGCGTTCTCCCGCGGCTGCCAGCTCATTGGCCAGCATCAGGCCGATGCGGCCGAAACCACAGATGACGATGTGTCCGTCGAGTTTTTCGATGTCGCGTTCCACGCGCTTTCCGAAGAAGTGTTCCAACTGAGTCTGGGTCAGCGCCTGAACCAGTGCGCCCGTGACGACAATGACGCCGGTGCACCCGAACACCATCGTGGCCATCGTGACCGCGTGCAAGTAGTCGGTGTCGATGGGCCGAACCTCACCGTAGCCGACGGTGAAGATGGTCAGGGTGACCATGTAGAGCGCGTCACCGAAAGGCCAACCGGCGCGCATGTAGCCCTGGATCGCCACCCCCGCCACGGCGAGCACGAAGGCGATCGCGAAGGCCAGGTTGCGAAAGGGCCGCGCGATCAGCCCGCCGATCACGCGCTCCCCTCGCCTCACCGCCCCTTGAACCCTGTCGCGACCAGGAAGACCTCCGAGCTGTCCTGCCGGCTAGCCTTGGGCTTGAAGTGCTGCACCTTGTCGAAATGGCGCTTTAGCTTGCCGATGACCTCGGCGGTCTCGCCGCCCTGGAACGCCTTGGCGACGAACGCGCCGCCGGGCTTGAGGACGTCGATAGCGAACTCGGCGGCGATCTCGATCAGGCCGACGATCCGCAGGTGATCGGTCTCGCGGTGGCCCACGGTGTTGGGCGCCATGTCGGACATGACGAGGTCGGGTTCGCCGCCCAACAGCTCCAGAAGCTTCTCGGGCGCGCCCTCGGCGGTGAAGTCCATCTCGAGCAGGTGAGCCGGCGCCACGGGATCGACAGGCAAAAGGTCGATCCCCGCCAGGGTGGTCACGCCGCGCTCGACGGCGATCTGCAGCCAGCCGCCCGGGGCGCAGCCCAGATCGATGACCTTCGCGCCCTTGCGGAAGAAGTGGAACTTGTCGTCGATCTCGCTGATCTTGAACGCCGCCCGGCTGCGGTAGCCCAGCGCCCGGGCCTTGGCTGAGAACGGGTCATTGATCTGGCGTTCCAGCCAGGCCTGCTGGCTGGGGGTGCGACCATAGGCGGTCTTCAGGCGCGCGGGCTTGCCGCGTCCGCCTTCATTGCCGCCGGCCGGCGGCTTGACCATGCGCTTGCGGGGCGGCTCTTCGTCACTCATGCGGCTTCAGACTTCTTGGGGGCGCCGCCGCGACGACGCCGACGAGGGCGCCGCTGCTGATCGGACATCAGGGACAACAGAAGCCCCTCTCTAAGCCCTCGATCGGCCACACGCACGCGCGAACATGGCCACAGCTCTTGCACGGCCTGGAGGATCGCCGCACCGGCCAATACGAGATCGGCGCGATCAGCCCCGATGCAAGGCTCTGCAGCCCGCTCCGCCGACGTCAAACCCAGCAAGCGATCCGCCGCCGCGTCACAGTCCGTCCGCTTCATCCAGAGGCCATCGACCACGTTGCGATCATAGCGCGGCAAGCCCAGGTGCAGGCCTGCAAGGCTGGTGATGGCGCCGGACGTGCCGACAAGGTGCGCCCGGCCCTCTGCAAAGACTTTCCGCATCGGCTCGGCGTGCGGGAACGCCTCGATCCGCGCCTTCACGTCGTCGACCATGGCGCGGAACCAGGCCGGATTGGCTTGCTCGCCCTCTGGGAACCGCTCGGCCAGGGTCACCACGCCGACGGGGATCGACAGCCAGGCCTTGATCGGCAACTTCCAGGCCGCGAACTGGCGAGGTTTCGAGTCCAGCCCGCCCCCGTTCAGATCCACCCAGGACAGTTCCGTCGAGCCGCCGCCGACATCGACGACCAGCGCCGCATCCTGCTGGCGATCGAACAGGCTCATGCATCCAGCGACCGAAAGCTGCGCCTCCTCGCGCGGGCTGATGATCTGAAGCTTGAGGCCCGTCTCTTCGTGGACGCGTCGAACAAAGTCAGGACCGTTGGTCGCGCCGCGACAGGCCTGGGTCGCCACCGCCTTGACGCGGATCGCCTTGCGACGACGGATCTTCTCGGCGCAGACCTTCAAGGCCGCCAGCGAGCGCTCCATGGCCACGTCCGAGAGCTGCCCGCTTTGAGACAGCCCCTCGCCCAAGCGCACGATACGAGAATAGGCCTCGACCACGCGGAATCCGCGCGGCGTCGGGGTGGCCACCAATAGGCGGCAATTGTTGGTCCCGAGATCGAGCGCCGCATAGCACGACGTCTCCTCCGGCGACCGCCGGCGCCGCCCAGTTGGCGCGCCGGGCGCGCGCGGCGCCTCCGACATGGGTCTACCCACCTGTCTCGCAGACGCCGCGAACAGCTGCGACGTCTCATTTCGAGTCGACCATAGCATGTCACTCGCGCGTCGGAAGGCGCCGCCTTGCCATCCGCGTTCCGACAATTACGTTCAGGAATCAGTCAGGTGCGGCTGTTATTCTGAGCGCCATGAATTCTCGTCTCGCCAAATTCGCGATCGGACAGGTCGTCAGGCACCGGATCTTCCCCTTCAGAGGGGTGGTGTTCGACGTCGATCCGGTATTCGCCAATACCGAGGAGTGGTGGCAGTCCATCCCGGAGGATATCCGGCCGACCAAGGACCAGCCATTCTACCATCTGTTGGCCGAGAACGAGGACAACAGCTACGTCGCCTACGTGTCCGAACAGAACCTCCTGCCCGACGACAGCGGCGAGCCGATCGGCCATCCGCAGACGGCGGTGATCTTCGAGTCTTTCGACCACGGCCTCTACAAGCTTCGGCCGCGAATTTCGCACTAAGCCCGAGGGCCGCCTGCTTCTGCGGCATCTCGTTGCGAGCTTCCGGGTTTGCGAACAACGTTTCTCCGCCGATCCGGTCATATGGCGAAGATTCCGAACAGCAATTGCCAAATCCGGGGCGTAGCGTCCTCGCATGAGCGGAGATGGCCTGAGCAACGGACCGCCCCCCGGCGCGCGTCCCGACTGGACGATTGATCAGGGCTGGGAAACCTACACCCAGGCCGAGCACGACGTCTGGATCACCCTGTACGAGCGGCAGACCGACATGCTGCATGGTCGCGCGTGCGACGAGTTCCTGCGGGGGCTGGACGCGCTGGACCTGCACCGCTCGGGCATTCCGGACTTCGCGCGCATCAACGAAGAGCTCAAGCGCCTGACGGGCTGGACCGTGGTTGCGGTGCCCGGCCTGGTGCCGGACGACGTCTTCTTCGATCACCTCGCCAATCGACGCTTTCCCGCCGGCCAGTTCATCCGCAAGCCGCATGAGCTGGACTACCTGCAGGAACCCGACATCTTCCACGACGTGTTCGGCCACGTGCCGATGCTGACCGACCCGGTCTTCGCCGACTACATGCAGGCCTATGGCGAAGGCGGCCGCCGCGCCTTGGGCCTGGGTCGCCTGGCCAATCTGGCCCGGCTCTACTGGTATACGGTGGAGTTCGGCCTGATGAACACGCCAGCTGGCCTTCGGATCTACGGCGCGGGGATCGTGTCGTCGCGGACCGAGTCGATCTTCGCCCTCGATGACCCCTCCCCCAACCGGATCGGCTTCGATCTGGAGCGCGTGATGCGCACGCTCTACCGGATCGACGACTTCCAGCAGGTCTATTTCGTGATCGACTCGATCCAGACCCTGCAGGACGTGACCCTTCGCGACTTCGGCGCGATCTACGAGCGGCTAGCCAGCGCCACCGATATCGGCGTCGCCGAGATCGTTCCCGGCGACGCCGTACTGACGCGCGGCACCCAGGCCTACGCCACGGCCGGCGGTCGGCTGGCCGGCGCGGCGGCGGGCTGACCCTTCAGTCCGAATAGAGCCCTGACGCCCGGGATGCGCCGCACGATCTCATAGGTCGCAAAGCACCCGGCGAAGGTCGCCGCCACCAGGATCGCGCCTTCCAGGGCTTGGGGCAGGCCCAGCTTGGCCAGGTTGTGCGCCATCACGACGATCAGGGTCTGGTGCACGATGTAGAACGGGAAGACGCCCAGCGTCAGATAGCGCAGCACCGGCCCGCCCTTGTCCGACAGATGCTTGGCCCCAAAGCCCAGGATGGCGGCGATCGCGCACCACTGGTCGGTGGCGTAGACGCATCGCATGACGATCCGCAGGGCCTCCGGCGGGTTGGCGTCATCGGCGCGATAGATCCAGGCGTAGCTCGCCCAGCCAGCCCAACAGAGAATGGCGAGCGTTAGCGCCGTCCACCGAGCGTTGATCAGCCGGACCTTCAGCACCTCGGACTTGGCGAGCCCAAAACCGAGCAGGAATGCTGAGAACGAGACGGCGTGATTGTACCAGTCCTCGATCAGGTCGTGCGTGATCTCGAAGCGCGGCATAAGGAAGATCCGCATCACCGCCAGGAAGACGACGGGCCAAATCAACAGCCCAGCGCCCTTGAGCGAACGCTCCAGACCGCCTTGCAGCCGGTCGCCCAGCTTGGGCAGGACCAGCAGCATCAGGGCCAGAACCAGGGAATAGACCAGCAGGTAGGCGACGAACCACATGTGGTTCCAGGTCGGGGTGATCAGGCACTCTCCCTGATCGCACCAGTTGCCCGATGCGGTCGCGTATTTCCGCCAGAACACGCCATAGCTATCGACCGCGACCGGCGCACCGGGGTTAGCGGCGACGTGCTCGACGATCTCGTAGTAGCTTTGCGGCGGCACGATCACGAACATGGCGAACAGCAACGGCGGCAGCAGCCGCGCGATACGCGACGTCGTCAGCCGCCCCACCGACGTCCTGTCAGCCATGAACCGCGTCGCCGCGCCCGAGACCAGAAACAACAGGGTCAGCCGCCAGGGGTTAGTCAGTTGCATCAGAGGCTCGAGGGCCTCGACCGGATGCGGCGTCTTCACGTGCCAATCCCACGGCACATAGAACATTCCGGTATGGTAGAGGATCAGCAGG
Organism: Caulobacter vibrioides; assembly: GCF_002310375.3. Taxonomy (GTDB): domain Bacteria; phylum Pseudomonadota; class Alphaproteobacteria; order Caulobacterales; family Caulobacteraceae; genus Caulobacter; species Caulobacter vibrioides_D. Next base: position 2,329,669 of record NZ_CP023315.3, read on the forward strand.
AAGAACGCGCCGACCCGAATCCAATCGAGGTCATGGCGCCGGTCGAGGCTTGTCACACTGGTCATGGGTGCGTCCGACTTGAGAAGCGATGCCAAGGACCTGCCGCGCGGCCCCGCTTCAGGCCAAGTCCAGGGGGATCAGCGGGTATTGGCTGGGACGACCGGAATGCGCTTGGGGACCAACGGCGGCCTTTTCGGGATCACCGGCGAGGAGCGCCAGTGGCTGCTTCGCGCCTGGCTCCTGGGCGTTTGCCTGATCAGTTGCTTCTGCATCGTCAACACCCTGACGATCCAGCATGACTCGCCGGACCTTGGCCTAATCCGCCCGGTCATCTGGGAAGCCAGCAGCGCGCTCGTCACCATGGTGATCTTCACCATCCCGGCGGCGATGGCGTTCTGGACCAGCCGCGTCCGTCCACGCTGGTGGATCGCGCTACCGGCGCACCTCGCGGCGCTTGTCGCCTACTCGGCGCTGCACGTCGCGGGCTTCCTGGCGCTGCGCGAATGGGCGCACGCCGCCGTTCTGAACGAGGCCTACAACTACGGGCCGCTCTCGACCGAGTTTCCCTACGAGTTCCGCAAGGACTTCCTGGCCTACCTGATCGCCTTGGGAATTTTCTGGCTGGCGCTGCAACGCGGCGGCCAGACGCCTAGCGCGACGGGGCCAACGCGCCCCGCGACCTTCGACATTCAGGACGGCGCGCGGCTGATCCGCGTTGCGGTGGACAAGATCATCGCTGTCCGCTCGGCGGGCAACTATGTCGAGTTCATTCTCGCCGATGAGCGACGCCCGTTGATGCGATCGTCCCTGGCGGCCATGCAGGACGCGCTCGCGCCCCAGGGCTTCGTGCGCAGCCACAAGTCCTGGCTGGTGAACAGAGCGCTGGTCACAGGCCTGAGGCCTGAGGGTTCGGGCGACTACACGGTGGAGCTGGGCGCACTGGAAGCGCCCCTATCACGGCGCTTTCCCGAAGCCTTGGCGGCGCTGCGCGATCCCGCCTAACCGACGGGTCGCAGCAACAGACCCATCAGGATGTCGTCCTCGAAGCGGCCATCGGGCAAGCGACCGCGCGCAACCTGCCGGCCCTCATGGCGAAAGCCCAGCCGCTCATAGAGGCGAACCGCGCCCGGATTGCCCGCGCCGGCCGCCAGCTCGATCCGCACGATCTCAGGTTCCGCCGATCGCGCCCAGTTGATCAGCGCCTCGAACAGTTTGGAGCCAACCCCACGCCCCTGCTGGTCAGGACGCACGGCGACTGTCAGGCCGCCCAGGACGTGAGCAAACAGCGCGATCGTCTCGCGCTTCGCATGGATCTCGCCGCAGACGGTTCCGTCCGCGTCGACCGCGACAAGACAGATGTCAGCGGCGATCGCGGCCTCGGCAAAGGCCGTCGTCACCTCCTCGGGCGTGCGAGCCAAGGCGCCGGGCGTCACCGCTGCGGAGCGATGCACAGCGACGATCGCGTCGCGATCGGCGACCGTGGCGCGACGAACCGTGATGCTCATGCCGTTCTCTGGAAGGGGTAGAAGTCATCGCCCAATCCCAGAATCTGGGTCAGCTCGTCAAGCGCCTCGCGGCTCTCGGTCAAGAGCCTCGGATCGGCCAAATCCGCCGGTGAGAGGCGGTCGCGATAGCGACGGATGATCCAGTCGGCCAGGGTCTCCTGAAGGTCGGCTGTGAAGCGTTGGGCCGGGTTCGTCGCCGCCAGCTCAGCCTCTGTCAGCACGACACGGAGGCGCAGGCAGGCAGGGCCGCCGCCATTGCGCATGCTCTGGCGGACATCGACATACTCGACCCGGCCGATGGGTCCGTTCGAGGCCGCGAGGCCTTCGGCCACGGCGTAGGCGCGCGGGTTGTCTCGCGTCTCGACCGGCGCCAGCAACACCAGCCGGTCCTCGCCGGGAACGACCAGCAGTTGGGAATTGAACAGGTAGCTGGCGACCAGATCGGCCATCGGCAGCTCGGCTTCGGTCACCTCGACGAAGACAGGCTCGAACAGCCCGTTCGCCGCAGCCCGAACCTCGCGCTCCATCGCGGCGCGGTCCTCGAACGCTCGCTCGTGGAAGAACAGGCACTCACGCGTGCCCACGCAGACGACGTCGTTGTGAAACGCGCCACCCTCGATCGCCGCCTTGCCCTGCTGCGGAAACACCGCGCGGGCCGCACCGTGCCGGCGCTGGACAGCCTCAAACGCTTCCCTTGTCTGGCGGGCGGGGAAACGGCCGTCCCAGTGGCCCCAAGCCTCGCGCCCCCAGACGAACAGATTGACGCCCGGCGCACCGTGCTCGGCGCAGAGCCGCACATGGTTGGCCGCGCCCTCGTCGGCGAAATGCGGCTGGGCCGGCAACGGGTCGTGGACGGCGAACCGCGTCTCGTCCGGAAACAGGCGTCGCAGCGACCGGGTGGTCTGCGGGCCTTCCAGGCTACGATGCAGGTTGGTCAGCAGGTTGGCCGGCGTGAAATGCACGCGTCCATCGGCGGCGTCGGCGCTGGGCGTGACCGTCGCGGCGTTGGCGGCCCACATCGGCGAGGCTGAACAGGCCGCCGCCGCCAAGGCCGGCGCGTCCTTCCACGCCGAGGCGATGATCGCGTCTTCCGAGCCCGAAAAGCCAAGCGCTTTCAGAAGGTTTACGGCCGGCCTTTCATGCGGCGCCAGCACGAATTGGGGCAGGCCCAGATCGGCCAGACGCCGCATCTTGGACAACCCTTCCAGGGCCGCGCCGCGTGGATTGGAGACCTCGCCGGCGTTGCGCGTGCTCGCCAGGTTGCCGGGCGAGAGCCCGACATAGGAATGGGTCGGCCCGACCAGGCCGTCACAATTGGCTTCCAGAGCGAAGGTCATCCTCGCAAACCCTTGATATCGTTCAAGGTGTCAGCCACTTCCTGCGCTTCGAAACTCGCAACCGGATAGGCGCAGTAGTCTGCGGCGTAGTAGGCGCTTGGCCGATGATTGCCGGACGCGCCCAGACCGCCGAACGGCATCGAACCGGCAGCGCCGGTGGTCGGCCGGTTCCAGTTGACTACGCCGGCGCGAATACGATTGAGGAACGTCTCCCAAAGCGCTGAATCATTGGAGATAAGCCCCGCAGAAAGGCCGTAGCGCGTGGCGTTCGCGGCCGTCATCGCCTCGTCGAAGCTCGCGACCCGGCGGACTTGCAGCAGCGGCGCGAACAGCTCCTCGTCGGGGGTGTCGACGCCGGTGACGTCGATGAGGCCGGGCTTGAGGAACGCCTCGCCCAGGCCCGCGACACCGTCCAGCGGGAGGATCGAAACGCCAGGCCTCGCCGAAGCGACATCCCGGGCGGCCTTCGCAGCACGGGCGGAGATCAGCGGGCCCATGAACGGCTCGCTCGCGTCGTTCCAGGCGCCGATCGTCAGGCGCTCGACCAAAGCCGCCGTCGCCTCGATCACCGCCTGGCCGGAAGCGTCGTTCGGCACGATCAGCCGGCGCGCGCACGAGCACCGCTGGCCGGTGGTGATAAAGGCCGACTGCACGACCAGGGCCGCCACGGCCTCCGGCGCATCATCGGCGTTCCACACCACCAGCGGGTTGTTGCCGCCCAGTTCCAAGGCCAGGATCACGTCCGGGCGATCGGCGAAGTAGCGGCGGAAGTAGGTTCCGGCTGCGGCTGAGCCTGTGAACAGCAGACCGTCGATCTCGTGGGCGATCAGCGCCTGTCCGGCCTCACGCCCGCCCTGGACGAGATTGACCACGCCGGCCGGCACGCCGGCGGCCTCGAGGGCCTCGACCATCAATTGACCCGCCAGCGGCGTTTCTTCCGACGGCTTGAACACCACCGTGTCGCCGGCCAGCAGAGCCGGCACGATATGGCCGTTGGGCAAGTGTCCCGGGAAGTTGAACGGCCCTAGCACGGCCATGACGCCATGGGCGCGGTGGCGCAAGACCGCGCGACCGAACGGCATCGCGTTCTCCGTGACGCCGGTGCGCTCGTCATAGGCGCGGATCGACAGGTCGACCTTGCCCGCCATCGATGCGAGCTCGGCCTTGGTCTCCCAAAGCGCCTTGCCGGTCTCGCGGCTCAAGTCCTCGGCGAAGGCCGCCGCACGCTCGACCAGAATGTCCTTGTAGCGGCGCAGGATGGCGATCCGCTCGTCGCGCGGACGGTCGGCCCAGGCCGGGAACGCCTTGCGCGCTGCGGCGACCGCTTCGGCGACGTCGGCCTCGCTGGCGGTCGCCCCGCTCCAGACCGCCTCGCCCGTGGCCGGGTCTATGGACACCAGCGCCGCGCCATGGCCCGCACGCCATTTGCCGTCGATGAACAGTCCGCCGCTCATGCTTTCACCCGCACAACTTCGCCTTCGCTGACACCCAAGGCCTCCATCGCATCCCGACCGAGAATCGCCGCGTCACCATCGATCAACACCGGCGCCCGCACCGCGCGGAACCGCGCCACTTCGCCGGTGGAGATCAAAGCTTCTTCACCGTAGGCGTCTTCGCCCGGCTTGACCCGCAGTCGGCGCGCATCGCGCACGGTGCGGATATCGTCGCGCGGACAGGCCACGGTCGGGCCGGCGTCGAACAGGTCGACAAGGCCTTGATAGCGGAAGCCTTCGCGTTCCAGCATCGCCCGCGCGGCCTCGCCGTCCCGATGGACACGGCCGATCACATCGCGGGCCTCTTCGGGCAGAAGCTCGGTATAGATCGGGTGACGGGGCGCCAGGTCGAGAATGAACTGCCCATCGGTCGAGGCGCTCATCAGGTCTGCCTGGTCGAACTCCAGCCGGAAGAACTTGCTGGCCACGTGCTCCCAGAACGGGCAGCCACCGTCCTCGTTGAACCAGCCCCGCAGCTCGGCCAGCACCATCTCGGCGAAGCGTTGCGGCTCGATGCCGATCAGCATGTAGCGCGATTGGGCCAGCAGCCGCCCGGCCCCGCCCTTGCGCTTCTCGGGGCGGAGAAACAGCGAACCGACCTCGGACCAGCCCGCGCATTCGTTCACCAGCACCAGCGCCTTGTGGTCAAAGCGCATCTCAAGGGTCGGCGAAGACTGGGCCAGCGTCACGACGCGGAACGAAAAGAACGGCCGCTTGAGGCCAACGCCGGCCTTCACGCCCGCGACGCCTTCGATGCTTCCCGCGTCCAGGTCCTCCAGCATCAGGGTGTACCAGGCCTCGGGCGGCGCGACCCCGGCCTGGAAGCTGGCCTCCGACAGGGCAAGACGCGTGCGAAGCGTGGGCTCGTCCTCGGGCAGGCTGGTGAAGCCGCGTCCAGACAGGACGGCCAGCTCCATCAGGGCTTCGAAGTCTGCAGAACCGGCGGGACGGACGACGAGCATTCAGACAGTCTCCATGGCCGCGCGGATCGCTCTGGCGTCGATCTCCCCGCTGGCCAGTTTCATCAGGATCGTCGCCGAGAGCTGGGCGCGCTCGACGAAGCTTTCGGGCCAGGCGTGCTCGGCCTCGCTATGGATATCGCCGCCGCGCACCCCCAGGGTGTCGACGTTGGGCAGGCCGGACGCGAAGAGGTTGTTGCCTTCGCAAACGCCGCCGGAAGGCTTCCAGGTGATGTCCTGCCCCAGCAGAGCGCCAGCTTCCTTCACCGCCCCGAACAGTTTTTGCTGGGCGGCGTTGAACGGCTTGGCGCCACGCGTGATCAGGCCGTGTAGATGCGCGTGCAGGTCGGGATCGACTTCGCTCACGATCCGCGCGACCTCGGCCTGGAACCAGGCTGCGGTCTCGGCTTCCGGAAAGCGGACATTGAACCGGACGACGGCGATGTCGGGCACCATGTTCAGAGGCGCGCCGCCGTCGATCCGCGCCACATTCACCGTAAGACCGTCGCGCAAACCGTTCACAGCATGCAGCTTCTCGGCGACGCGCGCCGCCCCGACGACGGCGTTGCGGCCCGCCGCGAAATCCCGCCCGGCGTGCGCGGCGCGGCCGTGGATGACGATGTGGAAATTGCCCGACCCCTTGCGCGCCGCGGCCAGGGCGCCGTCGGCCAAGGCCGGCTCATAGGTAAGGCCCACGTGCCCCAGGCACGCGAACTCTGAGAGCACCGGGCCTGACGCGATCGAGCCGATCTCCTCGTCCGGCGACAGAAGGACCCGATAGCCGATGTTGGCGGCCAGGGGGTGCGCCTCAAAGGCCTCCAGCGCCGCCAGCATCACCGAGATGCCGCCCTTCATGTCGGCGATGCCCGGGCCGTGCAGCGCGCCGTCCGGACGGGTGCGCACCACCTGGAAGGGGCTGCCTTCCGGATAGACGGTGTCGTAGTGCCCCGTGAGGATGACCTGAACCGGCGCTTCGGGCCGGACAATCACGGCGAGGGACGGCGGATGCGGAAACTCGACCTCGCGGCCATTGGCGTCGATCTCGCGCGACGGCGCCAACGGGATATCGACCGGCGCAGCCGGCAAGCTGGCGGTGGCGTCGAGCAGAATCTGCCTCTGACGCTCCAGCCCCTCAAGGTTCCGACTTCCGGAGTTCACGGCGCACCAGTCGACGGCTCGGTCGACGATCCGACCGCCATCCTGCGCGATCCTGTCCAGAACGCCGCGATCTTCTGACGTGAGATGCATGAAAAGCCGTTCCTCCCTCAGTCAAGATAACCAAGGGCCGCGGGCAAATCGTGCTCACCTCAGACGAGGTAACCGGGGGCCCACGCAACAGCCTTGCGCCTTCAATAGTCCTTTCGCCAGCGAACGGAAAGCTTTGCGTCATTCTGACCGCCGATACGGGAGACCAGAGACAACGTCCGGCGAATCCGCCACTCGACCTGGGCTGCGGGCCCCTCACGGCCGCCGCCGATGATTTCGACATAGACATCGTCGGTGACGTACTTGCCGCCCGCCACCGTCATGCCGGTCGCGCCCTCGGCGAAAGCCAGGCGATCGAGGCGTGCGAAGCTGCGCAGGTTGCCGATGACGTCGAAGCCACCACCGCCCGCCAGCGCGGCCAGGGCCGAAGCCAGCTGGGCGGCTTCGATGGGCGACAGTTGCGCGGCCGAAGCGCCGAACAGCACCTGGCTCAGAACCTCATCGCTGGGCAGTTCCGGCCGCGAGGTCAGGGTGATCTCCGGCTTGGCCGCCGTGCCCAGGATGCGCACCACCGCCGTCAGCGCGGTGTCTTCGCGAGTCGCGGACAGATCCAGCCGCACCTGATCCAGTTGTGTGGACAGGAAAACGACGCCGTCGTCGTCGAACTCGAACCGCTTGCCGGCGAAGTCGTACTCGCCGCGCACCATGCGCGCGACGCCGCTCAGTTGCGGGGCGAGCGAGGTGCCGCCGACATGGGCGTCTAGCGACAGTTCCACATCGAGACCACGCCCTCGCACAAAGATGCGGCGCGGCGCCTTCAGGTCGAGGTCAAGGATCATCCCGCCCGTTGTGGGACGCCGCTGCAGGCCCTGATCCAGGTCCCCGGGGCGGTTGCGTTCGACGACATCCATGGCCACGACGCCCGCCGGGGTCTTGGTCTGAGCCGAAACGTCGGCGCGATCGAGGGTCACAGCCCCGGTCAGCTTGATCTTGCCGTCCGCCGAGCGGTTCACGCTGGCCTGGCCCGTCGCCACCGCCGAGGCCAGATCGTTGTCGATCAGGCGGAAGCTCTTCATGTCGAGCTTGAAGTTGCCTTCACCGCCGCGCGAAAGGCTGATCCGGCCCGCGCCGGAAATCGAACCGCCCTGCCCGTCCTCACCGATCGCCTGGCTGACGTCGATGGCGTTGTCCGCCAGCGCCGACCTGAGCGTCACATTCCGCAACCGCAGGCCCGACTGGCCGTCATCGAAACCGCCGCCGTCGAGCGTCGCCTGACCAATCAGCCGCGGATCCCCCAGCGTACCGCCCAGGCTGGCCTGAAGGTTGATCCTCCCCGACAAAGACCGCTCCGGACCCAGCAGAAGGTCCCACAGCGGCTTGATCTCGCCTTGCGCGGAGAAGCGGCCCTGAACGCCTCGGCGGCGGTTGATGGCCAGTCGAAGCGGCTTGGCCGACGCCTCGACCGGCAGCACGAGATTGGCTTCGGCCTTGAGACCTTGGCGGTTGTCGCCGTCGGCGATGATGGACAGCTGATTGTCGCGCAGCGCGCCTTGGATCTTGGCGTCGATGGACTGTTCAATCTTCGCGCCCCGCTCACGCGCGTGGGACAGCCGCACGGCGAAGTCGCCACCGAGGACGTCGCCCTGGCCTTGCAGGTTGAAGGACCCGTCGATGTCGCCATCCAGGTCCGGGTCGAAGGCGGTCAGGGAAACCCCGGCCAACTCGGCCTTCAACATCGCTGTCGCGCCGCCAAGGTCAGCGTCGATGTCAGCCCGTCCCTTGTCGACCGCCAGCCGAAGACGCGCCTGCGTCGGACCATCGCCGAACCGGATGCGGGCCGCTTCCCGTGTCTTCAGTTCGGTTCGCCCGACACGCCCCGATGCATTCAGCGTCAGATCGTAGATCTTTCCGGCCTGAGCCAAGTCGCCAGCGCCACTGAGCCGCCAAAGCCCACCCGGAGCCTCGCCTCGTGCGTCGATGGATAGAGGTAGGCGCGAGAGCGGGCCATCGGCCTTGATGCGCGCGGATCGCACCTTCCAAGCGCCGCTGGCGACATCTTCGGCCAGAAGATCCAAGGTGGCGCTCGGCGAGCCGCCGCCTGGCGCGTCGACCAGCCGCGCGGTTCCCCTGATCGCACCTTGCGGCAAGAACGCGCCTTGCTCGACCGCGACCCTGAGGTCCGCCGTCGCGGGGAGGCCCTCGCGCAGCGAGACCGCGCCCTGCGCCTTGGCGCCGCCCGCGTCGACATCAACATCGCTAAGCTCGATCCCGCCCGGCGAGAACCGGAACGATGCGCGACCACGCGCGGGACCATACTGGCTTTCAGCCTGCAAGGCGGCCGCGCCGTCGGTTCCGTTGGCGCCGCGCGCGAAGGTCAGTGTCAACCGCGCCTTCGACAGCGGCAGCCGGGGCAGGTCAATGGTGTCGAACACCGCGTTCAGATCGGCGCGTGGCGCCGAGAGCGTTCCGCCCACCCGTCCATCGCCAGCCGCCGCGCCCGCAATGTCCACCGGGCCGGCGCGGAAGGGTCCTGTCGCCGTCCAATCCAACCCGAAGTCCAGAGCCAGCCCCTGGCCCAGCTTGCCCGACGTCTTCAACGCCGCGTTGGCGCCGTCCAGCCTGGCCTCGGCGACGGTCAGGACGCCGGCGCTCCAGCTCGCCCTGCCCGCCAGGCGCGGCGCCAAGCCCAGGAGACGATCGATCTCGGCGTAACCGGTCGCGAAGTTGGCCGCCTTGCTGTCAACCGTGAAGCTCCAAGGCCGGCCCGCGAAGCTCGAGGCAGACCACTTGGCGTTGACCGAGCCCTTTGCGCCTTCCCGAACGGGCGCCAAGCTGGCGACCTTCATCTCGCCATCAAACGTCAGGCCGCCCAGTAGCCCCCGACCGCCTTGGCCGGTGACAATCAGGTTCGGCGCCTCGATCCGCGCGGCCTTGATCAAGAACCGGCCCCCCTTGACCCGGCCGCCCTCGAAGGTCGCCTTGGGACTGGACCCGAGCACCGCCAGCAGGCCTGTGCCGCCGCCGCCAGACGTGGTCGCCTGGCCTTCGATCTCAAGGTCTCCCTTGACCCAACTGACCTTCGCAGGCCCCGTCGCCCGCTTCAGGCGATAGCCTAGCAGTTCGAGATCGCTGACATCCGTCCGCCCCTCAACGACAAAGCCGCCATCGACGAGCCGGAACGCGCCCTGCACCTCGCCGCGGCCCATCTTGGGGATGGTCACGATCCGGTTCAGCGCGCCCACTCGAGCGGTGAAGGCCAGGCCATCGGGGCCGGTGCGGCGCTTGCTCAGGTCCGCCAGACCCTCGCCCCGCAGGACCAGATTCTCGGAGGTAAAGCCGATCTTCAGCGCCGACAGGCCGTCGGTGGTGGCCTTGCGGCCGTTGATGGTGAAGTCCGCGCGAGGACCGAACATGCGCGCCAGTCGCTCGGTCAGCCTTGAGGCCTCCAGATCGACACGTCCGCGGGCCGACCCGCCCTGCTCAGTCCAGGCGCCGCGCGCCTCAAGCGGCGTCTCGCGTCCCGACCGCGCGACGACATCGAAGGCCGCCCGGCTAGTGGTCCCCTCCGCCTTGGCCTTCAGGTCGAAGGTCTTGTCGGCAGGCAGCCCAAGAGCGCCCGCGATCGCGCCGCCATTGGCCTCGGTCGCGTCCGCGAGAAGGCGGAGCGACCTTGAGCGTCCCAGATCGAAATCCACATCCACGCGGTCGCCGACATGTAGTCGTGACGCGGCGGCGATCTTACCCTTCTGGCCTCCGCGTCGCGCCATCTCATAGGCGCCGTTCACATCGAAGTCGCCCTCGGCGCCGCTGAAGGCGGGGCGCGTGAGCAGCCGGAAGGCGAACGCGTCCAGGTCGACCGAAATCGGGGCCGCGCCAGATTTTCCCTTCGCCCCCATCGCAGGCCGGCGAAGCACGATGACGTCGCGCGCGGTGATCTGCTCGGCATGGAAGCGTCGCCCGAACAACTCGGTCGGCCGCCAGGCGACCCGCAGGTCGTGGGCCTCGAGCCAGATCCCCTTTTCGTCGGTGATCGTCAGGCGGCGAACCCCAAAATCCTTCCAGATATCGCCGGACAATCCTTCGATGTGCAGCTTGCCGATCCGGCCAAGCTTCAGGCCCGAGGCGCGCGCTTCCAGGAACATCCGACCTTGCGGGGTGATCGGCGCGAGCCTCAGCCCGCCCGCCATCACCAGCAGAAGCGCGGCCAGAACGCCGGCCACGATCAGCGCAACACCGCCCCAACCGACCTTTCTGGCGACCTTGACCGCCGCCTCGCCTGCCGCCTCGGTGGCTTCGGAGAGCGTATCGGTGAGATCAGGCTTGTCCTGGTCGCGGCTCAAAAGCTCTGCCCGATGCTGAGATAGATCTGAAACCTGGGGTCGCCCTTGCGACGCCCGAGCGGCGCGGCGATGTCGGCGCGGATCGGCCCAAAGCCAAGATCATAGCGGACGCCGAAGCCAGCGCCCGCACGGAGGTCCTCACGTCTGGGCGTCTTGTCCGTGCCGATGGCGCCGGCGTCGATGAAGGCGACGCCGCTCCAGCGGTCGGTGATCTTCTGGCGGACCTCGAAAGAGGTCTCGACCAGAGAAATCCCGCCTTGGGGGGTGTTGTCAGAAAGCCGGGGGCCGATCGCCTGATAGGCGTAGCCGCGCACCGAACCGCCCCCTCCGGAGAAGAAGCGCCGCGACGCCGGCACATCGAGGACGCCCGCCCCGACGATCGCGCCCAACTTCACGCGAGCCGCCAGAACCGTGCTGTCCTGCTTGCCGAAGGGCAGGTACGCAGAGCCCTGGCTGGCGAGCTTCAGATACGGCACAGAGGTGTCGCCGGCCACATAGGTCGGCTCGGCGCGCGCCTCGAGCCGCCAGCCGCGCTTGGGGTCCAGGATATCATCGGAGAAGTCCCAGGCGTAGGCGGCCAGACCCGCCAGCGTCGCCAGGTTCAGTTTTCGCCCGGCGATCAGGCCGTTGCGGTTCACCTGCTCCTTGGTCTGCGACAGATCGAACGAGACCCCGAAGGTTCGATACGCGGTCGTCTGGCGTCGTCGGGTCAGGTCGACCCCGACCGTGGCCCCGGTCTCATTGTAGGCGTCGGTGTCGTTGCGAAAGACCGAGCTGTTCAGCTTCAGCGTCTGCTGCGGCCGCCGCCAGTGCGGCAGAGAAATCTCGGCGCCGAGACGCTGTTCCAGCTTAGCGAAGCGAAGCGCATAAGTGGTTGTGTCTGCGCGCTTTTGCCGGTTGTAGCGGATCCAACGCGCGTCGACGCCCGCGCCTTCGCTGGTCGAGTAGCCCGCGCCCAGTTCGATGGTGCGGGCTTGTCGGTCGGAAAGGGTGACGACCACCGGTCGATAGCCCTCGGCCGTGGCCTTGTCGGCGCCCGCAAGCGAAACCGAAATCGAGTCGTAGACGGCGGTGTCGCGCAGCCGGCGCTCCAGCTCGGCGACATCCTCCGGGTCGTAGACATCGCCGGCCACCCACGGTGCGAGGCGACCGACCCATTCGGGATGGGTGCGCCCCTTGGTGACGACTTCGACGCCATCCAGGTGAACCAACTCGCCCGCCATGATCTTGAAGGTCGGACGAACTGTGCGGTCGGCGTGATCCACAACGACCTCGCGCACTTCGGCCGCGACATCGGCGTAGCCGAGCTTGGCGACCTGCGCGACGATCCGCCCCTCGGCGCCGACAATGTCGGCGGAACGACCGGGTTCGCCCTCGGTCAGGCGCATGGCCGCAGCAGCGCGCTGGCGCACGCCTTCATCCGGCGGCGAGCCCGACCAGTCGATCCGCGGATCAGCGAGCAGGAAGGCCGGACCGGGCGAAATCTTCACGATGGCGCGTGGCGGATCGTCTTCCGCCACATCGGGCTCGACCGTGTAGGCATAGTAGCCTTCTGCGCGCAGAACGGCGATGGCGTCTTCCCCCGCCTGCCGGGCGCGACGGCGCGCTTCGGATCGACTGCGCGGCGGCTGTTTGGACTCGGACAGCGCGCGCTGGATGGCTTCGCGAAGCGCGCGCTCCTCGACACCCTGAATCTGGGCCATCGGCTCATCGGCCCAGGCGACCGAGGCCGATAGCCAGGTCACCGCCGCAAAAGCCAGGGTAGTCCGCCCAAGCACCAAATCACGTTCCCCGCGCGAAGCGCCCCCTTCCCTGCTGTAGTCTTGGGCCGGGCGCGTGTCACGTTCGGAAATGCGGCTCAGCGCCGTCGGCGGCGCTTCCCAAACCGGCCGAACGGCGCCCAAACTATGGGCAGCTGTGCGCAATCGCTTGGCGGATGTCGAATCCGGGAAGCTGGGCCGCGTGGAGGCCCTAGAGTTCAGTCGGCGGCCCCTGCGGGACGCGCCCAAGATCGAAAGACAAGCGGATAGAAGCGTGGCGGCGAAGACCCAAACCTTAGCGGACACCCCGACCCTGCCGATGACGGAGGCTGCCTACCTTCCAGGCGTCGCCTACGACGAGATGTTCACGCCCGAGGGCGACGTTCGCCAGCACTACGATCCGCTGCATGGCCGGATGTCGACCCTGGGCGCCGAGGAACTGGCCGCACGACAACGGACGCTGGAGCGCTCGTTCCTGCTCCAAGGGATCACCTTCACGGTCTATGGCGCGGAAAACACCACCGAGCGGATCATTCCGACGGACCTGTTCCCCAGGATCATTCCCGCTGCGGAATGGGCGCGCATCGAGACCGGCCTGACCCAGAGGCTGCGGGCCCTAAATCTGTTTCTGGCGGACATCTACGGCGATCAGCAGATCCTGATGGATGGCGTCGTTCCGCGCGAGCTCGTGCTCGGCGCTCCGTCATTCCGCCGCGAAATGCAGCACCTCTATGTGCCGCACAAGGCCTACGCCAATGTCTGCGGCAGCGACCTGATCCGCTGCCAGGACGGCCAGTTCGCCGTGCTGGAGGACAACCTCCGCGTCCCGTCGGGCGTGTCTTACATGCTGGCCAACCGCGATGCGGCCAAACGGACCTTCCCCGGAACCTATCGCGCCGCCGGCGTTCGCCCGGTCGAGCGCTATCCCGATCTGCTGCTCTCGACCTTGAAGAGCATGGCCGCCGACTGGCGCGCCGATCCTCAGGTCGTGGTGCTCACCCCCGGCGTCTACAACAGCGCCTACTACGAGCACGCCTATCTCGCGCGCTTGATGGGCGTACCCCTCGTCGAGGGGCGCGACCTCGTGGTGCACGAGAACATGGTCTACATGCGCACCACCACGGGCCTGCGCCGCATCGACGTGATCTACCGCCGGGTTGATGACGACTTCATCGACCCCCTGACCTTCCGGCGCGACAGCTCGCTGGGCGCGGCGGGTCTGTTCAACGCCTATCGCGCCGGCAATGTCGTGATCTGCAATGCGCCTGGCACCGGCGTCGCCGACGACAAGGCGGTCTATGCCTATGTGCCGGACATCATCCGCTACTATCTGGGCGAGGATCCCATCCTGCCCAACATCGAGACCTTTCTCTGTCGCGAGCCGCGCCAGCTCAGCCACGTGCTGGCCAATCTCGACAAGCTGGTGGTCAAGGCCGTCGGCGCCTCTGGCGGCTACGGCATGCTGGTTGGCCCCCACGCCAGCCAGAAGGAGCGAGACGATTTCGCCCTGGCGATCAAGGCCGACCCCGAGAACTACATCGCCCAGCCGACGATCCAGCTCTCGACCGCGCCGTGCCTGGTGGACGGCCGCATCGAGCCGCGCCACGTCGACCTGCGCCCCTTCATCCTCTCGGGCGAAAAGACCATCGTGACGCCTGGCGCGCTGACCCGTGTGGCGCTCAAGCGCGGCTCTCTCGTCGTCAACTCCAGCCAGGGCGGCGGCTCCAAGGACACCTGGGTTCTCGCCGACGACGCCCCCTCCAATGGCGCCGGTCACGGGAGCGCCCGTCCATGATGCTCGCCCGTGTCGCCGACAGCCTCTACTGGCTGGGCCGCTATATCGAACGCGCCGAGCACCTCTCGCGCCTGTCCACCGTGATGCTGAACGCCACGCTCGACCAGACCGACGCCGGCGCTCAGGCGGTGTGGATCGCCCTGGCGGCCGTCGGTGAGCCTGGCGACGGCGCCGGCGTGGGATCCTTCGAGGCCGCCCAAGCCCTGGTGCTGGATCGCAGCGATCCCAACTCGGTCGTGTCCTCTCTGGCGCGCGCCCGCGAGAACGCCCGCCAGGTTCGCGATCAGATCACGACCGAGACCTGGGAACGCCTGAACCTGCTGTATCTCAAGGTCACCGACCCGGACGCGACCAAGGATTTCGCCGCCGGATCAGACATCTTCCTGCACGACGTGATCGCCGACCTGCACCTGTTCAAGGGCGCGGCGGACACCACTATGAGCCATGGCGAAAGCTGGCGCTTCATGATGCTGGGCATCTACATGGAACGCGCCCAGCTGGTGTCGCGCCTGCTGGAGGTCTGTTTCGCGGAGTCGCCCACGCACGGTCGCCTGGGGGATCACGTAGCGCTGGTCAGCGTGCTGCGCATGGCTTGCGCGCTCGAGCCGTACCTGCGCGTCTACACCGCCGAGATCGAGCCGCGCCACATCCTGGAATTCCTGGTCTTCGACGAGGACTTCCCGCGATCGATCCGGTTCGCGACGGCGCAGATCGAACAGCATCTCAGCGCCATGGTGCGCAGCGTCTCGACCAATGAGCGCGCGGGTCCTGAGCGTCTGGCTGGCCGGCTCAAGGCTCGCCTTCAGTTCGCCGATGTCGATGAACTGGAAGCCGTCGGCGCTGGTCCGCTGCTGACCACCGTGGTCAACGAGTGCGCCAGAATTCACGAAGCCATCTACGAGACCTTCGTGGCCTATCCCCTCGAAACGCGTCTGCCCGCTTAGGATCCAGGATCGTGCTGCTCGAAATCCGACACGTCACCCAGTACCACTACGAGCGCCCCGTCCGCGAAAGCCTGATGGAGCTGTGGATGCAGCCCCAGAAGACCGCACGGCAGCGACTGGTCAGCTTCGAACTGGACCTGAACCCAGCCGCACAGGTGTTTTCCTACGCCGACAGCTTCGGCAACGCGGTCTATCACTTCGACGTGCCCCAACCGCACGACAACCTGACGATCATCGCCCGCTCGGCGGTGGAGACGGAGTCGCCGGGCGAACGCCCCGACTATCTGGACATGGGGGAATGGGACCGGCTGCGCAGCGAGTTCGTCCGGGGCGAATGCTTCGACTTCCTGCGCCCGCACGGCTTCGTGAAAACCACCGAGGCGCTGCAGACCTTCATCAACGAGCATGACCTCGACGCCCTCAAGCGCCGAGACCCGCTGACCGCCGTCCGCACCTTGTCCGAAACGATCTACAGCGCCTTCGAGTACCAGCCGGGCGTCACCGACGCCGACAGCCCGATCGACCTGACGCTCAGCGCCGGACGCGGGGTCTGCCAGGACTTCGCCCATATCATGCTGGCCGTCTGTCGGGGCTGGGGCGTGCCGGCGCGCTATGTCTCAGGCTATCTGTTCACTGACCGCGAAGCCGGCGACCGCTCGGATCCCGACGCCACCCACGCCTGGGTCGAGGTGTTCCTACCGAGCCTGCGCTGGGTCGGCTTTGATCCCACAAACAACATGATGGCCGGCGAGCGCCACGTGGCCGTGGCCGTGGGTCGGGATTATGGGGACGTCACGCCCTCGCGCGGGGTCTACAAGGGCGATGCGGAAAGCCAGTTGGCCGTCGGCGTCTCGGTGCGGCGCGCGCGCGCCGCGCTTGCCGAGCCGGAATTTCTGCGGATGGCGCGTCCCGCCTTCGCCGGAGGCCGTCGCCGGCCTGACACCGCCCTACGGGAGGAGCTGCACCAGCAGCAACAGCAGCAACAGCAGCAACAACAATAGGCGCTAGTCCGCCCCCTCGGCGGGCAGGCTGGCCAGAAACCGCCGCGCAATCTCCAGCGCGCCGGCGGCGCCGCCCGCCCGGGGGCCGATCCGCTGGGTCGCCATGAACTGAACGCCGACCTCGGTTCCCGAGCGCCAGACCACATTGGCTAGGTGAACCCGCCGACCGCCGGCGTCGACGAAGACGAAGGTGTCCGGTGGCGGGGCGATGCCCGCGATGGAAAGCCGCCCGCCCTTCTCGGCCACGTCGAGCAGCGAGCCCTTCCACGATCGGGGATCGTCCACGATGTAGATTTTGCGCGCCGCAGGCATCCGGGGATGCGCGCGCCGCTCAGCGCCCGAGGTCTCGACCATGACCATCCGCTTCTCAAACCCCGCCGAGTCGTTCTCGGAAACAGCGTAACCTTCGCGGGCCTTCCCGCGAACGTTGCACGCCGACCATCAGGCCGACTTAGCGGAATTATGCTTAAGCGGCGTAAACGTGAGCCTTACGAGCGGCGATCTTCACGGCGCCCACAAAGCGCCCGGCGTCGGCGCGCGAGGCGCTGATCTCAAGGCGACGACCATCCGACGTGATCGCGGTGACCGCGGTCAGGGCGCCCTGGACGTGCGCGCGCTCGATCTTGACCTCGAAGCCGGTCTCATCGAGCGCGAAATCATGGGGCCGCACATAGGCCGTCGCCGCGCCGTCCCGCACGCCGGAGGCAGGCAGGCTCAGCGGGCCGGCGCTGAACCGCCCGCCGCTGACCTGGCCGTCCAGCCGGTTCGCCTCGCCGACAAAACCGCAGACGAAGGCCGTCTCGGGGGCGTCGTGAACCTGATCCGGCGTGCCGATTTGCTCGATACGGCCCTGATTCAGGATCGCGACGCGATCGGCCAACTCCAGCGCTTCTTCCTGGTCGTGGGTCACGAAGATCGTGGTCACGCCCGTGGCGTCGTGGACTCGGCGAAGCTCCCGACGAAGAGACTTGCGCACCGTGGCGTCCAGCGCGCCGAAGGGCTCGTCGAGCAGCAGCACGCTGGGCTGCACGGCCAGAGCTCGCGACAGGGCCACGCGCTGGCGTTGCCCGCCCGAAAGCTGCGAAGGATATCGGCCGCCCAGGCCTTCGAGTTCGACAAGCTTCAGGAGCTCCTCGACCCGGCGAGCGATCTCGGCCTTCGACGGCTTGTCCTTGCCCTTTCGCACATCCAAACCGAACGCGATGTTCTTGGCGACGGTCATGTGCTTGAACAGCGCATACTGCTGGAAGACAAAACCCACCCGGCGCGCTGCGGCCGAGGCGTGGGTGACATCCTGACCGTCGAAGAGCACCTGCCCTGCGTCTGGAAACTCCAGGCCGGCGATGGTGCGCAGCAGTGTCGTCTTGCCCGATCCCGACGGTCCCAGCAGGGCCAGAAGTTCACCGTCGGCGATCTCCAGATCAACCCTGTCCAGGGCCGGATAGCGCCCGAACTGCTTTTCGACGGAGCGGATGGAAATGGTCATGGGTTCCGTAGTCCGTTCAGTGTCCGCGACGGCCGCGCACGCCCGGCTGGGCGATCTCGAGCGCCGTCTTCAGCACCAGAGTCACCACCGCCAGAAGGCAAAGCAGCGCCGCCACGGCGAAAGCGCCGACGAAGTCGTACTCGTTGTAAAGGATCTCGACATGCAGCGGCATGGTGTTGGTCAGCCCCCGGATGTGGCCGCTGACCACCGACACCGCGCCGAACTCGCCCATGGCGCGGGCGTTGCAAAGCAGCACGCCGTAGAGCAGCCCCCAGCGCACATTGGGCGCGGTCACCCGCCAGAAGGTGTAGAGCCCGCTCGCGCCCATCGACACCGCCGCCTCCTCCTCGCTGACGCCCTGCTCCTGCATCAACGGGATCAGTTCACGCGCCACGAAGGGAAAGGTCACGAACACCGTCGCCAGCACGATCCCGGGCACGGCGAAGATGATCTTGATGTCGTTGTCCAGCAGCCACTCGCCAAACCACCCCTGCAAGCCAAAGATCAGGACGTAGATCAAGCCGGCCACCACGGGCGACACCGAGAACGGCAGGTCGATCAGGGTGATCAACAGGGCCTTGCCTCGGAACTCGTGCTTGGCGATGGCCCAAGCGGCGCAAAGACCGAAGACGGCGTTGAACGGGACGGAGATCGCCGCCGTCAGCAGGGTGAGCTTGACCGCCGCCAAGGCGTCGGGATGGCTGGCCGCCAGGACCGCTGCGTCCAGGCCCTTGCGAAGGGCCTCGGCGAACACCGCCGCCAGCGGCAGGATCAAGACCAACGCCAGGAAGGCCAGCACCGTCCCGACCAGCAGGATCTTGGCCCACAGCGGATCATCGGTGGCGTGGCGCGCTTTCGAGCGATCGATCGCCATCAGTCGAACCTCCGCGCCCAGGCCTGGATGGCGTTGATCACGAAAAGCATCAGGAAGGAGACCGCCAGCATCACGACGGCGATCGTCGCCGCCCGTACGTACTCGAACTGCTCCAACTGGATGATGATGAGCAGCGGCGCGATCTCCGACCGATAAGGCATGTTGCCGGCGATGAAGATGACCGAGCCGTACTCGCCAACCCCACGGGCGAAGGCCATGGCGAAACCGGTCAGCCAGGCCGGCGCCAGAGCCGGCACGATAACCCGGGCGATCGTCTGGATCCGGCTGGCGCCAAGGCTTGCGGCGGCTTCCTCGACATCGGCGGCGGCGTCACGCAGCACCGGCTCGATGGTCCTGACGACGAAGGGCAAGCCGATGAAGGTCAGGGCGATCACGACGCCGACCGGATTGTAGGCCGCCTTGATCCCCAGCGGCGTCAGGAACTGCCCGACCCAGCCCGTCGGCGCGTAGAGCGTCGCAAGGGCAATGCCCGCGACGGCGGTCGGCAAGGCGAACGGCAGGTCGACCAGAGCGTTCACCAGCGTCTTCAAGGGGAAGTCGTAGCGCACCAGCACCCAGGCGGTGAGAACCCCGAACACCCCATTGATCGCTGCGGCCACGAACGCCGCCCCAAAGCTCAGCCGATAGGCGGCGATGGAGCGTTCCGAGGTCGCAACCGCCCAGAACTCGGCCGGCGACTGTTGAGCGGCTTTCAGGACCACGGCGCTCAAAGGGATCAGCACGATCAGCGACAGGACCGTCAGCGTGACGCCCATGGTCAGGCCAAAGCCCGGGATTGCTGACCTCTTACGGAAAAGCGGCTTACGCGCGCCCTTCGCTGGCGGCCGCTGCTCGGCGGTGTCGGCGGTCATCGTCTGATCGTCGTCCAGGGTCCAGGCTCACCAAGAGGGCAATGCGAAGGCGTGACGGCAGGTCGCCTTTCGGCTCACCCACATCGTCCAAAGTGAGCCGCTTAAATCTCTACCTTGTCGATGGGGCAAACGAGAAAAGACGCATCACGATCGCAGAAAAACTGCGCTTGAGGACCACGGCGACCGCGCGCTCGCGAACCTGTCGGGCGTTGCCCGGGACGGCGGCTATGGGACATTTTTCGGGTTCCGCTAAGGGTGGAGACCCGACGGCCTCCATTCCCGCTGATCGACATTTGGAGAACCTCAGTCGTTCGGCGACGGCGCGGCGCTGTGTTTCGGGTTCACGGGCCCGCCCAACACATTGGGATAACGGGCGGCCGTCAAGGCCACGTCGGCGGGCTTGCCTGTGAGCGGCCCTGAGAGGAACGCCGCTAGGATGTCGGCGGCCGCCTGATGTGTGGCTGCGCCCCCGCGACCGCCACCCATCACCTGCGCCAACAGCCAGCGGCCCGGCGGCGCGAAGAAGAACGGCACATCGGTGAAGCTGTAGTGGTTGGCGTTCTTGACCTCAAAACGGTAGCCGGGAGCGGTCGAATGGGCGAGCAGCTTGCCGTTTCCGTTGATGAAGAGGTCGCTGTGGTGCGTCTCAGCATAGTCGCTCTGCAGCAGCAGGAAGGGACGGGTCAATCGGCGGTCCGGCAGGTCGCCATAGGGCGTACCGTCGATGTTGGCGGCTGCCACGACGCGTGGGTCTTCGCTCATCGCCATGGCTGAAACCGCTCCGCCAAAGGAGTGGCCGATCACGGCCACCTTCGAGGCCTCGATCCGGCCACCTCGCAACGGCCGCGACAGCGCCTCCGGACGCGCGAGTTGGTCGATGACGAAGCGAATGTCGGCGGTCCGCAAGATCTGCTGGTCGGGCATGTAACGGGTGCGGTCCGGCGGGAAAATCTCCCGGAGCCCGACCACCCGGCCGTCCGGAAGCTGGGTCACAGCCGCCTCGTAGGGATGGTCCAGGACGAAGACGACGAAGCCGCGGCTGGCGAGGCGGGTCGCCAGCCCGGTATAGGTCGCGCGGGGCGCGCCGTAACCCGGCGAGAAGATCACCACCGGCCAGGGCCGATTGCTGGACGCAAGCGGCGCACTATCCTCGGCGTGGGTGTCGATCTGGCCGTAGCGATGCAGCATGAAGCCGGGCATGACGCTGACCTGATCAGGCATTTGGCCGATCCCGTCGATGTAGGGGACGCGCGCGCCTCCCCCGGAATGTTCGCGTTGTGTGGTCGGATACCAGGCCTGGGCGATCACGCTGCGCCGGTCGCCCGGGTCTGCCGTATGCGGCTCGTCCCGCGAGGCGTCGTTCCAACGATAGACTTGGGTCGCGACGGCGTAGCGACCGTCGGGCGGCGGCAGCGTCGGGACCGCGAGCAGCATCCACACGCCAATGCAGGCGGCGGCGATCCCGGCCAGACCGAGACGACCGATCCAGCGCAGAACAGCGCCCGTGCGCACCGGAGGCAGGGCGCTTAGCGCCAGCAGGAGATAGGCCGGCAGACTCTGCCAGGTGAAGCCGCAGAGAGCCCATTGGACCACCGCCAGCAATAGACCCAAGCCGGCGGCGCCGATGCGCAGCCTTGGCCGCCAGGCCGGCGCGAACAGCCGCCAAACGGCCAAGGCCAGCACCCCTGCCAGAAAGATTAAATCGGGGATCAACATCGCTTCACTCGGCTCCCTGCATTCACCCACACAGCGGATCCTTCACCGCCATGACGTCATTTTCCCGGCAGGGGTCAGGCCGGCGCGAGCAGCAATTTCAGTTGAAAGCGCGCTTCAGGCGGAGGGGTCAACGTCCGCAACTGTCAGGAACGGAAATCGGATCAGCATCCGAAACCCGACGGTTGACCCTTCGGCCTGCGAGCAGACGTCGCCAAGGTCTGTGGAGGGTGGTGAGCGGACTTTGCGCCCATCGGAGCCGACAACCGGTTGATCCGGCAGTCGTGCTCCAGGTTTGACTGATCCAGAGAGATCAGATCAGGGCCCGCCTCGCAAAGCTCGCCATCGCCTCCGCCATCCACTGCGCGAGGCCCGGTTGAGCTGCGTCATACATCGCTCGGAACTCCAAGTTGTCGACGTTCAGCCGCCCCAAGGCCGTGTAGGCATCCGCAGTGGCCGGCGTGCCAGTGGTCCGAACCACCCAAGCATGGTGTCGCTTGAGCAAGGGGTCCAGCGATGGATCGTCAGAGGCGGTTCCGCGGGCCATAGTGCTAGCGAAGTCGTCGCGCATTGCGATGGCCTCCGCCATCCAGTCCGTCTTCTGCGCATCCGACATCGCCGCGAACACTTCGGCGCCTCGGGCAAGTCGGTCGCGGGCCGCCGGCTCGCCGTATCTGTCGATCAACCAGGCCTCGTAGTCGGATTCTAACTGAGGGCTGAAGCCTTCGAAAAGTTGCTTGTCCATGATGGTCGTTCGTCCTTCCAGTTCGGCGATCGTGCGGTCGATCGTCTGCGCTAGACGGCGATAGCGGTCCGCCGTCTCCTCCAGTCGGGCCCGTTGTTCTCGCAACGCCGCCAGCCTGTCGGATCCTTGGGCGTCTAGCAGAGCAGGAATGTCGCGAAGGGCGACCCCGAACTCACGATGAACCAGGATCTGCTGCAAACGCATCAGCTCCCCTCGCCCGTAGTAGCGGTATCCATTTTCGCCGACCGTCGCGGGCTTCAACAAACCGATAGCGTCATAGTGGTGCAGTGTCCGAACCGAGGTTCCGGACAGCTTGGCCAGTTCACTGACGGTGTGGATCGTGTGGCGCGCGTCGTTCCGCATGGACATCCCTATGGGGGGCTCACGCAGTGTGAGGGTCAAGGGCCCTCTACGACGCGCATCGCATCATGGCGTCCGCAACGGGTGGTGAGCGGACCGATCCTCCCTCTAGTGGGGGAGGTGTCGGCGAAGCCGACGGAGGGGGAATAGGCCGGCTCGGCAGTACTTCCCCCTCCGGCCTTCGGCCTCCTCCCCCTCTGGGGGGAGGATTATCGAACTGCCCGAAACCGGTCGAAAGCCGAAACCAGATCCTCGCCCTAGATCGGACATTCGACCATTCGTGCGTTGCCCAGCTCGCGCGAGCCACGGCTACCGTTCCCGAGATCGCGGCGATCACCGGCCATAGTCCCGCATCGGTCGATGCAAATCCTGTCGATCTACCTATCGCGCGATAATCAGGTTGCATGGAACGCCCAGGCCAAACGCGGCCTTGCGAAGGCCGGCGGCTGAACGGGTCGAGGCCAAAGGTCTGACGGTCGGGTGTCTGGAAAGTCTGACGGTCGGTGTCGCAGCCACTGAGCGGCGCGAGAAACTTCAACAAGGTCAGACGTTTGATTGGTAGGCCGGGTGGGGTTCGAACCCACGACCATTCGATTAAAAGTCGAATGCTCTACCACTGAGCTACCGGCCCGCTCACGATCCGGCGGGGGCCGGGGGAAGCGGCGCGGACCATAGTCGGGGGTCGCGCGCGTCGCAAGCACGGTTTCGCCGTTTTTCCGTGGCATGACGGTAAAGCTGTGTACGCGTTAGGGTGACTCATGCGTCGAACCTTCCTCCTGGCGGCGATCTGCGGCCTGGCTCTGACCGCGAACGCTTCGGCGGGACAACAGCAGAGCCCGCCGAGCGACGACGGACGCATCAAGTCGACGTCGGAGGCCAATAAGGAGGGAATCAGCGGCGCGGTCAGCGCCCCGCTGCGCGACGTGAACATCGTCCGCACCAAGATCCCGCGCGTCCTGCTCGAGGCCATGGAGGACCCCTATCAGCGTCCGAGCCCCGCGGACTGTCGAACGCTGGTCGCCCTGGTCGAGCCTCTGGACGCAGCCTTGGGCGAGGATATCGACCGCAACCCGCCCCAGGAGAACGAGGACCTGATGGACCGCAGCCGCAAGGCCGCCGGCGAGGCTGCGCTGGGCGCGATCGCCAGCACCGCCCAGGACCTGATCCCGATGCGCGGGTGGGTGCGAAAACTGACCGGGGCCGAACGGCATGACCGGCTGGTCCAAAGCGCGATCGCCTCAGGGAATGTGCGCCGGGCCTATCTCAAGGGATTGGGCGAAGCGCGCGGCTGTAATCCTCCGGCCACGCCACGGCACAAGCCGATCGCCGCGCCCCCCGTCGTCGACCCCGGCATGCCGCCGCCGCCGGACCCGTATGGTCCCCGGCGTCCGCGATTCCCGATCATCAAGGAGGAGGCCCCTCGGGTTCCCAACGGGCCTGACGGCTAACCGGCCAGGTGTCGGGCGGCGAAATCGCGCCGGAACTGTTCGAAGCGCCCCTCCGCGATCGCCGCGCGCATGGCGGCGGTCAGGGCCTGGAAGAACGCGATATTGTGCCAGGACAACAGCACCTGGCCGAGGATTTCCTCGGCCTTGAAGAGGTGGCGCAGATAGGCCTTCGAATAGTCGCGGCTGGCGGGGCAGTCGCTGTTCGGGTCCAGCGGCGTCTCGTCCTCGGCGTACTTGGCGTTCTTCAGATTGATCGGGCCATCCCAGGTCCAGGCCTGACCATGCCGGCCAGAGCGCGTGGGCAGCACGCAGTCGAACATGTCGACGCCCCGGGCCACGGCCTCGACCAGATCGATCGGCTTGCCCACGCCCATCAGGTAGCGCGGGCGGTCTTGCGGCAGGAGCCCTGGCGCGTAGTCCAGCACCTCGCACATCGCTTGGTGCCCCTCGCCGACCGCCAGCCCGCCGATCGCGTAGCCGTCGAAGCCGATCTCCTGCAGCCGCTCGGACGACTCGCGGCGCAGATTTTCAAAGGTCGAGCCCTGCTGGATGCCGAACAGGACCTGGGTGTCGCGAGTTCCGAAAGCGTCCTTCGAACGCTTGGCCCAACGCGCCGAAAGCTCCATGCCCTTGCGCGCCCTGGCCTCCTCCGCCGGCCAGGCCACGCATTCGTCCAGCTGCATGACGATGTCGCTGCCCAGAAGGTCGGCCTGGATCTCGATCGAGCGCTCGGGCGTCAAAACATGCTTGGAGCCGTCGACGTGGCTCGAGAAGGTCACGGCCTCCTCGGTCAGCTTGCTGATGCCCGACAGGCTCATCACCTGGAAGCCGCCGCTGTCGGTCAGGATCGGCTTGTCCCAACGCATGAACTTGTGAAGCCCGCCCAGGCGCTTCACCCGCTCGGCCGAGGGCCGCAGCATCAGGTGATAGGTGTTGCCCAGGATGATGTCGGCGCCGGTGTCCTTGACCTGGTCGACCGTCATGGCCTTGACCGTCGCGGCGGTGCCGACAGGCATGAAGGCCGGCGTGCGGATATCGCCGCGCGGCGTCTTCAGCACGCCGGTCCGCGCCTTGCCGTCGGTGGCTTTGATCTCGAAGGGGAACGCGGCCATCAGCGGGTCTCGTCTTTGAACAGCAGACTGCTGTCACCATAGGAATAGAAGCGATAGCCCGTCTCGATGGCGTAGGCGTAGGCCTCGCGCATGGTCGCCGTGCCGGCGAAGGCGCAGACCAGCATGAACAGGGTCGACTTCGGCAGGTGGAAGTTCGTCATCAGCACGTCGGCGGCTCGGAACCGGTAGCCCGGGGTGATGAAGATCGCGGTTTCGTCGGCGAAGGGACGAACGACACCATCCTCACCGGTCGCGCTCTCCAACAGCCGCAACGAGGTGGTGCCCACGCAAACGATGCGACCGCCCGCCGCGCGTACGGCGTTGAGGGCGTCGGCGATCTCCTGCGTCACCTGTCCGTACTCGGCGTGCATCTTGTGTTCGGAGACGTCGTTGGTCTTGACCGGCAGGAACGTGCCCGCGCCAACATGCAGCGTGACAAAATGCAGCGAGACGCCCTTCGCCTTCAGACGCTCCAGGAGCTCGGGCGTGAAGTGCAGCCCCGCCGTGGGGGCGGCGACCGAGCCGTCCTCGCGGGCGTAGACCGTCTGATAGTCGGCGCGATCCCGCTCATCCTCGCCCCGCTTGGCGGCGATGTAGGGCGGCAGCGGCATATCGCCATGCTGGGCGATGCCGATATCGAGCTCGGGGCCGGAAAGATCGAACGCCAGCACGACTTCCCCCCCCTCGTGCTTTTCAGCGATCACTGCGTCCAAACGGTCGAGATCGCGGTCCTCGCGCGCGCCGAACGCGACCCGGTCGCCGACCTTCAGACGCTTGCCGGGGCGCATAAAGGCGCTCCAGCGATCGGGCGCCAGGCGACGGTGCAAGGTCGCCTCGACGGCTACGGGCGTGCCGTTGGCGCCGCCGGTGGAGCGCCCCTCGCGAAGGCCCGCCAGACGCGCCGGGATCACGCGCGTGTCGTTAAAGACCAGGGCGTCTCCTGGCCGCAGAAAATCCGGCAGGTCGCTGACGACATGGTCAGCCAGGGGCTGGCCCGCGCGCACCACCAGGAAGCGCGCGGCGTGGCGAGGTTCAGCCGGCCGCAGGGCGATGCGGTCCTCGGGGAGGTCGAAGTCAAAGTCGGAAAGGCGCATGGGCCGGCTTCAAGCACACGACCGCCGCCGAAGGTCAAGACTTACCCGGTCGCGCGAGGCACGCGCACAAGGCCGCAGGGCCCGACGGCCCGTCACCGCGGAAGCCCTGTCGGGGAAACTCAGCGCCGTGGTGGTCTCCGGCCCATTGGACCCGAACGCTGCGAAGATCGCGAAATCCAGCGACCTGGACGACCAGGACTTGGTCGTGCTGCGCGGCGAACCGCGGCTTGGCGCCAAGCGGCTGCGCAACATCAGCTTGCGATCTTTCCCCGGCCACTAGATCGTTCTTTCGCCGTCGCACGGGCGTGCTATGGGCCGTTTATGCGCCTGCTCGCCCAACTTCTGAGCCTGCTTTTCCGTGGCACCGCGCTGATGCTCGGCCTGGTCGGCGCAGGCATGTCCCTGGCTTGCCTCGGCGGGGCGTTCAGCGATCGGCTCGACGCCCTCACCCACGCCGCGCCGCTTTGGCTGGCCATGGCTGTCGGCGCGATCGCCTTGGGGGGGTCTGCGCCCGCGGCGCCGAGCGATGGGTGATGGTCTCGCTGGGTGGGATCGGCCTTCTGGCCTGCGCCATCCTGATGACGCCCGAGCTGTGGGCCGCCGCGCGTTTCAAGCCGGCGACGGTTGCTCAAAGCGACTTGAAGATCATCCAGTTCAACGTCTGGCATAGCAACCAAACGCCGGAAAAGAGCCTCGCCTGGATCCTCGCCCAAGACGCCGATGTCGTGATTCTCGAGGAGGGCGGCGGCGACTCTCGCCCGATCGTCAAAGCACTGCGCGCGAGCTACCCGTTCACCTCTTGCGAGAAGGGCGTGCGTTGCGACGCCTGGATCTTTTCGCGGAAGAAGATGCTCGCCAGAGGCGGAGCGGCGTACGAAGGCCCTTACCTTTCTGCGGCCTGGGCGACGCTGGCCGATGCGAAGGGTCCCTTCACGGTCATAGGTGTGCACTACACCTGGCCCGTGCCGGCCGGCCCTCAGCAGGCCCAGAGCCGCAAGGTGGTCAGGCTGGCTTCGAGTTTTGATCGAAAAAGCATGATCTTGGCCGGCGACTTCAATTCCACGCCCTGGTCATTCACCCTGAAACGGCAGGACAAGGCCCTGGGCCTGCGTCGCTGGACCCGGGCGATGGCGTCATGGCCGGCGGGGAAGTTCTCCCGCGTCATGGCCGCCCCCGCCCCGTTTCTTCCGATCGACCACGTCTACGCTGGAGAGCAATGGCGCGCCGTCAGGGTCGAACGCGGCCCCGCCCTGGGCTCGGACCATCGACCGATCTTGGTGACGCTGCGCCGCCAATAGAAAACGGCCCCGGACAATGTCCGAGGCCGTTTCCGAGGGTCGCGCCAGGCCTTGGAGCCTGAGCCAAAGGGCTCTTAAGCGTCGGCGGCGATCTTGGCGCTGACGATCTTGCCCGGCGCGCGCGGCGGCTCGCCCTTGGGCAGGGCGTCGACATGTTCCATGCCTTCGGTCACCTGGCCCCAGACAGTGTATTGCTTGTCGAGGAACGTGGCGTCGTCGAACACGATGAAGAACTGGCTGTTGGCCGAGTCCGGGTTCGGCGTGCGGGCCATCGAGCAGACGCCGCGCACGTGCGATTCGTCATTGAACTCGGCCTTCAGGTCCGGCTTGTCCGAACCGCCACGGCCGGTGCCGCTCGGGTCGCCGCCCTGGGCCATGAAGCCCGGGATCACGCGGTGGAAGACGACGCCGTCGTAGAAGCCTTCGCGAACCAGCTCCTTGATGCGGGCCACGTGGCCGGGCGCCAGGTCCGGACGCAACTTGATCGTGACCGGACCGCTCTCGAGCGTCAGGATGAGGGTGTTTTCGAGGTCGGCCGACATGGTCTTCCCTTGGATGGCGAGTGTTATGCGCGCTTCTAGCGCGGTTCACGCCCGCCTGTGAACCAAGTTGCGGCCGGAAATCGGTTTCGCCTCAGCGAACCTCGACCGGAAGCGCGATATCGCAGACCGAGAAGTCCGCCCCCTTCTCGGCACGCAGGCGCTTGGTCTCTGCTGCGAACCAGGGGCCCTTGGGGTCGATGATGCGCACCTTGGGCCGCTCGCTCTCGGGGATGTCCGAGAGCAGACGGACCTTTTGCATCGTGTCCTGGGGCGCGGGGACAGGCTCGCCGGTCTTGATGGCGCGAACGGCCTCAAGGCCGCTGATCACCCGACCAAACGCGGTGTAGCGCTTGTCGAGCGACGGATAGGGTTGGCGCATCAGGAAGAACTGGCTGTTGGCGGAGTTGTTATCCTCGCTCCGCGCCATGCCGATCACGCCGGGGCAATAGGTGGCCCACGCGGCGACCTTCTTGTCGCTGGTCACCTCGCTCCAGCTCCAGCCTTGGCTGACGACGGGCAATGACTTGAGGTAGCCGACCTCCAGCCCGGCCGGCGCGGCCATGGGCGCAAAACCGGTGTCGGCGGCGCGTCGGAATGTGAACTCGGCCTTCAGGTTCGGGCGATCCGAACCGCCCTCGCCTGTGTTCGTCGGATCGCCGGTCTGAGCCATGAAGCGGTCGATGACCCGGAAGAACGTACGGCCATCATAGAGGCCCGCGCGGGTCAGATCCTGCAGACGCGCCACATGGTTGGGGGCCACCTCGGGGACGAGTTCGACCAGCACGCGCCCCTTGTTGGTGTCGATCACCATGACCGTCTCGGGTGCCGGCGTGCGCCAGTCGGCCTCGGTGGGCTTGAGCGCCTTGGGCGCTGCGGCGACGACGGAGGCGGAGGCCGCCAGGCAAAGCCCGGCCAAGAGCGCGCGCGAGAGGATCATCATTTCACCTGAGCGGGGACGTCGACGTCGCAATTGGTGAAGCTGGAGCCGAGCTCGGCCTGGCGCTTGGTCACCAGAGCCTTGAACGCGGCGCCGCGGGTGTCCATCACCTGAAGGGTCGGACGCTTGTCCGCCGGGATATCGGCCAGCAGCTTGACGCTCAGCATCTTGTCCTGCGGGTCCGGAACGGGCTCGCCGATCTTGATCGCCTTGACCACATCCACGCCCTGCAGCACGCGACCAAAGGCGGTGTAGGTCTTGTCCAGGCCCGCGTTCGCCGCGCGCATGAAGTAGAACTGGCTGTTGGCGCTGTTTGGGTCGCCCGCGCGCGCCATGCCCACAACACCGGGGCAGAAGTTGCCCCAGGTCGACACCTTGCGGTCGGCGGTCATCACGGCCAGCGCGGAGGGCTGGCTGGTGACCGGCAGCGCCATGACCCAACCGGACTCGTTGCTGCCGACCTTGAAGCCCGCGCCCAGCGGCATGTCAGCGCCCCGACGGAAATTGAATTCCGAGGTCAGGTTCGGCAGGTCGGAACCGCCCTCGCCTGTGTTCTTCGGATCGCCCGTCTGAGCCATGAAATCCGAGATCACGCGGAAGAAGGTCAGGCCGTCATAGAAGCCGCTCTTGGCCAACCCGCGCACGCGCTCGACATGGTTCGGCGCGACCTCGGGATAGAGCTCGGCGATGATCCGGCCCTTGTTGGTCTCGACCACCAAGACGTTGTTTGGGTCGGGCGTGCGCCAGTCCGACACGGTCTGGGCCGAGGCCGCGCCAAAAGAAACCGTGGTGGCGGCCAGCGCCAGCGCGGCGGCGGTCATGGCAAGCTTCATGGAGTACCCCGAACAGAACAGTCGCGGCCGGGCGTAGAACGCCACGGCCCGTCCGACAAGTGCGGCGGTTGTTGAAGCGCAGGAATTCGGCCGGATAACGGCGAAGCCCGGAGCCTGACGGGTTTAGAAAGCCATCTAGAGCCGGAGGGCTCTAGGCTTTACCCACCTTGGCCAGAAGCTGCTGCGCCACCCCCGGCGGCACGAACTTGCCGATATCGCCGCCCAGGGTCGCGATTTCCTTCACCAGGCGCGAGGCGATGGCTTGGTGGCGTGGGTCGGCCATCAGGAAGACCGTCTCGATCTCGCGGTCCAGCTGCTGGTTCATCGCCGTCATCTGGAACTCGTACTCGAAGTCGGCCACGGCCCGCAGGCCGCGCACGATCATCTGAGCGTTCACCTCGCGGGCGAAGTGCATCAGCAGGCTGTTGAAGGGCCGCACCTCGATCTCGGCGATCTTCTTGAGATGCGCGGTTTCGCGCTCCAGAATCTCGACCCGCTCCTCCAGCGAGAAGAGCGGCCCTTTGCCGATATTGATCGCGACGCCGATCACCAGCTTGTCGACAAGCTTCACGGCCCGCCCGATGATATCGAGGTGACCGTTGGTGACCGGGTCGAAGGTTCCCGGATAAAGCCCGACCCGCATGCAACCCCCTATTCTGGCTCCGAGGGTTACGGGGTCTCGTCCGCCCCGCTGTCCTCGCCCTGATTGTCGTCCCCGCCGGAATCGGCGAGGCGCTCAACGCTGACGACATGCTCGTCCTGCGCGGTGCGGAAGATGGTTACGCCCTGAGTATTCCGCGCTGCAACACGAATTTGCGACACCGGCACCCGGATCAGTTGTCCCTGGTCGGTGACGAGCAGGATCTGGTCGCTCTCATCGATGGGGAAAGAGCCCACCAGGCGGCCGCCGCGCTTGCTCAGATCTTGCGCCGCAAGGCCCTGACCACCGCGACCGGTGCGGCGGAAATCATAGGCGCTGGTGCGCTTGCCGAAGCCCTCCGAGGACACGGTCAGCAGGATTTCTTCGGCCGCGCCGAGCTCGGCGATGCGTTCCGGCGTCAAGGAGGCTTCGCCGACCTCTTCATCGCCGTCATCGACGGCGGTGACGGCGTCTTCGCCCTCTTCACCGTCCGCGGCGCGCAACATGGCGCGCTGATGCTTGAGATAGGCGGCGCGCTCGGCCGGTGTGGCGTCAACGCTGCGCAGCACGGCCATGGAGATGACCGTGTCCTCGCCCGCCAGCTTCACGCCGCGCACGCCCGTCGAGTCACGGCTGGCGAACACGCGGACCTCGTCAACCGAGAAGCGGATGCAGCGGCCAGCCGCCGTGGTCAGCAGCACGTCCTGGTCGGCGTTACAGACGGCCACGCCGACGATGCCGTCGCCTTCGTCCAGCTTCATCGCGATCTTGCCGTTGCGACGCACGTCGACGAAGTCGCTGAGCTTGTTACGGCGCACGCTGCCCGAGCGGGTGGCGAACATCACGTCCAGGCCGCCCCAGGTGGCCTCGTCCTCCGGCAGGGCCAGGATCGAGGTGATCGTCTCGCCCGGCTCGATCGGCAGCAGGTTGACGAACGCCTTGCCGCGCGAATTGGCGACGCCCAGCGGCAGGCGCCACACCTTCATCTTGTAGACCTTGCCGCCAGACGTGAAGAACAGCAGCGGCGCGTGGGTCGAGGCCGAGAACACGCGGGTGACGGCGTCCTCGTTCTTGGTCGCCATGCCCGACTTGCCTTTGCCGCCCCGGTGCTGGGTGCGGTAGTTGGCCAGCGGCGTACGCTTCACATAGCCGCCCATGGTGACGGTGATGACCATGTCCTCGCGGACGATCAGGTCTTCGTCTTCCATGTCGGCGTCGCCGTCGACGATCTGGCAGCGGCGCGGAATGGCGAACTTCTCGCGGACCTCGACCAGCTCCTCGCGGACCACGGCCATGATGTTGGCGCGGTCGGACAGCAGCTCCAGATAGCCGCGAATGGCGTCGGCCAGGGCTGCGGCCTCGTTGCCGATCTCGTCGCGGCCAAGGCCGGTCAGGCGCGACAGGGTCAGGGCCAGGATGGCGCGGGCCTGCTCGTCGGTCAGGCGGATCAGGCCGCCCTCTTCCTGCACCGTGCGCGGGTCGGCGATCAGCTCAACCAGGGGCAGCATGTCGCCAGCCGGCCAGGACTTGGCCACCAGGCGCTCGCGCGCCTCGGTCGGATCCTTGGACGAGCGGATGATGTGGATGAACTCGTCGATATTGGCGACGGCGATCGTGAGGCCGACCAGCACGTGGCCGCGATCACGGGCCTTGCC
The DNA here is from genome assembly GCF_002310375.3 of Caulobacter vibrioides. Taxonomy (GTDB): domain Bacteria; phylum Pseudomonadota; class Alphaproteobacteria; order Caulobacterales; family Caulobacteraceae; genus Caulobacter; species Caulobacter vibrioides_D. The sequence goes on from NZ_CP023315.3 coordinate 2,361,618, forward strand.
CAGTTCGAACTTGGTCCTGCGGACAACGACTTCCTCGCGGAACTCGACGAAAAGCTGCAGCAGCTTGTGCAGGCCCATCTGTTCAGGACGGCCGCGGTTCAGCGCTAGCATGTTGACGCCGAACGAGCTCTGCAGCGCGGTGAAGCGGTACAGCTGGTTGAGGATCACTTCGCCCGAGGCGTCGCGCTTCAGCTCGACCACGATACGCATGCCGTCGCGGTTGGATTCGTCGCGGATGTCGGCGACGCCCTCGATCTTCTTTTCCCGGACCAGTTCGGCGATGTGCTCGACCAGATTGGCCTTGTTCACCTGATACGGGATCTCGGTGATGATGATGGCCTCGCGGCCGGCGCGCAGCTCTTCCACGCTGGCCACGCCGCGCATGATCACCGAGCCGCGGCCCGTCAGCAGCGCCTGACGCGGGCCCGCGCGGCCGATGATCTCACCGCCCGTCGGGAAATCCGGACCGGGTACGAGGTCCAGAAGTTGGTCGGTCGTGACGTCCGGCTGATCGATCAGCAGCAGACAGGCGTCGATGATCTCGCCCAGGTTATGGGGCGGGATGTTGGTGGCCATGCCGACGGCGATGCCGCCCGCGCCATTGACCAGCAGGTTCGGGATACGCGACGGCAGGACGGTCGGTTCCTGCTCCTTGCCGTCGTAGTTGTCGGCGAAGTCGACGGTGTCCTTGTCGAGATCGGCCAGCAGAGCCATGGCCGGCGGCGCCATGCGGCACTCGGTGTAGCGCATGGCCGCAGGCATATCGCCGTCGACCGAACCGAAATTGCCCTGCCCGTCGATCAGGACCAGACCCATCGAGAACGGCTGGGTCATGCGCACGAGGGTGAAATAGATCGAGGCGTCGCCGTGCGGGTGATACTTACCCATCACGTCACCGACCACGCGGGCCGACTTCACGTAGGGGCGCTCCGGCGTCTGTCCCTGTTCGTGCATCGAGAACAGCACCCGGCGGTGCACCGGCTTGAGACCGTCGCGCGCGTCCGGCAGGGCGCGGCTGACGATCACGCTCATCGCGTAATCCAGATACGAGCGGCGGAGTTCGTCCTCGATATTGATCGGGGCGATATCCCCGCGCGAACCGTCAGCGGGGATGGTGTTTTGATCGTCGCTCAAGGGGATTTTTCGCCGTCAGAATCGGACACGGAACTGTTTAAAACTGTTAGCATTCGGATAGGGACGACGCCACCTTTTGGGGGGCTAATCCCCATCGTTTCGCTTGAATCCGAAGGAAAAAACGCATGACTCGTCTCCCCGCCGCCGCCGCCCTCGGCCTCGCCGCTGTCATGGCCGCCTCCCCGGCCCTGGCGCAGACCATCGCGACGGCCGCCATCAAGACCGGCGACGGCAAAGACGCCGGCGTGGTGACGGTCACCGAAGCGCCGCACGGGGTGCTCCTCAAGCTCGAACTCAAGGGCCTGACGCCCGGCTGGCACGCCGCGCACTTCCACGAAAAGGGCGACTGCGGAACGCCGGACTTCAAGTCGGCGGGCGCCCACGTCCACACCGCCGCCACGACGGTGCACGGGCTGCTGAACCCCGACGCCAACGACAGCGGCGATCTGCCGAACATCTTCGCCAACGCAGACGGCTCGGCGACGGCCGAGGTCTACTCGCCCCTCGTTTCGCTGAAGGGCGCCGGCGGCCGCCCGGCCCTGCTCGACGCCGATGGCTCGTCGATCGTCGTCCATGCCAACGCCGACGACCACAAGACCCAGCCGATCGGCGGGGCCGGCGCGCGCGTAGCTTGCGGCGTGATCAAGTAGCCGTGACGAGCTTCTTCCGATGGCGGTCCGCCCGCCATCGGAAGAAGCACTAGGCGGTTTCCGCCAAAGCCTCTTCGGCCCGGGCTCGCTTCTCCGTCAGCGCCACCAGCGCCACGCCGACCATGGTCGCCGCGCCGCCGATCAGCAGCTGGGCCGTCAGCTTGTCGTCCAGGAACAGCACGCCGATCGTGCAGGACACCAGAGGCGTCAGCAGGAAGTAGGGCGTCACCCGTCCAGCCTCCCGTCGTTGCACCAACCAAAACAGCAGCGCGCTGGCCCCGATCGTCGAGACCACGCCCGCAAAGATCACGCAGGCCCAGGCGATGGGCGGCGCGGCCATCACCCGCTCAACCACCCGCGTCTCGAACGTGAAGGACATCGCCAGCAGGGTCGGCGCGGCGAACAGCGCTGTGACCGCCTGCACCTTCAAAGGCTTCGCGCCGGGGGTCATGCGCACCAGGATCGTCGCCACAGCCCAGCAAGCGCTGGCGATCACGATCAGCACGATCGCGGGCAGGTCGCCCGATGTGTGAGGATCGAGCGTCATCCAGGCGACGCCGACAAAGGCGACGATCAGACCCAGCACAGCCGGCAGCCGCATGGTTTCGCCAAGCAGTTTCCAGGCGACCAGGGCGGTGAACGGAATCCAAAGCTGGCTCGCCACCACCAGAGGGCTCAAGGACTGCCCCATGCCGAACCCGACATAGACGAGACCGAAGTGGATAGGCCCCGTCAGCAGCACGATCGCGGCGAGCCGCTTGGGCTCTGGAAACGGCGGACGGATAAAGGGAAACAGGAAGACGAGCGCGGCGAGAAAGCGCAAACCGCCGACGGTCATCGGCGGAAGATAGGCGGTCGCGACCTTGGCGGCGGCGTTATTGATCCCCCAGGTCATGATGATCGCGAAGATCGCCAGATATTCCAGGACCGAGAGCGGGGATGACTTGCCGGACATGGCTCCGCTTGGACCAGACCCGGCGGGCGCGGTCAATCGACCCCGATCCCTTGCCGGATCGCGCGCGTCAACAGCGCCAGATCATCGTCCGGCGTCGTAAAGGCGGGCGTCAGATAGACCACCTTGCCCATGGGGCGGATCCAGGCGCCGAGTTCGGCGAACCGCGCGCACAGGTCGGACACCGCGACGGGGGCGTCGAACTCCACGACACCGATCGCGCCCAGTGTTCGGACATCGACCACGCCGGCGCCCTGGCGACACGGCTCGAGTCCTTCAGCTAGCGCGGCCGAAATGCGCGCGACATCCCGCGCCCAGGCGCCGTCCTCGAAAAGATCGAGCGAGGCGTTGGCCGCGGCGCAGGCCAGCGGATTGGCCATGTAGGTGGGGCCATGCATCAGGGCCGCGCCCGGATCATCCGACCAGAAGGCCTCAAACACGTGACGGCGAGCGATCGCCGCCGACAGCGGCAAGGTTCCACCCGTGAGGGCCTTGGACAGGGTGACGATATCAGGCTCGACGTCCGCCGCCTGCATGGCGAACAACGATCCCGTCCGGCCAAAGCCCGTGAAAATCTCATCGAAGACCAGCAGCACGCCATGCTTGTCGGCCAGGCGCCGAAGGGTTCGCAGAACCTCTGGCGGGTGCGGCAGCATCCCACCCGCGCCCTGGATCAGAGGCTCGACCAGCATGGCGGCGATCTCTGAGCCCCGCGCAGCGAGCAGGGCGTCGAGCGCTGCTTCCGAGGCCGCATCGCGCGGAAGGTCGGCGATCACCTGGGCCGGCATGACGCCCGCGAACAGGCTGTGCATCCCCTCCTCCGGATCGCAGACCGTCATCGTCGCCAGGGTGTCGCCGTGATAGCCGCCCCGGAACGCCAGGAACCGCGTCCGGCCGCTCACGCCGCGGTTCAACTGGTACTGCAGCGCCATCTTCATCGCGATCTCGACGGCGACCGACCCGCTCTCGGCGAAGAACACGTGGTCGAGATCACCCGGAAGCAGGCCGGCGAGCCGCTGGGCGAGGCGATAAGCCGGTTCATGCGCCAAGCCGCCGAACATGACGTGCGGCATGGCTTCGATCTGCGCGCGCAGCGCATTGGCGATGTGCGGGTGGTTATAGCCGTGGCAGGCCGTCCACCACGACGCCAAGCCATCGACCAACTCCCGACCATCCTCCAGGATCAGTCGCGAACCGCGCGTAGCGACGACCGGCAAGGGAGGCCGGGCGGTTTTCATCTGACAGTAGGGCCGCCAGACATGCGGCGCGCCTTCGGTCAGCCAGCGGGGTTCGGACATGTCGCTTTCCGTTTGCGGACTCGGGGCGCCTTGCCTATGCCCCCGGCTCATCCGTCGCAAAGGGAAACGACATGCGTAGCCTCGACGCCTTCGCCGACGACAAGCTGGCGGCTCTCGACACCAAGAGCCTGAGGCGGCGCCTGACCCCGACGCGCCGCCATGACGGCGCGGTGGTCGAGCGCGACGGCAAACGTCTGGTTTCGTTTTCCTGCAACGACTACCTCAACCTCTCGCAGCACCCCCTGGTTCGCGCAGCGGCGGCCGAGGCCGCGCTGAACTACGGCGCCGGCGCGGCGGCCTCCCGTCTGGTCACGGGCGACCATCCGCTGCTCTCCGACCTCGAAAAGCGGTTGGCCAGGCTGAAGGGCGCCGAAGCGGCCTGCGTCTTTGGCTCGGGCTACCTGGCCAACACGGGCGTCATTCCGACCCTGGTCGGCCCCGGCGATGTCGTGCTCATCGACGCCCTGGCCCACGCCTGCATCTGGGCCGGCGCGCAGTTGTCCGGCGCCAAGGTGATCAAGTTCGCGCACAATGATCCGGCCGACCTTGAACGCCTTCTCCTGTCCGAACGTGGAAAAGCGCGCCACGCAATGGTGGCGACCGATGGCGTCTTCTCGATGGACGGGGACATCGCGCCGCTCGATGTGCTGTCGGACCTCTGTGAGCGCCATGACGCCTGGCTGCTCAGCGACGACGCCCACGGCGTGGGCGTACTGGCCGGCGGAAGGGGCTCGGGGGCCCTGTTTCCGAACGCCAAGATCCCGCTGCAGATGGGCACGCTGTCGAAGGCGCTAGGGTCCTACGGCGGCTATCTCTGCGGCTCCCAGGCGGTGGTCGATCTCCTGAAGACCCGCGCGCGCACCCTGGTGTACGCCACCGGCCTGCCCCCGGCGTCTGTCGCCGCCGCGCTTGCGGCGCTGGACCTTATCGAGGCCGATCCGACGATCACCAAGGCTCCGCTGGCCAAGGCGCGACTGTTCACGCAGCGACTGGGTCTGCCCGAGGCCTGCAGCTCGATTGTTCCGGTTGTACTGGGCTCGGCCGAAAGCGCCCTCGCCGCCTCCGCGAGCCTTCAGGATCAGGGCTTCCTCGTCGTTGCGATCCGGCCGCCGACCGTTCCCGAAGGCACGGCGCGCCTGCGGGTCGCGTTCAGCGCCGCCCATGACGACACGGACGTGATCCGCCTGGTGGACGCCATCGCCGAACTGCGGGGAGCCGGTTCATGAAGGCGCTCTTCGTCGCCGGTACGGGAACCGACCTGGGAAAGACCCATGTCGCGTGTGCTCTGCTCGCGGCTGCGCGCTCGCGGGGCCTGACGGTCGAGGCCTTCAAGCCCGTGGTCAGCGGCTTTGATCCGCACGCGCCCGACGACAGCGATCCTGCCCGACTCGCCCGAGCCCTGGGCCGCCCCGAGGCCTGGGCCGAGGTCTCGCCGCGTCGCTACAGGGCGCCGCTGGCGCCGAACCTCGCCGCGCGGCTCGAAGGCGACACCCTGCGGATGGACGACCTCGTCGCCGACTGCCGGGACTGGCTCTCGACGCGCGACGTCGAGCTCGCCCTGATCGAAGGCGCTGGCGGGGTGATGTCGCCCATGACCGACGAGGCGACCAATCTCGACCTGATGGCGGCGCTCGGCCTGCCGGTGCTGCTGGTGGCGGGCAGCTATCTCGGCACGGCCAGCCACCTGCTCACGGCGCTTGAGGTGGTTCGCGCGCGCGGCCTGACCATCGCGGCGATCGTCGTCAGCGAAAACCTGGACGCACCGGACCTGGATCAGACGCTCGCCCTGCTCCGCGCGTTCGAACAGCAGGCGCCGATCCTGAGCGCGCCGCGCGCCGCGACCTGGGACGCAGACGCGCTGGTCGACACCCTGCTGGCTTAACGGTCCGTCTCGAGGCGAGCGACCAGGCTGGACGTATCCCAGCGGTTCCCGCCCATGGCCTGAACCTCGGCGTAGAACTGATCGATCAGGGCGGTGGCGGGGAGCTTCGCGCCATTGCTGCGCGCCTCATCCAGCGCGATCCCGAGATCCTTGCGCATCCAGTCGACCGCGAAGCCAAAGTCGAACTTGCCCTGCGCCATGGTCGGCCAGCGGTTCTCCATCTGCCACGACTGGGCCGCACCCTTCGAGATCGCCGCCAGCACATCGTCGGTCGGGAGGCCCGCGCGCTTGGCGAAGTGCAGCGCCTCGGCCACGCCCTGGACTACGCCGGCGATGGCGATCTGGTTACACATCTTGGTCAGCTGGCCCGCGCCCACCTCGCCCATGTGACGCACGGCCTTGGCGTAGACCGCGATCACCGGCAGGACGCGATCGTAGGCCGCCTGATCGCCACCAACCATGATCGTCAGCTGGCCGCTCTCAGCGCCGGCCTGACCACCGGACACGGGGGCGTCGACGAACGCCCGGCCGCTTTCGACCGCATGCGCGGCCATCTCACGGGCCACCTTGGCGGACGTGGTTGTGTGATCAACGATGACGCCGCCCTCGCCCATGGCCGGCAACACCTGCGCCACGACGTCGCGGACGTCATCATCATTGCCCACGCACAGCAGCACCACCTCGGCGCCGGCCACGGCCTGCGCGATCGTCTCGAACGCCGATCCCCCGTGCTTTTCGGCCCAACGACGGGCTTTTTCCGGGGAGCGATTGTAGACGGCGACCTCGTGGCCCGCGGCCTTCAGGTGTCCGGCCATCGGGAAGCCCATGACGCCCATGCCGATAAACGCCGTCTTCATGCCGCTGCTCCTAGAAAGAAGGCTGGGATTACGCGCGCCACGGCCGTTCCGGCAACCCCATCTTAACGACCTTTGGGCAGGTTGCGGGCTTAAGGTTAAGCAGGCTTAAGCACGATGGCGGTCAACAGCGAACAGCCGATCATCATCAAGAAGGTCAAGAAGGGCGGCGGCCATGGTCACCATGGCGGCGCCTGGAAGGTGGCCTATGCCGACTTCGTGACGGCGATGATGGCCTTCTTCCTGTTGATGTGGCTGCTGAACACAACCAGCCCGGAACAGAAGCAGGGCATCGCTGACTATTTCGCGCCGGCTTCGATCTCGTCCACCACCAGCGGCTCCGGCGGCATCCTGGGCGGTACGTCGCTGGGCGACGACGGCGCCAAGGCCGACGGCAAGCTGTCGGTCGTCCAACAGATGGCGCCCGAGGCCCAGGACGTCACCAAGGAAGCCCAGAGCAGCGAAACGGCCAATCTGGACTCGGCCAGCGAGCAGGCTTTGCGCGACGCCCTGGCCAAGAAGGAACAGGACAGCTTCGCCTCGGCCGCACAGTCCCTGCGGCAGTCGCTGCAGGACATGCCCGAACTGGCCGAGCTGTCGAAGCAGATCCTGATAGACCAGACGCCCGAAGGCCTGCGCATCCAGCTGGTCGACCAGGAGGGGCGCTCGATGTTCAAGGAGAACTCGCGCGAGCCCAATGACCGCGCCCGGGTTCTACTTCGCGCCGTCGCCAAGGTGATCACCCAGCTTCCGAACCGCGTGACCATCTCGGGCCACACCAGCGCCAACGCCTTCGGCAAGAAGCAGGACGGCGACTGGGCGCTCTCGGCCCAGCGCGCGGACGCCTCTCGTCAGGTGCTGCGCGGTGCGGGCGTCGACGACGACCGCATCTATCAGGTCTCCGGCAAGGCCAATTCCGAACCGCTCTATGCCGACGACCCGACCCTGGCGGGCAACCGCCGGATCTCGATCGTTCTGCTGCGAGAAAAACCTGTGCTGCCCGACGGGCTGTGACTGTTCGCCGCGCGCAGCGTCCGTGAAGCTTGCGCAACGAAACGGTATGCCGCCTAATCTCGTTCAGGACACCAATGGGCTGAAGGGGACTGGCGGAACGTGACGCAGCATTTTCCGACGCGACAGCTTCGGTTCTTTCTGACGGCGCCCACGCCTTGCCCGTACCTGCCCGGTCGCGAGGAACGGAAGGTGTTCGCCCACCTGCCCCTTTCCGATGGACCTGTCGTCAACGACAGCCTGACCCAGGTGGGCTTCCGTCGCTCTCAGAACATCGCCTATCGCCCCGCCTGTGAGACGTGCCGCGCCTGTCAGTCGGCGCGCGCGCCGGCCGCCGAGTATCTGCTCTCGCGCTCGGAACGGAAAATCCTCAGCCGTAACGATGATCTCGAGCGGCACCTGGTCGAGGCCGAGGCCACGCTGGAGCAGTTCGAACTGCTGCGTCGCTATCTGCTGGCCCGCCACGCCGACGGCGGCATGGCCGAAATGACCTGGCCGGACTACGTGGCAATGGTCGAGGACACGGCGGTTCGAACCCATCTGATCGAGTATCGCCGCAAGTCACTGGACCGGGGCCCTGGCGATCTCGTCGCCTGCGTGCTGGTGGACGTGTTGGCTGACGGACTGTCGCTGGTCTACAGCTTCTATCAGCCGGACCAGCCGCGTCGCAGCCTGGGCTCGTTCATCATCCTAGATCACATCGTGCAGGCGCAGCAGAACGCCCTGCCCTATGTCTATCTCGGCTATTGGGTGCCCGGCAGCGAGAAGATGGCCTACAAGGCACGGTTCTCACCGCTGGAAATCCTCAAGCCCGGCGGCTGGTCGCTGATGTCGGCCCGCGAGCGCGGCGCGCGCCCCCCGCGTGGGCCGGGCGCTCTGAAGGACGCCTGCGACCTGCCGCTCAGCGACGCCGAGCCCGCCGACATCGAGGATCTGGGCTAGACGCTCCCCGTTCGTGACGAACGAGGAGCGCTCGATCCGTTAGCGCGCGAAGCTGACGCCGCCGTCGACGGTCACCGCACCGCCCATCACATAGTCACCCGCCCGCGAGGCCAGGTAGATGGCCGCCCCGGCCATGTCCTCGGCTTCACCGATGCGGCCGGCGGGGATCATCTTGGCCACGGCGTCGGCGTGGTCGCGGGCGACCTTGTTCATGTCCGAGGCGAAGGCGCCCGGCGCGATGCAGCTGACGGCGATGTTCTCCGGCGCCAGACGCAGGGCCATCCGCTTGGTCATGTGCAGCAGGCCCGCCTTGGAGGCGCCATAGGGATAGGTCTCGTCCTTGGTCACCGACTGGCCGTCGATCGAAGCGACGTTGATCACCTTGGCCACCCGGTCCTTGGCCGCCGCGCGCAGCTCGCCGATCAGGGCCTGGGTCAGGAAGAACGGCGTCTTCATGTTCAGATCGACCGTCTTGTCCCAGCCGCTCTCCGGGAACGCGTCAAAGTCCGCGCCCCAGGCCGCGCCGGCGTTGTTGACCAGGATGTCGAGCTTGGGCTCGCGTTCCTTGATGCGGGCGGCCAAGCCCTGGATGCCTTCCATGGTCGAGACGTCGCCCGGCAGCGAGACGCACTCGCCGTACTGGCTCAGCTCCTCGGCGGCGGCGTCACAGGCGGCGGCCTTGCGGGCGGTGATGTAGACGCGCTTGGCGCCGTGGGTCAGGAAGCCCTTGACGATCATCGCGCCGATGCCGCGCGAGCCGCCCGTGACCAGGGCGACGCGGCCCTCGAGCGAAAAGAGATTCTGCATAGTCGTACCCTCTAGAAGCCGCCGGCGGCGGCCAGGGCGCCGAGGCGCCCGGTGATCTGGTGGAACTGGGCGACGGTCTCGTCGATGATGTCCTGGACGGGCTTGACCTCATTGATCAGGCCGACGGTCTGACCGGCCAGGGCCGGCGCGGCCTCCATGTCGCCGCCGAAATAGACGCCGAGGATGTTCTTCAGCACGTCCGGCGGCATGACGCCCGCGTCGTGGATTTCCTTGGTCAGGTCAGACTTGATCGCCCGGATGCAGGGGCTGGCCTTCTTGTTCAGAACCCAGGTGCCCGTCTCCTTGGCCCCTGTGATCGCGGCCTTGTAGTTGGCGTGCACAGGGCTCTCGGCCGAGCTGACGAAGCGAGTGCCCATCTGTACCGCCTCAGCGCCCAGGGCGAAGGCGGCGGCCATGCCGCGCCCGTCGCAGATGCCGCCGGCGGCGACCAGCGGCACGTCGACCTTCTCGCGGATGGCCTGCAGCAGGACCAGGGTCGAGACCTCCTCGGGGTTCTTGAACCCACCGCCCTCGGCGCCCTCGACCACGAGGCCATCGACACCCACCTCCACGCACTTCACCGCCGCGTCGACGGTCGGCACGGCGTGGTAGACGACGATGCCGGCGTCCTTCAGCGGGCCGATGAACTTGGCCGGACTGCCGGCCGAGGTGGTCACGAACTTGACCCCGCTGTCGCAGACGAACCGCAACATAGCGTCGTCGCGCAGGAACATGATCGGCAGGTTCACCCCGAACGGCAGGCCGCTCTGGGCCATCTTGGTGATCTCGGCCTTGCAATTCTCGGTTTCGCCGGACGAGGTCTCGATAATCCCGAGGCCTCCGGCGCGGGAGACGGCGCTGGCCAGTTGATAGCGGGCGATCCAGCCCATCGGGGCCTGGATGATCGGATATTTCGCCCCGGTATGGGCAAGCACGCGGTTGGTCATGATCGGCCTCAGGGAATGAGCAGCACGCGGCCGACGGCCTGGCGGCTTTCGATATAGGCGTGGGCGGCGGCGGCTTCGGACAGCGGGAAGGTGCGGTCGATGACGACCTCAAGCTCGCCGCGAGCGGCCTTCTCGATCAGGTCCTGGATCATGTCGTGGACGCGATCGGTCATGATCTCGGCGCCCAGGAACACGCCGGTGAGGCTGCGATTGCCGCCCATCAGGGAACCGACATCGACCTTCATCGGCTCGCGGCCGGCGTTGCCCACCAGCGAGACGCGGCCACGATAGCCCAAGGCCGCCAGGCTTCCGGGCAGCGTCGCGCCGCCGACGGGATCGACGACCAGATCGACGCCCTTGCCGCCGGTCAGCTTCATGACCTGCTCGACCAGATCATCGCGCTGATAGTTGATCCCGTGGTCCATACCGAACGGCTTCAGGCGCTCCAGGCGTTCGTCGCTGGACGCCGAGGCCAGAACCGTCGCGCCGGCCTGCTTGGCCAGCTGGATGGCGGCAAGGCCCACGGCGCCGGCGCCGGCCTGCACCAGAACCGTCTCGCCGGCCTTCAGGCGCCCGGCCCCAAACAGGCACTCGTGCGCCGTGCCGAAGGGCACCGGAATAGCGGCGGCCTTGTGCAGGTCAAAGCCCTCGGGGATCGGCCACGCGTTACGCGCCGGCGCCGAGCGCAGTTCGGCGTGCGAGCCGAAGGCGTTTACCGTGACGACCTTCTGGCCGACCTTCAGGTGCGAGACCTCGGCGCCGACCTCGACGATCTCGCCCGCCGCCTGATAGCCGACGATATGCGGGACGCCCGCCATCTGGCCGCCACCGCGATTGAGGGTGTCGCCACCCTCGATGCTGACCGCCTCAACGCGGATGACGACGCCTTGTGCGTGGCAAGCGGGATCCGCCACGTCCTCGTAGCGCAGCACATCCGGCGCGCCGGTTTCGTAATAGACAGCCGCCTTCATGGGGCGATCCTCCCTGAACGGTTTGCAGCGTTGGCCGCTATTTCTTCGGATCGATCAGCGCGTCGTAGACGAGCTTAGCGCTATCATCGTCGATGTCCTTGATCGCCGGATCGCCGCCCTTGTTCAGGATGTGAATCATGCCCAGGAAGAACAGATCGTTCTTCGGGTCGATCCAGAACCAGGTGCCGGCCGCGCCGCCCCAGCTGTAGGTTCCCTCGCCTTGCGGCCCGGCCTTGGCGCTGTCGAGCACGAGGGCGAAGTCGAGGCCGAAACCGCGCCCGCGCGCCGTGTTGAACGGCGGTTCGCTAGAATTCATGATCGTGTCGCTCAGCGCGTTGGTGCGCATCAGCGTCACGGTCTCGGGCTTCAGGATGCGGGCGCCGTCCAGTTCTCCGCCATTCAGCAGCATCTGGGCGAAGCGGGCGTAGTCGGCGTTGGTCGAGACCAGACCGCCGCCGCCCGAGGCCATGGCCGGCGGCTTGGTGATGTCGAGCACCATGTAGCCGTCCGCCGGGACCAGCTTGTTGACCTTCGGGCTCCACACATAGAGCGACGCCAAACGGTCGGCCTTCTCGGCGGGCAGCCAGAAGCCGGTGTCCTTCATCTTCAGCGGGTCGAAGATGCGGGCCTTCATGAAGTCGGCCAGCGACATGCCGGTCAGCTTCTCGACGATCAACCCCTGGATATCGACGGCGATGCTGTACTTCCAGCGCTTGCCGGGCTGGTCCACCAGGGGGATCTCGGCGATCGCCTTGACGAAGTCAGCCCGCGAGCGCGCGCCCAGCACCTTGTCGGCATAGGCCTTGTCGAGCGGGTTGTCGGGCGTGAGGCCATAGGCGAAGCCCGCCGAATGGCTCATCAGTTCGCGCATCGTCGGCGGGCGCTCAGCCGGGACCGTCTCGAACGACCCATCGGCCTTCACGCCCTTGTAGACCTGCAGGTTGGCGAACTCGGGGATGAACTTGCTGACCGGATCGTCCAGCGTCCACTTGCCCTCTTCGAAGAGGATCATCATCGCGACGCCGGTGACCGGTTTGGTCTGCGAATAGATACGGAAGACCGTGTCCTTGGTCATCGGCGGGCCATCGAAGCCCTTCTTGCCGTGAACCTCGAAGTTCACGACCTTGCCGTGGCGCACCAGCATGGTGGTCACGCCCGGCAGATGGCCCTTGTCGACGAGGCCCTGCATGTGGGCGTCGAGCTTCTTGAGGCCCTCCGGGGCGAACCCGACGCTCTCGGGCGCGGCGACGGCAATGGACGGACCGCTTGGATTGGCGACCGCCGTCAGCGGGCCGCTCGCCAGCACCGCCGCCAGTAAGCTCGCCTTGATCAAGTTACGAACCGCCAAACCACCCTCCCGAACACTTGTTTGAGGGTGACCTTAGAGCGCCCGACCGAGCGTTGAAACCCGCTTTTTCGACGGCGCGCCGCACCGGCCACGGCCACGCCGCAGGATTAAGGAAGTTTCACATAAAGCGGGTTGATCGAACGCCGTTCATGTATATTTTTTACTGCACGAGGGATTACGAAAGATTCAGGAACGCGTTATGGCCACACTCGACAACTTGGTCGCCATCTATCGGAACGTCCACCGGCTCTCCGCCGGCGCGGATCTGCCCACCGACGCCCGCGTGCAGATCAATCTGATGGCGCAGGGCATCGACGCCGCGCGCAACGGCATGGTGGGAGATCTGTGGACCTATGCCAGCGCGGTCAGCTGGATCCAGGACAGCGCCAAGGCGACCACGCAGGTGGCGGTCATGTCCTATGGCTTCCTGGCCGATCTGACGCTGAGCAACTTGGGAGCCGACTACCTCGTCTCGCCCAACGGCGGAAACCCGAACAATCTCAACAGCGCCTATTACGCCAACTTCAATCTGGAAAATCGCTTCATCAACTTCGCGGTCAACCTCGTGAAGCACGGCGAGGCCAAGCAGAACTTCATCGACGCCTATGGCGCGTTCGCAACCGCCTCCGACACCTTCCACAAGGCCTACGCCAAGCTCTTCGGTGTCGAAAAGTCGATCAAGGATGTGACCACCATCCTCGCCGAGCAGATCCCGAACGGCCGTGGCGGCGCATATACGCGCGGCGAGTACTTCGCCGAGATCGGCGGCGACGGCGCCAATGGCCTGGGCACGCGGGCGGCCATCGTCGGCTGGCTGATGGCCGAAGCGGTCAAGGGCGACCAGGGCCCCTATGTCGAGGCGATGCGCGCCTATCTCGCCGACCTGGGCCTGGACGGAAAAGCGGCGGCCATGCCGGTGTTCTATTCGGCCTATGGAAAGGGTGGCGACTTCGCGTCGGGCGGGCCGTCGGATCCCGGCTTGCCAGGCGAGTCCGCGCGCTTCGCTCACGACTGGAACGTCGATGCGATCAATCAGGAGCCCGCCGAGGACACCCACGTGCTGGCGACGGACGGCAACGACGTGATCCGGCCCATGGCCGGGGATCAAGGCGGGCTTGACGCCAACCGCCATATCCGTACCGCCGCCGGCAACGACCAAGTGGTGGTCGACCGTGGCGCCATGCGCGGCTTGATCGATACCGGAACCGGCAACGATACGATCATCCTCGACAAGCTGGACGGGCGGGTCGTCACCGGCGCCGGGTTCGACAGCATCAACATCGCCGGGTTCGCCCCGCTGCGCATGGCGGCCGGCAAGGTCACCAGCATTGCCACGATCGAGGACTTCGAGAAGGGCTTCGATCTTCTGGGCTTCACCGACGCCGTCGGACCTGGAGAGAAGAAGCAGCTGTTCTTCATCACGACCGCCACCTTCGACGATGCGCTGACCGCCTATGCCGGACTGACCGCAGCCAACAGCAATACGGTGTTCGAATGGGGCGCCGACACCTACATCTTCCACCAGAACGCCACCCCCGGGCTCGACGCAGGCGATGGCCTGATCAAGCTGACGGGCGTGGTCGGCCTGGCCGTCGGCAAGGCCAACGCTCCCGGCGATATCCTGTTCGCGGCCTAGAACTTCAGCCCTTCTAGATCGTGCGGGAACTCCCCTCGCCCTTGGCGGGGGGAGCTTTCTCTTAGAGCGCGTTAGGTTTAGGCGTGAGCGGCTAAACCGTTCGAACGCGCTCTAAGTCTATGAATTAGAACCTGTTTATCTGGTTTAGATGTTTCCATCTAAACCAGACAGGCTCTAGCGCGACACCGTCGGCTTGGCGGGCGACTTCGACGAGACCTGGACGGGCGGAACGGGCGGTCGCTCCAGCGCTTGGTAGACCAGGGTCCGCGATTGGGCGTCGAGACCTGGGCCAACGCCGCCGAGCCGCTGGATCATGCCGACGAAGAACAGGTTGTTGGCCGGGTCGATCCAGAACCAGGTGCCTGCGCTGCCACCCCAGCTGACGGTTCCAGGCCCGACCGGCGCGCCGGACGCGGCCGGGTCGACGGCCACCGCCATATCGATCCCGTAGCCCATGCCCGCCGCGAACGGAAAAGGCCTGGCCGACGGCGCCAGCACGCCCGCCGTGCCATTGGTCGTGACCACGAACCCTTCCGGCAGATGGTTCTGGGTCATCAGCGTCACCGTTTCCGGCTTGAGAACCCTCACACCGTCCAACTCGCCCTTGTTCAGGATCATCTGAGCGAAGCGGGAAAAGTCTCCCGCGGTCGAGACCAACCCGCCTCCGCCCAGGGGCGCGGCGGGCGGCTTGGTGACGTCACGCCAGGCGCCTTCGATGGCCGGGACCAGTTGCCCTGTGGCCGGATCTGCGTCGTAGAGCGCCGCCAGACGGACCATCTTCTCCTCGGGCACGTAGAAGGCGGTGTCCTTCATGCCCAGCGGCGTGAAGATGCGCTCCTGCATGAACACCGGCAGGCTCTGGCCCGACAGCTTCTCGACGATATAGCCCTGGATGTCCGCCGCGACGCTGTAGCGCCAAAGCCGGCCGGGCTCGGAGAACATCGGCAGACCCGAGACCTTCTGAACAAGGTCGGTCAGCGACGCCGACTGCAGCACCCCGGCGCGATAATAGGCCTGGTCGGCGAGGCTGCTCGGATCATCGGCCAGGCCATAGGCGAAGCCCGCCGTGTGGGTCATCAGCTCGCGCATGGTCGGCGACCTGGAGACCGGCGTCAGGATCGGCTGTCCGCTCTCGTCCACGCCGCTGGCGATCCGGAGGTTGGCGAACTCCGGGACGTGCTGACTGACTGGGTCGTCCAGACGCCACAGGCCCTGCTCATAGAGCATCATCATGGCGACGCCGGTGACGGGTTTGGTCTCCGAGCGGATGCGGAAGATCGCGTCCATCGGCATGGGGTCGCCGCCCAACTCCCGGCGACCGAAGGCGCGCGCGTGCACGACCCGCCCATGACGCGCCAGAACGGTCACGCCGCCCGCGATCTGCCCCCGATCGACCATGATCTGCATATGGTCGTCGAGACGCCTCAGGCGCTCGGCGTTGAACCCGGTTTCCTCTGGCTTGCCCTTCGGCAGCGCCAGCGCAGGCGTGGCCACGACGGCCGCGCAGCCGAAGGCGCCGGCCAACAGGCTCAACGCGCGGCGACGCAACCGCCCCGAGCTCATTTGGGCCGGAACCGCTTGTTGGTGGCGAAGCCCTTGGGGACCAGCTTGCCAGCGCCGGCGCGGCGGCCCACCCATTCCTTCCACTCGGACCAGTCACGGCGACGGCCGGCGGTGTCGATCCAGTAGGCGCCCGTTTCGGCGTTGAACGACAAACCGTCGCGCAGGCCGCCCTCGCGATAGGCCTGCAGCTTGACGCCTTTGCCGCGCGGCATTTCGGGCAGCTCTTCCAGCGGGAAGATCAGGATCTTGCCGTTGTCGCCGATCACCGCCAGTTGGTCGCCGACGGCCTCCAGGCAGAAGGCCGCGCCTTCATTGCCGACATTCAGGACCTGCTTGCCGGCCTTGCGGTTGGCCAGGGCTTCTTCCTCGGGCATCAGGAAGCCATAGCCGCCCTTCGAGGCCAGAATGCGTTTGCGGCCGGCCTTGAACGGGAAGACGTCGATGATCTTCACCTTGTCGTCCAGCTCGATCATCATCCGCACCGGCTCGCCATGACCGCGCGCGCTGGGCAGCTTGTCACAGCCCAGCGTGAAGAAGCGTCCGTCGCTGGAGAAGATCAGCAGCTTGTCGGTGGTCTCGGCCGGGACCAGGAAGCCCAGCTTGTCGCCTTCCTTGAACTTCAGCTCGGACGGGTCGTCGATCTTGCCCTTGGCGGCGCGGATCCAGCCGCGCTCGGACAGGATGATCGTGATCGGCTCGCGCACGATCATCGCCTCGATCGCGGCGTCGGCGTCGACCTGCGGGGCTTCGCCGAACACAGAACGACCGGTCACGCCGGTGGGCCGCGGCTTGTCCAGCGGATGCTTGATCTTGAGCAGCGCCGCGCGGACCTCGGAGAGGCCCACGCCGACCAGCTTCCACTGCTTGGCCTCGCTGGCCAGCATGGCCAGGATGCCGTCGCGCTCTTCCACCAGTTCGGCGTGTTCGCGACGGATCTCCATCTCCTCCAGCTTGGCCAGCTGGCGCAGGCGGGTGTTGAGGATGGCGTCGGCCTGGATGTCCGAGAGCTTGAAAGCCTCGATCAGCTTTTCCTTCGGCTTGTCCTCGTAGCGGACGATCCGAATGACCTCGTCGAGGTTCAGATAGGCGATCAGCAGGCCGTCCAGGATGTGCAGACGAGCTTCGATCTTGGCCAGGCGGTGGCGGGCCCGGCGGGTCAGCACCTCGCGACGGTGGGCCAGGAACGCCATCAGCGCCTGCTTGATGCCCATGACGCCCGGCGTGCCCCGCGCGTCCAGCACGTTGATATTGACCGGGAACCGGCTCTCCAGCGCCGAGAGCTTGAACAGGCTCTCCATCAGCACTTCGGGCTCGACGTTCTTGGACTTGGGCTCCAGGACCAGACGGATGTCCTCGGCGCTTTCGTCGCGCACGTCGCCCAGCAGGGCGGCCTTCTTGCTGTCGATCAGGTCGGCCAGTTGCTCGACCAGATCCGACTTCTTCACCTGGTACGGAATCTCGGTGACGACGATCTGGTAGGTGCCGCGACCGGTGTCTTCCTTTTCCCACTTGGCGCGCATCCGCACGCCGCCGCGTCCGGTCTCGTAGGTTTCCAGCAAGGAGGCGCGGGACTCGACGATCACACCGCCGGTCGGGAAGTCCGGCCCTGGGACCTTCTCCATCAGGTCTTCGGTGGTCGCGTCGGGATTGGCCAGCAACAGCTGGCAGGCGTCGATCAGCTCGGCGGCGTTGTGCGGCGGGATCGAGGTGGCCATGCCGACCGCGATGCCCGACGAGCCATTGGCCAACAGGTTCGGGAAGCCCGAGGGCAGCACGACCGGCTCTTCGTCCTGGCCGTCATAGGTCGGGCGGAAGTCGACCGCGTCCTCATCGATGCCGTCCAGCAGAAGCGTCGCCGCCTCGGTCATCTTGCATTCGGTGTAACGCATGGCCGCGGCGTTATCGCCGTCGATATTGCCGAAGTTCCCCTGCCCCTCGACCAGCGGGATGCGCTGCGCAAAGTCCTGGGCCAGACGCACCAAGGCGTCATAGATCGACTGGTCGCCGTGCGGGTGGAAATTACCCATCACCTCGCCGACGACCTTGGCGCACTTGCGCGCCGCGGCGTCGGGGTTCAGCCGCATGTTGCTCATCGCGTACAGAACGCGACGGTGCACCGGCTTGAGGCCGTCGCGCACGTCGGGCAGCGCCCGCGAGCCGATCGTCGACAGCGCATAGGCCAGATAGCGCCGCGACAGCGCCTCGGTCAGCGGCTCGTCGAGAATGCGGTCGCCGTCGTCGGGACCGCCGGGGGGAGGAAGGACAGGCTTGTTCATCGAGGGGATTCGTTACTCCGGGGAAGGAGCCTAGCAGAAATCCCCTCGATGATTCGAGCGATCAGGACCGCTTAGGCCTGAACGATCCCCGTCTTTCCGGCCTCAAGGGCCCATTTGGCGCGGGTCGACAGCTTGCCGTCCCGGCGGGTGATCGCGTCCAGCACCTTGAACTCCGTGACGAACGCCTTGGGCGTGACGTCGCAGACCGCATAGCCGCGCTGGGCGTTGTTGAACTTGAGGATCGGGTTGGCGGCCTGGATCCTGGCCATGTCGGCGCGCTGGTCGGTCCCGTCGCCGCCGGAACTGATCGAGGTGACGACAAACTCCGAGGCGATCGGAGCCCCTTCGGCCTTGGCGCCGTCGAGATAGAGATCCCCGGCATAGTTCTGGTGCTCGTCGCCGGTGAGCACCACGACATTGCCGACCTTGCGGTCGCGGATGGTCTGCAGCAGGCGGTTGCGTGGCATGCGATAGCCCGCCCACGAGTCCGGATTGACCGCCTTGCCCTCGCCCGGCTCGCGGTCGAGGTCCATCATCATGATCTGCTGGGCCAGCACGTTCCAGGTCGTCTTGGATTCAATCAGCCCGTTGGTCAGCCACTTCTCCTGAACCTGGCCGATGACCTCGGCGCGCGAGGCCTCGACCGCGTCGCAGTAGCCGAACCGGTCGCCGCAGGGCTGATCGGTACGATACTGGCGCGTATCCAGCAGGTTCAGGTTCAGCAGTTGGCCGTAGGTCGCCCGGCGATACAGCTGAAGCGAGGTTCCGGTCGGGAAGCTCGACGCCCGCAGCGGCATGTTTTCGTAATAGGCCTGCACAGCCATCTGGCGCCGCAGGTTGAACATCTTGGGATCGACGCCGTCCTGATCCAGGTCGGCGACCCAGTTGTTGTCGATCTCGTGGTCGTCCCAGACCGTGAACCACGGCGCGGCCGCGTGGGCGGCCTGCAGGTCGGTGTCCATCTTGTACTGGGCGTAGCGGCGACGATAGTCGTCGAGGCTGTAGATCTCGCCGCCGAAGTGCTGGCGCGGATTCTCAACCGGGCCGTTGGCGCTGTTCCAGACGCGGTTGCCGCGGCCCTCATAGATATAGTCGCCGTAACAGAAGACGAAGTCGGGGTTTTCCTCCGCCAGGCGACGGTAGGCCGTATAGTAGCCTTGCTCGTAGTTCTGGCAGCCCGCCACGGC
Source organism: Caulobacter vibrioides (assembly GCF_002310375.3). Lineage (GTDB taxonomy): Bacteria > Pseudomonadota > Alphaproteobacteria > Caulobacterales > Caulobacteraceae > Caulobacter > Caulobacter vibrioides_D. Next base: position 2,381,076 of record NZ_CP023315.3, read on the forward strand.
GAAACGGACCCGCTCCAACGTCGCGCCCTGCGCCGGCGCCGTGCGCGCCCGGCCCAGCAGGCTCCGTTCCCGTCCGGCAGTGAAGCGATACCAGTAGTCGCGGTTCGGCTGCAGGCCCGCGACCTCGACGTGCACAGCGTGGCCCAGTTCCGGCGGTGCGATCGCCGTGCCCTTGGCCACGATGTTGCGCATGTTGGGCGCGTCACCGACTTCCCATTCGACCGCGACCGGCGCCGACGGCATGCCGTAGCCGATTTCGAGCGGCTCCGGCGCCAGACGCGTCCAGATCACAAAGCCGTCCGCCGACGGATCACCAGACGCCACGCCCAGCTGGAACGGATAGGTCTTGAAGACCGCCTGGGCCAAGGCCTTGCCGCTCTCCAGCGGGATCGCCATGGCGGAAACGGCGGCGCCGCCAAACACCGCCAGCATGCGACGGCGGCTGAGGGCGTAGCGATCAAGGACGGACATGGCGATACTCCAATGGACTGAGAATTCGCGATAGCGCTGCTGTGTGACGGTTCTTAAAGCCTATCGGCCTCGGCCAGGCGGTCCAGCAGCCAAAGCCTGGCCGGCGGCAGCGGCCTGTTCAGGGGACCGAAGACGAACTGCTCCAGAAAATGGCCGGTGATGTCCAGACCCGCCTTCACGTCGCCTTCCGCCAATCCGCCTTGCGACGACAGCATGAACGGCGGCAGGGGCAACAGCTTGTCGTGATAGGGCTTACCTGCCTCGCGGCTGACGGCGCGGCCGGTGCGCGGGCTGACATAGACGAGATCGTCGAACGCGCCGGTCGCCGCGCACTTCGACAGGTCCAGGCCAAAGCCCAGCTCCTGCAACAGCCCCGCCTCGTAGCGGACATAGACGGCCGGCCAGATCTCAGGGATTTCCAGCACGCGGATCAGCGCTTCAAGAGCGTGGAAGGCGCCGGGGTGGGCTTCGCGCTCAGGTAAAGCCGCCGCAGCGATCGCCGCCGCCGATGAGAGGCCGGCCAGAGCCAGAGGATCGTCAAACAGGCTTGAAGGCCCCTCGCCCATCGGCTCCAGACTGGCCGAGCCCAACTGCCCCTCGACCCGGGCCCGGTAGCGGGCGATGACCCGCGCGCCAGGCTGCAGGAAGGGCTTCATCCGCCGCGACACCGCGCCGGCCACGTGAGCGGCGACCTTGCCGCGCGCCTCGGTCAGCAGCTCGACAATGGCCCCCGTCTCGCCGTGCGAGCGGGCCGAGAGGACATAGGCTTCGTCCTCCCACTCTAGGCTCAAGCGGGGGTTCCCCAGGCCACGACCTTTTCCAGCACCGGACGCCAGTCGGCCTCCACCGGCAGGCCGATCACCTCGCGCAGGGTCGCCTCCAGCTCATCGACGGAGAGGTCGCGCTGCTCGACCACGGCGCCGGTGACGTCGCGATGGGTGAAGCGGTTGTTCTTCAGGGCGTAGCGCGCGGTCGGCGTCGTGCGCCCCACCGTCATGCTCCAGGTGAAGTGCGAGCTGGGGTGGGTGTAGGTGTAGAAATTGGCCTGCTCGTAGTCGACCTCGGCCCAGGCGCCTTGCGACACCTGATAGAGCGGCGCCCAGCGGCCCGACAGATCGGCCTGGACCTGGCGTTCGGCGACGCCGTTCGTCTGCGTATCGACGATGCGGAACTTGCCGTGCGGGCTGTCCTGGACCTCATCCGAGAACAGGCGCAGTGGCGTGGTCAGCACGCAGCCGCCAAAGCCCGCGTCGGCCAGCCAGGTCTCGCCGTCAATCACAATGCCCAGCACCTGGTGCGAGCGCGGACGTGGCGGCGCGCCTTCCGGCGCCATCCACAGCACACGGGCCATCAGGCCTTCGACCTGGAAGCCCAGCGCCTGCAGCACGCGCTTCAACAGCCCGTTCTGCTCGTAGCAATAGCCGCCCCGCCCGGCGCCGATCAGCTTGGCGTCGACATCGCCGGGGACAATGCTGATCCCGCGCCCCAGCAGCACGTCGAGGTTCTCGAACGGGATGGCGTCCGGGTGGCGAAAGGCGACGGCCCGCAGCGTATCCAGGGTCGGCTCGCGCGGGCCGTCATAGCCGATACGCCGGAAATAGGCGTCCAGGTCCACGGCCGGCGCCGCCCCTCTCCCCATTGGCGCGTCAAACATCGAAGTCCAGGCCGATGTCGCTGAACAGACCACGTTCCTCGGCCCAGTTCTCCTTGACCTTCACATGCAGGAACAGGTGCACCTTGCGGTCGAGGATGTCGCACAGTTCCTCGCGCGAGGCCTGGCCGATCCATTTCAGGGTCTGGCCGCCCTTGCCGATGACGATGACCCGCTGGCCTTCGCGCTCGACCAGGATGGTCTGCTCGATGCGCACCGAGCCGTCCTTGCGCTCCTCGAAGGCGGTCGTTTCGACCGTTGCGGCGTAGGGCAGTTCCTCGTGGACGCGCAGATAAACCTTCTCGCGGGTGATCTCGGCGGCCAGCAGGCGCGCCGGCAGGTCGGCGGTCTGATCTTCCGGATAGAGCCAGGGCCCTTCCGGCATCATCGAAACCAGCTTGGCCGTCAGGTCCTCGACGCCCGCGCCGGTCGAGGCGCTGATCATGAAGACGTCGGAATAGACGCCGGTGTCGAAGAAGTCCTTGGCCACGGCCAACAGGGTGTCGCGCTTGATCCCGTCGATCTTGTTCAGCGCCAGGATCACCTTGCGGTCGGCGGCCTTCAGGCCTTCGATGATGGTCTGGACGTCCTGGGCCGAGCGGTACTCGCCGGGCGTGGCCTTGTCGGCGCGGCTGGCCAGTTCGGCCTGCACGTCCACGAGGTGAACAGTGGCCTCGGCCTCTTCCGATCCAGCCCAAGCGGCGCGGACCATGGCGCGGTCCAGGCGGCGGCGCGGGCTGAAGATCCCAGGGGTGTCGACGAGGACGATCTGGGTGTCGCCCTCGATGGCGACGCCGCGCACGGGGAAGCGGGTGGTCTGGACCTTCTGGGTCACGATCGAGACCTTGGCCCCGACCATGCGGTTGACCAGGGTGGACTTGCCGGCGTTCGGCGCGCCGATGATGGCGGCAAAACCCGCGCGAGTTTGGGAGGTGGTGTCAGTCATTGCGCGTGCGTTTAGCACCGATGCGCCAAAAAATCCCGCAGTCGTTCAGTTGGCCGCTCTTGTGTTGCGAAGCGACATCGCCAGCAGAACCAGGCACAGGCCGAACACCAGAACACTTCCGTAGTGTTGCGGCGGATGATGCGCAGCGTTCGCGCCCTTGAGCAGCCAGCCGTCCAGCGCCATCAGGCCCCGCTCCAGCGCCGTCAAAGCCAGGAACAGCGGGACAAGGGTCCGGTAGCGCCAGCCGACGAGAAGCAAGCCGACGCCATGCGCGATCTGCAGCGCGCCCATCCAGGCGGCCATGCTCACGATGATCTCGCGACGGGTCGACAGATCCACACCGGCGATCACACCAATACCGCCGTCCGGCAGCGCAAAATGGATCACGCCAACGCCGAGGGTCATGAGCCCAAAGACCATCAGCGCCCAGGCCGCCAGGCGGGATCCGCGATAGGCCGCATTGGTCGAAGGCGGCAGGAGGCTCATGCTAATCGCCCCAGGTCCGTTAGCAATAAAGCGACCTGCCCCACCGCCGCCGCCAGGGCCAGCAGCAAGCCAACCCAGGCGGAGGGCTGAACCAGCAGGCCGCCGAGCCTCTGGGTCGGGAAATTCAAGGTTTGGGGCATGGCCGCGAACTTGAACTCGTGGGCGCCGGCGAACCTCGGATTACACACCAACCGGGCGAGGTCGCGCCGGCTGCGATAGCGCATCAAGGCGATGAACGACCAATCGGGTCCGGGATCCACGCCCCAGGTGTCGAAGTATCCGCCAACCTTGCGCGCCGCGAAGGCCGGATAGCCGCCGCGCGCCAGCAATGCCGGAAGGAACATCTTCGTATAGCCCGCCATGACCTCGCGCGCAGACGCTTGGCGCCCGGCTGGATCCGTCACGCGGTCGGGCGACAGCCGCACCACGTTGAGCATATGGAACGGCCGTCCGTCATCGGCTTCCAGAAACGCGCGCATCGTGGCCAGCGCATTTCGGCCATTTTCGCCCGCGCCCTGCGCCTGCAGCGTCGCCAGAACGGCTTCGATTTCCGCTGTCGAAAGGCGACCGCGCCAGTTCCGATGCCAGCCTAAGAAGACGGCGTACACGATCGCCGCGACGGCCCATGTCCAGAAACTCGCCATCGTCGCCTCCAGATAATGACACGAACCGTGCCACTATATGCAGGCGGACGCAACGTCTCCGGCGCCTTCAGCTCAACCCCACGCCCCTTCGCGCTCCAGCAGCGCCTTGGCGGCGGCCTTCTCGGCCTCTTGTCGCGACTTGCCCTTGGCGATGGCGGGGTCGACGCCCTTGACGGCCACCTCAACGGTGAACACCGGCGCGTGGTCGGGGCCCGTGCGGTCCATCACGCGGTAGGTCGGCAGCGGGCGACCCTTGCCCTGCGCCCACTCCTGCAGCGCGGTCTTGGGGTCGCGCGGACGGCCTTCGCCGGCGCGGTCGAACTCGTCGTTCCACAGATCAAGGAACACCTGGCGCGCCGCCTCAAGCCCGCCGTCCTGATAGAGGGCGGCCATCAGGGCCTCGGTGGCGCCGGCCAGGATCGAGTCGGTCTCGCGGCCGCCGATCTTGCTGGACGAGGCCGACAGGCGCAGCGCCGGACCCAGTTCGGCCTTGCGGGCCACACGGGCGCAGGTTTCGCGGCTGACCAGGGCGTTGAGGCGCGGCGCAAGCTCGCCTTCCTTGGCCTTGGGGAAGCGCTGCGCCAGCGCCTCGGCGGCCAAAAGGCCCAGCACGCGGTCGCCGATGAACTCCAGCACCTCGTTGTCGCGGACCTTCTTGGCCCCGTCCCCGACGCTGGCGTGCGTCAGGGCGCGTTCGAGCAGTTCGCGGTCTTCGAACCTGTGGCCGATCCGGCGCTCAAGGTCGCCGACGGCGGCGACCCGTCTATCCATGGCGCCCAAGACCCAACAAAGTCACTTCAGCACGTGGAAGAAGCGGCTGGGACGCGCGTTCAGGAACCAGGTCCACGGCTTGAAGAGGCTCGCCTCGGCGTTCCACGACAAGAGGATGATCTGGGCGCGGCCGACCAGGTTCTCGGCCGGCACAAAGCCGACGCCGATCTCGTCGCCGATAAACTGGTCCAGCTCATAGTCCCACTTGCAGGCGCTTTCCTTGTAGGGCGAGACGCCCGGATCAAAGCGGCTGTCGGCCGAGTTGTCGCGGTTGTCGCCCATGAAGAAGTAGCAGCCGGCCGGAACCGTATAGATGCCGGTGTTGTCGCCACGGCTGTCAGGCCCGAAGTCCTGGATGTTGTACGGACGACCCTCGGGGCTCGTTTCCTGGAAGCGCTGCACCTGCTGGGTGAAGCCATAGCCGGTGTCGACCAGGGCCGGGGCCTGCGCCTTGCGCGGCAGGGCCTTGCCGTTGATGTAGACCTCGCCGCCGCGGATCTGGACCTTGTCGCCGGGCATGCCGATCAGGCGCTTGATGTAGTCGGTGCGATTGTCGCGCGGCAGCTTGAACACGACGATGTCGCCGCGCTTGGGCGCGCGATCGAAGATTCGGCCCTTGATGATCGGCGGGCTGAACGGGATCGAGTGCTTGCTCCAGCCATAGCTGAACTTCGACACGATGATGTAGTCGCCCTGATAGAGGTTCGGCTCCATCGAGGCCGACGGGATCGTGAAGGGCTGGAACAGCAGCACCCGCAGCACCAGGGCGATGCCCAGCGCATAGGCGACGGTCTTGACGATCTCGATCAACTCGGCGATCGCGCCCTTCTCTTCGGGCGGCGTGATATCGTCGGCGGCGTCGGTCATGCGGTCGCGGGGCTCTTCGAATAGGGGTGACCGGCGAACCGGCTCGGCTTTGCTAGACGGGCTTGGCCGGACGGGCAAGAGCGGCGCGTAGCCAAGCTTCATGGCGAGGTTTGGGCCGCGCGGTCAAACGTCCTCGGGCAGCAGGCGAATTTCAACCGTGCCGCCGGCCTCATAGACCGGATTGCCGGCCAGACAGCCTGCGGCGTCCTCGAGGCTATCGGCGGCGATCCGGACGAAACCCGTCAGGTGCGTGGACACTGGCCCAGGCGCGCCAACCTTGCGATAGCAGGCGCCCTCGCCCACGGCGCTGCCGCCGCGCAAGCGCCCCGCGCTGGCAAGACCGTCAAGATAGGCCTCCCAGTCGGCCGCCCGCTCCTCGTCGCCGTCGTCATGCATCAGCAGGATGTACTCGGCCACGCGGGTCTCCCTTAGCGCTTGGGCAGGGCCTCAATGATCACGAACGCCTGGGCATAAGGGTGATCATCAGTCAGCGACAGATGGATCACAGGCTCCATCCCCTCGGGAACCATGGCGTTCAGGCGTTCAAGCGCCCCGCCGGTCAGGGCCAGGGTCGGCTTGCCAGAGGGCAGGTTGACCACGCCCATGCCCGCCAGATGCACGCCGCGCTTCAGGCCGGTGCCCAGCGCCTTGGAGCAGGCTTCCTTGGCCGCGAACCGCTTGGCGTAGCTGGAGGCGCGATCGGGCTTGCGCTCAGAGCGCGTGCGCTCGGTCTCCGTGAAGACCTTGTGCGTAAAGCGGTCACCGAACCGTTCCAGCGACTTCTCGATCCGCCGGATGTCGCAGAGGTCCGAGCCGATGCCGATGATCACGCCAGGGCCTCAAGCTCGACGCGCGCGGTGTCCATCAAGGCGCGCATGCGGTGGATCGCTTCTGGCAGCCCCACGAAGATCGCTTCGCCGATCAGGAAGTGGCCGATATTGAGCTCGGCGATCTGCGGGATGGCGGCGACCGGCTTGACCGTGGCGTAGTCGATGCCATGCCCGGCATGGACCTCAAGGCCAAGCTCATGGGCCAAGGCGGCGCCGGCCTTGAGCCGCTTCAGGATCGCCTCGGCCCGCGCCGTCTCACCCGCCCGCGCCGCGTCGCAGTAGGCGCCGGTGTGTAGTTCGACCACTTGAGCCCCAGCCGCGACGCAGGCGCGAATCTGGTCGGGATCGGGCTCGATGAATAGCGAAACCCGCGCCCCCACGGTGCGCAGCCGCGCGGTGGCGTCGGCGATGCGCTTCTGGCCCTTGATGACGTCGAGGCCGCCCTCGGTGGTGACCTCCTCGCGGCGCTCGGGCACCAGGCACGCGGCGTGCGGACGCGCGTTCAGGGCGATGCCGACCATCTCGTCGGTGACCGCCATCTCGAAGTTCAACGGCTTGCCGCGCTTGTGGCAGAGGTCGGTCAGCACCGCGATGTCGGCGTCACTGATGTGTCGGCGATCCTCGCGCAGGTGGGCGGTGATGCCGTCGGCGCCGGCGATCAAGGCCAGCTCGGCCGCGCGGACGGGCTCGGGATACGAAGCGCCGCGCGCGTTCCGGATCGTGGCCACGTGATCGATATTGACGCCCAGCCGCAAGCTCATGCGCTCAGGTCCTCCTGCCTTCGACGGCAGGGTTACTCCCCCCGCCGCCCGAATCCTAGGGCGCCGCACCTCACTTGGGCAGGTGCGGTTTTGCAACGGTGGCGGGCGTTCGCCGGATGGACAAAGCCCGGAAGGCGTCGGATCGTGCGGTCGGGGCAATTGGGGGAGACATCAAGCCATGTTCAGGAAGACTGGCCTCGCGATCACCGCGAGCCTGCTGCCGCTCGTCGTCGCGCAAGGCGCTGCTGCAGCTGAAATCTCGGCCGGTAAGCTCAAGAGCCTGAAGGCCGACGCCGTCGCCGGCGTCGAAAGCCGCGCCAAGCTGGCCCAGGTGATGAACGACAAGATCTTCTCGTTTGGCGAGCTGGGCTTCCAGGAGGTCGAAACCTCGGCCTACATCACCAAGGTGCTGGAGGAGAACGGCTTCACCATCCAGCGCGGCGTGTCGGGCATCCCGACCGCCTGGACGGCGACCTGGACGCATGGCCAGGGCGGTCCGACCATCGCCCTGGGCAGCGACATCGACTGCATCCCCAAGGCCTCGCAGAAGCCGGGCGTGCCCTGGCATGACCCGATCATTCCCGGCGCGCCGGGACACGGCGAAGGTCACAACTCCGGTCAGGCCGTGAACATCGTCGCCGCCCTGGCGGTGAAGGACCTGATGGTCAAGCAGAACATCGCCGGGACCCTGGTGCTGTGGCCCGGCGTCGCCGAAGAGCTGGTGGCCGGCAAGGCCTATATGGTGCGCGACGGGGTGTTCAAAGGCGTGGACGCGACGATCTTCACCCATGTGGGCGCGAACCTGCAGACCACCTGGGGACAGCCGTCCGGCACGGGCCTCGTGTCAGTGAAGTACAGCTTCCACGGCGAGTCCGCGCACTCGGCCGGCGCGCCCTGGCGCGGGCGCAGCGCCCTGGATGCGGTCGAGCTGATGAACATCGGCTGGAACATGCGCCGCGAGCATCTGCGGCCCGAGCAGCGCTCGCACCACGTGATCAGCGACGGCGGCGACCAGCCCAATGTCGTGCCGTCCGAGGCGACCGTCTGGTACTATTTCCGCGAACAGACCTTCGCCGCCATCAAGAAGAACTGGGCGATCGGCGACAAGATCGCCAAGGCCGCCGCCGACATGACCGACACCAAGGTCGATTCCGCCATCGTGGGCACGGCCGCGCCGCGCCACTTCAACCGCCCCATGGCCGAGGCCGCCCAGAAGAACATCGAGCAGGTCGGCCTGCCCAAATGGACCGACGACGAGCAGGCCTTCGCCAAAGCGGTTCAGAAGAACGTCGGATCCACCAAGCAGGACGGCCTGGACACCAAGCTGAGGGGCCTGAAGCCACCGGAGGAAAAGCCCGAGAGCGGCGGGTCGGACGATATCGGCGACATCTCGTGGATCATGCCGACGATCACCATCAACTACCCGGCCAACATCCCCGATCTGCCCGGCCACCATTGGGCCAACGCCATCTCGATGGCGACGCCGATCGCCCACAAGGGCGTGGTGGCCGGCTCAAAGGTGGTGGCGATGACCACGCTGGACCTGCTGACCCAGCCCAAGCTGCTGGCCGACTCGAAGGCCTACTTCACCAACGTCCAGACCAAGGACCAGAAGTACGTGCCGATGCTGACAGCCGCCGACAAGCCGCAGGTCCAGATGAACGCCGATGTGATGGCGCGCTTCCGGCCCGAGATGAAGAGGTTCTACTACGACCCCGACAAGTACGGCACGTACCTGGAGCAGCTGGGCGTCGCCTGGCCAGTCAAGACGCTGACGCCGCCGGCGGGGGCGAAGTAGGCGGGGGCTCTCTCGCCTCTGGCTTAGGCCCCGAAAACGCGTGTCATCCCGGCCGTAGCGCGGAGCGCGTAGAGCCGGGACCCAGGGGCGGCGCGCACGGCGCTTCGTCACCCCTGGGTCCCGGATAGCCTCTACGAGGCTTCCGGGATGACACTCTTTATCGTGTGACGCGCTCGCTCAGCCCTTCAACCGGCGGCTGCCCGGATCCTCGATCGGGATCGCAGCCAGTTCCGGCGGCAGGGCGTCGGCCGGATAGGCCGGGACTTCCAGGCTGGCCAAGGCGATCAGCGGCACGCCGACGTCGGCCTTGCCGCCCGAACGATCGACGATGCACGCAGCCGCCACGACGTCGCCGCCAGCGTCCTTGATCGCCTGGATGCACTCGCGCGACGACAGGCCGGTGGTGACGATGTCCTCGACCATCACGACCTTCTGGCCGGGCTCCAGGTGGAAGCCGCGCCGGAACTTGAAGCCGCCGCCTTCACGCTCGACATAGATCGAGGGCACGTTGAGGTGGCGCGCGGTCTCATAGCCCGGAATGATGCCTCCGACGGCGGGCGAAACCGCCACGTCGACCTGGCCGACCGTGGCGATGATCTTCTGGGCCAGCGCCTTGCAGAGCCGTTCGCAGCGCTCGGGGCGCATGAACACCAGGTTCTTCTGCAGGAACACCGGGCTGTGCAGGCCGCTGGACAGCACGAAGTGGCCTTCGCGCAGGGCCCCTGCGGCGCGGAATTCGTCGAGGACGTCGTCGTTGGTCATGAGCGCTGCCTATAGGCCCAAGCGGGCGAGTCTTCAAATCCCGGTTGCCTCGGCGTCGCGTTTCAGGCTCTACCGCGACCATGACGGAAGAAGCCCAACGCCCTCGCGTCGGCTGCGGCGCAGCCATTCTGGACGACCAGGGCCGCCTCTTGCTGGTCAAGCGGGTCAAGACCCCCGAGGCCGACCACTGGGGCGTGCCCGGCGGCAAGCTCGACTGGGGCGAGGCCGCCCGCACCTGCGCCGAGCGCGAGATCCATGAAGAGCTGGGCGTGCGGATCACGGCCGGCCGCGTCCTGGCCGTCACCGACATGGTCGCCGACGACTACCACTGGGTGGCGATCACCTACGCCGTCGAAGGCTTCGAGGGCGAGCCGACCATCCAGGAAGCCCACGCCCTCCACGAATGGGGCTGGTTCGCCCTGGACGCCCTGCCCTCACCGCTGACCGCGGCGACGCGCGATGCGGTGGCGGCGTTGGGGCAGTAAGACCGCCGTCGCAACGACGCCAAGCCCCCTTCTCCCCTTGCGGGAGAAGGTGTCGGCCGAAGGATGACGGATGAGGGGTCGAAATCCTGCTCCGGTAAGCCCGCATGACCCCTCATCCGGCGCTGCGCGCCACCTTCTCCCGCAAGGGGAGAAGGATACGGAGTCGCGCCCCCTACCCCCGCGTCCGGTCCACCGTCTCCACCGAGGGACACGCCCGTAGCGCCGCCTGGATGTTGGTCAGGTGCTTGGCGTCGCGGACCTCGACGTCGATGTCGGTGTCGAAGAAGTCGCTCTGCCGGTGGTGCATGCGCAGGTTGACGATGTTGCCGCCGGCCTCGCCGATGATGGTGCAGACAAGGCCCAGCACACCGGGGGCGTTCTGGATCGTGGCGTGCAGGCGGGTCAGCGAGATGGTCGAGCGTTCGGCCTCGGGCGTCCAGTTCAGGTCACGCCAGAGCTCCTCGCGGTCCTCGTATTCGGCCAGGCGCGGACAGTCGATCGTGTGGACGTCCAGGCCCTCGCCGTCCTCGCGCAGGATGCCGACGATGCGGTCGCCCGGCACGGCGCTGCAGCAGTGGGCGAAGTGCAATGAGACGCCGGGCGTCAGACCGCCGCCGCGCACGTAGAGCCGCGCCGCCTCCTGGCCGCCTTCGATCTTGCGCCGGGCCGTCGCGGCCTCGCGCTCGGAGTCCTTCATGCCCGGATAGGCCGTCTCCAGCACCTGGCTGGGCGAGACGCGGCCGCGACCGACGGCGTCGAACAGCGCCTCGTCGCTCTCCAGCACGAAGCGCTCCAGGATCGGTCGCAGCGACACGTCCTTCAGCTTCTTGCCGGCGCGCTCGAACACCTGCTCCAGCGACGCGCGGCCCAGACGCAGGAACTCTTCCTTCTCGGTCTGGCGGATATGGCGGCGGATGGCCGAGCGGGCGCGGCCGGTGACCGTCAGCGAGCGCCAGTCGGGCGGCACCACGGGCTTGGAGCCCCTTACCACCTCGACCACGTCGCCATTGACCAGCGGGGTGCGCAGCGGCTTCAGCTCGCCATTGATCTTCACACCGATGCAGGTGTCGCCGACGCTGGTGTGAACGGCATAGGCGAAGTCCAGTGGCATGGCCCCGCGCGGCAGGCTGACCAGCTTGCCCTTGGGCGTGAACACGAACACCTGATCGAGGAACATCTCGAGCTTGGCGTGCTCGACCAGCTCTTCGCTGTCACCGCCATGCTCCAGCACCTGGACCAGCTGGCGCAGGTTGGCCAGCGGATCGCGGCCGCCGGCGGCCTCCATGCCTTCCAGGTCGAGGCCGTAGGAGGCGTCCTTGTAACGGAAGTGAGCGGCGACGCCCTCTTCGTTGACGCGGTCCATGCTCTCGGTGCGGATCTGCATCTCGATGCGCATGCCGCGCGGCCCCACGACGGTGGTGTGCAGCGAGCGATAGTTGTTCCGCTTGGGCGTCGAGATGTAGTCCTTGAAGCGGTCGGGCACGCTGGACCAGGCGCGGTGCACGACGCCAAGCGCCCGGTAGCAGTCTTCCTCGCTGTCGACGATCACCCGGAACGCATAGATGTCGGACATCTGCGAGAAGCCGATCGACTTGCGCTGCAGCTTGCGCCAGATCGAATAGGGCGACTTCTCGCGGCCGAAGACCCGCGCCGGCAGGCTGGCCGACTCCAGGCGCGCCGAGATCTCCTGGCTGACCAGGGTCACGGCCCCGCCCTGCTCTTCGCGCAGCACGTCCAGGCGCCGGATGATAGCGTCGCGCGCCACCGGATTAGTGTGCTGGAAGCTGAGCTCCTCCAGCTCGATACAGATCTTGTGGCAGCCGATGTTACGGGCCAGCGGGGCGTAGATGTCGCGCGTCTCGCGGGCGATACGCTCGCGCTTGGCCTGGTTCTTGATGAAGTGCAGCGTCCGCATGTTGTGCAGACGGTCGGCCAGCTTGACCAGCAGGACGCGGACGTCCTTGGAGATGGCCAGGATGAATTTGCGCAGGTTCTCGGCCTGCCGCATGTGCTCGGCTTGCAGCTCGAGCTTGGAGAGCTTGGTTACGCCCTCGACCAGCTCGCCGATCTCCTCGCCGAACAGCTTGGCGATCTCTTCCTTGGTGACCGGGGTGTCCTCGATCACGTCGTGCAGCAGCGCCGTGACGATGGTCGCGGTGTCCAGCCGGTATTCGGTGAGGATGCCCGCGACCTCGATCGGGTGGGCGTAGTAGGGATCGCCGCTGGCCCGGGTCTGCGAACCATGCATGCGCATGGCGTAGACATAGGCGCGGTTCAGCAGCGCCTCATCGGCGGTTGGATCGTAGGCGTGAACCCGCTCGATCAGTTCGTACTGGCGAAGAAACTTGGGGCGCGGCTTGGCCGGCGCTTCGGTCGTCGCGGCAGGAGCCAGAGACGACGACGCGCCCGATTCGGTCCCCGAGGGGAGCGAGGCGGGCGCGCGTTCGGATGGAGCGGTCTGGCCGACCGCTTCAAGGGTCAGAGGGTCTGCGCCTTCGGGGCTCAGTACCGCTCCTCCTGACCGCCGTCGCGGTCGCTTTGCAGCGCGCGAACCAGTTCCAGCTCGCTCATTTGCATGTGGCTGGGATCGGCCAGCAGGGCCAGGGTCTCGGCCTCTTCTTCAGCCTCGGTGTGCTCGTCAACGCGCTGCAGCGTGCTGATGAGGTGTTCCTTCAGGCCTTCGTGATCGATCACGTCGTCGGCGATCTCGCGCAGGGCCACGACCGGGTTCTTGTCGTTGTCGCGGTCGACCATCAGCGCGGCGCCGGCGGAAATGCCGCGGGCGCGGTGGGCCGAGAGCAGAACGAGCGCGAAGCGGTTCGGGACCTTCTCGACGCAATCTTCGACGGTGACGCGGGCCATGAGTTCCTCGGGCTGCCGGTAAGCAATCACAAAATAGGCTTCTGTGCGGCGACACGCAACGCCGCGCACGTCCATCCTGCTTTCGCGAGCGGGCGCTTATGCCCGCTTCGGGGGTCAATGTCCAGCATCGCCGTGCGGCGCGGCCGTCAGCGCGCCTTCTGGGGATAGATCGTTTCGCCGCGTTCAAGCATGGCCACGAAGCTCTCGATCTTTTTTTGCCGACCGGCGGGCGTCTTCATGTTGTGGGTGCGGAAGGCCAGCGCGAAGCGGTTCTGCGCGGTCAGCCGATCCAGCATGGCGCGCGCCGCCGGGTTGGCGTCGATCGCCGCCTGAAGGTCGTCGGGAATCTTCATGCCCTTTCCGCTGCCATAGGCGCGGTCCCAGCGGCCGTCGGCCTTGGCCGCCTCGACCTCGCGCAAGCCGTGCGGGGTCATACGCCCCTCGGTGATCAGGCGAGCGACGTTGTCGACATTGATCTGGCTCCAGATGCTCTTTCTGGTGCGCGGGGTGTAGCGCTGCAGATAGCTGCGAGCGTCAAAGCTCTTTTTCACGCCATCGATCCAACCCCAGCACAGCACCACGTCGATCGCCTGGACCGGGGTGATCGAGGGCAGGCCCGAGGACAGCTTGTGGATCTTGATCCAGACCTCGGCCTGGCTGTCATGATGCTGCGACAGCCAGTCATAGAAGGTGGCGGCGTCGGCAAACTCCCGGACGTGCGCGGGATTGACCTCGATGGCGGCCATGATGCGTCCTCCAGACAATCGGGCCTGTCTTAGCGGATCTGCTGTCAGGCTGCGGCAACAGGTCGCGCGTCGCGTCCGACCGTCGCCGTGGCGGCGAGGCGGAAGGCCGGCTCGCCGGTGATCGGGTGAATCCAGCCCGAATAGAGCTCGGCGAGCGGCCCCATAACGAACAGCCGCTGGTGGGCGCGGGGATGCGGCACGACCAGATCGCCATCCACCACCGTGCGACCATAGGCGATCAGGTCCAGATCCAAGGTCCGGGGCGCGTTGGCCTCTCCCCTCGCCCGCCCAAACCGCGCCTCCAGGTCGTGCAAGGCATCCAGGACCTGGCGCGGCGACAAGGCGGTGCGCACGACCGCCACCCCGTTCAGATACTCCGGCCCCGCCGGGTCGGGCCAGGCGGCTGACCGCCACCAGGTCGAGCGCGTGACGACGTCCAGCCCCACCTCCGGCAGCGCCGTCAAAGCCGCTTCCAACAAGACCTCGCGACTCGGATAGGCTCCCGGCAGATTACAGCCGAGCGCCACGACAACGGCCTCATCCAAGTCATTTCGAACGACCTGATTTTTCAAGGAATTACCGTGACCTTCTATCCGACCGATCGGCTCGCCCTGTTTATCGACGGGGCCAATCTGTATTCCGCCGCCAAGGCGCTGGGCTTCGACATCGACTACCGCAAGCTGCTCGACGAGTTCAAAAAGCGCGGGATTCTCATCCGCGCCTATTACTACACCGCGATCGCCGAGAACGACGACTATTCGCCGATCCGGCCGCTGGTCGACTGGCTGGACTATAACGGCTTCACCCTGGTCACGAAGCCGGCGCGCGAGTTCACCGACAGCCAGGGCCGCAAGCGCTGGCGTGGCGATATGGATATCGAGATTGCGGTCGACATGCTGCAGATCGCCGAGACCGCCGATCACCTGGTGCTGTTCTCGGGCGACGGCGACTTCCGCGCCCTGGTCGAGGCCGTCCAGCGCAAGGGTCGCCGGGTCACCGTCGTCTCGACGATGAAGAGCCAGCCGCCGATGACCAGCGACGACCTGCGCCGCCAGGCCGACAACTTCGTGGATCTCGCCGACCTTGGAACCATCATTGGTCGCCCACAGCGGGTCCAGCCCCGCCAGGTGTCGGACACGCGCACCCCCGCCGAACGCGAAGCCGACGACGAGTATTGAGATGAGCCAGGCTTCCAACATCGTCGGTGAGGTCGTCCCCAACCCCGCCGAGCCGCCGCGCGACTGCCCGCTGTGCCCGCGCCTCGTGGCCTATCGCCGTGAGAACCAGGACCTCTACCCAGACTGGTTCAACGGCCCGGCGCCGTCGTTCGGCGACAAGGACGCGCGGCTGCTGGTCGTGGGCCTGGCCCCTGGCCGCAAGGGCGCCAACCGCACGGGCCGGCCGTTCACCGGCGACTATGCCGGCGCCCTGCTCTACGAGACCCTGATCAAGTTCGGCTTCGCCACCGGCCAGTTCGAGGCGCGCCCTGACGACTCGCTGAAGCTGGTGGACGCGGCGGTCACCAACGCGGTCCGCTGCGCGCCGCCCGGCAACAAGCCCGAGACTTCCGAAGAGAACGCCTGCCGACCTTTCCTGAAGGCGCGGCTTGATATGTTCCCGAACCTGAAGGTCATCGTCACCCTGGGCGACGTCTCGCGCCGCAATGTGCTCAAGACCCTGGGCCTGAAGGCCTCTGCGGGCGTGCCGGGCCATGGCTCGGAGTTCCAGGCGGGCCCCTATCGGATCTTCAACAGCTACCACTGCTCGCGCCTCAACACGAACACCGGCCGCCTGACCACGCCGATGTTCGAGAACCTGTTCGCGCGGGTGAAGGCCTATCTGGACGAGGCGGGCTAGAGAGCGCCGGAAGCGGAACCGAGGATCGCGCGATCGAGGCGGCGCTGGTCAGTCGGGTCGCGCGAGCTCGTACCAGCAGCCGGGCTCCCAGACTCCCCGCGCGGAAGCAAAGACGGGCCGCTCGCCAACGAACCGCATGCCCAGCTTGGACAGAATCGCTCGCGAGGCTGCGTTGTCTGGGTGAGCCTGGGCTTCGATCGTCTCGGCGGCCGGCAGCTGTGACCAAACGGCGGAAAGACCTGCCTGAGCGGCCTCCATCATGTAGCCCTGGCCATGAGCTCCCTCTGCGAGATGATAGCCGATCTCGACCCGGAGCCGCTGGTCTTTCGCGCCCCCGCCGAAGCCGCCGATCACCAGATCATCCGACAATCTCTCGATAGCGTAGCTGACGTGCCAGCCTTCGCTTACGCCTGCCCTCGCCTCGACAATACGTTGTCGCGCCAGTTCAGGTGGGGTCGGATCTGGCCACGAGCTGAGCCAACGGCTCACCTTAGGTGTCATGTTGGCCGACAGAGCCGCCGCGTCACTCGGACGCCAACAGCGGAGCCGAAGTCGCGGCGTAACGACGACGGGAAGCAACTCCTCCCCGTCCCCGCTCATCAGACCAGCGAGCCCTTGCCGCTGGTCACTTCGGTGTAGCGGTGCACGCGGACGGCCTGGATCAGGCCAAAGCCGATCATCACCGTCAGCATGACGGTGCCGCCGTACGACAGCATCGGCATGGGCACGCCCACGACCGGCGCCATACCCATCACCATCGCGCCATTGATCAGCACATAGACTGCGAAGGTCGAAATGGTGCCGCCGGCGGCCAGACGCCCGAAGTGACTGTGGCTGATCGAGGCGATCCGCAGCGCCATGAAGATCACCGCGCCATAGAGGAACAGCACGGCGAAACAGCCGACGAAGCCGAACTCCTCGGCCAGGGTGGCGAAGATGAAGTCGGTCTGCTTTTCGGGCAGGAAGTTCAGCTGGCTCTGCGAACCCAGGCCAAAGCCCTTGCCCAGCAGGCCGCCCGAGCCCAGCGCGATCTTGGACTGGACGATCTGATAGCCCTTGCCCGACGGGTCGGCCTCGGGGTTCAGGAAGGTCATCACCCGATTGCGCTGATAGTCGTGCAGCACGAACAACACAAAGGGCGGGATCGCGGCCATGAACGCGGCGATGCCCGCGAAGATGATCCGCCAGGACAGCCCAGCCAGGACCACGATCGACAGCCCGGTCGCCGCGATCAGCATGGCGGTGCCGAGGTCAGGCTGGTGCGCCACCAAAAGCACCGGCGCGGCGATCATCCCCGCTGGGATCAGCAGCCGCCAGGACATCCGGGCGCTGTCGGCCGACAGGCCGTGATAGTAGCGCGCCAGGGCCAGGACGAGGCCAATCTTCATGATTTCCGAAGGCTGGAAGCGGAACCCGCCGATCGACAGCCAGCGCTGAGCGCCCAGCGAGACATCGCCGGCGACCTCGACGGCGATGAGCAGCAACAGGCCCACAACATAGATCGGATAGGCGGCCATGAACCACCAGCGCAGATCACACATGGCCAGAATGACCATCATGATGAAGTAGAGGCCAAAGCGGATCAGATGCTTGGCCGCCCACGGCTCCCAGGACGCCCCGGCGATCGAGAACAGCATCAGCGCGCCCGCGCCGGCGATCAGGCACAGGACCAGACAGAAGGTCCAGTCGATCTCCATGAACTTGATGGTCGGCCGGTCGCGTTCGCCGGGCCGGCTAAGGCCGCCGCTCAGGGTCATATCTGGCCTCCCTCGGGAGTCGTGGGGGGCGCGCCCGGGACGGGCGGCGGCGCTTCGACCGGATCGTCCGGCGCGGCGCCTTCGATCTCGGCCTCGGGAACCGCCTCTGGCAAGGGCGCAGGGCGCTCGATGCGGGCTCGGATCTCGGGATCCTTCAGCAGCGCCACGCGCATCACCTCGCGGGCGCGCGGCGCACCGGCCGTGGCGCCGCCCAGACCACCGTGCTCGATGATGACCGAGACCGCGTAGCGGGGGTCGTCATAGGGCGCGAAGGCGACGAACAGGTTGTGGTCCTTCAGCCGCCAGCGCACGTCCTTGCTGTCGCGCGAGACGCCCTTGTCATAGCTGCGCACCTGCGCCGTGCCGGTCTTGCCGGCCATCTGCACGTCGCCCAGCCCCAGCTGACTGTTGCGATAGGCGGTGCCGCGCACGTCGTTGGCCACGGCGGCCATGCCTCCACGCACATAGGCCAGATGCTCGGGCGAGAACGGCAGGTCCGGCACTTCCGAACCGGCGGGACGCTCCTCATCGCCGATGGACTTGATCAGGCGCGGAACCAGCGCCTTCTTGGCGTTGGCCAGTCGGGCCGTCATCACGGCCAGTTGCAGCGCATTGACCGTCAGGGCGCCCTGCCCGATCGCGTAGCTGGGGGTCTCGCCGGGAAACCAGATCTGGTTGGCGGGATTGCGCTTGAAGGCGCGCTTCTTCCACTCGCGGTCGGGGACGATGCCCTTCTTCTGGCCGGGAATGCCGATGTCGAAGGTTTGGCCAAAGCCCACGGCGCGCGCGGCGCGGGCGATCGCGTCGGGACCGATCTTCAGGGACGTCTGGTAGAAGTAGATGTCGCACGAGTTCTTGATCGCGTCGTGCATGTTCTGGGGGCCGTGGCCGCCCTTCTCCCAGCAACGCCAGACGCGGCCACCATAGTACCAGCTGCCAGGGCAGTTGATCCGAATGTCGGGGTCGATACCGGCGGCCAGGGCGGCCAGGCCCACGGTCGGCTTGAAGGTCGACCCGGGCGGGAACAGGCCGGTCATCGACTTGTCGAGCAGCGGCTTGCGCTCGTACTCGGCCAGGGCCTTGTACTCGGGTCCGGAAAGGCCGCGCACGAAACGGTTGGCGTCGAAGCTCGGCGCCGAGGCCATGCACAGCAGGTCGCCGTTGCGGCAGTCCATCACGACGATGGCGCCGCTTTCCTCGCCCATCACTTCGAGGGCGCGGTTCTGGATGT